>NZ_CP172607.1:0-12500 GCF_044569405.1 Sporosarcina sp. SG10008
CGCATATTCCAGAATGGGGAAATATTTTAAAAATCGGTAGCACATACTTGGAATCGCATTCCTATTTAGCCATTATCCCGGGGCTTGCGATTATCTTACTTGTATTATCGTTTAACTTTTTGGGAGATGGATTGCGTGATGCATTTGATCCAAGAATGGATTGAACATAAATACCAAACAATAATAAGGGGGAATTAATAATGAAGAAAAGTTTATTGACGATTTTAATAGCAATTATGGTGGTGTTGGCCGGATGTGTAAGTACGAAATCGGATGTTTCCGATAAAAAGAATGACAATACAGAACCAAAGACGGATAAAAGTAAGGTGGTCATCGAACTTCTGGGTATGGGTTCTGGGGAAGAAGATATGAATATTGTACGAGATCAGCTTATAAAAAATGGCTTTGATGTGAAATTGAATATTCAGCCTGATTACGGAAGCTTCACTGCACAGAAAGATGCAGGGAATTATGATGTCGCATTATCTAGCTGGACGACAGTTACGGGGAACCCCGATTATGCTGTTCGAGCACTGTTCAAATCAGACGGTGATAACAGTATTATGGCTGATGATGAAGTTGATGCATTGATTGAAAAGGCAAGTACAGAAACGTCTGATGAGTTTGCAGAGACATACAAGCAATTAGAACAGCGTTTAGTGTTTGACAAAGCTTACATTGCACCTCTTTATAATTCATTTAAAGCACAGGGAGTTAATAAAGACATTCTCGACGTAGACACAGTTAGGCTTGCTAAATCACGTGCAATTGCCTGGGAACCTATTGATTTCATTGACAAATCTAAAAGAGATACGGATCCATTAATCATTCAGCAAGCTATTGGAACTTTGACGTCCCTCGATCCTATTAAAGGGAACGATGGATCTATCAATACATTGAATACAAATATGTATGTGCGTCTCGTCAACTTGACAGATGATGACGTTGTTGTTTCAGACGGCTCATTATCTTATAATCACAGCATCGCAGAGGGCAATTCAGATTATTACTTCCTTCTTCGTGATGATATCAATTTTGCGTCAATTACAGACGGAAAAGCTGTAGATACTGGTGAACGCGTAGGAGCGGACGATGTCATTTTCTCGATGAATCGTGCAAAAGACCCGAATTCAGTACCGGATCACCGTACGTATAGTTTACATGAACATATTAACGAAGTGGAAGTAGTCACAGATCTATCTGATCTCGATATTTTGCAATCAGGAAGCGATGCAACAGTCAGAGAAGGGCTTGAGAAGAACTTGGATGTGAAAATCGGGGAGCTTGTTTCTGATAAAAAAGAAGCCGATAACGCGACTGGGAAATATCAAGTGGTAAAAATGACAACAACAGCTCCATTCCCACAAGTACTGAACTATTTAGCTCACCAATCTGCGGGGATTGTCTCGAAAAAACAAGTTGAGAGTATTAATAAGTATGATGTTTCTTCGTTTGATGTGAGTAAAGACATTCCTTACGGAGATCAGAACACAGTCACAGAGGGTGCTAAATACAACAATACATTGTACGCGAGTGGCCCATATATTTTGTCACACAAAAATGATTACGAAGGTATTTTCTATAAAAACCCTGCTTATATGGTGGGGACAGAGCACGAACCGAAAATTTCAGATGTAACAGTTCGCTTCATCCAAGATCCGGACAGCACGCTTTCAGCTTTACGCAATGGTGAAATCCATATTTTCAACGGAGTACCAGAAACAAAATACGACGTAGTTGAAGGTGACAGCAAACTGTTCTTGCAAAAAAATGATAGTAATGCTGTAAGTTACTTGCTTTTCAATACAAAAAATCGTGAAGTATCAACGAGTGAAGAGTTAAGAAAAGCCGTTCTTTACTCGATCAACCAAGATGAAATTCTGAATTTCTATCAAGGGAACAAGAAGAAGGCTGTTTCTACAGTCAGTCCACTGGTAGACACAGGGAATGAATTGAAGGCAGATCCAGCTAAAGTTCAAGAGTTTCTGAATGATTATAAAGCGGGTAACTAATATCTATTCGTATTATTAATGAAGTGAGACTAAATCCGTTGTTACTAGGATTTAGTCTCACATTTTTTTATTCATGTTTTACTTTTCTGTCGAACGATAAAAATCAATCATCGCTTTTTTTCGGTCACCGAGGGTTGCGAACTCACGGGATAATTCTTCATGAATGCCGTTTTGATCGATCGTTCTTTTTTTTATTTTTTCGGATAAGGTCTCGTTTTTGTTTGCATCTCGTTCATTGTCTTGTTTCATTAAAATACCTCCTCGTATATTAGAACCAGTTCTTTTTAATATGGCTCGGGAGGACAAATTCATTCATAATTGTGAAAAAGGTATAAAAGGATATGTCACATCATGTTATGTTAAGTCGAATATAGGGTAAATAGTGTATACTTGAACCATTAGAATGCGGAAGAAGGAGATTGACATGAGTTCGAAATATGCGGATGACAGCTTGGCTTTACATACGGATTTATACCAAATCAATATGGCGGAATCATACTGGGCGGATGGAATACATGAACGAAAAGCGGTTTTTGAACTTTTTTTCAGAAACTTGCCGTTCGGTAATGGCTATGCGTTATTTGCGGGGCTTGAGCGAGTTCTCGATTATTTAAGAGGGTTTCATTTTAGTGAAAGTGATCTTGCTTATTTAAAGGATGATCTCGGATATGAAGATGACTTCACCTCTTATCTAAAGGAGCTACGTTTTACAGGCACTGTTTATTCCATGGCTGAAGGGGAGCTGGTTTTTGCGAATGAACCTATTATTCGCGTGGAATCGACACTTATCGAAGCACAGCTGATTGAGACCGCTCTACTTAATATCGTTAATTATCAGACGCTTATTGCGACGAAAGCAAGCCGCATCAAACAAGTCGTCAAAGACGAAATAGTGATGGAATTTGGCAGTCGGCGTGCACACGAGATGGATGCGGCGATATGGGGTGCACGTGCTACGTTCATTGGCGGCGTTGAAGCGACAAGTAATGTCCGCGCTGGGAAAAGATTCGATATTCCTGTAGCGGGAACGCATGCTCATTCAATGATTCAGGCTTATAAAAGTGAATACGAAGCATTCCATTCATACGCTAAACGTCATAAGGACTGTGTTTTCCTTGTCGATACGTATAATACAGTAAAAATAGGCATTCCGACGGCAATCCAAGTAGCTAAAGAACTTGGTGATAAAATCAATTTCATCGGCGTTCGTTTAGATAGCGGTGATATTTCATTCCTATCCAAGGAAGCGCGCCGTATGTTGGATGAAGCTGGATTCTTGGATGCGAAAGTTTTCGTTTCAAATGACTTGGATGAATATACAATTCTCAACTTGAAAGCACAAGGTGCAAGGGTAGACGTATGGGGAATTGGAACGAAATTGATCACAGCGTACGACCAGCCTGCACTTGGGGCCGTCTATAAAATTGTTTCCATAGAAAACGATGCCGGTGAAATGGAAGATACGATTAAAATTTCGTCGACAACCGAAAAAGTAACGACGCCTGGACGTAAAAAGTTATACAGAATTATTGACCGAGAAAATGGTAAGGCAGAAGGGGATTATATTACGATGTATGATGAAAATCCCGCATCCGAGAAACGCATCAAAATGTTCCACCCCGTCCATACATTCATCTCGAAGTTTGTTACGAATTTTGAAGCGAAGGACTTACACGTCAAAGTCGTGGAACAAGGGGTTATCATCTATAATAATCCGACTCTTCAACAAATGCGTGATTACGCAAAAGACAACTTGGAGTTATTATGGGATGAATATAAACGATCCCTTAATCCAGAAGAGTATCCGGTCGACTTAAGCCAAAAATGTTGGGACAATAAGATGCGCAATATCCAGGAAGTCCAGGAAATGGTGGAAGACTTTATTAATGGCTAAGGAGGTTTGTTGAAGTTGACATTACAAGATAGAATTATCGCTGAGTTAAAGGCGCAGCCAATCATTGAACCTAAAGAGGAAATTCGGAAATCGATTGACTTCATGAAAGAATATGTAAGGGAAAACCCATTTTTAAATGGCTTTGTTCTTGGAATTTCAGGTGGGCAAGACTCGACGCTTGTCGGGAAACTTGCTCAACTCGCTGTTGATGAATTAAATGATGAAGAGGAAACTAAGCGATTTAAATTCATTGCAATCCGGTTGCCTTATGGTTCTCAGTTTGACGAGGAGGATTGCCAGGATGCATTGGAATTCATTAAGCCGTCTCTAATCTACACGATTAACATAAAAGAAGCTGTCGATGCGAGTGAACGTGCATTGACTGCAGGTGGCGTTACGTTGACCGATTTTGCTAAAGGAAACGAAAAAGCACGGGAACGTATGAAGGTTCAATACTCAGTTGCGGCCATGCATGATTGTATTGTTCTCGGGAGTGATCATGCAGCGGAAGCCATTACCGGATTTTATACGAAATTCGGGGATGGCGGTGCAGACCTTATGCCGATCTACAGGCTGAACAAACGGCAAGGGAAACAACTACTTAAGGAACTTGGATGCCCTGAACATCTCTACTTGAAAGTTCCGACAGCGGATCTTGAAGAAAACAGACCGGCTATTCCTGATGAAGTAGCGCTTGGTGTCACCTATGACGATATCGATAATTATCTTGAAGGTAAAAAGTTGCCGGAGGGATCCCGTACAGCAATCGAGAATCATTTTCTCCGTTCAAAGCATAAACGGCATATGCCGATTACAATTTTTGATGATTTTTGGAAATGACTTCAGGGGGCTCCTTATTGGGGCTCCTTTTTATTTTCTAATCAGTGCTTAAGTTGTGTGAGAATTAGATATCCTGTATTATAAAGGTATGTTTTGTTAATTTTCGGACAAATTTAGCGTAATAGACAATTGGGGGAATTGAAATGACACATAAAGAGATGATTGAAAAAGTCTTAACCAATATCGAAAAAGTGATGATTGGGAAAAGAGATATCGCCGAATTAAGTGTTACCGCACTTCTTGCCCGAGGGCATGTCCTACTTGAAGACGTGCCAGGTGTTGGAAAAACGATGATGGTAAAAGCATTGGCTAAGTCAATTGGGGCAGATTTTAAGCGAATTCAATTTACACCGGACTTACTTCCTTCCGATGTTCTAGGCGTTTCAATTTATAACCCTAAAGAAATGGAATTTGAATTTAGGCCAGGACCCATCATGGGGAATATTATTCTAGCCGATGAAATTAATAGGACTTCGCCAAAGACGCAATCCTCTCTATTGGAAGGGATGGAAGAGTCCACCGTGACGATAGATGGAGAAACGATGCGAATTCCGCAACCCTTTTTTGTCATGGCAACACAAAATCCGATTGAATATGAAGGTACATACCCGCTACCTGAAGCGCAACTTGACCGTTTTCTATTTAAACTGAAGATGGGTTATCCGACGAAAATGGAAGAGATTGAAGTACTTGATCGTGCGGAGAAGGCCGTTCCAATTGACACGTTAGAAACCGTAGTATCACTTGAAGAATTAATCGAACTCCAAAAGGCTGTAACAGAAGTTAAAGTCGATAATACTATTAAGTCCTATATCGTAGAATGTGCTTCGCAGACGCGTGATAATCCATATGTCTATTTAGGTGTAAGTCCCCGAGGATCTCTTGCGCTTATGAAGGCATGTCAGGCCTATGCGATGATAAAAGGGAGAACTTACGTTACACCGGATGATGTTCAGTACTTATCGCCATTCGTTTTTGGACATCGCATGATTTTACGCCCTGAAGCCAAGTATGAAGGGATTTCCACTTCGGAAATTATAGAACGAATTTTGATGAAAGTACGTGTACCTGTAGATAAGGTTCAGCTGAAATGACAACTGTTAGGAAAATGATTGATATTTCGAGCCGGTTACTATTTGTTTTGTTCGTCTTGGTTTCTACATTTGTTTTTGCCATGTTCCAAGGCGGCATGGTCAGTTGGACTATTTTTTATATTATATTGCCTTTTATAATCTATTCTCTATTACTATTTTTCTATCCAATGTCGAAAATGACTGTGGAACGTACCATTCGGACACCTCATGTGCAAAATGGTGAGAAGTTGATTGTTTCTTTATCTATTAAACGTAAAGATCGATTTCCCTTACTTTATACCGTTGTAAGTGAACAGTGGGCAGAGCCCGAAATAGTTGTTTTGGCAGGTGAAAAGTTAAAACGCCTGTTTGTTTTTGGATTCCGTCAAGAAGTTGAGTGGGAATACGAAATCGAAAAAATACCCAGGGGTGAACATATACTTCAAGGGGTGAAAGTTGAGATTTCCGACTTTTTTGGATGGCTCCGAAAAACGAAATTTATTGAAGTAGAGAATATGATTCTAGTGTATCCCAAAATGACAGGTATTCATTATGTACCATTTAATACACAATATGACCAAGGTACGATGGCCTCGCCATTAAATATCGTCAAAGATACGACGATGGCAACGGGTGTACGCAATTACCAGTCAGGTGATCGGGTGACATGGATTCATTGGAAATCGTTTGCTAGAACGCAGACCTTGATGACAAAGGAGTTTGAAGATAGACGATCACAAGAGTTATTTATAATCATGGATGGCAGAGAGTCGAAAATGTTTGAGGAGCTAGTAGAACTTACTGCTTCAATATTGAAAGAAGCATCAAATCATCAGGCAGATCTTGCCTTGATGACGACGGGTCCTAAACCCTCCTTATTCCCATTTATACAGTCGGAAGAGCAACTTCATATGGCATTGGTTCACTTGGCAAAGATTAAGCCTGCGAATGAAGCATCATTAGCTGACTTTGGAACCACGTTTCAACACGGGGGCAGTATTGTATTGATCACGGGGAACCCCGATGGGCCTTTCATACAATCAGTCCTGCTAAGTGTGGACAACGTTGAATCTATCATTTGCATGGTCGTAGTGAAACGTGATGATCCAGCATTGCAAAGGATTGAAGAGGATATTAGACTTGCAAAATCGAAGGGAATTACCGTGCATTTATTAGAACAGAAGCAGTTTTCAGATGCTTTTAAAGAGGCGGTGCGATTATGACTGGAGCGCGAATTGATAGGCAACTGCTACTAATTCTTTATATACTGGCATTGATCCTTTTAAGGGAATGGCTAATTCCGGTTATTGAATTGACCAATTCAGATCATTTAACACTGTTTTTATTATTTGTGGCGCTATCATTTTTTTTGGCCTTAATTAAAGCAAAGTGGTGGATAGTCGTTCCTACAAAGATTATTTTCATTGTAGTAGCGACCCATTATGTATTTTTTGAAAAGGTACTATTTACAAAGGAAACACTAGTATATGTATCAGGTGACTTCCTTTCGAATGCCCCAATTATCATGAATGGTGACTGGGAAAGTATTACGAATCCATTTAGAACTGTGTTGTTTTTCGCGCTACTGTGGATGACGACCTATCTTATCCGTCATTGGATTGAAGTAAGGAAAAGTATTTTGCTATTTTATATCATGACTATTCTATTTATAGCGTTCATTGATACGTTCGGTGGATATGCTGCAGGTGGCGCTATTTTCCGAATTATGGTGACGGGGTTATTACTTCTTGGTTTACTTGCGATTACTAGGCTTGCGGAGAAGCACAACACATCAGTTCCAACAGGTGCATTCCTAGCGATATCCGTTCCACTTCTTTTCGCAGTTGTTGTGAGTGGAACGCTTGCCAACATTCTTCCGAAACAAGATCCCATCTGGCCAGATCCGCTACCTTATTTTGAGTCATTTGTGCAAGGGAGTGGGGAAGGTGGGGTGGCTAAAAGTGGATACGATACGAATGATTCCACATTGGGTGGTTCGTTTGTGCAGGATTCTACATTAGTCATTGAAGCAAAAGTGGCTAATGAACAATACTGGAAAATTGAAACGAAAAACACATACACCTCAAAAGGTTGGGAACAGGTATCTGTTGACGATTCCCAGACTAGTTATACTCCTGGTATGGAGATAGGGGAAATTGCGAGTCAAGGAAATGTGGACGCTGCAGCCCAACAACTTGCGGATTTGAAGGTGTCGGAAGACTTTTCTTTCATCGTTTATCCTTATGGGATGAATAAAGTATACGCAACAAAGGATGTTGTTTTTCAATACTTGGAAGGAGCAGGAAAGTACAGTACAGAAATCGAGGGCAAGGAAGGGGTCCTAGATTCGTATCAAGTCGAATTCACAGAGCCTGATTACAGCTTGAAAAAATTAAGGGCTACTAGGATGGAAGATTTTTCAGAGGTAGCTGAAGATTTAACTCAGTACCTACAACTTCCAGAGCAATTACCTGAACGGGTGGAGGAACTTGCAAAAAACATAACAGAAAATCAGGAAAGTGTTTACGAGAAGACGAAGGCAATCGAAAAGTACTTTGGAAGAAATGGCTTTGTTTATACTCAGCAAGGTGTCGCTATTCCAAAAGCAGGCGATGATTACGTAGATCAGTTCCTCTTTGATACCAAACAGGGATACTGCGATAACTTTTCCACGTCTATGGTTGTCATGTTACGCTCGATTGATATTCCAGCACGTTGGGTAAAAGGTTTTGCTCCCGGAGAATTTGTCTTAAATGACGAGGGTGAGAAAGTTTATCAAATTACGAATAATGAGGCGCATTCATGGGTTGAAGCATATATGCCTGGTATAGGCTGGATGCCATACGAACCGACAATTGGATTTAGTAGCTTAACGGATATTGAATATGATATCGAGTTGAACCTTGATGATACACTAACACCGGAAGTGAAAAAGCCTGAACAACCAAAGAAAGAGCAGGCTGAAAAAACGGTAAAAGCAGATAGGAACTTCAAAAATAGTGAGATTTTCAAAACTATGGGTACTTGGATCCGGAATAATATGTGGATAATAGGTGTGATTGTGTTAATAGTCATTTTTGCCGGCTGGCGAATATTCGTTAGTAGGGTAAAGTGGCTGCCTAAAGTGCTAGTTTATGTCCATCGTACTAAACAAGAAGATTGGTTAACATTTACAAAGCGCTATAACAGTTTATTGAAACAACTGGATCGTTCTGGTTTGAAGCGGGCAACTGGTATGACATTATCTGATTATGCAACGAGTGTTGACAACTACTTCGGTGGAGAAAGAATGAAAATGCTTACAACTGCATATGAAAAGGGTTTTTACGGTGGAAATATAACTGAACACGAATGGGTAGTGTTGCGGGAAATATGGGAAGATTTAATCAATAGGTCTTCGGGTTGATTTTTGTCGTAAATAGAAGTAAGATGAAAAAAGAACAAGCCCAAGGTGCCCTCATATATATCCGATAATACGGTTCGGATGTTTCTACAAGTTACCGAAAATGACTTGGCTATGAAGGTGGATTTAGCTCATTGATATATGAGCTTTGTTCGCTTTTTTATAGATGATGAGACGCGCAGAAAGCTGGACTTTCTGACGCGTTTTTCTCTATTTGAAAAGACCTTGTGGGACGTTTGGAATATAGTTATGTTGCACGATGAAAAAATTAGTAAAATAGCCAGAAAAGGCTGGAATAATAAAATTAAAAGGAGGTTGTATCATCTTGAAACAGGACAATATTTTAGTATTGGATTTAGGTAGTAGTGAGAATACGACAATAGCCCGTTGGATTCGTGATTTAGGTGTATATAGTGAAATTCACCCTCATGATATTACACCACAAACGATTGAAGGGTTAAAAACGGTAAAAGGAATTATTTTAAATGGTGGTGAAAATAATATCGTTGATGGTGAAGCGATTGATGTATTAGATGAAATATACGCTTTAAACATTCCGGTTATTAGTGTGGGTCATCCTTCTACGAAAGCACTTAAAACATTCGAGCAATGGCCAAGTGAAAAGGAAACGAAAGTACTGTTAAAAGATTTCGTGTTCCATACATGTAAGGCGGAAGCTAACTGGAATATGAAAAATTTCATTGATGATCAAGTTGCTTTAATCCGTAAACAGGTAGGCGATAAGAAAGTATTATTGGCTCTTTCAGGTGGTGTAGATTCGTCTGTTGTTGCGGCATTATTAGTTAAGGCAATCGGCAAGCAATTAATTTGTGTGCACGTAAACCATGGTTTAATGCGTAAAAACGAGTCTGAGGGCGTTGTTCAAATGTTCGAAAAAGACTTGGGGGATAACCTTGTTTACGTGGATGCAAGCGAGCGTTTCTTAGGTAAACTAAAAGGGGTAGACGAGCCAGAAGAGAAGCGTAAAATTATCGGCAATGAATTTATTCGCGTATTTGAAGAAGAAGCGCGTAAACTTGAAGGAATTGACTTCTTAGCACAAGGAACAATATATCCAGATATCGTAGAATCTGGTACAAAAACGCATAAAGTTGTGAAGTCACACCATAATGTTGGAGGACTTCCAGAAGACTTGCAATTTGAATTAGTGGAGCCGTTATTCCAACTATTCAAAGATGAAGTACGTGCGTGTGGTGTTGAGTTAGGTCTTCCGCACGATATGGTATACCGCCAACCATTCCCAGGACCTGGTCTAGGTGTGCGCGTTTTAGGTGAAATTGAGCCTCATCGTCTTGAAGCGGTACGCGAATCAGATGCTATTTTACGCGAAGAATTTGCACTCGCAGGATTGGATCAGAAAGTTTGGCAATACTTTACAATCATTCCGAACTTCAAGTCTGTCGGTGTACGCAACAACGAGCGTACGTATGAATACCCAATCATTATTCGTGCCGTCAACACAGTAGATGCGATGACAGCGACAGTGGAACAAATCGACTGGCCAATTCTTCTGAAAATCACTGACCGGATCATTAACGAAGTGAAAAATGTAAACCGCGTATGCTATGACCTGTCTCCAAAGCCAGGCGGCACAATCGAGTGGGAATAAAATAGAAGATATCGTATAAAACCGAGGATATGGCTCGGAAGTTTCTACCGGGACACCTTAAATTTCCCGACTACGATTCAAATAGAAGGGGGATAACCCTTCTATTTGAATTTGTTTTAGGGAAGCATGCGAAGTACTATCGCATGCTTTTTTTATCTAAAAAAACTATTTGAAGAGGAAGTTATACATGAAAAAGTATTTTGAGTTCGATAAGCTCGGAACAAATTATCGCCGAGAAGTTATCGGTGGTCTGACAACGTTTCTTGCAATGGCATATATTCTTATTGTCAATCCGTTAATGTTGTCGCTTGATGGCATAACGGGCATTCCAGACGAAATGCGTATGGACAAAGGCGCTGTATTTGTCGCAACAGCATTGGCCGCAGCAGTAGGTTCTTTATTTATGGGACTTATCGCGAGATATCCAATTGGACTTGCGCCGGGTATGGGATTAAATGCATTCTTCGCATTCAGTGTAGTATTGGGTATGGGGATTCCTTGGCAAACAGCATTAACGGGTGTACTTTTTTCAGGTCTCATATTCATTGTATTATCACTTTCTGGTCTCCGCGAAACGATTATTAATGCAATACCTACACAACTTAAGTATGCAGTTGGTGCCGGTATAGGTCTTTTCATTACATTCCTTGGATTTCAAAATGCCAACATTATTGTTGCTGACCCTAACACGCTTGTAACTTTGGGTGATTTAACGAAGGGGCCGACATTGCTGGCGATTTTTGGTCTTGTTATTACAGTAATTATGATGGTTCGAAAGATTAACGGTGCTATATTTTACGGAATGATAACGACTACTATAGTAGGAATGATTTTCGGGCTGATTAATATGCCTGATAAAATCGTTTCTAGTGTACCGAGTGTGGCTCCGACGTTCGGAGCTGCATTCGAAGCGATATTCCAAGATCCGACTTCGTTATTTACAGCTCAATTTCTTGTGATTGTTATCACATTCCTATTCGTAGATTTCTTTGATACAGCGGGAACGCTTGTCGCAGTTGCGAATCAGGCAGGTCTCATGAAAGATGATAAGTTGCCAAGAGCGGGGAAGGCACTTCTCGCGGACTCAATGGCAACCGTAACGGGTGCAGTTTTTGGAACGTCGACTACAACTTCTTACATCGAGTCAACTGCCGGAGTAGCGGCGGGGGCAAGAACAGGGTTTGCTTCTATTGTAACTGGTGTTCTATTTCTTCTTGCGCTGTTCTTTTCACCGCTACTGTTTGTCATTACGTCGGAAGTAACTGCACCAGCATTAATTATTGTAGGTGTGTTAATGGCATCTTCGTTAGGGAATATTGAATGGAAACGCTTTGAAATTGCAGTGCCGGCATTCTTTACGATTATTGCAATGCCACTTAGTTATAGTATCGCAACAGGAATTGCGATTGGTTTCATCTTCTATCCAATTACGATGATTGTAAGTGGACGCAGAAAAGAAGTTCATCCAATTATGTATGGGTTATGGATTATTTTCGTCTTGTACTTTATGTTTATAAAATAATGGAACGGTCCCCAGGTTTAATTCGGGGGCCGTTTCTCTATGGTATTACATATGATTATGAGGGTTTAAGTAGTGAGGCTTAATAAAAACTTAATAAACTTTACATAAAGTATATAAAACTGTTGA
>NZ_CP172607.1:15000-147500 GCF_044569405.1 Sporosarcina sp. SG10008
AGTTGAAAGTCCATTCTCTCCAGAGTGTATCCTGAGTACGGCGGAACACGTGAAATTCCGTCGGAATCCGGGAGGACCATCTCCCAAGGCTAAATACTCCCTAGTGACCGATAGTGAACCAGTACCGTGAGGGAAAGGTGAAAAGCACCCCGGAAGGGGAGTGAAATAGATCCTGAAACCATGTGCCTACAAGTTGTCAGAGCCCGTTAATGGGTGATGGCGTGCCTTTTGTAGAATGAACCGGCGAGTTACGATTCCATGCAAGGTTAAGCAGTGAATGCGGAGCCGCAGCGAAAGCGAGTCTGAATAGGGCGATAGAGTATGGGGTCGTAGACCCGAAACCAGGTGATCTACCCATGTCCAGGGTGAAGGTAAGGTAACACTTACTGGAGGCCCGAACCCACGTACGTTGAAAAGTGCGGGGATGAGGTGTGGGTAGCGGTGAAATTCCAATCGAACCTGGAGATAGCTGGTTCTCTCCGAAATAGCTTTAGGGCTAGCCTCAAACTTAAGAATCTCGGAGGTAGAGCACTGTTTGGACTAGGGGCCCATCCCGGGTTACCGAATTCAGACAAACTCCGAATGCCGATGATTTATGTTTGGGAGTCAGACTGCGGGTGATAAGATCCGTAGTCGAGAGGGAAACAGCCCAGACCACCAGTTAAGGTCCCCAAGTATTCGTTAAGTGGAAAAGGATGTGGCGTTGCCCAGACAACCAGGATGTTGGCTTAGAAGCAGCCATCATTTAAAGAGTGCGTAATAGCTCACTGGTCGAGTGGCGCTGCGCCGAAAATGTACCGGGGCTAAACGAATCACCGAAACTGTGGATTGACATCTTAGATGTCAGTGGTAGGAGAGCGTTCCAAGGGCGTCGAAGCTAGACCGTAAGGACTGGTGGAGCGCTTGGAAGTGAGAATGCCGGTATGAGTAGCGAAAGAAGGGTGAGAATCCCTTCCACCGAATGCCCAAGGTTTCCTGAGGAAGGCTCGTCCGCTCAGGGTTAGTCAGGACCTAAGTTGAGGCCGAAAGGCGTAGACGATGGACAACAGGTTGATATTCCTGTACCACCTCCCCGCCGTTTGAGCAATGGGGTGACGCAGTAGGATAGGGTGAGCGCGCTGTTGGTTATGCGCGTCTAAGCAGTGAGGTGTGGAATGAGGCAAATCCCGTTCCTATAACATTGAGCTGTTACAGCAAGGGGATTTATCCCTGAGTCCCTGATTTCACGCTGCCAAGAAAAGCCTCTAGCGAGGCGGGAGGTGCCTGTACCGCAAACCGACACAGGTAGGCGAGGAGAGAATCCTAAGGTGATCGAGAGAACTCTCGTTAAGGAACTCGGCAAAATGACCCCGTAACTTCGGGAGAAGGGGTGCTCTGGTAGGGTGTTAAAGCCCGAGAGAGCCGCAGTGAATAGGCCCAGGCGACTGTTTAGCAAAAACACAGGTCTCTGCAAAACCGCAAGGTGAAGTATAGGGGCTGACGCCTGCCCGGTGCTGGAAGGTTAAGAGGAGAGGTCAGCGCAAGCGAAGCTTCGAATTGAAGCCCCAGTAAACGGCGGCCGTAACTATAACGGTCCTAAGGTAGCGAAATTCCTTGTCGGGTAAGTTCCGACCCGCACGAAAGGCGTAACGATCTGGGCACTGTCTCAACGAGAGACTCGGTGAAATTATAATACCTGTGAAGATGCAGGTTACCCGCGACAGGACGGAAAGACCCCGTGGAGCTTTACTGTAACCTGATATTGAATTCCGGTGCAGCCTGTACAGGATAGGTAGGAGCCTTGGATTCCGGAGCGCTAGCTTCGGATGAGGCGTTGGTGGGATACTACCCTGGCTGTATTGGACTTCTAACCCATGCCCCTTATCGGGGCAGGAGACAGTGTCAGGCGGGCAGTTTGACTGGGGCGGTCGCCTCCTAAAGAGTAACGGAGGCGCCCAAAGGTTCCCTCAGAATGGTTGGACATCATTCGTAGAGTGCAAAGGCATAAGGGAGCTTGACTGCGAGACCTACAAGTCGAGCAGGGTCGAAAGACGGGCTTAGTGATCCGGTGGTTCCGCATGGAAGGGCCATCGCTCAACGGATAAAAGCTACCCCGGGGATAACAGGCTTATCTCCCCCAAGAGTCCACATCGACGGGGAGGTTTGGCACCTCGATGTCGGCTCATCGCATCCTGGGGCTGTAGTCGGTCCCAAGGGTTGGGCTGTTCGCCCATTAAAGCGGTACGCGAGCTGGGTTCAGAACGTCGTGAGACAGTTCGGTCCCTATCCGTCGCGGGCGCAGGAAATTTGAGAGGAGCTGTCCTTAGTACGAGAGGACCGGGATGGACATACCTCTGGTGTACCAGTTGTCTTGCCAAAGGCATCGCTGGGTAGCTATGTATGGACGGGATAAATGCTGAAAGCATCTAAGCATGAAGCCCCCCTCGAGATGAGATTTCCCATTACGCAAGTAAGTAAGATCCCTCAAAGAAGATGAGGTTGATAGGTCTGGGGTGGAAGCACGGCGACGTGTGGAGCTGACGGATACTAATCGATCGAGGACTTAACCAATTTTGAAAAGGGCTTGATTACCCTGATTCTGTGTAGCACAATGTCTGTTTTATTCAGTTTTGAGCGAACAAGCTCAAAGAGTCTGGTGACGATTGCGAAGAGGTCACACCCGTTCCCATCCCGAACACGGAAGTTAAGCTCTTCAGCGCCGATGGTAGTTGGGGGTTTCCCCCTGCGAGAGTAGGACGCCGCCGGGCGCAAGGTCATTGCCAATAGGTAATGGCTTTTTTTGTGTTTATTTTTAGAAATTTTTTTAGATATATATATTAAATAAATGAGTAACTATAGGAACCTAGAGAATGCGCATTTAAAGAGGCATCCGAAGCTCTGAGAGTAATGGAGCACTAACTAGGCTTAGGGAGCGAGATATCCCTAGCGCAATAAGGAATTCAAAGGGATTCTTAATTTTAACTTACATAGGTTAATTTGTACTTATACAAAAAAAAGTAAGGATAATCGTATACATAAAAAACTCAAGCGCCTTGGTGGAGCCGAAAAGGACGACAAGCGATAGAGGAAGGCAGCTTAGGATCAGCGCGACACAGGTGACACAATGTCGCAACAGCTCTGCATGCCCCCCGTTGTGTAGGATCGGGAGCTAGGCGCTGGAGTATAGACACTACTCTAGGTGAAAAAGTTTATAATTTCTTGTCTTTCGAAAAAAGGGTGGTCTCAATTAGAAAAACGTCGCCTTTCCCCTTCCGTGTCTACATTACTAGGCATAGGGATAATAAGTTCGCATGCTGATGGTGGTTCGGAGCTCTTTCCTGTGAGGAGTAGGACGTCGCCGGTAGTAAGGTCATTGCCAATAGGTAATGGCCTTTTTGTCGTCCGGGAAATAATGAAATCTCGTACTTATGGAGAAATGCTATCTAAGTTAAATTATTGAATATGTTATGAAAACAGAGCGCTAGCTTCTTACTGGGAAAGACGGAGCCAAATGACTATAGGATAGGTGAAGCAGTTAGATTAATGGGGTTGGGCATACAAAATGCGATATTGAAGGGTTTATTTACTTCAATTTATATAATAACGAAATTCCGTAAATGTACAGGTCTTAATGTAAGTGTGTTATATATATGATCGGTTTACGTGTTGAAATGATCGGTTGTGCATTGGTTATGATTGTTTAGGTATTGATATGATCGGTCGTGCAGCGGTTATGATTGTTTAGGTGTTGAAATGATCGGTTGTGCATTGGTTATGATTGTTTAGGTATTGATATGATCGGCTGTGCAGCGGTTATGATTGTTTAGGTGTTGATATGATCGGTCGTGCATTGGTTATGATTGTTTAGGTGTTGATATGATCGGTTGTGCAGTGGTTATGATTGTTTAGGTGTTGATATGATCGGTTGTGCAATGGTTATGATCGGTTTACGTGTTGATATGATCGGTCGTGCAGCGGTTATGATTGTTTAGGTATTGATATGATCGGTCGTGCTCCTTATACGCTCGCTCGCCTATAATTTTAGCCATTATGATTGAACAATTAGCGACATAAGAATTGGCGTTAGATTATGGAAGTGGCGATTAGAATACCTAAATTCATCTTCGGATCCGAGCTACTTGTCCGTCTATTCTTAATAGCTTGAAATCATAGCCTAACAGCGATACGATAAGGGTCAAGCAATATTGAAAGGGGTGGTTATTTTGCAAATGGTGCTCATTATATTCGCGATTAATATCGTGTATGTTACATTTTTTACAGTGCGCATGATTCTAACGTTAAAAGGCTATAGATACATCGCTGCCGGACTTAGTGTAGTAGAAATCGTTATCTATGTTATCGGCCTTGGTTTAGTGCTTGATAACCTGAATGAAATACAGAACTTAGTAGCCTATGCAATCGGTTATGGTTGTGGAGTTATTATTGGGTCGAAGATTGAAGAGAAGATGGCACTTGGCTATATTACAGTAAATGTAATTACGTCAGAGAAGAACTTGAAATTACCGAGTATACTGCGGGAAAAAGGTTACGGAGTCACAGATTGGTCAGCGAATGGTCTTGATGGGGATCGGTCTGCTATGCAGATTCTTACTCCGCGTAAATATGAATTGAAACTTTACGTTACTATTAAAGAAATAGACCCAAAAGCATTTATTATTGCATACGAGGCGAAAATGATACATGGCGGTTTCTGGGTTAAGAGTGTGAGGAAAGGGAAGTTGTTCAAGTGAGTAAAAAGAAGACTATATGGTTTGATGTGGAAGCAGAAGAGACTATTGAGGACTGTTTGAAGAGAATGACTGCAGAAGGTTATGCAGTTGCGGGACGAAAGGAAGAGCCGCTGTTTACTGAGGTGAATGGAGAATTTATTCCAGTACGGCAAGTTATCAAGTTCAAAGGTGTACTAAGAGAAGATGAAAACGCCTAAAAGGCGAACGTTATGGGATGGCGATATGTAATTGTTCGCCTTTTCTATTGACGAATGCTCGCGGTCTTGTTAAAATATAGAGAGTAAATAGAATCCCCATATATGCTGTGGAATTGGCCGCAGTGTTTCTACCAGGACACCGTAATGTCCGGACTATGCGGGAAAGCGACTTTCAGGAATTGTAGCGAAAGGTGTGTGGGTACCTATGGGTGCAATCATCTTAACGCATATTTCAACGTCCTCGAATGATCTGCTTTTCATGCATATGAAGAGTGGTTTGTTCGAGGACTTTTTAGTTTAGGAAATGTTGGCTAGGCTTCAGGTGCCAGACGCTCGGGTCATAAGACGGCCTGTTGCCACAAAAAGTGGCAAACTTAGGCAACATTCATTTGTAGCGGCACCTAACGCTTTTCTTAAAAGGAGCGGATTATAAGTGGAACCGAAAATCGGTGTCATTATGGGAAGTAAAAGTGATTGGGAAACAATGAAGCATACGTGTGACATTTTGGACGAACTAGAAGTCCCTTACGAGAAGAAAGTCGTCTCAGCACACCGTACACCTGATTTCATGTTTGAATATGCAGAACAAGCGCAAGATAAAGGTTTAGAAGTCATTATTGCAGGAGCTGGGGGAGCTGCACACCTCCCAGGGATGGTTGCAGCAAAAACATTGCTACCCGTTATTGGCATACCTGTTCAGTCAAAAGCGTTGAATGGAATGGATTCCTTATTATCCATTGTTCAAATGCCTGGAGGTGTTCCAGTGGCGACTATGGCGATTGGGAAAGCAGGCGCAGTGAACGCAGGTCTTCTTGCAGCACAGATGTTAGGTGTCCATGACAAAGCTCTAATGAAACGTATTGAAGAGCGCCGTAATAACATGCGTGATGCGGCACTAGAAAGTAGCGGTGACTTACTATGAAAACAATTTTACCTGGACAAATGATAGGGATCATTGGTGGGGGACAGCTTGGTCGGATGATGGGGCTTGCCGCGAAGGAAGCGGGATTCAAAATCGCGGTGCTAGATCCTGTTATGGATTCACCGTGTGGTCAAATTGCTGATATACGGATTGTTGCACCTTACAACGATGAGATTGCACTCGAGGAACTAGGTGAAGTGAGTGACGTCATCACATATGAATTCGAAAACATTGATTATGAGGGATTGAAAAGGCTCACTCAAATCGCACACGTACCGCAGGGCGCAGAACTTGTCCGGATCACACAGAATCGTATCAATGAAAAAGCAGAAATTACAGCATCGGGTGCACCTGTTGCAAACTATGTAGCGGCACAGACGTTTGAAGAGCTAACATTGAAAATTGGAGAAGTCGGCTACCCTTGTATCGTCAAGACTGCATTCGGTGGTTATGACGGCAAAGGGCAAGTGAAAATCGACTCTGAAAGTGATCTTCACGAAGCGGAATCACTCTTTGTTCATTCGGCATGTATTGCAGAAGCGTTCGTTCCGTTTACAAAAGAAATATCAGTGATCATTCAACGGAATGATAAAGGACAATCTTACTGTCTTCCAGTTGCTGAAAATATTCATAAACACCATATACTGCATGAATCAATCGTTCCAGCACGGGTCAATGAAAAAGTCTTAGCCCAAGCCGAAGATGCAGCGAAGAAAATCGCAGATCATCTCAATCTTGTCGGAACATTGGCGGTTGAAATGTTCGTCTTAGAAAATGATGAAATTATTATTAATGAATTAGCACCACGTCCACATAACTCGGGTCATTATTCAATTGAGGCGTGTAACATTTCGCAGTTCCATCAGCATATCCGTGCTATTTGTGGCTGGCCACTTCGCAAGCCGATATTATGGCAATCTTCGATTATGGTGAATGTGCTCGGCGAACATGTAGCACCACTGACGAAGATTGTTACGGATTATCCAGATTGGTCAATCCATCTATATGGCAAAGCCGAAGCGAAATTAAAGCGAAAAATGGGACATGTCACAATCATGACGGACAACATTGAAAAGACATTGGAAGACATTAATTCAACGGGAATTTGGTCTGAATAGAGGGGGATACTTATGATAAAGCGATACCCCAGTCCAGAAATGGACGCTGTACGGTTAGAACAAAATAAGTGTTATACGAATTTCAAGCAGCTCCGTCTTGACTGAATAATTGACGGCAGCTTTTCAACATTTCAAAGTTTCAAAAAGAAACTTAATCTAATTCCATTTGGGAGGAAAAAAGACATGACGAAAGTAAACGTATACGTAACACTCCGTGAAAGTGTTGTTGATCCACAAGGGGTAGCAACTAAAGAAGCGCTTCAAACGATGGGTTATAAAGAGGTCGAAAACGTACGCATTGGGAAATTGATTGAGCTAGAATTAGACGAATCAGTTACAAATATCGATGCACGTATCAAAGAAATGTGCGAAAAGCTTTTAGTCAATAAAGTTATTGAGGACTACCGATATGAAATCGGGGAGGTCGCGGGCAAATGAAGTTCGCTATACTTGTTTTCCCAGGATCGGGTTGCGACATCGACATGTATCATGCGGTAAATACCGTTCTGGGCAATAAAGCAGAATACATCTGGCATACAGAAGCGAATCTTGACGGTTATGACGCAGTACTTATTCCGAGTGGAGCATCGTACGGGGATTATCTGCGTGCGGGTGCACTAGCGCAAAGCTCACCAGCAATCGAGAGCTTGAAAGCATTTGCTGCAACAGGGAAACCTGTTCTTGGTGTGGGTAACGGGTTCCAAATTCTCGCTGAAGCAGGCCTTTTACCAGGCGCTTTCTTGCGCAATAAAGGACTGAAATTCAGGTCTGGCAAAACGAACTTGACTGTCTTGAATACAGATTCTATATTTACGGCAGATTACGACAACGGGCAAGAAATCACAATTCCGTTTGCTCATGAATTCGGCAACTATTATGTTGATGAAAAAACAGTAGCAGAATTGAAAAGTACTAACCGTATCGTATTTACATATGCGGACGGTAATGCAGATGGCAGCACAGCGGACATCGCGGGTGTTTTAAACGAAAAAGGCAATGTGCTCGGTATGATGCCCCTTCCTGAACGTGCAGTTGAGGAAATCATCGGAGGAACAGATGGATTGCCTCTATTCAATTCAATCTTGAAAAGGTGGAGTGAAAATAATGTCAGCCAAGCATGAACCGAACGCACAACAAATTAAAGATGAACAATTATACCGCCAAATGGGAATGACAGATGAGGAATTCGAACGTGCAACAGAGATGTTAGGACGCCTTCCAAACTATACGGAAACGGGTTTATTCTCTGCATTGTGGTCTGAACACTGCTCATATAAGAGCTCGAAACCAGTACTGCGTAAATTCCCAACTGATGGGCCACGTGTTCTTCAAGGACCAGGAGAAGGAGCAGGAATCGTCGACATTGGCGACAATCAAGCAGCTGTTTTCAAAATGGAATCCCATAACTCTCCTTCTGCGATTGAACCGTTCATCGGGGCAGCAACTGGTGCTGGTGGGGTTCTGCGTGACGTATTTTCAATGGGTGCCCGCCCTGTAGCACTTGTAAACTCACTTCGTTTCGGCGATCTAACAGACGAACGTGACCGTTATTTATTCGAAGAAGCGGTTGCAGGGATTGCAAGTTACGGAAATGCGATTGGTATACCTACTATTGCTGGCGAAGTTCAGTTCGATAATTGTTATTCTAAACGTCCACTCGTCAATGCGATGGCTGTTGGTTTGTTAAATCATGAAGACATTCAAAAAGGGATCGCTTCCGGTATCGGTAATAGTGTGATGTATGCCGGTGCTACAACAGGACGTGACGGGATTCACGGTGCGACGATGTCTTCATCCGAAGTAAAAGATGGAGAACTTCCAGTGATGCAAGCTGGTGACCCGTTCCTTGAAAAACTTGTGATGGAAGCATGCCTTGAGCTTGTAAAATCAGATGCGTTAATTGGGATTCAAGATATGGGGGCAGCAGGACTTACTTCTTCTGCGGCTGAAATGGCATCAAAAGCAGGGTATGGTGTTGAGTTAAACCTTGACCTAGTACCACAACGTGAAGAAGGAATGACAGCATATGAAATGATGTTGTCAGAATCTCAAGAACGTATGCTAATCGTCGTGAAAAAAGGCCGTGAACAGGAAGTAACGGATTTATTTGCGAAATATAATGTCGAAGCGGTAACGATTGGTAAAGTAACAGATGATAAAATGCTGCGCCTGCTTCATAAAGGTGAAGTTGTCGCTGAAGTATCAGCTGATGCACTTGCTGAAGACGCACCGGTTTACCATAAGAAATCCGAGGAACCTGCTTATTTCAGAGAATTCCAAGCGATGGAAATGACAGAACCTGTCGTGACAGATTTGAATGAAACACTTAAAGACCTCTTGCAACGTCCAACGATTGCATCGAAAGAATGGGTCTATAATCAGTTCGATACACAAGCTAGGTCAAATACGGTCGTTGCACCAGGTTCATCTGCGGGTGTCATTCGTGTCACTGGAACGAATAAAGGACTTGCGATGACATCCGATTGTAACTCACGTTTCGTCTATCTTGACCCAGAAACAGGCGGGAAAATTGCCGTTGCTGAAGCAGCACGTAATCTCATTTGTTCAGGCGCGGAACCAATTGCAATTACAGATTGCTTAAACTTTGGTAGTGCGGACAAGCCGGAAGTATTTTGGCAGCTTGAGAAATCAGCTGACGGAATTTCTGATGCATGCCGCAAGTTGAATGCTCCTGTAATAAGCGGGAACGTTTCCTTATCTAATGAAGTGAATGGTGTTCCAATCTATCCGACACCAACGATTGGTATGGTCGGCCTTGTTCATGATTTATCACAAGTAACGACTACTGAATTCAAAAATGCAGGCGATGTCATTTATGTCATCGGTGAAGCATCACTTGATTTCGGCGGTAGTGAATTGCAACAAATGACGGAAGGGAAAATTTTCGGCCAAGCTCCGGCAATTGACCTTGAAGTTGAAGCAGCACGCCAGAAAGAACTTTTGACAGCGATCCAAGCGGGACTTGTTCAATCAGCAACAGATTTATCAGAAGGCGGATTTGCAGTAGCGCTTTGTGAAAAAGCATTCGGTACGGAAGGTCTTGGAGCAGGCGTTACAGTTTCAGGATCTGCAGTAACAGCATTATTCAGTGAAACACAATCACGTTTCCTTGTGACTGTAAAAGAAGAAAAAGCAGCAGATTTCGAAAAAGCTGTAGCAGATGCGATTAAGATCGGTGTAGTTACGGATAGTAACCGTATCGTTATTAACGGTGAAGATGGTACGTTAATCGACGGGACGGTGGATGAACTCCGTTCTGCTTGGAAAGGGGCTATCCAATGCTTGCTGAACTCAGAGGCTTAAACGAAGAGTGCGGTGTGTTTGGCATTTGGGGTCATGAAGACGCGGCGCAGATCAGTTATTATGGTCTGCACGCGTTACAACACCGGGGACAAGAAGGAGCCGGTATCGTTACGAAGGAAGGCAAAAAGTTTCATGTGATTAAAGGCGAAGGTCTTGTCAATGAAGTGTTTTCTGGTAATGAGATCAATGATTTAAAAGGAAATTCAGCAATTGGGCAAGTGCGTTATTCTACAGAGAACGGTCGCGGAATCGAAAATGTTCAGCCGCTCGTTTTCCGTTCAACAACTGGAAGTCTTTCGGTCGCTCACAATGGCAACATTGTGAATGCGGTCGAACTACGCGAGCATCTTGAACGTCAAGGTAGTATTTTTCAAACGAATTCTGATACAGAAGTGCTAGCGCATTTAATTAAGAAAAGTAGCGGTTCTTTAACACAGCGTGATCGTGTAAAAAAAGCATTGTCGATGTTAAAAGGTGCTTTTGCGTTTGTCATCTTGACGGATGACGGATTAATGGTTGCGCAGGATCCGAATGGTTTGCGTCCATTATCCCTTGGGAAACTGGGAGATGCTTGGGTCGTAGCATCTGAGACATGTGCGTTCGATCTTATTGGCGCAGAATGGGTTCGTTCGGTAGAGCCGGGAGAACTCATCATTATTAATGATAAAGGTCTTCAGTCGGACCGTTTTGCGAAAGCTGCGGACTCGGCTATGTGCTCGATGGAATATGTCTATTTCGCACGCCCTGATTCGGATATTGATGGTATTAATATTCATTCAGCACGGAAGCGTTGCGGCAAACGACTTGCACGTGAAGTGCATATCGAAGCAGACGTCGTCACAGGTGTACCGGATTCAAGTATTTCAGCCGCTATTGGGTTTTCTGAGGAAAGTGGAATTCCATATGAGTTAGGACTGATCAAAAGTCGTTATGTCGGGCGAACTTTCATTCAACCAACACAGGAGATGCGTGAAAGAGGCGTGAAGATGAAACTTTCTCCAGTGCGTCAAGTTGTGAACGGTAAAAGAGTCGTCATGGTGGATGATTCGATTGTTCGCGGCACCACGTCTAAAAGGATTGTCAATCTGTTGAAAGAAGCCGGTGCGACAGAAGTTCACGTTGTGATTGCGTCTCCACCGCTTGTCAGTCCGTGTTTTTATGGTGTAGATATCAGTACGGATTCAGAATTGATAGCAACAAATAGGACGGTTGATGAAATCCGAGAACTTATCGGTGCAGATTCACTGACGTTTCTGTCTGCTGAGGGAATGGTCGAAGCCATTGGACGTCCCGATAAAACAAAGAACTGTGGACAATGCCTTGCATGCTTTACAGGAGAATATCCTACAGAAATCTATTCAGATACAGTGTTGCCACATAAGAAAGAAATTGTTTGATAGGGGGACTTTTACATGTCGAAGGCTTATGAAAACGCAGGTGTAAATATCGAAGCTGGTTACGAGTCAGTTGAACGGATGAAGTCACATGTTGCGCGAACTGCGCGTAAAGGTGTTACAGGAACGTTCGGCGGTTTTGGTGGCATGTTCGATCTATCCGCACTTAACTACAAAGAACCGGTACTTATTTCCGGTACAGACGGTGTTGGTACAAAGTTGAAACTGGCGTTCATGGCAGATAAGCATGACACGATTGGTATTGACTGTGTCGCTATGTGTGTTAACGATATTGTGGCGCAGGGCGCAGAACCTCTTTACTTCCTTGATTACATCGCGCTTGGCAAAGCCGTTCCTGAAAAGGTAGAAGCGATTGTTAAAGGAATCGCAGATGGTTGTGTTCAATCTGGTGCAGCATTAATTGGTGGAGAAACGGCTGAGATGCCAGGACTTTACGAAGTCGATGAGTATGACCTTGCAGGATTTGCAGTTGGAGCATGTGAAAAGAGTAAAGTTGTCACGGGTGAAAAAGTTGTTGCTGGAGACGTTCTTGTCGGTATCGCTTCAAGCGGTATTCATTCGAACGGTTATTCACTCGTCCGTAAAATTGTAATTGAAGATCAGGGCTGTGAAATTGACGGTTTGATTGCTGGATACGAAGATCTTGGAACAGTTGGAAACGCACTTCTTACACCGACGAAAATTTATGCGAAACCTGTTCTTCAAATGCATAACGAACTCGACGTCCATTCAATGGGCCATATTACGGGCGGCGGCTTCTACGAAAACTTACCGCGTATGTTGGTAGATGGATTCGGAGCGGAAATTGACCTTGGTTCATGGCCAGTACTTCCAGTATTCAAAATGCTGAAAGAAAAAGGCGAACTGTTGGATAAAGATCTATACAGCGTATTCAATATGGGTATCGGTTTTGTTGTCGCACTTCCTGAAGAACAAGCGAATGCTGCCCTTAAAATTGCAGCTGAGCATGGCGAAGAAGCATTCATTATCGGACGTGTAATTGAAGGCGAAGGCGTCACATTTACAGGTACACATGACGGAAGTCTTGCCGAATGAATCGAAAAGTGAAGATTGCCGTTTTCGCTTCTGGGAGCGGCAGTAATTTTGCAGCAATTGAACAAGCATGTAGCGCAGGTGAATTGAATGCTGAAATCGTCCTGATGGTGACAAATAAGCCGGAAGCATTTGTTGTTGAACGTGCTGACAAAGTGAGTATTCCAGTTGCAGCAATACGTCCAAAAGAGTTCGAAACGAAAGATGCGTACGAAGAAGCAATTCTTCATGCACTTCGAGAATCCGGGGCGGAATGGCTAGTTCTTGCAGGTTATATGCGTCTTGTTGGGCCGGTCCTATTGATGGCTTATCCTTCTCGCATAGTCAATATTCATCCTTCACTACTGCCTTCGTTTCCTGGAAAAGATGCGATTGCACAAGCGGTTGCGCATGGCGTGAAGGTAACGGGTGTTACCGTTCATCTTGTGGATGAAGGAATGGATACAGGACAAATTCTTGCACAGTGTGCAGTCGATGTTGTCAGTGGAGATGAAGATAAAACAGCCGAAGCGATTCATGCTGTTGAACACGGTTTATATAAAGATACGTTAAACGAACTTTTTAGCCGGTAATGATCAAGGCTTGGGCCGGCAGAAAGCAGGTCATGCAGTCGTTGCGACAGGAAGTCGCGATTTTAGACTGCTATCCTAACATACTAATTGGAGGGTTTTATTCGTGAAAAAACGTGCATTGCTTAGCGTGTCAGACAAAAACGGTATTTTGGAATTTGCAAAAGAATTGGAAAGTCTCGGTTATGAACTGTTATCAACAGGCGGTACAATGAAACATCTTGCAGACAATGGCGTCGCAGTAACAGCAGTCGATGCAGTAACCGGATTCCCTGAAATTATGGAAGGCCGCGTTAAAACGCTCAACCCAATGATTCACGGAGGACTTCTTGCGAAACAAGACAATCCCTCTCATATCTTACAAATGGAAGAGCATGGCATCCAGCCGATTGATGTTGTTTGTGTTAACTTGTATCCGTTTAAAGAAACGATTTCAAAGCCGGACGTAACCAATGATGATGCAATTGAAAATATCGATATTGGTGGACCAGCGATGCTTCGTGCTTCAGCGAAAAACCATGCATACGTCACAGTTATCGTAGATGCAACAGATTACGATCAAGTGCTTACCGAGATCAAAGCAGATGGCAAAACGACACTTGAAACGCGCAGACGTCTTGCAGCAAAAGTTTTCCGTCATACAGCAGCATACGATGCACTTATTGCCGGTTTCTTGACTGACCTTACAGGCGAAGAATTCCCTGAGCAGGTTACGTATACATATGAATTAAAACAACCGCTTCGTTATGGAGAAAATCCACACCAAAAAGCAGCTTTCTACAGCCGTCCACTTGGTTCTGATTTCTCAATTGCGTACGCGAAACAATTACATGGCAAAGAACTTTCGTATAACAATATCCAAGATGCCAATGCGGCTATCCAAATCATTAAAGAATTTGATAAAGCAGCTGCAGTAGCGGTAAAACATATGAATCCATGTGGTGTTGGAACAGGCAAAACAATTTTCGAAGCGTTCAATAAAGCATATGAAGCAGACTCGACGTCTATCTTTGGCGGTATAATTGCATTGAACCGTGAAGTTGATGCTGCAACTGCTGAAAAGTTATCGGGTATCTTCCTAGAAATTATCATCGCACCTGCATTCACAGAAGAAGCAGTTGAAATCTTGACGAAGAAGAAAAATATTCGCTTGATGACAATTTCGTTTGATCAAAACAAAAAAGACAAATGGAATACAGTTTCTGTTGAAGGTGGATTGCTTATGCAAGAGCCGGATGCATACGGATTTGCGGATGCAAACATTCGCGTTGCGACTGACCGCCAGCCAACTGAAGCTGAATGGGAAGCGATGAAACTTGGTTGGGCTGTTGTTAAACATGTGAAGTCCAATGCAATTGTCGTGACTGATGACAATATGACACTCGGCGTTGGTGCAGGACAGATGAACCGTGTTGGAGCAGCGAATATCGCGCTAACACAAGCAGGCGAACGCGCTAAAGGTGCAGCGCTTGCATCTGATGCATTCTTCCCAATGGACGATACAGTCGAAGCTGCAGCGAAAGCGGGTATTACGGCAATTATTCAACCAGGCGGATCAGTGAAAGATGAAGATTCGATTAAGAAAGCTAATGAATACGGTATTACGATGGTGTTTACAGGCGTTCGTCATTTCAAACATTAAGGAGTAGATTGCATTGAATATACTCGTTATCGGGAGCGGTGGCCGCGAGCATGCGATTGCCAGACAGTTCAATGTCTCCCCTTCAGTCAATAAAGTTTTTGTCGCACCCGGCAATGATGGCATGAAAAATGATGCTGAATGTGTGCAAATCGATGCGTTGGATTTTGAGGCACTTGCTTCATTCGCACAAAAGAACCAAGTAGACCTGACATTTGTCGGCCCTGAACAACCGCTTGGGGAAGGAATTGTTGATTACTTTACTGAACGTGGATTAACAGCGTTCGGTCCGACGAAAGCGGCGGCGTTGATCGAAGGAAGTAAGTCATTCGCTAAAGAGCTGATGACAAAGTATGCTATTCCAACGGCTGCGTATGGAACATTTACCGATGCAGAAGAAGCAAAAGCGTTTATCCGAGAAAATGGTGCCCCAATTGTCGTTAAAGCAGACGGACTTGCAGCTGGGAAAGGTGTTATCGTTGCGATGACGCTGGAGGATGCGCTTGAAGCAGTCGACGATATGATTGGCAACCAGAAATTCGGCGAATCTTCATCACGTGTTGTTATCGAAGAGTTTTTGGACGGCGAAGAGTTCTCTTACATGTCGTTTGTTCATGACGGTCAGATTTACCCGATGGTTGTCGCGCAGGATCATAAGCGTGCTTATGACGGTGATAGAGGACCGAATACGGGTGGTATGGGCGCTTATTCACCCGTTCCGCAAATTTCGGACGCAGTTGTGAAAGAAGCATACGATAAAGTCGTCGTTCCGACTGTTGAAGCAATGGCTGCAGAAGGGACTCCGTTTACTGGTATTTTATATGCCGGTCTCATTTTGACTGACAAGGGCCCGAAAGTGATTGAGTTCAACGCTCGTTTCGGCGATCCTGAAACGCAGGTCGTCCTTCCACGAATGGCGTCTGACTTTGGTGAATTCATGGCTGCACTTATGGCTGGTAAACCGTATGACTTGAAGTGGGATGACAAAGCGATGTTAGGCGTTGTCATTGCGGCAGATAGATATCCAGGAGATGTAGTAAAAGGGGCGGTATTACCTGATCTTGACGTTTTGTCAGCACGTGACTTAGAAGTCTTCCATGCAGGCACAAAATCAAATGGCGAAGGGTTTGTTGGTAATGGGGGACGTGTACTCCTCATTACAGCGAAAGCAGATTCATTGAAAGAAGCGCAGGTTGAGGTTTATAAAGGCTTGTCTCAATTAGAATGGAACGGATTCTTCTACAGGCAGGACATTGGCTGGCGTACGTTTGAATAAATGAAAAGACCACTAACTTAGTAATGAGTTAGTGGTCTTTTCACGTTTACGAAACATCCAATCCGATAATAAAGAAAAGGAGGATCGGTAGAATACGTATATAGTCAGCACTTAACGAATGGAATGTTCTTCCTGTATCGCTTAGTCGCTTGGTGATGGCCTTACACAATAAGCCCGCCAGAAGAACACTGTCAGTCTTATTGATCCGGCGCCTGCAGGATGCGGGTGTGCAGCCATTGCCGCAGGACGCGGCAATGGCTGCCTTTCATTAGTGTCGCTTCTTCGCTAGATTTGTTCGTTATACGGGTGAAGTATAGCACTTAGTTAATTCCAAATAAGTAGTGCTGAATATATAGTTGCAAAATTTACCAAATTATTTATACTTAAGGTGATGCTTTCCAGAAAGGTGAAGAGACAATGGGTTTGCAATTTACTGGCGTGGAGAAAAGATTAAATGATTCACTCATTTTTCCCGAATTTAACTTACATAGTGGTAGCAATCAAGTAACGGCAATTTACTCCAGTCTTAATGTACGTAACACGCTTTTACAGATGCTTACAAAGGAGATACCCATTTTAAACGGCGAAATATACATAAATGATGTCGAGATTTCAAAGGTGACTCTTTCAGACATCGGTTTTTCATTTCTGAATGAAGGGCTATATGAGCGTTTAACGGTTGCTGAACAGATCAATTTTTACCGTAAACTTTATAGCGCAGATATATCTACTGCAACGATTTTACGAAAAGTTCACCTTGAAGAGAAGCGAAATGTAAGGATAAAGAAATTATCTTACTCGGAGCAAAGACGGATCCAATTTGCGAAGCTCCTCATTCAAAATCCTGAGCAGTTCATATTTGAAGAACCCGACCAAAACATCGATATCGAAACACAGCGCGTATTAATTATTATGCTGGAAGAGCTACGTGATAAAGGGAAAAGTGTACTAATATTAACGGGGAATATGGAGAGCGCAGTCAATTTAGCGGATAAGGTTTTTAAGTTGGATGAAAACGGTTTGCATGAAATTCAAATAGCTAGGGAACTTGAAGAGGACATTCCTTCAATTTTGGAAGCGAGCGCTGAAATAGATAAAACAGAAATACAACCAGTCCGATTTGAAAAAATACCTACGAAGGTAAATGAGAAAATTGTTCTCTTTGATCCACCTGAAATTGATTATATTGAAAGTAACGATGGACAGTCTTCACTCCATATTAACGGGGAAGCATTTCCAACGATGTTCACGATGAATGAGCTTGAAGAACGATTGCAGCATTTCGGATTTTTCCGTTGCCATCGATCCTATATCGTAAACCTTCAAAAAGTTCGCGAGGTAATTACATGGACACGGAACAGTTACAGTCTCATTCTAGATGATGAAAAAAAGTCGAATATCCCACTGTCAAAAACAAAAATGGCTGAATTGAAAGTGATGTTGGGCCTGAAATAAGCTCCATTCACCCCCAAAAAAGCTCTTTTCAATGGAAATATGCTGTCTTTGCGTTGAAAACGACTTAATCTGAAGGTGCAACAACAAAACAACGACTTGTACATTTCAGGGGGAGAACAATGGAAAACATCATCGAAGTTCAATCGTTGGAGAAAGTGTTCGCGAATCAGACGGCACTTGAAGACGTCAATTTCCACGTTAAAAAGGGAGAGATTTTTGGATTTCTCGGTCCGAGTGGTTCGGGGAAAACGACAACGATTAAAATATTGACGGGTCAATTAAACCAGACGAGTGGAAAAGCGACCGTCTTTGGAGAACCGGTTTCAGGGATGAAAAAAGGTGAATCGAGAAAGAAAATCGGAGTACTGACGGACAACAGTGGATTGTATAGTCGGTTATCCATTTACGATAACTTGAAGCTTTATTGCGTGCTGTATGAAGTACCGGAACAACGAATTGCGGAGGTGTTAGTGCTTGTTAATCTAACAGAAGAAAAGAAAAAAGTTGTTTCGAAGTTGTCGAAAGGGATGCTTCAGCGTGTGATACTTGCCCGAACACTTTTACACGAACCTGAGCTACTATTTCTTGATGAACCGACGTCTGCGCTGGATCCAATGAATTCGCAACATATTCATGAAGGACTACGGGAATTGCAAGCCCGCGGGACAACAATTTTCCTTACCACTCATGATATGAACGAAGCGGAATTGCTCTGTAATCGAGTCGCATTTCTAAACAAAGGACAGATCAGACTAATGGATGAGCCAGGGGCGTTAAGAAAGCGCTATTCAGATGCCATGATGACTGTAGAGTTGAAAAACAATGAAAAAGTCGTGTTGAAGAGTACAGCTGAGGATGCCCAAAAGATGTTCGACTATATGTCGTCAAATCAAGTGGTCGCCATTCATTCAAATGAACCGACGTTAGGCGATATTTTTGTCGAAGTGACAGGGAGGAAATTATCATGACTTTTTCAATGAAACGCGTAAATGCTATCTTTCAGAAAGACTTCAAGGATATTTCAAGAAATTCATCTGTTTCGGTTACGGTGCCTATACCGCTTGTTCTAGCATTTTTTTTGGGCGAGATGAGTGATGATATTTCGATTGTTGCACATTATATGATCATCAATTTCTCAATGGTCATTGTTGGGGCGTTTGTTCAGTGTTGTTTAATAGCTGAAGAGAAAGAGAAGAATACGCTGCGCGGGTTAATGTTGTCACCTGCTTCGACATTGGAAATACTCAGTGGGAAAAGTTTGTTAAGCTTGATAGCGACGATGATGATTATAATAATTGGGGCTATGCTGTCCGGCTATAAATCGGATAATGTAGTCATCATAGCAAGTGCAATCCTATTAACCAGTTTGTTTTTCATCGGTTTGGGGACACTTCTCGGCCTACTTGCTAAATCAGTTATGGAAGCTTCTGTGATTATTCTGCCCTTTATGCTTGTATTCGGATTTGGATCAATGGCTACGATGTTTGCAGACAAATACCCTATATTGAAAGCGATGGGTTATACGCCGAATGCACAACTTACGGACATTGCAGTCAAGGTTGAAAGTGGAATTGGATTTGGCGGAGTTTGGTTGAATTTTGGCATCATTGCACTTTGGATTATCGGTATTTTTGTTTTAACAATTATTGTGTTCAAGAAAAAAAGAATAGATTGATCCTATCCACTCTCCAGCGAAGGCGCCTTACTGGGGTAGCCGAAGCGATAAGACTGATAGTGATTTTCTATCAGGCTTATCGTGGGAGGCATCCCCAAGCGCCACAGCGGATTCAATGGAGTTTTTATTGACCATCTACTCCGCCTTACAAATCCACCCACCAAACATATTCGTCGTGAAGAACTTAGCGATGTTCCCAAATCCAGCTTCCCTTAGCAAAAGTACAATCTCCTCTTCAGGAATAAAGGAAAGCTTCCTTACTGTTTTCTCCATTTCATTTACCTCTGCTTCAGTTAAATTTGTTGAATCCAACCAGTACGCTTTCCATAGAGCGAATAGCTCATTAAATGCGGGGTCGCTCGGGTTCCCGTACATGGATGCCATAACGAATGGAGCACCAGGCGAAAGATGATGTCGGATCTTTTTCAGTAGGATCTTTTTTTCATCGATATCTTCAATGAAATGGAGGACGAGCATACAGGTTGCAGCCCCGAACAGTTTCTCGTCTGTTACATCATTGACAGTTCCTTCGATGAATTCCACGCGGTCATCTATCTTCAAGTCAATTGCTTTCATTCGCGCGAAGTCAAGCATTGGTGGTGCAGGATCTACTGCTGTAAATGTCCACTCGGGATTAGTTGGTCCTAACGTAGCAAGTTCATTGCCGCCACCCGCCCCAATTATCAATACACTTTCTTGTTGTGTTATGTTTGCTCGAAGATAAGCCTGTACAAGTTTGAACATCGAATCGTAGGTAGGCAACGTTCGGCGCACTCCTCTGTCATATTCTGCGGCCATCTCTTTATCAAACTCCATCTTGTCGGTCATTTTATCAAATCCAATCGATTGTAATACTATACTATTTCGTCAAAAGGTGTCGGAACCCTTTTACTGAGGGAAAGGTTCGCAACGTATCTCTGAAAGTGAACAACGCGCCGCGTAAACTAAACAACAAAGTTGAGAAAGTATGCAACGTATCAAGAATTATGCAACGTATCTCGGGAAGTAAACAACACTAATCGTAAAATAAACAACACACCGCGTAAACTAAACAACAAAGTTGAGAAAGCATGCAACGTATCAAGAAGTTCGCAACGTTACCTCAAAAGTAGACAACAGAATATCAAAAGTTAACAACGTTCAGTGTAAACTTCACAACGCCCGCCTCAATATGAACTCCTCGTTTGTCCGAAATAACAAAAAATGTCTACCGAACTCCCTATTTATTTCCTCAATGCTATGCTACGATAAATAGTATGAATAGTTCAGTTAAAGGGAGAGTGTATCATGTGGGAGCCTAAAGAAATAAAAGACCAACTACATATGATCGACGGCAAGAAGGCGCCGGACCTCATTATTACTAATGCAGAATATTTACATTCAATCTATAAAAAATGGGTGACAGGCATCATTTGGATTGCTGGCGATCGGATTGTGTACGCCGGGAAGGAAATGCCGGTAATGACAGAAGGCGCCGAAATCTTCGATGCTACAGGGAAGAAAATTGTACCTGGTTATATTGAACCGCATGTTCATCCGTTTCAATTGTACAACCCGCGGACGTTTGCAGATTATGCATCGCGGCTTGGGACAACGACATTCATTTCGGATAATCTTATATTATTCATGTCTCTTGATAACGAAACATCGTTTGGGCTGCTTGATGAGTTAAATAAATTACCGTTTTCATTTTACTGGTGGGCACGGTTTGATTCACAGACGATTCTACAGAAGGAGGCTGAATTGTTTAATCTAGCTTCTATTAAAGAGTGGATTGAACGTCCAGAAGTATTGGTGGGCGGAGAGTTGACGGGTTGGCCACGGCTCATGACAGGGGAACCCAATATGGTCGCCTCTGTAAATGCTGCAAAAATAGGGGGCAAGAAAATAGAAGGGCATTTCCCTGGTGCCTCTGAGCGGACGTTGGCACGGATGCGTCTTCTTGGAACAGACGGTGATCATGAAGCGATGACGATAGAAGAGGTAGAGGCACGGCTACTGCACGGGTATGGAGTGACCCTACGCTATTCATCCATTCGTCCGGATCTTCCACATTTATTAAAAGACATTGTTGCCAAAGAATTAAATGTGTTTGATCACTTGATGATGACGACGGACGGATCGACGCCTTCATTTCACCTCGATGGCGTAATGGATAAATGTATCCGTGCTGCGCTTGAAGCGGGGGTTCCGCCAATTGATGCATACCAGATGGCATCTTATAACGTTGCGCGCTATTATGATATGACCGATTTACACGGATTCATTGCGACAGGTCGTTTTGCAACGCTAAATATTCTGGAGGATGAGTACAATCCAGTGCCGACGGATGTTTTATCCAAAGGAAAATGGTTGAAACGTGAAAATGAATCGACGGAACCTTTCCCAACCATTGATTGGTCGTTTGTTGAAGCGTTCGCACCGAATTTCGAACTTGATGAATCGGATTTCATATTTGACAATCTGGTTGGTATCGAAATGCTTAACGATGTCATTACAAAACCGTATAATGTGACGATTGACACAAAGGTCGATAAACTTGCGGATGATCACGATGAAAGTTTCCTTATGCTTCTCGATAGAAATGGAAAATGGCATGTCAATACAATTATTAAAGGGTTCGCAACAGGAATTCAAGGCTTTGCGTCTTCGTATTCGAATACAGGGGATATTATCTTAATCGGCAAAGATAAAAAAGAAATGCACAATGCCTTTAAGGAAATTAAACGAATCGGTGGCGGTATGGTGCTCTCGGAAAACGGTGGTATCGTCGCGACTCTTCCACTGGCAATCGGTGGCGGTTTATCGGCAGAACCGGTTCAAAAATTGATTGAGCAGGAGATAGAATTGAAAAAGGCACTGGCAGATCGTGGTTACACGAAAGGCGATGCAGTCTATACGTTGCTTTTCTTGCAATCAACACATTTACCGTACATACGCATCACACAGATGGGGCTGTACGATGTTATGAAAAAAGAAATGATTGTTCCGGTAACCGGAAGATAGGAGGCGTAAATGGAGAAGAAAATGAGAGGGTGGCTATTGTACATAGCTATCTTAATGTTGCTGTTAGCGGCGTGTTCAAAAGAAGAGAAGGCGGAGGACGTTGTACCCGAGCCGATAGAGGAAGAGGAAGAAGTAATCGTTGAAGAAGAACCTGTACAGGGGCCAACCTTGTATAAAGAACCGTTCACTGGTGTTCTATCAGAAGAGGAAAGTACCCGTCGCGCAGTTCTGATGACGATTAACAATCATCCGCTTGCAAGACCACAATCAGGCATTAGTGATGCAGATATTGTCTATGAACTTGCAGCAGAAGGCAACATTACAAGGCTTTTGGCATTATTTCAAAGTGAGCTACCTGAAGAAATCGGTCCTATCCGCAGTGCGAGGGATTACTTTGTCCAAATCTCAAAAGGACTTGACGCATTTTACGTGGCGCACGGATATAGCCCAGATGCCAAACAAATGCTGCAAAATCGTTTCGTGGATAATATAAACGGTATGCAATATGATGGAACGCTTTTCAATCGCTCCAAAGAACGAAGAGCTCCGCATAATTCGTATATAACGAAAGATAATGTGCTAGCAGGTATGGAGAAAACCAATTCGTCGATAGAATTGTCCGTAATACCGCCATTTTCTTTCCTAGATTCGATAGAAGGTGCTAAAATAGGGGATATCGCATCGATGCTTGTTGTTCGTTATGGCACAGACCCGGACTTTACAAGCACGTATTCCTACGATGCCGAAAAAGGAACGTACAATAGAATGGTAAAAGGGATCCTAACAGTCGATAAATCCAACGAAAAGCCAGTGGAACTGTCTAATATACTTATATTCGAAACAGCCCATCGTACAATTGATAACGTCGGCAGACAGTCAGTCGATATTGAATCGGGCGGTAGAGGTATGATGTTCCATGCAGGTATTGAAAAGGAAATCGAATGGGAAAATATTGACGGAATCCTAACACCGATGGAAAATGGTGTTCCTGCGAAACTTGTTCCGGGTAAAACGTGGATTCACATCGTTTCGACTCAACCTGGAATGGAAACGTCTGTCACATATACCCCTTAAGAAATTCATTCAGAGAGAGGGAGACATATGCAAATCGACAAAATCCGTGGTCATCAGACGGACCAACTATTTAAAGCAATGCTCGAATTAAAAGACCTCGATGAATGTTATGAATTCTTTGATGATCTCGTCACGATAAGTGAATTGCAGTCACTCGCCCAACGCTTGGAAGTGGCGCAAATGCTTATGATGAAGAAGACGTACGATAAGATACAAGGTGAGACAGGTGCCAGTACTGCAACTATCTCAAGAGTACGACGCTGTGTGGATTACGGCTCTGGCGGGTATGGAAAAGTACTTGGACGCCTCTATCCGCAAGTGAATGAAGAGGAAGCGGAGACTAAATAAGCACTTCAGGTGCCTTACGCTTTTAGTTAGAACCGGACAGGGAAAGAATCTGTCCGGTTTTTTTGGTATACTAGAGAAACGTACATTATAAGATTGGGTGGTCAAACATGGATTTCACTACATGGCGTCATGCCTTTAAATTAGATCCTGAAAAAACAGTGACAGACGAACAATTGGAACTGCTTGCAGAGTCAGGAACAGATGGAATTATTGTTGGTGGAACAGATGGAGTGACGCTCGATAACGTACTCGATTTGCTCGTCCGAATTAGAAGGTATTCCGTTTCAGTTGCACTTGAGATATCGACAGTTGACTCAGTGACACCGGGTTTTGATTATTATTTCATCCCAACGGTGCTTAACTCAACGAAAGTCGAATGGATTAATGGACTTCATCATTCCGCGCTTCGTGAATATGGGCATATGATGGACTGGGATGAAATTCAACCGGAAGGGTATTGCATTATGAACCCCGATTGTAAAGCGGCGAAATTGACTGGAGTGACAGAAGTTCCGAACGAAGAGGATGTCGTCGCTTATGCTCGCATGGCAGAACATCTTTTCAAATTACCCATTTTTTATCTGGAGTACAGCGGTATGTATGGTGATCCTAAAATAGTAGAAGCAGCATCACGCGTGCTCGAAAAAACTCGCCTATTTTATGGAGGCGGCATTAGGAATGGTGAAGATGCTAAAAAGATGGCTGAAATTGCGGATACAATTATCGTTGGTAACGTCATCTATGAAGATTTCAAGGCGGCATTGGGAACAGTAGACGCGGTGAAATCGGTTTCCCGTTAAGGCCAAATCAGTGTATAATAAAAGAACAAATGTTCCGAGAGGGCGATAATAGATGAATAAAATAGCAGAAGACTTACTTATAGGTATGAACCCAGAACAAGCTCGCGCAGTGAAGAAAACAGAAGGTGCACTGCTTATTATGGCGGGTGCTGGCTCTGGTAAAACACGTGTCCTAACACATCGGATTGCCTATCTCGTCGTTGAGAAAAACATTTATCCTTCCAATATTCTCGCGATTACATTCACTAACAAAGCGGCACGTGAAATGCGTGACCGTATTGATGGACTGCTTGGTGCTGGCACAGGCGAGCGGATGTGGGTTTCGACATTCCACTCAATGTGTGTCCGAATACTGCGACGTAACGTTGATCGAATCGGTATTTCAACATCATTTTCGATTCTCGATTCAGCCGATCAATTGTCGGTCATTAAAAGCGTTTTGAAAACGTTGAACCTTGATGCGAAACAATACGAACCACGTTCAATGCTGAATGCTATTAGCTCAGCGAAAAACGAGTGTATTGATGCAGAAATGTACCGCGCACAAATCAACCCTCATAACCCCTATGAAAAAACGATTGCAGACGTCTATGATGGCTATGCAAAGCGGTTGCGTAAAAACCAATCATTTGATTTTGACGATTTAATCATGATGACGTTGGTCTTATTCGAACGTGTACCAGATGTCCTTGAATTTTATCAAAACAAATTCCAATACATTCATGTGGATGAATACCAGGATACAAATAACGCACAGTATAGGCTTGTTAATATGCTGGCGGCTAAATTTAAAAACTTATGTGTTGTTGGAGACTCTGACCAATCTATCTATAGATGGCGCGGTGCGGACATCGGCAATATTCTGTCCTTTGAAAAAGACTATAAAAATGCCGAAATGATTATGCTTGAACAAAACTATCGTTCGACACAACGCATCTTACAGGCAGCGAACGACGTCATAACAAATAACAAGAGCCGCTATGATAAAAAGCTACGCACAGATAATGAAGAAGGCGATTCAATTTATGTCTACAAAGCAAGCGATGAAAAAGATGAATCGCAGTTTGTCGTAGGTAAAGTTATTGAATTGCAAGAGCAGGAGAAACTAAAACTCGACCAATTTGCAGTTTTGTATCGTACAAATGCTCAGTCGCGCGTTATCGAGGAATATCTTGTGAAATCCAATCTCGATTACACAATTGTTGGTGGCACGAAGTTTTATGAACGGAAAGAGATTAAAGACTTGCTTGCATATTTAAAACTCGTATCCAACAATGACGATGATCTTGCACTGGCCCGGATTATTAATGAACCAAAGCGCAGTATTGGTGCTACTTCATTCGATAAAATGGCGCGCTTTGCAATTGAACATGACCGCTCCATTTTTGACGCATTACAAGAAGTTGACTTTATGGGCATTACGTCAAGAGCTGCAAATGAAGTTGCCAAGTTCCGTGAGCTGATCGCAGGATTTACTCGAATGCAGGTATACTTATCGGTGACTGAACTTGTTGAGCAAATACTTGATAAATCGGGTTACCGCGAAATGCTTCATCGTGAAAAAACAATTGAGTCAGAAAGTCGTCTGGAAAATATCGAAGAGTTTTTATCTGTAACGGAAGCTTTTGAAAAACGTGCAGAAGAAGATACAGGTGACAAATCATTAGTCGCCTTCCTGACAGATCTTGCGCTCATCGCAGATATTGATTCACTTGATAAAGAAGAGAACAAATCTACAGAGAAAATTGTCCTTATGACGATGCACGCCGCCAAAGGTCTTGAATTTCCTGTTGTCTTCATCATCGGAATGGAAGAAAACGTCTTTCCGCACTCCCGTTCAATGGGAGATGACGAGGAGATGGAAGAAGAAAGGCGTCTTGCGTATGTGGGAATCACGCGTGCAGAGCAAAAACTCTATCTAACTTCCGCATCGTACCGCACGCTTTATGGACGTGCGAGCTATAATAGCCCTTCACGTTTCATTGCAGAAATTTCGGATGACATTACGGAAATTGTTTCAAGAGATTCCGGATTCTCCATTGGAGGCGGATCCAAAGCACGTAATGAAGCACCTGTGCGATCTGCTGTTAAAAAGCCTGTATATAATACCAGTGGTGGAGACAAAATGGGATGGAGCCCTGGCGACAAAGCGGTTCACAAAAAGTGGGGAACCGGCATGATTGTCAGCGTAAAAGGGACAGGCGAAGAAGTAGAACTGGACATCGCATTTCCAAATCCAGTCGGAGTCAAACGTCTCTTAGCAAAATTTGCACCAATTGAAAAAGCATGATGGCTGAAGGAGAGAAAAAATCGATGGATCGACTTGAACTCGAAAAACGGGTGGAAGAATTGAATAACCTGCTTCATCAGTATGGTCATGCTTATTATTCGCTTGATAAACCGCTTACTTCCGACGCAATCTATGACCAATATATGCAGGAACTGTTGTCGATTGAAGCGGAAAATCCTGACCTCATTTATCCGGACTCCCCCTCACAGCGTGTAGGTGGAGAGATACTGAAGGGATTTGGAAAAGTCGTTCACGAGTTTCCGATGCTTAGTCTATCGAATGCATTCAATGAAGAAGATTTGAGAGAATTTGACAGGCGTGTTAAGGCGGCAGCAGGACACGATGTTTCGTATATTTGTGAACTAAAAATAGATGGGCTTGCTATTTCGCTCAGATATGTCGACGGAAAGTTTGTACAGGGCTCAACTCGTGGAGATGGTACGGTCGGGGAAGATATAACGGCAAGTTTAAAAACAATCCGGACAATCCCACTTCGACTGAAAGAATCTGTTGCGATTGAAGTTCGCGGCGAGGCTTATATGCCGAAGCAATCGTTCGTGAAATTGAATGCAATGCGCGACGAAGCCGGCGATGAGCCGTTCGCCAATCCACGTAACGCGGCGGCAGGCTCACTTCGCCAACTCGATCCAAAAATAGCGGCGAGCCGAAATTTGGCGATATTCGTTTATGGAATCGGTGGCGATGGAAGTTTATTCGGACAAGATAGTCATTCAGACTCATTAGATTACCTTGCTGCGCTTGGCTTTGAAACGAACAAAGAACGCAAGCGATGCGCCACAATTGAAGAAGTGATTGACTATGTTGGGGAGTGGGGGGAAAGCCGTTCCGCTCTTGACTATGAAATCGACGGGATTGTTGTAAAAGTCGATAACTTTGAGGATCAGGAACAGCTTGGATTTACGGCGAAAAGTCCGAAATGGGCGACTGCTTACAAGTTTCCCGCTGAGGAAGTCGTCACAACGTTGCTAGATATAGAGCTTAGTGTTGGCAGAACAGGTGTAGTGACTCCAACAGCTATACTTCAACCAGTTCTTGTCGCGGGATCGACTGTAGGACGCGCATCGTTGCATAATGAGGATCTCATTAAAGAAAAAGACGTTCGAATCGGCGACACAGTTATTATCCGAAAAGCAGGAGATATTATTCCGGAGGTAGTCGCTGCAATTGTGGAAAAACGCACTGGTGATGAAGTACCTTTTGAAATGCCAACGAACTGTCCTGTCTGTGATTCAGAACTCGTTCGAATCGAGGAAGAAGTTGCGATACGTTGTGTTAATCCACAATGTCCAGCACAGATGAAAGAAGCCATTATTCACTTCGTGTCCCGCAATGCAATGAATATCGAAGGAATTGGTGAACGGGTAGTTGACCTTTTGTACAAGGCAGATCTTGTCCACGACGTCTCGGATCTATATACGCTGACAAGAGAGCAATTAATTGAACTCGAACGGATGGGTGAAAAATCCGTCTCGAATCTACTAACTGCAATTGAAGCATCAAAAGAAAATTCACTTGAAAAAATGCTCTTTGGACTAGGTATCCGCCATGTAGGTGAAAAAGCGGCAGCAATACTTGCGGAGGAGTTCGGAACACTTGCTGATCTAATGGTAGCCGATGCAGAGCGGCTTGTAACCATCCACGAAATCGGGGACAAGGTAGCCGATTCAATTACGACCTATTTTAGCAATGAAAAAGTTCTTGAAGTGCTTCGAAAGCTGGAGGCTTACGGATTGAATACAGCCTATAAAGGACGCAGGCGGCAAGATGTACCGACAGACGGCCTATTTTCTGGCAAGACTGTTGTCCTAACAGGGAAACTATCCATTTTGACCCGTGGCGAAGCGAAAGAGAAAATCGAAGCATTCGGCGGAAAAGTGAGTGGTAGCGTGAGTAAAAAGACAGATCTTGTGATTGCAGGGGAAGACGCCGGCTCGAAATTGGCAAAAGCCGAGGAGCTTGAAATTACTGTGTGGAATGAAGCTGAGTTGATTGAAGCACTTGGCGAAAAGGAGTAATTATATGATGAGAAAAATAGGTATACTACCTGGACTTGCAGCCATTCTTCTACTTGGAGGGTGTCTTCCTTCATTCGGAACGGAGAAAGAGGAAGCCGTCCAGGAGAACGACGAAAGCATTGAAGAGACTGTCATGATACCGGATGTCCAATTAAAAGAAGAGTTTTACAAGACACCTATCTCTTTCAAGAAAAGTGCGAGTCGTGGTCTAATCGTAAACAATATCTATACAAAATACGATATGCAGGAAGCAGAGGAAGGGCTCTTACGTCTTTCCAATCAGCAGTTTAATCCGAAAAACCATTACTTTCAGGAAGGGCAACATATCGACAAGGAGACTGCCCAGGCCTGGCTGTCAAGAAGTTCAGCGAATAAAGCTGGTTTGAATCCACCCATCGAGGAAGGCATGAGCGAAGAGACAGCCTCGGAAGTGGCGCCGAATTATCTGGCCCATATCGTCGAACAGAACTACCTCGTAATGACGGATGACAAGAAACTCCATCTTGCCGGGATTTCCGTCGGTCTAGCACTTAATTCAACCAGCTATTCGAGAAGTGGAAAAGAGACCAAAATAACGGATAAGGTACTTGAGAAGCAAGGTATGAAAATGGCTGAAGAAGTTGTAAAGCGGCTGCGTACACAGGAAGGGCTATCAGATATCCCGATTGTTGTCGGACTGTTTAAGCAAGAGAGCCGCAACTCCATTGTCCCGGGCACTTATTTTGCAACAGCCATCGCTGGAAAAGGGCAATCGGCACCGACAGGTTGGAAAGTAGTTAACGAGAAGTATGTTGTTTTCCCAGCGTCTTCTGCGAATGGCGAATATAGGGAAATGAATACTACATTTGATAGCTTTAAACAGGATATCGATGCGTATTTCCCGAGTTTCGTCAACGTCATAGGCACCGGATTTTATAAAGACAACAACTTAAAGTCGCTTGAAATAAAAGTACCAATCCAATTCTTTGGTACAAGTGAAACGATCGGTTTCACGCAATATATGACGTCACTCGTTAATCAACATTTCCCGAATGTGCATACAGAAGTAAGTATAACGTCCGTCAATGGACCGGAAGCATTAATCGTGAAAGAGGCAGATAATGATAAGCCATTCGTTCATATTTACGGCTATTGATCAACATAACTTTTCATCATAATAGGAAGATGATATGATTAACCGTACAATTCAAAGAGGAGGAGAAAAAATGACACAATTGACGATAGATGAAGTGAAACGTCACGCAGGTCTTGCAAGGATTGCTATGACAGACGCTGAGGCAGAAATGTTTGCTGAGCAACTCGAAGACATGATTGGATTTTCCATTAAACTAGAAGAAGTGGACACTGAGCAGATTGCTCCAATGACACATCCACTGCCGCTTTTCAATGTATTACGTAAGGATATTCCGACAGACGCACTTGACAGGGAAGAGATGCTGAAGAGCGTGAAAGAGCATGAAGACGGACAAATCAAAGTGCCGACTATCATTTGATGAATGGATTTAAGGAGGAAGAAAAATGACGTTATTTGAAAAGACGGCAACAGAACTTCAGTCGCTATTACATAATCGGGAAGTATCTGTCAAAGAACTGACGGAGGAGTCACTAGCCCGTATTGAAAAGATGGATGGAAAAGTACAAGCTTTCCTCTCAACAAATGGCGAACAGGCACTCGCTAAAGCGGAAGAATTGGACAACCAGCCATTAGAAGGACGGGGACCTCTATTCGGGTTACCGATCGGTCTGAAAGATAATATCGTTACAAAAGGCATTGTTACAACTGCTGCTAGTAAGATGCTTGAAGGCTTCGTACCAGTTTACGATGCGACAGTGGTTGATAAAATCAATGAAGCAGGAATGGTAACAATCGGGAAACTGAATATGGATGAATTTGCGATGGGATCGACGACAGAAAGATCTGCATTCCAAACGACACATAATCCATGGAATCTTGATTACGTTCCCGGAGGTTCATCAGGCGGTTCGGCGGCGGCAGTTGCAGCCGGCGAAGTAGCATTCGCACTTGGTTCAGATACAGGCGGCTCTGTCCGTCAACCCGCTGCATTCTGTGGCGTTGTCGGCATGAAGCCAACATACGGTCGCGTGTCTCGTTCAGGTCTTGTTGCTTTCGCATCATCACTAGACCAAATTGGTCCGATTACGCGCAACGTTGAAGACAATGCATTGCTACTAAGTGCAATTGCAGGCTTAGATGCAAAAGATTCATCTACATCTCCGCAGGCTGTTCCTGATTTCCGTGCTGCACTAACCGGCGACATCAAAGGCTTAAAAATCGGCGTTCCAGCCGAGTATTTAGGTGAAGGTGTATCTGAAGAAGCGAAAAATGCAGTATTGGAAGCGCTCAAAGTACTCGAATCACTTGGTGCCGAGTGGGAAGAAGTTTCACTTCCACATTCGAAGTATGCATCTGAAGTCTACTATGTCATATCATCTTCTGAAGCATCATCGAATCTTGCTCGTTTTGACGGGATTCGTTACGGTTATCGTGCTGAAGGCGTCAAGGATCTTGAAGAATTATACGCGCGTACACGTTCTGAAGCTTTTGGCAATGAAGTGAAAAAACGTATTTTATTCGGTATGTATTCATTAGGTGCAGCTCAACACGGTGGTTTATATGTGAAATCGCAAAAAGTACGTACACTCATTGCACAAGACTTTGCTACTCTTTTCGAAAAATACGATGTAATCATCGGACCTTCATCTGCGACAACGGCTTATAAAATTGGTGAAAAACTAGAAGATCCGTTGACGCTGTATGCAAACGACATTTTAACAGTTCCGATTAACCTTGCGGGTGTACCGGCAATTTCGGTTCCATGCGGATTTTCGAATGGACTTCCACTTGGTCTTCAAATTATCGGGAAACATTACGATGAAGCGACACTCTACAAAGTTGCACATGCTTACGAACAAGCGACTGATTTCCATACACAAACTCCAGTCATATGGGAGGGGAAATAATAATGAACTTTGAAACAGTAGTAGGACTTGAAGTCCACGTAGAACTTAAAACAAATTCGAAAATCATGTCCCCAGCTCATGCACATTTTGGTGCGGAACCAAACATGAACATTCATGTGATTGACTTGGCTTATCCAGGTGTATTACCGGTGATGAACGAACAAGCAGTTGATTTCGGTATGAAAGCTGCAATGGCACTTAACTGTGAAATTGCGCCTATTACTAATTTCGACCGTAAGCATTACTTCTATCCCGATAATCCGAAAGCTTACCAAATCTCTCAAGATGACCGTCCAATTGGTGCAAACGGTTGGGTAGAAATCGAAGTTGATGGTAAAAAGAAAAAGATTCGTATTGAACGCGTTCACCTTGAAGAAGATGCAGGGAAATTAACACATACCGATGAAGGTCACTCGCTTGTTGACTTAAACAGACAAGGTGTACCATTAATTGAAATTGTAACTGAAGCTGATGTACGGTCTCCTGAAGAAGCGTATGCTTTCCTTGAAAAATTGAAAGCTATCATTCAATACACAGGTGTTTCCGATGTCCGTATGGAAGAAGGATCACTCCGTTGTGACGCCAACATTTCTATCCGTCCGTTTGGACAAGAGGAATTTGGAACGAAAACGGAATTGAAAAACTTGAACTCATTCAACTTCGTTCGTAGAGGAATCGCATATGAAGTGGATCGTCAAGAAGAAGTTTTATTATCCGGTGGTAAAATCGAACAGCAAACACGCCGTTACGATGAAGCAACAGGTAAAACAATTCTTATGCGTGTCAAAGGTCCAGCGAATGATTATCGCTTTATTCCTGAACCTGATTTGACAGATATTCATATCGATGAGGCATGGATGGCACGTGTTCGTGCTGAAATTCCAGAACTTCCGGACGCTCGTAAGGACCGTTATATCAACGACCTTGACTTACCTGCTTACGATGCGATGGTATTGACACTGACAAAAGATATGTCTGATTTCTTCGAAGCAACTGTTACGGCGGGAGCGGATGCGAAGCTTGCATCTAACTGGCTTATGGGTGAAGTTTCAGCTTATCTAAATGCAGAGGCAAAAGAACTTGATGCTACGGCATTAACGCCTGAAGGACTTGCAAGTATGATTAAGCTGATTACAGATGGTACAATTTCATCTAAAATCGCGAAAAAAGTGTTCAAGGAATTGATTGATAACGGCGGAAATGCAGCAGACATCGTCAAAGAAAAAGGGCTTGTCCAAATTTCTGATGAAGGCACGCTTCGAACAATCGTCACTGAAACATTAGATGCAAATGAACAATCGATTGAAGACTATAAAAACGGGAAAGAGCGCGCAGTAGGCTTCCTCGTTGGTCAAATTATGAAAGCGACGAAAGGGCAGGCAAACCCGCCACTCGTTAATAAAATTCTTCTTGAGGAAATTGCGAAGAGGTAACTAGAAAAGCGTAAGGCGCCTTGACACCATTTTTAGGCGAAAACTTATTATTTCCTATTTTTAATTGAGACGTTCTGCATAAGACTTTTCCAAGTCCCTGTACAGAGCGTCTTTTTTTAATCTCGTAATTTGATTCGCGGGAAGGGACGACGTACAATTAAAGAAAAGGAGTGTGGATGATTGATGAAAACTGAACAACAATACTTTGATGAAGCCATTTCACTCGAACAGTATATGAATAAGATGGAAAAACATAAAGAAGAAAGTTTTCGCATTTATGAACAATTCGAAGTGCCGGCAGATGATGAATTCATCGAGCTATTAAAAGCAAAGAAACCGAATATCTTAGTCATTACGGAAGATTGGTGCGGAGACGCTATGATGAATAATCCGGTTCTTCGAAGAATAGCGGAAGCCGCGGGTCTTGACGTACGTACGGCATACCGTGATGCAGATACGGACTTAATCGACAAACATCTGACAAATGGAGGTAGGTCGATTCCTGTATACTTATTGCTTGATGAAGACGGGGAAGTCGAGGCGAAATGGGGACCGCGAGCAGCTGCCATTCAAGAATATGTTTTAGAATTGCGCAAAGACTTACCTGCAGCTGATTCACCAGTTTATAAAGAAAAACAACAGGCATTCATCGAGCGGATTACTGCCGAATATACATCCAAGCCAGAGCTGTGGTTGACAGTATACGATGACATTCGTAAAACATTCTTACCGGTATTGCAGAAACAATCTTAAGTGCCAAGTGGCATGTCTTATTAATCGAGCATTTTAGCTGATTCTTTTAAAAAACATATGTACGAATAGAGGGAATTACGGATGAAACGAGCAAGAATTATTTATAATCCGACGTCGGGACGCGAAGCATTCCGCAAACACCTGGGTGAGGTACTCGAGAAGCTTGAAAAGGCCGGTTATGAAACATCTTGTCATGCGACAACGTGTGAAGGAGATGCAACAGAAGCAGCTAAACATGCTGTAGAAGCTGGTTTTGACCTTGTAATTGCTTCAGGTGGGGATGGCACATTGAACGAAGTCATCGCGGGCGTGAGTCCATTTGACAATCGTCCCAAAGTTGGACTTATTCCTACTGGAACGACGAACGACTTTGCGCGCGCGTTACGTATTCCTCGTGATATTAACGAAGCGGTAGATATTATCATTCGTGGAGAAACGATACCTGTCGATGTTGGTTTAATGAACGATCGCCACTTTATTAACATTGCAGGTGGCGGCAGATTGACCGAATTGACATATGATGTCCCAAGCAGATTGAAGACAGTACTTGGGCAGCTTGCTTATTATTTAAAAGGTATTGAGATGTTGCCGTCGATCCACTCTACTCACGTCAAGATTGAATACGATGGTGAAGTATTTGAGGATGAAGCAATGATGTTTCTCGTCGGCTTAACGAATTCAGTCGGCGGCTTTGAAAAACTTGCCCCTGGTTCAAGCATTAATGACGGGAAATTCACTTTGCTCATCCTGAAAAAGTGTAATATCGCTGAATTCATACGTGTTGTTTCGCTTGCTCTCAGAGGTGAGCATCTAGATGATCCGCTTGTTATTTCAACTAAAGCAGAAAAAATCACAGTGACATCCACTGAAAAGGTACTCCTCAATCTAGATGGAGAATACGGTGGAGTATTACCGGCAAGGTTTGAAAATCTTTATAGGCATATTGAGATGTTTGTTCCTATGAGTGAATTACGGAATGAGGATCGAGTAGACCTACCGGATTCTTCTGTAGAGTCGTAAATTGCAGTCAGGATTAGGTAGTTAGTAGATTGGACAAAATGAGCTGTAAGGATGCCGAAAGTGGGCATTCCTACAGCTCATTTTCTAAAAAAGATAAGAAAATATAAGAATGTCACTTTGGAGCAGTGTCTAGGCTAGGTAGCTTTAAAGTACAGTACAGCTGTGGGGCTTGAAGTAGGCCATGCAAGGATGCAGGTATGAGTGGGGAGGGATTTGAATTACATCCCTCCTTGTTGCGACAGGACGGCGCCTTTCGCTTTTCTTAAATAAATTCTATTGCCTGATCTTGATTGGCGGCTAGTTCGGGCAACTTGTTGATGGGTACCCAGCGATGGATAAATATCATACCGTCGTCTTCGCCACCTCCATATACACGGTGTTCCCACCCATCATGTTCTTTACCGATAAACGTGAGGTGAAAAATATTCCTTTCATAGATAACATTCTTATGTTCAGGGAAGTAATTCGATTTAATAACTTTCCCTTTCAACTCTAAATCTTCTCTATTAATACCTGTTTCTTCTTCGATTTCCCGATATAATGCGTCTATCAGAAGCTCGTCAACTTCAATTGTTCCTCCGGGGACCTGTAAGCCGGCGTTAGGATTATCTTTATGCTCGAACACCAGAATTTCCCGATTGGTACCCTCACCTTTTGTAATATAAGCTAATATTTTTCTTTTTAGTTCCACTGTGTTCACCCCGCTTTAGTTTATTAAATATACACAATATTCCGTCCTCCGGCAAGCAGGTACTTTGCTACATATTTGTTGAAATAAAGAATTTCATTGAATTCATTAAAGCTATTCATTGTTGAACGCCTTCGTTCACTTTTTATATTGGTATTCACTTGTTCAATATGTCTAGTCACAAATAGTTCATGTAAATCGTTTTAAACGTAACTACTGGGTGGTATAGAGGGTATACAATAGAATCATGATGTATTTGAAAGGACATGGTGCAAGTGTACAAAATACATGAAAAAAGACTTATATGGCTTGCATTTATTATTGCAGGAATTATGCTGTTATCAATTTTTGGTAAAATCTTCGGGAGCTAAAGGGGGATACGCAGATGGGAAATGAAGAAGCAGTCTTTTTTTCAAGGGTCTTAACCGAAACAACTTTATCATTCCATATTATTTATGCAACAATTGGCGTCGGAGTACCGTTGATGATTATGATCGCACAATGGGTTGGCATAAAGAAAAACGATGATCACTATATTTTACTTGCACGACGTTGGGCAAGAGGTTTTATCATTACAGTTGCCGTTGGTGTCGTAACAGGAACCGCAATCGGTTTACAATTATCCTTGTTATGGCCTAATTTCATGGAACTTGCAGGGAACGTCATTGCACTTCCGTTATTTATGGAGACGTTTGCATTCTTTTTTGAAGCAATTTTCCTCGGTATTTACTTATATACATGGGATCGTTTTGAAAACCAAAAGAAACATTTTCTATTACTTATTCCGGTTGCCATCGGAGCATCCTTTTCTGCGGTGTTCATCACAATCGTTAACGCATTCATGAATGCACCAAGAGGGTTTGATATCGTTAATGGTGAATTCGTTAACGTCAATCCGCTACTTGCGATGTTCAATCCAGCGATGCCGACGAAAGTGGCACACGTTGTTGCGACTTCTTATATGACAGCTGCTTTTGTGCTTGCAGCGATTGCAGCGTTCCGTCTGTTAAAAGGTTCGAATCATGAATACCACAAAAAAGCACTTTATCTAACGATGAAAGTTGGGCTTGTCTTTGCAATTGCATCAGCAATTATCGGTGACTTCTCAGGGAAATATTTAGCGGAGTATCAACCTGAAAAATTGGCTGCCGCAGAATGGCATCTTGAAACAAGTGAAAATGCGCCGCTGATAATGTACGGCATTCTCAAAGATGGAGAAGTTAAATATGCCATCGAAATACCATATGCATTATCATTCCTTGCACACGGTAGTTTTACTCAAGAGGTAGCTGGTCTGGATCAATTCCCTGAAGATGAAGTTCCGCCACTTTACATCCATTACTTATTCGACATAATGGTGTCAATTGGTATTTGGATGACCCTTCTATCGGGCGTATTTTGGTTAGGGGTTCAACGAGGTTGGAAAATGGTTTCTACGAAATGGTTCCGCTGGCTTATCGTACTCGGTGGTCCGCTAACACTAGTAGCGATTGAAGCCGGTTGGTGGCTTGCTGAAGTTGGTAGACAGCCATGGATTCTAAGAGGCATTATGCGAACGCAGGACGCTGCTACGACGAGCGGACATGTTGACTCCATGCTTATCTTGTTCTGCTTGCTTTATCTTGTCCTAGGAGTCGGTAGTATAGTCGTACTGAGAAAAATGTTCCGCAACAATCCAGTTGAACGCGAAATTGAAGATCGTGATACGGAGAAAGGCGGCGACGTGCTATGACACTTGAGATACTAGGCATATCCGTTCTATGGACTTTCCTGTTCGGTTATATACTGATTGGTGCCATTGATTTTGGAGCAGGTTTTTTCAATGCCTACAGCACGCTCACTGGCCGTCAGCATATTTTGACCAACATTATTCAGCGCTATTTATCGCCTGTTTGGGAAGTGACCAACGTTTTCTTAGTTTTCTTCTTTGTGGGGATTATTGGGTTTTTCCCGAAAACAGCGTTTTATTATGGAACGACGTTATTAATCCCCGTCAGCATTGGGATTATCCTACTGGCCATCCGTGGTTCCTATTATGCATTTGAGACATACGGGGCACGTGGACACAAAGGGTATTCGTTCATGTACGGCCTTGCTGGAATACTTATTCCAGCATCGCTGTCCATCGTACTTACCATTTCTGAAGGTGGATTTATCGACATGGTAAATGGCAATCCCGTACTCGATTATTGGAGGCTGTTCTCCAGTCCGTTGACCTGGTCGATCGTTGTGTTAAGCATCGCCGCAACGCTTTATATATCGGCGGTATTCCTGACTTGGTATGCGAATAAAGCACGTGATGTTGCAGCGACGAATATGATTCGGAAATATGCGCTCATCTGGGCATTGCCGACGATTATCACAGCAGGGGGCATTATATTCGAACTAAGAAATCACAATCCGGAACATTACACTAACATCCAAAACTTCTGGCCGATGTTCCTTATCTCGTTTATCATGTTCATCGGAACGGTTTGGCTAATCTGGAAGCGCCGTAATTACGGACTCGCGTTCCTATTGCTAGTGGGCCAGTTTGCCTTCGCCTTCTTTGGCTATGGTGCGTCCCATTATCCATACTTGTTGTACCCGTATTTGACGATTTACGACAGCTTCACGAACCCGGCCATGGCCATCTCGCTTATCGTGGTGTTCATCATGGGACTTGGGCTGCTGATTCCGTCATTGTACTTGCTCATGCGTCTATTCCTATTCGATAAAGACTACGTCCGCGGAAAAGGCGACTACCACGCATAAGGAGGAATGGTCCATGAATCACTTTTTAATGTTTTACGCACCTTTCATCGTCCTCATCGGGGGACTCGTCGTTGCGTTCGTTATTGCACCAATGGACGGAGCCATAAAGAAGCAGATTGAAAAAGAAAAGTAAAAGAGAGCAGACGTCGATTGTGGCGTCTGTTTTTTGTTGGTGATCGGTAGGCGGGCGTATGTGGGTGCGAACCGATCATATAAGAAGGCAACTGATCATAAAAGTAGGCAATCGATCCTGAGCGTGTGCTGACCAATCATAAAAGTAGGCAACCGATCATAAGCGTGTGCTAACCGATCATAAAAGTTGGTAGCCAATCATAAGTGCATGCTGACCGATCATAATCGATCCTAAGTGTGTGCTGACCGATCATATAGGTAGGCAATCGATCCTAAGCGTGTGCTGACCGATCATATAGGTTAGTTTACCGATTATATGGGTAGACCAACCGAGCATATACAAGTGCCGACTAGCCAAAAAAAAATCTACTCCCACAGTAAAGTACATGTATTGTCTAATAGATGCCCATGCGACATCTGTTTTTTCACTCTCAGCATGGTAAACTAAAGACATCTGAAATTTGGAGGAAAATATAATGTCATATAGTGTAAATAGAAACGATCGTCTCAGCGTCTACGTAGAAGATTTAACGCACGATGGTTCGGGCGTAGCAAAAGTGGACGGCTATCCGCTTTTCATCCCCGGTGTGCTTCCAGGCGAAGAGGTTGATATACAAGTAGGTAAAACATTGAAAAAATACGGCTTTGGCAGGCTGTTAAATATAACGAAAGCATCCCCTGATCGAGTAAAACCGCCTTGTCATGTATTCTCAGAATGCGGTGGATGTCAGATGCAACACTTGTCTTACGAAGGTCAACTTGTGCAAAAGCGTAAAACAGTACGTGATGTAATGGACCGTGTCGCAAAACTCCCCCATGTGCCAGTGCACCCAGTAAAAGGGATGGACGACCCTTGGCGCTACCGCAATAAATCACAAATACCTTTCAGTGAGCGGGATGGCAAAGTTGTTTCTGGATTTTATAAATCGCGTACACATCACATCGTTGACACAGATATCTGTCTCATCCAAAGTCATGAAGCAGATGACCTAATGGCTATGTTGAAATATGAGCTACATGCAATCGGCGTTGATGCCTATGATGAAAAGACTCACTTAGGTTTGCTTCGTCACTTAATTGTCCGGAAAGGACGTACCTCAGGCGACGTAATGGTTGTTTTAGTAACGCGCAAAAAGAAATTTACGCAGAAAGATGCAGCCATAGAACTTATTAAACGTGTCGTTCCAAATGTAACGTCAATTATGCAAAACTTTAACACCGAGAGAACGAACGTTATTTTCGGTGATGAAACAGTTTTGTTATACGGGAAACCGGTTATTGTCGATTCAATCGGCAACATCGATTTCGAAATATCTGCACGCTCTTTCTACCAAGTGAACCCTGTACAGACGGAAGTTCTTTACGGACAGGCACTAGAGTACGCACAGCTAACAGGAAATGAATCTGTCATCGATGCGTATTGCGGTATTGGTACAATTTCGTTGTTCATCGCACAAAAAGCAAAAGAAGTTTATGGCGTTGAAATCGTTCCCGAAGCAATCGAAGACGCTAAACGCAACGCGGAATTGAATGGCATAAATAACGCGCATTTCGAAGCAGGCCCTGCTGAAGTCGTCATTCCGAAATGGTATGCAGATGGCAAACGATTCGACGTGCTGGTTGTTGATCCACCGCGTAAAGGCTGCGACGAAGAACTTTTGAAAACAATTTTGGAGTATAAGCCAAAACGTGTTGTTTACGTATCATGTAATCCAGGTACACTTGCACGGGATTTACGCATACTTGAAGATGGCGGTTATCGCACGCAGGAAGTACAGCCGGTTGATATGTTCCCTCATTCGAGTCATGTGGAGTGTGTGGCTTGGTTGGAGATTTGATTCGAGGATAAGGAAAACGGGAAAAGGTGAATCTTTTCCCGTTTTTAAAATCATAAAAACTCAGACAGTTGCTGTTGACGTTTATCGAGCATAATTTGTTCTGGTTTGATCCCTTGTTCACGCAGCAATTCAATATTCTGCATGAGGAATTCGTCACTGCCAACTATATAGAACTGTCCGTCTTTATCGGCAGTTAGATTTTTCACTTCTTCATAGTAGTCTTTCCGATTATCGACGAACCGTGATATGAATTTCTTATCAGGTGCAGATTCAAAAATAGTAGAGAATAGGAAATCCTTTGACGAATCGATGTTTAAGGAATGAACTTGATTGACGTTTTCCGCACGTTCAAAGTAATCAAGTACAAGTGGTCTGAAAGTTGCCAGGCCAACGCCTGATGACAATAGATAAACATTTTTGTTTTCTCTTTTAAGTGGTATATTCGAATGAGTTTTAAATATTGCAACTTCATTGCCAACTTCAAGATTTCTTAAGATCGCTTTAAACTCGGAGCAATGTTCTCTGATACGGGTTGTAATGCCAATTGAATTTTCATGAGGTAAAGTGGATATTGACATGTGGCGAATTAAGCTACGGTTCGGCTTATCTCCAGCGTTAAAACCTTTAAGTGCGAAATGAGTGTGGGAACCTTCCTCCCATGAAAAGTCCTCCGGACGATCGAGCAAGTATGTTTTCACTTCAGGAGTTTCTTCAATAATTTTATTTATTTTAGTCCAGTATATTTGCATTATACTCTCCCTTTACATTTATATTTTCTGTCACTATTAAATATATAGTAGTTGATAACGATTATCAATTAAATGGTTTTTTATTTCAAGTCTTGCAAAAAAAACTTTAATTAAATCAGGTTAGCTAGAATGCTTAATAAAAAGTTCCTATGTAACATTGAACTATGAATCCAATGTTGCATGCGAAAATTAATTTCTTCATGCTCACTTCTTGTTAGTTAAAGTATTTGATGGCAAACAACTATTTAAAAGGGAAGCAACTGAAATATATACATGAACGATGGTGTAGGTGAATACACATATGTCGAATGCGTTGCATGGTTGGAGATTTGAAACGAGATATTGAATGAAAGGTGAAGAATCGTTTTTAACTTGATTCTTCACCTTTTATGTTGAGTAATATATGCCAATCACCATGTAATTGGCTCTTATACAGACATAGTCAAACGATAAATAGACAAGGTAATTGTGAATTGGTATGGGGAATTTCATCGATAAACTGGTTAGATAGGATAAATAGAGAGGTGTAGCCAAAGTATATAGTGCCATCTTTTATCCAATTGGAGATTTTTATATAATTTCTTTGATGCAATTCGAAACGAACAGTTTTATATTGTTCCTTAAAAGCTTTATTCGAAGAGTTGGCATGGTTAGACTTACATACTATATAAATGTAAAAAGCTTGAGGATTCAAATTTGAATCCTCAAGCTTTTTACAATTTCAGTGTTTAATATATCGATTTTAAAAATTAATAAGAAACTAAATAAACAACATAATTGATTTAAAGATTTTAAGCTCTTCCTAGCGGGTATAGAGATAACCAATAGGGCGTCCAAAATCAATTAGATTGCTCAAATAATCGGTCATAATCCCTTTACAGTTAATAGTTATTGGTCTGCTTACAAAGAAGGGAATATCACTCGGTAAACCTTCAAAACTATCAGTGGAACAAAAGGCGGTTCTTTTCGAAACTGTATTCTACGACAAGACGAGATGATTACACAGCTTTGTATGAGACTATAAAATTGAAATCATGTATTCAATCTACTTAGAATAACTGTGAAATAAATGGAAGGTATTTAAGTTTTAATTTCAACTCATCCTAAGTTATCTTGTCGAGTATTAATTCTTAACAATTTTTAACATAAAGCATCTTGCTTTTAATGAAATTTACAAAAGCTTTACAAAATACCTGTTGAAAATTTACACTAGGCGATTATTCTAGTATTAGACAAGATACGACATAAAAAAGTTCCTAACCTATTTCTAGGAGGTCACAAATGACTAGGTTGAAAAGAGTGAAAATGGGATTATTAACGCTGTCTCTAATTACTATACTATCCGCATGTACAAGCAATGATGAACCTAACGGACAAGCGTCAAAAGGTAGTAACGCAACAGTGTCTATTTCAGGATCAACATCTGTAGGGCCGCTTGCTGAAAAACTAGCCCACAAATATTCAGAGCAAGACAAAACGAATATTGAAATAAACCAAATTGGTTCATCTGCGGGTATTACCAACGCAATCAGTGGCGTGTCTGAAATAGGTATGTCTTCACGAGATTTAAAGGATGAAGAAATAGCGAGTGGATTGAATGAGGTCGTTATTGCTTATGATGGAATTGTAGTAGTGACTCATCCAACTAACAAAATAAAAGATCTTACGATGGAGCAAGTAAAGAAGATTTTTACTGGAGTAGTGACGAACTGGAAAGAACTTGGTGGAGATGATATGGAAATCGTTGTTGTCTCTCGCGAGGATGGTTCAGGTTCACGTGATGCTTTCCAAGAAATTGTCGATTACAGCTCTGGCGAATTAATAAGAAATGCAATTATTGCAAGTGGTAACGGTAATATTAAAACAACAGTAGGGAACAATAAACATGCAGTGGGCTTTATTTCATTTGAATATATCGATGACTCCATTTCGACAATCGACATTAATGGCGTAGCAGCAAATGCAGAAAATGTTCTAAAAGAACAATACAGTTTGTCTAGACCATTCTTATTTCTATATAAAGAAGGTCAATTAACAGAGGATGGCCAACGATTTATAGATTTCATCTTAAGTGAAGATGGACAACTCATTGCAGCTGAAGCAGGAGCTATTCCTATAAAATAAAAGATTCTTAAAGAAAAACAGAACCATAATTTTGAGTGTGATTTTGGAGGAATAAAGTGTGTCTATCCCAACAACTAACGAGCAGGCCGTAGCAATCGGTAAAGCAAATAAAAGGAAGTATTTGTTAGAGAAGGTGTCTTCAAGAATTTTCTTGATTTGCGCACTTCTTTCAGTTATCACTTTATTGTTAATCATTGGATTTGTATTTTATAAAGGAGCTCATCCCTTTGTAGCAGGTGGCTATAGCTTTATAGATTTTATTTTTGGTACTGATTGGGTACCGAGTGAAGATAAATTCGGTATCTTCCCAATGATTGTTGCATCAATTTATGCAACAGTTGGAGCATTAATTATTGGGGTTCCTATCGGTTTATTTACAGCGATTTTCTTGGCGGAAATTGCCTCTAAAAGAGTAGCTAAAATTATTTCACCAGCCATTCAGTTGCTAGCTGGTATCCCATCTGTATTATATGGTGTATTTGGACTTGCAATCATTGTTCCATTTTTACAAGATACGTTCGGTTTAGTGAAAGGACAAAGTTTACTAGCTGTTATTCTTGTGCTAGCAATCATGATGTTACCCACAATTGTGACTGTAGCAGAGACAGCGATTCGTGCGGTCCCTCATACATATCGTGAAGGATCATTAGCACTTGGCGTATCTCATATTGGGACAATTTTTAAAGTCATTGTACCAGCAGCTAAGTCAGGAATTATGACGGCAATCGTATTAGGTTTAGGTAGGGCCATTGGGGAAACGATGGCAGTTATCTTAGTAGCTGGTAATAGTTTAATCGTCCCTACGAGCCTTACAGATAGTGTTCGTCCACTGACGACAAATGTTGCTTTAGAAATGGGTTATGCATTCGGTACACATCAAGAAATGTTGTTTGCAACGGGAATTGTTTTATTCTCATTTATATTAATTTTGAATTTTGTATTAGCCAGAATCAGTGCGAAGGGTGGCAACTAAGATGAGGCAATTTAAAGATAACTTGTTACGTGGACTTTTATGGTTCTCGGCTTTCTTATCGGTTGCTGTCCTCGTTATGATTGTGGGGTTCATCTTTTATAAAGGATTTCGTTTAATCAGCTTCGATTTCATCTTTGGCGATTATTCACCAACTGGAGGCGGCGGTATTTGGCCAATGATTGTAACAACGGTCTACACAATTGTTATTTCATTGATCATCGCAACACCTATTGGGATATTAGCGGCCGTTTACTTGCAAGAATACGCGAAACAAGGGCGTTTGGTAAGAATCATACGTTTTGCAACAGAAAGTTTGACAGGAATCCCCTCGATTATTTACGGTTTGTTTGGGGCAGTATTCTTTGTAACAACCTTAAAGTTAGGTATGTCCATTATTGCTGCTTCATTAACATTAACGATTATTGTTTTGCCTGTCATCATCCGAACAACAGAAGAAGCATTGAAAACAGTACCGGCTTCCTATCGTGAAGGTTCGTTAGCACTTGGGACAACGAAGCTACAAACCTTATATAAGGTGATTTTACCTAATGCCATGCCGGGGATTTTATCGGGTATCATCCTCTCTGTTGGACGAATTGTTGGCGAGTCAGCTGCTATTTTCTTAACAGCCGGAACTGTTGCTGCCATGCCAAATGGAATCTTTTCATCGGCTCGAACGTTAACGGTTCATTCCTATTTAGTCACACAAGAATCGGGAGACATTGAACTTGCTGCAGCAGTGGGGATCGTCTTAATCGTTCTCATTTTGATCATCAACCTTTCAGCAACCTACATATCAAAAAAGTTAAACAAAGGAACCAACAAATAAGGAGTGCTTATCAATGAGTACAGCAGTAATGGAACCAGCAATCACACAAAATCAAGTAGGAAAGGTATTTGCGCATATGGAGCAACATAAAGTAGGTACATCGAAAATTAATGTAACGGATTTGAATTTATTCTATGGTGAGAAACAAGCGCTGTTCGGCGTCGATCTTGCTATTCGTGCAAATGAGGTTACTGCTTTAATCGGTCCTTCAGGTTGTGGCAAATCCACTTTTTTACGAACATTAAACCGAATGAATGATTTAATTGATGGTGTGAAAATTACAGGTGAAGTTGTCATTGATCATGAAAAAATTTATAATTCAAGTGATGTAATTAAATTACGCACAAAAGTGGGAATGGTATTTCAAAAACCAAATTTATTCCCAATGAGCATTTACGATAATGTTGCCTATGGTCCAAAGGGGCAAGGCATAAAAAATAAAAAAGAATTAAATCGAATTGTGGAAGAAAGTTTACGCGGAGCCGCGATTTGGGAAGAGGTAAAAGACCGTCTTAAAACATCAGCACTAGGTTTGTCTGGTGGTCAGCAACAACGTGTTTGCATTGCACGTGCCATTGCGATGAAACCAGATGTTATATTAATGGATGAGCCTACTTCCGCACTAGATCCAATTTCTACGTTAAAAGTCGAAGAACTAATCACGAAATTGAAAAAAGATTATACGATTGTTATTGTTACTCATAACATGCAACAAGCTGCACGAATCTCTGATAAAACAGCATTTTTCTTAAATGGAGAAGTTGTTGAATACGATGATACAGATACAATTTTCTCTACGCCTAAGGATCAAAGGACAGAAGATTATGTGACAGGTCGATTCGGATAATAGGGGGTAACAAAGGGGTATGCGAGAAAACTTCGAGAAAAACTTAGAGGAATTAAAAACTAAAATCACCGAAATGGGTGAACTATCCATTACTGCTCTAGAAAGAGCAGTGAGAGCCTTGAAAACACAAGATGTTGAGCTGGCTATTAAAACCATAGAGGGCGATACGGCGATTGATAAACTTGAAATGGATATTAACCAGTTTGCAATCTGGATCATGGCAAAAGAAGCGCCTATTTCAAGGGATTTACGCGAGATTATTGGTGTACTAAGAATTTCATCTGAAATTGAACGGGTTGCGGATTTCGCAGTAAATATTGCGAAATCAACCATTAAGATTGGCCAGACAACCTCTTTACTGGAACTTACACATGTAGAGAAGATGAATGAACTATCAATTGAGATGCTCCGAAAAGCACTTCGATCTTTTTTAGAGGAAAGTATGGTACTTGCTAAAGAAGTTGGCGACTTAGAGGATGAAGTGGATCAATGTAGTCGTGAAAACTATAAAAAACTGACTACGTATTTAAGTGAACATCCAGAAGACACAAATCAGCTTGTTCAGTTATTATTTGTAAATCGTTATCTTGAGAGAACAGCAGACCACATCACAAATATTGCTGAGAGCGCGGCATATCTGATTAAAGGTCAGATATATGATTTTAATTCATAAAAATAAACCGGGGGAGAAAAATGAAAAATTTTCTCCTCCGGTTTTATTTAAGGTAGCTCGTAATAAAAATTAAGGGTATTCTATACATAATAAAAATATAGGGGAGGAAACTAGTATGACAAAGAGAAACAAGGAGTTGTCACTAGAACAACGTGAAGAATTACTCGAAATATTGAAAGCTCGTTTTGAGAAAAACATGAATCGCCATAAAGAACTTGAATGGAGTAAAGTCCAAGCGAAGTTGGAAGCGAATACTGAAAAACTATGGTCGCTTAATGAGATGGAAATAACCGGTGGTGAACCGGATGTTGTTGGTCATGATAAAAAGTCGGGCGATTATATTTTTTATGACTGTTCAATAGAAAGCCCTAAAGGCCGTAGAAGTGTTTGTTACGACCTTGAAGCGTTGGAGTCAAGAAAAAAGCATAAACCAGAAAATAATGCTCTTGATATGGCTTCCGACATGGGCATTGAGCTTTTAACGGAAGAACAATACCGGGAGTTACAGGAACTTGGAAAGTTCGATATGAAAACATCGAGCTGGGTGCAAACACCTGCCAATATTAGAAAACTCGGAGGGGCTATCTTTTGTGATTGGCGCTACGACACTGTCTTTGTGTATCACAATGGAGCAGAATCCTACTATGCTGCCAGGGGGTTCCGTGGCTCGCTGAGGGTCTAAATTTTGCACCCACTAAGCTTATAGACGATGAGATAGAGTGATGGGTGCCAGGTTCTTATTGATTTGTGAATTGTTTTGGAACCTGGTACCCTTCACAATGGTTTTTAAAAAGTTACTTTTTCATGGATATTTAGTGCTCGTTGTAGTGAACTTAGTTGTTCATCGCTTAAAGGAATCATAGGTAAGCGGACACCACCGACAGGGATTCCTTTTAAATTCAAAGCTGCTTTTACAGGTGATGGATTTGGAGCAGCAAAAAGTGCTTTCATTATAGGTAGTAGTCTACGATGATCCTTAGCTGCCTCTTGAATATTGCCGCTTTTGAAATGTTCAACCATCGTTTGCATTTCATTTCCTATAACATGGGATGCTACAGAAATAACACCTGTTCCACCAATTGATAACACTGGAATTGTTAAACCATCATCACCGCTATACAATGAAAAATCTTCAGGTGTATGAGTAATAATTTCGACCATCGCATCTAAATCACCGCTTGCCTCTTTAATAGAAACGATATTAGGTATTTTTGAAAGGCGAATGACTGTTTCAGCAGATATGTTGACAACACTGCGTCCGGGAACATTATAAAGTATAATCGGTAAAGATGTGACCTCCGAAATTGTCTTAAAGTGTTGATATAATCCTTCTTGAGATGGGTTGTTATAGTATGGCGCAACGAGCATAATACCATCGACACCTACATCTTCTGCAAGTATTGTTAGTTCAATTGATCCTTTTGTGTTGTTCGAGCCTGTACCAGCAATCACCGGAACTCTGCCATTCACAACGTCCACTGTAAACTTGAATAATTTGACCTTTTCTTCTTCTGTTAACGTCGGAGACTCTCCTGTTGTACCAGATACCACTAAGCCATCTGTTCCATTAGCAATTAAATAATTAATTAAGTTTTTTGTAGCTTGAAAATCAATTTCACCATTTTCATCAAAAGGAGTCACCATAGCAGTTAATACTTGTCCGAAATTCATTATTTCTCCACATCCTATAATTTATTTTAAAAAAATAGAGGAAGAAGGGCAGTTAGTGAATGAACGCAAAAAAGCAACAACAAGGGCTCGTTGTTGCAGTAGAAATAATAAATTATTTCTTTGCATAAGATAGCCCTCCATATAGTTTCCTATATGACAATTCTGTGTTTATTCAACACAGAACCAGCTTCAAGAAAATGAGATTCTCTCCACTTCGGCAAATTCCCCTTTCCACAAATGTCACAGGATCTCATCATCCTCCACGTGTGTACTGATGGTCTTTGCGCCTCTATCCTTACTTCAAAATTTTTGAAATAAGTGAATTTCTAATTAGACAAACCTTACCTCTATTCTAACGCAATTGCAAGGGAAAGGTGCCGAGTTCTAGAAAGGTTCTGAATTTAATGGGGACTTGATATTCTTTTAAATGTTATTTCGTCTGTTGATGACCCATTTATTTGAATAAAATACTAGTGAGAAGGGCTTGATGACCTTCATTTTCACTGGACTATTTCCGGCCCGCTTCCGGCTAACTATTCATGACAGATTTACTGAGGGGTACTAGCCATACATTTTTTAGTAATCCTGTTGTGGATAGTAGCCTGTCGCGTTCCTGCATTGTTCAAGTGGAAAATGCAGCTGTTTTGGAAGAAATGAATAGATGACTTTCTATAGAGAGTGTAAGTGCCCGAAGATACAATTTCGGGCACTCTTGAACGTTGTATAATGTGCTTCTTGCTTACTTTTAAGAAAGACTATGCATCTAATCATGTGATGCCTAATAGAAAGTGACACTTCTTTACTATTAAAAAAGAGAAAATCATAAAGAAAGTTTCAGCCGCCAAAATTGTATCTTTGGCGGATTATATCCAGATAAGAAGAACCGCTGTTCTTTCGTCCCAAAAAGTAGTTGTACACGTATCGCCTGAATTACTCTACGGAGCGTTTGTTGCCAGAATGGTTAATACACACTAAGATGAATGTATCAGGAAGCGAATCGATGGATTGTGGCTAAGAATAGAAAGAAAACAGCGGATTAGTTAATAAACAAGAGTTAGGAATAAATGTATAAAGGTGATGTTAGTTATGAAAGTTGAAATTGAAAATGAAATTATAGAATTTAATGTTCAGTATGGAAATAGGAAGAAGCTAGCGATTCAGATAGATTCGTTTGGTTTCATAACTGTTAAAGCTCCAAATGACACAAGTAAAGAAATGATTGTCAGTGCCATTGAGAGCAAAGGGAAAAGGATACTAGAGAAAATACATGAAATTGAAGTAGCTCGAGAAGCCCCTAAGGCAAGAGAGTATCACGCTCAAGGGAAGTTTTTATACCTTGGGAAAGACCGTTTTCTTCATGAGTTAATAGATAGTAGTGAGTTAAATGAAGAGGTACTTAAAAGAAATCTCAAGAAGTTCTATATCGCCAGCTGTAGGACGATTATAGAAGAACGGATAAAAATATATCAAAAACAACTAAAAGTAAAGCCTAAAATCATCGAAATAGTAGAGTCTAAAGCCAAGTGGGGTAGTTGTAGTTCGGATAAAAAGCTAACTTTTAATTATCGTCTAGCTATGGCCCCGGTTGAAGTCATCGATTATGTGATAATCCATGAACTTTGTCATATACTTCATATGAATCATGATCGCTCATTTTGGAGACGTGTCGGAAGTATTATGCCGGATTATAAAGAGAAGGAAGAGTATTTGGCGAGGCATGGGTATTCAATGTCACTTTAATAAAAACGATCACATTTCGAAATGTGATCGTTTTTTTGTGTTCGAAAACGTATTCTCTATTGTTCTTGGTGATGTTTTACTTGTAGTTCCCCGATGGTTGAGGTCACAACTTACTTCAATTTGGTTAAATTGGAAGAGGTGAACAGATCCAGGGGATTTTAATCAATTTATAAAATTCGCATTGTTTTCTGCGAATTTAAATTAGTTTATGGTATTATTTACCTTGTATGGGAAGGTGGGAAGACATGAAAACTAAAAAAATCATTAAGACCACATTAGAGATAGTAGGTTTTCCGTTTGTAATGGCAAACATGTATTTTGATAAGAAGAATAGGGTAAGAGAAATAGGTGATTTAGTAAATATAAAAGATAGGGTAGTTCATACTGTTGTTTCTGAATGTGAAGAGGCTAAATGTACTGTAATATTAGACGCGGGGTTAAGTTGCTGTTCAATTGATTGGTATTATATTCAGCCTCAATTATCTAAGTTTTGCAGGGTAATCTCATTTGATAGAGCAGGGTATGGTTGGAGCACTGCAATAGAGAAAGCATACACAAGCGAAGATGTTGTTAGTGATTTATCGGAGATTTTAGAGAAGCTTCAAATAAATCCACCATATATCTTAGTAGGACATTCCTTTGGGGGTCTAAATATGCGATTATTTGCTAGTAAATATCCAAATAAGGTAGCATCTTTAATCTTAATTGATTCTGTTCATGAAAATAGATATTTGAGTGCTGAATGGGACGCTGTTCGAAGGAAAATGCATAGGAAAAATCTGAATTTATTCAAGTTCGGTTATCTCACCAGTGGTTTAGGGCTTCCGAAATTATTAAAACTTCCTGTTGGAAGAAAACAACTTCCAGAACCATATCAGAAGTATATTAAGTATATAGGATACCGTTCAAAATCTTATGAAGCTGTTTTTAAGGAATTTCTATATAGCGAAAAATCTGCTATGCAACTTAAAAAGTCCGAACCACTTAATTTAAATCTATCCGTAACAATTCTAAGTTCTAATAATATAGACCCAATTTGGATTAAACAACAAAAACTTCTTAGTAATTTGACAAATAATACTGTGCAAATTAAAACTAACAATAATCATTCAATACATTTAGAAAACCCAGAATTAGTTATAGATACTATAAGCAGAGCTGTAAAACAGTTAGATGACAATATGTCTTTGTTGTGCTAAGAGATATGTAATCGCGTTATTCACTGGTGTCGCGTAGTTGTGAATAGGAGAAAAAAGATGCAGTAAATTGAAATCTAGTGCTTGTGAAAATATAAAAAGGTATTTTGAGTTGTTTGGGTAGTGTGTATCTTTCACTAAGGAGAAGGGAGAAGGAATACTCTTGGGAACCCCTTTAGGCATCGTGAATTGGGTAGAACAAAATGAAGTTATGGATGATCTATTAATTCAAGGAGACACCTTAACCATGCAGCCAATGGATCATGGATTTGAAGCTGAAGTCATGAAGATATGTTCAGGTAAAGATAGCTTTGTATTGAAAGTATGGAGTAAGAGTTCTAAACCCGATATTAGTTTTCAATATCGATTATTGAATGTCCTATTGGAACGAGGATTATCAGTCTCTAAACCATTAGGCTGGGGGATAAATCTAAAAGGAGATAAGGTGTTGTTAACAACATTTGACGGAATACCTGTGCTTAAAGCAAACGAAAAGAAAATGACAAAGATTGCAAACATCTTATCAAAAATACATCAAATTCCCGTTAAAGAGATTGGAAATATAAAACTTCCAAAGTACGATTTCATTGACTATTTTTTTCCTGGAGTAAGAGAACACTCTGACATATATAAAGCATTGATTTCTCTTGTACAAACAACCCAAATAAAGCAAGAACATATTATTCATGGCGATTTTCATGTGAATAACATTATGGAGGAAAATGACCAGTATACTGTAATCGATTGGACGAATGGGCAATTAGGGGACCCGAGATATGATTTTGCGTGGTCACTTACTTTACTGAAAATATATGTCTCAGAGCGATATGCTTATGTGTTTCGTTCTGCTTATCTTTTAGAAAATGATATTCAGCAGAAGGAACTTGAAGTTTTTGAAGCCTTGGCTTGTCTCAGGTGGCTCGTGCTTAATAGAAGTGGTGGGGTACCCAAAGATTCTAATACAATAGAAAGAGTAAAAGGTTTAGTGACAAATAATCCTTCTTTAAAAGAATTTGAGTTTACTATATAAAAGGAAGGGGATGATTATTTCCCCTTCCTTTTATTATGTCATACGCAACGAATGTCAGTTTAGATATGTACCTCTAGAAATGAATACAGTTACATCTTAATTTATACTACCGTCAGCACCCAACGCACGTTGGATGCGTTACATGGTTGGAGATTTAATTATAGATTATTAAGGAATCCAACCCATTAAAAATAATCTCTTTACTATAAATGGGGTAAAGGTTTATTGGGTATTCAAGTATTGCAAAAGGTACCAGGTTAAAAACAATTGGGAATTGTTTTTAACCTGGTACCTTTTTTGTGTCCAGTATTCGACTCAATAACAAATCATTTAATCCTCTCGGTACTCAAATTATTATTAATTGATTTGATGTTTGGCATGTTATTAATAATGTGAAACCAAAATACATTCAAGAAAAAAAGTGTTTTTTGTGTGGTAACGAGTAATTGAATACGAATGTAATTGATTCCAATACGGGTTTTAATTAAATTATTTCTTTCAGTATTTGTGAGGTGAGAAAAGCCTGAATTAATAAGGGGTGAATAACATATTTTTTCAGTAATCAGACTATGAAACATTTAATAATAATAAGGTATTCATGATTTTTATATAAATGAAAAGTGAACTTGTTGAACGTTTTGTGACGTAATTACTAGCCTTTCGGTGAAGAATTGATGAAGTTTTGATGAAGTTCGCTTTAGGTAATTGTTTTTAGTATTTCATTATAATAAGATGAAAATGTGTTGTGAGAGTAACCGACTAATATGTTTTTTTATTATGCTACTAAAGCTTATAGAGTAAAAGAAAGGGGTACCTTCATGAGAATGAAATGGACTTTTTTAGGTTTGATTATCAGTATTATCGCAGTGTTAGCTGGCTGTGAACCAGTAATGGTTATGGATCCAAAAGGGCCGCAAGCTGAAACGATTTCTAATGTTATTTGGATATCGATTGCTACCATGGCGTTGGTTGTGGTCGTGGTTTTCGGTATGTTGGCATACATCGTAATAAAATATCGTGCGTCGAAACAGAGCGCAGATTATGAGCCCCCACATATCGAAGGTAATCCGGTGGTTGAAGCGATTATTGTTGGTATTCCGGTTCTGATTATCATTTTCCTTTCAATCATCACTGTCAAATCCACTTATGAAGTTGAGGCGACACCAAAGGGTTATGAAGGTCAAAAGCCATTGGTTGTTTATGCATCTTCCTCTGACTGGAAATGGCATTTCAGTTATCCGGAAGAAAATATCGAAACGGTTAACTATTTGTATATCCCAACAGATCGACCGTTGGAATTTAGACTTTACTCATACGGACCCATCACGAGTTTTTGGATTCCACAACTTGGCGGACAAAAATATGCAATGTCGGACATGGTGACCACGTTACATTTGGCAGCTAGCGTTCCGGGAGAATACATGGGGAGAAATGCAAACTTTAGCGGTAAAGGGTTCGCTGAGAATATATTCCATGTGGAAGCGATGCCTGAATCGGAATTCGATAAATGGGTAGAAGAAGTGAAAGCGACTGCGGATACTCTTACTGAAGAGAGATTTGAAGAGTTATTAGAACCGGGTCATCTTGGCCAATTAACGTTTAATAAAACTCACTTGGAATTCTCACCGGCTCCAGAAGGGGAGCATGGGGGACATCAACATGGATCAAGTAATTCCGATGATAAAGCAAAAAAAGACGAATCTACCGATGTTGATGGTGGATCAGACATGGAACATCAACATTAAAATTTCCAAACAAATCACTTTGCATATAGAGTCTAATTTTTGAGAGGAGTCATAGAAGTATGGAGTACTTTGATCGTTTTGCGATTCCACATCCAAGTCCTGCGATTTACGCATCAATGGTTGCCATTGGCCTAACCATGATTGCGATTCTCTTCGGATTAACATATTTTAAAAAATGGGGTTATTTATGGCGTGAATGGCTGACGACCGTAGACCATAAGAAAATCGGTATTATGTACCTAATTGCTGCTTTGATAATGCTATTCCGTGGTGGAGTAGACGCAATTATGATGCGGGCACAAACTGCTGTACCTGACAACAAGCTGCTAGATGCTCAGCATTACAATGAAGTTTTCACCACACATGGAGTTGTTATGATCATTTTCATGGCTATGCCATTTATCTATGCATTAATGAACTTCGTTGTTCCATTGCAAATTGGAGCGCGCGATGTAGCATTCCCTCGTTTGAATGCGCTTAGTTTCTGGTTGTTCTTTATGGGGGCGATGTTATTCAATATTTCATTCGTAGTTGGTGGCTCTCCTGATGCCGGCTGGACTTCGTATTTCCCACTTGCAGGGAATGACTTCAGTCAATCTGTAGGAACCAATTATTACATGCTGGCGATTCAGATTGCCGGTATTGGTACATTAATATCAGGCATTAACTTCACGACTACGATACTCAAAATGAGAGTGCCTGGAATGAAATTGATGAAAATGCCAATGTTCACATGGACTGCTTTAATCACGAATGCAATTGTCGTTTTCGCATTTCCTGTACTGACAATTGCGCTTCTATTGGGAACGATGGATCGGCTATTCGGCACAAATATCTTTACGATGACAAATGGCGGGATGGATATGCTCTGGGCGAACCTGTTCTGGATTTGGGGACATCCGGAAGTTTACATTCTGATTTTGCCGGCATTCGGTATTTATAGTGAGATCATTTCTACTTTTTCCCGTCGTAACCTTTATGGGTATAAATCAATGGTTGCATCAATCGTAATCATTTCGTTTTTCTCATTCTTGGTTTGGACTCATCATTTCTTTACAATGGGACAAGGTCCACTGACAAACAGTATTTTCTCAATCACGACAATGGCGATTGCCGTTCCGACCGGGATTAAGATATTTAACTGGCTGCTTACGATGCGTAAAGGGAAAATTGAATTTACTGTTCCGATGCTTTATACAATAGGATTCATTCCGATTTTTACAATCGGTGGAGTTACCGGGGTAATGCTTGGTATGGCCAGTGCCGACTATCAATACCATAATACGATGTTCTTGGTTGCGCATTTCCACTACACAATTATTCCTGGTGTTGTCTTCGCGATGATAGCTGGTCTCACGTATTGGTGGCCGAAAATGTTTGGCTTCATGTTAAGTGAAAGAATTGGGAAATGGGCATTTTGGTTTATCGCGATTGGATTTAACGTAACATTCTTCCCAATGTTCTTCACTGGATTGGATGGACAAGCACGTCGGATGTACACGTACTCTGAAGCATCGGGGTATGGAGCGCTTAATTTACTGTCCTTTGCTGGAGCAATTGTACTGGCGATAGGCTTTGCTTTAATTGTCTATAACATCTATCACAGCATTCGCTATGCATCAAGAAATATCAGTTCAGATCCGTGGGATGCACGTACGCTGGAATGGGCCACTCATAGCCCGGTGCCATCGTATAACTTTGCGAAGACACCTCAAGTTAATTCCATTGAAGCGTTCTGGGATCATAAGAAAAAAGGACAACCATTATTCAAAGATGAAATTGAAAAGATTCATATGCCGAATAACAGCGGTATGCCGTTCATCATGAGTTGTATTTTCTTCGTATGGGGCTTCTCGCTCATATTCAACATGTGGCTTCCTGCAATTCTTACGACAATTGGAATCTTTGCGTGTTTGGCTTACCGTTCATTCGAGAAAGACCACGGGCATTACATTTCCGTTCAAGAAGTAGAAGACACTGAAAAAGATTGCGAGGTGCGGGCTGATGAAAACAGATAACTCGCTTCCACTTGAATATGGTACAGAACAAAATAAATTGAACATTTTAGGTTTCTGGATTTTCCTTGGAGCCGAAGTAATGCTGTTTGCAACACTTTTCGCAACCTACTTCATTTTAGAGCATCGTACGGGCAACGGACCGTCCGGAGCTGAGATTTTTGAACTCACTCCAGTGCTCTTTGAAACGATTTTACTGTTAACAAGTAGTTTTATGATTGGTCTTGGTGTTCATGCAATGCGTCTAGGTAAAAAAAATGCAATGATGACATTCTTTGCGATTACCTTGCTACTTGGTCTTGCATTCATAGGTGTAGAAATTTATGAGTTTACGCATTATGTCCATGTTGGAGCAGGCCTTCAAACGAGTGCATTCACAGCTATCCTATTAACTACATTAGGGACACATGGAGCTCACGTTACACTTGGTTTCTTTTGGGGATTATTCATCATCCTTCAAGTGAAAAAGCGCGGTTTGACGCCTGAGACAGCCAATAAATCATTTATCTTTTCACTTTACTGGCATTTCTTAGATGTTGTCTGGATCTTTATTTTCAGCTTCATCTACTTGAAAGGAATGATGTAACATGAGCGAATTATTCCCGCGCAAACAAGTAATGGGCTTTATCTTTTCGTTAGTTCTTACTGCAGCTGCACTGACTGTCTATTTCTTAGATTTTTCATTTGCAGTGGGGATGACAATTCTTTTAGTCACAGCATTCGTGCAAGCAGCAGTTCAACTCGTTGTCTTTATGCATGCTGGTGAAACTGAAGATAAAAAGGCGATTTATATGAATATCTATTATGCTGTTGCTATAGCGCTTGTTACCATCTTGGGTTCATTACTAATTTTGGCTTGGGATATGTAACAGAATATATCTAAAAGGAGCGCCTAAAATGGCGCTCCTTTATAAAAACACAGAATATGGGTTTGATTTCACATTACCCGCAACTTGGAAGGATTATTCGATTGTAACGGACGAGTGGGAGGGCTTGGCGGTTTCACAGGCTCAAACGGAAGAGGTAATTGAAAATGGTCCAATGAATTCTATTCGACGTCCTCAGTGGACTTCGGAAAATCCGCGTCAAGATATACCGATTATGATTTTCACAATAGAGCAATGGGATTCATTACAGCAGGAGAAGTTCCATATAGGGCAGCACCTATCGGACCAAAAGAATTAAATCGTAATGAAAAATATGTTTTTGCAATACCCGCACGTTACGACTTCGCATTTTTAACTGGTTACGAAGAAGTCGAGCAGATTTTAGAAGGTAAACCGTTAGAGATTAGTGAAGAGTGAAGGGTTGATAATATAATGAAAGAATAAAAGGTACCCACCAGCTTTGTGTAGTAGTAAAGAATTATGAAATAATCGATAGTGTAAGATACCTGGTTCTGATACAATTGCGACTTGTGTTAGGACCGGGTATCTTTTTTATTTCATCATATATAGGTGAATTAGCTTTAATAGGTAAAATACTAAATATTGCATCTTTTAATAATTGCTGTATAGTATTCTTTAGAATGCTTGGAGGTCATATTTTTGGTACTTTACTTTTGAGATATATCATCTATCTAATAAATAACTATAAATTAGGAGCTGATATATTATGATATACAAGAACACACTCGATGGTATTTCTTCTGATATGTTAAAGGGCTTTTTTGTAGATTGGCCAAAGCCACCAAATCCGCAAACTCACTTACTACTATTAAAGAAAAGCAGTAAAGTGATTATTGCTATTGATGATCAAACTAATCAAGTAGTTGGATTTATTACAGCGATAAGTGATGGAGTTCTATCTGCCTACATTCCATTTCTTGAGGTTTTACCGGAATACAAAAATAAAGGTATAGGTAAGGAATTAGTAGATCGGATGCTAAAAGAACTCGATGGCATCTATATGATTGACCTATGCTGTGATGACGATTTAATTCCTTATTATGATAAGTTCGGTATGACGCAGACAAATGGTATGGTTTTTAGGAATTATAAAATGCAATCTGGGAGTTTGAAAATATAAGCCAATAACGCTTGGGAATTTGTCCAATCTCAACGGAATTGTTAAAAGATGCATCACTACACCTTATTTTCATTGTTCACTACTGCGAGCATGTTGCCTGGTTGGAGTTACCCCAAAGTAAATTTGAACAGCCCAGATACCTGGTAATAATCCCATTTGGGTTTATTACCAGGTATTTTTCATTATCCCAAAGAAGAGCGCTATAATTGCATCTAATGAGGATTTAAAATACATGCATAGTAAATAAAGTTAGTAAAAGTGAATCGGAAAAGGCTTGGGGTGCGTCAGTAGGATGAAGGTAGGTGAGGTTGTGACGGAAATTGAAGAAATTATTGCCGAACATGGTGATTATTTATTGCGTGTCGCCTATTTGTACGTGAAAAATAATGCAACCGCTGAGGATATTGTACAAGACGTGTTCATTGCCTTCTATGAGAAACAGGATCAGTACAGGGGGGAGGCATCGCTGAGGACCTACTTGGTGAAAATGACGGTTAATCGCAGCCATGATTATTTACGAAGTTGGAAGAACAAGCGAACCATGCTGTTTGAAAAAATTAAAGGGAGAGGCACTACTCATACGCCTGAACGTGCAATGATTGAGAAAGTGGAAAAGCAGGAATTAGTGGATGCCTTGTTTACATTATCAATCACCTATCGTGAAGTGCTCATTCTTTATTATTTTCAGGAGATGACGACGGTAGAAATCGCGGAATTATTGGAGCGTCCGGAAGCTACGGTAAGAACTAGATTACAGCGTGCGCGAAAGCAACTGGGAAATCGGATAATTGATTATGAATGGGAGGAACTAGGCCGTGAATCAATTTAAGGAAGATTTAAATCGTGAGCTTCAGTCTGTGTCATTGTCCAAAGAGAAGAAGCAGCTAATTGCAACGAAGGCAAAAGCAAAATTACACAACCACGAGAGACGCATCAACTTACAATATCGATTTGTGCTCGCGATTTTCACGATATTCGCAATAGGCTTCAGTTATTTACTATGGCAACAGGAGGGACCTGCAAGTAAGGCGCAAGGTGCAGCACCGATTGAACCTATAACGACTACGACTTGGTCAATGCTTACTAATGATTTTTCAAAAGCGGTACTCTACATAAGCTTCTTTATTATTCTGCGGGACTTGTTAAAGAGACGCTTGCAAAAAAGTGGAAAAGGCTTACCGATTTGTGTGGAATGTGGTGAAGAATGGTCCTATCGAGAGGCCTTGAATCAAAGCATGAAAAACACAAAAATGACATGTCCTTACTGTGGTCAAATACAGTACCGAACGAAAAAATCAAGATTAAAAGGTGGTATGTTAAATATATTTATACCTTTTATGATTATCGCCCCTCAGCTATTTGATAATATATTGCTAGGTATTGTTGTGCATGTCTCATGTGCTGCGTATATCATGTTTAGCCTAGGTCCATATTATTTGGAACTCCAGAAGAAAGATCCTATCAATGATCCTTTATGGTGATAAATTACTGTCACCAGGACAATTCAGCTGCAAATTCGGGTTTTGAAGTGTCAGCGTACCGGAACAATTGCAAACGCCCAATTTGACCAAGTCCATTGCAGCGTCAAGATTGTCTTCAGCCAGGTTGGTGGTGCAAATGAAGTTTGCATAAGTGCTAGGAACATTTAGGGATGGAATTCCTTTCAGATATAGGATGCGTAAATATTAAGTTGAGTAATACTAGCAACCTGTAAAAGTTCTATCTGCTTCATCATTTTCACTTATTTTTCTAGTTTTTTTAATGCTAACTGTACCATATGAGTTTATTGGTAATTAAAAGATCGGAAAAAACATGATTTAAAGCACCTAGTTCTAAAATACGCTGAATTACTTTAGTACCAAGCGCCTTTCATTATCTATAAAAGTTGCAAGTGAAAATCTTTTGTAGTTTCATATAATTATAAAGCATACGGGCGTGTCTTCCTTTTTTAGTACATGGATCTATTTTAGATCGTAGCCGATTAAGAAATTCGCGGTCACATTCACATGGGTTTCTACCCCTGCGATAACAATCATCATGTGCTTTACAAGCTGCATCTAAATCATTAATAGGTGCGCCGGGCCCATTACAGCCAGGTCCACACCAATTATAGCCTGGTAGAATACAAAAACGAAATCTTCCATTTCTCCTCCGTGACAATATAAAAACCTCCTCTGATGGCTAAGTCACTACTTACTATAGATTATTCTTTGGTACGAAATAATGTATAAGCTGTTACCTATGGACTTCGCAATTATATTATCAAAAGAGGAAAGGGTGATTGAAGTATAATGAAGACATTCCTAAACATTAATATTCAAACATTGACAATGGGTTTCAATTCAATCAGCATTATGTCGAAGTATATTGAACATATGAATACATATAAAAAACTGAGCGAAGGTGCCTAAGAGGGTGGATCGAAGCGGGTTTGAAGGGAATCATTATGACCTTTATGCCTCTGGAGATTTTTTACCGCGTTTTTCTCCAGGTTGCTAGTGATTACTTCATCTATATAAAAAGGTTATAGAACCTGCATATTAAACTTTCGAAAGGATGACTTTATTTTGATTACAGTAATACTGCTTTTTTTATTTGCGGGTCTAGCGGAAATCGGGGGAGGTTATCTAATTTGGCAGTGGTTAAGAGAGGGTAAACCGGCTTACTTGGGTCTAATAGGTGGGCTTGTTTTAGCGATGTACGGAGTGATTGCCACTTTCCAACACTTCCCGACTTTTGGCAGGGTGTATGCTGCTTATGGCGGGGTATTCATTGTGTTATCTGTACTGTGGGGATGGGGCGTCGATAAAAAGATGCCGGATACATACGATTGGATTGGTGCTGCAATTTGTATAGTTGGTGTATCCGTTATGTTATGGGCGCCTAGAAGTTAATGTATAGCGAATAGCACCTGGTATCCAAATGGTTATGAAATGTTTGGATGTCAGGTGCTTTTTATTGAGAAGGAAGAAATAGCAATTTATTTGTTGGTATTATTAATTTATGATTAAGCCCAAAACACCCGTGACTTCAGTCGCGGGAGATTCATTCAGGCTCTACATGGACATGAACATCGTATACACCATGATCATTTATCAAGACCTTTTCAACATGGCTAGCTATATCATGAGAGTCTTTAATATTTAACGAGGAATCAACTAAAATTACAATATCTATTACTTCATTATTTCCGTAATACCTCCCTTTAATTGTTTCTATACCTATAACTCCATCCACTTTCTTGACTATATCCTGATAGAGTTTAATTTTATCTACATCAAATCCATCCGAAAGTTCGTGTGAAGCTAGTTTGAAGATATCCCAAGCTGTTTTACATATTAATAGTCCAACAGTAATGGCAGTTAGCGTATCCAACCATGGCATATTTAATTGTGAACCGAATATACCTATAGCCGTTCCTATACTTACCCAGGCATCTGAAATGTTATCTTTTGCGGCGGCCATAACCGCTTTGCTATTAATTTTTTCGGCTAGTTTTTTGTTGTAACGGTAGACAAAATACATAACTATTGAAGAAAAAACACCTACATAAGCGGCCCCAATATGAGGGGTCTCTTTACCACCTTGAAACATGGAGGTTATTGCCTCATTCAATACTTGAATACCAACTGCTAACATAATGAATGAAGCGACCATTGAGGCAATTGTTTCACTCTTCCAATGACCGTAACCATGATCCTTGTCAGGTGGTTTTTGTGAAAGTCTTAGTCCGATAAGGACAGCAATTGATGCGACAATATCAGTTGTATTGTTTAGTCCGTCTGCCCTCAATGCGGCAGAGTCACTCATATATCCAACAACCAACTTTATGATAGAAAGAAAAACATAAGCAATAATGCTAATGATTGCTCCACGTTCTCCTAACTTAAGGTTTTTATACTTTTGATTCTCCATTTTTTTGCCCCCTATCGAATTCAAACCATGATTCATAAATTGAACATCACTAGGAGAATTCTTTCCCTTACGCAACAAAAACCCTCGACTGATTCCAGTCGAGGGTTTTGGGTTTTGAAATATAATTTTGAGTTAAATCCAAGTTGAGGCACAGTTATCACTCACTAAATTTAGACGTATATATATAGTAGCAGATGAAGGTAATTATAGCTCGATATTAACCTGTAAGAAAAGTCGGTTGTCTTCAGCTAAATAAGGTGAGGTATTTAGAAATGGAGCCTCTGTGGGTACGATTTACATTGAAAGGCTGAAGCGGTTATTGCATCAGGCAAATGAACCTATCATACCCACCCACTCTCGTAGAGTTCAAACATTGTGTCCGTTGGATAAGCAGGTATAAATGGAAGACTGTCGATGTAGGTATTATATGTGGACTATTCAAGAGATGAGGAATACTAGATGACAAGGCAAAGAGTATTTTAGAAGGAATCGGAATTGGACTTTTTAATACAGCAAAAAAATGGATCAAACTATAAAACAGCAATCCAATCGCTCAACTGCATAGTAGCATTATAATGTTTTAGTTCATTTGAGAAATATGTTTAATTTATCTATCTTCTGATAATTTTATGCAAAATGCCTATCAGTAATCTTGCGAATGGTGTGGTAATTGGAAGTAAAATGAAAGCATATATTGTACCCCAAATCAATGTACCTTCAACGTTTATCGTTTTCATGCCACCTCTAACGATAGTTTCGCCAAAAATTGCGCCTATCGTTCCGCTATATAAAGCTACAAGAAATGCACTTAGAAGGCTTAAGAGGCAAAGTTTTTTGTTGGAGATTTCGTTTTTATTGTGAAAATATCCTCCTAACACTGAAAAGGTAATTGCGAAAGGAATTATCACTGAGAAATATAACCAACTTTCACCCCTGAATAAAGTTATGCCACCAGCCAACGTTTGTCCTATTAGCATAAATAACAATGCAGTAACGAATGAAAATAGAACACCGAAAATAAGACCTTTTAACGAAGAAATGTTTTTCAAAATCTAATCACCACCTAATACATAATATGAGATATAGCGAATTAATCATTTGGATTGTTTACATTACTATTATATCAGAAAATATAAACATAATAAAAATCATCCCTAAAGCAACAACGCTTAAGGAAACAGATAATTCGAGAAAGTCTATTTGTTGAGAATGGTATAATGGAAATATAATCAAATCCATCCTTCAGAAAATATAGGCAATGCCGGTGCAAAACTAATGTGGGATTAATCTCCCGAAAGCGCTTTACGTATCGTGGTCGTTGGAGTCAGGATAACGGGTTGCTTTAGTGAAGATTAGGCTGCCTTTCATTACAGCTCTTTCTAATTGAGTAATGGAGTATCAATTAGGGGGATGTCAACCCATTGTGAATGGTGTATACAAAGTCGTTCAGCGAGTGAATGGATGTTTTTCAGTTAGATCTTATGGAGCTATTCCAGTTTCTTATGTAACTAAGGGACAAGTTAGTGAAATGAAGAATATGGATTATTATGGTGGTGTGAGTTGAGAAGCAGCTGTCAATGTGAAGGTGGTTCTTCAGGCTATTATTGGTTCAATATTAATTCGTGTATCTTATATAGCTTGTATGAAGTTAGTTGGTTATTTTAAAACGAACGCTTATAAACCAGATATTATTGTTGCGTGGGACAAAGTAGAAATACTTCAAAATGAAGTTGTGTTTGGTAAGATTATTTCATCTAATTTTGCTTTGTTGTCTTTTGTGGGATCATAATTATTTCATGTGGGAAAATGTTCAAATAACAGGACAGATTATGGAGGGGTAGAAATGACAAGGTTTATTGACGATTTAGCTGGAGCTATCTATGATTTCTTTAAGTTTATTTTTACGAGTATTTGTTATCTAATTGCTGGAATGTTAATTGTCGGAGTCCCACTTTATCTAATTGCTTTAGTATTTAATATGCTGCACTAACGGTGGGCTTTGGTGAAGATATAGCTGCCTTTCATAGTAGCTTTATATTTTTGAGTAATGGAGTTAAATACTTCCGTTAAGTGGCGTTATGCTAACCTGGTTCGTATGGACTATGAAAGCCCGTTCAATGATTATAACGAATAAGTCCAATTCATAAATGAAACAGAACGTTATATTTTGGAGGGGGATGGGGGTATGAGGATATTATTTACTATTAGCATTTTTATTTCTGGATTAATTACTGCTTTTGGGTTTTTCTTTGCACATAGATTTACTGTTCCATTTGACCTCGCAAACGATTTATTAGGTGGTGGTAATGGTAATGCAGCTCTGTTTTTTGTTATGGCTCCAGGTCCAGTTATTTTCTATTTCTATTTTTCATTGATTTTTGTATTCGAGAAACTTCATAAAATCCTTTCGTTAACAAAGCAGAAATGGTTCAAGTATAGTTACTTATTTGTTTTCATTATTATTGGGGTGATTACTTTTTATAGAGCAACGATATACCGGAATTATATTAATACAAATCACCCATATATGGAGGTAGGATTGCTTAGTCAATTTTCGAACAATATTTTCTTTAATATATGGACATTTGTAGCATTGTTATCTTTTATAGGGTTTATATCTTTTTGGACCAAGAAAAAATGAATAACAAGGGCAATGATTGAAAATAAGCCTAATCGGAAATGTCTCGAATAGTTTTATCCCGCATTAACGGGTAGTAAGACCCCCACTTCAAGTATTCAAGGACACAAGAAGAATAAGTGGGGGATCAACTGCCCGTAAAAGCCCGAATGGTTAAACTAACAATCAGTGAGGGATGAAGAACCCCCCTCTGATTGAAGATTAACTTTATTAACCGTGCAACTATTGTTCAACTAACTGTACAGGGTAGTACAATCAGAAAGTAATAATAAAAGGGGAGAACAGATTGAAAAAATTAATACTGTTTTTATCTCTACTTGGTTTTCTGTTAGTTACTTCGGGTTGTTTGAATGAAATGGTTGGGCAAAAAATAACTGTACAGAAACGAACTGGTGAAGAAAATGTTTTTGAAGACATCAAAGAAGTCACTAAAAAAAATCAGGTAAAAAAAGCGATAGATATAGTTGGAAATGCTAATTTTGAAAATGAAAAGGTAGAAATGGCACACTATGCTGACTACCAATTTCAATTTCCTTCTAAGAATCGCTACGGCAGCGAAGACAAAATAGCGTCTTATTTACTATGGATTAGCTCAAATGGTGAAAATCTAGAGATAGTTAACGATAGCGATAAATATGTGAAATTAACAAAGCAAGATTCAGCAGACCTATATGAAATTTTAACAGGAGAAGAATTAGTAAAATAATTCCCTATCTTCGTATACTCTTCAATTAACGAGTGCGTTTGTGAAGTGGGTTATGTTTACCTTAAGCACATGGGATAAGGGAGATCGTTCAGCAATCGAATGGCTGTTAACAGGTAGAATCTCATGGAGAGACTTCTAATAGACAACAATATAAGAATAGAGGTTATTATACATGGACATATATATTGAAAAATTACAGGATACAGATGCTGAAGGTTTGTATAAGTTTGAACTTGATAACAGAGCATTTTTCGAAGAAATGGTACCTACTCGTGGAAATGACTATTATAACCTTGAGGTTTTTAAAAAAAGACACGAAGATTTACTTGAAGAACAAGTTCAAGGAGGTTCATATTTTTATTTAATTAAAGATAAAGATAGTTCAATTCTAGGAAGAATAAATGTCGTGGATATTGATAAATCTCAAAAAACGGGTCATCTCGGTTATAGGGTGGGGCAAGCACATACTGGAAAAAGTATTGCCACTAAAGCATTGAAGTTATTAGTAGAAACAGTAACTGACATAGACATAAAACAAATTAAAGCGAAAACAACAACTAACAATATAGCTTCTCAAAAAGTTTTAGAGAAAAATGGATTTGAGAGAACAGCTACTGATAGCGGAGAATTCGAAATGAATGGCCAGAGGTTAAACTTTGTTTATTACATTTTGACTATTAAAGTTAAGTCTTATTGAACTTCCATGAAATAAAAAACTCTTATTATTGATAATAATGTATAACAATAAAGCTAAGCCTTGAGAACGATAATATTGAATGTATAGGTAAATTAAGCAACAGCTTCATCCTTCATATAATATAGGTAAGTCTGTTCCAGTAACTAAAGTAGGATTAATATTCCATAAGTGGCTACCCATATTGGGTGCAATAGTCTGTGATGCACCATAATCGTTGGTGTTAGACTAACGGATGGGGGCTCTATGGCAACATAGTTGATTGTCCTTCTTCATCAGTCGTAGTATCCAATATCCGTTCTGCATACATTTTTATCCTCTGCGCTGTAACGCTGATTTTGCGCTACATGTATGTCGAACGCTCCTTTTAGTTTAATTATAATTTTTTCAGAAAAGTGAAAGTATCGGTTATTGCACCGATGCTTTTTTAGTCGTTTCAATAAGCGTTTTTATTAATGTTTTTCCTCTAATGTCCCCCCAAAAGAGAAGCCATTATCGGTTGAGTAGTTCTTTATTTCCAAAAAGTGCATCTTTTTTTGATTGAAAACTCTCTAATAGTTAGGACGGTGAAAAAAATGACGGTTAATGACAAGAAAGTAATAAAAGCGATTGGGGGAGATCAACAAGCGTTGTTGTTTTTGCTTCAACAAGAAAAAGAGAAAATTTATCGAACTGCATTTAGTTATGTTCGAAATAAGGCGGATGCATTAGACGTTTTCCAGCAAACTGTGCTATCGGCAATTGAGTCTATTCATCAGTTAAGGGAGCCAAAGTATTTTTCGACATGGCTGATGAAAATTTGTATCAATGTATCACTTGGTGTACTTAAAAAACAAAAGAAAGTGGTTTTGATGGACGATCTAAAATTTCAATCCCTTTCCGCCGAAATGGCAACATCTGATGAAAAAATGGACTTACTTGATGCCATTTATAGATTAAATGACAAATATAAAACAGTCCTTATTTTGAGATATTATGAAGATTTAACTTTTGAGCAAATAGCAGAGATACTTGGCGAACCAATCGGTACAGTCAAATCGAATGGCAAGAGAGCGTTAGCGAAACTCAAACCGATATTAAAAGGAGTGTATATAGATGACCGAGCAAAACCGCTTTAAAGAAGTGATAAATGAAATTCCTGTTCCTTCTGAAGAGTTAGATGCTATTTTGATAGATGCTTTCAAACAGGAGAAAAAGATAATAAAATTCCCCTTCAAACGAATGGTTAAATATACTGCAGTTGTAGGGATTCTGTCTATTTGTACGATTTCCTCTGCTTATGTGTCACCTGCATTTGCTAACTTTGTCACGCAAATTCCAGTCATTGGTCATGCATTCGACTATTTCATCTTACAAGAAGACTATTTTCAAGCGTATGAGGAAATCAGTACAGATATTGGTTTAGTTGAAAAAAGTAATGGCGTCGAACTAATTATTGAGAAAGCATTTTATGATGGGAATACGGTGACGCTTTCGTATGTACTGCGAACAGAAGAGGATTTAGGTTCATTTCCAACTTTCGAAAATCTGCCCACTAATATAAGTAATGCTGGCTATGAAGGAGAGTATGTCGATGGAGTCGGCTATGTCGGCATGATGACCTTATCAATGCTGGAGGACGCTAAGGAGACGGTAAATGTTATTTGGAAACCAAAATCGATTTCTTCAGATCAAAAGACAATAAAAGGGGATTGGCAGTTTGCATTTTCTTTAAATGCGCTAAAGGGATCACATATTTCGATTAATGAACAAGTAAGTAAAGAAGGTATTACAGTCGAATTAATTGACGCAATCAAAACAGATGTCAATTTAACAGTAAACTATTTACAAAATGTCAAACCATCCGTTCATAACAACTGGATGTACGTTGAAGCAGAGTTATATGCAATTGATAATTTAGGTAACGAATATAAAGTGCCTTATACTGGCGGAACAGGAACAAAAGGTGGAGATTCCAGTGAAGATATCACATGGAATGCAACGATTCATGGTCTTGCCCAAGAAGCAACATCCATTACATTTTATCCATTCGCACATGTAAGCAATAGTCAAAGCGATAATAAACGTATTGATTTCGAACCGATTATTGTGGAATTAGAGTAGCTATCAGGTGATTTACTCAACAGTGCTGTTCTCAAACGTTTAAACTTGGGCGTACACTTATGCTTCTTAACCCAGTCGATTAACTGTAATAGAAATACTGTCTTAGTAGAAAATGTTCGAATTCCCTTTCCTTTTGGAATCATTATATACCGAGTAATTGAATATTTATGAATGTCCATACTGCATGCATGCTCAATGATTAATAGTTGATCGACCTTCCTCTCCCAGGCGTAGTATCCAATACCCGTTCTGCACATATTTTCATTCTCTGTTGTGTGGCGCTAATTTTGCACTACTTATATGGTTAACTGTCCAAGGTTTGATACCTGTACTGTAAATTAGAGTCTATAGTAAGGAAAAACGCCTTCCATTTATGTATAACCATTCGAAGTGGTTACACGGAAGACGTTCCCAAAAAACATATGGTTATCCTATCAGACTATCGCTTAATTAAAAAACTTGAGACAGGCGTTTTCAGTTCCGCTGCAAGAACAAGAGCCTAGTCCTTGCAGCGGAACTTTCTTTAAATAGTTATATTGGTGTTCGTCTAGCGGACATGTTTGAATTCATACATGTTGATGGAGTTGAAGTTGCGGTTGTACGTTTGTTGAGCGTTCTTAATATCGAAAACAGGCTGTTGATTAGCCTTATAGTTTAGAGTATCGGTCATGTCGGCGAATGCTTGGTATATAATGATGCTGTTTGATTTGATTCTGGTAGATTAACGGGAGTCTTATTCGGTCTTTTCAAAGATTCCATTTAGCGGAGCTGATTTAATTGCTGCAATAATGTCCGTTTATATTGGAATTATTTTGATGATTGGTATCTTCTGGTTGTATACGGAATTATTTATAAGAATCCCGTTAGATAGCGAAAAGTACCAGTGAACTTGCACGGAAGTTATCTAATTGTTAGAATTAATTATCCATACTTTTATTGGAAATGAATTTATTGCTTCCTCTTTTATATGGAATTAATATTATGGGAGCCGCTGCCAATAACATATACTTATTTCTAAATTTGTTATTTGTCTATTTAATAGACGCAAATTATGATAGGAGTGTATAAATGATGGAATTAAAGACAGAACGGTTAAGATTAATACCCTTAAATGCAGTAAACTTAAAACTACTAATTGATAATCAGAAGGCAATGGAATTAAAGTTATCACTAAGTCATTCAGATGAAATTCTTAGAGAGGAACTTAGGCAAGCCATGGAATATAGACTTACAAAGGTAGTAAATGATAAGCAAAATTATTTGTGGAATACAAATTGGTTAATTGTTTCTGATGATAATAATTGTGTAATTGGCGGCATGATGCTAAAGGGCTTACCAAATGCAAATGGTGAAGTAATAATCGGCTATTACACATTGCCTAACTATCAAGGTAATGGCTATATGACGGAAACGATTATTAGAACGAAAAGTTGGCTGTTAAGTCAGCCTAATGTTCGGTATATAATTGCAGATACCGAAAAAGACAATAATGCTTCTCATAGAGTATTAGAAAAGACGGGTGCAGAAATGTATAAAGAAACGGAAGAATTATATTATTGGAGAATTTTTTAGATAATTCCTCAGTAGGAGAGAATCAGCATTTTATATGTTGGTTCTTTTTCTTTGGATATACCACGTCAGGTAATAACTTTTTTATGATAGTGGAGGTGTATATGATGAAATACGCCGGATGGGGAATAAGTGTCTCGAAATGAATCCCAGCGATTTTTTCATAATAAGGTGTTAAGTACTTTGTGTTGTAAGATGCTCATCGAATGCATCAATAATTTGAAGGAAGTGATCCGCTTCACGGTAAACGTGGTCAGCAAGCAAAGCGGGAATGTTGCTCTTTATTTTACATGCTTCAATTAAATCTCTTGCCGTCTTTTTGAAATCGCGTAACGATACGACAGAAACGCGATTTTGGTCAAGAAAGTGTTCTAAAAGCGGTTGAGTTTCTGACTGAGGACGCATGTGATCCAAATCTTGTGCTTGGAAAAGAAGTTGGTCGAAATCATGGCTAAATTCTCGAGCTTGATCGACAAGTTTTCTTTCGGATGGGTCTAATAGATGGCTGATGAATTTTGAGTGATCCGCCATTATTTTTAAGAAAAACACATTCTCTTTAATAATTGCCTCAGGTAAAGGTATCAGCTTACCTTCATTTAATTCTTTCAATCGCTTAGCAAAATAAGCCGCCTCTCGGCTTGTATGATCAACTAATAAAGGAATATTATTGGACACAATTTGGCACCGTAATATCAATCCCAGTACTTTTCGTTTATAAGCCCAAATAGAAGCTGCCGCCTGATACACTTGAATGTTTAGTTGTCTAATTACATTCGGATCTGTTGTTTCGTTGTAATTGCTAATTTGTTCTTCAATTCGTTCAAATACTGCAATAAATTGCTGTGCTTCTCGAATAAGTTCTGTATCATCTGCAGTAAACCCGAGACTTAAAAAGAAAGCGTGTTCCTTCATAATCCGTGACCAAAATCGGATCTCATCCAATGATTGTGTTACAAATGTCGGAATCGGATATTCACTCCTCTTATAGTGTCGATGCTATCTACTGTATTCGGAGTAGGATGAATCCATACTGCTTTCATATTTAATAATTAATACTCAGGGATTAAGCAATGTGTTATTGCTAGCTAACAGCAGGTTCAATCACAGTTATTGTCCGGTTAACTGTATTCATATTCAAGGTTGCTCCAATAGGTATTGTAGCTTTATAAATGCCATGTCCAGTTGCTAGATTGGACATGAGTGGTTTACCTAAAGGTACTAGAAAATCGTTTATAAGATCGTTATAGGACTTTCCATATGCATCTACACAATTTGTACATTCCCCCATTATTATCCCTACACAATCATCGAACTTCTTGGCTAATAAAAGATGATTCAAATACCTGTAAACTGTGTTAATCGGTTCATGCGTTTCTTCAAGTACGATAATTTTTCCTTCCGTATTGATTTCAAAAGAAGTTCCTAACGTACCGATGAAAGATGTGAGATTGCCTCCGACAACGGGACCGGTTACGTTTCCGGGAACTAAGCTTTCGAGAAGCATACCAGGTGGATTATTTATTAGCCAAGGCGCGGTTAATGTTGTGGTTGCTGAGAAGAATTGATTGAAATTATATGCCGGAGTATTTGGATTGAAGTCTAGCAGGAGAAGGCTGTGAAATGAAATTAAGTCCGCATATTCGTACAGTACATTTAGTAGTACTGTAATGTCACTGTAGCCTGAGACGATTTTCGGATTTTGAGAAATGATAGAAAAGTCGAGGAAGGGGAGAATACTTGCTACACCAACGCCGCCCCTTGAGGGCAATATCCATTTCACTTCTTTATTCTGAAACATGTTCATCAAATCCGACGCCATTTGTTGGGGCGTCGCTGCGAGGAATCCATTCGATGAATAGACATGCTCGCCTACAAGTACTTTAAACCCCATATTCCGTAAAGTTGTTATTCCTGCATCTATTCTACTTGCTGCCAATGGACTCCCCAACGTAACAATCCCAACAGTATCTCCTGGCTGCAAGTGAGGTGGTTTTATAGCCATATTTTACAGCTCCCTTTTAATGAAATAGAATCATACAAATCATTGCATTTATTAAAAAAAGAAATAATTTATGTTAACAAATGAATACCTTTATAAACTGAGTGAAGGCGCCTTCCAAGGGGCAGCCGAAGCGAATTCATTGGGGTTCTTTATTTCAATCTATATATTCGGCACTGCTTATTTAGAATTAACTAGGTGGTATACCTCGCCAGTATAACGAACAAATCTAACGAAAAAGCGATGTTGGAAGAACAATCTATTTGTTAAGTGCCGACTATCTATATAGATTATTATTGGAACTATTTGTATCTTTAAGCCTAGTAAGAATTAACAGTTGCAGGACCTTCCGCATATGCTATAATAAATAAAAAGAATGATTAGAATAGTTAGTATTCATCATTTGGTCTGAGGTTATAATTATGGGGGAGTTACAGAAAAAGAAGCTATTATTCGTCTTTGTAAGTATATGTATGCTACTTCTAGTTGGTTACGAGGCACGACCTTTTCATCATGTAGAAATGAATGGAATGATTAGTGTTGCGCACCGTGGCGCTTCTAATTTCGCTCCAGAAAATACGCAGTCCGCTTTTCGAAAAGCGTTAGAGCTTGGGGCAGACTTTTTAGAATGTGATGTGCACCTGTCGAAAGATGGAGAGTTAATCATTATGCATGATGACAAAGTGGACAGGACAACAAATGGTTCTGGCTATGTGAAAAACTTCACGCTTGCCGAATTGAAAGAGCTAGATGCAGGAGGGAAATTCCATTCTTCATTTGCCGGAGAAAAAATCATTACTTTAAATGAATTGCTCGAAGAATTTTACGGGGAAACTGGTTTATTAATAGAGATTAAGAAGCCATCGATGTACCCGGGTATCGAAGAGCGAGTAGTGGCTTTGTTGGGTGAATATAATGATTTGAACAGCATTATTGTTCAATCTTTCGATATCGAATCGATGAGGAAAATGAACACGTTGCTTCCAGAATTAGAGGTGGCCCTACTCATAAAACCATCTATTCAATCTCTGTCCTCTCAAAAAATAATTGACCTGACATCCTTTGCGACATATATTAACTTTAATGTCTCATATGTCAATAAACGTGAGATCAATCAAATACATAATCAAGGTGGAAAAGTATTAGTTTGGTCTACGAAAAATCGAGGATGGGTGGACAAAGCTTATCAATACAACGTTGACGGCATCATTACAGATTTTTCAATTTGGCCAGTCGAGGGCCCCATCCAGCTGGTGCAAGAGTAATCCACATCTGTTCCTTGGGAAAGCTGCCGTGATTATTGTAGCCGAAAGCGATCCAGGAACGTACTAGTCGACATAAAGACTTTTGCGCCTAGCTTACCTGTATGTTGTGTAAGAAAATGGTTAATCAATAGACATGAGAGTAATCCATAGTATGAAAAGGAATCTAGTACTAGCCTATTGGGGCAGTACTGGATTTTATTATGGTCCAGCTCATAATGCGCTTCCTTGACAATGAAAAACAGGAGCCATACACTTATGAGTAGAAAAGATAGTTGGAGGATAAAATGACAAATAATAATTTCATACCAATCATTATCGGAACAGACATGAATGCTTACAACATGGCGATCTCATTCCATGAAGAGTATGGGATCAACCCAATTCTAGTAGGAAAAGAATCTTTATCATTCACCAGTTTAAGCTCAATTATAAAGACGATAGAACTCAATCCAAAACTGCCTGAACAACAAGTATTCGTGAGCTTCTTGAAAGAGATTGCAGAGAAGTATGCGGAGCCAGGGAAAAAAATGCTGCTTATCGGAACAAATGATCTTTACGTCCGGATGATTATTGAAAATGCGGACGAGCTGAAAAGTCATTTCGTGTTTAATTATATTTCGGAACCACTTATGAACGATGTGCTCGTTAAATCGAATTTTTATAAGTTATGCGCAGAACATGGTATTGAAGCACCGGCTACATATTACTATTCTTGTCGGGATGAAAAGCCATTCTCAGAAAAGGTCATGTTCCCAATCATTATCAAACCAAGCAACGGTGTCGAGTACTATAAGAATCCGTTTGCAGGCATGGAAAAAGTGTATAAGGTCGATTCCTACGATGAAGTCCATAACGTTATTACAACGATTAAAGCGGGCGGCTATAGAGAGGATCTCATTATCCAGGACTATATTCCAGGGGACGATACATACATGTGGGATTCCGTATTCTACATGAACAGTCATGGAAAAGCTGAGCTGATCACTTTCGCACAAGTCGTGCTACAAGAGCATACCATCACTGCGATAGGGAATTATACAGCGCTTATTACTCGGTATAATGAAGAGATGATGTTGAAACTAAAAGGCTTCCTTGAAGCATTGAACTACGTCGGTTACGCGAACTTTGATTTGAAGTATGACGAACGGGACGGTAAGTTCAAAGTGTTTGAGGTGAATATACGACAAGGACGATCAAGCTACTATATTACGGCTTGTGGACATAATATGGCGAAGTATCTAGTCGATGACGTCATTCACGGTCAACAGAAAGAGCTGACGCTACTGAATGAAAAATTCCTATTCACTGTCGTACCTAAAATCGTACTGAAGAAATTTGTGTCGAACCAAGAAGTACTCAAAGATGTGAAAGCATTGCTTAGAGCTGGGAAATACGGCAATCCATTGTTTTATAAAAAAGACCGTCATTTCAAGCGTAAGCTGTATTTATTCGCCAGACAAGTTAATTACTATCGTAAATATAAAAATAGTACATGGTAAAACAATCCCCTATGCGATATGCATAGGGGATTGTTTATTTCGACTTATAAGTGCTGTGTGTTATTAAGATTCCACTATCGAATCTAGCTGCATGCTGATCACGCTTAGACTTCCGGCGGACTCTGCAATCATGGCGATCATTTTGCTTTGTTTTTTTATTGATGAAGTAATATTTTCTACGGATGTTGCAGTTTGCTGAGAAACATCGGATGAGTTTTGGACAGCAATCGATATCGTATGGTTTTGTTCGGTCACTTTTTTTAATTCATCATTTAAAGTATCGATTGCTTCAATGGTTTGTGTAACGGCTTGCCGAATGGCGATGAATTCTTTTTCCGTTGCTTTAACGGATTCATCAAGCTGCTTGGAATGGGAGATGGTTTCCGTCATTGTCTGGATGGTCTTTTCTGTTTCGTGTTCAATGCTTGCGATCATTTTTTGAATTTGTTGTGTTGAAGTATTTGACTGCTCCGCTAATTTACGTACTTCACTAGCAACGATAGCAAACCCTTTCCCATGCACTCCCGCCCTTGCTGCTTCTATACTGGCGTTTAATGCCAATAAATTTGTTTCTGAAGAAATACCTTTAATCGTTTCGGTTATCCGGGAAATATCCAATGTTTTATTATATAGTGCTGAAATGCTTACACTAATTTGGTCTGAGGCGTGTAAGGATTCTTCATTGGATTGTTTAAGCTGTGCAACCATCTCTGCACCTTGTTGTGTGGCCATTTCTGAATTTGTTGTCACTTGTCTAATGATCTGATTTTGTTGATTCATCATATCAATTGAATCGTTCATCATTTTCACTCGGTTGCTGACGATTTCCATATCTGCGACCTGATGTAATACTTCGTGTGAAATGCCAAGAATGGCGCTGTTGATATCAGCACTGGTGGCTGAGGTTGCTTCGGAAATGGCTGTAAGTTCTCCGGCAGACATTATGACGTGCATACTTGCATCACTAACTTGTTGGAAAAGCACCTCATTGTCATTCGAAAGGCTGTGAATGACCAAATGCAGCTTTTTAATGTCATCCGGTGTATTCGAACAATCTATTTTCGTTAGTGATGAAGCCTCCAACGCGGTTTGTGCCAATAACGTAAATGTTTTTCCAAAAGTTAAATAGAATGCCAGTATGCTCATAATTGTAAGTACGCCAATGGCTAAATAGGCAAGAAGCAAGCTTTCCCATTGTGCAAAAAGAGAGGCAGCTCCTCCGACGGATAAAACAAGGACACAATGGACGACTACTAATTTCATGAATAAGTAACTCTTTGTAAGCATTTCTCTCACTCCAGACTTTTTTCCCGTAAGGCAAAGTAGTTATATACTATCAGGCAGAGTTTGTGAAAAAACGGTGTCAGACGTGGAGAAATCGGTACCTGACACCGCTAATGATTACTTTTCGATTAGCTTAAATTTTTGCCAAGGATGAATCTGATCTAGTAAAAACTGTTCCTCTTTGTCAACTGTTGCAACAATATTTGTGTTTCCACTGTTCTCCATAGGAGAGAGGGCAATATGGAGTTCACCTTTGTAACGCTCATAGCCGGAATTATCGATTGTGACACTTCCACGAGCAATTGTATCTGTATCATGAGCTGGGAAGTCATGTTGTTGATAGAGAACACGACTTTGCGTAGAACGGATAACATAGGCGGAAACATCTCCACGGTTGAAGTGTGGATTTTCTAACGCAATTTCTTTCTCCATCTGTGAAGTTTGTTCTTTAAAGTCCACCTTTAATTCTAATAAATAGCGGTTGAGCAAGGATAAACTTTTTAACTCCTCCTCTGTCGCAAAAGCATTACCGATAATCAAATCATCAATGAGATTTGTTTGGAAGAAATCCTTTGCTTGAACATCAATGGGTAAAAAGCGATGCTCCTCAAGAGTTGGAAGGCCTTCTTGGACTGGCCACGGTCCAAACGCTGCATCTTTTGAAGAAATCATAGCTGCTGTACGGATGCCATTTTCTTTATATTGGGCAGAGCATTTGAGGAACTGTTCTCTTGATAGGCCCGTGTAACGTCGAGGATAAAAGTTATGGCAACCAATTATTTTTTGCTTGTTCGGTTGATAGGAAAGAATATTTTCAAGGTATTTCGTTCCTTGACTCATATTCAATTCAATGGAAAGTCCATAGTCATTGAAAGACATAACGCTTTCTTCTAATCCTGAAAAACCGAGGTCAAGCCTAAGTCCCGACAAACCAAGTTCCTTAAAATACGATAAATCTTTATAGGAAAGATTTTTTTCTTCGAAAACAGATGGACTGACATCCGCAATAACTTCAAACTCGAGTTCGTTTGCCTTTTTTAAAAGAGTTTGCAGTTGTTGGGTATCTTGTTCATCCGTTGCGGACATTAGACAGGTGAACATACGTGTGAAACCATAGAAACTAGCTTTTTCCATGTAGTTGACGAGTTCTATTTCTGTCCCATACTGTGGATAAATTGAAATTCCGAGCTTTCTCATTTACACTAGTGCCTTCATTGAAAACTGTGGTAAATAGGCTTGATTGACTTCTAGTATCTCATCTAACAATAACTTAGCGACCTTACTGGAAGGGACAAACGGATTAGTTGTTAAGGCAAGCAACGCTTTTTGTTTATTTCCGGTCACGGCAGCTTCGATTGTTAATTGTTCAAATGCTTTTATCTGTTGGATTAAGCCGTTCAATTCAGGAGGGAGTTTACCAACTTGAATGGGCTGCGGTCCTTCACTATTGACAGTACAAGACACTTCAATAACCACATTATCCGGTAGATCTGTAATGGTTCCATTATTAGGGACGTTCACCGTATGAATGGCATGGTCATTGGTAACAATTGATGAAATAAGTGAGATGGCTGCTTCTGAATAAAGTGAACCGCCTCGTTCTTCTAATTCTTTCGGTTTGACGTCTAAATTAGGATTCTTATAGGTTTCAAATAATCCTTTTTCAATGACTTTAACCTGTTCAGCACGTGTCCCTCTGAGTTCGGCTGCTTCTTTTTCTTCAATCAGCATTTCATCCATCATGTAGTAATAACGATGATAGGGGCATGGCAAAGCATTTAACGCTTGTAAAAACTCTTTATCCCATGGCGCATCATGAATGTTGCGCATATTCATATTACGTCCCTCAGCGATGCGCTCGATAAGCGTACTCATTTTATCCTCACCGTTGACGAATACCTTTGTTGCATAGACAAGGTGATTTAATCCGGCGAAGGACATGTTTAGATTATCGCGATCAACTTCTAAAATAGTTGCAGTCATTTGTTTCATATTAATAGGCACGTTACAGAGTCCGATAGCTTTGACAGACGTGTACTTATGAATTGCTTCTGTTACTATTCCTGCTGGGTTGGTAAAGTTAATCAACCAGGCATCATTTGAATATTGCTCAATCTCTTTACAAATATCGAGGATGACGGGAATCGTCCGAAGGGCTTTTGCAAATCCCCCAGGTCCAACAGTTTCTTGACCAATTACATCGTATTTTAGTGGGATACGTTCATCACTTGCCCTTGCATCAAGACCACCAACCCGAAATTGTGTTAATACAAAATCTGCATTTGTAATTGCTTTAACACGATCAAAGGTAAGTTCAATCGTGATGGGAAGACCGCTTTTTTTAATCATTCTCTTTGCAAGAGAACCGACAATTTCAAGTTTTTCTTTTCCTGCTTCAATATCAACCAATACGATTTCATCTGCTTTTATTTGAGTCGCCCGAAGAATAATACCTTCGATTAGTTCAGGTGTATAGCTACTGCCACCACCGATTACCGCAATTTTCATAGTTGGTTCCTCCAATATCTATAATATTTGTATGAATTTTATAGTCAAAAATAAAAGGGGGGAGCAATCACTGTATTAACTCGATTTCTCCCGAATGATATTATTTACAATTCAACTTTTCCGGCAGCTATTCATCGCTTCATATAAGGCGATAAATTCACCTGCAAGATCTTTAAATGTGATTGCGTTCATAAGATGATCTTGTGCATGAATGAGCAGGAGAGAGGATTCTACTTTCTCACCACGAATTTCTGACTGTATTAAAAATGTTTGAACACGATGTGCATTGCTCATTTCCACATTTGCTTTTTCAATCAATTCGTTAGCCTGATCGAAATTATTTTCTTTTGCAGCTTGAATCGCCTCGAAGGCAGTGCTTTTTGCATTCCCGCTATAAAGAATGATCTGCATGATTTGTTCTTCTAAGTTCATAACTGCTCACTACTTCCTACTTGAGATTAATGTTTTTTCTTCTGGTTGTAATATAGGCCCATCTTGGACTGATAATTCATTTTGTTGTTGACGAGAATCAGCTTCATCTTGTAATGCCAGTTCTTCTTGAAGTTTTTTCACTTCAATTCTTTCCGCAATTTTAACAAATGGCAGATAAATTACTACTGAAATGATTAAGTTAACAGCGGCTAATACAGCCCCTTTCCAAGAACCTGTGGCCAAAAACCCACCAATAACAGGTGGTGTTGTCCATGGGATGAGGTTAACCGTTTTTGGAACAATTCCAGTTGCAATCATAACGTAACTAAAGATTACCAGAACTACTGGCGTCAAGATGAATGGAATGATTAACAATGGATTTAACACAATCGGGAAACCAAATAGAATTGGCTCATTAATATTAAATAGACTTGGTCCCGCACTCAAGCCCGATATGTTTCGATAATGTTTATGACGACGGCCTGCAATAAACACCGCAATGATCAAACCAAGCGTTGCACCTGTACCCCCTAAATACATAAAGGCATCAAAAAATGGTTTTGTTACGATATAAGGAATTTCTAATCCAGCTTCAAATGCTTTTATATTTGCTTCAATTGCTGGTAAATAAACCGCTTGCATAACTGGCTCCATAACATTTCCTCCATGAAGTCCAAAAAACCAAAGAACATGGATAATCAATGCAAGAACAATGGCCGACCCAGGTGTGTTAGCCAATTTGGAGACTGGCTCCTGTAATGCATCGAAGAATGCTTGATGGATATCAGGCATGCCTGCTACTAAAGTAAATACCTTAATTAGACCAAATATACTTATTGCAATCATAGCTGGGAATAGAGCTGCAAAGGATTTTGCTACCGCTGTCGGAACGCTAGGAGGCATCTTCATTACGAGCCTCTTATTGCCAAGTAATCTCGTGAAAATCTCAGTTGAAACGAGTGCTACAATAATAGCGATAAATAATCCTTGTGAACCGGCCCAAACTAATGGTAATCCTGAGCCCTCCGCAATGGGCGTTGTAATCGCTAGTAAAGAAGCAAAAGAGACAACCCCGGCTGACAGACCGTCCTTATCGTATGAACGGGCAAGTTGATAGGAAATTGTGAAGGCGATAAGTAACGAAACAATTGCGAATGTCCCCGTCCAAACGGCCCCACCAAATTGCTTCCAAGCATCACCGCCAAAAATCATCTCCATAAAATTCTGGTATGCTTCAATCGGCAAATTATTGATAAGCGTAACCATTGAACCAAGAATCATTAATGGCATGATAATAACAAAGCCATCACGAATGGCAGCTAGGTGACGTTGAGCCCCAATACGACCACCAATTTCCATAAACTTATCCATTTTTCCGTTCATTTTATTCTCCCCTTTATTCTTCCTTGGAATAAGAAAGAATGTATTTTTAGTTGATTATTCCGTTAATTTAAATTAAATATCAGAAATTCGACAAACCTCCGAATCTCTCCCCATATGATCTTCGTATCACTGGAAAAGCTTTTAGCCTATGATTATAGCAATGCAAGCGCCTTTGCAAGAACGGATTCGCCATTCATTGTGCCGTAATCGATACTTTCGATAACTTGAACTGGGATGTTCTTTCCTTCAACTGCTTTTTCAATTTTCTTTTTTAGATAACGCACTTGCGGTCCTAATAGTAGAACGTCAATTGAATCGAAGTGTCTACTAGACTCCGCTTCCGATACAGCAAAAATTTTAACATCCATAGCTTGAGCCTTTGCTGCCGATTCCATTTTTGTCACTAGTAAGCTAGTTGACATTCCTGCAGAACAAACGAGCATGATGGTTTTCATAGTCTATTCCTCCCCATTTCCTCTTTTTATAATTCAAGTAAATAGTGATAGCCGTATATTTACTTGTACGTCTATTTAATATGCAAGAAGCGTGCCGACTTTTTTTGGTGTAAACGCTGTCTTTTTGCGCCTTTTACGTTACACACATAAAAGTGAGGTGTGTAAACGTTCACACACCTCACTTTTTTAGGGTACCTATGTTGAGATACGATTGTTTTCTACAAACATTTTATAAATATGCATCTGTTCACTTTCTGCAAAGGTAATATCATATTCGACTTCTAAGCTATATAAGATAGTTTTCACAATCGCGAGCTTGTCTGCATGCTCTTGATGAAACTTTTTTGGACTAGGGAATGGACGTGCTGGTTGATTTAATCTCATATTTTCAATGAGAAAGGCTAAATGGAGGATAATGCCCGTATCGACCCCAGTATCCAGTGTGATGCTCAATTGCAATTCAAGTTTAATCACGGTTTTTTGCAACAGTTGTATTAAACGAGAGACAGAGGGAATCATTTTAAAGTGATTTTCAAGTGCTTCTACCATCTCGCTATAGGGTTCATGATTACCAATTAAATTTTCTAATCTTTTTAAATGATGGTCCTGGAAGATTTCAATCGGTGAAAAGTAAGGGATATTGAAGTATTCGAATTGGACAGTCCCTGCAATCGCTAATATATTATAGTCCTCTAGTAATTGATCGATTTTTTCTGTGAAAGATTGCCGATGAAGAAATTGTAAAGTAATAAGTTCGATATTTTTTCCTTTTACAACTTTTTCTAACTGTTCTTTAATCATTTTAGCGACACCATCGCCTGTGAAGCAAGCTGTAATGATGGCTTTTTTGGATGGTTTCGGAAGGGATGCCGACGAACTGAACTGATTTTCAAGTAATTGCTTACTGCTATGATATATATCTTCCAAGCTTCTTCCTAATGAAGCTTTTCGAACCGCTTCCATTACTACAGGTGTACTTGCCATTGATACTGTTTTTGTTTTTATGCCCATCTCTTCAAAAATCATATGGCCAAAGGAAGAAAGTGAGCCCATATCTACAAGGAATAAGACTCCTTTTGTCGGTTGTAGATCATGTATTGCACCTTTGATAAGGTCATACATATCCCGTGCATCCATTGAAAGTGGCATATCAAAAGCCTTCCCGAGTCGTACGCCTAATAGATCCTGAACAGTCATTAACATACTAGTTGCAGTCGAGTTTCCATGCATAACGACGATAATGATGACTTTGTGTTCTTGGGTATACATGTTTTCTTCTATTTCGGGTACTAAAAACATGGTGATAAAACCGATTTCGTCAAGTGGAATTTCTACACCGACTTCATTTCCTATCATTTGTGCAGCTTCAATGGCGACTTTAAATTCTTTTGGATATTTTTTATGAATTTTATTTAAATTGGGATGTGAGATCAAGTTGTTCTGTTCGATTCGCTCAATTGTTCTTTGTAAATGAAGTGCAAAGGCAAATTTCATTTTCTTCTTAAAGGAACGATTTAATTCTAGTTCTGCAAAGTGGAAAATCTTATCAGTGATCTCCAAAATTTGATTATTAACCATTTCTTTTAAACCAACTTGTGGTAAATGGTCAATGTATTCATCAAAATATTGATTGAAATCAACAAGCAATTCTGTTTGAATCTCTTTATCGTTCTTACCCTCTTGGTGGAGTTGTTTTAACTTGTTCTCCATATTTTGATAAAGATTTTCCTCGTGTTCTTGGTCAATATACTCAGTACTTTCATCTTTATGGGAAAACGTGAAAACTTTCTTTTCCGTATCAATGAGTCCATCCATTTTTTCTCGATATTGTTTAACGTCCAGTAATCCTTTTTGGACATGGATTGATAGGTCATTCTGCCGAATTAGGATGCTCGATGTTTGATTTGATATATAATGCAAAAAAGATTTTGCGCAAGCGAGTTTTAAATCACGCTGTAATTGACCAATGTTAGCAGTCGTACGATAAAGTAAAAATGCGGTTAGTGCATGCCTTTCAACATAGATGGTCTCATTCAAAGATCCTGACTCCTGGATAAGAAAGTGCTCGATTAGCTGATAACGTTCTTCAAATTGGCGCTCCTCTAATGAGGGCAATGTTATCGTCATCGGAATCCTTCTTGTGAAAGTTTCAAGTAAATAAGATTCCGTAGATTCCGTAGTGGCCCCGATGATTTGGACAGAAGCGGTTTTCGTTTCCTCACTATCCCCTAAGCTTCGAAATTCCCCTTTATCGATGAAAGTAAATAGCATTTCTTGGCCTTCGGGAGGTAACCGATGAATTTCATCTAAAAACAAGACCCCTTTATCGGCTTTTTCGATTAGCCCTATCCGATTCTCAGTGGCCCCTGTAAAAGCCCCTTTTTTCACTCCGAAAATATGTCCGAACAACAGCTGGGGATTTTGAGCATAATCCGCACAATTGAATTGAATGAAAGGGGCATTCTCTTCGATACATTTTGACTCAAGAGAATAGTTGTACATAATTTTAGCGAAAAAGGATTTTCCAGTGCCTGTTTTACCTAGAATTAAAGTGTGCAAACCCCTTGGTGGATAGTGGATTGCGGCTTTCGCTTGTTGGACGGAAATTCTCAAACTTCCTTCCGTACCGATTAAGTGAGAAAACGCATCGTGATTGGGTTCTGCATATTTTGGTTTAGGCAATAACTCCTTATAAAAATAGAGGATTGGTTTCCCGCTAGTTTTTTCAATTAAACCATCTTTGTAAAGTTCATTTAAATATCTACTGACATTTGACCGATCAAGTTGAAGGTGTTCGGCTACCTCGATGGCGGAGACACTACTTTTTACTTTTTTAATATAATAAAAAATATCGTCTTTACGGCCCATATGTATTCCTCCTCAAGCGGCTACATTGTTTCAACTAATATGAATAGTTCGGTATTATCTTTATTTCTACCATGGTATCACAAACAAGTTCAATCAGATAGAAGACTTGAACCAAGTTTCATTCCACCTACAATTGGATTTTCAAGCGAAGACTGGGATTTCAAAAGGTCTAGTAGCCTTATACCGAAACAAAAAGACTTCTCGCGTCTGGCTTTCTAACGAAGGTGAAACAGGAGATAGGTACTTATAACTAATAGCAGTAGTAATGGATTGAAATGATAAAGGATACTTTTGACCTTATAGTTGCTAAAATAAATGATCTTTACAATTGGATGATTAGTAGATGGTTGAGTTGTCTGAATTATTGCTATATAATTATAAGGAAAGGGGGATGCTTGTAAATGAGGAAATACTTGAGGGAGTTCGGCGCTTTTCCTGACATTGCTGTTATGCTGCTTATTTTGATAGTTTGTGCTTCATTAACCGTTCCACATGTACTCCATCTTTGGACGTGGGTTGCTTTAGTCTTGGGAATGCTGACATATGCAACAAGTGAATACATGGTTCACCGTTTTTTATTTCACATTAAGACTCCAGAAAACCCGTTTATGCTGAAGATGATCAAACGGTTACACTATGATCATCATGTCGATCCGGATGATTTGAAATTATTGTTTCTGCCGTTATGGTTCAGTATTCCGGGATTTATCATTTATGGACTTATTGTATTCCTAATAACGGGGAGCACGTACCTGACGGCGTCATTCGCGACAGGCTTAGTGGCTTACTTCCTCTATTATGAATGGAAACATTATATTGCCCATAAGCCAATACAGCCCCGTACGAAAATGGGGAAAAATATTAAGAAGCATCATCTTTTGCATCATTTTAAAAATGAAAATTATTGGTTTGGTGTCACCCATACTTCATTCGATAAAACGCTTGGAACCTTTAAAGAAAACAAGGAAGTTGAAAAAAGTCCGACCGCACGTAATTTGGAAAACAGGGTGTAAGTACAATACTCGTTTCCCTGGTTATTGCAACTAGGGAAACTTAACATGTTCTCGCAACGTATTAATAGTAAGAAACATTTCAAGAACATGTCTTGCTTAGTGAGAGAGGACTTAGAGAGCAGAAAATGAAACGCAAATTTTTCTACGAAGATTGGAGCAAAAAATATGGAGTTAGAAAAATTTATGGCAACAAATTTCCCAAACTTAGTTCTTACGCCACCATTGTTTTATAACTGGGACATTGGTATTCGATTTGAATTAGGAGTGGACTGGAAAAGGGAAGAGAATAAAGAAGGTAGTGTCTATCTTAGAGGAGTTTACGACAGGGCTATCACTTTGTTTGAGTCTTTACACCAAGAGGATGAAGAGATTTTAGTTGTGGTAAATGCACATGATTACGGAGGTAAATGGGCGTTCCGTGGGAAATTGAATTTGTTCTCACGGTATGTACGGGATAAGTCTGTTCTGTACAAATTACAGCATAAGATGATTCCTTACATAATTCCCGAAGACGATGAAGACGGTAAATACAAAACACATCTCTTTATTCTTAAATGTAAAACCTCTGACATTAGATACGTCTCCCTCTTAAAAGCCATATGCAATACTGATATGGGAGTAAAACCGAGTATTAATAATCGAGTCTTTTTTATCAATGTGAAAAATGAAACCATCTTCCATGTGTATGATGACAGAGGCTGTGATTTGGTGGCTAAGTCCCCGGAAGCAATTCGGAGTATCTATGCGAAATATAACGATTGGATATTGGATTATGATAGGGAAAAGATTGATAAAGTATTTAATTGAGTAGTTGGATTCGAAAAGCGATACTCTTAATTGAAGATTCTTTGCGTATAAAAAAGGACGAAACCATATTGGTATTCGTCCTTTTGATATTTTTTTGAAATATCACGTCTGTTGATTAACCAAAAGTAACCAGTGAATAACATGATCAGCTACTGAGCGCTACGTGTATAGTTGACTTTGGATTGAATGACTTCTATACGATTACCGAGATGTCTGGATGTGTAGGGATGCGAATTTGTCGCATCCCTACACATTTTTTTCGGTAATCGTATGGTGGTCCTTTATCCCGCATTAACGGGCAGTAAGACCCCACTTAAAGTATTCAAGGACACAAGAAGAATAAGTGGGGGATGAAGAACCCCCCTCTGATTGAAGATTAACTTTATCTGTCGTGCTCCAAATCCATAAGTACTCGTAGCGCTGAATCTTTTTTGGACGAAAGAATAGCGGGGCTTCTTGTTCGGATAAAAGCCGCCAAAGATGTAATTTTGGCTGCTGATTCTTCTAATATGGTTTTTACTTTTTTTGGTAAAGAACTGTCGCTTTCTATAAGATATTACATGAATTAGATACATACTCTTTACTAAAAGTAAGCAAGGAACGCATTGTACGACGTGCAAGAGTGCCCGAAATTGCATCTTCGGGCACTTACACTCTACATAGAATGTCATCTATTCTTTTCTTCCAAAACTACTGCATTTTTCACTTGAATAGTATAGGTACGCGACAGGCTACTATTCGCAACAGGATTACCGAAAAAAGTGTGGCTAGAAGTGACAGAGTCACTTCTAGCCACACTAGGATCCCTCAGTAAATCTGTCATGAATAGTTAGCCGAAAGCGGGCCGAAAATAGTCCAGTGAAAATCAAGGTCATCAAGCACTACTCACCAGACGTGTTGAAATATATTTCTAAACAGCGAAGTATGCTTCGATGATTAACTTTGTCGTTTGTTCGTCCATCTCCAAATGCTTAACATCAGTTCCTTCAATAAGTTGCTGCGTGTTATTGTCATCGAAATTGAATGAGCGGGATAAGTAGGCATTGAATACACTAATCATGCCGTTCAGCCTCTCTTCCTCAGCTGTCAGCATTCCAGGTTCTGCGTTCTCGATGATTTCCAACTGTTGAAAATCAAGTGCGTTTTTGATGAGAGATAGAAGATCGTAATTCGTCGCAGGCGAGGGGTTTGTGATGTTGTAAATCTTGCCAGCCTCCGCTTTACTTGCAGCCAATGCTAAAATATCAGCAACGTAATTGACTGGAACAAAGTTCGATGTTGCGTTTTTACTTCCGACGACACGGTAAATAACATCAGCCTTGTCAGAAGATCTAGCGATACGACGCTTGAACACATCAAGTGCCCGCATAAAACCGTAAAGCGTGAACTCGGAATCGGCTTCGCCTGTTTCTGAATCACCAACAATAATTGAAGGACGGAATATTGATACATCCATACAATCGGAATAGGATAGGGCAAGGTGTTCGGATTTTACTTTGCTCTCCTCGTAAGGATTATGAACGTTTGCATCGATTGGATAGAGTGATTCTACACCATGCGAACGTTTCCCAACCGTGTAAGCAGTGCTGATATAAATGAATTGATTTACATTAAATAGTTTGGCCAATTCCAACGCGTTTTTTGTACCTTCGTAATTGACTGAAAAGAGCTCTTCACGTAATTCTTCATCGAATTTCACAAGAGCTGCGATGTGATAAAACAGGTCGACTTTGCCTTGTAATTCATGAATGACATCGTCAGAAAGTCCGAAAAGCGGTTGTGTAATATCGCCGTTTAAAAGTTGGATTCTGTTCGCGGCATCCCCTGAGAGACTCGCGACAAGTCGTTGAGCTTTGTCCATATCCCGAACGAGTACAAATAATGTATGATCAGTCGTTTCTAGTAAGTTATTTAGTAATTTACCACCAAGAAAGCCAGTAGAACCCGTTAAGAAAATCGTCAACCTAAATCCCTCCATGAATAGGACAGAAATTATCTCCGTCCAATTGCTATTCTAATTATCGCATATATGGTTGCTTAAGTGAAAAATTAGCGGTTTCATGTTTGAAATAAGGTCATTAGAGGAATACATGTTGTGGATTCGACATCAAGGAGGAACTTACAGCATGAGAAAGATGGAAGAAACACAGATGGATTTGAAGAGAGAGAAAATCATCCAAAGCCTTGTGAAAGATGGGGTTTTCAAACTACATGGGAAACATCTTTACGAACTCCCGCTTTACGCACTTATGAAAGCCTATATAATACGTACCGAATAATATCGTACCGGCTGGAACCATCGCATCAGCCGGTATTTTTAGCGTGTATTGTCTTATGTTTAACCAATTGAGGTAAACTAGTGCGATAAGGTTCAGAATGGTGGGGAAATCCGATGTTAGATGACAAGTTAAAAAAACTTCAAAGCGATTGGCTAGATGAAGCAACAATTTCTGCTATGCAGGTAAAGATGAGTAGCGGAGAGCTATCGGCTGAAGAGCTTACGTTTATGTATATTGACACGATCTCATATAGGAACAAAAATATAAATGCAGTGCTTGAGTTGAACCCACAAGCTGTACAGATTGCTAGGGCTCTTGACGTAGAAAGACGGGAAAAAGGGATCCGTTCACTTCTTCATGGTATTCCGATTTTATTGAAAGATAATATGGGGACCCGCGACATGATGCATACGAGTTGCGGGTCACTTGCGCTTAAGGATTTCTATGCGGCAGAGGATTCTTTTCTCGTTAAGAAATTACGTGATGCGGGAGCTATTATTCTCGGAAAGACGAATATGACAGAGTGGGCGAATTTTATGTCCGATCGGATGACGAACGGCTGGAGTTCACGAGGTGGTCAAGTGAATAATCCATATGGTTTATTTGATGTCGGTGGATCGAGTTCGGGGGCCGCTGCAGGCATTGCAGCAAATATGGCAGCTGTGGCAATTGGTACGGAGACGACCGGATCAATCCTTAACCCGTCAGCGCAGAACTCGCTCGTTGGCATTAAGCCGACTGTAGGAACGATCAGCCGTACAGGGGTGATGCCTCTTTCGTACACACAGGATACTCCGGGGCCTATGGCAAGGACCGTACACGACGCAGCAATTACATTTAGCCTGCTGATTGGCACAGACCCAGAAGACCCTGTAACAGCGGAGGCATCCCGTCTAGTAGGAATTGACTGGACGTCTGTGCTTGATAGTAGAGCACTTGAAGGTGTTCGTCTTGGCGTTGCACGAACGATTTTCGAACGAGAAGCATCTACGGAACGTTTGGACCTTTTCGATGCCGCGCTCAAAGAACTTGAGGCAGCAGGTGCTGTAATAATAGATGATGTAGAATTAGGGACAATGGAAAATGACCTCGGTTATAATGTGCTTCTCTATGAATTTAAAGCGACCTTGAATGCATATCTAGGGAAGACACCTGCAACAAATGCGATTCGTACATTGTCCGATATTATCAACTTCAACAATGAGCATGCAGAAGAAACATTGAAATTCGGTCAAGTGATGCTGGAAAAAGTGGAGCGAACAAGTGGAACGCTGACGGAAAGGGCTTATATAGAGGCACTTCTCCGCAATCGTCATTTGGCAGGGGACATCGCACTTGGCAAAGCACTTGATGAGCATGCTATTCAAGCACTAGTATTTCCACAAGATCATGGATGCAGTTTCGGAGCGGCAGCGGGTTTCCCATCTGTTACTGTTCCAGCAGCCTATTCCGAGGCAGGTGAACCGTTTGGTATTACATTTTCAGGGAAAGCATTTACTGAACCTGAATTAATAGGCTATGCATACGCGTTCGAACAGCGTGTCAACGCACGGAAAAAACCTTAATCAGTTTTGTCAGAAATAGAGTGTAGCAGAGCCTATTATGATAAACTGAAGGGAATAGAGTGAAAGTGGGGATAATGATGTCCTTCTTAGAAAATATGGACGAAATGTTTAAAGAAAAATGGAAGTTTGAGTACGAAATGCCAATCCAGGAGAAAATGATTCCTGAAATGCTGGCAGGTAAAGATATCGTTGCAGAGTCACCGACGGGTTCGGGCAAGACACTTGCATTTGTATTGCCACTTTTGCAATTGGTTGATGGCGATAAAAAACAAACGCAGGCGCTAATTATAACACCATCACAGGAACTGTCGATGCAAATCGTTAATGTTATCAGAGAATGGGTAACAGGAACTGGTATCACGGTTACACAACTAATTGGCGGGGCCAATATGCAGCGTCAGATTGAACAATTGAAGAAAAAACCAACAATTGTTGTTGGAACACCTGGTCGATTGGCTGAACTTATCAAGGTCAGAAAGTTGAAAATGCATGATATTCGTCACATTGTTCTTGATGAAGGCGATCAGCTTTTAGCGCGTGATCATCGTGTCGTTGTGAAAAATATGATTGAAGCGGCAAATCCGGAAAGACAAGTTATTGCCGTATCTGCGACAATTACAGATGAAATTGAAATTGTTGCTAGCAAGTTTATGAATGATCCAATCCGCATCCAAGTTGGAGCGGAAGAAATGCCGAAATCGGGTAAGGTCGTTCATTCATTTGTGAAAACGGATGCACGGGACAAAACGGATGTATTGCGTGGGATTTCTTATTTGAATGGAATTCGTGCTCTTGCATTTATTAATAATGTGGATCAGCTTCGCATGAAAGAAATGAAGCTTAGGTATAACGAAGCACCAATTGCGGTTCTTCATTCAGAAATGACGAAATTTGAGAGACAGCAAACATTGGAAAGTTTCCGTAAAGGCGAGTTGAAGATTTTGATAGCAACTGATCTTGCGGCACGAGGGCTAGACATTGATGGCTTAACACATGTTATTCACATCGACGTGCCACATACGGTTGAGCAATATTTACACCGTTCAGGCAGAACTGGAAGAGCAGGCGGAGATGGGGAAGTATTGACATTGTTGTCGTACCCAGAAGAACGAGATTATCGTAAGCTGACTAAAGGAATTAAAACGGTTCAAAAAGTATGGTATAAAGGCCATCTTGCCGAAGGAAATTCAAAAACAATTGCAGCTCCTAAAAAGAAATAAGACAAGCGCAAGGGATCTATATATGTCGGGAAAATAGCACGTGTGCTGATTAACCATTTATTTGCATAAAATACTGGTGAATAGGGCTTAAAAAATCCGTTTTCACTGAATCATTTCCGGTTCGCTTTCGGCAAACTATTCACGACACATTTACCATGAGGCAAGTGTAGCTAGAAGTGACTCTGTCACTTCTAGCTACACTTTTTTCGGTAATCCTGTTGTGAATACAAGTAGCGCCCAGTAGGTGATCATGTTATTCACTGGTGATTTTTGATTAATCAATAGACGTGGGAAAATAGTTATATAAATCGAGTGAAGGCATCCCCTAGCACCGTAGTGAATTTAATGGAATACTTTATAACCACATATCTAGACAATAATAAAAAGGGCTATCCAGGAATCCAAGTGCATTGGATTTCCAGGGACAGCCCTTTTCTATATATATTGAAAGAACGCATTAGGCACTAATTATAGTTGCGTCAAAATAATTGGTTCGCCTTTTGTGACGATAATTGTATGTTCGATTTGAGCCACAAGAGATTTGTCTGGTGTAATGAACGTCCAGCCATCCCCTGATTCAATAATATGCTCTGCTTTTTCAGAGATAAACGGTTCAACTGCGAGAACCATTCCTTCTTTCAGAAGCGTCTTATCCCATGCGTCATAATAATTGAGTACATGCGAAGGTTCTTCGTGCAACGCTTTACCGATGCCGTGGCCAGTCAAGTTTTTGATGACTTTTAAGCCATTTTCTTTTGCTTCGCGTTCAACTGCTTTACCAATTTGGTTTAAGCTTGAACCTGCTTTAACTTTTGTCATTGCACGTTCAAATGCACTCTTAGCCACATCACATAATTGTTGTTTCTTATTATCGGGTGTACCGACAACAAATGAAATGCCAGTGTCAGCAAAATAACCATTGTAGGAACCTGAGACGTCAATATTAACAAGATCTCCATCTTCTATCACGCGGGAACCAGGCATGCCATGGGCAACTTCACTGTTGACGCTGATGCATGTAAATCCAGGGAAATCATATTCTGCGATAGGACCTGAAATTGCACCTTTTTCTTCGAATAAGCGACCGCCGATGTCATCAATTTCTTTCGTCGTTTTACCAGGGACAGTTGCTTCTTTCATCGCTTCCCTGATTTCAGCAACAATTTTGCCGATTTTCTTTAACGCTTCAATTTCCTGTTCAGTTTTTGCAATCATTATGTTCAAATCCTTTCTTCCGTTCATTCTTTTCCATACCATACTATATCATATGGAGCTGAACAAAAAAGCCTACAAACTTAAAAAACGTTTGCAGACTGTCGAATTATTTCTTTGGGATTGTCGTGCTTGTTGCTTTTTTTTCTTTCATTACTTTGCGAACAATTGGATAGACGATAGGCGCCAATTTAATAGCGGTTTTTAATAATTTTCCAATATTCATTACGAATCACTCCTAAACACAGCATTTGTTACTTTTTTCCCGAATAGGTGGTTTTATAAACATTCACTTCAATACTTTAACACCTTGAAACACATTCCAAATTAGAATTGCTATGAGCAAAACTCCATAAACTAGCATGAATAAGACAGGTGTTAATTGCCAAAATCCAAAGTTACCACTAGGCATTACATTCAGGTCGTAGGTAAAGGAAAACATTGAAAAAGAAAAAATGATAAATCCTGCAATAAGAAGTACGACAGGAACAAGATGTGAAACGAGAGAGCGCTTGGCATGGTGTTTTACTTCACGGTCATCCGAAACGAAATAAATAATGACGGGTATAAGTAAAGGGGTGAAGAAGACACTAAAGTAGCATAGGGCGGCTAACAGTTTATTGTTCGACACACGAATCCCTCCATTTTAGTTTAACTATATATATATTGAGTAAATGAATCCCTAGATTAAACTTGGCGAAGAGGCCATACAAGGGTTAACTGGAGCCTGAGATTGGCGGCATCTCCTAGCGCCACATCGAATTTAATGGAATTCTTAATTTCAACATATATAGGATAATTAACATCCCTGTTAATCATCTTGCTTATAGGATCCCCATCTTATACAATGAACTAGACAACTAAATTACTGGAACCACAGGGGGAGCCTATTTGGCTGAGATTGGACAGCACGTCCTGACCCTTAGAACCTGTAAGATTATTCTTGCGTAGGAATGTGGATGGAAATTGACATATTCGATGTCCCATCTATTTCGGGATGTCTTTTTTTATGCCCACATCTTTCGCTGAGCTAGGAAAGGGATGAATTAATTTGGATCGGAAAAGACTTCAACTTTTACTTGAAATAGCTATTTTAGGTGCAATTTCATTTGTGCTTGATCAGATTGGTTTTAAAATGCCACAGGGTGGCTCGGTTACGCTGTCAATGTTGCCGATTGTTGTCATGGCATTTAGATGGGGGATTGCAGGCGGTATGCTGACTGGCTTCGTCAGTGGGTTATTGCAACTGATGATGGGAGGCTATGTCTTTAATATAATACAGGCTGCGCTTGATTACTTCGTGGCGTACACGTTGGTTGGAGTGGCAGGTGTTACACTTGCATGGCTGTTAAGTAGTAAAGTAAAAGGCAACAAAGGCTCAATGGTTACAGCAATCGTTCTGGGGACAGTTATCGGTGGCATACTTCGATACTTGATTCACTTCATTGGTGGAATTGTATTTTTTGCATCTTATGCACCTGAGGGACAGCCCGTATGGCTCTATTCACTCGTATACAATGCAAGTTACATGATACCTTCAATAATATTATCAGCAATTGTTGCGTCAATATTATTCACTACAGCACCGCGTCTTTTAGAGAGAAAATAGAAAATCGCCGTTCTGCCCAATGTGGGAGGACGGCGATTTTTTTAAAGGTAAGAAAGTATAAGTTGTTCTACATGGATCGATGTCTAGACTCCAGACGCCAGCCCCTGGGCCCACACGAAGTGGGTCATGCAGTGGGGAGGGATTGAGCTACATCCCTCCTTGTTGCGACAGGATGTCGCGATTTTAGACTGCCTTTCTTTAATTTCAGTCTTGCCGAAAAGGCAAAGACCGACTTTGTCTTCAAGTCTTTCAGCGCTTGTCGGGGCTAAACAGCGTCTTACACTTTTATTTAGGTGTGAATGACTTTCGTCTGAAGAACATGAATCCTGCGATTGTAGCTGCAAGAAATAGGGCTGCGGCAGAGACGAATAGTTCATCAGCACCGTTTTTTACAGTGATACCTATAAATGCCCATATGAAGACAGCACTAAATGCTATATCCGCGTAATGGTATAAAAAATGAAGTGCAATAGCGGTTGCGATAGTCAAGTAGATGACGGTCCATAGCGGGTCACTTAGTCCCCAACCAGACCATTCATGCAAAGTAAGGACATAACTGATATTTGCAATGGTCGCGACAAAAACCCATCCTAGATAGACAGCAATCGGAACTCTACCATGAATATGACTATTTTTTATAGAATAAGTAAAATAAATGGTTAACAGTGTTAAAAGAAGAACCAGGTTGACAATAATTGTCCATCCGAAGAAACCAAAATGCCAAAGCAAAATCCAAGTGATATTTAATAGGCAGCTGAGCACAAACAAAACTACCCTCCGATTGAATAATGCATGATTAATGTTTACTGTGTTGCGCATAAAGCCGTATAACCAGATAGCGAGAAGCAGATAAATAACTGCCCAAATTGAAAAGGTATATCCTGCAGGTGTAAATAGTACCGGTAAACTATTAGAGATTTGCCCGGTTGTTTTTCCATTGATAGGCATTATATTCGCAGCTGCATTGACTAGAACGACCGCAATGAGCGAAAAGGTCATAATTATAATTCTAAACATATTTAAATCCTCCTACTGAATAGTATACAGAGGAATGGTGGAACCTGCGAAGGAAAGTATGAACCTTCCGTCACAATTGCATTATTTCGCATACCGAAAATTCATGTTATAATCAAGTTGTGTTTTTAGAAAATTTTGAATGAATTAAGGGGGAATAATAGTGACGCAAAAAACGTATTCTGAAGTATGGGATCTTGACGTTTTCTTTAAAGGTGGAAGTGGATCGACAGAACTACGGACACATTTGGATAGCGTAAAAGAAAAGTTAGGTTCATTAGAAGAAACGGCTTCTGCATTTGAAGTTCCTCAGTCAGCTGGTGCGTCAAAAGAAGTTGTAAACCTTATTGAATCATTAAAAGAGGTTGCACTTGACCTGTCACAGGCAGGTGCCGTTATTGGGTGTTTCCTTGCGGCGGATACAACAGATAAAAAAGCATTGCAACTGCAAGGCGAAACCGGCTCCCTTGGGGCACGTTTTTCTACAATCGGGCTTAAAATCCGACAAACGCTGGCAAAAGCAGATGAGGATACATGGAATGGATTAATGGAATCGGATGAACTGAAGGAATTTGCATTTGTACTGAATGAATGGCGTGAAGAGGTCAACCTGAAACTGTCTGAAGAAGAAGAGAGTTTGATCACGTCGCTAAGCGTAGACGGCTATCATGGGTGGGGACAGTTATACGACATGCTCGTTGGTGACATTAAAATCAAAATCGAATTGGACGGAGAAGAGAAAGAACTTTCCGTTGGGCAGGCAAATAACCTAAGTTCGCATGAGAATGCAGATGTGCGAAAGCGCTCATTTGAAGCGTTGGAAGAAGCTTGGGAAGGAAAAGAGGACTTCTTCGCATCTGCATTAAATCATATTGCGGGTTTTAGGCTTGAAGTATACAAAAAACGTGGTTGGGATTCAGTATTGAAAGAGCCACTCCTCCGAAATAGAATGAGCGAAGAGACACTTGATGCAATGTGGGGAGCAATTGGTGTAAATAAAGCCCCGTTTGTAGAATACTTGCAAGTCAAAGCGAGAATGCTAGGTACTAACAAAATGAACTGGTATGACATTGATGCGCCAGTTACAGCATCAACAAAGAAGATGTCGTATCAAGAAGGTGCAGAATTCATCCTAAAACACTTTGGAGAGTTTGGTCCTGAATTGGAAGCCTTTTCTCGCCAGGCGTTTGAAGATAGCTGGATCGAAGCGGAAGATCGCCCGAATAAACGTCCAGGTGGTTTTTGTACGGGTATGCCAGCATCCGAACAATCCCGTATCTTCATGACTTACAGCGGAACAATGTCGAACGTTGCAACACTTGCCCATGAATTGGGTCACGCGTTCCATTCATATGCACTGCGTCCAGTGCATTGGATGAACCGCCAATATGCGATGGGCGTAGCTGAAACGGCATCGACATTTGCAGAGATGATTGTCGCAGATGCTGCTGTAAAAGCCGCGGAAACGAAGGATGAAAAGATTGCATTACTGGAAGATAAAATTCAACGTAGTGTTGCATTCTTTATGAATATCCATGCGAGATTCCTTTTTGAGACGAGATTTTATGAAGAACGAAGAAATGGCATCGTGTCGGCTGAAAGATTGAACGAGTTAATGGCAGAAGCGCAGAAAGAAGCTTACGGAGACGCTCTTAATACGGTACATCCACACTTCTGGGCGTCGAAACTCCATTTCTACATTACGGGCGTGCAATTCTATAATTTCCCGTACACATTCGGCTATTTGTTCTCCCTTAGCATCTATGCAAAAGCTTTAGAAGATGGAGAAGGATTTGAACAGAAATATATGGCGCTTTTACGGGACACTGCGGTTATGAGTGTTGAAGACCTTGCGATGAAGCATCTTGGTGAGGATATTACGAAACAAGAGTTTTGGGCAAAAGGCGTAGCGTTATGCATAAAAGATGTTGAGGAGTTCTTGGAACTTACTTCGGTAAAAGGGTGAATATGAATTGATTTTGCTTGAAGGGCAAACTTGTTATTTACGAATATTGACAGAGGAAGACGCATTTAGCTTCACGGAATTACTTAGCGCTAATAAAGATTACTGGTCTATTTTCGAACCGCGGCACGAAAGTAGTTATTTTACCGTGGCTGTCCAAAGAGAGAAAATAAGGGAGTCAATTTATCAAATGCGGGACCGAAGGGAATATAACTTCGGTATCTTCGAAAAGGCAACAAGTAGGCTAATTGGTCATATCTCGCTTTACAGTATTAAAAGACTTCCTTTTTCCAGTGGTTTTGTCGGCTATTCAATCGATGAGCGTGAAACGGGTAGGGGAATTGGTACGGAAGCGGTTCGTCTTGTTACTAATTTTTCATTCGATAAAGTCGCTTTACATCGGATCGAGGCATATGTCTCACCCCGTAATAGCGGCTCGTTAAAAGTACTGGAGAGGTCTGGGTACTTCCAAGAAGGACTGCTGCGCAAACTCCTTTATATCAATGGTGTCTGGGAAGACCATTATATCTACGCTATTGTGGAGGATGATTTTTGAAAGGGTAAGACCGCATTGCGGAAATTAATAGCTAAAATAAAAAGCCGATTCCTGTAAATAGGAATCGGCTTTTGTTTATTTCCCGGGAAATGCGTCGATTTTAATCATTGGAATTGTGCATATAGCCATCTATGATGATATCGAGCTTCCCAGTATTAGGGTGGACGACAAGTCCGTGAACGGCTACTTTTTTGTCCATAAGGGGATGATTTCGTACAGCATCCACACTCATCTTGACGCTTTCCGTCACATCGCCAAACCCATGTAACCAATCTTCCATGTCTACACCGGAGTACTTGAGAGTTTTAAAGATATTTTTATCAATCCCGCGATGGACCATTTTTTCTATAATGAGACCTGTATCGACAGCACTCATTCCACAATCGTGATGCCCGACAATGTAAACTTCATCAGCTTGCAAATCATAAACTGCTACAAGCAAGCTTCTCATAATGCCGCCAAATGGGTGTGTGACGACTGCACCGGCGCTTTTAATAATTTTAGCATCGCCATTTTTTAAGTTCATCGCCTTAGGCAACAACTCAGTCAGTCTTGTATCCATACATGTTAATATTACAATTCGCTTATCGGGAAACTTTGTTGTTGCGTATTGTTCATATTGTTTTTCAGCTACAAATGTATCATTAAAATCAAGTATTTCTGAAAGAATTGTCATCGTATACTCCCATTCTGTAAGTTTTTATTTATCATACTTGAAAATATGTAAAAAGAAAAGAGCTGCCTAAAGGCAACTCTTAGAAGTTTGTGTCTGGTTTTGGATCAATTGTTGAAGAATCGGCGGAAATCATAGCCGAAGACAGAAAGTGCATTGTGAACATAGCTGTTATACCAAGGCAAACCATAAAGCCGATAACTGTAGTGAACATCAAGCCCATATATATGACCCCTCTCAAAATTATTAGTTTAGGTACTATCATCAGTATACAGTAAAAACCCAAATTATTTAAGGGGTTCATGAAATGTTTTACCTAATTGTGACGATTATTAGAAAGCCCAGTTGCCATGGCTGAACACAGGTTCTGAAGAGCCATCATCATTAATTCCATCAATATCCATTTCCCCAGAACCAACCATGAAGTCTACATGTGTGATACTTTGGTTTAAACCATGCTTTACAAGCTCTTCACGTGCCATCGTTTTGCCACCCTCAATACAAAATGAATAGGCACTGCCGAGCGCAAAATGATTCGATGCATTTTCATCGAACAATGTATTATAGAAAAGCAGACCCGATTGGGAAATCGGTGAAGCATGTGGAACAAGTGCGACTTCACCAAGATGTTTTGCACCTTCATCTGTATCAATTAGACGTTGCAAGACTTCTTCACCTTGTTCGGCTGAAATCTCAGTTACTCGTCCATCTTTAAATGTTAATTTGAAGTTATCGATGATATTTCCACCATAGCTTAGCGGTTTTGTGCTTGATATAAAGCCGTTGACGCCCGTTTTTAGAGGGACAGTGAATACTTCCTCTGTTGGCATATTAGCCATGAAAGTATCTCCCTTCTCATTGACGCTACCGGCTCCACACCACAAATGACCTTCGGGCAATTCAACAATCAGGTCAGTACCTGGCGCTTTGTAATGAAGTTTGCGGTATCTTTTGTTATTTAAGTAATCGACTTTGGCATGCAGATGGTTGTCATGATTGATCCACTCTTGCACTGGGTCTTGCTTGTCTGTACGTACTGCTTTAAAAATTGCAGTCCAAAGTGCCGAAATCTGTTCTTCTTCTGGGAGCTCTGGGAACACTTTTGCTGCCCATGCTTTTGAAGGGGTGGCGATGACTGTCCAGCTGATTTTATCAGACTGTACATACTGCCGATATTTGTCGAGTGCCTGTCCAGTGGCTTTTTGTGAGTCGGCAATGCGCGATGGCTCAATTCCTTTTAATAAGTCAGGACTTTGGGACACGATACTCATGAATGCAGCACCTTTTTCTGCAAGTGTTTCGCGTTCCATTACTTTCCATTCAGGGAATTCAGCAAAAGAATCAGCTGGAGCTTTTTCATAACGCAGTCGGGAAATCGTGTCATCGGACCAATCAACAAATACTTGACGTGCACCCGCATCATAAGCTTTTTCAGTTACAAGACGGACAAATTCCGTTGTTTCTGTTGAAGCACTGATATAAAGGTATTGATTTGGTTGAATATTGACCCCAACCTTTACTGCAAGTTCAGCATAGCGGGATAATTGTTTTTCGAAAGTAGACATAAATAAAAACTCCTTCCTCTATCTTCTATAATAGTACCAATTTATAGGCCCGGCCTGCAACGTCAAATGTATTGAAAAAGTTAATCTTCATCTCCACGGATTGTTAGTTTAGCCATTAGGGTTTTTACAGGATAAATTGTGACAGTATGAAAACTTGCATATATTTATTACTTCTGTTCACCTAAAGAATAGGCCGGAGATGCCGAAATAAGAAGAAGAATGGAATACTTGGAGGGTCAACTTATGGATTTATCAACAGTAATTGGTCTAGTATTAGGGTTTGTTGCGCTTCTTGTCGGTATGACGATGAAAGGTGTCCCGGTAGATAGCTTATTTAATATGGCAGCTATACTAATAATACTTGTAGGAACGCTTGCGGCTGTTATCATTGCCTTTCCAATGAATGAGTTGAAACGTGTACCCAAATTATTTGGTGTGCTTTTTAAAGAACAGAAACTTGCTTCCGATTCCGATATCATCCGTATGTTTTCAAGTTGGGCAGATATTGCGCGACGTGAAGGACTATTATCGCTTGAAGCAAAAACAGACGAAATTAATGATCCATTTTTGAAAAATGGATTGGGCCTCGCAATTGATGGGCAAAATGCCGATTATATCCGTGATGTGCTAAGTGAAGAAGTAGAAGCTATGGAAGATCGGCATTCTGCCGGAGCACAAATATTCTCGCAGGCGGGCACATACGCACCAACACTGGGTGTTCTAGGAGCAGTCGTAGGTCTTATTGCAGCACTTGGGAATTTGAATGATATCGAGGCGCTTGGTCATGCGATTTCCGCAGCATTTATTGCGACGTTGCTTGGTATTTTTACTGGATATGTGCTTTGGCATCCATTTGCGAATAAATTAAAACGTAAATCGCACGAAGAAGTAAGACAGAAGAAAATGATGATTGAAGGGGTCCTCTCCGTTCTTGAAGGGGAAGCACCGCGTGTTATTGAGCAGAAGCTGTCCTCATATCTGTCTGCGGAAGAACGCAGAAAGCTGGCTGTTACAAAGAATAGCGATAAGGGGGATGGGGAGTTTGTCGAAGAGACGTAAGAGAAAAAAGGATGACCACCATATAGATGAGTCATGGCTGTTGCCATACTCCGACCTTATGACTCTTCTTCTCGCGTTATTCATCGTACTATTTGCCTCAAGCTCGGTAGATGAAGTCAAACTTAAACAGATGTCAGCAGTGTTCAGTGAAATATTTGATGGTGGACAAGGTGTGATGGATAATGCAGCTCCTACACCTGTGCCGATACCGAAGGATTCAATTGGTACCAACAATGAGAATACATCCTATATAGAAGATCAGAAGTCACTTACTGAAATTCAAGATAGAGTAGATGAGTATATTGCAGTAAATGAACTGGAGAATCAGTTCGAAACCAAACTGACGGATGAAGGGTTATTAGTGACAATTAGAGACAGTATCCTCTTTAGTCCAGGAATGGCAGATATCAATCCTGAATATATAGGGATTGCAGATGATATTGCGGAACTTCTTGTTTTTGACCCACCTCGTCATATCGTCGTCACTGGCCACACGGATAATGTTCCGATTGGAAATGCTCAATTTCAATCGAACTGGGAGCTTAGTGTAATGAGAGCGGTGAATTTCTTGAAAAGTATTGTGAGAAATGAAGAGATCAATCCACTTTTATTCAGTGCGAAAGGATACGGCGAGTTTCAGCCAATCGAATCAAATGAAACGGCTGATGGAAGAAGTAAAAACCGTCGGGTAGAAGTATTGATCCAGCCACTTGTACTAGAAGATGGAACTGCATTTGAATAAATTTATCCAAAGAAAAAAGATTCACCGGTAAATTCATACCGGTGAATCTTTTTTCTTTGCTTAACTTCTTAGCGTACCAAGTTCAGCTGCAATTGCCTGCATTTCATTTGGTGTAATGTTAGTGCGTTTCATGACCATTTTGTACATATAGTACAAATCATCATATTTAGATGTGCTGAAATTCTCCGGATTCATAGCTGCTGAATTAACCATACGAAGTTTTTCTGTAATTTTGTCGATCATATAAGAAACATTTTCTGGTGTTGGGTTAGATAAATCCATAGTATAGTCCACCTTTCGATAAGCTTTGGACCTATCATTTCATTATTCTCCCGGACTGTCAAATAGAATTGGAAATCAACCTCGTTTTGCTGCTTCTCTTTCCTCTTTGAGTTTTGCATTGAAGCGTTTTGTTTCAAAGACGATGACCCCAGATAACCCGAGAAGTCCAATTAAGTTTGGTATTGCCATGAGTCCGTTCATTACGTCAGCGAATAACCAAACAGCATCAAGAGTTGCTGTAGCACCAACAAAGATGACTCCAATAAATACAATACGGTAGTAGATTAGAACTTTAGGATTCGGGAATAGGTATTGGAAACACTTCTCGCCGTAATAAGCCCAACCGAAAATTGTTGATGTTGCAAAGAATATCAATCCGATTGCAACAACAATCGGCCCAGCACCTCCAAGGAACTCGCCGAACGCGGCAGCTGTGAGAGAGCCGGCTTCAATGCTCTTGTCTTTCCACATGCCAGACATGACGATTGTTACCCCGGTAATTGAACAGATGATTAGGGTATCGAATAATACTTGTGTCATGGAAACGAGTGCTTGACGACCTGGTAAGTCTGTTCTAGCTGCAGCAGCAGCAATCGGAGCAGATCCAAGACCTGCCTCATTGGAGAAGAGACCACGTGCTACCCCGAAACGGATTGCCGCACCGATTGCGCCCCCAACAGCTGCTTCACCAGTAAACGCAAATTTGAATATCGTTGCAAAAGCTTCTGGAATCAAGTTGAAGTTCAAAATCATTACGATTAAACCTGCTATTAAATAGAAACCTGCCATAACCGGGACGAAAAACGATGTAACCTTACCAATCGTTTTAATGCCTCCAATAATAACCATCCCGCCTAAGACAACAAGAACAAGTCCTGTAATCCAATGGGGAACACTAAACGTTGAATTCAAGACATCGGCAACTGCTTTCGATTGTGTTCCGTTACCGATTCCAAATGCTGCAATCGCGCCAAAAATAGCGAATAAGACGCCGAGCCATTTCATTTTCAGACCGTGTTCAAGATAGTACATTGGTCCGCCCGCCATTTGTCCATTGGCATCCTTGACCCGATATTTAACTGCAAGAATTGCTTCTCCATATTTTGTAGCCATCCCGAAGAATCCGGCCATCCACATCCAGAACACAGCGCCTGGACCACCAAAGTAAATTGCTGTTGCAACTCCGACGATGTTCCCCACGCCGACTGTGGCGGCCATCGCTGTCATCAGTGCCTGGAAGTGAGAAATATCACCTTCTGATGTTTTATCCTGATTTCTTGAGAAAACGAGTTTTAGTGCATAAGGCAACATACGTATTTGAATAAGTCCTAGTCTTAATGTTAAAAAGATACCTGTTCCGACGAGAAGGATAAGCAAAGGCGGTCCCCAAATAAATCCGCTGGCCTTATCCAAAAAAGCTGTTAATCCATCCATTTCATTACCCCCAAGTAATTTATTTTTCGTGAACCCCTATTCCCTTTTAGTTCACATCCTCTCAGTCTCTCTAATTCGTCATCCCTATTGTCAATATTCCGAAAATTATCATCATTCGTCAAGCTTTATTTTTTAAATTCGACAATTTGTTTGTATTTCCTTTAGCTGGGGTATAATTGTATATGCGAAAGAGTTTGAATTGGAGGGCTTATAATGGGTAATAGCAAATTTGGTACGTTTATTATTGTTGGTGCACTTACGGGTGCGGTTGTAAGTATGTTCGATCGGAGTACGCGGAAACATATCGTAAAGAAATCAAATAATTGTATATCGGAAATGAAGTATTATGCGAAAAATACTGATGTGCTAAGATGGAAATTGGAAGAGAAGAAAGACAAGTATAAGTCTGTCTTTGAACAACTATCGGACGATGCATCATATATTAAAGCACAAGTAGAAGAGTTAAAAGCACTTACGCCACAAGTTAAAGGTTTAGTCATGGACACAAAGGATGCATTTGTTGAATCGAAAGATGAATACAAGTCAATTGTTAGTGAAACACCATAGGAATATAGTGTCGGTTTTAAAAGTAAACTGTATTGAAAGGGGTGACGAAAGTTTGAAGAATGATGAACGTTCAACACCTACACCGATCCAAGAAGAGAAAACTAGCAAGTATAAGGAGAAGATGGATGGCTTTATGGCAGACTCCGCAGCCATGAAGTTTTTGGATGATGTAAAAGAAGGTGAACTTGAGCAATTTGATGTCACGACAACAAATGGATTTTTCAAAGAACTGCTTGTCCGGATAAAAAAAGTCGACGTGACGGGCATTGGCTCGCAACTCGCCTTCTTTTTCCTTTTGTCCCTATTTCCCCTACTAATCTTTATAATGACATTGTTACCTTATCTAAACTTTAACCAAGCGGAAGTTCTCTTATTGATTCGAGACTATGCACCAGAGAGCGTTGCTACGCTAATCGAGGACACATTAAAAGAAATCTTGCAAAACCGCAATGGTGGTTTACTATCATTTGGGATACTTGCGACGGTGTGGTCAGCATCTAAAGGAATGAACGCACTGACGAAAGCTTTGAACCGATCTTATTTTACGGAGGAATCACGTTCGTTCATCGTGGCCCGCGGTATGTCGGTTGTCTTTACTATCTTACTCGTCGCCGTGTTGGTAGTCGCCCTTGTATTACCAGTGTTCGGGCAACAGATTGGCGTACTAGTATTCTCTTATATGGGACTTGAAGATGGATTCATCACTTTGTGGGGTAGTTTGCGCTGGGTATTGCCGCCTGTACTAATCTACTTCGTGTTTTCACTTATTTATTGGCTGGTACCTAACTTAAAAATTCACTTTATAAGTGTGCTGCCAGGAGCATTATTTGCTACGGTAGGCTGGATTCTGACATCATTTGGATTCTCATACTATGTCAATAACTTCGGAAGCTATTCGGGTACATATGGTAGTATCGGAGCAATTATTGTATTAATGATGTGGTTATATTTCTCAGCTATTATTCTGATACTGGGCGGACAGCTGAATGCCGTCACATTTGAGAGGACTCAGTTGAAAAGAGCAAAAGCAAAAAGCAATGCAGTCATGTAACAATGACGCATTGCTTTTTTTCTATATATGTTGAACGAGTGAATACCTATATAAACGGAGCGAAGGCGCCTTACAAGGGGATCTCTATTCCAATTATATCGTTAGAGAGATATAAATGAATTATTCAATGTGATTCAGCATCCTAAGCCCGTTTAAAATGACAAGGATAGTGCTACCTTCGTGGCCGATAACGCCAAGCGGCAGATCAACGACTTGCAGGAAGTTTGAAACAATTAACACCAAAATGATTGAAATGGAGAACAAGACATTCTGTTTCACAATCCGCTGCATTTTACGAGATAACTTGATGGCATAAGAGATACGTCTCAAGTCATTTTGCATTAGAACGATATCGGCTGTTTCAAGTGCAACATCGGTACCTTCACCCATTGCGATACCTGATGTTGCGGTAGCAAGTGCAGGTGCATCATTGATCCCGTCACCGACCATACCTACGTTTTTGTAGTCGATCAGGAGGCGTTTCAAATGATTGACTTTCATTTCCGGCAGACATTCTGCAACGTATGAATCGAGTCCGGCCTGTTTCGCAATAGCGGCAGCAGTTTTTTCATTATCACCTGTTAACATGATTGTTAAAATACCTGATTTTTTCAATTGTGTGATGGCCTCGATGGCCTCGGGGCGCAACGAATCTCTTAGTGCTGCCGCAGCGATAATACCTTTATCATCTCTCATGAAGATAATTGTTTTACCTTCATCGGCAAGAGAGAGGGCGACGCCTTGCTGAAATTCCTCTGTCAATTCTTTGCCGACAAAACGTGGATTTCCAACGAGAAATTCTTGTGTATCAATAATTGCCCGGATACCGTGGCCAGGTACATCTTTAATGTGAAGATTTCGGTCTAAGGTTATTCCTTTATTGACCGCATATTTTGTAATCGCGACAGCAAGTGGATGATTCGATTGGGATTCAATACTTGCAAGCATCGTTAGTGTTGCATCTGGATCTGCGCCATCACGTACATAGAAGTCTGTGACAATTGGTTTACCGTTCGTTAAAGTACCGGTTTTATCAAAAGCAATCGCTTTAAGTGAACCCAAATGCTCTAGATGGACACCACCTTTGAATAGAACGCCTTTCTTTGCTCCGTTAGAGACCGCGGCAAGTGTCGCTGGCATAATAGATGCGACTAACGCACACGGAGATGCAACGACGAGCAGGACGATTGCCCGATAGAGCGTAGTCATCCAATCCCATCCAAACAAATAATGAGGCACAACCATCATGATTAGCACCATGATAATAACGGCTTTTACATACGTTCCTTCAAATCGTTCTATAAATTGCTGTGAAGGTGATTTCTCACTTTGGGCACTTTGAACAAGTGTAATGATTTTTTGGAAAAGTGTTTCAGAACTAGGCTTTGTCATTTTTATTTGGATAGCACCGCTTAAATTGACTGTACCGGCGAATAGTTCGTCGCCGATTTCTTTTGTGACGGGAATGGATTCTCCATTAACGGCAGACATATCGATGGAAGAAACACCAAAAGTGATATTCCCGTCGACCGGAACCCTTTCGCCTGGTTTGACGAGTAGAATGGATCCGACCTTTAGGGAAGAGGTTGCCACTTTGATAGCAGTACCATCTTCTTGAAGGAGCCACGCCTCTTCAGGCTGTAATTCCATAAGTGCGGAGATTTCCTTATGGCTTTTATTTAGCGTGTAGCTTTCAAGCGCACCACTGAGTGCAAAGATGAAAATAAGGACCGCTCCCTCCGCCCAGTATCCAATAAATGCAGCACCGATTGCTGCGAACACCATTAGCATCTCGACATTCAGTTCCTTGTCATTAATCGTATCTTCAATACCTTCCTTCGCTTTGGCGAATCCACCTATAATAAAGGCGGTGATATAGAGGGGGACAGAAAGGGTTTCCAATCCGTACTTACCACTTATCCAAGCTATAAGAATTAGTGCACCTGATAGAATCGCAGCAATCAGTTCAAGATGTGCTGGCCATGTTATTGCTTCTTTTGGCTGTTGTTCAGTGAGAGTAGTCACAGTTATTACCTCCTAATTGATAATGATAGTCAATTTCAAATGGCTCATTAAAGTATGAAAGTCGGTTCCCATTGATGGGAACCGACTAATGTTAATAGATGATAATTGGTATCAGTTGATAATTATTATTGTTAATAAGCATAGTATATCCAACTGGAAAAGAAATAGATACTATTTTGTATTGAAGGTTGGGATGAGGGAGTTAGTAGTTAGTGAGGCTTACCGCAGATTATTCTAGTTCTGTCGTCCAGTTCGGTGGATTGGTCATAGAGTTTTTAGACTGTCGTATAGATTTCCGCAAGTTCGCTCTACTTCACGGACTATTAACCAACGTCTAATTAAAAAAAGGCATCTTATGCCGGGATTACTCCGACATTAAGATGCCTTACTCAATTAGCTAAAAACTTTTTCTTTAAACTGAGACAGTTTTTCAAGCGAAGACTTGTCGACATCAGCATGCAAGCTGTTGCCGTGCGAGTCCATCGTCACAACTGCGGTGAAATCTTTAACGCGCAGATGCCACATTGCTTCAGGGATACCGAATTGAAGAAGGTCGACACCCTCGACTGCTTTAATACAGTCGGCATAATATTGCGCAGCACCACCAATTGCATTTAAGTAGACGCCGCCATGTTCTTCTAAAGCCGCCAACGTTTTCGGACCCATACCGCCTTTACCGATAACAGCACGCACTCCGAATTTTTTCATGATGTCGCCTTGATATGGTTCTTCACGTGCTGATGTTGTGGGTCCCGCAGCTTTGATTTCATAACTACCATCTTCATTTTTCATCACAACCGGGCCACAATGATAAATGATTTGTCCATCAAGATCGATAGGTGAGTCATTTTCTGATAAGTATTTATGGATCGCATCACGACCTGTATACATCATTCCGCTGATTTTAACAACATCGCCGACATTTAAATCACGGATCTGTTCTTCTGAAATTGGGGCCATGAGCTCGACAGTACGTGCAGTTTGTTTCGCTTCATCTTGATTATTATCATCTTGTGCGAAAGCAATTTTTTCTCCATCATTGTAATGCCAGTTCGTAATATTACCAGATCCAGCATCGATATCCACAGCCATTCGGCGGTATGCCCAACAGTTATATGCTACAGAAACATAGAAGCTTGCAGGGATCCGGTGCATGACGCCAATTTTACAACCGAGGAGGGTAACCTCGCCACCGAAGCCCATTGTACCGATGCCGAGTTTGTTTGCTGATTCCAGGACATATTCTTCAAGGTCAGCAAGTTTCGGATTCGGATTTAGGTCGTCTACTTCGCGGAAAAGTTGGTCTTTCGCAAGTTCGTAGCCCGAAGCGCGGTCTCCGCCGATTCCGACGCCAATGAAACCCGCAGAACACCCTTGCCCTTGGGCTTGATAAACAGAGTGTAAAATACATTTACGGATGCCATCAAGATCGCGTCCAGCACGACCAAGTCCGTCGAGTTCTGCAGGTAGGCTATATTGAATGTTTTTATTCTCACAGCCGCCGCCTTTTAGAATCAGTTTCACTTCGATATGATCTTGTTCCCATTGTTCAAATTTCACAACGGGGACACCTGTACCAAGATTATCTCCGCTATTATCACCCGTCAGTGAGTCGACAGAGTTTGGACGGAGTTTAGTGTCTTTTGTGGCTTGTACAATTGCGCGCTTAACAGCGGCCTTGATTTCAATTTGGTTGACTCCGACTGGTGTTTTGATTTTAAATGTTGGCATGCCGGTATCCTGGCAGATTGGCGACATTTTTTCATCAGCCATATTGATGTTTTTTGTAATCGTCTCAAGACTCATTGCTGCTCGTGTACCGGCATCTTCTAGCTCTTTTGCTGCAAGGATTTTTCGACGCACATCTTTTGGAAGATTCGTGGAAGTTTCGCAGATGAGATCATACATGCTTTTTTCAAGTTGTTCTATGTACATTCTCGATTTCCCCCTGTAGTTATAGCCTGTTACTTATCTAATTTGATTTTTTCCATCTGTTCTTCAAGGTCGTCTAGCAAACTTATTAGCTGATCGATTTCCTGAAGGTCAGCTGTTTCTGGTTCAATTGTATCCAGCGTTTCAAGAAATTGATGAAGCCTAGTTTTTAATCCTTCAACATGTCCGTTATTTTGTGCTTTGTCCAATCCGTACACCTCTTTTCATTAGTATAATCGTAAACGAAAAAACGGAATTTATCAATGAAGGGGAATAGAACCTTTTCAAGTATTTGAATATTCCTTTTAACATAATCTTTACAATACATAATCTATGTGCTATGATTCATTTAATCAAACGAAAGGGAGGATGACGGTAAGGGTAAACACAACGGAAACCAAGGAGGTTGAGAACTTTAATTAAAAAAAAGAAAGCTCAACAATGTAGGTATCGTTATACCCAAATTTAGTCCTGTGGAGGTGGAGTCTCAAAAAAATACAGACAGCGTTAGTGATTGCTTGAATGTAAATGTGAGAAGTAAACATAAAATTATAGAAAGGTAGCGAGAACAGGTTAAAGACGAAGTGAAAGAATTTAAGAAGGAGGGGATTCGTAAGTGTCCGCTGGCAGTGTGCCAGGAGACTAATACGACTTATGCAGATGGAAAGTGAAGGTTCAATTCATACGTAAAGGCTCAGCCGTAATCTGACAAACAGATATGGACTGGGCCTTTATATTTTTTTGCGTAATCACCGTTTTCATGTGCTAAAATTATACAATGATCTTTAAAGCAGGGAGCGGTTATTCATGGATACTTTTTCACAACAAGAGAAGCGCCGTTTTTGGATACTTGTTATTATTGTCTCGATTTCTGGATTTTCACAAGGCATGCTGTTGCCGCTTATTTCGGCCATCTTCGAAAAGGATGGCATTTCGAGTTCAATGAATGGTTTGAATGCTACGGGTTTATACATAGGAACGTTACTTGTTTCACCGTTTATGGAGGCGCCGCTCCGGCGTTTTGGCTATAAGCCAATTATTGTTGGGGGCGGGATGCTTGTTTTTATATCGTTACTGCTGTTCCCATTATGGAAAAGCGTCGTGTTTTGGTACGTACTTAGGTTGTTTATTGGCATCGGGGACCATGCACTTCATTTTTCAACTCAAACATGGATTACTAGTTTTTCACCGCAACAAAGATTGGGTCGCAATATTGCGATTTATGGTTTGTCATTCGGCGTCGGATTTGCGGCGGGTCCCTTATTCGCGCCACTTGTCAATGTGTTTGAAGGCTTACCGTTCATTGTATCGGGATTACTATGCATGCTTGCATGGTCGCTAGTCTTCATGCTGAAAAATGACTTCCCGGATATTATGAAAGGAAAGTCCGATAATGAACGACTTTCCGCACGTTTTAAAGGAACGATGGCTGTTGCTTGGCTTGCTTTTCTAGGGCCATTTGGATACGGTTTTCTTGAGTCAACACTTAACGCGATGTATCCGGTATATGCGCTCAGAAATGGCATTGAATTTACATCTGTAACAATTATTCTAGCCACATTTTCTGTAGGAGGGATTATTTCTCAGTTACCTCTTGGTATGCTATCCGATAAGATAGGAAGAAGACCTGTCTTTCTTGCTGCACTCGGAGGTGGATCAATCTCGTTTTTCATCGCAAGTACTATGGAAACATCTATCACTGCTGTTATAGTTATGTTTTTCGTTGCTGGACTTTTTTCAGGTTCTATTTTTTCCCTTGGTATTTCGTACATGTCCGATTTGACACCGAAGCACCTGTTACCGACGGGGAACTTGTTATGCGGAATTTTCTTTAGCTTAGGCAGTTTGACAGGTCCATTTCTGGGTGGTCTCTTCCTAGAGTTTGATGCCGGGTTTAGTTTCCTACTGCTGATTTCATTGTTTTTGGCTGTGTTGTTCGTTGTTTCTTTTATTGGGAAACTGAAGCAACGCCCGATTGCAGCATAAGAAAAAGCGTCCAATAATGGACGCTTTTTCTAAGCTTAGGAAACTATAAAATCACGTACTGTGGATAAGCTGCGTTCCTTAACAGGCGCTTGCGCTTTTGTTCTTGTCTAGCAGGCGCCTTACGCATTTCGTATTACCTCAAAATCGAGTTGACGTTTTCGTATTCCAAAACAAGATCGTCAAGCGTTTGGAAAGTATAACCTGCTTTCTTGGCGTCTTGGATAAAGGAAGGTAAAGCTTGTGCGTTATCAGGCGAAACTGTGTGCATTAGAATGACGGCGCCGGGATGTAGCTGTTTCATTAGTTCACCATAAGCAAAGTCACGACCTTTGGGTTTATCGGCGTACCAGTCAATGAATGCGACTGACCAGAAAATATGCCTGTATCCGAGTTCGTTGCCTTTGGCGAGGACTTTGTCATTGAATACGCCTTCAGGAGGCCTAGTGTAGTATGTCCGTTCGAGTCCGGTTACTTCATTCAACAGCTTGTCGAATTTAGTCCATTCTTCTTCCATTCTCTGTTCGGATAGATTGGCCAAGTTCGGGTGTCCATACGTATGGTTGCCGATTCCATGGCCTTCCGCAATCATCCGTTTGACGAGGGGGAGAGCACTTTTTAAGTAATGTCCCGTGAGAAAGAATGTCGCCGGAGCGTCCTCTTTTTTCAATGTATCTAAAATACTTTCCGTATAGCCGTTTTCATAGCCGTTATCGAACGTCAAATAGACAATTTTTTCGTCAGGCTTTCCTTTATAAATGGCCCCATGTTTATCGAGCATTGAATCAAGTGCAGCGCCAGCACTAGGCTGGATCCCCCCTGTAGCTTTCTTGAAGCCCCAATGAAATTCATCTGCCTTAGCTGAAAATGGATTAAAAACAAATCCTACCATTACAATGAAAGTTGCTAATAAAATACCTGGTCCATGTTTTTTTATCATCAAAAACGCACCTTTCCTTTTAGGGTAGGATGCGCAGATGAAGCCGAACTATACGTCTTTATTGTACAAATCATTTAGTGCAGACTCTAGCGTCGGAAAATGAAATTTAAAACCGTTGTTCAGTAGTTTTTCGGGTAAGACATGCTGACCTTCTAGAACGAGTGCGCTTTTTTTACCAAGCACTATTTTCATTATGAATGAAGGAACTGGTATCCAGTGTGGTCTATGTAACACTGAACCGATTGTTTTACCGAAGTACTTCATTCGTTTGGGAAAGGGTGATGTGACGTTTACGGGTCCGTAAACTTGTGGATTGCTGAGTGTAAAAGCAATTGCATGTGCGACATCTTCTATATGCACCCAAGATACCCACTGATTGCCCGTGCCGACTGGTCCGCCCGCAAATAATTTGTACGGCAGTACCATAAGTGGCAATGCTCCGCCGTCTATTCCGAGTATGACCCCAAATCTCATAAATGCGACGCGTATACCCTCAGATTCGACTGATACTGCTTTCTTTTCCCAGTCTGTTACAGTCTGACCGAGAAAGTCGTCCGCATAATCGAGTGATTCTTCCGTGTAAACATTATCTTCCGATGCGGGATAAATGCCAATTGCGCTAGCGTTTACAAGTACAGCCGGTTTTGTTTGCAAAGCGGAGATGATTCGCAGTAATTCATCGGTTGCTTCCATTCGACTTGCATAGATTTGTTTGCGATGTTCAGCGGTCCAACGCCCCTCGTTGATGGATACGCCGGCAAGGTTGACGAAGGCATCAGCTGAAATAATTTCATTTTCCGGATAGGTATCTTCCTGAAGCCATTTAACGTATTTTATATTGCCATCAATCTTACTATCTTTTCTGGATAAAATGATGATTTCATGGCCTTCAATCAATAAAGTATCCGTTAATTTCTGTCCGACAAAACCTGATCCACCTGCAATGACGATTTTCATTTTCCGACACCCCCATTAGGATTCTATACCCTATATTGAAACCAATTAAGCTGAAGCACAAGGACGGAACATGTATACTAAAAAGAAAGCAAGGGAGGCGTGTTAAAAGTGCCTGTTATTACTAAAATATCACAACAGAAAAAAGATCTCGAACGATACAATATTTTCCTAGATGAAAAGTATGCATATAGTGTCCACGAATCGGTGCTTGTCAAATTCGGTTTAACGAAAGGGATGGCCCTTGAAGACTGGTCGATTGACGAGATGGTCTATGAAGATGAGATCCGGAAAGCATTCAACCGAGCACTCCATTATCTTGGATTCAGAATGCGCAGTGAGTTTGAAGTGAAGAAAAAACTTTTGGAATTGGGATATGGGGAAGCAATTGTACTAGAAGCACTCGTGAAGTTGAAAAGCCTTGGGTTTCTAAATGATGAAACCTATTCAGATGCACTTCTTCAAACACGGAAAGATTCATCTGGTCAAGGTCCCAAAGCAATTCAGCAAGAGATGCATAAAAGAGGGATAGGGAAGGAATTACAGATTAAAGTGCTTGAATCTTATTCGGAAGATGAACAGCTTAAAATCGCAACGAAACTTGCAGAGAAGACAGCGAATTCAAACCGCTCTGTAGCCCCAGCTCAATTAAAACAAAAAATCCAAAATGCATTGCTTCGAAAAGGGTATTCCTTCGACCTTATTAAACAAGCACTTGCGAATATTAATTTTGAGCGCGAAGAAGATGAATGGACATCCATCGCCGATTCAATAGGAGAGAAAGCATGGCGTCGCTATAGCTCGAAATTTAGTGGACGGACCTTGAACGACAAAGTAAAACAGGCGATGTATCAAAAGGGTATCCCGTTTGAGCGAATTGATCATTTCATTGATAAAAAGGAGAATGAAGAAGATGGAGATTGAAAAAAAATATAGTGCAATGACAGAACATGAATTACGTACAGAAATCGGAAGACTGCGTGAAAAAGCGCGCAAAGCCGAACAATTGGGCATTCTTAATGAGTATGCGGTGTACCAACGCAAAATGGTTATGGCACAATCTTATCTAGTTGACCCAAGTACAATTGTGCCTGGTGAAATGTATCGAATTGACGGGGACGAAGGAATGTTTTTTCAAGTCGACTACTTAAAAGGTCGTTTTGCATGGGGTTACAGATTAGGCGGCAAACGTGCGGATGAGGCGTTGCCGATTGCCATGCTAAAATCAGTAAAAGAAGGTAAATAAGAAAAGCGTAAGGCGCCGTTTAGCCCCGACAAGTAGGAGGGATGCAGTTCAATCCCTCCCTGCTGGAAGTCTTGATGATAAAGGCGTACTTTGCCTTTTCAGCGAGACTGAAGCGACTCGAGGGGCTGGCGTCTGGAGTCTAGACATCAATCCATATAGAGAAACTTGTATTTACTTACCTTCGTCTCATGAGTTAGGTGCAAAGTTGAGTTTTTTGCGTAACTTATCCTCGGAGAAAATCCATCCTGTATATGAATTGATGACGTTCAGTTCCTTGTCAATATGTGCAACAGCAACAAATGGGTAATAGCCTTTGCTACGGTAACGAAGATCGATTAAGCGTACTTCACAGATGTCATCGATGTAGGTAATAGACCATCTGTAAATGGGTGAAAATGATGTGAAAGCTTTAATGTTTTTATCGCCCATTGCCACATCAATTTCAGGGGATTTTGGCATAGGTTCCCGTTTAAAGCGATCGTAAATATTAACAGATCTACCGTAAGCGCGTCCAACATAGTGGCACTCTTTTGATGAAGCAGCTATTCTCCATTGGAAAAAGCGCATTGTCGGTGCGATAATAATTTCCGTCGCATCGGGGACGGTATAAAAGACGGCTTTTTTAACGGCCGATTTGACCGCAAATCGCAATAAATAATAAAAGAATATTATTACGTATGTCGTCAAAATCGTATAGACCGGATTTACCCCCATTGCCCAAATAATTAGCGCGATGGCGTGTAATATGAAAATAATTGGATCGAATGTGTTAATGACTCCGATGGCGACCCACTTGTTGGAAAACGGCCGTAATGCCTGCGTTCCATAGGAATTGAAGATGTCGACAAAGACATGTAGAAAGACGGCTAAAAAGGTCCAAGCCCATACATGTAAGAAGTTGGCTTCTGGGACGAAAAGAGACATAAGTATTGTAATTAGTAGCGGCCATAATAATACCGCGGGAATTGAATGTGTAATCCCTCTGTGATGCCGTATGTAGACAGCGTTATTTCTCAATTTTAATACGGTATCGATATCTGGGATAAGTGAGCCGACGATAACACTTGCAACGACGGCACCCATTGTCGCACTATCAGTTAGAACGACAGGATCTGCCAGAGCGAGGCCGCCAAGTGCGACACCCATAACAATATGTGTTCCAGTATCCAAATTATCACTCCTTTTACCTAAACAGTCGTGCCAAGCATGGGATTGACTTTTTTAATCACACCTCGGAGTGATTACGCCCAGATTTTGAATTGAGCTTGTTCCACTACCTACAAAATCTGTGACATCCGGGCCAACGAGGAGGAATTGCAGTTCATTCCTCCCTGTAGATTCGTTCGTATTCATCTCGCCACATAATAGAGTGGGAGACTTCTTTAGCTGACGCTTCGCTTTCAGTACAAAAAGATTTGCTGAATGAAAGCTAGAAGCCATATACATATCAATACCCGTTTGTGCTCAATGATAAGCATATGCGATAAGGAGGAAATGATGCAAATAATAGTGAAGAAAGACGAATTCCGCGAAGCGCTTCTTTCCTGGTATCGTCGTGAAAAAAGAGATCTGCCTTGGAGAAGAACGTCGAATCCATATTACATTTGGGTCTCCGAAGTGATGCTGCAACAAACGAGGGTTGATACCGTTATACCTTATTATGAACGGTTTATCGCAAGTTTTCCGACGATGGAAGCACTCGCGGGGGCGGAAGAAAACGATTTATTGAAAATGTGGGAAGGTCTTGGTTATTATTCGCGGGCAAGGAACTTACAAGCAGGAGTGAGGGAAGTTGTGTCGGATTATGGTGGAGAGGTTCCTTCAAATCGAACGGAGATTTCCACATTGAAAGGCGTTGGCCCGTACACTGCTGGAGCGGTTCTCAGTATCGCTTACGGGGTTCCTGAGCATGCCGTAGATGGGAATGTTATGCGTGTCATATCGAGATTGCTTCTTATAGAAGAAGATATTGCGATTCCGCGTACAAAAAAGATTTTTGAAACGGTAGTCATGGATTTAATAGACCAAGAAGATCCTTCCTCTTTTAATCAAGGACTGATGGAGCTTGGCGCGACAATTTGTACCCCAAAACCGAAATGCCTTCTATGTCCGGTTCGAGACTTTTGTATAGCTTTCCAAGAAGGCAGGCAAGAGGAGTTACCCGTGAAAACGAAGAAAACGAAAATGAAAATTATACCTGTTGCATCATTTGCAATTCAAAATAGTGAAGGTGAGTGGTTAATGCGGCAACGACCTTCGAAAGGGCTACTTGCAAGTTTGTGGGAGTTTCCAATGGTCGAGCCAGCGGATGATAAAACACCACAAAAAATGGCTCATGAACATTTCGGTATCGAACTAGCGGGGATAGTTGATATACTAATTTTCAAACATATCTTTTCCCATTTGACATGGGAGATGAAAAGCTTCGGGGCACGGATTGAAAAGACTGATATAATCCCTGATGGTTACCAGTTTTTCTCGCAGGAAGAAGTGGAAGCGCTGCCGAAACCAGTGCCGGTTTTAAAAATTTGGGATGAAATTAAACGAGGAGGACTATAATGATGGCTGAAAATAAAGTAGCAATGGTGACAGGAAGTTCAAGAGGATTAGGAAAAGCACTTGCGATTGAACTCGCAAAACAAGGTTATGATATTGTAGTGAATTATGCACGAAGCCGTTCTGCAGCTGAAGAAACAGTGAAAGAAATCGAGGCACTTGGCAGGAGAGCAATTATGATCCGTGCAAATGTCGGTGATGTTAAAAAACTTCGTACGATGTTTGAACAAGTAAAAGAGGAATTTGGCCGTTTAGACGTATTTGTTTCAAACGCAGCATCGGGTGTTTTGCGTCCAATTATGGAACTCGAAGAAACACATTGGGATTGGACGATGAATATCAATGCGAAAGCAATGCTATTTGGCGCACAAGAAGCGGCAAGACTTATGGACAAAGGCGGAAAAATCCTTGGAGTTAGCTCACTTGGATCTATTCGATATCTTGACAACTACACGACAGTAGGCGTTTCGAAAGCGGCAATTGAATCGTTGACTCGCTACCTGGCTGTCGAGCTTGCGCCACTAGGAATTGCTGTTAATACTGTTTCGGGCGGCGCGCTTGATACCGAAGCACTAAAACATTTCCCTAATCGTGATGAATTGCTAGAAGATGCGCGTATTAATACGCCAGCGGGTCGCATGGTTGAAATTGAAGACATGGTGAAAGCGGCGATGTTCCTGATCTCGGCTGATTCGGATATGATTCGTGGACAGACGATTATTGTCGACGGCGGACGTTCGATTTTACTGTAAAAAATTCCAATTGAATAAAAAATGTCTCCTTGCACATGATAGTTGTACGGAGGTGAAAATCCATTGACCAAAAATAACCCGAATCAAACTGATGCGAACCAAGTACGAAAACAGAACCAAGCATCACAACAACAAAACCGAAATGCAATGAATGAGGAGTTTGCTTCTGAAACTGATGTAAATCAGGTTAAGAAACAAAACCAACAATCAATGCAAAAAATGCACAACCAAAAACAAAATCAAAATGCGATGACTGAGGAGTTTGGTTCCGAAACTGATGTAAATCAAGTTAGGAAACAAAACCAACAATCCGAAGCAAACAAAACCAATGCTTCTGGACAGCGCTCGAATCAGTTCGAGAACGGTTCGAAATAAGTAAATGGATACCGCCGGCCGGCAGGAGCTTTACGCTTCTGCCGGTTTTTTATGGATACAAATGACGTCATGAATGGAAATAAAAGTTGAAAGGTTTCAAATAGTACCGTTCTGTTGGTATAATGATGAGATAATAATGGCTTCGAAATTTTCCGGCAACCAAAAGGTGGGTTAATCATGACGATTGCTAAAGAAGGAGAAACGATACAAGTACATAGTTATAAACATAATGGTAAAATCCATCGGGTTTGGCAGGAAACTGTAGTATTGAAAGGAACGCGTAATATTGTCATCGGTGCAAATGAAAGGACGCTTGTAACAGAGTCGGACGGACGCACATGGTTGACACGCGAGCCTTCCATTTGCTATTTTCACGCTGAGCATTGGTTCAATATCATTTGCATGTTAAGAGAAGATGGTGTTTATTATTACATTAACATGAGCTCACCTTTCGTTTATGATAACAAATCATTGAAGTATATTGATTATGACCTTGACGTAAAAGTGTTCCCGGATATGAGTTATATGATTCTTGACGAGGATGAATATGCTGAACACAGGAAACAAATGGGCTATCCTGATGTCATCGATCAGATATTACAAAAGAACCTGGATACCTTGCTAGGGTGGATTAAGCAGCGGAGGGGACCATTTGCTTCCGACTTCATTGAAGTATGGACTTCCAGATATGAATTCTACAAACAGGTCAAGAAAAGTAAGTGAAAAGCCTGATTGCAATTGCAAGGATGCAGTCGTTGCGACAGGATATAGCAACCTTAGACTGCCTTCCTTTTTCACTTATGCCTGTCGCGAAAGATTGCGACAGGCATTTTTAACTCGGGTCGGAAGCTAGACTCCAGGCGCCAGCCCCTCGAGTCGCTTCAGTCTTGCCGAAAAGGCAAAGATCGCCTTTATCATCAAGTCTTTCGGGAGGGATTGAACTGCATCCCTCCAACTTGTCGGGGCTAAACGGCGCCTTACGCTTTTCTTAGTAGGAGGTACAAAGATGGGTGACAGTATAAAACGCTATATGAAGTTTGTTAAGCCATACAACTGGTTAATAATATTGACGATACTTATTGGAATTGTAAAATTCGCAATTCCTTTATTCATTCCATTGCTGATGAAAATTGTAATTGATGACATTATCGGATCGGATACACTTACTAAAGCAGAGATGACGCGCCAATTATTTTATTGGCTTGGTGGGACAGTTCTTGTGTTCTTTATCATCCGCCCTCCAGTTGAGTATTACCGGCAATATTATGCCCAGTATGTGAGCAATAAGATTTTGTATGATATACGGAAAGAATTGTATTCACATCTGCAAAAATTGAGTCTTAGCTACTATTCAAATACAAGAGCTGGAGAAATCATTTCGCGCGTTATAAATGATGTGGAGCAAACGAAAAACTTTGTAATGATTGGTCTTATGAATGTTTGGCTTGACCTCGCGACAATCATCATCGCAGTTGTCATTATGCTGACAATGGATGTTCCGCTGACGCTTGTGACTCTACTTGCATTCCCTTTTTATGCGTACAGCGTCAAACACTTTTTCGGGAAACTGCGGGAGTTGACTGGGAAACGATCCCAAGCACTTGCGGATGTGCAAAGCTACCTGCATGAACGCGTTTCTGGAGTAAGTGTCATAAAAAGCTTTGCACTTGAAGATGAGGAACAACAACGTTTCGATAAGACAAATGGCAACTTCCTCGATAAAGCAATTGATCATACAAAGTGGAATGCGAAAGCATTTGCAGTTGTCAATACGATTACTGATGTTGCACCGCTTCTCGTTCTTGCGTATGCGGGCTATCAGGTTATCAATAATGATTTGTCAGTTGGAACGATGGTTGCCTTCATCGCATACATCGATCGCGTGTATAATCCATTGCGACGATTGGTCAATGCATCGACATCACTCACACAGTCATTTGCCTCTATGGACCGTGTTTTTGACTTGATGGAACAGGAGTATGATGTAACAAATAAGTCCGGTGCAACCCAACTACCTCCAATTGAAGGGGAAATTGAGTTCAACAATGTGAGCTTTACGTATGAACAGGATGGGGAAACAATCCTGGATGGTATTAATTTCACTGTGAAGCCAGGTGAAACAGTCGCGTTTGTAGGCATGAGTGGCGGAGGGAAATCAACTATCGTTGGCTTGATACCAAGATTTTATGATGTGGCGGGCGGGACTGTGCGTATTGACGGGTATGATTTGCGTGACGTCAATATAAAATCGCTTCGTGAACAGATTGGAATTGTTTTGCAAGATACTATATTGTTTAGTGATTCCGTGAAGAGTAATATTTTGATGGGGAAATCGGATGCAACAGATGAAGAAGTGATTGCTGCTGCTAAAGCGGCGAATGCACATGAGTTCATCGAAGGGCTCCCGCTCGGTTACGATACCAAAGTAGGGGAACGTGGCGTGAAGTTATCGGGTGGTCAGAAGCAACGAATTGCGATTGCACGTGTCTTCTTGAAAAATCCACCGCTCCTTATCTTAGATGAAGCGACATCCGCACTTGACCTTGAAAGTGAGGCGCTCATTCAGGAATCACTTGAACGACTTGCGCATGAAAGAACAACCCTCATTGTTGCTCACCGTTTGTCGACAATTACACATGCTGATAAGATTTTCGTCATTGATTCAGGGCAGTTAAAAGAGACGGGTACACACGAGCAATTGATGAAATTACAAGGAATTTACTATGGTTTGTTCCAAGTACAAGTACTTGGAAATTCAAAATGATATATAGTTCAAATAAAGAATCTTATTGAATGTACTGCGGCTCCAGATTAGTTATATAGGCATTCATTTTTTTAACATATATAGTTATTCTAACGTTGAAAAAATAACTTCCCATTGAACTTGACGAAAAGGGCATTGGATTTAGTTGAAACTCCTATATAATAATTAGGTCGGAGTTCGGAGCGTTTTAGCGGTTATCAGATCCATAGTGAGTGGAATCGCGATGATTTAGAATAATGGAGGGATTTTTATGAAAAAAGTAAAGTTTGGGCCATTGGCTTTGATAGTGATTGTTTCCCTTTCGGTAATACTTGGTGCGTGTACTTCATCGGGTTTGGACGATGAGAGTACGAAGGTAAATGCAAAGAAAATATTAGTTTACGGACATAGCGGGAATTCCACGTCACTAGACCCAGCCCATATGAAGGAAGGGGATTCCACCCATGTTACTGTCAATCTTTATGAGACACTCGTGAATCTGGATGAGCAGGGCACGACTGTAGTTCCAGGCTTGGCAGAAAAGTGGGATTCTAGTGAAGACGGTTTGACGTACACGTTCCAGTTGCGGAAAGATGTCAAATTCCATGACGGTACAGATTTTAATGCAGATGCAGTCATAAAAAACTTTGAGCGCTGGACTAACGGCGATGCAGAAGAGTTTCCTTTCTATAGTTCGGTATTTAATGGTTTCAAAGGGGATGACAGTCGTATTATTGAATCGGTGGCGACTGACGGCGATGATACTGTAACAATCAAGTTGAATAACCCACAAGCATCATTCTTGAAAAATCTAACGATGAGTCCGTTCTCGATTGTTAGTCCGAATGTATTTGAACAAAGCGATGAGGAATTTGAAAGCGATCCTATCGGTACGGGACCGTTCCAATACTTCGAAGGGAAACAGAATGAAGCAATCGTAGTTGTAAAATTTCAAGAGTATTGGCAAGAAAGTTTGCCGAAGCTTGAAAAAATCATCTTCAAGTCAATTCCTGATAACACTGCACGCTTGAATGCGTTGATTGCAGGGGATATCGATCTAGCCGATAGTATTAATCCGGAAGATAGAATGGAAGTTGACGACGATGCCGACTTACAATTTTTTGAACGACCTTTTATGGAAAACATTTATGAAGATGCTCCTTCCATATTTGCTGCCGATTCAACACCACTTTTCGGAGCGACAAAATACATGATGAATTACTTACCACAAGTAACGGGTTTTGATGTGTTGTCGAAAGTGGAGTTCGAATTACCAGCAGAAGAAGAAGAAGAGTGAAAAAGCTATCCGATTGGCCGATACCCTGGTCAATCGGATAGCTTTTTTTCGGCAGTAAATGAACACATCACCTATAGTTGATAGGAAGCAGTACCAAGAGTATGCCTTTGTTATTATAAGAATATATAAAAAAGTATTGCATTTATTCTGTATAATCGTATAATTAGAACGACCTATTAATTCTGAAAATAACTAATTGATTGATTAAGAAAAAGGGTGATCTGATGGATGAGAGGAAGACTGTCCTCCAAGTAAAAGATTTACAGACGACCTTTTTTACTGATTCGGGGGAAATACCGGCTGTTGATCATATTGACTTTCACTTGAATGAAGGAGAAATCCTTGGAATTGTCGGAGAATCTGGCTGCGGGAAAAGTGTAACCTCCTTATCGATAATGGGGTTAGTGACAAAGCCTCCTGGGAAAGTTGTCGGAGGCAAAATATTATTTGAAGATAAAGATTTGCTGACCATGAATGAAAAACAGATGCGGCGTATTCGAGGAAACGACATTGCGATGATTTTCCAAGAACCTATGACATCACTGAATCCATTGTTCTCGATTGGCAATCAAATGACAGAAGCAGTGCGGATTCACGAAAAAGGCTGGTCTAAGAAAAAGGCTGAGGGAAAAGCAGTTGAAATGTTGAAACTGGTCGGTTTGCCTCGTGCTGAGGAAATGATGAGAGACTACCCTCACCAATTATCGGGTGGAATGCGACAGCGTGTAATGATTGCGATGGCGTTGGTATGTGATCCTAAAGTACTTATAGCTGACGAACCAACCACTGCTCTAGATGTGACGATTCAAGCGCAGATATTGAAGTTAATGCGGGAATTAAATACGAGATTGAATACAGCTGTTCTACTTATAACTCACGACTTGGGTGTCGTTGCAGAAACATGCGAACGTGTCATTGTCATGTATGCTGGACAAATTATTGAAGAAGCATCCGTTAAGATGATCTTCGAAGATCCACAGCATCCTTATACAAAAGGGCTGATTCAATCCGTTCCCGACATGCGCTATAAAAAGGAGCGACTCTATTCTATCCCGGGTAGCGTGCCGAAACCCGGTTCAATCCGGCAGGGGTGCAGATTTGCAGCGAGATGTGAGTTTGCATTTGATCGTTGTCTAACAGAAAACCCTGAACTATATGAAACTTCGGATGTTCACCAGACTCGATGCTTCCTATACGACAGAGAAGGGGTGAAACAGCATGACAACAAAGCCCTTATTGAAAGTTGAAGGTTTGAAAAAGTATTTTCCAGTTAAAAAAGGAATTCTTGGCAGAACAGTTGGGTATGTCAAAGCGGTAGATGACGTATCGTTTTACGTGAATGAAGGCGAAACGCTAGGCATTGTAGGTGAATCTGGATGCGGTAAATCGACAACGGGCCGGATGCTGATGCGACTTCTTGAACCAACCGAAGGGAAAGTTGAATTTGACGGCAAAGATTTGACGTCCTTATCTACCGGAGAAATGCGGAAAACGAGACGTGACATCCAAATGGTATTCCAAGATCCATACGCATCTCTCAATCCGCGTCACACGATTGAAAAGATATTAGAAGAGCCGCTCATTGTGCACGGCATTGATAATTCGAAAGAGCGGAAAAGGAAAGTGCGTGAATTCCTTGAAATTGTTGGACTAAGCGCATATCATGCCAAGCGCTATCCGCATCAGTTTAGTGGAGGACAGCGTCAGCGTATTGGGATTGCTCGAGCGCTAATGACAAATCCAAAACTGATAATTGCTGATGAACCTGTTTCGGCTCTCGATGTGTCGATTCAGTCTCAAGTGTTAAACCTGATGCAAGATTTGCAGAAGGAATTCAAACTCACTTATATCTTCATTGCCCACGATCTGGGAGTCGTCCGTCATATTAGTGATCGTGTCGGCGTTATGTATCTTGGAAAGATGGTAGAAATGGCGGACAGCGAGCAGCTCTATGCGAAACCGCTTCATCCGTATACGCAGGCATTATTGTCAGCGGTTCCAGTACCTGATCCAGACTTCAAGAAAGAGCAAATTCTTCTTGAAGGGGATATTCCAAACCCAGCGAATCCTCCTAGTGGCTGCACGTTTCATACGCGCTGTCCGCATAAAATGGAAATTTGCACGAAAGTTACACCAAGGCTTGTCGAGCATGATTCGGGTCATTCTGTCGCCTGTCACCTATACAGTGAGCAGGTAGACAATGATATAAAACAGTTGGAGGGGTCAATATGAGAAAAAGGAAGTTAGGTTTACTAGCACTGATGTTGCTTCTCGTTCTTTCGGCAGCGCTAGCCGCTTGTGGGTCAGATGCCGATGATGGCAAGAAGGAAGGTACTAAAAATGAAGATGGTAAAACTGAAGACACTAAAAATGTGAAAGATACATTAGTGTTTGGACGCGGTGGCGATTCAACTTCCCTCGATCCATCAAGGGTGACTGAAGGAGAATCTTTCAAAGTTACGGTTAACATTTACGAAACGCTTCTGAATTTCGGGGAGAGTGATACAGAAATTAATCCAGGGCTTGCCACTGAATGGGAGCCAAGCGAAGATGGTTTAACGTATACGTTCAAACTACGTGAAGGCGTTAAGTTCCATGATGGAACTGACTTCAACGCTGACGCGGTCGTTAAAAACTTCGAGCGTTGGGCTAATGGGGATGCAGAAAAATTCCCATATTATAACACAACATTCGGCGGTTTTAAAGGTGATGAAGGTCATGTTATTGAGTCTGTTACAGCAGACGGTGAAAATACAGTGCTTATAAAATTAACACGTCCACAAGCACCATTCCTTAAAAATATTGCAATGAGCATGTTTGCAATTGCAAGTCCGACTGCATTTGAATTAGGTGACGATCAATTCGAAAGAAAACCAGTAGGTACAGGACCATTCCAGTTCGTCGAATGGAAACCGAATGAAACAATCACAATTGAAAAGTTCGATGACTACTGGGATGAAGGACTACCAAAACTTAAAAAAATCATCTTCCAGTCAATTCCCGACAACTCTGCGCGTTTGAATGCATTGATGGCTGGAAATATCGAACTTGCAGATGGCATTAATCCATCAGATGGCGAATCGATTGAAGATAATGAAAATCTTCAATTGTTTGTACGTCCGTCTTTGAACGTAGGTTATTTAGGTCTTACAGTAACACGCCCTCCTTTCGATAAAAAAGAAGTGCGTCAAGCGATTAACTATGCAATCGACAAACAATCAATTGTTGACTCATTCTTCGAAGGACGTGCAGATGTCGCGAAAAACCCGATGCCGACATCTATTTCAGGCTATAACGATGATATCGAAGGATATGAATACAATCCTGAAAAAGCGAAAGAGCTTCTAAAATCGGTAGGACTTGAAGACGGTTTTGAGATGGATCTATGGGCAATGCCGGTACCACGTCCATATATGCCAGATGGTAAAAAAGTTGCTGAAGTCATTCAGAAAAACCTAGCAGATATAGGGATTACTGCGAAGATCGTTTCACATGAATGGGCAACTTATCTTGACCTTGCAAGTAAAGGGGATGCAGATGCGTTCATGCTCGGCTGGACTGGGGATAACGGAGATGCAGATAATTTCCTATACGCTTTGCTAGATGAAGATAATATCGGTAGCAATAATTATACGTACTATAAGAATGCAAAACTCCACGACATCCTTATCGCAGCACAAACTGAAATCGATGAAGAGAAACGAAATGAATTGTACAAAGAAGCGCAGGTCATCATTCATGATGACGCTCCATGGGTACCACTTGCTCACTCAACTCCGCTTCTTGGAGGATCTAAAGATTTAACAGGTTTTGTTCCAGGCCCAATTGCCTCGGATTTACTGTCGAAAGTAGAATTCAAGTAAAAGATTGTAAGAAATGAACGGAAAGGGAGAGGTCTTTCAGATTTCTTCCTTTTCTCTTTCATTTGATGGATACATATAAGTTGATAGAAAAGTTGGAGAGGTGAAAAATCATGCTCAGCTACATTGGAAAAAGAATGCTGCAGCTCATTCCTGTCCTGCTTGGGATGACGTTTATCGTATTCATGATTATCCGTGCAATCCCGGGTAACCCCGCACAAATTATTCTTGGGCAGCAGGCGACTAAAGAGTCAGTCGAAGCGCTGACGATAAAGCTTGGTTTGGATAACCCTTGGTATGTTCAGTATTTCAAATACTTGGGAGACCTTTTAAAAGGAGATTTGGGCGAGTCGATGAGAACTCGAGCTCCTGTATCAGATGAAATATGGCCTTATTTAGCAGCTACGTTTGAATTGGCACTATTCGCCATCGTTATTGCAGTTATTATCGGTATTAATGCAGGAATCATCTCAGCGTGGTTTCAAAATTCATGGTTTGACTATACGGCGATGATTTTGGCACTTGTTGGTGTGTCTATGCCTATCTTCTGGCTTGGCCTTATGGGGCAATGGGTTTTTGCTGTAGAAAATCCATGGTTGCCGACTGGAGGGCGAGAGGAAGTACGAGATCCTATCAACGCCATAACGAATCTCTATGTACTTGATACAATTATTCAAGGCCGTTTTGATCAGTTATGGCAGGTTTTCCGACACCTTATTTTACCAGGACTAGCACTGGCAACAATTCCGATGGCAATTATCGCACGGATGACCCGTTCAAGTATGCTCGAAGTAATGCGCTCCGATTATATTCGTACCGCACGGGCGAAAGGTCAGAAAATGTTTTGGGTCGTATATAAGCATGCGCTTAAAAATGCAATCATTCCGGTGTTAACAATTATTGGTCTGCAAATGGGAATGTTGCTTGGTGGTGCGATTTTGACTGAGACAATTTTTGCTTGGCCTGGTGTTGGGCGTTATATTTACGACGCAATTGGATTCCGAGATTATCCCGTCATTCAGTCAGCGATTCTAATTGTGGCGCTCTTCTTTGTTTTGATCAACTTGCTTGTAGACTTGCTCTATAGTCTGATAGATCCGAGGATTAAATATGATTGAGGAAGGGGGAAGCACTTATGTCTGAATTTGTACCTAAGGCCGATGGAATTGCGAATAATAAAGTTGATAAAACTGCAGGACCTTGGCGTGAAGCTTGGAATGGCTTTAAAAAGAGTAAAGTGGCAGTTGTCGGTATGGGTATTGTTATATTCTTTATCCTGCTAGCGGGTTTCGGTTTTGTGGCGGAACAAGGTTATCTTGGTTCAAACATTGGACTAGAGGGCATTAACGACCAAAAGTTATCGGATCGGCTTCTCCCTCCTTCAAGTGAATATTGGTTTGGAACAGATGACCTTGGAAGGGATATTTTTTCCCGAATTGTTCATGGTGCCCGAATTTCACTATGGGTTGGATTCTTTTCTGTAATCGGATCGGTAGTTGTTGGAAGTGCATTGGGTATCGTAGCAGGTTATTATGGCAGATGGGTTGATACGATTATTTCACGTGTGTTCGACATTATGCTAGCATTTCCTTCTATCTTGTTGGCCATTGCAATTGTTTCCGTACTTGGTCCGAGTCTGCAAAATGCGCTTATCGCAATCGCAGTTATAAATGTGCCGAACTTTGGAAGGCTCATTCGTTCAAAAGTATTGAGTATAAAAGAAGATGAATATATTACTGCGGCAAAAGGGATCGGAATGAAAGATGCTAGGATTCTGTTTTCTCACATCTTGCCGAACTCTATGGCGCCGGTAATTGTTCAAGGGACACTAGCAATTGCAACGGCGATCCTCGAAGCAGCTGCACTTGGGTTTTTAGGACTGGGTGCACAAGCGCCGATGCCAGAGTGGGGAAAAATGTTAGCGGATTCAAAAAGCTTCCTTCATTCAGCCCCATGGACAATGATTTTCCCTGGTATCGCAATTATGCTTACAGTACTGGGCTTTAACTTAATGGGTGATGGTTTACGCGATGCACTCGATCCTAAGATGAAGAGTTAAGATAATAAAAATGTCCCGTAAGCCGAAGGAGTACATCGGCTCGCGGGACATTTTTTCAATAGAAAAGAAAGAATAAGCTTTTCGACTGAGGTCGCTGTCTAGACTTCAGGCGCTTTTATTAATAGATTTCTTCTGTCAGTTTCGAATTCACTTTATTGTTATGATACTTCTGAAATAGAACAATCAGCTTGTCAAAGTGTTCAAGTTGTTCTTCATAATTAAAGATAGACGACAGGATATGAAGAAGATGATAGGCGGAAAATTCCTCTTCTTCTTTCGTAAGGGCAATTTCCTTTGCAAAAATCTCCATCACCTCATGACGCTGGATGTATTCTTCATTCGGACTGGTATTTACTGCGTCAGACTTCAGTTTACCAACGAACTTCAGATGGAGTTGTTCGTGATATGTGAGCAGTGCGTCGAGACGTTCCTGCACCATCATCCGGAAATGTTCCGGTAAATCAATCAGTTCATTTTCATACTGATGAAGTCTTTTCAGCACATCATAACTGCTCTTTGAAGTAGCAACCATTTGTCTGTAAACGACAAGTTTTCTCGCTTTGTTTCTCGTATTCTTTTTGAAGTAGCTCCGTTCCTCTTTGAATAGCGTGTACAGCTGATCTACCTGAGAAAGGCGCTCCTTCGATTTTGTCAGTGACTTTTTTGTTGCTAAGTGATCAGATGCTTGCCTTCCAGCAAGGCGGGTCCAACGAATAATTTCGTCTTGTGCCTGATGAATGGACTCAAATAATTTTGTTTCGTATTTCGGTGGCATGAACAGCAAGTTCACAACGAAAGCGGCAAGAATACCGATAATCAATGTCAAAAATCTGAGCAATGCAAATGACAGGAACTCATCGCCTTTGATTTCCATTATGGCGATCATTACCACGAGTGCCATCGAAATTGATTTTTCTAGGCCAAATTTAATCATTATTAATATAATAATGACCGCGGCAAGTCCTATGAAGACTAGCTGATTACCAAACAGGAGAACAAATAAAACCGCAACAACTGCGCCAATTATATTACCTTGAACCTGTTCGATAATTGTTAAATAAGATCTATAGATAGAAGGTTGGATGGCAAAAATGGCCGCGATTCCCGCAAACAATGGATGCGGCATGTGTAAAATTTCTGCTAGGAACAATGCGAACATAATCGCAATGCCCGTTTTAAAAATGCGGGCACCAAGTATCATGGGGGTTATCCTTTCTGATCAAATACGCCTTGGCGTATTTGCGCACAGACTTTTATCGAGCCTGCTCGATAAATTCCACTTAAAAGTCTGTGGCATCCGTCGGAGACTGTAACTTCATTTAGCTAGAGTTTTGCTCCTACCAAGTTGTATGCCTATTTTGCAAATACCTATCACTTTATCGAAGTGGAAGGCTTCCGCTAAATGAAGTTAAAGCTGTTTTTCGCTACTGTACCTTAACAATACCGTGCGGTCAACCGTTTATAGAAGTTGCGAGCTCTTTGAATGAATGATCGACTGCAACAAGTGTATCCATAATGTCTTCTTCCGTATGAGCAATTGTTAAAAACCACGCTTCATACTTGGAAGGTGCAAGGTTTATACCGTTTTTTAACATCAGTTTGAAGAACTTGGCGAACACATTGCCGTCTGTAGCTTCAGCTTGTTCGTAGTTTTCGACTTTTACGTCCGTAAAGAACAAAGTAAGGGCTCCTCCAAGACGATTTGTCGTTAATGTAATTCCGTGCTCTTTTGCAGATTTTACAATGCCCTCTTCAAGAATAGCACCTAGACGGTCCATTTCTTCATAAATACCAGGCGTTTGGAGAACTTCTAGAAGAGCAATTCCTGCTAACATCGAAGCTGGATTCCCTGCCATTGTCCCCGCTTGATAAGCAGGACCTAGTGGAGCGACTTGTTCCATAATTTCTTTTTTCCCACCGTATCCGCCAATTGGTAAGCCGCCGCCAATAATTTTTCCGAATGCAGTAAGGTCAGGTGTTAAACCGAGCAAATCCTGTGCGCCGCCGTAGTGGAAACGGAATGCAGTAATTACTTCATCATAAACAATTAAAGCGCCTTTTTCGGCTGCGATATCATGGACGAGCGGAAGAAACCCTTCTTTTGGTTCGACAATGCCGAAGTTACCAACGATTGGCTCGACTAGAATACATGCGATTTGGTCGCCCCATTTTTCCATTGCTTCTATATAAGCATTAGGATCGTTAAATGGAATCGTAATTACCTCTTTAGCAATCGACTCTGGCACACCTGCTGAATCAGGAGTACCAAGCGTTGCGGGGCCAGAACCTGCTGCAACGAGTACAAGATCCGAATGACCATGGTAGCAGCCTGCAAATTTCATGATTTTTGTCCGCCCTGTATATGCACGAGAAACTCGAATTGTCGTCATGACTGCTTCTGTACCAGAGTTTACAAAACGTACTTTATCCATTCTAGGCATTGCTTCCTTCAACATTTTTGCAAACTTCACTTCATGTCGAGTAGGCGTTCCGTATAGCAAACCTGTTTGCGCGGCTTTAACGATTGCTTCAGTAATATGTGGATGGGCATGCCCCGTAATGATTGGTCCATATGCAGCAAGATAGTCGATGTATTTATTGCCGTCGACATCCCAGAAGTAAGCACCTTCTGCACGTTCCATTACTGTAGGGGCTCCGCCGCCAACTGCATGGTATCCGCGCGATGGGCTATTTACCCCTCCTACGATATGCTCGCAAGCTTCATTATAGATTTTTTCTGAATTCGTTCTGATCATTTCAATTCCCCCGTTCAATTCATTACCCTCTCTATTCTAAACAAAATGAAGCAGATAGCCAAAGAATTTGAAACTAAAGAGCGCATTCTGTACGATTAAGGAAAGAATATATTGGAGGAATGGATAATGACGACACTTGAAGGTATGCATGCACCGGAATTTACATTGCCAAATGAGAACGGTGAAATGATTTCGCTAAAAGACTTCGCGGGTGAAAAGTATGTTGTTCTCTATTTTTATCCGAAAGATTCAACACCTGGATGTACAACGCAAGCTTGCGATTTCCGAGATGCGTATGAAGACTTTAGCAAGTTGAATGCAGTAGTGCTTGGAGTGAGCCCTGATGGCGCAGCTTCACATGAGAAATTTATCGGGAAACATGGACTGCCGTTTTCCCTTCTTGTTGATGAAGAGCACACAGTTGCTGAAAAATATGATGTTTGGAAGTTGAAGAAGATGTTCGGTAAGGAGTATATGGGTATTGAGCGTTCGACATTTTTGATTGATCCGACGGGGACGGTTGTTAAAGAATGGCGTAAAGTGAAAGTGAAAGGCCATATAGAAGAAGCACTTGTGACATTGGAGCAACTAACACAGCCTTGAGGGGGAACGAGAAATGGAAGTACTATTCACATTTGATATGAAGAAACATCAGGAACAGGGGCTTGTCATGAAGTTTCCTGAAGTTACATTTCAATTCAACAAAAAGCCGGAAGACATTGAAATTCAAACAGCATCAATTATTGTGACATATGGCGGTGATGTAGACGTTGCGCTACTCGACAAAGCGAAAGCATTGGAATGGATAATGGTTGCGTCGGCTGGCGTTGAAAAAATGCCTCTTGCTGAAATAGCTGAGCGCAACATCGTCATGTCAAATGTTCGCGGTATCCACAAAACACCGATGGCGGAATCCGTTCTCGCGCATATATTATCACTGCAACGGTCGTTACCACTTATTGACGAAAGACAACGGTCAAAAGAATGGAATCGGAAAGTCGGCTCGATTGAATTAAAAGGGTCGACTGCGCTTATCTTAGGTCCTGGCGCAATTGGTTCTGAAATAGGACGCTTACTTCAAGCATTTGGTGTCACTACAATTGGTTGTAACAGATCGGGCAGGGCAAGTGAATCGATGGATGAGACAATAAAGTTTGAAGCTTTGATAGATAGAGTGGGCATAGCAGACTTCGTTATTTCTGTTTTACCGAGTACACCAGAAACAAAAGGGCTGCTAACAGAAGGGCATTTCAAAGCCATGAAGGATAATGCGGTCTTCATGAATTTTGGTCGGGGTGACCTCTTTGCTGAACCGATTCTAATAGATGCATTGAAAAGTAATGAAATCAGGCATGCGGTTCTTGACGTATTTGAAACAGAGCCGCTACCTGCTGACAATGAACTATGGTTACTTGCAAATTGTACGATATCGCCACATGTTTCAAGTCTTTCTGGAAAGTATGTTGAAAGGGCCCTCACTATTTTTGAAGAAAACCTAGGTAAGTGGCAACAGGGGGAGCGGGATCTTCTGAACTTGATTGACATGGAACTTGGCTACTGAGTGGGAACTAAATTGATAGACACAAATGAAGTGGCTCACACAGCGCTTTAGTTGACATATGCACCCTATTTTAAGTACACTAATGATAATAATTATAAAGTGAGAATCTTTATGGATAGAGGTGCATAGCGATGTCGGAAGTTAGATTGAAAGGCGCGCTGGACGCATTGAAAAATAGTGGCGTCAGAATTACGCCACAGAGGCATGCGATTTTAGAGTATCTTATCTCCTCTGAGTCACATCCAACGGCTGATGATATATATAAAGCACTTGAATCTGATTTTCCTAACATGAGCGTTGCAACAGTATATAATAACCTTCGTGTGTTCCGCAATGCGGGACTTATTAAGGAACTTACTTATGGAGATGCTTCAAGCCGTTTTGACTTTGTTACTCACGATCATTATCATATCATCTGTGATGAATGCGGAACGATTGTTGATTTCCATCATCCTGGACTTGAAGAGGTGGAGCGCTTAGCTTCTCATGTAACAGGATTCAAAGTAAATTATCACCGTCTGGAAGTATATGGTACATGTCCTTCATGTGTTTCGCGCGTAGCGAATACTAAATAAAAAAACGTCCGATACTCCTTCCAGTGAAGGTTGTATCGGACGTTTTTTTTATTCCTTAGAATCCTCTTTTATTGCAGCAGTTTTGTTCTTCGTTCTATTATATGATTCGTCAAACTCTTTTCCTTCTAATGAAGGGTCAAGTGTGAGTGGCTCTCGGCAATGCCCGCACATGTCGACGCGTCCGAGCATTTTCGTATGTTTGCCACAACTAGGACAGACGATTTGGATGGCTCGAGTGGATAGGGACCCAATCCAAGCATAAACAATCGTACTGCTAAGGATGGCAAGAACACCAAGAAACATGAATATGAGCATAACAATCTCATATTTCCTGAAGAAAATCCCGATATACATAATGACGACCCCGGCAAATATTAAAGCAAGGGCGAATGACCGGATCCTATTTATCTTATTTTTATAGGGCTTCATCCAACGTACCTCCTTGATATATCCTCAATTACTATATCATATATTACGTTTTTTACGTTATTAAACCTTCTTGAATAAAGGATATCCTAGCCTCTTCGTCGAAAGGAAATGGCAGGGAGGTGTGTTAGTGGAACAAGTACTAAGACCAATTTATCAGGAGCGGGCAAGTTTTCCGGAGACACTTGGTGTCATTCTTGTAGAAAAGAGAGGGAAAGAGGATCCGATTACAGATACATTCGATGTGATCCTCCTCATCATTACCGCCGACGATGAAATCCCTGTCTTTACGAAACATTACACAGACGGAAATGAGAAAGCTGCAATGCATATAATTAGTGAAAAGCAGTTGCGGAAATGGTTGGTTCTCGGTTCGAAGAGGAA
>NZ_CP172607.1:152500-442500 GCF_044569405.1 Sporosarcina sp. SG10008
TAAGAGGAGAGGTCAGCGCAAGCGAAGCTTCGAATTGAAGCCCCAGTAAACGGCGGCCGTAACTATAACGGTCCTAAGGTAGCGAAATTCCTTGTCGGGTAAGTTCCGACCCGCACGAAAGGCGTAACGATCTGGGCACTGTCTCAACGAGAGACTCGGTGAAATTATAATACCTGTGAAGATGCAGGTTACCCGCGACAGGACGGAAAGACCCCGTGGAGCTTTACTGTAACCTGATATTGAATTCCGGTGCAGCCTGTACAGGATAGGTAGGAGCCTTGGATTCCGGAGCGCTAGCTTCGGATGAGGCGTTGGTGGGATACTACCCTGGCTGTATTGGACTTCTAACCCATGCCCCTTATCGGGGCAGGAGACAGTGTCAGGCGGGCAGTTTGACTGGGGCGGTCGCCTCCTAAAGAGTAACGGAGGCGCCCAAAGGTTCCCTCAGAATGGTTGGACATCATTCGTAGAGTGCAAAGGCATAAGGGAGCTTGACTGCGAGACCTACAAGTCGAGCAGGGTCGAAAGACGGGCTTAGTGATCCGGTGGTTCCGCATGGAAGGGCCATCGCTCAACGGATAAAAGCTACCCCGGGGATAACAGGCTTATCTCCCCCAAGAGTCCACATCGACGGGGAGGTTTGGCACCTCGATGTCGGCTCATCGCATCCTGGGGCTGTAGTCGGTCCCAAGGGTTGGGCTGTTCGCCCATTAAAGCGGTACGCGAGCTGGGTTCAGAACGTCGTGAGACAGTTCGGTCCCTATCCGTCGCGGGCGCAGGAAATTTGAGAGGAGCTGTCCTTAGTACGAGAGGACCGGGATGGACATACCTCTGGTGTACCAGTTGTCTTGCCAAAGGCATCGCTGGGTAGCTATGTATGGACGGGATAAATGCTGAAAGCATCTAAGCATGAAGCCCCCCTCGAGATGAGATTTCCCATTACGCAAGTAAGTAAGATCCCTCAAAGAAGATGAGGTTGATAGGTCTGGGGTGGAAGCACGGCGACGTGTGGAGCTGACGGATACTAATCGATCGAGGACTTAACCAATTTTGAAAAGGGCTTGATTACCCTGATTTTGTGTAGCACAATGTCTGTTTTATTCAGTTTTGAGCGAACAAAATTAATTATTTTGTAAAAACGCTTGCAAGTAACAACAAGGTATGATATAATTAATCTTGTCTTGTGGAAAATAGTTCAGTGACGATTGCGAAGAGGTCACACCCGTTCCCATACCGAACACGGAAGTTAAGCTCTTCAGCGCCGATGGTAGTTGGGGGTTTCCCCCTGTGAGAGTAGGACGTCGCTGGTCTGTTAGTCCAAAAGAAGATACTTAATGTATGTTCTTAATATTATTCCGCAGTAGCTCAGTGGTAGAGCAATCGGCTGTTAACCGATCGGTCGTAGGTTCGAGTCCTACCTGCGGAGCCATTTAGGAGAGCTGTCCGAGTGGCCGAAGGAGCATGATTGGAAATCATGTAAGCGGCTAACGCTGTTTCAAGGGTTCAAATCCCTTGCTCTCCGCCAGATTCATATAAATGATAAATTAAGGCCCCTTGGTCAAGCGGTTAAGACACCGCCCTTTCACGGCGGTATCACGGGTTCGAATCCCGTAGGGGTCACCATAACTTTTTAGAAATTCATCATTAAGCACGTAGACTTTAATTCAGTAATTCGAGCATAGCACACTCTCGTTAAAATTGGGAGAAGGAAGGAGCGTACATTAGTACGTGACTGACTGAGCGAATGAAGCTGACAAAGAGATGCGTCGCTTATCGCAATTTTACCCAGGAGGATTAGCTCAGCTGGGAGAGCACCTGCCTTACAAGCAGGGGGTCGGCGGTTCGAGCCCGTCATCCTCCACCATTAAGTTTTTTAAGCAGATTCACCGCTTAAAGAAACTTACATATATTTAATTATATAAATACTATTGTCGCGGGGTGGAGAAGTGGTATCTCGTCGGGCTCATAACCCGAAGGTCGCAGGTTCAAATCCTGCCCCCGCAACCAAATTTTATCATGATACAGCAGATCATATAGCTGACATGTAAATGATTAGCTCTTTATCAAATGAATACATTATATTGTTGTCGCGGGGTGGAGAAGTGGTATCTCGTCGGGCTCATAACCCGAAGGTCGCAGGTTCAAATCCTGCCCCCGCAACCAAATGGTCCCGTGGTGTAGCGGTTAACATGCCTGCCTGTCACGCAGGAGATCGCCGGTTCGATCCCGGTCGGGACCGCCATTTTTATTTTTCTTATAAGGTTTAGAATAAGCTAATATCTTAATGTAAACCAAATATGTGGCTCAGTAGCTCAGTCGGTAGAGCAAAGGACTGAAAATCCTTGTGTCGGCGGTTCGATTCCGTCCTGAGCCACCATTTTAATATTTGTGCCGGAGTAGCTCAACTGGTAGAGCAACTGACTTGTAATCAGTAGGTTGAGGGTTCAAGTCCTTTCTCCGGCACCATTTACACCTATATGGTGGGGTAGCGAAGTGGCTAAACGCGGCGGACTGTAAATCCGCTCCCTACGGGTTCGGCGGTTCGAATCCGCCCCCCACCACCAGTTTTAGGGGCATAGTTTAACGGTAGAATAGAGGTCTCCAAAACCTTTGATGTGGGTTCGATTCCTACTGCCCCTGCCATTTTTTTTAGTATAATCTAATATTATGGCGATTGTGGTGAAGTGGTTAACACATCGGATTGTGGTTCCGACACTCGAGGGTTCGATTCCCTTCAGTCGCCCCATTTATCTATCCAATTAAAACAAACTTATATATCATGGCGATTGTGGTGAAGTGGTTAACACATCGGATTGTGGTTCCGACATTCGAGGGTTCGATTCCCTTCAGTCGCCCCATTTTATATTCAATTAAAACAAACTAGATATCATGGCGATTGTGGTGAAGTGGTTAACACATCGGATTGTGGTTCCGACACTCGAGGGTTCGATTCCCTTCAGTCGCCCCATTTATCTTTTTGGGGTATAGCCAAGCGGTAAGGCAACGGACTTTGACTCCGTCACTCGTTGGTTCGAATCCAGCTACCCCAGTTTCGCGGAAGTAGTTCAGTGGTAGAATACGACCTTGCCAAGGTCGGGGTCGCGGGTTCGAATCCCGTCTTCCGCTCCATCATCTACGGCGGCATAGCCAAGCGGTAAGGCATGGGTCTGCAACACCCTTACCACCGGTTCGATTCCGGTTGCCGCCTCCAATTTTCTTATGTATCGTTGTTTGTAAACTAAATAGTGTTATGCCCGAGTGGTGGAATGGCAGACACGTCGCACTCAAAATGCGATGCCGTAAGGCGTGCCGGTTCAAGTCCGGCCTCGGGTATCAGATGTAAAACACAACTTCGGTTGTGTTTTTTTGTGTTTAATTTCTACTATATAAGTTGACTTAACTGAGCGAACGTGGGCTTTGGCTACCCCTAGCACTTTAAAGAATTCAATGTAATTTAATTCTTTATTTCAATATATATTTAGATAAAAGAATAGAGAGTAGGGGAAACATTATGCCATTAATTGAACACCAGGAGTTCATTCAAGCCTCGGTAGAACGTTGCTTTGATCTTGCACGAGACGTGGATATTCATACCCGTACAACAGAGGGGACGAAAGAGAAGGCTGTCGGTGGGGTGACAACAGGTTTATTGCTGGCCGGGGATATTGTTACATGGGAGGCCGTTCATTTCGGTATAAGACAAAGACTAACTGCCAAAGTAACGGTGATGGATATACCGTATATGTTTGAAGACATAATGGTGAAAGGAGCATTCCAATCTTTTCACCATATTCATGAGTTTATTGAGAAGGATAATGGCACTCTGATGATTGACAGATTTCAATATAGATCACCCTGTGGAGTGATTGGTGTTATTGCGGATAAGTTGTTTTTGGAAAGCTATATGAGAAACTTTATTGTGAGTCGAGCAAGAGCTCTGAAGCATATTGCAGAAAATGAGTAAGAGGCATTTCATCAGGAAAAGTCGACTTGATAAACTTGGTGGCACAAGTTTTCTAGAGAGTGGAACCTGGACGTTACTAATCGATTGTGAGAAAACACAGCGCTTCAAAAATGGGTAGTAAACAAAATCGCTCCTTACCGCCGAAGCGTAAGGAGCGATTTTCATAGAGGGGATCCGATGACACTAGTTTGGGTTGTCCATTGCAATTGCCTTGGTTGGTCATTGGGGATTGGTCACAAAGTAAATGGTGACAGGTTATTGGTTTGCCTGCAATTTAAATTGGATTGATCCCTACTCTATGCCCTGGAGAGGAGTCTCACCTTTCCAAGGGCATTAAAAGTACTTCGTATCATCAAATTTCAAGACAATCGAATAGTTTTTTGCATTAATAGAATTAGATAACTTATGTGCATCCTTTTCTGCTTGCAATGATTTCACCCGATAATCCTCAGGAACGAATAAAGCAACACGGTATACGACCGTACCTTCAGAGTAGCCGTATTGAATCTCTTCTTTTTCTGCCATAGAGAGTTCTTTGTAAAAGCGGGCTTTTGCACGCAATTGTATGGCAAGTTCAATCGCTTCGACAATCGCAAGTTGTTGCCCTTGGAACTCGATTTCATTATCGATATTGGCACGATACATGAGACGGTCGAGCACTCGACTATCTAAACGGACTTCATCCAATTCTGTTTCTACGATTTTAAGGCTACGTGGTCCTTGATCAGGGGTGTTGCCTTTTTCTACATTCGTAAAGGCTACGCGTCTCATTTCATCTTCAAGCTCATGAATTCGTTTTGTTAAAACACTTTTTAATTTTACAGCTTCAGCGAGTGTTATGTTGCTCACTTGTTCATTCCCCCCATTTAGAAACATTGTCAGTCAACTATAATGGAAGTTTGTCCCTCGTGCAAAACATATGAACGAACATCTCCACCACTAAGACTAGTAAACATGTTCCCACATGCTGTTGTCAGTTCAAACGCTTCAGTAGCATCCATGGACGGGCGTAGGAAGAAGATATGTAACGCGTCTGTCGTATCTTCTGTTACAGCGCTACGTATAGAATCGACATATGGACTACCGAATGGGCTATAATCATCTTTTAACAGTAGAATGTTTTGTAATGAATTAAAACGACCATTCAATCCATCATATCCATCCTCTTCTGTCCCTGAAGTAACGACTATATCGCCGACAATTTTTTCGAGGTCATAGATGCCTACTGGAATTTCGTGCTGCAAGGAAAAGAAGTTATTCAAGTCGACAGCATTGTGGAATGGATCGATGTAGTTTTGCTTCTTAATCCGGCGCATAAGTGCTTCTGTAGAATGACGGTATCGATTAGGGTCTGCGCCAAGTGCTTTCCACACAGTACGCCATTCTTTAATGCCAGGGAATTCGGGGACGGACTTGTTCTCCAGCTCAAAGAAAAGTTGCTCTTGGAATAATTGCAATTTTCCTTTTAGCATTTGAGGCGATTCTGACACTGTAATTTTGGTATAATGGTTAATGCCCAATTTTAATCCGGGTACGGCACCTAAAAGCTTCATATCCATTTCAATAATCAATGACTTCACCCTTTATATAGTTTAATTCAATAGTAGCATAGTGGAGGCGATACAGTGTGAATGCTGTTCAGTTGCAACAGTCAGTGAGGGACTATGCGGAGTCAATCGGCATCGACAAAATTGGTTTTACAACAGCTGCACCATTTCGTGAGTTGAAAAACCGCTTGAAGCGGCAGCAAGAACTAGGCTATCAGTCGGGTTTTGAAGAAAAGGATTTAGATAAACGGACAGAACCTGCTCTTTTGCTTGATCAAGCAGAAAGCATTATTGCAATTGCTGTAGCTTATCCATCCAAAATGGCAGATTCTCCGAGAGGAAAAAAAGGCGAGCGCCGGGGTATTTTTTGCCGTGCATCATGGGGAACAGATTATCATACGGTCCTTCGTGAGAAGCTGAGACTGCTTGAGGAATTTATACTAGAACATGCACCTAAAGCAAAGGTTCGCTCGATGGTAGATACGGGTGAGCTTGCAGACCGCGCTGTTGCAGAACGGGCGGGGATTGGCTGGTCGGCAAAAAACTGTTCAATAATTACGCCGGAATTCGGTTCGTATGTGTACCTGGGTGAAATGATTACCAATATCCCTTTTGCGCCGGACGTTCCAATGGAAGATGAATGTGGGGATTGCACACTTTGTCTTGACGTATGTCCAACTGGTGCATTGATTCAGGGTGGTCAATTAAATGCGCAGCGTTGCATTGCTTTCCTTACACAGTCGAAAAAGCCAATCCCGGAAGAATTTCGTGCGGAGTTTGGTAATCGGATATACGGGTGTGATACATGTCAAACGGTATGTCCGAAAAATAAAGGAAAGCATAATTTGCATCAGCAAGCATTCCAACCGGACCCTGAACTGGCGAAGCCACTTCTTCAGCCTGTGCTCAGGTTGTCGAATCGAGAATTTAAAGAGAAATTTGGACATGTATCAGGATCTTGGCGCGGAAAAAATCCGATTCAGCGAAATGCAATTATTGCACTCGCACATTTTAAGGAGGAGTCTGCGGTACCTGAATTGATCAGTATGTTAGAGAACGATCCAAGGCCCGTCATTCGTGGTACGATTGCATGGGCACTTGGTCGAATTGGTTTGGAAGAAGGATATGTAGCGATTAAGGAAGCATTATCGAAAGAGGAAGATCCGGAAGTGCGTGTTGAATTAGAAAAGGCAGCGGATACTTATATACTGAAGAAATGAATGCCTATATAAACTAAACGAAGGCTCCTTACAAGAGGCAGCAGAAGTAAATTCAATGGGGTTCTATATTTCAACAAATCTATAGTAAGAAAAAGTTTAATTGGAGGAATCACTGAGATGGCCATACACGTAGCGTTATTTGAACCACAAATCCCTGCAAACACAGGGAATATTGCAAGGACATGCGCAGGAACAGGAGCGAAACTTCATCTTGTGAAACCGCTTGGATTTTCGACGGATGACAAAATGTTGAAACGTGCGGGGCTCGATTACTGGGAGCACGTCGACATTACATATCATGAAGGAATTCGTGAGCTATTCGCGGCGAATCCCGATGCTGTTTTTTACTTTTTGACAAAACACGGTGAAAGGACTCATACTGCATTCGATTATTCTGATGGTGCAACAGATATATTTTTCGTCTTCGGTAAAGAGACGAGCGGACTTCCTGAAGAAATTTTAGAGGAGAATAAAGAACGGTGTCTACGAATCCCGATGAACGACAACATTCGGTCGCTTAATTTATCGAACACGGCGGCGATACTTATATATGAAGCACTTAGGCAACAATCTTATCCAGGATTGGTATAAAAAAACGGGGCAGCCTGAAGGCATGTCCCGTTTTACTTATTGTTATTTTTTTAGGCCAGGTATCTTAACCTTGCCCGGTTTATCATCGTATCCGCCTGTGAAAATTGCAGATAGGAATGCAAAGCAAACACCTATAATTAGAATTACTGTCATGATAGGTACCTCCTGTAAATTCATTAGTAGCTTCGTTAAGTATACCCTATTTTAAATGGAATTGAAACGACCGTCAGGAAAAATTGTGACAGAGCCAAGAAAAATGAAACTTTTTGTCGGCTTGTCCGTATATAACATAACGACTTAAATAATATGGAGGTAGAATATAGTATGAAAAATTACTCGACAGGAATGAAATGGATCACGGCAATTGCAGAAGGTTTTCTTGCAATTCCGATCATTGGAGGAGTTTTTGTTATAAGCTCCGGATATTCAGTGCTGGGTGTCATGTTCGTTTTACATGCAATTACGTTACTGCTTTCAATTCGGGACATGCAGGGTAAGGCAGCACCCATCCTAGGTCTCGTAACGAGCATAGTGAGTGCTATTCCGTTCATTGGCTGGTTCATGCACCTACTAACTGCAGGAGCGCTCGTAATGTCGGCTATCACTTCTAGACGCTAAATCAATATGTAAAAAATACCCTTCCGAATACTAACGGAAGGGTATTTTTTAATGTGGTAAATAGAGCAGCTGATAGGTGAACAGTACCGCGAAAATATATAACAGGATAGGAACTTGTTTTCCTTTCCCTTTCACAACTTTCAATAGCGGGTATGTGATGAAACCAAGAGCGATTCCTGTCGCAATGCTCGAAGTGAGTGGCATTGTTAGAATAACGAGGAAGGCTGGGAATGCTTCATCGAATGAATCCCAATCAATATCTTTCACTGCACCAATCATCAAGCTTCCGACGATAATCAAAGCAGGAGCTGTGATTGCAGATACACCAGACAATGTACTGACGAGTGGACCGAAAAATGCCGCGACAAGGAAGAGGATAGAGACAGTCAGTGATGTCAATCCTGTCCGGCCACCTACTGCAACACCAGATGAAGATTCGATGTACGCCGTTGTTGGACTCGTACCGAACATCGATCCGAATGTTGTTGCAACAGAATCTGCAAGTAATGCATGACGTGCACGTGGCAGCTTATTGCCTTTCATAAGGCCAGCCTGTTTTGCAACACCAATCATCGTGCCGGTGGTATCGAACAAGGTAACGATGAGAAAGGCAAAAACCACCCCATACAAACCATGTGAAATGACGTCACCGAATGCAGTAATCGGATTCCAAACAAGAATCCCTTCCGGTAATTGAGGCATTTTCCATAAGGCACCTTCAAATTTGAGCTGACCCGTAAAGACTGCGACAATTCCAGTTAGAACCATTCCAATGAAAATCGAACCATAGATATTCAAAGTCATAAGAATAACCGTCACGAGAAGGCCGAACAAAGCGAGTAGAACGGGCGGAGACGTAAGGTCGCCAAGCTTAACAAGGTTCGCCTCATGTGGAGCGACGAGTCCAGAAAGACGCAAGCCGATAAAGGCGATGAATAACCCTATCCCAGCTGTAATCCCGAGCTTCAGACTCTCAGGAATTGATTCAATTAATTTTTCACGGAATGAAGTCAAGGACAACAGAACAAATATTAATCCAGCTATGAATACTGCAGAAAAAGCAGTCATGTAGTCGAGTTGACCATCAGATGCGAGAACAACCGATGTAAAATAAGCATTCAATCCCATTCCTGGTGCAATTGCAATTGGATAATTGGCGAAAAGTGCCATCCAAAGTGTACCGATAACCGCAGCGATAATTGTCGCAATGAATACTTGCTCGAATGGTACGCCGGCGTCAGCGAGAATAATCGGATTGACGATGACAATATAGGCCATTGTCAAAAAAGTTGTCATACCTGCCAATACTTCCGTTTTCACAGTGGTATTATGTTTTTTTAAATGAAACAATGTAAATCTCCTTTCAGAATACGAACGAAATGAAGTACATTTACAATAATATTCGTTTTTACGTTAAAATTCAACTCTGAAATGCAATCAGGTAATTCGTAATATTCGAATGCCGCTTGTACAATTAAAGAATAAGTTTCGAAAGGGGAAATTCAAATGACAAAACGATTCAACGGAACACTTGAGCTAGCAAATGGTGTGAAAATGCCACAATTAGGACTTGGCGTCTATAAGATGACGGATCCGGGTCAGACTGTCGAAGCAATTACATACGCAATAGAAACAGGATATCGCGCAATTGACACAGCGGCAATCTATGAGAATGAAAGGGAAACGGGGGAAGCGGTCCGTCACTCTGGTGTTCCAAGGGAAGAGCTGTTCATCACATCGAAGGTATGGAATACTGATCAGGGCTATGACGGGACACTCCGCGCATTCGAGACTTCATTGAAGAAACTAGGCTTAGATTATTTGGATCTATATTTGACACATTGGCCTGTGTCAGAAAAATATGTCGACACTTATAAAGCGATTGAACGGTTGTATGACGAAAAACTGATCCGTACAACAGGTGTCTCCAATCATCATGCCCATCATCTTGAAAAAATCCTTGTAAAAGCAAATGTTGCGCCAATGGTGAACCAGATTGAACTCCATCCGTATCTAACACAGGAACCGCTCCGTGCGTTTTGCGAAGAGAATGGAATTGCTGTGACGTCTTGGTCACCGCTTGCACGTGGGAAGCTACTTGCAGAACCAACGCTTCTTACTATCGGCGAACAGTACGGTAAAACACCTGCGCAAGTTATTATCAGATGGCATTTGCAAAATAATCTCATCGTTATTCCAAAGTCGGTGACACCTGAACGTATAAGTGAAAATAATGAAGTTGCCGATTTTGAACTGTCATCTGAAGAAATGGCATCGATTAACGCACTTAATCGCGATGAGCGGACGGGAACCAATCCGGATTCATACTAATTTCATTAGCGTGCCTGATATGTGTCATAAGTCTTAATGCTATTCATAGTATTGCAACTTTTAGCACAAATACTACATTCAAAATGAGGTATTTTATGGTATGATGAAAAAAAGGGTGTAGGAGGAATTGATTACCATGTTCAGAAGCAAGAAAAAGGGTATCGAGGATGATCGTCTTCAACTAGAAATTGACCGTTTGAAGTTGGCGTATTCGGATAAAGAACAACAGGATCAAGGACGTTTAACTGACTTAAAAAGCGAGCTGAATGCTGCTGTTAATCAGCATGAAAAAGTAAACGCGCAACATAACGTATTAGGTGAAGCAGTTAGTCAGATTGAGACAAGGTTTGAAAACGTAGGTGAACTAAGCGAAAGAACTTCGGAAAAGTCACAGGACTTGTTTGAAAAAGGTCGTTCACTTGAAGAACAATCTCATAGCATGGTTAAAGAAGCATCAGAAGGAACGAAAGAGGTAAAGGCGACAGCCGATGTAATCAAAGATTTGGGAATCCAAATTCAAGCTTCCGAACAGAACATGACGAACTTAAGCGCTAGATCAGTTGAGATACAGTCAATTGTCGGCGTCATTGAAGATATTGCAGCGCAGACAAATTTGCTTGCATTGAATGCGTCAATCGAGGCGGCACGGGCTGGAGAATCCGGAAAAGGGTTCGCGGTCGTTGCCCAAGAAGTAAGGAAACTTGCAGAAAGCACGTCGGATAGTACGGCAAACATCCAAACATTAACTTCTTCACTTCGCAATGAAATCGAGCAAGCGCTTGCCGCTACAAGGAAAAGTGCTGAGCTCGTTGAAAAAGGAGTCGAAGTAAGTTTGGCAACTGCATTAAAAATTGAAAGCATCCTAAGCACGATTGAGGTAAGCCAAGGTGACATTGGTGCTATTCAAGAAATGATTGAAGAACAGAAAAAACTGTCCGAAGAAGTGAAACATGAACTTCACGGTGCGAAAAGTTTATTCTCACAAGCACATAATCTAATTGTGGAACATATTGAAGATGCAAAAGAAGTTGATGAGCGTCTTGAGAATGGAATCCGTCAACTAGCGTTTTAATTTGATTCAGTAGGAGCGAACTTAGGAGTACCTAGACTAAAAATGCCGCGTTCTGAGGATGTCACAAACTAAGTGCAATTTATTAAAAAAATGCCATGGAGAAATACTCTCCATGGCATTTTTTAGATATTTTTCATTTCAATAAGCGTCTGTTCTTCTGTAAATGGATGGATGAACGATAACGCAGTTGCAGTTAACCGATAATGACCGTCTTCCGTTTCACTGCCGTCATATAGTGTATCGCCTGTAACTGGGTATCCAATATGTGATAAATGTACGCGGATTTGGTGTGTCCGACCGGTTTCAAGATCAGCCTCTACAATGGAAGTCTCTTCTTTACGTTCAATAAGTCGGAAGTTTGTAACAGCGGCTTGTCCAGACATTGAAACAATTCGTTTGGCTGGATGATGGCGGTCTTTTCCAATCGGAAGTCTAATGGAACCTTTAGGTCGTTTCAAGTAACCGTCAACTTCTGCAGTGTATTTCCGTGAGATGTCATTATTCTCAATCATACGGTCGAAGAGTGCCTTCGCAATTGGATGCTTCGCAACGAGAACAACACCGGAAGTTCCTTTATCAAGACGATGGATATGCTCGGCATAATCCCCGCCATTGTTTTTAACATATGCCATGACAGCATTCATCAGTGTACCTTTGTCCCTTGGACCATCGGGATGTGTTGTCATACCAGCAGGTTTAACAGCTGCCAGGATATGCTCGTCTTCAAAAAGTACGGTAAGTTCAACTTGTTCATCAGCAATATACGTGGAAGCTGCATCAGGGAAAGTAAACACCAATTCTGTACCTTTCGCGAGAGGTAAGCGCCAGTCGTCTACGGGTTCGCCGTTCGAATCTAGTACACTCTTGGCCATACGCATAAGGTGGACCGTCTTTTTACCGCCTTGCCATTTATCTTTGAGCAAGTATTCAACCGTCATATTGTCTTCTTGTGTTTTATAATGAAATAAAGCCATTTAAATCATTCCTTCCAGTCGTGGGCCTACAGGATGTAGGTCATGAAGCGTGAGGGATTGTACTTCATCCCTCCTAGTTGCCGCAGGACGCAGCGAACTTAGACTTCGTTCCATATTATTTGCCTTCGAATTCATTGAAAAATGCACGGATATTTTCCTCGGGTTGTGCACCGAGCATACGTCCGACTTCTTTACCATCTTTGTAGTGGACGAGGGCCGGCCAACGTTCAATTTTATAGTCTGTATCCATTCCGGCTTTATCACCAAATTCCATCATGTTATATTGCAGTACGTTGACATCCATCTCTTTTGCAATTGGCATCAAAACAGGTGTCATTTCCATGCAAAATTGACATTCAGGGTGGAAATAATAGGCCGTTACTGATTCACCGGCCTCGATTTTTTTGAACAGAGTATCTGGCAAGACGATGTTGCTGTAGTTTTCATTGCCGATCAAATCGATTGTTGGTTTTTCAAGATTATCCGTTCCATATGGATTGTCTTTCATTTTTGCTTGGTCCGCTTTGTTCGATAATACGACAATGAGGATGAAGACCGCGACAATAGCACCGCCAATGATTAATAATTTTTTCAAGTTACTTCGACTCCTTCTGCCATTTCATCATGAAAAGGCTTGTAATAAAGATGATTAAAAATGCCAAAAGCGCCAAGAATGGAATGGTGATGAATCCGAGATAGTTGATGTATTGTCCTGTACAAGACACGTTTCCACAAGTAGGTGCACTATTGCTCAAAAAAGTCAGCTTTTGAATTCCATAATGATAGAGGGAGATACTTCCACCAACAATCGAGAAAACAGCTAGAGTCAAGGCAATTCGTGCGTTTTTTTGGAACAGGGCGACACCTGAAATGAGTACGATTGGATACATCAGAATCCGCTGGTACCAACAGAGCGTACAGGGCTCATATCCGCGTACTTCCGAAAAGTATAACGAACCGAGCGTTGCGACAAATGAAACTGTCCAAATAATAATGAGACTGTTTTCTAGTCGTTTTTGCATACAATCATCTCCTGCTTGGTAAACTACATACACATTTGATTATAGGGTGTCGTATTAAACAAGTAAAACATTATTAACTGTAGGGGCAACTGCGGTATAATGGAGAGATACAGGTTGGGAAGAGGTGTTTCGGATGAGTGAAGAATTTGATTTGTCTGAGTTTGAAATAAGTATGGTTATTCGTCAGATGAAATTTGAGGATATAACGAGGCTTTTAAGTATGCAGGAATTATGTTTCCCTGGTATGGAACCGTGGGAAGAGGGGCATCTAAAGAGTCATTTAGAAAATTTTCCGGAAGGACAGATGGTTGCTGAATTGGATGGGGAAATCATCGGTTCATGCTCCAGTCTAATCATCAATTTCGATGAGTATGACGACCGCCATACATGGGATGATGTCACTGATGAAGGTTACATAACAAACCATAATCCCGACGGTTATAATATGTACGGCATCGAAGTTATGGTGCATCCTGGCTACCGCCGTATGAAGGTCGGACAGCGTTTGTATGAAGCACGTAAAGAACTTGCGAGAGAGCTCAATTTGAAGTCGATTATCCTAGGTGGTCGGATCCCGAACTACCATAAATTTGCCGAAGAAATGTCGCCGCGTGAATATGTAGATTCTGTGTCGCGCCATAAAATCTATGATCCTGTACTGACGTTCCAACTGATGAATGACTTTACGTTGATGAGGGTTAATCCAAACTATCTACCGGACGATAAAGCATCGAAGAAATATGCAACACTTATGGAATGGAATAACGTTGATTATAAACCGCTGACGAAGCGTCATTTCAAGACAAGTTATCCAGTACGTATTTGCGTTGTCCAATACTTGATGCGCAAGATTTCATCATTCGACGACATGGCTCATCAGTGTGAATACTTCGTTGACGTCGCGTCTGATGCCAACTCCGATTTCGTCGTCTTCCCGGAAATATTCACGACTCAGCTTATGTCATTTATGGATGAAATATCGCCGAGCCAAGCAGTACGTAAAATGACTGAATATACGCCGCAATATATTGAGATGTTCATGAATCTTGCAGTCCGTTATAACGTGAATATCATTGGTGGATCTCACTTTGTCGAGGAAGAGGATGAAGAAATCTACAATATTTCGTATTTGTTCCGTCGTGATGGGTCAATCGAAAAACAATATAAGATTCACATTACGCCAAATGAACGAAAATGGTGGGGAATTAGTGCAGGAGATGCGGTTCGCGTCTTCGATACAGACTGCGGGAAAATCGCCATCCAAATTTGTTATGATATCGAATTCCCCGAATTGGCACGTATTGCAACAGATATGGGTGCCAATATTATCTTCACACCATTTTGTACAGAAGATAGACAAGGGTATCTGCGCGTCCGTTATTGTGCCCAAGCCCGAGCGATTGAAAATCAGATTTACACTGTTATTTCTGGCACGGTCGGAAACTTGCCACAGACGGCAAATATGGATATCCAATATGCACAATCAGCTATATTCGCTCCATCCGATTTCGAGTTTGCTCGGGATGGCATCGTAGGAGAAACGAATGCAAATTTAGAAATGGTACTTATTGGAGACGTCGACCTCGAGATATTACGTCGCCAGCGTCAGGACGGTACCGTGAAGCAACTAAAAGATCGTCGTCATGATGTGTACCATATCGAGTATAAGAAGGATTGAAAGCAAAAATGCCACGCATACCGGTAAACCCGGTGTACGTGGCTGTTTTTTTGTAACGCAAAAAGTAGTTTCCGACTTACTAGGAATTCCATGGCGGTGATAAACTCGTTTAAGACGGTGATAAACAGGTCCATGGCGGTGATAAACCTCCCGATGACGGTGATAAAGCAAATCAACGCGGTGATAACAATCAATATACATATCAAAAAAAGGGCTGTTCTTGTTAGTCGATAATTTATCGACTAACAGATCAGCCCTTCTCATATAGTGACTCTTTACTTATTTCTTCTTCGAAGGATGATTGCGCATACTTTTTGTTATCTTTTTCCACTTATTCCGTTCTTCGGATCGAGCGGCGTCATCCATTTTTCGTTCAAGGAATGCCAACTCTTTTTGGAGTTTCAGATAGCTCGCATAGCGGACTTCAGGTAAAGCACCTGTAGCAAGTGCTTCCTGTACTGCACATCCGGGTTCATTGTTATGCTGACAGTCATTGAACTTGCATGAATTGGTGAATGCTTCCACGTCTTTAAAACCTGAATCCAGGCTCTCGCTGTTGTCCCACAGCTGAAACTCTCTCATCCCTGGCGTATCAATCAATACACCGCCGCCAGGAATCTTAACGAGTTCACGATGGGTCGTCGTATGCCGGCCCTTATCGTCATCATCACGGATATCCTGAACGAACATCGTTTCACCGCCGTAAATGGCGTTTGTAAGAGAGGATTTCCCTACACCTGAAGAACCTAATAAGGCCGCTGTTTTTCCACCATCTAACAGTGCGGTCAATTCGTCAATTCCTTCACCGGTTACATTGCTCACGGCGAAAACATCAGCGCCCATAGCTATATTCCGTGCTTCTTCAATGTAGTAGGAAGGGTCATCACATACGTCTTTCTTTGTCAATACGACGACGGGACTTGCGCCTGAATCATAGGCGGCAACCAGATAACGCTCGAGTCGTCTAGCATTAAAGTCTTTATTCATCGACATGACCAAGAAAACGATATCGATATTTACTGCGATAATTTGTTCGGAAATCATTGTGCCAGCGGATTTTCTAGAGAACAGAGATGTTCTCGGTAATATGTCATGGATAATACCACGTTCTTCACCAGGCATTTTTTCCACTGCGACCCAATCACCGACAGCTGGAAAGTCTCGTCGCTCATCGGCTTCGTACTGCATCGCACCCGAACAGACAGATAGCCATTCACCTTCAGCTGTGACAACCCGATACATTCTTTTATGCTCGAGTGTGACACGCCCAGGCGTACATTTTTTCATTTTTAATCCGTCTTTTATATCATCCCAGTTCGTTTCATGGGATAAATTCCAACCGTACTCGTTTAAATTAATCAATTTATATTCCTCCTGTTATGTGCGTACTAGAAAAGCGCAAGGCGCCTGTAGCTAGACAATAAAAAAGCCGTGGGTCCTTTGATCGGACACCACGGCTTTCACGCGCATAACAGAATAAGCATGCTTATTATAAAAGCACGGCAGGTGAAAGTATGGGTCCGATCAAATTAGCAATAGGTACAATGATAATAGCCATAAAACTTCACCTGCTTTCTGTAAGTTGAATTAATAATAACAAGACGCAAGAAGAAAGTCAATACAGACTTTTCAGGTCATTTGAAATATAGCTGAGAAGGTGGGAGCGTATCGTATCGGACAAAAAAGCGTCCTCCATAGGGAAGACGCTTTTAGTTAGGATTCCATTGACAATTCTGAAGTGCTGTCAGTGGAGTCCTGTTCATATTTGATGACTTCTAGGTAGAGAATATGATGACCATCCACATCTTTCACCATGAATTCAAACCCTTGTTCAATAATTTTTTCACCTTGGATTGCTTCGAAGCGTTGGGTCATGATCCAGCCGCCGATTGTATCGATGTCCTCTTCGTTAATGGAAATACCGAGAATGTCATTTACATTTTCGATGCGCATCTTCGCGTCTAAAATGTAATGGTTTTCCCCGAGAATTTGAATTTCTGGTACTTCATTCATATCGAATTCGTCTTGAATATCACCGACGATTTCTTCTAAAATATCTTCGATAGTTACAAGGCCTGAAGTTCCACCATATTCATCCATTAGAATCGCCATATGAATGCGTTCTCGTTGGATTTTGAGTAGAAGGTCGGCGATTGGTATCGATTCGATGACATGTATAATCGGTTGCATATAATTAACAATTGGTTGATGGCCAGCTGTGTCTGGTTCCTTAATGAATGCTGTCAATAGGTTTTTCATGTTGACCAGACCAATAATATGGTCTTTATCGCCATCCGTGACAGGGTAGCGTGTATATTGTTCAACACCCATCACATCGAATACTTCACGTAATGTCATATCTTTTTCGATTGATATCATTTCTGTCCGAGGGGCCATGATTTCATTGGCAATCCGGTCATCAAATTCGAAAATCTTATTGACATACTTATATTCGGCTTGGTTAATCTCGCCGCTTTTTAAACTATCTGATAAAATCATTCGAAGTTCTTCTTCTGTATGAGCGACTTCTGATTCAGAAATCGATTTATAGCCAAGCAGTCCAACGAAGAAACGTGCAGAACCATTCATACCTTTAATAACAGGGTACATGAGGCGATAAAATAAAATAAGCGGTTTTGCAAATAACAATGTAATGGCTTCCGCTTTTTGAATCGCGATCGTTTTAGGAGCCAATTCACCTATAACAACATGCAAAAATGTTACCGATGTGAATGCGATAATGAATGAAAGAATACTGGAAGTACTAGCTGTTAAATCGAAATAAGAGAAAATCGGTTTTAACATTAGTTTTACAGTTGGTTCCCCGAGCATCCCGAGTCCGAGAGCAGTTATCGTAATCCCCAATTGGCAAGCGGACAAATATTCGTCCAGATTACTAATTACCTTTCTCGCAATTACGGCACGCTGGTTACCCTCCGCAACCAGTTGGTCAATCCGTGTTGATCTAATCTTCACAATTGCAAATTCACTCGCAACAAAAAATGCGGTGAGAGCGATCAAGACAGCAAATGCTGTCAATCGTATGGCAATATCCAAATAATTACTTTGTTCCGAACCCAAATGAGGGGGAGAACAAAGTGTACACCTCCTATAGTGGTAAAATCCTTAGTTAACTCTATGATAATTTATTTTCAAGAAAAAAACAAATAGATACTCTTGTCTTACGTATATTTGCTGGTAAGGCGGTATAGCAGGACTTCTGAAAAAGGATAAGAAAAAGTTCATAGAAGTTGTTCAAGCCTCAATGAAATTCGGGGTGTGGATTGTAGAACGCTTGACGCTTTGGGGATGCCTGCGCTAGGGTGTTCATTATCGAGGAAAATATGATTTTGAGATGTATATGCCGAGATTATACTGTGATTACTAGTTGATACTATATAAATTGAAATAAAGAATTCCATTGAACCGCTGCGACGCTCGGGGATGCCTCCCGCCCTAAGCCAAGCAGCTTCGCCGCCAGTCTTATGGCTTCGGCTACCCCTGTTAAGGCGCCTTCGCTCAGTATATATACCAGATTCAACATATATAATTATCTGGGATGAAATGCGCTTTCTCAAATAGACCATCCAGCGAAGGCGCGACTTCGTGGTAGCCGGAGCGATAAGACTGAAAGTGGTCTTCTTTCTGGCTTATCGCGGGAGGCATCCACAAAGCGTCGAAGCGGTATTGGTAGGAGTTCTATTTCACTCCAATTATTGGGACCTTCTCAGTGGCCTACCAAAAGCTCTTGTAAAGCGCATACGCTGTATTCATTTGTTTAACATATATAGTAGCTGTTATTCATTACGTATTTCTCTGTTGGTGTCATATTCAATTTAACTCATTCATATATTTATCCAATATTAACGAACAGTAAGATTCTCACTGACTTGAGGATTACATCATAGAAAATGGTTGAAGTAATTCTGTTTTCGAAAAGTATTGACAACTCTGAAATGGAAATGATAACCTACAAGTAGTTAGTTACTCGAAATAGAAAGGGAGGTACGGAAAATGAAAAAAGTATACGTGTTCCAAAACAACAACAATAAAATGAAACCGTACCTATCCGTGTTTTAGTTTTTAACACTAAATAAACCCGGACCGGCGCGCTTTGCCGTTCCTTTTATGAGCACACGCTTATCTTAAGAAGCGTGTGCTCTTTTTTTGTTTTAATCTAAAGAGAAATTGGTGTTTCCACGCATTGCGTGTTGCATAAAGTTGGACTAACTAATAGGAAAAGGAGTGTTGACGATGTTAATCATCAAACAACAAAGGAAAATATTGAAAAAGGAATCTCTCGAAAGCGGATAGCTGTAAGAGAATAGGGAAGAAGGTTGATTGAATTATGTTTTCAGTGCTATTTAAATTAAAATGGTTTTTTAAAGAAAATCGTAAGAGGTACACAGTTGCGCTTATTCTGCTGATGGTGACGAATATTCTTGTTGTTATTCCACCTTGGCTAATCGGGCAGGCAATTGACTCGATCTATACACAGACGTTGACAGCAAGATTACTTGTTATATTTATTGGTTCTATGTTTTTAATTATGCTTTTCAATTATGCAAGTAACTATGTTTGGCAATACCAATTATTTGGCGGGGCTTATGTAATCGAACGGCAATTACGGGGAAAGCTTATGCATCATTTTCTGAAAATGACCCCCACGTTTTATGAGAAAAATAAAACAGGCGATCTGATGGCCCGTTCTACAAATGACTTACGGGCAATATCTGAGACGGCAGGTTTCGGCATCATGACGCTTGTCGATTCGACGCTCTATTTACTGACGCTAGTCTTGACGATGGGCTTTCTCGTTTCGTGGAAATTGACGCTTGTGGCGATTTTACCGCTTCCGATTTTGGCGTTTATCATGCAGGTTTTAGGAAAGAAAATTCACGAAAGATATATGACGGCACAGCAGGCGTTCGGTGATTTGAATGATAACGTCTTGGAAGCAGTCGCGGGTGTAAGGGTTGTTCGTGCATACGTCCAGGAACGTGCATCTGAAAAAGGGTTTTCTGATATGACGGAAGATGTCTATCAGAAAAACATGCACGTCGAGAAGATTGACGCGCTGTTCATGCCAATTTCGAAAGTACTGACAGGTCTGACGTATATGATTGGGCTCGGTTACGGGGCCTACCTTGTATCCATTGGTGATATGACGCTAGGGAATCTCGTTACCTTTAATGTCTATCTTGGGATGATTGTTTGGCCGATGTTTGCAATCGGTGAATTGATTAACGTTTTACAACGCGGAAATGCGTCACTCGACCGGGTGACAGAGACGCTTGATTATGAGGAAGATGTGAAGGATCCTAAACATCCCGTGAATGTTGAACAACCTAATAGTGTAGGTTTCCAGGATGTTACTTTCACTTATCCGACGTCGCATTCGGTCAACTTGGATGCTATTAAGCTCCATTTGAAACGTGGCGATACGCTTGGGATAGTTGGAAAAACCGGTAGTGGAAAGACGACATTCGTCAAACAGCTACTGCGTGAATATCCATCCGGAGAAGGGGAAATCGTCTTCTCGGGAGTACCAATGCAGTCAATGACAAAAGATCAGGTAAGGGATTGGATTGGTTACGTCCCGCAAGATCACGTTCTGTTTTCACGGTCAGTCAGGGATAATATCTTATTCGGACGACCCGATGCAACCGAAGCGGACATTGCGGAAACGATTCGTCTGTCCTATTTTGAAAAAGATCTTGAAATGCTTCCTGAAGGACTTGAAACACTTGTCGGAGAGAAGGGTGTTGCATTATCCGGAGGGCAGAAACAGCGAATATCCATTGCACGAGCACTGGTGAAAAATCCGGAGATTCTTATTTTAGATGACTCGCTTTCTGCGGTCGATGCGAAAACGGAAGCGAAAATCATAGAGAATATTCAAACGGAACGTTCTGGAAAAACGACAATCATTACAACACACCGACTGTCTGCTATTCAGCATGCAGACTGGATTATCGTACTTGACGATGGGCGTGTTATTGAAGAGGGAACACATGAGGGCTTACTTGGAATGAACGGCTGGTACAAAGAACAATTCGACCGCCAACAGATTGGGGAGGTTGAATAATATGGGTACTGGTAGACGCTTACTCCATTACGCACTTGACTATAAAAAATTGTTACTGACAGGTATTATTCTTCTCGCGTTCGCAGTCGCTGCGGATCTAATGGGCCCAATGATTGCCAAGAAAATCATTGATGACCACATTGCAGGGGCCACTGGCGGGGGCATGGATTTCGCTCCGATTGCCAAGCTGCTGGCCATCTTTTTCGGGCTCGCTGTGGTCACTGCGATACTTAGGTATTTCCAGTATTTATTGATGCAACAGGCGGCAAACCGTATCATACAGAAAATGCGTAATGATCTTTACGAACATATTCAGACATTACCAATCCGCTATTTTGATAATTTGCCCGCTGGGAAAGTTGTTGCAAGAATTACAAATGACACGGAAGCGATCCGTAACTTATATGTGACGGTCGTTTCACAGTTCGCAATTAGCGGAATGTACATTACAGGAATCTTCATTGCAATGTTCATTTTGGATCCTAAAATGGGTGCTATCACGTTATTTGTCTTACCAATACTTTATATTTGGATGAAGGCATACAGAAAATTCGCTTCGAAGGTTAACCATATCATCCGCGGAAAAGTGAGTGACATGAATGCGATGATTAATGAATCAATCAATGGCATGACAATCATTCAAGCATTTCGTCGTGAAAAGCAGATGGAAGAGGAATTCCGTGACTTGAATGATGAACACTTCCGCTATCAGAACAAACTGCTAAAAGTGGAGGCGGCGACTTCACATAACCTTGTCGACGTAATCCGGTCATTGACCTTTGTGTTCTTTATCTGGTATTTTGGCGGTGCTTCGATCTCCACAGAAAGTTTCATTTCAGTTGGGATGCTCTATGCTTTCGTAGACTATATTACACGGTTGTTCAACCCGGTGACGGGCATTGTAAACCAGTTCGCACGTCTCGAGCATTCACTTGTGGCGGCAGAGCGTGTCTTCAAATTATTGGACCGTGAAGGGGAGCCGGTAAGCGACGACAAAATCGCCCGTTACCAGGGAAATGTCCGCTTTGAGAATGTCTGGTTCGCTTATAAGGATGAAGAATATGTCTTAAAGGATCTTTCATTCGGAGCAAAGCAGGGAGAAACGGTCGCACTTGTCGGCCATACTGGATCGGGAAAAAGTTCAATCATGAATTTACTGTTCCGCTTCTATGACGCTTCGAAAGGGAAGATTACGATTGACGGACTAAACATCAGTGACATGCCACGTCAGACGATTCGTGATCATATGGGTATTGTTCTGCAAGACCCTTACTTGTTTAGTGGGACAGTCGAGTCGAACATTAGCTTAGGTGACTCACGCATTACTCGCGAAAAAGTGCAACATTCGCTAGATGCAGTCGGTGGGGAACTGGTATTGAAACATTTGCCAGGCGGAATTGACGAGCCAGTTGTGGAAAAAGGGAGTACGCTCTCTTCTGGACAGCGCCAGCTTATTTCATTCGCACGGGCGCTTGCGTTCGATCCTGCCATTCTTATTCTGGATGAAGCGACGTCCAACATCGACACGGAAACAGAGGAAATCATCCAACATGCGATGGACGTACTGAAAAAAGGGCGTACAACGTTTATCATTGCCCATAGACTCTCTACTATTAAGAACGCGGATCGTATTTTAGTATTAGATCGCGGGGAGATTGTTGAACAAGGCTCACATGATGAGTTGCTTATGCTTGGTGGGCAATATGCTCAAATGTATAAATTGCAGGCGGGAACTTCTGGTACTCCGAAAGTTGAATGACAAGGATATGACGAAGGGGACTTCCGTGTAAGTGGGAAGTTCCTTTTTTCTTTGTGATTAAGCTCCAAGTGACTGCTTTATTGTTGCCCGTACTACCCGGTGTGTGGTCCAGCTGTTGCCACAATTTGAAGGGTACAAATGGTGTCAATAACTGGCACGATGCATTTGAGTTGTTGAAAAACTATTCTGAAAGACGTATCTTTAGAGTAACGAAGTATCTCGTATGGAAAGTTGGAGTAGCATGGGGAAATGGTTTGCGGATTGGAAGTTGAAAATATCTTCATTCAATAAAAACGTCAGGCTGTTCATGCTAGCGAACGTGCTCATCCAGATCGGGATGGGTGTATTCATGGTCATGTACAATCTCTATATAAAAGAGTTAGGAATGCCTGAAACTATCAACGGAAAAGTCATTTCTATGACGGCGTTGGCTTCGGCAATTATGCTCGTTCCAGCCGGATTTCTAAGTGATAAATTCGGTCGGAAATGGATGATTGTCGGCGGTGCAATTTTCGGAGGAATGACATTGTTTTACCGAAGTGTCGCTGTTGCTGAAACGCCAATTATTTACGCAGCATTTCTGACGGGGTTATTCATGGCATTCGTGCAAGTTTCGGGTGTGCCATTCCTCGCCGAAAATTCTAAACCCGCCGAACGGGTCCATATGTTCAGTATCCACTTCGCTCTCATGACGGTTGCGAATGTTATCGGCAGTTTGCTTGGGGGCGTTATCGCTGACGTACTAGAAGTCCTCTTGGCTCTCGATGCAGCTGATGCGATTCGTTGGGCGCTTCTAACGGGGGCAACCATTTTTATCATTGGTTTACTTCCCTTATTTAAACTTCAAAACAAGCCGCCTGAACCGGTGCAAGTGAAGAAAACGTCCGTTGAACCTGTGGAAGAAGAGGTTGAGAAAGTCGACAGCAGCTTCAGGCGGAATATCATTCTGATTTTCCATTTCTCATTTGCGAGTTTGCTGATTGGTTTTGGTTCAGGTCTTGTTGTGCCGTACTTGAATTTATATTTCTCAAACCGATTTGATGCCTCAAATGCATACATTGGTCTTATTTTATCACTTGGATCTGCGATGACGGCGGTAGCTATGCTTATTGGTCCGGCATTAGTGAAAAAGGTTGGGAAAGTGAAAGCACTTATCCTATTCCAAATGCTGTCTATTCCATTTTTACTATTAACGGCCTATACGACATCCCTGTTGTTAGCATCACTCGGATTCCTTATGCGCCAGGCACTCATGAATGCGGGGAATCCGATTCAAAGTGCTATTGCAATGGAAATTGTTGCGGATAAATACAAAGGGCTTGCTAACTCAGTGAACCAAACTGTATTTAATATTGGATGGGCAGCGATGGGGCCAGTAGCAGCGGGGCTTGTTATTGCAAGTGGTTCGTATTGGGGCTATGCCTATGCATTCACAATCACAGCAGGACTCTATGTTGTTTCCTCGACGTACTATTACTTCATTTTTGGCAGAAGAAATTTGTCGTAGGAATAGTGTGTCAGAAAAATCTGGTTCATTAGTGGTATAATAAATAAAAAGGGGTGTTCTTATGGGCATTACCATTATAGCTGTTGTTGCCATTGTATTGGGACTCGGAGGTATGGTGTTGATTGGTTTTGCAATCTACAAGACACTTTTTAATAAGAAGAAGTCAGGAAATATGTTTACGCCTTTTACGCCTTATGACGATATGACGAGGGGAACAAATGACACGAACAGTAATAAGTACTTGGAAGAAGATACAAGGCACGCGGTTGGCATAGAGGAAACGAGAAATGTAGAATAACAAAACTCCCTGCATACAATATGCAGGGAGTTTTGTTATTCACCGCGTCTGGCTTGTGTTTCTTTCCAGGCATTTTGTTCTTCTGGTACTCGACTCTTATCTTCAAAGACATTTTCAGTTTTCTGATCTTGTACTTTTAACTGTTCCTTTTCTTTACGCAACTCTTCAGGGGATTTTTCTTTATTCATACTGCGCCTCCTTAATACGTCATGGAGGACAGTATTCCCGAAGTTTTCACGAATCAATCATAGACGTGAAAAATCATCAATTCATGAATCATTTTTTTCAAATTGTCTTCTTCAGGCGGCGTTTCTCCTGTCCAAACAATGACACCCTCAGGTAAATAGTCACCGGTATACCTCGTATTGCGGAAGAAAAATGAGAATGTCCAACCCGGTAATTGTGTATTGTCAAACATCGGTTTAAAACTGAAATGTTGTAGCATGTAAATAACTCCTCTCATAAGACGCTACCCGACCGCATAATATCAAGAAAAGAAAGCGAAAGGGTGCTGACTTGTTTGTTGATAAATTAAAGCAGGCCATCGAGGATGAGTACAAAGATTATTATTTTTATAAATCAATGCACGACATGACCAATGATCCGCTTTGGCAAGACTTCCTCAGACATATGTATGAAGATGAAAAAAGCCATTATGAAATGTTTCAACAGCTCTATTATATGATGACGGGGACATTTGTACCAAATCCAAAGAGACCGTTGCCTTGTTATAACTTAAAAGAGTGTGTTCAGCGGGCATTGGTGAGTGAGCTTGAAGCGGTTGAAATGTATAAGGAAATGCTACTAACAGTTCCTTTTCAACAGGCCTACAATCCATTATTCATCGCAATGCATGATGAAATGGAACACGCTATTCGCATGTCGACAATGTACAACGCACTAAGATAAGTCTTTGAATTTTTCCGTTCGGTTTAGTTCTGCTATAATTAGGACTTAACGATACGGAAAAAGGTGAAGCATTTGGGTATTTTATGGACATTGTTATTCATGGCTTTTATTGGTGCATTAATCGGGGGACTTACAAATCATCTGGCGATTAAAATGCTGTTCAGGCCACATGAAGCGAAATATATTGGGAAATGGCGTTTGCCATTCACGCCGGGATTGATACCGAAACGGCGCGATGAACTGGCAGTGCAACTCGGTAAGACGGTGACGAATTATTTATTAACACCGGAAACGTTCAGAAAGAAATTATTGACGCCTGACATGGAGAAGAAAGCAGAGGATTTCCTCCAACAAAAACTTGAGCAGCATATCCTTCTCTCTGATAAAACATTGAATGACTGGCTTAATACTGCCGGCGCGATGAATGTTGCAGAGAAAGCAGAGCGGAAAGTGTTGGAAGTACTCGATGCCCAGCTTAACGCCGTTCGTGTAAAAATGACGACGGGATCGGTAGAAGAGGTGCTACCGCAAAAGTGGCGGGTAGAAGCTGCAGGGCGCATTCCAGCCATAACAACCTATATTCTAGGCAGGTCGGAAACCTACTTCGAATCAGATGAAGGAAAAGCAATGTTCCATAAAATGATTGATGATTTCCTAGCATCAAAAGGTACACTTGGAAGTATGGTAAATATGTTTTTTGGAGAATCAGAATCGCTTGTTGTAAAAGTACAGCGTGAAGCACTGAAGTTTGTCGCAGCACAAGGGACGTATGATCTTGTGAACACAATTATACTTAATGAATGGGAAAAGCTTCAAAAACGTCCCGTTGAGGAACTTCTCTCAGGATTTGATTGGGATGGGTTGTTCAATTCAGTCCGATCTTATGCAGAAAAAGAACTTGTACTGGAAGCTCGCTTGAATAAGACGATACAGGATTATTGGCCTGCAGGGGCGGAATGGACAGCTGTTAATCTGACGCCGGCGCTGACTAGCTTTGCATTCGAACAGGCAGAAAAACAAATGGAGATATCGCTCCACAAACTTAAATTAGATGATATGGTTAGAGAGCAAGTCGATGCGTTTCCAGTTGCAATACTGGAAGATCTAGTGCTCGGCATTTCAAGACGCGAATTCAAGATGATCACCGTACTTGGAGCATTTCTCGGCGGTTTGATTGGAATCGTTCAAGGCCTTATTGTCTTGGCAACAAATTTATCATAGGGGGAACAATACATGACAGTGAATATTTACGATGATTTAAACAAATTGGAAGCAACATTCCGAAAAACTGCAGAGTTTTTAGAAGTACAGCAAGCGGTAGAAGAAGTGAAGGTGGATGACGATGCACTAGCGTTGTTCAAAAACTTCCGTAAAATCCAATTGAGCCTTCAGGAAAAACAGATGCAAGGTGAAGAGCCAGTAGCTGAAGAGCTTGAGTATGCTCAAAAGACTGCACAACTTGCGCAGCAAAATCCTAAGATTATGAAAATGCTTGAAGCAGAAATGAAATTGAGTGGCTTGATTGAAGAAGTAAACCGTGTACTGATGAAACCAGTACAACAATTATACGAATCCATCTAAAAACCGGCCTAGGCCGGTTTTTCTTCTTTCACTCCGTAAATTTGCTATAATGATTTTATGTTTATCTAGAGAAAAAACTTCGGTTTTATAAATAGAAAGTTGGGTACTTACAATGCAAAAAATCATCATGAAAGAAAACTACGAACAGGGTTGGATTAGGATGTTTACGCATCTAGCAAACCTTTTCTTTGAACAATCGAAAATAGTCGATGAAGATGAAGAGGGTGCGATACTGGCAAATTTGACGTTGGAACGGACGCTTGATGGACAACTTGTCGGAAAGGCAATCCTTACATGGGACGGTGTGGAATATTCTGCTGAGTTTTCTGAGATAGAAGAGACGGACGATGATAAAGCGATTACCCGCCAGTTAAAGCGGATTTATTCACACGTTTTCCTTGAAACGCTTGAACAAGCAACAGGGATGCATCAATCGTGGGGAATTCTGACAGGGATTCGCCCGATGAAACTGTACCATAAATATCGCCACGAAGGACACAGTACGGAAGAGGCCCAGCAATTGTTAATGAATCGCCATCGCCTCTCGAGCGAAAAAAGCGAACTTCTAGCAAAAATAGCGAATGTGCAGTTGCGAACGGTGCCTGATTTACACGAATTAAAAAATGAAGTAAGTATTTATATAGGCATTCCATTTTGTCCGACGAAATGTGCGTATTGCACATTCCCAGCCTATGCGATTAATCGAAAAAATGGACGAGTCGAAACATTCCTAGACGGATTGCATGAAGAAATCCGAGAAATGGGAAAATGGCTGACAGAGCGAGACATGGCCATTACGACGATTTACTTCGGTGGAGGAACTCCGACATCTATAGAAGCGGAAGAAATGGACGCGCTATATGAAACGATGTATGCTTCATTCCCTAATATGGATAAAGTCAGAGAAGTAACGGTAGAAGCAGGTCGTCCTGATACGATTACGCCTGCTAAAATCGAAGTTCTGAAAAAATGGGGCATTGACCGGATAAGCGTCAATCCGCAATCCTATACAGATGAGACACTAAAAGCAATCGGTCGTCACCATACTGTTCAAGAAACAGTCGATAAGTTCTGGTTGTCACGCGATATGGGCATGAAGAATATTAATATGGATCTCATCATCGGTTTGCCAAATGAAGGAATGGAAGAATTCAAGCATTCACTTGCGGAGACTGAAAAAATGCAACCTGAATCGCTGACAGTTCATACATTGTCATTCAAACGGGCATCTGAAATGACCCGTAATAAAGACAAATACAAAGTAGCTAATCGTGAAACAGTCGAGCAGATGATGAAACTCGGAGAAGAGTGGAACGCTGCAAACGGCTATGAACCGTACTATTTATACCGTCAAAAGAACATTTTAGGCAACTTGGAAAACGTCGGGTACGCAAAGCCTGGTGAAGAAAGTATCTATAACATAGTTATTATGGAAGAGGTACAGACGATCATTGGAGTAGGTTGTGGGGCTTCAAGTAAGTTCATTGACCCTGAAACGGGGAAAATTACGCAGTTCTATAATCCAAAAGATCCAGCAGCTTATATCCTGACATATGAAGATTCAATCGTGAAGAAGCTCGCTCATCTTGACGCGATTTTTCCAGAGATGGTTAAGTAGAAAAGCGCAAGCGCCTTGATAGACCCTACTCTAGGTAGAAAAACGTATACTTTCTTAGCTCTTAAATAAAGGGTTTACTGAAAAAACACCGAATCTAAGAAGTGAATGGTAATTCATTTCTTACGAAGGGGTGTTTTTTTATGTATACAACTGTCGAATTAAAAAAAGAGGTACGCCTTGCGCATCTTACGTTGAATAGGCCTGCATCGATGAACGCGATGGATAGTGTCATGATGAAGGAACTAGCGGATGTTTTCGAGGAATTGAAAAGCGATGTGTCAGTTCAAGTTTTGGTAATCCAAGGGGCCGGTCGTGCATTTTCTGCGGGTGGGGATATTAAAGCGATGTTAAATCCGGATAGCCCAATGGATATTGGTAGTGTAATGGTAGACGTGTCACGTCTTGCGAAAGCACTTTATACATTACCGCAAGTTACGATTGCGGTCGTCCATGGTGCGGCGGCAGGACTTGGATTTAGCCTTGTGCTTGGCTGCGATTATATTATTGCGGAAGAGGAAAGTAAACTTGCGATGAACTTTATCGGCATTGGTCTAATTCCAGACGGGGCAGGTCATTTCTTCTTAAAAGAACGCGTAGGTGTGCCTCAAGCGAAAAAACTCATTTGGTCAGGAAAAGTGATGAATGGTCAAGAAGCACTTGAAAAAGGACTCATCGATGAAGTGACTGCACAAGGTACTGGTGCTGAACGCGGCGAAGCGTTTGCTCATAAACTGCTTGCGTCGCCGATTGCAGCAATGATTGCATCGAAAAAAATTCTGCATGCGCAAAAAACGAAAGAACTTGAAAGCATATTGGCAATGGAAAGTGAAGCACAAGTGGCAATGCGGAAAACAGCAGACCACCTAGAAGGTATTCAGGCATTTGTGGGAAAACGTAAGCCGGAATTTATAGGGAAATGATTTCTATGTAATATGGACACTGGTTTAGGGGTGAGTTTTTACGCCATCCTGAATCAGTGTCTTTTCTTGTACTAGACATTTTGTGCGATTAACATGTGGCGGTCATAACACGGCTGATGCCGGTCATAATGGAAGTCGTGGCGAGCATAACAGTGCTCATGGCGGTCATAACTGCACCTATGGCGAGCATAACAAGCTCCATGGCGGTCATAAGGAAGAAAGGAAATTAACAATTTAATCCAGCGCTTGCAGTCTGAATCAGCCTGCGTAATTAAAAAAGTACCAAGCATGCATCCGTTGAATAAAAGGATCAGTGCTTGGTACTTTTTATTTTATTTTGAAATGAACTTACTTATATTTATCAAGCATTTCACGCCACGAAAAGTACCCTTTTTCAACAGCGCGAAGTAACAGCTCAGCCGTTGCAATATTCGTAGCGAGTGGGATGCCATAGACATCACAAAGGCGTAATAACGCACTGACGTCGGGTTCATGTGGTTGAGCAGTTAGTGGGTCACGGAAAAACAAGATTAAGTCCAGCTCGCCAGTTGCAATCATTGCACCAATTTGCTGATCACCACCCAAAGGTCCCGAATTAAGTCGGGTTACAGATAAATTGGTTTCGTCCATAATTCTTTTTCCCGTTGTACCGGTAGCAAATAATGTGTATTGCGAAAAGATATATTCGTAGGCAATTGTGAAATTTACCATTTCATTTTTCTTTTCGTCATGGGCAATTAATGCGATTTTCATTTCTCAACACCCTGTCTATTTGTATGATGGAAATGCTTTGTTTCTGTTTAGGATTACATAATAAGTGAAGGGAAGTAAACATCTGAAGTGCAATTTTATTTAGGAATGGAACAATAACAACTTTCCAGCAGGAGAGGCAAGGCGGTGTGTTTTGGTGAGAAGGTTTTTCTCCTCAAGCATTACTTGGCCTTTTTCTTTTGCTGCTTCGTCTGTTTCAGCTGTGAATGTTTCTTCTGTAATTAATGCTCCTGTTGGTTCAAAAGCTGTTAGTTTATATGTTCTCACATAATTCACCCTTTCCACTCTATTTCATTCATTATACTATGAAAAATTCTAAAAGGAAATTTGTAAAGGTTACTTGACATCTTGAGTATGGTAAAGTAACCTTTACGTAAAGCAACCTTTACAATAGTCGGTGTCTAGACTCCGGGTGCCCTGCGCTTTTCGTATGAAAGGGGAGCATTGAAATGAATAACTTGATAAAGGAAATGCGGACTGCGATGGGGCTAACGCAAGATGATCTGTCGGAGAAACTGGAAGTTTCGAGACAGACGATTATTTCCCTCGAAAAAGGTAGATATAACCCATCACTGACATTAGCGTTCAAACTTGCGAAGTTATTCAATTGTCGCATTGAAGATATTTTTACACTAGAGGAGGATTGAAAATGTACGAAGGGTTTAATATATGGGTATTTCTTGCAGGGCTGCCGCTTGCTGTAGTCATTATTTTCATTACTATGTTAATAAATCGGAAAAGGGGAAAGAAAGAACGATGGTTTGACGAACGATATAGAACGATTCATCAACATGCCCGTTCAATTTCGTGGTGTGCGACAACCGTTGCGATACTCATTGCTTGGGCAGTTATCATTATTGTTGAAGGACCGCAACTTGCATTTTTCATTCTAACGGGAATTTGGGTAGTGCATATGGCGTCGTATGCGATTGGTACAGCAATCGCCAGTAGTAAAAACTGAAAAACTAAAAAAGTGAAACTTCAGAGTGCTAGATACGTATAGTTAATATTGGGTAAAACGAAAGGGGTAATCGAATGTCATTGCTACTTGAAAATGTAACGAAACGATTTGGAGATTTCACGGCGGTTGATGATTTGACGCTGTCTGTAGGTAAAGGCACGATGTACGGTTTTCTTGGAGCGAACGGTGCAGGTAAGACGACGACATTTCGGATGATTCTTGGTCTATTAAATGCGAATGAAGGACGGATTACGTGGAATGGGAAACCGATTTCTTACGCAACAAGTCCTGAGATTGGTTATTTACCGGAGGAACGCGGCCTTTATCCGAAAATGAAGGTGGAAGAGCAACTGATTTTTCTAGCACAATTACGTGGTATGACAAAGTCGGATGCCAAGACAGCTATGAATAAATGGCTGGAACGAATGGAAATCACTCACTATGCCAATAAAAAAGTTGAAGAACTATCAAAAGGAAATCAACAAAAAATCCAAGTAATTGCATCTCTCATGCATAATCCTCAACTGTTAATTCTAGATGAGCCATTTTCAGGGTTGGACCCGGTAAACGTTGAGATGTTGAAAGAGGCGATAATTCAATTTCGTAATGATGGTGCAACTATCGTATTCTCGAGCCACCGCATGGATCATGTCGAAGAATTGTGTGAGCAACTTAGTATCATCGATAAAGGTAAGCAAATCGTGAGCGGGACACTCCGCGATGTGAAGCGGTCATATGGCAAGCAGAACGTACGCATAAATTCAGACAATGATTTAGCACATCTGAATGCGATTGCAGGTGTTACATCTGTCCATAAGTCGGTTGAAGGGGCACTCTACCAGGTCGAATCTGAACAAGTGGCCAATGATTTGTTGACGGCCGCATTAAAGTCGGGCCCGATTCGCCATTTTGGGATTGAGGAACCTTCGCTACAAGACATTTTCATCGAAAAGGTGGGGAAACAGCATGCGTGAATTCATGATCATTTTTAAACAGGCATTTACGACAAAAGCGAAAACGAAATCGTTCATTATAACAACATCCATCATGATTGCGGCGGTTTTCCTTTTTGCTAACATGGAAAAAATCATTGATACCGTTAAAGGTGCCACGGGCGGAGATAAAGATTCGGCGGAAGTGCTGCAAGTACTCGATGAAAGCGGTGTTCTTGCGGAGCGGTTGAAAATGCAACTAGAGTCAAATGAATCAGGTATTAAGGTAGAACTGTCCAGTAAATCGGAAAATGCGCTTACAGAACAAGTGAAAGAGGGAGAAATCGATTCGTTCGTGACGCTTGGACTTGATGACACAAATACAATTCAAGCGAACTACATCTCGATGAGTGCCATGGACTTTTCTCTTCCAATGATGCTAGAAGAAGCACTTAAGTCGATTCAAACGGAAATGAAAGCGGAGGAGCTCTCACTGTCTGGTGAGCAAGTACAGACACTATTCGCACCTATCCAATTTGAACAGCAATCTGTATCTCCGTCAGCGAAATCACAAGAAGAATTGAGCCAGGCACGTGGTCTCGTCTATGTACTCATGTTTCTTATTTACTTTGCAGTCATCGTATATTCAAGTATGATCGCGACAGAAGTTGCGGCGGAAAAATCATCGCGTGTGATGGAAATTCTTATCTCAAGCGTATCACCAGTTAAACATATGTTTGCAAAAGTACTTGGCATTGGATCGCTTGGTCTTTTGCAAATGGTATTATTGGGTCTGGCAGGATATATTGCATTGAAAACAACAGGTTCTGAAATGGCAGATGGCTTCTTTTCCGTCTTCGGCTTTTCGAATATGAATGTGGGAACGCTTGTCTATGCGCTAGTTTTCTTCCTGTTGGGCTATTTCCTCTTCGCGACGCTGGCAGCTCTTCTTGGCTCACTTGTCAGCCGCACGGAAGATGTACAGCAGATTATCATGCCAATGACGTTGCTGATCGTGGCAGGGTTCATGATTGCGGCAACTGGGCTCGGAAATCCTGAAATGGCCTATATAAAATATGCTTCGTTTTTCCCGTTCTTTGCGCCACTCGTCATGTTCTTGCGCGTTGGTATGTTGGAGTTACCAGTATGGGAACCGCTATTGTCAATTGCGATTATGCTTGTGACAATTTTCCTTTTGGGCTTCTTCGGAGCACGTGTTTACCGCGGTGGTGTTCTCATGTACGGACCGTCTCGTTCGTTGAAAGATATTAAAAAAGCAATCCAGCTCGGAAAAGAATAAGTGAGATATAGAAAGACTCTGATTAATTCGTAACGGGTTCGGATGATTGGATGGGGAGGAAACAATAAAAAAAACAGTGTTCGGGGACGCAATTTGCATATGAATTGGAGTCCCTGTTTTTGTTGTTATATCAACATGTAGATGCTTTATATAGATGAACTGGTACCACGATTGGCACAGGAATTAGCAGCATCGCATAAATTTATGCGATGCTGCTAATTCCATTGTTAAAACACTTGCTAATTGGATATTGGAAAGAAAAATAAGGAAGGTGAGTAATCTATGCTTTAATAAATTGAATACTATGAAATTATTTTCTTCAATTAACGGTAAAAAGGGGAGATATAAATGCGTTCTATTAAAACGATGTTATTAGGTATTGCACTGATGCTTATAGCAATATATATACCACACGAAGTTGCTTTTAGAACAGGTGGTTTTGAAATTTTCCTTTTAGGTTTAGGATTCGCTCTTGTAATAATTGGACTTTTCGTAAAAGATAAGAAAGGAAATTCATAGAAAAATTACTCAACTAACAGGTGCTAAGTACAATAAGGATAGTAGAATAATTCGCCAAAAAACGCTCAGATTTCTGAGCGTTTTTACTTGTTTTATATATATCTTTTTCACTGTTGAAATAAATGCTGCTTAACCTGTTATTTGCGTTGTTAATTGCACTGTTCTCCCCATCAACCGAACCCGTTAATTAATTCGCAGAGTCTTTTTATTTATGCTAAAATAAGAACAAGTATTCGCCGAATGAAGGAGGGACTAACTTGTCAACAATCCGATTTATCCACACAGCCGATTTGCATCTCGACAGCCCGTTCAAAGGCATGACTGGCTTACCAACAGATCGCCTGAATAATTTACGTGACAGTACCTTTGCATCATTTACTAAGTTGATTGAGCACGCAGTCAAAACGAAACCGGATTTCATGTTAATCGCGGGTGATATTTACGATGGGGAAGATCGGAGTTTACGTACGCAGATGAAGTTTCGGGAAGGGATGGTGAAATTGGATACAGCAGGCATTCCAGTATTCATTTCACATGGCAATCACGACCATCTTGGCGGAAGATGGACACGATTTGACCTGCCTCCGAATGTGTATGTTTTCGATGAGCATGTTGAAACAGTGCGTCTGACCGTGGATGGTCAAGAAGTGTTGATTTCTGGGTTTAGTTATCAGGAAAGGCATATCCGTGATAAAGTGATTGACCGTTATCCTGTAGCTGAAGGTCAGGATGCGATACATATCGGGATGTTGCACGGTAGCTTGGCGGGAGATGAAACACATGCCGTTTATGCGCCATTCACTAAAAATGAGTTGCTAGCTAAGCGGTATGATTACTGGGCGCTCGGGCATATCCATGTGAGGCAACAGCTGCATGAAACGCCTCCAATCGTTTATCCGGGAAATTTACAGGGGCGTCATCGCAATGAGCGTGGTACAAAGGGATTCTATGAAGTTGAACTATCGAAAACAACAGCATCTCTTCATTTCATCCCGGCATCAGCAATTGTCTTTGATAGACTAGAATTGCCTTGTGCAGGAATGAGTCATGCGAATGAGTGGCTGACGGCATGTTCGGAAGTGCTAGAGTCATTTAAAGAGCACAATGGCGCGGGAATTGTGGAGCTGTTGCTGACTGATATCGATCGTGAAGCTGCGAATCTATTCAGTCAATCGCCGGAGGGAGAATGGTTGGAGGTCCTGCGTGATTATGTGGGTGAAAGCGAACCCTATGTCTGGGTGCAGAAGATTACATTTGCGAGTCAGTTGAATCCATCTATGGCATCAAGTGCACTGATGCAATCAGTTGCTGGGATGATTGATGGTTGGACGACGGAAGACTGGAAGGATGTTTTAAAAGATGTTTACCAGCATGCGCGTGGCGTCAAATATCTGGATGTTTTGACTGCAGATGAAATAGATGAAGTGAAAGCCGGAGCAACAGCATTGTTGGCGGCGGAAATGTCAGGAATGGAATGAGGTGTTTACATGAAAATTGAAAAACTAAACATTTATGGATTTGGAAAACATGAAAATGTCACGGTGGATTTTGGACAAGGAATCTCTGTAGTTTATGGATTGAATGAAGCTGGGAAAACGACTATTCAGCAATTCATCCTGCATATCTTATTTGGATTTCCACCAAAAAATAATGCGCTCTTACGCTACGAACCGAAATCGGGCGGCAAGTACGGTGGGCAAGTTCATCTTATAGATGAAACATATGGGAAATGCATCGTCGAACGGATCCGTGGAAAATCTGCTGGTGATGTTACCGTCTATTTCGAAGATGGAACAAAGGGTGGAGAAGAGCAATTGAACTCGCTACTTCGCCAGTATGACCGTGCTTCATTCGAATCCATTTTTTCATTCTCTTTGTTACAGTTGCAGGGATTTGAAAAAATGGATGAAGACGAATTAAGCAGGACACTTCTTGCTTCGGGGACTACTGGTGTTGACTCTTTGTTACAGCTTGGAAATCGAATGGAAAAAGAACTGGGGGATTTGTTCAAAAAGTCGGGAAGAATTCCGGAGATGAACGTCAAGATCATGGAACTTCGGGAATTGGAAATAGAGTTGAAAGAAGAGCAGGAAAAAGTGGGAGAATATGCACCCTCGATTGAACGAATACGGGAAATCGATGACTTGCTTACAGAGTTGCGAGGACAGGAAGCGGAACTTATGCAAGAATCACAGAAACTCGCTCTCGTGCGACAGCTACTCCCCCTTCATCAAAAGAAACAAGCATTGGATGCAAGACTATCGCAATTAAGTGAAATAAAATTTCCCACAGATGGTATCAGGCGCTATGAAATGCTTGCGGGGAAGTTAACGGAAGCCGAAGTTACTAAACGACGATTGGAAGAAGAATTAGCAGAGCTAATGACACGAATGCCTGAACAGCACGAATTTGAGCGCATTGCTGAACTTGAAATTTTACTGGCGAAAGAAACAGAGTGGCATAGATGGCAAACAGCGGTTACTTTTGAAGAAGAAAACGTGAGTCAGCTAACTAGTTCAAAGAGACGTCTGCTTGATAGACTTGGTGTCAAAGGGCTTGAAGCGGAAAATACTATTTTGGAGGCAGATGTTTCAATCCAAAAGGAAGAACAGATGCACAAAATTATTCAAGAACTTACTGAAGGCGATCAGCAAATTGGCTTTGTGAATCGCCAACTCATCCAAGTGGAAAATGAGTTAGGTGATACGGAAACTGAAATTGGTGGAATTGAACGCACTGCACCTGCCGTAGAGGAATTAGAACGTGTACTGCAGTGGCCGAAAATTCGTCAGCAACTTGCTGAAGCGAAAGCCTATATTTCACTAAGCAGAAGACCGGTTGAACAGAAATCACTGATGATACCTGCACTTCTTGTCGTACTTGCTGTCGCGTTCATCGTTTTCGGTTTCATCCAAAAAGAATGGTTCATAATTATAGCTGGTGTTATTGTTATAGGATTAGGTATTCTAATTTATTCGAAAAAACAGCATCAAACGCCCGATTCAGCAAAACTGAAGCAGATGGAAAAAATCATTGCCGCATATGGTGGAAATGAGCATCAAATGGAAGAACTGACAGACCGAATTGGCATGTACAAGCGCAAGAAAGAAGATTTACAAGAAGCGTTTATGGTACTTGAAAGGAAATTTCAATCGTTGACATCCGAGCTTGAAAATACCTATAGCAATAGACGGAAAATCGAATTAGAACTGGTCGATTTTTTAGGACTTTATGGTTTCGATGAAATACCTTCAACCGGGATTATCCCGGAATTATTCCGTATGATTCGAGAAGTTCAGGAAGTTACTAGAGAGTTGAATGATGCCTTGTTACGGCGACAAACGATTCAACAACAGATTGCTGTGAGGTTAGCAGAAGCTGAAAAAATAGTGCGGAAATTTGCACCACAAGAAACAGTTTATGAGATGCTGAGAAGGGAATTCATTCACCTTAATGAACAGGCAGAAACAATCAGGTCATTGACAGTTGCTTTAGAACGCAAAGAATCAGCGCTGAAAGAGACATCCAGCCTTGTAAACTCGTTGCTGGAAAAAGTGCAGGCTCTGCTTGCTGAAGCAGCAGTAGAAACGGAAGAGGCCTTTTACGCCGCATACAATAGCCACCAGGAAGCGTTTCGTTTAAAGGGGCAACTTGAGGATGTCAATGCTCAATTAGCATCATATGGCCCTCTTGAATTGCCTGATGGCGTTGTGGATGAAGAGTTGCGAAAAAAAGTGAATGATATTAGCGGAACACTATCGTCGATTAGCGAGAGGCTAAATGTCTTAATCAATGACAAGGCCGCACTTGTTAACAAAACGGAACGACTACTGACAGATGAAAATTACGGTCGTAAACTGCAACACTTCGAAATGAAAAAATCGGAGCTCGCAGAACTCGTAAAAAAATGGTCTGAGCGCAAAGCGATTACTGAAGCAATCAGAAGAACAATGTCGGAGTTGAAAGAAAAGAAATTGCCAGAAGTACTTGAAGCGGCAGAAAAATTGTTTTGTGAACTGACGGGTGGAAATTATGAATCACTTCGTGTAACGGAGACGGGTCATTTCGAAGTAATAGCGAAAAATGGAATGCGTTATCCCATTGTAGAGCTGAGCCAGGCTACAAAAGAGCAAGCCTATATTTCACTTAGATTGGCGCTTGCGGCATCTATAATGAATACGGCACCTTTTCCACTAATGTTGGACGATCCATTCGTTCACTTTGACGAAGAGCGACTTTCGCGTATGATTGAACTACTAGACAATCTACAAAATAAGCATCAGTTCATTTATTTTACATGCCACGAAGCGATGAAGGATAAATGGCAGGGGGCAACAATACTAAACGTTTCCGATATCGGAAGCGAACAGGGAGCGATGGTCTTATGAAGAAAATTGCAGAATATAATGCAGGCGAGCCGTTTGATCTTTTCTTGCTAATTAAGCAATCAACAAAAGGAGTTACCACACAAGGTAAACCGTTTATGACGCTTATTTTGCAGGATAAAAGTGGGGATATTGAAGCGAAGTTATGGGATACAACAGATGAACACGCGAAAACATATGCCGCAGCATCGATTGTCAAAGTTGGCGGGGAAGTACATGAATACCGTGGGAAAAATCAGTTGCGCATTAAAAGTATACGTCCCGTAAAAGAGGATGAAGGGGTGGCGATTGCCGACCTAGTTCCGTCATCGGCAACAAGTAAAGAAGTGCTATACGAAGAGCTGATGCAGTATTTCTTTGAAATGCAAAATCCACAAATCCAACGAATTACGCGTCATTTATTGAAAAAGCATCAGACAGCTTTCATGACGTACCCTGCTGCGACAAGAAATCACCATGATTATGTATCGGGTCTTATTGATCATGTTGTTTCCATGCTGAAACTTGGAAAATCGTTAGCAGATCTGTATCCGTCACTCAATAAGGATTTATTGTACGCGGGAATTATTTTGCATGATGTTGGGAAAGTAATTGAACTTTCAGGTCCAATTGCAACTCAATACACGATTGAGGGGAATCTGCTAGGTCATATTACGATTATGGTCAATGAAATTTCAAAAGCGGCTGACGAACTTGAAATTACAAGTGAAGAAGTTATGCTGTTGCAACATATGGTTTTATCTCACCACGGTAAGGAAGAATGGGGAAGCCCGAAACGTCCAATGCTGAAAGAAGCGGAAATTCTTCATTACATCGATAATATTGATGCGAAGATGAATATGCTGGACCGTGCACTTGGCAAGACGGCTCCTGGTGAGTTCACTGAAAGAATTTTCCCGCTGGATAACAGGTCATTTTATAAACCATCAATTGACTAACCAGTAAATAACGCAATCAACCACAAGGCGCTCCGAGTACAGTTGTTTTAGATCACTTTGGATTAAACGGCTCCTACACAATTACCGTGATATCTTAATCTATAGGGATGCGACTTTGTCGTATCCCTATAGATTTTTTCGGTAATCGTATGGTGGTCATTCATCCTTCGCCCTTCTAAGACACAAGTACACGAAGTGCTAAAGCTTTTTGGGATGAAAGAATAGTTGGTTCTTATCTGGGTAAAGGCCGCCAAAGATACAATTTTGGCGGCTCACTCCTTCTTTATGGTTTTTTCTTTTTTATTGTCTAGGAGGTTATAAAATCTCGTACCGTGGATGAGTTAGAACATTGAGATTTTACGTCCAGACACTAGTACTTTAGATCTTTTAAGGAAGTGTCAATTTCTACAGGATATCACATGTTGCCAAGCCTGATTTTGCTAAGAGTAAGTAAGGAACGCATTGTAAAAAATGCAAGCGTGCCCGAAATTGTATCTTCGGGCACTTATACCTTCTGTGAAAAGTCATCTATTCTTATTTTCCAAGGAATCGTAATTTTCACTAGAACGTTGTAGGTACGCGACAGGCAACTAATCGCAACAGAATTATCGAAAAGGGGGTGGCTAGAAGTGACGAAGTCACTTCTAGCCACCCTTGTCCCACGATAAAAATGTAGTGATTAGTTTAGCCGAAAGCGAGCCGGAAACGTACTAGTCCAAATGAAGACTTTTGCACCTACCTTACCAGTATCTTATGCAAGAAAATGGTTAATCAACAGACGTAGAATAACATATATTGAACTAGCAAACACCTCCGAAGGACAGGCGTCTTTTGGAGGTGTTTGTTTGTACATTTAAATACCCCAATAAAAAAAGACCCCTAGAAAGGAGTCTTGAATTGTTAGTAGCATTACTTAGATTCTTTATCTGTTTCTGTTTCTGTTTCTTTTTCTACTTTAGGTTCTTCCAAGAATACATCAAGTGCTGATTTCAAATCTTTATCTTCGACTTTTACATCAGCATCTTTCATTAGCTTAGATACTTTCGGGATAATTGTACTAGGATCTGCTTTCTCAAGTTGTATTTCTTTAGTGAGTTTTTCTTTCTCTTCTTTAGTCATTTCCTTAGCTTCGATGTCACGTTTTTCTGTAACTTTAATAATGTGGAACCCGTGTTCCGATTGGACCGGCTCACTGATTGTGTTCACTTCAAGTGCATATGCAGCATCCCAGAATTCTTTGACCATTTTACCGTAGCCAAACCACCCAAGATCCCCACCGGATTCTTTTGCAGCCGGTTCAGTCGAATTCTTTTTCGCTACTTCAGCAAAATCAGCTCCGCCTTCAAGTTCCTTTTTGACTTTAAGTGCAGTCTCTTCATCCGCAACTAGGACGTGTTTGGCATTCAATTCTGTAGCCATCATTTTAACGCGCTCTTCGATTTCCTTATCTGTTACTTCAACGCCATCAGTAAGAGCAGCTTCTTGTAACATGTTGATACGAAGGATTTTTTTCAAGCTCTTCTCAGTGTGACCTTGTTGAGCGATATAAGCATCGAAACCTTCACCTAATTGTTCTTTCATTTCATTGATTGCTGTATCGACTTGCTTATCAGAGATTTTATATTTTGCATCTAATACTTTTTCAAGGACGAGTAGTTGTAATGTTTGTTCACCTTGAGCATCCTTCATTTCGTTATAAAGTTCACTTTGTGTTACATTTCCGGCTTTTGATTTGACAAGAACTTCATCACCGGCATTCTTGTCGCTGCACGCTGAAAGTGCAAGTACAGATGCGGCCATTGTAAGTGCTAAAATAGTTTTTTTCATTTTGAAATCTCCCCTAACTTTTATGTGCAACAGTAGACACTATACCATAAAAACGTATCTAAAACAAAAAGGTTCCCCTAGAATATACTGCCTACAACGAGCCAATTGTTTTGCATAGGATACATAGAGAGAGGGGGTGCTCCTATGAGCGGATATGACCAAGGTTCCCATGGTACTTCGGGATTTGCGTTGATTGTTGTTTTGTTCATTTTATTAATCATTGTCGGTGCAGCCTTCCTGAATTAATTCCAGAAAAGCTCAAGGCGTTAGGCGCTGAGGGTATCGATAATGGAAAAAGTCCATTTCCCGTAAAAAAGGGAATGGACTTTTTTATACTTGTAACAGAATCTCGACGTAAAATGACACGATTAAAATGGTTACAAGAACGTTAACGGTTGTGTATATTTTCTGTTGCTTCTCTTCAGGGATTTCCTTAGATTCGCATAGTGCATACGTCATTTTATTGATTTGAAACAGATATAATAACGAGAACAGAATTGTAATAATAAGGATCAAATCTATTCCTCCTCTTTAACTTCCCAAGGCAATCATAGCAGAAGTCCTTCTAAAATGAAATTAATTTTCCTCTGCGCTAAATACTGGGTTTTTAAGTTCTTCGTTACTTTTCGTATGATTAATAGCCATCATTTCACCGGTGGAGTCATCATATGATTCTTTGATTTTCTCAAAGCCGCGCTCAAATATTTCCATAAAATCTTCCCCATAAATATTTCGGACAACGGACATTACTTCGAGGAATTCTGGGAACTTTCCGTAAAGGTCTTTAATAGGGAGTGATCCCTCTAAAATATCATGTTTAGAATCATAGTAGTTCATGTTCATCTCGAGTATCAGTTTTTCCCCTTCTTCTGTAACTTCAACATATGTATTTCTTCTGTCATCATCTTTTTTATAAAACCGTAAATAATTACGTTCTTCTAGCTTCTTCGAAAAGTTGAAAGCTGTCGAAACATGCATGACTCCAAATTTAGCGATGTCAGAAATGGTTGCGCCTTGAAGATGGTAAGAAATCCATAAAATATCATGCTCATTAATATTCAAGTCATAAGGTTTTATCCACTGCTGCCAATCTTTTTCTACTGCTTTCCAAAGAGCTTTAGACATCTGTGCAACCCTTTGACTGAAAATCATTGCTTCTTTCGGAGAGTACTTTTGCTCTGACATTGGAAACACCTTCTTTCTATATTTTCCCGCTTCTTTTATTATAGCAGGAAAGCAAAGAAGAGAAAAGTAAAAATTGTGAAAAAGCTTTCGATTCAATAATAATATTTGGGGAAATGGGTATGAAAATAAGGAATGCGGCCGTATCCACTAGTTAAAACCTATATAATGTAGGTCTCTCGTGGAGGGGTGACTGCATTCCTTACTGGTGGATAGTATTTACTTTTAACTTTTTACTTGAATTAGCATTAAACCCCAGCTTTTATAAGTGGGAACAAATTCCCTGCTGGTCCAAGCCTCCGAGGGATATTACAAATTTTGGACGCAATTGCGCCGAAGCATAATTGACATTACTTTTGCTGTTTTGCGAAGTTCTGCTCAAGCTCTTCAATAGCGGTTTGGATTGCTGCAATTTCTTTTTCCATGCGTTCCCGATTAGATTCCGTTGATTGTTGCCACTGATCTACTGAACCTTTAATTCCATCAATTGCTGTTGGAACTGTTTCTTTTGCTTCTTTCGTAAGGTGGGAAATGGACTCTTTTAAATCATCGACTTTTACTTTTACATCTTTGAACAAAAATTTCATGTCGCTTGAAGCATCCCTGACGGATGTCCGAAGTTGACTTCCCGATTGGGGAGTCGAATACAATACCGTAACAGCAGCTGCAACTGAACCTGCTGCGAGTCCGATGAAAAATGTAGATGCTTTCATTGTATAATACACTCCTTCCTGTTATGAATAGTATTCCTTACTCTAGTTTTATTAAAACATTTAAAAAGTGCCTGAGCAATAAAAACAAGCGCAAGTGACCTGTTTAGACGCTACTTTATATTTTAAACTACATGTGTTGAGTAACCAGTAAATGACTGCTTACTCCTTTTCTATAGCATTTCCTTTTCGAATTGGGGGCAGTGTCACTTTCAATATAGCGTAGCACTGTTACTTGTATGATCTTTTCTTTAGTAAAAGCGGAGGGGTGCCCGAAATTTCATCTTCGGGTATATTATACAGGCGACAAAAAAAGCTCTCCTCGTGGAGACGGAAAGCTTTCGCTAAAATTTCAATTGGAAAATGCAGTTTTAAACGAGGAGCGTTTGACCAAGCCCTTAACAATCGGGTATATCAAGAAAAATGCAATTCCGTTCATCGCAACAGCTGGAAGTACAACCCCCAAGAACAAACCACCGAACGGTAAATCTACTCCAAGAATGAAAATGGCGATTGAAAGGAAGATGCTTCCTGACAATACAGTTCCAATACCTGCGACAACAGTGGAAGCAATCAAGTTACCTGTAACTTTTTTTAGTGAGATAATAATAGCGTAGATTACGAATGCGGTAATGAACTTATCAATTACATTGGGGATGAATCCGCCAGGGAAATTTGAAAAAATACCTGATATAATACCTGTTGTTCCAGCAAGTAACAAAACATTGCGTACTTCAGGGAACAGGAATATGCTGATAAACATCATTGTCAGCATGAAATCCGGCTTCATTCCTCCAGCAATCGGGGGAATAATCAGGTAAAGTGCAGCACCTACAGCAGTCAATAAAGACATTAACACAAGACTTTTCGTTTTCATTTCTAATCTCTCCTCGGCTCATCTAGTATTTTGTGTTTTTCCTGTCGTATCCTCATGATCGACAGCGAAAAACTTATTATGAATCATACACGGTATTCAGATAATTCACAAGCTTATTTTTGTAATTTCATTCGAATTCCAGCTGCAACTTCCTGAATTCGTTCCATACTTGTTTCAGATTCCTTCGTTTCAAACGTAAGTTGGAAGCCGTCAGTTTCATCATAGCGAGGGATGAGGTGTAGGTGTGAATGAAAAACGGCTTGTCCCGCATATGCGCCATTGTTTTGTAGTAAATTCATTCCAGCTGGTTTGAATTCATCTTTTATGGCATTGGCGATTTTGGGTACGACGGAAAATAGTTGTGCCGCTTCTTCAGCAGTTAAATCATAGATATTTTCACGATGTGTTTTCGGGATGAGAAGGACATGCCCTTTCGTTACAGGTACAATATCCATGAAGGCAAGAACGTGCTCATCTTCATAAACTTTAACGCTAGGGATCGTACCTTCAATGATTTTACAAAAAATACATTCAGTCATTTTCAACACTCCTGTTCATATTTTCATGAATGGGACAAGTGTAGCATAATTTTAGATATAGGTTGAAATATTGAATACGGTAAACTAGCGTAGGAGCCTTACAGGGGGAGACGAAGGCAGTCTAAGTTCGCGACGTCGTGTCGCAACAAGGAGGGATGTAGGTCAATCCCTCCCCACTGCATGACCTGCATCCTACAGGTCCAAGCTTTATTCGATGCAATCATTCAATCTATATCGGTTGTATGAAGGAAAAAGCTTTTTGTAGCGTTTTTTGCTAAAATGAATGAAAGAATGGAGGATGGATATGGAAATTCTTGAATTACAAGACGTAACAGGCGGTTATACACGTAAACCTGTTCTGTATGATTTGTCATTTAACATCGGACAAGGTGAATTAGTAGGTTTGATTGGACTAAATGGGGCGGGAAAAAGTACAACCATTAAACATATCATTGGATTAATGAATCCTCATAAAGGTGAAATTCGTGTCAACGGGGTGACATTCAGTGAGGATCCCGAAAAGTATAGAAAAGCGTTCACTTATATACCGGAAACGCCGATACTCTACGAAGAATTGACGCTTAGGGAACATCTTGAACTAACAGCAATGGCATACGACCTTGATAAAGAAGTGTTTGAAGCACGGTCTGATGAGTTACTCCGGGAATTCCGGATGGAGAAACGTCTAAACTGGTTCCCAGCGCATTTTTCAAAAGGGATGCGTCAAAAAGTAATGATCATGTGTGCTTTCCTCGTTAATCCATCTTTATATATTATTGATGAACCATTTGTGGGTCTCGATCCAATCGGCATCAAATCACTTTTAGAGCAGATGACGCAGAGAACAGAAAATGGGGCTTCCATTCTCATGTCAACGCATGTATTGGCAACTGCGGAAAAATATTGCGACAGGATCATCTTGCTGCACGAAGGACGGGTGCGAGCAGAAGGAACGATGGATGACTTGAGAAATGCATTCGGACGTCCTGGCGCGTCACTGGACGACTTGTATATCGCGATGACAGAGGAAACCGACAATGAACAATTTGCGTGAAATATGGGGATCTCGGTTCGTCCATTATATAACCGAGCTCCAAAAGTATTTGAAGTATGTATTTACAGGCCATTTGGCAATTGTCCTTGTCTTCACAATTGGGGCGGGGGGCTTTACGTATAGCGAATGGTTGAAGGAAGTGCCAGCGGAATTCCCTGCAGCGTTGCTTACGGCTCTCATACTTGGATTAGCGCTCACCTTTTCGCCGCCAGTGACGCTATTGAAACCTGCTGACACGGTTTATTTCCTACCACTGGAACAAAAGCTTATTACGTATATGAAACGGGCTTTGAGTTGGAGCTTCTATTCCCAATTGCCATTACCATTTATTTTATATATTGTGGCGTTGCCGTTACTTTCAGCTACAGGGACCGGTTCAAAGATGGAATACATCGTTATCGCAGTTTTGATACTAGTTATTAAGCGAGTATTCATTGAGTCGGAATATAATTTCAGACATGTTTTGGATGGAAAAGGGATCTGGCTAGATAGGGCCGTCCGGTTTTTATTGGCGGGAACCATAATTTATGCAGGTCTTGAAGGAAGTCTAATTATACTTCTGATTATTGGTGTACTCATTGTACTGTACAACTTCTATTGGCGAAAAAAGAGAATGCTAAAACCATTCCCTTACGATCATTTCATATCACTCGAACAGAATCGGATGATGCGTTTTTACCGTTTTGCCAATTACTTCACAGACGTCCCGCATTTGAAAGGATCCATTAGTAGAAGAGCATGGCTCGGTTTTGCGATGGGATCCCCGAATTTCGGTAAGCCTGTAGCACAACCGTATTTAATCAGACGTACATTTATACGCACGGATGATATTTTTTGGCTCTGGGTAAGGCTCACTGCTTTATCGGCGCTTGGAGCGATTTTCATCCCGTTTCCGATTGTTGTATTTATTTTCGCAGGAGCGCTTGCATTTGCCTCTGCCGTACAACTTATCCACGCATTGCGGGCAGGGGACGATTTTCGGATGGATATGCTATTTCCTGAAAAGGAAGACACCCGTCCAGATGCAATTAAAAGAATCGTTCGTACAGTCCAATGGATTCAGGCGGCAGTAGTCACATGCGCTGCACTGTATCTCTATGGGGTTTCTGTAACACCTCTTCTTGTCGGGGCTGTCATTCTCATCATCTCTGAGGCTACTATCAGATTGACTGTAGAGAAAAAAGAATATGACTAAGAAAAGTCGCCCCGTTTGCAATCATTTGCAGACGGGGCGTTTGTTTGTAGAAAAGGAAGTATGAATTTCTCGTCATGGAACAGTGTCTAGACTCGGGGGGGCTTAACGGCGCCTTACGCTTTTCTTTGATAAATTATGACTAAATATAAAAATAGAATATTCCAATAAACCTTGCAACTTATCTCTGAAATTAGATATACTAAATAAAAGGCATCAGGGGTGATAGGGATGGAGAACAATTATTCATATGCCGAGTTTTTAAAAGCTGTAGGGAAAAACAGTACTTCGCTCCAAGCGGAAAAACTGCTGAATGAAATTTATTTAGATCTTTTTTTGAAACATATACACAGAGAGCAGACAAAGAGTAGGTTCATGGGATTGATTGACCTTGCGCTTGACAGTAGGGATGAAAGCGCATTCCTGCTGTATTCCAAAAGACTGGGGAAACTTGAAGAGAATGATTGAAAAATGCAAGGACGCTACATGTTGAGTAGACATGCAGCGTTTTTTTTGTGTGTTTATAAAAGTGAAAATTAGTGAAAAAACGTACGTTCGCTTTTTGCTCGTCAAAAGATGGGTAAAGTGATAAGATAGATGTAACTGATAGAGGAGGTTTTTCCGATGGTCGGAAAATTCAATTTGCAAGCCCCTTATACACCACAAGGCGATCAGCCGTCTGCAATCGCACAACTATTAGAAGGACATAACCGAGGTGAGAAGCACCAAACTTTGCTCGGTGCAACCGGGACTGGAAAAACATTTACCGTGTCGAATGTCTTGACGGAGATTAACAAACCGACTCTCGTTATCGCTCACAACAAAACGTTAGCGGGTCAATTATATAGTGAATTTAAAGAGTTTTTTCCTGACAATGCAGTCGAATACTTTGTCAGTTTCTATGATTATTATCAGCCAGAAGCGTATATCGCGCATACTGACACCTTCATTGAAAAAGACTCAAGCATCAATGATGAAATTGATAAATTACGTCACTCTGCAACATCTTCCTTATTTGAAAGGAATGATGTACTCATTGTTGCATCTGTCTCTTGCATTTATGGTCTAGGTTCCCCAGAAGAATACAGCGCACATGTTGTTTCTCTTCGTCCAGGTATGGAAATCGGACGCAATGAACTGCTTCGCAGATTTGTAGATATTCAATACGAACGCAATGACGTAAGTTTCACTCGAGGTACGTTCCGGGTACGCGGCGATGTTGTTGAACTTTTGCCAGCATCCCAGGATGAACATTGCTTACGTATCGAGTTTTTCGGTGATGAAATCGAACGAATTCGCGAAGTGGATTCACTGACAGGCGAAATCCTCGGTGAACGTGAACACGTTGCCATATTCCCCGCATCTCACTTTGTTACTGGTGAAGAAAAAATGGTGAAAGCAATTGAAAACATTGAAATTGAACTGGAAGAACGTTTGAAAGAGTTTCGTGCCCAGGACAAATTATTGGAAGCGCAACGTCTTGAACAACGGACACGCTATGATCTTGAAATGATGCGGGAAATGGGCTTCTGTTCGGGTATTGAAAACTATTCCCGTCATTTAACACTCCGTCCTGCAGGAGCGATACCGTATACATTGCTTGACTATTTCCCAGATGATTTCCTCATTATTGTAGATGAAAGTCATGTCTCATTGCCACAAATCCGTGGTATGTATAACGGTGACCAGGCACGGAAAAATGTCCTTGTTGACCATGGTTTCCGTTTGCCTTCAGCACTCGACAACAGACCGCTTACATTCCAAGAATTCGAAAACCATGTCCACGAGGCGATTTATGTTTCTGCGACACCAGGTCCTTACGAAATTGAGCATACTCCTGAGATGATTCAACAGATTATCCGCCCGACTGGTCTACTAGATCCGACAATTGAAATACGTCCGATTGAAGGACAGATTGATGATTTGATAGGTCAAATAAGAGAACGGACTAAAAACAATGAACGTGTTCTAATTACGACGTTAACAAAGAAAATGTCCGAAGATTTGACCGATTACTTGAAGGAAATTGGTATAAAAGTTCAATACCTTCATTCTGACATTAAAACACTTGAACGAATTGAAACGTTAAGAGAACTGCGAATAGGCACATATGATGTCCTTGTGGGTATTAACCTCTTAAGAGAAGGGATAGACATTCCTGAAGTATCGCTTGTTGTAATCTTGGATGCTGATAAAGAAGGGTTTCTACGTTCTGAGCGAGCACTTATTCAGACGATGGGTCGTGCTGCCCGTAATTCCAATGGACATGTCATTTTATATGCAGATAGAATGACGGACTCCATGGCGAAAGCAATTGGGGAAACGGAGCGACGTCGGGACATTCAACGAAAATATAATGAAAAACATGGCATAACACCTACGACAATCAAAAAGGAAATCCGTGATGTGATTCGTGCAACAGCAGTATCAGAAGAAGCTATTTCCTATTTAGAAAAAGTAACACAAGGCAAGAAGTTGACAAAAGACGAAAAAACAAAGCTGCTTGTAACTTTGGAAAAAGAGATGAAAGAGGCAGCGAAAGCACTCGACTTCGAACGTGCTGCTGAACTAAGGGATACAATCATGGAATTGAAGGCTGAAAGGTAGGGTTTTTATGAAGAATAAAGAAATCATCATACAAGGCGCACGAGCGAATAATTTGAAAAATATTAACATAAATATCCCTCGTGACAAATTGGTCGTCATGACAGGTCTTTCGGGGTCAGGGAAGTCCTCCCTCGCTTTCGATACAATTTACGCGGAAGGGCAGCGAAGGTACGTTGAATCATTATCTTCTTATGCGCGACAGTTTTTAGGTCAGATGGACAAGCCGGATGTGGATGTCATTGAAGGGCTATCACCGGCAATTTCAATTGATCAAAAGACGACGAGCCGCAATCCCCGCTCGACCGTAGGAACTGCAACGGAAATATACGACTATCTACGTCTTCTTTATGCACGTGTTGGCAAACCAATCTGCCCGATTCACGGAACGGAAATTTCGTCCCAAACGATTGAGCAAATGGTTGACCGCCTTATGAAATTACCAGAACGTGCGCGTATTCAAGTTCTGGCACCGATTGTTTCAGGTCGTAAAGGAACACATGTGAAATTAATCGAAGATATTAAGAAGCAAGGGTATGTACGAATTCGAGTCAACGGTGAAATTATAGATCTTGACGACAATATTGAATTGAACAAAAACAAGAAGCATACGATTGAGGTTGTCATCGACCGGATTGTTATGAAGGAAGACATTGCGCCACGTCTGAGCGACTCTCTTGAATCGGCTCTACGTCTTGCGGATGGTACTGTTTTGGTTGACGTCATGGACGGGGAAGAAATCCTGTTCAGTGAACACCATGCTTGTCCATTATGCGGTTTTTCAATTGGCGAACTTGAACCAAGAATGTTTTCGTTCAACAGTCCGTTTGGCGCTTGTCAGGAATGTGATGGACTGGGGACAAAGCAAGAAGTCGACCCGGAATTAATCGTGCCAGATCCAACGCTGTCGTTAAAAGATCATGCAATTGCGCCATGGGAACCGACAAGCTCCCAATACTATCCGGAACTTTTGAAAACTGTCGCGAATCATTTTGGCATATCAATGGATGTACCGGTAAATGAATTGCCAGACGATGAACTTGATAAAATATTAAATGGCTCAAAAGATGAAAAAATTCGATTCCGTTACACAAATGAATTTGGTGGGACGCGAGATAGCAATATTTACTTTGAAGGTGTTTTGGCAAATGTAGAACGCCGCTTTAAAGAAACTTCTTCAGATTATATCCGTGAACAGATGGAGAAGTATATGTCACAGCGGCCATGTCCAACTTGTGCTGGCTACCGGTTGAAGGAAGAGTCACTTGCGGTAAAAGTGAATGGCGTCCATATCGGAAAAGTGACGGAATTGTCCATTACTGAAGCAGACCAGTTTTTCAAAAACCTTGTGCTATCTGAAAAAGACACACAAATTGCGAAGCTTATATTGCGTGAAATTGAAGAACGTCTCGGATTCCTAATTAATGTTGGACTTGATTATTTGTCGTTATCGAGGGCGGCAGGAACGCTATCCGGCGGAGAAGCTCAGCGAATTCGATTGGCAACGCAAATTGGTTCAAGGCTGACAGGCGTTCTTTATATTTTAGATGAACCATCAATTGGACTTCATCAACGAGATAATGATCGGCTTATCGGTACATTGAAAAGTATGCGCGACATCGGCAATACACTGATTGTTGTTGAGCATGATGAAGATACGATGATGGCTGCCGATTATTTAATTGATATCGGACCCGGCGCTGGTGTTGCTGGGGGGGAAATCGTTTCTGCAGGAACGCCTGAAAAAGTTATGAATGACCCTAACTCACTGACGGGTCAATATTTGAGTGGTAAGAAATTTATCCCGCTTCCATTGGAAAGACGTAAACTGGACGGACGAAAAATCGTCATTAAAGGTGCATCTGAAAATAACTTAAAAAATGTAAATGTAGATATTCCGCTTGGACAATTCATCGCCGTAACGGGTGTTTCAGGATCAGGGAAAAGTACGCTAATCAATCAAGTTCTTTATAAAGTACTCGCACAGAAATTGAATCGTTCTAAGCAGAAACCGGGACAATATAAATCTGCTATAGGTCTTGAAGAGCTTGAAAAGGTCATTGAAATCGACCAGTCTCCAATTGGACGGACGCCTAGATCCAATCCTGCTACTTATACAGGCATGTTTGATGATGTACGGGATATGTTTGCTTCTACGAACGAAGCTAAAGTCCGAGGTTATAAAAAAGGTCGTTTCAGCTTTAACGTTAAGGGTGGTCGTTGTGAAGCCTGCCGTGGCGATGGAATCATTAAAATCGAAATGCACTTTTTACCGGACGTCTATGTACCTTGTGAAGTTTGTCATGGGAAACGATATAATAGAGAGACACTGGAAGTTACCTATAAAGGGAAAAACATTGCGGACGTACTCGCTATGACAGTCGATGATGCACTCGTGTTTTTTGAAAATATACCGAAAATTAGCCGTAAGCTTCAGACGATTGTTGATGTGGGACTAGGTTATATTAATCTAGGCCAGCCGGCAACAACATTATCAGGCGGGGAAGCACAACGGGTGAAACTTGCTTCTGAGCTGCACAAACGCTCCAATGGAAAGTCGTTTTATATTCTTGACGAACCGACGACGGGTCTTCATGTCCACGATATTGCCAAACTACTTATCGTATTGCAGCGCCTTGTCGATACAGGAAATACGGTACTCGTTATCGAACATAACCTGGATGTCATTAAAACCGTCGATTACATTATCGACATAGGGCCTGAGGGTGGTGATAAAGGCGGTAAAATTATTGCGACAGGTACTCCGGAAAAAGTAGCGGAATCGACAGTATCCTATACAGGTTATTATTTAAAACCGGTACTTGAGCGAGAACGAAAACGAATGGACATGATGATTGAAGATGCAGAAAAGGTTTCGAAATGAAACCTTTTCCACATCCATTCGTATATATAGTATGTTGAACAAATGAATACCTATATAAACTGAGCGAAGGCGCCTTATAAGGGGAGCAGTAGCGAATTTAATGGGATTCTTTATTTCAACCTTTACTAGTTAGTCATAAAATAACGGAGAAATCCGGAACACCACAATACTAGGAGGCGTAATGATGCAAAATGAACGGAAACGGATTTTAGCAATGCTGGAAAACGGTACGATCACGACCGAGGAAGCATTGACACTTCTAGAAACATTAGGGAAAACTGGTCAAGTGGAAAAAAGCCCAGAAGCTAAACAGACCACTGTAAAGGCACAAGAATTGGAAAAACAATATAGTGAACCAAAACAGCAAGAAAAAGTAGATCCATTCGAAAAGGCTGAGCCTATTATCGAAGACAAGGATCAAGATCAGCCTTCTATGGATGAATTCCTTGAAGATTTGACTAAAGATTTTACCAACGTCGGGGATAGATTCATGCAATTCATGCAGAGCGCTGTTCAAAAAGTGAAATCGTTCGAATTTGATTCTCCATTTGGTAATACGGTTACGTTTGACCATACAATAACTAAGCCGGCAACCGAAATCGACGAAGTTATCATTGATATCGACAACGGAAAAGTGACAATCCATACTGGTGAAACAGAAGAAATACGGGCAGATTTCACGGTGAAAACCTACAATAGTGAGTCAGAAGAAAAAGCGAAAAAAGATTTTCTTGAAAAGTTATTGTTTGTTAATGACGAAGGGAAAATAAGAATTTCAAGCGATTTGAAAATGGTTCAAGTAAATGTTGAATTATTCATTCCGAAAAAGGATTACGCGAGAATTTCCGCACGTTTGCTGAACGGCTCATTTAAAATGAAAGATGCCACTGCTGAAAAGGTAAAAGTGAAGACTGCAAACGGGAAAATCGAGATTGCTGGCTTGACGTTCAAAAATGGTGAATTTGAAACTGTGAATGGCTCAATCGGTCTAAACGATGTGACTGCTACTACAATTGAAGCAGAAACACTCAACGGCCGTGTGTACATCGATGGCGCTGTGAAAGATGTGGAGGCACAATCTTTAAACGGACATGTCGTGGTTACAACGACAGATCTTGCAGCTGAGAAAATCGAAGCAAAAACAATGAGCGGTACAGTTGAAATTTACATTCCAACAGGAGTCGCTCTGTCAGGTGAAATTGCGTCCAATATGGGCCGATTGGACTTAAAACTTGAAGATGTCGATCGGACTGTCGAGCAGGAACAATTGCTACATCGGACAATTCGTTTTAAAAAGGACGTAGAAGGAAATCCATCTCCGTTACACATTTTTGGTGAAGCGAAAACGGGTTCTGTTCTCGTTTGTTATAACGCGAAAAAAGTATAAAGAAATAAAAAGGACTGTTGCTACACCGAAATCGGTGTAGCAACAGTCCTTTTTAATTGAAATGAAATTGCCGATTATATATTCGGTACTACCTATTTGGAGTTAACTAGGTGGTATACCTCAATAGTATAATGAACAAATCTAGCGAAGGAGCGACAAGCGTGAGGCCATCATCAAGCGATAAAGCGGTATTGGAAGAACATTCTATTTGATAAGTGCTGATTATAGAGCCATTAAATCGGGAAAAGAACTCTGTCGGTTTTGATAGTTACCACGACAATTGCTTACTCCCTATCAAAAAATATTTATTCTCTTGATAAATCTAAGTTGATAGTGCGTGAGCAATTGCCCTTGCACACTGAAGTCTATATGCTTTCTTCATTAATAACACGGCTTCTTCTCAATTTGTCATGAATCCGCACTCAATAAGTATCGCAGGCGTCGGGGTTTCACGTAGGACAGCGTAGTTCGCTTTCTTCACGCCGCGGTCTGTTCGATTATAAGCTGTTAAAAGCTGAATTCCCGCAATAGTCCATCTGTTTAGTGTGTTCCCGCTGTCTTGGGACCGTGCCCTGCATCAATCATTATTGTCGTCAAAATCTTCCCCTCCTTATCCTCTATATATGGAAAAAGAGTATAGAGGTAGACAGTTTCGGCACTAAATCATTTCATTTGAAAAAGAGCATGGTAAAATAGGCTATAGACGTTTGGAATATATAGAAAAGGGGCGAGTTAATGTCTTATGTAACAGTAAAGGACGCACAAGAAAAACTTTTTCTTGAACTATGCGCAGGCGAAGCCGGCATCGAGCGTGAGATACATACGAGTGATATTTCAAGACCAGGCCTTGAAATGGCTGGTTATTTCAATTACTACCTAGCGGATCGTGTTCAACTATTGGGCAAGACAGAGCTATCATTTTTCGCGAACTTAACCGAAGTAGAACGGATAGATCGGATGAAAAGACTCTGTTCAGAAACTACGCCGGCCATCATTGTGGCGCATGAAATGGAAGTGCCGGTTGAATTGATTGAGGCTGCTGAAAATCAAGGCATTCCTGTCTTGAAAACGGATGTTCCAACGACGCGATTTTCGGGCATGCTGACGAATTATCTAAGTGGCAGACTTGCACCAATGACAGCCATTCATGGAGTGCTTGTAGATGTTTATGGAATAGGGATACTGATCACGGGTAAGAGTGGTGTAGGTAAAAGTGAAACAGCGCTTGAACTTGTGAAAAGGGGCCATCGACTTGTGGCTGATGACCTTGTGGAAATTAGACAGGTAGCAAAAAATGTGTTGATTGGAAATGCACCAAAACTACTTGAACATATGCTTGAAATCCGTGGAGTCGGGATTGTAGATATGATGACATTGTTCGGAGCCAGCGCCGTGAAGAGCGATAAACGAATTTTAATTATCGTCGATCTTGAATTTTGGGATCAGGATAAAATTTATGATCGGCTTGGTATTGATGAAGAAAAGATGAAAATTATGGATTCAGAATTGACGAAGCTGACTGTGCCGGTAAGACCTGGGCGTAACTTGTCCGTTATTATTGAAGTTGCGGCAATGGATTATCGAATGAAAAAACTTGGAGTCAATGCAGCAGAGGAGTTTACGAAAAAACTTGCTGATGAAATTAAAGTGAATCGAAAGTAAATGATTGATAGAGAAAGGATAGGTTAATACATGTTTAATGTACTGGCAATAAACCCGATTGCATTTTCGCTAGGTTCGCTTGAAGTCAGGTGGTATGGGATTTTAATTGCGCTGGGGATTGTCCTCGCATTCATTGTTGTTCAAAAGGAAATGGTTAAGCGCGGGATGCATCCGGACTTTTTGACGGATCTGCTCATTTGGGCCGTTCCAATCGCGATTGTTAGTGCGCGAATCTACTATGTTATTTTCTCGTGGGATTATTATAAAGACAATCCGGGACAAATTATTCAAATTTGGCAAGGCGGCATCGCTATCCATGGTGCATTAATTGGTGCCTTCATTACGACATACTTCTTCACGAAAAAGAGAGGTATTTCATTCTGGAAAGTGGTCGATATCGCAGCAGCTGGACTGCTGATTGGTCAAATTATCGGTCGTTGGGGCAATTTCATGAATCAGGAAGCGCACGGAGGTCCTGTTTCAGAAAAGTTCCTTGAAACAACGATTATTCCTGATTGGATTATGAACCAAATGACGATTGAAGGCGTGACGTATCATCCGACATTCCTTTATGAATCTATGTGGAATATTGTGGGACTTATCATCATTATCTTGTTGCGCAAGGTGAATTTGAAGCGCGGCGAAATGTTTCTATTTTACCTTGTCTGGTATTCTGCTGGACGCTTCTTCATTGAGGGGATGCGAACAGACAGCTTATATGTCATCGGTGAACTTCGGGCGGCGCAGCTAGTATCGGTTATCACAATCATTGTTGCTATCGCGGTATTCATAGTAAGAAGATACGTTCAGAAAGTAAATGTGAAGTATCAAGATAAATAAGAAGGAGTTTGGGGAATGGGGACGCTTCAAAATGGATTAAAGGCAGGACTTCGGACAACGTGGACGCTGGGGAAAATCATCTTTCCAATCACAGTACTCGTCGTCATTTTACAGCATACACCCGTGTTACCGTGGCTTATTAAACTTGTTGCACCGTTTATGGGGATATTCGGTCTTAGTGGAGAAGCTGCAATCCCGTTAGTGCTTGGTAATGCACTCAATTTATATGCGGGAATTGCAGGGATTTTATCGTTGGAAATGACTGTGAAGGAAGTATTCATCATCGCCATCATGTTGTCATTTTCACATAATCTATTCATTGAAACAGGCGTTGCACTGAAAGTCGGTGTGAAGTTATGGATTGTGCTCGTGGTACGTTTTGGGCTTGCAGCGATGTCAGGTATTATCATTAACTTGATGTGGCAAGGCGGAGGAGAGACAGCACGTTACGGAATGACTCCGAAAGTTACGGATATACCAGATGGTTGGTTAGAAATTGGGCTGTTAGGTGTTCAGAAAGCGTCATTTGGAGTTCTTCAGCTTGCCATAATTGTTATTCCACTTATGATTATTGTTCAGTTCTTGAAAGATCGTAATTATTTGCAGAAATTTTCGGAGAAACTGGCACCCTTCACGAAAGTAATTGGCGTACAATCCAATGCGTCGATGACACTTGTTGCCGGTTTGGTTATCGGTCTCGCTTATGGTGCTGGCGTTATGATACAGGCCGTACAAGAGGATGGTGTGAGCAAGAAGGACGCAACACTGGCATTCATCTTTCTAGTCGCCTGTCATGCAGTTATAGAAGATACACTGATTTTTATCCCACTAGGCATTCCGATTCTGCCATTACTGATTATCCGGGTCGTAACAGCTTTCGTGTTGACGATCATTGTCGCATATGTCTGGAAACGGGCTGAACAACAGAAAAAAAAGGAGGTTCCGGTTGCAGATGGCTAAACCAATTACTACACTACTATTTGATTTTGACGGAACATTACTGGATACGAATGAATTGATCATCCAGACATTCCAATATGTCCTTGGTAATCATTACCCGGGGAAATATGAACGAATCGATATACTACCGTTTTTAGGGCCAACATTGTATGAATCATTCGATTCGGTTGAACCTGAAAAGACGGAGCAACTGATTGAAGAATATAGAGCATGGAATAAATCAATGCATGACGAACTTTCAATTGAGTTTGACGGTGTTTCTGAAACGATGAGGTTGTTGAAGGCAGCGGGCATGAAAATGGCGATTGTCTCGACCAAGAGAAAAGATATGATTATGAGAGGGTTAGAACTCCTTGATGTGGAAGGGGTTTTTGACGAAGTCATTGCAATGGATGATGTAACGAAAACGAAGCCTGATCCAGAACCGATTTTACTAGCACTCGAACGATTGGGAGCCAACGCGGATGAAGCCCTTATGATCGGGGATAACTACCATGACATAGTTGGTGGGCAAAATGCAGGGGTCCGTACAGCGGGTGTCGCATGGTCGGCAAAAGGGGAAGCCTTTTTACAAACATTCAACCCAGATTACATGTTGCAGCATATTTCGGAACTACTCCAATTGGTTAAAGGCGAAAAAGATTGAGACGTACTGAAAGGTATCCCGCACGAGAGGGAGCAAATTCACTTTGGCATATTTACAAGACGGTTCCTTTTTTCAAAGTTGCAAAAAACTTTGCTGTTATCCAATTATCGAGGTACACACCTTTCATCCCGATGAAGAACTTTTTGTTCCGCACATTTTTGAAAATGGAAGTTGGGAATAAGACATCTTTCGCCCTTATGGTGATGCCTGATGTCATGTTCCCCGAGAGGATAAAAGTCGGTGACAATTCAATCATTGGCTTCAATACGACAATCCTTGCACATGAATACTTAATAGATGAGTATCGTATAGGAGATGTCATTATTGGAAAGAACGTATTAATTGGAGCAAATACGACAATTCTTCCCGGAGTGGAAATTGGAGATGGGGCAATTATTTCTGCTGCTTCTCTCGTAAACCGTGATATCCCACCAGGTGTGTTTGCTGGTGGCAATCCGGTTAAGATCATCTTTACACTGGAGCAGATGATTGAGCGACAACAAAAAAATGAAAACGGATAGTGCCGATGTATCTTATGGTATAATGGGGGACAATACGAGAAGGAACGTGCTTTGCGTTCCTTCTTATTTTTTCGGGGGAATATGATTGGATAAACTACGTAACAAACATGATAAAAAAATTATTTCGTTCATTCCAGACGGTGAATTTTATTATAATAAAGCGATTCAGGCGATGCAACGCGATCGTTTTGAAGATGCACAGCGGTATTTGAAAAGAGCATCAGAGCTTAGTCCGGAAGATTGGAAAATCCTCATGGAATATGGCGTGCTCGTCATGGAAGAGGGACGTTTTGAGGAAGCTCATGAACTGCTAATGACTGCAAACTCATTCGCACCTTCGGAAGAGGAAATTATATTCTATTTGGCAGAAGTGCATGCCCATCTTGGTATGCTGCGGGATGCAAAAATGTATGCGGAAAAATATATATTAATTGATCCTGATGGTCCATTTGCTGATGATTCAATGGAAATTATTGATTTCGCAGAACAGGAAGAGTCATTTAATGATGATGAAATGCCGGACGGTGAAGTATTCTTTTTACAGGAAAAGGCACGCCGACTTATGGAGTCAGGTGAATTCAAGGCGGCCGTGGAATTACTTGAGTCGATTATTGTCGATTATCCGGAGTTTTGGGCCGCTTATAATAATTTAGCTCTGGCTTATTTTTATATCGGGGAAAACGAGCGAGCTAGTAAGTTACTTCATGATGTTTTAAATCGTAATAAAGGAAATATCCATGCACTTTGTAATCTGGCGGTCTTTTATTATTACGAAAAGAAGGAAGAGGAATTAGAGTCTCTACTTGCTTTGCTTGTGAAAATTAAACCGTATCAATTTGAAAATCGCTATAAACTCGGCGCGACGTTTGCGCTTATTGGAAGACATAAAGAAGCTTATAATTGGCTCAGAAGTCTACAAAAGAGAGGGTTTGAAGGGGACACAGGCTACTACTTCTGGCTGTCCCATTCCGCTTATTTCTCTGGACATGAAAAAGTGGCGCGAGAAGCATATGCAAAGCTGATTGAACTGGATCCATCGAAGGCGGGTTACGAGCCGTGGAATGGTGTCCAAGAGATTATCACGTCTGATTCACTTGAGCAGGATAGGGAATTTTTACTAAGTAAAATTGCCAACACCTACAGAAGTGAAAGGATGTTCGGTTTTTATCTTCTTGGAAAGTCAGGTCACAAGCAGGAAATTATCTCACATCCATCTTATATTGAAATGGAAAAACTGAGTGACTACGAGCGGCTTTTTCTGGCAAGTGGTCTCGATTATGAATTCATGCCGGAAACCAACTTTGATAAGTCATTTATGCGAGCGCTTGAAACGACCGACTTACTTTACAACAAATATTGTCCGCTCGATAAACAAGCATCTCATCTGTTTCAAATGTGGTTCACCCTATGCGAAACTGCATTAAGTCGTTCTTATTTGTTTAGAAACCCGGCGGCACTTGCAGCCGCAGCAGATTATATGTTCCAATCATCCCGTTATCCGGATGTAACAAAAACAGCGATTGCAAAGGAATTCGGAATATCAGTCCCGACGCTGACAAAGTATGTCGGAGAATTGATTGAGTATTTACCACAATTTGATGCCTAAGGTCCTACACTTTTCTTATCATATATGTTGACATAAAGAATCCTCTCAACAACGCTCGGCGCTTGGGGATGCCTCCCGCAATAAGCCAGACAGAAAACCGCTGTCAGTCTTATTGCTTCGGCTACCCCTATGAGGCGCCTTCGCTGGAGATTATATAGAATCATTAGTTCGACATATATTGGTAAGAGAGTATACGTTTTTTTGACTTAGAATAGTGTCTAGCTCCAGCGCCTAGACCCTCGAGTCGCTTCAGTCCTTAAGTTAAAGGCAAAGAGCGCCTTTATCTTAAGGCCCTCCAGCGCTTTTCGGGTCTACCAAGGCGCTTGCGCTTTTCTTGGTGTCTAGCTCCAGGCGCCAACTCCTCGGGACATAAGTCAGTCAGGCTATTCGGCAAAGAACGCCGCTTAGCCCGCCCGTCTTATGCCTGTCGGAGCTGAACGGCGCCTTTCGCTTTTCATTGTTGTCTAGCTTCAGGCGCCAATCCCTCGGGTCATAAGCCATTTTGCTGTGGGGGCTGAAGTACGCCTCCTCGCAAAACGTCTTATGCCTGTCGGAGCTGAACGGCGCCTTACGCTTTTCTTAGTGTCTAGACTCCAGGCGCCAGCCGCTTGGTCATAAGCAATCCAGCTATGTGGCAAAGTGCGCCACGTCGCTGGATCGACTTATGCCTGTCGCGTCTAGCAGGCGCCTTTCGCTTTTCATTGTAAGCAGAAAAGTTGAATGGAACTTACGTATCCTATACGATTTGGTGTGTAAATGTTGTAGAGGAGGAAATTCACATGACAACTGAAAAAATTTATGATGTCATTATTATTGGTGCCGGCCCTGCGGGGATGACGGCTGCTGTCTATACATCTCGTGGGAACCTTTCAACGTTAATGCTTGAACGGGGAATTCCAGGCGGCCAAATGGCTAATACGGAAGAAATTGAAAACTACCCAGGATTCGAACATATATTAGGTCCGGACCTTTCTACAAAAATGTTTGATCACGCGCGTAAGTTTGGTGCTGAATATGCTTATGGCGATGTTACAGATGTTATTGATGGAGAAAGTTACAAGACGATAGTCGTCGGGGATAAAGAGTATAAAGCCCGTGCGATTATTATTACGACAGGTGCTGAATACAAAAAAATGGGTATTCCCGGAGAAGCTGAACTTACAGGCCGTGGCGTAAGCTATTGTGCGGTTTGTGATGGAGCATTCTTCCGTAAGAAAGAGCTCGTTGTTGTAGGCGGTGGCGATTCTGCCGTAGAAGAGGGAACTTATTTGACACGGTTTGCAGATAAGGTGACGATTGTTCATCGCCGCGGTGAATTACGTGCACAAAAAATTCTTCAAGACCGTGCATTTGCAAACGACAAGATTGAATTCATCTGGAATTCATCTGTGAAAGAAGTAAATGCTAGAGAAGGAAAAGTTGGTTCCGTTACACTTGTTTCAACTGTTGATGGTTCTGAAAGGGTATTTGAAGCGGATGGCATGTTCGTTTACATCGGAATGGACCCGTTAACAGCTCCATTTGCTAAACTTGGTATTCTTGACGAAAATGGTTACGTTGCAACAAACGAAATCATGGAAACATCTGTACCTGGTATTTATGCTGCAGGGGATGTTCGTGAAAAATTATTGCGTCAAGTTGTAACGGCTACTGGAGACGGTAGTATTGCTGCGCAGGCTGTCCAGAAATACGTTGAGGAATTGATGGAGAAATTAGGCGCAAAAGCTTAATGTAACCTTAATGTGGCTGTAACAGAAATGCAATGTCTAAAGGGTATAGTAAAAGTATCAATTGACCCCCCTTTTGATAAAGTAAATTTTGAAAGGCAATTTATCGGTTTATCCGATGGGTTGCCTTTTTTTTGTCGTTTTACAACGGTTCGATGTATAATGATACTATGCGTTTATAAAAAGTGGGGTTAGACAAATGCAGAGAATCGTAAATTTACTTGTAGTAAAAGATAATCATGTATTACTGTTAAAAAAACCTCGTCGCGGGTGGTATGTAGCCCCTGGTGGAAAGATGGATCCGGGTGAATCGGTTTACGAAACAGCCGTCAGAGAATTCACGGAAGAAACCGGTGCTGTACCGATTAGTCCATTGTTAAAAGGCGTCTACACAATGATGATTACAGATGAAACTGGGGAGACTGTGAAAAACGAATGGATGCTCCACACATTCATTGCTTTTGACTTAGTGGGTAAACCGTTTGAAACGACAATTGAAGGAGTATTGGAATGGCATCCTGTTGAAAGCTTAGAGACACTTCCGATGGCAGAAGGGGATCGAACCAATTTACTGTTTGCGGTATCTCAAAGTGGGATACAGTATGGAACGTTCTTTTATACCGAAGAATTTAAACTCTTGAAAGAGGAAATCCAAAATTCTGTGGAAGGTGATGGACAATGACTGAAATAGGGAAGCCAAGCAGCGATATTGAAATAGTTATTATTACGGGGATGTCGGGTGCAGGTAAGACGGTTGCAGTGCAGAGCTTTGAAGATCTTGGATTTTATTGCATCGATAATTTGCCTCCAGAGCTATTAGTTATGTTTCTGAATTTGATGATGAAATCGGAAAATCAAATGAAACGGATAGCCGCTGTAATGGATACGCGTGGAGGTGACCTATTTGATTCGCTCATTGGTGCTCTGGATGACCTTTTGGAAATGCAGGGTGTATCATCACGAATATTATTCCTCGATGCAGACGATGAGACGCTTGTTCGACGCTATAAGGAATCGAGAAGGTCACACCCATTATCGGCAGGAGGATTGCCTCTAGCAGGTATAAAGAAAGAGCGCCTGCTATTGTCTGAGATGAAAGGCCGTGCACGCTCGATTTTCAACACATCAAGTTTAAAACCAAGGGCATTGAGAGAAAAAATAATGGCTGAGTTCTCCTCTAAGGATGATCTTGGTTTTACACTAAACTTCCTCTCTTTCGGTTTTAAGCATGGCATGCCAATTGATGCAGATGTCGTGTTTGACGTGCGTTTCCTACCCAATCCTTTCTATATTGAGGATTTGAAACCGAAGACGGGACTCGAGAAAGAAGTCTATGACTATGTACTGAAATGGAAAGATACTCAAATCCTTATTGAAAAACTCACGGACTTATTTAAGTTCTTAATTCCACAATATAAAAATGAAGGAAAATCACAAGTTGTGATTGCATTCGGCTGTACAGGAGGTCAACACCGCTCTGTCACACTCGCTGAATTTTTCGGAAGCCGGTTCAAAGACGAGTACCGGACACTCATCACCCATAGGGATATTGAAAAAAGAAAGGATTGACGCTATGCCGAAATCCGGGAACTTGAAGAAAGTCGTTGTGTTAGGCGGCGGAACTGGTTTATCCACTTTGCTACGCGGATTAAAAAATTACCCTGTCGATTTGACTGCGGTCGTTACAGTAGCTGATGATGGCGGCAGTTCGGGCAGACTTCTTGACGAATATGACATACCACCTCCGGGTGATATTCGTAAAGTGATGGCAGCGCTTTCAGATGTAGAGCCATTAATCGAAGAAATGTTTGAATACCGCTTTGCTACTTCAGAGGATTTGAAAGGTCATTCACTCGGCAATCTTATGCTGGCTGCTATGACGGATATCACAGGTGATTTCGCACGAGCAGTCGAACAAATGAGCAGGGTACTAAACATAAAAGGGAAAGTATTACCAGCCGCTAATCAGCGGATCACATTGCACGCAGAACTCGAAGACGGTACAATCGTGACGGGTGAATCGAAAATACCGGTTTACGAACGTAAAATTCGTAAAGTGTATTTATCACCACAAGAAGTTGAACCGTTACCTGAAACAATAGAGGCAATCAATTCTGCTGACCTGATCATTATTGGCCCAGGCAGCCTATATACAAGCATCTTGCCGGCACTGCTTGTCCAATCAATTCGTAAAGCGGTCTTGTCATGTAAGGCAAAAAAGGTGTATATTAACAACTTGACGACGCAAGCAGGAGAAACACACCGCTATACAGCTTCGGAGCATGTGCAGGCATTATATGATCATGCGGGTGAACCTTTTATCGACACGGTTTTATTGAACGGCACAGAATTTTCTGCGTTGCAGGGTGGGAAAGAATGGACGGGACCTCCCTGGCCTGTCGAAAACGATTTGGAAACGCTTCAACAACTTGTACCAAATATCGTAGTAAAAGACATTTGCTTATTATTAAATGGAACTATCATACATGATTCCGAAAAAGTAGCTAAATGGCTTATAGAATATATGGAAAATGGGATCGAAACGGAACAGACGTGATCGTCGCCGAGAAAGGGGAAGAATCATGTCTTTTGCTTCAGAAACAAAAAAGGAAATGACACAGATAGAAGCGGATGACTGTTGTGTAAAGGCAGAAGTAGCGGCGTTCATTAGGATGAATGGTGCACTTTCCTTTTCTAATAAACAGTTAAGTTTGGACGTACAAACTGAAAATGCAGCGATTGCCAGACGCCTATATACGAATTTAAAACGATTGTATCCTTATAAAGTAGAGTTGCTTGTTCGAAAAAAGATGCGCTTGAAAAAAAATAACGTTTACATTTGCCGAATTCGAGGTGGAGCAAAAGCTCTTTTGGAAGAACTACTAATCCTGACAGGAACATTTCAATTTAAAAATGAAATCTCAAAGGAATTGGTTAAAAAGAGATGCTGCCAACGCGCTTATCTACGGGGAGCTTTTCTGGCAGGGGGTTCCGTGAATAACCCGGAAACATCTTCTTATCACCTTGAAATATTTTCGATATATAAAGAACATAGTGAAGACTTAGTCGATCTGATGAACAAATACCATTTGAATGCGAAGTCGATTGAACGGAAAAAAGGGTATATTGCTTATTTGAAAGAAGCTGAAAAAATATCGGATTTCCTTAGCATCGTCGGCGCGCATGTGAGCTTAATGAAGTTTGAAGATGTACGAATTATACGCGATATGCGAAATAGTGTGAACAGGCTTGTGAATTGTGAAACCGCGAATATGAATAAAACAATTGGTGCAGCACAGCGCCAAGTTGAAAATATAAAGTTTATTGAAAGTACGATTGGACTTGCTGAATTACCAGATAGATTACAAGAGATCGCAAGGCTTCGGGTCGACAATCAGGATATTACGTTGAAGGAACTTGGAGAACTGGTTTCGGGTGGAATGGTAAGTAAATCAGGTGTGAACCATCGCTTAAGAAAAATTGAAGAAATTGCGGAAAATCTTCGCAATGGGGGAATCGGTAGTCGGTAAATCCGCTGTCGAACCAAGAGAGGAGCTGGCGCTGTCATGGCAGAACGAATAGTTGAAGTGAAGTTGAAATCAGGATTGCAAGCAAGGCAAGCAGCACTTTTTGTCCAAGAGGCAAATAGGTTTTTGTCTGATGTATTTTTGAAAAAAGAAGAACGCCAAGTAAATGCTAAAAGTATAATGGGGATCATGAGCCTAGCCATCGCGCGCGGCACGACTGTTACGTTGATTGCAGAAGGAATTGACGAGGAACAGGCGCTAGAATCACTCGCAGTACTTGTTGAAAATGGCAATTAAATAAAACAATCACCGTTAGCGCTGTCAAACGACAAGTGGTAACGGTTTTTTTATGGAGACTGGATTGTATTAGTCATGAGGATACGACTTGAAGTCATGGTAGCTCGCTGAATTATAATGACAAAGTCAGCAACTGTCATGGCATCCCGACAAACTGTGAGGGCAAGGTCGAACTGTCATGGCAACGCATCAAACTGTGAGGGCAAAGTCGGCAACTGTCATGGCATCACGGTAAACTGCAAGGGGAAAGTCGGCAACTGTCATGGCATCCCAACAAACTGTGAGGGCAAGATCGAACTGTCATGGCAACCCATCAAACTGTGAGGGCAAGATCGAACTGTCATGACAACCCATCAAACTGTGAGGGCAAAGTCGGCAACTGTCATGGCATCCTGACAAACTGCGAGGGCAAGGTCGAACTGTCACTGCAACCCGTCAAATAGAAATTGACTATTCCATTTAATTATGCTAAATTATTTTCAATCAATATATAATGTACGGCTATGAAGAGAAGAGTAATTTTGATTAATTATTTTCAGAGAGCTCCGGTAGGTGGGAAGGAGTAATAATGATCTTAATGAAAAAAAGTCTTGGAGCTTCGCACGGATCTAAGAGCATTCTTAGTGATACTGCGACGGGATCTCCCGTTAAAGAGATAGGGTATAATCAATTGTTAGAAAATTGACGTACTCGAAGAGGTTGATATGGCGACATATCAATAAACTGAGGTGGTACCGCGGAGCTATAAACTCCCGTCCTCAAGACAAATGTCTTGGGGGTGGGAGTTTTTTTGTTGTTTGGAAATTTAAATCCATAACATAAAAAGCCTTATAAACAAACTAAAAGAATGGAGTGAAAAGAATGAGCAATGAACAAATAGCTTTAAGAATAGAGAAATTAGAGACTTTAAAATCGCAAGGGATTTCAGTATATCCTGAAAGGTTTTCTACAAATAATGAAATTTATGAAGCTGCTCAACTTGAAGACGGAACTTCTGGGGTCCGAGTTGCTGGAAGAATAATGAGCATTAGAAACTTCAGTAAATTAAGTTTCATTACTATTTCAAACATACAAGGAAGCGTACAACTTCTGTTGAAAAAGGATGAGATTGGTGAGAAACCTTATAATCAGTTTCACAATTTATTGGATATGGGAGATTTTATCGGTGTGGAAGGATGTATGTATACGACTAAAACTAATGAGAAAACACTTCGTATCGAAAGTTATGTGTTTCTTGGGAAGGCGTTACGGACTCTTCCAGAAAAATGGCACGGTTTAAGCAATGTTGAACTTCGATATAGACAGCGTTATTTAGATTTAATGGTGACAAAAGACACACAAAGTCGCTTACTAGCTAGAACCAAAATGGTACGTGCCATTCGCAGGTTCTTTGAAGACCAGGAATTTTTAGAAGTAGAAACACCAGTTTTACAGCATACTTCCTCGGGGGCGTTAGCTAAGCCTTTTAGGACCTATCATAACTCTTTAGATACAGAGCTAAATTTACGTATTGCACCGGAAACCTATTTGAAAAGGTTAATTGTAGGTGGATTTACCAAAGTTTTTGAATTTGCAAAGTGTTTTAGGAACGAGGGGATTAGTCCTCAACATCTTCAAGAATTTACAATGGTTGAAGGGTATGCGGCATATTGGAATTATGAGGATACAATGAAATTAATGCGTAATATGGTTCTGTTTGTCCTGGATCAAATCTTTAATACGACTACCATTACCATCCAGGGTCAAACAATAAACTTTTCACTAGAATGGGACATTGTCTCTTTCAGGGATTTAATCTTAAAAGACACAGGGATTGATATAGATCTTTTTCCTGATGTTAAGGATTTATATCAAGAAACATTGAGGGTTAATATGGATTTGGAACATCCTGATATTGAATCTTTAGGGAGAGGTAATTTTATTGATCTTCTTTACAAAAAAATGTGTCGGCCACAACTAGTTAAACCGACATTTCTAATCCGACATCCTATTGATTTATCCCCACTAGCTAGGGCCAATGATCAAAACCCTGCTCTTACAGACCGTTTCCAATTAGTGGTGAATGGTGCGGAAATAATAAATGCCTATTCAGAGTTGGTTGACCCACTTGAACAAAGAAGAAGACTGGAGACTCAAGCTCATCTTAAAAGTAACGGAGATTTGGAAGCTATGGAGATGGATGAGGATTATCTAACAGCTATGGAATATGGAATGCCACCCATTTCTGGTTGGGGATTTGGAATTGAACGATTATTAATGGTACTAACGGATAGTGATACGATTAAAGACTGTGTTTTATTTCCATTAAATAAAAAACTATAGTCAATCCTCGATAATATTGAACAATTTGCCAACGTTCGTTGTGACAGAGCAGCAAAAAAAGGACCGTAAAAGGTCCTTTTTTTATTAATGAATCATCAATAATAATAATTAACTTCCATATAAACAGGCTTCTAAAAGATCGATATAAACCGTCCTGTGGTTGTTTCTGGGCTTCTATTATAGATTAGTTATCTCTTCACTTCAGTAACGCTGATACCCGTCTACTCCACTGTAATCCCTTTGCGTATGCAGTCTCGTATGCATAGCCTGAAATTTCTTCGCCTTGCTGACTATCGAGAAGAGTTATTTTGCTGTATGGATAATCTGATGAATTAAATGAAAGTATCATTTCAACCCTATGAACAACTTTCCTGCTATTTTTCTTTCCAGTTACTCCACCAATAATCGCTCCCACTCCACCTGCTAAAACGTCACCAACAATTGCTCTACCTGTTGCGCTTGTTAATGAAGATTGATATGCAACTGAATCATCAATGACTAATTCAACGTTCAGTATGTTTGTATACCACATTCCAATAGCGCCACCGTTGCTTCCTATCACATAAAAGCTACCATAAGTCCTGTCGTGCAGAAGTATCTGACCATCTTCAAATTGCTCCCAATAATAGTCCACTATCTTATGTTCCACCAATACATTTTCTAGCGCCTTCTTGGCCTTGCCCCTACCAATAGAGCCATCGATTTCTTTTATAATCGTTACGATAACTGCTGCTATTGCTGTTAACCCTAATCCCCATAAGAAAAGTGTGATAATCATAATGTTTTTTCCTCCTAGAATATATATTGCTGAGACGCCATTTTAAAAAGTCTAATCAATATAAGTTCGATTCCAGGTGATTTTTTCTCCGGATGAATACGATTATTCTATCGGCCAGTCGTTCTTCATGCGGTGAAAATTGGACAGCATTCGCAATGCCCGCATGCTCTCGATATTTCTGTACATCATACATTTCTAACGCAACCAACGAACGGTTGAACGTTTTTGTTTCCTTTGCATAAGATGAAATTGTCCATTCCGACAAACCTTTCGCCATGTTGAAACGGTGGAATTCGTCAATGACTGATTGGATCGATAGAATTGTTTGCGGCTTGGCTAGATTGGTAACCCTTAGAATGTCGTTTAATAGCGCTGAATCAATTTGTTTTCGTTTTTTCATATTCTCATCACCCCGTCAATTATTTCTGCGGATGACTGTAACCGGTGCGTTTTGAATTCCTGGTGATTGGGAATAGAAAATACCCGCCATTGAATGAACAATGACGGGTAAAATTGTTGTAATCATATGCCCTCGGCGAGAATCGAACTCACATCTTAAGCTTCGGAGGCTCACGTGCTATCCGTTGCACCACGAGGGCGTTACAAATCGGCTATCTTTTGCAGCAGACTAGACTTATTATACTGGTGTAGCTCAATGAATGCAATGCTTATTTTGAAAGCGTTATATTTGACCTTCGTTGACCATACTATGTATGATAAAGTTACAGTTGAAACGAAGTTATGTTTCAATAGGTAGACAACACTATCCAGCTTGAAGGAGGAAATAGAATGAATCTAATACCTACAGTAATTGAACAGACTAGCCGCGGTGAGCGTGCTTACGACATCTATTCACGTCTATTGAAAGACCGTATCATCATGCTTGGAAGTGGAATCGATGACAACGTTGCGAACTCTATCGTTGCTCAACTCCTATTTTTAGAAGCAGAAGATCCGGATAAAGATATTTCCATCTACATTAATAGCCCCGGGGGAAGCGTCACTGCTGGTATGGCGATTTTTGACACAATGCAATTCATCAAACCTGACATCCAAACAATTTGTATGGGGATGGCTGCATCTATGGGATCGTTCCTACTAGCGGCGGGTACTAAAGGGAAACGTTATGCGCTTCCTAACGCAGAAGTAATGATTCACCAACCATTAGGTGGAGCACAAGGGCAAGCAACAGAAATTGAAATTGCTGCAAAACATATCCTTTTCACTCGTGAAAAACTAAACTTGATTCTTGCTGAGCGTACTGGCCAATCGGTTGAAGTAATTGCGAGAGATACGGACCGCGACAACTTCATGACAGCTGAACGTGCGAAAGAGTATGGTTTAATTGACCATATTATTACACGCAGTGACATGAAAGACGGAGCTAAAACTAAACCTGAATCTAAATAAGTTCTACAAAAGTCGGCTTTCCATTATGGGAAGCCGTTTTTTTGTGGCTATAAAAAAACGTTGCCTTAGAATAAATGAAACCTTTTCAATAGTCATACTGTATATACTACTGTAGAAAAAGTTTCGACACGGTGTTCGAGAGGGTAAATGAAAGTAACTAACTCGTGAGGAGTGTTAACATGAAAAAAGTTTTAGGACCAATTGCGGTAATCGTAATCATACTTGCAGTTTTGGCTATGATACTGGTTCCAAGTTATAACAAATTCGTTAATTTAGAAGAAGATGTGGACCAGGCGTATGCACAAGTTGAAAATCAACTACAACGGAGGCTCGATCTGATACCGAACTTGGTAAGCACGGTTAAAGGTTTCGCGAGCCATGAAAAAGAGATTATCAGTGACATTGCAGATTCCCGTGCAAGACTTGCCGGAGCAAATGGGCCCGCAGAACAAGCGGATGCAAACGCTGACTTAGCGGGTGCGCTTAGTCGTCTTCTTGTCGTCGTTGAGAATTATCCTGATTTAAAAGCAAATGAAAATTTCACTAAGCTGATGGATGAACTGGCCGGAACTGAAAACCGTCTGGGCGTTGCGCGTAAGGATTATAACGACGTAGTCGCCAATTACAATAGGCAAGTGAAAAGATTCCCTGGAAAAATCGTTGCATCCATTTTCGGATATGATGAAAAGGAATACTTTAAAGCCGATGCAGCTGCAAATGAAGTGCCGAATGTCGATTTTGGAGATGACAAGGAATGATTAGAAAAGCTGTCCGCATACTGGTGACGGCATGTCTGATTGTTTTTACATCGTTAAACTCAGCAGTGTTTTCGGCTGATGCTGCTGTTCCGGTCGTTCAAGATACTGCGAATGTGTTGTCCGCTGAACAGAAATCGGAACTTGAGCAATATGGGATTCAATTAAATAATGCTACGACAGCGGAACTTGCGGTATTGATCCTCCCGAGCATAGGCGATAAGCCAGTTGAGGAATATTCAGTAGAGAAGCTTAGGGAATTTAAATTAGGCAATAAGGAAAAAAATAACGGAGCTTTGCTAGTCGTTACAACGGAGAAAAATTCCGATGGTAAACGACATTTCGAACTATCGGTCGGGTATGGATTAGAGGGTGCCCTTCCGGACGGAAAAGTCGGACGTATAATGGATGAAGTAGCTGTTCCATATTTGAATAAGCAACAGCCTGACATGGCGATCATGGAAGCATATAAATCATTCTACAATGAAATCGCAGCTGAATATGGATGGGATGGCGCGGATGTGCCCGTCACAACTATAGATTCCGACTCAAGTGATGGGGGATTCGGTATTCCATTCCCCGTCATCCTTTTCATCATTATTTACATTGTCTTCCGTGTCATCAGTAATAGAGGAGGCCGAGGAGGCGGAGGCGGTTCGGGCGGACGGCGTAGCGGAGGGCCAATTTTCTTCCCTGGTTCTTTTGGGGGCAGAAGTGGTGGCGGTAGTTCCGGCGGCGGTTTTGGTGGTTTCGGTGGCGGTGGTTCCGGCGGTGGTGGCGGAGCAGGCCGAAGCTGGTAAAGAATAATGGGCGGTATGCACAGGCAACATCCTGTGCATACCACCTGTTATTCATTTATACTAAAGGTATTATAAAAGTAATGAGGTGCATTAAAGTGCATGTGACATTTTACACAAAACCAGGTTGTCACCTTTGTGATGAAGCTGAATTAATGATGAAACTTGTCCAAGAGGATTTCCCGCTGACGTGGACGATAGTAGATATAGAAACTGATGATGAAAGTCATGAGAAATATATGTTTTTGATTCCTGTCATTGAAAAAGATGGCGATGTGATGCTTTACGGGTCAATTGGCTACGCTGATATCATTGATTTATTCTGATAATTAATGCTGTATTGTTTGTAAAGTCGAATGAAAAGAGCTATAATGAAGTTAGAAATATTTTTTTGCTTTATGTGGGACGCTATTCAGTATGTAGGGTCGTTAAATGTCCCTATGGTAAAGAGGAGGGCAGCCATTGGACGTTTTGATGGATGCACAGAGTAAACTCGTACCAGAAATGATGGAGTTAATGCAGCAAAGATATCGGATATTAAAGCTTGTAAAAATGGCTGGTCCAATTGGAAGGCGTCCACTCGGTCAGATGGCTGGTTTATCGGAGCGGGAAACGCGAACCATGATGGATACGCTAAGGGGTCAAAATCTGATTACTATTGCAAAAGACGGAGCTTCAATCACCACTGAAGGATTGACTGTCTTACTTGCTCTTGAGTCTTCAATGGAAGACTGGTCGGGCCGTACGTCAATTGCAAAGAGACTAATGGAATTCCTTGGCATTCAATCAGTCAAAGTTGTTGCAGGTAACTGCGATACCGATACCGCTTCGAAAAGCTTACTTGGTATGGAGGCAGCGAAACAATTTTCTTCTAAAATTGACGAGGGCAAAGTAGTCGCCGTCACTGGAGGAAGTACAATTGCATCGATTCCACTTCATATCGAAAAGTTTAGCGGTACCAATAATCTGCTATTCATCGCTGCAAGAGGCGGTGTAGGAGATGATATTGGTTTGCAAGCGAATGTCATTGCGGCCTCTTTCGCCTCGGCATGTGGAGGTACGTATAGTACATTTTATTATCCAGAGTCGTTAAGCGAAGAAGCCCATGAAGCGTTCCGAAAAGAACCTTCCGTCTTGAAAATGCTTGAACTTTATGACACAACAGATTGTGTTCTGCATGGAGTAGGCGACGCGCAAACAATGGCGATTATGCGTAATTCGCCTACAGAAGAGCGAGATATGATCCAAGACAATGGAGCTAAAGGCGAAGCATTCGGTTATTATTTTGACCAGGATGGTAACGTTGTCCACAGATTACGGACAATCGGTATCCAAACTGGCCATCTCGAGAAGATTCCGCTTATCATTTCAGTCGCAGGCGGCAGCAGTAAAGCTGAAGCTATCTTGGCTTATATGGCAAGTGCGCCTAAACAAACGATTTTAGTAACTGATGAAGGTGCAGCAACTGAAATGCTGAAAATACTCGTCAATAAATAAACGTATAAATGACTAAGACGGGTATTTTCAGGGAATAGGTTTAGATGGGCTTTGTGTAAATGTAGCTATAAGAAATTTTTTAACTATAAACTAAAAAAACAACATGGAGGAATATATTATGACTTTGAAACTTGCGATTAACGGATTTGGACGGATTGGACGTAAAGTATTCCGCGAAGCTTTGAAACAAGAGGAAATTGAAATTGTAGCAGTGAACGATTTGACGGATGCAGCAATGCTTGCACATCTTTTGAAGTATGACTCTGTACATGGCGTATTTGACGCGGAAGTCAGTTTTGATAATGACACGCTTATTGTCGATGGCAAAAGAGTGAAAGTATATGCAGAAAAAGATCCAGCAGCGCTACCATGGGGCACACTTGGGGTTGACGTTGTCGTTGATTCGACAGGCGTATTTACGGACAGAGCTGGACTGAACAAACACCTTGAAGCGGGTGCGAAAAAAGTTATCTTGTCATCACCGGCAAAAGGCGATATCACGACACTTGTAATGGGTGTTAACCACGAGTCATACGATCCGGCAAATGATAACATCGTATCAAATGCATCATGTACGACAAACTGTCTTGCTCCAGTTGTAAAAGTACTTCACAACGAATTCGGTATAAAACGCGGTCTAATGACAACAATTCACTCGTACACAAATGACCAACGCATTTTGGATTTACCGCATTCGGATTACAGACGTGCTCGTGCAGCTGCAGAAAACATGATTCCAACTACGACAGGCGCAGCTTCAGCTGTAACAAAAGTTATTCCTGAATTGAAAGGTAAACTTGACGGTATGGCTGTCCGCGTTCCAACACCAAACGTTTCACTCGTTGACTTTGTCGCTGAACTTGAGAAAGATGTGACAATTGCTGATGTGAACAATGCATTGAAAAACGCGTCTGAAAATGAGCTAAAAGGTTTCTTGGCTTATAATGAACTCCCACTAGTTTCTAAAGATTATAACGGAAATACTTCATCATCTACTGTAGATGGTCTTTCAACGATGGTCCTTGAAGACAACATGGTGAAAGTAATTACTTGGTATGACAACGAATCAGCTTATTCTGCACGTTGTGTGGACTTGGCACTTTATATGTTTGGTAAAGGTCTATAATTCAGTTAAATATAGCCATAAACAATAAAACCCCTTATAATGTAGTTGGGTAAGAGGAGCGGGGGTTACCCCGTTCCTCATTTTTTTTTAGTATATATGGAGGTGGGCGTTTTCATGGTGTCGAAAAAGACGATGAAAGATATGCAGCTTGAAGGGAAACGCGTTTTTTGCCGGGTAGATTTCAATGTACCTATGGAAGATGGGAATGTAACGGATGATACAAGGATCCGTGCAGCAATTCCGACCATCAATTATATGGTAGCTCAGGGTGCGAAAGTTATTCTCGCGAGTCATTTAGGACGTCCAAAAGGCGAAGTGAATGAAGACATGCGGCTTACTGCTGCAGGAGAAAAACTTGCGGAATTGATTGGCAAGCCGGTAACAAAGCTCGATTCATCCATTGGAAAAGAAGTGGAAGAAACCATTTCGACAATGAAAAACGGCGATATCATTCTGCTTGAAAATGTTAGGTTCCATGCTGGAGAAGAAAAGAATGATGCAGGACTAGCGAAGCAATTTGCGGAACTCGCTGATGTTTTCGTCAATGATGCATTCGGTGCTGCACACCGTGCACATGCTTCTACTGCGGGCATAGCGCAACATATTCCGGCTGTATCTGGCCTCCTTCTTGAAAAAGAATTGGACATTCTCAGTAAGGCATTATCAGAGCCTGACCGTCCGTTCACAGCAATTATTGGCGGAGCCAAAGTGAAAGACAAAATTGGCGTCATCGATCATCTATTAGACAAAGTGGATAACTTGATTATCGGCGGCGGATTATCATATACATTTGCAAAAGCACAAGGCAATGAAATAGGAGATTCGCTCCTTGAGGAAGATAAAATCGACCTGGCGAACTCATTTATTCAGAAAGCCAAAGAAAAAGGCGTTAATTTATACTTACCAATCGACGTTGTCATAGCGGATGCGTTTTCAAAAGATGCAAAGACAAAAAACGTGAATATCGATTCCATACCAGAAGGATGGATGGGTCTGGATATTGGACCAAAAACAGCTGAACTTTACGCAGACGTTATTAAAGAGTCGAAATTGATCATTTGGAACGGGCCTATGGGTGTGTTTGAAATGGAGCCGTTCGCGGGTGGCACACAACGAGTTGCAAAAGCGATGGCTGAAACAAAAGCATATACAGTTATTGGTGGGGGCGATTCAGCCGCTGCTGTCGAAAAGTTCGGCGTAGGAGATAAAATGGATCACATTTCAACTGGTGGAGGCGCTTCTCTTGAATTCATGGAGGGAAAAGACCTACCGGGCCTCACTGCACTGAACGATAAATGATCGGGGGGAAACATTTTGCGAAAACGAATAATTGCGGGTAACTGGAAAATGTACAAGTCTCTTGAAGAAGCGAAAAGTTTCGCGATAGAAGTGCAAGAAAAAGCAGCAGCTTCAGAAAAATTGGAAGCGGTTATCTGTCCACCAGCTTTATACCTTTCAGAACTTGTACAAATTACAAAAGGTTCAGCAGTAGGTATTGGTGCACAAACGATGCATGACGTAAAAGAAGGTGCTTTCACGGGCGAAATCAGTCCAGCGATGCTGTCAGAAATCGGCGTTGGTTATGTTGTCCTGGGTCATTCTGAGCGTCGTCAATACTTCAACGAAACAGATGAATCCGTCAACAAGAAAGTCCATGCAGCATTTGACTACAAGCTTACGCCAATCGTCTGTGTGGGAGAATCACTTGAAGATCGGGAAAGTGGACAAACTGTTGATTTAGTAGCGGGACAAGTGAAAAAAGCATTCGAAGGCGTCAGCGCTGATTTAGCGGCACAAGCAGTCATAGCTTATGAGCCAATCTGGGCTATCGGTACAGGTAAAACAGCAACTGCACAAGATGCCAATGAAGTATGTGGAGCAATCCGTACGACAATCGGCGAATTATATAATGAAACAGTTGCAGACCAAATTCGTATTCAATATGGCGGTAGCGTTAAACCGGACAATATTGAAGAACTTCTCACAATGGAACATATCGATGGCGCACTTGTCGGCGGCGCAAGTTTGGATCCTGCATCATTCTTGAAATTGCTAGAGGCTGGAGCACATGAGTAAAAGTCCGGTAGCGCTTATCATTTTGGATGGCTTTGGCCTTCGTGATGACAAGCTAGGAAATGCAGTTGCACAGGCGAATAAGCCGAATTACGATCTATTATGGAACAACTTCCCGCATTCAACGCTGACAGCTTGTGGGGAGGCGGTAGGTCTTCCTGAAGGACAGATGGGTAACTCTGAAGTAGGGCATCTAAATATTGGAGCTGGTCGCGTCGTCTATCAAAGTTTGACTCGTATTAATAAGTCAATCAGGGAAGCTGACTTTTTCGATAACGAAACGCTTTTGAGAGCAGTTACACACGCGAAGGAAAACGGCTCTGCACTCCATCTGATGGGGTTACTATCCGACGGTGGTGTACATAGCCATTATGAGCATCTATTCGCGCTTCTTCGCCTAGCGAAGTTGAATGGACTTGATAAAGTATTTGTCCATGCCTTCCTGGATGGTCGTGATGTGAGCCCACAATCTTCTCTTGATTACATTGAAAAGACTGAAACATTCATGCAAGAGTTGGGTGTTGGCAAGTTTGCAAGTATTTCAGGACGGTATTATGCGATGGATCGTGATAAGCGCTGGGAGCGTTTGGAAAAGGTCTACCGTGCAATTGTTGAAGGCGCTGCTTTAACGGCAGCTACGCCGACTGCAGGCGTACTAGCGTCGTATAAGCAAGGCGTTCATGATGAATTCGTTGTACCTTTCCTTATTGAAGAACTTGGTAAACCGGTTGCGACGGTTGAAGATGGGGATGCGGTTGTATTCTTTAATTTCCGTCCGGACCGTGCCATTCAGCTTTCACGCGCCTTAACAGATTCTACTTTTGATGAATTTGAAACAGGAACGAAAAGATATAAAGATTTGAAGTTTGTGACGTTCACACATTATAGTGACGACATTGTTGCAGATGTCGCTTATAGTAGTGACAACTTGGAAAACACTCTTGGAGAAGTTATCGCCCGCAACGGTTTGACACAACTGCGCATTGCGGAAACCGAGAAATTTCCACATGTCACTTTTTTCATGAGTGGCGGACGAGAAGACAAGTTCATAGGTGAAGAACGAATCTTGATAGCTTCACCGAAAGTTGCAACGTATGACTTGCAACCGGAGATGAGTGCTTACCAAGTGACGGAATCGCTTATTGAAGGAATTGAGGCGAATCGTTTTGATGCAATTATTCTCAATTTCGCAAATCCCGACATGGTCGGGCATAGTGGAATGCTGGAACCAACCATCAAAGCGATTGAAACGGTTGATATATGCCTTGGCAAAATTATCGACGCAATCCATGCTAAAGGCGGTACGGCAATCGTAACGGCTGATCATGGAAATGCTGATGAAGTAACTACGCAAGACGGGGCTCCGATGACGGCGCACACAACGAATCCGGTTCCGGTTATCGTTACGAAGGCGGGAATTAGTTTGCGCGAAGGCGGTAAACTCGCAGACTTGGCACCAACAATGCTAAAATTGTTACAAGTAGAACAACCGGTAGAAATGACCGGCACACCATTATTTTAAAAAGGGGAGAATGACATGCCAATCATTACACTTATCCAAGCGAGAGAAGTACTTGATTCACGTGGAAATCCAACAGTAGAGGTTGAAGTATTTACGGAAAGCGGTGCATTTGGTCGGGCAATCGTTCCATCTGGCGCTTCAACAGGCGAATATGAAGCAGTAGAACTACGTGACGGTGATCCGGATCGCTACTTGGGCAAGGGTGTTCTTCAAGCGGTTGACCATGTTAATGAAGTTATTTCGGCGGAATTGGAAGATGCGTTTTCAGTTCTTGATCAAGTGACGATTGACAAAGCGTTGATTGAAATTGATGGTACTGCCAACAAAGGTAAATTGGGCGCAAATGCAATTCTTGGCGTATCGATAGCTGTCGCACATGCTGCTTCTGATTATCTTGATATTCCCCTTTATCAATATCTAGGCGGCATTAACGCAAAACAATTGCCAGTGCCAATGATGAACATTCTAAACGGTGGCGAGCATGCGGACAACAACGTGGATATTCAAGAGTTTATGGTAATGCCAGTCGGCGCTACTTCATTCCACGAAGGTCTTCGTATGGGCGCGGAAATTTTCCATACCCTTAAGACTGTTCTACAGGCAAAAGGCATGAATACATCAGTGGGTGATGAAGGCGGATTTGCTCCGAACTTATCTTCCAATGAAGAAGCTTTGTCTATTATCCTTGAAGCAATCGAAAAAGCAGGCTACAAACCAGGCGAGGAAGTTCTCCTTGCAATGGACGTTGCAGCATCTGAGTTTTTCAATAAAGAAGATGGTACGTACAATCTTGCTGGCGAAGGTATCGTAAAAACATCGGCAGAAATGGTTGATTGGTATGAAGAGCTTTGCAGTAAGTATCCAATCATCTCTATCGAAGATGGTTTGGATGAAAATGACTGGGCGGGTCATAAACTATTGACGGACCGCTTAGGCAAAAAAATTCAACTTGTCGGAGATGACTTGTTCGTGACGAACACAGAAAAACTGGCACGAGGAATTGAAGAAGGTATTGGTAACTCAATCCTTATCAAAGTGAACCAAATCGGTACATTGACGGAAACGTTTGATGCGATTGAAATGGCGAAGCGCGCTGGCTATACGGCAGTTATTTCCCACCGTTCAGGTGAATCAGAAGATACGACAATTGCTGATATCGCAGTTGCAACAAACGCTGGACAAATCAAAACGGGTGCACCATCTCGTACGGACCGCGTTGCGAAATACAACCAATTGCTTCGTATTGAAGATCAGCTAGATGATACTGCTGAATATCTTGGTGTTAAAACGTTTTATAACTTGAAAAAATAATGATTGATAAAAACCCGCTTCGGCGGGTTTTTCTTTGGTTTTTAATAGATTGAGTGGAAACTCACTGAGTGACTATGAGAACTTCTGTCTTAAAATTAGAACAATAGGTTGTAACACCAGTCTGTTTTTGGTAAAATAGAACTGTTGTGAAGTTCGAATCGGGAGGTGGAACAAAATGCATACTTTGCTGATGACACTGCTCGTAATCGTAGCACTATCATTGATCGTAGTCGTATTATTGCAATCTGGGAAAAGCGCAGGTCTATCAGGAGCCATCTCTGGCGGAGCCGAACAACTTTTCGGGAAACAAAAAGCACGGGGACTTGACCTTGTACTTCAACGGGTCACTGTTGTACTTGCCGTTTTGTTTATCGTATTGGCAATCGTCATTATGAAAGTATAATCTTAAATAGACCATTATCGCCTGACCTTCCGACTGGTCGGGCGTTTTTTATTAAAAGTAGGGAAGTATAAGTTTTCTACTGGGGTCGTTGTCTAGACTCCAGGCGCCAGCCGCTTGGTCATAAGCAATCCAGCTATGTGGCAAAGAGCGCCACGTCGCTGGATCGACTTATGCCTGTCGCGTCTAGCGGGCGCCTTGCGCTTTTCTTAGTGTCCAGACTCCAGGCGCCTAGCCCCTCGAGTCGCTTCAGTCCTTAAGTTAAAGGCAAAGAGCGCCTTTATCTTAAGGCCCTCCAGCGCTTTTCGGGTCTACCGAGGCGCCTTGCACTTTTCTTAGTGTCTAGCTCCAGGCGCCAACTCCTCGGGACATAAGTCAGTCAGACTATTCGGCAAAGAACGCCGCTTAGCCCGCCCGTCTTATGCCTGTCGGAGCTGAACGGCGCCTTGCACTTTTCTTAGAAAGGATGATCTAAATGAGAATTGCACAACCGAAACCATTCTTTTTCGAAAGAGGGAAGCGTGCAGTTTTACTGCTACATGGATTTACAGGTACCTCAGCGGACGTACGGATGTTGGGACGGTTTCTTGAAAAGGAAGGCTACACCTCGCTTGCACCCCATTACAAAGGCCACGGTGTTCCCCCAGAAGAATTGATCCACACAGGTCCCGAAGAGTGGTGGGAAGATGTTCTTACGGGTTATAATCAATTAAAGGAAGCTGGATACGATGAGATTGCAGTTGCTGGATTGTCATTAGGAGGCGTATTTTCGCTCAAATTAGGGTATAACAAGCCAGTGAAGGGTATTGTTACAATGTGCGCGCCAATGTCGATGAGAACAACTGACATTATGTATGAAGGTGTCCTTAAATATGCACGGGAGTATAAGAAGTTTGAAGGGAAAGCCGAAGAAGACATCGAAAGAGATATAGAGGCATTACGTGCGCAAAATATGCCTTCTCTCGAAGAACTTCGTGCACTTGTCTATGATGTACGAGATCATATCGATCACATCTATGCACCGCTATTTGTTGTGCAGGCCACAAACGATGATGTTATCGATACCGATTCCGCAAACGTTATTTATGACAATACCGAATCAGACATAAAAAATATTAAATGGTATGAACAATCGGGACATGTCATTACACTCGGACCCGAAAAAGTGAAACTTCATGAAGATATTTTGAAATTCTTGGAATCATTGGACTGGAATGAGTGAAAGATAAGACCAATGACCATACTATAGACTTATAAGGAGTGATGCAATTGGATAGCTTAGAACAAGACATACAGCAAAAATTGCTGTCTCTAATGAAAGAAGAATCGTATAAGCCGCTAACCGTACAGGAAATTCAGGAAGTATTGGGATTTGAACAGGCGGCGGAGTTTAAGGAACTAGTGAAAATGCTTGTTGACCTTGAACAAAAAGGGCAAATTATTCGCTCGAAATCGAACCGTTATGGCGTGCCAGAAGGCATGAATCTCCTTCGTGGAAAATTCATCGGGCATGCAAAAGGATTTGGTTTTGTGGCACCGGATGTAGAAGGAATGGATGATGTATTCATACCACCACATGAAGTAAATGGCGCGATGAACGGAGATACTGTCCTCATACGTGTCGTTAATGCCACATCAGGCGGTAGACGTGAAGGGGCAATTACACGTGTCGTGGAACGCAAAACAACAAAGGTAGTGGGCATGTACCAGAACAATAAAGGCTTCGGTTTCGTTGTTCCTGATGATAAAAAATTACCAATGGACGTTTTCATCGGTAAAGGAGATTCACTTGATGCGGTTGACGGTCACAAAGTCGTTGTTGAAATAACAGACTGGCCTGTAGACGGGAAATCAGCAACAGGTATGGTGACACAAATCCTTGGTCACAGAAATGATCCTGGCGTGGACATCTTGTCTATTATTCATAAGCATGGAATTGAAGTTGACTTTCCGCAAGCAGTACTAGACCAGGCAAATAAAATACCTGAAGAAGTTCAAGAAGAAGATTTGTTCAAACGTCGTGATCTCCGTGAAGAACTTTCGATTACAATTGATGGCGCGGATGCCAAAGACCTTGACGATGCCATTTCAGTTGTGAAAAACGACAATGGTAGCTATATATTATCTGTTCATATTTCGGATGTCAGTTATTATGTGACGGAGAATTCTGCAATGGGTGATGACGCTTATGACCGTGGAACAAGCGTGTACTTGACGGATAGAGTTATCCCAATGTTACCGCATAGATTATCGAACGGAATCTGTTCATTGAATCCAGGTGTCGATAGGCTTACGTTATCTTGTACAATGACGATAGATCGCAACGGGAAAGTCGTCGAGCACGAAATATTTGAGAGTGTTATTCGCTCGAAAGAACGTATGACTTATAATGAAGTTTATAAAATCATCGAAGAAAAAGACGAAGAACTTTCAGAGAAATATGCACATGTTGTTCCTATGATTAACCATATGGCAGACCTCGCGGCTATTTTGAAACAGAAGCGAGAAGATCGTGGAGCCATTGATTTCAATTTCAAGGAATCGAAAATCCTTGTTGATGAAAAAGGATGGCCAACGGATGTTGTCATTATGGAGCGTACTGTATCAGAACGCCTGATAGAAGAATTCATGCTTGCTGCGAACGAAACAATCGCGGAACATTTCCACTGGCTTAAAGTACCGTTCATTTACCGAATTCACGAAGATCCGAAAGCTGAGAAATTACAACGTTTCTTCGAATTTCTAACGAACTTTGGTGTTGTTGTAAAAGGAACGGGTAATAAGGTCCATCCAAAAGCGTTGCAGGAAATCGTAGAATCAATTGAGGGACTACCTGAAGAAACAGTTATTTCGACAATGCTCCTGCGTTCAATGCAACAGGCGAAGTATTTAGATCAAAGTCTGGGTCACTTTGGTTTATCCACAGAATTCTATACTCATTTCACGGCACCAATCCGCCGCTTCCCAGATTTGATTGTCCACCGTTTGATCCGGACATATCTAATTGAAAAAGACATGTCGACACAGACACTTGCGCATTGGAGTGCGATATTAGCTGATATTGCAGAGCATACATCTGAACGGGAACGTCGTGCAGTTGAAGCAGAACGTGATACAGAGTCACTGAAAAAAGCTCAATTTATGCTCGACAAAATTGGCGAAGAATTCGAAGGCGTTATTTCATCGGTTACAAACTTTGGTTTGTTTGTCGAACTGGAAAACACAATCGAAGGACTTGTTCACGTTAGTCATATGACAGATGATTATTATCGATTTGACGACAGACAAATGATGATGATTGGTGAACGTTCTGGCAAACAATACAGACTCGGCGACGAAGTAACCGTGAAAGTGATTGCTGTGAAGCCTGAAGAATCGACAATCGATTTTGAAATCGTTGGCATGAAACAAGACTTCCGTCGTACACGTAAAGAAACTCCGAAAGTCATCCATGCAAAGAAAAAGGATGGCGACAATAAATCCGGAGATAAATCAAAAGATAAAAAGAAAACAGGCACATATAGTAAAAAGAAAAAGTTCTATGAAGGCGCAGCGAAAAAAGCGGGTACTAAACCTAAGCCTAAAAAGAAAAAGTAAAGAAGGAGCGGTCTAGGCCGCTCCGCAGTTTTGCTTCCGGCTGTATTGTCACAAACTTTGAAAGGTTGCTTACCTGCGTCCAGCAGGCACAAGCGCTATTCAAAATTTGTATGCAATTACGCCGGGGCGTAATTGATTAAGGGGTGAAAGAAATGGCGAAAGGCCAGGGGAAGGTAGTCGCCGTTAATAAAAAGGCGAATCATGATTTTGCAATCGAAGAAACAATTGAGGCAGGTATTGTTCTACAAGGTACTGAAATCAAAGCAATCCGTACTAGTAAAGTTCAACTGCGAGATGCGTTTATAAGAATCCGCAATAACGAAGCGTGGATTACCAATATGCACATTAGCCCATATGACCACGGGAATCAGTTCAATCATGATCCGGTGCGTTCTAGAAAGTTACTTCTTCATAAAAAACAGATTAGCAAATTGATTGGACAAACGAAAGAACAGGGATCTGCGATTGTACCGATTAAGATGTATTTAAAAGACGGCTTTGCAAAAGTGTTAATTGGTGTTGGGAAAGGTAAGAAAGATTACGACAAACGCCAAGATCTGAAGAAAAAAGATGCGAAGCGTGAAATCGATCGTGCACTTAGAGATAGGCAGAAGTATTGAAAATTTAGTGGAAATGTGATATACTAATTTGTGTTCAAGTAGTTCAGAAGCCTTTAAATAGGTTCTCCTGACATCCCTTTGGGGACGTTACGGATTCGACAGGGGTCGTCTTAGCTTGAGTTGCGCGTCGGAGGGCTCGGCTCCGTCAGAAACGGCACCTTATAATAACAGGCAAAACTAACAACAACCTAGCATTCGCAGCGTAAGCTGTTGAATCTGCCTTACATTTCCATCGCCCATGTGGCATTTGTAGGGCTCAACCTTTAGTGGGATACGACGACTGTTGCCTCTTGAGGCAGTCGGAAGAGACTTCCAAGATAGCGTACATGACGCCCTGATTGCCGGCATAATGCCACGCGAATCCAAATAGACAATCTACACGCGTAGATGCTTAAGTGTTAGAGCCTCTGGACGCGGGTTCGACTCCCGCCGTCTCCATATTAAGATTTCATTGAGTTTCAATGAGTGTCAAAACCCTTGTATATCAAGGGTTTTTTCTTTTGTCTTGTTTCATATGATTTCATTGAATATCAATCGAACGTAGTCAAAAACGTAGTCAAAGAGTAGTCATACATCTACATCTCAATATAGTTGGCAAACTTCAGTATTGCTTCTTCTTTCGCCTTCTTCGTAACGTGTGCGTAGATGTCCATCGTCGTTTTTACATCAGTATGTCCTAAACGATCTTGTACTTCCTTCAAACTAGCACCAGCTTCGAATAATAATGAACAATGTGTATGACGTAAACCATGTGTTGTGATTGTGCCTAACTTGTATTTATCTTGTACATGCACAATCCACTTTCGAGTTTTGGTAGGTTGCATGTATTCGTTGTGCTCATTGCTAAATACAAGTTGCTTTGGTTGCAGCGTATTAAAGCCCAGTACAAAATAATCTTCCTTCTGCTTTTTCTTCCACTCTTTTAACACAGCCATTGTTTTGTCGTCCATTTTGATTGTACGAGCAACACCTGTTTTCGTAGATTTCACATATAGCCGATTATCTTTACCTCGTGAAAGGGCTTTGCTAATACGTAGCTCGTTTGTTGTGAAGTTCAGGTCATTCCACGTTAGAGCTAATGCTTCACCTTTACGCATACCACTGAACGCTAATAGGCGGAAGAGAGCATATGCTTTGTAGTTACTTTCTTGTTCTAGGCATGATAGGAACTTGATAAGCTGTTCACGAGTATAGAAATTCTCCGCCTCATCTTCATCATTTACAATAGCCTTCTTGGAGGAGGTGGCGGGCATATCTACGTGCGCAAACGGATTTGTTTGTATATAGCCACGCTTAATCGCAAAGTTTAACACCTTCGCAGCATACGCTTTTACCATGCGGAACTTCTTTAACTTCGCCGCCCACTCATCCACATGCTTCTGACATACATCGACATGTATCTTTTCAATTTTATAAGCACCCATCGCAGGTAGAATATGATTTGTAAAAAGGCCCGTTGTTTTTACGAATGTACTTTCCTCAACAGTCTTTTCATATTGCTTTACCCATAGGTCGTAAATTTCTTGATACGTTTCAGCACGTTCTTGTTGGTACGTACCATTTGCAACATCTAGCTGAATACGAGCTAATGCTAGTTTCGCTTCCTGACGTGTTTTAAAGCCACGTTTCGTTGTGCGCTTCTGTTTCCCAGTTAACGGATCAACCCCTAAATAAGCAGGGAACTCGTATCGTAAATCACCGTTTTTAAGCTTGTAGCTTTTGATAGGTGATACTTTTTTCTTTACCATGATAATTCCTCCTAATCAGCTGCGGGGGCAAGATTAATAAAGGAGGATTAATCCACACAGCTATAATTTACAATTTAACTGTGCGAAAATCCTCCTAGTATGTTTACAAGCGGTAGTCTTCTAAAAAGCGATTGATTTCTTTGCGTGATACCCTTTTGATACCGTCGATTTCACATACTCTTAACCCCATGTGACGGAATTTAACAAGTGTATTGTTTGAAACGCCTGCATATAGAGCAGCGTCAGATAAAGAAAGCCATTCTTTTGGTATAATATGATGAGATTTTATTGCTTGGTTTGTGCAAGTAATGATTAACTCGGTTAATGTGTTCTCTAATTCTTTGGAAATTTCAAATGTATGTTGCACCTTAAATACCCCCATTTTCAAGATCTGAATTTTCTACTTTACTTCAATTAATTTGTATCCGTATTTATTTTGGGATTTGGTTACCGAATAACACTACTTCAAAATTTTTGTATACTGCACATCGCCCTCTTTAAAGATGCAGTTCTTATTGTCAAATTCTTTGAAATCTAGAACTTTTTGTGTATACTTTTTACTGTAGATAATATTTTTATTTGAAAAATCGTGCAGTTTAGACGAAGTGGTTTTTCTAACAATTGGCGTTTTTAGGTTTTGCGACTTAAAGAACGCTTTTTTCTTATGTTCCTTAATATCTAGATCTTTGGAAAAATACTTGGACAGATATCTCCCTCTATTCTCTCTGCTGTCTACATCAACTTTATTAATCTGTACAAACCCATTACTCCATATTTTTTCAAGTTCGGATTTTTTAATATATCCCAGCGAAAAGAAAATCACGTGATAATGAATTGTTCCACGTTTTTGTTTTTCCCAAGTAGCTAAATAATTAGCTTTCTGACTTTTCTTAGCTAATCGACGGTTTAAACGTTGAATGAATTTCTTGAACTCAATATTGGAAAATTCAACATCAGTAACATTATCTTGAAAGGTAAGTGTCACGAACTTGGTTGCTTTATCAAAATTGCAGTCTACGATTCTTGCGACTTCCCAACGCATAGCTTCATAGTGTTTTTGCTTCCGTTTCAAACTATCATATTTTTCTCTAGTACCTAATTCATCAAATTCCCTATTCCTGGTATCATCATTTAACCATTCAAGTTTACTAGACGATTTTTCATCACTTTTCTTTGAGAAAATTGGATATTCGTATTCGTAGTATTCGATGTAAGTTGGTGTTTCAATAGTCTTCGTATTGTAATACTTTACGTTTCTACTCATATTCAACCTCTTTAGTCTCTCCTGAAACGGTCAGATGTTGTTCTATATATCAAGTCTAGTGTCGGGCGAAGACCGCCCGACTCCCCTTTAAAGGTAGTATAAAGACTCGGCCGCTCCGCTAAAACGCTTTAGGCGTTTTGTCTCCCTATTAAACTACCTTTAAAGGGGTAATTGTTTTAGGTTTATTCTCTTCAATAGCTTTGTTTAACTCATCTAAATAGTCCATTCCATGAGACATTAGTGGAGTTTCAAAGTAAACAGGTTTATCAAATACTCCATCAATCAAAAGATATCCGCTACCAATCTCTTGAATATTTTTGTATTCCATATCAACAGAACCAAACAACATTTTTCTACCATCATTAGTCATATTTGATAGTCCAATTCTTACTCCAAATTGATCACGAATATTTGCGCTTAAAATGTTTGCATCTGGTCTTTGCAATATCATTACAACTTCTATTCCAGCTTGCCGTCCTTTGAGAATGAGATTAAACAAATATCCATTCACCTCTTTAACAATTTTAGGTGAAGCGACAGAAATGAATGCGGAATACTCATCAAAAACGAAAACAAGCGGTTTAGCAGTTGGAATATCTCTCCATGTTTTCCCAAAGGCACTTTCATCAGAAAACCATTCTTTATATCGCTTTTCCATTTCCTCGTTAGCTCTTCTAAATAGCCCTGCAATTTCATTTTCAGTCGTAGCAGTGTTAGTTATCTTGCTGTAGCGTTTAACATCTATTATTCGGCCTATAATTGCTAAATCTGCAGACTTTGGGTCTGCAATAAATAAATCTGCTCCCATATATAGATAGTCAAGAATTAACATACTGACTAAATACGTTTTACCGGAATTAGTTGAGCCGACAATTAAAGTGTGAGGGGGTTTTCCCAATGACCAACTGATTTTTTCTGTCATTTGTAATATCATTCCTTTCGATGGTTTTCGTGTATTCATTGACAATCGTTTATCTTTTACTAGTTCAAAGATGTAATCACAAAACTGAACATTGTCTTGTTTCCTAAATAGTTCTTTTCCAAATAGAGCTGAGAGCATAGTATCTTGAGAGTTAGCTTTATCTGAAAACTTATCCGCTCTCTTCCAAGATCTAACTATCAGATCATTTTCTGTTTCTTTATAGGAGAAGTAAGCAGAATTAAATATCACCTTTTTTTGCTTTGGATTGCCATCCCTGTCAAAGCCTATTTGTCTTATTTCATCCTCATATAACCTGTTATTGTGAATATATCTTTGCAATGAAAGGAAAGGGGAACGATTAAACTCAACCTTTAATTTTGCAAAAATAATAGTAATGAGAACCGAAATAACAATGATTATCATGCTAACTATTATTCTAGAGATCCCGCTAATATAGTGAAAATTAGCAACTTCAAGAGTCGCAATTAAGAAGTAAATGACAAGTAAAGTTCTAAAGCGATTTTGTAATGGAGTTTTTGAAAAAGCTGAAACTATCATAAATCCATCTCTATCTTTTTTTCTCATAGGTCACTCCACGATAATGGACATGCATCTATCAGCTTTAGCGCTTAATTGTATCCACCCCTCTCGAACATAGGGAAGGATTGTCAGATTTTCAAATTTGACATAGCACTCGTCGGGAATTGCAACTGCTTTTCCATCTTCTCCAAGTGAGAAAAGCGGTTTATTCTCTTCAATCTTCACATCAAATTTGTCGAATTTACGTTCTAAGCAAACCACAGTATAAACATGAGAAAATTCGTTAGTGGCCACCCATGTCTTGGTTTCTTTGTTCTCCACTTTTTTATAACGCTTGACAATATCTACAAGTAACAAAGTTTCTCCCAGTGTTTCGTAGCTGTCTATAACGGGTCTAATCATAATTAAGTCTCCTTTTCTAGCTAATAAATAAAAGTATTTCCACTAAAAAGTAGATTGCATTCTATTAGCTATAAATAACACTAATCTATGACGATAAATTTATCAAGTATTTTAGTTAATTAGCTATGAAGTATATTAATTTAAGGTAGCGCATAGCTATAAATAAAAAACAAGAAGCTGAGGATTGATTTATTTTAATAGTTCAAAACCGTTTATAAAATATTTTTAAGTAGTAAAAAAAGAGTGATTTTGTTAGGATTGAATTAGAAATATAAATAAGAATTTACAAATCACAATAGGAGGTATTTATATGGCGAAAGACAAAGAAAAGCAAATTGCTTTTTATATGACACAACGCTCTGCAAAAGAACTAGATGAAATACAAGACTTATTCAATGAACATGAGGGGCGTGTAACTAAAGCATATATTCTCAATCAAGCAATTTATAAGTACTACGAGTATATAAAAGAGTTTTATGGGATTAAGGATGAGAGGGATGACGAACAGAATAAGTAACTTCCGGCTTAGATAGGGGGATTAAGGAATTGAGAGGACGATTAGTTTAGCTGAAAGTTTTAGTGAAGTATGCCTGAGCGAAAATAAATTCGAACACTATCAATAACAATCAGAATTGACATCAGGAACTTGGTATCTCCTGTTAATGATATAAAAATGCATTCAAAAAACCTTCTTAATTAAAAATTAGAAGGTTTTTTGTTTAATTATGATACTGATTATAATTTTAACCCTAAATGCAATCATTATTTTAATCATTACTTCTTATGTTTTCAACATCCTTCATATATAATATCTACTAAATCTCGTGTATTGTATATATATGTAATTTGAAAGATCATATTGCTGAAAAGTGCAACGGAAAGTACATAATGTTGCAACTAGACATGGAGTCTCTGTGAGCATGATTATCATGCTAGAAAACCAGCCACAACAAGGACTGGCTGTGCCGAGAGAGGTACCATGCTCACCTCTCCATGTAAAGTTGCAACGCTTAATTTTATTGGAATACTATGTACTTTCATTTTGCACTATACAATCTAGAATAAATATAACCACTCCTAACATCGATTATGGGCGATGTTTATTAAAGCTCTAAAGGTTAAATTGTTATAATACAATTATTATGCAATAATTAATAAATAGTTGTAATTATTCGTATGTAATAAATATTGATTCTTATTGTGGAGTTGATTAATCTAAATTACTATTATAATTATAATTGTTTAATAAAAATAGGTAGGGAGAGAATTTTGGTGAACGAAAAGACAAGTACAGATCAGCTTGTAAGAAGGTTTATTGAAGACTTAGGTGTTAAGTATGAAGAGCAAGGGTCCTCGAACATTCAAATCAAACAAGCTTTAAAAAATGCAAGTAAATCAAAAACACAATCAGGTATAGGGAAACCTGAGTTTATTTTCTTCTCTGGAGATCATTTAATTATTGTAGAAGATAAACTAGCAGTAAATAGACTTGAATATAAAAATGTTGATGGTGTTGTGGATACTGAATTCCCATTTAGAAGAGATTATGCTGTTAATGGAGCGATTCATTACGCAAAACATATCATTGAAAAAACCAACTCTTATAAAGAAATTATTGCATTAGGAATTGCTGGAGATGGATTACATTATCAAATAAAACCTTATTTTGTATCGGAAACAGGGATAAAAGAATTACCTGACATGAAAAGTTTAGAAGATATTTCTCCTGAAAATATAGATGAATATTATAAAGTAGCCGTGCTTGGTGAACTTCCAAAAGAGGAACGGGAATTAAGGGAAGTAAATAAAATTGCTTCAGATATGCATGAAGATTTAAGAAACTATGGTCAGCTCGAAGGTGAGAAAAAAGCGACTGTTGTTTCAGCTATTTTACTTGCTTTAGAAGAACCAACTTTTTCATTAAGTCAATTGACTGGTTCTGATCGTGTAGGAGGATTTGATGGAGAAATCATTTTCAATGCAGTAAGATTGTATCTAGAAAATGTCGGTATTGTTCCTTACGCAAAAGTTGGTGAAATGTTAGACCAATTTAATTTTATACAAAGAGATGTAACTTTAAACGTAATCAACGTTAATCTTGAAATGACACCTCTCAAGTACTTTACTACAACTCTTGAAGCAGAGATTATGGATAAGATCAAAAGTAATACAGACTTTGATATACTAGGTAATTTCTACGGTGAGTTTGTAAAATACGGAGGCAATGACGGAAATTCTCTAGGAATCGTTTTAACACCAAGACATATAACTTCTTTAATGACAGAACTAATTAGTGTGAATAAATCAGATTACGTTTTAGATCCTTGTTGTGGAACTGGAGCTTTTTTAATTAGTGCCATGAACAGAATGCTTGGACAGGCTGAAAATGATGATGAAAAACGAGATATTAAACAAAATCGGTTATACGGTATTGAGATTCAACAGAAGTTATTTACGGTTGCAACAACAAACATGATTCTTCGAGGAGATGGAAAAAGTAATCTTGTTCGTGATAATACTTTGACATTTGATAGAGATATTATGAAAGAACATGGAATTAATAAAATACTGATGAATCCGCCCTATTCTCAAGCAAAAAATGATCAAACACAACATTTATCGGAATTAAGCTTTATTCAGCATGCTTTAGATATGTTAGTTGTTGGTGGTAAATTATGTGTGATCGTACCGCAATCAACAATGGTCGGGAAAAATCGTCACGATAAAGCTAGAAAAAGCCAAATATTAGAGAGTCATACATTAGAAACAGTTATTACATTAAATAAAGATACATTCTACGGAATAGGTGTAAATCCTTGTATTGCTGTTTTTACGGCTAGAATTAAACATCCTGAAAATAAGCGAGTTTCATTTGTAAATTACGAAGATGATGGTTATATTGTGAGAAAACACGTTGGTCTTGTTGGAGATGGTTCAGAAAAAGGGAAGCTAGATCATCTACTTGCAGTTCTAGCAGGCGATGAAGATGACGGTACAGCTTTTATTGTAAAAACGACTATCAATGACACTGATGAATGGTTACATAGTTTTTATTACTTTAACGATGAAATACCTTCAGAAGATGTTTTTCAGAAAACAGTTGCTGATTACTTGACTTTCAAATTCGAGATGATGGCTAATGGAAAGCGTTATCTCTTTGAAGTTGAAGGAGGAGAGGAAGAGAATGAATGATCCGATAATATATTCACCTTTTCTTGTCTCTGATTTATTTGAAGTAATTATCGGCAAAGCTATTGACGGTAACAAAGCAAAACTAAACGAAAACGGAACACCTTATATTACTAGAAAAGTTACCAGAAATGGTTTTGAATTTATGATAGATGGTGAAGCAGAAAAACTTTATAGTGGTAAGTTACCTGTTATTACGATAGGGAATGAAACAAGTAAACCTTTTGTTCAAGAATTTCATTTTTTTACAGGTACAAAAGTAAACATATGTATTCCGAAATTAGATTTGAAAAGAAACCATCTACTGTATGTAGCAACTATGATAGAAAACGCAACAAAAATGTTTAGCTATTCCTATACCATCAATTCAACTCGATTAAAGAACTTAATCATCCTCTTACCTATTAAAGAACAAGAACCTGATTGGGGGTATATGGATACTTATGTAGCTAATATGTTTAGTGATATTGAGAAAAATATCGAGATTGAGAAAAATGAGGATATTGAAGATCTAAGGTCTTTAGATGATTTATTATGGAATCCGTTTAAGATGGATGACATTTTTACAATAGACAGTGGCGTTAGATTAACAAAGGCGAATATGCGACCAGGTAGAATTCCATTTATCGGAGCGACCGATAGCAATAATGGGATAACCGAGTTTACTTCTAACACAAATGTTAGCATTGATCGTAATGTCTTGGGGGTAAATTATAACGGTAGTGTTGTAGAAAATTTTTATCATCCTTATTCTGCTGTTTTTTCAGATGATGTTAAACGACTTAAACTAAAAGGTTTTCCAAATAACAAACATGTTCTCTTATTTATGAAAGCTGTTATCTTGCAACAGAAAGTTAAATACGCATATGGATATAAATTCAATGCTACAAGAATGAAAGAACAAATCATCCTTCTTCCAACAAAAGAGGATGGAACACCAGATTATAAGTTCATGGAACAATATATGAAGCGTATGGGAAATAAAATAAACGAGCAAATAAAAATAGAAGTTAATCAAAAATGATTAGCTTCTCTTTTTATACACAAAAATAGAAAAGTATGCTAGACACACTGTAAGCCCCCAATCAAACAACGCATATCCAAACGCAGCGCCTCCCTGGTACGATCAACGTATCAATTTTAGGAAGTTCTTTTAATGTCGCAAGAAGAATTAACAATAGTCCGCGTCACACTGCATCCTGATAGTGAAAATGTATTTCCCCTCACTACCTCATGATTTGCATAACACGACATTAATTGCCCGTGATGCACGCAGGGGACTGGATGAGATGCATGATCATTTCGGATTCGCTGATATTCTGTTGATCGACCCACGACGTTGCGGGGCTGGTAGGAAAGTGATGCGCCACATTGGACGTTCCAAACCAAAACGGATCGTCTATGTATCATGCAATCCTGACACATTCGCAACGGTCGTAACTGAATTGCTGCCATTCGGCTACACGCTTCAAACCGTGCATGTTGAGTGTGAGGCTTGGTTGGAGCTGGAAATGTAGCCTTACAATAAAGTCTTTTGAACAACTTGAGTTGCTCAAACTCTAGGTTTATTAAAGAAAACACTTTGCCCTCGCAAGGTAATTTTCATCAGACGTAGTCAAAAATGTAGTCAAACATTTTACATAGCGGCTATAAACCCTTGAAAACACTGGTATTATAGCGTTTCTTGAAGCGATTGGTTCGACTCCCGCCGTCTCCATAGAGATATGGCTGATAATGTAGTCTTATTAACGGTTTTAGAGAGTAGGGATATTGAACGGGAGGTAAACTCCTGTGCAATATCCCTATTTTTATTGCTTAGGAAAAGAAACACATTTTGTGGCACGTTAATTTGTTAATAATAAACTGGGTGACAAAGTTGAATGGGGCAACTCTGACATAATGGGTATGAAGGCTTCGGGGCATTAATTAATGTGTTTTATGTAACGAGTTATGAAGCTTAGCTTGTTGAAAAATGGAGGGCGTGAAATGTATTTAAAGAAAAGAAGGTTCGCGCTATTGATGGTTATTACTACTGCGTTGTTTTTAACAGCTTGTGGATGCGGAGACGTGAAGCACTGAAAATGCAACGTAAACAGACACTTCAAAAGTAAATGAAGCTGGAGAAAATGAATTTATACTGATAAGTAAGGGTTTTGAAAAGTATCCAGTTTGGTTCATAGCGAATCAAGATCTAACAAGAGATAGTCGTATTGATGAAGTGTTTGTTTTTAAAGATGGGGATGTAACAACATACTGTGGCTACACAACGCTAACAATTGAAGAAATGAACGAACTAAAAGATGAAGAAATCATTCAACATGCAAGTGAGGGTGCTACTTCAATAGTGAATCGTAACTATTCTCTGAATATCATTCTAGACGGTTATGGTCATGACACTAAAGAAGTAGAACTTCTTGTAAAGGATGATTCTATAGTGCAGAAGTTTTGAAATAACCCTACGGTGAATTTTAAGTAGACCTGCCATCAGAGCATTTGCTGGTAGTTTTTTTATGCTTGTATTTTAACGTCTGTTTGATATGGTGGTGGAAGGATGGTTATGGAGGAAATTATGACAAACATCAAAGAATTAGCTGGGCTTCTAGTTTTAGGCTTATTTTTCAGCCTTTTCACTTGGGTAATGATCGATTCTTATCTGGATGAGTACGATTTAGCTTCAATTCGATCAGCAGAAGCGACAGTCATTGAAAAAACAGCAAGCAAAGGGTTATTCACCCCTCCTACCTATTTTGTTTGGGTCGAACTTGCTGGCGGAGAAGAGATTAAATATCGCAACCGTGTTTCCAAAAGTCAGATAGAGAACATTGAAATTGGCGATACGATTAATGGTTATTTGACAGGTGCTACAACCTTTTCGACACTGCGCGATTTACTCATTGATGGCCTCTATTACTTGATTGCTATTTTTGTTTTTGCGTTTATAGCTTTCTGTTTACTCGTGGCCTTTTTCTTATCCATTCCTGCATTGGAGCGCTTAGAAGAGAAGATATCTTCTGAGCGATTTAAAAAAAGGAAAAGAATGAGGAAAAAGAAACGAAAGAAAAAAGTAGATTCGAGACAAAGGGCTTGGAGAAATGCAGGTATTGTCATTGCAATTTTTCTTTTCATTGCCAAAAGCTTTGTAGTGAACCTGATTCGAACAGTGCAGCCATTCGGAAAGACAAAAACGAAAGCTACAGTCGTTGACCGATTCGAGTATACGACTTATCGGAAATACGAAGACTCAATTCGGGATTTAACCATCTCTTATAAAGATCATACGGGCAGAACTTTTGAAATGGCCAAAGACGTAACGCGACACACCTATCGGCAATATGGCATAGGAGACAAACTACCAATTAGCTATCGAAATGCCGATCCGTATGATGTGTTTGTTCGAGGGAATTCTATATGGGATTACCTTCTGTTATTTACATACTGGGAATTGTCTGTTTATATTGGTTTGATTGCTGTGAGTGCATTCTCTATTTGGGCTTTTCTTGATGATCATAAAGGAAAAAAAAGGTTTTGGCAAAAGTTTAAAAGGAAGGTCGATAAAAAGTAAGATAGGCAAATGGATAGGATGCGGATATGCTGATTTAGCCATGCATTTCTTTTTTGAATATTGCATATCTGTGCAAGAAACTTTTATGACAGTTTTAAAAAAATGCGATTTGATTTTAGCGTAGTGGATAGTCAACATTTGCAAGTATATTTACTTAAATATGTAGGTCTTTAGAGGCGGGTTCGACTCTCGCTGTCTACATATTTGATGTCACAGCAACGTTTAAGCGATGTGTGGCATCATTATGGCAACAACATATATAACAAAGACGATTTCATCTTTTGATGTGGTCGTTTTTTGTTTTGGAAATTTTGCGGTACCTGGCACTCGTTTTGTTTCCCGTTTTGAAATGCGACAAATTCTTATATACCATTCACTCGATACGCCATTTTACTAATGCTTGTTAAGCCTGCTGCCGTGTCTTCAACGGATGTATGGAAATCTTCATCAATTCATTTCGTTAAGTACCCGATTGTTCCGAATGCTGTAAAGGTTGAAAGTGCTTCATTTTTAAAGCTTACTTGAAGCGTCTCGTATAAATGTTTATACAAGCGAGTTATAAATAATCTATCAAGGATTCTTCCCTTATAAAAATCTGGATTTTGATGAATATGCTCACAAATTCAGTGAGTGCTGCCTGTGCACTGTTAAATTCAGACGCTATTCAGAATCAATTCGAATTGTGTGATGCACAGGTAGACAAAACTTTACATCAATGGACAAGCCAAAATGTTAACTGGCAATAGAGATAAATATTGACGAAAGACTAAGTTTTCGTCTACACATTTCATAAGGAAGCTCCTTTCTGTAGAGTAGATAACTGATTAGTCGTCAGTTTCATTTTACAGAAGGAGCCCTTTTTTTCGTATTAATGTAACTTTATTTCTGATCCCAATCCTTTTTCACATTATTTTACTGCTATGCAACGCTAGTGGGCAACTGGTACTCTTGTAGAAGGGGAGTCAATCCGCAACTCTTTTCCCACCAAACAATAAAAGAACATTTCATTTAAAAATGAGAGGATGAGTAAAAATGGATAATTCACAAGAGAGAATCTGTAAGTTTCTAACTCAAAACAAGTTAAAATTCATCAGTGAAGATCAAGTAGCTAAAAAGTTCGGATACAAGAACATACTGACTTTTTACATTGGGAAAGAAGGATGGTCAGCCTATGGTATTGATGAAAGAGACTTTAAAGGTCGAAACCATCAAACATCTAAAGTTGGATTTCTTATTACAGAGTATAAAGATTCTGAAAAGGATATATATTAAAAAGCTGAATTTATGGGAGGGGAAAGAGTTATCTAATAGAAAATAAAAGCAACATTTTATAGCGATAATAGCACTTTGTGACTCCCGTTTAACCCCTATAATGGGGCTTTAGCAAGTTCATATATTGGGGTAGGCGGTACGGGGCTATTCCCCTTGCAATTATTCCTGAACCATTGCCATATTGAGTAAGTGCTGCCTGTGTACGTTGCAATAATATAGTTAGTGGTAGAAGTGGAAGGAATCTAGAATGGAGTTGATTTTAAATGGGGTACCCTGGAATGCCACCTGGGTTTTGGATAGAACTTATTAAAATACTATCAGTTGTTATTTTACTGGTTGGCGTTATTCCAGCTGTTTTTCGTTATAGAATGGGTGCAAGTAAAAAGAAATGGTTTTCATATAATCATATAAATGAATTTCATAAAAAAGTCGATTGGACACTCCGTATAGTTTTTGTGATTTTTTTAATAACTAGTGCAACCCTTTTTAATAGTCAGCCCTTTATAACATATATAGTATTTGGGTTTTTCATACTAACTCAAATAGGTGTTCAAGCATATATAGAATGGAGATTTTCGGATAACAGAAAAGACTTTCAGGTATCACTAATTCAGCTTACCTTAACTGTTATTACCTTATTTGGATTCATCTTCTGGTTAGAATATTTTTCATAGGAACAATTATTTTAAGTAGATTTAATAAAGCAAACAAGCGCGATTGTTAGTGGGTGCTGCCTGTGCACGGTGCAATTCAGACACGATTCAGAATTAATTCGAATTGTGTGATGCACAGGCAGACAAAACTTGGAGTTTAATTTATTCTATGTTTTTTCTTATTCTTTACTAATCGTTCTAGAAATGATATTCTAAGAGAAGTTAAATTAGTTGCAGTTAAATGTCCTATAATTAGAATGTTCATTCTTGTTAAGGTGCTCGTATTTAGGGAGGAATTATGGCTAGAAGTAAAGAGTTTGATGTAAATCAAGTATTAAGAAAAGCCATGGAGCTTTTTTGGCAACAAGGGTATGAAAAAACATCTATGCAAGAGCTAGTAGACTATATGGGCATTCATCGCAGAAGCATCTACGATACGTTTGGCGACAAACGTACATTGTTTTTGAGTGCCTTATCTCACTATGAAGAGTTAATTACTAGTGAAACGAAGAAGAGAGTAGGTTCAAAATTACTGGTAAAACAAGGGATACGAGAAGTGTTTAACATGATAATTTACCCAAATCTTAATTTGCCAAAAGGATGTTTGTCTGTAAATGCAGCTGTTGAATTATCTTTGCTTGACGAGGAAATTGCAACAAAGATTGCAGAAATGTTTACAAAGACAGAAGCTCTCTTTTATGAGCTGCTGAAACATGGGCAGAAAAACGGAGAAATATCTAAGAATCATGATCCTGAAGTATTGTCTCTTTTTCTTCATAATTCACTTGTAGGGTTACGCGTATTAGTGAAGATTGAGGCTGATAAAAAGAAATTAGAAAGCATTGTTGACATGACACTTTCAGTGTTAGACTAACTTTCTTTTTTTTTACCTTTCTAGAACGAACATTCTAGAAATGCAGATGAAATTGCAATTAATTTATAATTTATCAAATCAATCCGAACTCACCGTTCGAAAGGGGAAAAATGATGTCAAAATTTACAATTCCAACTGAATCAAGTTATATCGAAGCTGGAGGGATCCGATTTGCCTATAGAAAGTTCGGCCAAGAAACAGGAATTCCGCTAGTTTTCTTCATTCACTTCCGCGGAACAATGGAAAATTGGGATCCTAATATGATTGGTGTTTTAGCTGAAAGTCGACCTATTATTCTTTTTGATAATGCTGGTGTCGGTGAATCCAGTGGTGAAACTCCGACTACTGTAGCTGAGATGGCAAAGGATGCAGCGACTTTCATTAAAGCACTTGGCTTAGAGAGAGTCGATATCCTTGGTTTTTCAATTGGCGGATTTGTTGCACAGGAGTTAGTATTGCAGCAGCCAAATATGGTACGACGCATCGTCTTGGCGGGAACTGGTCCACAATCCGGTGTCAATGATCCTAGAAAAGACGTGTATGAAGCGATGACTCAAGTTGGTGGAGATGAAAATGATGCTCTGGAGAATTTCTTGCTCCTATTTTACGGTCCGACCGAAACGAGTCGGACGGCTGGAATATCTTCATTAAAACGAATCTTGAGCCAGAAAAAAGTGGAAAGTTCACCTCAAGTGCTCGATGCGCAATTACAGGCAATCTCCCAATGGACTGAGCGGGATCCTGAACAGAAATACGACTGGTTGCAGAAGATTACGCAAGCGGTACTCGTGACTAATGGGGTTAAAGACGTCATGGTTCCGACCGAAAACAGTTATATTCTTACGGAAAACTTACCTAATGCCCAACTCATTATTTATCCAGACTCCGGACATGGACATCTATTCCAGTACCCAGAACAGTTTGCCGGACATGTAAAGCTATTTCTTGATTCTAAGTAATTAAGGGGGGAGAAGACAATTAGTCATAGATAATCAATTATTACTAACCACTTTATGCTTAGACTATATGACAACAAAAAAGGAGAATGAAAATGAAAAAAATATTTGAAGAGGTTCGTATTGGAGACGTTATATTGAAAAATCGCCTAGGTATGTCACCAATGACGAGAAATAGAGCTTTACCTGATGGTACCCCAGGCGAGTTAGCGGCTGAATATTATGGTCAACGTGCTTCTTTTGGTTTAATCATAAGTGAAGGTACACAACCTTCAAATGATGGTCAAGGGTACTTAAATACACCTGGGATTTATACACCATCTCACATAGAAGGTTGGAAGAAAATAACGAGTCGTGTACACAATGAAGGTGGCAGCATATTCATTCAGCTCATGCATGTAGGGCGTGTTTCACATCCTGACAATACACCACTTCATCGACAAGCAGTTGCACCTTCTGCTATTGCACCTGGCACAGAAATGTTTACAGCTGAGGGGATGAAAGATATCCCGACGCCTAGGGAATTAGGTCAAAATGAGCTAAAAGAAGTCATTCAAGAATTTCGTACAGCCGCAGCCGCAGCAATTGAAGCTGGAGCTGATGGAGTCGAAATTCACGGGGCAAATGGGTATCTAATTCAACAGTTCCTTAGTGAGAACTCAAATCATCGTCAAGATGCCTATGGTGGTTCAATTGAAAACCGGGCTCGATTTGCAATTGAAGTAACTAAAGCAGTCATTGATGAAATTGGTGCAGAAAAAACGGGAATTCGGTTCTCGCCTCAAGGGACATTGAACGGAATTGAGGAAGGTGATACAAATATTGAGATGTATCGATATTTAATAGGGGAATTAAATAAGCTTGATTTGGCTTATCTTCATATTATGCACTTTGGCAATGAACCCTTATTACAAGAAATACGTCAATTGTGGACACAACCACTAGTGGTAAATAGAGCGGGACGTCCACTTGAACAACTTACTGTGGACTTGGATAATGGTCTAGCAGATGTCGCAACAGTAGGGATTTGGGCACTAGCTAATCCGGACTTCATTGAGCGTATAAAGAAAAACGCTCCCCTAAATGAACCGGATGTAACTAAGCTCTATGCTGGTGGTGCACAGGGTTATACAGATTATCCTAAAATGGAAGAATAAAAATCTCAATAGCAGTAAGAATAAGTGAAATGATGAATGGCGTACAACTAAAAATTGTACGCCATTAGATTTTTAAGTGGAAAGGAAGCTAGAAAAGTATGAAAGCTGCTCAAATGCAGAAATACTCAAAAGGAATTCAAGTGGAAATAAATAATGTGGAAATACCGGAAATCGATAATAACGAGGTGCTTGTTAAAGTAAAAGCAGCAGGTGTAAATCCATTAGATATTCTGATTTTAAATGGCAGTGTCCGAATGATTGCTGATTATGAGTTTCCACTAACATTAGGCAATGAACTATCTGGTGTTATAGAGGCGGTTGGTAAAGATGTTGTTGATTTTCAGGTTGGCGACAAAATTTATTCGAGATTGCCGGTGAATAAAATAGGAGCTTTTGCTGAATATGTGGCGGTCAAAGATGATGCTATAGCTAAAATGCCTGAAAATCTATCCTTTATAGAAGCGGCTGCGGTCCCCCTTACTGCTTTAACAGCTTATCAAGCATTGAAGGATTTACTCCATGTTCAGCCTAATACAAAGCTATTTATTCCTGGAGGAACCGGTGGCTTTGGTGCTATGGCAATTCCCATTGCTAAATCAATGGGGTTATATGTGATTACAAGTGGCAGTGAAAGAGGTCGATCACGTACACTGTCGATTGGGGCAGGTCAATATATAAATTATAAGGAAGAAAACTATGCTGAGGTTCTATCCAATATAGATTACGTTATAGATACCTTAGGTACAACTGAAATAAAAATGGAACTTAGTATTTTAAAACCTCATGGAAAATTAGTATCATTGAAGGCTACACCCAATTATCGCTTTGCCGTTGAAAATAACCTTCCAATGTGGAAAAGAATGTTGTTTGGTTTAGCGGGTGCTCGTTTAGATCGTTTAGCAGCAAAAGATAAAAAAGAATATCACTTTTTATTTGTGCAAGCCAATGGAAGACAGTTACAAGAGATTACTAGTCTTATTGAAAATGAGGATATTACGGCTTCAATTGATTCAACTTATAAATTTGACGACATTAATCAGGCATTACATAAAGTTTCTACTGGCCACTCGCAAGGTAAAGTTATTGTAACTTTCTAAGGGAAGGGGCGAATTTGATATCTATCAGCTTATCATTTACCCAGACGATGGACATCTTCACCTGCGTAGTTGAAAAATACGCTTAAAAATTTAAAATTTATTATTTAGGAGACGTGATAATGAATCACTTAGAAAACTTAAAGAAAATGATGACGGGTGAAATACCTGAACCCCCAGTTGCACAAGTACTTGGTTTTAAGGTGGTAGATGTTGAAGAAGGTAGAGTTGTTATAGAAATAGAAGCTTCTGAAAGATTGCATAATCCGATGGGCACGCTGCATGGTGGGATACTATGTGATATAGCTGATGCTGCGATGGGATATGCTTTTGCTAGTACGCTTGCTGAAGATGAACTTTTTACAACAATGGAAATTAAATTAAATTTCCTTAAACCTATTTATGAATCGAAACTTCGAGCTGAGGGAAAATTAATTAAAAAAGGCGCCACAGTTGGACTACTGGAATGTCATGTATATGATGAAAAAGGAAGTCTTGTTGCTCATTCAACTAGTACGTGTATGATTTTAAAAGGAAATTCTAAACAAAAAAGAGTAAAGAAATGAAGTTTTGAACGAATAGAGAATTTAACTCTTTTTTCACGAATCGTTTATGTATACAAATAAAACGAAGATTAAATTCACGAAGGGATCTGGTGAAGAAAATGAATAATTTTCTAGCAATGGTATTAGATAAAGTAAATGATCAAACAAAGTTAGAATTCAAACAATTAAGTATGGATGATCTTCCGGAAGGGAAAGTAACCCGGATTTCAGGATTTGGTCAGTAATTTACCCATAAAAAGTTAAATTAGATGTGGTAGTAAAGGATGCCATTACTGTATAAGTCAAAATAAATACGTAAAACTTCGTATAGTTTTCCGACTAATATCCGATGACCGTTTCTGAAAAACGAAAAAGTTAAAAGGCATTTGGGAATAAGCGTATTCCCAAATGCCTTTTACATTTATTTGTTCTTTAAGATTGTGTTTCTTATTGCAGGAAATCCTCAGTCGAAGTTACAGCGCAATACATACCGTTAAGTGCGCCGACAAATGCATAATGAACCTGTTCTGCTGGAACGGCCTTACCTTCATAAGATAAGTCCCTTGTCGCACATGCATCTTCAATAAGAGTTGTTTCATAGCCTAAATCCACTGCAGCTCTAACTGTTGCATCAATACACATATGAGTCATCATACCGACAACCACTACCTTTGTTATTCCTTTTTCTTTTAATTTGCTTTCCAAATCAGTCTTTAAAAAACTATTAGGGAAATGTTTGATAATAATGCTTTCGTTTTCCAAAGGTTGAACAGTTTCATGTATTTCAGCACCTTCCGTATCTGGAAGGAAGAATCCTAATGCTGGATCAGCTGCGATATGCTGAACATGGAAAATGTTTTCATTGTTGTTCTGTCTAAACGATTCAAGAACTTTCGCAGCATTAGCGGCCGCTTTATCTGGATTAACTAATTCCATCTTTCCATTTGGGAAATAGTCATTTTGAATATCTACAATAATTAGAGCTGTGCTCATTATTCTCCACCTCATTTACAGTATTTTGATACACTATAATCATAACTCGTATATTGATTTGTATCGATAAGTTGATGAAACACTTTTGTCTCAAAAAATTTCACGGTGAAAGGAATGTATTATGGAACTTGATAACATTGATTTTCAGATCCTTCAGTTATTATCCAATAATTCACGTATTCAATGGAAAGACTTAGGTGAACAAATTCATATGACGGGACAAGCAGTGGGGAATCGTATTAAAAAACTTGAGGAAAGTGGTGTAATTAAAGCTTACACTCTACTAGTTGATGAAATGAAATTAGGATTTTCTTATACAGGGTTTGTAATTATTTATATGAAATCAGCAAACCATGATTCATTTATACGTTTTATTAATAATCAAAATGTGGTAGTTGAAGCTCACCGAGTATCGGGAGAAGGCTGTTACCATTTAAAAGTAAAGGTAGATTTACATGAAACGTTAAATGCATTTTTAGATAAAATTTTAGAATTTGGGAACTATAAACTATATCTTTCAATTAATGAAATCAAGCATACGCATCCAATCAATGCTAAATAAGTTGGTTATTTATCTCGGATAGGGCCGTAGTAAACTTTCACAATTTCTAGTGGTGAGCTTCGTTTTATTTTATCTAAGGACTCATGCAGTTGAAAAAAGCAACTGAGAGTAACGGATTACTCAAGGTTGCTTACAACTTACTTGTTATTAGATTCGAAGCGTTTATAAGGGAGTATAGCGACAATGCCCAAAATAGGTCCAATCGCTAAGAGTGTAACTACCCATTCCCAGCTAAAGATTTTTTGGGAAATAGTCATTAGTTTAATTGAGTTGAGGCTTCTTTAATTTTGTACTTGAAATAACAAACGCGATGACAAGCACAACTGCGGCAAATGCATACGGCATATCGATGTTGATATCAAATAAAATACCGCCAATAATCGGTCCTATTATGATGCCTAAGCTAGTGTAAGCAGAGTTCATTCCCGCAATATACCCCTGGTTTTCCCCAGCGATTTTTGATAAAAAGGATGTCACAGCAGGGCGTAAAATATCACCAGAGAAAAACACAATGCTCGTAATGACAATCATCGTCCAGTAACCGTCTATTAAAATCGTAATAAAGATAAAAATAGCGGAAGATAGTAAGGTTAAATTAATCAGCATTCGTTCACCAATTACATTGACCATCTTATCAAAGAATAAAATTTGAGCGACAACCCCAGCGATTGAGCCGACTGTAATAATGATCGAAATATCACGGACCGTAAAGCCAAGCTTTTCGTCGACGAATAAGCTAAACATCATTTCATAAACGGCAAGTCCAAACGCTAGTACGAACACGACCAGTAGTGGTGTGAAGTACTGTGGCTGAAAAGATTTTTTAAACTCCTGAATAAACGCTGGTCGTACAGCGGATGCCCGATTTTTTTGTAGCTGCTCTGTTGAAATCGAATCGTCTAATACAAGGGAAATAACAATGGCAGTAATCAATGAAATGGCAGCAGCAAAGAAGAACGGTGCGCGTATCCCAAACTCTGCAATAAATCCGCCAATTCCTGGTCCAATTATAAATCCTAAACTAATCGCAGCCGATTGATAACCTAACGCTTTTGCACGATTTGCTAGCGTCGTTTTATCGGCAATATACGTAACAACGGCGGGCATAATAAAGGCGGCACCTACACCGCCAAGTAGACGGCTCACAAATAATAGCCACGTTTCATTTGAAAAGCCAAACAGTGCCTCTGAAAATGAAAATAACAAAAGACCGATGACCATCATTTTTTTACGGCCGATTGAATCGACCCATGCACCTGTAAAAGGGGAAGCCAGAAACTGCGCAAGGGCCATCGCGGCGAACAAGTAACCGACAACGGCACCACTTAATCTTAGGTCCTTCGCAATCGATGGCATAACTGGTGCGGCAAGTCCCATCCCCACAAAAGCAATAAATAAACTAGATAATGCAAGTGCAATAGACACTTTCTCTTTTCGATTCATAATTGATTACCTCTATTTAATGGTCAAACAATTCACGGTCCTATTTGTTGGAGGATGAAATGGATGCATTCACTTTCTTCATTGTTTGTAATACATTTTGCAATTGTTCTAAATCGATGTCAGCGAAGTGCTCTGTCATAAATTCTTTATCTGCTTCTTCGCTTAATGCCTGATAAGCGAGACCTTCTTTTGCTAATACGATGAAAAACTCGCGATGATTAGTTGGATTGGCCTCACGTTTGATAAAATTTCGTGCCTCGAGCTTCGATAATACTTGGCTCACAGCACTTTTAGAAATCGCGAATTTCTGGGCGATTTCATTTGCCGTGATACATGGATTGTCCTTCACAAAAAATAATATCGTATCTTGCTGTGCAGTTAAATTATAAGCATTGAACTTTTGCGCGTTTTTATTGTATAAAAGATAATTTAAGTAGTATTCACTAAAAACGACAATCAGTTCTTTAAACATTATTTGATGATTTGCAAGCATAATATCCTCCTTATACTTCGGTTAAGTAAACTAAACTTAACTGATGAAATGTATCTTATATGTTAAAGAACTTTTTGTCAACAATTTTTTCATTTCACAAAGAATGTCTAAATGGTTCATTTGGTTATATGAAAAATATAAGAATGCCTTGTTATGCACCAAAAGCGAAAGATAAATGCCAAGCACTACTTACGGGAACGAAATTCACCAAAAGTCAGTGGAGATAATCCAAATAAAAATGGTTCCAATCATCAAATACTGATGAATGGAACCATTTTTTCTTTGACTCTTCAGGATTAAGTCAACCTTGCAATATACCTGGAATTTCACTCTTTTATATTTCCTTATTATGATCTCCCCATTGGCACATCGTCTGGATAATAGGCCAAAGCGTTTGCCCCTTTTCAGTCAGGCTATACTCAACCTTTGGAGGGATTTGTGGATATTCCTCACGATGGACTATACCATCAGCTACCATATCCTTAAGTGTAGAACTGAGCGTTTTATAAGTTATTTTCCCCATCATACGCTGAAGTTCATTATAACGAACCGGGCCATTTTTCGATAAATTGTAAATAATTAGCAGCTTCCATTTTCCGTTAATAATAGAAAGTGTGTAACCGAAGGAGGTTTCTTCGTTGTCAGCAACAATCATTTTAGAATTATTCATATCTACACTATCCTCCTGGATAGTATGCGTCATAAAAGTGCATACTTGTTTGTTGGTTCATATCCACTCTATAATATATTTAGATTCAAGTAAAGGAATGCTTTACAGGCAAAACATATATTGAACCTCTCGCACTTTAAGTTTGTTATTGAGGGAAAGCTATATATGCGTGAATTTATACAAAGAAAAATCAATAGGAGGATAAATATAGTATGTTAACACAACAATATCAAGGCAACTTAGACACACTACTTCAGAAAATCGAAGAAGCTGAGGCGGTTGTGGTTGGTGGCGCTGCTGGGATGTCTGCTGCCGCCGGGTACAACTGGTATCAGACAGATGAAATCTTTCTGAAGTATTTTGGGGAATTTGCCGGTAAGTATGGGATTGAAAGTATTTTTTATGGTTTTTATCACCGTTTTGCAACAAGAGAAGAACGCTGGGCTTATATTGCTACTCTTAACAAGTTTGTCTATGATACCGAAGCCGGAAAGCCCTACCTTGATTTATTGCAACTGCTACAAGACAAAAATTATTTCGTTCTAACAACGAATCAAGATACTCAGTTTTCAAAAGTTTTTCCTGAAGAGAAAGTGTCTGCGATTCAAGGAGATTGGCGTTACTATCAATGTAGCAACCGTTGTCACGATCATGTTTATTTCAATAAAAAGCAAGTTGAGGAAATGTACGCAAACATAGAGGGAACTAGAATTCCCACAGAGTTGATACCTACTTGTTCAGAATGCGGGAAGGATATGGAACCGTGGGTGCGATCCCGTGTTTTTCTGGAAGGAAGCCATTTCAGAAGCGAATTAATGAAATTTCAAGCATACCTTATGGAAAATAAATATAAAAAGATCTTATTTTTGGAATTGGGCGTAGGGACGATGACACCGATGTTTATTAAAGAACCATTTTGGGAGATGACTCATAGTTTGCCGAATGCATACTATATCAGCATCAATCCTAAAGATGCGGTGGTTCCTAGAGAGATAAGCGAAAAAGGACTCGCAATTAACGAAGATATTGCCCGAGTGCTTGAAGATGCCCTGAACGAGAAGGCGAAAGTAGTTTAATGATAGAAAAGCAAAAAATACTAAGGAGGACAAAAAAATATGTTAACACAACAATATCAAGACAATATAGCAACATTACGGGAAAAAATTGAAGAAGCTGAGGCAATTGTGGTAGGTGGCGCTGCTGGGATGTCTGAGGCGATCGGACACAGTTTTTATCATACTGATGAAAATTTTCTGAAGCATTTTGGGAAATTTGCAGATAAGTATGGTATTAAAAACCTTTTTGAGGGCTTTTATTACCGTTTTTCTACAAGTGAGGAACGCTGGGCTTTTCTTGCTACTGAAATCAAGTTTTTACATGATGCCGAAGCTGGTCGCCCTTACCTTGATTTATTGCAACTCCTTCAAGGAAAAAACTATTTCGTTGTTACAACGAATCAAGACGCACAGTTTTCCAAGACTTTCCCCGATGAGAAAGTTTCCCCAATTCAAGGGGATATGCGTTATTTTCAATGTGGCTCCCGTTGCCATGATCAGGTTTATTTTAATAAAGAGCAGGTTGAGAACATGTATGCAAACATAGATGGAACCAGAATCCCAACAGAGTTAATTCCAGTATGTCCAAAATGCGGACAGGAAATGGAACCATGGGTGCGCTCTTATGTATTTCTTGAAGGAAGCTCTTACCAAAGTGAATTAAGAAAATACAATGAGTTTCTTATAAAAAACAAAGATAAAAAGATTCTCTTTCTGGAATTAGGCGTTGGAACAATGACACCAATGTTTATTAAAGAGCCGTTTTGGAACATGACTTACAGTTTTCCGGATGCCTACTATATTACAATAAATCCTAAAGATGCGGTCGTTCCTCAAGAGTTAAGTGAAAAAGGACTTGCCATTAAAGAAGATATTGCACGTGTCTTACAAGATGCTTTGAGCGGGAAGGAAAAAAGAGATTCGGCTATTTGATAAGTAGGGAGCAATTCGACTACGCATTACACGAATTCATTAAGTAAAATAGATTCATCAAAATTTTATATAAATGGAGGATCATATGAAAGAGAACTATCAAGACGTTTTAAGCAAAATCAAGAATGCGGACAGTGTTCTAATTGGCGCAAGTAACGGCCTCGCCATTTCTGGAGGTACTAATATTTTTGCTGAGGATTCGTCCTTCATAGAACATTTTGGCGATTTTCGTAAGAAATATGGTTTTCGTAGCATCCTACAGGGAGCTTTTTATCCATATCCTTCTGAGGAAGAGAAGTGGGCATTTTTCAGCCGTATGTACGCCTACTTTTTAAACAACAAGGAAGCTAGTCCTGTTATGAAAAACCTTTATGAACTGGTGAAGGATAAAAATTATTTTGTGGTTACTTCTAATACAGATTCTCATTTTAAACTGACAGGATTTCCAAAGGAACGCCTTTTCGAACTAGAGGGCAATAGTCGGTATTTGCAATGTTCTCATGGTTGCCATCATCAAATTTACCAAGGTGACGAAATATTGAGTGAAATGGCCCGGAACCAAGAAAACGGAAAAGTTCCTTCAAGCCTTATTCCTAAATGTCTAGAATGTGGTGGTCCAATGCAAGTCCATGTAGAAGTCGATCGCAATTTTCTAAGAGGTGATGCATGGCAAGCCAGCTTTCAAGCTTATCAGGATTTTATCGATAATGCTCATGGCAAAAAAATAGTCTTACTGGAATTAGGCGTAGGTGCAAGAAATCAATTGATTAAAGCCCCATTTATGAATATAGCTAACTCAGAAGAAAATGCTACCTATATTACCTTTAATAAGGGGAGAGAGCTTTATATTCCAGATCTCATTGCTGATAAATCCATTGGTATCGACGGTGATATTGCGGAAGTGTTAGAGCAATTAGTTCAACTGAAATAAGCTGATTTACCTTAGTAGAAAAGAGAGGGAGAATGACTAATGTTTCTGTCAACTATTCTGGATAAACCTGTCTGCCAACCAATCAAAAAGCCTTATGAACGATGGTATACATTCATGGAGAAAAATGTAGAGTTTTGGCTGCCGGATAGTGAATGGCATACGAAAGCCCATTGCGCCCGCGTTCTGTTACTGGCCCTCCTCATCGGCCACAAAAAGGTCTGAGTGAGGAGGAAAAGGACGCGCTGGGTATGGCGGCTGTTTTCCATGACTCTCGACGCCACGATGATGGGATTGATAAAGGACATGGTAGTCGTGCGGCAGCGTATTACAAAGAGTATTGCCGTGAGCACGGTTTGTCCTACGATGCACAAACCTACTACATTACCTATTACCATGACCAGGATGATTCGCTAGGTTTGTCAGAGATTGCGAAGTCTTCCGATTTAAGTGAACAGGCTGTGCTGCTGTATCAGATTTTCAAGGATGCTGACGCACTGGATCGCTTCCGTCTGGGTCCTGATGGTTTGGATGAGAATTTTCTTCGGACCGAAGAAGCACGTCAACTTGTTGACTTTGCAAAAGATCTCTTACAGAAAAGTAATGAAACTAATGCATAAAAAAGTCTATTTATCGTAAGCAGGTCCGAGCGCATTTTGTTAGGTTAGGAGGTAAGTGTAATGAACAAGTATATAGATGATAGCTTCGCCCTTCACACGGACTTGTACCAAATCAATATGGCGAAAGCTTATTGGGATGATATGATTCATACCAAAAAAGCTGTATTTGAATTGTATTTTCGGAAATTGCCGTTTGGAAATGGCTATGCGCTTTTTGCTGGATTGGAACGAATCATTGATTATCTCCAAGCATTTCATTTTTCTGATAGCGATTTAGATTATTTAATAGAACTTGGCTATCAGGAGGACTATGTTGACTTCTTGCGAACTATACGTTTTACAGGAACTGTTCGTGCCATGAAAGAAGGGGAAGTTGTATTTGGCAACGAGCCCATTCTTCGTATCGAAGCACCGTTAGTTGAAGCGCAACTTATCGAGACGGCCTTGTTAAATATCGTGAACTATCAAACGCTCATCGCAACCAAAGCTTCTCGGATTAAACAAGTCGCGGGTGACCAACCCGTTTCAGAGTTTGGTACACGACGCGCACATGAATTTGATGCTGCATTATGGGGGACAAGAGCTGCTTATATTGGTGGATTCTCTAGCACAAGCAATGTTCGGGCAGGAAAACGATTTGGTCTTCCTGTTACAGGAACACATGCCCATTCCTTTGTTCAAGCGTATCAAGATGAATACACTGCTTTCCATAAATATGCGAAAAGTCACAAAAATTGTGTCTTCTTAGTGGATACCTATGACACGCTAAAATCAGGAGTTCCTACAGCAATCCAAGTCGCCAAAGAACTAGGCGACAACATAAATTTTGTAGGCATTCGCTTAGATAGTGGAGATTTGGCTTACCTTTCCAAAGAAGCAAGAAAGTTATTAGATCAAGCAGGATTTGTTGACACTAAAATTTATGCTTCGAATGACCTTGATGAATATACCATTATGAGCTTACACGCACAAGGAGCGAAAATCGATGCATGGGGAGTTGGTACCAAAGCCATCACCGCCTACGATCAACCAGCTTTAGGTGCTGTGTACAAACTGGTCTCGATTGAAGATGACAACGGCCAGATGCGTGACACGATTAAAATTTCTGCAAGCCCTGAAAAAGTCACAACACCAGGATTAAAAAAGGTATACCGTATTATCAATAATCTGACGAAAAAATCAGAGGGAGATTATATCGCCTTAGCCAACGAACAACCTGAAAAAGAAGCCAAACTTCACATGTTTCATCCTGTGCATACCTACATTGGAAATTTCGTCACCAATTTTACGGCAAAAGACTTGCACGAAGATATTTTCGATAATGGCACGCTTGTCTATGAATGTCCGTCAATTCACCAGATTCAATCGTATGCTGGGCAACAACTAAATCTTTTATGGGACGAATATAAACGTTCATTAAATCCAGCGGAATATCCTGTAGATTTAAGTCGGGCTTGTTGGGATAACAAAATGAAAAACATAGAGCAAGCAAAAAAACATAAACGAAAAGCTGTACTCGTATGAGGAGAGAAAATATGAGGAATTTATTTTGGAGTTGAATTAAAATGGCAAATGAAGCTCTATTAATTGTTGATATGAGTAATGATTTTGTAGCTGATAATGGAACATTAACTGTTGGTAAAACAGCACAAGAAATAGTGGCCTATATTAAGGATTTGGCAACAAGTTTTTTAGAAGAGGGAAATGTAGTTGTCGTATCAATGGATGCACACCAACCAAATGACCCGCATTTTGAATTATGGCCACCACATAATATTGTAGGTACAGAAGGGCAACAATTGTACGGAGATTTATATGATTGGTTTCAAAACAATAAAGATAATGAAAGTTTAATTTATACGCCTAAAACGAACTATAATGCATTCTTTCAAACAAATTTGGCTGAAACGTTAAGAAGTTTAGGCGTAGAAAAGGTCCATACTGTTGGGGTAACGACGGATATTTGTGACTTTTTAACAGTTGCAGGAGCAGACGCAGAAGGATTCAAAACAGTCATTCATAAAAGAGGGGTAGCAACATTTACTGATCTGGGAGAAACAATGGTAAACCATATGAAACGTTGCTTCCATACTCAAGTTATTGAATAAATACAAAATCAATTAGGACGGTGAAAAAACATGTTGGACTTGTTACCACGAATTAATGAATTAGCGAAAAAGCAGCGTGAAGAAGGGTTAACAAATGTAGAAAAAGCCGAGCAGCAAGTGCTTCGTGAAGATTATTTAGGTGCTATACGCGGGCAAGTTCTCCATACTTTCTCAGGAATGAAGATAGTGGATTCGCTTTTAAATGATGTAACACCTGAAAAGATTCGCGAATTAAAAACAAAAGATTAAAAGTGAAAAAATGGGACATGCCGCCGCGATAAGGGCTGTTTTGCCAGGTTCCCATTGTATCGGGTACAAGTCCCCCCTCTGTTGCTGTATGTGTACTAGTAATCCGGACTTGACGATTCAAGTTGTTGGTGGTTTTATTATTCGGCCGATGCCGAACACAAAAGACGAGACAATTTGTTTCATTATGTTGTGTATTTAAATGGAAAATAATTATTAAATTTAAGAAATGAGGTTTTATTAAAATGAAGAAATTTAAAAAGACATCTATGCTTTCAATGACGGCGCTTCTGATGAGCGCATTATTAGCTGCTTGCGGTAGCCCTCAGGAGAGCCAACCTGAGCAAAATACTTCTCAACAACAAGAACAGGAAATGACTATCCAACAAATCCGAAATGCTACATTAACTGTAGAATACGGTGGGCAAAAGTTCTTGATTGATCCGATGTTTTCCAAAAAAGGCGAATTCGATCCTTTCCTTCCTGCCGAAAGAGATGATCGAAATCCAATCGTTGAATTACCAATGTCCGTTGATGAGATTCTTGATGGTGTAGATGCTGTCATCATTACTCATACACATGAGGATCACTTTGACCAAGCAGCAAAAGAACAGCTGCCTAAAGACATTAAGATGATTATGCAAGATGAACAGGATGCTGAATTAGCCAAAGAATTAGGATTCACGAATATTGAAGTCATGGAAGAAGAAGTAGGTATAGACTTTAATGGAGTTGAACTTACTGAAGTTGATGGTCGACACGGACATGGAGAAACGGCAAAGCTCATGGGAAACGTTATGGGGATTGTCTTCCAACACACGGATGAAAAAACATTGTATGTAGCTGGTGATACCGTCTGGTATGAAAAAGTACAAGAGATTATCGATACCTACAAACCAGAAGTTATTATGCTAAACGGTGGCGAAAACCAATTTGTTGAAGATGGCCCTGTTGGCCCTCTTATTATGGGGAAAGAAGACATATATGAAGTATACAAGGCTGCTCCTGAAGCCGACATCATTGTTAGCCACATGGAAGCAGTTAACCATTGGGGATTGTCCAGAGAAGAATTAAAGAACTTTATCAACGAAAAAGGAATCAAGTCTAATGTATTAGTTCCAGACGATGGAGAATCTTACTCATTTTAAGGTGGAAATTGAAAAACGTGTAGTGAATTTTAATTTACAATACAAGAGACCCATGAAGGGTCTCTTGTATTATTCTTACTAAAAATATTTTGTTGTTAAACTACATTATTCAAATCTCTTTTTCAGACAGGTAGGTAAGAGTTTGAAGTTATCGCTCACTGTTTACTCCGACGTGCGGCTTTCACTGCATACGGCGTTCCAACTAATTCAATTCAATTCTATTCTATGTACTTGTAGAATTGAATTTTGTTTTCTTCAGAAATCAAAAGGAATGATAATGGATAGTGTAATTCTTTTTCTCCACTAGCAGCAGAAATTACGATTGATGATAGAAAGTTTTTATAAAAAGATAGGAGGAATACAAATGGAGAAAGCACCAAAAGACACACGTGTCGTAGTAGGAATGTCAGGCGGAGTCGATTCTTCTGTTGCTGCGCTGCTTCTAAAAGAGCAAGGCTATGACGTAATCGGGATGTTCATGAAGAACTGGGACGATACAGACGAATTTGGTGTTTGTACGGCTACAGAAGACTACGAAGATGTTATCCGCGTCTGCAATCAACTGGATATCCCCTATTATGCCGTGAATTTTGAAAAGCAGTATTGGGACAAGGTTTTCACCTATTTCTTAGAAGAATATAAGACGGGAAGAACGCCAAATCCCGATGTGATCTGCAATAAAGAAATCAAGTTCAAGGCATTTTTAGATCATGCCATGAGCATTGGAGCCGATTATGTCGCTACAGGACATTATGCACGTGTGGTCAGAGAAAATGGAAAAGTTCACATGTTGAGAGGGAAAGATGAAAATAAGGATCAGACATATTTCCTTAATCAATTAACTGAGGAGCAGTTAAGTAAGGTGTTATTCCCAATAGGTGATATGGAAAAACCAGAAGTAAGGGAAATAGCAACCAAAGCTCATTTGGTGACCGCATCCAAAAAAGATAGCACAGGCATTTGCTTTATTGGTGAACGAAATTTTAAAGAGTTCTTGAGTGGGTATTTGCCTGCTCAAAAGGGGAATATGGAGAAATTCGACGGGAAAGTTGTCGGACAGCATGATGGAATCATGTACTATACAATTGGACAGAGGCATGGATTGGGGATCGGAGGAAACGGCGATCCTTGGTTTGTAATTGGAAAGGATATTGAAAGGAATGTACTATATGTTGGACAAGGCTTCAACTATGAATTGCTATACTCAGACAGTATCATTACTGATAATGTAAGCTGGATTTCAAAGGAATCTATACCTGATACATTTGAATGTACTGCAAAATTCCGCTATCGCCAACCGGACAATAAAGTAACGGTAGAACGCTTGGATGATTCGCAATTTAAAGTCACTTTCCACGAACCGATTCGTGCCATAACGCCTGGACAAGCAGTTGTCTTCTATCAAGGAGAAGAATGCCTCGGTGGAGGAACCATTAACCAAGTATATCGTGACGACAAACAACTAACATATGTTGGCTAAAAAGGGCACTGAAAAAGTTCTTTTTTATAGTAAGAACTAGTTGATTGTAGTGAAGAGCGGCGACTCCAGCGGGAACAGCGCGAGCTGAAGACCCCGCAGGAACGCAGTGACGAGGAGGCTGAAGCCGTGCCCGCGGAAAGCGTCCGCTCGGAACGGAAATCAACGAGATTGAAGGAAATCGGTCTTTTTCAGTGCCTTCGGCTAAAATGGAGGGATCGTTGATGGCGGACATTTCTATTTTACTTGCATTCGGTGCAGGTGCACTAACTTTCATATCGCCTTGTGTATTTCCACTTTATCCTGCATTTTTATCGTACATTACAGGAATGAGTGTAGCTGAAATACAACTGGGTGAATTAAAAGGACAGCACAAAGCAATTTTGCATACAATTTTCTTCTTATGTGGATTTTCAATCATTTATTTAGTATTTGGTTTTGGAACAGTAGGAAGTGCAACTCTCTTAGAGACGTGGTATTTTCAATATGGAGATGTAATTCGACAAATTGGTGCTATTTTAATGGTGCTCTTTGGATTGATTACGATTGGGTTACTCCAACCAAAATTTTTGATGAAGGAACATAAACTGCATATTCAAAATAAACCAGCTGGTTATTTAGGTTCAGTAGTAATTGGATTTGCTTTTGCAGTAGGGTGGACACCTTGTATGGGTCCAATTTTAGCAGCTACATTAGCACTTGTAGGTGCAAATCCATCACAGGGTCTATGGTATATGGCAGCTTATGTGTTAGGTTTTAGTATTCCTTTTCTTTTAATGGCATTCTTCATTACTAAATTTACTTGGATAAAAAAATACAGTGGCCCTGTAATGAAAATTGGCGGAGGAATTATGGTAGGTATGGGAATTATTCTGTTTTTTGATAAACTTACACTTATCAATTCATTAGTACAACCGATATTCGGAGATTTCCAAGGATTTTAATCTATCAAGATATAAAAGTGTGTTAATTGAATGGAAGCGTCAAATAAAGTCCAACTGTTAACCCGGGGCATGGGCTAAATCGGGCGGGAATGAGCTATTGAAACATGAAATGATTAAATTCACAACAGGGTTTGTAAAATCACTTGCATAAAATTGGCATATTTTATGATCTTGAAGTCGTCCTCCATCGTTAGTACGGCTTCTTTTTCTGTGGACGGATAGAGGTTAGAATACGTGTAGAGATCGTTGCTACGTCGATATGCTACCATAGATATGATGATCCCTTTTAGTTGACGCTGTGCAATAAACAATAATGAAAAATTCACCAAATTGTATAAAAATGTAGGAGGATTAGATATTGATGTAAAAATCTAATCCACTCCTTATAAATATGTAATTGTAGTGAATTGCCGTAATAGTATCGTGTACCTGAAATTAAATCGCTACAATACAGTATTCTTTTGCCTTTCCTTCTCGCATTAGACGGTTCCAATGACTTCCGTTCTTCCCCTGAATATGATTACATGATAGTGTAACCATTGTTTTCAGCTCCTCCTATTTGGTGGGGATCGTATATCGGGAGTTCTGTGATTGGCACTTCTCCAATACCCTGAAAACAATGGTTTTTTCATTCGCCAACTATCTAGTTAACATAATAAGTACGCGAAATTCAAACATGTAGCTGTTTTGTTATCAATCTTCTTTTAGTCCAAATCAATGTAGATATCAAAATTAGCTCAAATGCGTTCGTCACTGCTCCACTATCTATATTTATAGGTATAGCACTTCCAATCGTCATAACAACGGCACCTATAAAGAAAACTGGCCATTTCGTTTTTTTCCATAAGATCGCACTTGCCACAATGAGAATTAGTGTAACTAATAACACCATAATAGGGGGGCCTGTCGCTTCTTCTACATTTGAATAGCTGATGGCTCCGTATTCTTTCACTACTTCAAGTTCCAACCCCATCACTTCTATCGAAAATTCTAATACGATTAAGCCAACTGTATAAAGAATACCTAAGATGACTAGCCACTTTTTCTTTGCCCATTCAATTCCACTTTCCCGTAACGTACCAATCGAATACATAACGAGTAAGGGGGTTAGTAAAGCATGTAAGCAAAAACGAGAGAAGTTTAAGCTTTCTAGTAACCCTCCTTCACCAATCCACTTACCTGTTGGCAGTAGCAAGTTATCATAAATAAGCGGCAATATTACTATATAAATAACACTAGTCCATCTTGCTAAATCTTGTTTTCTAATGCCGTATAATCCCCAAATCAATAATATCGCATATAAAGCAGCATAAAGAAAATATAAAAACGTGTCCATTTAATCCACCTCCTTTCTAATCCATTCCCAAAGTCCAATAGTTATAACCAGCAAATTTAATAAGGGTACCCTACCCACAAGCGTTTCGTAAGCTATGGGCCGTGCCGAAAAAGAAGAAAGCGATATGATGGCAGTATTACTTGCACATACACCCTTACGTCGAGAAGGCGAAGCTGAAGAAATCGCTAAAGTTGTAGGTTTCTTAACAAGTGATGCGACATCTTACGTAACAGGTATCAATAAATCAAAAAGCAGGCATGCCAGCACATGTCTGCTGTTTACGATGTATGAGATCCGTCCGGGTGAACGTCCATGGCGGCCGGTATATACTACTTCTGAAATCAACAAAGCAGCTCTGGCTCAGACTAAGGGAGGGGATGCAGATTGTGGGGTACTCAATCAAAGATAAAAAAGCCTAATCCCTCCGTATCTTAGGCGAGGAATTAGGCTTATCATTTTCAACAATAGCACCCGATGATTGAATAAGTATGTTCATCACTTATTTTTTTTCTTGTCCTTATTGGTGAAAAACGTAGACATCAAAACTATAAAACAGGCAATATACTCCATAAAAAGAATCCCCAATTATGTGTAATTAAAGATAATACTAAGAAAAAAGCAAGTGCTACAATTGAAATGTAAACCGTACGTTCTTGATATTTATTCAACATACACACCCCTTTTTGGTATTGGAAATATTTTGCGTGAAATTTAACATACATTCTCCATTAAATGGCCCTATTACTGCACAAATTTATTTCGTTATCGTGCACGTTTTTGAGAAAATCCTGCGTTATTCAACAAAATGACTCTATTCCTAAATCGGTGCAGAACCTCATTCTAGAAAAGAGCCTATTTATCGAACAAGTTGAAACTTACTTTTTAGGTATAGCGGATGTCGCAGAAATACCATTGATTTCTTCGATTTTCTTAAATATTTCATTAAGAACTTCTAATGCTCTTTCATTTGATTCATACTTTCCTAAATCTTTACTCCATTCGTCTAAAGACGAACCGCTAACAAAGCCTTTTATTTTTTTCCCGTTTACAGTAACTTCTTTTACATTTATCAAACTGTGCTTATCTTGTGTAGAAATCCATAACATAGAAAAATTCATCCCCTTCGTTCATATTTATCCAATTTACCCCACAATTTAGCCCAATTATTGAAGACAGTTCTTCTTGAAATTCAATCAAACGAGTACAATAAGTATGTAAGCGCCTATTTGACGCTTACGGGACAAGTCACTCATTCAATCATGAAAGTTCACACAAACTTGTTTGTTCCATTAATGATCGGGTGAATCCACTTTGAAATATATGAACAATAACTCCATCTTCAACTCTTTATGAATCGTTTTTAATAAACCCATGCAGGCAATCAATCGTTTTCGATACATTCCTTACACCAAATCTTTTACAACCTCTAAATCATTTTGAAGATTACCAGTCAGATAATCCGAAGGCTTTACCGAGTATTTTGCAGTTTCATTGATATCGTCACGTATCGACGTCTTTCTATATCCTTTCGCTTTCACAGTTTCGATGCCCCTGATTGATAGAACCAACTACTTATATAGTCCAGTACCAGCTAATTGTAGCAATGTAAGTACTATATATTTTTTTCCAAGTTCATAATCATCAAAGTTTTTTTCATGATAGATATAACCCCTTTCTCTAAAAAAGGTATACCATTTCCCTTCTTCCTCAAAAAACTTGAAGCCTTCTTCCATAGAATATCTACTCGTTGAATCACTCTGTGGGATACCATTGATTGAGATATATTCATACACTTCTTCCTTACTAACCGTAAAAACACTAGAGTAATTATGATATCTCATATTTTTAACACCCAGAGTTTCACAAGCAAAATCTAATGGATTTCCATATAGCAGTATCTTTATCTGTGTTTCTTTGTCAACCAAAAGTATCAACTCCTTATAGGACTTTTATGTACTAACCTGCTACTTTAATTTAATGACTCATAGAAATAATTTAGCATAATAGTATAAACACTTATACACATTTTTTGAACATTTAAATTTCAGAAGACTACGAGGTGGAAGAAGAGAAATTAAGTAAGGTTGGTATGACGTACACCTTTCCTTCTGTATTGTTGAGCAGTATCAAAACTTAAAACAGAAGCTCATTAGCTCAAGTCATATGCTACTTTGTATATATTAATTCATGATTTTTGGGAATATAATAACCTCTCCCTTTACATCTATGGAAAAAATGGAATATAATAACTGTTTATAGATTACTAGAGGGGGAGAAGAATGTTCACCAGTGGGGTATTATTGTATACTAAAGAATATTGTGAAGTAGCTATTTTTAAACGCTTGATGAGGCAATGCCTATGAAAATATTGGACGTAGATTTATTTCAAGAAGGGCTGCAGCGCAACATTACTATGTTAGACAGGTTAAGCGGTGAGATGGAAGCGATCCACCATGCAGTGGAGGGTCTAGTTCAGATGGAGGAACAATTTAAAGGAGCCGGGGGTAATGCCATCCGTTCCTTTTACCAGGAATGTCATTTACCATTTCTTCATTTTTTTCAGTTGTTTTCCGAACAGTTCAAACAAGTGCTTCAGCAGATGGAGGCAGCACTTCATTCACTCGAACCTGATTCATCTGGGTACATAGTAGAACAATTCCTTGAGGGAGAGCTAGAACAGGGCCTTACGCTTATTGGTCATCTCACGGATAGTTTGACGGATGAGGCAAACAGTATCATGGATCAGGTGAGTGATATTGTCGGACTGCCCCACTTAGATGATAGCGGAGTGCAGGAGGGAGTCATTCGTTCTAAGAGAAAACGTGATGATACCAACTCACAACTGTATGAATTTGATGCAACTCAGACTACTACACTACATCCCATTGAACAAGATTTGCAGACGATGAACACGTGGCTTACGGATATGGAGGGACTGTTCCAAGCAGGAGTAAAGGACATCAGCTTCGTGCCGAGCCAATGGAATGTTCTGACATTTAGAAGTGAAATTAGAACAGAACTGTTCCCAAAAGTGTACTTAAATCCAAATGACTTATGGGTAAAGGAACATCAACAGCTGATTGGTACGATGATTACTCCAGCGACTTTTCAAACCCTTGAAGGGAAAAAAGTGAACACTGTCGAAGAGAATCTGGATGAAAATATAAAATACCATATGTATGAAAATGGTTTACTCATTAAAGAGTATGTTGTTGGCCAAACAGTTTACTATGAAGTTGTTTCCCAAGTTGACTATAAGGAAGAAGAGACCGTTAAAGTCGATAAACCGAAAGAAAACAAATTACTTGATTCTTTTCAGTTTGGGTTAGATTTAGCAGGGCTTATACCTGTTGTTGGTGAAGTAGCAGATGGCGTAAATGGTGTTATCTATACGGCAAGAGGGGATGCATTAAATGCGGCCCTTTCTTTTGGAGCGATGATTCCAGTTGCTGGCTGGGCAAGTACGGGTGGGAAATTAGCCTTAAAAGGAAACGATTTAAATCAAGTAAGAAAAGTGGTAAGTACAGAGAAGGTGGCGTCCATCTATTCCCCAATCTACCAAGATGTCGTCAACAGTCCATTAGGAAAAACTCAAAATCAACTAGATATCTTAACTAATACTCATTACCAATTGGGTAAGCCAAATGCCCTTGCATTCAATATGCCATTTCCAAAAACAGATATTCCTACGAGTATCAAAGGTGGAGATGTCGATGTTAAGGTTGAAGTGAAGAATGTGGATGTTGGGGCTAAGGGTACGGATAAAAACATTACGCAAGGTGCAAGATATGGGGAAAGGAAAATTTCCGATGAGACATATGCTAAATTAAGAAGAGCATCGCCATCTTCTAAAATACAAAAAGAAGTTAATAAAAATATTGATGATATTATTGGAACTGAGGATTTTGCTTTACCCGGAAAAATAATTGAAAAAAAACTGCATGCAGATCATATTGTTTCTCTAGAGAAAATAGCTCGTTTGGAAGGTTTTGAGACATTGACTTACCAACAACAGAAGGAAATTGCCAATTTTGTAGAGAATTTTAAAGGTCTTAGTGAAGCAGCTAATACATCTAAAGGTTCAAAATCATTTGCAGATTGGAACATCTACAAAAAAGAAAACATTTTGGTGAATCCTGTATTTAGGGAAAAAATGATATTAAAAGAAAAAGAACTAGAAATTGAGATACAAAAGATGACAGATGAATTTAATAGGATAAATAAAAAGGAGTGAATTCGGGTGGATAAGTTATCTTCATTAAAACAATACAGAAAAAGTATAGAGTTTGTATCTAACAAAAACTTACTCAATATAGAAAAGGAAAATATGCCTGAAAAATGGATAGAGATATTTAAAGAAACAGATAAAGCTAGAAAGAAAGATAAATTAATAGCTTTATGGAATGATGTGTGTGAAAAAGAATTGAGCAATACTATATCATACTTGAAAGAGAATTTATTAGAATTTGAACTAATTGTAGATAATGGACAATATGCAGTACTATACAGCGTAAAGAGTGAAAATGACGAAATTCTTTATTACGAAGGTGGTATACCGACCAGTTCTATTTATATTTCAGAAATGCAACAAGATTGGTCAAATGTTCCAGAATCTATTAAGAGGTTCTATGAAAAGTTACACAATGGGTTTTATTATCTGCCAAGTAGAGCTATGGGACTAGTACCAGTGGAAAGCAGTACTCATTTTGAGGATTATGAATGGGGAATACTTGAAGAATTAGATGAACCATTAGGAATTAATATGGCTACAACATATGGTTTTTTTGAAAACGGCATGGGAGGATATGTTGCTATAGATTTAAACAACTGTATCGATGATGTAGCGACATTATGGTTTACCAATGATAAGCCTGAATATAATGTGGATTTCTGGGATATTGTAGATGAATGGATTGTAATAGGGCTTCAAGATAATTAAAAAAACATGCAAATAATTAGAAATAGCAATATTCTATTAGTCTACCACTCACAAAGTAATCTTACTGAGGTTAGTCAAAATCTATAACTCATGTAGATTGTACCAAAGAATACTTGGGTTATGAAAAATAAATATGATAACTGGCGATATGACATTTGAAACATACGAAATATTGTTGCAGGGAACTAGCCAAAAACTTACGTAATTAAACAAGCTCGTGGGTTTACAGATAGAATTAGTAATGAATTACTTTATATAGCTAACCATAAAGCACCTGATTGCCTTTTAGGCAACAGGTGTTGTTTTTTGTGAGCAATTTAAGGATAAAACAATGAATGAGACCAGCTTGAAATTCAGAACCCATGAAGGGTACTGTTAATGGTAACTGAACAAAAAGTTGAGGGACCAATAATTGAGATGCCTAGTAGATACCATGATCTAGGAAACAAAAGACAGCATCCATTTGGAAATAAGGGAGGAGTTGGCGGCGGAGAAGCTAGGCAGGAATTCAATAAATGGCGTAAAGAATATTGGAAAGTAAGATATGCCAATGAAATGATTAAAAGGGGGATAATTGAATGAAAATAGAATTGTTAAATGCGATTGATGAAGAGTTTGAAATGTGCCCTGAAGCCTTTGGTGGGCCCGTTAATATAGAGGAAGTAATACAAGCTGAAGATGAACTCAAAGTAAAATCACCAGAGGATTTTAAAATGTTTCTTTTGAGATATGGTTCGGAAGCAGTTGGTGAAGCAATTGTTTTAGGATTGAGAGAGGCGGAATTTTTTGCTACACCATCATTTGTAGAGAAATCTCTACAGTTTAGAAATATTCTTCCCGAAGGGCATGAGAGTTTTATTGTTATTGGAATAGACGGTGTAGGAAATTCGGTAGGTTTTAATTCTTCTAATACAGAAATTATTACATTTGACTTTGATTTTGGTGGAAAAGAAATAATAGCAAGAAGTTTTGAAGAATATTTAGAAAAAGCGATTCGAGAAGATTTGAATATACATTTTTAATCAAGAGTTTATAAAAATGTTCTATTGGAAAGTATTATGAAAAAATAAATTGTGCGGATGAAAGCAATAAATTAAGTGAGATGACATTTTTAACATACGAATTATTATTACTGGTAACAAGACAAAAATTTACGAAATTAAATAGGCTTGTTGGTTTAATAATGAATTACTTTATATAGCCAACTTTAAAACACTTGATTGCCTTTTAGGCAACATGTGTTTTTGTTTTTTTGTGAGAAGTTTAAACTTTGGACGGCATGGATGATGCTTTACTGAAATTCATAGCACATGAAGGTTGTACCATTATGAAGTAGTGTTGTAATACTTAGGCATTTCGAAAAGTACGATAATTAGACGAGATGACATTTTACATATCCAATATCGATGTAGATTTAATAGTGCGACAACTGAATTTTCATGCCAGGACTCGAATTAGATTTCCCAATCGTTTCTTTGGGTGAAGATTTAGCAAGGAAGGACGAAGAATGGTCGTCTGAAAATTAGTGAAATCCAAAAGCGAAGGATGTGCATCTCCTTCAAATCAATAGTTACCGCGTACTTTTGACGAGGGGAGGGACGGTATGATAATTTATATACCGCAAGATCCGCAATAGGATGAAGACATATACGCTTTTTGAAATGATTGGCTTAGAAGTGATGTGAACTACTTTGTAGCAGTTGGGTGTTAGAAATGCCAAGGTAACTATGTAAGGGAAAACTTGATTGTTCGAACTTTCATGTTTGTTTGACGCACAGGCACCTCGATTTAAAGCTCGTAGTCTATAATCATCTTTTGCAACATGATCCAATAAGATTTTTTCAATAAATCTTTTAAACCATAGTTCAGATTCAGATGATAGTTCTTCTGAGTAACTGATTTTTACTACTCGATATTGTTCGTTCATTTAGTTCCCTCCAGTCTTATTTTTGTATTCATCTTTGACTGGAAGGGAACAAGTGCAAGAGGGAGTCATTCGTTTTAAGAGGAAACGTGATGATACCATCTCTCAACTTTATGAATTTGATGAAACTCAGACTACCGCACTACATCCCATTGAACAAGATTTGCAGACGATGAACACGTGGCTTACGGATATGGAAGGACTGTTCCAAGCAGGAGTAAAGGACATAAACTTCGTCCCGAGCCAATGGAATCTTCTGACGGTTAGAAGTGAAATTAGAACGGAACTGTTCCCAAAAGTGTACTTAAATCCAAATGACTTATGGGTAAAGGAACATCAACAGCTGATTGGTACGATGATTACTACAGCGACTTTTCAAACCCTTGAAGGGAAAAAAGTGAATACTGTCGAAGAGAATCTGGATGAAAATATAAAATACCATATGTATGAAAATGGTTTACTCATTAAAGAGTATGTTGTAGGCCAAACAGTTTTCTATGAAGTTGTTTCCAAAGTTGACTATAAGGAAGAAGAGACCGTTAAAGTCGACAAACCCAAAGAAAACAAATTACTTGATTCTTTCCAGTTTGGATTAGATTTAGCAGGGCTTATACCTGTTGTTGGTGAAGTCGCAGATGGCGTAAATGGTGTTATCTATACGGCAAGAGGGGATGCATTAAATGCGGCCCTTTCTTTTGGAGCGATGATTCTAGTTGCTGGCTGGGCAAGTACGGGTGGGAAATTAGCCTTAAAAGGAAACGATTTAAATCAAGTAAGAAAAGTGGTAAGTACAGAGAAGATGGCGTCCATCTATTCGCCAATTTACCAAGATGTCGTCAACAGTCCATTAGGAAAAACTCAAAATCAACTAGATCTCTTAACTAATACTCATTACCAATTGGGTACGCCAAATGCCCTTGCATTCAATATGCAATTCCCAAAAACAGATATTCCTACGAGTATCAAAGTTGGAGATGTTAAGGTTGAAGTGAAGAATGTGGATGTTGGGGCTAAGGGTACGGGAAAAGGTATAGTCAACGAAGTTAAAGAAATTGACTTCGGAAAGCACATAATAAAAGGTGAAAATGGTAAGAAACAACTACTCCCAAATACTAAGTATGTAACCAATAATAACTACAAATATACTACTGATGAACTTGGAAGTATAGTAAATGTAAATGCTCCTGAACTTGTATTGAAAAAGGCTGATAGAAATAAATATGCCCAGGCAAATGTAGGGGGAAAAGACAGATTACCAGATGATGATGGCGGACATTTAATAGGAGCACAATTTAATGGTCCTCCTGATATTGATAATCTTGTACCACAAAATAGTCAAATTAATAGGAGGGGTGGAGTTTGGTACGAAATGGAGACTGAGTGGGCCAATGCATTGAAAGAGATACCACCGAAGAAAGTTTCTATTAGCATTGATCCAATCTATTCTAATAATTCAATGCGACCTGATTCCTTTATGGTCGAATATGAAATTGAAGGACAATTCCCAGTGATTCGTGAGATTGCAAATAAATCAGGAGGCTGATATTGATGAGTTTTGAAATAGAATTAAACAAGTTATATAATAAAATTGCACAACAGGTTAATGATATGATTCCAACTGAATGGGATAATTTCTATTTTAATGGTGAAGTTAAGGAGAGAGAAGGAGGAGTTTTCTTCTTTTTTACACCCCAAGGTGAGGAGCAACACGTTTATTCACATTATATTCCAAAATTATATAGTATAGATAAGAGGGCTTATAATAAAGAACTACATAAATTATTGCAACTAACTGTTGAACTTCAAAAAGTTTTTATTGATAACGACCAAGAACCTTGGTTTTCAGTGACATTATTAATAAATGATACAGGAAAATTAAATGTACATTTTGATTATACAAATTGGCATGAAAGTGAATTTGGCCCAACAGCTAGAATTAAGTATTTTGAATATAAATATGTAAGCCAAAACAAAGAACAGCCAGATTTAGATTTAATAGAGAGAATGAAGGAATTTGAAAAAAAGTAAACAATAAAGCACTTGATTGCCTTTTAATAGGCGACAAGTGCTTCTTTATATTTTTATACTTATTGTAATTAAGTGGGCGTTAATCCGAGACCTAGTACTTTTCACAGCTCTATAATAAATTCGTCTTCTACTGAAAGTGACTTCTTACTCCAAGGAAAACAAAGTACTAGATACTTTTCAGTTTGTCTTAGATATTGCCGGGCTTGTGTGAAGTAGCAGATGGCGTAAATGGAGTTATCTATGCTGCGAGAGGGGATACATTAAATGCAACCCATTCTTTGGGAGCGATGATTCCCTTCGCTGACTGGGCAAGTGCGGGTGTGAAATTAACCGGAAAAGCACAAGATCTAAATCAAGTAAGTAAAGTGGTAAGTACAGAGAAGATGGAGTCCATCTATTCTCCAATTTACAAAGATGTCGTCAACAGTCCGCTGGGCAAAACTCAAAATCAACTAGATCTCTTAACTAATACTCATTACCAATTGGGTACGCCAAATGCCTTTACATTCAATACGCCATTCGCAAAAACGGATATTCCTACGAGTATCAAAAATGGAGCTACCGATGTTAAGGTTGAAGTAAAGAATGTGGATATCGTGACTAAGGGTACGGGTAAAGAAACTTATCAATATCTAAAGGACTATAAGAATAATAAATATTTTACTCGAAGTGTAGAGTATAATGCAGGTAAAGATGGCACAGGGTTTACTTATAAGGTATATCAAAGAGGAGATATTAATTGGGATATGGTCCGAACACAAGGTGCTAAAAAAGGTCGCGGATTAACAAATGCTGAAGCATCTGCGAAATACGGACTTGCTCCTATTCTTGATGATGCAAGTAGTGTTGCAACGTTACATCATTCACAACAAAAAGGTATTGGGCCATTATATGAAGCTTCAACTAGGTACCATAATATCAGTAATGCTAAAAGAGCTCCACTACATCCTTATAAAGGAAAGTTAAACCCATTTTATCCAATGGATGAGACAACTAGAGGAGCATTTCAAAAAGTAGATTCTATTAATTATTTGAAAATACGAGGAGAAGAGACACTAGGAGGAAAATAATATGAGTTTGCCTGAGAGACTAGATGAAGTTCTAGGAGAAGAAATATATAAACGTGAAGATAGCAATCTAGTACAAGATGCTTTAATAAGGCTAGGTGTAAACGTATCAGATACTTTCCAAGAATTTTATATCCAGTATGCAGGATCTTTTTGGGAAGAGCATGTACCCTTTGAATTATTAGATATAGCAGATGAAGAAAATAATATTGAATCATACACACTCATTTCTAGAAAAGAACATGGTTTTCCGAAGCAGTATCTGGTTTTAAGTGAAATGTCAGCAAATGCTGTATTAGTGCTGGATACTGTAACAGATAAAATTTATATAGTTAATTTTGAGGGTGGAGATGAACTGCTTTTAAAAGGAGAGCTAAAGGAAACTTGGTCATCGTTTTTTGATTTCTTGAAGGCATATTTTAATTGTTAATTGTGGATCAATAAAAGATACTGAAATTGTAGGTTTTTAAAACGGAGAGGTGATAATTGCCTATAGTGCAACTGGATTTAGTTATTCAATTGGAACAAAGATGGGTCTAGGAACCTCAGTATCAGGTTTATTGTTTTCGGCAGTAGGTTGTTTTAACAACGATAGCAAGTGTTTTAGAAAGGGAAAAGTGTTGGTGAAGAGTTGACGAACATAAAAATTAGAAGTGCGACAAACGTTTTTTGCATTTTAAATGCCATCTCCTTTACCGTAGGTTACTATACTTAAAAATACATATTGTGAGGTGGGAAAATATAGCTTTAGCTATTATTATTACACTATCGTTAGTACTTGGAGCGGCGGTAAATTTCAGATACCTGCGCACGAAGCTATTCCGATAATTCACTACAATTATATATTTAGTAACTGGAGATTAGATAAGTGCATGATAATCTAATCTCCATTGTTTTTTTATGCAAGTATGTGAATTGTTTGTTATTTATTAGTTGCACAGTGTACCTAACATTATATCTGGAAAAGAGATATGCTTGTTACAAGCTAAAATGAAAGAGGTATTATCATGCAATATATAGTTTTCGATTTAGAGGCAACGATGTCACATACAACAGATATGCCACAGTATATAATTGAAATTGGCGCTGCCAAAGTCTCGGATGTCGAAGGTGAATTAAAAATCATTGATAGGTTTCAGTCTTACGTAAAACCCCCACAAATGGATTTACTTGATAAGAGAACATTGAAATTTGTAGGGCTAACTACTGATCAGTTCATTGATTCACCGAACATGGTAGAGGTAATGCAAAGATTTCGTAAGTGGATAGGCGAGGAAGATTACTATCTATGTAGTTGGAGCAATAGCGACCTTCGACTCCTTGTCAATCACTATGCGAAGGAAAGATATGATTTATCGTGGGTAAAAAACTTTAATGATATACAAAGACCTATATGTGTGGATGTTTTTCAAGAAAACAGACAAATTTCACTGAAAGAAGCATTAACGATGAGTGGAATTGAACAAGATGGAGAACTTCACTCTGCTGGTGATGATGCGGTTAACACAGCAAAACTTCTTGTGAAAAATATAAAAGATATCGTAGCCACTACATCTGAAGATCCGTTTGCTCAAATAATTTGCGCTCTGTATAAGAATTGTTTCATATGTGGTAAAACTACAAGGCATAATGACCTTCACTTGAATGAAAAAGGCAAGAAGACTAATAGATGTAATACTTGTTGGGAAAGAATAAACGAAGAAAATCTAGCGAAAGAGTTAGAGGGAAAAGCCAATATAAAAGTATAATAAATAGAGTGCCTGTGTGCGAAACTATTGTAGTAATTAATTAAAATTACATATTTATGAACTGAAAATTTGATATGCTAATTGCTGGTATTTTGCTCATGTTAATTTATTTCCTATTAGAACAGTCTGGCTTTGTCCTCTTAATAGGTGTGTATCTCTTACCCATTCTTTTGATTTATGGAGTGCTAGCATCTATTCTCTCTGATTTCGTTACAAAAAGACTTAGAGGATTGTTCAGAGGAAGTTTGGCGCTATTCATTCATTTATTCTTTGCTGCTTCGTTTGTTTTAATGCCAATCTTAGAAATGGAAAGGAGTTTTAATCGCTTAGTTTTAATTACCGCTCTTTTATCATCAAGTCTATTTTGGTGTATAGATGAGTTCTTTAGGTCTAAAAGAGCTAAAGATATATGCGGAAAGATTGATGAATTAGAAATTTATTGAATATCCATTTTATCATTCAACTACCGCGGTAGTTAAGCTTGAAAAGGTATCTATTGAAGTTGATAGATTATCAGTGGAGGTATAAAAATGGAAGAAAGAAAATTTGATACTTTAAAGTTATTTCAAATGTTTTTTGCAATAATTTTTATGTTCCTTATTATTTACAGTAAGGTTACGGAAAAATACAACTTACTACCGATGACTTTAATAGTTATGAGTGTAATGTTCCTTATAATAGGAATACGAGAATACAAAAAAACACAGAGTTTAATGTGGGGGGTCTTCTATTTATGCACTTCGTTATTCATTTTATTCGTTGGAGTTAAGGCATTATGATTAATTTAATAGAAGTAGTGTTCAACTAACTGGTATTTTGGTGTAACAACAGTAATGCTTTTCTTATTGTGCTAGCGGAGCTTTAGTTCAATAAGAAAAATTGGAACTTTCATTCGGTTAAAACATATTAAAGTAAAGGGGCAGGCTAGTTTAAGTGTTCCTCTATAAGCTGTTATCCTACATCATTAATGCAAATGGCAAATTTTACTATAATCTGGGCTGATTGTAGGGGATATACGCAATCATTTATAATGCAATCGTGTCCTATTTTTGAATATTGAAAGGTGTTTTTCAGTGAGTGGTAACTATGATTTCCCCGGTGTTGACATTTTTACCTTATATATTTTCAAGCCAGGTATTTTACTACGCAAACACGGTATTTATGCTTGGAGTGTTTGCTAAGAATGGGAGGGGCAATAACTTGTTTATTGCTGCCCACTTCACTTTGATTGCTAAGTTAGCTGTAAATAACTTACTATCGAGTCGAGCCAGAAAATTCAAGCTGTTTACTATTTAGATTCTTTAGCCATTCACTATCATTCCAAATAGTAGGGTTGTCAATCGTTAGATTTTCTCCACGCACCATGAAATCATAACTATCTTTTGCACCATTATACCAATCAACAATGACTAACTTGCCGTTTACATTACGTACAAGAAATTCAGTACCTTCACCATAACTACCTACACTTTGAATAATTTCCACAGGTAGATGTAAATAGAGAAAACCTCCATCCCCAGCATCCGTATACTCCACTTCCCAAGCACCAATATCAATATCCTGAACAGAATTCTTTGAAATATTTACATACAGATCGTATTGGGATTGAATCTTCTTTTGCGTATACTGTTTAAGGTGATCGTTATCAATAAATGTATCCAATTCGATATCCGAGCCGTTCCAGACCGCTTTATAATAGTCAGTCAGCGCCCTCACACACATTTCATAAGCCGTTTCAGAATCCTCAACAGATAGTTCCCCTTCATTTTTAGCTAAATATTCGGGGGAATCTGGTACTACATGCTGTTCCGTGCTGCTATCTTCCGAGACTACAGGCGTATTTTTATCGTAATTACCAATTGTTTTATCTTGACTACACCCAACTAATAAAAGTTCAATAGCGATAAAGAACATAATAAATCTTGTCATAACATCACCTCTTTCGTATAGAAGTAATTAATTTATAAGTGGGCAATTCCTCCCGCAACTATCATGCTATAGGTAACTCTATGGGTCTTACTAAGAAATCTGGTTCGTTGCGGAAGAGTGATTTTATTGAAAATTAGTCAAAATTATATCACAAGTCTACCATTGTTATTCCTGAAATATGAGTTTTCATCTTTGATCATCTAGAAGGTATGAAATGGTAAACAGGCATCATTCATTGGTACACTTTTTGTCAACCAGTGGTAGTGAAGGGGACCAGGTTCTCATTTAATTCTAAATTATTTTAGCGCTAGTACTCGGAATTTCTAGCTTCTAACTGATGCTAAATGCGACGAGTGAAACCATCTATAATTTGCGTTAATGTAGCCAAGAGAAGAATCCAAAGGAACTTTTATTTAGATATTAATCAATCACTATTTTCCCATCTTTATCTAGTAAAGGAGTCATTCCACTCAATCCCAAACCACTTGTCATGAGATAATTTACACCTGTTTCAGTATCCACTACAATTTTAATAAGGCCTCCGCTTAGATGTTCTTTTAATTTTACTTTAAATCTTTTTTTCATTTTTACATACCCCTTCCAATATTTATCATTTTACATGAAGTTATTAATAGGTACCATTTTGTACCCCGCAGATGTAGGTATCATTTAAAAAATTATATATAATGTCCATCTTGGGCTCACCTAAAAAGGAAACCTTCAATTTTAAGGTTTCCTTACTCATTATTTAACTTATTAAACTTCTTTTTGTAAGTGGATTAAATGTGGATCGATACAGTAAAAATGCTATTATGTTAGTAGTAGATTCACATTATAAATACATAAAGAAGGAAGTTGTGAAACGTATGGCAATTGCATCGCATTCTGTAATCATTCCAGCACCTGTAGAGAACGTATGGGAATACGTTAGTCAAATCGAAAACTGGGCAGTAATGGTTCCTGCCTATAAGGAGCATGAACAAATTGATGAACAAAAGTCGGTTTGGACATTCGAAGGGAATATTAAAGGATTTAAAAAAGCTGTAAAAATGGAGTTAAACATAACTGAATTTCATGAGCCAACGATGATTCGGTTCGAGTTAAAAGGGTTAACGGACAACTTTACAGGCAGTGGCCAGTTTACTGCTGATGAAACGGCTGGGCAAACAACGATGACAGGGACAGTTGAAGTAAATGCAGGCGGCTTAACAGGCGCTGTGTTGACACCTGTTATTAAAATGGTGTTGCCGAAAGTGACAACACGCTTAACGGAGAAAATTGCACGCCAAGTTAAACAGGAAAAGTTGTCGGTTCGGTAAAGAAGGTTTTACTTATTGAGGTGACAGGCAATCATGCAATCGTGAAAGTTTGAACAAACATGTTTGTTAGAGTGCCCGTACTTTTATATAAAAGAGGTATTGTAGGAGAAGTTGAAGTGTGTGGTGCGCAGGAACTACCACAATTCGAAGGGCGTGAATTGTGTGGAAACCAGGCATCAAACTACCGTAATCAAGCACATTATTCCAGCCACTCATTTTCACTTTAATCCAGTGAAATAGCTGAAGTAATGTGCCTATTCTTTTGCGACCTGTTAAATCAAGTACGGCGATTCCACTAATAGTGCTACGATCTTTCTCCATAAGCCAAACAATTGCGTCGGCAGTATTATGGCTGAAGCTCCACCAGATCCTTCACAATTCCGGCATTTTTTTTACAACTTTGGGGTAACTGAGATTTTATTTGGCGGTCCTATTGGTATTGGCACGATATTGATAGCACTGTTTTTGGAGCAAATGATTCATTACACCTTACCGAAATGCAGAAGATTTTTGCTGAAAATCATTGATGAACAAGAAATAAAAGTTTTGCTTTAGTATTTCTTCTAAGCACGGGCTACTCTGCCGTGCTTTTTTTTGTTGCCTTTCAAAGGTTTATTGTGTGTAAAGAACGGGTGGACTAGCTATTTTAGTAAAACTGAATATCGATGGACATTTTGAAACGCTGAGTGTCACTCTTTTTCTGTTGATTAAGTAGAAAAACCCATACTTTAAATGAGATGGTTGATTTTCGGGAGGGATTTTAACGCTAGTGATCATACATAAAAAAACAGTATCTATTATACGGATACTGTTTCTTTATGAAATAATGGACACTTTAACCTGTCCTTAGAATCGTTGATTTTACTAAAAATGATGAAAAAATAGTTTACTTTTAGTAAAACACAGAATATAATGAAAGTGTTCAAAAAAAAGGGGGGTATATTATGAAGTTTATAAAGTTTAAATCTGTTTTCTTTTTACTTATTGCAGTTATGTTGCTTTTAGTGGGGTGTAGTTCATCAGCTGGCGAAAAAAGCGGTACCACGAAAGATGGTAAAGTTAAACTCCGTTTCGCCACTTGGGACGTTGGCGATGACGTTACCCTGCAGCAAGATATGATTGACAAATTCAATGAGTCACAAGACGATATCAAAGTTGTTTTAGAGTCTTATGGAAGTGAATATGATACAAAAATCACAGCTGGTATGGGGGCAAATGATGCTCCAGACATTATGTATATGTGGAACTACCCGCAATATAAGGATGCGTTAGAACCACTCGACTCCTATCTTGAAAAAGAAGGTGCTGAGTACAAAGACAATTTCTATGAAACACTGTGGAACTATAATTCAGCAAATGGAGAAATTCTGGGATTACCAGTTGGTTATACGACACATGTTGTTTACTACAACAAAGCATTATTTGATGAAGCGGGTGTCGAATATCCAAAATCGGGTTGGTCTTGGGAGGATCTTCAAGACACAGCTAAGAAAGTAGCAAACAAGGATTCAAAAGTAAGCGGTTTCGCGTTCTCAGGAAAACCGGATCCATACGATTTCGAAATGTTCCTATGGAGCAATGGGACATCTTATGTGGATAAAGAAGGGAATTTGAAAGGTAACTTAAACTCAGAGAAATCAGTAGAAGTATTTGAGATGTTCCAGAACATGGCGAAAGATGGCTATGCTATTACGACAGAAGGCTCTGGAACAACAGAAATGAAATCTGGTAAAGTTGCAATGTTCGTCTACGGGGCATGGGGATTAACGCCGTTAAAAGAAGCGGGCATTGACTACGGTGTCGTAGAATTACCAGCATTTAAAAGTGGGAAAAGCGTCAGTATCTTAAGTTCTTCTGGTATCTCAATCTCTAAAAACTCAAAACATAAAGATGAAGCATTCGAATTTATCAAATTCTGGACAAATGAAGATGCGAATAAGGAAAGAATTGGTTTTGAACTACCTGTTTTGAAATCAGTCGTAGAAAGTGAACAACTTGAACAAGATGAAGTGAAAAGTGTGTTCTATTCTATGCTTGAACAGAGTGATGGCTATACGCCAGCATCTTTCATCGTTGAAGACTGGAGTAAAGTATCCGAGAATTTGCAATATACGTTTGAATCGATGTTAAATCCAAGTACATTAATGAACCCGAAAGAGGCATTAAATAGTGCTGTAGAGTAAAAATATTAATCTTTAATGCGGTAAAGCACTTTTTAAGTGCTTTACCCTATTTTCTAATCTGATGATGGGGGCATTTTATGCGAAATATAACAACGAAGAAAACGAAAAGCTATCAGTTAGTAAATAGAAAAGTGCCCTATTTATTTATTTTACCGTGGATCATTGGTTTTTTGGTATTCACCCTGGGACCACTGATTCTCTCATTAATTATGAGCTTTTATAATTGGCCAATTACAAGTGAACCAACATTTGTGGGGATCGATAACTACAAAACAATGTTCACTGCAGATCCGCAGTTTTATAAATCTATAATTATTACCCTTAAATTTGCTGCAATATTTGTACCCTTAAACTTAGCTATTGCATTAATTTTAGCACTTCTCATTACTCAACCATTAAAAGGAATGAAATTTTTCCGTACGATTTTCTACTTACCTGCGGTTGTTTCAGGTGTTGCCATTTCGATTATTTGGGGTTGGATTTTTAACTCAGAGTACGGAATTTTAAATTACTTACTATCGTTTCTTGGCATTGAAGGTCCAAGATGGCTTGTAGATCCGAAGTGGGCACTTCTCACAATTGTCATTGCGAGTGCTTGGGGCGTCGGAATTATGATGCTAATCTTTTATACCAATATAAAAGGGATCCCAGCTGAATTATATGAGGCGGCAGCGATTGACGGTGCTGGTCCGTTCCGTCAGTTTTTCAGTATTACGATTCCTAGTATTACGCCGACCATTCTGTTTAACGTCATTACATCAGTCATCGGAGCACTGCAGCAGCTGACCTTGGTCTTACTGTTAACTGGTGGTGGCCCCTTAAAGTCCACCTATTTCTATGGTTTGTACGTGTATAACAACGCTTTCAAACACCATCAACTGGGATATGCAAGTGCAAACGCATGGTTCATGTTCATCGTGATATTAGTCTTAACAATGTTAATCTTTAAGACATCATCTGCATGGGTGTTCTACGAAAATGAAGTGAAAAAAGAAGGGAAGAAAGGGAGGAGAAAAAAATGAAAATATCAAAAGGATATAAAATCATCATGTACAGCCTTCTAGGACTATTTTCACTTTACTTCGTATTACCATTTGTGTGGGTAATCCTTTCTGCATTAAAAACAGAAACCGAAGTGTTTAGCTATCCTCCAAAGATTTTTCCAGAAGTACTTCAGTGGAAAAACTTTGTTGATGCTTGGACTAGTCAACCATTCGGCGTCTATTTAAAGAACTCCGTCATCGTTACAGTGATGACAACGATAGGTCAGCTACTATCCTGTTCATTAATTGCCTATGGATTTGCTAGATTTGATTTTAAATTTAAAAACACTCTTTTCGTCTTGATGCTTGCGACAATGATGATTCCTTGGGACGTCACAATGATTCCGTTATATATGGAATTCAAAATGTTTGGTTGGATTAACACATTAAAGCCATTGATTGTCCCATCATTTTTTGGATCGGCATACTATATCTTTTTGTTAAGACAATTCCTTATGAGTATACCGAAGGATCTTGAAAATGCAGCAAGAATCGATGGTGCAAATGAATTCCAAATCTTCTATAAAATATTCATACCTGTTATGAAAGCTCCACTGATCTTAATCGCGGTGCTCAATATGTTATCAGTATGGAATGACTACCTGGGTCCATTAATCTATCTTCAAGATCAATCGAAATATACATTAGCACTAGGATTAGCAGCATTTAAAGGAGTTCATGATCTTCAAATTCTACCAATTATGTCGATTACTTTAGTCATGATCGTTCCACCAGTTGTGATATTCCTATTTGCGCAGAAGTACATTGTTGAAGGAATTAGTGGTTCTGTTAAGTAAGAAATACTGAAATACCAATATAGTATTATATGGGGGAAGATAATATGCGTCGCGAAATGAAGAGATGGGAAGATATCAGGATAATGGGTATCAATAGACTTCCCGCTCATGCTGATTTTTATAGATATGAATCGAAAGAAAATGCACAAACATTTACGAAGGAAAATAGTATAGGCTATACATTACTAGATGGCGTATGGAAGTTCTTATTTTTAAATGCACCTGAGCTTTCACCGAAAGGCTTTGAAAAAGAGGACTTTAGCATCGATAGTTTAGACGATATGGAAGTTCCTTCAAGTTGGCAAATCAAGGGCTATGGCAACATGCATTACACAGATGTTTTATATCCGTTTGCTATCAATCCACCGTTTGTACCACAGGAAAATCCAACGGGCATCTATTTTAGAGATCTTGTTGTTTCTGACTTAGCAGATGATGAAGCACTTATTTTAAAATTCAATGGCGTGGATTCTGCATTTGATTTATATGTCAATGGACAGCATGCTGGTTTTAGTAAAGTTTCAAGATTACCGTCTGAATTCGATATCACAGAATTCGTGAAAGTTGGCAGTAATCGTCTCACTGTTAGAGTCTACCAATTTTCTGATGGAACTTATATAGAAGACCAGGATATGTGGTGGCTGTCTGGTATTTTTAGAAGTGTTGAACTGTTTAAAATCAACAAAGAGACACTTTGGGATGTCCATGTTGAAACACTTCCCGATGAAAACTATGAGAATTTCACATTAAAAATAGGCGGAGCATTTTTAACAGACCAGGTAAAAGATGTAGTAGCTACGCTTTACCATCATGACAAACAAGTTGACCAGTTTGACATGGAAGTCGTTGACAGGAAATTCGAAGTAAGTAAAGTTCAGGAAAAACCGCTTCTATGGAATGCAGAGGAACCAAACCTCTATACACTTCACCTCGAGTATAACTTGTTAGGTGAAAAGGAGGTTGTGCCACTGCGCATAGGGTTCCGTGCCATTGAGGTGAATGACAATGAAATCCGTGTCAACGGAAAACGCGTTTTCTTTAATGGTGTGAATCGCCACGACGCACATGCGAAGACTGGTAGAACAGTCAACTACGAGGATATGCTTCAGGATATTAAAATGATGAAACAGTTCAATATCAATGCTGTTCGTACAGCGCATTATCCAAATAATGATGTATTCTATGATTTGTGTGATGAATATGGTCTTTACGTCATTGACGAAGCAGATCTTGAATGTCATGGTTTTGAAAATACCGGAAATTACAATTGGATTTCTGACAACGAACTATGGGAAAAGCAATATGTAGATCGAGCAGTACGTATGGTACAAAGAGACCGTAACCATCCAAGTATCATCATGTGGTCACTCGGAAATGAATCAGGTGCTGGAAGAAACTTTACGGCTATGTACAATGCCATCAAGACGATTGATTCTACTAGATTAGTTCATTATGAGGGAGACAGAAATGCTGCATACAGTGATGTGTACACAACGATGTACACTCGCTTAAACAAACTCGAAGAAATCGGTAAGGATTCAGAAGGCAAGAAGCCTCATATTTTATGTGAATATGGACATGCAATGGGGACTGGCCCTGGAGGCTTAACGGAATATCAACAACTGATGAGAAAATATCCTAGATTGCAAGGTGGCTTCATCTGGGAATGGTGTGACCATGGAATTGAAACGACAAACGACAAAGGTGAAATCGTTTATTTATATGGCGGAGATTACGGCGACTTCCCGACAAACACCAACTTCTGTATTGATGGGCTTGTGTTCCCGGATAGAACGCCGTCACCAGGACTTTGGGAATATAAAAAAGTAATTGAACCAATTGTCACGGAGGAAGTAAACCTAGCTGAAGGTGAAATTCGTATTAACAATCTATACGATTTTAGAAACTTAAGCGGAGTAACCCTGCGTATTGAAGTAAAATCAATTGGTACACTGATTGAATCACATGACATGCAGTTACCAAGTATCGGAGCACATGAATCGTTGGCTATTACGCTTCCAGTAGATATAGTAAAAGCTGCCCAGCATGACGATGTTCGGATCTACTTAAGCTATCTGGAGACTGAAGATACTCTCTATGCGGGTAAAAATCATGAGATTACAAAAGAAAGCTTCTTATTAGCATCTACAAAAATTGAAAAAGAAGTGCGGTCTATCACTTCATCAGGATCTGACTTTGTTATTAAGGATGAAGGTGCTCTACTGAAAGTTGAAAACGACCAGTTCGAGGCTGTTTTCTCAACTGTGTATGGCACACTAGAATCGTTCAAATCTGAAGGGGAAGAAATTATTAACAAAGGACCTGAAGTAACCCTTTGGAGAGCGATTATCGACAATGATATGTACAAAAAGGATGACTGGGTCAATAAGTACTTCCTTAAAAATACCAAAGAACAATTAGCAGAAGTGACGTACGAAGTGACAGCAGATTTCACGGATGTCAAAATCACGAAGTTCTTATCTACTGTCAATCAAGCATGGGGCTTCCATCTGACATATCACTATCGTCTGACGAAAGATGGTGCCTTGAATATTGATTTGCAAGGTGAAAAAGTATTACGAGGTCAAGAAATTCCAGAAATGCTGCCACGCATCGGCGTAACGATGCATTTGAACGAGGATTACAACAAAGTTAGCTGGTATGGTCGCGGTGATTCTGAATCGTACCAGGATACAAAACGCAGCCAACCAATTGGTTTATATAATAAAACCATTCAAGACATGCATACCGATTATATATACCCGCAGGAAAATGGTTCACGGTGTGATAGTTCTTTCTTAGCTGTAGCAAACGATAAGCAAGCATACTTGATTAATTTTAAAGAAACTTATGATTTTACAATACATGATTACGAAACAAGTGCGCTTGAAGAGGCCAAACACCGCGGTAATATTAAGAAGTCACCATTTACAGTGCTGACTATTGATTACAAGCAAAGTGGTGTGGGAAGTAATAGTTGCGGTGAGGAGCAGTTACCTCCATACAGAACAGTGATTGAGGACTTCAATCTTCAATTTGAACTTAGAAAAATAGACAAGAGCAGCCTAGTGGAAGAGAGTAAATTTTTCGCGGTTCAGTAAGAAGTATGCAGGGGAAACCCTGCTTCTTATTTCGATCAATTACGCCTCGGTGAAACTGCGTCCAGATTTTTTCGAGCTAGAGGACTACAGGAGGTTGGTCATGCAGTCGTTGCGACAGGACGTCGCGCACTTAGACTGCCTTCTTAAGCTCCTCTGAAAATCTGTGACATCCGGCTTCCATCCCGCCACTTATAGAAGTGGTGGACTTCTGCTGATTCAAGTTAAACAAAAGGAGCGAAATTCCATGAAATTAAATATTAAAGAAATCCCTTTTTCTCGATTTGGTTCTTACTTTTGTGTATCAAAGGAATTGGATACAAACGAAGTTTATATACGTGATGTTCATGGCGGAGATGATGCGCCATCAAAATTATTTAAATTGGATTTGTTACAGGATGGAGTTGAACAAGAATTTGACATCGCCGCTACAGAAACGTGCTTGCGCTTTTTTCTAGTAAAAGATACAGAGAAATATGCAGAAATCAATATTCCGGAAGAAGATGAACTTCATATTGAGTCAAATGGGGTTGAAGTTCGTTTACAAGCTAGTAAAGTGAAGTACGATACCCTTCACGAATATAAGGATGGCATGTATGAATATCATATCTATCCGAAGGAATTAAAGCTGATGATTAGCAAGCTTTCAGGCGAGATGTCTGTTGACGCACCGTGGAATGTGATTGGCAATGATTATATTGACATTCGTATAAGTAATGGCCACTTCGTCATCGAAAGCTATCGCACTGTGTTTAAACCGAAAGAGTATGCAAGCTTTCAAGCAGGAAAAGAAAAGGTTGAGCATCTCTATCAGGAGTGGGTAGAAAATAATACCGAGAAAAATGAAGTATACCAAGCTTCAATTGATCGTGCGGCGTATATTACTTGGTCAAGCATCGTTCACCCGGATGGACTATTAAAAAATTATGCCATGTATATGTCAAAACTTTGGATGTATAACATCTGGTCTTGGGACAATTGCTTTAACGCATTACATATAGGTGCGAAGTATCCGGAGCTATCCTATTCTCAGCTGAAGATCTTTATGGACGCGCAGGACGAATCAGGCGTATATCCAGACTTTGTGAATGATAAGTTTGTGTCTTATAACTGTATTAAACCACCGGTCTTCGCATACGCTTATGAAAAATTAATGGAAGTGAATGACTACTTTAAGGAAGAAAGTCGTCTAAGAGAAGTGTATGAATCTACTAAAAAAGTAATGCTTTACTTCGATTTATACCGAACGTACGAAGGGAGACTTCCACATTATAAGCATGGTAATGACTCGGGTTGGGATAATTCCTCCTTGTTCCATAGTGGAATGCCGGTAGAGGCACCAGATCTCACTAGTTTTTTAATTAGAACGTATGATATTTTAACGAAATTTGCTGGTCTTCTTGGCGAAGAGGAAGAAGCAAAGCAATTTACTGGAAAAGCAGACACACTTTTCTCCTTATTAATGGAGCGCCTTCATGATGAAGATGGCTTCTTTGGTCGTGTTGGTAAGGATGCTAAGAAAATTGACACACGCTCCAGTCTAATTTTACGTTTACCGGTTTTAATCGGATATCGCTTAGAAAAACAAATCATGGACCAACTTGTAGATGACCTTGTGGAAAACTTTGAAACGAAATATGGATTTGCAACGGAAATGCCATCAAGTCCATTATATAAGGAAAATGGTTATTGGCTTGGACCGATTTGGGCCCCTGTTACTTATCTTTTTATTGATTCATTAAAGAGTTTTGGCTACGGTGAGGTTGGAGAAAGAATTAAAGAAAAATATCTAAATCTCACGCTTGTTGGCGGTATGGCAGAAAACTTTGATCCGCATAGCGGAAAAGGGCTCGTCGATACTTCCTTTACGTGGACATCAAGTGTGTTCCTATCGTTAATCGAAAGTAAGTAGGTGGAGGATACAATGCGGAAATATATTGGAGAACTAGGGCTTGCGGTTGTCGCCATTATTTGGGGAAGTGGGTTTGTTGCAAGTGCAGTGTCACTCGAGCACTTTACACCATATCAAATACTTGCAATCCGTTTCCTTATTGGTATTATTTTGTTAAGTCTTGTCTTTTTTAAGAAACTAAAGAATATTAAAAAGAGTACAATTATAAAAGGTTCCATCATTGGAATCTTTTTATACTTGGCATTTGCTCTACAAACGGTTGGATTGGTATATACGACGCCTTCGAAAAATGCTTTTTTAACCGCTGTCAATGTAGTCATTGTACCATTTATTGCGTTTTTCATTTTTAAACGAAAAATGGACAAGTTTGAGTTGTTTGGTGCATTACTTGCGATCATTGGCATCGGTGTGTTATCACTACAGCTTTCGGGTGGCATTAATTTTGGGGATGTACTTACATTATTATGTGCAGTAGCGTTTGCGTTCCATATTTTTTACACAGCGCAGTTTGTAAAGAACGAAGACCCCGTACTATTAACAGTGGTTCAAATGGCAGCTGCAACAGTGTTAGGATTTATTGTAGTCCTTTTCAAAGGAGAAACGAATTTTGTAGCAAATTTTGAAGGAGTATCGGCTGTTTTATATTTGGGTGTATTCTCCACCACGATTGCTTTTTTACTGCAAACAGTCGCTCAAAAGTTCACAAGCGAAACAAAGGCGGCAATCATTTTATCGACAGAGGCATTCTGGGGGATGGTTTTCTCCGTCATTATTTTAAGCGAGGTTTTAACCGCCAAAATGGCTATCGGAGCGATACTAATCCTTGTAGCCATTATTATTTCGGAAACAAAGCTGAAATTCCTCAAAAAAAATTACCGTAAAGAAGCAGTGTAGCAAAAGTATTTACGAAGAACGGCTTTTGCGAACCAAAGCAAAGTGTTGAAAGTAAGTTGGCGTAAGTTGGAATTAATTTATATATAGAAGTAAAAAACAAAGTAGGTATAAAAAATGGCGACGATTAAAGATATAGCATACTTAGCGCAGGTTTCTATGGCAACGGTTTCTCGAGTGTTAAATTATGATGAAACACTTAATGTGACCCCAGAGACAAGAAGACGAGTTTTCGAAGCAGCAGAGGAATTAAACTATGTTAACACCTCAAAACAGAAAAAGGCGAAAAAGAAAGGGAACATTGGGCTCTACTATTCGTATTCGCTTGAAGAGGAATTGGTTGATACGTATTATCTTTCGATTCGGGTAGCACTAGAAAAAAAGCTTAAGAGTATGGGAATGGACTATTTTAAAATCACCAAAGATGACACTAAAAGAAGTCTTCCGAAATTAGACGGAATCATCTGTCTGGGGACTTTTAAAAAAGTAGATATTGAATTGATAAAAAGCTTTGATAAACCGTCTGTGTTTGTAGATGCAAACCCCGATGAAGATTGTTTTGACGCAGTAGTGATTAATTTTAATTCGGCAACGAAAAATGCGCTCAACTATTTAGTAGATTTAGGTCATAAAAATATTGGTTTTATCGGTGGCATAGAGACTGATATGTTTGGTAATCGATTCAAGGACTTACGGCAGGACGTCTTTGAAGCCTATTTAAAGGAAAAAGGAATTTACAAAGAGGAATTCGTTAAAATTGGAGGCTACAATCCAAAAGATGGCTACCAGATTTTAAAGGAAATGCTTAGTCAAAATGAAAAACCAACAGCTTTATTTGTTGCAAATGATTCAATTGCAATCGGGTGCTACAAAGCGGCCTATGAACTGGGTGTTAAAATCCCAGAGGATCTCAGTATCGTTGGTTTCAATGATGTTTCATCTGCGCAATACATGGTTCCACCGCTTACCACAGTTAAGCTGTACACAGAAATTATGGGAGAATCCGCAGTCGACTTGCTGCTAGAGCGGATCGCAACGAAACGGGAAATATGTAAGAAAATAACGATTCACACGAAGCTGATTGAAAGAGACAGTGCAACGAAAGTGAAGAAATAATCCAGAGAATCACGAGACATAAGTTTCGTGATTTTTTATTGTATTTTTTAAAAAATTTAGTAATGGTGTCATCAAACAATTAATGAAATGGACAAAGGTGGATTTGTACATTCACTTACTCTTTTTTTAGTAGTAGAACAGCGCATGACAAAACAATAGAATCTGGAAGACCGTGGAAATGTGAGAAAGACTATGAGGAGTGAAGATTCATGGCATTTTTTATATTGATGTTGAAGGAGTTTGAGGACGAAGATAGGGTAGTATATCTATATGGAACAAATGAGAATTCGATGGGACAAATTGAATATGATAAAAAAAATAGGGTTATAAATCAGTTTTGTCCAATAAATTCATAGGAGTTTGCTGATGATTTCTTCTTTAAGCGGTCAGGAAGACGTATTTCAAGAATGATTATTAAAGAGAATGAGAACCTTGTTGATTGAATCACTATAGAATCTTGAGAATTGCTAATGATTTTGTGATTTTTTTTTCGAATTTATTTTGCAAGAAATATAGTATAGCATTTGAACCTTGATTGGCTATATGCCTTTCAAGGTTTTTTAATAATCATTTGATTTATATTTACACACGAAAACTCAAGAATAATCTAACGAATAGTCAACAGGTCAAGAAACTGAAAAAGACAATGAAGAAAACAGTGCTGGAAGCCAAAGGGATCAATGGAAAAGAAACTGCCTCTGACAAGGCAAATCAATGGGCTGCCTTGTCGTCAAAAAATACACTTAAGACGGATTTGGCGCAACATACAGTAGCTATGGCAGGCCTTCCTGTGATGACGGGTGGTGAATGGTCATCCCTACAACGATGCTTGGCACGCTGTTAGCTGGTGAAGATCGGATTGAGTTTAGCTATATATTTGTGGATGGACCGAATCTGCTTTATGAACTAGGTGTTTTATCATTTTCTTACACGTAAATTTATGGAAGACTGATTGCCACCGTGAATGGAGACCTTAATACCAATGAAGAACAAGTAAACGGGTTCATACCGAGAGCAAGGAGCAAAGTGCAGAAGAAGTCGCTCAACTAATTTTGAAAATACCCTAAGCTCGGACATTCTCGATAAAGACATCTACATCGAGACGACAGAAGGTGCGAATATCCTTCTTAATGCGTCAGATAGATATCACGATTCATTAGCAACGTGTTAAACTATAGGCAGATGAATTTCGAGGTATAGTCCAAAAAATATTCTTAGAATACACTATAAATGGATTGATATTCATCAAAGCTGATGCCATCCTGTTATGGTGTCTATGCTTGTACATATATGTGAATTAACGCGTATATTTGTAAAACAGGAAACCTGCAAGGATTTACAGAGAAAATAATAGGATGGTGCTTCCATGATTGGTATGGGCTATCGGACGATAAAGACTGCTGTAGGAGCAGGGCTGGCCATTTGGATTGCGAGTTTATTGGATTTGGAATTTGCAACATTTGCAGGAATTATTGTTATTATGTGTATCGAGAAAACGAAGAAAAAGACATTAATTACAATGAAGGATAAATTCTTGGCCTCTCTTTTATCTTTGATTCTTGGTGCTTTGTTTTTTGAAGTATTAGGTTATAATCCTATTGTTTTTTCCTTATTTATTTTATTATTTGTTCCAATCCTTGTAAGAGCTCACATCCAGGCTGGTTTTGTCACAAGTATGGTTGTCGTATTACATGTTTATACGGTAAAGGATGCTACCTGGGTTCTGTTTCTGAATGAGGTCTATATTATTTTCATCGGTATGGGAATTGCTCTTCTCGTCAATAGTTTCATGCCAAATTTCAAGCGAGATATTGAAAACTTTAAGAAGGAGATTGAACAAAAGTTTGAAATTATTCTCTTTGAATTCTCTGCCCATTTAAGGGATAGTATGCGGAAGTGGGATGGGAAAGAGATTCTTGAGGTAGAAGATTTGATTAATCAATCTAAAAGCATTGCCATTCAAGATGTAGAAAATCGTCTGCTGCGAAAACAAAATATAGATTATTATTATCTGGAAATGCGAGAGGATCAACTGGAACTTCTAAAACATATGATGAAAATCGTTGCTATTTTCTCTTCATTCAGCCTAGACGTTAAACAGAAAGAAATGTTTGCAGAGTTCTTGGAGAACTTAAGTCGAAACGTTCATTCGGGAGATACAACGGACATTTCATTAAATGAGTTAGAGGAATTAAATGCCTTAATTCGCGAGATGGAGTTGCCGAAGACAAGAGAAGAATTTGAAATACGGGCGAATCTATTTTATTTGATTTTTGAAATGAAAAACTACTTAAACATAAAGAAAAAACTTTTTGCAAAAAGAATTCGATAGTGGAAAGTGCCTGTGAGAGGATATTCATCACGATTTCATAAAATAAACGGCGGATATCGATTATATAACGCTCTGTCGATATCCTCTGGATTTTTAATTGCAAGTAAGTGTTGTTGCCATACATTCATGAGGTATTGGTTCGCCCCCCGCGCCGTCTGCATAGTTTGTTTCATTGATTTTCAATTAACGTCAAAACCCTTGATTCAGCAAGGCTTTTGACGTTTTTTATATCATACAATTTCATTGAGTATTTTAAAAATAGTAGCACAAACCATGTCCGTGGTTTGTGCTACTAGTGTAAATTTGTTTAGCTTTTATTTTAAGTGCTGACTAATAGACACCACTTTGTTTTAATTCCAAATCATATATTGCGGGTCTGCATTTGTTTCATTCGTTTCTGAAAATATAAACGTCCATGGCATAGAAGTATTACCGGCAATTTCACAAGGTAAGCTAAACGTAGCATTGGTCCGTTGTATGCCTTGTTCATAATAGGAAATGACTGTATTGTGTAAGCGGAGATTTATGTCCTCAAAATTGTGAATGAGTACGGCAATCAGCTGTTCGCCTTTATGATTGCGAGCGTTCCATAAAAATAACAAATGGACACCGCCTTGTAGTTGTTTTGTTTGTTGTTGGAAATGATGAGTAATTTTTTCGCGATCAGCAGGGGCAATTGTTTTGTCCCATGCAGGTTCAAAATAGAGCTTTTGCATCGTCATCGCCTCCAGTTACTCTTCCAATGTATTTAGTTAGTATTATTTGGGACGCGGAACCTATCTCCGTGTCTCGTGCTTGACTTAGCCTAATTCTAAAACTGGCTGTACTAAACGACGGACTTCATCCGTTGAATTTGTATTCATTAATTGGTTTCTTAATTCAGCTGCGCCTTCAAATCCTCGAATATAGATTTTGAAAAAGCGATGAAGTTGCTTAAATGAACGAGGTTCGATTTCGTTTGAATATTTATCGTGAAGATCCAAATGTAAAAGTAATAAAGTGAGAAACTCTTTCACACTATGTTCTTTAGGTTCTTTTTCGAAAGCAAATGGATTGGTGAAAATGCCGCGGCCAATCATGACACCATCAACGCCGTATTGTTCCACTAATTTTAATCCTGTTGCGCGATCAGGAATATCTCCGTTAATGGTTAACAACGTATTTGGAGCAATTTCATCGCGTAGTTTTTTGATTTCAGGGATTAGTTCCCAGTGTGCATCTACTTTACTCATCTCTTTTTTTGTACGAAGGTGAATGGAAAGATTCGCAATATCTTGTTTCAATACATGTCCTAACCAATCGAGCCACTCGTCAACATTTGTGTAACCCAACCTTGTTTTAACACTAACTGGTAATCCACCTGCTTTTGCTGCTTGAATAATTTCTGCTGCAACTTCAGGATGTCGTATTAATCCAGCACCCTTACCATTGGCTGCGACGTTTTGTACGGGGCATCCCATGTTTAAATCGATACCTTTAAACCCTAGTTTTTTCATATCAATACTCATCTGTTCAAAAAATGCTGGTTTATTGCCCCAAATATGAGCGACAATCGGTTGCTCATCTGCTGTAAACGTTAACCTACCACGTACACTGTCTCTTCCTTCAGGGTGACAATAACTTTCTGTATTTGTGAATTCCGTGAAAAATACGTCGGGTTTTGCTGCTTCACTAATGACGTGGCGAAACACCACGTCTGTGACATCTTCCATTGGTGCTAATATAAAAAACGGCTTCGGTAAATCAAGCCAAAAATTATCTTCGTTATTCATTCTATATCCTCCTGTTGCAACAAATAAAAACCATATTTATCGATTGCATAATCCTTTGCCCATTATACATATTATCATTTCTTGTAGTTGGATGCACTGATACACTTCCCAAATATGAACCCAAAAGAGAAGTCGTTTTTCGCACGGTATTGTATATGGGAGATATTTCAAATGGTGTCATAGTGTACCGGGCATGCTAATTGAAAAAAACTGCGATGCAGAGGGGGATTTTATCACAGAAACAACCAAAAAATAACTATGATATAATTATTTGTAAAAGAAAGTGTCGATTCACTAAGGGTGCAATTAAAAATATAGGAGGACAGTATGATCAAGCAGGCTTTAGTTTATAGTGTGTCGTTTTTTATATTCCCAACAGTTTTACAATTTTTATTCAAACCAGAGATAAACTGGGTAGACAATATTGGACTTTCTATTTTTGCATTCTTTGGTTATATTTTCATCGAATGGATGATCAAATCAGCAAAGAAAGATAATAAATAGAATATCTCGCTATCTTGCAATTGGGCGCGATAACTGGATAATAACTGGGAAATCTAGAATTGGCCCAGATTATAAATGGAAATCAGGAAATCAGAAAGGGTACTGATATGAGACTAATTCAGTTTGTATATATAGTGTTACTATGGGGGCTACCCATTCTGTTTGCGTGGCATTCTTTCAACAAAATGGAAGAAGAGAAACGGCGCGTGGTTATAAAAGAAATTAAAGAACCTTTATTTATTTTTGGAGCTGCACCTATAACTATTGGTTTGCTTGTGTTTTTTACTGGTTCTGTTTCGGCACCGGGAATAAAAGTCTTACAACATTCGGGAATGGGTTTAGTGTTCCTTGGTTGGTGTGTAGCGTGGGTGGAGGAATTGGTAAACAGAAATAAAAGTACGTTGAAAAGTATTGCTATGATTGCCATGGGGATATTCGGAATGGTCGCTTATATTTATCTGTATTAAACAAACGGCACGATTGTTGGGGAAAGCTTTCTCACATTTATATAGAAAGATAATTGGAGTTTATGAAGAGATGTATGTATGGTATTGGACCAAAATTTTGGTTAGGGATACTGTTTATATTGGCTATAGTGAAAGATACCAGGTTCTCGTTCAATTCTGAATTGCTTAAGAACCTGGCACTCGACACTGTGAAGGAACCAAAATGCATAACACTTTATTAAAAGGGTAATAATTTTGATAAGGTAGTATGTATTATATTGAAATCATTTAACTAAATGGTTGAATGTGAAAGTGGGAACTGATATATTAAACTACATGGTTAACCATAATGAAAATCAATTAAATGAAATATTTCATGCTTTAGCTGATCCAACAAGAAGAGAAATCATTCATATGATGGCTCAAAAAGAAAGAACAGTTTCAGAGTTAGCAGAGCCTTTTGATATGTCTTTAGCAGCTATTTCTAAACATATAAAGGTTCTTGAACGAGCAAATTTAGTAGAAAGGAACATAACCGGAAGAACGCATATATGTAGCATAAATGCAGAGTCACTGTCTCGAGCTTCTGAATGGCTCCGTTTTTATGAGAAGTTTTGGAGTAATCGTTTTGATATTCTGGAAAGTGAGTTATTGAAAGCCAAGAATAGAGAACACTAAATCATGGGAAGGGGAATTTTATGAACAACATCTCAACAAGAACATTAATAATGAAAAGAGAATTCAATGTAAAACGTGAAAGGGTTTTCGACGCATGGCTGAACCCAGAAATGATGAGAAAATGGTTTTTTACATTGGAAGGCACGAATAAGGTGACACGAAATAATCCTCAAGTAGGCGGTACTTGGGAAATTGTTGACCATCGGGAAGGACAAGATTACCGTGCGATTGGGGAATATCTCGAAATTGATCCTCCGAAAAAAATTGCGTTTACTTTTAAGATGCCACAATTTAGCGAATTAGAAGATACGATTACAGTTGAACTACAAGAACTCCAGCAAGGCTGTGAGATGACGTTCACACAAGTGATCCATGTTTCTCAAGAAGAGAATTGGACAGAGTCAGATGTAGAAAAAGCTCTTGGCGAAACGCATGATGGCTCTGAACATGGCTGGAATTATATGTTTATGGGACTTAAAGAATTAGTTGAGACAGGGAAAGTCAGCTATACAGGTTAAAAACCGTTTGAGTAATTAGTTGAAATAGGGAGGCAACATTACAATTTATGTGAAGAAGGGGAAGTTAAATATGAAAAACGTAACACCATTTTTAATGTTTCAAGGCGGTATTGCAGAAGAAGCTATGAAATACTACATATCACTCATCGAGGATTCAGAAATTAAAAGCATTGCTCGATACGGGGCTGAAGGACCCGGTAAAGAAGGTACAGTTATACATGCTGTATTCTCGTTAAAGGGGCAGGAGTTCATGTGTATCGACAGTCATGTTGACCATGAGTTTTCGTTTACCCCGTCTTTTTCTATCTATCTTACTTGTGAGACCGAAGAAGAAATTGACAGCCTTTACGATAAAATGATGCAAAATGGCACAGCACTCATGCCTATCAATAACTATGGGTTCAGCAAAAAATTCGGATGGCTGAATGACCAATTCGGCATATCCTGGCAGTTGAACTTGCCAGAGTAATCTGGTTGCCAATGGAGTGTGAGATATTTTACAAACGGGCGCTTATCTCGAATAAAGATCAGCGCTCTTTTTCATTTATAGAAATCATTTAGGGAGGATGTATCATGGCGAAACATCAGATTTATACAATGAGTGTCGCAAGAGTCTATCCCTGTTATGTTACGAAGGCGGAGAAAAAAGGACGTACGAAAACAGAAGTCGACGAAATCATCCGTTGGTTGACAGGGTATAGCCAGGAAGAGTTTGAAGCGCAGCTAAAAAATCAGCCAGACATTGAGACCTTCTTTGCAGAAGCTCCCCAACTGAATCCTTCGCGGGCTTTGATCGAAGGTGTGGTCTGCGGTGTCCGAGTGGAGTACATCGAAGAACCAACTATGCGGGAAATTCGCTATTTGGATAAGCTGATTGATGAGTTAGCAAATGGCAAAACGATGGAGAAAATTTTGCAGACATAATAATTGAATATGAAGAAACACTTGTAGCATTGGAATAAAATTTAATTAATAGTATCCCAAAAAAACTCATTCTGGGGAAAATAAAAAGAATCCATTTTGAAAAAAATGATCAAAATAGATTTTTTCCTTATGAAATAGATTATTAATTTCTATTCAAATGATAGATTAGTTGAACAACGCCGGAGGAGAAAGTTCTTGTATTAATCAATTTTAAATTCAACCTCTGTTTTATATCAATAAACAACGGTCTTCCTTCTCCCAAAACAACAGGATGTACAGATAATCTAAATTCATCAACAAGTCCTAAATCGATAAAAGTTGTAATAAGACTTGCTCCACCGTATAACCAGATATCTTCACCGGGTTTATTCTTTAATTTGTTTATTTCCCTTGGTATATTTTCATTTATGAATATTGCTTTATTATCAATCCCTGTTTGTGTTCTGGAAAACACATATTTCTCTTTACTGTGAACCAATTCCCACATTTCTTTTTCAGTATTAGTATCTTCATTTTTTGGAGTATATTGTCCCCATAAGTCGTAACTTTTTCTTCCATATAAAATAGTATCAATTTGATTTAGGAAATCATTAAACCCCATATCAGGATCCATGACACACCAATCAACTTCCCCATTTTTCCCTTCAATAAAACCATCTAAAGTAACTGCTAAATCTAAAATTATTTTTCTTGTTCTTACGTTATTGGACATAATTTTTCCTCCCTTAATTGCTCAACTTTCTGCCCGGTTGCTGAATTTCGTTATGTTATTTTCAACATATATATTCCTACTAAGCCAACAGATGCTTATATACAGTATACAAAGAAGTAGTGCTTAACGCTTGCAAAGTTAAGCACTACTTCTTTTTTATGTTTAAAAACAGCTTATATTCAGTGATGATCTACAGTATTTATAGTTTTTATAGAAAAGGTTTTCTAAAATAAATTATTATCAGTTCTTGAGGTGATGTTGATGAAAGTTCAAGAAGTTTTAATTGATAATACAAAAAAAATGTGCTAATTGATGAAAAAATAGACTGGTATTTCCTGGAGTTATATACCTTAAGAACCTTGATGAGTAAGCGTCAAATATGCGCTTACTCTATTTTGGCGATACTTAATTACACCAGTGATATGTTAGATGAATAGAGTGAACGAATACATAGTACCACAATCTAGTCTGAAAGGCAGTCGTTTTAGACGGCAGCCTCCTATACAATGAAAACTACTTACAGGACTGAAAGGATATGAGCAAATGAAGAAGAAACTACTTATTCTATTCTGTGCACTATTGTTGGTATATAGCCTGCCTTTATCCGGCACGTTCGCTGCAAGCACAGAGCGATTTTCAGATGTACCGTCATCAAAGCATTTTGCAGAAGCTGTTTATGATCTGGCAGAACGCAATATTATCGGAGGCTATCCGGACGGCACATATAGACCCGGCAATTCTATCACGAGAGGACAGGCGGCCGCAATCATCGCAAAAATGATTAAATTGGACACTTCGAATGCAAAGAATCCGGGGTTTAAAGACGTCTCGAAAGCGAACGGCTACTACAAAGCCATCGCAGCTATGGCAGAAAAAAGCATCATCAGCGGCTATGGAGATGGACGTTTCGGTCCGAACGATCCTATTACGCGGGCACAGATGGCTTCGATACTTGTCAAAGCGTTCGATCTGCCACGCTATGACTTCACGTCGTATAAAAGTCCATTCGAGGATGTTAAACGAGGGGCAGGTCATGATCCGAACATTCTTATCATCTATAGACTCGGCATCACGACAGGAACGTCTACTGACAGATTCAGCTCGAACGAGTCCATCACAAGAGGACAAGCGGCTAAAATGCTGAAGGCTACAGAGGAAGCAAAGTCGCCGATTGTTACGTTGCGGGCTAGCGACTACCAATGGGAAGAATTTAAAATGTACGATTCCAATCATGAGGATTACGGTTTGTTCAATGCGGTTGTAGGACGCGATACAGCAAATAGCTATACTGCGGATAAAATCCATTTAGTCCCGCTCCAAGAAGGGACGGGAACATTTAGTGTCGCTTTAGTGTATACGGGAAATCCGGATAAGAAATACTACCAAAAGTATTATGTGCACATCAAAGAAGTGGATGGCGAGCTGAAGTTGACACTGGAAGAGACAGACGATTTTCTAACTACACCAGCTATAATCAGTGTTAAAAAACAAGTCCAGAACGTTTCGCTCTCCACAATGGACGGAAAGAAGCTGTCTGACAATGTGGATTTCAGAAAATGTCTTTCGACCAATCGCTCTGTTTGCCGCGATACCGATCAGACCGATACTGAGGGTAAGTATAATAATATCCGCATTCCGATCGATAAGCCAGGTCAATATATTGCCACTGTCCATTTCGCTGGCGGAGAAGAAGTAAGGTACGGGATCGAAGCGGTAAGTTCTGCTCCGAACTTTTACTATAACCTCCAAGTATTGGAGGAGAAGCCGACTGCGTCAGTAGATTTGGGAGCGACATACAACATAGGAAAGCATATACTACCGAAAGATGCTGAGCAAATTGCCACGGTCACAAGAGACGCGGGAACCAACTTGTTCCATGCAGTAGCAAAGAAAACAGGCTCCTTCGATATTAAGCTACCAGACCACAAAAAGACTGATCTTATAAATATCGGTGTACGTGTTCAGGAATTGGGTCCCATTATTCATGTCGAGATATATGAATCGATCGACACGTATATGTGATTGAATGAGGACTACTAAAAAAGCAGACATGCTCAGCATGTCTGCTTTTCGTAATTGCATGTTACCGGTCCGGCTGAAAGTTCACTGCTACCATCAGTACATACTGCACTGAAATTAACAAAACAGTTCTACCACAAACTAAGGGAGGACATACAGATGAACATGAATGAAATAAAGGGACTTTAGAAAACGGACTTACTATTGACAAATATTCCACTACTAGGATTATTTTATGGTTTAATTCCTCTAGAATCTTTTCCTATGGCTCTAATAAATAGTGTTGGATAAGTTGATGAAATTCTCATGCAGTATTCTTAGATTGCTTTTCGACGCGCATGATTTCAACCAATCCTACCGTAATTAAAGCAATGAAAAGCTGGTTCTAGATCCCTTTAGGTGAGAGGCTGAACAGATGATCTAGCTCGATATACCAACGACTTTTATACATGTCCAATATCTATTTCTCAGTCAATTCCAATCGACTGGTTAGCAGGCTATATATGGAACCTTCCTTGTCCGTAAACTTAAACAGTCGCAGTATTTCCGGGCGAGTTAGTATGGAGACAAGGTCAAAGCGCGTGACAGAATCCAGCTCCATTTCGATTAAGGTAGCCAGTTTAGCGCGGATTCTTTGTTCAATTTCCTCACAACTTCTCCAACGGAATATAGTTGCAAGAATCAAGGATTTGACTAATGTGTATTCAGATAACTTGTCATAGACATAATTGACTAATGGAAACGCCAATACGCCTCGGGGCAATAGAGATTAGTATTGACGAAAGACTATGTCTTGGTCTACACATTACACATTACATATGAAATACTCCTTCATTTATAGTGTAGGGAACTGATATTGTTGTCAGTATCTATTCTACAGAAGGAGCATTTTACTGTATACTCATATAGATTACTATACTTATAAAGGTTGTAATTACTTTTATTTACTGTCGAGCAATGCTATCGGGGACTTGAAATTACCATGTCAATGAAAAACAATCGAAAATAGGTAGGAAAATTAGAATTACCTTCATAGTCCTCATCATTATCGTTTATTATTAATATCTCCAGATTACCAATGGATTCGATTTGGTTTTTTGAAACGTGGTTTTTGCTGTTAATACTTAGTATTTGGACAGAATTAGCTAGAACAGTTATGGAGTGGAAATATGCAGAAAATCGAAATTCCTACAAATTGACAATTTTTCAATTAATATTTATTGTCATATTACTTTCCATTTTATATTGGACTAATTTTTTTGGGAGAGTATAAACGAAGGGGAATTCATATGCCGAATGAAACTGTTAGTGAGTGGTTAAGAAATAAAGGGTTTTCTACTAGTGATATTGATTTTATTGAAACGATTTTAACTTTTACATCTACGGCTAAACAACTTGGAAATAAATTGGACGAGATTAATCAAACATTCCAAAGATCATTTCTTGACAAAAAAGCAGAGATTAATCCAAATTTAACGTTTTCTCAATTTGAGAAATACCTACAAGATAATGGACTATTTATTGAGTTAAATGAGCTGCTGATTAGATGTAAAGCACAAGGTCTCTGTGTGGATATCTGTAATCAATTATTAGAAAGTCAGTTAACTAAGTAAATGGGGATTGTTAAAAAAGCACCTGGCACTTCAAGGAGGCTTCAAATTGAGAAGAAAAAGAACGTTAGGGTTAATTGTAATCATATGCTTAGTTTTGATGACGTTGATTTTTCCGTATTCTTTTTTTAGTGTATATAAGCCAATTGCCTTTAAAGCGGATTCTATCTTTTTTAAGGACTATCGAAATGAACTGAAAGAGTTAAGGAATGTCAATGAACAAAACGAAAGTACGGGTCGTGTAGAATTCTATACTGATTTTATCCTAGACACCTATGAAATGGATTTGATGACGGCTGATAGAGTTAAAGTAAGCAAAAGAGATTTGAATGAGATGTTGGATAGTATTAGGAGTTTGAGAAATTTAATTTTAATCATAGTTTTCAATGAAGAGCTCTCGTCGGAATCCAAAAATTATCTTGACCTAAGCTTGCAACGGTGCCTGCTAATTGAGGAAAATATCGTAAGGATTAAAAGCTTTCCTTATTATACGAGATTCCAATTAATCACTCTTATTAAAAACCTTCAAAATGATGTTCAAATGAGTTTCGACATGTATACGCATTTTTATGAAGAGTATTATGGATTAAAAAGTGATTGAGAAATTGGTGAACGCCAGGCATGATTGATACTGCTGTGCAAGAATATAAAATAATGCTTTCAAACGAAGGGATTGAGGATATGAAGGTAATGATTTATAGTTTTTTTGTAATTATAGGTCTTATAGTTGCAACTATTTTAGGCATCTTTGGTCAAATTATAGCTTATGATTTTAATGAACGTTTCCCAACAATTGAGTTAACAACAGCTATAACTATCGTAACTTTCATTAGTATTGGATTATATATAATTATCCCTATTTCATTATTTATTTTCAATAAAACCGAAAAAGTAGTCCTTATTGTGAGTGTTATTGCGTGTGTCTTAATAGGGCTTCCGATTTCTATATGGTCATTTTTTGTTTGGGGGATGTGGATGGGTTAATTTAATAAAACCAGTAGCAGGTTAATACATAAAGGTCCTGTTTTTGGAAATGCATTAGATTTTGCTTGTGAAACACTGGGTGCTAAAAATATGAGATATCATAATTACTCTAAAGTTTTTACGGTTAGTAAGGAAGAAGGGATATGGTATACCTTTTTTAGAGAGAGAGGTTATATCTACCTTGAAACAAACTTTACTGATTATGAGCTTGGTAAAAAATACATAGTACCTTACATTGCTATAAATAGCTGGTACTGGACAATATAAACAGTTGTTTTTAACAATTGAGCGCGATTGCTTAATAAGCGATTGCGTCCAAATCGCACAAACGAGCCAGAGTGCAAAAGATCGAAATTAAATGATAGAGGCTGGATTAACGGGAAAGTAGGTGTGATTTATGAAGGCATTTAAAAAAACGATCGAATTCCTAAATAGAATGAAAGTCATCGACATATGGGGGGACAGAAACGAGAGCTTATCCAATGATGATAAAGAATATATAGACAGAAAAAAATCTCAAAATCCTTATGGGCTTATAGGAATGATATTGGGTGGAATTGCGTTCACATTTGGACCTCAGTATGGTTTTATTCCTGTTATTACCCTTATCTTTTGCATAGTTACATTTTTTACATTTGATAAAGAAAAAGAAGATAATCCTTGGCCTTTTTACGTAGGTATAATGCTTTCATTGATCGGCTTAATCATGGTTATTACTGGGGAAGTACACGATCTGATATTTTAATATCTTTTCTTGAAAGGCTTCATCCTCATAGGACATGCCTATCTCATTTCTGTATATTTACTGGCTAACTATGGATTAGCAGCTTATTAAATGAACGGGCGTGATTATTGAATAGAACATCTTCGGCGATGGGGCTGCCCTAAAGCGAACCATATAAAGCAAATGGGCCATATTGTTGAAGAACAGGTAGATTGTAAAGTGAAGGGATGTACTTAAACAAACAAAGAAGGATTGTTAAAAAAGAAAAGGTTCCTGAATTAGTTAATTTCCGGCAGATAAGGAGGTAAGTAATGATATCAGAATTAAAAAAGTCAGAATTTTTTAAATGCAGATATATGTTATATGAGCAAGGTCAATTAGAAGCTAAAGCAGTCGTCGAAGGGATAAATCCAGGTCGTATTTTTGTAGATGATATTGAATCTCCTGCTTCGGGACTTATTTGGTTAGGTAATAATGACGGTTTTTTCTTTATTGGAGATGAAAGAAACGAAGGGTTCAATACCGAATTAAATCATTTTATTGATACAGTAATCATTCTAGAAGCAAAGAAGGTGGGATTAACTTGGTTTGAGGGGATTGGTAATCATAATAAGTGGGATGAGACTATTATAAAGGTGTTTGAAAACCGCAATTTAGGAAGTTGGAATCAGAGGGTTTATACTTTACAAAAAAAAGATTATAAAGGCAACTTCGAACTTACTATTGAAGAAGGATATAAAATTGTGAAAATTAGTAAAACACTTTTTAAAAACAGTGATAAATCAATTGAAAATATTGAGTTTTTACATTCCAAAATAGTAGAGTTCTGGTCTTCACCCGAAAGGTTCTTTAATGAAGGCTTTGGATACGGTATAGTTTGTAAAAGTAAAATTGTTAGCGTCTGTTTTTCGGGTTTTGTAGTTGATAATGTACATGGTGTTGATATTGAAACCTTGGAAGAGCATCAAGGTAAAAAGTTAGCACAAAAAGTAGCCATTGCTTTTGTAAAAGATTGTTTGGAAAATAATCTTGTTCCTTATTGGGATTGTATGGAATCTAACAAACCTTCAATTGCGGTCGCAAAGAGTATAGGATTCAGGAATGTATTTAACTATATAGGTTATGAATTTAAGTTTGAGTAATTTTTACTTCAATTGAATAGAGCAGTTACTGGAGGAAGAATTATTGAACTGATGGAGATGAAAAGTTAACTAACACAAAAGAGGGGGCAACGTTTTGGGACAAAACACATCACATATTTACACACCATCTAAGCACTTTGTTTCAGCTGCAACGATTGTACTCAACGATCAAAAGGAAATTCTGCTAATTAAAGGACCTAAGAGAGGTTGGGAAATGCCAGGTGGAATAGTCGAGGAAGGTGAGTCTCTGAAAGATGCTGCAATTAGGGAAACTAAAGAGGAGTCAGGTATTGATATTGAAGTTCTTAAATTCTGCGGAATATTTCAAAACGTGGATAAGTCAATTTGTAATACACTCTTTATAGCTAAGCCGATTGGTGGTAAATTAACAACTTCGCCAGAAAGTTTAGAAGTGGGATTCTTCCCTATTGAGCAAGTTCTGGAAATGGTAACTTTTGGGAACTTCAGGCAAAGAATAGAACACTGTCTTGATAACAGTATTCAACCATTTTGTGTAGAGTTTTAGGTCCTATGGAAATTAGTAATAACGGTATTGCTCATTAAAATTACGCTGTTAGTTGAACAAGACGAGTATGATAATCTTCCACAATCGGGTACGAAGGTTGAGTAAAAATCAATTGAGTGGGGTGATTACTATAGCAAATATAATTCGTGAAACTGGATTTAAAAGATCAATTATTTTTTTTATATTCGCTGTAGCAAAATAAGAAATGTATTTAAGGCAGAGGAAGTAGGAACATCTCTTATTAAAAAAGTTCTAGAGACTATAAAGATTTACACCATTTTAATTTTACCGTTAATTATTATGGCTGCATTTTCAGAAACTTACATTGCAGATATAATATTTAGCCTGTTTGAATAGCGAAATTCAAAAAATGGACGCGATTCTGGGTGCAAAACGTTCCTGGCTCAAATGAAATGTGGTCACACAATTTCGGTAAAGGTTAAACAGTTATAGTGTTCTAAAACTGAAGGGGGATGTCGAGGAGTCGAATGAAGAGGTAACGCTCTGAAAGGCTCCTCTTGCGTCGAGTAGCACACTGATTGGTAAGATATTGCGTGGTATAAGCTAGGCTATTAGCGGCGAAAACTGGTGATAAATTCAAAGGCTTACCAATCATTCTAATTAACTCTGTTCAATCAGCTACAAATTACTCTTTATTAAATTATGGCACCTTTTGCAAAAGAAATTCAAAAATAATCAATATCCATCACATTTATTAAGAGCATGTTTTGTTCAATCGTATATTGGGATGGTGTTAAATAGAAGGGAATAAACTAAATTAGATGAAACGTATAAAGAAATTAATGAAATATATTGCAATCACTATCGTAACAGTACTCGTAATAGCGCTCTTCTTTCCTACATGGACACCCAATATAAAAGGAGATAACAGTATAAGTACATTAGAACAAGTAGAGATAAATGGAAGTGGTCACGAAATTATGATACGTGGCAACGATAAGGATAATCCTGTCATCATTGTCGTACATGGAGGACCTGGGGCTCCGGAAATACCATATGCCACTAAATACGCAGACTTATTGGAAGCCAATTTCACAATTGTTAATTACGATCAAAGGGCAAGTGGAAAATCATATCACTTTTTTGAGGACTATTCTACTCTTTCAACAGACTTATTGGTAGATGATTTATTAGCTTTGACCGAATATATATCAGAACGGCTTGAAAAAGAAAAGGTTATACTGATGGGGCATTCTTCTGGTACATACATTGGAATACAAGCTGCTTATAAATCCCCCGAAAAATATGAAGCATATATTGGGATTGGGCAAATGGGTGAAACAAAGGAAAGTGAGATTGAAAGTTTAAAATACTCTATTAGCCAGGCCCAAAAGGATGGTAATGCGGATGATGTTTTAGATTTACAAGGACTCACCGAGCAAATTAAAAATGGCGATACGGTTACACCAAGAAACTATGTTATGAAATACGGCGGGGCTGTTAGACTCATTGATAACCCCGATGGTGATAATATAGGTGTTTTATTGAGCAGCGAGTATAACTTATTAGACGTTATTCGTTACAACTATGGTATGGGGTATTCCCAAGAAAAGTTGTTAAGTGATCTATTAGAAAATCCAATACCTACCATTGTAACAAAACTTGAAATTCCTTTGTATTTCGTCATGGGTAAATACGATTATATGACTTCCTCTAATGCAGCAAAGAAGTATTTTGATATGATTGAAGCCGAACATAAGGAATTTATTTCTTTCGAGAAATCAGCACATTATCCACAATTTGAAGAGAAAGAAAAATTTAATGAATGGATGTTAGATACATTCATCAATAAAAATAAGTAATGCGTCATTTTACTTACTTTGAAAGGAAGATTGTTGTCAAAACTTGTACTTAAGCTATCAAAATCAGATTACCGGTAGGCGAATTTCCGTTAAAGAGTGCGAAAATCGAATAGATTTTCTTAAGGCAATGGGACTGTTCTAAAGGATACCAGACATGGAGAGACTATATGGAATCCACAAAATAGGATGCAAGGTTGGAGCGACTCTGAGTTAACAAAGAGTGGAGGTAAAAGTGCGGTAGCGTTAGAGGAAAGAGTTAAGGAGATTGATTTTATTGCAATCTATTTTAGTCCGAGTAAAAGAACAGCCTTATCAACTTACATGATAAGGCAATGGTTCACTGTTTTTTAGATTTTTCACGTTCATTTTTTTGTTTTAGCTTTAACCAAAAATCGGGTGGTTGATAACTAATTAAAGAATAATCGAGTTCGGCTCCATTAGTTGCTAACTGAACTAACAAATATTTCTCCTTATTACTCGGGTATATATCTGCTGTTTTAATGTTTATAACCTCAACTCCTGTTCGTTTAGGTGTCCCAACAACAACAACTTGATTTCCTTTTGTATAAACATCTGTGATATTTGTTTGGAACACAACTATATACAGATCAAGGTCTGATTCATTTGTAGCAGTATTAAAAGCAATACCTACATCCTGTTGAAAATTTAATTCAGCTGAAATACCAATGGCATAAAAAGGGAATATCCGGTGGAGAGAATAGTGTATTCGAGAAGGAACATAGCTCCATCTTCCACCCCAATATGTGCTATGCCAGTTTTCTTCATATATTGGTCTAATATAGTTCGGTGCGCTTTTAATTACTTTAAAAGGGATTTTTGTTCCTTCTTTTAACACTTGTGAAATAGGGATGACATCAGTAGGGAAATGCACCTCTGTTCCTTTTTCGAATGGAAAAGGTGAATCAAGAATTGTGGTAGGCTCGGGTGGTTCGAGACTATCTAAACGTTGTTCCAATTCGTGAATTCGTTCCTGTTCATTTTTATCACTATTCGGTTGCGAGAAAGATAACTCCATCGATTTTGTATTTATGGACTTACTGTAAACAAATAAGCTTAAAATAATTGAAAAACAAACAATATAACCAATCCTTGTTTTTAACATATTCTAATCACCTCACCATATTATCTGCTTTTACGAGGGAGTTATGCGTAAGATTAGTTATTAAAAAAACGGGGGCTTTACTTCATTTAGGGGCTAAACACCCTTTTCAATTCAACTACAGGGGCAGTATTGTAGAAAAAGGAACTATAATTTAAATCTCGTATATCTAATGTAATCGGTTAGCTAAAATTTGATGACAGACAGGAGTTAGAGACGATGATTAAAGGTTTCGGAGGAATATTTTGGAGAACTAATAATCTTGAAATTGTGAAAAAATGGTACAGTGAAGTGTTGAAAATTGAAATAGACAATTGGAATGGGGCTGTGATAAAACCCCAATTAGGAAATGAGACTATCTTTTCATTCTTTACGGAGAATGACAGTTATTTTCCAACAGAACAACAAGTGATGTTAAATTTCCAAGTACATGATTTAAACGAGACTATAAAGCATCTTGAACATATTGGTGTACCTCTTGCAAAGAAAAAAGAGATTAGTGAATTTGGAAAGTTCATTTGGATTAAAGATCCTGAAGGTCGATTGATCGAGCTTTGGGAGAAGTAGCAGGTTGTAATCATTAACTAGTAAGCTAACGGGTGCGCTTCTACAACAAGTAGAGGCGCATTTTTACTAACTGGGCAGTTGAGTTAAACAAGAAATTTGATTATGTGGTATTATTAGGTAATTATAAAAGCTGAAGTAGGGGAATTTATTTGGAATTTATTTCAGAAAAGTTATTGTTTATATTTTTGTTTATTTTTGTAATTCACTCAATAGAAACCCTCGCTTATGCTGTTAGGTTATCAGGTGCAAGGGTAAGATTGATTGCTTCTGCTCTATCTCTATTTAATTTAATGGTTATTATTTCAAGACTAGCTAATATGATGCAGCAACCTTTTACAGGAAGCCTTATAGATACTGCACCTACTGAAAATACTTTAGAATTTGTAGAGAGCCAATATAGAATACTTATAAGCGCTTCAACATTTGGGACATTAGTTGGTATCCTTTTATTACCCACTTTTATTGCCATATTTTCAAGAGCTATAATCCATTTATCAGAAGAAAGAGGTTCAATTCCAAGTTTAGTTAAAAAGGGAATATCCTTTGAATATATAAAGCGTGGGATAAAACATTTTAGTTTACCTAAGCTAAGTTATTTGAAAGATATTAGGATAAAAGAAATTCCTCTAAAATTATTTTTTGTAAATATGATAATCACTGCAATATATACCATTGGGGTACTATCTGCTTTGTACGCATCATTATTGGCACCAGATAGAGCTTCAACAGCCATTATGGCATCTGGACTCATAAATGGTGTTGCGACTATTCTTCTTGTAATATTTATTGACCCCAAAATTTCTGTTCTTGCTGACGATGTAGTTAATCAAAGGGGAAGCTACTTTACACTAAAGAGCATTTCTTTAATGATGATTGCTTCAAGATTATTTGGAACTCTACTTGCACAGGTATTATTTATACCCGGTGCTAAATATGTAGCATGGTTTACAAAATTTATGATTTAATAATTATCGAGGTTGTTCAACTAACAGGGGGGTTACTGTAACAAGATTCAATAAGAAAAGTCGATTCCTCAATATATAGGAATTCGACTTTTTTGTTGTAATTCAATTATTGTACAAACTTTACAAAATGCTGACTAACATCCTTTCTGTCTATTCAGTTGGCGTTGTAGGACGTACGGCAGCCCTTTCGTCATTCAACTGAAGAAAAGTATGTACTCCAGCCGTTGCAACGGTGTACCCCCTATTAAAAAATAGCCCTGTTCAACTTATGAGAGAGTAACTGTTTAGTTTGAATTGGTGAAACTTTCCAGTCGCAATGAACGTATTAGTAGTAGAAAGATACCTTATTCAAGTAACGGACAGTTCAGTTAAAGATAAAAGGGGTGAGGTATATGAGTGACCGATTTGAACTAAGTTTTAAAAACAAGGTAGTTAGAATGTGGTTGATTATTATGGTGCCAGCTGTAATAGCAGAAATATTAATTATGCAATTTACTGTAATTCCAGTATTTCCTTCAATATCTTGGACAATCTTTTTTATTTGGCTTTATTTTTATAAGAGGAAACAGAAGAAAGAGCATTCCGTTTCTTCGTGATTTTATTCTAAAAGGATTGGTTAGTTCCTGTTCTTATTAAACTAACCGTAGCTTTAGTTCAACAACAGGGGCTCCTTAGCGAGCTCTTTTTCCTTCTTAACTTACGGGACAGGTTAGTTGAACAAGCAGGTTATATTTAGATTGGTGTCGAAGTACTTTATTTAGATGAAGAAATAATAGTATACATACGGAGTAGGTGATAATAAATGACTTTCTTATATTTTATAGTTGGCTACTGTGCTTTATATTTAGTGATTTGGTTACATGAAGTTGGACATGGGGTCGTATATGCAAAATATAAATGCAAAGACAATCCTTTTAAAGTTCATGTGCCATTCTATTTATTCTTCTCTACACCCCAGCCTATTGATGAAAAAAAGGCACAAACTCTAACTAGTAAACAGTATTTTAATGTTGGTATAGCGGGAATAATAGTGAATCTTCTTATTGGTATCCCTATATCCTTCCTTTTCCTAAACATTGAGTTTAATAACTCTATTTTAATTTTCTTTTTTTATTCTTTTGCCTTATTTCATTTAGTGGAGGCTGCAAGTTACTTGACAATTAGCAATATTTTTCTTGCAAGTGATATGATAACTGTACAAAACTACAAACCAAAATTAAGAATACCCTTATTTTTAATAGGAATATTCTTAGTTGTCCTAATCACTTTCATGCTAATCAAAAGTCCTGATAGTTGGAAACTGGGATACATTATTTCAATTATAATCATGATTTCATGCATGGGATTAGGAAGAATGGTCTTTAGCCGAAGAACACGGACTGCGTAGGTAACTCGTGTTCTTATTGCACTAACGGAATGCTTTAGTTGAAGAGTTGACTACCTTTACAAGACACTTTTTTCTTGTTGCGTATTGGAGTTAACTACTTCTGTGATTCGGTGTTATGTTTACCTGGTGTGCATAGCGTATGCAAGGTCATTCAGCGAGCGAATCGATGGTTCGCGTATGAAGATAATTATATTCTTGTTCAACAAACGGGACATTTTGTGGAATAGTGGTTTGAATTCGATACGTTTGTTGAAAACAACCCTTATAAAACTTTTGTATACATAAAAAAACGCAGTAGGAATTCATTCATGAATTGCACTGCGTTTTAATTTAATTGTTTTAAAATAAGTTATTTAACAATCTAAAAGAGAACGAATTAGATTCAAATCAGAACATCTAGTCTTAATAATTTTCAATCATCACCAGGTTTCATCAAGGTGATCAGCATAGTACGAAATCCCTCTTTTGAAGTATTGAAGATTTTCATCAGACGTTGTTTCCATCAAATTAGTCAGAACAATTTCCATTGCCTGTTTATAGTTTTTTGAATTGTACAGAGCCATTGAGTAAAAAATTTGAAGGCCGCGGTGTTCAGGAAACTCTGTCACACCTCGACGTAAAGTTTCAACTGCTTCTTGATAGTAACCCAAAGCACGGTAGGTACTGCCAAGACCGAGTAAACATCTTTGAAGATCTGGTCCTGCGAGACCTTGCTCGAGAGCCTTTACATAATAGGGGATAGCTTCCTTGCCTAATCCAGAATTATCATGAGCAATTCCCGCCTGATAGTTGACTTCAGCATGATCTGGATAGGTAGCAACCATTTCTAAAAGGAGAGTACGTGCTTCCTTCAGAATGTCTTGGTCTTGCTTAGCACGCCCATCTTCACGCAATTCAATAGCTTTGTCTAAAAGTAAACGCAAATTTGTTTTATCCGTATTATTTACTATTTTATCATTCATTTTTTTAACTCCCTCAAATGTAGTACTGCAAATGGCAAAGTGACGATGTAATCACAATACTCGCGGGGAATTTATTAATTTTGAAAGTGGTTTTGTAAAAACAGTATCATTGTCCTTTAATCCTCCTTAGAAATCAAGAATGAACATTATTTTCTTTTTTATAGTAATGTTTATGCTGATATATGTCAATGAAATGTTAGAATAATCAGTTGTATTGGAGGCGACAATAAAAACCGCTAAGTAATAGGATTGAAGCACTCTTTTCTTCTTCAACTAAAAAGCAGTTACGTTAATGAAAGAATTTGTTGTAGAAATCAAGAATTAATATAGCAAGCAAGAAAAAAAGTCGGTGTTTATACACAGTTTCATATTGTATGTTTAAAGGGTTATTATTTCTTGATAATCCCAAATTGATCGACAATGTAAGGTTCTGCATTATTTTTGCTTTGATCGATCTCATAAGTTATTGCAGTCAATTTGTCTTTATTAATAGTGATACCGACGAAGTTTTGAATTTGGCCGCGTACTGGACGGCGGTTATCGTTCGGATCTGGACCATAGATAGCTGCATGATTCTCATCGGCAACTTCAAAGAGATTATAGTAAGCTGATCCAAGTTCGGGCGCTTGATTTTTGTAATACACTTTTGGTCCAGCTGTAGCAGGTATCAAATAAATCGTACCATCTGGATTTACGGTATATTCTACGGTTTGTCCTTTTTTAGTCCAAATAATTTTTTCGGTTTCTGAAGCCGTACCATCACTCTTGATAGGCTTAGTACGTGCATAGATATGGTCATGTCCTTGAAGAACAAAGTCGATGTCTAGTTCCGCCATGAGTGGTGCCACCTGATTTCTCACACCGTTTGGATCTAGGATATCATCATCTGTTGCATGGTTAGATGTCGTGTAAGGTCCCTTGTGAATATTGACAATAACCCACTTAGCTCCATCAGCTTTGGCTGCCTTCACATCATCCTTCAACCATTCAATTTGCTCTTCTGAAAAATTGGCGTATTTTTCGGAGTCTTCGTTGCTATTAAGTACGACAAAGTGAGCGTTACTATAATCGTAAGAATAATAAGCACCTGTCTCAGTTGCAGAATTTTCAGGTGCATCAAAATTAAAATGATCGATAAAAGCAAAATTTTCATCCTCGTGATTCCCTGCGGATGGTGCAAACGTCGTGTTTAGCAAACTTTCCTGTGAATGTCCTAGAAGCCAATCCCATTGTTCCTCTTTGACTCCATCGTCAACTAAGTCGCCATTGTGAACAATGAACTCAGCATTAGGGACAGTATCTAGAGCCTTAGAGATAGTCTGGGATGAAAGAATTGCTTCATCTTCTGTTTTAGCCTGGGTATCAGCCAAATCAATAAATGTAAAAGTTCCATCTTTTGGAGATGTCTTAAATGAACCCATTTCACTCCAGTTATTGAGTTCTTCATCTCCAACACGGAAGTAGTATTCAGCATCTGCTTTAAGCCCAGTTGCTTCAGCTTTGTGTACATACTCTTTCTTGGAATTAGTAGAGAGGGAAGCAGTACCTGAAAATTTCAAGGCTTTATTAAAATCAGGTTTCTTCGCTCCTTTCCTTTTCACTACCTGCAAATCACTATTCTTGTAATCTAGTGATGTATACCAAGTGAGTCCCTTAGAATTGGTCGTATCCCCTTTAAATGTGACAGTTACCTTGCTGACTTCAGTATGATTTGGACTATCTGTTGCAAAAGAGAGCGTACTGCCAACTCCGCCTACTATGGATAAAGCTAGGGCAACTGAGATGATTTTTTTTTTGATTTTCAAGAAGATCATCCTCCAATTATATTGTAATAGTCCATCCTCATGGACAGTAATTTCACTATAACATTTTAATCTCTAAGCTTTGTTAACTTTATATATTGATAGTGTAAAGAATTGTTAATGCTATTTTATTTATTATTTTAGAATAATAGTGGGATAACTGAATAAAACTGCGTACTCCAGACTCGGGCCAGATAGTCGAAGAAAAAAGGGAATTAGAAGGCTTCTATTGAAAGTTAAAGGGTTAGATAGTCCTTTTAAAATACTGAGAAGGAGTGAAGATTCTGAAAAAATGGCAATAATAATCAAAAATAGAAGTTGGTCTTTTTGTATTTGTAAAAAGGAAACAATCCAGATGCCCCAGTTAATCATAATAGTGAGAAGTAGCAGAACAGACTACCGAAGCACGTCAATTTGACTAAATTGACCGATTAAATTCTTTGTTGTATGTTGTTAATCCCTTTCCTGCATAATTTAGTTAGAATTAGGGAAAGTAATTATAGACAGTGCTTAAAGTGAACATAGCTCTGTTTTTTTAAAAAAACGTGTTATTCTAGTCGTAAATATGAACGTCTGTGTGACTATTTTTTTTATACTTAAGCCCTGAAAAATATAGAAAGGTGATGAGTAGGATGGGTGTACATCAATATTTTAAAAGTTTATCTGATTTAGAACAAATTATTCGTTGTCCAGGAAAGTTCAAATATCAGGAGCATTCCGTCGCCAGTCATTCATTTAAGGTGACAAAAATTGCGCAATTTCTTGGAACAGTCGAAGAGGAATCTGGGCAGAAAGTGGATTGGAGAATCTTGTATGAAAAGGCATTGAACCATGATTACGCGGAACTTTTTACAGGAGATATTAAGACGCCTGTAAAATATGCATCGAAAGAGTTGAAGCAACTCTTCAGTGAAGTAGAGGAAGAAATGACAAGAAAGTTTGTAGAAAAGGAACTTCCAATTGAGTTTCAAGCCATTTATTTGGAACGACTTAAAGAAGGTAAAGATGAGACATTGGAGGGGCGCATTTTATCTGTGGCTGATAAAGTTGATTTGCTTTATGAAGCATTTGGTGAGATTCAAAAGGATAATCCAGAACCATTGTTTTTAGAGATATACGAAGAAGCATTAAGGACAATACTGCTGTTTCAAGATATGAACTGTGTAGAATACTTCCTAGAACATATTCTTACGGATATGCTTAGTGAACGATTTACTGAACATGGGGAGTTAACGGGCATTGCAATGCGGATAATTGAAGAACACGGAGGTTGATAAAATACATAAAAATGTCCAGTTCTAAAGCAAACTAACGTACAAGGCTAAACTTCCACAAACGGGCCATTTTCTTGAATAACACTGACAACGGTTTTCTGTCTGGCTTAATTGCGGGAGGCATCCCCAAGCGATGTTGAGAGGATTCTTTATGTCAACATATATAGAAAGAGAAATAATGAATTTGGAAAAGGGGATTGAAAATGGATGTAAGATTTCCAATTGGAGAATTACAAGTTCCTGAAAAAGGTACAGTAGAAAATAGTCAAGAATGGCTAAAGGAAATTGAAACTTACACGATTCGATTAAGAGAAACTGTTGATCCATTATGTGATGATGAGTTAAGCAGAACATATCGGGATGGTAGCTGGACAGTTCGTCAACTTGTTCATCACATTGCAGACTCTCAGTTGAACATGTATCAACGTTTGAAGCTGGCTTTAACAGATGAGAATCCAACAGTACCAGATTTTGATCAAGAAAAGTGGGCCATTCAACCGGATACAAAGCTTCCAATAGAAAGTTCGATTAAAATGTTAGAAGGTATAAATGAGCGCATCGTAGCTTTAGGATATAGTTTAACTGAAGAGCAATTAAATCGAGCTTTTACACACCAGAAGAACGGTGAAATAACAGTTGCAACAAAAGTTGCAAAATTAGCTTGGCACGAAGAGCACCACTTAGCCCATATAAAAATTGCATTATCAAAATAATACAAGATGTATGGAATTGGCTTATCAAACTCCGGTAAACCATTTTTATGTAACGATGTTAATTAGCCTGTTAATTGACATACCAATTAAGCATGAAATAACTGTAAACATTGCTATAACAATAAAAAGAAGGGACTAAAACCATCGCGGTTTTGAGTCCCTTTTCTATTGTTTCTAAATGGTTTGGACCTCTGAAGAGAACCCTTTAATTTATTTTATAGAACTTTTTATATTTCCTTTTCCTCTATTTCATTTTCCTTCTGGCTCCATACCCTCGGGAGCTTTCATCCCTTCTGGTGGCTCCATCATCCCTTCTGGTCGTTCCATACCTTCGGGAGCTTCCATCCCTTCCGGTGGTACCATATCCCCGTGCGCTCCCTTACCACCTGGACCTCCCATACCGCCAGGACCAGAAGTTTTTGCAGTGGTGATTCCAGATTCATCAAGCCATGTTACGGTGTCGGAAATTGTGAACTCCACAACTTTCGTGCCGCCTTGATAGTCACCATCTTCAAAAAGACCATTACTTTCTTTACCAGACGTTGTCCCTTCTGAGTAAAGGGTATATGAAGCATCTTTCGTTAGTTTTGGCGAACTAATGACGACCGATTGATAATCTTTTTCGGGCGCAAAGGTCACAATCTCATTTCCTTCGCTATCTTCTAGATGCAGTGTGGTTCCTGCAGATTGTGTCTCCTTATAAGTCATCAAGATCGTATGCTGTGATGAGCCTTCTGAAGTGGCCATCGCCATACCAGAACTTCCTGTAGCGATGAGAACTCCGCCACTTATTTCAAAGTCTTCGTCATAATCCAAAGCACCATTGCCATTATTCGTAGGTCCATTAACGATCACGGTACCGCCTGTCATGGATATGGAACCATTTGAATCGAGTCCATCACCGGCTGCATCGACATAAACATAGCCACCATTTATTGAAAGCAGAGGATCTTTCGCTTGTTCAGTAGTCGTGTCAGAATTATCGTCGGCTTCGCTAATGTTAATGCCATCATCAGTTGCTTTAACATGAATTTTCCCGTCCAAGATTGTGATTGAATTACTTTCTATCCCTTCATTACTCTTCGTGATGTCGATGTTCCCGCCTTTGATCAGAATGGACGTATCTGCATGAATGCCGTCATCGCCGGTAGCCATTTTCAAATCGCCACCAGCTATGGTGATCGAGTTGTCGCTGTGTATCGCATCATCTAATGAATCCAGTTGAAAGCTTCCCCCGCCAATTGCCACTTCTTCATTTGCCTTAAGCCCTTTGCCACTAGATGTCTCAGAGCTAGCGTCAGTTGTGCTTGTTTCCGTTTCTCCAGGGGTAGGCCGACCCATTTCAGCATTTGCTATTTTTTCAGGACTGCCGCCGCCAGATGAAATGTTGAACTCTCCGTCTGCGATTAGAAGTGAAGTCTCAGCCTGAATGCCATCATCAGCTGCCTTGATATCGAAACTTCCTCCTTCAATGGCAATGATCCCTTTTGAAGCATCTGTGTCATTCGTGGACTTCATGCCGTCGCCACTCGCTTCGATACTGATATCGCCATCTTTAACGGCGAGGAGATCTTTTCCCTTTAATCCATCATCAGCTGAAGTAATTTGGGTTGTTCCTCCTGTAATTTTCAATTCGTCTTTACTGGTGATTCCGTCGTTGTAGTTGCCTTGCACGATTAGTTTCCCACTGCCGTTAATGGTGAGATCGTCTTTGCTGAACAACGCTGCATTCGGCTCATCTTCCTCTGAATTCTCATAAACATATTTTGCTCCGTCAGATAACACGTTTTCAGTTCCTTCTTCTAATGAAACAATCGTTTTTTCTGCTTGTTTCACGTAGATTGCTGAAGTAGAGGAAGAATGGATTTCCGCACCATTCAAAACGAGCCGAACGATGCCATCGTCTTCTGTGTCCACAATGAGTTGCCCATCATCCAGTTTTCCTTGGATTTCATACACGCCTGAAGTTGTTATCGTGACGCTGCTTTTGTCGATGACTACTCTTCCATCACCTTCAAAGCTGGCACCACTTCCATTCAACTGAATAGACGTTGCGTTTTCCCAATCCTCGTAAAAATCTCCATCTGAATAGCTTACATACTCGCTAATAACACTCGCTATTTCTTGATCCCCAATCGTACTTAAGCTCTCGCCTTTTGCAGTAGACTCATTATTGGTACTTACCTTTTCTGAATCATTGCTGCAAGCAAACAAAGATGCGGTGAACAAAAGAGAGGCGGCTACCTTCATAAATTTAGAATTTTGTTTTTTCATCATAAGCTCCTTATTGCAAATGAAATTTCATCCGTTTTTCAGATGATATTTTGCTAATAACCCTATTATTTAGGATGAACCTTAAACAAAGCTTAAAAAAGGAAATGCGAAATTAAAGTTTGCTTTTATTTCAGTTGGACCTATAATCTATCGTAACGATATCAATCACGCCTCGGCGTGATTGCGTCCAGATTTTGAAGGCATATCTAGCATTCATCTCACCACTTATAGAAGTGGGGGACTTCTGTTGAATTAAGTTAAAACGTTGATAAATGATACAAGGGGGGCACTATATGAAATTACTAATCATTGAAGATGACAAGTATCTCTCTGAATCAATATGTGAAACAACAAAGGAAATGTTCGATACCGAGCAGGCTTTCGATGGAGAGGAAGGACTGTTTCTTGCACAGCAAAATATTTTCGATATAATCATTTTAGATATCATGCTTCCGTATATGAACGGTTATGAGGTATTAGAAAATTTGAGAAAGCAAAATATCACGACTCCTGTCATTATGCTGACAGCCAAAGATGGAATCGATGACAAGATTAAGGGTTTTAAAATGGGAGCAGACGACTATTTAGTGAAACCTTTCCATCGAGAAGAACTATTAGTGCGGCTAGAGGCAATGATAAGGAGATCAGGAGGTTTATTAAAAGAAAATGTCCTAACTTTTATGGAACTACATTTGAATATCAAAAATAAAACTGTGGAAATTAATGGGGAAGCACTTAAGTTGAATGGCAAACAATTTGATTTACTGGAGTATTTGATGAACAATAAAAACGCTATTTTGACTAAGGAACAGATTTTTGATCGAATATGGGGATTTGAGTCTGATACATCTACTACAGTTGTGGAGGTGTACGCCAGTAATTTACGAAAAAGTCTCAAGAAGTTTGGCTATGATCAATACATCAAAACCTTCCGTGGGTTAGGTTATATGCTGGAAGACCATGGTGAAGGTAATGTTTAATAAACTAATTTTCAAGAAACAGCAGCTAAAATTCATGATTTTCAACTTGATTGCTTTTACTGTGATTTTCACGATCTTTAGTATTATCATTTTTGGCCAAGTTCAAAATACATTATTTTCAAAGACAGACGAGGAACTGTTATCATTTCAAGAAATGATGACAGATAACAATCCAAAGGGGTTACGGCTGCCTCTTAAAGATGGAGACTTAGACCGGCCTATACCTAATGATGAGAGACGAAAAAATGCGCCAAATCCAAGGATGATTGTCATGCATTGGGATAACGCAGGAAATATACGTAATGAAAATGAAATCGGAACCTTATTTTATGAAAACTATCTAACCGATTATAAGCTAGATAAAACAACTATGGACAAGATTACAATGACGAAAATCAGTGAACTGTATCACTTTAGATATATTCTTTTTGAGGACCATAATGATGAGGATGAAATTGCCTATACACAGCTGATGATTAACGTGGATGCTGAACAAACCATCATTTCCAACTTTGAGAAACTGTTCATTATCTGGTCGGTCATCTTCATCGTCCTCTCTATTTCTGCAAGTTTCATCTTATCTAAAAAGATGATGAAACCAATTATTCATTCTTGGAATAAGCAGGCGGAGTTTGTTGAAAATGCTTCACATGAACTCAGGACGCCTTTGACGATTATTCAAAATAAGCTGGAGCTTCTCCTAACAGCACCGCAAGAAAGAATTTCAGATAGGTTTGAAAATATAGCCCTAAGCTTGTCTGAAACAAGGCGTTTGTCCAAACTCACTTCGGATTTATTGACCTTGGCAAGAGCAGATTCGGCAGAAACACAGATTATGAAGCAATCCATTCATATCGATACATTCATCCGAAGCGTATGTACGCCTTATAAGGAAATTGCTGAGTCGCAGGATAAGCATTTTTCGCTAAATTGTCAAAGTCCTTTTACTATAGAAGCAGATGAAACTCGGCTGCATCAACTGATAGTAATTTTAGTGGACAATGCTTTAAAATATACGAGCGAAAACGATAGTATTCGTGTGAAAACATATGGCGAGGATCAGAAAGTTGTAATTGAAGTGAGCGATACGGGGATCGGGATCAAAGAAGAAAATATCCAATATATTTTCGATCGCTTTTACCGAGAAGACAAAGCCCGAACTAGGGAAACTGGAGGCATGGGCTTAGGATTGTCCATCGCCCAGTGGATCGTATCGATGCACAATGGAACGATTCATGTGATAAGTAACCAGAATAAAGGAACCACTTTTATAGTCAAACTTCCAAAGTAAGAGATCACATCATCGTGATCTCTTTTTTTGTGTTGTTAAATTGTTTTAAGGTTTGTTTAAGGTTCTTCTTTTAGTATTTAGTTCATAGAGCGACAGCAAAAAGGAGTAGATAGATATGGCGATCGAAATCTTCAGTCGGCAAGAGCAAAAGTATTTAATCACTCGCCGCCAATACGAAGAACTTGTAGAACGGATTGGACCAGAGATGCGAAATGATAAGAATGGCGTCGATGGAAAATATTCAGTCACTAGCCTGTACTTTGACAATGCGGAGAAAGGCATTTATTTTGAGACCAAAAACAAACTAAGATACCGCCAGAAATTACGTTTACGCGTATACGACGATGCAAATCTTACCAGCGTGGCATTTTTTGAAGTGAAGCAGAAACATAAGAAAGTCGTCAATAAAAGACGGATGCTTTTGTCGCTAGGGGAGGCGTATCGCTATTTAGAGGAAAACGGTCAAGCGGGCTTGGATCACTACAAAACGTCCAATTCGCAAGTCATGAAGGAAATTGATTACTTCCGTAAGTTCTATCAGTTACGTCCCGAAATGGTCGTATCGTATAGCCGTCACGCATTGCACGGTATTCATGATTCAGAACTGCGTATTACCTTCGATTTCGACTTACGTTGCCGTAAAGAAGATCTGCATATCGAGAATGGTTCGTACGGAGAGCATTTCATCGATCCAGATCTCGTCGTGTTAGAAGTGAAAGTCGATCACAGTGTGCCGCTTTGGCTAACACGTATTTTACAGGAGCTTCAGTGTGAGCAGCGCAGTGCATCAAAGTTTTGTACCAGTATGGAACTGCTGAGTGGAGATGTATTACCGCAGGCAGGATACTTTGAACCGAAAGAATTGGAAAAACAACTAACAGGAGGAATAGAAAATGGCTCAGATCACGAACTTGTTTTCATCTAATGGATTGGAAGGAGCCACTCCGACCATGTGGATGAGTATTACCGCGATGGCACTTGCTGCGGTCCTCAGTTTAATCATTACGAAAGTGTATCAAATTACATTTACAGGAGAGCGCTATTCACAAGCGTTCGTCCATACAATCATTATGATGAGTGTTGTCGTGTCAGTTGTTATGAACGTAGTAAGCGGAAATGCCGGTGTGGCGTTTGGTTTATTCGCCGTATTCTCCCTCATCCGCTTCCGAAGTGCCGTGACGAACGCCAAGGATATCGCCTACATCTTTTTCGGATTATGTGTCGGGATGACAGCAGGACTGTTTCAATTCCCTCTGGCCATTGCATTGACGTTATTCTCCAGTCTGATTTTCTATATACTATACAAAGTGGACTATGGAAAAGGGAAAGATACGCAAATCCTTAAAGTAACTGTCCCTGAAAATCTAAATCACGAAAATTTATTCAACGATATCTTGAATGAAAAAACCGAATACTTCCAACTTCGACAAGTTGAAACAACGAACTTGGGGACGATGATTCTCTATACATTTGCCATCCGAAGCAAGACCGATACAAAAGATCAGGACTTGCTAAATGAAATCCGTGTACGCAACGCGAATTTGAAAGTATCCCTATCTTATCTTGAGATGCGAGACTGAACTGTAAGACCGAATTATGAAAAAAGCCGTCTACTACGATTTTTAAAAATCGAGGAGACGGCTTTTTTTTCTTGCTGTACTTTAATGTTTATAGTTTGGCCACAGCAGGTAATGATCAAAACTTCACTATATGAATGTGTAATTGCATTTAACAAACAGAATACTCTCCGTTTGTAGGACACTTTGAAGCATTGGTTGGGCACTTTGCCGAGTTCGTTGGACAGTTCTCTGGGCTTTGGTTGTAGACTTCGAAGAGTTTGTTGGAAACCTCGTTGTTAGTAGGACACTTTGCCGAGTTCGTTGGACAGTTCTGGGCTTTGGTTGAAGACTTCGAAGAGTTTGTTGGAAACCAACAAACTCAATGGTCTCGGTTTACGAGATAATTCAATAAATGCTTCAAAAAAGTCGTATTACGTGGTATTTCTTGTAACGTTTCCATCGCAAAACAATAATGTTCCCACATCGCTTTTCTGGCACCGATAGCACCTAGGATTGATACAAATGTCGTATTGTTGTTTTCAGCATCTTTTCCAATGGGTTTCCCGAGTACGTTCTGATCCCCTTCCACATCAAGCAGATCATCCTTAATCTGAAATGCAATGCCGGCATGACGGGAGAATCTTTTCAAAGCTTCCATTTCCAACTCCGTTGCATGGGCCAGAATTGCAGGCATTATAAGAGAAGCTTCAAATGCGATTCCGGTCTTATAAAAGCACATCGTATTCAATTGTTCCAGCGTCAATTGTTTCCCTCTGGAATCCAAGTCCATCGCCTGTCCTCTACACATATCCCCTACGATTTGGGACGAATATCGAATCAAGCGTAGCACCGTTTTTGGATCGTACTGGTCAAGAGATGTTTGTTCTTCAACCGCTTTTTGGGTCAGGAAAAGTCCAGTTAATTCAGCTGTGGCAACGTCATACACCTGATGTAAGGTTGGACGCCCTCTACGCTTGGGCGCATTATCTTGGGATGGCATATCATCAAAAATGAGGGATGCCGTATGCATATATTCCAATGATCTCAGAAGCGGGACGATAGATGACTTATCCAATCCATATTCGTTCACACCCATGACCCAAGTCATGATTGGCCTTAGTCGCTTTCCATCACTTTTCAGACTGTAATTTGCCGCATCGATTATCGGTTCACTCATCGAAGAGGTATTTCCTATTTCGGAAATAGATAATACGTCGTTGATCTGGTCACGTACAGTTTCGATTGTAACTAAAAAGGCTTCCTGCTCTTTCCGTTCACTTTTCAGATTCGTAATCATATGATCTCGAAGCAGTTTATCAAAGAAATCCACATCATCCGCTTTTCGAACCATACGTTGGATGACTTTGTTGAATGTAGGATTTCCCGAAGCAAATAACTTCATAACTTCGTTGTATTTATTAGTGCCCATTCGTTTTTTAAATCGTTTCAGCCCGTTTATGGCACGATCGAGTATCACCTCACGCGTCTTGCTATCAGAGCGATAGACATTATGGATCAAATTATAGATGACTGCCCAGTACAATTCAAAGGGATTTATGAGGTCCGAGCGCTTATCGTGATATTTCAAATAATAGGTATAGGGTGTTACTCTTTCTTCATTTAAGTCATCAAACATATCCGCAAAATCATCCGCTAGCTGGTTGTAAATGCCATATAAAAATGTTCGGTTATGGAAGCCCTCATCCTCAGGAGCACTTATGACTGAACGGGTAATCAAACGTGAAGAAGAGGATTTTAAAATGACAGGTATATAAAGTTCTTCATTGGTGTAATTCGCATTGGATAGAACCTTTACGCGATCCACTTCCTGGGAATTGAAAAACACATAAGACTGCTCGAAAAAACTTTTTCTTGTCTCTGGTCGTTGAAGGCTCTTAATATACTCAAAGGCATCTCGGAGTTCCGAATGGGCAAATCTGATGAATTCCGCGTTTTTTCCAGTCCACTGATCCAATTCAGGAACAGATCCTGTGATAAGTGTGGACCGTATTAAATCGGAATATCGTTTTTTCTCTTGATTTGATAAAACACCGGCATCCAGAAGGTCGTCAATGAATGGATACGTCAGACCATAGGAATACCCCAGCCTAATCGCTTCTTCGAGCTTCCGGGTACGTTCTTCAGGCGTAATCTCAGCGTCCATCTCTTCAACCACATGCAGGATGACCCCGGCTATGATTTTGATAAGTTTCCGCTTGGCTTCCTCAGCATCCATCCCCTCTGGAATATGGGATGATACAGTCTTTAATTTATCCATCACCCAGATCATGGTGGATTCAACGCCTTCCTTCTGGGCCAGCCGATACATCCCAGCCATAGTAAACATCTCCAATTTACTTCCAGGGTTTTTCGGATTGGAATCAATTAGGTGATTTTTTAAACTATCAACTGTACGTTGAACCCTGGCCTGTGTGTCAGGTGAGTCCAAGGCTTTACCCAAATCTCGCATGTAAATATAGGAAATGCTCCGATCCAAATAATTATCTAGTTTACCTGTGTAATCCAGCCATTGGATATAAGTGTGATACCCCTCTGAACCAGTTTTTCCCTTTCCACGCGAAAAAATAGATAATAACGGGAAAGGATGAATATGGTTCTGTTTCCAAGACTGTATATCTTTTATCAAAACAGGGGCAACCATGTTTTGCACGAGCTGTTCAGAAAGTGATTTAAAATAATGAGCAGCCTCCTGCTCAGCCAACCGATAGCATGCATCGGCATTTTTTAGTAACTTCTCATTCATACTAATCAATACCTCTACTTTAAGTTTTCATATATATGTATGCAATATTGATCAAATCAATGTTAATAATCTAAACACTATCCCAAACTTTTCACAAAAACTAAATTTATTTTATTCAAAATAACATTTTCATCATAAGAAAGCTATACACAGCCTCTAACAATCCTACGATTTACCATTGCTCCTTACTCAATTTCTCTATCCAACACTAACACTTTTTTATTGAATATTTCAGCTGGGGGCTTTTCATGATGATATATTACTGGATTTTTGTTGAATAACTCCCGGCTTTTGATGGAACCATGGTAAGCGTAAAATAATAAAAATCTTAGAAGGCAAATTGATATGGCTTACAAAAAGTTTGTAGGCACATTCCAAAATGAAACTGAGGTTTTGAATAAGATCGACGAGTTAAAAACACAGGGGTATTCTGATAATGATATTTACATTGTGAGAAATGATGCGGATGTGATCGGTTTTTTATACCGTTACAATTACTATAATAAAGAAACAGATATGCCGGGCCTATTAGAAATAAATATCGTAAAACATCGCAACTGTACAAGACCTGTTTCAGTTGGCCCATCGGACTTTTTGGGCAATTGCCGAGGGGGAAGTGAAAGTGGAGGAAGATTCCGAATTACTGGATGCCATCGACTATGACGACGAGGCAATTTCGAAAATGGTTGCACGAAATCAGTTAAGTATTGGCAAGATTAAGCTGTACGTCATTGAAACTAGAGAGCCAGAACTATTCGCATTTTATTACAGTGAGAATGTTTTGGAAGCGCACGCACTCCATCAGGACATGTTCCGAGAGACGCCAAAACGAATGACCAATGCCTCCCATTTAATGCCGAAGCTTTTTCATTTCGATGAACTGGATGCTGCGAATATATTATACTTCCACCGTAACAAAGTTGTCGCATATCCGAATTATTTAGGACATGCTAGGGCGGGGGAGCGGGTGTTGGCACGGATGCGGGCTTGAGTAGAGTAGCAAGACTATATGTTTTCCCCATATATTTATGGAGAAAGTGAAACGTATTGTCATCCGATACGTAGTAGAGAGAACGGGTTTTACTGAAAAGGGGTTTCTAGTACAGGGGGGATTACATGAGACAGTTGTATATTAAGCAAAAGGTATTTAGTTTGAGCGGCAAGTTTTCGGTGAAGGATCAAGAAGAGAATGAAGTGTATTTCGTAGAAGGAAGCTTTATGCAAATACCGAAGACGTTTTCGATTATGGATGTGGCTTGTCAAGAAGTGGCGATGATCACGAAAAAAACGTTTAGTTTTCTACCGACTTTTTTTGTCGAAGTACATGGCCAAGAAATGGTAACGATAAAGAAGGAATTTTCTTTTTTAAAAGCACGGTATTCAATTGACGTGGCAGGGATAGAAGTACAGGGGAATTGGTGGGATATGGATTTCGAAGTATACCGAAATGGGGAACTGATTGGTGCTGTCAGCAAAAAGTGGTTCACATGGGGCGATAGCTACCAGTTAATAATTGTAGAGGATGAGATGGAACCACTTCTCGTGTCGCTTGTTGTGGCGATTGACTGCGCAAAAGCAGCCCAGTCTGCTGCGGCGGCTGGGGGTGGGGCGTGACCAGACCAGTAAAGTGTCAATATCAGCTATTTTTTAATAATTAATAGATCATTCTTTGGTGTCAGCATACCGTTCTTTTCGTAATAATTACCTACTTTTCTTGAAAGTACTACCGTTTTTATAGCATGGTTTCCCTTAGCAAATACGAGTAGAAAAATATCTTCTCTAAAATCAATTCCATTAATACTACCCTTAAATTCAACATTCAATGATTCTTCTATGACATCTACTGTTGTATATGGTCCATAGACTGATGCCTTCTCCCAGTCAAAATCGGTTAAAGTAGACAGTGAGATTTCTGTTGTACCACTTTCCGCCTGCTCTAAAATCTTTCTAGCGAGCATGGGATCTTCACTAGCCCTATTAACAAAAAACAAACTAAGTATTAAAGAGGTTAATGCAGCTCCACCAATTAATAAAATCCATTTTCTTAACATAAATTACACCCCTATTAAACTGTGACTTTCTTATTTACAAAAACTACGGCAAGGTAAATAAAAAGAAGATATTCAACGAGATAGATTGACCGTAACAGCAGACGACCGGATAAGCTCAATCGCTTCACCTTTGAGCTACTATCGATCCCCTTTGCTAATACTGCCTAATAGCAACGAAAAGCCTTTATAAAACGTAACATCCCATAAATATTCAAGTCATATTGTTATTTAAATATAAATTTTCTCTTACCATTGTCATTCTGCAATTCAAATAATGTTGGTTTACTAACGAAGCGCTCTAGAAGCTCATAGGCCCTATAATCCGTTATTTCATCAGGAATAGTAATTCCGCTAAATGACGTAGAAGAAATTAATGCATGAAAATCATATCTGAACTCGTAATCACCTGTATAAGCCAGCGCCAACTTACCTTTCCAATCAATTTGATAAGACTGGCCTTCTTCCTTAGTAAACTTAATAATATGATAGGCTGTCGCATCGTGACCGAGCAAATAAACATCAAAGGCAGTCAAATCTAGATTCAAGTTTTTCTGTTCATCCTTGGATAGAAAGTCAATTTCATATGCCTTTCCATCTAGTGTCTCTAGGTCAAATGGTGCCTTATCACTTCCTACATGAAAACCTTTATAATCCCATTCTTGAGATGACATAGTACAACTATGATAGTTGTTCCATACAATCTTAGCGCGCCAATCGTCTACTTCTTCATCGTCATTCTCATCTAAATCTAAATCTTCCTCATAATAATCTGCAGTTTCCAAATGTAAATCGAAATACAATCCTGTTCTTTCTTTCAATACTTCCTCTTCTTCATATTTGAAATGTGCACTCCACTTAAAGTTGATTATTCGATGACCATTAGGCCAAGGATTGTCTACAAAATAAATTCGATCCATAATTATAGTCCTCCCTTTTCATCGTAATTAGTCTATCCTACCTTGTCTCCTTCTTATTAAACTACCTTGCCATGTAAGTTGAATAATTAATTTCACCACATAAATCCAATCCACTTATTGAACTATTCTGCTCTTTTAGTTGAATAAGAAAAGGGTGCTTAACCCCTAATTGAAGCAAAACACCCGTTTGGTTAAGAACGAAACCTCCTATTTATATAGAAATTTCGGAAGTAATCCAACCTTTTATAAAATCTTCTAACGAAGAAGCAATCCAAGTTCGGCTATCATCCTCATGATTCCATACATATATGTCCTCTTTTTGAATACTCCCATTTAATATGGCAAAACCGAACAAATCCCCATTTCCCCCATCAGAAAAAAACATTAAATTATCAAATGGCATATAAATATCTTTATAATCATCAAAATTTCTAAAAAACAAGTTGTCTTCTATTATTTTTCCAGTTGACCAAATCAAAGGACAATCAAATTTATCAAATACTCCATTTGTTTCATTTAATAGGTTTAATAATTTTTTTGGTAATTCAATATTTAATTCTTTTTTAATAAGAGTTATTTCAGAATTGGTTGCTGGGGCTTTGAAATGATATTCTTTCGATATTTTCTCAATGTAATTCTTCCACATAATTTAATCCCTGCCCCCTTTAAAGTTTTCTAACATTCAATAATTCACCACTGTTCATATGTTATCCTTGTTGAACTATCGTGCCGCGTTAGTTGAACAACGGGCATATCAGTTCATGATACAGTATAACTTATTTACAAATATTGGTGTAGGGAAGTGAGTAAGCCGAGCCAGTTTGTTTACCTGTTATTTCAACGAGACGAGCAGGTTTAAGTGTCTTAGAATCATTTATGATGAACTACACGTAGAACCTGTACAGATTGCTCTTATCGAATGAGATGTCATAGAGTAGCGTTAAATAGGTTAAGTGGGTGAGATTTCAAAGATTCGATACTCGAAATATTATTTGATCTGGTTATTAATCGTATTTTTGAGAGTTATAATGGCTCTCTTTTTTACTGTCCTAGGCGGGCCCAATTCCCACCATATCCATAAAAACATTCGTGAAATTGAATGTAATTTATGGGATTTAAAGCAATAATTACTGAAGGGAATTCAGTGATTGTTGTTTTTTTGTTTTCATTATGTACCTACACTGTCCATATGATCCAAAATCTCTGACTAGCGCCCAAACGATTTTAATAGTAAACCACAAAAAGTATTCTAATATAATGCACAATTCTAAAAAGGATGTGTTAAAATAAAGTTTCAGTCTACTTCAAGGTGAAATAAGTACATTTTGCCTCAACGTGGAGAAGTGATTGTGCATTTTTTATAATACGAGTTTAAAGAAAAATCTGGAGGATAGTATAATGAAAAATTTATTTGTTAAATGGAATCAAATAAGTCTAGTAAAAAGGATAGTTATTGGTATTATTGCCGGTCTTATTTTAGCTTTAATCGTTCCTACTGCAGCAAGTTGGGTATCCATTTTCGGTTCTTTATTTGTCGGTGCATTAAAGGCAGTGGCACCAGTCTTAGTATTATTCTTAGTGATGCACGCAATTTCCGTGCATAAAAGCGGTACGAAAACGAATATGAAAGCGATTCTTGGGCTTTATGCGATTGGTACACTCCTAGCAGGGGCTGTCGCTGTCGCTGTGAGTTTTATGTTCCCGGTTACACTAACATTGACAACAGGAGCAGAAGGGCTTTCTCCACCAGAAGGTATTGTTGAAGTTCTTGAAACATTACTCTTTAACATAGTTGCGAATCCAGTTAATGCATTACTCAATGCTAACTATTTAGGTATTTTAATGTGGGCAGTTGTTCTTGGACTTGCATTGAAAAATGCCAATCAAAATACAAAAGACGTGTTAGGTAGTTTTTCAGATGCAATTACTAAAGTCGTGCAATGGGTGATCAATTTAGCACCGCTTGGTATTATGGGGCTTGTTTTTGATGCTATTGTAACAACTGGCTTTTCTGCTTTACTTGTATACGGTAAATTAGTTTTAATTTTAGTTGGATGTATGTTGTTTATCGCACTTGTAGTGAATCCGTTAATCGTATATGTCTATATACGCAGAAATCCTTATCCAATTGTTTTCAAGGTTTTAAAAGACAGTGGTATCACGGCATTCTTTACACGCAGTTCAGCTGCAAATATTCCTGTAAATATGAAGTTATGTGAAGAACTTGGCTTAGATGAGGATACTTATGCAGTATCAATTCCTCTAGGTGCTACTATTAATATGGCAGGTGCAGCCGTTACAATTGCTGTACTAACTCTCGCAACAGTCCATACGCTTGGGATTGAAGTTGATTTTGTGACTGCACTTCTTCTTACTGTTGTTGCGGCTGTGTCTGCAGCAGGTGCATCAGGTGTTGCAGGCGGATCACTTTTGCTTATCCCGCTAGCGTGTAGTTTATTTGGAGTTCCAAATGATATTGCTATGCAAGTGGTTGGCGTAGGCTTTATCATCGGTGTTGTTCAAGATTCTTGTGAAACTGCACTGAATTCATCTTCTGACGTACTGTTCACAGCTACAGCTGAATATGCTAAGGAACGTAAAGAGGGTAAAGTAGTTACTGTGAAGTCTTAAGAATTACGATGAAAAATTAAAAGCCACGATTACCGAAGATGATTCGGCGATCGTGGCTTTTGGTTGTGCAGAAATCATTTTTTTACTCATTCAGGTCAATTTGAAACTACAATAAGCAGCCTAAAGGAAAAAAACAGCTATAATGAGTATAGAGCTAGTTGAATTGCGATTTAGGGAGTGTTCCATACATGCAAAGTTTCGTTGTGATGCAAGGTCAGACATATCAAGAAGAAAAAGAATTAGGAATCATTTGGTCACTGCAACAAGACAGTAGTGGGAAAGAACGTCATTCACGGCTACGAATGATAGAGGTAAATGAAGGGGATCGCATATTTCATTATGTAAAAGGAAATATTGTGGCGATTAGTGTTGCTAAAACAGGATGCTTGATAGCGAGTAATCCGTCAACTATGCAAAATCAAGAACGTTTGATTGATGATGGGTATTTAGTGGAATTGGACTATCATGAACTTGAAGTACCTGTGAATGTACTCTCGAAATTTGATGACATTTTGCCGCTTCTGCCAATTAAGTATTCACCTTTTCAAACAGATGCAAATGGTAATCAAGGGTATTTATATCCTTGCAATGAGGAATTAGCAATAAAGTTAATAGAATTAATTGGCGACCTTAATATTTATCAAGTAGATGAAGAGCAGCTCGAATTAGCAATTGGTACGGTGCTTCAAACAGAACGTAACACATTCATTCCCATGATTGCTGAAACAGAATCGGAATTGAAAACAAAGATTCGTTTAGGGCAACAAAAGTTTAGGGAAGGTTTACTACCACTCTGGGATCACAAATGTGTTCTTTGTGAGATTGAGTTACCTGCACTGCTTCGCGCAAGCTACTCTAAGCCATGGAAAGACGGTACGAGTTTTGAAAGAGTGGATCCTTATAATGGTGTCCTTCTATGTTGTAATCATGATGCGCTCTATGAGAATGGATTTATCGCATTCGATGGACAAGGTAGATTGCATATTTCATCACAGATTTCGGAAGAGGATTATGAAAAGTACAGTATGCATTCAAAAATGAAAATCGCCCGAACTGAGGAGAACAAGCCTTATTTCAAGTGGCATAAAAAAAATCTATTTAAAAAATAAGATAGTGTAGAAGCTATGGCTGTCACTTTTGGCGTCATTTTGCACATCCAACTTTAAAACCCAGCAAAAATCTCATGTGAAGTTTGCTGGGTTTTGTATATATTTACATCCAATTATTAAAGAACTATTCGGATCTGGCTAGTAAAAAGGCGCATGTACATTGTTCGACAATCGCGTCCGTTAAGGGCAGACTGTTTACTTTAACCAATAAGAAAAAAAATAACGTTCATTCTTATTTATTTGCGTTCTTTACGATTTTTAAAGTCCTTAGATATCCGAGAAACAATAAAAGAACAAGTATATACATAAGTACACCACAAATCGAATAGATAGCTGTTAATTTGGTCGTTATTGGAAAAAACACCAAAAGCATTATAATGCCATTCTATGTTAGCGTATCCTAACCAAATGCAGCTCTTTGTTCTTCTGGAACTAACGCGGCAGGTGAGTTCAATAAGGAATCGTTATAGCGAAATTTTTTATATAAATTTTATTGAAAAGTAAATAACTGCCTAATTGTCAATTCTAGAAAACAACTGATAGAATAAATTAATTTGTGTATGTGGCGATGATTCGCCCGACATCTCAAGTTTTAGAGGGAGACGTTTCGATGGAATTTAAAGGACCTAGCGTCTATGATCAAACCGATTTTTTGAAAAATTATATGATTAGAAGAAAGAGAAACGATAGTCCAAATAATGCAATTGAAGGACCAATTATCTATGAGTTAATTGGGAGTTTTCAAGATAGTAGCGTCTTAGATTTAGGGTGTGGTGATGCATCGTTTGGAAAAGAACTCTTACATTTAGGAGCAAAAAACTACACAGGAGTAGAAGGTTCGAAACAAATGGTGGAAGTGGCACGCTCTAACATACTTCAACAAAACGGGACAATACACTTTGAAACAATGGAATCTTATGATTATCCAAAAGAAGTATTTGATCTTGTGACATCTCGATTTGCAATCCATTATGTTTCAGACATTAATCGCCTGTTTAGAGATGTTCATAAAACACTTAAAGAAAACGGGAGATTTGTTTTTAGTATCCAGCATCCACTTACAACTTCGTCTTTTGCTAGTAAGCAATCTGGAGATAAACGCGGTAATTGGATTGTCGATGACTACTTCCAGGAGGGGGAAAGAAAAGAGCCTTGGATTGACCAAATAGTGGTTAAGTATCATCGAACAATCGAAAATTATTTTATAGCACTTAAACAAGCTGGTTTTTCAGTTCTAGATTTACGCGAGGGTACACCAAAGCGTGAACATTTTAGTAGTGAAGATGAATTTGTTAGAAGACAACGAATTCCTATTGTACTGGCTTTTTCTTGTGTGAAGTAAAATAGATAACCTAATACTGAATGTTGAACTAACAGGTGCTTTACTTCATTAATGAGTAAAGCTTTTTTTTATTCAACTAACTGGGCAGGTTAGTTGAACAAGAATAAAAAGAAAACCTACTTATAGTTTTTAAAAAGATTATTCATTTAATACGAATTTTGATTATATAAATAAAGATTTATTATTTTTTAAAAATGATTAAAGTTATCTCCCCTCTAAAGGATGGCTTAGAGGGGAGATAAACTTTAATTGAATATTTATGTTAACATAATTATGAAGATTGAGAATAAATATTCGGTCATATTAATAAGGTCCGTGATTGTATAGTAATTATTTAAAATTACTCAATGAATATTATATCTTTAGGAGGTCAATATGGAATGGAAAGGAATACTTATAGAACAAGTCAATTATTTGAAATTCTAGGTGTATCAAGAGATGCACTTAGGTATTACGAGAAACAAGGAATTGTAAAACCAAACCATGATGAATCAAATAATTATCGACAGTATAATGATTATGATATATATACATTATTGGTAGCGGATTTTTATATAAAGAGAAACTTATCGATGAAAGAAGTTAGAAAACTACAAGAAGGAAGAGCAATAGAAGAACTGGAAACTTTATTAGAAGTAAAAGCCGAACAATTAGAAGAAACCATACGAAATAAAAAATTCATGCTTCAAAAAATAAAAGAAACAAAAGTATTCTGTGAGGAATTAAAAGAACACTTAAACCAATACTCCATAAGGAAATTCCCAACCTATGAAGTAATTGATGAGTTTTCTGACTTTTATTCCTTTCTGGAGTATCCTGCTTTATTGCAAAATATGGATATGATGAAGGATGATATTCTTAGCAAAATCATGAGGAAATTTACTTTTGATGAAAACGGGTTTCTAGATTCCAAGATGTATATTGTTGAAAAGCATGAAACGATACATAAGGAAAATATCGGATGTTATTTACAATATTCTAAATGCATCTATACAATTGTTGAGGATGGCAGGTATCAAAATGGAAATAGTGATATTAAATATAAAGTTTTTGAATCTACTGTGGAATGGGGAAACGAACAAGGACTTAAACCAAAAGGGGTTGCTTTTGTTAATACTCGTCTTATTACATATCTTGATAACAAAGAACGAGCCTTCTTAGAAATATATGTTCCTGTTGAAGAAGAGTAAAATACTTTTTATTGATATTGACCTGGGGGTAACACCATAGTTTATCTTTATAACCAATGGAACAAGTGCAAACTGTTCTATTGGTTATTTATATATATAGGAGGGTGTTTGGTTTGAGTGGAATGGTAAAAAAGTATATTATATGGACCTATGTCATGTTCTTTGTATTTCTTCTTGTCATAGGGCTGACGATGTTTTTTTTAAAGTCTCAGCCCGTAGTAGATATATTACTCGTGCTATCATCATGGACGTCTACATTTGTCTTCGTAACAATGTTCCGTAAAATCTATCCCCAATGGAACCTATGGAACTTTATAAAAAGCCAATTTAGGGAAAGAATCAGAATATCGACTGTATTGTGTGTCGTTCTTATTCAATTTTTGCTTTTAATTGGTAGTTTATTAATGACAAACAAAGTATGGAATGTGCCCGTATATGAACAATTTACTGCTTCATGGACTTCACTTCTTATCTTATTTGGCTACAATTTAATTCTTGGACCACTCGGGGAAGAATTAGGGTGGAGGGGATTTGTATTAAATGATTTGCAAAAAAGATTCAGTCCATTAAAATCAGCCATTATCGTTGGATTGGCTTGGGGCTTCTGGCATACACCGTTATGGCTTATGTCAGGATACTCAGGATTACAATTGGTGCAATATATCATTTGTTTTTTGTGTGGCATTGTTGCTGTATCAATCATCATAACTGCATTTTATAACTTGAATCATAATCTCATTATTCCTATTGTGATTCACCAACTTTTCAATTATTTTTTGGTCATTCAAGTTGGAAACGTACTTAATACTCTTACAGTTACCTCTGTAATATATTTATTAGTGGCTATAGTTTTAGTTTTAGTTAATTATAAAAAGTGCTTATTGAGGTAATTAAATGGAGCATCTGGTTTGTGCAAAGTTTGTATCGAAAAAATAGTACACTAAAAATAAAGTAAGTTTTTTTATGTAGACCTTCTTCAACTAACAGGGGCTTTAGTTGAAGAAGGGACTGCCTCTACATAGTAGTTTTTTCTAAAGTATTTAATATTACTTCACTAAAATATTTCCAACATATTTAGCCGTTCCAAAATCAGCAGTAAGATTTACCTCAATTAAATGGTCACCTTTTTCATTTGGGTAATTAAAAGTTTGACCATTAAACATTAATAGTTCTTCTTCACCAGCCTTAACTGCTACTTGTAGTTCTTTTGCTAATTCTAAACTGTCTGCTGTTTTTATCGTACTTCTTTTACCTAGCTTATATCGATTTGTAAATAGTCTCTTTTATTAAGAAAGGGGGACTTTTTAAATTATTGGAGGTGTCATAAATAGACCGATAAAAGGTCAGGAACGGTTTTGGGGGGAGATAGATTTCAACCTATAGAGATATTAATGTTTATTAAATTGACAAATTGGTTTTTGTCGATGTATAATGTGAACATGGATAAGATAAATATTTTTAAATCACTTTCAAATGATGCTCGGCTGCAAATCCTAGAATGGCTTAAAGATCCTTCGGATCATTTTGAACCACAGGATGGGATTGATTTAGTTGAAGTTGGTGTTTGCGTTAGTCAAATAACAAATAAGTTAAACATGACTCAATCTACTGCTTCCCAATACTTGTCAACCTTACAAAAAGCGGGTTTAATTGAGGCCACAAGGTTAGGTAAATGGACTTATTACAAAAGGGATGAGGAAGCCATAAGAAACCTTGGTATATTCATTCAAACAGAACTATAACAATAACCAAATTCCGTTATGAATTTGGTTATTGTTATCACTTACACATCGACAATTCGGGATATGTATTTCTGTGTTGCGAGTCGTTTAGACTAATAAGTGGTTATAAATAATATTCTTATTGCAAATATATATTTAAGGAAAGAGGAAAAGATGAATATGAAAGCATGGAAAAAGCAAGGCGTAGGATTGGAAAACTTAAAATTAGTAGATGTGGATATTCCGAAACCAGGTCCTAAACAACTGTTGGTACGTGTGAAGGCTGTATCCCTCAATTTTCGGGATAAATCAATTATGGATGGTGATTATTTACCAGACTTAATGAGTAAACCTTTCACACCCGTATCGGATGCAGCTGGAGTTGTAATCGGTGTGGGTTCAGAGGTAACAAAATTTAATGAAGGTGACCGGGTGGTTTCCCATCTTTACACAAAATGGACTGATGGAGCACCAACCGAGGACTATGGCCCAACTGCAGTGGGTGGACCTAATGATGGTGGTCTTGCGGAATATATGCTCCTAGACGAAGACGCAGCGGTAATGACACCTTCTAATATGACAGATGAAGAAGCGTCTACACTTCCGATTGCAGCCTTAACAGTTTGGTTTTCTTTAGTTGAATATGGAAAAATAAAAGCCGGCGATACAGTACTTATTCTTGGTACGGGGGGAGTATCAATCTATGCGATTCAAATCGCTTCTGCACTAGGGGCAAGAGTTATTGTCACAACTAGCAGTGACGAAAAGGGCGAACGAGTAAGGGCTCTAGGAGCAAAAGAAGTTATAAACTATGTGAAAACACCGGATTGGGAAAAAGAAGTATTAAAGCTCACGGATGGTAAGGGAGCTCAGCATATTTTAGAAGTTGTTGGTGGAGATAGTATTAACCGTTCCATTGATGCTCTTGCACAACAAGGAAATATCTATGTCATTGGGTTCCTGAAGAGTATGATGGCAGAAGTAAATTTGTTTTCATTGTTGTCCAAACAAGCGCGTATACAAGGTATCTTTGTGGGGCATCGGAAAGCTTTCGATGAAATGAACAAAGCATTTAATGAACTGAACATTAAACCCGTGATTGACACAGTTTATCCCTTTTCTGATGCAATCCAAGCCTATGAGCATCTGGGTCGTGGAGCATTCGGTAAAATCGTAATCAAAGTATCTGAATGAGGAAGCATATATTCAAACTTTATATTGGTTTATAGCCCGACTATTTATCTTAATTTATTTCAATCAAAAAGTAACAACGCTAAATAAATATAAAAGTCCTTGGAGCATAGTATCCTCGGGCTTTTGTTATTTATCTGAAAAAATAGTTATGACAAATTATATGGAGGTTTTTATATGGGAATGAATTATTGCTCGAACTGTGGAGAAGTGTTAGAAATACGTGTCATTAATGATGAAGAGTATAAAGCATGTTCAAGCTGTTCATTTATTCATTGGGGAAATTACAGTGTAAGTGTTGGAGCTTTAGTCATAAAAGATGAAAAAATGTTACTCGTTCGCCGTAAAGATAATCCTGGGAAAGGGAAATGGACAAACCCCGGTGGTTATATTGGTCAAACAGAACTTATTGAACAAAGTGTCATACGTGAAGTATTAGAAGAAACAGGTGTAACTACAAAAGTGAAATCGATCGTAATGTTGGGGGATTATCCAGGTCGAGTACATAATATTTATATTGGATTTTTGATGGAATATTTAGAAGGGCAGCCACAACCAGATGAAGTTGAAGTAGATGGTGCAGGCTTTTTCTCATTGGAGGAAATGGAATCAATGAATGTTGCTGATATGACTCGTGGACTGGTACGAATCGCTTTTGATCATCAAACGATTGGATTAAAATTGAACCCCTTACCAAAAACAGAATTTAATGGCTACACGTTTTTTAATGTATAACACTAATTATAGGAAGGATTCGGATTCCGAACGATTTATTGAAATAAAACATCGGTATAAGTGTATTTAAAAAAACTTGCGAATCTAACACAATAGAACTATGTTAGATTCATAAAGACTGCCTCAGCTCTTGCTACATAGGGGATGAAGCTGTTTTTTAGCCATCCATTTTTTTCGGTGCTCATTTGAATCTAACTTAACGCATTTTAGAATTAACTTAAGTTAGATTGGGGGGGGCGTTAAAATGCGTGAGGTGAGGCATTAAAATGAAGGTTGCTCATTTTATAGCTATGTTGTGCCACAATTGCGCCTGATAGCTTAACAAGTTATACATTTCCAATAATTTTTCATCTCTGGAAGATCATACATTCGTTTGTTCTAATTTGTTGTAAATGTTTCTTGCCTTATGAGGTATCCTCCCTGTTCCAGTTTCCGTCTTACTTCCTGATGCAATATCTTTTTAAATTATTTCTCCTTCTTCCTGTTCAATTTTATGAGATTTACTTCGAGAACATTATTAAGTTCATCAGGACCATACGCTGTTACAATTACTCTTTCCTCTACTAGTTCAGCGCGGTGATCTGTCAAGTAGTCTCTTAATAGTTTCGTAGCTGGTTCCGCATCCATATATTCTTTTTCTATTTCCGTTATTTCATTGCAAGCTGTAAGCAATAGTAAAAGCAGGTTTACAAACAACGATTTAGAATAGATTGAGTTCATCTATCTTACCCCTCCTGAATACCGAATACTAAATCAAATAGCCCGATTATTGAATTGTCAAAGTTCGTCTTGTCTACGTAATTATATCGAATTTTTTACAAAATTTGTTCGATATTGGCAAGGCTGGTACATTAACTATAATAGGATTTATTTTCCGGAAATACTGCCCGTATTGGGTGCGACAGTCTGTGATGCCACAGTGGTCGTTGGAGTATAACTAACGGATAGGGTTCTATGGCACCATAGTTCATCGACCTTCTTCGCAAGCCGTAGTATCCAATAACAGTTCTGCACATATTTTCAACTTCTGTGGTGTAGCGCTGATTTTGCGCTACATGTATGGCGGTTAGTTGAAGAAAAGTGTCAAATGACCGGGGGTTCTCAAGGATGAACAAATTAGGAAAAGTGCTTCAATGGTTAGGTTTTATTCTTATTGCTTTAGGACCGTTTTTTGACTTAGAAGATACGTATGCAAACTACCTTCCTATACTTATGATAAGTGGTTCAACTCTTGCTCTGTTAGGGAGTCTGCTGAGTAAGCCAAAGAAGTTAGAGATTTTGGCAATTTGTTTAGGCATTTTGTCTTTAATAGCTTATTTTTATTTAGATCAACGGTTGATATACAAAATTTTAATCATAACAATTCTTGTGTTAGTTGTAGTACATGGCATTTTGGATAAGAAAAATCATCATTTAAAATGAATAACCTGGGAACTCAGTATTATAAAAGTCTGAATTACCGGTCTTATCGAAGTGGCGGGGAAGACTAAAGGGGTAGTTCAGTTGAAGAAGGCTTATTGAAATGATCAAATTTTTTATGAAAAAGGTGAACCGGAATTTCCTATCTCTATATAGAAGGGATTTCGGTTTTACCTGTAGATCAGGTACCTGTTAAGTAATAATAATGTTATTCCATTGAAGGGCCATTATATGTAGTAGGATTTTTGATCGTATAATGCTCTTTTAGTTTAAAAAATAATTGTAGAATTAGAGAGGATGGTATTATTGGAAGTCCGACAAATGGCTACTGCATTCTTAATTCATCAAGGAAGTGTACTAATGATGAAAAAGAAAAAAAGTAAAATCTTTAATTTTGAATTTTGGGGTGGAATTGGAGGTCATATGGAATCCGATGAACTTAATTCTCCAATGACGGCAAGTTACAGGGAAATTGAAGAAGAGACAGGATTTAAAAAGGATGACATCAAAAATTTCAGGCTTGAATACATACTGCTTGAGAAGAATAGCGGGGAAATACGTCAGCAATATGTCTACTTTGGAGAAACAAAGCATATGAACTTTATTCCTTCAGACGAAGGGGAATTATTTTGGGTTTCTAAGAATGAATTATCAGGTTTATACACCTCAAAAGTTATCAGTTCAACTATTGAACACTATTTGAATAACATAACTAATACCGATGATATATTTGTTGGAACGATGATGACTAGCAATGAATTTAATCCCGAAATTCAATGGTCAACTATCAAAGAGACCGTTGATTTTTAATTTTTTTATCCTAACTAGTTATACAGAAACTTGTTTTTTTCAACTACTGAAGTCTTAATTTCAATAGTTCAACATAAAGGATCTCCCGTAAAAGGGAGTTTTTTTAATGGAAGAAAGAAGGGCCTGGATTTTCATTATCAGGCCATTTTATTGAAAATCAAAAGAAATTAAAAGGATGATAATTATGAAAGAGGTTCATTCGGAAAGCATTCACTTACAAGAGAGCTGTCATCTTATTAAGCAAACGGGTGCGTTAGCGGAGCGAGTCTATAACTGCTCATGCGGTTCTGTGCTTAATAGAGACTATAACTCTAGCTAATAAATTTTTGATTTAGTTAGTTAGTCAGATTAACTAGTTCAATAATTTTTAAAGACATATGCTATCCAGACAGGTTGATTATTATTTTTCAACTTGATCATTATTTAGAAAGGAGGTACAAAAATGAGTAATTGGAAATGTGAATATTGTCATTACAAAAGTGAAAATCTTGAAAAATTTTGCAGACGATGCGATGCTCGGTATCCATGGATAGTTAACACTGACGCTGACGCAACTGCTGATGCTGACGCAACAGCTGATGCCGACGCAACTGGTGACTCCGACGCAACAGCTGATGCCGACGCAACAGCTGATGCTGACGCAACAGCTGATGCCGATGCAACTGGTGACGCCGATGCAACCGCCGATGCCGATGCAACTGGTGATGCCGATGCAACAGCTGATGCCGACGCAACAGCTGATGCCGACGCAACAGCTGATGCCGACGCAACAGCTGATGCCGACGCAACAGCTGATGCTGACGCAACAGCTGATGCCGATGCAACTGGTGACGCCGATGCAACTGGTGATGCCGATGCAACCGCCGATGCCGATGCAACTGGTGATGCCGATGCAACAGCTGATGCCGACGCAACAGCTGATGCCGATGCAACAGCTGATGCCGACGCAACCGCCGATGCCGATGCAACTGGTGACGCCGACGCAACCGCTGATGCCGACGCAACTGGTGATGCTGACGCAACCGCTGATGCCGACGCAACTGGTGACGCCGATGCAACCGCCGATGCCGATGCAACTGGTGACGCCGACGCAACTGGTGACGCCGACGCAACTGGTGACGCCGATGCAACCGCCGATGCCGATGCAACTGGTGATGCCGATGCAACCGCCGATGCCGATGCAACTGGTGACGCCGACGCAACTGGTGATGCCGACGCAACTGCTGATGCCGACGCAACTGGTGATGCCGACGCAACTGGTGATGCCGATGCAACTGGAGACGCCGATGCAACTGGTGACGCCGACGCAACTGGAGACGCCGACGCAACTGCTGATGCCGACGCAACTGGAGACGCCGATGCAACTGGAGACGCCGATGCAACTGGAGACGCCGATGCAACTGGAGACGCTGATGCAACTGGTGACGCCGACGCAACCGCCGATTCCGATGCAACTGGAGACGCCGATGCAACTGGAGACGCCGATGCAACTGGAGACGCTGATGCAACTGGTGATGCTGACGCAACTGGAGACGCCGATGCAACTGGAGACGCTGATGCAACTGGAGACGCCGACGCAACTGGTGATGCTGATGCAACCGCCGATGCAACTGGTGATGCCGATGCAACTGGTGATGCCGATGCAACTGGTGATGCTGATGCAACTGGTGATGCCGATGCAACTGCAACTGGTGACGCCGATGCAACTGGTGATGCCGATGCAACTGGAGACGCCGATGCAACTGGTGATGCCGATGCAACCGCCGATTCCGATGCAACTGGTGACGCCGACGCAACTGGTGACGCCGATGCAACTGGAGACGCTGATGCAACTGGTGATGCCGATGCAACTGGAGACGCCGATGCAACCGCATCTGGTGATGCAACTGCGACTGGAGACGCCGATGCGACTGGTGATGCCGATGCAACTGGAGACGCTGATGCAACTGGTGATGCTGACTCAACTGCTACCGCAAACGCTGGAAACAATACCTTTACAAATGGAAACAATACCGTTATCAACGTAACCGATAATAGTGCTGGATTTATGGCTATGACTCTATCTAATCTTATTATGATGGAAAGCTTAATGGGTAACCAGAATTCAGACAATATAGAACCTCTAGTTTCTAAATTCACTAATATAATGAATGAGTTATTACAAAGTGAATATAGTAATCGCAAAGCTATCCTTGACGCTATTAATTCTCTCAAAAAAGAATAGAAAAGAATCGGAGGAGGCTACATGACAAAAACAAATGTCTCACGCTGTATGATTTCTACGGAGGAAGATAGCGATAACCTATATGTAAAAGTTAAAAATAAGAACCAAGAACTTAGTCGTCAATTCACCATAAATGCATACAGTAAAAATTCACCGACAAAGGAATTATTACCTGTTTATGTCGATAATCAACCTGCACATATAGATACCCTAGATCCTGATGCAGAAAAAGTCTATAGAATAGACGTGTCAAATGTAAAGGGGCAGGTTATTTTCGAGATTATCCAAAAAATGGGCAGCTCAAGTATTAAGGTTTCCAAAAACAGCAAAAACCCCTTTTCGGTAGAATTACACATTAAATAAAAATAGCTTGGATTTTCGTGGCAACTAAATCCACCTAAATAAAATGATAGACATAATTTTGATCTGAGAATATTTTTCTTGAAATATAATTTCTTCAACTAACAAGTTACTTTAGTTAAACAATCGGCTGCCTTTACAGGGCAGCTTTTTCTTAATGAAATTAATTATTTCCTAAAACGGGCATTGCGTCTACTAGATCTGCTTGAAAAAGTTATGAATCAAACACAATATAAATATGTTAGATTTGCGAAAAGTCGCTCTTTCATTTACATAGGAAGACTTTTATCTATTGCATGTGTCATAACTTATTGAGTAATGAAGTTAAATATTTCCATGAACGGATTTTAAGTTGATCTGGATTGGAGATGTATAAGGTTTGATCTCATGGAGACAATCCTTTACCTTCTACTTCAACTAACGCAGCAAGTTAACTGAAAGGGTTAACCATATTAAGATAATTAAGGGGTGCGAAGGAAATGACAAAAGAAAATATTAATGTTGATTTCACTATGAACACATTTGATACAAGTAAAATGGACATGTGGACTAAAGAACAGTGGAAGGAATGGGTTGGGGATCCAGAGGATAATATAGGAATTCAACTATTGTTGATTAATGATACTAAGTTTTATTTGAAAGTAATGGGGATTTATTATAACGAAGAAACAGGAGACATGTTTTTTGGTTTTGATACACAAAATAAACTTGATTGAGACATAAATATTCAATTCGGCAAATGGGAAATAGATGAAAGTATTAATGATTTATCCCATGAAAAGCCCCAGTATATGGAGAAATACTCTGAAATAAGAGGTTTTCAAAGGTTTGTGAAGCGTACATATTTGGAAAGTTGGGATACGATAACAATAGAAATAAGTATTCTCGACGCAGAAACAAACTTAAGTATTAGAGAATTTAAATTTAAAATAGAAAAGCATTTAATCCAGGTTTTTTAGTAAAGTATCGTAGGATTGCCATGGGTAATTCTAATTGATTTTTCATACAACGCGGCAGTATATAGGAGGAAGTGAATGACAATATCTATTCACGATGGTGTGTTAATTGGGTACTCAGTAAATTTTCTTGAAAATGAATTGCTATTAGATATCGAAACGGTGGCAGATGAAATTGTAACAGTTACATTCGAGGATTACTTAGCACATTATTTCGATCATGTAATGGCGGGAAGTATTTTATTTGATATTGAAGAAGTAGATTTGAATACATTTTTCGTAGGGAACAGAGAACAATTTGAGTTCCATAAATTATATGCTTGGCCGATTTGCTACGATGATACGAATGAACTCGAAAAATACTTACAAAAGAATAATTATAAATGCTATGTGATTAGTGCGTCACTAGGATTAAGTGGTTATGTATTTGCAAAAACGCTTAAAAGTAAAAGGAAATGATAAGTTGGAGGAGAAAAAAGTTTGTGAAGTATTCTACTAAACTCCCATGAAAATAAAAAAACAGCCCCATTCTTCAGAGAATATAGGCAAGGCTGGTGCAATAAGCAAGGGAGGATTAATCGCCCGTAAGCGCTACTCGTATTGGGTGCGACAGTCTGTGATGCATCATGGTCGTTGGAGTTAGCCTAACAGGTAGGGTTGTTTAATAAGAATGAAAAGTTAAGGTGCATTGTAAAGTGAAGTGAGGCTGATGAATAAAAATGAAAGAATGTTGTTTTAAAATTAATTTATCTTTAGAAGAAGCTAAAAAAAATATTGTAGTTGGATGAATGAAGAGATTGAATTTGAGTTGGATGAGTACGGGGATTGTGTTGATAAATCAGTACACATTTCTGAAACTGAAGATGGATGGACATATTTTGTGGACTTTGAAGGAGGAGCATTCTTTGGTTTATCGAATCAGGCATGGACGAAACTGGCAAATGGTAGATCTGTTATCTATGCTTACTATGATGAAGATTTAAATACAGAGCTTATAGTAATAAAAAATGGTACGTTAATAAGAGAGTTTTCACTTTATGAAGATGAACCAGATGCTAATGTGAATTTGGGAGCATTTGAATATGAAGAACATTCACCAATAGTAGATTGGAAAGATGTAGTTACTTTTCTTGAAAAAGAATTCACACTTAATTAATAGGTGCTTATTGTAACTAACGGGGTAGGTTCGTTCAACATGGTTTAATCTATTTTTTGTTGAATTTGACAAAAGAAAGGAGGGCACAAAGTTGGATATTAGATATCAAAAATTAATCTCATGGGTTGAAGATATAAAGGAGCTAAATCACTGCTCCGCATCGGCATTGCTTATACTTAAGGATGATGAAATGGTACTAGAGCATTACAGTGGAAGCCACTCTAATAGAGAAGGTTCATTGCCTATAACGCAATTTTCACAGTTTAATGTTGCATCGGCGAGAAAAAGTTATTTAGGGCTAGCTGTTGCATATGCAATCCATGAAGGTAAAATTAAAAGTCTTGATGATTATGCAGTAAATTACTTTGAAGAATTTGATAAAGAATTACTTGGTAGAACAACCATTAGAAATTTAATTACGCATTCTCATGGTTTAAATGAGGACGAGTATGGAATGGTTTATAGAGAGTTTGACCCAGGTCAAGGGTGGGCGTATAGAGGGATTAATGTATTAATGATGACACAATTAATTAAACAACTATACAACCAAAGTGTTTCTGAATTGTTACACGAAAGAATCTTTTTACCTTTAGGTTATAAGGAAACAGCTTGGCAAACAAAAGAAAATGAAAATTTAGTTAAAGTTATTGTTAATCCTAACGAAGAGGCAACATCTAAACTGGGCAATTCAAATGATGGAACTGAGTCTAACCTTTATGTCTCTGCTCGAGAATTTGCACATTGGGGCAATCTTCATTTAAGAAAAGGAAATATAAATGGAGAACAAGTTGTTCCAAAAGAAGTAATTGAAATTGCAACACAAGTTCAAAGCCCTACATATAAAAATGAAGAAACTCCATTGAATGGTGCGTTTTGGTTTGTTCAAGGAACTCCGTCATTAAAAAGCGAGATTGGAGACCGAGTGCCTAAAGGTGCTTTTCAAATAATAGGGGTAACAGGTCCAACTTTATTAGTAATACCTGAATATAATGTTGTTGTTGCAAAGATGTATAACAAAAGATATAACTATGAAGGAATTGACGGGAAAAATTATCTCTATTATTTAAGAGAATTTAGTAATTTAGTAGCTGATATATTTTCTGAATAATTTCTCATTTAACTAACAGGTGCTTAAGTGAAGAGTCGGCTATCTTTCATCCATATTGCCTAAAATTATAACAACAGATGAAATAGAGTACTTAGTAAATAACCCGTAAAAATATAGGTGATAAAAGATCTTGGAGGTACCAGCTTTAGATTATGCAGGATGAATTCACTAATGCTTGTAGTTGCAATGAGGCCAATGGAGATCCCCATTAGAACACCTTGCTCTTTGGTAGACAGATTTACGTAATGCCCGATCCAGATGAATAGGCTAAAGCATAGCGATAAGCTGAGGAAACCTAAAAATAACTTCCATGGCTTTTTCCTTTGCGAAAGAAAAGCAGTTGTAAGTGCAAAACCTTCTGGAAGATGATGCAGAATTACAGAAGCCGTAATTGTGATGCCGACTATTGAACTCTCCATTAAGCTGCCAATGGTCATACTTAGCGGGATTGTATGGATGAGTATGGCAAGCATGAGCAAGTAAACGGAAGGACTTTGACCTGCAGATGGGTGGAATAAATTGCGAAGCACTAGAAAAAATAGGTATCCAATGAATACCCCCAGTATGATACCGAAAGACTTATACATCTTCAATGCGCTTGGAATGATATCAAGTGCCAGTAATCCTACTAAAAATCCACCGCATAGGAGTGATAATCCTGCGGTTGAATTGTGGAATAGTTTAGATACTAGCCAAGCAATTCCACCTCCGAAGCTTACACTTAAAAAAAGAAAACTGCCAAGTAATATTGCACTCACTTTCATCACCTACCCATTATAATTCGTAAAACCTCTCTACGAAATATATGCAGATTGCTCGCATCTATGAAGTACAACTTTCAAAGCAATAATGTGGGAGAGGCGTTTAAATAAGTTGGAGAACATAAAAAGAAAAGCCAAGGTTGAGCACACGGCTCAGTCTTGGCTTTTCAAATTACTATTTCCTCTTCTTCGAATAAGGTCTCACCATCAGTCCCATCTCCGTTCGTTCTTTATCAAGAGCCTTATAAAACGAAATCATCATTAAAATGATGACGAAGGAGAAGGGGAATGCAGCAATAACCAATGCATTCTGCAGTGCGGTTAGCCCGTTGGCAGAGAGCAGAATGATGGAAACTGCTGCTTGTGCAACACCCCATGTCAGTTTCACAATATTTGGCGGATTAAGCGATCCGTAAGTTGACTGCATTCCGAGCACGAATGTGGCAGAATCTGCGGATGTGATGAAAAAGATGGCAATGAGGATAATTGCTAAAATCGATAGAAACATTGACATTGGCATCCCATTGAAAATGGCGAAAAGTGTCTCTTCTGTTTTCAATCCAGATAAGTCAGTTCCTTTCATTTGTACATCCATTGCCGTGGCACCGAAAACGGAAAACCAGAAAAAGCTAAGCAATGTGGGGAGCATCAAGACACCAACTAAGAATTCCCGGATGGTTCTTCCACGTGATACGCGGGCAATGAAGATACCAACAAATGGGGACCATGAAATCCACCACGCCCAATAAAAAATAGTCCAACCATTAATCCACGTACGATTGGCATCATCAAGCGGTGCTGCCCGGAAACTCATACGGGGTAAGTTTTGCAAGTAAAGACCGATTGTATCGGTAAATGTATTGAAGATTAACATAGTAGGTCCAAGTATGATAACAAGTATCAGTAAGATGACCGCAAGTACCATATTGATATTAGATAAATATTTAATTCCTTTACCTATACCTGACCAAGCAGAAGCAACAAATAAAATTGTTACGATAATGATGATGATAATTTGAACGGTAAAATTGATGGGGATATCGAATACATAAGATAATCCGCCGTTGATTTGAATAGCTCCAAATCCTAAAGTCGTTGCAACCCCTACTACCGTCGCGAAGATAGCGAGTAGATTGACCAATGTGCCTAAAGGACCGTTCATCCGATCTCCAAAAAGCGGCTTCAAAGTTGAGGAAATCAATCCAGGTTCCCCTTTACGGAATTGGAAATACGCAAGTGACATGGCAACTACAGCGTAAATCGCCCATGCATGAATACCCCAATGGAAAAATGTGAAGCGCATCGATTCACGAAAAGCAGCGTCGGTTCCTGGCAGTTCAGTTGCGGGGTCTATAGCAAAATGGGATAAAGGTTCGGCTGCTCCCCAAAAGACAAGTCCAATCCCCATTCCTGCTGAAAACAGCATTGCGAACCAGCTCATTCGAGAATACTCAGGCTTCTCATCAGGCTTTCCGAGCGTAATCTGACCAATTGGACTGACGATAAAGAACAGACAGAACAGTACAATTCCAGTGACAACGAGTAAATAATACCAGCCGAATGATGAAGTTATGAAGTTTTTCATATTCTCTGTTACGTTTTCGAAGCTTTCAGGTGCAAATGCTCCGAATAAAACTATCAAACCTATTAGACCGACCGAAATCCAAAAAACACCTGATACCTTTTTCATCAAATCACCTATTTTTCTTATAAGATAATGGTACACATCATTTAGACTAATCTTGTCCATTATTCTTCATTACCATGCACGCACCTCTAATTACATTCCCTCTCTCTGTCATTGTTAAACAGATAAGCTCAATAAAAAACGATTCCATCGGTGATGGAATCGTTTTTTTCATTAAGTGAGCATAGATAATAGAAAGTAGCTAATTAAAAACAGGAGAACTTGTCGATTCGATTAAGGTCGATCCCCATGTATTCCCATCTTCTTTGCCTATTACGCCATCTGTAACCGGCGACAGAAGTACGTCCGACAAAGACTGGGAAAAACCAAAAACCTTGTCTTCTGGATAGCCAGACATAGGTATAGCGGTAGAGACAACCACGGATTGCACCTGGATCTACTGCAAACAACTGGGTACTTGGATAAGCTGGTATGGTATTTGGTGGTGGAGATGATGGGGCTTGTTGTCCGCCCGGTTGTCCTTGGCCCGGTGGTCGTCCTGGAGGACCAAATCCAGGCATTCCTGGTCCCGGTGGTCGTCCTGGAGGACCAAATCCAGGCATTCCTGGTCCCGGTGGCCATCCTGGAGGACCAAATCCAGGACTACCTTGGCCCGGCGGTCGTCCTGGAGGACCAAATCCAGGCATTCCTTGGCCCGGCGGCCGTCCTGGCGGAGCAAACCCCTGCATGTCGTGTCCTGAGTGGAAAGCAACCATTTCCTGTTCAGGCATCCCGTAACCTGACATCTCTTGCCCTGGAGAAAAAGCTTGCATGTCGTAGCCTTGTGCCTCTTGCCCTGGAGAAAAAGCTTGCATGTCGTAGCCTTGCATCTCTTGCTCAGGAGAGAAAGCTTGCATATCGTGTCCAGACATCCCTTGCCCAGATGAAAAACCTTGCATCCCCTGTCCGGACATTCCCATACCTGGTGACCAGCTATCATTCGCATACCCAGACGTATCTTGCGCCCGGTTTGCTTCATATCCTTCAGGTAATTTTGGGTACCATTGCTGTTCCCCTTGACCACCTGGTTGCATGTTGACCATTCGTTCACTCCTTCCAAGCGATTCTCTTTATCCTATGCAACAATGGGTGAAAAGGAATGGACTTTTATTTTCGGAAGGTTTTATCGTGTAGCTAGCCTACTATATAAATGATGTGAGGATAGACTTTGACTAGCATAGATGCTTGCAAATTTTAATATATGGTTGTTGGAAAGTACTTCATGGTATTGGGAGGTAGTTGTAAGAGAGAGAGGCAGTTTTCGTATAGATTGTTACTTTACTAATCAGACTGTTAAAAGGTTGATACAATGCGGTTAAAGGGGGGTGCTTAATGTGGGGAGAAAGACGAAAAACGTGGTTAGAAGGGGATCTATCACATCCAGCACTTCCACAAACGCTTAAAGGCTTGGATGGTGCGTTTTCAAGGAGTTGCCCAACTACCTTTACTGGTTCCATAGGCTTGAATATGGCGGGAATTCGTCATTTGAAAACCCGGTAGAGCACATGCTTATTTCAGCATGTGTCGCTCCACAAAGTATCAACTATAACTGATGCCCATATAGCAGTAAATTAGTGTAGCGATAAAGGCGAAGGTCCAAACTCCCCCCAATACTTTTTGATTATGAGTGTTTTTACCGTTGTGTAAGTTCTCCATAAAGGTGATAAGATTCAAAAACCATATGACGCCTAATAAAGGCACAACAATAAAGGACATAAATAGCATAAATATTACCTCTCCTTTCCTACTTTCCGATTATTCTTATATTTTAGTGTGACATATTTCTTTATTCTAATAGTAACAAATTTTACGAAAACAGCAAAAGGGTAGCTTTTTTTAGTGAGGGCGAAATATCATAAGGAAGGTACTATTAATAGCCATTTTTGCTTTGTTACTTACAGGGTGTAATAAAGAGCTAACGGTCTCCGAATTTTAAAAAAGTGAATAGCAGAATGTAATAAATTATTAGAGACGATGCAATAGCCTTCAGTTATTTTACGTTTAATCTGAAATACGATGTGCTGAATATAGATTTTAGCCAAGGATATACCACTGAATATTCAAACAGGAATGTAAAGCATCAGATGCTTTACAAAATTAAAGGGAAGGGCGATTATGACACTATATAATTTACTAGCGATGGCGAATCCCTTTTCTTTCATTAGTTACTAGTAAAATGATTGAATTGAAATAGGTAATTGATGCCTTTCTAATAAGATTTTTCAATACCTTTAACGAGACTGCCATATTAGGTGGTCTTTATTTTTTTCCCGAAAACTTTTTCGAGTTTCGCGGGTCTAATATAGAAGCGGAAATGGGAATGGGGCTGGGGGTATGACTGATATGGAATTGGCAGAGAAAGCAATTGCAGGAAAGTCGCATCCCTACACATTTTTCTCGGTAATCGTATGGTGCTTATTCATCCGTCGCGCTCCAAATATATAAATACACAAAGTGCTAAAGCTTTCAGGGACGAAAGAATAGCGGAGCTTCTTATCTGGATAATAGCTGCCAAAGATACAATTTTGGCGGCTGAAGCCTTCTCCATTGCCTTGTCTTTTTAAATTAAGGAAGAGACACTTTTTTTAGTCCATCGGTAAAGAGGTCATGAATAGTTCGCCGAAAGCGGACCGGAAATGATCCAGTGAAAATGGAGTTTTTCAAGACTTAATTACCTGTTTTTTGATGCAAGAAAAGGGTTAATCAATAGACGAGTGACTTCACTGCTTTATCTCACTACAATAGCACCCTATTAGCACGGACTAAATTTTCTGAATACCGAACAATAAAGCGCTTTCATCGTGTACGATACTAGTAGAATAGTAAGGAGGGGTTCATAGTGGGGAAAGCATCTGAAAAGGTTATTCGTTACCGTGGGACTGAATTGAACACGAAGGGGTGGCAGCAGGAGGCGGCGCTTCGTATGCTGATGAATAACTTAGACGCGGAAGTGGCTGAGCATCCGGATGACCTTGTTGTTTACGGTGGCATTGGAAAGGCGGCACGAAATTGGGAGTCGTTTGACGCAATTGTCCGCTCGTTGAAAGAACTTGAAAATGATGAAACATTACTTGTGCAATCGGGGAAACCAGTTGCGATATTCAAGTCACATACAGACGCACCAAAAGTATTGATTGCGAACTCGAATCTAGTCCCGGCCTATGCCAACTGGGAACATTTCCATGAGCTCGATAAAAAAGGACTTATGATGTACGGACAAATGACGGCGGGAAGCTGGATTTATATCGGTTCACAAGGAATCGTGCAAGGGACATACGAAACGTTTGCGGAACTGGCGAAACAGCATTTTGGAGAGTCGCTGAAAGGCACGATTACACTAACTGCTGGGCTCGGGGGGATGGGGGCTGCACAGCCGCTAGCGGTAACGATGGCCGGGGGAGTCTGTATCGGTATCGAAGTAGATGAAACGCGAATTGATCGCCGAATTGAAACACGCTATACCGATGTGAAAACAGATTCACTTGAAGAGGCGATCCGTCTTGCTGAAGAAGCAAAAAAAGAGGGCCGTGCACTGTCAATCGGTCTGTTAGGTAATGCGTCGGAAGTGCTTCCTGCGATGCTTGCGATTGGATTTATCCCAGATGTGTTAACTGATCAGACATCTGCACATGATCCGTTAAACGGTTATATCCCATCTGGTATGTCACTAGAGGAAGCCGCGAAACTGCGAGCGGAAAATCCGGAGGCGTATATCAAACGGTCGAAAGCATCGATGGCAAAACATGTCGAAGCAATGCTAGACATGATGGATAAAGGTGCGATTACGTTCGACTACGGTAACAACATCCGTCAGGTGGCGAAAGATGAAGGTGTAACTCGTGCATTCGATTTCCCAGGATTTGTTCCCGCCTATATCCGTCCACAGTTTTGTGAAGGAAAAGGGCCATTCCGCTGGGTTGCTCTATCAGGAGATCCTGAAGATATTTATAAAACAGATGAAGTTATTTTACGTGAATTTAGTGATAACAAACATTTGTGCAACTGGATTCGAATGGCGCAAGATAAAATTCAGTTTCAAGGACTGCCGTCACGGATTTGCTGGCTAGGGTACGGAGAACGTGCCCGCTTTGGAAAAATCATTAATGATATGGTCGCTTCGGGCGAATTAAAAGCACCGATTGTCATTGGGCGAGATCATCTCGACTCGGGATCAGTTGCATCGCCAAACCGTGAGACGGAAGCGATGAAAGACGGTTCGGATGCAGTAGCTGACTGGCCGCTGTTGAATGCAATGATTAACGCAGTCGGCGGAGCTACTTGGGTTTCCATTCATCATGGAGGCGGCGTTGGGATGGGTTATTCGGTTCATGCAGGTATGGTTATTGTCGCGGATGGAACCAAAGAAGCAGAAGCTCGAATCGAACGTGTATTAACGACAGATCCAGGAATGGGTATAGTCCGTCATGTTGATGCGGGCTATGAACTTGCCGAAAAAACGGCGTGGGAAAAAGGGGTCAACATTCCGATGATGGCAAAAGAGGCGATTGAAGAATGACAAAAATTATATGGATTAAACATGCAGCGCAACTTGCGACGTTAGCCCAAGCTGGTACAGCCCCGCGAATAAAAGAAGCGATGAATGATTTATCAATTATAGAAGACGGCAGTATCTGGATAGAAGATGGGATCATAAGAGCAGTCGGCACGACTCAACAATTAGAAGAGCAGTTCAAAGACCGCGCCCATGAAGCGGAAATCACAGACGCAACTGGTCATCTCGTTACTCCAGGCCTCGTCGATCCGCATACACATGTCGCCTATGGTGGCAGTCGCGAACGTGAATTTGAAATGCGACTTGAAGGCGCGACCTATATGGAAATTATGAATGCAGGTGGCGGTATTCATGCGACAACAAAAATGACTCGTGAAGCAACTGAAGATGAACTTGTTGAGCAGACGAAGAAACGCCTTGATTCGTTTCTGAAACACGGCGTCACAACTGTCGAGGGGAAAAGTGGGTACGGCTTAGATTTGGCAACGGAACTAAAACAGCTCCGTGTCATGAAACGCTTGCAGCAAGAACATGCGATTGACCTTGTGCCAACGTTCATGGGTGCACATGCAGTGCCGACAGAATTCAAAGGACGGGAAGACGAGTATATAGATCTTGTCGTCAATGAAATGCTTCCTGCTGTTGCCAATGAAAAGCTAGCAGTCTTCAATGATGTATTTTGTGAAGTCGGTGTTTTCACACCTGAACAATCACAACGGATTTTAGAAGCAGGGAAAAAGTATGGTCTGATACCAAAAATCCATGCGGATGAAATTGAACCCTATGGCGGCGCGGAACTGGCGGCGAAAGTTGGAGCGATTTCAGCAGAGCATTTATTGAAAGCGTCTGATGAAGGAATTAAAGCGATGGCAGATTCCGGAACAATCGCTTGTTTATTGCCAGCAACCGCGTTATATCTTAGGGAGCAAGCAGCACAAGGGCGCAAGATGATTGACGCTGGCGTACCGGTCGCGATATCGACAGATTGTAATCCCGGATCTTCACCGACGACATCGATGCCACTTGTTATGAACTTAGCGTGTATATCGATGCGACTAACACCGGCAGAAGCGCTTACTGCCGCGACGTATAACGCGGCTTGTGCAATCCAAATGGCAGATAAAACAGGATCATTGGAAATAGGTAAACAAGGGGATGTCGTTCTATGGGACATTTCAAACTACCAAGAACTTCAATACTTGTTCGGGGTGAACCATGTTAAGTCCGTCTGGAAAAAAGGTGTAAAAGTCGTTGGATGATTAATATTAATTAAAGGATGGTTGTCATGATTGAATTAACAGGATCGTCACTAAATCTGGCTCAAATGAACGACATCATATATAAAGAAATCGGGGTTTCATTGAACGATGAAGCCTTGGAACGTGTTAATAAAAGCCGGGCTGCGGTTGAGAAAATTGTTAGTGAAGACCGGACCGTATACGGGATTAATACGGGGTTTGGTAAGTTCAGCGACGTTAAAATCGATGAAAAGGATACGAAAGCATTGCAATTACACTTGATCCGATCGCATTCATGCGGCGTTGGAGAAGCGTTTCCTGAAAACGTTTCGCGTGCGATGGTGGTACTACGTCTGAATGCGCTTTTAAAAGGTTTCTCCGGAATCCGTGCAGAAGTGCTAGAACGGTTTGCTTATATGGTGAATAATCGCATTCACCCGGTCATTCCACAGCAAGGTTCACTTGGTGCATCAGGTGATCTGGCGCCATTGTCTCATCTCGCGCTTGTTTTACTTGGCGAAGGATTTGTCTGGCAAGACGGCTTGCACGTTCCAGCTGCAACTATTTGGAATGAGCATGGCATGTCGCCAATTGTGCTCGAAGCGAAAGAGGGGCTAGCGCTCATTAACGGGACGCAAGCAATGACTGCGCAAGGCGTTGTCAATTATTTGGAGGCAGAATCACTTGCGTATGCTAGCGAGTGGGTTGCTGCAATGACAATGGAAGCGCTCTATGGAATTACGGACGCATTTCATCCGGCGATTCACGAAGCGCGCGGTTATCCGGAACAAGTGGATGTGGCGGCGAGGATGCTGGATTGGTTGAAAGGGAGTCGTCTGACAACCATTCAAGGCGAAAAACGTGTCCAAGACGCTTATTCAATTCGTTGTATTCCACAAGTGCACGGCGCGAGCTGGCAAGTACTTGGTTATGTAAAAGAGAAGCTAGAGATTGAGATGAATGCCGCGACGGATAATCCACTTATTTTCGATGATGGTGATACGGTTGTATCTGGCGGTAACTTCCATGGTCAACCGATTGCGTTTGCGATGGACTTCTTGAAGCTGGGCGTAGCAGAACTTGCAAGTATTTCCGAACGTCGTATTGAACGGCTCGTTAATCCACAATTGAATGAAGGATTGCCGCCGTTCCTGAGTCCAGAACCTGGGTTACAATCGGGTGCAATGATTTTACAATATTCAGCAGCCAGCCTTGTTTCTGAGAATAAAACACTTGCACACCCAGCGTCCGTTGACTCGATTCCATCGTCTGGCAACCAGGAAGATCATGTATCAATGGGAACAATCGGTGCCAGGCATGCACATGCCATCATAAAAAATGCGAGAAATGTACTCGCAATTGAAGCGCTTTGCGCACTGACAGGCTGTTCCATTAGAGGGGCAGAACAAATGGCACCAAAAACCCGTGTCAAGTTCGATCAATTGCTGGAAATCGTGCGACCAATTGAAGAAGATCGTATTTTTACGCCGGATATTGAAAAGCTTGCTCAATTTCTAGTCTGATAACTAGCAAAAAACCGAAGCGGATTTTAGGAGGCTTCGGTTTTTTGTATTGTCTCTCTTTGAGAACTTTGAACTTTTTACTCGTTATCATCATGTTCATTGGTCAGGCAATTCCGCTTCTTCCACCAGCTAAAGCGGTTGCGGAGCGTTCGAGTTGAACGATATGCGCATCAGAATTGGCTTTGCCCGTCATAATATCAGCGAGAATTTTTGAACCAAGCATACTGTAAACAGTTCCATTACCTCCATAGCCAAGTAGATAATAATGATTTCTTTTTGATGGATGCTCTCCGATGAATGGTAAGTTGTCCAGAGATTCTCCAAATGTTGCACAATAAGCGTAGTCAATTTCAATCGGAAGTTCGGGGAAAAGTTCTTGCAGCTGTTTTTTTAAGATTGCACCGTGCTTCATAATCGATTCATTTGAAAGAGGGGCTTGGGGTTTGTCCTCGTCGAGCCCGCCTACAATGATTCGGTTGTCCTCCGTTGTCCGCATATAGAGATACGGGCGCTTTGATTCCCAAATGAGCGCATTTTCATGCCAAATCGGAGAATCGTCAATTGGCTCAGTGACAATGACGTACGAACGGTTAATGTCGGCACCAATTCGTTTTCCTACAGGAAGGGTCTCGTATCCAGTTGTAAAAAGAACATTATCCGCATAAAAATCCCCTGCAGATGTGGAAATGTGCAACAGTCCATTTTCGTCGTTTATGTCCGTCACTTCTGTAAATTCGAAGAGATGGACGCCCATTGATTCGACCAATTGTAATAGTCCGTTGACGAATTTGTAAGGGTTCACTTCAGCATCACCGTATGTCACGATTGCTCCCGGTTTCGAAAACGGCAGATGCTTGCAGATTTCTACCTCGTCCCAAAAATCGCAAGGAAATCCATAATGCGTTAATGTATCATATTCTTTCCTAATGCGTTTTAAATCATTGTCGTCACTTGCATAATAAATGCTTGGCCGACTGATGAAATCAGGGTTAAGCGGCAGTCGTTCAGCTGTCTTTTTTAGGTTTTCCATTGCTTCCAAGCATAACTGATAAAAACGTACAGCATCCTTTTCTCCAATTTGTTCGATTAATTCATGGAGCATGATGTCATTTGAATATTGAAGCAATCCCGTATTTGCCATTGTGCTGCCAGTAGCCATCTGCCGCTTGTCTAGCACTGCGATCGAAAGACCTTTGTCAGCCAATGCAAGTGCAGAAAGAGCTCCCGACATCCCTCCACCTACAATAATGACATCATAATGTGACGCGATTTCTACTTTTTTTCGTTCGAGGGGAATTGGCATCGTTTCTGGCCAATACAATGAACCTTCGTGAATATGCATACTTACAACCTCCTCTATGAAATCTATTATTCTTTACCCCCAAACTACTGATTGAAAGCATGTTATCATTGATGAAGTTCTACTAATAAAGTTTGGCAGATGGAGGAAGAAGATTAAATGACTATAGAAGAAAAACCACATATTTTAATAATCGACGGAATGGCACTCTTATTCCGCTCCTTTTTTGCAACTTCGGCGATGGGGCATTATTTCCCGAATGACGCTGGAATTCCGACGAATGCAGTGCAGGGGTTTGCCCGTCATACTATGACAGCGACCTCGATATTCAAACCTACACATATGGCGGTTTGTTGGGATATGGGCGCGCAAACGTTCCGCAATGACTTATTTGAAGGATATAAAGCAAACCGGCCTGCACCGGCGCCGGAGCTCGTACCGCAGTTTGATATGGCAAGAAGTGTTTCTGAATTAATTGGTTGGAAAAACTACGGAGTGCCAGGCATGGAAGCAGACGATCTGATTGGTTCATTCGTTCAGGCTTGGGAGGGGAAAGCGGAGATTACAATCGTGACTGGCGATAAAGATATGTTGCAGTTGCTTAGACCGGGTGTCCGTATTGCATTTACGAAAAAAGGTTTTAATGTTTACGATATTTACACAGAGGAACGTTTCATTGAAGAGTATGGAATTACCCCTATCCAGTTTATTGACACAAAAGCATTCACTGGGGATACAAGTGACGGCTATCCTGGAGTGAGAGGCATCGGACCAAAAACTGCACTTAAACTCATTAAAGAATATGGATCGGTGGAAGGCGTGATTCAATCATTGCATGAGTTGACGCCGGCAATACGCAAGAAAATCGAGGAAGAGATGGACATGCTCTTATTATCCAAAAAACTTGCAGAAATCCATTGTGAATTAAAAATGGATGATCCAATCGAAACCCTGAAAATACCTGTTTATGATGGAGTTGTAAGGGAACTGATAGATAGAGAAGGTTATTCCATGATTGTTAGACAAGCGGATTCGCTATTTCTATAAATATACGAGGGGGATGCGTGTGGAAAAAGTTTACAACATATGCGCATAAAAATCGCGGCGGAAGCCAAGAAAATAGTTCAAGCTTCGGCTACTTGTCTGAGGGCATTTCTACAAAGAAAGGCGAAGTGTCGACCCACTGAAGGAATTTCACCATGGTGCAAAAGCGAACGCGATTTGTTTGAGCATTGCAGAAACGGTTAAAAGCAAGGGCATCGAATTCTATGAGGATGTTAAGAAAATTTTAACGGTTCTGAGTATTCAACAAATGATGAGGTTTTAGTTCAGTACTTGCCCTCAACGAAAAACATTAAAGCCACTTGTAGCACTAAATAAAATAGCCGTCTATACGATTAAAAAAATCGTATAGACGGCTATTTGTCATGCGTACCGTGATATGCTTTGTTTTGTTTTTACTTGGGACGTGGCAATCTGTTGGTAGGGTCTTTGGCGAGCAGTTGATCAAGCGCTTTGGAACCCGTTAGATTGATTACAGGCAACTGTTCAAATACGTAGGTTACGTAAATCAACGGATTTAAGTGATTTTCTTTGGCAGCTTCCACGATACTATAGGCGATTGCTTTTGCGTCTTTCTTCGATTGAGAGAAAAGCAATTTTTTCGACCAATCACGAAGGGCTTAATTGCTCGTTCACTTCGATTATTATGCGGCCATCCTGTTAAAAGCACACTAATCCGTGCCAAAAGAGAAGTAACTAAAGGATTACTTTAGTTTAAGAAATGGAGCTAAATACTTCCGTGAATTGGTGTTATGTCTACACATTGAATACGGAATACATATGAATAATCATTCGAATTAAGAAAGCACAAAATAAGAAAATTAGTAGCATAAACCAGCGAGATAAATGAAAAAACTCCCCACAACTAGTAGTAGGGAGTTTACACTTTCATTCAAATTTACTTTAGAGGGATTCCCACAAGGGCTATAGTCTCTAAATCATTTATTGAATCAATTGAGATTTCCCCATTATATCTATTCACAACTTCCTTCACTATAAATAAACCTTGCCCTCTTATCTTTCCTTGTTCTGCATTTTTTGTTGAATATCCTTGTTTAAAAATATGTTCATTCTCACTAATTTTAGGTCCAGTATTCGTTATCTTAAATAGATACTGCGTAACATCCGTTTGACAGCTAATTGTTATTTTACGTTCAGCTACAGGTAATGCAACTGTTGCATCAATTGCATTATCAATTAAATTCGACAGTATTATGATTAAATCTGTTGTTTTTATTTTATCGAATGCATCATGAGAAACCGTAAAATTCATATCAATATGATAATTTTGTGCAGCCAGTTTCTTTGTTTGCAGTAATATTGATAGACCAGGATGATCTATATTTAATTTTAGAGTTTCTAGCGCCAGAACTTCTTTAGACAAAGATGATATGTATTGCTGAGCTTGCTTAGATTCCCCTAGTTGAAGTAGTCCGTGTAAAACCTGAATATGATTGGTGAAATCATGTCTTAAAGAAGATATGGAAGTGATTAACGTTTTAAGTTCAGCTTGGTATGTATCTTCTGTATAGCCGACTTCCTTTGCCACTTCTTGTTGATACCATCTTTGCAAAAATAAAAAAGATCCGATTACGACCAAAATAAAGGCACCATTAAAGACGAAGAGAAGGATATTATTTTTCAGTACTGTCCCTTTAATATAATCAAGTGTATCAACACTAATATCGATACCTAAGTATCCCATGACAATTCCTGCTTCATCCTTTATAGGCACTCCAACAGAAAGAAAAGTGCCATAAACGGCATCCTCAATTACATCTGTAATATATGTATTTCCTTCAAAGGCTATTTTGACCTGCTTTTCGGGCACTGTACCAACCGATCCAATGCTATAGCTCTCTTCTAATTCCTTGGGTAATCCGCCTATCATTGAGTTCGATATTATTGGATTATCGATTTTCAGTGTATACACAAATAATGCACCCAGTTTTTCTCTTGCATCAACTAGGTAGTTTGTTAATTCCCAATAATAGTCGTTTTTTGCAGGATTATTCAAAAATTTCTGATACGTTTCTTTGTCTATCGCAGACGCAATGGATTCTGCTGCTGCAAGACTTTGATTGGCGATTGACTCTTCAACTGTCTTTTTTATCTTCACGTAAGAGGTAAAGACATTTAAACTTGTAAACAACAATAACAAGATAGCAGATAATACTAAAATAAGTTTAATTTTACTATTTTTCATAAAAATTAGTACTTCCTCATCTGTTTTAATTGAAAAGCATAGATTATCCGAATCTACTATAAAATATTCTTTTGCCTATGAAATTAAAAATTCGCTTTTCACAAATAGCATTACTATCATATTTTCTTGAAGACATTACTTGTTTAACCTACTGTAATAGAATCACGAAATCTAATAAGGTCAGTCGCTTCTCATTAGGTTCGATGTTTGTTGAAGGTACTATGATATCGCGATTTAGTTCTTCACTTTCATAAGTGTAGTCATTTGTGGCAGTAATAATGACTTTATATAAACCACTCGTGACATTTGAAACAATGATGTAAAAGTCGTTTTGATTTTCATTATTTGTTGGACTCACTTCAAAAGCTGCTGATAAATGTTCAATGATAGTTTTTTAGGTGAATTGACTTGTCCCTCGACTAATGCGGAATAATTCACTATTAAAATAGAAACGATTAATAGAATTGTTACTATAATTACCACCTTTTTTCATCATAACCATCATCACTATAAGATTATTATAGCAATTTTTGGGGTATTTACCTAATCGTACTATACAAATTGATGTTTTTCTTATTGAGTAACAAAGCTAAATACTGCCGAGAACGGGTGTTATGTCTACTAGGGGGGATGCAGCATTCGAACTGGAATTAGAGCACTTTCAAATCTAACACAATACTCCATATTTATATTTACAATTTCTTTAGATGCGTTAAACCTATTAACTATTTAAGGTCGTCAATGAATCAATATATTTCTAAATTTAACAATTAAATACATGGTAAATAGTGCATTATGTGAAATAATGTCAGGATAGTGTTGTAGTAACTCATGATCAGTTGGTTAACTAATTTAAAAAAGGTGGGAACTATATATGTTAAACAAATGAATACGACGTATACGCTTTACAAGGGCTTTTGGGAGGCCACTGAAAAAGACCTAGTAATTAGAATGAATTAGGATTCCCACTAATGCCGCTTCGCCGCTTTGTGGATGCCTCCCGCAACCATAAAACGCTCGTACAGCTAGGATCAAAAGTTTGGCCACGCTGAAGCAGACTTTAGCGTATATAGAAAAATGAAAAAATCCTTATCCGAGTCGGAAACTGATTCGGGTAGGGATTTTTGGATTTACTATTCAGTAGGCTCAATCTTTATAAAAGATAAAATTGACCTATTCATCTTATATGAAATATGCCGGACCTGGCTATCCCGGTTTCTTCCCCCGTTGTCATGAATAAAGAGAAAAATATCGTCAGCTGTCTCTTCATAGCCTATGACAGGTACCCAATGATAGTCGAATCCATACTTGCCGCGCCAACGAAATGTAAACCATTTATCAAATTTTGCAGCGACGGGCCGGCCGTTGTCGAGTTGTCTTTTCACTTCATCAATAGTGCACCCCGCAACTGTCCATTCTACTCCAAGCACTTTGCGCATATTTCGGATGAAGCGGTATTTGAATAAACCAATTTTTGTGCTACCTAGGAGACGATATAATTCATTTGTTGTGTAAGGGCACCCCTGTGGAAAAAGATGTTGAGTCATTACAAATGCTGTTACCGGTCCGCATGCTGATGATCGAATCGATTGTTCAACATCCTCATCAAATTGGGATTTTCCTTTGACGTTCAATATAGTTTTCATTCATCTACCTCCAGAAAAAAAGAGCTCTACCTAGCGTGAGATCACTGAAAAAGTTCTAATACTTAGAACTAATTAGAATTCCTGCCAATACCGCTTCGCCGCTTTGTGGATGCCTCCCGCGATAAGCCAGAAAGAAGACCGCTGGGAGGGATTGAACTGCATCCCTCCTTAGTCTTATCGCTCCGGCTACCACGAAGACGCGCCTTCGCTGGATGTTCTATGCGAGAAAGGGCATTCATTATCTGTCATAAAATCTGCAACCTGGAGTGCATCTATCTTGACTATAAGTAGTATCAACTAGAAATCACATTAAAGTCTCGGTATATACATCTCAAAATTATATTTTTCTCGATAATGGACAACCTAGCGCAGGCGCGGCAAAGGGGTCGCCGAAGCCGTAAGACTGGATGCGAAGCGCTAATCCAGGCTTAGGGCGAGAGGCATCTCCAAAGCGACAAGCGATCTACAATCCAAAAACCGAATAACATCTCTCTCATTAATTGAGCGCCACGGCAGATTCAATAGGATTCTGTAATTCAACATATATAGTTAGTAGATTATCACCGTAGCTCTCACGGTGATAACACGAAAGTTTGTACGTTGAAATACTTATTGCAATACAGTATAGTCTTCCTGGTAGCAAGTGAAGGTATTCAACTTTAGTAGAAAAAAACTCACTTCATTAAAACAATTGAAGTGAGTTTCCTGTTTCTTTAAGTAATACTGCTAATGAAGTTCTGAAGTTTACGTAGGTTTCAATTTCCAAGTGGATGCCGGCAGATACGATTTCTCTGACAATCCTCGGATTAAAACCGACAAAAATTGGACGTACCCCCATCAGTTTTAATGTGTTATTCAGTTGATTGATTTCAAGAGTAAGTATATTAAAATCATATTCCTCAACGTCTTTGAGACCTACCCCGGTGAAATCGAATACTGCACACACCGTACTTCTATGAATTCCAACATAATCGAGAACGCGGGTGCGGATCAAATTAAAGCGATCCTGACCGGTGTGACCCGAAATCGGGACGAGAATCGTATTTTCGACGATTGAAGGAATGATTGGTGCTGATGTTTCAAGTATAATCTTTTCATAGGAAGCAATTTTAGCTTTAAGCAGTTGGATTTCATTCTCGTAGTCCACTAATACACACCCCGTTATCATTTTTTCTAGTATACTTCATCTAGATAAAAGGTGCACCGAAAATGAAAAAACGGATAGACATAAGTCCATCCGTTTAGGTAAAGCTTCTATACAGTTACGCTTTTACGCCTTCAAGGAAATCCGTCACTTGTGATGGCGATTTTGCATTTGCACTATGCAGATGCGCTTGCTTTTCACCGTTTTGGAAAATCAGTAAACTAGGAATTCCCATGACGTCATACTTATCAGCGATTTCCGGCAGTACGTCACGGTCGACATCATACCATGTGTATTCATCATATTTCTCGACGATTGGATCAATAAACATATCCATACGTCTGCAGTCAGGGCACCATCCTGCCTGGAATTTTACAAGTGCTTTAGAATCGCCGGCAATAATTTCATTAAATTGTTCAACTGTTGTAATTGGTTTCATAATATATATTGACCTCCTTTATATGGACAGTGTACAACGTAATCACTTTAGTCGGGTAATGATATGTTTCAGATAGGAAGTTGAAAAAATTTAGATTTAAATATTGCGAAAACTAGCAATATGTTCTACACTGAGAGATATAGAAACGGTTTCTATTTTTTTTGCCCATTAAATGAATGAGTGTTCATTCAAACGAAAAAAGGGAGGCTTCGCAAGTGACTTATCAAATTAAAAAAGCGGCAGTTTTAGGTTCAGGCGTTATGGGTTCGGGTATTGCAGCTCATCTCGCTAATATAGGAATTCCAGTTTTACTTTTGGATATCGTTCCTGGAAAGTTAACTGAAGAGGAAGCTACAAAAGGGCTTACGCTTGAAGATGGCATCGTACGAAATAAAATTGCGGCAGGTGCTTTGCAGAAATTAGTGAAACAAAAACCTGCACCCCTAACGAAGAAAAGTAATCTGTCCCTTATTGAAGCAGGGAATTTCGAAGATGATCTGGATAAATTAAAAGATGTTGACTGGATTATTGAAGTGATTGTTGAAAATCTTGATGTTAAAAAAGGTTTGTATGAAAAAATAGATGCAGTTCGTAAACCAGGTACAATCATCACTTCAAATACATCGGGTATTAGTGTTGAAGCGATGGCGGCAGGACGTTCGGAAGATTTCCAAAAACATTTCATGGGCACACATTTTTTCAATCCACCGCGTTACTTGAAATTACTTGAGATTATTCCAGCGAGCACAACGGCTCCGGAAGTTATAGAGTTTATGACCCGTTTTGGTGAAGATACGCTTGGTAAGGGAGTTGTCATTGCAAAAGATACGCCGAACTTCATCGCGAACCGAATCGGTACATATGGCCTTCTTATCACATTACGCGAGATGGAGAAACGCGGCTATTCGATTGGAGAAGTTGACTCGGTGACGGGTACCTTGATTGGCCGTCCGACATCGGCAACATTCCGTACGCTTGACGTTGTTGGACTAGATACGTTCATGCATGTGGCGAAAAACGTTTACGACAAGACGGAAGGCGAAGAGCAAAAAGTGTTTGAATTGCCGCCATTCATGAAGAAAATGATTGATAATGGCTGGATTGGTGCCAAGGCAAAACAAGGATTTTATCTGAAAAAAGGTAAAGAGATTCTTGAACTAGATACAGAGACATTTGAATATAGTCTAGCTAAAAAATTGAAAACACCTTCTATTGAAATGGCTAAACAACAAAAAGGACTTGCTAATAGAGTGAAAACGCTCGTCTATGCGGATGATCGCACTGGTGAAATCTTGTGGAATATCCTGTCACCAACATTGCTTTATTCTGCAGAACTAAACGGTGAAATTGCAGATGATATCGTTGCAATCGACAATGCCATGAAATGGGGCTTCGGATGGCAGCAAGGACCATTTGAAATCTGGGATGCAATCGGCGTAGCAAAATCTGTTGAGAAGATGAAAGATGAAGGCGGGAAAGTTCCAGCATTCGTTCAAAGTTTGCTCGACAAAGGCTATGAAACTTTCTATAAAGAAGAAGACAATGAACTTTACTTCTTCGATGGAGAAGATTACAAGCTTGTTCCTGTTAATGAAAAAGTAATTGACTTGAAGCGCTATAAGCAAAAACATGGCGTTATCAAAAAGAATTCAGGTGCTAGTTTAATCGACCTTGGCGATGGAGTGGCACTTCTTGAATTCCATTCACAATCGAATTCAATTGGTCCTGACATCATTCAAATGATCAACTTCGCCGTTGATGAAGTTGAGAAAAATTTCAAAGGGCTTGTCATTGGAAATCAAGGCAAAAATTTCTGTGTAGGTGCAAACCTTGGAATGATTCTAATGGAAGCGCAGGATGACAATATCTTTGAACTTGATTTCACTGTTCGCTCATTCCAAAACGCCATGATGAAAATCAAGTATTCCTCAAAACCTGTTGTTGCAGCGCCATTTGCAATGACGCTTGGGGGAGGGACTGAGGTTTGTCTACCGGCAGCTCATATTCAAGCTTCAATGGAAACGTATATGGGACTTGTTGAAGTCGGCGTTGGTTTGATACCGGGTGGTGGCGGAAACGTAGGACTTTATACGAAACATTTAAAAGGATTGCCAAAGGGCGTTCACATTGACTATCAATTTGTTGCCAATAAAGTTTTCGAATCAATCGCGACTGCAAAAGTGTCTACTTCAGGAGACGAAGCACGTGAAAATAACTTCCTCGATTTCGCAGATGGTATTAGTGTCAATGCAGATCACTTAATCTATGATGCGAAACAGGCAGCTATTGCATTGTTTGACATGGGTTATAAAGCACCTAAACGTGAGAAATTCCCTGTTACAGGTGATTCGGGTTATGCAACGATGCTTCTCGGGGCAGAGGGCATGTTCCTATCTGGCTTTATCAGCGAGCATGATCTGAAAATCGCGAAGAAGCTGGCGTTTGTTTTATCCGGCGGAAAAGTACCATACGGAACACTTGTTGACGAACAATATATGTTGGACCTTGAACGTGAAGCGTTCCTTAGCCTTGTGGCGGAACCAAAATCACAACAGCGTATGCAACACATGCTCGTAAAAGGTAAACCGTTACGTAACTGATTTAAAGTGCATAGCAAAGAGGAGGAAATTCAATGCGTGAAGCAGTACTAGTAGCCGGTGCACGGACACCGGTGGGAAAAGCGGGTAGAGGTTCTCTTGTAACCGTACGCCCGGATGACTTAGGGGCACTTGTAATTAAAGAAACGTTGAAACGTGCTGGGGGCTATGATGGCCCAATTGATGACTTAATTATTGGTTGTGCGATGCCTGAAGCTGAACAAGGGATGAACGTTGCGCGAAATATTGGTGCACTTGCAGGTCTTCCTGATACGACGCCTGCAATTACGGTAAACCGATTCTGTTCATCAGGTCTTCAATCAATTGCTTATGCAGCTGAACGCATCATGCTCGGTCACTCGCAAGCAATTATTGCAGGCGGCGTCGAGTCAATGAGTATGGTACCGATGATGGGGAATACAATCCGACCGAATGCTCACTTAGCAGAAACGGCTCCACAATATTATATGGGAATGGGTCACACTGCTGAGCAAGTTGCAGTAAAATACGGTATCACGCGTGAAGAACAGGATGAATTTGCTGTGCTGTCTCACAAAAAAGCAGGTGCAGCGATTGCAGCTGGAAAATTCGATGATGAAATCGTGCCAGTCGAAGTCGTAAAGCGTTCTGTAGATGATAACGGAAAATATAGTGAGAAGAATTTCACATTTAAAATGGACGAAGGAGTCCGTCACGGAACAAGCGTAGAGGGATTAGCGAAATTGCGTCCGGCATTCTCCGTAACAGGTACTGTTACGGCAGGTAACTCGTCACAAACATCAGACGGAGCAGGCGCAGTACTTGTGATGGACCGCGAAGTGGCAGAAGCGCAAGGCTTGAAGCCAATCGCGAAATTCCTGTCATTTGCTGTAGGCGGCGTGCCACCTGAAGTGATGGGAATCGGCCCAATTGTAGCCATTCCAAAAGCACTTAAAATTGCAGGGCTTTCTATTGAGGATATCGATGTATGGGAGTTAAACGAAGCGTTCGCGTCTCAGTCACTTCAAGTTATCCGTCATCTAGGCCTTGATATAGATAAGGTGAATTTCAACGGCGGAGCAATCTCCCTCGGGCATCCACTCGGAGCAACAGGATCTATCTTAACAATTCGTATGATGAGTGAATTAAAACGTCAAGGTAAACAGTTCGGAGTCGTTACAATGTGTATCGGCGGCGGAATGGGCGCAGCCGGCGTGTTTGAGCTTTTGTAAACACTATATATTCGGCACCACTTATTTAGAATTAACTAGGTGATATACCTCACCAGTATAACGAACAATTCTAGCGAAGGAGCGACAAGTGTGAGCCGAAGCAATCAGACCGACAATGCTCTTCTGGCGGGCTTATTGCGTGAGGCCATCACCAAGCGACAAAGCGGTGTAGGAAGAACATTCTATTTATTAAGTGCTGACTATCTAGTAAACAAACCAGTGAATTTTATATTAATAGTGGACATATAAACCGTTAAGATTAAAAGGAGGAAACAACATTGACTGAATTAAAAACAAACGAACTGATTAAAGGTGGAGCTTTTCTAACGGAAGACATTGAAGCAAACCGTGTATTTACGCCTGAAGATTTTACTGATGAACAGAAAATGATTGCGAAAACAGCAGAAGACTACGTGAAAAATGAAGTTCAACCTGTTGTCGAAAATCTTGAAAACCATGAATTCGAGCACTCTGTAAGACTACTGAAAACTGCGGGGGATCTTGGACTTCTAGGAGCGGATGTACCAGAAGAATATGGTGGTCTTGGACTCGACAAAATTGCGTCTGCACTTATCTCTGAAAAGATGTCCGTAGCAGGCGGATTCTCGATTACTCATGGCGCACACGTTGGTATCGGAACCCTACCAATCGTACTTTTCGGAAATGAAGAACAAAAGAAAAAGTACTTGCCAAACTCTGTATCAGGTGACAAAATCTCTGCATATGCACTAACTGAGCCAGGCTCTGGTTCTGATGCATTGGGTGCGAAAACAAATGCGAAATTGAATGCTGCTGGAACACACTACATCTTAAATGGTGAAAAACAGTGGATTACGAACGCAGGATTTGCAGATATTTTTGTTGTTTACGCGAAAATCGATGGCGATAAGTTCTCTGCTTTTATTGTTGAAAAAGAATTCCCAGGTGTATCTGTCGGAGCCGAAGAGAAAAAGATGGGTATCAAATCTTCATCTACTCGTACGCTAATCTTACAAGACGCAGTAGTACCAGTTGAAAATTTGCTAGGTGAAATCGGTCGCGGACATATTATTGCATTTAATATCTTGAATATCGGTCGCTACAAATTAGGAGTCGGCACAATGGGCGGATCTAAACGTGCGCTTGAGCTTGCAATTACTTATACAAATCAACGTCAACAGTTCAAAACACCAATTTCTTCATTCAACTTGACGAAACAAAAACTATCAACAATGGCATCTAAACTGTATGCGGCTGAAAGCTTGATTTACCGTACAGTTGGTTACTTTGAAGAGCGTCAAAGCCAGTTGAGTCTTGAAGAGCAAAAAGATGGTAAAGCAATTGCGGCAGCAATCGCAGAATACGCAATCGAATGTTCTATCAATAAAGTCGTGGGATCTGAGGTATTGGATTACATCGTTGACGAAGCAGTTCAGCTTCACGGCGGATACGGCTTCATGCAAGAATATGAAGTAGAGCGCATTTATCGTGATTCACGCATCAATCGTATTTTTGAAGGGACGAATGAAATCAACCGTCTGCTAGTACCAGGTACATTCCTGAAAAAAGCAATGAAGGGCGAATTGCCATTGCTTCAACAGGCGCAAGCACTTCAAGAAGAACTTCTTATGATGATGCCTGAAGAAATCGGTGACGAAGCACTTGCACAAGAAAAAGCACTTGTGAAAAATGCTAAGAAAATCGGTTTGCTTGCTGCTGGTCTTGCTGCACAACGTTTTGGCACGAAGCTTGAAGCAGAGCAAGAGGTACTTGTAAATATTGCAGATATCGCTAATAATGTTTTTGCGATGGAGTCTGCACTTCTACGTACAGAAAAAGCAATTGCACGCAGCGGAGAAGAAAAAGCGCAACAGAAAATCCTTTACACACAAATCTTCTGCCAAGAAGCATTTGAAGAGATTGAAAGAGATGCAAAAGAAACACTTCTTGCGGCTGTCGATGGTGATAATCAACGCATGATGATTTCAGCGCTGCGTAAATTGACTCGCTCGAATCCGTATAATATCATCGCTAAAAAACGCGAAGCTTCAGTTAAGCTAATCGAAGCGGAGAAGTATATCGTATAACACGTATGTAGATTAAAATTACCTTGATCACACACTGGGCGTTACGTGTATTGCTTTTTTTGTATCGCTTTGAATTGAACAATTTCAATACCATTATCGAGATGTATTGATAAGTAGGGATGCGACTCTGTCGCATCCCTACTTATTCTTTCGGTAATCGCATGGTTTTTGTTCATTTGCCGCTCTCCAAAGACATTGATACAAGAAGTGCCGAAGCTTTTTTGGACGAAAGAATGGCTAGCTTCTCACCTAAAGATAAGCGGTCAAAGATATAATTTTGACCGCTCAATCCTTCTCTATAGTATCTCCATATTTATTTTAAGGAAGTGTCAATTTCCTATAAGGCATCACATAATCTTTGCAAAAGTAAGCAAAGAACGCAATGTACAACGTGCGAGAGTGCCCGAAATTGCATCTTCGGGCACTTACAATCTCTATAGAAAGTCATCTTTTCTATTCTTTCAAAGCACCTGCCCCACGGTAATAATATCGTAATTAATTCGCCGAAAGCGGGCCGAAAATAGTAAAGGGTTATAGCGGTTTACAAACCCTACTCGCTATCGTATTATGCAAGTCAATAATTAATCAACAGACGTGATTGTTTAATGAAGTAAAATTGACGATCTCACTTTGACGTCCAGGTAGCAATAGGCGCCCAGGTGTTTTTTCTGTTATAATGGCGAAAATGGAGGCGTTGCGGTATGGGATTAGTTTATTACGGTTATCCAAAGTGCGGGACATGCAGGAAAGCAAAAAAATGGCTTGAGACGAACAACTTGGACTTTCAGGAAGTGAACATAGCGGAAGCTCCTCCTTCAGTAGAAGAACTTGGCAAAATGATTGCGGCATCGGATTTGGAGTTGAAAAAGTTTTTCAACGTTAGTGGGACGAAATATAGAGAGCTAAACTTGAAAGACAAATTGCTCACAATGACAGATGAAGAGAAAATTAGCTTGCTGTCATCTGACGGTATGTTGATTAAGAGACCAATTGTCTTCGGTGATGGTAAGGTGACTGTCGGATTCAAGGAAGAAGAGTTCGACAAAGTATGGACTAACTGATTTCCTATCTTGTCTTTATTCGAGAAATATGACAGAATTGAAGAGAATGAAACTATTTATTTGGAGGGATACGGAATGAGCACACCAAAAGATCTGCGTTATTCTGAAGAGCATGAATGGGTAAAAGACGAAGGTGGTAACTACCGCATCGGTATTACTCACTTTGCACAATCTGAACTAGGCGATATCGTATTCGTTGAACTTCCATCTGTCGGAGATGACATCAAAGCGGACGAGCCTTTCGGAAGCGTTGAATCTGTTAAGACAGTATCAGAACTTTATGCACCAATCAGCGGAAAAGTAATTGAAGTGAATGAAGGACTTGAAGACAGCCCTGAATTTGTCAATGAATCACCGTATGAAAATGCATGGATGATCGTTGTTGAACCTTCAAATGTTTCTGAACTGGATGAACTTATGTCAGCTGAAGCGTATGAAAAAATGACTGTCGGAGAATAACTAAGACAAGGCGCCGGTACTTTTTCGGCGTTTTTTGCATCTTTATATAAAAAAGAGCGAAGGAGGGGCCTCTTGTGTCGGATGAAAGAGTAATTATCGTCGAGGGCGGTTCGGATAAGAAACGTTTGGCACGAATACTTGTTGAGCCTGTCGAAATTATTTGTACGAACGGCACAGTAAGTCCTTATCGGCTTGAAGAATTGCTTGCACCTTACGAAGAACATGAACTATTTGTCTTCGTTGATGCGGATGAAGATGGAGAAAAGACCCGTGTTTTATTCAAAAGAGAGTTCCCGGCAGCAATCCATTTGTACACAGAAAAGGTTTATCGGGAAGTGGAGACGACCCCATACAAAGTGTTGGCTACAATACTACAAGGTGCGGATTTTAAAATCAGACCGGAATTTCTAATTTAAAGGATGTAGAATTAATGGAAACTTGGACACGCGAACAATGGGAGATGGCTTTGAAAGAGTCTTCAGTGGCAGCGTTTTATTTATATACACCAATGTGTGGAACTTGTGCAGTCGCATCTAAAATGATGGGAGTTATTACCGTCATGAGACCGGGAATACCAATCGGGAAAGCAGATTTGAATTACGTACAAAATATTGCAATTGACTATGAAATCGAAAGCGTTCCTTGCCTTCTTATACAAAAGGATGGCGTTTTAACCCATAAAATTTATGCATTTCAATCAGTACCGTATCTACTTGAAGAAATAGATTGACAATAGATATGGAACTTTGATATACTTCGTCTTAACATTCAATTGAATAGGTCACTCTTATTAAGAGAGGTGGAGGGATAGTGCCCTGCGAAGCCCGGCAACCGTCACGTAAGTGAAATGGTGCCAAGTCACACAAAGCATACGCTTTGAAAGATGAGAGATTGGACAACGTTTATTTTCGATAACGTCAAGCCTTTCTGCCCGTCTGCAGGAAGGCTTTTTTGTATTGAAAAGCGGAAGGCGCCGCTCAGCCCCGACAGGCACAAGTCAGATTGCGAAGGGGGCGTACCTAAGCCACCACAGCGAACTGCCTTGTGACCCGAGGGGGTGGCGCCTGAAGCTAGACAAAATTAGTAACAAAACAATTTTTCTGAGGTGAAAAAAATGATTTATTTAACGGATATAAATAAACGATACGGTGAAGGGCCAGGCAGTATTTCAGCAGTCGAAAATGTATCGCTTGAAATTACTGACGGTGAGATTTTTGGAGTCATCGGCTATAGTGGGGCAGGAAAAAGTACGTTGATTCGACTACTGAACGGTCTTGAAATGCCAACGTCAGGTAGCGTTAAAATAGGAAGTCTAGAAATATCAGCAATTAAAGGGAAAGAGCTAAGGGAAGCACGACAAAAAGTGAGTATGATTTTCCAACACTTTAACTTACTGTGGTCTAGAACAGTGAAGGAGAATATCGCTTTCCCTCTTGAAATCGCGGGTGTACGAAAAGCCGAGCGTGATAAGAAAGTGGCGGAACTGATTGAATTAGTTGGTTTGGCTGGTCGTGAAAATGCATATCCATCCGAATTGTCTGGAGGTCAGAAACAGCGCGTAGGGATTGCTCGTGCGCTTGCAAACGACCCTGAAGTCCTTCTTTGTGACGAAGCGACTTCAGCCCTTGATCCAGAAACAACGGATTCAATACTAGACCTTCTAACAGGAATTAATGAACGACTTGGACTGACAATTGTGCTTATCACACATGAAATGCACGTTATCCGGAAAATTTGCCACAGAGTTGCAGTTATGGAGGCAGGGAAAGTTGTTGAGTTGGGAGATGTCCTGGATGTGTTCCAATCACCGAAGGAACCGATCACAAAGCGGTTTGTCTCTCAAGTGACGGAACCCGTGGAGGCGAAGCAGGCAATGGCGCATATTAAGGAAGAATTTCCTGCCGGCACGCTTATCAAGCTTGTATTTGTAGGGGAGCGGACAGAACAACCTGTGCTCGCAAGTCTTATTCGGAAATTCACTGTCGATGTGAATATCGTGCAGGGAAACATATCCCATACACATGGCGGGGCATACGGCACACTGATACTTCAGCTGCTTGGAGATTCCTCAATCATTGAGGAAGCAATTCAATACCTCAATGAAAATGATGTTCAGACGGAGGTGATCGGTAATGATTGAAAACCTTTTTCCGAATGTCGACTGGACTAAAATGTGGGAAGCAACAGTGGAAACACTCTATATGACTGCGGTTTCTACATTGTTCACTTTAGTTATTGGGTTAGGACTTGGAATTTTACTCTTCCTATCTAGTCCCGGTCAACTTTGGTCGAATAAGTTGGTCAATATTATATCAGGAGCATTCGTCAATATTTTTAGATCCATTCCGTTTATCATATTAATCATTTTACTTATTCCGTTTACGAAATTTCTTCTTGGTACAATCCGCGGACCGGATGCAGCGATGCCGGCACTTATTATTGGGGCGGCTCCGTTTTATGCAAGAATGGTGTTGATTGCATTACAGGAAATTGATAAAGGTGTAATTGAAGCTTCGAAGTCAATGGGAGCGAAAACGAGAACGATTATTTTTAAAGTTCTTATACCGGAATCGATGCCTGCACTTATTTCAGGAATTACTGTAACAGCGATTGCACTCGTCGGGTACACTGCTATGGCTGGGATTATCGGAGCAGGTGGACTTGGGACTCTTGCATACTTAGATGGATTCCAGCGTAGCCGGGAAGACGTTACACTTGCTGCAACAATCCTTATTTTAATTATCGTTTTCATCATTCAATTCATCGGGGATTTTGCGGTGAGGAAATTCGACAAGAGATAATAGTTAGTACAGTAATATCAGGCCAAGCCTGTAAATTATATAAAAACATAGAAAAAGGGGAGAAAAAATCATGAAAAAGCTTTTAGGGGGAATAGTATTAGCAGTACTTGTATTGGCATTGGTAGCTTGCGGAGCGAAAAATGACAGCGATGATAAAAGTACAAGTGGGGAAGACAAAGCTGACAAAGAAACTGTTGAAGAAACGGAAATTGTCATTGGTGCATCTAACACACCGCACGCAATCATTTTAGAAAAGGCAGCACCGATATTGAAAGAAAAAGGAATCGAACTTGTCATTGAAACATACCAAGACTATATTTTGCCAAATAAAGATCTTGAATCAGGCGAATTGGATGCGAACTTCTTCCAGCACATTCCTTATTTAGATCAACAAGTAATTGACCACGGTTATAAGTTTGCGAATGCAGGAGCTATCCATATCGAACCGATGGCTGTTTACTCGACGAAATATAAATCAATTGATGAACTTCCAGACGGTGCAGTTATTATTTTTAGTAACTCAGTAGCTGAACATGGCCGTGTCCTTTCTTTGTTAGAGTCAGCTGGGTTAATCAAATTGGCTGACGGAGTAGATAAAGTAACAGCTGAAGTGAAAGACATTGTTGACAACCCTAAAAATCTGGAATTTGATGCGAATTACGAACCATCACTTTTACCACAATTGTATAAAAATGATGAAGGCGATGCAGTAGTTATCAACGCAAACTATGCAATCGATGCAGGTTTGAATCCACTTGACGATTCTATCGCGATTGAAGAGACAGAGTCGCCATATGCAAACATCATCACAGTAAGAGAAGGCGATGAAAATACTGAAGCAATTAAGACTTTGGTTGACGTGTTGAAATCGAAAGAAATCCAAGACTTCATTCTCGAAGAGTGGGGCGGCGACGTCATTCCTGTGAAGTGATTTGATGATGAAAGTGGACAACTATCTTTACCCATCACCTAGATTGTCATCTTAGAAAAAAGGGAGATTATGAAATGAAGAAATTTCTAACAGGTGTTTTATTAGCAGTACTGATACTCGCGCTTGCAGCTTGCGGAACAAAAAACACTAGCGGCAGCAATAATGTAGGCGAAAAAGAAACAACTAAGATTGTTGTCGGAGCTTCCAATACACCGCATTCGATCATTCTAGAACAAGCAAAACCATTGTTGAAGGAAAAAGGTTATGACCTTCAAATCGAAACATATCAAGACTATGTGTTGCCGAATAAAGATCTTGAATCCAGCGAACTCGATGCAAACTACTTTCAGCATATTCCTTATCTCGAATTACAAATTGAAGATGCGGGATATGACTTTGTAAATGCAGGCGGCATTCATATTGAGCCAATCGGCGTTTATTCGAAAAAGTATAAATCACTTGATGAACTTCCAGATGGTGCGACGATTTTAATGAGTAGCTCTATTTCTGATCACGGACGAGTGCTTGCGATGCTTGAATCAAAAGGGCTTATCAAACTTGACGAAAGTATAGATAAAACAGCTGCTGAACTGAAAGATATCGTTGAAAACCCTAAAAACATCAAATTTGACGCAAACTATGAGCCGGGATTAATGCCGCAGCTTTACTCAAATGATGAAGGCGATGCATTGCTGATCAACTCGAACTTTGCAATCGATGCGGGTTTAAATCCGATTAAAGATTCTATTGCTATCGAAGACGCGGATTCACCTTATGTAAATATCATCGCTGTAAGAAAAGGTGATGAAGATAAAGATTCGATCAAAGCTTTGATTGAAGTATTGAAGTCAAAAGAAATTCAAGACTTTATTTTAAAAGAATGGGATGGCACAGTCGTTCCGGTAAAATAAGTATGAAGAAAACTCCGCCGAAGATTTTGAACTCGGTGGAGTTTTCTTTTTTCCAATAGATGTTAATCACAAATAGATGTTCCAATAGCAAAAATATTATGGTATTGTTGTCTCTTAAATACATATATTTATCATAGGGGGATATGGTTTTGAAGTTCAAAATTGGTCTAATATGGCGTATCGTTATTGCCATTGGATTAGCAATTGTACTCGGTGTACTTCTACCGAAGATACCGACAATCGGAGCAGCCTTTACGGACTGGTTTGTCAGTCTTGCCGCAACATTTAATATGATTTTTGGAGGTTTCCTGAACTTTATAGTGCCTCTAATCATTATTGCGTTCATCACGCCCGGAATCGCTAAGCTTGGCAAGGGATCTGGTAAGCTCCTTGGACTGGCAACAGCATTTGCATATATATCTACAATTGTAGCTGGTATTATTGCATATTTTTCGGCAACAGCATTATTGCCAGGATTTATCGGAAGTCTTGGAGACGGCAAGGTAGAAAAAGCAGGTCGAGCTGCCGCGGAATCCTTTTTTGAACTTGAAATGACACCGATTATGGGTGTTATGTCAGCGCTCCTTCTCGCATTCGTACTAGGTATAGGTATGGCATCCATTGGTAGTAAGGCAATGCTCTCTGTATTCGAGGAATTGAATGTTCTAATAGAAAAGGTGATTGCATTCGTTATCATTCCGCTGTTACCATTCCATATTTTCGGGATTTTTCTAAATATGACATATACCGGTGAAGTTGCGAAGGTTCTTTCCGTGTTTGCGCTGGTATTCGTTATGATTATCGTTCTTCATTTCATCATGCTAACGATTCAATATACGATTGCTGGTTCTCTTTCAAAACGCAATCCGTTTTTCTTGATGAAAACGATGGCACCTGCCTATTTCACTGCACTAGGGACACAATCGTCTGCAGCGACTATCCCGGTTACGTTAAGTCAAGCACGTAAAACAGGTGCGTCGGACAAGGTGACTGATTTCACGATTCCACTTTTCGCGACAATTCACCTATCGGGAAGTACAATCACACTTGTATCATGTTCAATCGGTGTCATGCTTATGAATGGAATGCCAGTTGAATTCAGTGATTATCTTCCATTCATCTTCATGCTAGGTGTTGCAATGATTGCAGCTCCTGGAGTCCCAGGAGGTGCAGTAGTAGCGGCAACTGGACTACTCGTTTCGATGCTAGGTTTTGATCAGACGATGGTTGCACTTATGATTGCACTTTATATGGCACAAGACAGCTTCGGAACAGCAACGAACGTCACAGGTGATGGCGCACTCGCTATTATCGTTGACAGATTCACGGATAGTGACGATACTAAAACAAATTTAGAGCCAGATCAATACTAATAATTCGAGTTTGAACCGGTACATTACGTGCCGGTTTTTTGAATTGTGTGGTTTCTCATTAAAACTGGATAATTGAAAATGAGCGAAGTCTAGAAGAATGTATGCATACAAGTCTTGAATTAAGGGCATTCCTTTCAAATGAAACGATTCTCAATGATTTGCAAGGCAATGCTTATTACGTTAAGATTAGAATGATACTAAATTGAGAATGGATATCCGTTCATCTTTAATATATTGGAGGTATTGGAATGGCTACTTTAGAAATTAAAGACCTTCACGTTGAAATTGAAGGCAAGGAAATATTGAAAGGCGTCGATTTGACGATTAATACAAATGAGATCCATGCAATCATGGGTCCAAATGGTACAGGTAAATCTACACTCGCGCAAGCGATTATGGGGCATCCCAAATATGTTGTGACATCTGGCACAATCAAACTTGATGGTGAAGATGTACTTGAAATGGCAGTGGACGAGCGCGCTAGAGCGGGTATCTTCCTTGGCATGCAATATCCAAGCGAAATTACAGGCGTAACAAACGCTGACTTCCTTCGTTCTGCAATCAATGCTAAACGTGAAGAAGGCGACGAAATTTCATTGATGAAATTCATCCGTGAACTCGACAGCAAAATGGAATTCCTTGAAATGGACGAAGACATGGCTACACGTTACTTAAACGAAGGTTTCTCAGGTGGAGAAAAGAAACGTAACGAAATTCTTCAGCTTACAATGTTGAAGCCTAAATTTGCAGTGCTTGATGAAATTGACTCCGGTCTTGATATCGATGCATTGAAAGTTGTTTCAAAAGGCATCAACGAAATGCGTGGCGAAGATTTTGGTTGCCTAATCATCACTCATTACCAACGTCTTCTTGACTATATTACACCAGACAAAGTTCACGTTATGATGCAAGGTAAAGTTGTTAAATCCGGTGGAGCTGAATTAGCACATAAACTTGAAGAACAAGGATATGACTGGATTAAAGAAGAACTTGGCATCGAAGACGAAACTGTCGGGCAGGAAGTTTAAGAAAGGAGGACGATTCAAAATGACGGTTGAAACAAAGTTGGCATTAACCGAACAGGACGTCCGTTCCTATTCCGCTAAGATGAATGAAGCAGATTGGATGGCGGATTTCCGCGCAGACGCATTAGTGAGAGCGGAACAGCTTCCAATGCCAAGACCAGATAAAACGAAAATTGACAAATGGAACTTTACGGAATTCCCTGCCCATACGGTAGAGAGTACTGTGTATGCTTCCTTGGACGAGCTTTCTGAAGAAGCGCGTGCACTTGTTGATAAAGAGCAACAGAACAGTATTTATGTACAGCACAACAACACACCAGCTTACTTGTTTTTATCTGAAGAGTTGAAAGCTAAAGGTGTCATCATGACAGATATTTTCACAGCATCACGTGAACATAGTGATCTTATGAAAAAATATTTCATGACAGACGGTGTGAAGGTAGACGAGCATAAACTGACTGCACTTCATGCAGCACTTATAAACGGCGGCGTTTTCGTATATGTTCCGAAAAATGTTGTTGTAGAAGAGCCAATTCAAGTGTTGTTTTTACATGATGATGAACAAGCTTCACTCTTTAACCACGTTCTTATTGTGGCAGAAGCGAATAGTTCAGTGACGTATGTCGAGAACTATTTATCGACTGTAGAAGAAGCAAAAGGATTAGCTAATATCGTATCTGAAGTATTCACAGGTGATAATGCACAAATTACTTACGGTGCGGTTGATGTACTTGCGAAAGGATTTACAACTTATGTGAATCGTCGTGGAGTTACAGGACGCGATAGCCGAATTGATTGGGCACTTGGACTGATGAATGACAGTGATACGATTTCTGAAAATATCACGCATCTTGTTGGTAACGGATCTCATTGCGACATGAAGACAGTTGTTGTTGGACGCGGTAAACAGCGCCAAAACTTCACAACTGAAATCGTTCACTGGGGAACGGATACAGAAGGATTCATCTTGAAACACGGTGTTGTTAAAGAAGAATCTACATGTATCTTTAACGGTATCGGAAGAATCGCAAAAGGTGCAACAAGAGCGAACGCTGTCCAAGAGTCACGCGTCCTTATGTTAAGTGAAAGGGCACGCGGAGACGCAAATCCAATCCTTCTTATCGACGAAGACGATGTAACAGCAGGACACGCGGCATCTGTTGGTCGTGTTGATCCACTGCAACTATTTTACTTGATGAGCCGTGGGATTACTCAACATGAAGCAGAACGCCTTGTCATTCATGGTTTCCTTGCGCCTGTAGTCAGCAAATTGCCGATTGAAGGCGTTAAGAAACAATTGACGGAGGTTATCGAAAGGAAAGTGCGCTAATGCTCAGTACAGACATCCGCAAACATTTCCCTATATTGGACCAAGAGATAAACGGGCATCCGCTCGTTTATCTAGATAGTGCTGCGACTTCTCAAAAGCCGCGCCAAGTAATAGAAGCAATAAGCAATTATTATAGCTTTGATAATTCAAACGTCCACCGTGGTGTGCATACGCTTGGTAATCGTGCGACGGAAGGGTATGAAGGAGCGCGCGAGAAAGTGCGCAACTTCATCAATGCGAAGTCGACTGAAGAAATCATATTCATGCGCGGTACGACAACGGCTTTAAATACAGTTGCACAAAGTTATGGACGGGCGAATGTCGGTGAAGGTGATGAAATCGTCATCACATACATGGAGCATCATTCAAACATTATTCCATGGCAACAGCTGGCAAAAGAAAAAGGGGCAGTGTTGAAGTACGTCGACCTTGAGGAAGACGGCACACTATCACTTGAAAAAGTCCGAGAAGTTGTTACAGACCGGACCAAAATCGTGTCCATCATGTACGTATCAAACGTACTTGGTACGATGAATCCAGTTAAAGAAATTGCAGAAATTGCACATGCACATGGAGCTGTTATGGTTGTCGATGGTGCGCAAGCTGCTCCGCATCTGAAAATCGATGTACAGAAACTAGATTGTGACTTTTTCGCTTTTTCGGGACATAAGATGTGCGGTCCTACCGGTATCGGTGTTCTGTACGGTAAAAAAGATTTACTTAACAAAATGGAGCCGGTCGAGTTCGGCGGCGAAATGATTGATTTCGTTGGTTTGTATGAATCGACATGGAAAGAGCTTCCTTGGAAGTTTGAAGGCGGTACGCCGATAATTGCAGGTGCAATTGGTTTAGGCGCAGCAATCGACTTTCTTGAAGAAATCGGGCTAGATAACATTGAACGGCATGAACACGAACTTGCTAAATATGCAATGGAACGGATGTCGGAAATCGATGGACTTAAGATTTACGGTCCACTCGATCCTGAGAAACGTGCCGGACTTGTTACTTTTAATCTGAACGATGTCCATCCACATGACGTTGCAACCGTGCTCGATATGCATGGTATTGCCGTCAGAGCAGGTCACCACTGTGCTCAGCCGCTTATGAAATGGCTCAATGTATCATCCACGGCACGCGCAAGCTTCTATATTTATAATACGGAAGCTGACGTTGACCGCCTCGTGGACGGACTCCGTATCGCAAAGGAGTATTTCGCAGATGTCTACTAACAAATTAGATCAGTTATATCGTTCGGTCATCATGGACCATTATAAAAACCCTAGAAATAAAGGCGTCATCGAAGAAAGTAGCATAACTGTCGATATGAATAATCCGACATGTGGCGATGTGATCCATCTGACTTTACAAATAGATGATGGCATTGTTCAAAATGCAAAATTCGAAGGCGATGGCTGTTCAATTTCAATGGCATCTGCGTCGATGATGACGCAGATTGTTAAAGGTAAAAAAGTGGATGAAGCATTAAAAGCGGCCTCTATCTTTTCTGACATGATGCTGGGCAAAGATGTTGACGACTCCATCGACCTAGGTGATATTGAAGCACTTGCGGGAGTATCGAAATTTCCTGCCCGTATTAAATGTGCAACATTGGCATGGAAGGCGATGGAAAAGGGAGTCGGAAATGACTCCGAACAGTAACTAAAAGGACGGAGGAATAGTAATGGCTAAAAAAATGCCGGATATCGGCGATTACAAATATGGGTTTGCTGACAAAGACGTTTCCATTTTCCGTTCGGAACGTGGTTTGACAAAGGAAATCGTTGAAGAAATTTCAGGTATGAAGAACGAACCTCAATGGATGCTTGACTACCGCCTGAAATCATTGGAAATGTTCTACAAAATGCCAATGCCACAATGGGGTGGAGATCTAAACTCCCTTAAATTTGACGAGATTACTTACTATGTTAAACCTTCTGAAGGGGCGGAACGCTCTTGGGATGAAGTACCAGAAGAAATCAAGCGTACGTTTGATAAACTTGGTATTCCTGAAGCTGAACAAAAATACCTTGCAGGTGTTTCTGCACAATACGAATCTGAAGTTGTTTACCATAATATGAAACAAGAACTTGTCGACCTTGGAATTGTGTTTAAAGATACAGATTCAGCACTAAAGGAAGACGAAGAACTGTTCAAAAAGTATTGGGGAACAATCATTCCAAACTCAGATAACAAGTTCGCTGCATTGAACTCGGCTGTATGGTCAGGCGGTTCGTTCATCTATGTACCACCGGGCGTTAAAGTTGAAACTCCACTTCAAGCCTATTTCCGTATTAACTCGGAAAACATGGGTCAGTTCGAGCGTACTATGATTATTGTTGATGAAGGAGCAAGCGTCCATTACGTTGAAGGATGTACTGCACCTGTTTATACAACGAATTCACTTCACAGTGCTGTCGTTGAAATCATTGTTAAAAAAGATGCGTATTGCCGTTATACAACAATCCAAAACTGGGCAAATAACGTTTACAATCTTGTAACGAAGCGTGCAGTTTGTGACGCAAACGCAACAATGGAATGGATTGACGGGAACATCGGCTCTAAATTGACGATGAAATATCCTGCAATCATTCTTAAAGGCGAAGGCGCACGTGGTATGACACTTTCTATCGCACTAGCAGGAAAAGGTCAGCATCAGGATGCTGGAGCGAAAATGCATCACCTTGCACCAAATACGTCTTCTACAATCGTGTCGAAATCAATTTCACAACACGGTGGTAAAGTAACGTATCGCGGAATCGTTCACTTTGGACGTAAAGCAGATGGCGCACGCGCGAACATCGAGTGTGACACGCTGATTATGGATGACTTGTCGACATCTGACACGATTCCATATAACGAAATCCTGAATGATAACATTTCACTTGAACATGAAGCGAAAGTTTCTAAAGTATCAGAAGAACAGCTCTTCTACTTGATGAGCCGCGGAGTTCCTGAACTTGAAGCAACTGAAATGATCGTTATGGGCTTCATCGAACCATTCACAAAAGAATTGCCGATGGAATATGCTGTAGAAATGAACCGTCTTATCAAGTTTGAGATGGAAGGTTCAATCGGGTAATTATCATATCGAAAAAACCGGCCACTAGGGTCGGTTTTTTCGTCTTTACATATATTTGGCCACACCTGTTGATTAACCAAAGTAACCAGTGAATAACAGGATTACCTACTACGCGCTACGTGTATAATTGACTTTGGAACGCTTTGGATAGAATGACTTCTATACGATTACCGAGATGTCTGGATGTGTAGGGATGCGACAAAGTCGCATCCCTACACACTCTTTTCGGTGATCGTATGGTGGTCCTTCAACCGTCGCGCTCCAAATGCATGAATACACGAAGTGCTAAAGCTTTTTGGGACGAAAGAATAGCGGGGCTTATTATCTGGAGAAAAAGCCGCCAAAGATGCAATTTTGGCGGCTGAAAATTTCTATATAGTTTTTTCTTTTTTTAGTAAAGAAGTGTCACTTTCTATAAGGTATCACATGATTACATGCATACTCTTTGCTAAAAGTAAGCAAGGAGCACATTGTACAATGTGCAAGAGTGCCCGAAATTGCATCTTCGGGCACTTACAATCACTATAGAAAGTCAACTATTCGTTTCATTCAAACATAACTGCACTTTTCACTCGAACATTGTAGGAACGCGACAGGCAAGTATTCACAACAAGATTACTGAAAAAAGTGTAACTAGAAGTGACGGAGTCACTTCTAGTTACACTAGGCCCCCCTCAGTAAATCTGTCATGAATAATTCACCGAAAGCGAACCGAAAATGATCCAGTGAAAATGGATTTTCCCAAGCCCTACTCACCAATATTTCATGCAAATAAATGGTTAATCAACAGACGTGATATTCGGCACTACTTATTTAGAATTAACTAGGTGGTATACTTCATCAAATCTGTTGTCTAAATATGTTAATATAGATAGTACCGATTCATTTGAAAGGAGGCAGAGGAATGATCCAAATCGGATTAACCGGTTGGGGTGACCATCCGGACGTATATAACTCTTCCTCTTCGAAGAAAGAAAAATTAATTGATTATAGTGCACACTTTCCAATCGTCGAACTGGATGCTACTTTTTATGCCATTCAGCCGGAGCGTAATATTCGCAAATGGATTAAAGAAACGCCAGATAACTTCCGATTCATTGTCAAGGCTTACCAGGGTATGACTGGGCATCATCGGGGTGAACTCCCGTATGCATCTGTGGATGAAATGTACAATCTTTTCCGGCTATCGGTTACACCACTTCAAGAAGCAGGCAAACTCGCGATGATTCTTGTCCAATTCCCTCCATGGTTTGACTGTACAAAAGAGAATGTTGAGGAAATTCGCTTCGTTTGCGCTAAATTGCATGGATTCGATATCGCCGTTGAATTTAGGCATCAGTCATGGTATTCACCCAAATTTCAACTAGAAACTCTGTCTTTTTTGAAGAAACTGAACGTAATTCACTCGGTGTGCGATGAACCGCAAGCAGGGCAGGGGAGTATTCCACTAATAGCAAATACCACTCGTCCGGATAAGGTTCTTGTTAGATTGCACGGCCGTAATGTAGCAGGGTGGCGCAACACTACGGGTGATGATAAAGCATGGCGTAAAGTTAGATATCTGTATAACTACAATGACACTGAGCTGAAGGAGATTCAATCAGCTGTTCAAAAATTAAAACAAGAAACGAATGAGGTTTTCGTCATTTTTAACAATAATTCCGGCGGACATGCAGCACAAAACGCGAAACATTTTCAAAAAATGCTCAATATCAACTACGAAAGTCTGACGCCGAAGCAGCTTGACTTTTTTGAAGGAGAATTTTGATGGAATTTATTTTATTGGCCGTTATCGGTCTAGCATCTGGAATTGTTGGGGCACTTGTCGGATTAGGTGGTGGTATCATTCTGGTGCCAGCAACACTTTACGTTGGCATTAACCTTGGCTTAATCGATGGAATTACACCGCAAACCGTCGTTGGGCTATCTGTTATTATGATGATCTTTACGGGCTTGGCGTCGACAATTTCCTATATGAAGACAAAAACAATTGATTTCAAAAGTGGGTTCATCTTTTTCTTAGGAAGTGTTCCCGGGACACTTATCGGTGCATTTGTGAATAAAGGACTTGACCTGCCATCATTCAATCTCTATTTTGGTATTTTACTTATTCTATTATCGACGCTTCTTCTGGTACGTAAATATTTGAAACCGGTCAGCTGGTTTGTCAATCACGGCAAAAAAAGAACTTTCACGGATAATACAGATCAGACTTTTATTTATGGGTACCCTGTTTGGTTTGCATTATTGCTGACATTTGGCGTCGGATTTGCATCGGGTCTTTTCGGCATCGGAGGAGGTTCAATCCTCGTACCAGCGATGATTCTACTCTTCTTATTCCCACCGCATGTCGCAGTCGGTACATCTATGTTCATGGTGTTTTTATCAGCTCTCGTCAATTCAATCACGCATATTTCTCTTGGCAATGTACCGTGGCTTTATACGATTCCAGTCATTCCAGCAGCTTATATCGGGGCTAAAATAGGTGCTCGGTTAAATCAAAAGATGAAATCGGAAACGCTTGTTGTTGCACTGCGAATTATCCTGCTCTTACTAGGAATCAGATCGATTATTGACGGACTTATGGGGTGACATATGAATCACAAGGTTGAAACAATTCATTTCTATCATACAAATGATATCCACAGTCATTTTGAAAGCTGGCCGCAAATTAGTAGGCTTCTTTGTGACAAAAAGCGCGAGCATTTAATAGAAGGAGATGCTTGTTATCATTTTGACATCGGAGATCACGTTGATCGTTCTCATCCATTTACGGAAGGGACGAAAGGTCAAGGAAACATCCGATTGTTGAATGAAGCAGGCTATGATGCGGTAACAATCGGCAACAACGAAGGAATTACCATGTCGAAAGAGGCTTTATCTACTCTTTATAAGGATGCCAAGTTCGATGTCATTCTAAGTAATTTATACGAAGAAGATGGTAGTCGTCCAAAATGGTTGTTACCTTATAGAATCTACGTTACTGAGCAAGGGACAAGAATTGGTGTTATAGGAGCTACTGCAGAATATAAAGCCTTCTATTTGAAGCTCGGCTGGCAAGTGACGGCGCCTCGCCAAAATTTAAAGCTTGTTGCTGAAAGCATTGCTGCTGAGACGGATGTAATTGTTTGTCTATCACATATGGGAATCCATGAAGATGAAAAGCTTGCAGAAGAATGTTCAGAAATCGATGTCATTTTAGGCGCGCATACGCATCATCTATTTCATGACGGCAAATTGATTGGTAATACACTTTTGGCTGCAACAGGTAAATACGGTGAGTATGTTGGTCATGTAACCGTGAAATTTAACACGGATGCTAAAGAACTTTTACAAATGGATGCGGAACTTGTCAGGACAGATTCGATTGAAAGCAATGAAAAAGATATTGAAAAAGTAAATGATCTAATCAAAATAGGAAAGCAGGCAATGGAGGAACAAGTTTTTTATAATCCTTCTCACTTATCTCAAAATCTATTTGATGTTAGTTCGCTGTCCTCTTTCTTTGGTAGAGCGCTCATTGCGTATTCTCAAGCGGATTGTGCCATGTTTAACGCAGGAATATTTCTAGGTAGTCTCGAAAAGGGGTGGGTGACAAAAGAGGATTTACATTCACTTCTACCTCATCCAATCAATTTATGTCTCATTACACTCGATGGATCAGAATTGAAAGAAGTCTATGAGCTGTCATTAACGAAAGAGTGGCCGCAAATTGAAATCAAAGGACTTGGTTTCCGTGGCTCGTTAATGGGTGCGATGATTCATGAAAGACTTTATAAAAATAGAAATGATCAGCTTTTTGCGGGCAATCGGGAGGTTGTATCAGGTCAAAAATATACACTTGCAACACTGGATATGTTTACTTTCGGTTTTTTCTTTCCATCGCTTAAACATGCAGAAATAGAGTACTATATGCCTGAATTAATCAGGGATGTGCTTGGTTGGTACGGAACCACACTAATTAAAGAATGAACGACTACCTTCCTGCATAACGTATAGTAGGAGGAGTCGTCTTGAGATTTCACGGCCAAGTTACTAGAAAATCCAGGAAGAAAAAACGCAAATTGTTACCCCTTCTTATTCCTGCAATTCTTATCGCAATTGCCCTTTTTATTTACATTATTAATGCAAGGCTTGCCCCAATTTATATTCAATATGCAGAGGTACAGACAGAAAAAATCGCGGCCCATGTTATCAATAAAGCCATCAATTCCAGGACTGCCAATGTACTTGATGTCAATGATATCATTGTAAACGTCCCGAACGATTCTAAAGGGATGGTGAAATTCAACACTGAAATCATCAACAGAGTATTAGCGGAGACACATGGTCTTGTCGAGTCCCATCTTCAACAGGCTGAAGCGGGCAATCTAGCTTTATTACCAACAGATGAGATAGAATTTGATTCGCAAGCAATGAAACGTGAAGAGGGAATTGTCTTTTTTGTCCCTCTTGCTCAAGCGGCAAATATTCCACTACTAGGGAACTTAGGGCCTAAAATACCGATTCGTTTTCATGTCATAGGTCAAGTACAAGCGACTATAGATACAAAAATTAGTGAATTTGGTATTAACAATGCCGTTGTTGAAGTGAATATATTATTAACAGTAAATGTCCAAATCATTGTCCCACTTGCAACAAAGCAAAGTGTAGTGACACAGAAGATTCCGGTAGCTATGGGACTAATTCAATCAACAGTACCTCAAATCTATACGACTGGTGGTGGGGATCCGCCATCGGTCGAAGTTCCAGCCCCTCCCGCGATAGAGGAATGAAAAGGGACTTGAAAATGGTGTGGATAACTGATAGGCTAGTAGAGGATTGAAATATCGATTGGGTAGAGGCTGCATTGCTTATTAGTCACACACGCGAGATTGACACCGATGACCGTGTGTAAAAGGAAGCTTTGCCGAAGTTTGGTAAGATCGTCGGGATCTATCAGGCTGGGGTTATTCCGAATAGGGATAACACTGTCATACATTTTTGAACATGTATGATGAGCTACAAGTCGTGAGTTAGATAAGCAGTATTAGTTATCCAACAAACGAAACGTAGATAAAGCCGGCTCCTGATGCACTCTGCTGAGTGTAATTAGTAGCCGTTTTTTTATTCCCCCTATACAGGGCCTCAACCCGACTAAATGGAGGAATAGTAGATGATAGGAACATGGGTATCCATTTTACCACCACTAATCGCAATTATTATGGTGTTTGCAACTAAACGGGTGCTGTTGTCGCTCGGAGCAGGAATAGTCTCAGGTGCTCTGCTGGCGGCGTCGTTCGGACCTGTTGAATCATTAAAAAATTTATTGGAGTCAGTTAAGGCTACATTTTGGGATGGTGGACTGAATACAGGGAACATTTACATTATCCTTTTCATCCTTCTATTAGGGGTTATCACTGCATTTGTTAGTTTATCCGGTGGAAGCAGGGCATTTGCAGAATGGGCAGTGCGGCACATCAAAACAAAACGTGGTGCAAAACTGCTCACAGTATTTCTCGGTATAGCTATTTTTGTGGATGACTATTTCAATGCATTGGCAGTTGGCCAAATTGCTCGTCCGATTACAGATCAGCATCGAGTTTCAAGAGCAAAACTAGCTTATTTCATCGATTCAACCTCAGCACCGATTTGTGTCATTTCACCAATTTCAAGTTGGGGTGCCTTTTTAATAGGCCAACTTGCACTTATATTTGGTGGTGCTGCAGCGATTAGCTATTCACCACTATCTGCCTTCATTATGATGGCGCCTATGAATTTTTACGTTATTGCAACACTTGCAATGGTGTTTTTCCTTGCGTGGACCAATTTCGATCTATTCGAAATGAAGAGACATGAACAACTTGCTACAGAAACAGGTCAATTATTTGATCCTGCTAAAACAATTCCAGGTCAGTTAAAAGAAGACTTCCCAGTACACGCACATGGCCGCGTTCGGGATTTAGTCGCACCAATCGTCACACTTGTTGCAGTGACATTTGCGGTTATGATTTGGACAGGTTATTTAGCCGGCGGATCAATGAACCTTTTGTCAATTTTTGAAAATACGGATGTCTCTCTTGCATTACTGTCGGGTGGAATTATCGCCACGCTAATAGCGGTAGTATTATATATGCAACAGATGAAAAATAATGAAACGGCAAGCTATTCTCTTATTGGCAGTGCCTTTATAAATGGATTGAAAGCAATGATGCCACCTGTGCTGATTCTTATTTTTGCGTGGTCATTATCATTCCTGATAGGAAAATTGGAAACAGGCTTATATTTATCAGAGCTTGTGTTGAAATCGAATATATCGGTTTCATTCCTGCCGGTCATCATGTTTATCCTTGCTTGTATTATGGCCTTTTCGACAGGTAGCTCATGGGGGTCATTTGGTATTCTTATGCCGATTGCAGGCACCATAATGATTGACGCGGCACCGGAAATGTTACTGCCAGCACTTGCAGCAGTACTTGCGGGAGCAGTTTTCGGCGATCATGCTTCACCGATTTCTGACACAACGATTCTATCTTCTACAGGTGCAGGCTGTAACCATATAGATCACGTTGCGACACAGTTTCCTTATGCATTAATCTGTGCATTGGTGGCCACAATGGGCTATATCATCTTAGGTATCACAGGCTCCATATGGATAGGTCTAGTTGGTGTTATTGTTATTCTTGTAGTATTGTTTTCTGTTTGGACGATGAAAGCTAAAAAAGAGGCAACACAGCTGTCTTTATAATAGTAAATGATTGGAAGCGGTGAACTTTTTACCGCTTCTTTATTATGTTTAAAATAGTTTTCTAACAAAAAAATGTTTTGACAATAGTCAGATAGGTATATATACTAGGCGTTAAGACTAAAGTAATCAGAAAATGGTGAACTTCCATTCAATGATTAGTTAAAAGTATTAGGAAAGGATGATATTGTATAACTGATCTTTCTATTAACTGTTAGACTTATTCGAAGAAATTAAACTTCGAAAGATGAGAACTGAAAACTCTCTATAGACCGAATAGAAAGTTTGTTTTACAATAAGCATGTAAGCGGAAACAAAATGATATCTTTCGGAATGCTAAATCGTTTGTCGTACTAGTTCGATTTAAATTGTCGGAAGTATCAATCAAAAGGGGGATTTTATATGAAATTGAAAAAGTTTGCAAGTGTATTTGCCGCTTCCGCTCTAGCAGTCGGATTGTTGGCAGGGTGTGGTGCAGGGGACAAAGCTGAGGAAGGAAGCACAGGTGGATCTAAGGGCGGCGATACGATTAAAATCGGAGTCAACCTTGAATTATCAGGTGCTGTTGCCTCTTACGGTACTTCCGAACTATCGGGAATTGAACTTGCAGTTGAAGAAATTAACGCTGCAGGCGGTATTGATGGCAAGGAAATTGAACTTGTCAAAGTCGATAATAAGTCTGAGCCTGCCGAAGCAACGAGTGCAGCGCTTAAATTGATCACTCAGGATAAAGTAATTGCAATCATCGGAGCAGCTACAAGTGGTGCTACTGTTGCACAGGCTGAAATCGCTAATGGCAACAAAACTCCACTTATCAGCCCATCTGGGACAAGCCCGAACGTAACAGTTAAAGATAACGGGGACGTTAATGAATTCGTATTCCGTACGTCATTTATTGACCCATTCCAAGGAACGGTTGCAGCAAACTTTGCAGCGAATGATCTTAGTGTTAAAAACGTAGCGATTTTCTCTGATAATGCAAGCGATTATTCAAAAGGTCTTGCATCATCGTTCAAAAAAGATTTTGAAGCTGCAGGTGGTAAAATTGTTGCTGAAGAATCTTACGTAGGTAAAGATTCTGATTTCCGTTCAACTCTTACACGCATTAAAGCAGCAAATCCTGAATTCATTTTCATCCCTGGATACTATGAAGAAGTAGGATTGATTGTTAAACAGGCTCGTGAAATGGGTATCACTGTTCCACTTATGGGAGCAGATGGTTGGGATTCTCCAATTCTACTTGAACTTGCCGGTGCAGAAGCATTGAATAACACATTTACAACAAATCACTATTCATCTGAAGATCCAGACGGTATCATTCAAGAATTCAACAAAAAGTTCAATGACAAATATAGTAAATCACCTGACGCATTTAATGCACTTGGTTATGACACGGTTTATCTATTAGCTGATGCTATTAAACGTGCAGGCGGTCCAGATTCTGTGAAGATTAAAGATGCTCTAGCTGAAACAAAAGATCTTGAGCTTGTAACTGGCTTGTATTCGGTTGATGAAAACCATCACCCTGTCAAATCAGCTACTATTCTTGAATACAAAGACGGCGAACAAGTCTTCAATACAAAAGTTAATCCTTAAATCAATCACGCAACTAATAGAAGTGGTAAACTTCTGCTGAATGAAGTTAAAACTGTAGGAATGGAGGGAGGATGTCCTCCCCTCATTCCTTTTTTAAGCCTTATTTTAAAGCTGGAAAAGGAGTGAAAAGTTAATGGAATGGTTACAACAGCTAATAAACGGTATTTCACTCGGCAGTATTTATGCGTTAATTGCACTAGGCTATACAATGGTTTATGGAATTATCAAACTCATAAACTTCGCACATGGTGAAATCTTTATGATTGGTGCATTTATTGGGTATTACTCCATCGCGGGTTGGGGTCTTGGATTCATCCCTGCCCTACTATTATCAATGGCTTCCTGCGCAGTTATTGGCGTTCTTATCGAACGAATAGCCTACAAAAGATTACGAAATGCGACAAGAATCGCGGCGTTGATTACTGCAATTGGGGTGTCACTTCTTATTCAAAATGGTGTCATTTATATGCGTGGTGCGCAACCTAATGCGTATCCAGAAGTACTACGCAATAAATCATTTGATTTTTTCGGTGCTCAAATAAGCAGTCAGTCAATCCTAATTCTTTCTGTTTCTGTCACATTGATGATCATTCTTCAATTTGTTGTACATAAAACGAAAATCGGAAAAGCGATGCGAGCTGTTTCCTATGATGCTGAAGCAGCTAAGCTGATGGGAATTAATGTTGACAACACAATCTCGGCTACGTTTGCGATTGGATCAGCTTTGGCTGGTGCAGCGGGCGTTATTTTCGGTATTTATTATACAAAGATTGACCCGTTAATGGGTATTATTCCTGGTTTGAAAGCATTCGTCGCAGCTGTCCTTGGTGGAATTGGAATTATTCCCGGAGCCATGGCTGGAGGTCTTGTGCTTGGAGTAGTAGAAACATTTGTCAGTGCGCTTGGTTTCTCTCTTTGGAGAGATGCTGCGGCATTCGTCATTTTGATTTTAATACTCATCTTCAAACCGTCGGGACTCTTTGGTAAAAATACACGTGAGAAAGTGTAGGTGAAACAATATCATGAAAAAGTCAAAACAGTTTTGGTCATTTATTGCTTCATCTCTAATCGTTTATACGGTTATTCAAGTGCTCATAAGTGTAGGTATATTAAATGATTTTCATTCTAATACATTAATCTTTATGGCAATTAATATTATGTTGGCCGTCAGTTTGCACTTAGTAATTGGTGTTACAGGACAGTTTTCACTTGGTCATGCAGGATTCCTAGCAGTGGGAGCCTATATTTCGGCAATCGTGACGATGAAATTCCAACTGCCATTTCCAGTTGCAATTTTAGCGGCAGGGGTTATTGCTACAATTGCAGGGCTAATCATTGGGATTCCAAGTTTACGGCTACGCGGCGATTATCTAGCAATTGCTACACTTGGATTTGCGGAAATCATTCGTATTGTTTTCTTGAATATTGAATATGTAGGTGGAGCGGCAGGGATGCAAGTGACGCATTTAACTACATGGACCTCTGCGTTTATCTGTCTTTTCGTTACAATAGTAGTTATCGTCAATTTCACAAATTCAAGGCATGGCCGCGCGTGTATCTCAGTTCGAGAGAATGAAATTGCGTCGGACGCTATGGGAATCAATACAACGTATTACAAAGTATTAGCGTTTGCAATTGGTTCTTTCTTTGCGGGAGTTGCTGGGGCTTTGTATGCACATAACTTTTACATTATTCAACCTGCTAACTTTGGATTCTTAAAGTCAATCGATATTTTGATCTATGTTGTGTTGGGTGGTTTAGGAAGTTTGTCAGGAGCAATTGTTGCAACAATATTATTAACAATCGTTTCCACATTCTTACAAAGTTATCCTGAAACACGCATGATTATCTATAGTCTAGTACTTATCATTGTTATGCTTTATCGTCCAAAAGGCTTAATGGGCACAATGGAAATAACGGATTACTTCAAGTTATGGAGAGGTTCGAAAGGAGGCAGCCAGCATGACAAGTGAACCGTTACTGAGAGTGACAGATGTAGGTATACAGTTTGGCGGGCTGAAGGCAGTTTCGAATTTCAATATGGAAATCAATCAAGGTGAACTTATTGGGCTCATTGGTCCAAATGGAGCGGGTAAGACAACGAGTTTCAACTTATTGACAGGTGTTTATAAGCCTACGGAAGGCGATATTTTATTCAAAGGGAAACGCATTAATGGTATGGCTCCTTACCAGGTAACACGCAGGGGAATTAGTCGGACATTCCAAAATATTAGGTTGTTCAATGAACTATCCGTTTTGGATAATGTTAAAGTTGCTTATCACTCATTAGCGAAGCATTCAGTTCTAAGTTCTATGCTACGCCTTCCATCCCATTTTTCTGGGGAGAAAGAAATGGAAGAAAAAGCAATGGAATTCCTCAAGATTTTTGAATTGGATAAATATAAAGATGAAGATGCAAAAAATCTTGCATATGGGAAGCAGCGGAGGCTTGAAATTGCACGGGCATTAGCCGCAGGCCCGGAGTTGTTACTACTTGATGAACCAGCTGCTGGGATGAACCCGCAGGAAACGAAAGAGCTAATGGAGTTAATCGCATTTGTCCGTAAGAAATTCAATCTAACTATTTTATTAATTGAACATGATATGAATTTGGTAATGGGGATTTGTGAACGTATTTACGTATTGGATCATGGTGTACTTCTTGCTGAAGGAACTCCTGAAGAAATCCGTAATAATCCGAAAGTAATCGAGGCTTATTTAGGGGAGGAAGTTGACGAATGAGTATGCTAAAAGTTGACAACCTCAACGTCTATTATGGTAGTATTCATGCGCTTAAAGGTGTTTCATTACATGTAGATCAAGGAGAAATTGTGACATTGATTGGTGCGAATGGTGCTGGGAAAAGTACGTTGTTGAAAACATTATCAGGTTTATTAAAACCAAAAGAAGGCACTATAGAGTATTTGAATGATTCAATAGCGGGTAAGCAAGCCCAAGCCATTGTAAAAGCAGGAATCTCCCATGTACCTGAAGGAAGACGAGTGTTTGCAGATATGAGCGTTGAAGAGAATATTGAATTAGGTGCTTTTTTAAGAAAAGATAAAGCGGGTATTCAACAAGATTTCCAAAAAGTCTATGAGATTTTTCCACGCTTGCATGAACGACGCAAACAATCAGCGGGAACGCTGTCTGGCGGAGAGCAGCAGATGTTAGCGATGGGTAGGGCTATCCTGGCAAGACCGAAATTGTTGTTGTTGGATGAGCCCTCAATGGGACTGGCTCCACTAATGGTTAAGACGATTTTTCAAGTCGTCAAGGATATTAATCAAGAGGGAACAACGATTCTCCTCGTAGAGCAAAATGCCAATATGGCCTTGTCAATTGCTAACCGTGCGTACGTTATTGAAACGGGGCGTGTCATTCTTTCAGGGACTGCTGAGGAGCTGCATGCCAGTGAAGAAATCAAGAATGCTTACTTAGGTGGCCATTAATTGAAAAGAGACAGTGCTTGGTAACTGGCACTGTCTCTTTCTTTGTAAAGGTAATCGAATTAGACCCTAGGGATGGTTGTTTGAAGTCTGAATATATGATACATTAGCAACAGTAGTGAAAACACTTTATAAGTTTGTAGGAATGGAGTCGGTCGTCGTGTCATGCAAACCGGAACAGGGAAACAGAACGGAACACGTTAGAAAACCCGATTGGTTGAAAATCAAGCTAAATACGAATGATAACTATACAGGCCTTAAAAAAATTATGCGTGAGAATAATTTAAATACTGTATGTGAAGAAGCTCGTTGTCCAAATATCCATGAATGTTGGGGAGAGCGCCGTACTGCTACATTTATGATTCTTGGTGCAGTTTGTACACGTGCATGCCGTTTTTGCGCCGTTAAAACAGGTTTACCAACAGAACTAGATCTTGCAGAACCAGAACGCGTTGCAGATTCTGTTGCGCTTATGAATTTAAAGCATACAGTTGTTACAGCAGTAGCGCGTGATGATCAGAAAGATGGAGGATCTGCGGTATTTGCAGAAACAATCCGTGCAATTCGTAGAAAAAATCCATTTACAACAGTTGAAGTTCTGCCATCTGATATGGGCGGCGTTTATGAGAACCTTGAGCGACTCATGGATGCTAAACCAGATATCTTGAATCACAATATCGAAACGGTACGTCGCCTAACACCAAGGGTTCGTGCGCGAGCGACATATGACCGTTCACTTGAACTATTGCTTCGTGCAAAAGAAATGCAACCTGATATTCCTACAAAATCTTCTTTGATGCTTGGTCTTGGTGAAACACATGAAGAAATTCTCGAGACAATGGATGACCTTATTGCGCATAAAGTTGATATAATGACAATAGGCCAGTATTTACAGCCTAGTAAAAAACATTTAAAAGTACAAAAGTATTATTCGCCGCAAGAATTTGGCGAGTTGAGAAAAATTGCAATGTCCAAAGGGTTCTCACACTGTCAGGCAGGTCCACTCGTACGCTCGAGTTACCATGCTGATGAGCAGGTGAACGCGGCTGCAAAAGAAAGGCAGCGTCAAGGTGATGAACAACTTGAAACAACACTGCAAAGTTAAATTGGCGGTGAAAGTTGATTGATAATTTTAGAAAACTGGCAATTTGATATACTGACAGACTACCGTGAGGGATTTAATGAAGAGGCTTTGCTTGCAAGATACAGTGATGTTCTCCTCAAATACGACTACATACTTGGGGACTGGGGATACGGACAACTCCGTTTAAAAGGGTTTTTCGAAGATACAAACCAGAAAGCAACGTATGAAACAAAAATCAGCACCTTACAGGATTATCTTTACGAATACTGTAATTTTGGCTGTGCCTATTTTGTATTGAAAAAATCAGGCCGGGTTAAACTGGAAGCAGAGACTCCCGAAACTCCTGAAGTATCTGAATAACTAGGCTCGCGCGTGGATCTTGAATCTGCCCGCGAGTTTTTTGTTGTATAGAAAATGATAAAATTCACGACCTATGGATAACCTTTGAAAAATGATAGTCCACGAACAGAATCCTGCGCCTGGAGGTTCTTAGGTTGGAATGTATATATGATTGGTTGCGGGACGTTAATGCTTGTTTGTGTGTATATATGATTGGTTACGGTATGTTAATGCTCGTTTGCGTGTATATATGATTGGTCGCGGGACGTAAATGCTCGTTTGTGTGTATATATGATTGGTAGCGGGAGGTAAATGCTCGTTTGTGTGTATATATGGTTGCTCTCGGTATGTTAACGCTCGTTTTGCGGGATATATATAATCAGTCTCGCTTACGCTTTCATTTTCCCCTATATATAGAACAAATGAATACCTATTTATACTGAGCGGAGGCGCCTTACAAGGGGATATCTGTATTTCAAAATATCTAGTATCGCAAATATGGTATCATAAGATGAAAATAGTTGAACAATCAGGAGGGAAAGTCCATGTATTTTGTTGACCGAAACCAAATCAGTGAATCGCTAAATCATATGGAAGTTTTACTTGAATTGTACAGAAAAGAAAAAGAGTGGCAGAAGGATATTATCCATTCACTTGCGCTTGAACGGATAGCGAATGTACTTATCGAGTCGATTATTGACGTCGGAAATTCGATGATTGACGGTTTTATCATGCGTGACCCAGGGAGTTACGAAGATATTATTGACATAATGGAAGACGAGCGTGTTATCACTTCCGAAATGGCAGGACCGTTAAAAGTGGTAATTGAACTTAGGAAAATGATTGTGCGTGAGTTCACTAAAGTAGACGTTGGGATGATAATCGAAGTATTGAATGCCTCAATGGATGAACTCCTTGAGTTTCCAAAAAAAGTGCGTCATTATCTTGAAAATGAGCTTGGTCCAGTATCTGCCTTCTTACCGGAAGAGAAATGATTATGGATAAATACAAAGCAATCTGTCTTGATTTAGATGGAACTGTTTACCGCGGGACTGAACCGATTTCGGAAGCGGTCTCTTTCATTGGAAATATGCAACAAAATGGAATCGATCCCTATTTCATCACAAATAATTCTTCGATGACACGTGTGCAGCTTCGGGAGAAACTGGCATCATTCGGAATAATCGCAGATTCTGACCGCATCATGACATCTGCGATTGCTGCCGCAAAGTACTGTAAAGAAAATTATAGCGGTGCATCTGTTATGATGATTGGTGAAAAAGGGTTGGAAGAAGCATTAGCGTCTGAAGGGATAGCAATCACAGCAACGAATCCCGATGTTGTTATCATGGGGATTGACCGAAGTATAACGTATGCGAAATTGGCGGATGCTTGTCTGGCGTTACGGGGAGGCGCGCATTTCATTGCAACAAACAGTGATAAAGCATTTCCCACGGAAAGAGGACTTGTTCCGGGGAATGGATCGTTTGTCACCTTAATGGAAAGTGCAACTGGGGTATTGCCGCTATTTGTTGGGAAACCTGAGCCGCATATGCTTGAATTCATTCAGGTAGAAAACGGCTTTCGAAAAGAAGAGATGGTTATGATTGGTGATAACTACGATACGGATATACAAGCGGGAATTCGTTTTGGCATTGATACAATACATGTTGCAGGAGGCGTCACTTCGCCAAAAGAAGTACTCTTGAAATCGCAGCAACCGACTTATTCGTACCAGACATTACTTGATTGGATAATATAAAAAAGCTAGCCGCCTGAAAAGGGCGGTTAGCCATAATGCTCAAAAGAGCGGATTGTCTTCTATATATTGATAGATGCGCTCGGTCAGCTCGTCGTTTGTATCTGCTTCGACGATTTCACCATTGACGATTGCATACAGCGATTCTGAACATTTTGTACAGTAACTTAAACAACCATACTCAAGAACATCAAGATTTGGATCTTTCTCCAATTTTTCAAATGTTTCTTGCGAATAGTTTGCGATATTACTCATGCAAAATTCGACAATCGGATTCACGATGATCACCTCACCTATTTGAAATCCTACTCTTTTTTTCTTCGCACGTCAACAATCTGGCATTACCGGATGGACCGACTAAATTAACCACGTTCTATGGGGTGAGACTAAATAATTATATGTGTTGAACGTGTGAATACCTTCATAAATTCAGCGTAGATGACCTTGTATGGGGGAGTCGAAGCTGATTTAAAGGTTTTTTAAAATCATAAAGAAATTATTCATGTTGATTAAAATTGCACTTTACCGTGAATCATTGTGAAGCATGTCACAAACTGATATAATCGTAATTGGGAAAACAACGGATTAATGGATTACGAAGGAGAAAACTTATGAGAAAACTTGTATTATTAGGTGCCGGATATGGGAATATGCGCATTTTACTACGTTTATTGACAAAAGAATTGCCGAGTGATGTCGAAATAACGCTTGTCGATCGGACTCCGTTTCATAGTTTGAAGACGGAATTTTATGCGCTTGCATCTGGAACTGTATCGGACTCAGTCGTGCGTGTTCCACTTCCGGAACATGATAGGCTGAAAGTTGTTGGCGGAGAAATAATAGAAATCAGGCCGGATGAGAAGTGCGTCTATCTTGATGATGGCGTGCAAATCATGTATGACGAATTGGTAATTGGGCTTGGCTGTGAAGATAACTATCATGACGTACCAGGAGCGGCAGAGTACACGTATAGTATTCAGACGATTGGTAAATCCAGGGTTACGTACGAAAAACTTCTTGGTCTTGGTAGTGGTGCAACGATTGGTATTGTTGGAGCCGGCTTAAGTGGGATCGAACTTGCTAGCGAACTCCGGGAAAGTAGACCCGATTTGAACATTAAGCTGTTCGATCGCGGCCCCCGGATTTTGAGGGACTTCCCTGAGAGACTTAGTAATTATGTTAAAGGGTGGTTTGACGAACATAATGTAGACGTCGTTGCGAGTTCTAACATTACAAAAGTGGAACCGACGACCCTATTTAACCACGAAGAAACAATCGCGGTTGATGCGGTTGTCTGGACAGCTGGGATTCGCCCGGTTGCACCTGTGGAAAAAATTGATACGGAAAAAGACGGATCAGGTCGGGTTGTACTGAACAAGTATCATCAGTTGCCTGAATTTAACGATGTCTATATCGTAGGAGACTGTGCGGCGCTTCCTTATGCTCCAAGTGCGCAAGTAGCTGAGGAACAGGCGGAACAGATTGTACGCATATTACGTAACGTTTGGAACAACGAACCACTTCCGGAAACTATGCCGGAAATCAAGCTGAAAGGGTTCCTCGGATCCCTTGGTAAGAAGCAAGGATTTGCATACCTTGCTGACCGTACTGTAACAGGCCGTATTGCACGATTGTTGAAGTCTGGTGTGCTCTGGATGTACAAATGGCATAATGGTTGACAAAAAAACCTTATTCGCATAGTCGCGAATAAGGTTTTTTTTATTGTCTAGGAAATTATAAATCTCGTATTGTGGGCAAGTTGTAACGTAGAGATTTTACGTCTATATATTCGTCACTACTTATTTAGCATTAACTAGGTGATAAACCTCATCAGTATAACGAACAAATCTAGCGAAGGAGCGACAAGTGTGAGTCGAAGCAATAAGACCAAGGAGGGATGCAGTTCAATCCCTCCCAAGGGATCTTCTGGCGGGCTTATTACTTGAGGCCATCACCAAGCGACAAAGCGGTGTTGGAAGAACATTCTATTTATTAAGCACCGACCATATAGACTTCAGCGCTTTTGTTCTTCTCATTTATCTTGAAATTTTATCAGTTTAAGATTCAGCTATATAGCCGTTCTTTTCAAGCGCAGCAAATACCGGTTTTAATTGAATATAGCCTTCACCTATCATTTCGTCGTTGATCATGACTAGCGGATAGAAGAACTCATCGTCCTGTATTTGCTGGACAATTTTTTTGTGTTTGTCGTCGGAAACAGTAGACTCGATATCAATGTAAGTGATATCGTATGGCTGATTCGGGTACTTTCTATCGATAGCAGCTTGAAGCCATTCGTATGTGTCTTTGGATGAAGGTGAATTGACACAGCTTGCACAGATGATATCTGCACCATAAATTTCAATGATTGTAGTAGTGATACTCATATTAATTGTCCCCTCCCGATTGATTGTTGGATTTTTTCTTCTTTCCAGTTTATAATAAGTATAAGGAAAGGAGAGTTAAAAAACAATGACAGATACAGCGTTAACTGAACCAGTACAAGAAGTATTAGATAAATTACGTCCATTCCTCCTACGTGATGGGGGAGACTGTGAACTTGTGGATATCGAGGATGGCATCGTGAAACTTCGTCTTCTTGGTGCTTGCGGTACATGCCCAAGCTCGACGATTACACTAAAAGCAGGGATCGAACGCGCACTTTTGGAAGAAGTTCCAGGTGTCGTTGAGGTAGAACAAGTATTTTGATTTTAAGTGGGACGGTCCGAATTTCGGTCCGTCTTTTCTATTTTATTGCCCGAATATCTTGCCATCGTTCTTTTGTCATCTCGATGAGCTTCGGTTCAGAGGATGTGCGTTGGCGTTCTAGAATGCGCGAAAAGCTTTTTATTGCCTCATTCTCATCACCGATTTTCCAAGATAATTCTGCAATCAAATACAATACCCTTGTTTCTGACATTTGGGTTCCGGTGAAATCTCCTTCTGAAAACGCTGTAGTATAGAAATTTCGTGCGATTGTTAGAAAACGTTGTTCTTCTACCTCCGCTCCTTTATCACGATATAACCAAGCAATTCGTAAGGTAAGTCCTGCCAGTGTAAGAACATTTTCCTTTTTGAACATGGCGCTTAAATAGGCAAGCTTATAAGTTTCAATGGCTTCATTGATATCACGTGCTGCACTGAAAGATCGGCCATTCCATTGAGATGTGATTCGTGCAGCTATGTCTTCTTCTGTGCCAGGAGCAAAATAAGAGGAAAAATCATCGGTAGAAGAGAAGCCACAGTGAGGGCAGACTGCAACGTTATAAAAGATTGGATTTACCTCTGGATTTGAGTAGACAGGTTTGAAGTCACTTTCGTGGGATGAAACCCGAATGAATCTTGAGCGAATTTTTGTGGTAGTGAAGTTTTGCTTACAATAAATGCATGCAACTTTTTTATCATAAAAAGGGCTGATTTCCATGTAGACCCACCTTTCGTACTAGTTAACTCATTATAGCGTATATCCTTCAACACTGGAGTTAATATGATTGCGTTTTGCTCGATTTAATTGCTATTATAGAAGGAAGAAAACAAAGGGAAGGTGAACACGAATGACACAAGTTGTTGAGGTTACTAAAGCTGCAGCAATTCATGTAAGAGAAATGATGCGTCATAATGAGGAAGAAGGGTCATTCCTGCGTGTCGCTGTGAACGGCGGAGGATGTAGTGGTTTGACATACGGAATGGGTTTTGAAACTGAAAAGTCACCGGATGATCTTCTGCTTGAACAGCATGGTTTACAAATTCTCGTTTCTAGTGAAGATGCCGGCGTTCTTGAAGGCACACAAGTCGATTATAAAGAGTCCCTTATGGGGGGCGGATTTACCATAAATAATCCCAATGCAATTGCTTCTTGCGGTTGTGGAACGTCATTCAGAACAGCTAAGAAAGAAGGAACTCCAGCGGACTGCTGATTCCTTTTCTAGCTCTCCTAAATCATACTTAGGAGAGCTTTTTTTGTCGAATTATAGTTGTGTTTTTTTAGTCAGTATTTTCAAATATTTGCTATTTCAAATATACTATTGAAAAGCCCCATCAAAAGGGCTACTATAAGAGATAGAAGTTTGTCGAAAAAATGACAAAGGCCGGGACTGTGTAAATCGTCGGTGTACCGATTTCACGTGGGCCGGGCACATAAAAAAATCAAAGGTGGTTTCGATCTTCGTGAAAAGACCGACAATTTTAGTATTAGGCGCGGGTTATGGCGGTTTAACAACAGTTGTTAACTTGCAAAAATCTCTTGGAGCAGACGATGCAGATATCGTTCTTATAAACAAAAATGAGTATCACTATGAATCGACATGGCTTCATGAAGCAGCTGCAGGAACAATGTCTCCTGAATCAGTGCGTTATGATATCAAAGATGTTATTAACAGTAATAAAGTAAAATTCGTCCAAGCTGAAGTTCAAGCAATCGACGTTACTGGGAAAGTCGTAACGACAAATGTTGGTACACATACATACGATTACCTTGTTATCTCACTTGGTTTTGAAGGCGAAACATTTGGTATTCCAGGTCTTGATAAATATGCATTTTCTATTGCCAACGTTAAAGCAGCACGTCAAATTCGCGAACATATCGAATATCAATTTGCGACTTGGTCAACTGAAGAAGTTAAAGACGATAGCCGTCTGACAATTATCGTTGGAGGAGCGGGCTTCACAGGCATCGAGTTCCTTGGCGAGCTTGGTAACCGTGTACCTGAACTTTGCAAAGAGTTCGACGTTCCACAAGAAAAGGTACGCGTACTATGCGTAGAAGCAGCGCCAATGGTTCTTCCAGGATTTGACCCTGAGCTTGTAGATTATGCTGTTAAGCATTTGAACTCTAAAGGAATCGAATTCTCGATTGGTACGCCAGTTGTAGAAGCTACTCCTGAAGGCGTTAATATTAAAAAAGGCGAAGACGTATTTGAATTCGTCAAAGCTGGCACAGTCGTTTGGGCTGCAGGTGTCCGTGGTAACCGTCTAATCGAAGAAACGGGTATCGAAAACATGCGTGCTCGTGTTAAAGTAGACAAAGATCTTCGTGCACCGGGTCATTCCGATGTATTCATCGTTGGAGACTGCGCACTTATGATTAACGAAGCAGTGAACCGTCCATTCCCACCTACTGCACAAATTGCTATGCAACAAGGTGACATGTGTGCGAATAACATCATCGCACTTATGAAAGGTGAACCAACTTCTGACTTTACACCTGATTTAAAAGGTAGCGTTTGTTCACTTGGAGATAGCGATGCAATTGGTGTCGTATTCGGTAAAAAAGTAACGGGTACTAAAGCTTCATTCATGAAGAAAATGATTGATAATCGTGCGCTCTTCATGATTGGCGGAGTAGGTCTTACACTGAAAAAAGGTAAATTCAACTTACTTAAATAAAACACTTCTGAAGCACTCGCCCGTCCTTGACGGCGGGTGCTTTTTTAAAAGATAAGAAAGTATTAGTTATTCACTTGGAGTGGTTTCTAGGCTCCAGGCGCCAACCCCTCGGGTCATAAGCCGTTTTGCTGTGGAGGCAGAAATACGCCTCCTCGCAAACCGTCTTATGCCTGTCGGGGACGGACGGCGCCTTACGCTTTTCTAATTGTCTAGACTCCAACGCCTAGCCCCTCGAGTCGCTTCAGTCCTTAAGTTAAAGGCAAAGAACGCCTTTATCTTAAGGCCCTCCAGCGCTTTTCGGGTCTACCAAGGCGCTTACGCTTTTCTTATGAGGAGGATCCTAAATGTCACGAAAAATGCGAGGTAATGTATGGCTTGGCGCGGCAGGGCTTGTTGTGAATAGCGAAGGACAGTGGCTTGTTGTTAGGAAAAACTACGGTGGTTTAAAAGGTTTATGGTCCATACCGGCAGGATTTGTTGATGGTGATGAAACTGCAGATTGCGCAGCGATTCGTGAAGTAAAGGAAGAAACAGGTGTTGTCTGTCAGCTCGAAGGAATGATTGGGTTTCGTACAGGCGTATTGAATGGAGAGGTGAGCGACAACATGGCCATATTCTTGTTGACGCCTACTACTAAAGGACAGATTTTAATTCCGGAGTTGAGAGAGATTTCAGAAGTCGCATGGAAGAGTCCATTCGATTTAAAGGAAGATAAGGACGTCTCTGTGATGATTCATGAAATTGCGGAAAAGGTGATCGAATCAGGGTTTGATGAAATTGAAAATATCAACCCGGGCGATCAATTCGGTTATACTTCTTATAAACTATTTTTCAAAAAGTGATCTATTACAACAGGGATAAAATCGACAAATTATTGAACGAGTCGTGTAATGTTGAAAGCGTTCATTCGTTCCTGTAAAATAGTGAATGGAAAACGGAGGTAGTCACATTGGGAACGATTTCATTAACGCACGTCGTTTTATCTATAATGATTTTCATAGTAATGTTTTTTGGAATAGGATTCTTATTGAATATGCTTCTTCGAATGACATGGTTGATGGCCATCATTTATCCAATTGTCGTCATACTAATTATTGATGAAGTACGTGTATATGAATATGTCACGAAACCGAAATACGCGTTCCAGCTTCTTGGTGACAAAGCTATGGCACTCCATACAGCTGATATCCTCATTTTAGCAAGTGGACTTGTCGGAGCGATTATTTCAGGTTTTGTTATTAAGTTATTAAGAAAACAAGGTTACCAAATGTTTTAAGAAAAAGGTGTGTTCAAGCGATTATGCTTGAACACACCTTTTTTCGTAGTTAGATAATGAATGAATAGATAATAACAGAGATAAGGATACCAGTTACAGCTCCTGCAAACACTTCACTTGGTTTGTGACCTAGCAACGTTTTTAACTCTTGAATTTTTTGTTGTCCATCTTTCTGCTGCCAGCCTTTTGCTTCTTGAACGAACGTTTGGAAGTCTACTCGCATTTGATTGATAATCAGTGCTTGTTGTCCTGCCTGGTAACGAATTCCCGTTGCATCAAACATGACGATGACAGCAAAGATGGCAGACACGGCAAACATAGGTGAATCTAATCCCTCTTCATAAGCGATTGCAGTCGTCAATGATGTAACTGCAGCCGAATGAGAGCTGGGCATCCCTCCTGTTGAAGTCATTAATTTCCAGTCAAGTTTACCTTCCAGGAAATAATGAATCGGGATTTTGACGAATTGAGCAAAGATAATACCGAATAATGCCGCAATTAACGGGGTATTTTGTAATAAGGCCATTTACTTCGACTCCTCTATAAAGTACAAAAATTGTGTATTCAGTATACCATAATGACGTGCTATAAAAACAAGTTAGTACGGATTCCGAATGAATTACTACGAAGGGCTGAAAATTTAGGCTATACTAAAGAATGTAGGTAAAATTGGAGGTTGTCAAATGAAAACAATAATATTGGAACCGAATTTTGATAATGTAGAAGCAGAAGTACTTGTAATTGGTGTACCCGAACATCCGGAAAATATAACAGGCTGGGACGGCTTCGTCAGTTCATTCAGTTCCCGTTTACCAGAATGGGTTAAATCTGGAGATGTTAAAACTGAGTTCAAAAGTATTGTTAAAATGCCATCCGTAGAAACTGGAGGCTACAAGCGTGTAATATTTATCGGGCTTGGTTTGCATAAGGAATTGACGGAGGATCGTTTGCGTCAAGTATTTGCGGCGGTCGGAAAAGAGCTTGCAAGCATGAAAGCGGCCTCTGCCGCTATTTGGACGGCTCCATTCACGAATGACAAGTTAACGTGTGAGGATGTTGTTTTTGCGGCAACGGAGGGTATTGGACTTGGCATGTACAAGTTTGAAGGATACCGCACGGATTCAAATGAACGCGATGTTGCACTTGAAACATTGTCATTCTTATCTTCATTTGATGAAGATGAGCTGAAAGCGGCCTTTGAAGTAGGGAAAGTACATGCATACGCGGTTAATGAAGCACGAAATCTAGTTAATATGCCGCCTAATATATTAACGGCGACTAAAATGGCTGACTATGCACGTGAAGTCGCTGAAAAATATGATTTTGAAATTGAGGTACTTGGTAAGAAAGAAATGGAAGAACTCGGTATGGGCGCTATTCTAGCAGTCAATAAAGGTTCAGTGGAAGAGCCTAAGTTAATCGTCATGAAGTATGCTGCAACTGAAAAATGGGAAGATGTTATCGGTCTTGTTGGCAAAGGAATTACCTATGATACCGGCGGCTATTCATTGAAAACGAAAGACGGAATGGTTGGTATGAAAGGTGATATGGGCGGTGCGGCTGCAGTCCTAGGGGCAATGACAATCATAGGAGAGTTGCGTCCTGCGAAAAATGTCATCGCTGTGATCGCGTCAACGGACAATATGGTTTCCGGGGATGCTTTTAAACCAGATGATGTTATCACATCACTTAGTGGGAAGACGATAGAGGTGCTCAATACAGACGCTGAAGGACGTCTTGTTCTTGCAGATGCGGTTACATACGCTAAGCAGGCAGGCGCAGACTGTCTGATTGACGTTGCGACACTGACAGGCGGCGTTATCGTCGCGCTTGGTATGGACAAGACAGGGGCGCTTACAAATGATGAAGAATTCTTCGAAGAGTTCATGCAGGCATCCATGGAAACGGATGAATTCGTCTGGAGACTTCCGTTAACGGAAAACGATAAGAAAAGACTACGTAAAAGTGATGTGGCAGACCTGAATAACTCGCCAGGAAGAGACGGACATATGATCTTTGGCGGTGGATTTGTAGGGGAGTTTGTTGGCGACACGCCTTGGATACATCTTGACATTGCGGGGACATCGGATGCGGTTGCTGCACATGATTTAGGGCCTAAAGGTGCAACTGGAGTCATGGTACGGACGCTAGCGACGCTTGTTGAACGGCTAGCCGAAACCGATAGAGAAGTGTAATAGGCGATTGCCTCTTTCCTATTAGTCTTATTTGAATAGGATAAGTAGGAGAGGGGAATGATTATGACTAGAGGATTTCACGGTGGTGGCGGATATGGTCGAGGTCGAGGTGGAGGTTTTGGCCGTGGTGGTTTTGGTCGCGGTGGCTTCGGTCGAGGATTCGGTTTTGGTGACTTTGGCGGACCTTTCATTGGCGGATTTGCTGGTAGTTTATTAGGAAGTGCATTGTTTCCTGGTGGCGGATACGGATATGGCGGCGGATACCAATCCTATCCATACCCACCGTATCCATACCCATACTATCCGTATCAACCATACGGATATTACGGGCCATACTAAAAAGATGAAAATGCCTGTCAACTGAGTTTTCGGCTGGCAGGCATTTTTTTAGTGGGGAAAATCGGTATGACGGTCATAAAGTCATCCATGGCGAGCATAACCCACCTCATGCCGAGCATAACTATCATCATCCAAAAAACGCACCCCTTATCTAATAAGGGGTGCGTTTTTCACTCATTCAAAGCTTAGTCTTCCTTCTGATGAGTTGGAGGATTCTTTAGTTTAGCTTGCTTGATAACTTCTGCAAGATCATCACCAACAGTTAGTTCTGTCGGTTTGACGCCCGATATATAAGCTGCGCGGCTCATAAGATGTCCGCCAATCGGAGAGGTAATGAACAGAAATGCAATTGCCAGTAGAAGTTGAATACTAAAATGGCCTTCCTTCAACCAAAAGTGAAAAAACACACCTAGCAGAATACTAAGCACACCCAAAGTTGCACTCTTAGAAGCGGCATGCGCCCTCGTATAGACGTCCGGTAAACGAATGATGCCAATGACGGTTACGATAGTGAAAACGATGCCAACGACGATTGTAAGGACGATGAGGCTATTAGCTAGTACGATCACGTTCGATTATCTCTCCTTTCTCAATGAATTTTGAGAATGATACGGTTCCAATGAATGACATAATTGCAATAAGCAAGATGACTTCCATGAAAAATCCGGTATCGAAGATGACTGATAGTAGAGCGATTGCTGAAATAAGCATGACACCAATCCCATCCAGTGCGACGAGCCGATCCGGAATAGAAGGACCGCGGAACACACGGTACAGCATACCGGCAATCGACAGCAGGACAAGGATTAGACAAACCCATATGAATGTCGTCATGGTCGGCTTACCTCCTTAATGGCTTTTTCGAATGAATTTTTGATTGAATCAATTGCGTCATCAACATCATCGACGTCAATGGCATGGATATAAAGCGTTTTTTGATCATCAGAAACGTTCAACACAATTGTTCCCGGTGTCAATGTGATCAGGCTCGATAGCAATGTAATTTCCCAGTCATGTTCAAGGTCAGTTGGCAAAGCGAAAATCATAGGTTGAATATTCATCTTCGGCCGTAAGACGACTTGCAGCACTGAAATATTAGACAAAGTCAGCTCCTTGAAGAAGAGTAGTGCTAGTTTAAACGTTGCCCAAAGTCGCCAGATGTAAAGTCTACCAGGGAAAAAGCGTCTCGTCATAATGATCAAAAGCAGACCAATCAAGAACCCAATGATGAATGTTGAAGCGGTGAATGAGGTGCTCATGAACATCCAGACGAGAGCGATGAAAAAGTTCAATAATAGTTGAAATGCCATCGTTCATCTACTCCTTTAACACCGCATCAATATAGATGGATGGTTGTAGTAATACGTCTGTTGCGTCCGTCATATAGGGAATGAGCCATTCAGTACCAACGCCATAGAGTACAGAGAGAATGACTAATGCTGCAGCAGGTATCATCATCTTCCGGTACGTCCGTCGGTTTGTCGTTGGCAATTCCACAGTTGTTGGGTCTCCCCAGAACGCATAGATGAAAATCCGGATGACAGACAACAGGACCACAAGGCTTGATGCCAGGATGATTATACTCCCCAAGACATTGCCTGCCTCGAATGCCCCTTTAACAATAAGAAGCTTACCGACGAAACCGCTTAATGGCGGAATGCCCGCTAGTCCAAATGCAGCAATTAGGTACATCCAGCCAAGTGGCGCATGGGTTTTCATTAACCCACCCATCTTACGTAAGTTAGAGGTTCCGGTTACGTAAACAATAATGCCGATCAGAAGGAACAAAGCCCCTTTAATGAGCATGTCATGGATCAAATAGAAAACGGCACCCGTTAAACCAGCCTCGTTCATTTGTGCAGCACCGAATAAAATAACACCCACTGCAATGATGATATTGTAAATAATAATTTGTTTTACATCGAAATAGGCAAGGGCACCAATGCAGCCGGCAATAATCGTGAGCAATGCCAGTGCAGATAATAAACCATGTGTAAATCCGATATCGTGTACGAAGAACAGCGTATACGTTCGGATGATTGCATAGATACCGACTTTAGTCAGCAATGCACCGAATAGTGCCAGCACCGGTATTGGAGGCGCTGCATAAGATCCTGGTAGCCAGAAGTAAAGCGGGAACAGGGATCCTTTTACGCCGAATACGATTAAAAAGAGCACTGCAATCACGGTTATAATACCGGGTTGTCCAATCTCTGCAATCTTCACTGAAATATCGGCCATATTTAATGTACCAATAACAGAGTAGAGGTAAGCAACTGTAATAACGAATAATGCAGATGAAATGACATTGACGAGTATGTACTTCATTGATTCACGAAGTTGTTTTTTCTCGCCGCCTAAAACGATTAATAGGTAAGAGGCGATGAGCAGTACTTCGAAGAATACGAACATATTGAAAATATCACCTGTTGTAAATGCGCCATTGATGCCTGTAATCATGAATAGGATGGCGGGGTAATAAAAGAAGCGCTCCCGCTCTTCGCCAATTGCAGTGAAACTGTATAGTACAACAAAAAGTGTGATCAAGATTGTTGTGGTAACAAGTAATGCAGACAGCATATCGGAAACCATTGAAATTCCGAAAGGTGCGGGCCAGCTTCCAAGTGTGATTGCCTGAACACCATCCGCTTTCACTTTTGCAACTAGGAAAAGTGCAGCAACCAAGCTAATCAGCAGGCCGACACATGTTAATGATCGTTGTACCCTGACGTTCTCCTTAAAAAAGAGGAGAATAATTGCGAACAGGAATGGCAAAATGATTGGAAATAGAAGTAGATTAATCATGTTCGTCATTTCCCCTCATAAGATTCATATTGTCTGTCTGATGCTCAGCATACGTCCGATAAGCTAATACAAGGATGAATGCTGTCACACCGAAGCTAATAACAATCGCTGTTAAAATAAGCGCCTGTGGCAAAGGATCTGCATAATCTGTTACGCCTTCTGCCACGACTGGCGGAGATGTGCCACCAAGACCGCCCATTGTAAGAATGAGCAAGTGAGCACCATGGCTCAATAGGCCTGTCCCGAGTATGATTTTGAGGATACTCCTGGAAAGAATCAGATAGACAGCTGCCATGAAAAGAATTCCGATGACGATGGCCATTATAAACTCCATTACGCATCTCCTCCAATCGATTGAATCATTGTAACGGCTGCCCCAACGACAACAAGGTAGACACCTGCATCAAAAATCATTGCTGTATGAAGGGAAGTTGTTCCGAACAACGGCAAAGTGAAATCGTCGAAAGCATGTGTAAAGAAAGGAACGTTGAAAAAAATTGAGCCTGCTGCCGTTCCTAGAGAAAGCAATAAGCCGATGCCTGTCATAATTGTGAAGTTGAAAGGCAGTGCTTTTTGTACCGTTTTCAAATCGAAAGCGAGTAAGAGAAGAACGATTGCTCCAGTAGTAAGCAATCCTCCAACGAAACCGCCACCTGGTGTATAATGTCCCGCAAAGAAAATGTGGATTGAAAAAAGGAAGATGATGAAGAATACGAGTTTTGTTGTAGTTTGTAAAATGACATCATTTGTTTTCATCCGTATTCTCCTCCTTTTTTGACAATTTCAGGCGAATCATAGCAAGTACGGCAATCCCCGCGATTGACAGCACAGCAATTTCAAATAATGTATCAAATCCACGGTAATCTACAAGAATAACGTTGACGATATTCCCGCCACCCGCTTCTGTATAAACTGTATCTTTGTAATACTGCGAGATAGATGGAATCAATTTTTGTGAATGAGCCGATAAGGCAACCAATGTCACCGTTATTCCGACACCAGCCGCAATAATCAAATTGCCAATCTTGTTGCGTTTTGTTTGGCCGTGATTGTTCAGAGACGGTAGATGTTTAAAGGCTAACAAGAATAAAGCAACAGATATCGTTTCAATAACGAGTTGTGTAAGCGCTAAATCCGGTGCTTTGAAAATAACGAAGAATAAAGCAACCGAATAACCGACGGCACCTAGAGCAATGATTGCTGACAGTCTTGTCTTCGCAAGTAGAACCATACAAACTGCGATAACCAGAACAATAGCAGTCAGAACTCCATATAAGTTGACAGGGGCAAAACTCTCCATATCAACTATGAAAGCTTCTTTGATGAATAACGTCGCCGCTGTAATGGCAGCAATAAAAGCAAACATATAAATCAGATATGTGCGGATTAAACCAGTCATATAGAAGCGGGAAAGTTTGTTCATTCCACCTTCACTAACGAACATGGCTGAGTCATACAGGGCATTCAATGACAAGTATTCAGGTTGAATGTCATACAGTTTCTGCCATCTCGCCAAGGTCAAGAATAGAACGAGACCGACTCCGACAAGCGAAACCGTCATCCATAATTCTGGAGCAGCAATTCCGTGCCATGCTGCGACGTGAACGGCAACTTCAGAAGGATGGCTGTATAAATCAGGCTGGACAGCCATGACAGCTGGTTTTACAAACCATTTTCCAATCAAGTTCGGTATGAAGAAGATGCCAACAACGAGCGTAGCAAGAATGACGGGAGATACAAGCATCCCGACAGGTGCTTCATGCGGTTTAGTAGGAAGAGGTTCACTTTTTTGTTTTCCAGCGAACGTCTTAAATACAAAGTAAAAGCTATAAATGAATGTGAAAACACTGGCAATCCAAGCGATAACAGGGAAGATAATTCCCCATGTTGCAAAGTTGAACAGTTCAAAATGGCGAATGGTCAGCATCGACTGAAGGAACATTTCCTTACTCAGGAAACCGCCGAATGGCGGCAGACCTGCCATCGACATTGAACCGATGAACGCAACCGTGAAACTGACGGGCATAATGCTCATCAATCCGCCGAGTTTTCGGATATCGCGCGTACCCGTTTCATGATCGACAATACCAGCAATCATGAACAAGCTCCCTTTGAAGACTGCGTGGTTGATCAAATGGAAGATCGCTGCAAATGTTGCGAATTTGAAAATGGGGTCATCCGAGTGATAGGCAAGCGCACCTGCTCCGAGCAGAGACATGATAAGTCCAAGCTGACTGACTGTCGAGAAAGCAAGAATCGCTTTTAAATCAGTCTGTTTCACTGCAAAGAAAGATCCCCAGAATAATGTCAGAAGTCCGATACCAGCTACGAGCCAAATCCAAACTTCAGAAACAGCGAAAATAGGTGTAAATCGGGCGACGAGGTAAAGACCTGCTTTCACCATCGTTGCTGAATGTAGATAGGCACTGACCGGTGTAGGCGCTTCCATTGCATCCGGTAACCAAATATGGAACGGGAACTGTGCTGACTTTGTAAAAGCACCAAGTAGTACGAGAACGAGCGCCAATGTAAAGAATTCATGTCCTACAAAAGTGGGGGCGTTAGCGATAAGTTCGCGGATGGAAAACGTATCTCCCATAATCCCTAACAGAACGAATCCTCCAAGCATCATTAGTCCACCAAATACAGTGATCATCATTGATTTCAATGCACCAAATCGTGAACCGTCACGTGTATTCCAATAGCCAATAAGTAGGAATGACGAAATGGATGTTAGCTCCCAGAATAAATAAAGGGATATAACGTTATCAGATTGGACAACACCTAACATGGCGCTCATGAAAATGAGCAGGTAAACGTAAAAGTGATTCAGCTTTTCTTTACGCTTATCAAGATAAAAGATGGAGTAGAGCACAACGAGTGCACCGATGCCTGTAATAAGCAAGGTAAACAGCAGGCTGAGTCCATCAATATACGACACGAACGAAATGCCGAGTGAAGGAATCCATTGCAATTCTGCTATAGCATGCCCGCCGTCCATTGTTGTTTTAAGAAATCCTATGTAAAAAATGAAGAGGGAGACAGGGACGAGTAAAACGAACCACCCAGTGTGTATGTCTTTCAGTTTCCTAACTAGCAATGGAACGAATAGGGCTGCCACAATCGGCAGGAAAATCAGTAATACAAAATTCAAGAAAATCCTCCTTCCTAATGAATGAAACAGTTATGTATAAACGTGATGCTAAGCAAAAGGGATCTAATAGTCATTGGCTGTTCTGAATTCATACATCATTTTCAACGTCGGGACGGTAAATTTTAAAATTGTTACGATTACCTTATCTTTTCTTCCTTTCATTGTTTTAATCAAAAAATGCAAAAAGTCCATCACAAAAGGGCATAGATACCCCCTGGTGACAGACTCCTCCAAGTACGTTCATTTATTTGATTGAGGTAACTATATCACAGCATGCGGAAGTTGTCTAATTGAAAAATAGTAAGTGTGGGACGATTCTGGATTTTGTTGCCTATTCGGTCTCTCTTCTTATAGTATAGAAACGAAGAACTAATTTGCGTTTGAGGTGTTAGAAATGAAAAATCCATACATATTTGGTTATTTACCGTTTGTAACAATTGTCTTATTCAGTTTAACATTCGGAGTATACACAGTTGGCGTGTCAGTGGAACTATTTAAAGGAATTGGTTTGTATGCCGGCATGCGAGAGTTTTTGACCGATATACAATTACGTATTTTTCTGCTAGTTATCTATGCATTGTTATTTTTTATGGTTTTTTCAGCGTTAAAATTGATTGCGGAAACGATTCATGAAACCGCGATGTTATTCTTTTCGAAGGATGTGGAGGGGAAATCGTATAGCGAAGCTCGCGGAGGCAATGTCATCTACTTTTTCGGCGCGCTTGCATCGGTAGGTGGCATCAATTCGATTAGCCTATTAACAGCTGTATTTTTACTGACAACGTTCATCTACTTCGTGTATGTCGTTTTCAAATTAAGCAAATACATGACAATCGTCAGCACGATTGGACTTCTCGTTTTTGAAATTCTGGTTTGGGCGATACTAGTTTCAACCATCATCTATATTCTGTTGAAGCTTTATAATGGGGTAATTGCGAGTTTGCCTTTCATTGGTAGTAAAACGGACTAGCCTTGTGAATGGCTAGTCCTGGAGTAGTGTGGAAAATATACGCAAATGAAGTTTCTGATCGCTCAAGAGCTTTAGAGATTGCGGACTATCATAGCCGACCCAGACAGCGGTTGTATAGTTATCGTTCAACCCTCCAACCCATAGATCTTTATAATGATCTGTGGTGCCGGTTTTTGCTCCCGTATACGAAGTTGTATAGGGGATACCCCGGCCAGTTCCGTTCAATACGACATCTGACATCATGCCGCGAATTTTGGTAACAGTAGTAGGAGACCAAACGTCCTCTTTGTCATCAGGCCATTCGTATAAAATAGTCCCAGCTCTATCCTTTACAGCGCGTATGGCATGGGGAGGGGTATATTGCCCATCAATGAAACTCGAATAAGCCCCCGCAAGTTCAAGCGGCGTCATCCCTTTTGCAAACCCACCGAGAGCAGCTGCATAGTTCATATCATGTTGTGTAACTGATTTGAATCCGAATGGTGCTATATAGCTGAATGCCTCTTCCACTCCAATCATTTGAAGCAATCTGACCGCTGCTGTATTATGACTTTGTCGAAAAGCCTCTTTTACCGTAACATTGCCATAAACGTAACCGCCGATATTTGTCGGGCAGTACGAGCCGATACAAATAGCACCACTGTTAATGGGGGTGTTTTCTGTATAGGAACTACTTTCAAACAGTGGAGCATAGACCAGAAGTGGTTTCATAGCCGAACCAGGTTGTCTGACAGCCTGGAATGCACGGTGAAAATCAGCTTTTTTATAGTTCTTACCGGCGAATAGGCTGATGATTTCACGGGTTTCATTGTCGATAACCGCGGCACCTGCTTGCACGCCTTTAGGGTGTAAAAGGGAGGAGATCGTTTGGTCATTTCGGCGCTGCTTTCCAGGGTTAAGTGCCGTTTCGATAATCAATCCTTTGGACAACACTTCAGCTGTCCGTTGTTTAATAATCGCTTCAAGGGCTATTTTTTCTGCATCATCTTTCGCATACGTCATTTTTTCAGATAAACCTTCGGACTGTGCTATGAGATCAGTAAGTTCCGCAAGTACATATGTACTGTAGGCAGGAAAGGCATTCGCTTTTTCCTTCAGATTTAATTGGATAGCTGTGTTTTTATGCACTTTAGATTCCTCGGAAGTCAGAACTCTATTTTTTGTCAGTATAGACAATAGGCGTTCCTGTCTTACTTTTGTCTGATCGAAATGGTTCAGTGGATCATATAAAGAAGGGTTGTTTGGGATCGCCGCAAGGAAGGCCATCTCCGCCTCATTCAGTGCATCTAAGGGTTTGCTGAAGTAATATGTCGCAGCGGCACCAATGCCGTACACTTGATGGCCAAAATACATTTCATTCATATACATTTCCAAGATTTCATCTTTTGTCGATTGTTTTTCAAGCTCGGCTGCGTAAAAAAGTTCCGTCAACTTACGTTCATAGGTCTTTTCAGTCGATAGAAAACGCATTCGCACGACTTGCTGTGTAATGGTAGAAGCACCTTGTCTGACATCGTCCGTTGCGGTATTGACAGCGAATGCACGCACGATTGCGGCTACATCATAGCCTTTATGCTCGAAAAAACCCGTGTCTTCACTTTCTAGGAACAGTTGACGCGCGAATAAGGGAATGGACGACAGCGGGAGTGGATCGCGCCACTCTATATATTCTTCTGCAAAAATGAGCCCATTGCCATCTTTCAACGTCACGGGGACATTGATCTTTGGGGATGACAGTTCAATGGAATCATTGATCTGGTCATTGAAGGATCCAGCGCTTTTCAATTCGACTGCAATGGCTTCTTGGACAATAAAGAGAATTGGTATGGTTAGAAGAATAAAGATGAAACCAATAACATGTTTCAATGGATTTGCACTCCGTTCAAGAAATCATTCACTAACAAAAATATAGCACACTCCGTCTAGTGAAGTGTGCTGTTTCTTAACTATGTGTCCTTTTATCCTCAGCAGCAAGAAAGTCCTCAAAGTCCTGTACGGGTTTTCGTTTGGCATAATAGAGAAAGGCAAACCCAACCAGGAATAGAACGCCAGTGACGATGAAGACAGACGAAATACCGATGAAACCACTGACGATTCCGCCAAACATTGGACCTATAATATTCCCGAGAAAACGGAAGCTGGTATTATAACCCATGACTTCTCCTTGAATATCGACTGGTGCCTCACGTCTAACTAGTGCAGTCGTTATAGGGATCATTCCACCGAGCGCAATACCGAACAGCAATCGCCAAAAGATAAGTTGCCACAGCTGTGTTACAAAAGCTTGTGGGATGATAAAGATAAATGATAGGAGTAGCAGAATTGACAACACTTTTTCGTAGCCAATGTCGTCACCAAGCTTGCCCCAGCGGCGTGCGAATAATAGATTGCCGACCCCTGCTGCACTGAAGGTAATCCCAGCTAGGAAAGCTACGTCTTTTGCATCCGTCAAATGAGAAACGTAAAGCGACAGAAGCGGCTGGATACTGAAGTTGCCTACTTGGATAAGTGCCGTAACAATCATAACGTTCAACATGAGCCGGTGATGTAGCAAGCCGCTAATAATCGCTTTACGGGAATACTGGATAGCTTTCGGATTTTTTACCCGTTTTTGTTCCTTGATGCCGAAGAGAACGATAAGTGTAGCGACAATTACGGAGATGGATGTAATGACAAAGGTATATTGGAAACCGAATGCATCTGCCAGTAAACCTCCAAATACAGGGCCGAATAATGTGCCTGTCACACTGCCCATCTGCAGAGTTCCTAGCATTTTTCCAGCTTCCTTCTTCGCAGTCTGTGAAGAGATAAACGCGAGTGAAGTTGGTATGAAACCTGTGACAACACCATTCAGTAGCCGAAGCAGGAAGAACATCTCTACGGAATCCACAAATCCCATTAGGAAAACGGAAGTTGCAATCCCGAAACCATTGATGATAAGAATAGGCTTAAAGCCATATTTATCGGCAACTCGGCCCCAAATCGGTGACATAATGAAAGCCGTGACAAATGAAGCGCCAAAAATAAGGCCAGACCATTTTTGAACATATGCTTCGGGATGATCGCCAAATGTTTCGATATAAAGGGATAGGAAGGGCATGATCATCGTCATTGTCCCTGCAACGAGGACGTTGGAAATCCAAATGATGATGAAATTCCGTTTTTGCACGTCCATTTAGAAAACCTTCTTTCTGTGTCGTGCTTTTCATTCAGTATAAAACAATTCGGAAAACGAAGGAAGTATCATGCTTATTCGTCGAAATAGATTGTTCAATATGATAAACTGATTCAGGGTGAATGTTAAATGAGGAAAATGTATTTCTCCCTTCTGACAATCGTTGGTCTCGTCTTACTTTCCGCTTGCGGAAATAGTACGTCTGAGAACAAAAAAACAGAAGAAGTAGTGTCTGCTGGCAAAGCGCCAGTGGAAGAAAATAGCACGAAGAACTCAGAGGAGGCAACAACAATGTATCCACAATTATCAAAAGAAGTAGCAGCAACTGAAGCATTAGTTATTATGAACACAACAATGGGGCCAATCAAAATCAAGCTTTTCCCTGAACAAGCACCAAAAACAGTTGAAAACTTCTTAACACATGCAGAAAACGGCTATTATGACGGTATTATCTTCCACCGTGTTATTGAAGACTTCATGATTCAAGGCGGCGACCCAACAGGAACTGGTATGGGCGGAGCAAGTATTTTCGGCGATACATTTGAAGACGAATTTACTATGGATCTATTTAACTTAAAAGGAGCTCTTTCAATGGCGAACGCTGGTCCAGGAACAAATGGCAGCCAGTTCTTCATCGTTCATGCTTCAGAAGTACCTGCTTCAGTTGATCAGCTGAAAAAAGGTGGATATCCAGCTGAAATCGCTGAAGCATATGGCGAAATGGGTGGAACTCCGCACTTAGACCAAAAACATACAGTATTCGGCCAAGTTATTGAAGGCATGGATGTTGTCGACAAAATTGCTAAAGTTAAAAAAGGGCGTCAAGATAAGCCTGTTGAAGATATTTCTATTGAATCAATCGAAATCCTTCAAAAGTAATTCGAATCATATAGAAATTTACAATGTGAGGAAGTGGATGTAAGTGAACGCACTATTAATGCCGTTCCTTTACTTTCCTGAAGACAAATCAGAATATATACCAGCCGCGATTTCAATGTTTTTCTTTGCGATTCTATTGGTACTTACATTCATGTGGATTCGACGCAAGTCGAAGAAACAGGAATTAGAAGCGAAAGAATTTGAAGAACGTATTTTACGTGAACGCCGCGAACAAAAAGAAAACGAGCATCCTCAAAATTGAGGATGCTCGTTTTCTTTTAAAAAATTGTAACGTCAACGTCGCGATCGTAACGTCAACTCCGTGATTGTAATCACAACTGTGCTAAATCACTCACTTAATGCAGTGATAAAACGGTTAACGCCGTCTTGAACAACTGAAAGCGGTGTTGCGACATTCATGCGAAGGAAGCCGCGTCCTGCTTCGCCGTATTTTGTACCTGGATCAAGGGCGAGTTTACCTTTATTCAACAACTTGTCCATTATTTCCGACTCGGTAAATCCAGTACCACGGTAGTCAATCCACAGAAGGTATGTACCATGCGGCTTAGCAATTTTTAAGGCAGGAATTGCAGCTGTTAGTTCATGAATTGCATAGTCCATATTGGTAGAAACTGTTTCCAGTAATTGTGCTAGCCATGGGCCTCCATCTTTATAGGCGGCAGTCAAAGCTGCGGCTGCAAAAGAGCTCAAATCCATTTGACCATGTGCCATTGCATTCAACGTAAGTTTCTCTCTCACACCTTCATCTGTAGCGATCATTAATGCTGCTTGGATACCTGCGAGGTTAAACGATTTTGTAGGTGCAACACACGTAATGATACGTCCTGCTTCTTCGTCAGCAAGCGTTGCGAGCGGAATATGTTTATGCCCTGAGAAGACTAGATCGGCGTGGATTTCATCCGATAAAATCAAGACATCATATTTTGTACACAGTCGTAACATTTCTTTCAATTCGCTTGCAGTCCAGACAATTCCACCAGGATTATGCGGATTGCATAAAATGAATAGCTTTACGTTTTGTTGCAGGCATTTCTCGAATTCTTCAAAGTCGATGGAGTACACACCGTTGTCCTCTTTCATAATACATTCGACCATATTTCGTCCTTGACGTTTAGGGACTTGGAAAAAGGGCGGATAGACTGGAGATGTGACAAGAATGCCGTCACCTGGATTCGTAAACGTTTCAACGACTGAAGCGATTGCCGGAACTACACCATGGTGGAATAACATCCATTCATTTTTGGTTTCCCATGCATGGCGTTCAGCAAGCCATGTACTTACTGCGTCTTTACAGCCTTCGCAAATATATGAGTAGCCGAAAACGGGATGATCGAGACGTTCTTTCAGCGCATCGATAACCACTTCCGGTGCAGCAAAGTCCATATCTGCAATCCACATCGGTAAAATATCGGATGCATCTTCGATTCCATAGATCATTTCCATTCGGTCCCATTTTACAGAACGTGATTTACGTCGTTCAATTACTTGTTCAAAGTTATTCATGGAAATCTCCTCTTTCCTTTTTTCTCTACTATGTTATCATAATCTAGACTATTGAGAAAAATAAGGTGACTCATTGTGCAAACTATAGAAATGAACAAAAAGGCAGTAGCACTTCTTGAACAATGGGACCCATTTGACGTAGGACCAAAAGCGTATGCACACGAAATCGTTGATGTCGTATCGGACTTACAACGTCTTGATCACCCAACCGACCTTGCAAAACGAATTCGGGAAATTTACGAACAATCTTATAAATTATGGATTCCAATCGAAAAGTGTGTTCAAATTTCTTATAAGCTGTTAGCGATTAAATACGAGGCGAAATGTATCGTCTGATTTTGATGTGGCTGTACCCATTTTAATACGGGTACAGTCTTTTTATACAATAAAACACGAAACCTGTTGATTAACCAAAAGTAACCAGTGAATAACATGATTACCAACTGGGCGCTACGTGTATAGTTGACTTTGGGTTGCTTTGGATTGAATGACTTCCATACGATTACCGAGATGTCTGGATATGTAGGGATACGACAAAGTCGCATCCCTACATATTTTTTTATAGAATATCATCTACTTTTTTCTTCCAAAACAACTGCGTTTTTCACTTGAATAGTGCAGGAACGTGGCAGGTAACTATTCCCAACAGAGCTACACTAGGACCCCTCAGTAAATCTGTCATGAATAGTTCGCCGAAAGCGTACCGGAAATGATCCAGTGAAAATGAAGGTCGTCAAGTCCTTCTCACCAGTATTTTATGCAGCTAAATGGTTAATCAACAGACGTGAAAAACACCCGCAAATCCAGTAACTGGATTTGCGGGTGTTTGCAGTACCATTAAAGTCCGAAAATCGATACGATGAAAATGACGATGATGGCGACAGGTGCGGCATACCTGACAAGGAATTTCCAAAGGCTGTTCATCACAGGATGCATGCGCAGCTCGTCGTCTGTTTGTGATTTCGTCAACACAAAGCCCGCGAATATCGAAACGAATAACGCACCTAAAGGCATACCGATTTTGCTCGTCAATGTGTCTGCAAAGTCAAAGATGGAACCGCCGAATATTTTCACGTCAGACAGGACACCGAATGACAGCGCACTTGGAATACCAACGATGAAGATAAGAATTCCAAATACCCATGCAGCACGTTTTCTACGCTCGATTTTCTCGCGGATCCCACTAGACACGACAATTTCAAGCATCGCAATCGATGAAGTAAGTGTAGCGAAAAGCATCAAGATGAAGAAAATAATCATAAACATATTGCCAAACGGAATCTGGCTAAAAATGGCTGGTAAAACGACGAAAATTAGCCCCGGTCCTTCTTCAGGTGAATGGCCGAGTGCGAACACTGCGGGAAATATAACAATACCAGCTAAAATTGAAATGGTAATATTTAAAATCGCAACGTTCATTGCCGATTGCCCTAACTTTTCTTCTTTCGGTAAATAAGATGCATAGGTCATCATTGCTGTCACCCCAACGCTCAGTGAGAAGAAAGCTTGACCAAGTGCAAGTAAAAACGTAGAACCTGTCAAGTGAGACCAATCAGGCACAAATAGGAATCGAACACCTTCCATTGCACCATCCAATGTTAATGAACGGATTGCAAGAATGATGAAGAATATGAACAGCATTGGCATCATCCACCTGCTCGCCCGCTCAATACCTCCCTTAATACCACTTTGTACAATCCAAATTGTCAGCCCCATGAACACGGCCTGAGCAAATAGAACTTCTACTGGATTGGCGATGATTGTATTGAAAAGATCGCCATGATTCGTAGCATCGAGTTTGAAGAAAATAGCTCGTGTTAAATAGGAAAGAATCCAACCCCCGACCACGCTATAAAATGACAGGAGAATGAATGAAACTGCAAGTCCCATCCAGCCAATCAAAGGCCACTTTTTACCTGGCGCCAATCGTTTTAGTGATGTAATTGCATCAGCCTGACCCATACGTCCGATGACGAACTCTGCAAGCAAAATTGGAAGTCCGATTGCAATTGTACAAATAATGAACAGTAGAATGAAAACACTTCCGCCGTTCATCCCTACCATGTATGGGAATTTCCATATTGCACCGAGTCCGATCGCACTGCCGGCAGCAGCGAGAACGAAACCAATTTTTGACGACCATTGATCACGTTGTTTCATAGATATTCACTCATTTCATTAGGATACAGATTTTCTAATTGTACACTAACTAAAAACGAATACCATGGTAATTTGAAACAAATTACGATGTCAATCTATCTTTGGTATAATTGAAATAATTAGACATTTCGTAATGAAGGAGTGGGTTGCCTGTGGAAGAATCTGAGTTGATGCAAAAGGTGAGAGCTGGAGAGAAGGATGCTTTTGAAAAATGGATGGACATTTATTCAGGAGACATTGAACGTTTCGTCATCCAGTATGGTTGTACGTTAAAACAGGCAGCTGATTTAGCGGAAGAAACGTTTAGAAATTTACATAGCCAGTTAGATTCCATTAGCAATGAAGAGTCGCTTGTGTGCACGTTATATAAAAAGGCATTAAAAAGTCTGGCATTTGTTCAACAAACTGATGCGCCGAATGAAACGATATTTCCATTTGAAGAGGATCAGGAATTGCATGACCAGATTGTAAACCTTGAAATGGGATATAAAGTACCGTTCATTCTTTCACAATTCCACAAGCTGGATGATTCAGAGATTGTGAAAATTACAGACACCTCCCTAGAAACAGTTGAACAAGCTATCACGGTGGCATTCCGTGATTTGGGAGATGCGCAATTGAAAAAGAGGTTGGAATTCCTCAATAAGTCATATAGGCGCATGAAGTCTTCGTTCAGAAAAGAGCAGGTTTTTGCAAAGCCTCAACAGGAGATACGGACAACTGGAAAATTGAAACAAACAATATCAAAGAAGGCCATGATTTCCTGGATTGCCGGAATCATAGTGCTGCTGTCGCTTGTAATAATTCCTATAGTTACAGGGGAAGAATACAAAAAAACTTCAGCTGAAAAATATGTAGAACGGTTGAAGGAGTCATTTGAGCAAGAAATAGGGGGCCGCTATTCTGAACTGGGCCTTATTGAATCGACCGAGGAAGACAAACTAGACTATAACTATATATGGTATGGCAATCAAGCACGCGCTGATTTTGAGTCGATGATAAAAAGATATGAGGGCGTTATTGACAAAACTGGTACTTTGAATAAAAAGAAGATAGAGGATGAGTATGGAAAAATAATTAACAAATTGGAATTACCATCTGAAATGGCTAACCGATTAGTAAAAAAACCGCTTGCGAACGATAAAGCGAAAAGTGGAGAATTCATGAAGGGCTATTTGGAAAAGTATGACGTACTCCAACAAGCTTATTTCATGACATTTATCAAACATGAACAGATTACCGCAGATGCAATCGCTAACGAATCTTTTGCTGCCGATAAGTTTATTCAGAAGAAAGATACATATCCTGAAGACTTGCAACAAGCATTAGATGGGATGATTAAACAAAACATCTATCCAACTTTTATTAAGGGATTTGGCACATTAGCTCTAAGTTACGGTAAGAATGACTTCAGCGCAAAGATTCGATCTTCAATCCACGAAGATTTTGGTGGTTTTTTCACATTATTGGAATCTGCACCTTTCGTATCGTATCCGGGACTAGCGCATTCCTTAGAAGACTCGGTTGCTTTTTTATTGGACATGGAAAAAACATTGTTGTCAACAACTATCAATGATGAAAAGACTAACATGCTCAGTTGGACTTACAACGAACTCTTTTATGTAATCGTCGGGGCGGCGGAACTTGATCGTATATTTGGCGATGATGGCAAGGTGAAAACGGAGTTTCGCGAAGGATGGGAACGAATCGCTTCTGCCGGTGAAGGCTCTCCAGCAGCTTATATTATGCAAATGATCATCTCCGAAATGGATGCAACAGATTGGACGGAGTCAAAAAGCCTCAATCGTTTAGGAATATATGACGTTCATCAAGCATTGGAGCTTGCGAAAGCAGGAAAACTTGAATCGTTTAGCATAAGCGGGATTATGCAAACTGAAACGGGTATGGAAATTGTGACGCTTCCCAATCCTAGCTTTGAGAACGTAGTTCAAGAGACATATTATTCATTCTCCTTGTATCATGATCTTTCTAAATTAAAAGGAGTCAGTCCCTTGGTTATTATTGGTGTTTACTTTTACGCGAATGAACAAAAAGATCCAGAGACGATGTGGCATCTTTATAGTAAAACAAAAAATGTAGTCAAACTTGAAGAATTCGTTGATGAATGGAGTCAATTTGATATAGATCTTTATAGTTTCGATAGTCTGCAATTTGATGGTAGCGAAGAAACGGCGGGTTCAATCGGATTTCAGCGTGGAAATACTCTTTCTGTTAGTACGCAGATGGCTTTGAATGAAGATTTCGTATGGGAAATCGAGCAGATTATTTTAAGTTTGATGTTTTTTTGAATAAGGGGGGACTTCGTACATGGAAGAATCCGGTGGGGTTGAAGAAGCAAAGAATGGAGATCTTGCGGCATTTGAAAAATGGATGGATCTTCATTCAGGCAACTTAGAACGGTTTGCCATTCAATGTGGCTGTACACGAGAATCGGCAGGGAAGGTTACGGAAGAGACGTTTCGAACGTTCTTTACGGATTTGGGAAAATTGAATGATGAGGAACGGCTCCGGTATGACTTATATAGAATGGTGTTAGAAATGCTTGTACATATTCAACGGATGGAGCCTTTACAAGAGTCCATTTTGTCGTTTGAAGAGGATCAGCAATTGCATGAAAAGATTATGAATCTTGAAGAAAAAGCTAAGCTATCGTTAATTCTTTCCCAATTTCATGGAATGAATGAAGTAGAGATAGCAACGATTACGGGTATTTCCGCAGATGCTGTCGAAGAGTCCATCGCACAAGGGGTCAAACAACTGACTGTTGAAATTGACAGCTTACTTTTGGAGAAACGGCTGGAATTCCTTCATAAATCATATGGGAGAATTAGTTCTTCATTCAGAAAAGATCAGGTTTTCGCGAAACCACAAAAGGAAATACAAGCTACTAAGAAATTGAAACAAAAGATATCAAAGAAAGCTATGGTTTCATGGATTGCCGGAATTATTGTCTTATTGTTACTTGTTATGCTTCCTGCTGTGACGGGGGAGGAGTATAAAAAAGCGTCAGCCGAAAAATACGTGGAACAGCTTAAAGTATCTTTTGAGGAAGAAATAGCGAGTCGCCATGCTGTATTGGGTTTGACGGAACCAACTGAAGAAGATAAACAAGAGTATTATTATTTTGGATATGGCAAACAAGCACGTGAGGACTTTGAAGTGATGATCCAAAGAGAAGAACGAGTTATTGCGGAAATTGGCAGGATTGATAAAAAAAGTATTGGTAAACAGTATGACGAAATCGTTAAAACACTGACATTGCCATCTAAAATGGTCGAACAGCTCGTTAAAAGTCCTCTCACAAGTGATAAAGAAAAAAGTGCGGAATTTATAATTGAGTACGTGAAACAGATTAATGAAATACAAAATGCCTACAGTACATTTTTTTTTAGATATCATCAATTTATTGATGAAGCTACAGTTGACGAAACCGTTAATATTGAAAAGTATCTTGAAATGAAAGAGTCCTACCCTAAAGAATTACAGAAGGCGTTAAATAGTATGGAGAAACAAAATCTTTATCTGTTACCTTTTTATTCGAGTTATGCCAAAACTGAGTTAAGTGCTCAAATTAAAGCTTCGATTCATAAAGATTTTAAAGGCTATATAGCTTTTTTAGAATCCTCATCAATCGATTATTATTCGAAGCCGGCTAGTTCCTATATTGAACTAATGGCTAATTTGGTAGAAATAGAAAACACACTGCTAGCAAATGTGGAAATTGAAATTCCTTATACATCGCTGGAGGATTATTACTCTTGGTTAGTTTATTTAATGGTCGTCGGCTCTGAAACGAATCAGATCGTTGGTTTCGACGGAAAGGTAACAGAAGAAGTTAAATCTATTTGGATGAAAGTTGCTGCTAATGGAGAAGGATCGCCATCTGCTTTTATAATGCAAAAAGTTATAAACGAAATGGAAGCGAGCGGATGGACAGAATCTGAAACACAAAGCCATTTAAATCTATACCATCTTGGTTATGCAGTGGAACTTGCCAGGAAGGGAAGACTTCATACCTTTGAGATGAGCGGAATTCTACAATCGGATAGGGGTCTTAGTAGTGTCACTTTTCCCGATTCTTCTTTTGAGGATTTAGTTGAGAAGACTTACGAACTTTACTCAACAGGTCATGATTCTGCTGTGTTAAAAGATGTACATCCATTGGTCGTTTTTGCAGTTTATTGTTTTGCGAATGACCATGAAGATCCGGAAACGATGTGGCATCTGTATAATCCCGAGGATGATTTACATACTCTCGAAGAGTATATAAGTGGATGGAGAAAAGTGGATGTCAATCTTTACGAAATGAAGAGTCTATTGTTTGACGGAAGGGAATCTTCGACGGGTTCAATCGGATTTGAGCGAGGAAGTATGAATTTTTTTGATGCTGAGATGGTATTGGATGAGACTGCTGGATGGAAAATTAAACATATTGATTTAAACTTTATGAAGTCTGAATAAGTTACCTGTGTACTTTTTAAAAGGAGTTGACTCTGTATTAAGGAATCAAATTTTATTCAAAAGGTAAAAGATGGAGATTTGGTTATGTTTGAAGAGTGGGTGGATATGTATTCACCTGACATTGAACGTTTTGCGTTTCAGTATGGATGTTCTTTAGTGGAAGCTGCAGAAGTAGCCGAGGAAACATTTCATACAATTTACACCAATTTAGAGAAACTGGCTGATGGTAAGCGATACATTTATAAAACTGCTTTGGAAAAGCTTGGGCAAGTTGAACAAACGAATCCACGGCTGGCTAGTCCTATTCCATTTAAGGAAGACGCTGAATTTCATTCGGAAATAATAAAGCTTGATGAAAAATACCGTGTGCCACTTGTTCTTCATTTATTCCATGAATTTAGCTTTGAAGAGATTAATGAAGTTATGGCTATTCCACTTGATGAAGTAGTAGCGAATATTCAAGCCGCGAGAGAATTGCTAAGAGAAGCAATAGGCTATCCGCCGCAAGATGTTTTCAAAAAACGCGTCGAGTTTCTTTGGATGTCATATGATCGTCTTCCTCTACTTTTTAATGTGGTCAATGTAAGTAGGGGGGAACATACTCCAGTCATTAATGAAAGCAAGAAGTTAAGCCGAAAAGGATGGATCACTGTCATTATTCTTGGTTTCCTGCTGATTGGTATAGTGGGGAGTACATATTTTACAGGTGAAGAATGGGAACTACGGTCGGACCGTAAGTATATTGACAAGTTGAAAAAAGAATATGCTAAGAAGGTTGATGAAAAGAAAGCAATTTTAGGCGTAAGTGAGGATATATTTAACCAAATCCCTTTTATTGCGGACGCTAATGAACAAGTAAATACCATGCTAGTGGGGCTTGAGAATAAAAATCGTGAAGGTGGAAAAATCGACCGCCAATTAGCGGATGACAAGTTGCTTGAGGTAAATGAAATGATGAAATTGCCATCAGAGCTTGCAGACGAATTATTTGCGGCTCCTCTCGTAAACGATGTAGAAAAAAGTATGATGTTTGCTGAACATTATCTTAGAAAAGCAGATGGAATTAAATATTCACTTTACGAATTATTCGCTGATGATTACGATAAGCTGCAAGAATCGCTTGCAAATGGAACATTTGATGCCGAAGTCATTTTGTCTCAAAAAGACGAGTACTCTGAAAGTACCCGTAGTGCAATTGCGGCTCTAATAAATCAAGATTTAGCGTTACCTCAACTTCCTATCACTTCAACGACACAACGCACTATTCGACTAATGGATAGTGTATTCATTGGACGTCTTCGAGCTGCACTGCATGAAGCGGCCGGTAGCTATCTTACGCAATACGAGAAGGAACCGTTTATCATGAACGAAAAACTGTTGTATTCACTTGATGAAACCATTGAAATTATGGAGGAAATGGAAAAAACACTTGTCGCGGCGAGGCAAAATCAATGGTTGGGACATGTCGTAGAAGGAACCATGATTAACCTCCTTGAAATGATACTTCAAGGCAGAACAATTGAAGAATTCAAAAGTAGCGATGGTTCAATTAGTGAAGTACATCGCAACGCATGGAAACAGCTCGCGTCGCTCGGTCCTGATTCGGGATTAGGGGTAATCATGGCAAAGGTTGTCGAGGAGATGGAGGAGTCCGATTGGAAACGCTCTGAATTGTATAGTTCGCTAGACGATTGGAGAGTTTATGAAGCTTATTCACTTGCGGTAGAGGGGAACTTGGAACACTTTGGTATGAAACCTTTGAAGGAAATGTATGATGATTTGACTTTTTGGCTGCCCAACGATCAATTCAATGTCGAGATTGAAAATTTATTTAATGAATTTTCGGATGCATATGACAGGGATGTCCTGAAAAATGTTCACCCCCTATTAATCTTGGATCTATATTATTACGCAAACGACAAGGAAGATTCAGTCATGATGTGGCATTTAACTGAGCCAGCATCCCGTGAGGCGAGTCTAGATGAATATGAAACAAACGATTGGGTGAAGGAAATTGCTCTTTTGGATGTCACTGACTCAATCAGATACAATCCGTCATTGATCATGGATGATGGCCACAAAGTACTTGTGCCAATTGAATTCGAACGAAATGGAAAAATGTATTACAATGTTTGGATGACTTATGCGAAAGACCAAGTATGGCAAGTGGAAAAAATCGTCATCGAAGAGGGAGAACTTTGAGTAGTTCAGGAAAAAACTACCAAACATTTTCATCTACTTTTTGCTCGAGACTTGCAAACATGATATAATTTTAAGTGGCCTTAAGGGCAGAATCGATAACAAAATAGATTGGGAGCTGTTTTAAATGGCGCGAAAATATGAAGTAGGCGAAGAGTTTTCGGGCAAAGTGACAGGTATCCAGCCGTATGGTGCATTTGTTGCACTCGATGGTGAAACACAAGGACTTGTACACATATCTGAAATCACATACGGATTCGTAAAAGACATTAATGAATATCTAACTGTGGGGCAAGAGGTCCAAGTGAAAGTACTGGAAGTCGACGAAGCTGCAGGTAAGATTAGTCTATCAATTCGTGCTCTTCAAGAAGCACCGGCTGCAACACGAAAAGAAGACCATCCGCGCAAGTCACTGCAAGCGCGTGTTGACGAAAGTGATGCAGAAGGATTCAATTCATTGAAAGACAAACTTCAAGACTGGATCGAAAAGTCTGGGCAGTAATGGAACACAGCCAAAGTTCGCGACGTCCTGTCGCAATGGCTGCATGACCCACATCCTGTAGCTAGACAATAAAAAGTGAGGAAAAAGGCATAATCGCCTTTTTCCTCACTTTTTTAATTTCCGCAGCCGGTACTGCAAATTCTGCCTGCTCATACCAAGCGCATTTGCAGTTTTTGTGACGTTCTTATCATTGAGTTTCATCGCTTTTTGTAAGTAATAGGCTTCCGCTTCACGCAGAAACTGTTCAAGCGGTAGTAGCTCTTTGCCAGGTTGGACTATGAAATCAGCAGCTTGCATCGGTTCGTCGGTGATATCCGCGCTTTTCATCCTGAAATGGAATGGAAGCAAATCATAGGTAATGGCAGTCTCGGTCATCGCTAGAGAAGAGATTTCGTCGAGAAGAAACTCGAGCTCCCGGGTATTTCCAGGCCATTCATACCCGAGGAAAAGATGTTCAACTTCGGGTGTAATATCTTTAAGTGTGGAACCGTAGCGTTCATTGCGCCGTTCCAAATAAGCAGAAATGAACGGTAATATATCTTCTTTTCGTTTTCGCAGAGGCGGAATTCGAATTGTAAATGAAGCAAAGAAATAATATAAGTCTTTTAATAATGTGCCCGAAGCGATTAATTCTACAGGGTCATCCCCGATACTTGCGATGAATTGCTTATTACTGTTAGGTGATTTCAAAAGAATCGATAGCAATTTTTGCTGTAATGGAATGGATAATAAATCGATTCTTTCACAAAATAATGTAAGAGGATCCTCTACATTTAAATCTTTATCTAAGCGTCCTATAAGGATTGGGTCTGAACTATGACAGAACAGGGTATAGAGTACGGTGCTGGAAGGTGATAATTCATTATGTATGCTTTCAGCGATAAGATCTTTACCTGTACCTGTTTCACCGATTAACAATACCGGTAATTTTGCTTTCGCTGCTTTTTTTGCAGTCGCAATAACCACTTTCATAGGCGGGGAGGAAGCAATTATTTGATTGAATGTTACAGGATCACTACTTTTTCGAAATGGCTGAAGAACGAATTTCTCGAGAGCTGTTACGTCACGGGCTAATTCAACAGCTCCAATGAGAGTTTGTTGGTTAAAGATTGGATATGTGTCATTAATGGATGTGATTTCTGTACCTTTTCGGTTCCAGTACGTTTGTTTTACATTTAGTTGTTCTTTGCCGCTTTGCAAAACTTTTAACAGTGTACTTTCTTCTTGGTCGAAATTGAAAAGTTCTAAAATTGAACGATCACCCACATCTTCGAGTGCAAGTCCTTCGATTTCTTTCATCTTTTCATTATAGATGACAGTTCGACCATTGTTGTCAACGGCATGTATACCAACCGCGGCACGACGCACTGCAAACTCATAAAAAGGGAAGAGTGAATCGTCTATATTCTTCAAAATAATCACCTTCCAAATACTTTTTTTGAAAAACTAATGAATAATGCTTGATATCTGCAACAATCTTTTGCATTATTATATATGTAATCAATTACTAAGTGCAAATAATATTTGCGTTTCATAATTAAAGAGGAGGAATAATATGATTCCATATAAACACGAACCATTCACAGATTTCACGGTAGAAGAGAATAAACAAGCTTTCCTTGAAGCTTTAAAGCAAGTTGAAGGATACCTTGGTCAAGACTATCCACTTATTATTGGTGGAGAGCGCATCATGACTGAAGAAAAGTTAGTATCAAGAAACCCTGCAAACAAAGAAGAAGTAATCGGTAGCGTTTCTAAAGCAAGCAAAGACCTTGCTGAAAAAGCGATGAAAATTGCTGACGAAACATTCAACACGTGGAAGAAAGTTAAACCTGAATTCCGCGCAGACGTATTATTCAAAGCTGCTGCAATCATCCGCCGCCGCAAACACGAATTCTCAGCATTACTTACTAAAGAAGCAGGTAAACCTTGGAATGAAGCAGATGCTGATACAGCTGAAGCAATCGATTTCCTAGAGTTCTATGCGCGCAAAATGCTTGAACTTAAAAATGGTATCCCTGTTGAAAGCCGTCCAGGCGAATTCAACCGTTTTGACTACATTCCTCTTGGAGTTGGCGTTATCATCTCTCCATGGAACTTTGCATTCGCAATCATGGCGGGAACGACAGTTGCTGCTCTTGTAACAGGAAATACAGTACTTCTTAAACCTGCATCGACAACACCAGTTGTTGCATACAAATTCATCGAAGTACTTGAAGAAGCGGGCATGCCAACAGGCGTTGTCAACTACATCCCAGGTTCTGGTGCTGAAGTGGGCGACTATCTAGTTGATCACCCAAGAACACGCTTTGTGTCATTCACTGGTTCACGTGAAGTAGGAACACGCATCTACGAACGCGCGGCTAAAGTGAACGAAGGCCAAATCTGGTTGAAACGCGTTATCGCTGAAATGGGCGGTAAAGATACAATTGTTGTTGATAATGAAGCAGATCTAGAACTTGCTGCACAATCAATCGTGAAATCTGCATTCGGATTCAGTGGACAGAAATGTTCAGCTTGTTCACGTGCGATCATTCACGAAGACGTTTATGACCAAGTTGTTGAACGTGTTGGCGTATTGACAAAAGAATTGACGTACGGTGATCCAACTGAGCTATCAAACTTCACTGGCCCAGTAATCGATCAAGCGTCATTCGACAAAGTTATGAGCTACATCGAAATCGGTAAAACAGAAGGTCGTTTAATCGCAGGAGGAACAGGCGACAGCTCGAAAGGATTCTTCGTTGCACCAACGGTTATTGCGGATCTTGATCCAAAAGCGCGCGTTATGCAAGAAGAAATCTTTGGCCCAGTTGTCGGTTTGTCGAAAGCGAAGAGCTTCACTGAAGCTATCGAATTTGCAAACAACACGGATTACGGCCTAACTGGCGCTGTCATCACAAACAACCGTCATCACATCGAACAAGCTCGTGAAGATTTCCATGTAGGTAACTTGTACTTCAACCGTAATTGCACTGGTGCAATCGTTGGTTACCAACCGTTTGGTGGATTCAACATGTCGGGGACAGATTCAAAAGCTGGCGGACCGGATTACCTACAACTTCATATGCAAGGTAAAACAACTTCAGAAACACTATAAGAAAAGCGTAAGCGCCTTGGTAGACCCGAAAAGCGCTGGAGGGCCTGAAGATAAATGCGCTCTTTGCCTTTAACTTAAGGACTGAAGCGACTCGAGGAGCTAGGCGCTGGAGCTAGACACTAAGAAAAGCGGAGGGCGCCTGCACAAAAAGGAATGCAGCCTAAGTGCGCCACTTCCTGTGGCAACAGCTGCATGACCTACATCCTGTAGGCCCGCGACAGGCATAAGGCGGACCGGCGACGCGGTGAACTCCCCGCATAGCTGGGCTGACTTATGACCCGAGCATCTGGCGCCCGGAGCTAGACACTGATTTATCAGACCCATCTATTTGGGTGGGTCTGTCTTTACATATAAAGGGGAGGGAAATGTATGTCGGTATCAGAAAAAGTAATTGTTCAAACGGAGAAATTTGGGGCAAACAACTATCATCCACTGCCAATCGTTATTTCTGAGGCACAAGGGGTTTGGGTAAAAGATCCTGAAGGTAATAAATTTATGGATATGCTTTCCGCGTATTCAGCAGTAAACCAGGGGCATCGTCATCCGAAAATTATTCAAGCATTGAAAGACCAAGCTGATAAAGTAACGCTTACTTCCCGTGCTTTCCACAATGACCAACTTGGTCCATGGTATGAAAAGATTTGTGAACTGTCAGGCAAAGAAATGGCACTTCCTATGAACACAGGAGCTGAAGCTGTTGAAACAGCTATTAAAGCAGCACGCCGCTGGGCTTATGACGTTAAAGGGATCGCAGAAGACCAAGCAGAAATCATTGCGTGTGAAGGCAACTTCCATGGTCGTACAATGACAGCTGTTTCACTATCTTCAGATGCTGAATATAAACGTGGATTTGGTCCAATGCTTCCAGGCATCGACCTTATTCCCTACGGAGATATCAAAGCACTTGAAGCAGCAATTACACCAAATACTGCTGCATTCCTTATCGAACCGATTCAAGGTGAAGCAGGTATTATTATTCCGCCAGCAGGTTATATGAAAGCAGCACGTGAACTTTGTAAAAAGAATAACGTTCTATTTATTGCAGATGAAATTCAAGCCGGCCTGTGCCGTACTGGAAAAATGTTTGCATGTGAATGGGAAGACATGGATCCGGATATGTATATCCTAGGTAAAGCACTAGGTGGCGGCGTATTCCCAATATCTTGTGTACTTGCTGACAAATCTGTTCTTGGTGTATTCAATCCAGGATCACACGGTTCAACTTTTGGTGGAAATCCTATGGCCTGTGCAGTATCAATCGCGTCTTTAGAAGTGCTGGAAGAAGAAGAACTGGCGAAAAAATCTCTTGAACTCGGAAATTATTTCATGGAAGAGTTAAAGAAAATTGAACATCCGTCGATTAAAGAAGTACGCGGACGCGGATTGTTCATAGGTGTTGAGTTAACTGAAGCTGCTCGTCCATATTGTGAAGAGTTGAAAGAGCTTGGATTACTATGTAAAGAAACACACGATACAGTGATTCGTTTTGCTCCGCCACTCATTATCACAAAAGAAGAATTGGACTGGGCAATAGGTAAAATTAAAAAAGTTTTCGTTAACTAAAATACTTAACAATATAAGTGTCCGATATGTTACAATATATGCATAGAAAACATTATGAATCAAAGAGGCGAATCATTAAATGACTGAAAACCTGAATCTGTTTACGTCTACACAAGCTCTTTTTAAAGATGCACTTGATAAACTAGGCTACGATGAAGGAATGTACGAACTTCTAAAAGAACCACTTCGTATGATTGAAGTACGTATTCCTATAAAAATGGACGATGGCAAAGTAAAAGTCTTCACGGGTTACCGTGGACAGCATAACGATGCAGTTGGACCAACAAAAGGTGGCGTACGATATCACCCGCAAGTAACGTTAGAAGAAGTAAAAGCACTTTCTATGTGGATGACATTAAAAGCTGGCATCGTCGACCTACCATATGGCGGCGGTAAAGGTGCAATCGTTTGTGATCCACGTGAAATGTCTATGGGTGAACTTGAACGACTAAGCCGCGGTTATGTCCGTGCCTTAAGCCAAGTAATGGGACCTAACAAAGATATCCCAGCTCCAGACGTCTTCACAAATGCGCAAATAATGGCATGGATGATGGATGAATATAGCCGTATTGACGAATTCAACTCACCTGGCTTCATTACAGGTAAACCAATCGTTCTTGGTGGATCGCAAGGTCGTGACCGTGCGACTGCCGAAGGGGTAACAATCATTATCGAGGAAGCGGCGAAACGTCGTGGAATTGATATGAAAGGTGCACGTATCGTAATTCAAGGTTTCGGAAACGCGGGTAGCTTCCTATCTAAGTTCCTTCATGATGCTGGCGCGAAAGTAATCGGAATTTCCGATGCTTATGGTGCCCTTCATGATCCAGAGGGTCTTGATATCGATTACTTACTAGACCGTCGCGATAGCTTCGGAACAGTAACTACACTTTTCGATAACACGATTTCGAACCAAGAATTACTTGAACTCGATTGCGATATTCTTGTGCCTGCGGCAATCTCTAATCAGATTACTGAAAAAAATGCACATAATATCAAAGCAACGATTGTTGTTGAAGCAGCAAATGGGCCGACTACAACTGAAGGAACTAGAATTCTTAAAGAACGTGGAATTCTACTTGTTCCCGATGTTCTTGCAAGTGCGGGCGGCGTAACAGTTTCATACTTTGAGTGGGTCCAAAACAACATGGGCTACTATTGGACTGAAGAAGAAGTGCGCGAAAAAATGACGAAAAAAATGGTTGAAGCATTTGAGAACGTATATACAACTGCGGAAACTCGTAATATCGACATGCGCCTAGCAGCATATATGATTGGTGTTCGTAAAACTGCGGAAGCATCACGTTTCCGTGGTTGGGCATAATCAAAACAATAAAGGCATCTCCCGGTTTAAACGGGAGATGCCTTTATACTTTTTCAGGAACCGAAACAATTACCTCATCGTGATCCTGCCGCTGATTAAATAGCAAGCCAAGGTTGATGAGACCTGAAACTCCTATGATGATATAAATAAATCGTGCGAGCGGTTCCGCGGAACCACCTGCGAATTGTGCAACAACGTCGAAACGGAATATTCCTGCTACTCCCCAATTGAGTGCACCGATAATTGTCAGTGCTAGAGCTATTTTATGAACTTTACTCATTTTGCAACACCTCCTTAAATTACTATGCCCAGAAGACTGATTTTCATACGCGCACCTTTATTTTTGCAAAATGGTTTATTGTTTCGGATAATGAAAGAATAAAGGGAGGCAATATAGAATGAATGAATTTGTATTCCATAATCCAGTTAAGCTTATTTTTGGAAAAGGCCAACTTCAGAAATTATCACAAGAACTAGCGAATTACGGTAAAAAGGTGCTTGTCGTTTATGGGGGCGGCAGCATCAAGAGAAATGGTCTATATGATGAAGTAATGGCGATTTTAAAAGAGAATGATATGGAGGTACATGAACTTTCAGACGTTGAGCCAAATCCGCGTGTGTCAACTGCGCGAAAGGGTGCGGAGATTTGTAAGGAAAAAGACATCGACGTTATCTTAGCAGTTGGCGGAGGATCAGTTATCGACTGTGTAAAACTTATTGCATCGGCAGCGAAATATGAAGGTGATGCATGGGATCTTGTAACAAGGAAAGCGTTCGCGGAAGATGCAATCCCATTTGGTACAGTTTTGACACTTGCAGCAACAGGTTCGGAAATGAATGCCGGATCTGTTATTACTAATGAAGAAACGGAAGAGAAATATGGATGGGGCGGTCCGTTTAATTACCCGAAATTCTCTATTCTTGACCCAACCTATACATTATCTGTACCCAAAGACCAGACGATTTATGGGATTGTTGATATGATGTCCCATATTTTTGAACAATACTTCAATAATGCAAAGAACACGCCTGTACAAGATGAGATGTGTGAAGGTGTGCTACGTGCAATAATGGATAATGCACCAAAGCTTGTCGAAGACTTGGAGAATTATGATTTACGTGAGACGATTTTATTTGCGGGTACTATAGCGTTGAATGGCTTCCTTCAAATGGGCTATCAAGGAGACTGGGCGTCACATGATATCGAACATGCTGTGTCCGCGGTTTATGATATCCCGCACGCAGGTGGGCTTGCGATTCTTTTCCCACATTGGATGAATCATAATGTTAACGTTAATCCTGCGCGATTTGCCAAGCTTGCTGTCAACGTATTTGGAGTTGCACCAGAAGGTAAGACGCAGGATGAGGTCGCGTTTGAAGGGATCGCACGTCTAAGAGCATTTTGGACGTCTATTGGAGCGCCTGAAACGCTTGCCCATTATGACATCGATGATTCGAAACTGGATTTGATGGCAGAAAAAGCAACAGTCAACGGGCCACTTGGGCAATTCAGCAATCTAAATAAAGAGGATGTACTATCAATTTTAAAAGCTTCATTATAAGAGAATTAAAAACGTCACGCCGGGGTTATCTCCGGCGTGACGTTTTTGTTATTCAGGGAATTTTGAACCGAATTGCTTAATTGCATCAGTGGAATTGGACCTTTTCCATGTTGACACACCGTCATCTTCATCAAAAGAAATTAAAACGTCCTGTACACCTTTTTGATTGAGGATAATAGTCATGAGTCGGTCCCGCACATCGTCGACATAGGCTACTGTATGGGATGGGTCAACTTCTGCGACAATTTCAACATGAAGGAATTCGCCTTCTTTGATAACTTCAATACGTTGAATATCTTTTACATCGGGATCTTCAGCAACGAGTAGGGAAATGTGATTGAGCATTTCCTCGTCCGTTTCCCCGATTGCACCACGTGCATTTTCGAGAAATACTTTACCAACCACATAGAACATCATCATACCAATCATAATGGATGCAATGCCTTCCGCTACAAGTAGCCCAAGGAAATGAGCCAACAGGACAGCGAAAAATGCGAGAAGTCCGCCTAGTGTTGCGACAAAATCTTCCATGAATACGAGTTTTGTTGCGGGTTTAGCACGATTGAGGTTTTTAAAACCTAGTGTAATGGGAGCCATCCCACCTTTATCAATCCCTGCTTCATGAAGTATCTCTTTACCCGCCTTGTAAAGTACAATGCATTCCAAAATGATACCTATACCAAGAACAGAGAGATTTATAATTAAATTTCTCATTCCGCCTGACTCAGATGGATTTACGATATGATGCCACCCGCCTATGATAGCCTCATAGGACATGATTCCAACTATAATGACAGCGCCCAGACAAACTAAATTTACGACACGGCCGAATCCATTAGGATATTTCGGGGTGGGTGCTTTTTTCGAAAGAGCAGAACCAACGAAAACGAAAAACTGGTTCGCTGCATCACCAAATGAGTGCATCATTTCTGCAAACATAGCCACATTTCCAGTGAAGAAGAATGCAATGGCTTTTAAACAAGCGATTACTGTGTTAACAATTGCTGCGAGTAGTGAGGGCTTGTTGCCTTCTTTTAAAAGTTTTAGTATGTCTCTCATAATTTTCCTCCGTTATGGGAATATTTCGATTTCAACCGATTCGATATAAGGTAGTGTCGACAACTCGATATACAAATTAGACGTATGTCTTTTGGGAAGTGCTGAGATTCGAAAATGAAGTTCGTGCTGTACTTGAAGATCCCTTGATAGAATTTGCCGAATCCGCAAATTCTCGATTGTCATGCTTTCTATCTTCAGGTAAGTAATGAGATCTTCAATCTTTGATTTGTCCGATAACACTACAATGAAGGAAGCTTCTTTTGTACGAAGTCTCTTTGGCCCCAATTTATCAAGTGCAGGTGCAAGGACTTCGATGACAAACATCACGGCTAGTACAGCAAACGCAGCTTCAATATAAAAACCGGCCCCAACAGCAATCCCGATACTTGCCGCTCCCCAAATCATAGCTGCCGTCGTTAACCCAGTAATGCTGTCATTACCTCTACGCAGGATGGCTCCAGCTCCGAGGAATCCGATACCGCTGACAATTTGGGCAGCTAAGCGGAGCGGATCCATCGTTACGTTAATATCATTCCGCGCTGGAACGAGATAAGCTGCTTCTATAGAGACGACAGTCAGAAGGCAGCTAAAAGTGGCGATAACAGCACTCGTTTTTAATCCAATCGGTTTCTTCTTTATTTCCCTCTCCACGCCAATAACTAAACTTAAAACTAAAGCGAGCGTGATTTTAATTAACACTTCGGGATACATCGCTTCATTTGCAATCCAAGTCATAATCGTTCCCCCCTAGTAATGTCCTCTCTTAATTACCATGTTATACTTACAACTATCTATTGTCTAAAAAGATAGAGATGTAACCTAATTCCTTTTGAAAGAGATGTGTTAGAAATGGAAAAGCC
>NZ_CP172607.1:447500-3960000 GCF_044569405.1 Sporosarcina sp. SG10008
AAACCGCAAGGTGAAGTATAGGGGCTGACGCCTGCCCGGTGCTGGAAGGTTAAGAGGAGAGGTCAGCGCAAGCGAAGCTTCGAATTGAAGCCCCAGTAAACGGCGGCCGTAACTATAACGGTCCTAAGGTAGCGAAATTCCTTGTCGGGTAAGTTCCGACCCGCACGAAAGGCGTAACGATCTGGGCACTGTCTCAACGAGAGACTCGGTGAAATTATAATACCTGTGAAGATGCAGGTTACCCGCGACAGGACGGAAAGACCCCGTGGAGCTTTACTGTAACCTGATATTGAATTCCGGTGCAGCCTGTACAGGATAGGTAGGAGCCTTGGATTCCGGAGCGCTAGCTTCGGATGAGGCGTTGGTGGGATACTACCCTGGCTGTATTGGACTTCTAACCCATGCCCCTTATCGGGGCAGGAGACAGTGTCAGGCGGGCAGTTTGACTGGGGCGGTCGCCTCCTAAAGAGTAACGGAGGCGCCCAAAGGTTCCCTCAGAATGGTTGGACATCATTCGTAGAGTGCAAAGGCATAAGGGAGCTTGACTGCGAGACCTACAAGTCGAGCAGGGTCGAAAGACGGGCTTAGTGATCCGGTGGTTCCGCATGGAAGGGCCATCGCTCAACGGATAAAAGCTACCCCGGGGATAACAGGCTTATCTCCCCCAAGAGTCCACATCGACGGGGAGGTTTGGCACCTCGATGTCGGCTCATCGCATCCTGGGGCTGTAGTCGGTCCCAAGGGTTGGGCTGTTCGCCCATTAAAGCGGTACGCGAGCTGGGTTCAGAACGTCGTGAGACAGTTCGGTCCCTATCCGTCGCGGGCGCAGGAAATTTGAGAGGAGCTGTCCTTAGTACGAGAGGACCGGGATGGACATACCTCTGGTGTACCAGTTGTCTTGCCAAAGGCATCGCTGGGTAGCTATGTATGGACGGGATAAATGCTGAAAGCATCTAAGCATGAAGCCCCCCTCGAGATGAGATTTCCCATTACGCAAGTAAGTAAGATCCCTCAAAGAAGATGAGGTTGATAGGTCTGGGGTGGAAGCACGGCGACGTGTGGAGCTGACGGATACTAATCGATCGAGGACTTAACCAATTTTGAAAAGGGCTTGATTACCCTGATTCTGTGTAGCACAATGTCTGTTTTATTCAGTTTTGAGCGAATAAGTACCGTTCATAAAAAAAGTACTTGCAATTAATTAGATGATATGTTATAATAATTATTGTCTTTGAGAAAAGACCATACAAGTCTGGTGACGATTGCGAAGAGGTCACACCCGTTCCCATCCCGAACACGGAAGTTAAGCTCTTCAGCGCCGATGGTAGTTGGGGGTTTCCCCCTGTGAGAGTAGGACGTCGCCGGTCTTGTAACAATTATTACATAGGTTTATGAATAGGACGAACAACTGAAGTTTGTCGCACTTATACCCAGGAGGATTAGCTCAGCTGGGAGAGCACCTGCCTTACAAGCAGGGGGTCGGCGGTTCGAGCCCGTCATCCTCCACCATTTTATTTATAATGAAAACTATTAGCCGGAGTAGCTCAACTGGTAGAGCAACTGACTTGTAATCAGTAGGTTGAGGGTTCAAGTCCTTTCTCCGGCACCACTTTTCGAGCCATTAGCTCAGTTGGTAGAGCATCTGACTTTTAATCAGAGGGTCGCAGGTTCGAATCCTGCATGGCTCACCATTTTTATGACTTAGTGTCATAATTTATATTGCGGGTATGGCGGAACTGGCAGACGCGCTAGACTTAGGATCTAGTGCCTTCGGGCGTGGGGGTTCGACTCCCTTTACCCGCACTTATAATGCGGAAGTAGTTCAGTGGTAGAATACGACCTTGCCAAGGTCGGGGTCGCGGGTTCGAATCCCGTCTTCCGCTCCATATTTTTGCCGGGGTGGCGGAACTGGCAGACGCACAGGACTTAAAATCCTGCGGTAGGTGACTACCGTACCGGTTCGATTCCGGTTCTCGGCATTAATAACTTTTCACTTATATGCGCTCGTAGCTCAATTGGATAGAGCACCTGACTACGGATCAGGAGGTTGTGGATTCGACTTCTGCCGGGCGCACCATTATGTTTTTAAACTTTATAATTCTTCGGGACGTAGCTCAGCTTGGTAGAGCACTTGGTTTGGGACCAAGGGGTCGCAGGTTCGAATCCTGTCTTCCCGACCATTAAGCTTTTTAAGCAGATTCGCCGCTTAAAGAATATACCATTTTAAGTAGATTTGTGCTTTAATAATTGCCAGCTATAATGGGGCCTTAGCTCAGCTGGGAGAGCGCCTGCCTTGCACGCAGGAGGTCAGCGGTTCGATCCCGCTAGGCTCCACCAACACAATTTTAATAAAGATCCTGGCGGCGTAGCTCAGCTGGCTAGAGCGTACGGTTCATACCCGTGAGGTCGGGGGTTCGATCCCCTCTGCCGCCATCTTAAAGGACCTTTAGCTCAGTTGGTTAGAGCAGACGGCTCATAACCGTCCGGTCGCAGGTTCGAGTCCTGCAAGGTCCACCACTATTATATACAGCCATGGAGGTATACCCAAGCCCGGCTGAAGGGATCGGTCTTGAAAACCGACAGGGGAGTCAAATCCCGCGGGGGTTCGAATCCCTCTACCTCCTCCATTTTTAACTAGTGGTGAAATTAAATAGTACTTATATTGTTGTCGCGGGGTGGAGAAGTGGTATCTCGTCGGGCTCATAACCCGAAGGTCACAGGTTCAAATCCTGTCCCCGCAACCAAATGGTCCCGTGGTGTAGCGGTTAACATGCCTGCCTGTCACGCAGGAGATCGCCGGTTCGATCCCGGTCGGGACCGCCATTTATATTAATACTATAAGGTTTAGAATAAGTTAACGACTTAATGTAAACTAAATACGTGGCTCAGTAGCTCAGTCGGTAGAGCAAAGGACTGAAAATCCTTGTGTCGGCGGTTCGATTCCGTCCTGAGCCACCATTGTTATGCGAGTGTAGTTTAGTGGTAAAACCTCAGCCTTCCAAGCTGATGATGAGGGTTCGATTCCCTTCACTCGCTCCAAAAAGGGCCTATAGCTCAGCTGGTTAGAGCGCACGCCTGATAAGCGTGAGGTCGATGGTTCGAGTCCATTTAGGCCCACCATTCCGCAGTAGCTCAGTGGTAGAGCAATCGGCTGTTAACCGATCGGTCGTAGGTTCGAGTCCTACCTGCGGAGCCATTTATATATGGGGAAGTACTCAAGCGGCTCAAGAGGTGCCCCTGCTAAGGGTATAGATCGCGAAAGCGGTGCGAGGGTTCGAATCCCTCCTTCTCCGCCATATATAATTTGGCCCCTTGGTCAAGCGGTTAAGACACCGCCCTTTCACGGCGGTATCACGGGTTCGAATCCCGTAGGGGTCATACATAAAAGTAGCTTTACAAGTTCTTAATGAACTTGTAAAGCTACTTTTTAATTTGTTTATATATAGTTTTCTAGTTCACTTAAATTCTCACTATATATGTTGAATTAAAGAATCCCATTGAATCTACTGTGGCGCTCAATAAGGAGAGAGTTGTAATTCGGGGTGTGGATTGTAGAACGCTTGACGCTTTGGGGATGCCTTTGCCGCGCCTGCACTAGGGTGTTCATTATCGAGAGAAATGTGATTTTGAGATGTATATGCCGAGATTATAAGGTGATTACTAGTTGATACTACTTATATTCAAGAAAGACGTACTCCAGGTTGCAGATTTCATCACAGATAATGAAATGCTCTTTCTCATATAGACCATCCAGCGTCGAAGCGATATTGGTAGGAGTTCTGTTTCATTCTTAAATAAAAAAGACAAGACTATGGAGAAGACTTCAGCCGCCAAAATTATATCTTTGGCGGCTTTTATCCAGTTAAGAAGCCCCGCTATTCTTTCGTCCCAAAAAGCTCTAGCATTTCGTGTACTTATGCCTTTGGAGAGCAACGGATGGATAACCACCAAACGATTCCCGAAAAATGTGTAGGGTGCTACGAAGTCGCATCCCTACACATCAAGATATCTCGATAATAGTAAAGAGGTCGTTCTATCTAAAGCAACTCAAAGGCAACTGCACACGCAGCGCCTAGTGTTTGATTAAATCATTTACTGGTTACTTTTGGTTAATTAACATACGTGAGCTAAAATATCCTGAAAAGAAACACCATAAGCAATGGCCTATGGTGTTTCTTTTCACTTCTTCTGATCCTCTATATAACTATCTTTTTCATGATAAGGAATATCTCCGAGAGGGGATTCGATTCCTTCATCATCCAGTTCCGCTTCATATTTCTCTGAGGCATCGGACCTGATGAAACCGCGTGACTTTCCATTTATATCGGTTCCTGTGAATTCTTCAAATTCTTCGGTTGCACCATCTGAAATTCCGCTGTCGTATAACGTATTGTAGTCATCGTGATCTCCGCTGAAATCGGAAGGGGTTTCTGATGTTCCAGATTTTGCGATTTCCTGAAAGCTGTCTTCGCCATCCCGGGCCGCTCCGGAAAATGAATTTGGGTTGGCCATGGTAAGCGTATCTTCTTCGACAGGTCGATCATTGGGGATTTCTTGCTCAGTCGCATGGTCGATGCAAAGAGTTGTGTAAGGAACTGCTTCAAGTCGCCCAAATGGTATATCTTTTTGGCACACTTCACATTTCCCATAAGAACCGTTCACCATCGCTTGTAAGGCGCTTTCTACTTTATCTAATTCAGAGCCAGCATGAACGTTTAAAGCCATGTCTTTCTCTCTTTCAAACAGTTCTGTACCCATATCACCGGGATGATTGTCATACATCGACAGCTCGCCGGCAGCTTCTTGTGCACTTTCCTTAATATCTGTTTCTTCTTCTGTTTTTGTTAAGTGATCCTTCATTTCATATAGTTCTTTTTTTAGAGTGGCTTTTTGTTTATCGTTCAACAAGTTTTGTCACGTCCTTTTTAGTAATGGCATTAGTCTGCACATACACACCGTACTTAATAAACAAAAGTACAGATTGTTGACTATCGTTACTTAACTTTCCTTTATTTCGTTCCATCTAAACATATAAATCAGAAAAAGCGTAAAGCTTCGAGTTAAATCGAGGCTTTACGCTTTTTTTTTATTAGTTAGAGCAGATGCCCAATGAGTATTCCGATCCCTAATAGTAAGCCGAATAAAGTGTTCGTAACTGCAGTGTTTTTCATCGCAGGCATCACATGTATTGGGATGTGATTTTTTCGGAACACAGTAATCGCTCCAATCGGCTTTTTGACACTAAGAAATACAAGCAGTGCCCATGGAGTAAGATGACCGAAGAGAATCATTGCAATAATCCAGCCATAGGAAATCATGAAAAATAGCATTAGGATTGTAATTGCGTTGTAGCGGCCCACAAGAATAGCGAGTGTTTTTCGTCCGCCTTCCTTATCGCCTTCTAAATCACGTATATTATTTGCTAGCATAATACCTGCGACTAGCAACATACTTGGGATAGATAGCAGAACCGCTTCTGTCGTTACTGTTTCTGTCTGGATATAAAACGAAATAAGGATAAGTAACATTCCCATGACAACACCGGAAAACAGTTCTCCAAATGGCGTGTAGGCGATAGGATACGGTCCTCCAGTATAAAAGTAGCCTACCATCATTGACAGGATCCCGACGACTGCGAGCATCCATGAGGTTTCCATACATATATAGATACCAATAAGGACGGAAATCCCGTAAAGCATAAAGGCAAGATTCAACACGGTTTTTGGTTTTACACCATTACGGACGATTGTACCGCCGATACCAATGGACTGTTCTGTATCAAGTCCTCTTTTAAAATCATAATATTCATTGAACATATTCGTTGCCATTTGGATGAAAACACTCGCGACGAGCATGGCGATGAATAAAGGAAAATGTAATTTTCCGTAAGTTAGTGCAATCATGGTACCGAGAAATACAGGTGCAAAGGCTGCCGTTAGTGTATGTGGACGTGTAAGCTGCCACCAAATACGCCAGCCTTTATCCGCTTTTATTGTCTGTTGCAATTTGGCTCTCTCCCTATCCTTTTAATGACCCTATCTATTGTACTCCAAAATGGGTGGAGTGAACATATGGACTGCTTATTATGTGCTGAAACGACATTGATTCGGTATGATAGACTATAGGTATTGTTTTAAATCAGTCGAATGAATGTACGGAGGGAAAATAATGAATCGGAAGTTGACCGCTACCCGTGAATCTCAATTAAATGTTAGGCAGAATGAGCTGCGTTTTTTTACAGAAACTGTCGATGCGGGGAGAATCTCACCACTTGCGTTTTTTGAAGCAGGGGATTCGTGTTACAAAGATGAACGTTTCTATTGGCAAAATGCAGATAAAACTTTAACGCTTGTTGGTATTGGACATGCTACGGTATTAACAAGTGATGGAACGAATGATCGTTTCACACATATTTCAACAAGTTGGAAAAAATTATGTAGTGCGCTTATTAAAGAAGAAAATGATCGGGAACCTGTTCTTTTTGGAGGTTTCTCGTTTGATCCGAAAAGTGTTAAGCAATCAGAGTGGGATGCATTTCCATCGGCCCATTTCGTTGTACCTTCTTTCCAGTTGTCGATTACGAATGGTAAGACAGAAATTTCCATTAACCTCGTAACAAAAAGCAACGATGGGGCAGAACAGTTTGAGAAGTTAAGGGATGAAAGAGACCGTCTAATTCATATCGCGCAAGTCGAGGAATCCGCTCTGCTTACAAAACCGGAAGTTGTGTCAATAGAGGAACTTTCGAAAGAACATTATCTGGAAACCGTTGCAGATGTCACAAAGAAAATTAACAATGGTGAAGCGGAAAAAGTAGTAATTGCACGTTCGGTTAAACTAAACTTTGCAGATGACGTGCCGGCTGTCACTGCACTTCATCATATATCAAATGAACAGCAGGAAAGTTATCACTTTGGATTGCAAAAAGACGGCCAATTATTTTTTGGTGCTACACCTGAACGTTTAATTGAAATATCAAATGGCCGTGCGTATTCGGCATGTGTTGCGGGTTCCATTAAACGAGGCAAGTCGGCAACTGAAGACCGCGAACTTGGCGATGAACTTCTTGAAGATAGAAAAAATCGAGAAGAGCATCAATATGTCGTTAATATGATTTCACAAGTGTTTAAGACATTTTGCACAGACATCAAAATTTCGAAAGTACCGAAACTGATGAAAGTCCGTGATATTCAGCATTTGTTTACGCCAGTTGAAGGAAAAGTTGAACAAGGAACTGATATTTTTAGTTTGGTTCAAGCACTTCACCCGACACCGGCGCTAGGCGGTGTCCCAACTGATATAGCGATGGAAATGATTCGTTCTGAGGAAAACTTGGATCGGGGTTATTATGCTGGACCAATTGGTTGGACAGATACTGCTGGAAATGGTGAATTCGCTGTGGCAATCCGTTCCGCACTTCTTGACGGCAATAGTGCGTACTTATACGCAGGTGGAGGAATTGTGGCAGACTCTGAACCAGATAAAGAATACGATGAAACATGGGTGAAATTCAGACCGGTTATGCGGGCGCTTGGAGGAAAACTGAATGGATAACCGTACAGTTTTGACTGATTATGTTCGTAGAATGACTGCTGCTTTGATGATGGCTGATGTGAAAACGGTAGTTATTAGTCCAGGCTCTCGTTCGACACCACTGGCTTACGCTTTCGCTTCAACAAAAGGCCTTGATGTCTATATGCAAGTCGATGAACGATCGGCTGCCTACTTTGCATTAGGTTTGGCGAAGGCATCCGGTAATCCTGTCGTCCTTCTCTGTACGTCAGGTACTGCAGCATCGAATTATCATCCTGCTATAACAGAAGCGTATTATGCGCGTATTCCTCTTATTGTTATCACGGCTGACCGTCCGCATGAATTAAGGGAAGTCGGTGCGCCACAGGCAATCGATCAAATTCGAATGTATGGTAAGCATGTGAAATATAGTGTAGATTTCCCACTTGCTGAAAACAATCCGGATATCGAAGACTTTATTGATCGCCATATTAGCCGTGCACTGTCAGTTGCGACTACAGCTCCACGCGGACCCGTTCACTTAAATGTGCCGTTCCGGGAACCACTTCTGATCGATTTTAATCGGGAAACGCCGAAAATGACTTTCAAAAAACGATTTAAAAGTGTAGACAGTTTGGATGCATCTACTGCCCAACAAATTTCACAGTTGCTTGCAACGTCGGAAAAAGGCTTCATCATTGCTGGTGAAATGCCGATAGGGTTCGATAAAGCAGCATTTTGGAACTTTGCCAAAGCACTGGAATGGCCAGTATTATGCGATCCGCTATCAAATCTTCGCACGGAAGTACCTGAACAATGCATAGCGCTCTGTATTGATCATTATGATGCGCTATTAAAAAGTGATGCATTCAAAGAGAAAGTCGTACCTGATACTGTCATTCGTTTTGGTGCACAGCCAGTAGCGAAGCCGCTTTCGCTTTACTTGAAAAAAGTAAGACCAGCTACAGTTATAGCGGTGGATGAATCGCCGGAATTTAGGGATTCGCTCGGTGTCGTTACGCATCATATCCAGACTTCATCCGAAACAGTCATGAAAATTATTGTGGATAAACCGAAGACATCTTATACAGAGTTGTGGACGATGGCGAATGAGGCGGCATCAGCGATTACAAATAAGTATGAGGGTGTTGCTGGCGATGAAGGGATATTTGCAAAAACATTATTTGAGCACCTTCCCACAGAGAGCGACCTCGTAAGTGGCAGCAGCATGCCAATCCGTGATGTAGACACGTTCTTCAGGAAGACGGATAAGGATATTAAAATTTTTGCGAATCGCGGGACGAATGGTATCGATGGTGTTGTATCGACAGCATTCGGTATCCAGGCGGCAAGAAAGCGTCCAACATGGCTGTTAATTGGCGATTTATCGTTCTTGCATGATATCAACGGATTAATTGTTACTCGTTTCCACGAGGCAGATTTAACCATTGTCATTATTAATAACGATGGGGGTGGAATATTCTCGTACCTTCCGCAAGCTGATGCAGGTAATCATTTTGAAGAGCTGTTTGGCACACCAACAGGCTTAACATTCGGCCACATTGCTGCGATGTATGATGCGCAGTATGCGGCAATCCACACGCCAGAAGAGTTCGGAATGGAGCTCGATAAAGCGAAGGAAAAACCAGTGCGTATTATCGAAGTGTTCACGAATCGTCAAGCGAATGTGAAAGCGCACCGAGACCTATGGAAGCAAATCACGGACAGGCTTGATCGTAATGAATGAAAAGACTATTCGTATACGTGAAATTAATATGCATGTGGAAATCCAAGGTGGAGAAAATCTACCTGTCATCGTATTTCTACATGGTTTTACGGGGAGCACCACATCATGGCGTGAAATTACAAAGTTGCTAAAAGGTAACTACCAGACAATAGCTGTCGATTTGACGGGACACGGCAAATCGACTATTCCGGAAGACATTGGCCGCTACTCTATGGATCAGCAAGTAGAGGACCTTGAGGAACTGTTTACTGAGCTTTCTCTTGATCAATTCATCTTAGTTGGCTATTCAATGGGGGGACGTATTGCACTGGCTTATACGGTGCGACATCCAATGCGGGTCTCGTCATTGATTCTCGAGAGTTCTTCTCCAGGATTGAAGACGGAAGTGGAAAGAGAAGAACGACAAGCAGCTGACAGGCGGCTGGCAGACAGAATCACAAGGGACGGATTGCCGGCATTCATCGATTTTTGGGGAAATATTCCCTTGTTCGCGTCTCAGAAGACTTTGTCGGAAGAAAAGCAGCTGGCAGTGAGGAATGAACGGCTTAGTCAGAGTGAAATAGGCCTTGCGAACAGCTTACGTGGTATTGGAACAGGTAGCCAAGCTTCTTATTGGGAGAGCCTAGGAACAGTCAATCTTCCGGTTTTGCTCATAACGGGAAAACTCGACACGAAGTTCGTAAATATTTCCCGGGAAATGCAGAGGGATTTCCCTAATGTCCGCCACGAAACGATAGAACATGCTGGACATGCAATTCATGTGGAAAAACCGGCTACATTTGCTACAATGATAGAGGAGCATATTTCAGAGTTGAAAAATCGAGGAGGATCACTATGACACGTCAATGGGAAACGATACGTACATACGAAGACATCAAATACGAACAGTATGGCGGGATTGCAAAAGTAACAATCAACCGTCCGGAAGTGCGCAATGCATTCCGTCCTAAAACGGTATCGGAGTTAATCGACGCATTTTCACGCGCACGGGACGACCAAAGCATTGGAGTCATCGTCTTAACAGGCGAAGGCGAGAAAGCATTCTGTTCAGGCGGAGACCAATCCGTACGAGGGCATGGCGGTTATGTAGGAGACGACGAAATTCCACGTCTCAACGTCTTGGACTTACAGCGTCTAATCCGTGTTATTCCAAAACCGGTTGTGGCAATGGTTGCGGGATATGCAATCGGCGGCGGACATGTTCTTCATGTCGTTTGTGATTTGACGATTGCAGCAGAAAATGCAGTTTTCGGACAAACAGGACCTAAAGTTGGTTCATTCGACGCAGGTTACGGTTCGGGCTACTTGGCACGAATCATTGGCCATAAAAAAGCGCGCGAAATCTGGTTCCTTTGCCGTCAATACAACGCACAGGAAGCACTCGACATGGGTCTAGTCAATACAGTAGTTCCTTATGAACAACTGGAAGACGAGACGGTCCAATGGTGTGAAGAGATGCTTGGCATGAGCCCTACGGCACTTCGTTTCGTGAAAGCGGCAATGAATGCGGATACGGACGGACTTGCTGGTCTTCAACAATTGGCTGGCGACGCAACACTTCTTTATTACACAACAGACGAAGCGAAAGAAGGCCGCGATGCATTCAAAGAAAAACGCAAACCGGACTTCGGACAATTCCCACGTTTTCCTTGATTAAAGAAAAGCGTAAGGCGCCGTTTAGCCCCGACAAGCGCTGGAAGGCTTGAAGATAAAGGCGTACTTTGCCTTTTCAGCAAGACTGAAGCGACTCAAGGGGCTGGCGCCTGAAGCCTAGACAGTAATCAAACTGGATAAAAACTAAGAAAGCTGCCTCTAATCGGGCAGCTTTTTCTGAATGGATGGTGATGGCATGATTCCAAATTGGTTAATGCAACGGGCTTATTTAACGCCTGATAAAATAGCTTTATCGTTCGAAGAGGAAAAGTGGACATTCGCACAGTTAAAAGATGATGCTGTGGTTCTTGCACGAAAATTGAGGGCTAACAGTTTAAATGAAGGGGAACGGATCGCCTTGCTTGGGTCCTCCAATTCTGAAATGGTAGTCATCATTCATGCATGTATGCTGGCCGGCCTTGAGATTGTTATGCTAAACAGTCGGTTGTCGAAAAAAGAAATCGCATATCAATTGGATGATTCAGGCGCCAATACGGTAATTGTGTCGAATGAACTGAGTAGTGTTGTTGCCGATACGCCGGTACGTCAGCTACTATTTTCTACGATCAAAGAAAGTGCGGAACAGGCTTTTGTCATCCAGGAAAGTTGGCAATCAGACAGAACCATTACGATTATGTATACATCGGGCACGACAGGATTTCCGAAGGGGGTCCGTCAGACTGCAGGTAATCACGTCTCGAGTGCACTGTCGTCTGTTCTAAATTTAGGGCTTGATGAAGACGATGTCTGGCTCTGTGCGATGCCTTTATTTCATATTAGCGGGTTCTCGATTCTCGTTCGTTCTGTTCTATACGGAAATGAGGTTCAGTTGCATGAGAAGTTTGATGCGGTCAAGTCGGCGATTGCGGTAAGGGATGGGTCCGTCACACGGATGTCTGTTGTATCTCTTACATTGGATAAAGTTCTGCGTGAACTGGAAAAGGATAATAGTGTCGCACATTCATCATTTAAATCAATGCTGGCAGGTGGTGGCCCCGTTCCAATCGATTATTTGAAGCGGGCAAAAGTACTTGAAGTTCCTGTTCTCCAAACGTACGGCATGACAGAAACTAGTTCGCAAACAGCGACCTTAGCAGCAAGTGATGCAATGAGGAAAATGGGTTCAGCAGGCAAACCATTGTTTTTCAATCAAATCAAAATCAAAGATACAGAAACGCCAGGTGAAAAAGGTGAAGTATTTATACGCGGTTCACATGTGACACCTGGATATATTGGTCGTTTTTCCGAAGTGGATCCATTGGAAAATGGCTGGCTTCCAACAGGTGATATCGGTTATCTTGATTCGGAAGGTTATTTGTATATCGTCGATAGAAGATCCGACTTAATCATTTCAGGAGGAGAAAATATTTACCCTGCTGAAATTGAAAATGTACTGATAGCGCATCCGAATATTCGAGAGGTAGGCGTTTGCGGGAAAGAACATTCCGAGTGGGGAAGTGTCCCAGTTGCGTTTGTCGTAGTGTCAGGAAATGTGAAAGAAGCTGATTTGATAGCGTATTGTGAAGAGCGATTGGCGCGTTACAAAGTACCGAAATCATTCCGCTTCGTAGATGAACTGCCGCGTAACGGGTCAAATAAGTTATTGCGTCGAAAATTGAAAGAGTCAGTGGATTTGGAGTAAGGTTGAAGTCGAAATTAAAGTCAAACTGTGAGGGCAACTCTGGACTGTCACGGCAAGTCATCAATCTGTAAGGGCAATTGCGTTAACTGTCCTGGCAACAGATTAAACTGTGAGGGTAACTCTGAACTGTCATGGCAACCCCTCAAACTGTAAGGGCAATTGCTTGAACTGTCCTGGCAACAGATTAAACTGTGAGGGCAACTCTGGACTGTCATGGCAAGTCATCAATCTGTAAGGGCAATTGCTTGAACTGTCCTGGCAACAGATTAAACTGTGAGGGCAACTTTGGACTGTCACGGCAAGTCATCAATCTGTAAGGGCAATTGCTTGAACTGTCCTGGCAACAGATTAAACTGTGAGGGCAACTCTGGACTGTCATGGCAAGTCATCAATCTGTAAGGGCAATTGCGCTAACTGTCATGTCAAATGATTAAACTGTAAGGGCAACTCCAAACTGTCACAGCAAAAACAAAAAGGCTGTTCCATATACCAGATTAAATCTGGTATACGGGACAACCTTTCTTCATTTACTTTCCACTTAACGCTTTCTTCAGCGTTTCAATGTTTTGTTCCATCAAAGAAAAATAGTCTTCGTTGTTTTTTACATCATCCACTGTCAATACGCCAAGATTGTGGAGCATGAGTGATTCAGCGCCAATTTCTTTCCGCACGACATTAGTTAGTTTAGATGATACATTCTGTTCAAAAAGTACATAGTGGATGTTGTGATTTTTTGCCTCTTTGACAATTTGTGCTAATTGCTTTTGTGACGGCTCGCTTTGTGAGTTCAGTCCCGCAATCGCGACTTGTTCCAGTCCATATGAATCGGCTAGATAACCAAATGATGCATGTGAAACAAAGAACGTTTTGGAAGGGACAGTGGAAGCCATCTCTTTGAATTTGCTATCGAGTTCGACAAGTTCTACTTTCAGTTGTTCAAAGTTCTTCTCGAATTCGTCTTTCATTTCAGGTTTTGATGCAATCAATGCATCTTTGATAGAAGTTGCAAGTTCGACACTAAGCAGTGGTGAGATCCATACATGGGGATCAATTCCCCCATGATCATGACCTTCGTGTCCATGTTCATCATGTTCAGCATCTTCGTCGTGACCTTCATCACTATGACCTTCGTCTAGCATCTCATCAGGAATTGCCTCTGCTGTTGCAACCATTTTTACATGTTCGTTTTTCATGGTTTTTTCTGCATTTTCCACAAAACCTTCAAGGCCGAGTCCTATATAGAAAAACAAATCCGAGTCCGCGAGTCCCATCATATCTTTTTGTGTAGGATCAAAAGTATGTTCATCCGCGCCAGCAGGATAGATGGATTTCACATCGACGTAGTCGCCGCCGATTCGTTCTGTAAAGTATTGAAGCGGGTATACTGTTGTATAAATAGACAATTTCTCTGTCCCAGTTTCCGAGTTTTCTGTGGATTTAGCGCCACAAGCACTAAGTAGCATAATTGTTAGTAATGACATGATGAAAAAAAGTTTCTTATTCATTAGATATATCCTCCGTATTATTAATAGTAATCATTCCGATTTGTGTAACTGACTTTTTTATCATACAAGAGTGTTTCTAATTTGGCAACTAAATAAGCGAATTTCTTTTAATCGAAAAAAACGGCTCGACAATTATGTCAAACCGTTCTATCTAAAAAGATCACTTTTTATGCATATCATTGTCTGGTACAGGATCAAATCCACCCTCGTGGAACGGATGGCATTTTGAAATTCGACGTACCGCAAGCCATGAACCTTTTAGTGCTCCATGCTTTTCGACTGCCTCAATCCCATAGTGAGAACAAGTGGGATAGAAACGGCATGAAGGTGGTGTAAGGGGTGAAATTACTTTTTGATATAGTTTAATAAAGCCAATTAAAATCTTTTTCATTTAAAAAACTCCTTATTAATGCCTCGATGTTTATTGTAGATGCTTCGGTGGTAAATTAACAGAGAGATGAATTATATTTAACAATAAGGGGAGAGATTTATATGTCGAAAGAACTTATTAATGAATTGAATGTCCAAGTTTCTACATGGTCGGTTATGTATGCGAAGCTCCATAACTATCACTGGTATGTTAAAGGTCATCATTTCTTCACGTTACATGTAAAGTTTGAAGAACTTTATAATGAAGCGACGTTACATATGGATGAAATCGCAGAACGTATTTTGACACTTGGCGGAGATCCTGTAGCGACGCTGAAAGAACATCTTGAACAATCTGTTGTGAAAGAAGCAACGGGAGATGAAAAAGAAGACAGCATGGTGAAAACTGTCGTAAATGATTTCGGTGAAATTATGAAATCGTTGAAAAAAGGCATGCAGCTGGCTGCGAAAGATGGCGACGATATGACGGAAGATTTGTTGAACGCGACATATCAAAGTATCGAAAAACATCAATGGATGCTGAATGCATTCCTGGGTGAAGATAACAAGTAATCATTTTTCATTAAAAATACTAGGAAAATGCCGATAATAAGCTTGTGGAAGGAGTGATGGCAAATGGATATGAGCTCCATCATGGCAAGTCAATTGAGAAGTTTGCAATCGACTGTTCAGTTGAGTGTGTTAAATAATGCACTTGCAATGAATACTGCAGCGGCAACAGATATGTTGAAAAGTTTATCTAATCAGTCTGTTGCAGCCCATCCTCATAAGGGAGCTTCGGTTGACGTACAAGCGTAAATTGCGGTAAAGCATGTATCTCCAGTAAAAGGGGATGCATGCTTTTTTCATACTAAGCCATGCTAAAAAGAAAAAAGGATGGTGTAGCATGGAGAAATACAAAATGTACGTTTCTGTCGTAAATCAGCAAGTATACCATTACCCAGATGATTCACCGTGGGAATATGAGGTTAATGTAGAAAGTCAGTATGTTCCTGTTTTTCATCGGTTATTTAGTCAGATAGATGAACTCGAATTCCGAAACTTCCTTAGGTCACATTTACCGTTTTTGCCCTATCATTATGGTCGGAACAATTTCAACGTCGATCAACGTACGATGAAGATCTATGCGCTCATTCATGAATTTACAGATGATAAGTCGAAGCGATTTATCGAAAAGCTTCCGTATTTTCGTTGAAAGGATTGCTGTCCTTCGCTACACTGGTTGAAAGGACGTGAGTGCAATGCTTATTTTCAATGATGTTAATGGTGGTCGTGTTGAGCTGACTTTCGGAGAAAACCAATTTGGAATGCCAGCTCGGCATGTCCTTGTTATCCTCAAGCATAATGGTAAATGGTTACTGACTCGGCATTTAGTTCGAGGCGTTGAGTTTCCAGGTGGTAAAGCAGAGCATGGAGAAACGATCGAGGAGGCAGTTATACGCGAAACGATTGAAGAAACAGGTGTGAAAATTACGGATCTTGTGCAATTTGCAGAGTATGTCGTTCGAAGTAATAGTACATTTTGCAAAGCTGTATTCACAGGGAAAGTTGCGGAAATCGATGAGCATCCAGCCCTTTACGAAACAGAAGGAGCTATGTGGATGACTAATGAAGAGCTTGACCAGTGTGAAGAATTGAGTTTCCTTATGAAAAACACAGGCATGGAAACATTAAGAAAGTGGGTGGAAGAGCATGAGTCATGATGGTACGATTATTCATAGAAGGCCCTATCCGTCTCCAAATCCACATGTTTCGCTTGAAGAAATTACATATTTTTCAGATGGGTTAAAAGTGAAGGGACTCATGGCAGAACCAATTACAGAAGGGAACTACGAAGGCATCATCTATTTGCGAGGGGGCATGCAGCATATCGGTATGGTTCGTCCTGCCCGAATTGCACAGTTTGCTTCGCAAGGATTTGTTGTCTTCGCTCCTTATTATCGGGGGAACCGTGGAGGCGAGGGACGGGATGAGTTTGCTGGGGCAGATCGTCAGGATGCGGTGAATGCCGTTGATGTGCTGAAGCAAAATCCGAAGACAAACGTGGAAAAAATTCACTTGTTTGCATTTTCACGGGGCGGTATAATGGCTCTTTGGACAGCAATTTTACGTGAAGATATTACGTCGGTAGTTACATGGTCTGGCGTATCCGATATCGTATTTACATATAAAGAACGGAAAGATATGCGGCGGATGATGAAAAGAGTTATCGGCGGGACACCGAATAACATGCCAGATGAATACAGAAACCGTACGGCGCTGTTCCGCGTGGATGAAATTGATGCTCCCGTACTCATCATTCATGGCATGATCGACGAGAACGTGTCATTTCAACAAGCAGTTTTGCTTGAAAACGCACTGCGTGAACATAAAAAAGTATATGAGACATGGTATTTCCCTGAATATACACACTTCATACCGCCTGTCATGAATGCACAACTTGTACGCGATTTATGTAGTTGGATGAGAAGACGAGAAAAATGAGTGGTTTTTTGAATAAAATGAAGTTGCAATTAAAACGCCAAAGTTGCAATTGGACGAAATAAGTTGCAGTTAAAACTCCATTTTTACAATTACAAATCCAAGGTACAAAAAAACAGTGTAGCACATTCAATGTGCTACACTGTTTAATTTGAAAATTATGCAATCGGTCCGCCTTTAAGCGTAATCTCTTCAGAAACCATACCGAATTTTTTAAAGTTTTCATGGAACATGTTTGCCAATTCATTTGCTTTTACATCGTATGCTTCGCCGTCTGCCCATGCATTGCGCGGGTTCAACACTTCTGTTGGAACACCTTCAATGAATGTAGGCATTTCGAGGCCGAATACGCCGTTAGTTTCTGTTTCAATGTTGTTCAATTCTCCAGCAAGAGCTGCCTGTACCATAGTGCGTGTGTATTTAAGATCCATACGTTTACCAACGCCGTAGACGCCGCCAGTCCAGCCTGTGTTAACAAGGAATACTTGTGCATCATGTTCATCAATTTTCTTCCCAAGCATTTCAGCGTATACTGTCGCTGGAAGTGGAAGGAAAGGTGAACCGAAGCACGTTGAGAACGTTGCTTCAGGTGATGTGATACCACGCTCAGTTCCGGCAAGCTTCGAAGTGAACCCGCTTAGGAAGTGATACATTGCTTGTTCTTTTGTTAACTTCGAGATTGGAGGTAGCACGCCAAACGCATCTGCCGTTAAGAATACAATCGTTTTCGGATGACCAGCAACAGAAGGGTCAACGATGTTATCAATTGCTTGGATAGGATAAGCTGCACGTGTGTTTTCAGTTAATGAACCATTATCGTAGTCAGGAATGCGTGTTTCCGGATCGACGACAACGTTTTCTAGTACGGAACCAAAACGAATTGCACCAAAAATTTCAGGTTCTTTTTCTTGTGATAAATTAATACATTTTGCATAGCAACCGCCTTCGATATTGAAGACACCAGTGTCAGACCAGCCATGCTCGTCATCGCCGATTAATTTACGGTTTGCATCTGCCGAAAGTGTTGTTTTACCTGTTCCAGAAAGACCGAAGAATAGGGCAACATCACCGTCTTCACCAACGTTTGCCGAACAGTGCATCGGCATAATTCCATTTTCAGGAAGTAAGTAGTTCATGATTGAGAAGATTGATTTTTTCATTTCGCCAGCGTATTCAGTTCCACCGATAAGAACAATACGTTTTTCCATTGATACGATAATGAATGTCTCTGAATTCGTACCATCGACCACAGGATCAGCTTTAAATGAAGGAGCCGAAACGATTGTAAATTGTGATTCATGTTGTACTAGTTCTTCTTCAGTTGGGCGGATGAACAAGTTGTGAACAAACAGGTTATGCCATGCAAATTCATTCACAACTTGAATGGATAGTCGTGAAGCTGGATCTGCGCCTGCAAAACCTTTGAAGACGAACAGTTCGTCTTTTGTTCTCAAATGAGTAATTACTTTATTATATAATGAATCGAAAATTTCAGAAGAGATTGGACGATTGACGTTGCCCCAATCGATTTTGTCTTTGGAGGACGCTTCCTCAACAATGTATTTGTCCTTAGGTGAACGACCTGTATATTTGCCTGTCTGAGCTGTAACCGCTCCGTCTGATGTCAATTGAGCTTCACCACGTGAAATCGCTTTTTCAACAAGTTGTGGAACTGAAAGTTGAACTTTTACATTTTTCCCAGAAAGAAGTTTGTTGAGGTCATCACTAATTTTCGCAGATATCATAAGTATGTACCGTCCTTTGCATATAGTCCCAATCAATTGGGTGTCATCACATTATTGAATTAGTATAACACATTAAGAATAATAATCTATACTAATTCAAACCTCAAGGATTTATACGCAAAATGGGTAAAAAGATTTGACATGCAACAAGATTTTTCGTAGCATATATAGTTGAACGGATACTCTTATCCCGAGCTGGTGGAGGGGTCAGGCCCTATGAAACCCGGCAACCTGCACAGACGTTTTGTCTGCGCGAAGGTGCCAAACCTGTAGCAAGGCACAGTCCTTGTATGATAAGAGTGAAAGGTGCTTATGAAATCATGCCTTTCCTCATGTATTATTACGTGAGCGAAGGGCTTTTTATATGATATCGCCCTTAATCCTCGTGTATAGAGCTCGCAATGGCTTGTAGTCTTTTCATTTAGAAAAGACTCTACATGGGACATATGAGTACCGTATCAATCTCGTAGGATATAAGGAGGAAATAACATGACAAATCGCCGACTATTTACTTCAGAATCGGTAACTGAAGGACACCCGGACAAAATGTGTGACCAAATTTCGGATGCTATTCTAGATGCTATATTGGCAGAAGATCCAAATGCACGTGTTGCATGTGAAACGACAATTACAACAGGACTTGTCCTCGTTGCAGGAGAAATTACTACGACAACATATGTCGATATCCCGAAAGTTGTGCGTGAAACTGTTAAAGAAATTGGTTATGTACGCGCGAAATACGGATTTGATTGGGAAACATCTGCAGTTTTGACTGCGATCGATGAACAATCAGCCGACATCGCTGCAGGCGTTGACCAGGCACTTGAAGCGCGTGAAGGTTCGATGACAGATGATGAACTTGAAGCAATTGGAGCTGGTGACCAAGGTTTGATGTTCGGTTACGCTTGTAATGAAACACCGGAACTGATGCCGTTACCAATTAGCCTAGCTCATAAATTATCATTCCGACTTGCACAAGTACGCAAAGATGAAACCCTTACGTATCTGCGTCCAGATGGAAAAACACAAGTGACTGTTGAATATGATGAAAACAATAAACCAGTACGCATCGATACAATTGTTATTTCAGCGCAACATCACCCTGAAATAACACTTGAGCAAATTCAGCGTGATATTAAAGAATTCGTCATAAACCCGGTTGTACCAACTGATTTAATCGATGAAGACACGAAGTACTTCATCAACCCAACTGGCCGCTTCGTAATAGGGGGACCTCAAGGAGATGCAGGTCTTACTGGCCGTAAAATCATCGTTGACACGTACGGTGGTTATGCGCGTCATGGCGGCGGTGCGTTTTCTGGGAAAGATGCGACGAAAGTGGACCGCTCGGCTTCATATGCGGCACGTTATGTTGCGAAGAACATTGTCGCTGCAGGACTTGCAGATCGATGTGAAGTGCAACTTGCTTATGCAATCGGTGTTGCACAACCTGTATCGATTTCTATCGATACATTTGGAACAGGCACAGTCGAGGAAAGTAAACTTGTTGAGCTTACGCGTGGACTGTTTGACCTTCGTCCAGCAGGCATCATCAAAATGCTTGATCTGCGCCGCCCAATTTATAAACAAACAGCTGCATACGGTCACTTCGGCCGTACAGACATTGATCTACCGTGGGAACAAACGGATAAAGCTGATGCATTGAAAGAGTTAGCAGGGAAATAATGTAGTGTAAACACTGAAAGGCAGGATTTCCCTGTTTTTTGGTGTTTTTTCTGTTTAGGATGTTTGATTTAGCGGGCGTCATAGAGTGTAGCGAATCTGTCGTACACTCTCATCACAGGAGCTATAAACAAATGATACAATTGTTATAAAGTGAAACCTGATCGGAGAGGAGAGAGCGTCGGGCTATGAGTTTAATAGGTTTGTTACTACTGGTTGGGGTTGTTGCGTTATTTGTGTTAATTGGTTTAGTAATCTTTTTATTTATAAAAAAATAAGAGCTGCCTTCAAAGGCAGCTCTTTTATTACTGTTGTAAATTCTTGTAATACTGCCCTTTTTCGGCATACTCCTGAACAATCCGTTCCATGTCCGCACGATCGTCGTCATTCAGCTCACGCACGACTTTTGCTGGCGACCCGAGTGCTAGCGTATTCGGGGGAATCTTCTTACCAGGCGGCACGAGACTGCCTGCGCCAATGAATGCCCCTTCGCCAATTTCAGCACCGTCCAAAACAATGGAACCCATACCGATAAGCGCTCCTTTTTTTACCGTACAACTATGTAACGTTACTTGGTGCCCAATTGTCACCTCATCTTCAAGAATAAGCGGAAACTTTGGGCTTTGATGAAGGCAGCATAAGTCTTGAATATTTACTTTACGTCCAATAATTGTTGGAGATACGTCACCCCGGATTACGGTATTAAACCAAATTGTCGATTCAGGACCAATTGTCACATCACCTGAAATCGTCGTGAAGTCGCCAATGAAAACGGACGGATCAATTACAGGCGTTTTTCCTTTATAAGGATAAATCATGATGCTCTCCTCTTTTCTTTAGGTAGTGTATAATTATCGTAACAAAGATTAGGTTTTTATTGTAGATAAATAGGGAAATATATAGATAAAAGAACTAGATAGATGAGGGGAAGATGACCATGTGGAAATGGGAAGCGGAAGGGCCACCAAAAGCTGTCGTGGCCATCGTCCATAATGTGTACGAACATCATAGTAGAAATGCATGGCTTATTCAGAAACTAAGAAACAGCGGTTTTCATGTCGTGACAGGAGATTTACCTGGACACGGGGCGGAAGGTGTCGGAAAAATTCACGATGAACAATTTGATGCCTACGCTAAATTTGTGGAAAAATTAATAGCGGTCGGTCTCGATGATAATTTACCTTTGTTCATTATTGGACATGGAATAGGTGCCACCTTCGTAATGCGTCTTTTACAGCGAAAGAAAATTGAATGCGCAGGGGCTGTTTTTAGTTCCCCATGGCTAGCATTGCGTCATCAGCCACCTAAATTTTCGAACGTATTGACAAAATTCTCGTCATCCATGAAATTGAATCATGAAATTGACATTGAGATGTTAACACGCAATAGTGATTTATATGAAGAAGCTAAGCAAGATGACTTTTATAACGATGAATTCACCGTAGCCTGGTATAAAGAGTTACAATCATTCATGAAATTGGTTGCGCAGAGTGAAAGAAGTGTTCATGATATCCCAGTGCTTATGCATATTGCGGAAGAGGATAAAATAACAGACATAGTGCTTGCTAAGAAATGGTTTATCCGACAGGAACTTTCTGAGTTTCAATATAAGCAATGGAAACGGCTGTACCATGACGTTTATCAGGAACCAGAGCGCGAGGAAGTATACTTATATACGGAATCATTTATGAATAATGTTCTAAGGTCGCTAGGGTATGTCGTATAGGGAATACTTGGAAATGGTTTGTGAGTAAATGTGAAGAGGGAGGTGTTTACGATTACGATAATTGGGTTTGTACGACATGGCGTTACCGCGTGGAATAAAGAAGGAAGGGCACAAGGAAGTACTGATGTCCCACTTGATGATGAAGGAATTGAGATGGCACACGGTGTAGCTCAAAGACTTTCTGGTGAACAATGGGATGTCATCTACACAAGTCCTTTAATTCGTGCTGCAAAAACAGCTGAAATCATCGCGGACAGTATGCCTGATATCCGTCTCTTATCGGACAATCGCTTGCGGGAATCAGGGGGTGGCCTGGTTGAAGGATTGACGGAAATGGAGCGAGTAAAAAAATGGGGGCACTCATGGAGACAGCTGGAACTCGGTTTCGAACCGCAGGAAGAAATTATTTCACGCGGACTTAATTTCATAGAGGAAATAAAAGAATTGCATCCAGATAAACGAATCTTAGTCGTCAGTCATGGAGGATTTATTGGTCGATTGATAAAAGAGCTTGTCCCTTACAAGGATTTAGCTATGGATCTGGAAAACACATCAGTCACTATTATTAAACTGCAAGAAGATCGAAACCTATGCGAGCTGTTTAATTGTACGAAACATTTACAACGTATTAAGTAAGCATTTAAAACGCCAGAGAATGGCGTTTTTTATTTTGCGTATATTTAATAAGTCGAAATACATTATATTATTTAAAATATTCTATCATTCTAGTGACTATTAGACTATAATCAAAAATATAGTCTAATGAGGTCAGAATTTATGAGTGAAGTATGTCGAATCAAAGTAGAAGGAGGTAAGTGAAATGAAATCGATTAAAGCAAAAATTATTGTCAGTGTAATAGCGTTATTTTTCATTATCCTTACGGTAGTAAACTTGTTCGTTAATCTTCAAATGCAAAAGCAAACGGAAAATGTCCTTATAAATCAAAGTGAAGTTGCCGTGCAGGAGATGAGTCGATCGATTGAAAACAGTATGTTGCAATATGAAAAAACGCTATATTTGCTTACCGAAAATCCGGAAGTCACATCATTTATAGAGACGCAGTATGGCACCGGAAGTGATAACGAATTAAGTCGAGGCATCGAAAAGGTCTTTAATGATTATATGGGACAAATGACGGATACGGATTTAATGTATTTTGGATTCGAAAACAAATATACCAAATTTGTTCCCCATCTCGTTATCGATGGATTTGATCCGACTAGCCGCGTATGGTATACAGCAGCTAGCGACCAACCAGACAAAGTTGTATGGTCGGATCCATATGTCGATGCAGCGTCAGGTGGATATGTTATTACGGCATCTAAAGCGATGAAACGAAACAATTCACTTGTTGGTGTTATTGGGGTAGACATTAGTTTGGGAAATATTACTGATAGTGTATCCAAAAGTGAATTTGGATTTGGAGGCTACCCATTCTTATTTGATAGAAATGATGGGGCAATCGTTCACCCTCATTTACTAACAGACAAAGAGGAATTGGCGGATTTATCTTATTTAACGGCATTATTTAACGAAGAAAAAACTAAGGGAATCGGACAATACAATGAAGATAAGAATGAAATGGTCGGCGTTTTTACCGAAGTCCCGCATTTCGGTTGGACAGTTGGTGCCGCGTTCAATCAAGATGCAATTGATGGTTCAGTTAGTCAAACTAGGAACTTAATCATCATAACTTTCATATTAGCAGGAATAGTAATGATTGTTGTTCTTTGGTTCTTAATATCAAGAATTGTTAGTCCTCTCGGTGAAATTCGTACAGCAATGGATAAGGTGACGGAAGGAAACCTTAACGCATACGCGGATGTGAAATCGAAGGATGAATTTGGTCAACTTGCAAACAATTTTAATGCTATGACTTCAAAAGTTCGTGATGTTATTACATTGGTTAACCTTTCTGTCGATGAAGTTCGTTTAGCGGCAGAAAGCTTAAGTGCATCCGCAGAAGAGACGAATGCCGTTAGTGAGCAGATGGCGGGGGCTATCGATGATATCGCATCAGGTGCAACGAAATCCGCACATGATACAGAAGATGTGACGCAAACAGTTGGCTATTTAAGCGAACAACTAATAGGGATTCAAGAAAAAGCGAGCATTATGACAGGCATTGCAATAGAAGCTGAAGAGGTCAACAAAAGTGGAGTCAGCCAAGTCAATCAGCTACAATTGTCGTTCGATGGCTGGAAGACAAATCTGCAATCGATGGCGGATGTCGTTGGAGATTTGGAAACGAAAGTTGGAGCAATCGGAATTGTCATGGAAACGATAACTCAAATTTCCACGCAGACGAACTTGTTGGCGCTTAATGCGAGCATTGAGGCAGCACGTGCTGGCGAACACGGTAAAGGCTTTGCGGTCGTTGCTGATGAAGTGAGGAAACTAGCTGAACAATCTGCACGAGCAACAGATGAAGTAAAAGCGACCGTTCAAGAACTTCAAAATGGCTCCCACCAAGTTTCGAGGCAAATGAGGGAAACGGGGGAGACATTTGAGGAACAAGGAAAAGTCGTGCTGGCTACACAAATGACGTTCGGAGACATTTCCAAACTCATGAATAAGCTTGAACAGTCCATCAGCAGTGTCTATGACGAAGTAAATAAGGTCGTTGAACATAAGGAGACGGTTATGGAGACAATTGAAACTATGGCGGCGACAGCTGAAGAAACAGCTGCGGCAAGTGAAGAAATTAGTGCATCGACGGACGAGCAGCTTCGGGCAATCCGTGAGGTAGCACAAGCCGCGGATACATTGGCGGGGTTAAGTGACAATCTGCACACCGCCATGAGCCATTTCAAAGTTTAATAACAATTAGCTGCCGGGAAATTGGAAGGTTTTTGTTTAGAGTTAAAATTAATCTTAATCATCTTGCGGTTCTGTCTTTGGACGGAGCCGCTTTACTAGTAGGCGGTATAACGGAATCGGTAAAATACTTAATGGTTTTGCTACTATAATCTTTGTACTATACAGTCGGCGCTTAACGAATAGAAGATTCTTCCAACAACGCTTTGTCGCTTTGTTATGGTCTCACGCAATAAGCCCGATAGTAGATTGCTGAGGAGGGATTGAACTGCATCCCTCTACTTCGTCTCACACTTGTTGCTCATTCGCTAAATTCGTTCGTAAAACTGGTGAGGTATACCACCTTGTTAATCTTAATATGTAGTGCAGATATTACTTTTAACTTTTTTGGATGCCTTCAATGACTATCACTAAATAGCAGGCGACCTCTATTTCAAACGATGTATATTTTTTGGTCCATAATGGTACCGACAGGATAAGGTATGCTATATTTATGTATAAGTATCAGTTTTTCTGTCGAACATTGTAAGACAGTTTCTGAGAATGCTAGGTTATATATGTATTCTTATTTATCCTTTCAACACCGTTTGTTCATGTACCCTACTAATCAGTGGATAATTCGTCTCAACGTGATAGGTGAACTTACTTGAAAAGATGAATTATGAAGCATGGATAATACATTGAAAAGGGGAATTATCTTTTGAACACTAAAAAACTTTCGTTATACGCTACAGCACTATTATCGACGGCACTTATATTAGGTGCGTGTACCGATAAAGAGATAGTAAAGAACGCTCCTACGAATGAGGAAATTCAGAGCGAGTTCGGTTTCCGTTCATTTGACTTAGATATAGATACAGTCAAGAAGAGAGATGCAATTGAAGCTTCATTTGACTTGGATATGTCCGAAACCGAAGCAGAATACAAGAACAAATTAAATAACATTAAGCTATCAGGAGATAAAGCTTATAGTGAATTGCAACCGATTTTTAAAGAGCTAGGTTTAACAACAGACATGTCGAGAGAAGAAGTAATAGAAAAGGTGTCCAAAGCATTTGGTGCAGAAGATTACGCGGAGTTTGATCTGGAAATTGAATTCACAGATGGAAGTGAGCAAGAATTTTCGGATATGAAATAATAAACTACCGGGAGAATTCTAGTTTTCGGGGTAAATAGTACGCAATATTCAAAGCGCCGAACCTCAAAAGTTCAGTGCTTTTTGTTTTTATCATATACAACTAGTTACTTTGCCTATCCAATAATTTTACGACCGTTATAAGTGGAAAAGTAACACGGAATTAAAGAGATGAATGATTAAGTTTTATTGAATTGACGAAGGCATTTTTTTCACTTACCTAACATTGTGGTGAACGAAGCGCGATTGTTATAATAAGAATCTTTTAAGTTGGGCAGGAATTTATCATAAAGAATAGAATATAGAGCATAGTAGTCTATAAACGCATAGTAACGTTATATGGTAAATAATATGAATTATATAGTAGACGGGGGTATTGTATGAAAGAAGGCGGCAAAAGTGAGCTCATTTCGTGGATACAATCAGTAGCAATTGCATTCGTCATTGCAATCGTCATACGCCAATTTTTATTTACACCAGTCGTCGTATCGGGTCAATCGATGCAGCCGACTTTTGAAAATGATAATAAAATCGTCATCTCAAAAGTGTATAAGATTGATCGTTTTGACATGATTGTTTTCCATGCTCCGGATTCAGAGGACAATTTCATTAAGCGGGTAATTGGTCTTCCGGGAGATGTCGTCGTCATGAACAACGACAAGCTTTATATAAATGGCGTGGAATATGAAGAGGACTATGTGCAAGAGAATAAAGCTGGGATTTTCGAAGGCCAGAAGTTAACACAAGACTTTAAAGTGGAAGTACCTGAAGGCTATTTATACGTGCTTGGAGATAATCGAAGAAACAGTACAGATAGTAGAATCATCGGTTTCATCGATGAAAAATCAGTTATTGGTTCAGTGAAGTTCAGGTTCTATCCATTTCGTGAAATGGGAATACCAAAATGAAAAATCACTCTAAATGTTCCATGCTCATTGGAATTGACGGTCTTGGCGGATCGGGAAAAACGATGTATGCCTATAAATTGCAGCAACAGTTAGAGGGCTCAGTGATCTTGCACCTTGATGATTTTGTACACAAAAAGGAAGTCCGTTATAACGAGAATTATGAAGAATGGTATTGCTATTATCATTTACAATGGCGGTATGATTATTTAATACAAAAATTACTGCTACCATTGAAAAGTGGTTTGGATGTGAATGAGACAATCGAAGTGTATAACAGAGAAACTGACAGTTATATACTGCGGGAAATTGAAATCCCCGCGGGAACAACAGTAATCGTTGAAGGGGTTTTTCTACAACGTCCTGAATTGAGACCGTATTTTGAAATAGTCGTCTATCTAGAGTTGGATCAAGAGACGAGGTTAAAAAGGATTACAGATAGGGACATCTATATGGGGAATAAGAAAGAAATCGCTTTAAAGTACGATCAACGGTATTTCCCCGCGGAAGAAAAGTATATAGAACAATGCAATCCATTAGCTTTGGCAGATATAGTTGAAAATGAAGTGAAAGAGGGGCTAGTATGACATTTCCAGTTTTAAATACGCCGCGACTTCGATTGACTAAAGTGGAATCAGGTCATGCGCCTGCACTATTCACCATTTTTTCAAATCCACAAGTAGTTAAGTATTATGGGATGGACCCGATGTACGAGTTGGCTCAGGCGGAAAAAATTATTGAGCATTTCAAAAGTACTTATGAAACAAAAAGAGGAGTGCGCTGGGCGATTACGCTAAAAGACGGGAACCAGTTTGTAGGCACAATTGGATTGAATAACTTGGCACTTGGCATGAAAAAAGCGGAAGTTGGATTTGAAATACATCCGGACTTTTGGAGAAGCGGTATTACCTCTGAAGCATTACAAGCGGTTTTGGATTATTCATTTGATGAACTTGGGCTGCACCGTATGGGGGCAGTCACATTTCCTGCAAATAGTGCATCTATCGGACTGTTAGAGAAGAATGGATTCTTGGCAGAAGGAAAGTTAAGAAGTTATTTATTCCAAAATGGGCATTCCCACGATGCGTTGATATTTTCAATTTTGCACACTGAATGGAAGATAAATCAGTAACGACACCCCAAGTACTCTGCATATAATTTTGAGACCACTGAAAAATGGATTCAGACTTACGAGTAGCTTTAATTGAAAATCATTAAATTAAGAAAGGTCTATTTCTCTTACAAGAAATAGACCTTTTCAAGTGTGTATACCGCATGCACCTTAGTTAACACCTCCCTTAACGTAAGTAGTTAAATCCATTGCACAATAAGAAAACATACTAAGATCAGTAGTACTAACCATTGCCTTGGTCTGCACTACTGTTCTTAGTATGATTTATAACTTGCGTCCTCTGCTACTTAATAGGCAATAAACCATTGCCAGTTGTAATATAGATTTTTCCATCTATTTCAACCGTTTTCACTATACTTTCCTTCAAGCGAATTATGCCACGTTCCTCCACTACTGTTGATTCTTTTTTAAAGAGAACGGGGGTAATGGATTTATATATAGTGTACTTGGTATAAAAAACATCTTCAATTAGTGGTGTTTTTGAATTCGTCTTTTCAGAGATAAAGTATGGTTTTGAAAGAATATCATTACTTTCTACATACGCATAAAAATAAGTCGGTAGTAAAAACGCCCTAAAACAACACGTTGTTACAATGATTATTACAAAAAATGATAATGTATCTGCTGCCCGTATATTTACATCTTTTTTAACTGAAATTATGTAAATTGCAGAAGGAAAAGAAAAGACAGCGATCAATAAAAGCCATTTATCAATACTAGTTCTATTGACCACAATAGTCCATCCAAAAAACTTAATTATAAAAAGAAATATAACGATGGAGGCTAAGCTTAATAAAGCAATATAAATCTTTTTCATTTTTTCACTCCCTTAAAAATACTAGTTATTCCCAATAATAGCATACTCATTGTCTTCTCTTACAAAGACTACCGAATAACGCGAATATACCAAAAAATCAATTCGGTTATACCTAACCAAGTCAAATAGAAATATCGAAGAGAAGATAAGGGGGAAAGAGATATGTCTTATACTATCACCAACAATTACATCCCGGAGTCCTTATCCCCCGCAGTTACAGTCTTTGCTACTAATTGGTTATTTTAATGATGGTGAGATGGAATTGCTGGATACAAATCAACTGAAGCAATATTTTGCTGTATCGGTCAAGCATTTAAAACCAGCCAGTCTTGCACATCGCATTATTACACATTAATGGTATACTTTGTATAAATTGAAATAGGGAAAAATGACATCAAATCTAAATTATTGATAGGTTCTATTGTTCTTGTGATTGGTGTTGCATTCGTTGGGGTACGTGCCATTTTTACTTACGGGTAGGTTTGTCATTTTATAGTAAATGTAACTTTTAGCCGAACGCTACGTATATATTAAAAAGGGGAGGTAATGTAATGCATTGGATAATGTGGATTTTCTGGGGGTTCTTTGTAACTTTAATTGTAGGCGTCTATCTTGTGGATTTTTTGACTAAAAGGAAATATAGTTTTCATGAACAGGAAAAGTCATTAAATCAGAATTCAGCTGTAAACGATACTCTACGAGAAGTGGGACGGATTGATCAACAAATTGGACCGTTTTAAATTAAGGAAACCTCATAAATACTTCAACTAATGAAAGCTTTAGTTGAACAAGTAGCTGCCTGTAAGGGTAGCTTTTCTTATTGAACTCTCATGAAAATTAAACGCAGCTCTTTTTTTTTAAAAAAAGTACAGCGTCTAGATTATGGAACAGATTACTTGTTGTCTTGCGCGTTCTTCAATAATGCTTCGAAGATAGCGAACTAACTCCTTTAGAGAAGGAGTAATATAGGGAAAAAAGTACGTTACTTATTCAATAATTTTTATCTTTGGTTTAATAAGCGGGATGTTTATTGTTATCCCTTTATTTGGTGATGTGTTTAGGTGAGTGTTTTTTATGATAGATGAATTGATGAAATTGCAGCAGAGAATGGGTGAAAGTTACCTGTTCTTTTTTATTTGACTAAAAGGAAGATTATCGGGAAGTGTTTTGCAGACGTTATACGCAATATAAACCTTAGCCTTATCACCTGCCAAAAAGATGACAAATTAGTTGGAAAGTGACACTGGATTTTTGTAGTCTGATTAATCAATACGCATGCTATAATATATAAATATGTGAACATATTCCAAATAAATAAAAAAATGCAATTTTAGAGATTAAAAGGAGAATATGATAATGAAAAAAACAATGCTGTTAATGTTAACAGTTATTATTATAGCTGGTTGTAATGGAATATCTTCAAACAATACTTATAAGCAAGCAGAAGGCAAAGTTATTGTGGGTACTCACGATTATATAATGATGATAGGTGAGTTCGAATGGCTAGATACTGACGTGAAATTTAGAAAAATTAGTAGTTCAGATATAAATGACTTAGCAGTTGGATTCAATACATTACAAGTTGAAAAAGGTGGTAAATTAAAAATTGAAATTGAAGAAAATCCTTCATCTATCATCCTAAAACAATGGAACGAAGATGAAACAAGTGATGTTGTTGAACTTAAAGATAATGAAATAATCCTTCCATCGGAAGAGGGATATTATATTTATGAAGTTATCGTAGAATGGAACAAAGGAAAAGCAACTTATGTTTTTGATATTAATATAAAATGAAACAAAAATTCATTGGGATGGTTGTTAGTATACAGGATTTTGGGAGGTATTCTATTTTCTTGTTGTTTAGTTAAATTTACATAACTATAGATTTAAACGGACCTGGCGTTCAGCGGAAATCCTGTTAACTCAACGATGTATAAAATTGGATGCATACAAAAAACGAAGGACCGCAGGGGGAAACTGAGAGTTTATAGGGTTATGAAGTATAATTACCTGCCGAGAATTGACGTTTTGTTAACCTCGTGTGCATGGTTATACAAGGCTGTTCAGCGATCGAATTCCTTGTTGAACTAACTGGCAGTTTAGTGAGATAAGAGATATTGTGAAATTAAAAAAAAGAAGGGGATGATAAAATGGTGCTTTTTGTAGGGTATGTATTTGCATTCATAGGAGCACTTGCTGCTTATCATCTAAGCGAAGGTAAGTCAAAGAAAAGGAAATACATTGTTTGGGGAATCACTTTTATGTTGGTAATCTCACCATTATTATCTTTTCAGATTGGTTTAACCTATGGCTTAATTATTAGGAATATATGGGCAATACCAGTAACAATTATTATACTGTTTACGATTGGTTTCATCATAGGACTAATTATACTATTAATAGGCATATTCAAGAAGAAGGAAACGGACGTTCCTGTATAAATCATTAAACTCCCATGAAAATTTAAAAACGCTCTAAATCTATAAAACCGCATAACAAAAAAACTCAGAAAAAGTTTTTTGAAAAAAGGCTGAGCCTACAAAATGATTATATAAGTTGAAAGTTAATCAAGAACCAACTCCATTATTCCTAGAATAAAGGCAGGCTGGTGTAGTAACCAGAGTAGGATTAATCTTCCATAAGTGCTACCCGTATTGGGTGCGACATTCTGTTATGCACCGTGGTCGTTGGAGTCAGGCTAAAGGATAGGGCTCCACGGCACTATAGTTAATCGACCTTCATCGCTAGCCGTAGTATCCAATACCCGTACTGTACACATTTTCATCCTCTGTGGTGTAGCGCTGATTTTGCGCTACATGTATGGCTAAAGGGGCAGGTTAGTTAAACAAGGTTTCAGTATAGAGGTTATTCAAAATAGAAAAAGAATAGAGAAGGATATTAGTTGTTTAGTCTGGAGGGATTTTGTATGTCATTTGAACAATGCCAAAGAATTACTTCTTTAATGTCAGGATTTAACAAAACGTGGTTTATTGCAGGAGGTTGGGCAATTGACCTATTTATCGGTAGGGAAACAAGACAGCATCAAGATATAGAGATTGCCTTATTTCGAAAAGACCAATTAAACCTGAAGGAATACCTTAAAGATTGGGATTTTAAAAAGGTTATTAAAGGTAAGCTCTATACTTGGGGAAATGAGTTTTTAGAGTTACCTATTCACGAAATACATACTTTGAATAATTCAAATGGAGACAAATTAGAAGTTCTTCTAAATGAAACAAAGGATTATGATTGGAAATTCAGAAGGGATTTAACGATTTCCTATCCACTTAAGTCAGTTTGGAGTTATTCTGATACAGGCATTCCCTATCTAAATCCAGAAATTGTGCTTTTATATAAAGTGAAAAACACAAGAGAAAAAGACCAACAAGACTTTATGGCGATATTAGAATGTTTAGATGACGAGAGAAAAAAATGGCTTCAGTATGCTATACAATTGCACGAACCGGAACATAAATGGCTTCATTATTTAACATAACGTCTAGTTAAACTCCCATGAAAATTAAAAAACGCTCTAAATCTATAAAACCGCATAACAAAAAAACACAGAAAAAGTTTTTTGAAAAAAGGCTGAGCCTTCAAAATGATTATATTAAGTTGAAAGTTAATCAGAAACCAACTCCATTCTTCATAAAATAAAGGCAGGCTGGTGCAATAACCAGAGTAGGATTAATCTCCCATGAGTGCTACTCGTATAGAGTGCGACAGTTTATGATGCACCGTGGTCGTTGGAGTCAGACTAACGGATGGGCTCTATGGCACCATAGTTAATCGACCTTCCTCTCCCAGCCGTAATATCCAATACCCGTACTGTACACATTTTCATCCCCTATGGTGTAGCGCTGATTTTGCGCTTCATGTATGGCTAATGGGGCAGGTTCGTTCGAGAGAAAATTTGAAACATTTTGCATTATAAAACGTATTACAGGTGGTAGGATTTATATTATGGAGGTGTTTTTTTGAAAAGAATTTCTCTTTTTATAATTTCTTTGTCTTTAATTATCTCACTGATGGGATGCAGTTCAAGTGTTCAAAGTAGTATAAAAGATTATAATGACAAAGATATTGCAGCTATTGTCAAAGACAAAGAAATTACGATAGGTGAATTAAGATTTTTGTATCCAGATGAAGAGGTGTTGGAAAGTATTGAGGGAACTGTAAAAATCGAATTAATTCTGCAAGAAGCTAAAAGAATGAATTTGGATGTTTCCGATAACAAAGATCTACAAGGGGAAACAATGATGTTGCTACCTCTTAGAGATAAAGAAGATCCATTCGGAAAATCTATGATTGATTTTATCGAAATGCAAGCTCAAAAGTTAGGTATGGAACCTAAAGAATATTATAAGAAGTACGTAGAAATCAGGAGTGAACAAATTGCTTATATAGATGCTTATACGCAAGAAATGTTTGGTGAACCAGACGCATACAACGAAGATGGGTTAGAGGTATACAATAAAAAAGCCAATGACTTTTTGAATGAATTTGTAAAAGAACATAAAAATGAGATTAAAATATTAATTAAGTAACTTTAATATGCATCTCTTTTTTCTTGTTTCAGAAGGGGAATTTGTTTAGATTAAGAATATGTACAGATATAACTGCGAGTTATAAATTCATATTTGAATAGGTGAAAAAAATGATTTCAATCGATAGAAAACTAAGATTACGAGATTTAGAAATTTTTCGTTTCTTTAAAGACAATAAAATGTTGGCTTATGTCATTATTGAAGATACTAGAGGACCATTTACAGAAGAAGATAAAAAGTTAGAGCCACTTTGTTTTTTAGATGACGAAGATATAAATATAATTGTAAATGTATTCAAAATTTATTTCTTGTCAGATGAACCTTTAGAAAAAGAAGATTCGATGATGTTAAGACAGTTTTTTGGAGAATTAGTTGACATTAGTTCTGTTACAAACTATATTACTCAAGAATTTATACAGAAAGACTTATATGAACATGTGGATGATTCGTGGGATATTAAAACTCATCAAAGAATGTTAGATATAGTTGGTTCAAAGTATAAGATCCAATCAATTGATGAAAAAAGTTGGTTAAATTTATCTCAAGAATAATGTCAATTTAGTTGAAAATGGGTTACTTAGGTAACTCTTTTTTTTGTTGAACTAACGGGGCAGGTTAGTTGAACAAACTTTCATATTAATTATGATGCCTAAATCCAATAAATGGTATTATTTAAAAAGTAGGGGGAACACAATGAACAAAAAATATAGCAAGTGGTCTGCCATATTAAGTATTATTTGTGCAATAACTATTTTTACTTCTTATGCAATTGCACCACAAGAGCCTGAAGGCTCGATGGTTGTACTTCTAAAAATATTATTTTTCACTTTCATTATCGCGGGTGTTCTTAGTCTGATACTTAGCTATTTGGCGTTTAAAAACAAAGAAGAAGGCTTTCTGAAGAAGATAGCCCCTATTATAATTTTATTGATATTGTTAGTGTTCGCCCTTTCACTTATTGGAATAGTAGTAAGTCTGGGTGATTTATTTTAATGTCGCTTATTGCACTAACTGGTGCGATTGCTTTATAAGCGATTTCGTCTATATCGCAATTGGGCCAGATTGACGAATCTTATTTCGAGTCAAAAACGTTCAAAAGGTAAAGGAGTTTTTTTGATGAGCATTTCTGAAGTTACTATCCTGCCACTGATTTACAGCGGAATGTTTATTTTCTTTTTAGTTCCATCTGCTAAGAAGGAAAGTAGAAAAGTGCATAAAGGACAATCAACCTTTCTATTTGTTTTTAAAGACAACTTAGCTAAGATGGTCTTTCAAAAAAAGGCTGTATTGGCTTTAGCATTGTTCGGAATTACGTTATTCATTATCCAGTCAGTGTTTGCTGGTGCAGAATGGCATTATAATGCGCATAGCGGCTATCCACCGATTAGTTATAAATCATCAGCGCTATTCACCATGGGCGGTACGATAATATATACAGCCATGCTCTTGCTAGCACTTGGATACGGGAGAACGATAAAAAGTATGAAGAATGCAAAGTAACAACAATCGGGCGCGATTGTTGAATAAATTGCCTTAAGGCGAGCTGGCTGCCCTTAAGGAAACCATATAAAGCAAACGGGCCAAATTATAGAATAACTATGTATTTGAAACTTAATTTTGCTTAAATCGTAATAAATATAAGAGTGAGGAATATAAAAAATGTATAACCATGAATAAGCCACTAAGAAAGGTGGGATATAAATGAAAAAATATCAATTCAATGATGTGAGATACATGAAAAAAAAGAATGCTATTCAAGTGGAAAACAGGGAGAAAGAGAGTGTTGGAACCATTGAAAAAGCAGATATTACAGGATGTGAAAAGAGAAGTGTAGTGTCATTTACTGCTCACAAAGGATCCGAAATTAAGATAGGGATTAAAAAACGAAATATCAAAAACTTACTTGTTGCTACATATATCATTGAAACAGAAGAGAAGACCTATTTTTTGAAAGATAAGCCAGGGAATAGCCTACTCTACTTTTGTGTTGTAGGAAAAATTGATGAACAAGACATACGTATTGAAGAAAATTGGAGCAGCGAGATAGAAGTGAAAATAGACCAAATTCATATCGCTACTATCAAAGCAAATGAGTTCACGCTTAAAACAACTATACTCACTGAAGACAATATTTACGAATCAACTTTACTTTTTGCTGTTACTATTTTGATGTACTTTATGTATAAAATTTATAAGAATGAATCCGAATTCGTTGAAAATATATTGTTTGATTAATGCGGACATAACTAGGTACTCATGTATAACCTTAAGTCTTAATATAAAGGAGCAACCAATTGGATTCATCGAAGTTTAGGATTAGTCGATTGTTTTTGTATTTTCTACTAGTATCGGTATTTCTCTTTGTATCGGGTAATGTCGGACGATATTTAATAGAAACTCACGATATTGAACGAAAAGTAGCCATGCTTCTACAAGGGGGGATTTTTACTGGATTAACGCTCATTGTACTCTATATACTGAAGAGAAAAAGTCCCGAATCGTTTAAAAGTATCGGCCTAAAAGGTGTAAATTCATCATCTAAGATGGCTATTGGAATTGCATTGCCTTTTATCTTACTTGGAGTAGGTATTTTAACGGCCTATTTATTCGGCGGGATTGAAAATCTCAGTATGAACTTGACAACAAGTGCTGTAATTTCCGTTTTAATCAATACAATAACAGCATTTATATACGAAGCATTTCCAGAAGAAGTCTTTATACGTGGTTTAATATTTGAAGAGTTGCAAAAAAAGTTCCGCTTTTTTACTTCGTTAATTTTGCAACCGTTAATCTTTATTTGTGTACCGATAACAGTGATGGCGATGGAATCAATATTCTTTGATAAGCCATTTGCAATAACTATAGATTATTTTATATTACTCTTCGCTTTTGGAATTGCTCTACAGCTTTATAGAGCATATACCGGTTCACTATGGATGAATATAATATTCCATTTGGTTTACCTTGAAGTAGCTAGATATATTTCTCTGGGAGGTATATATGAATCAGGTGTTGCGCTTTTAGAGTTTGATGAGACGTTTGAAGGCTTCATGTCGCTATACTTATCATTTTTGTTTATTGTAATACTTAGTGTCGTGGTGTTATCAGTTTTAATATTAAATGATAAAAGAAAAATAAGACGTAACCGCTCTTTGTGATTAGGATTTAATAAAAAATACTTTAGAATAACAAATCTACTACAATCGGGCGCGATTGGTTAATAAGCGTCTCTGTTCTTATTAAACTAACGAGGTGCTTGTGCGGCCGAGCCTAGGTCGTATCATATAGCGGGTGGGATTCCCGTCGAGAAAGAACTAGCCATTCACTCGTAGCGAGTCTTGGAGGGCTATTGGTAACAGTAGCCTTTAAGCGTAGACAGTTAGGTGGCGGGCCGAAAGCCAACTGGTTGAAGGGATTGAGCTCCATAATGTTAGTAAATCGAGAGGGCTTATGCCTTAAGCACAGCAGAAAGCTACATTTTATCCATCGTTAAAGGCAAGAAGGATAAAACCTCTCTGGAGTCAGAGACCTTGGCACGTGTCACATTGATAGGATACGGCAACTCGGGAGACCCTACCGGTCTTTTCTGCTTATAGAAGAGTATGGTGTACAAGCGATAATAAGCAAGGAAGCCAAATGCCGTTGTAGGGAGTCGGATAGCAGCGTAGTACCAATGAAGTTGGGTAATGCCGATGGAGGAAAGGCTGCTACCAAGTTATCACCCTTATTAGGGACACATTTACTACACACAGAGGTAGGGATACTAAATGGAAACAAAACTAGTAAGGATAGCAGAATCAGCAAAAATCCGAGTGAAAGAGATTAGCTATTTTTTGTGAATGGTGACTAGGAAGAGCCGTGTGCGTAAATAGCGCAAGCACGGTTCTGTGAGGGGGGAGGAACACAATTTACCGTAAGGTAGAGAGGTTCCCTTCTACTCGACTACTGGAACAACAATAATGCTCTTCTTATTGTGCTAACGGGGGAGTTTAGTTTTTTAAAAAGATGACAATCACTTGTTACACTCTTCAGGGGAGTTTGTGAGGTAGGATGGTGATATCAATTGAGCATTCCAGTTTTAGGGTTGATTTTACAAGTGTTTTTTATGTTATCTATTTCTGTTTTTAACTTTATTAGAATTTTTGTAATGGAACAGTTTAATGTATATCCAGTAGCATTTTTTGAGTTATTTCTTGGATTAGCCAGCTTTGTTAGTGGGATATATGGTATTTTGAAAAGAATTAATCCTTTAATTTCTATATTCGTTTCTCTTTTTGGGGTACTAATTTGTGTATTTTTTGTCTTTGTTTATCTTGTACCTGAAGCAGGAATACCACCAGTTATCCCTTGGTTGTATTCTGAATAAATTTAGGTCTTTGTTTACTAACGGGCGCTTTAGCGGAAGATTATTGAGTTGCTTTGGCAGCTCTTTTTGCTTATTGAACTAATGCCGTAGTTTTGTTTAGGAGGAAAAAAAGAGGAAGTTATTGGGGGAGACATTATATTATGAGTACATTTGTTTATATGGTGAGACACGGTGAATCGCCAAAAGAAGGAAACGATAGAACCAGAGGATTAACCGAAAAAGGTTATTTAGATGCTAAACGAGTGACTGACATTTTGAAAGATAAAGAAATTGATGTAGTTACTTCAAGTCCATATATACGCTCAATTTTAACTGTAGAACAGTTAGCCCAACAAATAGGAGAGGAAGTTTTAGTTTTTGAAGATTTAAAAGAGAGGATATTCTCTTCAGGAAACAATCGAGTATCAGATAAAGAATTGGTTCCACTTTTAGAGAAGTCATTTTTTGAATCAAATTTCTCTTTAGAGGGAGGAGAATCAAATGCTGATTGTCAAAAAAGAGCTATAAAGGTCTTAAAAGAACTATTAGAAACTTTTAGAGATAAAAAAATAGTGATAGGTACTCACGGGGCTGTTATGACCTTGATGATGGAATATTTCGATGGCACTTATGACTTGGATTTTTTACATAGCACATCAAAACCTGATATTTATAGAATGGAATTCAATGAAAAGAAATTAGTGAATGTTCAAAGACTATGGGTGTAAATATTGATGTTAACCAATAAAAAAAGTTTTTTGTTCTTAAACTATCGGGCGTTTTAGTTTAATAATCATCTGCCTTTACAGGGCAGATTTTCTTATTGAGTAATGTAGTTAACTTCCGTGAACTTGCTGGCGTTATGTTAACTAGAGGTGTATGGCGCATACAAGTTCTTACATCGATCGAATCGAAGGTTTGCGGGTGGAGATAATCGAGATTCTTGTTAAACTAACTGGGCAGTTTAGTTGAAGAAGGAATAGTAAGATGTATGATAAAATTGTGAAAAAAAGGAGATAAATCATGAAGTTTTATATTGCATCTAGCTTAAAAAATATAGACCAGGTTAGATATGTTAGTAAAAGGTTAAAAAATAAAGGATTTATCCATACATATGACTGGACTGTAAATGATAACGTAACAACATTGGAAGAACTAAAGGCAATAGGTCAAAAGGAGAAAAATGCTGTAATAGAAGCTGATTTTGTTGTAGTTTTATTACCAGCTGGAAAAGGAAGCCATATTGAACTAGGTATTGCTATTGGAAATGACAAAAAAGTTTACCTTTACTCACCGAACAAAGAAGTAGATAACATTGAAACAACCAGTACATTTTATCATTTACCTGAAATCGAAAAGTGCTTTGGAAGCATAGATGAGTTAGTAGATATTATAGACTTAAAATCACAAAGTTTTTAAGCTAACGGATGCTTTAGTGTAACAACAGTAATTCTTTTCTTATTGTGCTAACGGGGCAGGTTAGCTTAACAAAACGTATGAACAATTATGGTAATATGGGATTGAAAAGGGGAGTGACTGTGACCTATCTAACCATTCTTTATATCTGTTTGTTAGCGGTGTTTATCAGTGCTATTGGTGGTTTCCTGAGCTATAAAGTAAGTCGTAAATTTTTTAACGCTGAAGCACTTAGATATATATTGGGAGGCATAGTAGCTTTACTTTTAAGCTACCCAATGACAATATTTCTGCAACTTGGTGGAGTATGGTTCTATCACTTGCCTATCGCAGTGCTGGCGATAGTTTTATATGTCGCGTTCTATTTGAATTCGAAGGGTAATTGGAAATTGATAGCGTGGTTCGGTTTAGTTGTGTTAACTGTAATTATTGCAACACACGTTTATCTAATCATTATCTCTATCTTCTTAAGCTAACTGGGTACGCGCGATAAGTTCTGTTATAAATGAAAACAGCGTGAAAGACAGGAGATTCTGTGATTTAAAATCTCAACTTTACAATGGAGGGTAGGAATGAAGGAACCACGTTACCTAAAACCATCGCGTTAATACTTCTGCTTGCATTATGACTGATAGGTTAGAAGTTCTGAAGCCAGATGAAGTCGACAGAACAAAGGCTAAAGACATTCCTAAGGAAAAGAGCCAGATGAAGTCGACAGAACAAAGGCTAAAGACATTCCTAAGGAAAAGGTATGCCGAGCGGCTGAAAAGCTAGACATGGTGAGAATAGTTCCTTTATAAAGGAACTGACGGACTTTCCAAAAGGTTTAAAGTTAGAACATGAGGAAACTCATATACCATCCAACGACGGGCTAAATGGTGTAAAGTAAAAAAAGTACCTTATGAATAACAGCAAGTGCAGGGGGAGAAAATGAAGAAAGAAATTAAGATTGTATTTAGTATAAGTTTTATATTTTACTTATTGGTATTGGTGTTTATATTATTCTTAGGTTTTAGGGGTTATAGGTATGACCTGCCATTCTTAGAGTATATGAAAAACTCTTCAAATTTCGTTCCATTTAAAACTATAAATACATATTTTCAAGCAATACTTGATAGAAGTATAAATTTGAATATCCCTATCAAAAACCTTTTTGGTAATTTTATTTTGTTTTTACCAATGGGTATTTATTTACCATTTTTCATAAAGAAAACAAACAAAGTAATGGTATTTTCTATTTCAATGATTGTATTATTATTTATTATTGAGGTAATGCAATTAGTTACAAGAAAGGGTAGTTTCGACGTTGATGATTTCATCCTAAATATGCCTGGTGCTTTAATAGGGTTTGGAATTTGGAGAACAAAGTTTGTTCAGAATCTACTTAAATAGAACTGTAATTATTCTTCAACTATCTGGGGCTTTAGTGAAGAGTCGGCTGCCTTTCACGGCGGCTTTTTCTTATTGACTAATGGTGACGTGGGTTATTGTGTTTATAGTGGCTTTATCCGGTAAGAAAAGAACAGGTGAATTTAAAAAGATTACATTTAATCAATTTGTAATTGCGATCCTAATTTCTATTGGTATAATGATTTTGACTATTAGACATATGGATATAATGGGATAAAAGCAAATGTAGGATTAAGCGAAGCTAGGATGTGATTGAATGTTTCAAGATGGATTTCCAAATTATTTGAGAGATGATGTGGCCACAGCGGTTGGAATGATTCCTCATGAAAATTATGAAAATGTCACTAGTGGTGTGTCCCAGGATACTATTCAATACTTTCTAGATGATACCATGATTAGGTTTCCTTATCGCATATACTATATTGATAGTTTAGATGAAGTTATAGACAATTTAAGTCTACGACAAAAAATGATTTTGCATTGTATTTATTCAAGAAGTTGTGACGGATTTGTTCGTCAAAAGCATATCTCTTCGTTGCTTCAGATGGATTATGAAGATTGGGCTATTCCTTATATCGTAAAAATATGTGATGAATATGTCGTAGAGATAATAGAAATGACTTATGATACTTTAAAAGAACAGGATACAGAACGGATTAAGAGATTTTGTCTTGAAAATATTGTGCTGTTTTGCAAAAGTTACAATAGAATGATTAGCTATTGGAACGAATATTACAGATATAGAAACAATGATTTCAAAAAATATATTGGCAGGAAGTTATTTAGAGATTGTTTTGGTTACTCTAAATCCATGGAATGCAGAAGAAAAGAAGTTCGTGAAACATATCACTTAAAGTAACGGTTGCTGGTTTAGTTAAACGAGAATTGGCAGGCTTTTCTTTGAATTAAAGGGTAAGAATACTTCCATGAAGGGGTGTAATATCAACTAGTGGTAAATAGTGCATACATTAGTTATGGGGATTTGTTTGAAATAAAAAAATATGAAAGTAAAATGTGTGAGTACTGAAAAAAGGAGTCTTTATAAGCGAAACTTATCTATACTTAGCGTAGTTCTAGCAGCAATATTTTTATTAATACATATAGTATTTGATTTTAAAAACCACATGTCGGTTTTAATGGCCAACATTTTAATAGCCATTTTCACTTTTGTTTTACTTTTATCTGGAATTTATTTACTCAATCAAAAAAAGAAACCAACAACTAAAAAAAAGTGACGCTTTTTTCTTTAACTCATCACATCACGCTCTCCAATGAATTCCGAACGTTCGTTATATGATTCACATTCACCGATTACTTTTCCCTGAACACTTCGGGTGTATGCAGCATTCAAACTCGCATTAGAACAGTAAATGTATAAAAGTGTGCTTGGAAAATTGCAAAACTATCACAATACAAATATGTTAGATTTGCGAAAAGTCTCACTTTTATTTAGAAAGGGAGACTTTTTTATCTATTGCTGGTGTCATAACTTAAAAATCACGACACTGTTATGATGTGACAAAATCTGATAAAAGGATTGGCCATTTTGCTCAACTAATCCGATAGCACAATAATTTTTTCAGTTTGAACTTAAATAATTGAGGACTATATTCACTCGCTCTTTTACCGTATCGTCACCTTCTATTCTCAATATCGGGCAAACTAAGTCTGACATCCAATGTTCGTGTAACATTTTACTTCTGACTTCCATTCCTGCTTCATCATATAAGGAAGCCCACTTCAAAAAAGCCTTGGATTCGTCGTATTTACTACCACCATCCAATATTTCATTCCCATACCTTTGAAATTCCCTTTGTTGCAATCTCTCAAGTCTTATATTTTGGGGAAGCTGCAAAAATATAATTAAGTCAAAATGGGCTTTAAATTCGTCACCCCAACCACATATTGCCCCCGAAAGAATACAGTTTTGATATGTTGTTAAGTCATGTTTTAGCATTTTTCTTCTTTCAGGTATTGGTCTTTGTCCTGTGAACTTAGTTAACCAAAAATAGTCGTCTGTATCAAGATGAGTATAAGGAAGTTCCTGTGATAACGCAGTTCCGAGTGTCGAAGTTCCAGAACCAGCAGCACCAAATATATGTACTTTTGTAATAAGAAATTCCTCCTCTAATAGGCCATCTCATTATTTTTGATTATACAGTTATAATTCATCTTTAGTAAAATCCCCTTATTCAACTAACGGTGGTAATAGGTAAGTATTTGATGTTATCTTCAACTTCCCCGAGTCGTAGCATTGTTCTGCACACATTTTCATCCAAACAAAAGAAGTTAAACACTATAATTAATATTGAAATGATATAAGACAATATGTGAGGTTTTGAAAGTGAAGAAGTGTGCATATGTAAATTTAGTACCTTGGTTCTGTTTAGTTTTGTCCTTCGCGATTATATTTGACTAAATTAAGGTAACCGTCACCTTTGCTTACTCAGGGGAGGTTTTTTGATATGAATGATGTTTGATTCCTCTACAAATAGGCGTTCGTATGGTAAATTAAGTACAGTGTAAGTAAAAGGAGTTACGGTAAAATGAATGATTTTTTTGAACGAAAAAAGAAAGAATTGAATATAGATTTGAATGAAGTGCAAAAGAAAGCAGTGCTGCAAACAGATGGCCCGCTTTTGCTTTTAGCATGCCCTGGATCAGGGAAAACGACGACAATGATCATGCGAATCGGATATTTGATTGAAGAAAAAAACGTCAATCCGAAGCGTATTAAAGCAATTACATTTAGCCGGGCATCTGCGCGCGATATGACGGAGCGTTTCACAAGGTTTTTCCCGCACAGTGCCCGCGTGGACTTTTCCACAATCCATAGTTTGGCATTTATGATTGCGCGTAGCTACTTAGAGAAAATAGGTACAACATACGAGCTGATTGAAGGAAGTAAGACAGGGCGTCAGTCTATCAATAAGGCATTTTTATTGAAAGGCATATATAAAGACGTATTGAAAGAGGATTGCACTGATGACGAACTGTCGTCTCTTTCGACATTCATCAGTGGGATTAAAAACCGCATGATCCCACTTGGGAAATGGGAGGAGCTTGAAGGGCCTGTTGATAAGGCAGGACGCATTGCCAGGAAATACGAGCAGTATAAGACGCGTACAAGTGGTCACCTGCTTCTTGATTTCGATGATATGCTGACAATTGCGGAACAGGCACTTCGAGAAGACGAACAACTTAGCGAGCACTTTCGAAACCTCTACGACTACCTCCTAACCGACGAAAGCCAGGACACGTCCCTTGTTCAACATAAAATTGTGGAGCATCTTGTGGCGCATCACGGCAATCTTTGTGTGGTTGCTGATGATGACCAGTCGATCTATACGTGGCGAGGGGCGGAGCCGGATTATCTTCTTGATTTCAAGAGTGTCTATCCGGATGCTCAAGTGCTGATGATGGAGCGTAATTACCGTTCGTCAAAAGAAATTGTGGAGATGTCTTCGAAGTTCATCAAACGGAACAAAAAGCGCTATCCGAAAGACATGCATACAGAAAACGGCAAGGTCGAGCCGATCTATATTAAACAGCTTACTAGCCCGAAACAACAATTAGAATACGTAACATATGAGCTGTTAAACGAGAAGAATTTGAATGAGGTTGCTATTTTGTTCAGGAACAATTCATCTTCAACGATGTTCGTGAGCGAACTACACAGGCGAGGTATCCCATTTTATATGAAGGATGCAGATGACAAGTTTTTCACACATTGGATTGTCGAGGATATTTTGAACTTTATGCGTCTTAGTTTTAATATGGAACGGAAAGATATATTTGCGAAGATCATCATGAAAATGAATGCCTTTATTTCACGAAACATGCTCACCCAGTTTGAAAATACTGCAACAACGGGGAATGTATTCGATGCATTTATTCAAACGGTTGAAATGAAAGACAGTCAAGTCAAAAAGTTAGCTGACTATAAAAAAGGATACGCTGTGATTCCAGAGATGCGTCCGGAACGAGTGATTCAACTGATTCGGAATGATTTTGGGTATGAGGCGGCGCTTAAAAGTAGAGCTGAAAAGTTTGGATTCCGTTTTGAAAGCCTGCTTAGCATTTTAGATACACTTGAAGGAATTGCATCACAACTCCGAACGATGGTGGAATTTGCGACGCGTTTGAAAGAACTTGAACAGGCAGTAAAAAATGCGAAATTCAATGCACCTGAAAATGCGGTGACGTTATCGACATTTCACAGTGCGAAAGGGCTTGAGTTCCGGCGTGTGTTCATGATTGATTTACTAAAAGGGGTTATTCCATCAGAGGAAGATGAGAGTGATGTAGCGATGTTGGAAGAAGCGCGTAGGCTCTTCTACGTCGGGATGACACGTGCGAAAAACCGACTTGAATTGCTGTCATATGGTCAGGACGAAGGGAAGCCAAAAGAAGATTCTAGGTTTCTGAATGAAGTAAGGGGCCTTCTTTTGAAACCGGGTGAAGCGAACAAAGAGCAGAAGCCAGTGAAGATTAGGAAAGCGTCGATTGCACTAAATCCTGATGGTATTCAAGATAGTGACGAGCTAGCGGTTGGAACAGCGGTCAAACACCGTGTATTCGGGCAGGGTGAAGTCACACGGCGTGATGGTGATGAAATTCATATCCAATTTGGTAAAATCGAGAAAAGGCTTGATCTTGAAACGGTTCTTTCCCTTAGGTTACTTGAGAAAGTTGCCCTATGAAAAAGCTCTTATGGATTGGATTGGCAGGAGCGGCAGGAGCAATTATACGCGTGGCGATTGGCCATGTCGTTTCCAACGATTCAGGATTTCCCTTTTCGACGCTAGGTGTAAATATTGTGGGAACGTTTTTGCTATGTTTTATAGTAGCAGGAGCTTTTCGCAAACTAGCAGCGGATAAACAATTGCAAGATATCGTAACGACGGGTTTTCTAGGTTCTTTTACAACGTTTTCAGCGTTAAGCATGGAGACTATATTACTGATGGAAAAAGGTCAAATTCTCTTGGCTGGATTGTATATCATTCTTAGTATAATCGGCGGACTTACTGCCGGGGCGCTCGGCTTTCATCTAGGCAGGAAGAAGGTTCGTACATGACTTTCGTGGATTTATTGATGATTGGAATCGGAGGCTTTTCCGGTGCAGTCATTCGGTATTATATTTCAGCAAAGATGAATAAGCAGGATGGGTTTCCAGCTGGGACATTGCTCGTCAATCTGGCAGGGGCACTAATGATTGGAGTCGTTTTCGGGCTGGAACTACCTTTATGGGTGGCACTACTGTTTGCCTCCGGTTTCGCAGGGGCGCTGACGACCTTTTCCACGATGAATAAAGAGCTGTTAATCATGTGGGGAAACGGTAGGAAAAGGAATGCGATACTCTATCTTCTGCTTATTTATATGTCGGGAATCGGCCTTGCATTTCTAGGCTACCTGGCGGGAAGCAGTGTTTACTAAATTTGTCCGTTTGAGTTGAGTCCATTTGGGAATAGAGTAGTAGACTACTAAAATTCCGAATGGAGGAAACGACATTGGACAACAAACATAGTGATGAAAAGAATAGGCAGTTAGAGACGTTCCGTTCACATGATGCGGGTAAAAAGATGACGACGAACCAAGGACTTAACGTGTCAGAGGACGAACATTCCTTGAAAGCGGGATTGCGTGGCCCGACATTGATGGAGGACTTCCATTTCCGTGAGAAGATGACCCATTTTGACCATGAACGGATTCCTGAAAGAGTCGTTCACGCTAGAGGCTACGCGGCCCACGGTGAATTCGAATTATATGAATCGATGAAAGACTATACGAAAGCGGCTTTCCTGCAGGAACCCGGTTCGAAAACACCGGTATTCACACGGATTTCCACCGTTGCCGGCAGCAAGGGATCGGCAGAAACAGTACGCGATGTACGCGGATTTGCGGTGAAATTCTATACCGAAGAAGGAAACTATGATTTAGTGGGTAATAATATGCCAGTTTTCTTCATCCAGGATGCCATCAAATTCCCGGATCTTATCCATGCCGTAAAACCTGAACCGCATAAGGAAATGCCGCAGGCGGCTTCTGCACATGATACTTTTTGGGATTTCGTTGTAAGTAACCAGGAGTCTGCGCATATGATCATGTGGCATATGTCCGATCGCGCGATTCCTCGGAGTTTCAGGATGATGGAAGGATTCGGGGTTCATACATACCGTTTGGTGAACGCTGAAGGGAAAGCGCATTTTGTGAAATTCCACTGGAAACCGAAACTCGGCGTTCACTCCCTCGTTTGGGATGAAGCGCAGAAAATCGCCGGGAAAGATCCTGATTTTCATCGCCGGGACCTTTGGGAGTCCATTGAAAAAGGGGACTTCGTCGAATTTGAATTCGGCGTCCAATTGATTGAGGAAAAAGATGAATTCATGTTTGATTTTGATATCCTGGATCCGACCAAGCTATGGCCGGAAGAGAAAGTACCCGTCAAAATCATAGGGAAAATGACGTTGAACCGCAATGTCGATAATGTATTTGCGGAAACGGAACAAGTCGCATTCCATCCGGGAAGTGTTGTTCCCGGGATTGATTTCTCAAATGATCCATTGCTGCAAGGTCGCTTGTTTTCATATACGGATACGCAACTCATTCGCCTTGGCGGACCGAACTTCCATGAGTTGCCGATTAACCGTCCAGTGTGTCCAATCCATAACAATCAGCGTGATGGCTATGGCAGACAGGCAATCAATGTGGGGCAGGTCAGCTATCATAAAAATTCATTGGCAAACAATACACCGACAACATCTACCGAAGAAGAAGGCGGTTTCGTCCACTATCAGGAGAAAGTGGAAGGACGCAAAATTCAAGCACGCAGTAATTCTTTCAGTGACCATTTCTCGCAAGCACGTCTTTTCTGGAACAGTATGACATTGCCCGAGAAAAAGCATATTGTCGATGCGTTCAGTTTTGAAGTCGGTAAAGTGAAAGATAAGAATGTCAAACAGCAAGTCGTGGATATGTTTGTCAATGTCGATAAAGGCTTGGCAACCGCTATTGCTGAAGCGGTGGGGGTCAATCATCCCGAGGGCAAGGAATCGGACGTGACCGAATCGTCACCAGCCCTTAGTCAGGAATTAACGGTGAAATCGCCGGCTACACGAAAAATCGCCATTCTCATTGGTGAAAAATTCAATGGCGGCGAAGTGGAAGCGGTTGTCAAAGCCTGCCTGGATGCAGGAATGACTGTGGATATCGTCGGCGAGAAGTACGGTTTCGTTTATGGTGAAGATAAACTGGCAGTCGAAGTGACGGAAACATTCCTCACTGTCCATTCCGTTTTGTATGATGGACTATACGTCGTCGGAGGCGAGGCGGATAATCCAAGGAAACTTAAGAAAGATATCGTCAATTTTATCAACGAAGCTTTTCAACACTATAAACCAATTGGTATCGCCACAAACGGCAAGCCTTTCTTCGATGCTTCAGATGCAGAAGAAGGTCCAGGTATCGTACTGTCTGACATAGCAGATTTCACTGGTGAATTCATCGCTGCAATCGCTGAACACCGGCACTGGGAACGTAAAATCTATTGATAAAGTGAAAGTGAAGCGGTCGTCACTTAGGTGGCGGCTGTTTTCATTTGGTTGCAGAACTGGTAACATATGAATGTTACAACTAATGAACTAGTAAAAGGATGACGGATACATGAAACAAAACAAAAAGAATACTAGTACCTTACTGAAAAAACCAGCAGGCATTGTGAGTATCGGTGTCGTCTTACTCGCATTGATTGTGTACAATATTTTCTTTCCTGAACAGGAAGCCGAACCGAGCCGAGTCGGTTTAATCCCGGTGGAGCTTGTGAAAACGATTGACGGCGATACGGTAAAAATTATGTATGAAGGTAAAGAACAGAATGTCCGGTATTTACTAATTGATACACCGGAAACGAATCATCCACGTCTCGGAAAGCAGCCGTTTGGCGAGAAAGCAAAAGAGCGTAATCGTGAGTTGATGAACAGCGGGAAATTAGAAATCGAATTCGATGTCGGTGGGAAAACAGATAAATATGATAGATTGCTTGCTTATATTTATATTGATGGTGTGAGTGTTCAGGAAAAACTGTTGGAAGAAGGGCTAGCCCGCGTGGGGTACGTTTATCCGCCAAATACACGACATCTAGACGCTTTTAAGAAAGCAGAAGAGAAGGCCAAAAAAGCGGGAATTGGCATCTGGACGCTTGAAGATTATGCGACTGATCGCGGATTTGACAGCGAAACGTATGTAGAAAAGAAACCTGAAACACAACCAGTATCCGGTGCTAAAGAAGCGTTTAAAAACTGTACGGAACTACGTCAGAAGTATCCGAATGGCGTGAAAAAAGGGCATCCTGCTTACTCAGAAAAAATGGATGGCAATAAAGATGGTAATGCGTGCGAGCGTTAATATTCGATGGAAAAGATAGAACTATACTTAACTTCTCGTTTTTTGTAAACGGGGAAAGATGATAGGCACAGCATATAAAACAAAAACATCCTTAAATCAGTTATCGATTTAAGGATGTTTTTAATTGTGTAACCAATTATCACAAATGAATACTTAAATATGTGATTAAAAAAATTCCATCTACTTTTTTGTGAAAGGGTACCCGAGTTTAGCTGAGCTTTTCTTCCGTACGTAACATTGGTGTCACAATGAGATTGTATAGTACTAGCAAGAGGTACCTAATACTTTGAAACAATAGCTAGTATTAATGTGCAAGAAAGGCAGTGGAGAATTGAAAAGAGTAGTTCTTGGCAGTATAAAATTCTTGATTATAGTAAGCATAGTAGTAGCAGGAATAGTTGTATACTCACTTAAAATAGAGCCAAAACGTCTGATCACAAAGGAATATGAACTTAAGTTCTCGTCGGGAGGTGAGAATTCTATAAGGGTAGTACAGTTTTCAGATGTCCATTTAGGTCCGAATTATTCGCTAGAGCAGCTGGAGAGACTTGTAGACCGAATTAATAAACTCAAACCTGACCTAATCGCTTTTACAGGCGATCTCATAGATGTAGCATCCGAGTTCGAGGGGCGATCAGAGATAAGTGGAATACTTGATAAGCTAAGTAGTAGATATGGAAAGTACGCCATTTGGGGGAACCATGACTATGGAGGTGGCGGCGTCAGGTTTTACGAAAAGATTATGATAGAATCAGGATTTAAGCTACTTACAAATCAGAATAGCAAAATAGAACTTGAAAGTGGAAAAGTATTAACTATAATAGGGGTGGATGATGCCATGCTTGGAAACCCCGATGTTCAAAAGGCGTATTCAGGTGTTGACGATCAGGGGGCTAAGCTTCTTCTGTTGCATCAACCGGACCTTGTGGACGAAATAGGGTATGATAATTTTGATTTGGCACTGGCAGGACACAGTCACGGAGGGCAGGTCATTGTTCCGACGCTTGGTCCCGTGGTGACACCTCCTCTTGCAAAGAAATATAGAAAAGGAATGTATCAACTAAGAATTCATACTCATCTTTATGTGAATAGCGGAATCGGCACTACGAGGATACCTATTCGATTTTGGAGCCCTCCTGAGATATCCGTGTTTGACATAGCTATATAAAATTTCTTTTAGATTGTTTTTGTACTTTTGAAGGCTTCTCCTGAGTTGACCAAACTTTTGTGATGCCTTTTTTGTTTTTCTTTTGTAATAATATGGTTTTGGTCAAAGTTTCTAACTCAAGGGGGAAAAAATGAATATTCTAATCGCAGATGATGAACCGCAAATGGTTAAGATACTGTCAGCATATTTCAAAGAGGAAGGCTTCAATGTCCTGGGAGCTAGGGATGGACAGGAAGCATTGAATATAGCTGAATCAACCAAGATTGACTTAGCCGTTTTAGATTGGATGATGCCAAAAATTGGTGGAATAGAAGTATGTAAATATATAAAGGGAAATAGTCAAACCAAAGTTCTGATATTAACAGCTAAAGGTCAACATGAAGATGAAATAAAGGCCTTAAATGGAGGGGCTGATGAATATATTAAGAAGCCATTTGATCCACGAATCGTAATATTAAGAGCTAAAAAGCTCCTGAACATTGGTGAGGAAATTAAATTCAGAGGTATTAGGATAAAGGAGAATGAAAAAAAAGCATATAAGAGCAATGAACCCTTACAACTTACCAAGATTGAATATGATTTATTACTGTTCTTCATTAATAATAGGGGTGTTATTTTATCGAGGGATAGGCTTATTGATATAGTTTGGGGTATGGATTATGAAGGGGATCATCGAACAGTAGATACTCACATCCGAAGATTAAGAACTAAAATAGGGGATGACCTTATCAAAACCTATAGAGGCATTGGGTACTGCCTGGAGGTGAAGGAAGATTAAAATCGGAAGCAAGTTTTCAGTTGGCATATCATCCATTGTAATTTGCACGTTTATTTTTTCAATACTCATAAATATATTCCTGGTAGACAGATATTACATTTATGAGCAAAGAAAGGTTTTAGACAAGGTAGCTAACGAGATAATCAGTGTACCTGAAAGTGGTTTCTTAAACGAATTGAAACAGATAGAAGAAGAGTACGCCGTAACTATTGTTCATTCAGAGATTAGTGGAAGTTTGAATCAACTTAATGAAAAAATAAAATTAGAATTTGAAATGAAAAAAATAAAGTTAAATAAATTTTGGATTACTGAAAGTACGTTAACTACTTTGCAGGAGAAAAGCGTCAATAAGATATACGATCAAGGTGTAAGCAAATATAAAGTTTTAACTAAATTTATAAAAATTGATAATACGATTATCGCCATAGGATTACCATTACCACATATGGAAGAAGCAATCATAATCATAAATAGATTTAATCTATTTTTGATGACCATTTCAGTCATATTAATTGTTTTCTTAGTAGTAATCATATCTAAAAAAATTACAAGGCCTTTAGAATCCTTGAAAAGTTTGTCTCAAGATATAGCTAATTTAAAGTTCAGGAAAGAAGAGATTACAACCAATGATGAGGTAGGAGAACTTGCGAAAAGTATAAACAGTATGAGTGGAAAATTAGAGAAAGCCCATAATGAAATCAATGGCCAAAATAAGCGATTGAAAGAATTAATGTCAGATGTGTCCCATGAACTAAAAACGCCACTATCAATAATGAAAGTGTATGAACAGGGGATAGTGGACGGTTTGGATGACGGAACATTTAGAGATGTAATTGAAGAACAGATTGAGAAAATGGATGTATTAATTGAGAAGCTTCTGTTTTGGACAGAGTTAGAAAATAGTTCATTAAACAAATCTACTTTTGATTTAGGTAAAAGGGTTATAGACATGACGGGAAAATACATGCTGATACTACAGGAAAACTGTATTGATTTTTCATTAAATGTAGATGCGGACAAGGAATATTTTATCAATGCAGAAAAAGAAGCAATAGATGTTGTACTCGATAATTTAATTACTAATGCTATTAAATATTCCGATGATAAGCGTATTGAAATTACATTAACTATAGACACTAATATCGTCAAGCTTACGATTGCTAACGGGGTTGGCGCAATTGACGAAAATGATTTAGAACATATATGGAGACCTTTTTATGTATTAGAAAAATCAAGAAGTAAGGAGCTTTCAGGTACAGGTTTGGGCTTACCTATTATCAAGACCATTTTGGATAATCACAAGTTGGATTTTGGGTTTGAATTAAAAAATAATAAGTTAGCTTTTTTTGTAACATTCGCGTAACACACCCCGGTTACTCTAGTTATGGAGGTGTGATACATGAAAAAAATTCTATCAATCATGTTAATTGCTGCAATTGTAACAAGTGTTCTAGTAGGGTGTGTGAACGACAAAAAGATACCAATCAAAGAGGTTAATTCAGGAAAAGATAATGTGGATTTTAACTTTAGTGTGGATCCAGAGACCCTTGCGTTTGAGGTGGAGTCCAATGGAATTACTGAAAGAGCATCGGAACCACTGGAGAAAATGAAAGTTTCAAATTTAAAAGACAGTGGAGATACTATAACTTGGACCTATTTAGAAAAGGCAATTGATGTTGAAATAGAAAAAAAAGATAAGTATGTAGATGTAACCATAAAATCCAACAAAGATGAAGACAACATGTTTGCATGGCCAAAAGTGAAAGGTGATGGATATATGCTCCCATTAAATCAAGGGAAGCATATTCCAAGCAATGATCCAGTCTGGAAAGATTATTTAAGTGAAGAAAAAATGAAGGTGATTGAGGCTTTCTCTATGCAGTTTTTTGCAGTTGATAAAAGTGCGTATTCGCTAGTCTATATAATTAAAAATCCTTATAATAGTGAAGTTGTTTTTAATACAGAAAATGATATTGAGTTTACTTTTAATCATGAGTTTCCAGCGATTAATAAAGTGAAGGAATATGGTTTTAGAATATATGTAACGGAAAAAAATCCAGCAGATGTTGCAAAGACCTATAAAAAGTATTTGGTTGAACAGGGTGACTTCAAAAGCTTGGCGGATAAGGCTAAAGAAAATAGTGAAATTGAAAAGCTTTACGGTGCACCCCATGCTTATTTTTGGGACAGAACTGTTATTTCAGAGGAAAATATAAAATGGGCAAAACTAAGAGACAGTTTCCCCGAAAAACTGAGATTATGGATTCAGGAGTTATTAACTACTAAAGTTGAAGATGGATCAGATCTTTCATCGGCCTTTGATGATTTAAATAACTTAGATTATGTAGACAAATACACTAAAAATAGAATAGTAAAAGGCTTAAGTGCCGTAATGCAACTAAAAGAATTCTATAATCCGGAAATATTTACTGAAACAGATAAAGAAACTCAGGGGCTATTAAACAGGAAAATAGAAAATTTAAATCCTGTTGAATTAATTGACCTAAATAAGAGATTATTAAAAAGCGTACTTGGAAATGTAGTTGACCCAATAGAGAAGTGGGCAGATGCAAATACTGTAGATGTGATAAAAGATATGAAGGATTCAGGGTTAGAAAATATGTGGATTGGACTTGATGACTGGCAGGAAGGATTTATTAAACCAGAGTTAGTAAAAGAAGCAGAAGACCTTGGCTATTTAATTGGCACCTATGATTCGTATCATTCAATCCATGAACCCGGTAAAGAGAAGTGGGAAACTGCTAAGTTTAGGGATACTTCACTTTACGAGAATGCAACTGTAACCAATAAAGATGGAAACAAGATTGAAGGATTCCAAGGTGAAGGTAGAAAGTTGAATCCGACGCTTGCAATGCCTAGTGTAGAAGAAAGAATAACTTCGATTCTAGATACTGGTCTAGCATTTAACTCATGGTTTCTAGACACCGATGGCACTGGGGAGATCTATGATGACTATTCGCCAGAACATATTACTACTGAAAAGGATGATATCCAGGCTAGAATTAAGAGAATGGAGTATCTGCAACAAGAATGGGATATGGTAGTTGGAACTGAAGGCGGAAATGATTTTGCAAACAAAACGATTGCCTTTGCACATGGAATAGAAACGCCAGCATTTTCTTGGATGGATGAGGATATGAAAACAAATAAAGAAAGTGAGTACTATGTAGGGAGATACTATTCGAGTAACGGCGGAGTTCCCGAACTGTTTTCTAAACAAATACCTGTAAAGGATAAATACAAGAAGTTATTTTTGGATTCAAACTACACGATCCCATTGTATAAGTTGGTTTACAACGATTCAGTAATCACGACTTATTGGTGGGGATGGGGAACCTTAAAATTGGAAGATGAAATATCAAATAGGATGTTGTATGAGATACTTTATAATGTACCTCCTTTATATCATATAGATAAAAACGAGTGGAAAAAACATAAAGAAACAATCGTAAGACATTCTAAGGTATGGTCAAATTTTAGCGAAAAAGCAATAACAGAAGAAATGACGGATTTTAAAATCATATCAGATGATAGATTAGTTCAAATGACTGAATATGGTGAAACATTAAGTGTAGTAGCCAATTTTTCAGAAGATGAATTTAATTATCTAGGCGAGACAATACCAGAAAAGTCATTATTAATTATTGATGGAAAGAGTAAAAGTATCTATACGCCGAAAAATTAGATGTTGCATTTAGCACATTTTAATTGCTTATTTTTAATGAGACTTAAAAATAAATCAGATGACTTTTGACATGGAGATATTTGTGATGAATATCCGTTATTTACTGATCGATACGCCTGAAACGAACACCACCTTCGACTTGGGAAGCAGCCGTTCGGAGAGGAAGCGAAAGAACGTACTCATGAGCTATTCAACAGCGGATAGCGAGAACTATCCAAACGGCGTAAAGAGAAAGCATCCCGCCTATTCGGAAAAGGGGTGGCTTTACGTGTGAACGTTGATTTTATTGAGGATTCCCATTGAACCCCGAATTGTGTTAGAATCCGTTACTCAAAATGAAAGAGATGAGAATGACAGCAATAATGCTGTCATTCTCATCTCTTTCTAATTAAAAGGTGGTTGACCAAACTACCCTTTTTTTTATTGAACATTCTCGATTCCATGAAAGTAAAGACGATAATTCTTTTGAACTTCTTCTTGGTTTTTCACTTTCAACTTACCTTCATATAGGGATTCCCCTGTTATTAAATCGCCTATAAAAATGGTATGCCCATTAGTTGTTGCATGAATAATATAGAATTTTCCATTCATTACCTTAATGTAAGGAGCCTCTTCATCATCCTTATTATCTACTAAATCAAATGATAGTTTTTTGCCCCATTTGTCGCTTTCAATATCATACTGATTGACTTCTATACCATTAGCTGTCTGTGAAGGAATAAAGAGTGTAGAATTAGAGATAGCGGATGAACCACCTATAGATCCAAGTGTTTCATCAGAAGCAACAACTTTTTTCGATTGATTAGTTTCTATATCGTAAACGATGAATTCATTCGCGACTAATTTCGGTTCACCGTCTCTATAGATTTTTTCATCTTCAAAAGCCTCAATTTTAACTAGAAGGTATTTTTGTCGCTGAATAGAATAATTATCATTTATGATTCTTAAATCAGAATAACCATTCTCTACCGTCGGAGTAGAAGCAATCGTGTCATCACTTACAAGCTTTTGCTCTTCCATATCAAATGTATAGACTCGTAATTCATCTCTAACACTACCACCTATACGAGAAGCCCGTGTAATGACCTTTAATTCACTATCTATTACTTGAACTTCCTCAACTTGCATCCAACCGTAATTTTCTTTTTCGGATACATCCAACTGGATTGACGTAATTTCGTCCGTTTTTTTAGTTAACACTTCAATATCAAAGCTAAAATCATTCATATGGGCATATGCCACTAAATTTTCGTCTTCAAAAAAAAGATGCGGGCTTAAATCCTTACTTCGCATAAAATTCCTATGTTTTTCTACCAATTCTTCAAGATAATTCGGAACACCCAATCTAGATAACTTTTGTGAAAAAGATAAATTAGTTGGTTTGATTGTTTCTTCACTTGTAACTTGTAAAGGTTGATACAGGCGGTGATTATTTCCTGAATAATCACAGTATAATACTATATTTTGCAACTCATCCTCATTGCCATTTACTTTTTCAAAATCAATTTTTATATGCTCATTTGTAGCTAAACTTGATTGTATATAAAAAGTTCCAATCACAATTAGCGTAATCAAACAAATCGAAATGATTTTCCAATAACGTTTCACTTATGTAACCTCCCATCAAACTCTTATTTTATTCTTTAGTAGAAAATTACCTATCCAAATGGCGCAAGCTAAAACGAGAAGACCTGCTACTAGTTCCAGGAAAAATAGTTCTATTGGATAAAAATAATTTCTTAAGATGAACCCATTAACGAATAGAGGTGCAAAGAAGATTAAAAGGGAACCAACACAATAGAGAACGCCATAAATAATCCCTTTAATACGGAAAGAACGTTCAAACAAAATCGCCGTAAAAACAATACACACCGCTAGCATTCCGCCAGCATAATAAAGAACAAACTCTATAAAAAAACTTGGCAATAATACGTTTAAATTGTGGAGGTTAGTAATTTCATAAATCGAAAGATCGGTACGAAACTCACTTGGTACCACCCACTGTAAAACTTGACTTTCAACTGGCAATAATACTAGTTGTAATGCAACAAGACCTAAAACGAAGAGTAAAATCGTTGTAGCCTTTGCAAAAAAAATAGTAATGCGTGCTGTTGGCAACATGAGTAAACGATAACTAAATGTATTTTTTCCAAGCCAATCACGATACCAAATAAAAAAGACATAGATTATTAATACTACAACACAAAGCATAATGGGGAGCAGAAACCAAGCTGCCTGTGTAAAATTATAGAAAGAGATATTCCCATATTGTTCGATAAACTGGTCCTTCGTCATTAAATCCTTATACATTAATTCATTTGCCCGATTTAAATAGGCCCGTGATTGAACAATCACCCCAATGATTTGCGAAAGAATCGTAATGCCAAGTAAAACGAGGTAAAGCTTTAAAAATCTATTCACTTCGAAATTGACTAACTTCAAATAACGATTCATGCTTGATACACCTCTCTCATTACATCGATTACCGATTTCCCCTCTTTTTCTCTTACTTCTTCTGTATCGAATTCTTTTAAAACTACGCCGTCATCTAGTAAAACAACTTTATCAATTAAATGTTCGATATCATTAATTTCATGTGTCGTGATAATAACGCCACGATTTTCAATTAAATGACTCGTAAATACATTGGCAATTTGCTCACGGCTAAATATATCAATTCCTGAAAATGGTTCGTCCATTAAGACATAATCGACATCCATTGCCAAACCAAGTATAAGGTTCACTTTTGCGGAATTGCCTTTTGAGAGTTCAGAAATACGATCCGTTTCGTTTAGTTTGAAAAACTGGAGCAGTTCAGTGGCACGTTCCTGATTCCAACAGTTGTAAAAATCAGTCATAAATACAAAGGCGTCCCGTATTCGCATTTGCGGTAACATCGTTATTGTATCTGGTATAAAGGTGATTTTTTCATAACTCCCTTTATGAATTTTTTCACCATCAATGAGGATTTCACCTCCATTAATAGGAGTTAAAGCCATAATTGCTTTCATAATTGTTGTTTTCCCAACACCATTAATGCCAATTAGACAAGTGATTTTCCCTTTTTCAGCAGTAAAAGAAACGCCATTTAATACTTTTTTCCTGCCGAACTTTTTTGTTATTTTTTTTATTTCAATCACAAAGATCCCCCCATTTAATTATTTTCCCTTTCATACGTATTCTTCACTAAATCCAAAGCCTCGTGTACAGGAACATTGATGGATCGAACCGAATGAACAAACGTATCTACAGCCTCTAAAATCAATTCTTCTCTTACTATTTTGAGCATCTGCGCATCCCTCGTAATGCGACTTGGCAAATTCCCCTCCGTAAAAATCAACCCTTGTTCCTCCATTTCTTTATACGCTCGCTGCGCCGTATTTGGATTAATTTTCAGCTGATTAGCGAGTTCCCTTCTCGATGGAATCTCCTGACCCGGTTCAAAGTAACCTGTTGCAATTTGTTCTTTAAATTGCCGAATCACTTGCACATAAACAGGATCACGATTATTAAACTTTATATCCATAAACCCAACTCCTAAAAAAAACATAATGGTTTTACGCCTAACCTGTACTAAGGGGGTGATACAGTGTTGGCAAAAATAATGGACGAAACACTAGTTACGATGACTGTATTAAGTGTCTAATACTTTTGCGATAAAAGAATGCGTCTAGAAAAGCAATATTATGTATTAAAGCATTTATACAGTAATCGCAAAGAAATGCCACGTAATACATTCACCTGTCCTACAAACAATGTGTATTAATTGGTTGATACACATTACAATTTGTATTATATCCTTAATACACTTTTACTGTCAACCAAGAATATCCATTTCTTCTTGTTCGATGGTTCTTATTGAGTTCTAAATTGCGTTAGACGTTGGTTGTTATCTGAATTTCGAGAAACGTGCAACACTTAATCTTTTTGCGAAACTCCTTGACATGCCCGCTAAACGTGATAAGATTCAAATCAATTACTTTTGTACAAAAGATAATCATTAAAATTGAATATATTTGAGAGATGGTCCAGTAATCATATTGTGAGCAGCAGCAAGAGACTGAATGGTAGGTGTGAATTCAGGCAGCAATATGTATGAAGTACGCCATCCGATTTTCTCAACAACTAATGAAGTGGATGGCCAGTCCAGAACTGGTTCATCAATTAGGGTGGTAACGCGGAGAGCTTCTTCGTCCCTTTCCAAGGGATTGAAGGGGCTTTTTTGTATCCAAAAATAATACACAGTTTTAAACCATCGAGGAGGATTTCATCATGTTTCGAATAAAGGAAGTTATTTCACCCACATTTCTAGAGGCGATAACACTTATAGCAGCAATTGTAACGATAATTAGTGTTAGTATTGTTCAGTTTGGTGCAGTTCCACATTTGCCAATTTTGTTTTCAATATTACTATTAATTTGCTATGGTCTGCTCAAAAAGGTTTCGTACCGCAAACTTGAAGGTGGCCTGGTCGAAGGAGCAGGAGCGGGTATGAGTGCAGTATTCCTGTTTTTCTTCATCGGTATTTTAGTTAGTAGTTGGATCATGAGTGGGACGATACCGACGCTAATCTATACCGGGTTTAATCTAATTACACCGTCATTTTTCTTTGCAATTGTTTTTGTTGTTACTGCAATTGTTGGTGTTTCAATCGGTAGTTCGTTGACGACGGTAGCAACAGTAGGGGTAGCATTTATTGGGATGGCGACTATGCTCGATTTGTCACTGCCTATAGCGGCGGGTGCAATTGTTTCCGGAGCATTTTTTGGAGATAAGATGTCACCCCTGTCGGATACGACAAACCTGGCCTCATCCATTGTTGACGTCAATTTGTTTGAACATATTCGAAATATGGGTTGGACGACAATCCCGGCATTTATTTTATCGCTGATTATCTTCGCTTTATTATCACCAAGTGTCACATTAAGCGATGTTGATAAAATTGCCTATTTCCAAGATGGCTTGTTGGAAACAGGGATGATTCACTGGTATACGGTGATTCCTCTTGTTGTTCTCTTTGTTCTGACGATAATGAAAGTCCCGGCGTTAATGACATTGGCGTTAAGTTCCATCAGTGCGATTATCATTTCCTATTTCCATCAGAGTTTCAGTGCTCCAGAAGTGTTTAAGATTTTATTCGAAGGCTTTGTTTCAACGACAGGAATCAAAGACATTGACGAATTACTTACTCGTGGTGGCATGCAAAGTATGATGTTTACAATTGGTTTGGTGTTGTTGGCACTTAGTATGGGGGGATTGTTATTTACACTAGGAATTGTCCAATGTCTACTCGGGAAAATTGAAAGTCTTTTGAAGAAAGTTTCCTCTGTCATTGCAGCGTCTGCGTTAACGGCGATTGGGATTAATGTGTTGATTGGTGAACAGTATTTGTCGATATTATTGACAGGGCAAGCTTTCCAATCACAATATGAAAAAGTAGGGTTAGCGAATAAGAACTTGAGTAGAGTGATGGAAGATGCGGGCACGGTTGTCAATCCGTTAGTACCGTGGAGCGTTTGCGGTATTTTCATTACAGGTGTGTTGGGTGTCGCAACAGTAGACTATTTGCCATTCGCATTCTTTTGCCTGTTGTCTCCGATATTAACAGTTCTGTTTGGGTTTACTGGGAAAACATTGACGTATCTGACTGATGAAAAGGTAAAAGTGTAAAAAGCGAAGGAGCACACCTGTTAGGGAGTGCTCCTTCGCTTTTGGAAATTAATAAAACATTCAAAAGCCTATTATTTGTAGATTATGGAACCATTTGTACATGAACAACGTATAAGTAGTAGGGTTGTTCCATATTGTGGCGAATATAGGAGGTTATGTTGTATTTTAGGGCATATGAATTATGAGGCTTTATAAAAAAATGCATGGAGTTTATAAACAGATTTTCATAAGACGATGAAGGTATTTCAGAGGCTGATAAAGCGTATTTAGATAGAATATCAATACGAAACCGCTTCGGACTAGTCGCTATGTTAATGGCGGGGTTTCATTTACACTTGGGCCTGTTTACGGTTTTCTGCCTGTCATATCACTCGCTTTTTGCATGTTGACTTATAAGACTTTTGAATAAGGGGGGCAGTTATATTCATGAAAATCGGTCGATTAGTACTCTTTATAACTTTCCTTCTATTGGTAGTATCAGGCTGTCAAGAAGCTTATAAAGGAAATCCCACGCCGAAAGATTTTCTTGGAAGTAGTGATGCGGATATTTTTGTTTTAGATAGTATCGTCTACTCGAAGGCTCGAGATCTAGAATGGCTAAAAGAATTATCCTATGAATTGGGTGAGCAAGTGGGAGAAATAACAAAAAAGACGGACAAAGCATGGAACTTTAAAAGTGGTACATCTAATAAATTACCTGTTGGAACAAAGATATATAAAACGGATACGCCCGCATATATTGCAGTAGTAGACGGTAAGGAGATACCCTATCTAGGCATGTATGAAGGGTAGTTTTGGGTATTTTGTTGTAGTTAATGGACATTGGGGGGAAGTCAGAAATGAAAAGAGTAAATGTTGTCTATGCACTTATTTATAAAGAAGACGAGAAAAAAGTACTGATGGTCAATAACAAAGGTAGCGGCTGGTCTCTTCCCGGCGGTGACGTTGAAGATGGGGAAACGTTAGAGCTGGCAATTATTCGTGAAGCCCAAGAAGAAACAGGTTTGACAATTGAAGTTGACCGTATCGTGGCGGTGAATGAAGCATTTTTTAATGCAAAAGGGCATCACGCTTTATTTCTAACATTTAAAGCAACGATCGTATCCGGGGAATGCTCGATTCAAGACGAAGAAGAAATTTTAGAAATAAAGTGGGTAGATTTGCCGACAGCGAATGGCTTTATGCCTTATCATCCTGGCGGAGTAGAAAGAATGCTTAAATCATCTTCGGCTTATACAATTCAAGTGTAATGGGAGGGATGCTAGAAGATAGAATAGAATATGGGATTAGTCGATGGTGAAATGGAGTGGCAAGAGTTATGGAGAAAAGGTATATTCAAGAATTATTAAGCGTATTAGTTTATAGAGAATACGAAATTTGAACTTTTTCATTGGAGTAAGGAAAAGGAACTGATGAATATGGGGAGGAGTAACGACATGTCATTTGTCTCTTCAATTATTCAGGGCAATTTCTAAGTATTCTATAGGCTTTATAAACATTCTAGTTGATTAAAAAAATGGATTTTTACCGTTATCATAATTAATTCATATACTAAAAATAAATAACAAGGGGATGTAATGTATGGGACTGTTATTATATTTAATTATTGGGGGAATCATCGGTTGGTTTGCAGGGTTAGTCGCAGGTAAAGATATGCCGGGTGGACTCGTAGGAAATGTGATTGCTGGTATCATTGGTGCATGGATTGGAAGTAGGTTGCTAGGGAATTGGGGTCCGAAATTAGCTGATTTTTACATTGTTCCTGCCATTGTCGGAGCACTTATCATAGTGATTGTTGTTAGTTTCGTTATGAAATCCATGCGTAGGAGATATTAATCTCTTCATGATTGAAAGTTGTTTGATAGCTAGGAAATAAGAAAACGCTGACTAGTTAAGCTCAGCGTTTTTTAATCGTAGCTTAGAAAATCATAAGATCACGTACTGTGGATAAGCTGCAACATAGAGATTTTACGTCCAGACTCCAGCGCCTAGAGGCTCGGGTCATAAGTCGGTCCGGTTGTGCGGCAAAGAACGCCGCTTCGCCAGCCCGTCTTATGCCTGTCGCCCCTGAACAGGCACTTGCGCTTTTGTTCTTTAGAAAAGTAGGTATCGAATGTATTCGTTAATTATATAGTCGACACTTAACAATTAGAGTGTACTTCCAACACCGCTTTGTCGCTTGGTGATGGCCTCACGCAATAAGCCCGTCAGAAAGGGATGAACTGCATCCCTCCTTGGTCTATATTGCTCAGGTGCCTGCAGGATGCGGCGATATTGGTCTGCCTTTCATTAGTGTCGCTTCTTTGCTAGAATTGTTCGTTATACGGGTGAGGTATACCGCCTAGTTAATTCTAATAGGTAGTGCCGAATATATTAGTCCAGCGAAAACTTCTCTCTATAATTCGTCGCATCCTTCAATGCTTTCTCTTCTGCGGGAATCCGCACGGATAACATCCAAACATTCAGCAATGTGAAAATGATTGCTGTTAAATAAGCACCAAACATGAGGGGAAGCACCAAGAGCTCAGTCGTCACAATTACATAATTCGGATGGCGCACCCACTTATACGGGCCTTTCTGTACAACGTCTGCACCTGGTAAGATGATGATTTTTGTATTCCAGAACTTCCCGAGCGAAGTAAGGCACCAGATCCGTGCTACTTGCGCCGTTAGAAAAATGACGAGAAGTATAATCCATATTGATGACAGTGACTTGTCGAGCAGAATGACTTCTGCAAGAAGGGAAATGAAAAAGGCTATATGCATGGCAACCATAATGGGGTAGTGGGCGGCACCCGCTTCGAAAGCCCCTTGGCTGCGCATCCATTGCTCATTGCGTTTCGCAACAACAAGTTCAACAAGCCGCTGTAAGATAACGATTGAAATGACAATGGCAAATAGCATCTGCAAAACACCTCATTCCCATTTCAATAACAGCAGTTCACCACAAAATCCAGGGCCGAGTGCAGCCATTAGTCCATACTCACCGGCAGCAGGTTCACTTTCCATGAACTTCTCTAACACGTAAAGGATAGTAGGGGACGACATATTCCCATTGTGACGCAATACATCACGCGAAATATCCGTTTTGTTTTGATCAAATCCTAGGGCTGTTTCATATGCTTCAAGTATTTTTTTTCCACCAGGATGTGCGACGAAGTGTGAGATATCGTCTTTTGTTAGCCCATGATCACCGAGGAATTCATGGACGAAAGGTCCGAGCCAATTTGTTATGATAGCTGGAATGCTTTTTGAGAAAACAACATACAGTCCAGTGTTTTTCACATCCCAGCCCATAACATTTTCAGAATCGGGCATCAGTTTTGACGTGGTTGCAATAACCTTGGGCATCACTTTTTTGACCTTCACCGAAGATTTATCCCCAGAAACCAATGCGCAAGCAATCCCATCAGAAAATAGTGAGACACCTACTAGATTACTTTTTGAATAATCGTCTTTCTGAAACGTCAAACTGCATAATTCAGCAGAGAGTACAAGGACATTTGCTTCCGGAAAGGCAAGGCAATACTCATACGCCCTGCTGATTCCAGCGGCCCCTCCAGCACAACCAAGCCCCCAAATAGGAACACGTTTTGTATCATCCCGAAAAGGAAGCCGATTCATAATACGTGCTTCAATGCTTGGTGTTGAAATCCCACTGCTTGAGATGAAGTAAATGGCGTCAATCATTGACGGTTCAATCGGTTCATCAAGCATGCCATCCCCTTTGAGACATGACAGCACAGCTTGTACACCGAAATCGACAGTATGTTGAATGTATAAATTATTGCGCTCTTCAAAGTCATGCTCTTTTCCATACCATTCAATGGGCATACAGACATTCCGCGTTTCGATGTCGCCATTTTGAAAGACTTTTAAAAGCCTTTCAATATCATTATATTTCTTACTAAAAAGTGATCGGGTTAACTCAACTGCTTGTTGCTGTTTCACTTCATGAGGCGGTTTAAAAGTACTGACAGAAAGAATTTTTGGCATAGGCTACCTCCAGCTTCATTAATAGTACTCATTGCCTTAATATGACTTTATCAAACATTGATATTGAGCATGCCCACCATGTAAATAGGGAACTTCATGTAAAATGGAGGGAATGATAATAGGGGGGCTTTTATGTCCATAAAATTAAGCATTTTAGACCAATCGCCGATTTCCGAAGGCAGTAACGCCGTGGAATCGCTAAAACACACAGCACAACTTGCAAAAAAAGCTGAGGAATGGGGTTATACAAGGTTCTGGGTTTCTGAACACCATGACGCAACGACGCTTGCTGGGTCATCACCTGAAATACTCATTTCCCATCTTGCATCTGTTACGTCTTCAATCCGTTTAGGGTCAGGTGGTGTAATGTTGCCTCATTACTCGGCTTATAAAGTAGCTGAGAACTTCAAACTTCTTGAAGCACTTTTTCCAGGACGGATTGATGCTGGGGTTGGCCGCGCACCGGGTGGAATGCCGCGTGCGACATATGCACTGCATGACGGGAACTACCGAGATGTCAATAAATTCCCTGGACAAGTGGATGACTTGCTCATGTATTTGAATGACACAATGCCAGCAGAGCACATATATCAAGGCTTGAAAGCAACGCCCATCATTGAAGAAGCACCACCAGTTTGGATGTTGGGATCAAGCCAAAGTTCCGCACTTCTCGCAGCAGAAAAAGGGTTACCGTATATGTTTGCACAGTTCATCAACGGAGAAGGAGGCCCTTCTTACGCGAATCACTATCGCAAAAGATTCCAACCTTCTGCATATTTGCAAAGGCCAAAGCAGGCAGTTGCTGTCTTCTTCGCCTGTGCAGAAACGGAAGAAGAAGCGGAGCGAATTATCTCTTCACTTGATTTGTCCATGGTCATGCTTGAACAGGGAATGCCCTCAGTTGGAACTCCTTCACCCGACAAAGCGCTTACTTATCCATATAGTCATTATGAACAGCAACGGGTTATCGAAAATCGCAAACGGATGATTGTCGGTACGCCAAAAAAGGTCCGTGCTGAGATTGAAAAAATTGCAGAAGAATATAATGCGGATGAAGTGATGCTTGTCATGATTGCTTACGATTTCCAAGATAAGCTGAAATCCTATGAATTGATTGCTAAGGAAATGTTAGTCTGAACGATTGTCTACCCTTCAACGTACGCATAACTTGTACAAAAGATGACAGAACGATGAAAAAAGCTTGTCGATAGGCTGCTGGATTTCATTCAGGGAAAGCAATGTATTTCAATTTAAGATACCAGCACTGCCTTTTGGCGGTGCTCTTATTTTGTTTTTTTGAAATCTAAGGAACTGTATAAAATAGCCCGGTAGATCTGACAAGAATAGTAAAACTGATTTGATAAAAGTAAGGAAAGAAATTTAAAATTTTTAAAAAAGAAAGAGCATGTTTTGAAAGGGATTATTCAAAACATGCTCTTTCTATCTTCAATTGAATCATCGATTAGGACGGAATTTAAGATACTTATTGGTTTATTAATTGATTATATATTTGATAACTGCCATTTCTTTACCGAACCTATCACCATCATCAATAAATCCCAAACTAGAGTACAAATTATGAGCTCCCAAGTTATTTGGATGATAACCTACTACAATTTTTATTGCATTTAGCGATATAGCCATTTCTGATATCATTAGTTTAGTAGCGGCTTTACCTATACCTTTGCCTTGGAATTGCTTATCCACCATTATTCTATATACCCAATAACCATCAAGTTCCTCTTGAACAGAATTGTACATCAAAAAACCAACTACTCTTTCTTCAGCATAAATAGCATATGGCTTTAACGTAAGTTCAAACTTTGATTGAGCTATTGATATTGCATTTGGCTCAATATATTCTTGTTGTTCTTTTGATACCTCTAATTCACAACAGTCATACCAGTTTTCTGCATTTAGTTCTACAATTTTCACATTCTCTGTACTCATAATTTTCCCCTTTCAAAATTCGGGGAAACACTAAACCAATTTGTTAATTAGTCGCTATCCCCTTGTAGTCGTCAGTAATAAAAGTGATTTTGTTTGTCATAATGAACGCCTCCTCTTACTATTTCTCCCTACTAATTATCAGATAATTTGTGAGCATTTTGATTATATCATATTAATTATCATAAAAATCTTTTTTCTTCTACTTTATATTCAGCACACGTCTGTTGATTAACCATTACCTTGCATAAAGAGCAGGTAAGAAAGACTTGAAAAACTCTATTTTCACTGGATCATTTCCGGTCCGCTTTCGGCGAACTATTCATGACCTCTTTACCGAGTGGCAAGTGTGGCTAGAAATGACTTCGTCATTCCTAGCCACACTTGTTTCGGTCATCCCGTTACGAATAGTTGCCTGTCGCATTCCTACAACGTTCAAGTAAAAAATATAGCTGTTTTTTAAAAAAAGAATAGATGACTTTTTATAAAGGTTGTAAGTGTCCGAAGATACAATTTCGGGCACTCAAGTACTTTGTACAAGGTGTTCCTTGCTTACTTTTAGTAAAGATTACGCGTCTTATCATGCGATGTACTATAAGAAAGTGACTCTTCCTTAACTAAAAAAGACAAGACTATGGAGAAGACTTCAGCCGTCAAAATTGTATCTTTGGCGGCTATTATCCAGATAAAAAGTTCCGCTATTCTTTCGTTCCGAAAAGTTTTAGCACTTTGTGTACGTATACATTTGGAGAGCGACGGATGAATAAGCACCATTCCTACACTTCAAGACATCTCGGTAATCCTATAGAGGTCGTTCAATCTAAAGCGACCCAAAAGTAATTGCACACGAATCGCCTAGTGTTGGATTCAGTTATTTACTGGTTGTTTTTGGTTAATCAACACATGTGTATTTGGCACTACTTATTTGGGGTTAAATGGGTGATATACCTCGCCCGTATAACGAACAAGGCGGTGTTGGAAGAACATTCTATTTGTTAAGCACCGACTATATACTATTGCTCTTATCAAGGCGAAAATGAAAACATATTGCATATATACGTCTTACCGTTATGGATAATTGTGGTAGAGTGGAGGGAGATACGATTAATAAAGGGGGTTAGTTTATTGTCTATTTTAGGAATTATACCTTTCTTACTGTATTTAGGTATTCTAGGATTTGGTATTTATGCAGTTGTTGCTATTATAAAGTCCGCGAAACAAAGGAATGAATACCTGAAAGAAATACGTGATGAATTGAGGAAAAAGGTATAGAATGCGACGATGCTTTAAACTAGAAAATATTCATAATGAAAAGAGCTACTTTATAGGGGAAAAGCATTGGAATTGATTATTGGAGTGAATATTGTACTGATTGTGTTTTTTTCTTCAAACACAATTGAGAAAAGTTTAAAGTCCATTGAAACGCAAAACAATCGAGTAATAGATCTTTTGAAGAAATAAGGGACAAAAAATAACGATGCTGACAAAAAAGAGCCCAACCGATTATGGTTTGGGCTCTCTTTCTATTTTTCATAAGATGCTTACAGGTTTTTTCTTACTTCTCTACAAGTTCCGCACACAACTTCTTTAAACTCTCTTCGAACTTCAAATCACTCTCTTTTGAACGCTTTTTTGGGCCGCGTAATCGTCCGCCAGCCATTCGAACTTTCTGGGCGGTATGGCGAGCATATAACAGCTGGTCAATATTGTCTTCCGTATAGAGTCGCCCATTTTGGTCAATTGGATGCCCTTTTTTTGCAAGCACCATCGCGGCCAAACCATAATCTTGTGTAACGACAATATCATCTTTCTGTACACGATTTACAAGAACAAAATCAACTGCATCCGCCCCCTTAGAGACGATAATAGTCTCTGCACCATCTCGATGCATTTCGTGGGTCGTATCGCAGATAAGGATGCAGCGAAATCCGAAGGTCCCCGCTATTCGGATCGTTTCTTTCACAACCGGACACGCATCCGCGTCGATTAGAATTGTCGTCATAAAGCAGCCTCCCTTTATCTTTAGTATGCCAGATTTTATGAATAAAGAACTCGTTTTGTATTATTCTTTGGTTGTACCTGAAAAGGTTAGTTCAAAAATCGATGTACCAACAATTTTGGCGACGTTAACAAGACGGGCCTTACTTAACTTTTCAATTGTGTCCTCTGGCGTATGATACCACTCTTCCACTGGATCATAAATGAACAACGCTGCGTCGATTCCTGCATTATGAAAAGGTGTGTGATCGCTTCTATCACCGAAGTCGGTCTCGATTGGGTCACCATTTAGTGCTTCGTTCGCTTTACTTGCGGCTTTTGTAACTACATTGTCTGAACCATCTATCGTTTGTATGGCTAAATCTCCAGCGTCGGCACTGCCAACCATATCCAAGTTGAACATGGCGGCAGAGCGCTTGATTTCATCTTTCGTCAAAGTACTTACATACTTTTCTGAACCGTGTAATCCTTCTTCTTCGGCACCAAAAAATAGGAATCGAATTTCTTTATTTGTTGGAACCGTTTTGAACATCCTTGCCAGTTCAAGGACAACTCCTGTACCGCTTGCATTGTCACTCGCACCGGGTGCTTTGTCGACGGAATCATAATGGGCACCAATTAGTATGATGTCATCATCCGCTTCGGAAGTGGGATGCTTAGTGGCAATCAAATTTTGTGATGCAGCCTTGTCAATACGGGCTCCTTTAATTTTAACAGCCGCACTGACGGGGGGACCATTTTTCACAAATTCAACAAGCTTGGTCCCTTCATCATAAGTAAGAGCTAGAGCGGGGATGAAGTCTTTAAAATGCTCTCTACCAAGCGTCCAGTTATCAATTTCCAGTTCATCAGGGAAATAGAGAAGAATAGCCTTAGCACCTGCCTCTGAAGCGAATAAAACCAGTTCATAAAAAGCAGTTTTATCAACAGCGACAAGCGCAATTTTTCCTTTTACATCAATTTTTTTGTAATCCTTTTTCAAGCCATATCCTGCATCGATCAATTGACCGTCGACATTACCGTCAACTGAATATTGAAATGGGGCAGGAGAGAGTGGGCCCGGAAAGTCTTCGACAACTAGGCCATGCGACTCTGGTATGACGTACCTTTCGAAATCAAATGGTTGAACTTCGACTTCATATCCTTCCGACTTCAATTGAGCAGTCAAAAAAGCAGCTGCCTGCATTTCCGAACTTGTGCCAGCTACTCGGGGGTTTTTCGTTAATTCACTTAATGAAGAAAAAATATTTTCAACACTTAATTCCTGGATAAATTCAGTTTGTGCTTTATCAAATTCAGGACCTTCCACGCCAGATGAACTAGCTGAACAAGCTGTCATTAGGATAGAAATTAGTAATAGGAATGGGAACAGCATTTTTTTACGGGTCATAAGATTCCTCCATTCTAATTATGGAAATTATACCATGACGATACAGTTACATTAAAATCGTGACAGGGATGGATTCACAAAGCCAGGCAAGCAACGCTACTAGAGGAAGTGAAACGGCGAGTTCTATAAATAGCAGGAGAATGCCCATGTCCTCTATTTTTATGATAATGAAGGGGAAATTACGACAGGTGACGAAAAGGTTTATAGAGTAAAGAAAAATTTGGAGGGATATATATGTTTAAAACAATCGAAGAGTTTCTTATTAACTGGGGCCATGAAAGTGAATCGACACAGAAAATCCTAAACACATTAACTGATAAATCTCTTGATCAAGAAGTGTCAGCCGAAGACCGTACCCTTGGCCGAATCGCATGGCATATCGTTACAACGCTTGGCGAGATGATGTCACGGACAGGCCTTGATTTCGAAGCAAATCCTCACGATGCAGCTGTACCAACATCGGCTGTTGAAATTGCTGGGGCTTACCGTTCAACAAATGAAGCAATGGTTGCGGCAATCAAAGAACAGTGGACTGATGAATCGTTAGCTGAATTAAAAGAGATGTATGGGGAGCAATGGGCGATCGGAACTGTGCTTGGTATATTAACAGCGCACCAAACGCATCACCGCGGTCAAATGACCGTACTTATGAGACAAGCCGGCTTGCCTGTACCGGGCGTCTATGGACCATCCCGCGAAGAGTGGGCAGCATTTGGTGGAGAAGCACCGGTCGTGTAAAGACATGAAAAAGCTGAGGACACCTGGAAATCGGTGTCCTCAGCTTTTTTTATTTGAGATTAACTAGTTAACATGGAAAACGAGCATATAGGGTTGTAGACCGAGCATATCCGTAAGCAAAACGATCATATGCCATTGCTCTCGAGCATATCCGTAAGCAAAACGATCATATGCCATTGCTCCCGAGCATATCCGTAAGCAAAACGATCATATACCATTACTCCCGAGCAAATCCGTAAGCAAAACGATCATATGCCATTACCTCCCGAGCAAATCCGTAAGCAAAACGATCATATGCCATTGCTCCCGAGCATATCCGTAAGCAAAGCGATCATATACCATTGCTCCCGAGCATATCCGTAAGCAAAACGATCATATGCCATTACTCCCGAGCATATCCGTAAGCAAAACGATCATATGCCATTACCTCCCGAGCATATCCGTAAGCAAAACGATCATATACCATTACTCCCGAGCATATCCGTAAGCAAAACGATCATATACCATTACTCCCGAGCAAATCCGTAAGCAAAACGATCATATGCCATTGCTCCCGAGCATATCCGTAAGCTAAAGGATCATATCCCATTGCCCCTGAGCAAATCCGTAAGCAAAACGATCATTTACCATTACACCCGAGCAAATCCGTAAGCAAAACGATCATATCCCATTGCCCCCGAGCAAATCCGTAAGCTAAAGGATCATATCCCATTGCTCCCGAGCATATCCGTAAGCAAAACGATCATATACCATTACCCCCGAGCAAATCCGTAAGCTAAAGGATCATATCCCATTGCTCCCGAGCATATCCGTTCACCGAGCGAATATAAACCATCACCAACCAATCATATCCATGGTCACCCGACCGTAATCCGTCCATTATCCGACTTCAAACGAATCGTATGTTCACCAGTGCCGATGACCGTCCGTGAATTGCGTTCGCCAAATACATCGACTTTACCATGGCCCGTTTTCGTATGAATGGAGACATTTGTTGGCTTGCTAGTTGATTGAATAACAATGCTTCCGTTATCAGTTTGAAAATCAATATTTCGATCAAGGCTGTCCGTCTGAAGTGTAATACGGCCATTATCAGTACTGCCAACAATGGAACCCGTGACATGTTCGAGCTCGATTCTACCATTATCAGACTCAGCTGCAATGCTGTCCGCATCGACATGACGCATTTCAATTCGCCCGTTATCCGTTTTCGCTCGTAAATGATCGATCTGCACCTTATCGATTTCAATTCGTCCATTATCCGTTTCAGCTGTCAACGAAGTGGCAGCAATCTCTTTTAATTGGATTTTTCCATTGTCGGTATTTACACTGACTTTTTTGCAGAGTATTTTCTCAGCAGAAATCCGTCCATTATCTGTCTTCATCGCAATCGATTGATACAGCTTCATTGGAATAATCACGTTAAGGGTCACCGCTTTCATATTGAAATTGAACATGAGTAACCAGTGGCGTAAACTTTTAAGCCTGATGAACAATGTATCGCCAACGACTTCCGCAGTTAGTTTCAATTTTTCATTAGAACCAATCAATTCAACGGTCGTCATCGAACTGTCAGATGGACTGACAAATAGTGCGCCATGCTGGACGTTGATATCGACATTCAAAAACAGGTTATCTTGGATTGTAATGATTTCATTCGTTGACACGATTTCCGCCTTATTTTCCACAAATGAAGACGACTCAAGTAATTCTTCAGCAATTTTCCTAGGAGAGCCTAGGGAGGTGGCGATGTCGTTTTCTGATTTTCCATCCTCACGGCCATTCGTGAAGTATTCTTGGATATCTTGAATAATTTCATTCCGTTCCTCAGCAGGCAGTTGGTTCAATGCAGTTTCAAGTTCAACTATAAATTGGTTTTCAGTCATTCCTTACACCCTCCTCGATTAATGTATTCACGCCATCCGTGAAACTTTTCCATTCGCTTAACTGTTCATGAAGATATTCTCGGCCAGCATCCGTCAATGTGTAATACTTACGGGGAGGGCCTTCCGTTGATTCCTGCAAATAGGTCGTGAAATAACCTTCTTTTGTTAAACGACGCAACAGGGGATAAACAGATCCTTCGGAAATTGCAATTTGATCGGAAATCTTTTGCACAAGCTCATAGCCATAGCGATCTTGCTTATCAAGAAGAACAAGCACGCATAAATTCAGCACACCTTTTTTGAATTGTACATTCACTTCGCTTACACTCCTTTCACTATAGTTCAATGGACAGTACTATCTCATACAAAGTACTTGTTGACAACAATATATCATATAGTATTATTCATTGCAAGGTACTGGTTTTGTCATTTATACAAGTACTTTTCATACCCACACAATTTCCGCATATAATTTTGAGTGTTAGCCAAACTAATGTGTAAATCCGAATTGCCTCAATTGGAAAAATTGCGAGCATTTATGAGGAAGGCAAGTAACGGTGATATTCCTGGCATTTGACAATGTTTTATAGTTGGCAGGAAGAGCCTGCGTGAAAATCTTTCATTGGGGAACTATAAGGGGACAAAATAATTGGAGGTTCTCAAATGAAAAGTAATAGTCAAAAGAAATTTACAGAAGCGGGTACGGACATTATGGAGGTTAAACGACAAAATGAAGAATCTGGTCTAACGTATAATGAGGTGAAAGAAATACTTGCCAAAACGGGTGGAACTGGAACCGCAATTTATAGTGATACTAATATGGAAGAGGTAAAAAAGAAAAATCTATAAAAAAGATGCCAGGTAACCGAACCGTTTTTAATGGTGTGGATACTTGGCATTTTTTTAGATGAAATAACTTCAACTTAAGGGGAGATTTTCTTGTTTTGATGGTTTACTTACACTGACAAGAGCGAAGTCACTTAAAATGCTTCAACGCCTCCCGCTTACTAAGCGGCTTTAATGGATGATCCTCCACAAATACTTTCACAAGATCTGGATCCGTCTTTGCATATTCTCGCAATGCCCAACCAATCGCTTTTTGGATGAAAAACTCCTTAGAATCTGAATGCTGTTTGATAATCTGGAATAATAGCTCGGTATCTGTCTGTTGTTTGAATTTTAATTGATGAAGAATTGCTGAACGGTTTGTCCACATATTGTCCGAAAGAGACCACTCCAACATGATTTTTTCACCATAATCGCGATCAAGTTTTACAATGTGACCTACAAAGTGAGGCGCAATTGAATCCACGCTATCCCACCATGATTTCGTTTCAATTAATTGAAGTAAAGCAGGAAAATCATCTGTCGTTAAATGCTTTTTCATTTTCTCAATCAGCGCAATTGCTGCATATTGGTACTCCCGCTTCGGCAGTTCATAAAGTTTCCACACTTCTTCAAACAGCTGCTCAGGTCCAGGCAACGTATATTCGGCGAAGTGCTCTTTCAATAATTCCTTACGTCTAGGACTTTTGATACCGAGGAAAGGGAAATGATTTTTCAGATAGGCCGTCATCGGTCCAGCTAGTTCTTCATTGCGATTGGCTTCAAATAGTTCAATAATTCCTTGATGATTCCATACTGTTTTCAATGAAATTACCTCCTGACGGTGTGATTAAGAAAAGCGTATCAAAAAGAATAACTTAATGCTATATACTTGGCACTATTAATTTAGAATTCAATAGAAACTGCAATAATCTATTTGTACGACACATGAATCTAGCGACGTAGCGATATTGGAAATTGATTCCTAGTAATAAGCCCAAAAAACTCACTTCCTTTCCAATTGTTAAGTGCCGAGTATATAGATGATATTGAGGGGTATTTCTTGAATAAATAATTTAATCGGAATGAAATAACAAAGTGCTCAATATAGAAAATAGTCCTGTGAAGCGAGTAACATTCGCATCACGGAGCTGTTGTGGTAGTGATGCTTTCTTGTGTTAAATTAAGGGAAGCTAATAATTTTAATAAGTTGAATCTATTGTATTAATAGAATTTTTTTATCATTTCGTTAACAAATAAATCCGCTGATTTGTGGAAGTCTATCTTTATGTGGAGGTGTAGAAATGGGGGGACGTCGGGCGGCAAGAATGAAACAGCAAATTTTGCTTGGTGGCAATTATCCCTTATCGGAGTAGGTCGCATTATTGGTACATGTTTTTTCCAGGCATCAAGTATTGCGATTAAAATGACAGGTCCTTCTGTTATCAGGGCTGCAAGTGCAACATTTATCGTGTTTGAAATACTAGCGAAAATGTCTGCAAAGGATCCGCAGCAAGAGTCATTCCGTACCTATGCCAAAAATGCATATGGACGTTGTGCCGGTTTTAGTAGTGGTTGGGTTTAATGGTGTTCGGAAATATTAATCATTGGCAGTCAGCTTAAGGCGATTTCAATCTTGTCTAGATTTTGGTTTCCTAACGTTTAGTTATGGATATTTATATCGATCTATGCCGTTTGGGGAAATTAGAAAATGTATACGCTGTAATGAAAATCGCCGCTATTTTTATGTTTATTGTGATTGCCATTTTAGCGCTGACAGGGATAATTGAGGGCAATCTAAAGGTCGGAATTCCTCAATCTGCAGTAGATTCAAAAGTGACATGAAAAAACCTGGTAATAAGGAACGTCTAAGACGAACTTTTTACCGAATTTCTAAACTAACTCAATTTTATGTAGCGAAAGTAAACCCTCAATACCCGTATATGTAAGAACAAAACAACCAAAAGACCAAAGAATTATTTTTACAAGAGGGAACTCAATAATTTGGCCAATCCCGAAATATACCATAATCATATACAAGACATCAGCTGTTAAAGCTCCAATACCAAAAATCCAAGCATGAAAAAATCTGTTTTTAATCCCCGTGTCTAGTTGCGCCGCGTTAACAGGGCCGATTGGCGCAGCCAAGGATACACCTAAAAAGATATAGGCAACTATTGAATTCATGAAAAAGTCCGCCCTTAAAATGATGTCTATGCATCTTATTCGAAGGGATTGACCTGTACAACTATCTAAAGGAGAAATACTAATTGAAAAAGGACTTAGCAACAATCGCTGCTAGGTCCTTTTTTTACGCTATTTTATTTGTTTTTTCAATTTCCTCGACTTTGATGAACTTAAAGACAATGAACATTAGGATGAATCCCAATACACCTGCAGTAATATAGCTGACATTGAGAAAATTTTTCATAGCAAGTGACATAATAGGGGGACCAGCTGCAACACCGATAAATCTCGCTGAGCTATAAAAAGAGGAAACCGTACCTCTTAACTCTTTTTTTATGTTTTCTGTAATAATAGCGTCGAGTGCAGGCAATAATGCACCAATAGCTATTCCAACTATACTCGTTACCACTAACAGAAGGATCAGTTTTTTACTTGTAAACCCTACGAATATAACGCTGGCGGACATTGCAATCAAGCAAATAATCATTACTTTTTTTATGGTCTTTAGATCCCCTTTAATTTTTCGACCGGAAATAAACGAAGAAATACAAAGTAACAGAAGCGGTATGGCCAAAACAAACCCTTTTTTTATGCCCTTTATATCATGAACTTTTTCAAGGTTTTCTGATAGAAAAAATAACATACTGAATAATATCAGCATAACTAGGACTCCATTAAGGAATACGGTATACAACCATTTTCCTTCCACCTTGAATACTTTTTTTGTGTTACTTAAAAACTGCTTAAACTTTACAGGATCATCTTTTTCTTTGGGGACTTTAACAAAGAAAAAGATAAGTGCAAAAGAAATTAAACTAAGCGCTGAAATGGAGAAGAACGGCAGGAACCATAAAATAGCGGCAAATACTGAACCTAAGATGGGACTTAATACTTTTCCAAACGTGTTCGACGTTTCGATAATACCCAAACAAGAACTCATTTTTTCATCATCATCTTGATAAAGGTCACCCACAAGTGGCAAAATGATTGGCATGGCTCCAGCCGCCCCTACTCCCTGCAGGATTCTACCAACGATAATCATTGTGTATGGGTCCTCCATTTTCCATGAAGCAAACCCTGCAATCAGACCCCCGATTAAAGCGAAGATTAAACTCGGTAATATAACCATTTTCCTACCAAAACGGTCTGATAAATAGCCGGCTACTGGTATTAGAAAAATAGCCGCAACCGAATAGCTTGTAATGATCATGCTCGACTGAAATGATGTGATTCCAACCTTTTCTTCCAGTATCGGGAGCACTGGAATAAGCATGGAATTCCCTAGTGTCATGATAAGAGGAATTGAAGCCATACTTACAGTGCACCATATACTTACTTGAACCGTGCTTTTTCCCATTACCACACCTCGACTAATCCTGTTTTTGACTAATAAAGGTATGGTCTCCTTGTGTGTTCATTTTATGCGTTAGATGTTTATTGTATAGTCTTTTACTAAACAGTACTATGTAAAAATGAGGGAACATACTCATCAAACCTTTTGAGGGCATATTAAAATAACGCTTGAAAAGCCTGCATGCCAAAGTAGATTCCGAAACCAATCATTATTATGGATGAAATAAGAGAGACGATTTTCAAAAGCTTGGTGGATAATAATTTACGAGCTCCGCTGGATAAAAAGGACATTATAAAATCCACTAAAATAATGCCAACCAAAATGGCGATACTATTTATAAAAATTTGATATCCTGTAGAGACTCCGGCCGTATTCGCGAGTATAGAACCATATATCCCTAGCCAAAAAAGGATGGTCAGTGGATTCAACAATGACATGAAGAATCCAGATAGTATTGATTTTCTAAGTCGGACTCTTTTACCGAATTTCAAATTCATCTCAATTTTATGTAGCGATAGTAAATTTTCTATACCCGTATACAACAGTACAAAACAGCCAAAAGACCAAAGAATTATTCTCATTAAAGGCGAATCAATAAATTGACCAACGCCAAAATACACTATGAACATATACATGATGTCGGTTGTCAAAGCACCAAGACTAAAAAACCAGGCATGAAAAAAACCATTTTTAATACCCGTATTTAATAAGATGGACTTAACCGGTCCAATTGGTGCAGCCATTGATATGCCTAAAAAGATATAGGTGAATATTGAATTCATGAATAGCCCTCCACTAATATGACGTCATTTCATTTTATTCAAAGGCGATGACTTATAGGACTATTTAAAGGGGGGAATTCAAATGGAATGTTTGAGGTTGTATTCTCTGCTTTAGAAGCGTTTTTATTAACATAATATTAAGTTGCGATGGCTCCGTTCATCTGATTAAAGACTGCCTTTATATAGTGGATTTGGTAAGAAGCAATGATAAATCTCGATTTAGTAAACAACACTTTGCCTCGTGATTACCGAAAAAAGATAATTCGTTGAAGTTGGATAACTTGTGATAAACTATTTTAGAAGTCGAAATAATTTACCAGGGGGAAATCATATGTCTAATGAAGTAAAAGTTATTTTCGCAAACAATCCAATTGTTTCGGGAAATGCTGCGATCAAACAATTCGTAGCCAATCAAAAGGCGGGGCATAGTTCTATATTAATCGGAGAAACACATTATATTGTGGTAAAAGAGTGTAAAGAAAAAGATATGACACTAGAGAAAGTTCGCGCAACAGCAGGGAATATTGCTCGAGATGTAAGCGCTCAAAAAGCCGAAACAGCAATTGTAGAAGCGCAAGTTCTTTCGGATGCCTATACAAAGTTGGATAAAGGATCTGTGCTGACAGCATTTGCAGAAGGATGGGAACTAGGAGCGTACCAGTTTGTTACATATAAATCGGATGTCACAGCATTCCAAACTAAGCTTCATGTAGTTGGAGGCGAAGCGAAACCATTCGTTGAAGCAGGGAAGATTCGTGCGGCAGCAACTGCATTCTCACGCGACTTGATGAATGAAGTGTCAAACGTCTTAAATCCAGAAACATTCCCGGAAGTATTGAAAAACAACTTTGAAGGTACTGGCGTTGAAGTGAATGTGTTCGATAAAGAAAAGCTTAAGGAAATGAAGATGAACGGCGTCCTGACAGTCGCGCGTGGCAGTATCTACAAGCCTTCATTCGTTGAACTAGTTTACAAAGGTGACGCATCGAAACCGCTTGTGGCACTTGTCGGTAAAGGCGTGACATTCGATACAGGTGGCATCAGCTTGAAGAGCGGCAAAGACCTAAGTGATATGCGCATGGATATGGGGGGAGCAGCTGCTGTTTCTGGTGCACTCATATTGCTTGCAAAATCGAACGCGAAAGTGAATGTCGTGGCACTTATTCCAATAGTGGAAAACATGCCGGACAACACATCTGTTTTACCAGGAGAAGTCATTACCTACAAAAATGGATTGACGGTGCAAGTCGGCAATACCGATGCAGAAGGACGCCTCATTTTAGCAGATGCACTTATTCGTGCAGGCGAATGGAAAGCGGACTACATCGTCGATATCGCAACGCTCACAGGCGCAATCGTCAATGCACTCGGCACTGAAATCGGTGGCGTTTTCGGAGATGAAGAACTTTCTGCCCAAATGAAAAAAATCGGCGATCAAAACGGTGATTTCATCTGGCCTATGCCATTAGTTGACGCATACGAAAAGTCGCTTGACAGTGACTATGCGGACATGAACAACATCAGTTCATTAGGTGGTGCAGGATCAATTACGGCAGGCTTATTCCTTCGTCGTTTTGTACCGAAAGAAAGTAAATGGTTGCATGTTGATATGGCGGGCATGATGAGTAAAAACAGTGCTTCAGGATACTATGCAAAATCTGCGACAGGCTACGGTGCACGCCTATTGGCTGACTTTACAATATATGTTTCAAACTAAAAAAGAAAGTACTCAGTTATCATGCTGGGTACTTTCTTGTTATTTGTGAAATTGACCGTGTAGTGCTCAAATTATATAGGTACTCATACAACTAACATCTACATATTACCTCTATTTCTACCTATTATTCCTGGTAGAATGAAAGGCTGGAAACTAATCAATATAAAAAAATTAGGATTTAGTGAAATTTGTTTTTATTGCAAGTGACGTGTGCATTAGTGAATTCAGCATATGCACCTCCCAAAAGGCTCTTGTATTTTTCAGTGCGATTTACTGTACTTATACTTGTGAAGTAACTGCTGTAATTTAGAAGTAAATAGTTATTCAGGTTGTCTCATAATTCGTTTTGATGCAAAAAAGTAAACAAACCAATATATAACTAACAACTCCGAGAAAATTATTACAACCACTTTTATAAGAGGATTAGGACTAAACGAAGCCAAGTTGAAAAAAAGTAGCTGCACGATTAATAGGTTCATTAGTAGTTTTTGAAAAGACTGCTTAAGGGCCTTAATTGATACGGGATAAATACGGGAACTGTTATTTATCGAGCATTGTAAAGGAAGTAACTGGTACCCAGATAAAAATAACAGTGGAAAAGCTATAATCCAGCCATTAGCAGGAAAGAAAAAATGAATGCTAATCCCTATTAAGGTTAATCTTGCATACAAATAATAAAATTCATTATACCTAATAAACAAGTGTGAAAATAAGTATGTGTAAGAAGAAGATTGCTTATAAGTTATTACGTTCTTTATTAGCCAACCCAAGAACCTCCTGCGTTTAAACGAATGCTGAAGATGGGGGACATCAATATATAGATTAATAAATCTGTAAATCTTTAATAGGGACTTCTCTTCTTGGCTTATTAAATAGTCCCAATTAAGCCCCGTTCCTTTCTTATTAAATACATAGAACCAAATGAAGGAATTGATAATTAGTAAAGTTCCTGCAATTACCCACAGACCCGTAAACATCAAATAAATAATAGTATAAAATGATAGAAACCTAATGACTTTGTGAAGTAACTTTTGAAGTTTTGTAGTAATCCATTGTTCAACCCAAGTCAGGCGAATATTCAAGAGGATTAAGCCTGAAAAAGTAATAAGGACTGTAATCGAAATAATTTCAGTCTGTTTTACAAGAGGACTAATAATTAATAACGTGATTAGTAGTTTGATTACATCCATAAAAGTGCTATAAAACAACGATTTTTTAAAATATGAGGACAACGCTGTCTCTGCTGGCATTAAAAAGATGACATCAGCTTTTTTGACAAATGTACGAACGTCCGTCATCAAAAAAGTAAACGTAATTACTAATGACGCTATCACTTCAGTTGGAAGAAAGGGAGGTAACCATTGAAGAAATTTCACGTAGTAATAAAGAAAAACACTACCAAAGATGATAAAGGAATAAAATACACCCATTGCAATAAGTGAAAAGTATTTTACGATTTCAACATAAAATTCTCTTAATCTTTTATCCCAGATTGAATTAATTTCCATTATATCACCATGACTTTCGAATATGTACTATACTATAAGGGACATTTACTAGGCATAGTTATCCCATATAGTATATCTTATAAAGTGAGTGTATACCATATATAGGAAGCCGTAGTCTATCCACAACCCATAAAACGGTTCCTAATCTCGTTCATATTTTTTGTTGATAAACCAAGCAATTCAACAGTTCTCTAAATAACCGCTTTAATAATAGAAGTGAAATACAACAAAAAAGAGGTAATAAATATGATCAAAACGTTACGATTCTGGATAACGCTTCTCGTATCATTTGCGATGATTGGTATTCTCAGTATTACGTTGTTATCTGGATATTATGTCACAAAAGAAAATTTAATAAACAATTCCCTGGAGATTAATAGAGTCTACTCAATGAAACTGGCACAATTAACGGAAGAAGTATTTAAAGGAATGCAAAGTAATTTGCAAGTTAAAGCGTCTGAAATGAGTGCTGAAATTGACGATGCTGAAAAGTTAACTGAAAAACTTGCGGACTTAATAAGCAGTAGTAAAAACTTTAACTCGCTCTCCGTTGTTAACAAAGATGGTGTAGTACTTGCCACCTCGCCGGAAGTGGGCATAGTAGGGAAGAAACTAGATACAGAAGGTCCAAAAGAAGCACTATCTGAAAGAAAGAACCTGATTTCTACGCCTTACAGAGCTGCAACCGGCAGACTGCTTATTCTAATTTCCACCCCATTGTGGAACGAAAAAAATGAATACCTCGGTTTTTTAAGCGGCACGATTTATTTGCAGGAAGATAATATTATTCATGATATTCTTGGCGAACACTTTTCCACGGACGGTTCTTACGTGTGGGTGGTCGATAATAAAGGGATGCTGATTTACCATCCGGACCCTGAAAGAATCGGGGAAACGGTCCTTGAAAATGAAATCACACAAAAAATCCTACTGCATAAAAGCGGTGCACAAAAAATTATGAACTCAACAGGTAAAGATTATCTTGCCGGTTACACATACATAAAGTCTAGTAAGTGGGGAGTTGTTTCGCAAACACCCTATGAAGCAAGCGTCAAACCTTTATCAGGAATGGTGTACAAAATGTTACTTTACGCGCTTCCATTTGTCATGTTTTTCTTCGTGTTGACGATTGTATTGACTGAGAGATTATCGTCACCGTTGCGCAAATTGGCGACGTTTTCGGCAAATCTAAAAGAAAATGGAGGACAAAGCGAATGTGCTGACATTCCAACATGGTATTTTGAAGCTAAGCAGTTGAATGGAACAATTCACGAATACGCAAAAAGTCAGCAACAGAGGGTTGCGGATTATAAGGAACGCTCCTACACAGACCCTCTTACCGGATTAAAGAATCGTAGGTACGGAGACAAAGTCACTGCAAGATGGACTATGGACAATCGACCATTTTCTATGATTATGATTGATATCGACCATTTTAAAGCCGTCAATGATCGATATGGCCATCAAATCGGAGACGAAGTGCTTAAGTTTTTATCTGGAAAAATGAGTGAAATTATTCGGGGCGACGATGTCTGTATTAGATTGGGTGGAGAAGAGTTTGTAATCCTGCTGGCTGAAACGGATGTCCAGGAAGCAATGGATATCGCTGAAAGACTTCGTATAAATGTCTCGTCCACTATATGTCCGACAAATAATAATATAACAATTTCACTAGGTGTCGGTAGTTATCATAGTAATCGGGAAACAATCCTAGAACTATTCAGCAGGGTGGATAAAGCATTATATCAAGCAAAAGTGGATGGAAGGAATAGAGTTGTACTATCTGAAAATTAAATAGCCTAGATTTTTCCCATGAAATCACAAAAGGAAAGACCTCGCTACTTTAAACGAGGTCTTTCCTTTTATTCACAAACAAGCACTTGTCTGATAAAATGTCCTTTTTTCGCAACACAGCGATCAGTAATGACGAATCCAGCCTCTTCAACCATGTGATCGATTGTTTCAATCGTCACGACGATGACTTTCTTCGTAAACCGGCGTGCTTCCTTCAATATTTCAAGCTGCTCTTCAGGAGTAATATGTGTAAAAAGATTATAAGGCATGTCGATAATCGCAACATCATATTCGTCAACGACTTCTGCAATAGGACCGATTTCTACAGTGCCTTCTAACTCAAAGTGAGCAATGTTCTTTCTTGATCCCAAAACGACACGCGGGTTAATATCTCGTCCAACGATATTAATGCCCATCGACAGTGCTTCAACCAGCACCGTACCAATGCCGCAACATGGATCGATGGCTCGTACACCCTCTGGATGCGGAATCGCAATATTGGCCACTGCTCTTGCGACACGTGTACTTAATGCCGTAGAGTACATATGCGGCTTTTTCTGATGAAGGAACCAGACCGACTCACTTTCAACATGCTTCCCGAAATACCACTTACCATCTAATAAAACAATGCCAAACGTATTTGCAGGTGGGTTCACTAAGTCGGGAGTACCATTGACACGTAGTCCAATTTCACGCTCGATTTTCCTACGCTCCGGATGCCCAATCTTTTTCGTCGTATCGAGATCTGTTGTATTCAAACTGACGACTCTAAATGTAGAGCCACCTAAATCGTATTTTTCAACTTGCCGGGAGATTTCCTCAAGATTGTCGCCTTCATACATGATATCCAGTCTTTCTTTCATAAATGCGCTGCGACTTGGATCGATTTCAATCGAACTTCTCAATACAGTAGAAGTGACATCAAAGCCGAAAAATGATCTCATCTCTAACATGCACAAATCATGCTCATCTGTGTGTTGCGTATATGTGTAAATAAAACCTAAATCATTCAATTAATTCCCATCCTTCATTGCGCTTCATCAACGGCCTCAACCATTTTGAATATAAAGTCATACATCAGTTGATAAACCTCAACAAAAGATAAATCTTCACTAAAACCTTCAATATAATTAAGTGCAAAATTTACATCCCATAACCCGTCTTCATTGGAAAACATCACACTATATTTAGCACCATCTCCATGTAAATGCGTGTCAAGATATGCCTTCATGTCATTCCCGAATTTCTTTTGTAATTTTAGTCCGAATAGGGCTGTATACGTTTCGAAGACATCATCAAGTTCTAGAACGACAGCGTCGACTCTGATTACTTCAAAAGCATTTGATTCTACGTAAACGAATTCATTCATATGATTTTTTAAGTAGGAAATGCTGTCATTGAGAAAGTTCTGATCTTCTTCCCGAATCAGATTTTCTGTCTCTTTCACACACCGTTCTATGGCACTGAATTTAAACGCTTTCTCTACAACGGTTACATCACCGGTAATCAATTGATGTTTGGCGACATATTCTTTATCCACATTAAAGAACTCGATTTTATTATCCAGCGTATTTTCAGCAATATACTTTTCCATCTGTTTTTTTAACATTTCAGATCAGCTCCTTGACTAGAGAGGAATTGAATTATACTCCGTTCCTCTTATCTACTAGTATAGCCTACATTGTTTCATTAGGCTTTTAATTTGTAACTCGTATTTCCTTCAACTATTTTAAAAAAAGTGGTCGAAGAAGATGAGGTTTATTTATATTGACAAATTGTCAACGCAACTATACAATTCTTCATAGCGTCTAATTCTCGGTTAGTTTCATGGAAAGGAGAATTGATAATGGCTAAAGACGTAATCAATTCGCCTCTTGGTTTGTTACTAAGGGAATTATTAAAAGACCGTTCATTGTCAATGCGAAAACTAAGTGAACTTAGCAAAATCGATACAGCTACCATTTCACGAGTGATAAACGGTAAAAGAAAAGCGAACCTGCAACATTTAGAGCGATTTGCTGACTGTTTAGAAGTGCCTTTGGTCGATCTTGTTGAAGCAGCTGGTTACCCTATTGAACAGAAGCAGGAAGATTTTTTGTTGAAGAACCGTACATCTGCTGATAGTATTCAGGAGGTTTTTGCATCTTCAGACGTGGCAAATCAAAATGTAACTGAAGCCGTCATCGAACAGAAGTTAGCAAAGTACCAACAGTATGTACAAACAGTAGAAGGAAAAAACGATATTCTTACTGGATTCGGAAAGAAGCTGGAAAGTGTGGGTAGCATCGGGCCACTTATTTGTCAGATGAAGGACTTATTCAAGAAGTTTCGTCTGGGGAAGGGTACACGGAGTGAACTTGCGATAATTGGAAGTGCATTATTGTATTTTATCATTCCTTTAGACGCTATCCCTGACTACCTATTTGCCATTGGTTATTTAGATGATGCGATTGCAGTACAACTTGCTTCAAATTCAATAGGAAGAACTAACATAGAATAAAGCGATAGGTGGATTTTTGAATGAAAAGAAGCGAGCGAAGAAATAAGAAACGTAAAGGACTAAGAAATTTCTTTATAGTAACTACATTGATTTTGTTAGCGGGAATCATTTACGGAGTAGTCCAATACTATAGCGGATTATCTATGGCAAACGAAGGATCACTTAAAGATGACAGCGCGTCATTTGATGAATTTGAAGGTGCGGATCCACAATTTGGTGAAATTAATGTTCTGTTATTAGGTAGTGACTCCCGAGGAGAAGAAGATGCACGAGCTGACACGCTAATGATTGCTCATTATAACCAAACAACTCATCAGATGAAACTCGTATCTATTATGAGAGACACGTATGTGGATATCCCTAATCACGGAAGTCATAAGATCAATTCTGCCTTTTCACTTGGAGGTCCGGAACTTGTAAGACAAACGATTAAGCAAAATTTTGATATTGATATTCATTCCTATGCAATTGTTGACTTTACTGGATTTTCGAAAATCGTAGACGTTGTAGCTCCTAATGGGATAGAAGTTGATATTCCTTATGCCATGTCTCATGGAATTGGAATGACATTACAGCCTGGAAACCAAGTTTTAAATGGCGAACAGTTACTTGGCTATGTGCGTTTCCGCCACGATAAAAATAATGATTATGGGCGGGTGGAACGGCAGCAGGAAGCATTGTCGAAATTAAAGGATGAAGCTGTGAGCATCCACAGTTTACTAAACTTGCCTAAGTTACTCGGCGTTGTGGAGCCTTACGTTAATACAAATGTGGATAATCGAACAATCCTTACAATCGGTAAAGGTTTACTTCTTGGCAAGACTGATAAAATAGAGACGCTACGTATTCCTGTTGAACACTCTTTTGAAGAGAAGCGTGTAGCGGCAGGGGAAGTTCTAAGTATTGATTTCGAGCAAAACAAAGAGGCATTACAACAGTTTTTATCGACAGAGGACGAAGTGGTAGATGCTGAATTAGTCGAAGAGCAACCTGAAAACTAAGTAACGAACAAAAAATGGCGTACATGTCAGCTGACATGTACGCCATTTTATTATTCGTCTTCTTTATACCAAGGGTTTAAGTGAATCAAAACTTCATCTACATCTTCATTACTAGCCATGATGGTATCCTTGATTTTTCGTGAAGCATCATGCCCTTCTTGGATAGTCATTTCACCTGGTACACCTACACGCAGGTCTACAAGAATATAATGTCCATGTTCCCGAGCTCGCAAACGGTCAATCCGTTTCACTTCAGGGATTGTCATGATTAAGGCCGCGAATCCATCCAGTCTGTGCCGGCTTATATTTTTCTCCATTAGGACATCCATTGCTTCTTTTCCGATATCATAAGCAAGTTTGAGCACTAAAAACGACACAATGATACCGGCAACCGGATCACCGTAAGAGAGGAAGTGAATGTTGTACAGATCACCAACAAGTGCAAGTCCAATTCCGACAACAGCTGCTAGGGAGGCGTAAACGTCTGCCAAGTGGTCATAGGCGGTCGCAATCAACCCTTTACTATTGGTCAATTTACCAATCCGGATTGTATAGACATACAAGGCATGTTTCCATATTAGCGAAATGAATGCAGTTAGTAAGGCTATTAAACTAGCCTTTGCTGGTTCCTCAAAAAGTGCAGAAATTGCTTCATACGCAATATAAATGGCGGCTAATCCTAAAATCAGTGCAACAATGGCAGAACTGATGACTTCCGCTTTTCCATGACCATAAGGATGGTCATCATCAGCGGGACGTTTGGATATTCGCATTGAGGTCAGAGCAGCACCGCTGGCAATCACGTCGCCTGCATTATGGAAACCGTCAGCTAGAAGGACCGGACTTTGAAAGAGGAAGCCCACAACAAGTTTAATCCCTGTTAGGAGGATATTGCTTATTAAACTAATCCAAACCGCAATTATTGAAGCGCTTGAATGACTATGCTTATTCATCAATGATGACCTCCTATTGATATGTTTCCCGAGGGAAACAAAAAACCTTGACAGGCTCCTGTCAAGGTTTTTGGGTATTCGTATAATCGTTTAAGTTGAATGCATTCATAGCTATCACTCGCTAAATTAAGACGTTTTCCAATTGTAACACTGCCAGATTCAGACAGCAAGGAAAAGTGCTAGCACTTCATCAATTCTTTACCATAGGTCTTGAACAAATGAATATCTATTTAAACTGAGCAAAGGCGCCTTAGCGAATCCAATGAAATTCTTTATATCAACATCACTCGTGTTAAATAACCAATTAATAACTTAATTGACTACTAGGCGCTCGGTGTACAGTTGCTTCTGGCTCGCTTTGGATTTAACAACTTCTATACATAACTGAGCTATTTTTATGTATAGGGATGCGACTTCGCCGCATCCCTATACATTTTCTTCAGTAATCGCCTGGTGGTCGTTCATCAGTCGCTCTCCAAAGGCAAAGGTACACGAAGTGCTAATGCTTTTGGGAACGGGGGAATAGAGGGTTCCTAACTGGGTAAAAGCCGCCAAAGATCCAATTTTGGCGGCTGAAGCTTTCTCTATGGTCTTTTCTTTTCTTATTTTAGGAAGTGTTACTTTCTATAGGAGCTTACATGATGTGGAGTATAAGCCTCACTAAATTACACATTGTACAATGTACCAGAGTGCCCGAAATTGCATCTTTGGGCACTTATACCTTGTGAAAAAGGTTGTTCTTCTTTACTTCTAAAGCAACTGCATTTTTCACTTAATTAGTGTAGGTTTGCGACAGGTACTTAGTCACACCCTCTCCCCCGTTAATCATATCGGGAATAGTGTGCCGAAAGCGAGCCGGAAATGATCCAGTGAAAATGGAAGTTTTCAAGCCTCTTCTTACCTGTTATTTATGCAAGCAAATGGTTAATCAACAGACGAGTTTCAACTTATTATAAAGGAGAAAATTATGATGTATACTACCCCCGTTTAGAATAAATTATCAAGATTTAGGAGATAGTGAAACTAACAGTATACAAAAAGGGAGGTGATCTTGATGAGTTTTTTGCAAGGAGGGGAGGATAGTCACAATAATGGAACATCCTCTCAGAATGACAAGGTGCTCATTACGATTGCCGCTATTAAGAACGAGTTAACTGGAATAAATGATGCCGTATTTAAAGACATTCAAACACCCGATGAGCTAGTGACGATCATTTACTTTAGCTCACTTATCGAAAAGCTTACTTTGTACAGAACTGTTATTTTTCCATTGTTAGATCAAAAGGAAGACTTGCTAAAATCGGCTGATGTGCCAGAGAAAGTCAATCTTTCTGGTGTTTTATTTTCAATCACTGAAGGAAATACGATCGTATATTTTCATAAAAAAAATCTATTTATAACTGTTCATACATATAGCCCTCCCATGAGTTCAATTATTGGGTCTGATACCGAATCGAGCGTCATTGGCCCGCAAGATGCCTTTACCGAATCGTTAAAAACAAACCTATCACTAATAAAAAGAAGGCTTCGAAATACGGGTCTAAAAAACGAGGACTACACCATAGGAACTGAAACAAATACTAAAATTTCTGTCGTTTATATGGAGCATATTGTGAATAAGGACAATTTGGATAAAGTATTAAAAAAAATTTCTGAAATTAAACATCCGGGATTTAATGATATCTCTGTATTAAAACAACTAATGGATGATCATCCATTTTCACCATTCCCGCAATTTCATGGGACGGTTAGACCTGATGCTGCAGTAAACTATTTGTTAGACGGAAGAGTCGCTATTTTAATGAATAACAGTCAAGCACTGTTAATTTGTCCAATTTCATTTTTTGAACTATTTACTTCCCCTGAAGACTATTATAACCGATGGACAACGGCCTCACTTCTTCGTGCTCTTCGTTTTTTTGGTTTTTTCTTAACGATAATATTAACGCCTACGTATATTTCAGTGCTATCTCATCATCCGGAAATGTTGCCTTTTAATGTTTTGCTAAACTTACAAGAGTCTAGAGGAAAGGTTCCTTTTTCTCCTGTTCTTGAAGTGCTATTTATGGAACTCGTTATTGAAATATTAAGAGAAGCCGGCACACGAATGCCGACAAAAATTGGTCAAACGATAGGTATTGTTGGCGGGATTGTCATTGGAACAGCTGCGGTTGAAGCAAGTCTTGTGAGTAATGTACTTATTGTTTTAGTCGCGATTTCAGCGCTGTTGTCCTTTTTACCGCCGAATTTTGTAATGAGTAACGCGAGTCGTTCGATTCGCTATTTATTTATTGTGGCCGCGGGTATGTTTGGACTATACGGTCAGATGATTGCATTTGCATGGCTTTTTCATCATTTATTAAGTTTAACTTCTTTAGGGACCCCATATATGACGCCCGTAATACCAAGGAAATGGTCAGATTATCTAAACAGTGTTGTGCGTGTGCCAACTTTGTACCGTAGACGAAAGGCGGGTATTTCAAGGGCACAGAGTACAAAAAAACCTCCTGTAGAAGGGGGGAAATGAGTAATGGATAATACTAAATTAAAAGTACTGAATAGTTACCATGTCGTGTTTCTTGTTCAAAATGTGATTGTAGGGACCACTGTCTTGTCATTGCCGAATCGAATAAGCGCAATGGGCTACAGTCAGTGGTGGATGCCCCTATTGTTTGGGATTATCGCAAATATCGCACTTATTCCGATGATATGGCTAGGTCTAAAATATACTGACGATAATTTATTCGCCATTCATGAAAAACTGCTTGGCAAATGGCTAGGGAAGAGTTTAAATGTTGTTCTGCTGGTCTATTTCATCATAGTGATAGCAGCCGTCTGCGCAAGTTACTTTCAATTAATCCAAGTTAGTGCACTTATAGACCGTACAATTACAGGCCCTCTACTCATTTTTTTACTCTTGCTCATTTACATCGTAAGCGGCGAGATTAAATCAATCGCACGATTTTGTATCATGGCCTTTTTCTTAACAATAGGATCCGTTTACTTTTTGAAATGGGGTTTTGTTGCGGGGGATATTCGTCATATGATGCCTTTTTTTAACTTCAATAAGCAGGAGTTTTACACAGCAACTAAAAAAGGGTTACTAGCGGTTGGCGGTTTCGAATTAATATTGTTTTATTTTCCACATATCATCAATCAAAAAAAAACATTGAAACATGTTTCAATTGGAATATGGATATCCGTTTTGTTCACTTTTGCATTCACCTTCGTGAGTGTAATGTATTATTCGGATTGGCAACTTAAAAATGTTTTGTATCCCGTTTTAGGATTATTTAAAGAAGTAGAATTATCATTTCTAGAACGAATCGACGTTTTAGCCATGACGATGTGGGTGTTTCTTATTTTATCTACGACTGCTGCTTACTTGTGGGTTGCAAAGAGAGGGTTAGATTCAATTCGATCAACATCTAAGAAGGCACATCTATACATTATAGCAGCGCTCGTCTACGTAATTGTCCAATTTCCATTTATGGAAGAGTTTCAAAAGCTGTTGTTTGAACGTGTTTTTTACGTTATGTATGCGCTGTTTATATGGCCAGTTGTATTATGTATAATCCACGTACTTAAACAAAAAAAGAACGAGGGATAGAGATGTGGAAAATTAATTTACGACTGCTTATTATATGTTCCGTTTTCATAGCAGGTTGCACGCAAGATGGCCAGCGGGGTTCCGTGGAAGATTTAGCGTTAGTCAGTAGCGTTGCCCTCGATTACGTGAATGATAAAGAAATGTGGATGACCGTATCGATACCCCAACCAATGGGCGAGTCTCCAGTACTAACGGAAGTCTATTCAGTTAACACAGAGATGATACAAGAAGGTCTTGTCAAAATATCTTCTGAAGCAGACAAAATGATTATATTAAACCAGCTACGTACAGTTTTAGTTAATGAAGAGTTTGCGAAGAGTGGAAAGATGACGCAAGTAATTGAACATTTTTATAGAGATTCAACAGTTGGGAATAAAGTTCGTCTTGCAGTGGTAAAAGATAGAGCGGAAGATATTCTACAAGCCGATTACCCTGAAAATGAACATCTGGATGCTTATTTGAATGATTTGTTTCAGCCTAAACTCCATAATTCTTTTAGTCCTTTTACAACGATTCAAGAGTACATGAACACCCAAACAAGTCCGATATATCATACGATGGTTCCTTTTTTAGAAAAAAAGGGGAAATCACTTAAAATCACTAGTATCGCTTTGTTTAATAATGAAAAAATGGTTCAAACGATTACGAATCAGGAATCGTTACTAATTCAAGCGTTGAAAGGACTTCAAAAGCTTTCGCCAATTGCAGTTGAATTCAAAGAAAGTGAGAAGGATCAACAACTATTTCTTGAACAAATTAAAAACAAATTAAAAATAAAGAGCAATAAAGATATTGAATCTCCAGAGTTGTCCATTTCACTTGAAATAGAAGGAGTGATTGTTGAATATAAGGGGAAAAGGGATCTTAGTAAAGTTGAGGAGAATAAAAAGCTTGAAAAAGAAATTAGCAAACACATAAAAAAAGAAATAGAAGATTTGCTGAAAAAGTTACAGGAATTGAAAGTTGACCCAGTTGGATTTAGTGAGAATTTTAGAATGTATCACAAAGGGAAATGGACGGATGAATTAACGGAGAAAATAATAGAAACGGCAGAATACAAGGTAGATGTGGATTTTAAAATTCTTAACGCAGGTATTATAAAGTAAATCAAACATGTCTTACGGTAAATATGTTGTGATTAGTTCGTCGAAAGCGAACGGGAGATGATCCAGTGAAAATGGATCTTCCCAAGCCCTACTCACCAATATTTCATGCGAATAAATGCTTCACTAACAGAAGTGAAGAAAATTGTTCTATTGGTGATATGACAAGTGCAATGATCGGTTGCACTTTTTATAACTAATACAAATTATTGCAATACAGTCAATCTGTAATTATTGTTGCAATCATGTAGAATGATTATTATAATACATTAAAATGAATAATAATACATTCGAGAGGTTGATTATACATGAAACTTTGGGGCGGACGTTTTACAAGTCGTGCGGATGAAATAATGGAGCAATTTAATACATCATTACCTGTTGATCATAGGTTGTATAAAGAGGATATTGCAGGAAGCTTTGCGCATGTTACGATGCTGGTGCACTGTGATTTATTGACACCAGAAGAAGGCGATCTGCTTGTGGGTGGACTCGATTCCATTTTGCAAGATATCGAAACGGGTGCGATTAAAATTGAAGGCAATTATGAGGATATCCATTCATTCGTAGAAATGCATTTGACGGAACGTATTGGAGAAACAGGAAAGAAACTACATACAGCACGTAGCCGTAATGACCAAGTCGCTGTGGACATGCGCTTGTATGCAAAAGGCAAAGCGGCGCAAGTGATGGATAGTCTGCAAATGCTTATCGATTCGTTGAATACTAAAGGGGCAGCAAACAATGTAATTATGCCTGGTTATACACATTTACAGCGTGCGCAAGTCGTTACGTTCGGCCACCATTTAGGGGCTTATGCACAAATGTTCAAAAGGGATAAAAAGCGTGTAGGCAATGCGATTGATATTTTGGATGAAAACCCATTAGGCTGCGGAGCGCTTGCAGGTACAACGCATAACATCGACCGCGACGTAACGACTGCGTTATTAGGGTTTGCAAAACCAGTGGACAATTTCCTAGACGGCGTTAGTGACCGCGATTATTTACTTGAATTAATGTCGGATTTCTCAATTGTTATGATGCACTTGAGCCGATTGAGTGAAGAACTTATTTTGTGGAGCAGCCAAGAATTTAAATTCATCGATATGGCAGATGCCTATTCAACGGGAAGTAGCATTATGCCACAAAAGAAAAATCCTGATGCTGCAGAATTAATTCGCGGGAAAACGGGACGTGTCTATGGTTCCTTGTTTTCATTGTTGACGACGTTGAAAGGATTGCCCCTTACTTATAATAAAGACATGCAGGAAGATAAAGAACAATTTTTCGACGCACTTGATACGGTAATGGACTGTCTTGAAATTATGTCGAAAATGATTGATACGCTACACGTCAATGCGGACAATATGAAAGCAGCGATTAAAGCGGGCTTCCTCAACGCGACAGAAGTTGCCGATTATTTAGTAGGCAAAGGAACAGCATTCCGTGATGCACACGAAATCGTTGGCAGATTGATTATTTATTGTGAGCAACAGAAGAAAGCAATCGAGGATTTGACAGTCGAAGAGTTGGCTAAGTTTAGCGAGCAAATTACTGATGATATATATGATTACATTGATTATGAAAACATTATAACAAAAGGGAATAAGCACTTGATGAAGCAAGTAGGGAAATAAAGGATGGGACTGTCTGAAAAAGGACAGTCCTTTTTATGTTGTGTTGTGGCATGTGAGTGGGGGGGGATGCTCGGTGTGCGGAGGGATATGCTCGGTTAGGGGGAAGTGTGCTCGGTTGGCGGAATATATGCTTGGTTGGCGGGGGATATGCTTGGTTAGTGGGATATATGCTTGGTTAGCGGGGGATATGATCGGTAAGTGGGTTATATGCTTGGTAAGGGGGAAATAGGATTGGTAAGTGGGTTATATGATCTGTTAGCGGGTTATATGCTTGGTAAGTGGGCTATATGCTTGGTAAGTGGGATATATGATCGGTAAGTGAGTTATATGCTTGGTAAGTGGGTTATATGATTGGTAAGTGGGATATATGCTTGGTAAGGGGGAAATATGATTGGTAAGCGGGATATATGATCGGTTAGGGGGAAATATGCTCGGGTGGCGGATTATATGATTGGTAAGTGGCTTATATGATTGGTAAGCGGGTTATATGATCGGTTAGGGCGATATATGCTTGGTCCCCAGAGATATATGTTAACACTCCTCATATCGAAACAAAAAAATAGCTTGAAAGGACAATTTATCCTTTCAAGCTATTTTCTTAACCCATAATATTATAGCCAGCATCTACATAAATGATTTCACCAGTTACGCCGCGGGACAGGTTGCTCAACGTAACAAGTGTCATGTCCGCTACTTCTTCTTGTGTGACGTTGCGTCTTAATGGAGCGTTTTCTTCAATTTGAGTCAAAATCGTATTGAAGGAAGCTATGCCTTTTGCAGACAGTGTGCGAATCGCACCAGCTGAGATTGCGTTGACACGGATATTTTCTTTCCCCAAGTCAAACGCCAAGTACTTCACAGATGCTTCAAGCGCTGCTTTAGCAACACCCATCACATTATAGCCATCAAGCACACGTTGCGCGCCTAAATAACTCATTGTTACGATCGAACCACCGTCTGTCATGTATGGACGTGCTTCTCTAGCAGTCGCAATGAGTGAATAAGAACTCGTATCTTGCGCAAATGCGTATCCGCTTCTCGTAGTCTCAACAAAGTCGTTTTTCAGATCTTCTGCATGCGCAAATGCAAGTGAATGGACAACTCCGTGAATTGTACCGACTTCAGCGCCAATTTTCCCAAATGCTTCATGGATACTTTCATCTTCATTTACATCACATTGCACAATCAGTTTTGCTTCAAAACCGGCTGCACTTAATAGTTTTTCAAGTTTAGCAAGTGAACGCTCTTTTCTATATGTGAAAATAACATTTGCACCGACTGCAAAAAGTGTTTTTGCGACGCCCCAAGCAATGCTTCGTTCATTTGCCACGCCCATTACAACAATGTTCTTACCTTTAATTTTAAGTAAATCTTCCATAGTAACCTCCTGAGTAGGTAATAAAATCTTATATACCTATTATTAGTACCAGATGCTAAAAGAATTATAGCACATTTGTTCAGAAATTGTGAATAGCCATTACATAAAAATGAAAACGTATTCAAAGATACATAATTCAAATATAAATAAAAATACAGTTGACTTTATAATTATGCATACATATAATAAGGATAACTTATAAACAGGGGTGATTGTAATGAAAGTAGGAATCATTGGCGCATCAGGGTACGGTGGACTTGAGCTCATCCGGCTACTGCATAACCACCCAAAAGTCGAACAAATTGAATTATTCACTTCATCTGAAGAAGGTGTAGTGTTTTCGCATAAGTATTCACATCTTATGAATATAGTCAATCAGCCCCTTCAAAAAATAGAGCTAGACAGGTTAGCGGAATTCGATGTCGTATTCTCAAGTGCTCCAGCGGGTGTTGCCAGTACACTTCTTCCTCCGTTAATCGGAAAAGGACCGAAGCTTATCGATTTGTCGGGAGATTTCCGTTTAAAAGATCTGTCTCAATATGAGCAGTGGTATAAAAAAAAACCAGCACCGGCGTCAGCTGTTGAGAAGAGCGTATACGGATTGACTGAATGGAATTATGAGGCAATCCGGCAAGCGCAGTTAATTGCCAATCCGGGTTGTTACCCAACAGCGGTTCTGTTGTCGCTATTGCCATTATTGAAAGAAAATGCAATCGATGCAAGCCAGTTAATTATCGATGCAAAAAGCGGCGTATCCGGTGCTGGCAATCAGCCTAGTCAGATGACACATTTCAGCGAAACAAATGAAAATACAGCCATCTATAAATTAAATCAGCATCAGCATATTCCAGAAATTGAGCAAGCGTTGGCATTCTTTGCAAAAGAAATTCCACCTATCACATTTAGTACACATCTTGTTCCTATGACAAGAGGAATTCTGGCGACGAGTTATGCACCAGTTGTGGAGGGGGTAACAGAAGCTCACCTCATTGATTGTCTGAAAGAAGCATATGCTAATCATCCATTTGTTCGTGTTATGCAAGAAAAAGATAAGTTTGGAACCAATCAAGTATACGGCTCAAACTATTGTGATCTCCTTGTGAAAGTGGACCCGCGGACGAATCGGGCAACAATCGTTTCTGTCATCGACAACTTAGTCAAAGGGGCAGCAGGGCAAGCCATTCAAAACATGAACGTTCAATTCGGTCTCGAGGAAATAACCGGCTTGTCACTTGTCCCGGCATTCATCTAACTTAGGGGGAGTATTATGACGACAACAGTTTTAGCTCTAAAGCGCATATCGGGAAATAACATCGTGTCCCCAATTGGTTTTAAAGCCACGGGCATCCATTGTGGAATTAAACATAAGAAAAATGATTTGGCATTACTCGTTAGTGAAGTACCCGCAAATGTTGCAGGTGTATTTACAACGAATGCAATTCAGGCGGCACCGCTAATGGTTACAAAAGAAGCGATGCAACAAACGGGAAAAATGCAGGCAATCATTGTTAATTCGGGAAATGCGAATGCGTGTACAGGCCAGCAAGGATTGAAAGATGCCCGTCTTATGCAACAAAAAGCGGCAGAAAAACTCGGTATTGCACCTGCATTAGTTGGAGTTGCATCGACTGGAATTATCGGTGAGATGATGCGAATGGAACCGATTGTAAATGGAATTCAAAAGCTTGAGCCAAGTTCTGAATTAGAAGGTTCGATTCTTTTTTCACAAGCGATTCTAACAACAGATACCGTAACAAAAAACACAGCATACAGCACAGTGATTGATGGCAAAAAGATTACTATCGCCGGAACTGCAAAGGGATCGGGAATGATTGATCCGAATATGGCAACAATGCTTGGTTTCATCACAACGGACGCTAAGATTGAGTCAGTTCATCTACAAGCTGCTCTCAAAACGGTGACAGATTTGACGTTTAACTCGATTACAGTAGATGGCGATACATCTACAAACGATATGGTGCTCGTAATGGCAAATGGGATGGCAGGGAATAATTCATTGACGCCGGCACATCCGGACTGGGAACAATTCACGGAAGCATTGCATGCTGTTTCTCAAGACCTTGCGAAAATGATTGCGAAAGATGGAGAAGGCGCGACGAAGCTTATTGAAGTCGAAGTATCAGGAGCGATTACGGATATCGAAGCACGTAAAATTGCTAAAACGGTGGTTGGTTCACCGCTTGTGAAGACGGCTATCTTTGGCTGTGACGCCAATTGGGGAAGAATTATCGCGGCTGTCGGCTATAGTGGGGCCACGCTGGATCCGAATGCCATAAAAATTAAAATCGGTCCAACAACTGTTGTTGAAAACGGGGAGCCTGTCCCATTTTCCGAAGCGCAACTGCTGATCTATTTGAAACAACCGGAAGTGAAAATTAGTGTGGATCTTCATCAGGGAATTGGTAAGGGAGTAGCATGGGGGTGCGATTTAACATATGACTATGTCCAAATCAACGCAACGTATCGCTCGTAAACGAATGGTAATAAAGCTCGGTGGAAGTATGTTGGAAGGGTTAAATGAAGACTTTTTCAAGAATATGATACAACTGCAAAAAGCCGATAATGATGTAGTGCTTGTTCACGGAGGCGGACCTTTTATTAATAAAGAACTTGCCAGAAATAAAGTGTTATCATCCGTAGTAAACGGTATCCGTGTAACGTCGAAAGAAGCAGTGGGGATAGTTCAATCGACATTAATAGGTCAAGTGAATCCAGCCCTCGTCCATCAATTAAATAAAGGTGGCATCGATGCGATTGGCCTTAGCGGATACGATGGAAAACTCCTAACATGTAAAGTGTTGAATGAAAAACTGTACGGATTTGTAGGAGAAATCCAGGATGTCCGCACCGAATTAATAGAAACACTTCTTAATAATGGTCTTGTGCCAGTTATTTCGTGTATCGGTGCAACAGAAGATGGAGCTCCTCTCAACATTAATGCAGACACAGTCGCAAGTAAGATCGCTCTGGCAATAAATGCAGACAGCCTGCTTCTTGTGACGGATACTCCTGGCATTCAAATAGAAGGAAGTGTTCAACAAACCGCATCACCGACCGAAATTGTCCAGTGGATTGAAACAGGCGAAATATACGGAGGCATGTTACCGAAAGTGAAAGCTGCACTTGACTGTCTAGATGCGGGCATTCCATCGGTGCAAATTGTCGGACAGCAATTTAAAGGTACCACAATTAAATGCGAGGAGGTTTTCATTTGACTACGCTATTTCAAAATTACGCACGTCGTTCAGTTCATCTTGTAAAAGGGCGAGGTACAGTCGTGACGGATGATAAAGGAAAAGAGTACCTCGACTTCATAAGTGGAATCGCGGTCATCAGTCTTGGTCATGCACATCCAGCGCTCGTTGAAGCAGTCAAACAGCAAAGTGAAAAACTATGGCATGTCTCAAATTTATTCGAAAGCCCCGAGCAGGAACTGTTGGCAGCTAAGCTTATAAAGGATACACCTTTCAGCCATGCTTTTTTCTGTAACAGCGGTGCTGAAGCAAATGAAGCAGCCATTAAATTAGCTCGAAAACATACACAGAAAAACGTCATCATTACCTTCGAACAATCCTTTCATGGCCGGACATTTGGCGCCATGTCTGCGACTGGGCAAGCGAAGGTTCGTGAGGGCTTCGGTCCACTGCTAGAAACATTTCGTATCATTCCATACAATGACGAACAACAACTGGAAGCTGCAATTGACGGCGATGTAGCCGCAATTATGCTAGAAGTTATACAAGGAGAAGGTGGCGTCAACCAAATTGACCCGGACTTTGCACAAAAAATAACAGATATCTGTAAGTCAAAAGGTATTTTACTCATTGTCGATGAAGTACAGACTGGCATTGGTCGTACGGGAACGCGATATGCCTATGAGCAGACAAACCTTGAGCCAGATATCATTACACTTGCCAAAGGATTAGGCGGTGGATTCCCGATTGGTGCCATGCTTGGATCAAGTGAGCTTTTTCCTTCATTCGGCCCAGGAACGCATGGCACGACATTTGGAGGTAATCCACTGGCCGTTGCAGTTGCACAAACAGTTGTCGATATTGTATTTAAAAAGAAGTTTCTACAAGAAGTAGAAGACAAATCGACTTACTTGATTGAAAAAGTGCAGGCATTATTGCCGCAAGACCAGTTTTCTATTCGTGGGGCGGGTCTGTTACTCGGTATTGAATGCGAAGAGGAGATTCTGCCATTCATTCAACAGGCAGAACAAGCAGGTTTACTGCTCGTTCAAGCAGGAGCTAACGTCATTCGACTATTACCACCGTTAACGGTTACATACGAAGAAATAGACCAAGCTGTGGATATTCTTTCGGCAGTTCTACTCCCCGAAAAAACGGCAATAACGTAATGATCTTTTGAATTAAGGCGTTCAGTGAAGCGCTATTCAATAGACCTCAGTCTGAAGGTTAAAACAAAAGGATTCGCTAAAACTAGCGGGTCTTTTTGTATTTGAAACGAAACGTTCATACAATTGACAAGCATACCCAATGATGCAAAAAGAGCGGCCCGATCATAAATCTGGCAACCCGATCATATACCAGTCGTATCGAACATAACCATGTCGCACCGATCATAAATCTTGCAACCCGATCATATACCAGTCGTATCGATCATAAATCTGGTGTCCCGATTATAACCATGTCGCACCGAGCATAACTCGGGCGCCCCAATCATAAATCCCGCGTCCCGATCATAACCCTGCCGCATCGATCATAAATCCGTCGTCCCGATCATAACCCCGGCATCCCGATCATAACCCTGTCGTCCCGATCATAACCCCCGCGCCCCGATCATATAACCCGACCGACCGATCATATCCCATAATGGCCCCGCCAAAAAAAATGAAACTTCTTCCATCGTCCTCCGTCTAATCAATTGAATAAGGAAAAGTGAGGAGAGATATTATGAAGAAAATCGGTACAATCGCATTGGCAGCACTATTAGCAGGAAGCGTAGTGGGTGGCTATTCAGCACAAGCACAAGAAGATACTACACAAGCCATTAGTGAAAAAGAACAAGTTACGACAAACTTTATGAAAGCTACGGGTGTCATTCAAGAAATTGAAAAAGAAGAAGAGGGAATTCGTGTAACGATTGAAAATGAAGATAAAATGATTACGATTTTGCGCATCAATGATAATTCCTTGCTATTTAATAGTGGGACGACAAAATCTTTAAAACCAGCAGACTTTAAAAAGGGTGCAACTGTTTCAGCCTATTATGATAAAAATAAACCTATGATCCTGATTTATCCGGCAACAGTGACACCTGAAATTGTCATTTTAAACGATGAAGAAGTTTTTGGTGAAGTGAAAGTCAGCCAGTTTGACAAAGAATTCTTAAGCTTGGATGGCGAGTTGAAATTGAATATCGGCAAAGATACGCCTCTTTTCAATCAACAAGGTAAAGCAATCGAATTGAAAGAGTTGAACGGTAAAGAATTGATGGTATTTTACTCAATCACAACGAGAAGCCTACCACCACAAACACCACCAACTAAAATTATTGCTTTGGATAATGCAACAGTAGAAGCGCCTGAAGTTGAGCCGGAAGAAAAACCAGAAGTATCAACAGGCTTACAAGACATCATCGCTAACGACCACTACATGAAAAATGGCGTTAAGATGATTCCACTTCGTATAGTCGCTGAGCATCTTGGTTATCATGTTCTTTCTCAACCAAAAGTAAATGGTGCACTTGTTACATTGGATAACAGTTCATTCACTATTAAACGCGGCGACAACATGTATGGTTATAATAAAAGCATTCGTAAATTCGAAGTTGCACCAGAATTGAAAGGTATGAAAACATACGTTTCAGAAGACTTCTTGGAGCTACTAATCCAAAACTAACAATCGAAAAGCATGGCATATGAAAAAAAGCTTGAAACGATGGGACTGCCCTGTAAAAGGTCAGGCGTTTCAGGCTTTTTTCTATGTTATTTCATGAAGTACCACTATACAGAATGTTCAATCTCCTGTACTGTTAATATACAATCTTTCACTAGAAAAGGAGTTTATGTTTGATGAAAAAGATTATGGTATTTTTTACTGCGCTGCTTGTTATGTTAGCTACATTCGACAATGTTTCTGCGGCACCATTATTTAAAGACGTCAATGATAAGTACGGGTCGAAAGCAGAATTAGATTTTTTGGCGGAGCGCGGTATTATCTTTGCAGACCCAGCACAAAACTTTGGGGTGAATGAAGAAATTACGCGCCTTGAAGCTTCAGCTATGATTATTAGGGCGTTAGGACTCGAAACGGTAGACCGACCCGATCCAAACTTCACCGACGTCACTCCAGAAGACGAAGGATACGACATCATTGCGACAATAACCGATGAAGGTATCGTCAATGGTAATGCTGACGGCGAGTTCATGCCAAACAATAAGTTAACAAGGGGACAGATGGCAGCAATTTTAGTCAAGGCTTTTGAGTTGAAGGGAACAACAGAACAGACTTTCAAAGATGTCGATTCGGCATACTGGGCGTCTGATTCTATTAAAACGCTCTTCGCTAATGAAATCACAACGGGTTATCCAAACAATACATATAAGCCAACAGCATTCATTACAAAAGCGAATTTCGGTGTGTTTCTCGCACGAATACTGAACCCAGAATTTAAAAAACAGCCTGTCTGCTATAAGTCTGACGGTAAAAAGACGGCAGTTGTTGCTGTGCAGGTGACAAACTTATGGAAATCACCGAACAACAATCGTGTAGTGGACCGTCCTTCTATTTCTAATCCTACCGACATTCAAAAGTGGGCGAAAAGCATGTCTGTCAGTCAAAAATTATGGCTTGTTGGAAAAACAGATACACAAGCCCTTTATGGGCAAGAAGTTGTTATTCTAAAAAGTAGCGGAAACTGGCATGAAATTGCTGTAAAGGACCAATACACGCCTAGGAATAAAGCGGGATATCCAGGATGGGTTCCGAAATCTCATGTGACGGAAATAACGACTGATTATACGGATTGCCAACTAGCAATCGTTGATACGAATATCGCTACTCTTTATAATGAACCGAAAAAGGCCAACAAGTTCATGGATATCAGCTACACAACAATGCTTCCTGTCATTAAGGAAGAAGGGGATTGGTTACACGTTCAAACGCCTGCCAATGGTGTGAAATATTTGCGTAAGCAAGATGCAAAAGTCGTTAAAAACTTTGCTGCAATACCAAAACCGACTCAACAAGATATCGTCGATAGTGCCAAGATGTTTCTTGGACTTCCGTACATCTGGTCAGGGATATCAGGTTTTGGCTTTGACTGTTCGGGTCTTATCCATTCGGTGTACAAAAATCACGGCATCATGATTCCGCGTGATTCATTCGTCCAGGCGGTGAATGGTACACCTGTTGCAAGGAAAAGTATGCAACCGGGCGATTTACTATTTTTTGCGTACAATCAAGGCAAAGGGAAGGTCTATCACGTCGGCATGTATATCGGAAAAGGTCAGATGATTCACGCACCCAATTCAAGCAGAAACGTGGAAATTGTATCCATTGATACACACCCATACAAAGCAAACTATGCGGGCTCAAGAAGATATTTGAAATAACCACTACACTAGATTGTGAACCGATTGGGAAATTGGTTCACCGTCTTTTTTTCATGAAAACGGTCCATCTATTCAATGAAATTACTATTTATTGAACAAATGAATACCTATATAAACTGAGCGAAGGCACCTTATAAGGGAGTCTTACTTCCAATACATATGTTATAATTTACTAGAATAAGGGGGTATTAAAATGAAGAAATTTACCATGGCACTTGTTGCATTCCTGCTAGTATTTACTATTATTCCTATTGCGAAAGCAGAAACAGGGCGCGATTCAAACCCATTTTCCGATTTAAAGGGACCGAATGGAGATATTATTTATTTGTATAATAAAAACATTATCGGTGGTTATCCAGATGGAACGTTCCGACCGAATGAACCCATCACGCGTGCTCAGGTCGCAGCAATGCTTGTGAAAGCGCTCGATTTTAAGCTGATTGACAAACCGACAGTGCAATTTAAAGACGTTTCCAATATATCTAAACATTATCAAACCTTGGCGACAGTCAGTGAACTTGGTATTCTTCGTGGAGAAAATGGTTATATGCGCCCCGGAGAAATCACGACAAGAGCGCAAATGGCGGCAATCTTGCGCAGAGCATTCGAGTTGCCAATGGACAATCAGCCGACATTTGTCGATGTATCGCCAGCAAATTGGGCTTTTAAGGATATCAATAGTTTAGCTAAAAACTTGATAGCAGGTGGATACCAAGATGGAACGTTCAAACCGGGAAATCCGGTAACACGTTCGCAATTTTCTTCTTTCCTAGCCCGTGCTCTTGATGACAAAATGAAACTTGCGGGTTATCGTTCTGCTGTCAGTGAAAAAGGTGTAGAAGTTGAACGGGACGGTTGGATATACACAGTGAAAACTAACAAACTTGTGAAAATTAATCAAAAGACAAAAGAGGAAATTATCTTACTGTCAGAAGATGATTTCAGTGATTCAGATGGCTATGTAGAGCAAAAGCTTAGAAATGGATTTCCCATCATCTTGTTCAATAATCAAATCTTCACTCCTTATTGGAAAGAAGTTGATATAAAGAGCGGGTTGCCAACAGATTACGGTCTAATGGTATCATCGATAACGGGTGAGAAATTAAGCACAACTGGTGACAAGTACAACGATATTACCATGTATAACCTTCCGAATAGCAATGTTATCCGGAATGTAACACTCCATAATTTTGAAATCTACTTCACGATAGAGAAAAAGGTTCGTCAATTCGATAAAGGTTTTAATGAGGAAGTTAATACTGATGATATGTTAATCCTTTATTCAGCCGATCAAATTGGCTTTGGCATAAAGAAAGTTCATGAGTTTGATGCGCGTGTCATTTTTGACGACATAAAAGGTTCAAAAGTGAAACCTAACGTAAACCAAAATAATAAATCGATTAAATATGATTCTAGTGCCATGTATTATTTCAATAAAAAAGGTGTTTTCGCCTACAGTATGCTGAATGGTAAAACGAAAAGGTTGTCTACTATCCAAGCGCAAGATATGACTGTAATGGACACTGAAATCATAGTTGAAGATAGTAAGGGGAAAAAACACATTCTGAAAAAATGACGAAAAGCATCCTTCGGGGTGTTTTTTTTGTGGTAATAAGGAATTGAAACTCCCTTTCTAAAGGAATTCCAAACACAAACATAAAGCCTTTAACATAAGATAAACAATAAGGCACCAAAGTACGAATCACTATCCCGAAAAAGGATGTGTTTAGGCGTGTACAATAATTTCAATCAAAATCCAAATACAAAATACACGCTGGGCGATCTCTTGAAAGGGAAAGATCTTGAAATTGTAGCGGCATCACTCCTTTTGCTCGGCAAACTGAAAGTCGATTCCGTTCAACTATTTAGGGATAAACCAGTCATATCAGTTACATTGCTAGGAGAGTTTAAAAGTTTAAACGATAAAAAAGTAAATGAAATGACTGATTTTCTAGAGAAAAATGGTGATCTAACATTAGACGAGTTATTTGAGGGAATAAAAAGGCGAATGAATAAAGACAGGGGGAACGGACGTGAGTGAAAAAATCGGTTTTGACGCCGGAAGTTTTATTAATACGGTCATCTTAATCGTATTTCTTCTTCTCCTAGTTTTTGGCTCGACGAATTTAGGGGAGTTGACGGAAGTGGTAGATCTATAATAATTAATAATGTTTCTTCATCCTATAAGCACGAAAAAGGGGAAACAGGACTCCAAATAAATCAGCGGGTCCTGTTTTATTAGCTATAGCTAAAACCGAGCTGTCTTTAGACGAAGATTACTGTGTTTCAATCGCAGTAAATCCGCCAGCGTTATAATTCCTTTTTCTTCAAGATGCTTCAATAATTCAACAAATAAATGAGCTGTTGTCAGTGCATCTCCAAGTGCGCGGTGGCGTTCAAATAGTGGCGTGCCAAATAGCTGTGCGTACTCTTTGAGATCTAGTTGGTCCCAAGATGGATTTAAATAATCGATTAAATCAAGCGTATCAAAAGAAGTGGGTTCTTCGTAGGAGTATTTCACACGCTGTAATTCTTTTTTTATGACCAGCGTATCAAAGCTTACATGATGTCCAATCCACCCTCCACTCTTCGTATCCTCAATAAACTGAAAGTAGCTCTCTATAGCTTCGAGCGCAGTTGGGGCATTTTCTACATGGTATTGTTCAATAGAAGTTAACCTAGTAATATATTCAGGTATTTCACCTAATGGCTTTACAAAGGTCTGGAATACACGATTCGTTACTTCTGACTTTTCGACATGGACAGCTCCAATTTCAATGAGTCCGTCATCGGCAGCAATTGCAAACCCAGTCGTTTCAGTATCGAAGACAGTAAACGGCATATCACGCAACTTTGTATTCAGCAAAAATGATTGATCCAACTTATAATTTAATCGTTGTTTTCTCCAAAACATACATATTGCCTCCAAGCGATAGCGAAAATAGATCATAATTTTGCAAGTAGATGTGATTGCAGCGCGTGGACTGTCGTTAACATCGTTGTTAATTCATCCTGTTGCCATCTTCGCATCGATGCAAACTGAATTTCAGTGGTAATAGATTCATCTCGCAGATGTTTTTTCCAAGCCAGTTGAATTCGTGTTTTTAGTGCAATTTCATATGAATGACGTATATCATCGGCAAAGCCAGCCGATAGTTCACCTAATTGTACAAGGTCGTCTACTAATTGTAATGGTGTGCGTGTAATGATATTTTTTTGAACGCCCAGTATTTGTAGGCAATGATGCATTGGAAACAATGCGTTTTTTTTAATGTCAATGATTTCTCGGGTTCCTCTTCCTTTAAATAATGCCAAAAAGGACTGGTTTACTTGGGGTATGGGCTTGTTTTGTTCCTGCTGCGCCATGTAATAAAGAAAAGTTTGTGAGGACTTCAATTGAATTTGTACCATCCGAACAAAATGATTATGTAACGATGCATCACCCATTAGAAAACGAAAAGATAAAAAGTTATAGCCAAGTAATATATCATCATTAGTCGCCTTAAGCGCCCAGTTACGTAAGCGTTGCTGCCAATCGGTAACGGAACCGCGCCACTGCACCTCGCTTGACATCATTTTTCCGACGCATCTGGAATAGCCAGCTTTCTCCAAATGCTTAACAATTGCATCACCAAGCAATGAAAAATAAAACGCCACGTGCTTCCTATCATCTTCGTGCGGGTCGGTGTAGACAAGGAAGTGATCCTGGTCCGTCAACATGAATTGTTCGCCCCTAGCACCACTGCCCATCTCATACCATGCGAAGGGGACGGGTGGTGTTCCTTTACCTTGCCTTTCTAACGACTGTACAGCGAGTTTCACACAGTGTCGTGCGAGTCGGTCGTATAGTTTTGTAACAATCTCCAACGTATGAATGGTAGAGATATCATCGTTAATTAAACTAGATAACACATCGTAAATCGCGTTTTTAACGGCAGGTAAATTTTCGAAAGAAGCCTCTTCAATCGTTTTCAATACACCCATTGATCCACGATCACGCTTGAAAATAAGATTGGACAGTGTAACTATACCCACCAAACGATTACCTTCGATAACGGGTAAGTGTTTTACCCCATTCTTATAAAATGCCGAAAGGACTTCGTAATAATAATCATGACGTGAAATAGTATGCAGTTTTTTTGTCATAATATCTTTAGCTTTCAGTTCGCCGTTTGCCACTTGTGCAACGACCCTTTGGACAAGGTCTTTTTTTGTAATGATCCCGATTAGTTGCTCTTCCTGATCCACGACCATTAGCGAACTGATTGAGTTATCGACCATTATTCGTGCTATTTGCTGAACTGACGCATCTTCAGAGGCTGTAATCACAGAGGAGTTCATAAAGTCTTCGACACGACGTACATAAGGCTCGCTTTCTCCCCACTCATCTGACAACTTAACCTGCTCACCAAGGGAAGCATAGACATTTGCGAGACGAATAGACATGAGTTTCAAAATAGCATCACGGACATCCGTGTCATCTATTCTTTCTTTTAGGACAGCATATGGAATCTGTAGACAATAGGAATCTTCTACTACTTCCAATACAAGACGATGATGATCGAGCGGCCTATTGGATTCACCTAAATAATAAGCGATATTTGAAAAACCGATTACCTCACCTTCTTGAACTTCTTCAAGGGCGAAGGATTGCCCATCATCTCCAACTATGAATATCTCTGCTGTCCCTGTTAAAATGAGTAACAACCCTTCATGAGGTGTTATAAAGTAATTCACTTTTGCAGATTTCCGATAATAGGTAATTTTGCATTCAGCCATTAGTTCAGCAAATTTTTCCTCAGTTAATCCTCTGAAAATAGGCTGGTCATGCACTTTCTTATACATTTTTTGTTGTGCACTGTTCATTATGAATTTCCTCCACCTTCATCTTTTTAGAGAAAAATCCCCCTCGTCCAGTTAAATTAGGGAGGGGGATTTTTTGCTATGAATTATCGTTCTAGCTCTCTATAACCTGTTTCTGCTTTAAATTTCACTTCGGCATAAGAAACCTCTTCAGCTTCGAATTTCTTAGATGAAACGAGTGTACCAATAATCGCTGCTAAGAATCCTGCTGGAACTGAAATTATGGCAGGGTTCGAATATGGGAAGAGTGGTTGCCCAACGAAGAACGCCGCTCCTTCTACAGGATTAATAACGCTAGGACTTAATGCAACAAGAACAAGCGCGACAATCAAACCGGTTAACATTGAAGCAACTGCGCCTGTCGTATTGAATTTTTTCCAATAGATCGTAAGAAGAATTGTCGGAACGTTCGCAGAGGCGGCGATACAGAATGCGAGTGAAACAAGAAACGCGACATTCAATTTTTCCGCACCTAGTGCTAAAATGATTGAGACAATAGCAACTGCAAGTGCAGCGAATCTTGCAGCTCTTACTTGTTGTTTCTCTGTTACTTTTCCTTTTTTTATAATTTCTGCGTAAATATCATGTGCAATAGCTGAAGCTCCTGACAAAACAAGTCCGGCAACAACTGCTAGAATCGTTGCGAACGCAACCGCTGCAACGAATGACTCAAGTGCTGATCCTCCCAACACACCCGCTAACATTGGTGCGGCCATGTTCCCAGCAGCATTCTCAGCAACAATGGCATCCACACCAACAAACTTAGCTGCACCGAATCCAAGGAAAATGGTTAAGACGTAGAATATACCTATAATCCAAACTGCATAAATAACAGAAGAACGAGCTGTTTTCGCATCTTTTACCGTGAAGAAACGCATTAAGATATGCGGTAAGCCAGCCGTACCTAAAACGAGTGCAATTAGTACAGAGATCAAACCAATCGGATCTTTATAGATTATTCCGGAATGTAAGAAGGCATCGCCATGTGGTGTTGCCGTTCTCATGGCATCAAACATCCCAATAAAGTTGAAATTAAACTTTAACAAAACGAGGAATGAAATAACAATGGTCCCTATCATAAGTAAAATCGCTTTAACAATTTGAACCCAACTTGTTGCAGTCATACCACCGAATAGTACATAGATTGTCATCATGACACCAACGATTAGAACTGCAATCCAGTAGTCAATTCCAAGAAGTAATTTAATAAGTGCACCTGCACCTACAAGCTGAGCAAGCATATAAAATAACACAATCGTAATTGTATTTAACGCTGCAGCGCCACGAACCTTTTTTGCTCCAAAACGTGCTCCAATCATGTCGGCCATTGTAAATTTCCCTAGATTACGAAGCGGCTCGGCGATTAGAAATAAAACTACTAGATAAGCAGTTAACCAACCGATACTATAGTAAAATCCATCAAATCCATTTAACGAAATTGCTCCGGCAATTCCAAGGAATGATGCAGCAGACAAGTAGTCCCCAGCAATCGCCATTCCGTTTTGCCAACCGGTTAACGATCCCCCAGCCGTGTAAAAATCACTTGCAGTTGTTGTCTGTTTAGCAGCCCAGTAAGTAATACCGAGTGTCAATCCAATCACTGCAACGAAAATTGCTATTGATATAATATTGTCCACGTGTAAGTACCCCCTTTATTTTAAAACATTTTTCTTTAGAATTTCTTCAACGTCTATATCGAAGCTTTTAGCTTTGTTCATATAGATGGATGTAAACACCCATACCATTACGAACATGCTTAATGAATAGACCCATGTCCAAGTCATCCAACCGATGGCTCGATTTTCAAGTATGGTTGTATATCCGGTGAGAATAGGTAGTGTAAAATAGGCGATAAAAAAGAAAATAATGTATGGCGTAGAAAAGATTCTTTTTCGTTTGACTAAATTTTTGAATTCAGGTGTATTGATAATTTTTTCATAGTCCAATGTTTCACTTGCTTGCTTTTTCTTCGGATTTTTACCCACGATTTCATCCCCTTTTTTTCTGAAGTGTTGAAAACTGGTAGTTTAGTAAAGTAATAAGCCTCCTTTTAGATGAATTCGCTTTCATATTTTGTAAAAAACGCACTAAATCTGTTAAAAATGTTAATCATATAATAGAAGGCTAGTTTCACATTACCAAATTTTCCGATAACTCACAAGGTATTTTTCTGAATAGTTAAAACTTAGTTTTGTCACTGCGAGAAAAGGAACTTATCAAATGGCTAGGAATTAGCGGCAAGTATAGACGATGGAACCAATTTATATATATTAAAATACAGAAACCCATTGAATTCACTACGGCGGGAGGGTGTCCCTTATAAGGCGCCTTCGCTCAGCCAATTTAAGTATCCAATGGTTCAACATTTATAAAGGGAGGTGAAGTCATAGGGTATTAGTATCCTATCAATCTGGGGGGAGAGGAAAGTGTTATGAGGTCTAAGACATGTAGGTATATCACAAAAAAAGTGTATAAAAATACCCCTCATCTTCGTCAAGGAAGAGAGGGGTAGTGAAAAAATTGGAACTTATTCATTCTCCAGATTCTGCAGAGAAGTCGCGTTGCCCAAGTTCTTTCTCATAAATATATAATGCGTTTTTATCTTCTCCGATACGCTTCAAATACTCGATATGTGTATCGAAAGATGCTTCCTCTTCAACTTGTTCGTCCAAGAACCATCTCAAAAACGAAATTGTGGCATGTTCTTTTTCTTCCCAAGCGAGGTCCGTTAATTCATAAAAGTTCTTGGTAACGCCTTTTTCTTGTAGTAAACCCGATTCAAATGTATCCAATACTGACGCGAATTCGATTTTTGGCTCTGACGTTGCGGAGAATTTAGCTTGTAACCCACGGTCATTCATATAGTTATAAATTTTCATGCCGTGAAAACGCTCTTCTTCGGCTTGTTGAAGATAATAATTGGCAAAGCCAGCATAATTATTGTGCTCGCAATAAGCAGCCATTGCCATATAAGCTTGTGCAGCGTTGAACTCATTATTCATTTGCTGATTAAGAGCATCCGCTAGTCGTTGACTAATCATCATATTGCCTCCTTTTATTGTTAAGACTATTCTTCTTTATCATAGCCTAATCTAGATTTTCATTCACGTATTTTGATTGAAAACACGGAATTTTGTCGTATTAGGAGTTTTAGCGATAGGAAAAGATGAAATTTACGGTTAGAACTTGGAACATTGTATAATAGAGGATAAAAGTGAGTGTTCGCACCGGGAAAATAGGCGGAGGGAAGATATATGAACAAATTAGATACTAGTTTAATAAAAAGAATATTTACGGCTTCTACATTTAATAAAGGAGAAGCTTACCATAAAAGTGGTAGAGTACATGGTTTACAATTAAATAGTGCTAAGAATATATGGCGTGCAACAGTCTCTGGAAGCAAGTTGTATACTGTTCAAATAGAATTGAATGGTTACGACATTGATGATGATTGTAACTGTCCTGCGCATTATTCCTATGGAGAGTGTAAGCATGTTTGTGCTACGCTTTTGGCAATTGCCGATGAACAAAACGTTGCTACTAGTAGCAAAAAGAGTGGAACGAAAAATGCAAGATATCGGCGAGCTGAAGAGTTGATTGATTACTTTGGAGAAAGTAACAATCGTTCAGAATTGAATGCAGAAGATGAAGTGCTATTTGAAAGTAGAATTTCTATTGAGGGCACATACGTTAGCTAGCTATTATAGAGAAAAAGATATTTTTGACATTCAGATGAAAATTGGAACTAAACGATTATATATCGTCAAGGATATTCGGCAGTTATTCGATAGCATGTCACAAAACACTGACTTGCAGTTTGGCAAGCATTTTACGTATGATCCCGCATATCATGTGTTTCAAATGGAAGATTTGGCGATTATCCATAAATTAATGCAGTTTTATAAAACTGAAACCATCTATGATACGAGTACTTGGGGAGGTAACGGTAGGTCAGGAAAAGATATAGTCATACCTCCATACGCGGTAGATGAGTTACTTGCTACCTTGCAACATCAAAATTGTGTTTTTCAGCAAGAAGATTTCGTTTATGGACAACTGCAAATTGTAGACGAAGATCTTCCTTTCTCCTTTTCGCTTGAAAATGGCAAGTCCAAAGAATTTCAATTGAAAGTAAGCGGACATGTAGATGGGGAATATTTTAAAACCTATGGCTGGTATGCATATAAAGGGAAATTACATAAACTATCGGGTGAACAGCAACGGGCATTACAACTATTCGTTCCATTAATTAAAAGTGGAGGAAGTCCAATTATCCCGATATCAGCTGAACAAGTTGGGACATTTGTTTCACAAGCCATGCCAAAGCTAAAGAAAATTGGCAAGGTTCAAGTAGCCAAGACTGTTTCATCGATCATTATGAATCCTCCACTACGGGTGAAGATGTTTGTGGAAGGGACTAGTGATCGTATCGAGGTGAAGGTAGAGTATCATTACGATTCGATTGTCATTAACCCGATTGCCCAAAGTGAGACCGATGCTAATGAGGAACAAACGATATTAATCCGTGATGCAAAACAGGAACAATTATTTATGAATGCATTCGAGGATTCTTCATTGAAAGTGAGCGAGAATCAGTATTACACAGATGACGAGGAAGATATATTCGGATTTCTATACGACACATTGGCGCTACTTGAAGAGAAGGCAGACATATTTTTAGCGCCAGCCATTAAATCATTGATTCTACCTACAGAGAAAATGGCTAAAGTTGCTGTCGATATCCACTCAAGTGGGAACCTATTGGAAGTTGACTTTTCAATGGACGGAGTGGATTACGACAAGGTTCCACATATTCTCCAGTCTGTTATTGAAAAGAAACGCTATGTGCGTTTACCAACTGGAGCTTTTTTGTCACTTGATGATGAACAGTTGAAGGACGTAGCAGATCTTTATAAAGAGTTAAATGATAAATCGATTGAAATGGTAAATGGTAAAATGAACATGCCGTTATATAGAGGTCTGCAAATCGATGAGCGCTTAACGCAGTTGGACAAACAGAACCGGAAATTCGGGAAAAGCTTCCGGCAGTTCATAAGCGCCATTAAATCCCCAGAGGAAGAAGAATATGTGATACCGGACACACTTCAAGCAAACTTGCGAGATTATCAGTTGACGGGTTTTCAGTGGTTGAAGTCATTGGCACAATACCAACTGGGTGGAATTTTAGCAGATGACATGGGCTTAGGAAAGACCTTGCAATGTATTGCTTATATCCAATCTGAGAAGCAGGCTCAGTCGGGGAAGCCCGTGCTCGTAGTCGCTCCAGCATCATTGGTTTATAATTGGAAGAATGAATTCAGTAAGTTTTCTCCTGAATTAAGGGTGGATATCGCTACTAGAACAGTTCAGGAAAGAAAGGTTATTTTGGGCCAGGATAATATTCCGGATGTATACATTACCTCCTATCATACGTTGAGGCAGGATTTAGAGTGGTATGAGGAGCAAGAATTCCATACGCTTATTCTAGATGAAGCGCAGTCGATAAAAAACTATGCATCCAAAATTGCGCAAGCAGTAAGGGCGATAACGGCGCATAAGCGGTTTGCCTTGTCTGGGACGCCGATTGAAAATTCATTGGACGAGTTGTGGGCGATTTTTCAAGCAATCATGCCTGGGTTTTTACATGATCAGAAAACGTTTCGTAGTTTAAAACCTGAATACATTGCTAGGCTGGTTAAACCTTTTATTTTGAGAAGGTTGAAAAAGGACGTTTTGAAGGAATTACCTGACAAAATTGAAATGGTTCATTACTCAGAACTGAAGAAAGAACAGAAGGAGCTTTACCTCGGCTACTTGGACAAAATCCGCGCTGAAACAAAAGAGTCACTTGACACAGAAGGTTTAGGTAAAGGGAGAATTAAAATTTTGGCGGGACTGACAAGACTTCGACAGCTTTGTTGTCACCCCTCTTTATTCATCGAGAACTACGAAGGGCAATCTGGAAAGCTGGAAGAGCTTTTTGAGATTATTGAAAACGGACGGGAAAATGGCCGCAAAATCTTAATCTTTTCACAGTTTTCAAGCATGTTGAACATTATTAGGAAAAAACTTGTGCAAACAGGACAGAGTTGCTTCTATTTAGATGGTCAAACGCCAGCCAAGGAGCGAGTTCAACTCGTCGATGATTTTAATGAAGGATCTGAAACGATTTTTCTTATTTCATTAAAAGCGGGCGGAACGGGTCTGAATTTAACCGGGGCAGATACGGTTGTTCTCTATGACTTATGGTGGAATCCAGCAATCGAGGAGCAAGCGATTGGGAGGGCACATCGAATGGGGCAGAAAAATGTCGTTCAAGTTATAAAGCTAATTGCCCAAGGAACAATAGAAGAAAAGATAAACGAATTGCAGCAAAGTAAAAAGGAATTAATCGATCAAGTTATTCAAACAGGCGAAACGATGCTATCCTCGTTATCGGAAGATGATATTCGGGAGATATTATCGATTTAAGGTTATTCAGCAGGGATTCAAACCCCTGCTGAATAAAGTTGAAAACTCTGGTGGATGTCACAGCTTTTGAATTGTGTGAGTGCACAGAATCTCGTAAATATTACATTTGAAAGTGGGGGACAAGCCTAAGGATATTTCCGATATTCAGAGGTTGCTTGGCATGGGAGTGGAAAACACTAAAACATTTGTTAACGATGTAAGCATTGGAAGGAATGAACCTTGTATTTGTGGAAGTGGAAAAAAGTATAAAAAATGTTGTGGGGCATAAATTTCAGATAAGCCGTGCACAGCACTAGTCATTATATGAACGACAATTGCATGCTATATATGTTGAATTAAAGAAGCCCACTAAATTTACTGTGGCGCTCAATAAGGAGGGAGTATTAATTCGGGGTGCGGATTGTAGAACGCTTAGCGCTATTGGGGATGCCCTACGCAGTAAGTCTGGATTAGCGCTTCGCATCCAGTATTATAGCATCGGCGACCCCTTTTCCGCGCCAGCGCTAGGATGTTCATTATCGAGAGAAATGTGATTTTGAGATGTATATGCCGATTGCAGATTTCATCGCAGATAATGAAAAGCTCTTTCTTACATAGTCCATCCAGCGTAGGCGCGTCTTCGTGGTAGCCGGAGCGATAAGACTGAAAGTGGTTTCCTTTCTGGCTTATCGCGGGAGGCATCCACAAAGCGCCGAAGCGGTATTAGGGGGAATCCTAATTCATTTCAAGTACAAGGGCTTTTTCAGTGGCCTCCCAAAAGCCTGTGTAAAGCGCATACGCCGCAATCATTATTCTATATAATTTCCAGCGAAGGCTACCCCTATGAGGAGCCGAGCGTTGTTGAGAGGATTCTTTATGTCAACATATATAGTAGAATCATGAGATGAATCATAAAGGGGTAAATGTTGTGAAACGTATCGCGATAGATATGGATGAAGTCATATCGCATTTTAGCGCTAAATGTCTAGAATTATTTAATGATGAATTTAACGAAAGTTATACGGACCACCATTTGCATGGCAAGAAACTCATAGAATTAGATGCTAGATTTGAAAAGAAAGTGGACCACTATTTAGCAAACGAATTATTTTTCTTGGAGTTAGACGTGATCAAAGATAGTCAAGAAGTGATAAAAGAATTAAGTGCTTGCTATGAAATATATATTGTAACCGCAGCAATGGAGTTTCCAGCTTCGTTAGCACCAAAATATCGCTGGTTAAAGAAACACTTCAGTTTTTTGAATGAAAAGAATTTCGTCTTTTGCGGCGATAAAAGCATAATTCTTGCAGATTATTTGATAGACGATACGCCAAGTAATTTAGAAACATTTCAGGGGAAGGGCCTACTTTTCACAGCTCCACATAATGTCCATACAACCGGATATACGCGATTAAACAATTGGAAAGATACCGCGGATTATTTTCTTAAGTAAATTAGTGCGATAGAATCAAAAATAACCCCTCATCTTCATCAAAGGAAGAGAGGGGTATTATAAATTTAAGGTATCTGGTGCTGATACAACCCTGAATTGTATTAGTACCAGATACCTTTTATTTTTTATTATCCTTCATCATTTGTGAACCAATCGCGCCTACTATTAAAATGATCAATGAAATGATACTGTAGTCTTTAAAAAAGGTTGTAAACGGAATATCCAGAAGTCTAAACACAAGTGTAATAATTCGTCCTACTAATAATCCTAGTCCAATCATTACCATCCAATTAAATACTTTCTCTATAAAATTCATTGTAATCTCCTTTTTCTTGAGTAACTTCCTTCACACAATCGCTTTCTTAATTAACAACCTTGGTGCATCCTAAATTAACGACTATCCCAATCAGTAAATCAAGTACGATAAGACAGCTTTCGCAACAAGGTCTCCGCAGGACCTCTCACATTAGCGCGACGCATGAAATCGGCGATGACTACTGAGAGGAGCCAGGTGAATAACGCGATGACATCGCTGCCAGCTTGGCCCATATGTGCACCTAGACCGCCGGCATACGGAGCAAAAACAGCGATGAATACGACCGATTGAAAAATGTAAAAGGTCATCGAGCGCTGTCCTACTGCGGCGATAGCCATAGTGATGGGTCCTCGTTTTTCCCCAAGCTTGATGACTAACAATCCGATAAACGCTGCCCAGCCCAATCCACCTGCATAGCCAGTACCGGTGTGTAGAATAGTAGCGAACGTCTGCGCTCCAAACGATGGATTAGTCCAATACTGTGAGGACATCAGTGCCAACGGGATTGCTCCGACAGTAGCGAGACCAATACCAATCATTGAAGTGCGCACAAGCAAGAGCAGGTGTTGCTCCGGATTATCGAGGATTCGCCGCCGTGCCGCCAAAATTCCGATAAGCATGCCAGGGACGACCTGATAGACAAGCAAAGGTGTGTAGATAATCCACTCCGGAATACGGATAGCGCTAGCGAGAAATGGGTTCTCCAGCGCTATTGAGGAGAGTACAGCGTTATCTACTAAGGCGTCGTAACCACGAGGCATCAATGAACCAAAGATTGCTACTAGAACAAGAAATATTCCAGCAATCCATAACAGCTTCTTGTCTGATGCACGGAGGAATCCGACCAAGAGAAGGGTAGCCAGGCCATATAATGCTATGATATCTTCGAATAATAGTGCTACATGCAAGAAACCGATGAGAATCATCAACCAGCCTCGCCGGCGGAACAGCTTGCGAATTGAAATCCAATCGTTACCTTTTTCTTCCTGACGAAGCATGAGCTGGACCATACCGTAGCCAAAGAGGAGAAAGAACATAGGGAATGCACGGCCGTCAACTAAGACTTGCCGAAACAATACAACGATCTGGTCAACCTTTGTGATTTCTCGATCGGCGGCGTATAGAAATACGTGGGCGTGTGCCAATGCGATGAACAGTAGCATAAAGCCGCGGGCAAGATCCGGAGCAAGCTTCCGATCATAATTGGAGATAGGATTTGACTTTAGAGTAACGTTAGTCAAATTTGTTACCCTTTACTGCCTGATTAACAATTTTCACGAGCTCGCTGCTATACGTATCCAAGTCGACTTTTTTTGTTATAGCAGTGTGAGCCATATACTCTCCGATAGCTCCTTGAATCATACTGGCCATGACTACTACATTAAAAGATCCGAATTCCCCTTGTTTTTGACCATAATGTAGTATTTGTTGTAGTTCATACATGATTTGGTCCTCTTCATCATCGCCTAATTTATAGTAGGGAATGTTATCGGGCGTTCTGGCATTAAAGACAATTTCTATCAGAGCCGTATAACGTGTCGGATGCGTACCTTGATATGCTAAATTTGCCGCTATGAATGTATTCAGTTGCTCAAAAGCTGTATTTTCTCGACCAACTCTCTCTAAGATATAAGATGTTGACCCTTCTACAAGATTCATCAGAAGGTGGTTCATCAAATCGTTCTTATCCGAAAAATGGTAAGAAATTAATGCGGTACTGATGTCCGCTCTTTTAGCAATTTGAGAAAGGCTGGCTTTTAAGTATCCAATTTCATCAAGGGTTTTAATTGCTGCTTCCACAATTTGGTCACGTCTTGCTTCTGCGATAAACGATTTTTTTCCTTCAACTTTGTTATCTTCCTTCATTTATATGACCTCTATTATTTATATACATTATGATTCCTCCAAGTTAATTTGATTGTACAATCAAATTTTTAATTGATCACTCAATCAGATTTTAACACGGAGAAATTTCACGGTCAATTTATTAATGAAGTATAGCGATAGATATATGAGGGGGTTCACTGTATATTTATCGGTAGGATGTAATGTCGTAAGTAAATAACTTTTTATTGAGAGGGAGATGAATCAAGTGGACAGTGTAACCCGATCCTACTTTGAAAACCTAGAAGCAAAGGACAAAAATGTTCAATTTGAAGCGTTTAATGCTATTAATGCAGCTGTAAAAGAAGAAGTGGACTGGGCTTATGAAGTTTGGGACGAATTAAAGGAATGGCTAACAGATTCCGATAATCATCGAAGATCTAGGGGTGCTCAGTTCCTAGCTGGTCTTGCGAAAAGTGATCCAGAAAAACGTATATTAGGCGATTTTCCAGCGTTATGGGAAGTGACCAAAGATCCGAAATTTGTTACAGCCCGACATAGCTTACAGTCGATATGGAGAGTGGGCTTAGCTGGAAAGGAACAAAAACAACAAGTGATTCATCATATAGTGGAACGTTTTCAAAACGGTGTGCATGAAAAACATTACACCTTGATTCGATTTGATATGATTCAAGGCTTGAAAAATTTATATGATGCATTAAAAGAGGAAGAAATTAAACAGATAGCAATGGGTTTGATTGAGACAGAAGAAGATATCAAATACCGTAAGAAGTATATGACTGTATGGAAATGAAGAGTGGATAATATATTTATTTTAGGTGGGAGAAATGAAGAGTGAAATCGATAACTATTTACCATTATGACGCATTTAGTAAAGAGCCAAACAAAGGGAATCCTGCTGGAGTAGTGCTGAACGGGGATGATTTAACAGATTTTGAGATGCAAGAAATAGCTTACAGGGCAGGTTTCAACGAGACTGCATTTTTAGTCAATTCGAATGTGGCTGATCTTGGAATACGTTATTTTTCACCAGGACAAGAAATGGATTTATGTGGACATGGAACAATTGCTGCTGTATATGCTTTAAAGTCTAAGAATTTATTGAATGATAAGAGTAAACTAACAATTGAAACGAAAGTAGGGATTTTACCTATCAGAATAGATTCACAAGCGGATGGTGAGGAATACATAACTATGAAACAAGATTCCCCACAATTAAAAGACTTTAGCGGTTCGTACGAAGAATTGGCCCATTCAATCGGAATTAATAGAGATGATATAGAATCTGATTTACCCACTGTATATGGTAGTACAGGTTCATGGACATTGTTAGTTCCAATTAAGAAACTTAGCATTTTTAATAAAATGAAAGCTAACAATGAGCTATTTCCATCCGTATTAAAAGAAATACCTAAAGCATCTATTCATCCTTTTTGTTTGGAGACGTACGATCAAAATGCAGATATGCATGCTCGACATTTCTCTTCACCATATTCCGGTACAATTGAAGATTCCGTTACAGGAACAGCCTCAGGAGTGATGGGTGCTTATTACGCCGAATACATAAATAGAAACTTCGAAAACCATCTACGTATTTTAGTAGAACAAGGCCATGAAATGGGAAAGGATGGTCGTGTACTAGTTAAAGTCTCGAAAAATGAAAAAAGTTATGATATTGAAATTACAGGAACTGCAGTATATGTAAAAGAGCTTGAAATAGTTTTTGTTACGAACAAACACAACAAGGTTTAGACTTTTTGACAAAACAAAATCTCCTCATTTAGTAACCTGAGGAGATTGTTGAATAAGTATTTGGAAGTTGCAGGTCATGCTATTTCACATTAAATGTTAAAGTTTCGCGTATTCAGGATTAGCCACTTTTACGAGCTGTTTTCCCAGATTTGTTCCTTTAAATAAACCAAGGAATGCTTCTGGTGTATTTTCAAATCCTTCAACAATTGTTTCTTCATATTTCAGTTTACCTTGCAGTAGCCATTTACCTAAGTCGGTAAACCCTCTTTCAAAATCAGTGGCAAAATCGCCTAGCGTGAAGCCTTGCATCATAGCGCTCGTCTTGATCATAGCTGATTGAATACGTGGACCTCTATCTTTTCCTTCAGCATTGTAGGAAGAAATTGATCCGCATAATGGAATACGAGCATTTCGATTTAGCATTGTAAAAACAGCGTCTGAAACGTCGCCGCCTACATTATCGAAATAGACATCTACTCCATCAGGTACGGAATTTTTTAAATCTGTCCAGAAACTATCCTTTTTATAATTTACAGCTGCATCAAAGCCGAGTACATTCAATAAGTAGTCAATCTTTTCATCTGAACCTGCAATACCTACTACTTTGGCACCTTTGATTTTCGCGATTTGTCCAACTACTGATCCAACTGCCCCGGCAGCCCCAGAAACGACGACCGTTTCGCCTTCTTGGGGTTTTCCGATATCAAGCAATCCAAAATAGGCAGTTAAACCTGTCATGCCGAGAATACCTAAATGTGTTGAAATAGGTGCCATTTTAGGGTCTATTTTGCGAATTTCATTTGGAGTAGCTACGGTATATTCAGCCCAGCCAAGATTCCCAACAACGACATCACCTTGTTTAAAGGCGTCTGACTGGGATTCAACTACTTCAGCTACGACACCCCCTGAAATGACCTTATTCAATTCAAATGGAGCAATATATGACTTGGCATCTTGCATTCTTCCACGCATGTATGGGTCAACAGATAAATAAAGCGTCCGTACTAAAATTTCATTTACTTTTGGTGAGGGAACTGAATTCTTTACAAAGGTAAAGTCTTCTTTCGCAGGCATTCCTTTGGGACGATTTGCTAGGTGAATTTCCTGTTGTATCAATTGCTTCATTGCAATTCCTCCTTTGTAGTTTGCCGAATTAGTTGGCAAGTGAAAACCCTAACACTCAAGAGTTACTAAGGTCAATGATTATGGACTGGTGTTTCTTTTCCATTGAATTGCTATTGTTCAGCCTTGCTTTCTCCTGTGGACGAACTCCAAAATAGTATCCAAAAGTGTTATAATTATACTTAACTATAATTTGATGTTATTAATTTTAACTAAAGGAGGGCTTTAAACAAAAATGAAGAAAATAAATACACTGTTTCTCGCTTTAGCATTAACGGTAGCTTTACCGACGTCAGCTACTGTTGGATTAACAGCTAACGCGGCAGAAGCTCAAGTCGTTAAATCAGAAGACGTCACGACAGCTGCAAAATTTACGGATATTCCAAATAGCCACTGGGCGAAAAATGAAGTTATGCAACTTGTAGAAATGGGCATATTGACGGGTTACGGCGATATGCAATTTCGTCCGGATCTAGCAATGACAGTTGGAGAGGCTACTCAATCTTTTACAAAAGCGGGATATGAATTTTTAATCAAAGACGTGACAGGCAATTCTTTTGGTATGGAAGAACCTTTAACACGTAGGCAAATGGAGTTGGCATTAGTAGATGCATTTAATTTGCAAGATAGTGCATTAATCGAATGGCCAAGTCTTATTTCATTGGATAAAGGAAGTGTAGGCGCAGTTCCACAATACAGAATTATGCCAGGCATACAAAAAGGTCTATTCAATCACGGATCACAAGTAGACCGCGCTACTTTTGCGGTGATTCTGCATCAAGTACTTGTGGAGAAGGGGAACATTGCAACTACCAAAAAATATGAATTAACGAACTTAGAGCTGTCGCCTAATTTTACTCGGATTCCCTCTGCTGTGAATTTAATGAAGGTGTCATTTGATGAACATCCGATTTACCTAAGATCGACAGAGAATATACTTTTCACGAATCATACGAGAATCGATAACTCATTTTCACGAGATAATATTTACACTTATGACATCGGTATAGAAGGTGCGACCATTGAGTTAACGGTTCGTTCATTTGATAATGGCGATTACTTCTTATTTTCGAAAATCATTAACCCTACTGAATCTGCTGTAACAGTAGATGTCATTCAAAAAGAAAATGAAGTGGCTTCATTTGAGCTAAACCGTTATGATAAATACAAGATTAAACGTAATGATAAAGACGTTTTTGGCAGTGACACAACATCCTATCCGACAGGTTTACTCCAATTTGTGAAGCTAGATGGATCAGTGAAGGAGCGGATGGTTGGTCAGTCTTATTTGTCAAAGCAATTGTCATTAGAGTATGAGAATGATGGCTACAGTTACATGCGTCAATTGCTCGGTGAAAAAGAGGCACTGTCTTATGCTCAGGTTGGAACAACATTATTATCTGTGCATACGTTAAATTCAAAAGGCAATGACATTGTAGATCAGTGGTATATGAATGCGGATGACCAATTATTTGCGAATGAAGAGAATATGGAGAGCTGGATGCTTGAGTCAGCTAAGTATTATAAAAAACGTAATAATTGGTACACGGCGGGTGGCCCATACAATAAAATGGCGATAACCACAGAGCCAATGCCTGATACAGGGCAAGGATATGGGCGGAACTTACTTCTATTAAAAGAAGATCGTGCTCTGGTTTTATATAATGAGCAAGAGGATCGTTATTTTGAGAACTTAATTTACAACTCATTTGTTAACTTGAAGAATTTCAAAGGTGACAAAGATTATTGGGAAACAGAAGTTACAAGCACCTATTTGAAAGATTTATATGACATTACAGCTCCATTCATTGATACACGTTTTAATGAGCAAATCGCGCTTTTCTACTATAATAGTGGTGCTGATTTTGGAATTGAGAATGCGAAAGAGCCATTGCGTAATTATGCTGACTTACTAGTCTCACAAAAAAGTAAAGGAAACGTCATTCCTGTGAATGACGAGTCTTACTACATCGCGGATTACTTCCCGATTGCACAGCAAGTAACGACACATGCCTCTATGAATCATGTGTTGGGCGGTATGAACGTTTTACTCATGGCTTATAATGAGTTCGGTGATCAGAAGTATTTAGATACAGCGCAGGCTATACAAACAGCGATTGTAGCGGATAAAGATGATTGGATTCGTGATAATGGCGATATTTGGTATCGTATTTCCGCATTACGTGACTATAAAGGCGATGATTACAAGCACCTGACTTTAGAGGACTTAATAAATTCGTACAAACTTTGGAAAGATATTGATCCGACGTATTTGCCTTTATTAGAAGAAATGATTGCTTCAAAAGCTTCGTTTTTATCGAATGAAAATTTAGGTTACACAACTAAAATAAAGAACGGGTTACGTGATATCGACTTATCAAACTATCTTCCTAAAGGGGAAGAAAGAACAGATGCATTGTGAAGAAGAAAAAAACTAAATAGATACTGCTAGGGGAGCCGTTTAGGCTGAGACACATCATAGATGTAAACCCTTCGAACCTGATCTAGTTCATACTAGCGTAGGGAAGCAGCTGAAACTTTACACATAATGTCTTTATATACGTAGAAAACAGCCGCCTTCCGATTATGGAAAGCGGCTGTTTTCTGTTCCAGTGTATATATGTTGAACAAATGAAATAAAGATAGTGAACTGTGCGAAGGCGCATTACAAGGGCTAGCGCCGTAGTGAATTCAATGGAATTCTTTATTACAACGTATATAGATTCACCTACCAAAAATATAGATAAGGGATGGATGAGTAAAATGGAAAATAGAATTAGTAACCTAGTTGATGAACGTCAAGAGGAGTTAGTGCAATTGCTAGCGGACCTCGTTCGTTTCCCGACAGTTAGTCCACCGGCAAGAAATACAACAGGCGTACAGCGGTATATTCAAGATTTTTTAGAACAAGAAAAATTTGAAACGGTTAGTTGGGATGTATTTCCTAGCGACCCGAACGTTGTAGGCATTAAAAAGGGAACGGATGGAAACCTATATAACAGCCTAATCATTAATGGACATATAGACGTTGCAGAAGTGGGGTATGAAACAGAGTGGACTGTGCCTGTCTTTGAACTGACGACTAAAGATGGCAACGCATATGGGCGAGGAACATCCGATATGAAAGGTGCAGTAGCGGCGACTTTACTAGCCGTTAAATTATTAAACGAACTAGGTGTGGAACTGAAAGGTGATTTGCAAATTCAGACTGTCATTGGGGAGGAAGCGGGAGAGGCTGGAACACTTTCATGTATGGAAAAAGGCTATACAGCAGACTTTGCACTTGTAGTCGATGGCAGTGATCGTCAAATCCATGGTCAGGGTGGTGTGATTACCGGCTGGATAACGATTAAAAGTAAGGAAGTTTTCCATGATGCAATGAGGATGAGTATGCTTCATGCAGGCGGTTCGGTTAATGGGGCTAGTGCGATAGAAAAGATGATGAAGGTTATTGCTGGATTACAAGATTTAGAACGTCACTGGGCTGTGACAAAAAAATATCCGGATTTTGCGCCTGGCGCCACTACTATTAATCCAGCAGTTATAGAAGGAGGAAGGCATGCAGCTTTTGTGGCGGATGAATGTCGGCTCTGGATCACCGTTCATTTCTATCCGAATGAAACCTATCAATCTGTAACAAAAGAAATCGAAGAGCATTTGAACCATGTAGCAAAAGCAGACACGTGGTTAAGAGAAAATCCCATTCACTTTCGCTGGGGTGGAAAATCAATGATTGAAGAACGTGGAGAAATATTTCCGGCGCTTGAAATGAATGCGGACCATGCAGCTGTTCAACTTCTTGCACATTGTCATGAACAAACCGAAAAAAGTCCTGCAATAATAGGTATGTCGAGATCAGTAACAGATGCTGGATGGCTAGGTGCAGCAGGAATTCCAACTGTTATCTATGGTCCTGGAAAGTTGGAAGAGGCACATTCAGTCGATGAAAAGATAAACATTGAAGAATTAGTGGTATTTACCAAGACGCTTATGATATTTATAAATGAGTGGTGTAATACCACGTCTGTAAATTAACCATTTATTTGCATAAAACACTGGGTGAGTAGGGCTTCGAAAACCCATTTTAACTGGATCATTTCCGGTTCGCTTTCGGCGAAATAATCACGACATATTTACCGAGAGCCACGCTTTTTTCGTTAATCCTGTTGCGAATACTTGCCTGTCGCGTACCTACAATGTTCAAGTGAAAAATGCAGTTATGTTTGAAAGAAATGAATAGATGACTTTTTATCGAGATTGTAAGTGCCCGAAGATGCAATTTCGGGCACTCTTGCACGTTGTATAATGTACTTCTTGCATACATTTAACAAAGAGTATGCATCTAATCATATGATGTCTTATAGAAAGTGACACTTCTTTACTAAAAAAAGAAAAAATTATATAGAAAGTTTCAGCCGCCAAAATTGCATCTTTGGCGGCTTTTCTTCAATTAAGAAGCCAGTGATTCTTTCGTCCCAAAAAGCTTCAGAACTACGTGTACTCATGAATTTGGAACGCGATGGATGAAGGACTACCATACGATTACCGAAAAAGATGTGAGGGATGCGACAAAGTCGCATCCCTCACATCTAGACATCACGATAATGGTATAGTAGTCGTTTAATGCAAAGCAATCCAAATGCAACTATACAAAGAGTACCCAGTGTGTGATCAAGTTTTTTTGTTAATTTTGGTTAATCGACAGACGTGGTGTAATACGAAAAAATAGGGAGTGTAAGTAAACTTTCCATTCATCTAGTACTAGTATATTGTTGCATATCGCCAAATAATTGGGGTTATTTCTGATGCGGTTTCAAATGGTTGCTATGTTTCGAGTTAAATTCACATGGGATAATCTTAACGAGCCGTTTCACGCCGAACGATCGGAGCTACTTGTGTTGCTAACATTTCAATACTCGCTGCGACTTTAGAAAACGGCAAGCCGCCGATATCCATTTGTGCAATGAATCGTTGATGTCCAAATAGTTCGTGTTGGTGGAGAATCTTCTCAATTATTTGCTGAGGGCTGCCGACAAATAATCCGGTTTCGGGACTGGCCATATAATTGAAATCAGAGCGGGATATTCTCGTAATCATTCCATGTTGTTTGTTCACATATCCCCAATAATTTGCATAGTAAGGATAAAATTCGTCTTTCGCTTGTTGGGATGTCTTTGTTATATACGTATGTCCTGTTACAGCCACTTTTAAATCCTCTACACGATGTCCGGCACTTATGCCAGCTTGGCGATACAAATCAACAAGTGGTTTGAAACGAATTGGATCCCCACCAAGGATAGCTAATGCTAAACCAGTTCCAAGTTTTCCAGCTCGTATTGCACTATCAGGTGTTCCACCTACACCAACCCAAATCGGCAGTTTATTTTGAACAGGGCGCGGGGCAATCATAGAATTAGTTAAAGGCGAACGGAATGACCCATTCCAATTGACGATTTCATTGGTATTCAATTCTTGAAGCAGTCGTATGTTTTCATCGAACAGTTCGTCATAATTGTTTAAGTCATGACCGAATAACGGAAAAGATTCAACGAATGCACCACGACCTGTAATAATCTCAGCGCGACCATTCGAAATTAAATCGAGTGTAGCAAAATCCTCGAATAGGCGAACAGGGTCGACTGTGTTCAAAACAGTCGTTGCACTCGTCAATTTAATACGCTTCGTGTTTTGTGCCACTGCCGCCAGAACAACTGGCGGAGCTGATACGGCGTAGTCTAAGCGGTGATGCTCACCGACACCAAAAATATCAAGTCCGGCTTCTTCAGTCAGCTTTCCAATAGCCAATACTTCATGAAGGCGCTGTTGAATACTTATTGTTTTTCCAGTTAGGGGATCTGGACCAAGATCCCCAAATGTATATATTCCAATTTCAATTCCGGGTTTCCTAGTTTCTGTTTGCATTGTTCTCATCTCCTAAAACTAAGTTATTCCGCTTCAGAAACAAGGGTGAAACGTTCATTTATATGTTGAGGATTTTCGATTTCATCAAGAACTGCAATTGCATAGTCAGCATAGCTTACATAGCTGTCACCTTTTGAGTTCACGATTAAATTGTTTTTTCCTTTTTGATACGAACCCGTTCTTTTTCCTTCAGGATTAAAGAATGCTGCTGGGCTAATGAATGTCCATTTAACTCCACTCGTCTTTTGCAGGTCTTCTAAGTTCTTTCCTTGATTGGAAGCAGTTGCAAAGTATTCTTCAGGGAATTCCGGTGTGTCAATTAGACGGATGGTTTTTGCTTCATCTACAAACAAGCTTCCCGCGCCACCTACAACAATTAATCTTGTTTCTGGAGCGCCTTCAAACACCTCTATTAACTCTCTTCCGGCATCTAGATGAAGATGTTCCTGTCCTGCAGGAGCACCGAATGCATTTACAACAACATCAAATTGACGAAGGTCTTCAGCTTGTAGATTAAATATATCTATTTCGAGGGCGACAACATTTTCTTCAGTTAGTTTTGCTGCATTTCTAACGATAGCTGTTACTTCGTGTCCACGGTCATTCGCTTCTTTTACAATAAGGCTTCCTGCTTTTCCTGTAGCTCCGATAATTCCAATTTTCATGTTTAAATCCTCCAGTAAATTAGTTTTTTTATGCACATAAAATAATGCGCGCCTAGTGATTTGAAGCCATTGGCTATAATTAATCCGACTGTAACTGTAATGGTTACAGTTACAGCGGCGGCTAAAAAATCGAATGAACTATCCGATTTTTTGTGTTAATACCGATACTAATTCTTCCATCGTAATTTCATGTAACACAGATTCCATTGCTTCTTGAGCTCGAAGTAAAATCAGCTCAAGAACTGCCTCAATGTTGGCGCCAACCGGGCAATTTGGATTTGGTTTTTCATGAAATTGAAAAAGCTCGCCTTCTTCAACGACTTCGACTGCTCTGTACACATCGAGTAAAGTAATATCTTTTAAAGGTTTTTGAAGCGTAGCTCCCCCAAGACCTTGCCGAACTTGAATAAGTCCTACATTTCTTAGTTTACCAATTATTCTTCGTATGACTACAGGATTTGTATTCACACTTTCTGCAATCCATTCCGAAGTACAAAGCTCGTTACTTTCAATCGCCACGAGGGATAGAATATGAACTGCAACTGTAAAGCGACTACTGATTTTCATTGCAAGTAACCTCCCGGTGTAATCATTATAGTTACAACGCGTATTGATTGTCAATTGTTATTCTTCAAGTGATGGGGTGTGGATTGTAGAACGCTTGGCGCTTTGGGGATGCCTTTCGCCGTAAGCCTGGATATCGCTTCGCATCCAGTCTTACGGCTTCGGCGACCCCTTTGTCGCGCCTGCGCTAGGGTATTCATTATCGAGAGAAATGTAATTTTGAGATGTATATGCTGAGATAATAAGGTGATTACTAGTTGATACTAATTATATTAAAGAAAGACGTACTCCAACTTGCAGATTTCATCACAGCTAATGAAATGCGCTTTCTCACATAGAACATCCAGCGAAGGCGCGTCTTCGTGGTAGCCGAAGCGATAAGACTGAAAGGGGTCTTCTTTCTGGCTTATCGCGGGAGGCATCCACAAAGCGTCGAAGCGGTATTGGTAGGAGTTCTATTTTATGCTAGGTATCAGACTTTTCAACAGCCTCCCAAAAGCCTTGTAAAGTGCATACGCCATATTTATTTGTTCAACATAATATAGGGTGTTTGATCTTGATACAGAGCTGGAAATTATGATTTTAGGGACTTATACTAAACAAGTTTTAGAGACCCGGTTCTTGTTAACTTCACGAAACCTCTTATTGAAAAATGTAGTTATCTAGACCAATAAAGTGTTAACGACTTTGAAAAATGACTTTAAAACCAATGCCGATATAAACTAATCCTAAAATTTTTCCGCCCCACCGGCCAATCCCTAATCTCGGCTTCATCAGTCGCCCAATCGTACCCGTACCAATTGCCAAAATTGTTGTATAGATCATACTCAATGCAACGAAAATAATGCCTAGAATTAGAAATTGGATAAAGGTTGACCCATTTTCCGGCTTTACGAATTGTGGGAAAAAAGCTAAAAAGAAAAGAGCAGTTTTCGGATTCAAAGCTTCCACCAAAATACCATGCCCGTAAGCGCGTGATGCTGACACCTGTGAAATATCAGGCATCTTGGTTGTCGAAGCTTTTGCCAAAATCGCCCGAATACCCATATATAATAAATAGGACGCTCCCGCGAATTTCACAGCATTGAAAGCAACCGCGGAAGTCATTAGGATTGCTGAAAATCCGACAGCAGAAAATAACGTATGAATGAAATCACCTGTTGCTATGCCAAGTCCAGTCATGATTCCGGTTTTACGACCTCCCTGTGCCGCCCGGGTAATTGTTAATAAGACAGCAGGTCCTGGTATCAAAAACAATCCGATGACGACGATAATAAATGCGCTCAAAGTAGAGATATCAAGCATTTCACCACCCCTTTCGACTATTTTAATAAACAAACTAAATTTAAGACCGCTGGTACAGACAAAATTCCGAATTGCATTAGTGCCAAATGCCTTTTTTTATTCTCCATACTTTCCCTGGTTTCTCGCTTCAATATAATAGCCATCTAACTCTACTGCTATTGCTTCGTTAACATTTATATCTTTTATCTTATATAACTTTGTACCTTTTGGAACGAAATTTGAAAAAACCCCTTTATAGTATCCTTCATTTTCTACATACTTTTTCACCGTGCCAATTTCTTTCTCTACATCAACAATAACCGATTTATCAATTTCGTATATATCTTCGTTCCATACTACAAAATGGAATGCCCAATCTGTGCTACTCTGTTTACAACCTACAAGCAGTGTGAAAAAAATAGTGTAAAATATAAAGGTTGTAATTTTAGCTTTGTTCAATGTTTTTTTATTTTTAATTTCTAACATCATAGTTTTAATTCACCTCCTAAATCTAAGGTACCCACTGAATTATTAGTGGAAATATGTAAAACAATTGATTGCTATATCTAAATTACTTGCAGAAAAATAAAAAATACCAATTGTAGAGAGGGAAATGATGACTCAATCAGTGCCCTACACTATCAAAAGGAGCATAGATTATTACTAGTGTGAACGAAAATTTAGTCTTTTGTCAATTTCTAACCGAATGAATATATGTTACATCATTGTTCAGAAACTTAGTATTGATTCAATGTATAATAAAGGTTAAAAGGACGTGAGAAAGTGTGTCTGATTAATTTTCATTACGATGAACATCCGACGTACAAATTGATTGTAGCCGCGAATCGAGATGAGTTTTATGAACGTCCGACAGCTTCCGCAGAATTTTGGACGGATCAGCCTGATATATTGGCAGGACGTGATTTATTGCATATGGGGACTTGGCTCGGTATAACGAAGTCTGGTCGATTTGCAGCATTGACGAATTACCGTGATCCGGGAGAAGCTAATGCCGACAAAAAAACGCGGGGGGATATCGTCACAAATTTTTTGGCGGGGAACGTGTCGCCCGAAGTTTTCCTCGAAACGTTAAAAGAGAGAAAAGATGATTATGCAGGATTCAACATTCTCGTTGGTGATGCTGATTCCTTATTCTACTTTTCCAATAAGCAACCAGAAATTATGGAAGTATCCGCAGGGACACATGGTTTGAGCAATCAATTTCTAAACACTGCTTGGCCGAAAGTGGTGAAGGGGAGAACTACACTTCGGGATTATGTATTGGAACACGCTATTATTGATACTGATGCACTGTTCGAACTCATTTCTGATGCTGACGTCGCGCCAGATGCACTATTGCCGAATACGGGGGTAGGCTTGGACCTCGAACGGCAACTATCACCGCTCTTCATCAAAACTCCTAATTATGGAACCCGTTCGTCTACTGTTTTGTTAGTAGGGCATGATCAAAGCATTACTTTCGTTGAGCGTACTTTTGTAAACGGAGAATTGGCGAATGAAAGGAAGTATTTCATCTGATGTATTTACCACAAATACATATACAGAATTCCGAATATCTAGTGTGCAAGTTGCCAATCGATTCAGTTGATCGGAAACATTTTTCAGTCTTAATTGAAAAAGCTATAGAAAGCTCAAAATAGACCCTAACATTTTATAGAAGTACGACCATTTTAGGGACCAGGGTTTCCAAGCGAACGGTGCGGTTGTTACAGGTCCAGTCAAAGAATTAATGAAACTGCAAGAATTAAAAGGAATTCATTGCGTTTCATTAGGTGAAATTACGTATTGGAATTGGGATGCAGAATAAATCTGTTAGAATGAGATAAAGTGGTTGTTTGTGATTAGGTAGAAAGGATTGATTTTTAACTTCTGATTAATCATAAAAATACTTATGTTTCATGGGCCATGTCTAAGTGGTATAAAATGAGAAGGAAGGAGCTGCAGATAAATGGCTTTCATACATATTAGCGTGTTTATCGTAGCAATCGCGTTTGCGCTTGTTTCAGTATACTTTGCAAAATTGCTTTTCCGCGTGTCAGGTATCATTGGGACTGTTGGAAAGACTGTCAGTACGTTTGAAACTAAACTGGATAAGTCGGTTATTGAATTGGAACGAACGATTGCGGAGGCAAATACTACGGCAACAGATATTGAAGAAAAATCACTGGCATTAAATAGTGTTTTTTATACGGTCAAGCATGTTGGGGATTCGTCATCATTATTGGGTGAGGAATTGGAAGTGCGAACTGAGCGCTATGCACAAAACTCTTCATTGCCGGGGATAAAACCGTTCGTGCGCGTCATTCAGTTTTCTGAATTCGCTTCAAGCCTATTAACTTCTTGGCAACGTGGAAAACGTACTTAATTTAAAAAATTGAAATGAGGGATGGATATGGATTTAATGGGAATCGGCGTATTGCTGATTGGAATCGCGTTATTGGTACTTGCCATTTATCTCGCACGCGTATTGAATAATGTTGCTTCTATTTTAAATGGTGTTGATAAGACAATTGAACAACTACCAACTCAATTGGACGGCATCTTACAGGAGACAGGGAACTTAATCCAAAATAGTAATAACACTCTTGCTGATGTCAATGAAAAGCTTGGAACGCTGTCACCTTTGTTTCATATCGTCGGTGATGTTGGTGAGTCTACAAGGATATTGTCATCTTCACTTGTCGATTTGACTGCTTCCGCTAAGAATAAAATGAGCGAAGCAGATAGAGACAAGCAGGATAAGAGATTGGGTGGTTTATATGGTACTGCCGCTCTCGGATTCTATACAATGAGAAAAACTAAAATGGCTAAAAAACGGTCTGGTGTAATTCTTGGGAAAAACTTGTATAGCGAAGGTGAGAAACATACAATTGCTATTAATAAGATGAAAGAAGAAGCAAAAGAGGCTGTTAGTAGGGGAGAATAAAAATCGTGTGGAGGGATTAAGATTCCCTTCACACGATTTTTATTTGCTTAATTTGAATTTGTTTTAGGCATTTTTTCTGAGATTTCGTGTCTCTTCTGTGAAAGGAAGAATAGGAATGACAGTAGGCCAAAGATACCTTCATACTTTTTGCTTGTCACAAATTCCTTTGCGCCAGTAGTTTGTTGTTTTAACGAAGTTGTTTTATCAAGAGCAGCGGATGTGAACTTTTCTGCCTCTTTACCTACCTCTCCGATAATGTGGAATACTGGACTAATATCAGTTACTTGTTGATTGACGTTAGCGAGTGTCGTATTGCTTGCTTGAAGTACGGTCGTGGCTTGGCTTGTTACATCGTCTAATACCTTTGGCAGACGATCTGTTGTCTGTTGGAGGCTTCCAAGTACAGACGCTAGTTTTTTAATCGGTTTCAATAAATAAATGACGAGTATAGCAAATGCGATTCCGATAATGAGTACACCAATACCTAACCAATCCATATTGAATCACCTCATTTAATTTTTATGCTTTTCCTTTTGAAAACGGTAATAAACCCGTGCCGCTGTCTCAGTTAGAACCGTTGCTTTCTCCATAAAATCACGATATTTTTCGGGAGGTGTAGCAACATCATCCGAAATCGCAAGAATCGATCTGTTCATATGATCCGTGGAGTTTCCAAGTTTTTTTGCAGAGTCGGATAAGCTATTCAATGTTTGTAGTTTGTTTTCCGCATCATCGGCAATTCGGTTCGTCTTTTCCATCAATTGCTCGGATTGTTCAGTGATGCCAGTGAGTTTCGTCTCAACCCGTTTCAGTGTTTCTGAAACCTCTCCCATGGTCTGTTTTGCACTTTTTAATGTGATGATAACAAAAATGACAATAAGCAATAAGGATAAGGATGCAATGAGGGCACTTACATATAAAAGAATTTCCATTAATACTTCATCTCCAATTCGGACTATATATGTTGATATAAAGAATTCCATTGAATCTGCTGCGGCGCCTTCGCTGAGTTTATATAGAGATTCATTTGTTCAATATATATAGTAAATTATCTTTATCTCTTTTCTACCACTATACAGCCCTCACTAAACACTTACAACAGTTTGGATGCAGTTGAACTCGGATTTTGGAGTTGTCATTTAGGGTAGGCGGAGGGGAGGTTCAAATAAGCTATAGAGCATAGTAAGATAAAAACTTACGTCTGTTGATTAACCATTTAGTTGCATAAAATACTGGTGAGTAGGGCTTAATGACCTTGATTTTCACTGGACTATTTTCGGCCCGCTTTCGGTTAACTATTCATGACAGATTTACTGAGGGGTCCTAGTGTGGCTAGAAGTGTCTCCGTCACTTCTAGCCACACATTTTTCAGTAATCCTGTTGTGAATTGTTGCCTGTCGCGTCCCTACAATGTTCAAGTGAAAAATGCAGTTATGTTTGAATGAAGTGAATAGATGACTTTCTATAGAGAGTGTAAGTGCCCGAAGATGCAATTTCGGGCACTCTTGCACGTTGTACAATGCGTACCTTGCTTACTTTTAGTAAAGATTATGCATCTAATTCATGTGATGTCTTATAGAAACTGACACATCTTTAATAAAAAAGTGAAAACCATATAGGAAGCATCAGCCGCCAAAATTGCATCTTTGGCGGCTTTTATCCAGGTAGATGCCCCTCTATTTTTTCGTCCAAAAAAGATTCAGCACTACGAGTACTTATGGATTTGGAGCACGACGGATAAAGGTCCTTCATACGATTACCGAAAAAATGTGTAGGGATTCGACAAAGTCGCACCCCTACACATCCAGGCATCTCGGTAATCGTATAGAAGTCATTCTATCCAAAGCAATCCAAAGTCAACTATTCACGTAGCGCCCAGTAGCTGATCATGATATTCACTGGTTACTATTGGTTAATTAATAGACGTGATAAAAGCTCAACTTTCTCTATTCATACAAGAGAAAGTTGAGCTTTTAATCATGAAGAAATCTAAGGTTTATTAATACTTAAACTTGGAAATCAATTCTTTTAATTCTTCTGCCATAAAGGATAGTGATTCAGCCGATGAAGAAATTTCCTCCATCGAAGCTAGCTGCTCCTCTGAAGATGCAGCTACTTCTTGGGAAGCAGCTGCATTGCCTTGCGCGCTGTTTGCAATTTCATTTGCCGTGATAGTGACTCCTTGAACAGCGCCGGCTACTCTTTGAGCAGTGGCCGAGACTTCTTCCATTTGAGGTGTGATCTCTTTCATACTGTGAATGATGTGATTGAATTTCTCAATGGCTTCATTTGATACATCTACACCTTCTTGTACATTTTCCGTAATACGTTCCATGATTTCAACGGAGTTCTCTGTATCTACTTGAATGCCTTCCACGATTTCACGGATTTCTTTTGCAGAGTTCTGAGATTGTTCCGCTAGTTTACGAACTTCATCAGCTACAACAGCAAATCCTTTACCATGTTCACCAGCTCTTGCAGCTTCAATAGCGGCATTCAAAGCAAGAAGGTTTGTTTGTCCCGCAATATCTGTAATTACATCCAAAATCGAACGCACTTCCTTAGATCGCTCATGCAATGATTTGGTGATTGTGTTCGATTCAATAACAGATTTATGAATTGATGTCATTTGATTAACCGTATCTGTGACCGCTTGACCACCTATTTCAGCTTCAGTCGTTGCACGATAAGATAGTTCAGAAGCCATTGTAGAACTTTCTGCAATTTGCGTGACATCAATAGAAATCGCAGCTAATGCATGTGCAGCGGAGTCTACACCATCTGTTTGCATTTCTGCACTATGTGCTACTTCTTGAATGGAAGTTGCCACTTGTTCTGTAGCATCGCTTGTTTGTTCCGCACTTGCCGATAACTCTTCAGCAGAGGATGCTACTAATTCTGCACTCTTTTCAACGTTTTTAATTAACGTTCTGAGACTTTCCTGCATGTCGTTAAATGCTTGTCCTAAATGTCCGATTTCATCGTTAGTTTGCACATCGATATGCTGTGTTAAGTCTCCTTGGCTTATTGTAATCGCTTTTTCTTTTAGATCTTTGATTGGATTAATGATGGATTTAATAATAAAGTAAACAGTTATCGCTCCTATAATGATCGCAAGCAAGATGATCAAAGCGGTCCTTTGTAGAATAGGTAATGCTGCAGCATTAATCTCTGAGGTGGCTACAGATCCCGCGAGCTTCCAACCGGTTAACTCATTGGTTACGAAAGCCGTTAATCTTTCTTCACCATCGAACTTAGCGTCAAACTGTCCGATTTCCTGAGCATAAAGTTTATCGGATAAGCCAATATTTACTTCATTTCCGGCAGCTTCGGTAGGGTGCGTGATATATTTTTTACTTTTGTCTATTAGAACGGCATATCCTGATTTACCTATTTTTACTTTATTGGTTATATTTTGTAAATGATTCAAGTTGATATCTACTGCCGCAACCCCAGAACCATCTTTTATTACCTGTGAAAGGGTAACAACCATTTCATTTGTACTCGCCGAAATATAGGGATCGGAAATAATGACTTCACCTTTTTTGTCCATTGCCTCTATATACCAGGGTCTTTTTCTAGGGTCGTAATCCGCAGGAATCCCTACATCAGGTTCTTGTATAAATAAACCTTTGTCAGTACCTATATAGATGATTTCGGCTTCCGGATGTAGTTCTATGTACTGAGTGAAGATTTCGCGTAGTTCAGGACTACTATCTCCCTGGTATAGCCTTGAAGTTATATTTGTAGAAAAGGTATTTATATCATGTGTTTTTAGTTGCATCGTATTATCAATTGTTGAATTTAATAAGTTGATATTTTCAGTGAAACCAGCCAATATCTCAGATTTAACCGCGTCTTTGGCCGTCATATAAGCCAGTGCTCCAATAATAATTGCAGGGATAATTAATACGATTGCAAAAGATGTAATTAGTTTCGTTTTAATGTTTCGCAGGCCCATTAAGATTTTTTTCATCCAGCTAACCTCTTTCTCTAACTTTGTGTTTTAAGTCTTTGGAAATAGGGATAATAGTGCTTGATTGCTCAGGTGACTACGTGGATATACGTAGAACTAAGGAATCATATTTATCCACTAACTTTAGCATACTACTAAACGAAAGAATTGAACATGTCATAATATTCTATATGGTTTGATTAATTATTTTAAAATAATAAATAGGAGAGTAGAAGAAAAAATTTATACTGAAACGAGGGGGATATTTTTTGTGATATTAGTTGAGAATGCAATAGTACCAAAAGGGGATTCGGTTAAAATACATTTATATGGATGAAATTAATGCAATTCAAATGGAAAAATAAAGGCTTATTTATTTGACTAGAAAAGTAATGCAATTTTAATAGTGAACCAATTTACTAGAGTAATAGCGTCATTTGGTGGGAAACATAGAAGTTTGTCGTTTAGTCAGTAGTTATTTTAAAGGTAGGTAACCTTCGGATTAAATACTATAAATTCGGCACTATTTATTTGGAGTTACTAGATGTTATACCTCACCCGTATAACGAACAAATCTAGCGAAGGAGCGCCACTAATGAAAGGCTGCACATCCGCATACTACAGGCGCTGGAGCAATAAGATCAAGGAGGGATGCAGTTCAATCCCTCCTATGTGATCTTCTGGCGAGCTTATTACGTGAGGCCATCACCATGCGACAAAGCGTTGTTGGAAGAACAGTCTATTTGTTAAGTACCGACTACATAGCAAGAAGTATTGAAAATATGGATCCAAGGATAATGATTGAAATAACGACTATAAAACACATAAATAACATCATTGTGCCAAATCCGCGCCATGCAGAGAAGTTGTGAACAATTCCAATTGCTTTACTCTCGACAACAAGCCCGAAAATAGAAATAGCTAACATAATCCAGGTTTGAAAGAAGAAGAAGCCTACGGACATATTCGTACCTAACGGGCCTGTTGGAGTAGCGAAAAGCTGCTGTCCGTAGAGGGAAATTGCAATGACTCCTATAGGCGCTGTCCAAATCATAGGAATTGCACTGGCTCCGGTTGCAAGGCCCATTTTCCGCATTGTCCCTGTTCCACCTAATAATTTACCAATCCACGTATACGCAACTATAACAACTCCCCAGCCTGCCAGCCCTGAAAGCAAGCTAGAAAAAAGAACGACAACAAGTGTTGTAAATAATGACAAACCGTTAAAAAGGCCTAAGTCTGCAAATGCCATAATGCTATTGATAAGCGCGGAAATGGAAATTAGGATAAATGGATACATCATTGATTTATGACCAATAATGTATCGAATTGTGGTGCTTGGCTGTGACCAAATCGAAAATAGCGGATTCATTCTTAAATTGCTCCTTTCCGTCAGTTTTCATGATCCACTTTTCTTTTTTATATATTTGAAAATTAGTATGTCTGTATATTAGTTGACTGAAAATGACGAATCGATAGTCATCTCTATTATTTATATTGTATGAGATGCAACCCAGTGCAGGTCACTATTTACCATTACTCTACTGGGGGAAATCGTGCTAAATATGTTGAACAAATGAATACCATATAAACCGAACGAAGGCGCCTAACAATGGGATACTTTATTTCAACCTATATAACCAATAAAAGTGACCTTGACGAGTAGAAAATAGTTATATAAGATAAATCAGTATAATCAATCGGATTAAAATACAGATAATTGTTATGTGAACTGAGCTGAATTCATTCTGCATAGAGTCTACACATATTACTTTTTATCCCGTTGAAATAAAGGGGGAATTATAGTGAAAAGGAAAGCTTTTAGGTTGACTAGTATTCTAGTGGTACTATTACTAGTACTTACGGCTTGTTCAGAAGATAATAAGAAAGATTCAAAAGAAGAAAATAAGGATGGGGCAGTTAAAGCAGGCGGTTCGTTAGTTTATGCTCGAGGTGCGGATTCTGTAGGGCTAGATCCAATTAATGTAACGGACGGCGAATCGATACGGGTTACACATGCTATTTTTGAAACATTATTTGAATACGATGAGAAGTTGGAATTACAACCTAAATTGGCGGAATCTTTCGAAACGGCTGATGATGGGTTAACGTGGACAATTCATCTTAAAAACGGTATTAAGTTTCACGATGGGACAGATTTCAATGCCGATGCAGTCGTTTTCAATTTCGACCGTTGGATGGATCCACAGAATCCTTATCATATTGGGGATTTTACATATTATCCGTTCCTCTATGGAGGATTTAAAGGGGAACCAAATCACAAAATTGAACATGTAAAGGCAATCGATAATTCAACTGTTGAAATTAAATTGATAGAAAAGACAGCTCCTTTTATTAGCTATTTGGCAATTCCGATGTTTGGTATGGCAAGTCCAGCGGCGATTGAAAAGTACAATGAGAAATTCATTGAACATCCCGTAGGTACGGGGCCATTTGAATTCGAAAGTTGGACACGTAATGACAAAATTGTATTAAAGGCGAACGAAAATTACTATATTGAAGGTCAACCACTTTTGGATAAAATAATTTTCACGGTACTTCCTGATAACTCTGCTCGCTTAAATGGCTTATTATCTGGAGAGGTAGATATCATTGATGGTATGAACCCTAGTGATGCTGATACAGTCGAAGCGAATGACAGTTTAAAACTGGTCAAACGACCAAGTTTTAATAATGGTTTCATGGTATTTAATACGGAAAAGGCACCGTTTGATAATGTAAAAGTGCGTCAAGCGATTAATATGGCTATTGATAAGAAAGGGTTAGTAGATGCATTCTATAATGGCTATGCCGAAGTGGCGAAGAATCCAATACCACCATCACTTTGGGGATACAATGATGATATTGTGGATTATCCATATAATCCTGAAGATGCGAAGAAATTATTGGTGGAAGCCGGGTATCCCGATGGGTTTAAAACAGAGATATGGGCAATGAGTAACCCAAGACCATATATGCCGCAGCCTTTAAAAACGGCTGAAGTGATTCAAGCAAATTTACAAGCGATTGGTATTGAAGCTGAAATCAAAACCTATGAGTGGGCTACGTATCTTGAGAAAACAGGAAACGGTGAGCATACGATGGCAATGTACGGTTGGACAGGTGTGATGGCCGATCCAGACAATTTCTTATCTCCGAATTTAAGTAGCACTAACACTGAGAAACCCGCTAGTAATCGTGCTTTTTATAAAAATGAAGAATTTACATCTTTATTGCAACAAGCTCGTGAAACTTTCGATCAAGAAGAACGAATTAAATTGTATAAAAAGGCGCAGGAAATATTCCATGAAGATGCTCCATGGGTAACAATAGCTCATACAACACCGCCTATTGGCCTTGCCGATTATGTTGAAGGTTTTGAGGCTCATCCAATGGAAAATGATAATTTCGCTAAAATCTATTTAAATAAATAATGGTAAAAGGTCTCAAGTGTTGATTAACCAAAGTTAACCAGGAGATACCGCTTACGATTGTGATAAGACACAAGACGCCCAATATACAGGTGTATTCGTATTGCTTTGTGGTGAACGACTACTATACAATTATCGGGATTTCTTGCTGTGTAGGGTTGCCGTTCGTCCTTCGTTCCCCAAAGATATAGGTACACTTAGTACTGAAGCTTTTGGGAACGAGTGAATAGCTACTTTCCTATCCAGGATGGAGCAGCCAAAGATGCAATTTTGGCTACTTACCCCATCTTTTTAATATTACCTTTTCGAGTTTAAGGCAGTGTCACACTGTTACTTGTATAATCTTTGCTAAATTAAGCAAAGAGGCTTTATTAAAATCGATGGAGTGCCCGAATTTTCATCTTCTAAAGTAGTTGCATTAACACCTGAACATTGTAGGTTCGCGACGGACAGATAATCGCAACAGAATGGCCGAGGAGGAATGAATTACAATTCCTCCCCAAGGGATGTGGTTGGAAGTGACTTCAACACTTCCAGCCACATTTAACCCGAGGTAAAGGTATTGTGATTATTTAGTCCAAAGCGAGTCAGAAATGTATAGTTGCAAATGCAGACTTATTTGCTTTTCTAACAGGTCATAATGTAAGAAAGTGGTTAATCAACAGACTTGTTATCTGTTAAACATAAAGAATAGTTGTGTTGGTTAAAACTTGAACAACAATAAGGGCAGCGTCTGCCACGATTTAGAATCGTGTTAGACGCTGCCTCTTTTATTTTGATGTAATCTTCAGCGGTTCGATTATGCTGTTGTTCGCGGTTTTGTAGGATTGCTTGATGGGGATGGGGTACCGGCTGTTTCTGCCAATTTCATTAAATAATAACTTTCCTCTCGAGCCATATGATCAGCCATAAGTGCAGTAAAAGTTCCTAGTGCTTCTTTATTCAGTTCCATTTCTTCTAATTCGTGCAAAAATACTTGGAAAATTGTCATTTCCAAATGAACATCATTATGGAAATTTTCTAAAGCAGGGAATTTCATGATGTTTGTTCGTAAGAAACCAGCGAGTTCTATCGCTTTTAAATAGAAGTCTTCCCATTCCTTTGTAAATTTACGGCTTTTCTCATGCAGTGGTTTTTCAACCCGGTCCAGGTTTGCGTCAATGGCACCTGCATGACCGGCGGCGTCAAGTAACCAAAGCAAATCATGATGGAGTGGATGGACGGCTGGTGCTATCTGTCCTTTTTCCAAATAGGAAAAGAGACGGATCGCTTCTTCTACTTCATTGACCATGTGGTTGATGAAGGATGGAGGTAAAGAGATTTTTATATTTCCGATTAACTGTTCCTGAATTAATTGCAATTTAAATGTTCGAATTTCCTCACTTGCGATTTTTGCATTCTGGAGCAGGGTGAGAAGCTGTTGCTCTTCTAATTGCTGTTCAGAAGCTGTAAGCAGTTGATCGAATTTCTCTATGAACGTATTAGAAATCTTGATATTTTCAATTTCACTGGGCGCTAATGAGTCATGGATGAAACGGCTATGGTCTCCCAAAATTTGTAGCCAAAAATGAAGTTTAAATAGTGCATCCACTTGAAACGATTTAACCAAAAAACAACCTCCTCTTTCTATTGTTATTCCTATGAGTCACACATAGTATTTATGAGATAAAGCATTCGGATTATGAAAAATATGTCAGTGTATCAAGTAGGCGGTTCTATCATATGATGGTTCGAGGAGTGATTAAATTTGGAACGTCCAATGTTCCGGGGGAGTTATAGGCCTTACGTTTCGCCGCTTGACCCGTGTCCGCCTATACGGGTGAAGACCTTTGTTTTGCCGCCACAAATTTTTATGAATTACCAGCAACCGGGACTCCCTCAAAACTCACCTGAAGAAGCGTTACGAACAGGGACACTTTGGCCGTCACTTGCAGATGGATTTTCTCGGGAAGAGGGGATTTCATGAGTGCGTTTGAAGAAGAACGCCAAATGATGTTACGCGTGCAGCAAGCAGATTTCGTCGTTGTTGAACTAACATTGTACACGGATACGCATCCCGATGAAGCGGAAGCCCTAGATCAATGGCGGGAAGCAATAAAAGCAGCAGCCCATGTACGACACCAATACGAAAATAGATATGGACCTTTATCCCTCGCATCAGTTCCTTCTGAACAGGCAATTGAAATTGGATGGCGCTGGAATTCAACACCGTGGCCATGGCAACGATAAGGAGGGGATAGGTAATGTGGGTTTATGAAAAAAAACTCTTGTATCCAGTTGAGGTAGGTACATGTAATCCGACGCTCGCGAAATACCTTATGGAACAATATGGTGGAGCAGATGGGGAACTTGCTGCGGCGCTCAGATATATGAATCAGCGTTATACGGTTCCAAGTAAGGTCATCGGGGTATTGACTGATATTGCAACGGAAGAATTCTCTCATCTCGAAATGCTAGCGACGATGATTTATAAATTGACGAAAGACGCAACACCCGAACAGCTAGTAGAGGCTGGCCTTGGTGCACATTTCGTCAATCATGGTCACGATCTCTTCTATGAAAATGCAGGCGGTGTTCCGTTTACTGCAACGTATATTCAAGCGAAAGGTGATCCGATTGCCGATTTGTATGAAGACATCGCAGCTGAAGAAAAAGCGAGAGCGACATACCAATGGCTTATCGACGTTTCAGACGACCCGTTAATCAATGATTCCTTGAGGTTTTTGAGGGAGAGGGAAAATATTCATTCTTTGCGCTTTAGGGAATCAGTTGAACTACTAAAAGATGAGCGTGATCGTAAAAAGGTATTTTAAAAGATTATTCCGTTCCCCTGGTAATTGGGTGACGGAATTTTTAATTTACTAGAATCAGTATCCTTAAATTTACTAAACTAATTGATTATAGAACTACCACCTCCTTCACGTTGTTTAAGAAGTGATGGATTTCTGCGAACATCAGCATAACCGCCTATTCCAATTCAAATAGGACTTTTCACTAGAAGCTGAAGGATAGAAGATGGGCTTCAAGACTCAATTTCGACTAGATTCATATCCTGGTATTTTTATTTTAGACCGTATAATATCTGTCGCAAGATTCATACTAAGATTAAATTGTTTGAAAGGAGCTAAGAAGTGTGGAGTCTGCACAATCACAACAACAGCTTCAACAACTAAAAAAACTGCAAATTCAACTTCAACAACTCGAACTGCAGATACAGATTCAACAGCAGGAGCAAGAAGAACAACAACAACAGCAACAACAACAGCAACAACAACAACAACAACAACAGCAACAGCAGCAGCAGCAGCAACCGCCACAACAACAACAACAACAACAACAACAACCAGAACCGCTGCAACAACAACAAGAACAACAAGGACAACAACAACAACCAGAACCACAGCAACCGCAGCAACAACAACAACAACAACAACAACAACAACAACAACAACAACAACAACCAGAACCACAGCAAACACCGCAATCACAAGAACCAAAGCAACCTGAACCACTGGAACAACCACAACAATCAGAAGGGAAATCGCAACAACAACAGAAGATACTTTACTTTGAGCCCCCAAGAATGGTGTCAACTTCAGATATTGGCTATTTGCAAAATATGCTAAATTCGAATTTGCTAGCGGTGAAACAGTATAGACAGGCCGCTCAAAGTTGCCAACTGCCTGATTTAAAACGACAATTCGAAGAAGCAGGGAAAATGCACTTGACGCACTATGATAATTTGCTAACTGTCCTGAATGAAAACGGGGGTAATATGCAATGACTTCTACTAAAAAGATTCAAAATCCTAAAACACAGCTTTCTAAAAAGTCCGCGGTCAATGATTCTGATATGTTAAGCTCAGCATTAGCGACGGAAAAAAATATGTGCAACTCCTACGCAATTGCTATGCCTGAAGCGAGCAATTCAAAGTTCTACTCATCACTATTTGATATGATGAAAGAAACATCGCAGCAACATCGAAAATTATATGATTTGCAATTCCAACATGGTTGGTGCTCGCTTACACCTGCTCAGTCTAGTGAGGTTACAGCCCTTTATCAGGAGTACACCGAGTACAAGCAACAACTAAAATAACAAAAGTAACACGAATAAACACCACTAAGTTGATTGAGTGGTGTTTATTTTGGATTCATTGTCCTAAAGCACTAATGAAATCCAATAGATATGCTGGAATAGAACGACACTGTAAAGCAGAATTGCAGATCCAACTAATAGTTTTAAATACCTTTTTTGTTCAATCTCTGTCAGTAAATAGAGTAAAACACAGGGCAAACTAATTTTAAGGGCGTAAAATCCCCAAATGCTTGTGTCGTAGATAAGTGCCATTAATGGATTCGCTTCAGTGATATACTGTTTTTGAATGCCAAAATCGGTGAAAAATGAATCAACAACGGCTAATAGTAAAAGAAGAATTCCGGCGGTAAGCAGTTTTTTACGGGTGGAAAATATATTCCTGTCATCCTGAATAGTAATGCCTCCTATGCTGACGATAGTTAAAGTTCTACATAGAGTTTGGGATAACTTGCGGCTATTCATACTAGACAGTAAGACTGATGAAAGAGTGTGAACAATGCGGTGAATGATTTTCTTTTGTATACTATATATGTTGAACAAATGAATACGTCGTATGCGCTTACAAGGGCTTTTGGGAGGCCACTGAAACAGCCCTTGTACTTGGAATGAATTAGGATTCCTACTAATACCGCTTCGGCGCTTTGTGGATGCCTCCCGCGATAAGCCAGAAAGGAGACCGCTTTCAGTCTTATCGCTTCGGCTACCACGAAGTCGCGCCTGCGCTGGATGGTCTATATGAGAAAGCGCATTTTAGTAGCTGGGATGAAATCTACAACCTAGATTGCCGATTTCTTTACTATAATTATATATGTTGAATCCGGTATATATACTGAGTGCCGTAGCGGTTCATTGGAATTCTTTATTTCAAATTTATATAGTATCAACTAGTAATCACCTTACAATCTCGTCATATACATCCAAAATCACATTTCTCTCGATAATGAACAACCTAGCGCAGGCATCCCCAAAGCGCCAAGTGTTCTACAATCCACACCCCGAATTACAACTCACTCATTATCGAGAACCACAGCAGATTCAATGGGATTCTTTAATTCAACATATATATATCGAGCGAAGGCTACTCATGAACAGGATTTGTGGAGTTAGAAAGAAGGTGTTCGTTTGATCCGGACGATGGGACTCACAGTAGAGAATAAATTATTGTTTGATTTTCCGCTAGAAGACATACATACTCGTCAATTCAAGTGGTACTGGGTGGATTTGGAACAGCCAAATGAAGAAGAAGCTTCTTTGTTGCATTCATTTTTTCAGTTTCATCCGCTGACTATCGAAGATTGTTTGAACCGTCTTCAACGACCGAAATTGGATTTTTATGATGACTATGCTTTTTTTGTATTGCATACCATAAATCCTGAAACGATAAAAGCAGAAGAAATAAATTTGTATCTCGGAAAAAACTATGTCATCACTTTTCATTATACGGCGGTTCAGGGGCTGGAAAATGCGAGGGAAAGGATTATTCAAAATCCAGGGAAATGGAAAAAAGGACATGTTTTTGTTGCGCATCAGATTATCGATAAAATCGTCGATGATTACTTCCCGGTACTTCATAAAATAGAAGATCATCTGGATGATATTGAAGACACGCTTGCACCATCAACTGTTCATTTATCCATGGATTCTGTATTCGAAGTCCGCAGCAATTTATTGCGATTAAGGCGAACAATTTTGCCGATGCATGAACTTTTACATCGAGTAATTAATTCAGAACGGATAAAGCTATCCGCGAATGAACAAGCCTATTTTAGTGATATCTATGATAATTTACTACGACTCGGAGATATTCTTGAATCTAACCGGGAACTAACAACTGATATTAGAGACAGCCAATTATCGATAAATTCGAATCAAATGAACCGTATTATGATGATACTGACGATTGTATCATCCGTTTTCATACCTCTAACGTTTATAGCGGGTGTATACGGGATGAATTTTGAGTTCATGCCGGAACTTACTTGGCGATACGGATACATCATCGTATTAATTGTTATGCTTGTAATAGGAACGTCTATGTTGGCATTGTTCAAATATAAAGGCTGGTTAGGTATGTTTAAATCTTAAATGGTAGTCATTTGTATGGATAGATTTATCGAAAGGCGTCAGCATCTACATAGCTGGCGCCTTTTTAAACGTTGTTCTTCCTTACTCTATAAAACTATATATGTTGAACAAATAAATACTATACAGACTAAGCGAAGGCGTCCCCTAGCGCCGTAGCGAATTCGATGGCATCCTATAATTCCATATATCTACTTGATTAATCGATTAGTAAGCGTTAACATGTTGAATAGTTGTTATATTCAGAACATACTAACCGGTTAGTACACATATTATTTATAGAATGAAAGGATGGAGAGAGATTATGAATTTTTCATACTCGGAAAAGACGATTGAATTGCAACAGAAGTTGACGGCATTTATGGAAGAACTTGTTTATCCAAATGAAAAGACTTTTGACGAACAGCTAAATGCACAAGAAAATCGCTGGGCGCAAAATCCGCCAATTATAGAAGAGTTGAAAATGAAAGCACGCGAAAAAGGTCTATGGAACTTGTTTCTTCCTGAAAGTGAAATGGGTGCAGGCCTTACCAATGTAGAATATGCACCGCTTTGTGAAATTATGGGCCGATCATTAATAGGGCCAGAAGTATTTAACTGCAACGCGCCTGACACAGGAAACATGGAAGTGCTTGTGCGATATGGAACGGAAGCGCAGAAAAAACAATGGCTCGAACCGCTGTTAGATGGGGAAATCCGGTCTTGCTTTGCTATGACAGAACCGGATGTCGCTTCTAGCGACGCAACAAACATCCAATCAAGCATTATCAGGGATGGGGACGAGTATATATTAAATGGGCGTAAATGGTGGACTTCCGGCGCGGGCGATCCGCGTTGTAAAGTTGCAATTTTCATGGGCAAGAACGATCCTAATGCTGCGTTGCATGAGCAGCAGTCGATGATTTTAGTGCCACTTGATACACCCGGGGTGAAGGTTGAGAGAATGCTTTCCGTATTTGGCTATGATCATGCGCCGCACGGACATGCGGAAATCACATTTGACAATGTTCGTGTACCGGCGGAAAACATGTTGTGGGGTGAAGGGAAAGGATTCGCGATAGCGCAAGGTCGTCTAGGACCTGGTCGAATTCATCACTGCATGCGGTTAATTGGCGCTGCAGAACGTGCGCTTGAAGAAATGTGTATTCGTGTTCAACAACGTTCTGCATTTGGGAAATCTATTGCTGAACAAGGCGTCGTTCGAGAATGGATTGCAGAATCACGCATTGATATCGAGCAGGCACGCCTTTTGACGTTAAAAGCAGCTTATATGATGGACACGGTTGGTAATAAAGAAGCGAGAGCAGAAATCGCGATGATTAAAGTGACGGCGCCAAATATGGCACTGCGTGTAATCGACCGCGCTATTCAAGCGTTTGGTGGAGCGGGTGTAAGTGGAGATTATACATTGGCGGCGCAGTGGGCAAATTCAAGAACGCTGCGTCTCGCAGATGGACCTGATGAAGTTCATCGCAATCAAATCGCACGTCTGGAACTTAAAAAATATGCAGCTCACGGAAAGGGGAACTAATTATGACTGTACTTGACCTTTTTAGATTAACGGGGAAAACAGCAATCGTAACAGGTGGTGGCAGAGGACTTGGGGCACAGATTGCAAAAGGGTTTGCGGAAGCAGGTGCAAACGTTGTGCTGTGTTCACGCAATATTGAAGCTTGTATTGAAATGAGTAAAGAACTGGAAGCGCTTGGTGTTCGGTCGATTGGACTTGCATGTGACGTGACGAATCAGCATGACGTAAAAAAGGTAGTTGAAGAGACGATGAAAATTTTTGGCACGATAGACATCCTTGTCAACAATAGCGGGGCAACATGGGGTGCGCCTGTTGTTGACATGCCCTATGAAGCGTGGAAAAAAGTGATGGATGTAAACGTCAATGGCACATTTTTGATGAGTCAAGAAGTCGGTAAAGTCATGATTGAGCAAGAAAACGGAAAAATCATTAACATCGCATCCGTTGCTGGACTTGGCGGGACGCATCCGAGCTTTATGGATACTATCGGCTACAACACCAGTAAAGGAGCAGTTATCACATTTACGAAAGATCTCGCAGCTAAATGGGGGCAGCACAATATTAACGTTAATGCGATTGCACCTGGATTTTTCCCAACCAAAATGTCAAAAGTCACAATTGAACAAGGGCATGAATATATTTTAAATTCCACACCGTTAAACCGCTTAGGGTCAGAAGAAGATTTAAAAGGTGTCGCTCTTTTCCTTGCATCGAAAGCTTCTGACTATGTGACGGGAGATATTCTGCTAGTCGACGGTGGAATGAGTACATTATGAAAGAAGAGCTTACTAGACAAAGCATTCAACTTTTTGAACGGAAAGGGTTTAGTTCAACCTCTGTTCAGGACATTGTTGATTCACTAGGCGTGACGAAAGGGACTTTTTACTATTACTTCACGAGTAAAGAAACGCTTCTTATGGACATCCATCTCCGCTATATCGATGATTTAGTAGCCAGACAAAAGAAGGTTTTAGACAGTAATGAAAGTTGCCGAAATCAGCTTACGAAAATTGTTGAGATGCTCATTAAGGATATTCAAACACAAGGTTCAAATGTACGTGTTTACTTTAGGGAGATGCGTCATTTATCAGAGGAAAACAGTAGTGTCATAAAAAATAAACGAAGAATGTTCCATCTCACTATTGAGAAAATCATTAAAGAGGGAATTGAAAAGAAGGAGTTTCGGGATAATCTAGATCCCAAAATGACTACTTTTGCGATTTTAGGGGTTACAAACTGGAGTTATGAATGGTTTGACCCGTCTGGCAATATATCGTCGAAAGAACTTGCGAATATGTATATGGATTTCATCTTACACGGAATTGATTTGAAGGGGGAATGAATGATGAGTGCGAATGAAATTAAGCATATTCTTGTTGTTGGAGCGGGACAAATGGGGCATCAAATTGCTATGCTGTGCGCGCTTGGAGGATACAGGACTTCATTGCAGGATGTAAATAGTGAAGCACTGAAGGATGCAGAAGCGAGCTTGGAAAAGCGAATGGATAAATGGGTTGCAAGTGGGAAGTTAACTGCGAGTAGCAAGGAAACTGCTTTTCAAAATCTCACATTCACGGATAATCTCAACGAAGCCGCGAGAGATGCAGATTTTGTAATTGAAGCGATTGTGGAAAAACTAACTAGTAAACAGCAATTGTTTAGGGAACTGGACCGTCTTACACCGAAACATGCCATTTTAGCCTCTAATAGTTCAACCATCGTCAACTCGTTGCTTGCAGAAGTGACGGAGCGTCCAGACAAAGTTTGTAACGCGCATTTCTTTTTCCCACCTCTGGTTATGGAGTGTGTGGAAATCGTCATGAGTGAAGAAACGTCTGAAGAAACAGCGCAGACTGCATTAGCTGTTTGTGAACAAATCGGCAAGGAGGGAATTATCCTTCGAAAGGAAATATCCGGCTTTGTCGCAAACCGTATATTAGGCGCAATTCATAAAGAAGCCATTGCACTTTATGAAAATGGAATCGCTGATTTTAAAGATATAGATTTAATCGTGAAAAAATCGCTTGGGCATCCATTGGGACCGTTTGAACTTATTGATTTATCCGGAGCAGACGTTGTCAATTTTGTCATGCAGCAGCAATTCGCGGAAACGGGAAATCAGGCAGACAAACCAGCTGCATGTATTGTGCAAAAAGTAGAAGCAGGTCATTTAGGACGGAAAACGGGACAAGGATTCTATTCCTACAATCGCGGCTGATGAGGGTGAATTAATTCCAAAAGAATAGGGAGTGAGTAGGGTGATATCAACAACTAACGATACGATACCTGTCCGAAAAGGAGAAGGATTGGACGAAGAAGTCCTCTTGCGATTTCTTCGGGAGAATTGTGCCGATTTACCAGAAGGTGAACTTGAAGTTCGGCAGTTTGGAACGGGCCATTCTAATTTAACCTATGAAATCGAAATAGGGACTTGGCAAGCGGTACTTCGACGTCCGCCACTCGGTCCAGTTGCTGCGAAAGCGCATGATATGGAACGAGAATTCAATGTATTAGCTGCACTTCATCCTGTTTATCCAACTGCACCGAAACCGCTCGTCTTTTGTAATGATTCAACTATCATAGGTAGCCCATTTTTTGTTATGGAAAGACGGAACGGAATTGTTCTCGATACAGAGTTTCCAAGTGGTACGAATTCTCCTGATGAATTAGGAAGAAAAGTATCTGAAATTATGGTCGATAAACTTGTGGAGTTACATGCGATTGACTACAAAAAAACAGCACTTGTTGAGATGGTCAAGCCGGACGGGTTCTTGGAAAGGCAAGTCCATGGCTGGATTGGACGCTATGAAAAAGCGAAGACATCTGCTATTGAGGAAGTTGCAGCGCTTACTACTTGGCTGCAAAACAATATTCCTGAATCAGCTGAACCAACGATTATTCACTATGATTATAAATTAAATAATGCGATGTTTTCACGTGATTATTCTGTGATGACAGGATTGTTTGACTGGGAAATGACGACTGTTGGAGACCCACTTGCAGATGTCGGGGCGGCACTAAGTTATTGGATGCAGGCAGATGATCCGGATCAGTTACTGCATGGACTTGGCAAACCACCGATTACGATTCAGAAAGGATTTTTTACACGCGAAGATTTTATTGCGCGTTATGCAGAGAAAAGTGGGCGGGATATGACGAATATTAATTATTATAGTACCTTTGCGTACTTTAAACTCGCTGTCATTTGTCAGCAAATTTATTACCGCTATAAAAATGGACAAACGACAGATGCTCGCTTCTCTCATATGGATAAATTTGTAGAGATACTTGTCAAGCAAGCGATGGTCGGAACGACAAAATGATGACAGTAACTCGACCAAAGCTTCATGTCATTCTTCAAAAAGAAGCGATCATGCCAGAGTTGATCAATAAAGATAAAGTGGCAGTCGTGTTTGATATTTTACTTGCGACAACGACCATTGCCACACTTCTTCATCATGGAGCAAAGGAAGTTATCCCTGTAATGGACGGGGAGGAAGCCTTGAAAGTAGCGGGAAGTTTTGAGAAATCAGCGACAATTATAGCTGGAGAATCTGAAGGACTAACAATTGAAGGTTTTGTGGATCCGCTTCCCACGATACTTAAATATGTTGCAAAGGGAAAAACTATCATCCTTTCAACAACGAATGGCACCGTCGCTATTCGTCATGTCGAGAACGCAAAAAAGGTATTCGCCGCCTCATTGATAAATGGGCACGCTGTTGCACGAAAAATAGCACTAGAGCACGTGGACGATTCAATCATTTTAATTTGCGCTGGAACCATGAAGCAGTTTTCCCTAGAGGACTTTTACGGGGCAGGCTATTTCATAGATGAATTACTTCGACAAAATGAGTCGTGGGAACTGACGGATTCTGCGAAAGCAGCTCTGTATTTATATAGAGGGAATAAAGAGAACGCCGCTTCGATACTCAAAACATCTTTAACAGGCCAGATGCTTATGCAAGTGGATTTGGAGGAAGATATTCTCTATTCCGCTACTAGAGGAATAGTTGAGGTTGTACCCGAATTTGAGGACGGGAAAATGAGTGTGAAAGGGGATAAAACGATTGACTACTGATCAACTAATATATCGTGGTACGTCATTTTTATACAGCGCGTCGCAGCCAGAAGCTATTTTCACCCCGGAAGATTTTACGGCTGAACACCATATGATTGCCGATACGGCGAAGAAATTCATTGAAAAAGAAGTGCGGCCTCACAATGAACAAATTGAGGGCGGGGACTTTACGCTTGTCAGGTCACTTCTTAGAAAAGCAGGAGAATTGGGTTTGCTTGCCCATAGTATTCCCGAGAAATACGGTGGACTTGGCCTCGATAAAATCACGAAAGGGCTTGTAGGGGAAATTATCGGAGCTGCAGGTGGTTATAGCGTTGCACATTCTAATCACACATGTATTGCAACGTTACCGATTACGTATTTCGGATCGCAGTGGCAAAAAGAAAGGTATTTGCCGAAGCTTGCATCTGGTGAATTTATCGGCGCCTATTGCCTTACAGAGCCTTCTGCCGGGTCGGATGCCTTAGCTGCATCTACTACAGCGCTATTAAATGAAGAGGGAACGCATTATTTGTTGAACGGAACGAAGATGTTCATTACAAATGCTTCGTTTTCCGATACCTTCATTGTCTATGCAAAAGTCGATGGTACCAAGTTTACGGCGTTCATCGTTGAAAAAGATTTTCCAGGCTTATCACTTGGGCCAGAAGAACAGAAGATGGGCATCAAGGGTTCGTCCACGACAGCCGTATTTTTCGACAACTGTGAAGTGCCTGTCCAGAACTTATTGGGTGAAATCGGCAAAGGACATCATATTGCATTGAATGTGCTAAATCTGGGCCGCTTCAATCTTGGTTCTGCCTGCACAGGAGCAGCGAAATACACCTTCAAGTTAGCGATTGATTATACAAATGAACGTCAACAATTTGGCAAGAGGATTGCATCCTTTACTGCCACCGAAGAAAAAGTGGCAGATATGGCAATACGCATTTACGCAGCAGAGTCTCTTCAATACCGAACTGCTTCCTATCTTGAAGATGCACTTGGTGAAGTGGACGGGTCAAGTAACATGAAGCTTATTGCAGACAGAATGAGGGAGTATGCGGTTGAAGCCGCTATCTGCAAAGTATACGGTTCTGAAACGTTGGATTATGTTGCGGATGAATCACTTCAACTTCATGGCGGTTATGGATTTATAAAAGAGTATAAGGTTGAACAAGTGTATCGTGATTCGCGTATTAACCGAATTTTCGAAGGTACAAATGAAATTAACCGATTGCTCATTCCGATGGCTCTGTTGCAACAGGTGGGGAAAGGATTAGTCCCGTTACCAGGGCTTGTCGGGCAGGCCGTTGCGCAACTAAAGCAATCAATTGAGTTAGAGGATGAAATTCTAGCCCATGAAAAAGAAGCAATCCGTTCAATCCGCAATGTATTTTTACTGTCCATAGGTCTTGCTTATGAAGCTTTTGCAGCTCGTATTGCGGATGAGCAAGAAACGATACTAAAATTGGCTGACATCGCAATTGCACTATACGCAGCTGAATCTGCTGTACTGCGAACTGAGAAATCAATTGCAAAAAAAGGTGAAGAAAAATCTACTCTTAAAGTGCAACTGACAGAAGCTTTGATTGACGATACGCTTTTCGAAGTTGAGATGATTGCTCGCAAATTGATTGCAGGTGTTACAACTGGAGAGAAGCGCAAGACAGCACTTGCTGATGTGACAAATCGATTTAGTAATCTAGCGAGTAAAGGCACAATCCAAACGAAAAGAGCCATTGCTAAAGCATTTAATGAATCACGGCAGTATATATCTTAAAGGGGGATTTTGAAGATGAAAGCAATTCGATTTGAACAGTATGGAGGTCCGAACGTGTTGGAACTAGTCGATATCGATAAACCAACAATTGGCGATCAAGAAGTGCTGGTTGAAGTGAAGGCGATTGGTGTGAATTATGCGGATATCGCGCGTCGTGAAGGGAAATACGTTGTGCCGACTCCGCTGCCGTTTATGCCTGGTGCTGAAGTTGCAGGCGTTATTACTGAAGTAGGGAAAGACGTTAAACGTTATAAATCTGGTATGCGCGTCGTGTCTTTAATTGAATCGGCGGGTTATGCGGAGTATGTGAATCTTCATGAGATGGCACTTGCCCCTATTCCTGACGGCGTTGATTTTGTTGAGGCAGTCGCGCTACCCCTGCAAGGGCAAACGGCATACCATATTTTAAAGACAATGGGACGGCTTGAAAAAGGAGAAACCGTTCTCGTTCATGCAGCAGCAGGTGGGGTCGGTGCAATTGCAGTTCAACTTGCGAAAATATTTGGAGCAGGCAAGATTATTGCTACTGCAAGCAGTGATGAAAAATTGGTGCATGCAAAAGAAATGGGTGCCGATCATGTTGTTAACTATACAGAAGAAGGTTGGGAATTAAAGGTCCGTGAACTAACCAATGGTAAAGGCGTGGATCTAGCACTTGAAATGGTCGGTGGCGATATTTTCCGCAAGACGTTGAAATGCCTTGCACCATTCGGACGTGTGGTTGTATTTGGTGCGGCAAGCGGTGAATCCTCACCACTGCTGGCTGGAGAATTGATGCGCCGCAATCAATCTGTCATTGGATTTTTCCTGCCACAAATTATGAATAATTATGATATGTATCAAGCTAGTTTCAAGGAATTGCTTGGGTTTATTGAGAGCGGCGATTTAGCATTGACGATTGGCGGCACGTACAGACTGGAAGAAGCGGCGGATGTACATCGATTGATGCAGGGGAGAAAAACGATGGGGAAACTTGTTTTGATTCCTTAATAATAGTGGTAATTAGAGAGTTGAGAAAAAATACCCCTCAACTCCGCTGCGGCGCTCGGGGATGCCTTCCGCCATAAGCCTGACGCTGCGCGGCTATCAGTCTTATGGCGTCGGCTACCCCTTTTAAGACGCCTTCGCTAAGTTTTTACATGTAGTCATATGTTCAATAAATAGGTAGTTGAGAGATTGATAAAGATTTCCTACTCGTGGTGTTTCTATATGTAAAGAAAATGTATTAAAACTTATTTGCATGAGTGACGTAAGGCGGTCATAATACGCTTCGTGCCGGTCATAAACAGCCCAGTGGCGGTCATAAGTACATTCATGGTGAGCATAACAGGCACCTATTCAATTGAGATTAGTGCTAGAATAGAGTCAAGAAAAGATAATGGGGATAGATGGATGAAAACGTACCTGATCAAGAAAGCGTTGAATAATAATGTACTTATTGCTACTGATGTGAATGGAAATGAAGTCGTTTTAATTGGTCGGGGCATTGGCTTTGGTAAAAAGTCTGGAGAGTCGATTATTCGAGAGGAAGTTGAGAAATTATTTGTATTGAATGATCCTGAAGAGCAGGAGCAGTACAAACAGCTTATTTCCACTCTTGATGAAAAGACATTAAAAGTGCTTATTTCAGCAGTCGAAATTATTCGGGAACGGGCTGGCATGCCGCTAAATGAACATATCCACATAGCGCTGACAGACCATTTATTCTTTGCGGTTAATCGGATGAGACGGGGAATGGTAATTCGGAATCCTTTTTTACTGGAGACAAAGGCACTTTATCCTGATGAGTATAAAATTGCTGCTGAAGTGACAGCGATGGTCAATGAACAGCTATCTGTCGCGCTCCCAGAAGGTGAAATTGGTTTCATTGCCTTACATATTCACAGTGCCCTTGTAAATAAAAATGTGCGTGAATTAACGAGACATTCAGATTTAATTGTTCGACTTGTCACAATGATTGAAGAGCAATTGGACATAATTATTGATAAAACTAGCATTGACTATATTCGTTTAATCCGCCATCTTCGTTTTGCAATTGAGCGGGTGGTGCGTGGAGACAAGATTGCTGAGCCGGAAAAAATCACAGGGTTGTTAAAAAACGAGTATCCAATTTGTTACAATCTAGCTTGGAAGCTGATTAAAGTAATGCAACAGACCTTACAAAAAGAGATCTATGAAGCTGAAGCGGTTTACTTAACACTACATCTCCAACGGATTCAAGCAAAAATGGAATAAAGATCGTAATCTGTTGCAGGTCAAATAAATCTATTTGCAAGGTTCTAATAACTATGATAGGGTTAATATATAAAGTCATTGGGTAATACAATTGGCGTCAGACATAATTTATAAAAATATTATCTTCGTACGTGTTACTGATACGATCAGGCATGAGTGAAAAGATGATTGATGATAGTTTTGGGGGCAACTCTTAGGCTTATTTCAATTTCCTTTTTTCTCATGTCTTTTTTGTATGTATATATGTTGAACATATGAATAGCTATTAAACTAAGCGAAGGCATCCCCAAGCGCCGTAGCGAATTCAATGGAATTTTTTATGTCAACCTATATAGTTGAAAAACCCCGATGACTTATTAAAGATTTAGGAGGTTATACAGTGTTTAAAAAAACTTTTGGTGTTTTACAAAAAGTTGGACAAGCTTTAATGCTTCCAGTAGCCCTACTTCCAGCAGCAGGTTTATTGCTTGGTATAGGTAATGCTGCCCAGCAAGAAACAATGCTTAACTATCTGCCATTTTTATCAGCAGATTGGATCCAGTTGACAGCAACAGTAATGGAAGATGCGGGGGGAATTATTTTTGATAACTTACCGCTTATCTTTGCAATTGGTGTCGCGATTGGGTTAGCAAAAGACGGCGCTGCAGCACTTGCGGCACTTGTTGGTTACCTCGTATTGAATCAAGTAATGAGTTCATGGCTCGGGATTACACCAGACATGCTTGCTGATAATCCAGCCTATGCACTCGTTTTCGGAATTCCAACGTTACAAACCGGAGTTTTCGGCGGGATTATTGTAGGTTTGATAGCAGCGTTTTGTTACAACAAGTTTCATGATATTGAAATGCCTTCTTTCCTTGGGTTCTTTGCAGGGAAAAGGTTCGTTCCAATTGCTACAGCTGGTGCGGCTTTCGTAGCTGGATTACTATTGATTGTTATTTGGCCAACAGTTCAAGCCGGAATGAATAGTGCATCACTTTGGTTACTCGATGAAGGTACATATATCGCCGTATTCTTCTTTGGATTTATCAAACGTTTGCTAATACCGTTTGGATTGCACCATATTTTCCATGCACCATTCTGGTATGAATTTGGTACATATACGACGGCGGCTGGTTCAGTTGTTCGTGGTGATATGACAATCTTCTTTGCACAATTAAAAGATGGTGTACAACTTACAGCTGGTAACTTCATGGGTGGAGAATTTCCAATTATGATGTTTGGTTTGCCGGCAGCAGCGCTCGCGATGTATCATGCAGCGCGACCAGAAAAGAAAAAATTAGTTGCAGGACTATTAGCATCAGGTGCTTTAACATCATTCTTAACAGGGATAACCGAACCACTTGAATTTTCATTTTTATTCCTGTCGCCTATACTTTTCTTACTCCATGCTGTTTTAGATGGTTTATCATTTGTATTGATGACATTTTTGGAAGTTCATATCGGTTACACCTTCTCAGGTGGAGCCATTGACTTCTTCCTCTTCGGTATTTTACCGGGCAAAGAGTCATGGTGGATTGCCGTATTACTCGGCCTTGTTTTTGCAGTGATCTATTACTTCTTGTTCCGCTTTATGATTAGTAAGTTTAATCTAATGACACCGGGACGTGAAGCAGATGATGAAGATACAGAAGAAGCGAAAACTGGTCCAAAGGGCAACACTGATCTTGCTTACAATATTCTTGAAGCAATGGGTGGTCAAAAGAATATCAGCCAGTTAGATGCTTGTATTACAAGGCTTCGTGTATCTGTTATCGATGTTCAAGCCGTTAACAAAAAAGACTTGAAAAAGTTAGGTGCGGCGGGCGTACTTGAAGTTGGTAATAACATTCAAGCAATATTCGGCCCACGTTCTGAAATTATTAAAGGCCAAATTCAAGATGTAATCAGTGGAAAACGACCTCGTACTGAGGTGGTTGAACAACCTGTCCAAGCTGTAAGTAAAGTTACAACGAATCAAACGACAGATGTATTTATTTCACCGATACAAGGCGAGATTAAGCCACTTTCAGAAGTACCTGATGCTGTGTTTGCCGAAAAAATGATGGGCGACGGTTTTGCGATTGTGCCATCTGAAGGTATTGTTGTTTCACCAGTAGATGGGACAATCGTTACTTTCTTCCCGACAAAACATGCATTAGGAATTCAAGCTGATTCAGGAAGAGAAATTTTAATTCATGTTGGAATTGATACGGTCAAATTAGATGGTAAAGGTTTCGAAGCTTTAGTTGCACAAGGTGATCAAGTTAAAAAAGGACAACCTTTGTTGAGATTCGATGTTGATTATATTAAGGAGCATGCGACTTCAATCATTACTCCGATTATCTTCACTAATCTATTTGAGGGTGAATCAGTCGTTATTAATAAGTCAGGTACTGTTGAATTAGAAGAAGACAACATTGTGACGATTGAAAAGTAAGAAAAGCGGAAGGCGCCTTCTAGAACCGAGCGTCTGAAGCTAGACACTATTCTAAGTCGGAAAACTTATACTTTCTTACCTGTAAATACTGAGTGTCAGGCCCCTTTAGAGAGAAATCAGCCATGTATAAAATGGCTGATTTCTTTCTTTTTGTATATCACCCTTATAATTAGTGTCAGAAGACTTCCTTAACTGACGAATGGCCCCTGTTTGTGAGATAATACACTTAGAATGAGAGGCTGATTAACAATGACATTTCAGGATTACAACTTAAGCAAGGAGATTACACGGGCGCTAGACGGGCTTGGGTATTCTTCACCAACAGAAGTGCAGGAGAAAGTAATTCCTGCGGCACTTACTAAAAACGATTTAGTTGTCAAATCACAGACGGGTAGCGGGAAGACTGCGGCTTTTGGAATTCCCATCTGTGAAATGGTTGACTGGGACGAGAACAAACCACAGGCGCTAATTTTAACACCGACGCGTGAACTCGCAGATCAGGTCAAAGAAGACATTACAAACATTGGCCGTTTTAAGCGTATTAAAGCTGCCGCTGTTTACGGGAAATCACCATATGCCTATCAAAAAGAAGAACTAAAGCAAAAATGCCACGTAGTTGTCGGGACACCAGGGCGTGTATTCGATCATATTGAGCGAGGTTCACTTGTGCTTGATCGAATTGAATATCTAGTGCTAGATGAAGCTGATGAAATGCTAAATATGGGCTTTATTGACCAAGTCGAATCGATTATTAATAAATTACCGAAAAATAGAACGACTATGCTTTTCTCAGCAACACTTCCAGAAAAGATAGGCAAACTAAGCAGTAAATATATGAAGAACCCGAAAAATATTGAGATAGCTTCTACTGTTACATTGACGGATCAAATTGACCACTCACTCATTATCGTAAGGGACCCACAGAAATTTGACCTGCTGCGTGATGTGACCGTTGTTGAAAATCCAGATAGCTGCATCATTTTTTGCCGGACAAAAGATCAAGTGGATAGTGTTACTGAACAGCTTGAAAAACTCCACTATACTTGCGACAAACTCCATGGCGGCATGATGCAGGAAGACCGTTTCTCTGTCATGGATGAATTCAAGCGCGGCGAATTCCGTTACCTAGTTGCCACAGATGTTGCTGCACGTGGTATTGATATCGACAGCATTACGCATGTAATTAACTATGATCTTCCTGTGGAAACTGAAAGCTATGTGCATAGAGTAGGGAGAACTGGACGGGCTGGTAAGAGAGGGAAAGCGATTTCTTTCGTTACGCCTAATGAAAATCACTTCCTTGATGAGATTGAAGCGTACATTGGATTTGAAATTCAACAACGCAATGCTCCATCCAAACAGGCAGTTGTAGTAGCAATGGGCGCATTTACAGAGAAAATAGAAAGCCTTCCTGAATTGAAAAAGAACAAAAATGAACTAGTAAATAAAGATATTATGAAGCTCTATTTTAACGGTGGTAAAAAGAAAAAGCTTCGCGCGGTTGACTTTGTCGGTACAATTACAAATATTCCTGGCGTATCTGCAGAAGACATCGGAATCATTAAAATCCAGGACACTGTGACCTATATTGATATACTGAATGGCAAAGGTAAGCTGGTGTTGAATGAAATGAAAACGACAACAGTTAAAGGGAAGTTATTGAAAGTGCATAAAGCGAAAAAATAAATCTCGATATAAAAAAGCAATCCTTGATCAGTATATTCACTGAACAAGGATTGCTTTTTATATACTACTAAGTCCATTTACCAACTGCTTGTCCCACTTGCACTTCACTGTTCAACTCAATAGTCGGAATGAAGTCCGGATTATTTTCTATAAACAGAATAACTGTAGATCCAAAACTGAAATAACCAAAATCATTTCCTTTAATGCATTCTTTTGATGAATTGTGAAGCTGTATGCTATTCACATTTAAAGCTCCAACTTTTATTATGGCCACTTTTCCGAAATCTGTCATTACTTCTGAAATGAGGCGATGATTCGTGGAGAAGGGGCTCTGTCCAAGACGTAATCCTAAACTATTCACTGGATAAGAAACGCCGCCAAGAGCGTAGCGTGAAACCAAACTTCCTGTAACAGGATAGTGGAAGTGATGATAATGGCTAGGTGACAGGTAAAAGATATAATACGTGCCATCTTTATAAGCAGCTGCTTTTTCAGAGGTACCCATAATTTCGTTTATCTTATACTGATGGCCTTTTATCAGAAAAGATTGGTCGGTAGCTATTTTCCCAACTCCACTTGCAACACCATCCACTGGTGAAGTGAGGGCATTTGGCGAAGGATCCACTTGACGAATACCTTCTTTTAGCTGGCGTGTGAAGAGGGCTTGTAGACTTTTATAGTGTGAGATTGGGTGTTCCATTTCGTCATTATTAATGCGATAAGCATTGCTGAATGGCTGAATGAACGGCCGGCTAAATCGTGAACTTGTAAATGATTTTAAGAGAGCAGAAGAAACTGGATTCCCCGTGAGCTCAACAAAAGATTTAAAGAGTGCTTTTTTCATTTAATTTATCCTCCGAACGATTCATTTACACTTTCGCAATACGAATGTTGCTAATCATCAATACTGACATAATCAACATCAATATAACGAAAAATAATGGACCCACATATGGAACAAGGAAAAAGCTTAGTGTCATGACAACCCCTGCTACCGTAATAGGAACACCATAAAATGCACCATCAAATTCAGATGCATTGTAACGAGCGAGACGAACTGCACCGGCTAAGACATAAAAAACGGTAGCAATGATTCCAAGCCAAGGCGTCGAATAAAGTGTTGTTTCGTAAATCAATAATGCGGGTGCTAATCCGAATGAAACTAAATCACATAATGAATCAAGTTCTTTACCAAAAAGCGATTCTGCATTATAATGTCTCGCGACCATTCCATCGAAACGATCAAATAATGCGGCAAGGAAGATGAAAAGTAAACTCATATGACCTAAGCCTTTTATAATAAGAATAATAGCAATAACGCCGAAACATAAGTTCATCAATGTAATTGCATTTGCTAACTGCGCTTTCACTTTGGATTGTTCAACATAATCAGGTGAAATCATAAAACACCTCCTAATAGTGTACATACGATTTTCGATTAATTAATAGCCATGATTTCAACTACCCGAAAATACAATGATACCATGATTTCTATGGTGAAAACTGTGAAATTAAAGACGAATTAAAATAAAGTATGTAACCGGTAATCTTATATTATACTTGAATAATGAATGCCATGCAATTTAAAGTATGAATGTCAGCCGCTTTGCTCTCTTTCAATCTCTTGGACCTCCCGTTACTTATAATAAACTGTTATTGCAGTAGGGGTTTCTTGCTACATGAACAAAAGCTTTCAAACAAGCTAAGTGGTGGCGCTACTCCTATATGATTAGCCATAGGAATAACTTCAGTGGACAATAGCTTATTCAGAGATAAGCAGTGGGGGAACTGACCATCTACTATCCCCTACACTTTAAAAAATCATAGCTGCTTTGTCTAATGTAAGCTGAAATCAAGATCTTTGATTTTCCCAAAATGTTTTGGCAAAAAACTCGATGCATCATGAATGTCTTGAGGATTCTTTTTAAAAAAAGTGTAAACGCGCAAAAAGTAGAGCTAATGATTGCAACAAAAAAAGCCCCAATCAATTGCTGATAGGGGCGTTACTGTTATTCAGAGGGACTATTTCGACATCATTAATTTTTTTATATCGTGGCCTTTAAACTTCACTGTCAATTTTAACGTTGTATAATCAATCACTTCGAATGCCTCTGATGCTTGCTTGATGATATCTTCATCATCCATGTCTGGTTCAAGCGAGAGTTCCTCGAAGATTGTATTAAGCTTTTCCATGGCTTTATTGCCATGCAAGTAGAGGTCTTCTATTTGATTTTCGTATGTTGCCTCTGTTTTATCACGTTTTTCATCATAATTGGCGGTGACTGCTTGTTTGATTTCTTTTGTATCAATTGCTACATCAAAAGCCGTGAAGCCGTATGTCTCACCAAGCGGCTCTTTGGGTGAATCGGATTCTGTTACTAGGTTCTTATTGCTACAACCGACAATCAGTATTAGTGTAGAAATCATCGCGATTCGTAAAATTAAACGCATCATATTCAACTCGGTCATCCTTTCCGGCCTTATCTAAAGTAGACTACTGTCAATCTAACCGGAGTAGGGGGGAGTTATACGGTTGGAGACGAAAAATCTGTTTCCAATCACGTGTCAGTATTAAACACCTAAGAAGAACAGTATGACCGGAATAGTGATAATGCTGATTAGTGTTGTGAAAAATGTTGTAAACGATACAAGATCAGGTTCTGTCCCAAACTGTAATGCAAGCATCGTTGTATTTGCCGCTGCTGGCATGGATGCTTGTACAATAACGACCGCTTTTAGAAGGTCATTGACGGGCATGAAATACAAAATTCCGACTGCAATCAACGGAGAGGCTACCATTCTGATAATACTGACGGCAGAAACATAGCGGTAAGCGACTCTTTTTCGCGAAATGGCCGCAAGCTGCATACCGAGTACGAGCATCACAGTCGGAATAGATGCATCGGCAATTAGGCTAACGGCTTCCATGACTGCGGTTGGAATAGACACTGAAACTAGCTGGAGTCCTATTCCTAAAAAGGCGGCATACATGAGTGGCATACGGATTACCCGCTGTGCGGACTGGCGTAATGTAGATTTTTCTTCTCCACCCATCGCTGCAAAGAAGATGCCGACGGTATTCATTAGTAACGATTGAAATACCATCATAATAACGGCATAGTCAAATCCGACTGCTCCGAATGCAAACAGTACTACCGGAGCTCCGTAGTTCCCGCTATTCATAAATACCCCGCCAAGAATCATTGCTGATAGTTCTGACCGTGTTGCCTTCATACTAATTGCCGTAATCCATACAACAATTAGCAGGATAGTTGTCAGGAGTAAACTAAATAACACAATATAGAAATAGTCCATCGTCAACTCATTTGTGTAAAACGTGCGGAATGCTAAAAAGGGAGACATTAAATAAAGGGCCGCTGTTGAAATTGATTTAATATCAAAGCCTATAAATTTTTGTCCTATGTAGCCAATTGAGAAGATGATAAATACTGGTAAAATAATTAATAGTAAATTCATTAGGGTTCAGCTCCAACGTTTTGACCTGCTACTAGCATAGCAGAATCTGGACTAGTCAACTATAATGATAGACAAACAAAGTAATGTAGCGAAGTCCAGTAGATTTACATTATCTGCACGGTGCTTTTTGCTGTAAAAAAAAGGAGGTTTTTAGTGTGAATGAAATTGTTTCATTCAAGGAAGTGTCATTCAGTAAGGGGGACAAGGTAATCTTGCAGGCCATTAATTGGTCCGTCCATCAAAATGAACATTGGGGAATACTTGGTTTGAATGGATCAGGGAAAACTTCCCTACTTAGTATCATGTCTGGATTCCATTTCCCTTCAACTGGCGAGGTTAGCGTACTGGGCAATTTTTTTGGGAAGACCAATTTGCCGGAACTCCGTAAAGAAATAGGTTTTGTCAGTAGTTCATTGGAGCGCTTTGCCGAGTATTTCAATAACGAAAAGATTGAAAGAGTCGTAGTAAGTGGAAAGTTTGCTAGTTTCGGTATTTATGAGCAAGTGAAAAAAGAAGAATGGGAGAAAGCGGATTCTTTACTCGAGAGTCTGCAGTTGACGTATTTGAAGGGAAAGCCCTATCGGCTACTCTCAGAAGGGGAAAAGAGAAAAGTCATCATCGCCCGTGCGTTAATGAGTGAGCCTAAAATGCTTGTGTTGGACGAACCATGCTCTGGATTGGATATTCTTTCGCGTGAGCGGTTCCTCCAATCACTGGATGGAATTATGAAGGATGAATGTCATATCGTTTATGTAACCCACCATATCGAAGAGCTTGTCCAAGGGATATCACATGTACTCCTTCTGAAGGATGGAAAAGTCATTGCCGCAGGACCCAAAGAACAAGTAGTTAGCGATGAGTTGCTAAGTGACACATTTGGAATTCCCGTCCATGTGCATTGGAAGGAAAGTAGGCCATGGTTGGAAATAAGGAGCTAGTATTCGTTCACAAAAAAGTACTCTTTGATAAGGCATTGATTTACTTCTTGCTATACAATTATAGGATAGCGTTTCATCTAATTAGTAATGGAGTGAATGATTTTTATGATGAAGAATGAAAAATCTGCAAAAACGTTTGAAAAACGTAATTATAAACCATGGATTATTGCACTTTCTGTTATACTCATCGGTGCAATTGGCGTTTTGTCTGGAATGCGAGGAGTTAAAGATTTTGATGCATTCGATCTAACAATCCTGCCTTTGATGAATGCAATTTTCAACAGTTTTACATTTGTATTCCTGGTGTGTGCTCTTATCGCTATTCTTAAAAGGAATATCACTGTTCATCGCCGTTTTATCTATGCGGCCTTTGTTACAACATTTCTCTTCCTAATTACGTATGTCTCTTACCATTATCTAGCACCATCCACGCCCTACGGTGGAGAAGGCTTTATGGCCGGATTCTATTACTTCATTCTAATTACACATATTATTCTTGCAGCAGCTATCGTCCCGCTTGCACTGACGAGTGTAGCGCGCGCATGGAATATGGAGAATGAGCGTCATAAGAAAATTGCGCGATGGACAATGCCGATTTGGTTATACGTCAGCTTTACAGGTGTTTTGGTGTATATACTGATTTCACCTTATTATTAAGTGAGTTGCTGGAATTAGTATAAATGTATGGACAAGCACACTTAAATTAACATCATAGTAGTACATGAATTAGCACTGCCTTTTGGTGGTGTTTTTTTATGTGGAAATTTAGTCAGTGGATTTGAAATGCAGGGGAGTGAATTTTGAAAGTGTAATTTAAAGGTCTTTTATTTTGAATTAATGGAACCTTCTGTATAATTAAACGTACTGATAGTAGAGCGTTCTTTTTATGATGAAGGATGCCTTTGATAAAAAGGAGGGTTTTGAGTAATGCCTTGAATCTAAGGGAAGTAATTAAATCCAATTATTCACAAATGGTTTTTCAGTGTAAATACAAATGAAAGAGGTCATACATATGAAAAAATGGAGATACATCGGTATTTTTCTTATCGTTATTGCTATTCTCGCAGCATGTTCAAAAAAGGAAACGCCCGAAGATAGGCTTTCGGCTTATATCAAATTATGGAACGATGCTGAGTTTACAAAAATGTATGATGAATATGTAAGTGAAGCTTCAAAAGATGCTTTTGGTTCAAGTGAATATATTGACCGAACGACGAAGCTTTATAAAGATTTAACTATCACTGATGTAAAAGTTGTTTTTACTAAGTCGGATGAAGATAAGAACTATAAACCTGAGGATCAACCGGAGTTTCCTGTACATATAACAATGGAAACCGTTGCAGGACCAGTGGAGTTCGAGAAAAAAGTAATTATGACATATAGTAAATCAAGTGAAGATGAAAATTGGTTTGTCGAATGGGATCCATCTTTCATTCTCCCAGATTTAACGAAGGCAGATAAAGTAGGCATTTCTACTATTTCTTCAAAGCGCGGTGAAATCTTTGATCGTAATGCACTGCCTTTGGCTATAAACGGAAAGGGCTACGAAGCAGGAATCGTACCAGAAAAGTTCAATGAAGAAAGAGATGCAGAAAAACTCGCAACAATACTTAGCGTAACGCCGGAATTTATTAACAAACAACTCACTCAAAGTTGGGTCAAGCCAGATCAATTTGTTCCTATTAAAAAAGTGGCATCAACCCAAGATATGATTATAGAAAAAATGATTGAAGTGCCAGGGGTTACCTATACACAAGTAGAAATGCGAGAATATCCATATGGCGAGTCACTCTCACATCTTACGGGCTATATCAGTCGTATTAATGCTGACGAGTTAGAGAAAGTCAAAGCTCAGGGGTATGGAGAAAACGATTCTATCGGTAAACGTGGACTGGAACAGCTACTTGAAGAACAGCTCCGTGGTCAGGACGGGATTCGAATATATATTGAGAAAACGAAACAAGAAGCAGAGAGAATTACGATAGCTGAGAAAACTGCGACAGATGGTAATTCAGTCACATTAACAATCGATGCGGAACTTCAGCAGAGGACATTTAATGCGATGAATGGTGAGGTAGGAACAGCGGCAGCAGTGGATCCCAAAACGGGAGAAATGCTTGTGTTGACAAGTTCACCAGCTTTCGATCCAAATGAATTTATGATTGGCGTGGGTTCATCACGCTACCAAGAATTGACTGATGATCCTTTACAACCACTATTAAATCGATTCGCAGCGACATATGCTCCTGGGTCGGCAATAAAACCGATTACAGCGGCAATTGGATTAGAGGCAGGAACGATTGATCCTAGTAAAGGGTATACAATTGAAGGGAAGAGGTGGAAAAAAGATGAATCATGGGGCAATTTTGGTGTCACAAGAGTTTATACTCCACCGAATCCAATCGACTTAAAAAAAGCACTTGCTTACTCGGATAATATCTATTTTGCAAAGGAAGCACTCGAAATGGGGAAAGATACCCTAACTGAAGGTCTAAAAAGATTCGGTTTTGGAGCAGATATTCCCTTTAGTTATCCACTGCGAACTTCTCAAATATCGAATGACGGAACAATCGGGACAGAAGCACAACTTGTGGATACCTCTTATGGACAAGGTCAAATGTTAATGAACATCGCTCACTTAGCTTCGAGTTATGCTCCAATCTTAAATGACGGAAAGATGTTCAAGATGGTTTTATTCAAAGATGAACCAAAAGGTGAAGTATGGGTAGAGGGGCTAATTTCAGCTGACAACGCTGCAATCCTTCGGGCAGACTTACGTGAAGTTGTGGTAAATGGTTCTGCTAAAGATGCAAATATCCCTGCTGTTAAACTTTCTGGGAAGACAGGCACTACAGAATTAAAGTCATCACAGGAAAAAGGCGGCAAGGAAAATGGATTCTTCGTCGGGTATCAAACAGATGAAACATCTTATATTTTGGCTATGATGATTGAAAGTATAGAAGATAAAGGTGGAAGCAGCTATGTAGTAAAAAGGGTTGCACAAGTCATGGGGAACTAATAGCTTGTGCAAGCATGGTTTGGGTGTCTAGTTCACTGAAAAAACGCAAGTACAGCGAATGATGCTTTTCATAGTATATATGTTGAACGAATGATTCTATATAATCTCCAGCGAAGGCATCTACTGGGGTAGCCGAAGCAATAAGGCTGACAGTGATTTATTGTGGGAGGCATCCCCTAGCGCCAAGCGTTGTTGGTAGGATTCTTTAATTTAACCTATATAGTTGGAAAATTCCTTATTTTATCGATTAAAGTGATGACTTGCTCGATTTCTAGATTGTCAGGTGATGTAGCTTGATTTTAACTATTATATTAGGAGCGCGATTTGGTACATTTCTATGAACAATTTTTTGAAAGTGTAGAAAAAAGTTAGTTCAATATTTGTTTGTTGTTTCATGAAAATGGTAAAATAAAAGTATCACGTGATAGTTTGGAGGCGAGTCTATTGGGAAGGATAAACTAAGAATTGGGGAATTAGCCGACATTGCAGGAGTATCTAAACGGACAATCGATTATTATACAAACTTGAATCTTTTAAAACCATCACGTTCCGATACTGGCTATCGTCTTTTTGACCTTTCTGATGTTGTGCAGTTAGATAAGATTTCACATTTAAAGGAAAAAGGTTTCTCACTTGAAGAAATTAATGAGAAGCTGGCGTTTCCGGATACTAGTGAGCTGGTGCTGGAGAAAGCACTCTTAGTAAAAAGTAATCTTCAGGAACTTTTGGTTTTATTAAAAAGAGCTGAACGGGAAAACTCTTCAATTAAGGAGAGCATCACCCATGATACTCTGCCAGTAATACAAGCTTTATTACAATTACTTGTCTAATTTTACACGCGAAAGTAGTAAACAATCATTTCAGGAGGTGGAGGCTTTGCTTAATGTAAGGTTGACATAGTGGAAATTTTAAATTTAGTATTAGTCGCAGTACTAATTGCTTTAACAGCTTTCTTTGTAGCAACAGAATTTGCATTAGTGAAAGTTAGAAGTACAAAAATTGATCAGCTAGTTGCGGAAGGACGAAAAGGTGCGATATCTGCAAAGCACGTCACCACTCATTTGGACGAGTATCTCTCTGCCTGCCAATTAGGAATTACAATTACTGCTTTAGGGCTTGGTTGGCTCGGGGAACCAACAGTCGAGACAATGCTACATCCACTGTTCGAAAAATTCGATGTAGATCCATCTGTTTCCCAGATACTTTCCTTTGTAATCGCCTTTGTCTTCATCACTTTCCTACACGTTGTAGTGGGGGAACTTGCTCCGAAGACAATAGCAATCCAAAAAGCAGAAGCATTGACATTGCTTTTTTCTAAACCAATAATGTGGTTCTATAAATTAATGTTTCCCTTTATCTTTGTGTTGAATGGATCAGCTCGTTTGCTTATAGGTCTATTTGGCTTTAAATCAGCATCGGAACACGAAGTTGCTCATACTGAAGAAGAGTTACGGCTCATTTTGTCAGACAGTTTTAAAAGCGGAGAAATTAATCAGTCCGAACTGAACTATGTTAACAAAATGTTCGAATTTGACAACCGAATTGCAAAAGAGATTATGGTGCCACGGACTGAAATGGTAACGTTCTCTTCGGATGTTTCTTTCGATGAAGTAGCATATACAATCCAAGAGGAAAGATATACACGTTATCCCATTTACGAGGGGGATATAGATAATATCATAGGCTTTATCAACAGTAAGGATTTGCTATACTTTACTCTCGGAGATCGCTCGGCCTTAGAGTCATTCTCCATTAAAGACTTGTTGCATCCGATACCAGTGGTAATCGAAACATTGCCCATTGATGAAGTTCTAAAAAGAATGCAAAACGAACGGTCCCAATTATCGCTTGTAATCGATGAATATGGCGGTACGGCTGGAATGGTAACAATCGAAGACATCCTTGAAGAAATTGTCGGGGATATACACGATGAATTTGATGAAGATGAGATCGCGGAAATCACAAGAATTGCAGAAGACCATTATATCGTCAGCGGTAAAGTATTGATAGAAGAAATCAATGATTTACTTGGAATATCATTGGAAAATGAAACTGTGGATATGATTGGCGGATGGTGCTTGTCGCAGAATTACGAACTTGAAGAAGACGAAGTGATTGAGAAAGACGGCTTTCTTTTTATAATCAAAGAACTAGACGGGCATCAAATACGCTATATAGAAATCCGGAAAAACGAATAGACTATTCATTCAAAACAAAAGGACCTAAAAAGGTCCTTTTGTTTTGAAAAAATTTAGTTGAAGTTCTCTTAAGGGTTAGTTGACCATAAACCAGCAGATTTAACTAGGATCCGCGGGTGCAGTTTCAATTGTGCAACCATTACTTCAGCAAGATCTTCAGGCTGCATCACTTTATCCGGGTTGCCGTCTGTCAAGTTTTCACTGAAAGCCAAATCTGTAGCGACTGTGCTCGGTGTCAATGCGCTGACACGGATATTATGTTTTCTCACTTCAAGCATAAGCGATTCCGTAAGTCCGAGAACACCGAATTTTGATGCACTGTATGCGCTTGTAACTGGTGCTCCTTTTTGACCGGCAGTTGAGGAAATATTAATGATGTCGCCTGATTCTCTTTCAATCATTTCTGGTAGAACAGCTCGTGTGACGTAATAGACGCCCATCAAGTTAACATCGATTATATTTTTGAATTCTTCTGGTGAAAGTTCAAGGAACTTGCCGAATTTACCGATGCCTGCATTGTTAATGAGGATATCGATGGGACCAAGCTCTGATTTGATATGTTCGACTGCAGCAATGACTGATTCATTATCCGACACATCGGCAGTTGCCATCGTCACTTCGACACCGTATTCGCTAAGTTCTTTTGCTACTTTCTCAAGGTTTTCGGCTGTTTTTCCGATAAGTCCTACATTGATGCCTTCTTGAGCAAAAGCAATGGCTGTCGCGCGGCCGATACCTCTGCCTGCACCAGTAATTATAGCGTTTTTACCTTTTATGATTTGCATACATAACACTCCCTCTATGAAAGTTTCTACATAGAGCAGTATAACAAATGCAGCGCGAATTAGTGTCCGCGGCGATTATAAGAAACGTTTTGGAGGAACTGAGGTGTGAAAAAAAGTGGCATCACTAGCAGATGCCAACCGCAAATAGTTACCTACAAACGGTTTTTATCCAAGTTTATACTGCTTTCACAACAAAAATGATTGATATATATGTTGAACAAATGAATACGGCGTATGCGCTTTACAAGGGCTTTTGGGAGGCCACTGAAAAAGTCCCGATACTTAGCACAATTAGAATTCCTGCCAATACCGCTTCGACACTTTGTGGATGCCTCCCGCGATAAGCCAGAAAGAAGACCGCTTTCAGTCTTATCGCTCCGGCTACCACGAAGACGCGCCTGCGCTGGGTGGTCTATGTGAGAAAGAGCTTTTCATTATCTGCGGTGAAATCTGCAATCTGGAGTGCAGATTTTTTGACTATAATTAGTATCAACTATATATGTTGAATTATTGAATCCGGTGTTATTAACTGGCCCCAGATTACGTATTTGAGCCCAGCGCAGGCGCCTAACAGGGGTAGCCGAAGCCCTAAGACCGATGGCGAAGCTACCTGGTTTAGGGCGAAAGGCATCTCCTAAGCGCCGGAGCATTATTCAATGGAATCATTCAATATATCTCCTTCATTCCCCCTTCATTTTCCGGAATATGTCTAAGTTAGCGCCCAAGAAGTTGATTTTATCTTCTCCGAGCACCCCTAGCACACGGCTCTCGGTGTTTGCTCGGACAATTGCATTCACTTCATCTACAGACAATCCACTTGCTTGTGCTACGCGTTTCACTTGGATGTCCGCAGCCTCAATGCTGATATGCGGATCAAGACCCGATCCCGAGGCGTTCATCAAGTCAGCTGGAATTTGCTCACGCTTTACGCCCGGATTAGCATCCAAAAAATTCACGATATCCGCTTCAATTCGTTTTTTTAGTTCAGGATTGGACTGTGCGTAGTTGAATGTCCCCGAACTGACACCGCCGTAAGCTATTTCGCCGTTCGCATTCGGCACGGTATCTTCTTTCGAATAGACATTGTAATTCACCGCAGATACGCGTCCCGAGAAATACATAGGGTCAGTAAACGCCTGCCCCAAATTTTTAGAACCGACAATCTTATCATCCACTTCGATTAGACTGCCATTTGCCTGGTTATTGAATAAAGCTTGAGCTACCCCAGTGACTGCAAATGGATAGATTAAGCCGCATAAAACGAGTAACGAAAACGTGACCAACAGTGCTTGTTTGGTGTATTCGAAAAACCCTCTCATAGTACTCTTCCTCCTATAGACCTATCATACTTAAAATAGGCCCTGTCATTAAATCGAGCAACTTTATACCTATAAAGGGTGCGATGACACCACCAAGCCCGAAATGTAGCAAGTTTCTGTTTAATAATTTCTCAGTGCTCATCGGTTTATAGTGAACACCTTTTAGTGCGATTGGTATTAGTAACGGGATGATGATCGCGTTAAATAGTAAAGCTGAAATTATCGCACTCGTCGGCGAGTTCAACTGCATGACGTTCAGTGCGCCCATCTCAGGGACTGCCACCATTAGCATCGCCGGAATGACTGCGAAATATTTCGCCACGTCGTTTGCGATACTGAATGTCGTTAATGCACCCCTTGTCATCAGCAATTGCTTCCCAATTTCTACAACTTCAATGATTTTCGTTGGGTTCGAGTCCAAGTCGACCATATTCGCGGCTTCCTTCGCCGCGTTTGTCCCGGAGTTCATTGCCAATCCGACGTTTGCCTGAGCAAGTGCTGGTGCATCATTCGTACCGTCACCAGTCATCGCTACAATTTTCCCTAATGCCTGCTCTACTTTGATTAAATTAATTTTATCTTCTGGTTTGCTTTCAGCGACAAAGCTGTCAACACCGGCTTCTTTTGCGATTGTTGCAGCTGTAAGCGGGTTGTCGCCTGTACACATAATCGTTTTAATGCCCATTGCACGCAGCTGTTCAAATCGTTCTTTTAAGCCAGATTTCACGACATCCTTTAGATAAATGACGCCAAGTATTTTATCATTTTCCGTCACGACTAACGGTGTACCGCCAAGTGATGAAACTCGATTCACAAGACCCTCCAAGTCTTGTGGGATAACTTGGCCGGAAGCGATGCTTCTATTTTTCATCGAATCATACGCGCCTTTTCGAATTTTTGGTCCGTTTTTCATATCTAGCCCACTCATGCGTGTCTGAGCTGTAAATGAAATATGATCGCTCGTCTCGGTAATCGTTTTTTCATCGGTATCATCGACGTTTAGTGTTCGCGCAAGTGATAAAATCGATTTCCCTTCAGGCGTGTCGTCTGTTAATGAACTCAACCATGCAGCACGTATCAGTGTTTTACTATCAACGCCTTGTACCGGCGAAAATTCTGATGCCTGACGGTTCCCATAGGTGATGGTTCCGGTTTTATCCAAAATCAATGTATCGACATCGCCACACGCTTCGACAGCTTTTCCTGACATAGCGATAACGTTGAACTGTGTCACGCGGTCCATACCGGCAATACCAATTGCTGATAACAACCCACCGATTGTCGTCGGGATTAAACAGACTATTAACGCAATTAGCGTCGCTATAGGAATATCAACATTTAGATAGGTAGTCATTGGATATAGCGTCACGACAACTAGTAAAAAAATAATCGTTAAACTGACTAATAAGGTGTTTAATGCAATTTCATTCGGTGTTTTTTTACGGCTCGATCCTTCAATAAGGACAATCATTTTATCTAAGAATGATTCACCTGGTAAAGAGGTGATTTCAATTTTTAGCCAATCACTTGTCACAGTGGTACCGCCTGTAACCGATGAAAAGTCACCACCGCGCTCTTTCACTACCGGGGCCGATTCACCGGTGATTGCCGATTCATCGACAGTTGCAATCCCTTCAATCACTTCGCCATCATTCGGGATGATTTCACCAGCCCGAATTAACACAATATCGCCCTTTTTAAGTTCTTCGGCATGTTTCATGACCTGCGTGCCGTCAGCAAGCAACAAACGCGCCTCTGTGCTGGTTTTTGTTTTCTTAAGTGTCTGCACTTGAGCTTTTCCACGACCTTCCGCTATGGCTTCGGCAAAGTTTGCGAATAGGATCGTGACGAGTAAAATCGAAGCGACTATCGCATTATAGAGACGCGCATGTCTATCTCCACCATCGTCCAACATATTCGGGAAAAAAGTTAACACGAGTACAAATATGAACCCAATTTCAACTACGAACATCACAGGGTTTTTTATCATATAGACTGGATTTAATTTCTTAAAGGCCCCTATTAAAGAGCTTTTTATAATATCACGCGTGATAAAACTCTTTTTTGATGCAGTTTCCATTGTTGTCTCTCCTCGTCAAGAACGTATTTGTAAGTGTTCTGTAATTGGACCAAGTGCTAAAGCGGGTAGGAATGTCAATGCACCAATCATCAGTACAATTGCGACAAGCATGAATGTGAACATTGCGTTGTCTGTTTTCAATGTCCCCACCGTTTCACTGTGCCATAATTTAGTAGCAAGTAGTGATGCAATGGTCAGTTGAATAATAATCGTTAAATAGCGGCCAAAGAACATCGCAAGACCCGTCGTCACGTTCCAAAATGTCGAATTATCGGCTAACCCTTCAAAACCGGAACCATTATTCGCCGAGGAAGAGGCATATTCATATAGAACTTGCGATAAGCCATGCGCACCCGGATTTGTGATTCCCGCGATTCCCGCGACGGTCGTAACAGCAATTGCGGAGAAAATCAAAATGATTGCTGGGTGGATTAAAATACAAAGCGCGATTAATTTCATTTCTTTTTCTTCAATTTTCTTACCTAAAAACTGCGGGGTGCGTCCGATCATCAAACAGGCAATGAAAATTGTCAGCATGACATACATCATCATGTTCATCAAACCGACTCCCTTGCCGCCGAAGACAACGTTTAGCATCATGTTAAACATCGCCACCATACCACCAAGCGGCGTTAAGGTATCATGCATATTATTGACGGTTCCGGTCGTGAAGGCCGTCGTCACAACTGTGAACAAAGCAGATTGCGCAACACCAAAGCGCATTTCCTTCCCTTCCATACTGCCAAGATCCTGCGTGATGCCGAGTGAGTCTATAACCGGGTTACCCGCACGTTCAGCCATGTAACAAGTGACCAAGCCGATAAAGAACAGAATACCCATTGCTGCAAAGATGACCATCCCTTGTTTACCGAATAGTACTTTCTTACCCCGGGATGCAACCATCAAGCCGAATGCCACAACACATGCGCCAGGCAACAGCATCATGGATAGTATTTCAACAATGTTTGAAATCACAGTTGGATTTTCAAACGGGGTTGTTGAGTTGGCGCCGTAATAACCGCCTCCGTTTGTGCCGACGTGTTTGATTGATTCGAGCGACGCAACAGGCCCAAGTGCTATATCCTGCATCTTGCCTTCTATTGTCTGTATAGTTTCGTTCGCGTTAAAAGTTTGCGGTGTTCCTTCGAATACTAAAATCATTGCTACGATAAAGGAAAGAGGAAGTAATATACGTGTTGTCACGCGTACAAGGTCCACAAAGAAATTGCCGAGTGTATCTGTTTTCGCCACTAAGCGACGGCAAAATGCCATGCAGGCCGCGTAACCGGTCGCCGCAGATGTAAACATCATGAACGTGATGACAAGCATCTGAGCCAAGTAACTTAACCCTGATTCACCGCTGTAATGCTGCAGATTCGTATTAGTTATAAAAGAAACAATCGTATTGAATGACAACGTCGCTTCCATATTACCAATATCATTCGGGTTGAAAGATAGTACCGACTGAATACGCAATATAACGTAGCCGATGAATACCATAATGGCATTTGAAAGAATGAGCGCCAGCACATATTGTTTGCCAGTCATATCAACCCGCTTGACACCCGCAAATTTGTAGATGACATTATCAATTCGGTCCATTACCGGATCAAGCCATGTTTTTTTCTGCATCGTCACGTGATACAAATAATGACCTATACCAATGACAAGCGGTAAATATACTGATAGTACTAAGGCGATTTGCCACATATCCGTTACCTCCTATTGGCTAATTACTATTTTTCTGGATAAAGCAATGCATGACCTAAATAAACAAACAACGCACTCACAATGCCTATTACTATCCACATCAAAATTCCTCCCTAGTTGTTTACTTGCTTGTAACACCAGACCGTCAAGCCATAAATACTAGCAAAACTTATGATTAGTAAACTAACCATATAAACATCCATCACATCTATCACCCTTTCCATCTATTAGCTATTTCCATCATAATCGTTTTCAAATTAACGTAGTGTTAGAGAAAAACGAATTGTATTAAGGCAGTATTAAGATATCAATCTTAATACTGCCTTAATGGTAGTTGGCGCTATAATAAAAGAGAGGTGAAGACTAATGGAAGACTTACGTCCGAGTCCGGAAGCAATTTTAGCGAAGATTAAACAACAGGAAATGGAGGTAGGGCTAGGCAAGCTAAAACTATTTCTCGGATATGCTGCGGGAGTAGGTAAAACATATGCCATGCTAGACGCCGCTCACAGAGCAAAAAAGCTCGGTATGGATGTGGTCGTCGGTTATGTCGAACCACATGCCCGACCAGAAACAGCAGCCTTACTTAATGGGCTTGAAATAGTACCGCCCAAAAATATAGCTTATAAAGGAAAGACCTTTGAAGAACTTGATATCGACGCGGTTCTTGAACGAAAGCCCGCGATTGTGCTGATTGATGAGCTGGCGCATACAAATGTACCGATGATGCGCCATTTAAAGCGATTTGGCGATGTTGAAGAATTGCTAGCGAAAGGAATCCATGTCTATTCGACCGTCAATATTCAGCATATTGAAAGTCTCCACGATTTGGTTGAAGAGATTACTGGTGTGAACGTACGCGAGCGCATTCCGGATTATTTGATCGACAATGCATCGCAAATCAAGCTTGTCGATATTGAACCGGATGATTTAATTCAACGTTTAATAGAAGGTAAAATTTATAGACCGGCACAGATTGAAAACGCAATGGACCATTTTTTCCGAAAATCGAATCTGGTGGCGCTCCGAGAAATCGCGCTACGACGCACAGCAGACACGATTTATCATCAAACGGCGCATGAGAGCGATTCGCGGTGCAACAACGCGCAGGTGGAAGATCATGTATTGGTGGGTATCAGTGGTTCGCCGACGAACGCAAAAGTTATACGTTCGGCAGCGCGATTGGCACACGCTCTGCATGGCAAATTCACGGCACTTTATGTACAAAGAGATGATATGAATAATGGCGACGAAGCTCAGTCCGAACGGCTGCAACAGCATATTAAACTGACGGAGCAGCTCGGTGGCCATGTAGTCACTGTGCAGGAGGACGATGTGGCAGCGGCGCTTGCCAATTATGCGAGGATGAGCGGTGTGACAAGTCTCGTTATTGGGAGATCCGCGGCGACAAAGCAGTGGTGGCTGCCAAATCCCAAAATCGCAGACCGAATTAATGACTACGTGCCGAATTTGTCGATGCATATTGTAGCAGATCAACAAAACGAACCGATGCGCTTCCCTCGTGTAAGACCACACTTAAAGTTTAATTGGAATGACTTGTTAAAAATGTCAGTCGTGTTTGGCTTGGCATCGGCAATCGGGCTGTTTTTTTCAACGGTCGGTGTAAGTGAAGCGAATATCATCACCATTTATATTTTAGGCGTGTTGGTACTTGCCATGTGGTCAACCAGCTGGGTGGTAAGCATGATTAGTTCGCTAGTGGCGGTACTGTTGTTCAACTTTTTATTCACCGAACCACGATTTACGTTCGAAGCGTATCACCGAGACTACGCGATGACGTTTTTAATCATGTTTGTTTCCGGGTTCATCACAAGTAGTCTGACGCGGAAAGTGAAGGCGCAGGCAATTGGAGCAGTTCGTAAGTCATATCGAACGGAAGTATTACTTGAAACGAATCGGAAATTGCAGCATGCGAAGTCGCTTGAGGAAATCATTAATGAGGGTATGTCACAAATTGTCAAGCTAGTTGAAAAGCCTGTCGAATTTTTTGAAATCGCGAATGAACTAATTGTGAGTTCTGTATTTTCCCCGTCAAATGCCCTAATTAATTCGGAAAACAAAGAGCTCGCAGCACTGTTTGACAATGCGAACGAGCGCGGCGTGGTAACATGGGTTGCAAATAATAAGCATGTGGCAGGCGTGTCAACAGATACCTTCCCTGAAGCGAACGGGTACTATTTACCATTCATCTCGGGCGGCAATGTGAAGGGGGTTATCGGTATCGCACTGACAAAAGAAGCACCATTGCCGGCTTTTGAACGTCATATTTTGCACGCCATCATGAACGATTTTTCATTTGCACTTGATAAATGGTATTTGCAGAAATCGAATGAGGAAGTCACTCGAGAGGCGGAGCTTGAGCAGATGAGAGCAAATCTTTTGCGTGCAATTTCACATGATTTAAGGACACCGCTGACAAGCATTTCAGGTAATGCTGATATATTGTTGATGGGCTCAGAACAACTTAACGACACACAAAAAATCCAGCTATATCGCGATATTTACAGCAACTCGAAATGGCTCGTGCAAATGGTGGAAAATCTGCTCGCTGTATCGAGGCTGGATGATGGGCAACTTGCGATTGAAATACAACTAGAAATTGTGGGAGATATTATGCAGGAAGCACTTTTACATGTGGTGCGCAATGACAATACGCATAGAATTTCTTGCCATGTCGAGCCGGAGTTGTTATTCGCAATGATGGATGCGCGGCTCATCATTCAAGTGATTATTAATATTATCGATAATGCGCTGACATACACACCGGCAGGCAGTGAGATTAGCCTAACTGCGCAGGAAGCAGGTAGTTACGTGCATATCCGCATCATGGATAACGGTCCTGGCATTGATGACAAGCTAAAAGTCCGACTTTTCGAACCGTTTACGACGGGTAAAATTCACCGCAGTGACAGCCGACGGGGTCTCGGACTTGGCTTAGCATTGTGTCAGACAATCTTAAAAGTACATGGTAGCGAACTAACAGTGGCAGACAATGACCCATCAGGCACCATTTTTGGTTTTATGCTTAAAAAAGGAGATATCAATGTCTGTGAATAATCGAATTTTAGTAGTTGAAGATGATGTAGCTATCGCAAACTTGATCAAAATGACATTGACTATGCAGAATTATGATTATGAAATTGCGTCAGATGGTAAAACCGCGTTGCAAAGAGTTCTATCGATGCAACCTGCTGTAATTATTCTAGATCTTGGACTACCGGATATGGATGGCATTGACGTTATCCATAAAGTGCGCAGCTGGTCGCAAACTCCGATTATCGTCGTGAGTGCACGTGGCGAGGATAATGATAAAATATACGCACTCGATGCCGGAGCCGATGATTACGTAACGAAGCCGTTCAGCGTCGATGAGCTACTGGCACGCATTCGCGTAGCGTTTAGGCGGATTTCGAGCGATCGCAATTTGGATAAAGAACAACCCGTGTTCGAGAACGGCGATTTACGAATCGATTATTTAGCGAATACCGTTTTTGTGCGTGGGCAGGAAGTACATTTGACACCGATTGAATATAAGTTGTTGGTAGTATTATCCAAACATGTCGGCAAAGTATTGACGCATAATTTTCTCTTGAAGGAAGTATGGAACCATGTGTTGCAATCCGACGTGCCAAGCCTGCGTGTATTTATGGCGACGCTACGCAAGAAAATTGAAGACAACCCCGCGACTCCAAAATATATCCAGACGCATGTGCGCGTTGGGTATCGGATGTTGCGGTACTAATCCTAATTATATAAGTTGAATTAAAGATTCCCAGACTTCCTAAACGGGGATAGATATAATAAATCCCCGAAAGGAATGATTGATTATGGTTGCTCATAATCAAATTGATGAAGAAAAAAAGCGATGCGATGTGTAAAGGCCGGCGTCATTTCGAACGTTCTCAAGCTATCTATCTTTATTTATCCGGGTATAAAATGAAAGAAATTGCTCGAATTATTGACTGAATCCCTGAAATAATCAGCATTTATGTTTCTACTTATAAAGAAAGTGGTCTTGAAGGACTTGCACTCGGCCATTCTATTGGTAAATCTCCTAAATTATCCAAGGACCCAAATGACATTCTCTTAGAAACTGTGTCGACTCAAGTCCCAACTAATGTATGGTTTACAGCCAGATACAGTTAGACACTTGCGCTTATTGTTGAATTTGTTGAAGGAAAATGGGGGATCTCTCACTCTTTGCATGGAATATCCCGTGTTTTAGAGCAGCTAGGTCATAGCTATACACGTCCGACCTATACACTGGAAAGGCAAATCCCGAAAAACAGAAAGTGTTTGTTGAAGAAACATTTCCCGCACTAAAAAGAGCTTGTAGACGAAGATATTAATCATATCCTTTTCGAAGATGAGTCGATGATCCATGATTATCAGGTGATTCAACGGACCTGGTTCCTAAAAGGCAAAGCAACGGATTATCCCAATGTACGGCCAACACAAAGTGTCAAGCTGATTGGAACATTGGATTATGAAACAGGTGAAATCTTTTGCATCGAAGAAGAAAAGTATTACGTAGTCGTCTTTAAGGAATTTCTAGCTAAAGTTCTAGCGCATTATCCTTCCGGTAAAATCGTTATGATTCTGGACAATGCACGCATTCATCACGCCAAGCATCTGCAAGAATTTTTAGAAGAAAACGTAGACAGACTTGAACTCGTTTTTCTACTTCCCTACAGCCCACAACTTAACTTGATTGAAGGCTTATGAAAATGGCTGAAAGAGTCTGTTATTAATAACATCTTTTTCCCTAACGTTCAAAAGATCACTTTGAAAGTAAGAGAATTTATTCTTGATGTTACAAATGACACGACGAGGTCATTGACCGTCTTTGTGTAAGATTTTAAAGCAGGATTCTTATGTTCAACATATATGAGTTAATTTCATAATTCTCAGCCCATACGTACCAAGGCTTTCTAGACAAAAAAATAGAGGACCTCCCCAAATCCTGAATAATGTAGTCACCACAACAAACATTACAGACTGGAGAGATCCCCATTGTACGACAACATAGCCTGTTTAACATGCATGAACTTTATGACATGGAACCTACCCATCGTTTTAACGCCATTTTTTCAACGATAAATCTTGAATCTGTCTGGACTTTGTTGGAAAAAACACAAGTGTAGGTGCGCCGAGAGAATTAAATTATAGGCCATGGCATATTCGTTAATTGCTCGTGCGGTGGAGCGAATTCCAACGGTGAAGGACCTTGTGAAACGTCTTGGAAATGATCCTTTTTTTCGATATGACTGTGGCTTTCTTCATTGCGATACAGTCCCATCCGAAGTATCTTATTCACGAATGATTGGACTGATTAGTAAATCAGATGCGATGGCACGCGTGCATGATGAACTCCTTCTGCTTGCGATTGATGAAGGATATATTACTGAGGAAAACATCGCAATTGACGCAACTCATTTTGAAGCGCGAGATCGCGCTTGGCCATCGGAAAAGAAAGAAAAACCTGCACCTAAAAAGTTGGGGCGTAAACCGAAAGCAGAACGTGAACACTGGTTAGCGGATAAAGAAGCTAAAGAAGCAGCACGTCCGATTTATGAAAAAGAAATTATTCATCAACTATTCGAATCTGTGGAAACGCTATATACTGAGGCTCCGATTGATCCAAAATGGGGAATTAAGAAAAACAGTGATGGGAAAAACTTTTCATGGTTCGGTTACAAAGCCCACTTAGCTGTCAGCACAAAGAGTCAATATATTCTTGCGGGACTGATGACATCGGGTAATCTGAGCGATGGAAAAGCAGCAATTTCCTTATTAAAAAAGATTGAACAGGACCTTCCAACCTAATTTCACGCTATCCTTTTCGATGCAGGTTATGATTTTAAAGGGGGTTATCAGCAAGCAATAAGTCAAAACTTACAAGCCATCATTCCTTATAATCCTCGCGGTGAAGGAGAAGTAATTGGATACGATATCCACTTCGCGCCAACATGCGTCCTAGAACATTCCTATCATTACGACAGTTTTGATACGACATACAGCACGCTAAAAAATATACCCGCCCAAAAGAATGTGCAACTTGCCCATTACAACACGATTCACTTTATCAAAAGACGTATAAAACCAGGAAGCTTCTGGATATCCGGAAGTATACTTTCCCAGCGAGAGGGTCAAAAAAATGGACTGAACTGTACAAAGAACATACAGCTGTCGAACGTGTCAATGCATATTTAATGGAGTACTTCGGTCTTAATAATGTTCGTCATCGAACCGGAAAGAAAGCGAGACTCCATTTCCAGTTGGTGACGCTTGTTTACAATGCCTCGAAAGTAGTCACGGATCGAATCAGAATGAAATTCAAGAGACAGTTCTTCCAGGTGGCTTAAATATATCAGCATTCAGTTTGAAAAACCTTGAAAATATCAAGGGGCTATCCCACATATTTTTAAAAACGTCAATTATGAAATTGGCTCATATAGCTCTTTTATACTTCCAATGGGAAATTTGAACTCATCATTATGCGCTCCGTAGATAGATTTTATGGCTCATCATTTCAATAAATCATCTTTTTGATTTGATACTTGACTACCATTACTATTCCAAAGTTCAGATATCGTGACAAATTCATATCCCTGCTTCTTAAGTGCAGGTAGAATTTCTTCGAGTGCTTGCACGGTTTGGGAGCGATCACCGCCAGCATCGTGAAATAAAACGACATCACCTGGTTTAGCACCTGATAATACGGTTGTTACAATTTTATTTACCCCTGGTCTTTGCCAATCCTTTGTATCTTGATGCCATGACCACATAACCACCTTAAACCCATTTTCTACAGCAATATTAATAATACGATCATTATAACTTCCACCTACGGGCCGATATAACGTTGGATAAGTACCGATAATGTCATAAATGACCTCATTCGTTTTTATTAATTCATTTTCTAGTACTTCAACTGTTTTTGAATAAGGATGGGTATACGTATGATTAGCTATTTCATGGCCTTCATCTTTTTCTCTGAGGATAATAGCTGGAAACTTTTTTGCATGCTCACCAATAACAAAAAATGTAGCCTTCGCATCATATTTGTCAAGCACATCTAAAATTTGTGGTGTATAAGTAGCGTGTGGACCATCGTCAAATGTAAGAGCAATGACTTTCTCTGTTGTTTTGATATCCCACAGCACATACCCTTTATCCTCGTAATAAGGCCTATCTTTCTCTGTTGCAAAAGAAACATAAGCAATTGAAAAAAACATAACACTAACAATACCTATTTTTAATCCCCAATGCTTCACGCATTATCCCTCCTTGCCTTGCTATTTTGGCAGAGGATTCATTGTTGTTTGTGTCCCCGCAAATAGTATTTGTCAAAGAGGAAGGATTATACGGCTATTTTTTTGTACTTCGAGTCATTTATTTTTTATCCAGATTGGACTTGATCATAAGGATAACGGAAAGACTCTTTTTTCGGTTTCAACAGTAAAAAAAATAAAGTTAGTGGACCAATGCGACCTAAGAACATCACTACACATAATAACACTCTTCCAATAGCACTAAAGTCTTCGGTTACCCCCATTGATAATCCCACAGTCCCGAATGCTGAAAAGACTTCGAATGCGAGAGGGAATACCGGGATGGTTTCTGTAATCGTTAATAAAAATATAAAACCAAAAACGATCATAGTACTAACCGTTGCAATTGCCAATGATCGAAAGATGATGTCAAATTTAATCGTCCTTCCAAACAGATGAGGTTCCCGTATGGATCTAAAATAGGAGAGGGTAGCTATGACAATAATCATAAATGTAGTCAATTTAATCCCCGATGCAGTTGAAGCACTACCTCCGCCAATGAACATAAGGAACATTGTAAATAGCAAGGAGGAGTCTTCCATTTCACCAATCGGAATTGTATTAAAACCGGCTGTACGAGGTGAAACAGCCTGGAAATAAGATGCCAGTGCTTTTTCAGCCAATGAAAAGTCAGCAATTGTATGTGTATTATTAAACTCAAGCACAAAGATTGTCACTGTGGCTACACAATTTAATGCAATTGTTCCACTAATCATCATCTTTGTATGAAGTGACCAATGCACAAACGACTTGTTTTTGACAAGATCGAGCACGACTACAAACCCCAATCCTCCAATGATGAGTAATGAAGAAAGAACAAGATTAACGAGCGGGTCGCTAACAAATTGAGCAAGGTTATCAGGAAATAATGAAAATCCAGCATTATTAAATGCCGAGATGACATGGAAAACACTGTAATAAATCCCATCCCGTAACCCAAAGGTAGGTACCCAATGGAGCGATAAGATGATAATAGCAATCCCTTCAACAATCAGAACAAAAAGTAAAATCTGACGAACGAATTTCACCATTCCCCCAAGGGTTTGAAAACTGAAGGATTCTTGTAGATAAATTCTGTTTTGCATTCCAACTTTTCGCCCAAGCAATAAAAGTATCGCTACGGCAAATACCATTAAGCCAATTCCGCCCAATTGAATAAGAGACAGCAAAACGATTTCTCCAAATAATGTGAGTGTAGAGACTGGATCGAATACAATTAGCCCAGTCACCGTAGTTGCAGACGTCACTGTAAATAGTGCATCTATCCAAGAGATTGGATGCTCAGTTGCGATCGGCAATTTCAAAAGTAACGTGCCGATAAGGATTAGCAGCAGGAAATTACCAGCAATCACAACCGGGGGAGAGAGATGTCGTTTATATAGTTTCTTTGAGTACATATGCATGCTCCCATCCTATAGAATATGGAATTCTTATTGCAGGCTAGTCGAAAGATATCTAGTGATTAACCAACTACAGTAAACCTTTCCGATTGCAGTCTCTCGATGGAGAGTAGTATTTTCCATTCGACTGTTACTATCTGAGCTAAAAAGATGAGAATGACACAGCGGATAGAAATTTATGCGTGTCAGCTTGATAGTGTTTAGTTGCTTATATATTATCAGAATAGGTGCTATTTTACGATACTTTTTTGGGAATAAACAACTATATAAGTTGGACATTCGAATACCTATATAAATTGAATGAAGGCGCCTTAAAAGGGGGGAGGCATCCCCAAGCGCTGTAGCTAATTCAATGAAGTTCTTTATTTCAACACTTACAATGCAAAAAGTATCTTTTAAAGTGTTAAAATGCTTCCGCCTAGCCATTTTAAATCAGAATGAAAAATCTCATTACCTATTTTATTTGAAGGGCGGGGCGAGATTATTTTTGATGGGGGTAACTTTAATAATAGTTCATTTCTTTTGAAACCGCTTACAAATAATTCGAAAATACGGTTGACTTTGTTCCAAACAGCCCTTAATATATCTATTAACGACTATTAAGCGACAGTTAATAATTTTGAAAATACTTCAATCTGGGGGAATATAGATGGATCAACAAAATGAGAGAAAAATTGGTTTTTGGATGGCGTTACTTCCTTTAGTCGTAATGATTGTTGTCATGATATTTACGGTTGTTAAATTAGAACAAGGTCCTCATATTCCATTGATAATTGGAACATCGACTGCAGCTATTGTAGCTTGGCGAGCTGGATTTACTTGGAAGGAAATTGAGGAAATGATGTATAAAGGTATTCGATTGGCTCTTCCGGCTGTCGTTATCATTATTTTGGTAGGGCTGACAATTGGAGCGTGGATGGGCGGCGGAATTGTTGCAACGATGATTTACTATGGTTTGCAAATCATTACACCAGCTTGGTTTCTCGTAACAATTTGTCTTATTTGTTCAATTGTATCTTTGGCAATTGGTAGCTCATGGTCGACAATGGGAACAATCGGCGTAGCGGGAATGGGAATCGGTTTAAGTATGGGGATTCCAGCAGGTATGATTGCAGGAGCAATTATATCAGGAGCCTACTTTGGGGATAAAATGTCACCGCTTTCAGATACTACGAATTTAGCAGCAGGGTTAACAGGGACGGATTTGTTTGATCATATCAAGCATATGTTTTACACGACGATTCCTGGCTTAGCAATTGCTCTTGGCGTCTATGCCTTTTTAGGAAATCGTTTTGCAGCAAACAATATTGAAGTAGAAGAAATTGCGCAAACAGCACAAGTGTTAAAAGAAAGCTTTGTCATTTCACCGTGGTTGATGCTTGTACCATTGGCCGTTGTTGTACTTGTTGCTGTAAAAGTACCGGCTATACCTGCTCTTGTAATAGGAATTGTGCTTGGATTCCTATCACAAATTTTTGTACAGGGCGGTACGCTTATTGCAGGCATTGAGGCTTTGCAAAGCGGATTCACAATTGCCACAGGGAATGTAATGGTAGATGCTTTGTTTAACGGTGGCGGATTGGATTCGATGATGTTTACGGTATCTATGACTATTGTCGCCATGACATTTGGCGGGATTCTAGAGTTTTCGGGCATGCTTATGTCATTAATGAATCAACTGCTTAAAGTTGTTAAATCTTCCGCGTCGTTAATTATCTCGACAATCGGAGCTTGTTTCTTAACAAACGCATCTTGTTCAGAGCAATATATCTCTATCGTCGTTCCATCACGGATGTTCAGTAAAGCGTATCAGAATATGGGCTTGCATTCGAAAAACTTATCACGTGCACTTGAAGACGGTGGAACGCTGACTTCGGTTTTCATCCCATGGAATACATGCGGTGTATTCATTTTTGGAACATTGGGAGTAAGTGTTGTACAATACGGTCCATATGCCATATTGAATTTAGTTGTTCCTTTGATATCCATTATTTATGCATTAACAGGCTTTTCGATTGTGAAGTTGACTGAACAAGAAAAGGAAAAACTTGCAGTAGATGAATTAAAAAAAGAAAAAGTAAACGAAGAGGTAAATTTGGCTTAAAAACAAAAGCGCAAGCGCTGGAGTCTAGCCGAGAAAGAATGGAAAGTTCACATCTATCAAGTGAACTTTCCATTCTTTTTAAAAATAAGGGTGAAAGTTAAATTCATATAAAGCGCGAGGTCTTCCTTGTCGGTAGGTCATTTCTTCACCAATGATCGTAGCATACTTATAGTCGACGAGTTTTTTTAATGTACGTTCTGCGGTTCTTCGTGAGACATCTAAATATAATGCCAAATCATTTGCAGTAAATTGTTTCGTTTGACGCATCAGACTATATTGCATCAATTTAGAGATATTTGCTGGACTGAGCTTGGTTTTTTCGGCCATCTCCACAAGTGCAGGCTCAGTGATTTTCATCTCAACGGTTACTTCCGATTGTGGAAACGGACCATGCAATCTTTTGTTTGTATCTAACATATAAAAACAATGACCATCACTTAGTTGTATAAGATTGAGTGCGAAATTCGCGTTTTCAGTTGCATCAATGATTGATTCGCCACAGCCGAATGCCATTTTTGCTTTGGTAGCAAGTGATTGGAATGTAGAAAGAAATTCCTTGTTTTTTATAGCGGATTCGATGTTTCCCATTGAAGTGTACAGGGTGAAATCACCGTCATGTACACTCCAACGAGCCTGCATAATGGATGCTATTTTCGCAATGGATGTCTCTACGTTTGGTAGCGAAGAAATTGATTTTACAATTCCGACTGCAATCTGTGCGGAGTTACTTTTTTGTAACAATGCTTGCTGTTTTGCCTGTTCAATACTCCGGAGAATCGTACTTTCAGGGTCAATCATCTTACATGCAGGAATGTTTTGCTGCTGTAGCTGTTCAAAAACAGCATGGACACTTGTAATCGCCATATCTGTTTTACCTTGTAAAGAAAGAGTTTGATGATAGGACGTTATGGTAGTGATTTTTTCATCATCTTTTAGCAAGTGAACAAAAGGCAACTCCACACCTCGACCTAAATCATTGAGTACGTGTTCAATATAGGATTGCTCACGCACGTCGATGGATACGCGACTCAATTCCTGCTGGTTCTGTGTAGATAAATGAAGCAATGTAATGGCCAATGCTGTTTCATCTTGTTGCAGGTAAACGGCTGGGATCGGTAGGTTTTCAAGTAGCTTTTTGGAATAAAAGTAAGGCAGGGAACCTGAAAACAAAAGGGCATCACACGGTTTAAGTGTCTGCAGTAAACTCGGTGCCTCACTGGGTTCAGCGTAGCGATACCAGTTAAGTTCAATATCTTTTCGATTGTTGACAAGTTGTTCTGTACGTTGGCAAAAATCAGTTGACCCGATAACTGCGATTTTAATCTTCACGATGAACCCCCAATGATTAGCGACTATTTAACGACAATGATACAATAAAAAATAGAGTTTGCCAAGAGAGAGGATTTTGACTTATGAAAATAGCTGAAATTGAAATTTATGCGATTCACTTACCACTTTATGAACCCTTTATTATTAGTTACGCCACTTATGATTATATGCCATCCATCATTGTCAAAATCACAACGGATACCGGTTTAGTCGGCTATGGAGAAGGTGTTGCCGATGAACATGTAACGGGTGAGAGTTGGAAAGGAACTTTTGAAATCTTGAAAAATACCCTGGCACCGAAGTTAATAGGTGAAAATCCTATGAATATGGAGCGAATTCATGAACTGATGGATGCTGAAATTTACGGAGTACCAACAGCAAAAGCTGCAATTGACATAGCATGCTATGATGTTGCAGGAAAAGCACTTGGTGTCCCTGTCTATAATCTTCTTGGAGGAAGATACCACGAAGAGTTTCCGATTACGCATGTGTTAAGCATCGCCGCTCCGGAAGCAATGGCGATTGAAGCAGAAGAACGTGTAGCCGCTGGATACCGTTCGATGAAAATGAAAGTCGGCACCAATGTAGCGGACGATGTATTACGCATTCAAGCGGTACGTGAGCGTGTAGGCGAGGATATTGCGATTCGTGTCGATGTTAACCAAGGTTGGGTAAATAGCGCCAATACATTACAAGGTCTTCAAAAGCTGCAGGACTGTTCGCTCGATTGGTTGGAGCAGCCTGTGCGAGCTGATGATATAGATGGTATGGTCGAGGTGAAATCTAAGTCTTCTACTCCAATGATGATTGACGAAGGTTTACGTGGCGTGCGTGACATGAGAGAAATCATCGCGAAGCGTGCTGCTGATAAAGTGAACATTAAATTGATGAAATGTGGCGGGATTTATCCAGCGACAAAGCTTGCCCATATGGCCGAAATGGCGGGGATTGAGTGTCAGATTGGTTCGATGGTGGAGTCATCTATCGGATCAGCAGCAGGATTCCACGTTGCATTCTCGAAAAAAATAATTACAAGTGTGGAATTAACAGGACCGCTTAAGTTCAGCAAAGACGTTGGAAATTTACATTATGACGTTCCATTTATCCGTTTGAGTGGCAAGCCGGGATTAGGAATCGACATTGATGAGCAAGTGTTGCAGGAACTGACTGTGTTCTCAGAGAAGGTAAGCGGATGAGGGAAAAGCATTTGTTGAAAAACGGGCGTGAAATTACTATAAAACGCTTAGAAGCAGATTGGCTCGACGAAATTCTTATCCTTCAGCGGAAAGTGATTGAATCATTATCTACAGGTTCTTTTTTACAGCCGTTGACAGAAGAAGAGTTTAGCTATATTTTAAACGGCAAAGGACTCATGATTGGTGCCTATTATCATGAACAACTGATTGCATTTCGGGCCATGCTTGAACCAGAACTGGATGAAGAGCATCTAGGGAAAGATGCGGGACTACCAAGAAGTGAATGGCCGCTTGTGCTCTATTCCGAAATCTCGAATGTCGATCCGGACTTCCAAGGCAATGGCTTACAAGTGTTATTGGGGAAAGTTCTAATGAAGCAAGTTGATTCACAGCGATTCCGCTATATTTGTACAACTGTTGCACCATTTAATATTGCCAGTCTAAAAGATAAATTTGCACATGGTATGCAAATTGTAGCATTAAAAGTGAAATATGGTGATTTACTCAGATATATTTTGATGAAAGATTTAACAGGCCCTTTAATAGAACAGGATACCTTGGACTGTTGCTTTGTCTTAATGGCGGATACAGAACAACAACAAAAGTACCTGTATGATGGTTGGAAGGGGACAGGCATTGAACAAGTGGATAACCAATGGGTTGTTCGTTTTGAAAAGTGATCTTGATAGAATAAAACCTTACTTTACAAGATACATGTAAAGTAAGGTTTTTTTAGATGGGATTAAATTGTAATTAGATGTTAATACCTATGTCATTATATTTTATTATTACAACTATACTACTAGTTTCATATAAGCTATACTAATGAATGGATTTAATATGCGGGAGGTAAAACTTAAATGAAATTTTCAGTTGGTAAAAAATTATGGAGCGGGTTCTTATCTGTTCTTGTCTTTATGATAATAGTGGGGGCAATGGGTTTTTGGTCGCTAACTAAAGTGAATAGTGAGTACCGATCTATCCTAGACGAACAGGTAACAAAAGTGGTGTTGTTTGAAAAACTATTATCTGCACAGTATGCAACTTCGACCGATTTTCGGGGCTACTTATTGTTTGGAAATGAATTGTTTTTAAAGAATAAAGAAAAGTCAATCGAAACATTTGATTTGTACTGGGGAATCCTAGACAAATTGCCACAGACAGACGCCGAACGTGTGTTATTTAACGAACTAAAAGACTCACGTGTAAATTATGTAGAAACTTTAGAGTCGGCCATTAGTGAACTTAATAATTCCAGTGAAGAAAAGGCGCTCAGTATTGCATCTGATGCATCTGTCTTTGAGGATATCATTGTAACGGAAATCAATGACCAAATTAATGATCAAAATGCAAAGACGGACGAAATAAACCTAGAAATTGAAAAACTTATTAAGCAAACACGTATTTTGACAGTGGGGCTAATTGCCCTAGCGATTCTGTTGAGTATTGCTATTGCTGTTGTGATCAGCCGTAGTATTGCACGTCCAGTCGGGAAAATGACAGCAGCGTTAACAGAAATTGCGGATGGTAACTTAGCAATAGAACCGGTTATAATTCGCAATAAAGATGAGATAGGTGAGATGGCGACGGCATTTAACAGTATGAGCAAAGACCTTCGCGCTATCATTACGAATGCAAATGAATCTGCAGTTCAGCTTGCCGTCCAGGCGGAAGAATTATCTGCGAGTTCGGAAGAGAGTTTAGCAGCATCTGAAATGGTTGCCGAAATTTCGGAGAAAAACTTATTCGGAAGCGAATCGCAAGTTGCGATTGTAAATGAGACGGTTTTAGCTATGGGAGAAGTGGTAACAAGCATCAACCGAATTACGGAAGATAATGAAGCAATGCTTCTGTCATCTGAAGACGTTGCCCAATTGGTCGAAGAGGGAGCATCCCTTATGGAAGATGTTAACGGCCAAATGACGGTCATTAGTTCAGCAATTGGACAGTCGGCTGTGATAATGAATGGCATGGCTAATTATTCGGAAGAAATCCGGAGAGTAACGTCACTCATTACTGATATTGCTGAGCAGACCAATTTGCTGGCGCTCAATGCGGCGATTGAAGCAGCCCGTGCTGGCGAGCATGGAAAAGGCTTCGCGGTTGTTGCAGAAGAAGTGCGAAAACTTGCTGAACAGTCGAAACGATCCGCTGGAGAAATCGGTAATATGATTGATAGAATGATTGGCAACGTCGCACAGGCTGTTTCCAGCACGGAAGATGGAAGTCGCCGCGTTGAAGAGGGGCTTGTTGTGACGGAACGTACACGCAGTGTATTTAACCGGATTGAACAGGCGGCTAGTGACGTCGGTGAAAAAGTGACAGCTGTTTCCGCCGCAATCGAACAGATTCGTACAATGACGGATGAAGTATCTAGTGGTTCTTCAAAAGTGCAGGAACTTGCCATGGAATCATCTGCTGCAGCTCAGTCGACAAGCGCAGCGACAGAACAACAGCTTGCTGCAAATGAAGAGATTTCTTCAAGTGCGCAAGTGCTTGCGGAGCTTTCGGAAAAACTGCAAAATGATATGGGACAATTTAAAGTCTAATAGGTAGGAAAAAACAAGCTGATTGCCACGTGCAATTAGCTTGTTTTTTCGCCACACTTCTTAGCTGGAGACAAGAAGCCTGTTCATTTTATTAGTTACGCTGGATTCGATTTTTCCTAATTGTTGTGACTCAATTTTGTTTAGTGGGTGTGGATTGAACCAGTTAATTACGCCCTCGTGATAAATGCCTTGAAAATCATTACCTTGGTAGTTTAATGAAAATGAAAACCGTTCATTAATGTGGTTCTGGAATAACGCTTTTTTAATTTGAAATTGATTGACCATACTTGTAGCCTCCATTTTTTTAGATTGATATTTTAAAAGTCATAATAAAAATTTGCTGAGAAAGTATAATTCTAGGACTAGTACATGAAGTTATGCATGTTAGCATTTGCTTTGATTTTAGCTTGTTGTAATTGCTGAATTTCATGTTTACTTAATGGATTAGGGCTAAACCAGTTTGTGACTGCATTCTGGGAGAGCCATGAATATTCATTCCCTTGGTAGTTTACTGCTATCCATTCATGAATTCGATTTTGAAGTTTAGTCAACATAGTTGGGGCCTCCATTTTTTATGTTTGATAGAATAATTTTTAAGAATTGATTAATGTACATGAAATACGCTAGCCAATTTTGTGGACATGCTTTCAACCTGTCCTACTTATCTAGAGTAACGCACCTAAATTAGAGAGACATGAGACGCAGATGAGAGTTTGATGAGAAAGCGCTATTTACTTTTACAAATATCTAAACCAGTGGAAGTGAATTTTACTTATCTGTATCTATCCGCGCTGAATCACTTCTTTAATCAGAATATTTTTTCCATTGTACTAAATGGTGTTGATTCCGCCTTTAGCAAGTGGTAAACTTCAATTCTGTTTAATAATCCCCAACATCTCCCATACAACCGCACGTGACGCAAAATACAACAAATGGAGGGTCTGTATGTCTCAGAAACATCCTGACTTAGAGTTTGAATTACAGCGCCTTGACTACACCAAACAGTACATGCAGCAATTGTTGGAGGAATCGCGACGTGATGTAAAATCCTCCCAAGAACAGATCCGCCAGTCGATGGCTGATCTGGATTATTTGGATTCAAGTTTAAGCTATATCAACATTTTGACAAACGCTCGATTTTTTGAAATGGCCCGTTCGCAAAAAGAGGGGCTGGAGGCAATTCAGCAGAAGCCCTATTTTGCCCGCATTCATTTTCGAAAAGAGAATGAGGCTGATGAGTTACTCTATATTGGCAAGACTTCTTTATTCCACCGGGAAACGCAGGAACCGATTATCGTCGACTGGCGCTCACCGGTTGCAAATGTCTATTACGACGGGAGACTAGGGGCTCTATCCTATAAAGTGCGAGATGAAGAGTTCGAGGGACATCTCTATTCCAAACGGCAGTATCGAATTGAAGAAGGTGAACTTCTTGATATCCGTGATGTCGATCTTACAACGAATGATGAACTACTTCAGGAAGCCCTTGCTGGCAAGGCGGATACACGGCTGACTGAAATTGTGTCGACGATTCAAGCTGAACAAAATGCAATTATCCGTGCGAATTTGAAACAACCAATTATTGTACAGGGAGCCGCAGGAAGCGGGAAAACAACGATTGCCCTTCACCGTATTTCTTATTTCCTCTATACAATGGGTGAAAACTTTCCTGCTGATAAATTGATGATTTTGGCACCAAGTAAATTATTTATGGATTATATTGCGGATGTGCTTCCCGAACTCGGTGTAGGGCGCATCTGTCAGACGACATATAGCGAATATGTTTTAAGTGCTACAGGATTGAAACTGAAGTTGATGGATCCAGACGCTAAGTTGGAACAGCTTACTGAATCTGACACGCTAGATGCAATTTTGCTTTTTGTAACACGTGTGAAGGGAAGCCTACAATACCGAGAAATCATGCAACGCTATGTGCATAAGTTGGAACTGGATATGGCTGAGTTATTTGAAGATGTCTTTATTGAAAAATATCGGATTATGAAAGCTTCTCGGTTGAAACAGCTATTTCTAAAAGAGTTTTCGTATATGCCAGTTGAGAAAAGACTGGATAGAATTAAAATTATCGTTCAAAGTGACGTTAAGCGAAAACGAAAACAACTTATGGATATGCTAACGACAAAGTACGACGCGGCACTTGATAAGGCGTTATACGGAATAAGGGATGATGAAAGAAGGAAACTGAAGTTAACAAGAATATTGGAAGAAAGAGATGAAAGACTTCCTGTTATTGAAAAGGAAGGCAAAACGGTTGCGTCAGCCTATATGCGCAGATTCAAAAAGTTCAATATCAAGAAATTATATCGGGACTGGCTAACAAGTAGCGAACTACAAAAGGAATTTGCAGACGAGTGGTCCGAGCGCGACAGATATGCTTTTTGGGAGGCACATAAAAAAGAGTTTTGGGAAGTCGAGGATTTAGCAGCTCTTTATTATTTGCACGCAAAGCTTAGAGGCATTGCAGATGAATGGAAAATGAGGGTTGTTTTCATCGATGAAGTACAGGATTACAGCGAATTCCAGCTTGCTTCAATGCAAGACGGTCTAGAGACGGATATGTTTACAATGGTTGGGGATCTGGCCCAGGGAATTCATAGTTACAGATCATTAACATCATGGGAACCGATAAAGGCACTGTTTCCAAGAGCAACGTATACGACACTTCAAAAAAGCTACCGAACGACGATTGAAATAATGAATCTGGCGAATCAAGTTCTTGCACAGATGGATGAAGATCTACCACTTGTAGAACCGGTCGTTCGTCATGGAAGAGAACCGAAGTATTATGAGATGCATGAGTTAGAGGGGGGCGGCATTCAACGTATTTATGAAGGAATTATCGAACGCGGTCATCAATCTGTCGCACTTATTTGTAAAACGCGTAAAGAGGCTAGGGAGATTTTCACCTCTCTGCAGGAGTTTGGAATGTCAGTCCATCTAGTGGGAGATCAATCTGGCATCAATGACAATTGTCTGCTCATTGTTCCAAGCCACTTAGCAAAAGGATTGGAATTTGATGCGGTCATTATCGCCGCTTTCGACGAGCCATTCCGAAATCACCCAATCGACCGAAAGTTACTATACGTAGCAATGACAAGGCCAATGCATGAACTGCATATTATTGGTGAGGAGGGTTCGTTATGCTGAACTTTAAACAGTTTTTGGAGATTCCTGAACATGAAATAATTGATGGGATTTTGGAATTACATGAAAGTATTTTCAAAGATTCCAAAACGTTAGTGGAGAAAATAAAATTAAAGCAGAAAATCTTAATAAATGTAGCTTTTGATCAATCAACGGTGGTCGGTTATAAAATTGGTTACGAGCTTGACCCGCATAAGTATTATAGTTGGTACGGGGCAGTTCATGAGGACTACAGAGGAAAAGGAATCGCAACAAGGCTACTGGAACAGCAACATCGCTTTTTAGTTGAGTCGGGTTATAAAATTGTTCAAACAAAGACGAGAAATAGCTGGCGGAATATGCTTATCCTTAATATTAAAAATGGATTTGATGTTGTGGAAACATTCGCGGATGACGAGGGAATTCATAGAATCATATTGGAGAAAAAACTGTCCGCAAACTAAATGACTGTCACCGAAATTTTAAACGACCGAAAGCCAATAAAAAGTACCAGGCGCCGATTATCGGTTCCTGGTACTTTTTTGCTGCTTAGGAAACTATAAAATCTCGTACTATGGATAACCTGCGAAATAGGCTATTTCACGTCTAGGCTCCAGCGCCTAGGGGCTCGGGTCATAAGTCGGTCCGGCTGTGCGGCAAAGAACGCCGCTTCGCCAGCCCGTCTTATGCCTGTCGCTCCTGACCAGGCGCTTGCGCTTTTGTTATTGCCCATTCAGTATGGAAATGGCCTTCTTTATCCAGGCGTTCATAGGTATGTGCGCCAAAATAATCGCGTTGAGCTTGGATAAGATTGGCCGGTAATGTCTCCGTACGGTAACTATCATAGTAAGCCAATGCACTTGAGAGAGCAGGAATTGGAATCCCATGTTGAGTGGCTACGGCTACTACTTCGCGAAGCGAATTCTGATAGTCTCCTACTATTTCTTGGAAATAGGGATCAACTAAAAGGTTTGGCAAGTCACTGTTAGTATCAAATGCCTCTTTGATATTCTGTAAGAACTGGGCACGAATGATACATCCTCCACGGAAAATCATGGCTACTTCTCCGTAAGGGATTTTCCAATCATACTCCTCAGATGCTGCACGCATTTGCGCAAAACCTTGGGCATATGAACAAATTTTACTCATATATAAAGCTTTACGAATCGCTTCAATCAACTCTTTTGGATCACCTACATACTTTTTCAGTTCCGGGCCTTTTAGTAGTTTACTTGCTGCAACGCGCTCTCCCTTAATAGAAGAAATAAATCGTGCAAATACGGACTCTGTGACGATTGGAAGGGACACGCCTAAGTCTAACGCATTTTGGCTTGTCCATTTTCCTGTGCCTTTTTGTCCGGCTACATCTAGAATTTGATCAATGAGCGGTTTCCCAGTTTCTTCATCCATCTTTGTGAAAATATCTGCTGTGATTTCAATGAGATAGCTGTCGAGTTCTCCCTTGTTCCATTCTGAAAATATTTCATGCAACTCCTGCACTTCAAGACCAAGTGCATGTTTCATGATGAAATAGGCTTCGGAAATCAGTTGCATATCGCCATATTCAATGCCATTATGAACCATTTTCACATAATGTCCTGCTCCATCAAGACCCATATATGCACTGCAGGGAATGCCGTCAACTTTTGCCGAAATAGCATCAAGAATGGGCTTCACTTGTTCGTAAGCTTCTTTTGAGCCTCCAGGCATAATCGATGGGCCGTTACGAGCTCCTTCTTCTCCACCAGAAACACCTGCACCAATGAAATGTATGCCTGATTCTTTTAAGGTTGCTGTACGTCTATTCGTATCTTTAAAGAATGTATTTCCTCCATCGATAAGAATATCCCCTTGTTGAAGATGAGGGACAAGGGACTGGATCACTGTATCTGTCGTTTCCCCGGCCTTAACCATTAATAAGATCTTACGTGGAACTTCAAGCGAAGCGACTAGATCTTCAATGCTATAGCTACCATGAATAGCTTTATCTTTCGCTTCTTTGTTGGAAAATTCATCTGTTCGATCTGTCCAATAATCATAGACAGCTACCGAATAGCCTTTACTTTCGATGTTTAGCGCAAGGTTCATCCCCATTACGCCCAAACCAATAACGCCCATTTGTTTCTTAGTCATAATCCTACCCCATTCTTTTTATGTAATTTATCACGTTTTGCTTCGGAAATAATAAAACTTCGTACTGTAGGTAATCTGCAATATGAAGATTTCACGTCTAGACTCCATCACCTAGAGACTTGGAGGCCTCCAGGATATGGGTCACGCAGCGGGGAGGGATTGAACTTCATCCCTCCTAATTGTCGCAGGACGCGGCGTACTTTGGCTGTGCTCCTGAACAGGCGGCTCTTTACCACCAATGAAATTGATCGGCCTGCAATAGTTGATTAGCTGCCTCTGGCCCATTTGAACCGGCAGGGTATGAATGTAAAGGTAGTGTATTCTCTTGAAACGCTTCTAGGAGTGGTTGAATCCACTGCCATGATAATTCAACTTCTTTCCAATTAGCGAAGAATGTTGCATTACCGCGTATCGCATCAAATAGAAGTAGTTCATATGCTTCTGGCTGATCCTCTGAATTGGTGGAGAAATTAATGGAAGCAGGCTCAAATTGGTTACTTGAAGGGTTTTTCATATTTATCACTAAAGAAATACCTTCATTCGGACTAATTTCGAATATCAATAAGTTTGGAGTGATCCCATCGGCTGGAAGGGCATCTATTTGTTTTACATTGTTCGTAAACTCAATGACAATCTTGGTGGATTTTGTACCTATCCGTTTCCCTGTTCGTATATAAAAGGGGATTCCGCTCCAAGATGGATTGTCAATATAGAGGCGAGCTGCGAAATAAGTATCATTCATTGAAGAAGCATTAACCCCAGGCTCTTCTTTATAACCAACAACCGGGGTGTCAAAAATCTCACCGGCTTCGTATTGACCACGTACAACATCTTGTTCCATCTTATCTTTATTGATAGGTCGAAGGGATTCCATGATCGTTACTTTTTGCTTTCGAATTTCTTCAGCAGTCATTTTTTCGGGTAGGTGAAGGGCCGTCATCATTACTAACTGAAGAAGATGATTCTGAACCATATCCCGAATTGCACCTGCTTGATCGTAATAATCGGCTCGTGTTTCTACCCCGACCGTTTCACATGCTGTGATTTGTATATTAGCAATTCGTTTATGATCTAATAATGAACCAAATATCGGATTGGCGAATTCAAAGGATTCGAGATTTTGGACCATAGGTTTTCCAAGATAGTGGTCGATTCTGTAAATTTCTTCATCATTGAAAGCGTTGTTCAAACTCTCGTTTAATTGTCGTGCCGTCTTTAAATCGCTTCCGAAGGGTTTCTCAACAATGAGCCGCTTCCAGCCTGACGTTTGACTGATACCGCTTTGATTAAGACCAGATGTAATGATATCAACCAGTTGAGGAGCAACCGACAAATAGAAAAGTCGATTTCCGGGAATGTTTAATTCTATTTCTCTGTCGTGAATAAGTTCATGTAGGTTTTGATACGAATCATTGTCTGTTGCATCAAATTTACAGTATCGAAATTTGGCTAAAAATTCATTCAATCCGGTAGTTTGGACAGCTCTTCTAGAATATTCACGAAGTGCACTTTCGACTTTTGATTGGAAAATGTCATCGGAAAAATAGTTTCTGCCTAAACCAATTATGGAGATTGAATCTGGCAATTTGCCGTCGAGAAACAAATTATATAAAGCAGGAAATAATTTACGTTTTGCTAAGTCTCCCGTTGCTCCAAATAAAACAAAGGTCATGTCTTGGGTTGTCCATTCTTCTTGGAAATCAATTAATTGATTTTTTTCATCAGGTCCAACTGAGGCTGTTACGTTATCCATTTTCGCTTTCCTCCAATTGTAGTGTAGACACGAATTATACTTGAAACTGCTTCAAGTATATCATTAAACGATGTGTGGTTCTAAGACTATAAATAAAATCATATATAGAGGACATGCATGAACTTAGTGTCAATTTTGGTATACTGATGAGGTAACGAAAGTAGTTTTGCTAGACGGCATGCTAAATTTCATGCGAGGATAGCTATATAGTCAGACACTAAAAAAAAGGAAGTGTTGCTAAAATGAAAATGCATGATGTAACAGGCACTATTTATGAAGGTATGACTGTTTACAAAGATAAACCTGAAAAACAACCAAAACTTAATCGGGTAACAAATGGCTATGTAACCGAAACTCGGTTGGAGATTGATGTGCATACAGGAACACACATCGATGCGCCGCTACACATGGTTGTAGATGGAGATACATTCGAATCAATTCCAATGGAAAGTCTTGTGGGACAGTGTAAAGTACTCGATCTAACAAATGTAGAAGATGGGATTTCTAAAGCGGATTTAGAAAAATTTGAGATCCAAAAGAGTGATTTCGTTCTATTTAAAACGAAGAATTCTTTTGAGGATACATTTAATTTTGATTTTATTTATCTTGCACAAGATGGAGCAGAATATCTTTCCGAGATCGGTATTCGAGGAGTGGGAATAGATACGCTTGGAATTGAAAGAAGCCAAGAAGGACATCCAACTCATAAAACATTATTTGCAAACGAAATTATTATTATTGAAGGACTTCGTTTAAAAGAAGTTGAACAAGGGGACTATTTCATGGTTGCTGCACCTTTAAAATTGACGGGTACAGATGCATCACCTGCAAGAGTGTTATTATTTGAGGGACTACAATAATTTTATTAATTGAGAATCAAATCCCACCGGGTAACTATTACCGGTGGGATTTTGTTGTTCCTATAGGAAACTATAAAATTATTGGTCTGTGGATTATACCCTAGTCGGTTGTGCTTAGGTAACGTCTATTTTTCTATTGTATAGGACTGATGACTCGTATATAATAAAGTAACTATCCAGAACTTTCGGATAACTATAGTGATACATGTTGCAGGAACTCAAAAACATAAGGGGGAATGACGATGAAAAAAGGATTGCGCTCTATATCATTGGGGTTACTGTTAGCGAGTGTAAGCATTCTATTGTTTGCTTGTGGAACAGGCACGAAGGATTCTGGTTCATCGAAAGATGGAGACAGTGGAAAAAGAGTATTAAAAGTTGGGACGGATGCAACGTATGCACCAATGGAGTTAATGGATGAGAAAGGCAATATTGTTGGGATAGATATTGATATTGTGAAAGCGATTGCAGAAGCTGCAGGATTTGAAGTTGAATTCAAAAACTACGGTTGGGAGCCTTTATTCCCGGCAGTAGATGGTGGAGAAGTGGATTTTGCTGTGTCATCGATTACGATCACAGATGAACGCAAAGAATCATTCGATTTTTCAGATCCATATTTTGCTGCAAACCAATTGATTCTTGTACCGGAAGATTCAACTGTTGCCAAGTTTGAAGATTTGAAAGATAAAAGGGTTTCTGTTCAAATCAATACAACGGGTCATATCGTAACTAGGGAGCTTCTAGGGAATACAAGTTCCAAAATTGTAGCAACAGAATCTATGCCACTAGCAATTAGTGAAATGATTAATGGTAATGCAGATGCAGCTGTAGGGGATAATGCAGTTATCATTGATTACAAAGCGAACAACCCGAAGGTGAAACTTAAAACAGTAGAAGATGATAGTTTTGAAAAAGAGTTTTATGGATTAATGGTCAAAAAAGGCAATACAGAAATTATTGACATGCTGAATGAAGGGATTAAAATTATCAAGGACAACGGGAAATTGAAGGAAATCACAGGGTTTGATGTTGACTAATCGTTTGTAGTTTAAAGACGATATGCATACACCAAGTCATTTAATGGGAGTGATTGAATTGGTTTTCCTAGATTTTCTGGATTTAATGGATATTAGATGGGAAATGATATGGAATTATCGCGAATTATTCATTCGTGGAATTGGAATTACTTTAGCACTCACCGTAGTTGGCTATTTGGGAGGCTTTGTATTAGGCTTATTCGTGGGTATGGGGAAATTATCCAAGAAAAAGTGGATCTATTATCCATCCAAATACTATGTCGACTTTTTCCGTGGGACGCCATTATTAGTACAAATTTTATTAATACATCTAGCACTTATTCCAGGGATTTTCGGTCACTCATTGGGTTATTTTGTATCAGGTGCACTTGCGCTTGTTTTAAATAGCGCTGCATACAATGCGGAAATTATACGTGCGGGTATTCAGTCGATTGAAAAAGGGCAAATGGAAGCGGCAAGGTCTCTTGGAATGACGCAAAATGTAGCGATGAAAAATATTATTCTACCGCAGGCTTTTAGACGGATGGTTCCACCACTTGGGAATGAATTGATTGCCCTTCTAAAAGATTCATCATTAGTTACGATTATCGCAGCTAATGATTTATTGTACGCGGGGAAAGTAGTTGCCGGAGCTTATTCAAGGTTTTGGGAGCCCTATCTTACGGTTGCAATACTTTATTTGTGTCTAACTTTCGTTTTCGGTAAAATTATTTCGTATGTAGAAAAACGCTTCAGTAATAGCTATGTTCCAATGCAAAGAAAGAAAATGTTCTCAACTCGGCGTTAAGGTAGGAAGGTGATCAAATGATTAAAGTGGAAGGCCTCTATAAGTCTTTTGGGAAATTGGAAGTGTTAAAAGGAATCGATTATGAAGTGAAAGAAAAAGAAGTCATTTGTGTTATAGGTCCAAGTGGTTCTGGGAAAAGTACATTTTTACGCTGTATAAATTTGTTGGAAGATATTACGGCCGGCAACATTTTTATAGACGGAGTTAAAGTAAATGACCCGAAAACGGATATCAATGGAATCCGGAAAGATGTGGGTATGGTGTTTCAACAGTTTAACCTGTTCCCGCATATGCGTGTAATCGATAATATCACTATTTCTCCGCGGAAAATCCGGAAAATGAATTCTGCGGAAGCGGAAAAACTAGCTCATGAATTGTTGAAGAAGGTCGGACTAGCTGATAAAGCGAATTCTTATCCCGAACAGTTATCGGGTGGTCAAATGCAACGTGTTGCAATTGCAAGGGCATTAGCGATGCAACCTAAAATCATGCTATTCGATGAACCGACTTCTGCACTCGACCCAGAAATGGTGAAAGAAGTGCTGGATGTTATGAAACAGCTTGCAATTGAAGGGATGACAATGGTCGTCGTCACGCATGAAATGGGCTTCGCGAGAGAGATGGGCGATCGCGTGATGTTTATGGATCAAGGAATAATCGTAGAAGAAGGTATACCTGATCAAGTATTTAATAAACCCAAAAACGAACGAACAAAAGCATTTTTAAGTAAAGTGCTCTAGTTTGGACCAATCTTGCAAGCTGGAATCAAGGAAAGCAGATAGGCGATGTATGTTCGCTTATACTGTTTTCCTTTTTTATGAAGGAATTAGTGAATCTTCTTGTGTGGTAAAGTGAAATTTATAATACATGTAAGCAAATTTTTGTGAGGTGATTTTTATTATGAAACAGTGGACGAAGGAAATAGAGATTGATGCGCCAATTGAGCAAGTATGGAATTTTTTTAATGGTTCTTTAGAAAATATGCAAAAGATTATGCCACAAGTAGTTGAAAATAAACCTATTACAATAACAGATGGAATGGTTGGAAGTGTGTATTTACAAAAATATAAAGAAGGAAAGCGTGTTATGGAGTACCAAATAGAAACGTTAGAGTATGACGATTCCCCGAATGCGAAAAAGTTAAAGGTTGGTTTTACACTTGCTAATATGTTTGATATAACGGCGCGCTACGAGCTGGTCAAGCTCAGTGATCACAGAACTTCTTTAACCTATACTGCGACGAATCGTCCGTTAAAATGGTTCATGAAATTATTTTTACTGTTTTCCACAGACAAGATTGTAGTGGAATTTTTACAACGGGTAAAAGAGGTAGCTGAATCGGAAAACTAAACTATCGATCCTCTCACAGAAACTAACTGGATGATGGAGTCTATACAATAGAAAAGGCCATCCCACGGGGAATGGCCTTTTTATCATGATGAGTACCAATATGATTTGAGGGCAACACAACATACACCGAATTCCTATATAAACTAAGCGAAGGCGCCTTAAAGGGGGAGCCGAAGCCCAAAGACTGGCAGCATTCCCTAGCGAATTCAATGGGATTCTTTATCTCAACAAATAGAGTAAATTACTTAGGGGATATTTGGTAGGGCAAATTACAAAATATAGTTCAAGTAAACCAACATGATTCCAAGATCAGCTAGGATATGACTAATAATTGATGCGCTGATTGAATTCAATTTGTATCTAAAGTAGCCCCACATAAGACCTGCTATAAATACTGGAATAACAGCAATGAAATTAAAAGGAAATGCGAAAATTGAAAAGAGGGGAACTAGATGATATAGACTATAAAAAAATGATGTAATCATAATCGTTTGAGCCGCACCTACTCTATCTATAAGGCGCTTATACATAACATCTCTCCAATAGAGCTCCTCCAAAACAGGATTGATGAAGATGAGGAAAATAATTAACCAGAAAAGGATACTTCCTGTGAAATTCCACTCCACCAAAATTTGTTTTAGTTCGCCAAGATCGAAAACTAAATTATGTAGTAGTGCAACTGCCCCGTAAATAGCTACCAAAGAAATAACACCACTAATCAGACCAACTGTGAAAGATTTGAGATTGAGGTGTTTTTTACGATTCCATCGAATACTTTTATTTCTAAAGTATAGTAGAATCGGAACAAATAAAAGCCAACCATAGAATAGGATAAAGGTAATAGGGACACTTTTGAATATGATTAAACCTAAAAAGATCATAATCGTAGGGCCAATTAATAAAACTGAGAGTTTCATTATAAATCCTCCATGTGTTTTAAGTCGTAATAAAGATCCCTATCTTTCGGGTAGCAATGACTATCATTTTAAACCGTATCCATTATATCGTATCATTTACCGATTAATTAATCAGTATAATCTACTAATTGGATTTTGAAGGATACATCGATTACACTAAACAATTTCAAGTTAGATTTTCATGGTTAACGCATAAAATATGTTCCAATAAAAAAGAAGTAACCACCAGTAATGGTGATTACTCCATATAGGAATCTTGATGTATAGAGCCAGACATTATCTCTACACGCAGCTCTTTTATCTACTTGTATTCAATGGTTTGATATTCGCTTCAATTGCCGCACGTTTACCTTCCAAAAACGGTGGTAGCGCAAGTGACTCACCCAATGTTTCAAGCGGCTCATCTGTTGCGAATCCAGGTCCATCTGTTGCAAGTTCGAATAGGATACCATTTGGCTCGCGGAAGTATAGTGAACGGAAATAGAATCGCTCTACAAATCCGGAGTTCGGCAATCGTGTACTGTTAATTTTATCAATCCATGCATGTAGTTCTTCTTCGTCCTTAACACGGAAAGCTACGTGGTGAACGCCGCCTATCCCTTGCACCTCTGCAGGTAAGTCATTGCGTGGCTCAACGAACACTTCAGCGCCTGAACCACCATCTCCGACTTCCATAACAATGATGTCGTCTTGTCCTTCAACAAGAGCTGGAACACGGTTCTTCTCTGTAAACCCGAGTATTTGAAGAGCTGCGATAGTCGGTTCAGGAGTGCGGACAGTTAGCCTAACTGGACCAAGCCCGGTTATCCCATACTCAACCGGAACAGGGCTCTTATCCCATGGAGTTCCAGTCGCAGCGACTGAGTTTGTCTCATCGGAAACGAGCGTCAATTGTTGACCTTCCGCATCTTCGAAGAAAATAACATTGCGACCAGCAAATTCTGAAATGGGTGCATGTTTTACGTTAAATTCAGTAAAGCGTTCAATCCAATAATTTAGTGCAGCGTCACTTGCTACACGAAGTGATGAGTTGGAAATACTACTGACACCTGCTCGTTTTGGTCCAGCATTTGGGAAATCAAAAAATGTCAGTTCAGTTCCTGGATTCCCTTGCTCATCTCCGTAAAATAAATGATAAGCAGTTGTGTCGTCCTGATTTACTGTTTTTTTCACTAGTCGCATACCAAGTACCTCAGTGTAAAACTTAAAGTTATGCGCCGCGCTACCAGTCATTGCTGTTAGATGGTGAATGCCTTTTACGTTCATCTTTATCAATCCTCTCTTGGATAATATCTTTGTAAAGTTATCTTGAATTCAAGCTAATATTACAGCGAGAGGACGAAATTGTCAAGAGATGTGTCCCTTCGAGGGTTCAATATCCATACATATCATCTGTTTTTATCTTCATAGGTATTCAGAACGATTATTCTTTATTCTGGAAAGGGACTATAAAAAATGTGATATATTTTTATGATTAGATAGCTTATTTACGAAGAAGTTGATATAATCTATATTATTAGAAAGTTATTTACGTACATGGATAAATGAAGGAATATCGTTTAAGCGTGAGGTAACGCTTATCTTGGTATTCCTTTTTAATCACATAATATACGGAAATAGCCAAATCAGCTGGCCTGAAAATTAGACATAGGGAGATGCACACATCATGACGAACCATGTAATCACTGTCACATTGAGTGAATCAAAAAAACAAAAACCACAATCAGATCAGTTGGAATTCGGAAGAGTATTTACAGACCATATGTTTGTGGCTGACTATTGTGAAGGCCAAGGCTGGACGGATCATAGAATCATTCCATATGCACCACTTGAAATGGATCCGGCGGCAACCGTTTTTCACTATGGTCAAACAATTTTTGAAGGATTAAAAGCCTATGTAGGCAAAGAGGGGCAAGTATTGTTATTCCGCCCAGAAGAAAACATGCGTCGCATGAACAAATCGAGTGAACGCTTATGCATGCCAGCTTTCAATGAAGAAATTGCAATCGAAGCTTTAGAAAAATTAATTTCTATCGATAAAGACTGGATTCCAGTAACAGAAGGAACTTCCCTGTACATAAGACCATTCATGGTTGCGACTGAACCCTATCTTGGCGTTTCACCATCGAAGAAATATAAATTCATCATTATCCTTTCTCCTGTTGGATCGTATTATAAAGAAGGAATTCATCCCGTTAAAATTCTCGTTGAAAATGAGTATGTGCGTGCAGTAGCAGGCGGAACTGGAACGGCAAAAACAGCCGGTAACTACGCGTCCGGGCTAAGAGCACAAGAAATAGCAAGCAAAAAAGGTTATTCACAAGTTCTTTGGCTTGATGGTGTAGAAAGAAAGTATATAGAAGAAGTGGGAAGTATGAACGTCTTCTTCAAAATTAACGGTGAAGTTATTACACCAATATTAAATGGCAGTATTTTAGAAGGAATTACGAGGAAGTCAATCCTTCAATTACTGAGGCATTGGGATATTCCGGTTGTTGAACGTAAAATATCCATGGAAGAACTTCGTTCAGCACACCAAGCAGGTACTTTAGAGGAAGCTTTCGGAACAGGAACGGCAGCAGTTGTTTCACCAATTGGAGAACTAAATTGGGGCGATGACATAATGGTCGTTAATAATAATCAAACCGGTGAATTATCTAAAAAACTGTATGAGACACTAACGGGTATTCAAACCGGTAAAGTGGAAGATTCATTCGGGTGGGTAGTTGAAGTCACTGACACGGTAAAAGTATAATTGTTTCTTCTATATAATAGGTGAAGAAAAGGGTAGCCCTTCCAAGGTGCTATCCTTTTCTTTGTATCCAGTTGGGGAAGTCCTGCATATAGTAGGGAAGCGCCTAGAATTACTAAATGGATAGCGGAAGGGGATTGTGTGGATAAATTATCACCAAACCACAAACAAGTCATAGATGAAAACAGTAAAGATAAACAGTTGGAACAATTCCGTGTGAATAATGAAGGAACAAAAATGACAACAAATCAAGCACTGAAAGTTTCGAATGACGAGGAATCATTGAAAGCGGGTATCCGTGGACCAACATTAATGGAGGACTTTCATTTTCGTGAAAAATTAACTCACTTTGACAATGAAAGGATTCCAGAGCGGGTTGTACACGCCAGAGGATATGCAGCACACGGTTTTTTCGAATTGTATGAATCAATGAAGGAATTTACAAAAGCAGGATTTCTACAGGAACCCGGAACGAAAACCCCAGTTTTTACGAGATTCTCGAATGTTGTAGGGAGCAAAGGTTCTGCGGATACAGTAAGGGATGTACGGGGATTTGCTGTTAAGTTTTATACCGAGGAAGGGAACTATGATCTTGTGGGTAACAATATTCCCATCTTTTTCATCCAAGATGGCATTAAGTTCCCGGATCTTGTCCATGCGATACAGCCTGAACCACATAACGAGATGCCGCAAGCTGCCTCTGCACATGATACGTTTTGGGACTTTGTTGCTAACAACCAAGAATCGGCGCATATGGTCATGTGGCTAATGTCAGATCGGGCGATTCCGAGGAGTTGGCGAATGATGGAGGGATTTGGTGTTCATACATTCCGATTCGTCAATGAACAAGGCAAAGGCCGGTTTGTAAAGTTCCATTGGAAACCAGCACTTGGCGTACATTCGCTTGTATGGGATGAGGCACAGAAGATTTCTGGGAAAGATCCAGACTTTCAACGGCGGGATTTATGGGAATCAATTGAACATGGTAATTTTGCTGAGTATGAACTAGGTGTACAAATGATTGATGAAAAAGATGAATTCATGTTCGATTTCGATGTACTAGATGCTACGAAACTTTGGCCGGAAGAAATCGTACCTGTTAAAATATTTGGCAAGATGACGCTTAATCGTAATGTTGACAACGTCTTTGCGGAAACAGAGCAAGTTGCGTTCCATCCGGGTAATGTCGTACCTGGAATTGATTTCACAAATGACCCACTTCTACAAGGTAGATTATTTTCCTATTTAGATACACAACTCATTCGCCTCGGGGGACCGAATTTCACTGAGATTCCTATCAATCGTGCCGTCTGTCCATTCCATAATAATCAGCGAAATGGCTATAGCCGTCAGAGAATTGATGTTGGGCAGGTCAGTTACCATAAAAACTCGCTTGCGGATAATACACCGTCCACTTCTACTGCGAAAGAAGGCGGATTCGTCCATTATGCAGAAAAAGTGGAAGGGCGTATCATTCAAGCAAGAAGCGATTCATTCAAAGATTTCTTTTCTCAGGCTAGACTATTTTGGAATAGTATGTCGCCACCAGAGAAGCAGCATATCACTGATGCATTCATCTTTGAAGTTGGGAAAGTGGCTAGTAAAAGTGTAAGACAGCAAGTTGTTGACATGTTTGCCAATGTGGATGAAGGATTGGCAATCCATATCGCAGATGGTGTCGGGGTGAACCCTCCTACTGGCAAGCAAGTGAACGTCAAGGCCTCATCACCGGCACTCAGTCAGGAAAATACAACTAGAGTCCCTTACACGTTGAAAGTCGGCGTACTGATTGGTAATGATTTTAATGGTGCAGAAGTGAAAAGAGCTGTCAAAACGTTAAGGAAATATGGCGTCACAGTGGATATTGTTGGTGAAAAACTAGGCACAGTAAGAGGTGCGGATGGCCTTAATGTAATCGTTAATGAAACATTCCTTACAATGGATCCGGTTTTATTTGATAGCTTATATGTTGTTGGTGGTACGGCTGAAAATCAAGCAAAATTCAATTCCAATATCCAATACTTTATTAACGAATCGTTCAAGCATTATAAACCGATTGGATTTGCATCGACAGGTCTTCCTTTCTTTGAATTATCAAATGCGAAGGCGGGGCCAGGAATTGTCTTCGCGACGGATAATCCCGATTTTGATGATGATTTTGTAAAAGCAATCGCACAGCAACGCTTCTGGGACAGAGAAATTTATTGAAGAATGGCCGCTCCGATTAGAAATAGGGAGCGGTTTTTTCTTTGACTAGGAAATTATAAAATCTCGTACTGTGGTTAAACACCAAGAGAAGCTATTTCACGTCTAGACTCTAGCGCTTTTGTTCTTACTCGTTAAACTAGTCTGAAATCATGTATACTAGTTTATAAAGCAGATAGGGGATGATTTCTTATGATAAAAGCGATTATTTTTGATTTGGATGATACATTATTATGGGATAAAAAAAGTGTAGAAACCGCATTCGAAAAAACATGTGAACATGCAGCCCAAGTACATGATCTTAATCCTGCTAAACTTGAAGAAGCTGTCAGATTGGAAGCGAGAAAGCTTTACGAATCGTATGATACCTATGAATTTACTCAGATGATTGGCATTAACCCATTCGAAGGTCTCTGGGGGACATTCAATGATGAAGGGGACTATTTTCAAAAAATGAAAGCAATTGTTCCAGGCTATCGTAAGGAAGCGTGGACAAATGGACTTCAGCGAATCGGCATTAATGATGAAGACCTTGGCAGCACGTTAGCAGAATTATTCCCACAGGAACGGAAAAAGCATCCTTATCTATATGAAGAAACATTCGAAGTGCTGGACAGTCTGAAAGATACATACAAGCTTGTACTATTAACAAATGGTTCACCAAGTTTACAACACACGAAACTTGAAGTCACATCCGAACTCGTTCCTTATTTTGACCAAATCATCGTCTCAGGCGCATTCGGAGTAGGAAAGCCCGACGCATCTATTTTTCAACATGTGCTTACTGAAAACGGCGTAACTGCAGAGGAAGCAATAATGGTAGGCGATAATCTAATGACGGATATTTTAGGAGCATCACGTGTCGGAATGCGTTCTGTCTGGATTAATCGGGAGAATAAACTGCCCAGTGAAGAAGTTGTACCGACTTATGAAATTAATCATTTAGAAAAGTTATATCCTATCCTTGAAGAGTTGAATAAGAAACAGGCTGTCCAATGAGTATCAAATCTATCCTGAAGGATTGAGGATTGAGGATGGAGTGGACAAACTGCTTACATTACAAAACGAAAAAGCGCTCCAGTTGGTCAGCGCTTTTTTGTGCGGGATTTAAATTATGGAAATGAAAATAGTTTTGGATTGATCATCTAAAATTAACGGAATCTTCGTATCGTGAAGAACGTATTATATATGTTGAATTAAAGAATCCCATTGAATCTGCTGTGGTTCTCGATAATGAGAGAGTTATAATTCGGGGTGTGGATTATAGAACGCTTGGCGCTTTGGGGATGCCTTCCGCCATAAGCCTGGATTAGCGCTTCGCATCCAGTCTTACGGCTTCGGCGACCCCTTTGCCGCGCCTGCGCTAGGGTGTTCAATATCGAGAGAAATGTGATTTTGAGATGTATATGCTGAGATTATAATGTGATTACTAGTTGCTACTATATAAATGAATCCCATTGAACCACTCCGGCGCTAGGGGATGCCTCCCGCCATAAGCCAAGCAGCTTCGCCGCCAGTCTTATGGCTTCGGCGACCCCTGTTAAGGCGCCTTCGCTCAGTATATATACCGGATTCAACATATATAATTATAGTCAAGAAAGACGCAATCCAGGTTGCAGATTTCACCACTAATAATGAAATGCGCTTTCTCACAAAGACCATCTAGCGAAGGCGCGTCTTCGTGGTAGCCGGAGCGATAAGCCACTGAAAAAGTTCTTTTTTATAGTAAGAACTAGTTGATTGTAGTGAAGAGCGGCGACTCCGGCGGGAACAGCGCGAGCTGAAGACCCCGCAGGAAGAGCCGTTACGAAGAACGGCTTTTGCGAGCAAAAGCGCTAGCGTTGGGAGCACGGGGTAAGAATGCCTTAATTTCTGCAAAGAACGCAGAAATACGGCAAATCGAACCCTTTTCTGTTCGATTGGCTGAAGCCGTGTCTGCGGAAAGCGTCCGCTCGGAACGGAAATCAACGGTATTGAAGGAAATTGTACTTTTTCAGTGCCCTGGCTTATCGCGGGAGGCATCCACAAAGCATCGAAGCGGTATTCGTAGGATTTCTATTTCATTCCAATTATTAGGTTTTTTCAGTAGCCTTCCAAAAGCCCTTGTAAAGCGCATACGTCGTATTCATTTGTTCAACATATATAGTAGAGATATTTAAGTTGTGAGTAAATGGAAATCAGAGTTTATCGATAATTTGAGGTGGAGAAAATGTCTTTTAGGGTCATCATCCAATTTGTTTTGGCATCAATTCTTTTACTATTTTCTACTGGGGTAGCATGGTATGAAGGTAGCGCACTACTAGAGCATTCTTGGGAATGGAAACATACCGCGCTTTTTTCTGGAATAGTGAATGGACAAGTGGAAAACGCAAGCGAAATTCTACCAATTGATTATTTTATGTATGCAGCTAAATTTGCACCTGTATTTCCTTTGCTAATGTTGTTAAGTGGGACATATCTCATAATCCTCCTGGGGTATATTTTATTTAAACGTAACCATAAGGTGTTCACGTATTACCTTGCTTCTATTAGTGTTTTATTCCTGGTATTAGGCGGTTTCCTGTCTAATTCTCCAACTAGCGGTTTGAAAATCATTTTCGCTAGTCTTTTGTTTATCGGTATTTTATTTTTAGTTATTGCGTTGGTTAGACTAGTTAATAATAAGGTTAAAGAAATAAGTTAGCTTTATTTCACACCTGTTAATTAAACAAAATTAACCAGTGAATGACGTGATCACCTACTGGGCGCTACGTGTATAGTGGCATTTGGGCTGCTTTGGATTGAATGACGTCTATATCATTATCGAGAGGTCTGTGTGTATAGGGATGCGACTTTGTCGTATCCCTATACACTCTTTTCGGTAATCGTATGGTGGCCCTTCATCCGGCGCGCTCAAAATGCATAAGTACATGAAGGAGGGCACTGAAAAAGTACGATTTCCTTCAATCCCGTTGATTTCCGTTCCGAGCGGACGCTTTCCGCGGGCACGGCTTCAGCCTCCTCGTCACTGCGTTCCTGCGGGGTCTTCAGCTCGCGCTGTTCCCGCTGGAGTCGCCGCTCTTCACTACAATCAACTAGTTCGTAATATAAAAAAGAGCTTTTTCAGTGGCTTCACACGAAGTGCAGATGCTTTTTGGGACGAAAGAATAGCTGGCTTCTTACCTGGAGAAAAGCCGCCAAAGATGCAATTTTGGCGGCTGAAACTTTCTATAGGGTTTTCCCTTTTGTATTAGTGAAGGAGTGTCACTTTCTATAAGATATCACAAGATTAGATGCATACTCTTTGCTAGAAGTAAGCAAGGAACACAATGTACAACTTGCAAGAGTGCCCGATAGAAAGTCATCTATTCGTTTCTTTCAAACATAACTGCATTTTTCACTTGAACATTGAAGGTAAGCGACAGGCAACTATTCGCAACAGGATTACCGAAAAAAGTGTGGCTAGAAGTGACGGAGTCACTTCTAGCCACACATGTCTCACGGTAAATGTGTCGTGATTAGTTCGCCGAAAGCGAACCGGAAGTGGTCCAGTGAAAGTGGATTTTATAACAATGAACTTTAAAAGAAAAATGGATAGAGAATTAGATGTCATCTGAAGACTCTATCCATTTATTTATTTGATTCAAGTCAAACAAAATCGGAATCGTACTTACAAATCGATCGCGATAACGTCAAAGATATCTTCAAGCTCTTTCAAACGTTCTACGTTAGCCTTCTCAACATGGTTATCGACAGATAGCATCATGATTGCATTACCGCCAACAGTGGATCGGCCAACTTGCATCGTTGCGATGTTGATGTTTTCGATTGCTAGTAATGTTCCGACCCGGCCAATTGCACCCGGTTGGTCTTTATGTTTAATGAACAGTAAATGGCCATCAGGTTTTACATCGACAAGGTTATCATCGACTTTGACAATACGTGCACCTAAACCATTTAGTAAAGTTCCGGCAACACGTCTTACTCCATTCGTTGTCGATACTTCAACCGTAACTAAATTTGAAAAACCTTTCGATGTAGAAGTTTTATGTTCATTAACCTTGATGCCGATACGGTCTGCCAAAAACTTGGCGTTGACATCATTGACATGGTTTCCAAGATTGCGCTTCAACAGGCCTTTTAGCGTGTTGCGTGTCAAAGGACGGACATCAGATTCAGCAAGCTGCCCTGAGTAATAAATATTTACTTCCTCGATAACCCCCTCTGCTAAATCAGATAAGAATACGCCCAACTTTTCAACTAAGTCAAAGAATGGTTCAACTTTAGCCAGCGCTTCTTTTGAAACAGAAGGAAGATTAACAGGGTTTTGCACCGCACCGCCGTTTAAGAAAGTGACAACATCACGGCTAACATCAATTGCAACGCTTTCTTGCGCTTCAATCGTACTTGCACCTAAGTGTGGAGTCGCGATGACTTCAGGAAGTGTCAGCAGTTTATGGCCAACAAATGGTTCTGTTTCAAAGACGTCGAGTGCAGCTCCTGCAACTTTCTTCGTTACGATTGCATCATACAATGCATCTTCATCGATAATACCGCCGCGTGCGCAGTTAATGATTTGAACGCCGTCTTTCATCAAATTAAAGGCTTCTTTATTGATCATATGTCGCGTTTCTTTCAAAAGTGGAGTATGAACAGTAATAAAGTCTGCTGCTCTTAGTACTTCTTCAACAGTTCCCGCAGTAATACCCATCTTCTTCGCTTTCTCTTCTGTTAAGAAAGGATCATAGGCAATGACATTCATTCGCTGACCTTTTGCTCTTGCCGCAACTTCCGCACCGATACGACCAAGACCTACTACACCGAGTGTCTTATTTTTTAATTCAACACCAATGAATGACTTACGGTCCCATTGCTGGTTTTTTAATGAGTTGAAGGCTTGCGGAATTTTGCGTGCAAGGGACATAAGCATTGCAATTGTATGTTCAGCAGCGGAGTTCGTGTTGCCATCCGGAGCATTGACAACGATAATACCATGTTCAGTCGCTGCGTCTAAATCGATATTGTCGACGCCGACACCAGCACGCCCAATGATTTTTAACCTCGTTGCTTTTTCAATAATTTCGCGTGTCACTTGTGTTTGACTACGAACAAGCAAGGCATCATAGTTATGAATTTTAGACGCTAATTCAGCGGGTGTGCAAGTTGTATCAACGACGATGTTCAAGCCTTCAGCCTGCCTTAATGGAAAAATACCATCTTCGCTTAACGGATCGCTAATAAGTATATTAAAAGTCATTTAGACCAACACTCCTTCGTTTAAGTAGACTTGCTGTGCAGCGGCAGTGCCTTTTCCTAATTCAATTTCTTTGCCGACTTTGAGTAAGCCGATTTCCATCGCACTGATTGTTTGAAGGACATCTGCGGGAGAACAGTATCCCATATGGCCAATGCGGAATATTTTGCCGCTTAAATGCTGTTGGCCGCCTGCTACGATTAAGCCGAACTCATGTTTAATCACTTTTCTAAACGCTTCTGCGTCGAAATCTTCCGGTTTAACCGCTGTGACCGTAGGAGAGGCATCTTTATCACTTGTTAATAAAGGAATACCTAATGCCCGGAAAGCGGCGCGCGTCATGTTCATCATCAAAATATGTCGTGCATTTACTTGTTCGACTCCTTCTTGATCGACAAGCTGAAGAACTTGTTCCAAGCCGAATAACAAGGATAGTGCAGGTGTGAAAGGGGTAGTATCTTTTAACAGATTGTCGCGATATCTTACTAAATCCATATAGTAGCGTGGTTGTGGGTTATTCTCGATGATAGTCCAGGCACGTTCACTTGCCGCGATGAAAGCCAGTCCTGCTGGTAGCATGAATGCTTTTTGAGAACCTGTCACCAGGACATCGATTCCCCAATCATCCATTTTCGTCTCAACACCGCCAACACATGAAACACCATCGACGACGATTAATGCATCTGACACTTCACGTACTGCCTGTGCGAGTTCCTTGATAGGATTTAATACGCCAGTAGAAGTCTCGCAATATGTAGAAAATACAGCTTTGATTTCAGGATGCTCTTGTAGATAGCGTTTAATTTCTAGGGGATTCAGCGCTTCGCCCCATTCGACATTTAAGCTTTTAACCGTGATATTGTAAGCTTCACAAATTTTTGAGAAACGCTCGCCGAATGCGCCTGTTACAATGACTAATACTTCATCGCCAGGCTTCACAATATTTACAACAGCAGCTTCCAAACCAGCTGTTCCGCTACCTGTTAAAATAACAACGTCTTGTGTCGTACCGAAAATCCGTTGCAGACCTGGTGCGATATTTTTAAGCATATTCGATGTCTCTTGTCCTCGGTGGCCAATCATTGGTTGACTCATCGCTCGTTGTACACTTGGCGGGATGGGACTTGGTCCTGGAATCCTAAGTAGCATTTGATCTTGTAACATCTTCATTCTCCTCTCGATTTTGGGAACAAAAAAAAGCCCTCCTCCCCTTACAAATAAATGTAAGGGGCGAAAAGCTGAAATACTCACGCGGTACCACCCTTTTTACTGTCTGAAAAAAATAGACAGTCTTGGTTAGCATGCTTAACGCGCATGTGACGGATAAACCTACTAGACGTTTCAGTTTATCTATTCCAGAGTGCTACTTTACTGCGAAATCACTGATTTGCACCATCCATCAGCTCTCTTGAGATTTCAGTAGATAAAGTGTGTCTCCATCAAAATAGTTAGATTAGTTATGGAATTAGAACTAATCATAACAAATGAAAATTGAATGTCAAGCATCATTTTATCCGAAATCACTTTTTTCTGAGTCCAATTGGTAGAGGAATCTAGTCAGGAACGGTATTCTTTCTTATAAGAACAAAATAAGGAGTGAAAAGATTTGGTTGCTGATAAAATTAAAAAGTTCAATTCGATTCCACTTTCCGTTTTGGACCTTTCTCCAATAAATGAAGGTAGCAATGCAACACAGTCCTTCAAAAATAGTGCGGAATTGGCACAGCATGCTGAAAAATTAGGTTTCAATCGGTACTGGTTTGCAGAACATCACAATATGCCTGGCATTGGAAGTTCCGCAACATCGGTACTTATAGGTCATATTGCAGGCGTAACAAAACGAATTCGCGTAGGTTCGGGCGGTATTATGTTACCTAACCATGCACCACTTGTTATTGCCGAACAGTTTGGTACACTCGAATCTATCTATCCGGGAAGAATCGATTTGGGACTTGGGCGTGCGCCAGGTTCTGACCAAGCAACTGCTTATGCACTGCGTCGCACATTACAAAGTACTGGTGACGATTTCCCGGAACAATTAGCCGAACTTCAAGCTTATTTTGAACCGGACAGATCCGCTCGAGTTCGCGCCTTTCCAGGTGAAGGACTTGATATACCCATCTGGCTTCTCGGCTCGAGCGGCTTTAGTGCACAACTTGCAGCACAGAAAGGCTTACCTTTTTCTTTCGCGAGTCATTTTGCACCTGCGTATACGTTGCAAGCATTACAGTTGTACCATCAAAACTTTAAGCCATCTAAGTTTTTGAAAGAACCGTATGCCATGCTTGGTATCAATGTCATCGCAGCGGAGACGGACGAAAAAGCGCAATGGTTGGCGACTTCACAGCAACTTCAATTCCTTGGTATCACTACGGGAATGCCATCACAATTAAAACCACCAGTTGACAATATCAATGAGTATTGGTCACCACAGCAACAAGCATCTATTAAGCAAACGCTCGATCCTCGTACAACGATTGTTGGCAGTCCCGAAACGGTTAAACGCAAGCTCGAAAGTTTCATTCAAGAAACAAGAGCGAACGAATTAATTATCAATACGCAAGTATACAGTCATGAAGAGCGCATGCGTTCGTATAGCATAATTGCAGACATGATGGATTGAATAAATAAAAGTCGCAACCTTTAATTAGGTTAGCGGCTTTTTATTTAGAATAGTTATTTAATTGAGGTGGTGATATGGTAAAATATAGATGATGACATTTATAGGGGGTAATGAGGTGAGCAATATGACAAAGACAGAAACGATTGTTGAAAACTACCATGGTACTGATGTTGCAGATCCTTTTCGCTGGCTCGAAAAGCCGGAAACTTTAGAGGTGAAGAATTGGATTGATGAACAAAATGAAGCAACCCAAGACTATTTAGCAACGTATCCGAAACGGGATAAAGTGAAAGAGAAATTAACGAAATCATGGAATTATCCGAAATACTCCGTTCCGCAAAAAGAAGGGGACTATTATTATATTCATAAAAATAATGGACTACAAAACCAAGCAATTTTTTATCGGACAAAGGATATATCATCAGATGAGCTTGAGGTCATTATAAATCCGAATACGTTGAATGAAGAAGGGACGGCAGCGATAACGAATCTTGCGTTTACGAAAGATGGGAATCGCCTAGCCTACGGTGTTTCATTGAACGGAAGTGACTGGCAGGAAATCCGAATCCGCAATTTACAGACGGGAAAAGACGAAGCTGACGTCATCAAATGGTGCAAGTTTAGCAGTATTGCATGGAATGAAGAGGGAAGCGGATTTTATTATAATCGATTCCCTGAACCTGGGACGGTCGATTCAGAAGATGAGAGTAACTATAACCGCGTTTACTGGCACACGGTTGGTACAGTCCAAGAAGAGGATATTCTGGCATATGAAGACACTGAGGATAAAGAGTTATCTTTTAATCCAATACTCTCTGATGATTATCGTTATTTGATTTTATCAGTATGGAAAGGAACAGAAAATAAAAGTCGTATCTATTATCGTGATGAACAAGCTGATGAAGGATTTGTTCATTTATTGGCAGACGATGACGGCGAATATTCGTTTATAGGAAATGAAGGGAAGCTCTTTTACTTCACGACTAGTCACGATGCACCGAAAGAAAAAATTATTGCTGTTTATTTGGACAAACCAGGGAAAGAGCATTGGATTGACATCATTTCAGAACAAGAAGACGTCCTTACATTCGCAAAAATCATTAACGGGCAGTTTGTCGTATGCTATTTGCATAATGCCCATTACAAACTACGTATTTATGATTTGGACGGACGGTTCCAAAAAGAAGTGTCTCTTCCTAATTACATTTCCTTATCAGGCGTGACCGGCAAGAAAACAGCGTCAACGATGTTCATAGGCTATACATCATATTTGGTGCCGACAACGATTGCACGCTATGATTTTGAAAAAGATGAATTGAATACTGTATTTAATACGTCAGAGTTATTTGTAGCAACAGGCTTCGAGACTACTCAAGTGTTTTATCCATCCAAAGATGGCACGCGTATTCCGATGTTCCTGACGCATCGAAAAGGGTTGAAATTGACGGGCGATAATCCTGTTTTGTTATATGGTTATGGCGGTTTTAATGTTAACTTGACTCCGGCTTTTTCCCCATCACAGCGTATGTGGATTGAGGCGGGCGGCGTGTATGCGGTTGCGAATTTACGTGGCGGTGGAGAGTTTGGTGAGGAATGGTACAAAGCGGGGACGTTGGGGCAAAAGCAAAATGTCTTTGATGACTTCATTGCAGCAGCAGAGTGGCTGATTGAACAAAACTATACGAACAGCAAGAAACTTGCCATTATGGGCGGAAGTAATGGTGGATTGCTTGTCGCAACATGCATCACTCAGCGGCCTGATCTATATGGGGCGGCACTTTGTCTCGTTCCTGTCACTGATATGCTGCGCTATCATAAATTTACTGTGGGACGCTATTGGGTGACCGATTACGGAAATGCTGAAACAAATCCGGAACATTTCGAGTTCATGTACAAGTATTCTCCGCTTCATAATGTCAAAGAAGGCGTCGAGTATCCACCGACACTTGTGACAACAGCTGATACGGATGATCGTGTGGTGCCGTGGCATGCGACGAAATTTGCAGCGACATTGCAAGCGGCACAACTAGGAAATAATCCAATCCTTCTGCGGGTGGAAAAGAATGCCGGCCACGGACTTGGTAAACCAACTGTTAAAATCATCGAAGAACAGACGGATATGTATTCGTTCTTGTTTAAGACATTGGAGATTGAAATTTAAGTTAGACAAGAACCGAAACAATCGTAACTATTTCTTGTGATGGGAACGAAATAACTAAATAGCTAGGGGAATTACAGACCTATTCGCAATAGCGGATAGGTCCCCCTTTTTTTGTATATAGCCATTCCTATGATTTTGCGATTAAAAAGCGCAACAGTTTTAGCAAGAATTTTTCAATGAGGTAAGTTAACAAGTTGGAATAAAGAATCCCATTGAATTCCCTCCGGCGCTCGGGGATGCTTCCCGCCCTAAGCCAGACAGCTTCGCCGTTAGTCTTAGGGCTTCGGCTACCCCTTGTAAGGCGCCTTCGCTCAGTTTGTACACCGTATTCAATACTTCAACATAGGTGTTGGTTTGATCTTTCGTCTCCAGATCATAAAGTGAATGTTTTTCACCTCAGGTCTGAAATTGAGTGATTTTCAGACAGTAATTTGAGGTGATTTTTTCGAAAAAGTGTATTCTAACCAAAAGGGAGTTATGTCGATGATTAAAGGTTTATATGAAGCACATTTACCTGTTAGGAATCTTGAAACTTCTATAGAGTTTTATAAAAAACTTAATTTAGAAATTGCATATCAAAAAGAGAAACTAGTATTTTTTTGGATTGAGAAAGGACGTAGTTGGTTAGGGCTGTGGGAAACAGATAAAGTTGAAACACCATATCATCCTTCATTGAGAAACATTGCTTTTCAAGTTGATATAGAGGATATAGAGGTTGCCAAAGAATGGCTCGAACAAAAAGGAATTCCAGTAAAGACTGACTTTGGATTCCGACCAGAAAAGCAACCACTAGTTTTACCGAATAATCCCAATGCGCATGCAGCAATATATTTTCAAGACCCTGATGGTAATTCTCTTGAATTAATCACCCCTTTAAGGTTGGATTTTAGGAAGACTTTGAAATGATGTCGTTAGAAGATTGGAATAGGAAAAATAACTAATTGTAACTATTTTCCTTGTTAAACTAAAGGGTCATTTGATTGAAAAAGAAATAATAATACTTCGTAGAATTTAGATAGTTAGATGTAAATTGGTACTAAATTAAATTTGAGAATAATCAAAGGAAGTGGCAAACATCGAAGCGAATAAGGAAATTTTGAAATTGAATAAGGAAAGCTGGGAGAAATCAGCAGAACGTTTTTTCGGAAGAACAGCTCTTCCGGAATATGGACCATTTTCTTTGAATGAAGAACGACTTGGACTATTTGGTGATATTTCAAATCAAAAGGTCTTGGATATTGGATGTGGTAGTGGGCATTCATTACAATATATGGGAAATAAAGGAGCAAAGGAACTCTGGGGGGTAGATCTTTCAACAAAGCAAATAGAAACAGCTACTAAATTGTTGGGTAACCAACAAGTCAAAGTTTCTTTAGTAGAGTCTCCAATGGAGGAAAACCCTGGACTACCAAGCAATTACTTTGATATTGCATACTCAATTTATGCATTAGGGTGGACGGTTGATTTACGACGTACATTGTCAAATATCCATAACTATCTAAAGCCAGGTGGTATTTTCATCTTTAGTTGGGAACACCCTATCCACGACCGCTTGACCTACGAAGATTCATCGTTTACTTTTAATAAATCTTATAATATCGAAGGTCCGGAATACAATGAAGCGTGGCATAATAGTGTCATTATTCACCATCGGAAATTAAGTACATATATAAATACACTAATCGAATCCGGTTTCACTATTGAAAAAGTATTAGATGATGTTGAGTTATCTGATAACAAAGTTTCAGATAATCCTTCGAGATGGTACTCAACCCAAAAAGCCCAATTAGTGCCTGCAACATTTATAATAAAAGCTTTCAAAAAGTAATGATGGAAAATTATTTCTGAAATTAGTATTAACGTCGCGACGATTCTATGATAAATAGGAACGTTTTTGACTTACCGGCCAGGTTTGTTGAAGAAGAACGGAACGTCCTAAAATAAAAAACCACAGAATTAATGGGGAGATTTAAATGAGTAAAGTTGGAGTTTATAGGGTTGATATCACGCCACCATTGGGTATTGATTTTATTGGATACCATAGACCAACTGGGATAAGTAATATTGATGAACGTATTTATGCAACAGCCTTTATTTTTGAAAGCAAAGAAACAAAGTCCGTAATTATTAGTATTGATAACATAGGCATGTTAATAAAAGATACTATAATTATTCGTGAACAAATAGTAAAGGAATTGAAAATCCCATTTGAAAATATAACGGTTGTTTATACTCATACACATTCTGGTCCTGCAACAGCAAGTAATAATCAAATGGTTCAATCTTATAAGACTAGCTTAATTACAAATGTCGTAAAAGCTACTGTTAATGCAAATGAGAATATGCAACCATCTGAGGTTGGATGGAATGTAACAATGGGTGAAATAGGAGTAAACCGAAGAGAGATTTCATTAGATGGAAAAGTGAAGATGGGTATAAATGTGAATGGGGCTGTTGATAACAGAATAGGAGTATTAGCAATAAAACACCCTGCAACAGGAAAATTTCAAGGTCTAATTGTATTTTGTACTGCCCATCCAAATGTATTAAAGGGAGATAGTGATATTTTATCAGCAGACTATCCTGGGCTAACAAGGGATATTCTTCAAAATACACTTCACTGTCCTGTAATAATTATTCAAGGGGCGGCTGGAAATGTTAATGCTAATTATCGTGGTTCAAAGGAAGCCTTAGAAAAAATGGCTTATGCCTTAAGTGGTAGCGTCCTTACGATGATTCCAAGTATTAATTGTAAGTCTATTTCTAAGCTTAGAACTGTTTCAACTAAAATGTCCATGAAACTAAAAGATATTCCTGAACCTGATGTTATAAAAAGGATGGCATTTTTAGCTGCAGATCAATGGGGTGTAAATACTGATAAATGGTTAATGGTTCTTTTGGATATGCATAAACAAAATATTAAGCAACTTTCTATTGATTTAGAAATTCAATTACTTCAAATTAATGAGGGTTCATTTTCAGGAATACCAATGGAGCCCTTTTCTGAAACAGCTATTGACATTAAAAAAAGACTAAAGAATAAACTTGCCTTTTTTGGGGGTTATACCAATGGTTATCTTGGCTATTTACCTACAAAAGAAGCGTACCCATACGGTGGTTATGAGGTGGAAGTGAATCCAGTGATTTATGGACCGATTACTGACTTGTGGATGCCCCCAGTTGAAAATACTGCTGAACAGGTGGTGAAAAAGGTGTTGGAATTATATAATACTAAATAATTTATGCTGAGCTTATTAGTAAATGTAACTTTTCCACTTGAACTCCTATGAAAATTAAATATTGCTTAGAATCTATAAAGTTGCATAACAAAAAAAGACTGAGCCTTCAGAATGATTATATCGATATGATAGGTAAATCAGGAACCAACTCCATTCTTCCTAGAGGCTAGTGCAATAACTAGTGTAGGATTAATCTCGCATAGCTGCTACTCATATCAAGTGCGACAATCTGTAATGCACCGTGAACGTTGGAGTTAGACTGGTGGTTGGGCCATATGACACGATTGTTGATCGACCATCTTTGGTAGCCGTAATATTCAATATCCGTTCTGTACACGTTTGCATCCTCTTTGTTTTGCGCTTTTTATAACAAAGGTCAAAAACCTGTTTTCTTACACATTAGAGGAGTGTGCATGTTTGATAAAAAAGTGATTTTAGTATTGCTATGTTGGATTTTAGATGGTTGTGCAGTGATGTCTGATCTCTTCAAGCAAAAGGAGAAATTTTTGGAAATTCGGCAGCCGTGTCTTTAAAGTATGGAGACAGGCACTGTACAAGGAGGGGGAGAAATGGTTATTGTTAATCTCGCATTTTTTATCTTCATATTAATAGCTTCGATATATATACTGTTCATCAAATCAAAAAATGATGTTCTGAAACGTTATTTATCTTTCATAATTATCAATTCCTTTTTCTTTTTTTCTATTTTTGATATTAAATCAGTGTTATGGATCACACTGATTTGTGCAATAGGACTAATTTTGCATACAAAATCACCAATAAAAGATAAAGTCATTTTTATATTTATAGTCATTTTTATTTTTGTAATATATCGTGTTCCCACAAGCCCAGCCGAATTTGAGACGTACTTAATTGAGGAACATGCGATTCATTGTTCAGTAGTGGAATGTGTAGAAGTTGTTGAAATTGTAAATGATAACAAGCTTCAAATGCAAGCGACTAAATATGCAATTCAAGGTTTAACTTTTGATTGGTATTTTGTTTTTTCACAGGGTCAAATCGTATTGAACAATGAAAATATAAAGGCTATTAATATAGCTGGATTTTGGATTCAAATAAACAAATAAGAAGTAAAACTCGATGATGAAGGTGTTGGATACGATCTTTACAATACGAGTTAGTTGTACTTAAAGTAACGGGGCGTTATTTCAAGTAAAGTAGCTTAAGAAAATCCTTTATGTGTGGAAAATAATCAGTAAATATAAAACAGCTTATATTTATTACGCCTTATTGAACTAAATGGAGCAGATTACTAGAATGAGCACAATATAGTCGATCATGACAATAGAGTATCAATACAGAATATTATCTATTAAAATTCAAACGAGGAGGGGGACTATGAAAAAAATTACACCGATTGTAATAATTCTTATTGCCTTATTCGTAGGTGCTCTAGGCTACTCCCTGTTTATCAAAGTATTTATTCCAAATATGATGTAATGATTATCCTAAGAAATCATCTGTGTTTTTTGTCCACAGTAGTAGGTGTCAACTGTGGAATGCATGGAAACTGGTACGTTCCGTGCGGTGCAGGGGGAAATCTGGAGAATAGAATCAAATGCTTACCTATTGCTAACTTTAGCAAAACAAGGTTGCCAGGAGATTGTTTTTACTGTTAATAAAGTAACGTAGCGGATTCACTTTAAGAAGGTGCCCCATCCACAACCTAGCCAAAATAGGAGGAATTACAATGGACACAACACAACAAAACAGTAACGCTTGGGATAAGAAAGTTGAAGAGGGGTCTAGATACACACAATCTGTGAGTAGCGAAATCATTGAAAAAAGTAAATCTGGTGAATGGGAAATTACTGTCACTACTGAAAGATCAGTTCCACGAGATTGGTTTCCGAAATCTTTAGTAGGATTAAAAATACTTTGTTTAGCATCTGGTGGAGGGCAACAAGGACCTATTTTAGCTGCGGCTGGAGCAGATGTAACAGTGACTGATATATCTAAAAAGCAATTGCAACAAGATGAATATGTAGCTAAACGTGATGGATTAACTATAAAAACGGTACAAGGCGATATGTCAGACCTTAGTGACTTTAAAGATGAATATTTTGATATTGTTGTTAATCCTGTTTCTAACTTATTCGTAAAAGATGTTAACCCTGTATGGAAGGAAGTTTCAAGAGTTTTAAAAAATAGAGGTATTTTAATTGCAGGATTTACAAATCCTTTATTATGGATTTTTGATGATAATCAAGAAAGAAAAGGTATTCTTGATGTGAAATATTCCATACCTTCATCGTCATTGGATTATTTGCAAGAGGATGAAGTTCAAGCTTATATAAAATCAAGTCAAACAATAGAATACGCACATACTTTGGAAGATCAAATTCAAGGGCAAATTGAAGCAGGGTTTGTTATTACAGGTTTTTATGAGGATGACTTCGGTGGAACAAGGATTTTAGACAAGCATATTAAAACTTTTATTACTACAAGAGCTATAAAGCTAAAGATTGAATAATATTTTTTTCACTAACAGTACTTTAGTTGAATTATTAAACGTTAGTAAAAAAGTATCCATTTTTTATTAACTATTCATATCCCCCTTTGGATTCGGGAAGTCCTATATATTCTTCCTTACTTCTAATTATACTAAATACGTAATTTCGTAACTCAATTAATTGTTTAGCATCGTTGGTAGGATCACAGTATGTCTCTGAAAAAGAATGAGTTATGATTTCGCCGTTGATGGTAATTTTCCATTCATCCTCTTCGTGTGGTTCTTGTGTGCAAATGGTTCCGTTTATAGGTTCGGGTATAAAAGTTTTCTTTTCAACTATATTAACTTCTTTCATTTTCTTATAAATCTTATCCATTTCCTTATCTGTTAAATTTACAGTTGCCTTTGCAGTCCCATCCGTTATTAAATCTTTGGTCACTGTATTTTGAAATGTGTTGATTTCATTATTTTTTCCCACACCAAACTGAACAGAGAACCCAAAGTCATTTGGCATATCTTCTGGCAAAGTTTGAACAGTAGAAGCGGTTTCTTTTGAACGCGAAACACTAGCTTCATTTGAATTTTTAGTCAATTGATTGCAAGCGCTCAAAATGAAGGTGGCTAAAATAAACAATAATATTTTTTTCAACAATTATCCCCCTTTTTTTAATGAGACGAATTGTCCCACTTTTTGGTTTCACTTCATTCAAGAATCCTGCTAGTTTGTTTAAATGGATAATTTAAAAATTCAAAATATATTTAAACATAAATTTCATTTATTTAATAAGTTCGCTTCATATTAAGTGAACAATTAGCAACATTATCGGCATTTGTTTCAACAACACCGCATAAATTTATGCGGTGACTTCAATTCGTGTACGTATTGATCTGTTAATTAGTTTGTCAAATCGACTTAAGCACTGATATAACAACAAAAAGGAAGACATCAATTCATAGTGAATTGTGTCCCCAATATAGGTTGTTATTTGATGTTTTCTCTCCGTCAACCGAATACGTTAGTATTATAACTGATGTTTTCACTGACCTCACTTCTGTTTATCCTGCCGTTCCCAAATTCTAAGCGAAGGATAAGGATCGAAAGCCCATTCTGTTCGTCCGTTATATTTGTACATCCCGTAGTGGAGATGAGGAGGAAAACGTCCTGATGTTCCTGCTTTTCCATAACCTGAGCTGCCCACTGAACCAATGATGGTCTTTGGTTCAACTATGTCTCCTTCTTTTAGATCTTTATTGAAATAAGCTAAATGGGCAAAATAGTGGTACGTATTATGGGTGTCGCGAATGCCGACCCGCCAACCTCCAAAATCATTCCACCCCATTATTTCGATAACGCCATAGGACGTGGCTCGAACAGGGGTACCATATCCAGCGAACAAATCGGTTCCCTCGTGAATCCTTCTGCCACCCCATCCTCTGCTTGCTCCCCAGGTTCCACGGTAACTGTAATTGTAATTGGTTGGGACAGGAAAGGCGTGTTCATCCAAGTCTAATGTTTCAAAGTGTTTATACAGTTTTGCAATAGCTATAATTTGTTTAACCGTGTCTTCGCGCTTGTAATAGTCCAATAAAGCCAATTTGAAATCTTCTTCCGCTTGCCCATATTCGCTTAAATAAGTTGCCATTGTATAAAGGACGTCTTCTGCATCATTTATATTGGCTAGCCCATCTTCATTGCCATCAAGTCCATTCCCATCTGAATAAGCAATCGATTCAGGAGAAGTATCTTTTTTATCGGGGTTAAGTGGACCTGTCCAATAATCATCTGAAAACTGAATGGCGACCGGCCCTTCATTCTTCGGAATGTCAGTTCGAACTTGTTGGATGTTGCGTTCAAATTGATCAACTGCCGCTAAATAATACCACGGGACAGTTATGTTTTCGAAGCGCAAATAAAGACGCATTCGTTCATCTAGCATCATTTCTTGATTAGGCTCTTCTTTTGCTGAAACAACCGTTAAGAATAGCAAAGACAATGCGAGTACATACATTGGTAAGACAAACCAGTGACGCACGAAAAAACCTCCTTTTAATACATGTATATTAGAATTCCCCAATTGGATTTATTCATAAGTACATTTTTCAGGAAAACAATTCAAAATTGAATTTAAACTAATTATTCACCTGTGGTTTGTATGTGACTCGCAGGTGAAAAATATGTATATAAATGTTTTTCTAACACATAATACGATTGAAATCCATTACACAAGTGGAGAGAAAAGGAGAGATGAATTGGGTATTTTAAATGGTAATCCAAAAGATGAACCGTTACATTACGGTGAAGTACTAGGCTCATGGGCGTTTGTTGGAGCGAATAATGGTTTAATCAGTGCGTATCAAGCATTTATTAATCATGCAGGTGACGGGGATCTCATCGAGCTGTTGGAAGAAGCAGTAAAAACGATGAAATCGGAGAACAAACAACTTGAAAATATTTTAAAAGAGAATGGCATTGCATTGCCGCCGTCATTGCCAGAGCGTCCTAAAGCGAAAGCGGAAGATATACCGGTCGGAGCAAGGTTTATGGATCCTGAAATCAGCGGTGCCATATCGATTAACGTCGGACAAGCTCTTGTGTCTTGCAGCCAAGTGTTGGGACAATGCTTGCGAGAAGACCTTGCAATGATGTTCGGAAAATTCCATGCAGATAAAATGTTATTTGGTTTGAAGTTATTGAGAATGAACAAAGAAAAAGGGTGGATTATACCGCCACCGCTTCATACGGATTCTCCTAGTCGTTAACGAAACGAAAAGGATCTTGTCATTAAGTTGACAAGGTCCTTTTCGTATTGCACCTTGAAAGTCTTATGTGGTAAGCTAGTCCATAAAACTTGAAGAGGGATGATTCAGATGATTCGACAGCTTGTGGAAGAAGACAGGAAAGTTACGTTCGATTTCGTTTCACAGAAGCCTGCAGAAAATCTATTTATAATAGGAGATATTGAAGCGTATGGGTTTACTAACCCGATTCAGAAATTATGGGGTGATTTTGTTGAGGATGGTGAATTGCGAGGGATTCTACTAAACTATGATGGTAATTTCATCGTATATGCACCAGAAGAATACGATGCAAAAGGGTTTGCAGAAATTATCAATCATGATGAAAAGTATGAGTTCATTTCAGGGATTGAGCAGATTGTTGTTAAATTGGAACCGTATTTGACTAGTAAACCGTCAAATCCACGTGTACTCTATTACGCTAAATGTGAGCATGCTAAGGGTTTGCAAGAAGTACCCCCAGAGATTGAAGTGAAAAAAGCGACACCTGATGACGCGGAACGAATCATAGATCAAATGTATGGAATTCCCGAATTTGCTACGAGTACATTCAGTGTTGAACGTAAACGTGAGTCACTTAGTAATAAATCTGCCCGTACGTACTTCATCGAAGAAGATGGGCGGATAATAAGTTCCGCATCGAGCACTGCAGAAAATAGTCAGTCGGCCATGATTGTTGGCGTTGGTACTTTATCGGGATATGAGAAAAAAGGATTAGCTTCATATTGCATGTCTATTCTTTGCACAGAATTGCTCAATGAAGGCAAGATGCTTTGTCTTTTCTATGATAATCCCGCTGCGGGCTCCATCTATAAACGAATTGGTTTTGTTGATATTGGGAAATGGTGCATGTGGAGTTTCAAATAACAGAATGGTAGGTGGAATCTAACTATAATTCACTGAAAATATTAAATTGTGTCTTTGTTGATGCTATAATTAGATCGTGTAAGCTAACTAAAAAATAGGAGTGATTTCAAATGGAAAAACTACATTCAATGGAACAATTCGACAAGCTGAAAAATGAGGAGAGAACAATGTTCATGTTTTCGGCAGATTGGTGCCCGGACTGCCGAGTAATAGAACCTTTGTTACCTGGGATCGAAGCAGATTATCCGGAATATAATTTCATTCTTGTTGACCGTGATGAGTTTATAGATTTATGTGGAGATTTAGATATTTTTGGAATCCCGAGTTTTATCGCATTCCATAGTGGTGTTGAAGTGGGTCGCTTTGTTAGTAAAGACCGTAAATCACAAACGGAAATCGAAGAATTTATAAACAGTCTTTCGGCTTGATTTAAGGGGGGAGGCTACTCGATGAAATATGACGTCATTGTTGTTGGTGCTGGTTTGGCGGGATTAGTTGCGACGGCAGAGCTTACAAATGCCGGGAAGAAAGTTCTACTGCTCGATCAGGAACCTGAAGCCTCTCTTGGCGGACAAGCTTGGTGGTCATTTGGCGGCTTATTTCTCGTTGATTCACCTGAGCAACGAAGAATGGGCATTAAGGATTCGCGGGAACTTGCTTGGCAGGACTGGTTGGGAACTGCTGGTTTTGACCGTCAGGAAGATGAAGATTATTGGGGAAAGAAGTGGGCCGAAGCGTATGTTAACTTCGCTGCAACTGAGAAAAGAGAGTGGTTGCATGCGCAAGGCATTCGTTTTTTTCCGGTTGTAGGATGGGCGGAACGCGGTGGCCATCTAGCGGAAGGACCTGGTAATTCGGTCCCGCGCTTTCATATTGTATGGGGAACAGGACCTGGTATCGTTAAACCTTTTGAGGATAAAATGCGGATTGCGATAGATAAAGGATTAGTTGAGTATCTGCCTCGCCACCGTGTCGATGAATTGATTACGAAAAATGGTGCTGTGACTGGAGTACGTGGTGCTGTACTTGTACCTAGTGCCGTCGCCCGTGGTGTAGCGAGTTCCCGTGAAGTGATTAGTGGCTTTGAATTATATGCGGAAGCGGTGTTAGTGACAAGTGGGGGTATGGGAGCGGATCTTGAATTGATCCGAAAAAACTGGCCACTCCGTCTTGGAAAAGCACCGAAAGATATGATTTCAGGGGTTCCTGAACATGTGGATGGGCGTATGCTGGCGATTACAGAGCAAGCTGGGGGCCGAATTGTTAACAGGGATCGGATGTGGCATTATACGGAAGGCATTAAAAACTGGAACCCGGTATGGGCAAATCATGGGATTCGTATTCTTCCTGGCCCATCCTCCCTTTGGCTAGATGCTAAGGGGAAGCGATTATCAGCTCCGAATTTCCCAGGATTTGATACATTAGGAACACTTGAAGCACTCCGGGCAACCGGCTACGATTACTCCTGGTTCATATTGACCCAATCAATCATCGAGAAAGAATTTGCGTTATCCGGATCTGAGCAAAATCCGGATTTGACGGGAAAGAGTATCGGGAAAGTGCTACAGAGAATCCTGCCTGGCCCAACTGCGCCGGTAAAAGCATTCATGGATAAAGGCGAAGATTTTATCGTAGCCGATACACTCCCGGAACTTGTCTCGGGGATGAATAAAATGACTGGAGAAAACTTATTGAAGTTAGACGACATTGAACGGCAAGTCATTGCTAGGGATCGTGAGATGGATAATAAATTCACCAAGGATCTGCAAATTACAGCATTGCGTGGTGCACGTCACTATATCGGAGATAAGCTTGTCAGAGTAGCGGCTCCACATAAACTCCTTAATCCTAAAAAAGGACCGTTGATTGCGGTGCGTTTACATATCGTCAGTCGAAAGACACTTGGTGGATTGCAAACCGATTTAGATGGCCGAGTTCTTGACCTGACTGGGAATCCAATACCGGGTTTATATGCCGCTGGCGAAGTAGCAGGATTTGGCGGTGGTGGTGTTCATGGCTATCGTTCATTGGAAGGGACGTTCCTTGGAGGCTGTATTTTTTCCGGAAGGCAAGCGGGAAGGGCATGTGCAAACTATACGCGAGCGTAAGAATATACTAGTTATAAGGGGGATATGTGGATGAAACCAGTTATTGGTATAACGACAGATGTTCAGCAAGATGGGGAAAATATATTAAAAAACACATATGTACAGGCAGTTATCCGAGCGGGTGGATTGCCGATGATTGTTCCGGTTGGGTTGGAGCAAGACGTTGAGCAACTGATCGAAATGTTTGATGGCCTTTTATTATCTGGAGGAAATGATATCAATCCGATGTTGTTTAATGAAGAACCGCATGAGTATCTCGGAGTAGTCTCACCAAGCAGGGATTCAAGCGAACTTGAACTTGCGCGCAGAATGCTCAAAACAGGGAAACCGATTCTTGGCATTTGTAGAGGGCTTCAAGTACTGAATGTCGCAGTTGGTGGAACATTGTATCAAGATCTTTATAAACAAAACGACAGTCCAATTCTTCAACATATACAAAAGGCACCCAACACGCACTGTTCTCATTATGTTCAACTGGATAAAGGAAGTTTGCTTGAATCGATTGCGGGGAGTGAACGCATTCAGGTGAATTCGTATCATCATCAATCGCTGAAGGAAGTACCGTCTGATTTCAAAGTTACTGCTGTAGCAAGCGATGGGATTGTGGAGGCAATTGAAAGCACGGATGAACAATTCGTATTAGGCGTTCAATGGCATCCCGAAGCATTATCGGCAGCAGGGGATGCTGTCTCCTTGCGGTTATTTGAAAGATTCATTAGTGAGTGTACTAACTAGGGGAACTAAATAATGTCTAGTGATAGTAATCAATCTTTAAACGAAAAAATGATTGAATAGAAAAAGCTGGGTTTGTTCAGCTTTTTCTATTCAAATGAATCATCATTTTCTTTGGATAATCAGTAAATAGGGCGGTGACACCAATTTTCCTCAGTGCTTCTGCATACTTTACTTCATTAACAGTGAAGACACGAACAGCCACTCCGGTTTCTACCACTTTTCTCATAGATGGACGAGCAGCGGATGGTAATGAGATATGGAGTGCATCAGCAGGGATAGTACGCATATAATCGAGCGGATCGACTAGTACTTCCATGAACAAAGCTGCAGTTTCAATGTGTGGTGCAATTTTTTTTACTGCCCGAACAGCTTCGTGATCGAATGATGAAATAACGACACGCGAATCGAGTTTCATCTTCTGAACCATTGCAACAACTTTCCCCACCATTCCCTCGTAAGGGAATATATCCGATTTTAGTTCGATATTTAGATGGTGAGAAGTCTCGGAAAAAATATCGAGCACTTCATACAGCGTCGGTATAGGTTCACCTCGGAATTCATCAGAAAACCAACTGCCAAAATCAAATGACCTTAACTCCGCAAGTGTCATGTCTTTCACGAAACCTTTGCCATCTGATGTTCTAGCGATAGTTTCGTCATGAATGACAACCAGTTCACCGTCTTTTGTCAAATGAACATCGAATTCTACGCCGTAAATAGGAAGCCTGGCAGCTTCATGGAAGGCGGCGAGTGAATTTTCTGGATGTGTTCCGGACGAACCGCGATGTGAGTAAATATCCATTATTGGGACCACCATCCTTTTCATGCTATTGTAATATGTGTTTAACAGCAACGCAATTATAAACCCGATTAGTAAATGAAATTGGAAAAGGGATGCCCTCGATTGAGGAACATCCCTTTGTTTTGTCAGGTAACACTATACTTTTGAATTTAATTTTTCATCCCGATTATTCGGGGAATAATTTCCATAGAAAGGATAAGCTTTCAGAGCCGCGGTCATTGTTCCACTGGGTGCTTTCTAACTTAAGCAACATAAACCCTGCCTACTTTTACGTCCTTGCGACCCTTTAGTCGCGCCAGTGTGAATAAGTATTCTCAAAAACAGTACGTAGAATGCCAGATATTCAAATCTTAAGCATTACCTTATTGTTAACGGAACTATCATACCATGTAGCACAAGAAGTGTCAAGGAATCGGAAACCTTATTGCCATTCATCCATTTGTTCTTCTTCTGCAATTACTTGCAAGTCGTCCGCGCTGATTGTGAGAACTTGATAATCGGAACGTTCCGCATGTTTTTCCGCGGACCTTTTAACAAATTTTGGAGAGCCATCATTTTCCTCATCGTAAACAATGAGTATTCCATCAGAATTGCGCATGAAGAACTTATCTTTTTCGATAAATTGCCACGGAGCTTCATAGGGTCTCTTCGTAAGACTCGTATGATAGTCTGCTTTAGCGATGAGAGAATGATACTTTTCCTTTTTCATATCGTTCCAATTTTTCTCCTGATCTGTAAAAGGAGTAATAACGGCATATTTCAAATCGGTATATTCTTTTTTCAAATCAATTACGACCTCGGCTGCCCATGCTTCAATTCCTAGTTGACCGCTTATAATTACCCATTCCAACCCGTCGTCCAGTAAGGCGACTAGTCGTTTTTCTAATGCTTTTTTTATAAAACGGACGCCTGGATGCTTGTCATCGAATATGCCGAGTTCATGGGGTTTATAACCCGTGACCACCAATCGTTTGAGAATGATGTCCGCCCCCTTCAAATGTATAATAAAAAAACCAGCTTCCAATGGAAACCAGTTTCATTTAAATTATTAAAATAACAGCCGCCTTTGCCGTATGGTCTTAGAAAGTTTTAAACCACCACTTCTCAAAGTGGGTGTTCGCAGAAACAATCCTGTATGCCCCAGTTATCGAAAGAACTGGGTATGCCATTCCTGTATCTAGGTAAAACTCCCGATTACAGCTTAAGGGTTAAAACTTAATATTTATACGCACAACGCAGCTTGTAAATATAGTGTACATCATCGGCTTGATATTTTCAAATGAAATTGTTGGAATCCATTAAGAAATATTTGAATGATTTCTGATCCATGCACTGCAACAACGTTTATGAACAAACTAAAAACACTTGTGACTTTAGCTGTGTGTATTCTTGGTTTTTATTATGGAATAAATATGTAGAAACTATATTAAAAAGAACGTTCGTTTGGTATAATGAAGATAGGGTTGAAAGGAGAAAAACCCGTTTTCAGTGGAAGACGAGTGTTCGAGAACTCTATAGAGCTGGAACTTATATCTTTATGAATAGCGATGTAAACGGAGCAGTAACTATTTTGCGCAAATGGACTCATACATACGCTTTAGTGGCCAAGAAGAGAATTAGAATGGTGGAAATTTGGAAATTGAAACATATCGAATCTTTTTGCTTTAATGAAGATGAGTTCAAACTAGTTAAGAAATGAATTTAGCTGAAAAAGGAGAATAAGCATGACAGGGAAAACACACATCGTAGGCGGCATTGCAGCAAGTCTTGCTTATGCACAATTTACAAATCATGATCCGATTATAATGCTTGGAGCGGGGATAATTGGCGCGTTACTTCCTGACATTTGTCACAGTGGTAGTAAAATCGGAAGAAAATTTAAGTTGTTATCGAAACTTATCAATATGCTATTCGGTCATCGTACATTTACACACAGTTTATTGTTCTTGGTGATTATCGCGACGTTAATGAATGCCTTTACTCCAAATGAGGCTGTGAAGGCAGGACTTTTAGCGGGGATGGTGAGTCATTACATATTAGATATGGCGACGAAAAACGGAATCAAACTGCTTTTCCCACTTAGCATGACAGTTCGCTTTCCATTGACAACAAGAACCGGAAGCAAGGTAGAGAGCATCGTGTTCAGTCTTCTATCGCTTTTATCATTCTATTTTGGCTATGAAGCATTCAGTTATTATCTATAATTGAAGTTGGTTTAAAAAAAATGATGTTCTAGCTCGTTTTTTGTTAGAATGGAAAGGGTAAAAGAGAGGGAGAAAAAAATGGCAATACAAAAATTTAGAAAAACGGTCTTATTTGAATATATACAGATCATCTTTGGGGCTGCACTCGTTGGTCTAGCCTTCAATATTTTCCTTTTACCGTCCAGGCTAGCAGCAGGTGGCGTTTCAGGGATTAGTACAATATTATATGAACTCTTCCAATTCAATCCAGCTTACGTTCAATGGCTCATTAATATTCCACTACTAATACTTGGGGTCTTGCTTGTCGGCAAGGAATTCAGTATGAAAACGTTAGTTGGGACATTTTTTGTTCCGTTTGTCATCTGGCTCACAACGGACATAAAGCTTGCAGTAGAAAACCCATTATTAAGTGCGATTTACGGTGGGATTATGCTTGGTGTAGGTCTCGGTATTGTATACAGGGCTAACGGTTCGACAGGTGGTACTGCTTTAATCGCTCAATTGGTTAAGAAATATACGGGCCTTTCGAGTGGTTTTTCACAGTTGCTTGTAGATGGATTAGTTGTAGTCACATCGGCATTTGTCTTTAACTTTGAACTTGCTCTTTACGCGATGATAGCAATTTACGTTACGAGTAAGGTGATTGACTTTGTTCAGTTGCAAACGTCGCCGACCAAATTGGTTCTCATTATTACGGATAAAGAAGAGAAAGTCCAAGCCATTATAAAAAATGATATTAATCGCGGATTAACGAAGATTAAAACAATAGGCGGGTATTCCAATCAAGAAAAAACAATGATTTTATGTGTCGTTGAACAATCGGAAGCTGTCTACTTTAAAAAATTACTTCAAACACAAGAACCAACCTCATTTGTCATCTTCTTGAATGCGTCGGAGATACTTGGCCGCGGTTTTTCTAAAGCACAATTTGATGAAGATAATATGAAATGAAATTGTTGAAAATGACCTGTTGCGAATAATTCGCAACAGGTCATTTTTGTTTATTATAAAGGTTTTTCTACCCCATTTGTCGAAATAGACTGTATGTTGCAATCATTCAATTGATAGGGGGAATAGAAATGACTTACAAAGTGGAGCAAGTTGAGGATTTAAAGGCAATTGATATCTCTCATTTAGTGAAAGAAAGCGAAACGGAAGGGTACCGATTTTTAACACGACTAGTCAATGATTATGAGGATGGAACAAATAGGTTCAACAAACCGGGTGAAGCATTGTTAGCTGTTCAAAATGATGAGGGTGAGGTAGTAGCGATAGGTGGAGTAAACCAATCACCTTTTTCCGAAGATACACAAGTTGCACGTTTGCAGCGATTTTATGTATTAGATGATGCTAGGCGGCAAGGTGTAGGATCTCTTTTACTGAAAGAAATTGTTGACCATTCACGCGATGCATTTAAAGAAGTGACAGTGCGGACAGAATCTTCAAAAGCAGATGCTTTTTATAGGGCAAACGGATTTGAACTGGATGACACTGCTTCTGAGACGACACATTTGATGAAGTTGTAATTGAGGTATCCCTCAGTCTACTGGAATAAATTCAATACCAGGTGTAGAAATGATTCCGAATCATTTCTGCACCTGGTTAACTTTCGTAGTGTTTGTATAGGGAAATATATCACCGGTATGTCACGGAAGAATTGAGGGATTTACTGTGGAGAAATGGAAAACGATTAAGTCAGAATATCACTTTAAAACTCCTTTTGGGAATTTGAGGAAAGACATGTGTCAGCTTCCGAACGGGGCAATCATTGATGATTATTTTGTCCATGAGTATGAAGATTGGGTAAATGCCATTGTATTAACGGAAGATAAACGGGTCGTATTCGTAGAACAATACCGTCATCCTGGTCAAGGATTTTATTTAGAAATTCCTGCCGGGAAAATTGAAGAGGGAGAGTCACATGAGGAGGGGATTTTGAGGGAGTTACGAGAAGAGACGGGTTTTATTTCGACGACGAAACCGATAAAACTTGGTGAGTTTATGATAAATCCGGCTACTCAAACAAATAGGATTGTTACCTTTCTAATTTTGGATGCATTCAAAGAATGTGAGCAGGAATTGGATGAAACTGAGGAGATTGAGGTGAAACTCATTTCTTTTGATTTAATCGAAGAGATGATTCAAGAACAAAAAATTACACAACTTTTTTCAGTAAGTGCCTATTACCTGGCCAAGAATATATTGAATAAATCAATTGTCTTGACTTCAGAAAAGAGGTAAGTGTATGAAAAGTAATAATCATACTCTAATCATTGGCGGAACGGGTATGCTTGCCGAAGTTTGTCTTCATCTTGCACGTGAAGGTTATTCTGTTTCTGTCATTGGGCGTACATTGTCGAAGTTTAAACGATTTCAAGTAGAAAGTTCGCCAAATTCTATATTCCCACTTATAGCTGATTATAATACAGATGATGTATATGACGAAATTAAAAAAGCGATTCTGGAACGTGGCTCGTTTGATCTAATTATTAGCTGGACATCGAATTACAGTGTACTAGAGCGGATTTGTGAGTTGAACCCAGGGGACACACCGTTTAGTCTGTTCCATGTAAAGGGAAGTCGGCGGTATTTCGAAGATGAGTCTATCCGTATTCCAAGCAAGTGCAACTATCGGAGAGTCTATTTAGGATTTGTAATGGAAGACAGTGGCTCACGTTGGCTTACACATGCTGAAATTGCGAACGGAGTTATTAAACAGATTGGGGCAGATGAAGAAATGGGGATAATAGGTCAAATCCATCCCTATGAAGCACGTCCGAAATGATTTTTTGAAAAATGTTGACCTGTTGTTTCAGTACTGTTACAACGTTGAAAGGGGTGAGTGAGATATTAATCCGAAAAGCAGAGGTAGAGGATGTAACAGGAATTGCAAAAGTCCATGTGGATAGTTGGAGGACGACATATAAAGGAATTGTGCCGGATCCTTTTTTAGATAACCTTTCTTACGAGCAACGCGAGCTGATTTGGAAAAAAGGGATAAAAGAAAATAACATATACATAGCAGAAAATGAAAATGGTCAAGTTATCGGATTTTCTACAGGTGGAAAAGAGCGCACCGGGAAATACGAGGCATTTACAGGGGAATTATATGCGATTTATATCTTGAGAGAATACCAAGGAAAAGGAATTGGTCGATTACTCGTTCAGTCTGTTGTGGATGATTTAAAAAATAAGAATTTGAACTCGATGCTTATATGGGCGATAGAAGAGAACCCGGCTTGCCGCTTCTATGAAATGTTAGGTGGAAAGAAGGTTGACACTGAAGAAATCGAAATTGCAGGAAAGAAGTTGAGTGAAGTTGCATATGGATGGGATGATATAGCTAATTACAGGGGAAAAACGAAGTAACAGATTAGTTCGGTCATTTATTGGGATTATTCATTTTTTGCAAACATCTTTTTAATTATTTCAGGAGACAGGAGAAGTATAATGGTGAAGTTAGAAGAAGCAATTCAGTTAAGAAGTGAAGGGGAATTTGAGAAGTCAAATGTCTTACTCTCAAAATTAGTATTGGAATGCCCAGAAGATGCACTAGTTAATTATCAATATGCATGGAGTTTCGATGTTCTTGGGTTAGAAGCAGATGCTGTACCTTATTACGAAAAAGCCATCCAATTAGGCCTAGATGATACAAATGCAATAGGCGCATTTATAGGATTAGGTAGTTCATATCGAGCATTAGGCAAGTATAACAAATCGAAAACAGTTTTGGAAAAAGGAATTGAACGCTTTCCGGAAAATAATGCTGTGAAAACGTTCTACGCAATGACATTGTACAATGTTGGTGAACATCGTGAAGCCATAGAGATTTTACTGACCAGTCTAGCTTACACGACAAATGATAGTGAAATCTTATCATATAAGAGAGCAATTGAGTTCTATGCTGATAAACTCGACAAAACTTGGTAGGTAGACTGCTATAAAAAGAGGATGAAAATAATATCTATATATGTTGAATTAAAGAATCCCATTGAATCTACTGTGCCGCTCAATGAATGAGAGACTTGTAATTCGGGGTGTGGATTGTAGAACACTTGGCGCTTTGGGGATGCCTTTCGCCGCGCCTACGCTAGGTTGTTCATTATCGAGAGAAATGTGATTTTGAGATGTATATGCCAAGACTTTAATATGATTACTAGTTGATACCAATTATATCCAAGAAAGACGAACTCCAGGTTGCAGATTTCATCACAGCTAATGAAAAGCTCTTTCTCACATAGACCACCTAGCGAAGGCGCGACTTCGTGCTAGCCGGAGCGATAAGACTGAAGGAGGGATGCAGTTCATTCCCTCCCTGATCTTCTTTCTGGCTTAGTCGCGGGAGGAATCCACAAAGCGTCGAAGCGGTATTGGCGGGAAATCTAATTAGTTCTAAGTATTGGGACTTTTTCAGTGGCCTCCCAAAAGCCCTTTTAAAGCGCATAAGCCGTATTCATTTGTTCAACATATATATTAAGGAATGATTAAATTGGGTGAACGATTTACAATCACTGATGTGGAAAGAGAAAAAGTATTGGGAAATTACTTCAAACAAGGTTTGCAAGGACCACTTGACGTATTTCCGAGTAAAGAAAAAAGGAAGTACATTATTGCCCAAGAAATAATTAAGCAATTTGAAGTAGATAGAATGTATTTGGAAAAAGAAATAAATGACCTATTGGCGACGATTTATCCTGATTTTGCCACGGTAAGAAGATTTCTGATAGATTATCGTTTCATGACTCGAAGTGTTGATGGCAAGGAGTATTGGATTGAAGTCTAATCATATGCAGATACATAGAAATGTAAGACGGAAGATGTAAATTTATTCATTGAAAAGGTTTTTGGTGAGCATGAAGATTTAATCCAGTTTTTTTGTACGAGTATGTGAGCAGTGTGAATGAAAGAGGAGTAGTTTATGGTCATTACAACTGAAAGAGAAATTGTTGTTTTAATTCAAGAGGATAAGTGGATGATGGACCTATTGAAATGCGCCAAATCATTGAATTTGCCTGATTGGTGGATCTGCGCCGGATTTGTTCGATCTAAAATTTGGGATGTGCAGCACGGTTTCAATGTAAGGACGACGATTCCAGATATTGATGTCATCTATTATGATCGAACAAATAGTGGGAAAAGTGTGGAAAAGGAATACGAGGAAGTGTTGAAAAGACTTCTACCAGCTATCCCTTGGTCGGTCAAAAATCAGGCAAGAATGCATAGTGTAAATAATGTCATCCCCTATACTTCGTCTGTTGATGCGATCTCAAGGTTTCCTGAAACGGCAACAGCTTTGGGGGTGAAATTGGATGAAGGAAACAATGTCATATTAACAGCGACTCATGGTATAGAAGATGTTGTAAATTTGAGAGTAAAACCGACCCCTTATTTTTGTGATAAGAAAGAACGGATGAAGATTTATGAAGAAAGGATTAAGAAAAAGAATTGGCAAGTTGTATGGAACAAGCTTGAGATTATAAGTTTGGACAGTGACTAGGAGGGCTTTTATGGAATTTACAGTAAGCTACGCTTCATTTACGACTGCAGTTTCTGATATAAATAAAATTATTTCATCAAAAAGCGTTATTCCAATACTCTCTGGAATAAAAATAGAAGCCAACGAGTATGGTCTTAAGCTTACGGGTAGCAATTCGGATATTTTTATTGAAAGAACTATCCCTTTACTAAAAAGTGGAGAAAAGGTCGTGGATATCAAAGAATTTGGAAGTGTAGTTGTTTTATCGAAATATTTGAACGGAATTGTGAAAAAACTCCCCAATGATATTTGTATTAAATTAGGACGCAATGATTCAATCACGATAAAATCGGGGGATATTGAAACAAAACTAAATGGATTCAATGCGAATGACTATCCAAAACTTCCGGAGATGGATCGCAATACTAAAATTGAAATACCGTTTGGGAAATTAACGGAGGCTATAAAGCAAACTGCATTTGCGGTTTCAAAAAGTGAGGCTAAACCGGTACTAACTGGAGTGAAGATGGAGTTTGAAGAAAACAAACTCGTTTGTACAGCAACAGATTCACATAGATTAGCACGTAGAGAAGTGACTATAGAATCTAAAACAACAGAATCATTTGTAGTTCCGAGTACAAGTTTGTCAGAACTGACGCGTCTTAAAGAGGCGGATTCGTCAATCGTAGAGATTTCTTATACGAATAATTTCATTGTGTTTGGGACCGCTATGAGTTCACTTTATTCAAGGTTAATTGAGGGTGTCTATCCTAACACTGGATCTTTGGTGCCAACTGAATCAAAGGCATTGATAACCATGAATACTCAAGTATTAATAGAAGGAATGGATCGGGCTTGTGTATTTTCGACTGAATGGAAACACAATAACATCCAATTGGAGATTGTGGATGATGCTACTATCAAAATATCTTCCAATTCTACAGAAGTCGGGATGATTGAAGAGCTTCAAAAAATTATACATATCGAAGGACAGAACGATATCCAAATGTCATTTGATGGTCGTTTTGTACTTGACGCACTAAAAAGGATACCAGAAGAAAATGTCACGATACGTTTTGATGGCTTGATGAAACCGATTGTCATTCAACCGCAAAATGATTCCACTTGCCTCCATCTAATTTCACCAGTACGGTCTTATTGAAATGAATAAGTTCTCTCGATCTAGGGAGGAGAGCTTGGGCATATAGGAGATTTATAATTTTTAGTAGCGAAAGGGGATTTCAAGATGAATTTAGCAGCACAAACTTATTGGGACGAATTTTGGAAGAACGAAGAGAAACCTACTTCTGTCAACGCATGGATGTTTGGAAGTTTGCCAGATGAGCTTGCACAGCTTGTAATTGATGGGGAAAAGACAGCGACATGTTCAGGTCATGTAATTTATGAACTGGAGAACGAGCCATTACCCAGAATAGATGAGTACAGCATTATTTTAAATAGCGACGAAAAACCAGTGGCAATCATTAAGACCATTGCAGTATCGCTTGTACCGATGAATGAAGTATCGGAAGAGTTTGCGCTTGCTGAAGGGGAAGGGTCATATGAAGATTGGAAATTGGCTCATGTGAGATTCTTTACGAGTGAATTACGAGAAGTTGGACTTGAGTTCACTGAGGACATGCTCCTTGTTTGCGAACGATTTACGCTAATTGATGTAAAAGATAATAACTTAGGATAGACAAATTGCCTTACACAAGGCAACGATAAATGATCGTTTAGGGGGAATAGTGATGTTAGCAACAACTTTAGAAAGTTATTTAGGAGATAAGATACTAGAGCTATCGAAGGAAGTTAGGCAAGAGATGTTGACGCAAATTGGAAATCCAGATGGTTTTTTGCGTGACGAGTTAATCTATCGAAGTTTTGGAAAAGTAATAGCTTCCAATCAATTAAATTCAGAAGAAATTCAGAATCTACTTGAGACGGTATTACAGGAAGACTATCTATTTTACGGGATTGGCGAGTCTGGAACTGATTCAGTATTTACACGTTCTTTTTCTGCACTCGTCATTGCTGCAGTTATTGAATATGACATTGAGAAACAAATAGTAAATCCAGATCTTGTTCAGTATACAGTGAACAAAGTTATACGCTATATGAGGGAAGAAAAAGACACTCGAGGTTTTATCCAGGGGAATGGATGGGCGCATGCCATCGCACATGGCGCAGATGCATTGGATGCATTGGCAAAACATCCTCTACTGAAAAAAGAGGATATCAGTCGAATTCTTCATGCAGTTCAATATTCCTTGTTAAGGCAAGTTGATTATTTGGATGAAGAGGAAGAACGCTTAGCTATAATACTAGCTTCATTAATAAAGCATCAAGATGCTGAGCAGGTTATACAAGTATGGATTGAAGAACTGGCCGGACTGGTAGAAACTGAAATGCTTGAAAATAAAGGATCACTTGACGCCTATCACGTACAAAGAACGGTAAAGAACTTTTGGAAAACAGTCTTTGTAATTTTGAGTTCGAAGGGAATCGGCAAGAAAGTGAACAGCGACGTTTTTAAAGTACTCGAAAAGTGGATGTGGATGTATCTAAATTAGTCAAATAGTCTTCAGATACTGCAGTGGTACTCGAGTAATCTGTTGTCCAGTTTTACGTTAAGTGCTAATGTAAATATCTTTTCGAGACAATCAGCATACTATCTAAGGTAGCGTAATGATGCTCAGGAAAGGTGGAGACATATGTATTATCCTTATGCCCAACAAATGACCTGCCGACAACCGCGGGTTATGACTGTTACAGGAATTGGGAGTCTTAAACTAGCACCGGATATTGCTCAAATCCAGTTGGAAGTCAGTACTGAAAACAAACAACTGAACCATGCACAAAAGGAAAATGCTTATGAGATGAATCAAGTCATCGATTCGTTATTGAAAATGGGGATTGACAGGGAGAATATACAAACGATTTCGTACACTATAGTTCCCCAATACAACTATATCGAAGGCGAACAAGTATTTAGAGGATATGAAGTTACGAATGCGATTACAGTAAAAATTACAGATATTGATCAAGTTGGAAATATAATAGACGTGGCGGTCCAAAACGGGGCAAACAGGGTATCAAATATCCAGTTCAAGGTTGAAAATGAACAATTGGACTATCAAAAAGCATTGAGCCTTGCACTTAAAAACGCATTAGCCAAGGCGCAAACAATTGCTGAGACAATGCAACTGCAACTTGATCCACATCCAATTAAAATTGTTGAAGAATTAAGAGCAGAACCCATCGCATATCGAACATTTGCTGCGAGAGAAATGACTAGCTCCACACCGATTGAACAGGGGCAGATTTCGATTAACGCCACGGTTAAAGTGCAATTTCGGTATTGAAATATCAGCGTAAAATAGATGGATACTATTTTACGTTGAAAAAACGACAGCTAACCGAATCACAACTAAAAATTAAGGGAGTGGGGAAAACATGGGAATTAAAAAATCTTCTAATTACCTATCACCTATTGCGCGGATATTTGACAAGTTTTCACGGCAACAAGACGCATCGTTGATTTATGGTGAACCGATTAATTTTGAAAACAAAAAAGTCCTTCCGGTAGCAAAGATTAATTATATTGTTGGCGGGGGAGGCGGCTATTCTAGTGAAACAGGAAACTCTTTAGGTGCCCAAGGAGAAGGGGGCGGGGGACATATCTCCGTCAGACCTTTGGGTGTTTACGAGATAGATGCGGAGAAGGTGAAGTTCAAACCAATCATTGACCTCAAATTTACTTTAACACTAGTTGCTGTTTTTACACTTGGCCTATTTTGGTTATTAAAAAGGGCTCGCTGAAAATTAATTTGTACGGGGGGAATAATTGAATGTTGTATCGCAGAAAAACGTACAAGGTTGAACCAGCGATGTACGAAACGTTTACCCACTTTTTCCACACCTATTTGCTTCCGAATCAGCTGACGCATGGAGCGCAGCTGGTTGGACGGTGGGTCAATGAAGAACGGACGGAGATAATGGCAATGTGGGCATACGATAATAGGGCTCATTATGAGACAGTGGACGCTAGCATTCGGGCATCGGAAATGCATGCTGAAGCGCAAAATTATCGGAAATCATTAGCTCCATTATTTATTTCATCAAATGAAGACTTTTTCACTTCGACGGGGAATTATGGACAATCTAGACAAATTATTGTTGTAAATGGCTACATTGTCAATGAGGAAGGACATGTATTACTTGTACGGAACAATCACCGAAATGATACATATGAAATGCCGGGTGGGCGACTTGAGCTTGGTGAAACCTTGAAAGAGGCGGTTAAACGGGAAGTACTAGAAGAAACAGGTATCCACGCAGAAATTGGTGATATGACAGGAGTTTATCAAGATATCACGTTAGGCGTCATCTGTATGGTTTTTCGTGGAAGAGCGATGTCAGGCGTACCAGCTGCACAACCTCCTGAAACGATTGACGTACAATTTGTTGACTTTGATAAAGAGCAAGTAGGAGACTGGATAAAACGCCCGCAATTTGCATCTAGTGTGGATGATGCTCGAAATAGCGATACGATTGTTTATGAAAGTTATGAAGTGAGACCGTATAGATTGATTGAGCGCTCATGAATAATCTTACTTGGGTTGGAAGTGAAAAGGACTTTGTCGATGAACGAGATGTACGATGGATTAATCGTGTAGCGGTTGGTAGATTTGGAGGTAATTCTTCAGCGGGACAAACCAAGAATGAAGATGGCTGCGTTATTTGGCAAAATGAGGATTGGGAATTAGCGGCTATTTTGGATGCACATAAAAGTGCTGAAAGTGCGGAACTTGTTGTACAAACACTCGGGCAGCATAAAGAAAAATTGGTAGAGATTTTAGATATGAAAGGTCCTCCACGATTTAAACGTTTGGAAATGAAGTTACTTGAAATTTTTCAATCTGAACAATTTTTGAATGAATGCAGATGTGCCATGGGAGAAACGGCTTGTCTTATCGTTGTCAGGAAAGCTAATTACGTTTGGTGGTTTTCGGTTGGAGATTGTTTAGTATATCTGTTCCATTCGGAATTAATTGCCCTAAATCAGTTTCAACTTAACCAAAGGCAATTCTTTGAATGGATTGGTCAAGTGAATACGTTTGAGCAAGCAGTACCATGCTACACGTCAGGGACAAGGGAAATGAGAAAAGGGAACAATCTTATTTTTTTGACGACTGATGGTTTAGTGGAATGCCCGGGGGAACCTTTTTTGGATCCGTCAGATCTCGTTGCCGTGCTGAATGAAAAAGAACTTGATAAAGGGATTTCGCAGTTATTGATGGAAATCGAAAGACAAAATGTACGAGACAGTACGACAATTATCGCATGGAATGTGGAAGTAGAAAAGGAAGGTAGCATCCCGAGCGATTATCTCGGATGAAGGAAAAATGACGGGAGGAATTAGATATGGAAGCATCTGAATTAATTGAAATCAAAACCCTTTATTATAACTTAATTCTTGCATGGAATAATCGCGATGCTAAGAGCATGGCTGATCAATTTACAGAGCAAGGCGAATTGATTGGATTTGACGGAAGTCAAGAAATTGGGCGAAATACTATTTTTGCACATTTAGAACCGATATTTGCAGATCATCCAACACCTCCATTTATCAATGTCGTTAAAGATGTGTACTTTCTGAGTGCTGAAGTTGCGATGTTGCGTGCAATCGTCGGGATGATACCTCCGGGCGGAACAGAACTTGACCCAAATTTGAATGCTCATCAAACACTGATTGCAGTAAAAGAAAAGGATGGATGGAAAATAAAACTTTTCCAAAATACACCGGCCCAATTTCACGGAAGATCTGACTTGGTCGAGCGGATGACCAAAGAATTGAAGCGAGTATCTGATGTAGGCTGAAAAAAGTGCCCCGCACCAAGATAATACCAGTGCGGGGAGTGTTTTAGTTACTGTTCATGACAAAGGTAATCATTTTCTCTTCTTTTCATTTGAGTTCATTCGTTCGCGTTTTGGTTTCAGGGAACGGAGTTCAGCAAACTCGCGGGCTATTTCTTCATTCATGTCGCCCGGTTTTATTTTTTGGTTTTTCGGCGTTTGTGGTAAAGACCGTGCATTATTTCCGCCAGTTTTATTGTCATCTCTTCCCATAGTAACAACTCCTTTCATTTTTTCAGTGCCACGTTAATATGGCTTTCTAAAGAAATATTATTCAGCAGTTTTCATGCTGAATTAATGTGGAAATTAAAATAAAAATGTTTGTTTTGATTATTATCGTCAAAAAAGACGGTTTACAATAGTAGTTTTAATAGTATAATAGTAAATAATTGAATATTCTTATCAAGAGAAGCTGAGGGATATGGCCCTGTGAAGCTTCAGCAACCTCTGACTTAGTCAGGAAGGTGCTACCTCCAACAAGATTTTTTCTTGAGAGATAAGAACAGAGTGCCCAAATTAAACCCTCTTTTCTTGTCTTATAGAAAAGAGGGTTTTTTATATTGAATCATTTGATTCAAACCAAAGTGAAAAGGGAGAGACGACACATGCCGATTAATGTACCGAAACAATTACCAGCAGGAGAACTATTGAAGAAGGAAAAAATATTTGTGATGGATGAAGAACGCGCAACGTCCCAAGATATACGTCCTATGAACATCGCCATTTTAAACTTAATGCCTGAAAAAGAAAGAACAGAGTTGCAACTGCTACGTCTATTAGGGAATACACCACTACAAGTAAATGTTACATTTTTGAACACAGCAACTCATGATTCTAAAAACGTTAGTAAAACGCATTTAAACGCATTTTATACAACATTTGAACATGTGAAACATCGTCGTTTCGATGGACTGATTATTACGGGTGCCCCGATTGAGCATTTAGAATTTGAAGACGTTAATTACTGGAAAGAAATAACGGAGATTATGGAATGGTCAAAAGAAAATGTAACCTCTGTTTTACATATTTGTTGGGGTGCCCAAGCAGCACTCTATCATCATTATGGAATCCGGAAATTTGAATTGCCGAAAAAATGCTCAGGCGTTTTTACGCATCGACTATCCGACCCAACGATTAACCTTGCACGTGGCTTTAATGACGAATTTAAAGCGCCACATTCACGTTATACATCCGTTTCAACAGAGGAAATAAAAAATGATCCCCGTCTACACTTGCTTGCCAAATCAGAGGAAGCAGGGGCATTCATCGTCATTTCTAAAGATAACAAACATATTATGATCACAGGTCATTTGGAATACGATGCGGATACGTTGGCGGAGGAATATGCACGTGATTTGCAAAAAGGAGTTGGTATTGATATCCCGGAAAATTATTTTCCGAATGATGATCCAAGCAAAGAGCCGTTGAATACATGGCGTTCCCATACGCATCTACTCTTCTCCAACTGGCTAAATTATTATGTGTATCAAGAAACACCTTATGAATGGGAATAACTAGTTAATGACAAATGTATCAATTAAACCACGTCTGTAGATTAACCATTTATTTGCATAAAACACTGGTGAGTAGGGCTTGATGACCTTCATTTTCACTGCATTATTTTCGGCCCGCTTTCGACTAACTATTCATGACAGATTTACTGAGGGGTCCGAGTGTGGCTAGAAGTGACTCCGTCACTTCTAGCCACACTCTTTTTAGTAATACTATTGCGAATAGTTGCCTGTCGCGTTCCTACACTATTCAAGTGGAAAATGCAGTTGTTTTGGAAGAATAGAATAGATGACATTCTATGAAGGGTGTAAGTGCCCGAAGATGCAATTTCGGGCACTCTTGGACGATGTACAATGCGATCCTTTCTTACTTTTAGCAAAGATTATACATCTAATCATGTGATACCTTATAGCAAGTGCCACTTCTTTACTAAAAAAAGAAAAAACCATATAGAAAGCTTCAGCCGCCAAAATTGCATCTTTGGCGGCTTTTCTCCGACTTGGATGTCAGCTATTCTTTTATCAAAAAAAGCATAAGCACTACAAGTACTTTTGCATCCAGACATCCCGCTTATTGATATAGAAGTCATTCAATCCGAAGCAATCCAAAAATGCAACTATACAAGTAGCGCCCGGAAGGTAATTATGTTATTCACTGGTTAGTTTTGGTTAATCAACAGGTCTGCAATTAACCAAACCAGAAAATGACTGCTTACTATTTTGCAAAAAACTCTAGATTCCTGGCGTATAGGTGCTTTTTTAAAGAAAGTGGTTAATCATCAGACGTGACTCAATGACCCTTTTGTCGTGAATTGCATAAGCTAATACGACGAGGGGGTAAGTGAGATGGGGTTGTTTATTAACAAAAATGGGCACCCGGATGTTTTTAAAAATAATGCAGACGTTTTAGGGAGGAACCAAGAACACTATAAAATAGATCCGATAGCGGAATGGATGAAGGAACATAGGGAAGCGTCTCATTCGGTTGGTGAACAGTTCAATATCATGGAAACCTTACTAAAGCAACAGAAAAACACACAATCCAATCAATTGAAATCAATCCATAATCGTTTGAATGAAATCAAGGAAAGTGATTTCCGACATGAAAAGTTTGGAAAAGATGTTATGAAGTCTTTAAAAAAAGTAGAAACTAAAAACGAAATGTTACAACGTACGTTGATACATGAGCGAATAATGAATCGAGAATTCATCGGGAAAGTGAATGAGGTCAGCCAGTCAAATGAAGAAATTGTCAATAGTATAGAAATGCTGACTTCTGCAAATGAGGAAATTGTAGTCAAAATGAATGAACAATTAGATTATCAAAAGTTGTTGTCAGAGCAACTATTGAAACAAGAAGATATACAAAAAGACGTGATCAGCAGGCTGGACAACCAAGAAGGATTGCTAGGGAAAGTGATAAGGCAACTGGATTATCTACGCTCAGTCCTATACGAGCGAACCAACTTTTTATCAGAGAAAATAGAAGGTAGTTACAGCATGACGTCTTCGTATCTATCCAAATTATTGACCAGATCGGATCCAGTTTCGGCACGTTTTATGTTGAGCCAAAAGCAGGAAGAAAAAGAGGAGAACGTTGATTGAAAGGTATGGCTATTTAATGATGGAAAACATCATTACAATTAAGCAAGCCTCAAGTACAAATCATATACCTAGGAACTGCTTAATTGTCTTTTCAGTTATGGGCTTAGGGATTCAGCACATATTAGCCATCCTTGAATAGAATGTTAAGGACAACGGGATAATCGAATTGGAGGAGATTGGGTGACGAATCGGAATCGACAAAATCAAAACCAACATTGGCATGAACATTATCAGAACCCACAATACCGGAGGATTACAATAAATCAGGCGATGGCCATTGCATTAGAGCGGGTTCCAGGCCAGGTCGTAAAAGCGGAATTAGATTACGACGATGGAATGCTGGTATATGAAATTGACGTAAGAACGGCAGAAGGTCATAAGTATGAAGTTAAAATTGATGCGAATACAGGTGCAGTCCTCAGAGTGAAACTAGATTAATGAAACTATATGTGAAAAGCCACGAATGGTAACTGATACCATTCGCGGCTTTTCTTTTTTTGATGTTTAGGAAATTATGAAATCTCGTACTGTGGATAAGTTGTAACTTAGTGATTTTACGTCTAGACTCCAGCGCCTAGCCCCTGGAACTGTACGACATGGGTCATGCAACTATTGAAAAGGAAATCGTGATCCTAAGCTGCCTTCCTCTGTCGCTTCTAACCTATAGGTCCACCGGGAGGGATTGAACTACATCCCTCCTACTTGTTTGGGCTGGGCATGCGTTTGCGATTTAGTCCATGAAACAGATTAGAAACCCTTTTGCTACTATCACAACTCGAGATTGTTATTACTTTCCAAGGTCTTCGGATTCCATAATTGCATCGACTTTTGCAATTGCATCCGCTTCATCTTCACCATCCGCCGCAATTGTAATGGTAGTGCCTGAAGCTACTCCAAGTGACATAACACCTAAAATGGATTTCAGATTTACTTTTTTACCGACGTATTCCAGTGTAATATCCGATTTGAAAGAACTGACCGCACTAACGAGAGCGGATGTTGGACGGGCATGTAAACCAGCAGTACCTAAAATGGTGTATTGTTTTTCTATCAATGTGTATTCCTCCTAATTGTTAGTATCAATTACTGTATTATAAAAGTTGGTGACTGACTATGGAAGATTATGATTGATTATGAAAGGGATTTCAAGTAATATGAGTTTACAGCTAATTAGAGGTGGTGTTCATATGTTGACAAATGAACGATATGAATTGATTTTGAATTTATTGACTGAGAAAAAGACAGTTAAAATTCAAGAGTTAGTCGATGCGACATCCGCGTCAGAGTCAACAATTCGCAGGGATTTGAACGATCTCGAAGACTTAAATAAATTGGATCGTATCCATGGAGGCGCTACAATAAGCGAGCGAATCACAAAAGAACTTAGTATTTCGGATAAAGCATCCAAAAACCTTCAAGAGAAGATTCAGCTTGCTACTTATGCCGCTTCTTTTGTCCAAGATGGGGATTGTATTTTTCTTGATGCAGGGACTACCACTTTGCAGATGATTCCTTATTTAAAGAATAAAAAAGTGACCGTTGTGACGAATGGATTGACACATGTTGATTCATTGATGGAATACGAAATAACGACTTATTTGACGGGTGGCTATATAAAATCCCGCACACGTGCCCTTGTGGGACCTCAAACAATCCAGACGCTTGGCGACTATCAGTTTGACAAATGCTTTCTTGGCGTCAACGGATTCCATTTGGAAATCGGCTATACAACGCCAGATCCAGAAGAAGCCGCTGTTAAAAGGCTTGCTTCTACACTCTCGAGAAAAACATATGTCGTGACGGATCATTCAAAATATAACAAAGTAAGTTTTGCTACTATTATGCCACTCGATAAAGCCGTATTGATAGTAAGTGATTTCGAAAAACAAGCTATCAACTTATTGGAGCAAAAAACAACAGTAAAGGTGGGGAAATCATGATTTATACGTGCACAATCACACCCTCGCTTGATTATACTACCTATTTACCCGAATTCAGGAGCGGTAAACTGAACCGTTCTAAAGATGTATATTACTATCCCGGGGGAAAGGGAATAAACGTGTCACGTGTGTTAAGCCGATTAGAAGTTAGCAACATCGCTTTAGGTTTTGTAGGTGGGTTCACAGGTGACTATATTCAACAATCTCTACAGTCAGAAGGGGTTCATACGGACTTTATCCAAACTGAAGAAATTACGCGCATCAATGTGAAAATCAAAGCCGATAAAGAAACAGAGTTAAATGGTCCTGGTCCTGATATAACACTAGAACAGCAACAGCAATTGATGGCGAAAGTGCAGAACATGGAAAAAGGTGATTGGTTCGTTCTTGCAGGCCGTCTTCCTGAATCAATAGCGAAAACTTTTTTCGAGGATATCGCAACTATCTGCAATGACAATGGCGTACATTTCGTTCTTGATACATCGGGTCCTGCATTAAAAGGATTGATTGACATGAAGCCATTTCTTATTAAACCAAACGAACAGGAGCTTGGTGAATTGTTCGATACGGTAATAGAAAACAAACAGCAAGCACACCATTACGCTAAGAAACTTATTGAAAAAGGCGTCGAACATGTCATCGTTTCCATGGGGGGGGAAGGGGCACTGCTCGTTACGAAAGAGGTTGCTGTTTTTGCGGAAGCGCCAAAAGGGAAAGTTGTGAATACGGTGGGGGCTGGTGATTCACTTGTATCCGGGTTTCTTGCATCCTTCACGAAAGAGGGGGATCCAGTTAAGGCATTCCGATCGGGTGTTGCAAGCGGAAGTGCAACAGCTTTTAGAGTGGATCTTTGTGAGAAAAAAGATGTACTAGCATTGCTGGACCAAGTATTGATTAGTTCATTAGATAAGGGGGATGTGAAATGATGAAAATCACACAATTATTAACTGAAGCTACAATTATTTTGGATGTGAAAGCTACATCTAAACAGGATGTATTGACAGAACTGATAAATCAGTTCGATCGTGCAGGAAATTTGAATAATACAGGGGCATTTACACAAGATATTTTGGCCCGAGAAGAGCAAGGGACGACGGGAATCGGCGATGGAATTGCGATTCCACATGCGAAATCAGCAGCTGTTAAGGTGCCGGGAATCGCATTTGGACGTTCTTTACCAGGTATCGACTACGCATCGCTGGACGGCCAGCCGGCTCATCTGTTTTTCATGATTGCTGCGAGCGAAGGAGCAAATAACGACCATTTGGAAGCGCTATCAAGACTAGCTACATTTTTGATGGATTCAAACTTTAGAGAAAAAATTCTAAATGCTACGTCAAAAAATGAAATTCTACAAGCGGTCAATGACAAGGAAATCGAGTTGGAAGGACCTGAAGAGATAGATGAATCAAAATCATCACTTTCACCTACATCGAAAATACTTGCTGTTACTGCGTGTCCAACGGGAATAGCGCATACCTACATGGCGGCACAAAAACTAACTGACAAAGCGAAAGAAATGGGCATTTCATTGAAAGTGGAAACGAACGGTTCGTCTGGCGTGAAAAACCGTTTGACAGACGCGGATATTGCGGAAGCGGATGCCATTATTGTTGCCGCAGATACCAAAGTTGAAATGGCTCGGTTTAGCGGTAAGCCGGTCATACAGACGAAAGTCGGCAAGGCAATCTATGAAACGGAAGAATTGTTGAATCGTGCAATCATTAAAGACGCACCAATCTACAAACATGATAAGTCTAAAGAGGATAGTGACACTTCCGAAACCAAAAACGGTTTTTATAAACATTTAATGAATGGTGTGTCCAATATGCTACCGTTTGTTGTTGGTGGCGGAATTTTAATTGCGTTATCGTTCTTCTGGGGTATAAATTCAAGTGATCCGAATAGTGCAGATTACAATGCATTCGCAGCAATGCTAAATACAATAGGCGGTGGAAATGCATTCTTCTTGATGGTTCCTGTATTAGCAGGATTCATCGCGTCGAGTATCGCGGACCGCCCCGGATTTGCTCCAGGTATGGTCGGTGGGTTAATCGCGATTACGGTTACAGGTGTTGACGGTGTCAGCGGGGGCTCTGGATTTCTAGGCGGAATCATTGCCGGTTTCCTAGCAGGGTATGTAACAGTTCTTGTTAAAAAAGCATTTGCGGCATTACCCGATGCACTTGAAGGATTAAAACCGGTGTTGTTCTATCCAGTGTTCGGTATTGCGATTACTGGACTCATTATGATGATGATCAATCCTCCTTTGACTAAATTATATACGGGTATGTCAGTATTTTTAGAAGGGCTTGGTGGAACAAACCAGGTACTAGTCGGTATATTATTAGGTGCGATGATGGCAATTGACATGGGTGGGCCGATTAATAAAGCCGCATACACATTCGGTATTGCGATGCTCGATGCACAGAACTTCGGATTCATTGCGACGGTTATGGCAGCGGGGATGGTACCGCCACTAGGCATGGCAATTGCCACGACATTGTTCAAAAAACGATTTACAAAACAAGAGCGTGAAGCGGGGAAAACGGCTTATGTCCTTGGGGCTTGTTTTATAACGGAGGGTGTCATTCCGTTTGCGGCGGCAGACCCGGCACGTGTTATTCCAGCATCGGTAGCTGGAGCTGCATTGACTGGTGGGCTTACAATGCTATTTGATATTGGGTTACGTGCACCGCATGGTGGCGTCTTCGTTATGGGGCTTGTCGATGGTGGTATTGGAAAAGTATTGCTATATGCATTGGCGATAGTCGCTGGGGCCATGGTTACAGGTTTACTTGCGGGAATATTGAAGAAGAACAAAATACAGGCGATATAAAAATAGAGAGAGCTGTCCAAAAAGTCATTCGCAGATGGCTATAGGCGGAGCTCTCTTTTTTTTACAAGTAAACGCCTAGTCATTTACATGTATAGGCAATGCGCAACAGTGGAACACTCTCTGTAAAGCGGAGGTGTGAACTTTGGATGACTTTTTTGAAGTGGACTTTTGGGAAATGATTATGAGGGTGACGGTTACATTTTTTGTCCTCCTTATACTTGCACGATTTATGGGGAAAAAACAAATTTCTCAACTGACGTTTTTCCATTACGTAACCGGTATTACGATAGGCTCCATAGCGGGAGAAATCGCGGGAGTATCCAAAACTCCACTTTTGGATGGACTCATAGCAATGATTTGGTGGACATTCCTGACGATGCTCATGAGCTACATTGCATTTAAATCTAAAAAGGCACGGATAATTCTTGATGATCAGCCTACTATCGTTGTATATGAAGGGAAAATAGTTGAAGCTTCCTTGAAGAAGTTGCGTCTCCATCTAAATGACTTAAGTATGATGCTGCGTGAACAAAGTATTTTTTCAATTAAAGATGTTCATTATGCGATACTTGAAACAAATGGACAGTTAAGTGTCTTAAAAAAAGCAGGGCAAGAGGCCGCAACGAAAAAAGATGTAAATGCTCCTGCACAGGTGCCTAAATATATACCGACTGAAGTAATAGCGGAAGGGAAAATTACACCTAAGAATTTAACGGAGCTAAATTTGACGCAAGAATGGTTGTACGAGCAATTGAAAAAACAGGGTATTGGCAATGTAGAACATGTATTTTATGCCGAGGTTCAAACAGATGGAAGTCTTCACGTAGATATGAAGTCCGAAGATGGAAAATAAGGAAAAGCGTTGCGAAAAGGATAGAACTTTTCGCAACGCTTTTCAATGGAGTGTTCTATAATTAGTGGACAGCACACATAAGAGCAGATACTCCCGACTCAATTGCTGCTTTACTGACTGCCTGTGTAACGGCTTTTACAACTCTTTCATCAAAAGGATCAGGAACAATATAATCATCGCGTAACTCGGATTCATTGATCAATGATGCAATAGCATAAGTCGCAGCCAGCTTCATACTTTCATTTATTTCTGTTGCCCGGACATCCAGTGCCCCTCGGAAAATACCAGGAAACGCGAGCACATTGTTCACTTGATTTGGATAATCGGATCTGCCGGTCGCTATGATGCGAACTCCATATGCTTTTGCCAAAGCAGGCGCGATTTCAGGGTCTGGATTGGCCAAAGCAAAGACAATCGGGTCGATGCTCATGGAGTCGATAAGTTCCTTCGTCAATAAATTAGCAGCAGAAACACCTATGAATATGTCAGCATCCGTCATAGCAATTTGTAACGAGCCTGTTAAGTCGTTAGGATTTGTAATCTCAGCAATTTCATCTTTAGTGGCATTCATGCCATTGGGGCGACCTTTGTAAATAATGCCTTTTGAATCACAGATGACAATCTGCTCAAATCCAATATTCTTGAGATGTTTCACTATTGCAATACCTGCAGCACCGGCACCATTGATCACTATTTTAACTGTCTCCATACTTTTATTAACTACCTTTAGAGCATTTAATAAACCTGCGCCAACGACGATTGCAGTACCATGCTGATCATCATGGAATACAGGGATATCACACTCTTCACGTAATCTTTTTTCAATTTCAAAGCAGCGCGGGGCGGATATATCTTCCAAATTGATCCCGCCAAATGTCGGGCTGATGGCTTTAATTGTTTGAACGATGATATCAACATCTTTAGTACCTAGGCAGATTGGAAACGAGTCAATGTTAGCGTATCTCTTTAACAGCATCGCTTTCCCTTCCATTACCGGAAGTGCTGCTTCGGGTCCTATATCACCTAAGCCTAACACGGCAGTTCCATCTGTAATTACTGCCACTAGATTCCCTTTGATTGTATAGTCGTATACCGCATAGGGGTTTTTTGCGATTTCTAAACACGGATCTGCTACTCCTGGAGAATAAGCTAGGCTGAGATCTACACTGTTTTCAAGCGGGACCTTCGATACAGTTTCCATTTTTCCTGTATGAATACGATGCATTTCTAAAGAAGATTGATAACGACTCGTCATTAAATATACCCCATTCCACTTCGTATTTTTTAACTGTTGTTATAAATTTTTACCATGAACTCGAAAAAAACACAAGTCAGAAAATTCAACACAGTTAGATAATTAAGGAGATGTAGCGCTTACATTAGCTTTGTTGCAACGTTTAAGATTAATATATTTTATTTTGATGAAAATCAGTAATACGCTCAAAATAACAAATTCACTATATATATTGAATTAAAGATTCCCATTGAATCTACTGTGGTGCTCAATAATGAGAGAGTTGTAATTCGGGGTGTGGATTGTAGAACGCTTGGTGCTTTAGGGATACCTTCCGCCGTAAGCCGGGATTAGCGCTTCGCATCCAGTCTTACGGCTTCGGCGACCCCTTTGCCGCGCCTGCACTAGGTTGTTCATTACCGAGAGAAATGTGATTTTGAGATGTATATGCTGAGATTATAATGTGATTACTAGTTGATACTACTTATAGTCAAGAAAGATGCACTCCAGGTTGCAGATTTCATCCCTGAAAATGAAATGCGCTTTCTTACATAGACCATCTAGCGAAGGCGCGTCTTCGTGGTAGCCGGAGCGATAAGACTGAAAGTGGTCTTCTTTCTGGCTTATCGCGGGAGGCATCCACAAAGCGTCGAAGCGGTATTAGGGGGAATTCTAATTCATTCCAATTACAAGGGCTTTTTCAGTGGCCTCCCAAAAGCCCTTGTAAAGCGCATACGCCGTATTCATTTGTTCAACATATATAGACTTCAATCAAGTGAGAAATGGAGCGAAGAGGGAGGAAAAGTATACATATTATCACGTCTGTTGATTAACGAAAAAGCTGCGTAGGACGCGACAAAGTCGCATCCTACGCAGCAAGAAATTCTGATGATTGTATAGTAGTCGTTCAGTTCAATGCAATCCGAAGCACCTGTACATAGAGTAACTAGTGTTTTATCAAAAAAGTAAGCAGTCATCTGTTTAACCTATTTAGAAAATAGGTGTTTCGCGCTTTTGATACAAGGTAAGAAAGTATAAGTTTATCTACATGGATTGGTGTCTAGACTTCAGACGCCAGCCCCTCGAGTCGCTTCAGAATTGTCGGGGCTAAAACGGCGTCTTGCGCTTTTCCTTACTCAAATTATTTCCCATTCACGTTCTTTAGCTATAGCTTTTAAGCGGGGTTCAGGTCGAACGGCGACTGGGTTCCCGACAAGTTCTAGAACAGACAAATCGGAAAAACTATCTCCGTAGGCGAAACTATTTTGCCAGTCGATTTCTTTTCCTTGTAGTACTTCTTGAATCTTCTCGTTTTTTCGAGGACCTTGTATATGATAGATTGGCGTCCGCTTATCGGTTTTGCCCTCCTTCATAGGAATTTCGGTACCGATGATGGTGTCGAACTGCAACTCCTTTGTGACGGATTGCAAAAGGGACGTGTAGGCACCAGAAACAAGCATTATATGTATGTTTTCAGCAGCATGCTCTTTTAAACGTGTGATGACTTCAGGATTAAAACCTTCTCGTACCCGATCGGTCAATTCCCCGAAATAGGCATCTAATTCTGTAATGGACATTTGCCCAAGCGCATTCAAGTAGATTTGCATAGAACGTTCTTTCATCTTGGCTTCTGGAACCAGTTTTAACTTGTGTCCGATATAAGGTGGAAGGATGGCCCGATAAAATCGTTTGTAGTTTGGATGATGGACGGGGTGGTATCTTAAATGGTTCATTAGTAGTTGAAAAGTTTCATCTGAATACAGTGTTCCATCAAAATCGAATATCGCAACTCGCATAAAAATCCCCTTTTTCCTGCTATTTGTAATTAATTCCTTGATTTTATCATACAGCGTTTGTAATGTAGAGGCAATTTGAGGATAATAAGAAGTGAGAGCGAGGAGTTTATTAATTATGAAAAAAAATCATAAGAATTCAGCAAGCAGAAAAGAAGATACATCCGTTTATACAGTGAAAGAACCCATGGAGTTATTACCCTTTCTATTGGAAATGATGTCTAAAAGTAGCCGCAACTCGGTGAAATCTATACTGACACGTGGACAGGTCACGGTGAATGGCAAGATGGTAACGCAACATAATCATCCACTTCAGGCTGGACAACATGTTGAAATCCTTAAAAATCGAGCGGCGATGAAAGAAGAGACGTTGGTCGGTGTCACTATCTTGCATGAAGATGACGATATCATTGTTATTAATAAAGAAGCAGGTCTGCTATCAGTCGCTTCTAAAATTCCGGAAGACATGACCGCTTACAGACAGCTAATGGACTATGTAAAAGAAACCAATCCAAGAAACCGAGTTTATGTCGTTCACCGCCTTGATAGAGATACATCGGGTGTGATGTTGTTCGCGAAAAATGAAGAAGTGAAAAATGGATTGCAAGCTGCGTGGAATGAAGTCGTGAAAGAACGTACGTATACGGCACTTGTTGAGGGTGCTGTTAGAAAAAAAGAAGGTACGATTTCATCATGGCTTAAGGAAAGTAAAACATTCAAAGTATACTCAAATCCAACTGATAATGGTGGGCAACATGCTGTAACACATTACAAAAAGCTCCAGTCGAATAGTAACTACTCGTTACTTGAAGTTCAACTGGAAACAGGTCGTAAAAATCAGATTCGCGTTCATATGGAAGACATTGGTCACCCAATTGTTGGTGATAAAAAGTACGGATCTAGCGTTAACCCGATTAAACGGATCGGCCTTCATGCTACGGCATTGGCACTTTTACATCCGCGTACTGGAGAACTCGTCCGTTTCAAAGCGGATGTGCCATCTTCACTAATTTCGAAGTCAAAATGATCGGTTGGTGTGTTCATGAAAATTATATCTTATGATGATTTACAACAAGCTGAGATGGTTCTTTCATTTGGTAAGCAAAAATTGACTGTTTCCGTCTTTATGATAGACGGGTTATTAATTGATACTGGACCAGCTAAAATGAAAGCAAAACTCATACCTTTGTTTGAGCAGTGGGATATAACTAAAGTGATCTTAACGCACCACCACGAAGATCATACGGGATTGGCATATTGGCTTCAAGAAAATACGGAATTCCCGATTTACATTCATGAATCGGGAATTAAAGACTGTGAAAATCGTACAAAGTTGCCTTTTTATCGTAAAGTTTTTTGGGGAGATAGAGAACCGTTCCAACCGATTGAATTGAATGACACGATTACAACAGATAACTACAATTGGGATGTCATTCATACACCTGGTCACGCACATGATCATGTTGCGTTGTTTAATCAGGAAAAAGGTTGGATGTTTGGCGGTGATCTGTATATACAACCGACTCCGAAAAGTTTGTTTGCCTTTGAATCTGTTCCGGAAATTATTACATCATTAAAGAAAATATTGACGTATGATTTTGAAACGTATATTTGCTCCCATGCAGGGGTAAAAGTTAGAGGTAGACAGGCGATTGAGAAAAAGTTGGATTATTTGGAGGGCGTACAACAAGAAGTTCAATCGCTCAATAATCAAGGAATGACTTCGCATGCAATAAGAAAAAAACTATTTCCCAAAAGTCATCCGATGCATTACTTATCCTTCTTTGAAAATTCACCAAAACATATCGTCAACTCGATTTTAAAATGACTTGCAGGCATTGCAATTATTGGGTGTTAATAAAAAAATCAGGTGCATACTAGAATTCTAGTGTGCACCTGATTTTTTTGATTATTGAAGCGTGTTATTTGGCATTCCGGGTTGACCTTGTGAAGAGGCGAACGAATTCAATAATTGTTGCATATCTTGTGCGGCAAGCTGTGGCACTTGGTAATAATGATGTTTGTTTTGGTAAATCGCCAGTTCATAAGCCATTTCTATGCAGTTAGGTACAGAGTCAGCAAGTACGCGACGAACAACGGGGTTACATGTTTCGGTTGCAGCCATCGTTTTCATCGATGCTCCAGCCTTTGCGGAGCCTAGTAAAAAGCCTGAAATGATTTCATCCGATATGTCTGCCACGGACTGCATCGGTTTTTTCGGTTGAGACGGTTTCATACCATATACGAAGTCATTACCTTGTTTCATCTCATACCTTCCTGTAGGATGTGATGGATTTTGTCCAGTTTTGAAACATTCAACTGTAATGTTATATTCATCTAAAGCAAAGCGGTATTGGCGATCCAAAATGTCAAGTAACTCGGGATCTTTCACATGTGTTCGTAATAGCATTGCTTGGTTCAGACATGCGACAGTCCCAGATAATGCCTCGTGGACGTCAAATAATTCATGACCACCATGATTCAGCTGTTGCGGAACGCTTCCCGTATGCATGTTTTCGTGAGTTTGATCGTTCGATTGACCGAATGGATTTTGCGTCACTGTATAAATTCCTCCTTTATGGTTGTTGATTTTCATCAACCATAGTATGGATGATCGTGTGAAAACTATGCGTGGAAATTGTGAAATGAAAACAATATAAGCATAATCTCCTTCTAACTAAAATAGTCTAGAGTAGAGGACATTTTTATTTATGAAAGGCAGATGATAGGTATGCAGATTCATGTGGTTCAAAATGGTCAAAGTTTATATGGAATTGCCCAAGCTTATGGCATCAATTATCAAGAAATTGCACAAGCAAATGAACTACCAGATCCATCACGTATCGTTGTAGGCCAAGCGTTAGTCATACCAATTACAGGCAGCTATCACTGGGTTCAGCCAGGTCAGTCGCTTTATGTCATCGCACAAATGTACGGTTTGACAGTCAATGAGCTCGCAACAATTAATCGACTATCTCCATCCCAGAACTTACGTGTGGGACAACGTCTTTACATTCCAGCGCGACCGAAAAAAACGGCTGAGTCATTACTCTATGTGGAGCCAAGGACTCCAGTAACCGAAGTAATGATTGATGAAGTTAGACAAAGAGTCGATGCACTAACGTACTTAGCCATGTTCAGTTACGAAGCGCAGCGGGATGGGTCATTGAAAGCACCTTCGATTGATGATATACCGAATATAGCGAGTGCTGCAGGGGCGGCGAATGCACTTGTAGTAAGTAATTTGGAGAACTTTGCATTTAATGCAGATCTTGCTCATGTATTATTTACGGATCAGGCAGCACAAAATCGGTTGTTCGGCAATCTCATTCAAGTGGCTAATGAAATTGGTTATAAGGACATACATTTTGATTTTGAGTTATTACATCCAGAAGATCGTGAACTTTATAATAGTTTTCTGCGAAATGCAAGAGATCGATTCCATCAAGCCGGTTTCACAATTTCGACCGCACTTGCACCCATGACAAGTGATGTCAGAACTGGGATTTACGGGGCACATGACTATCGTGCGCATGGAGAGATTGTGGACTTTGTTTCTCTTATGACGTATGAGTGGGGCTACACATACAGCGACCCGCAAGCTGTCAGTCCAATAGGTCCTGTTCGGAATGTAGTCGAGTATGCTGTCAGTCAAATTCCGAGCGAGAAAATATTCTTGGGCCAAAATCTATACGGTTATGATTGGTCTACACCATATCCGAGTCAAGGTGGATCTGCTGCCAGAGCGATAAGCCCTCAACAGGCAATTTTGATTGCGACAGATCGAGAAGTTGATATCGAATACGACTATGTAGCGCAGGCACCCAATTTCGAGTACACGGATGATACAGGAGTACGTCATGTAGTTTGGTTTGAAGATGCACGTAGTATTCAAGCTAAATTTGACTTGATCAAACAGTTCAACTTACGCGGGATTATGTATTGGAAACTTGGTTTAGCTTTTCCACAAAACTGGTTGCTGTTGGAAGACAATTTCGCCATACGAAAAATTACTTAAAAAAAAGAACCGCTGTGCTTAAGCACTCGCGGTTCATTTTTTAAGATTAATTACTCTTTATTGATATAATTGATGAAACTCGTCAGAAACTCTACATCCGGATTGAAAAGTAAAACAGGTAGGAAAACGAAAGTCATTAATAGCATTACGTTCGCACCGATAAATGTACGGAGAATCTTTTTAAATTTCATTGTCCTAACCTTCTTTCTCCTAGTTGTAATTTTCTAATAGCTATTGACAGCTACACTGATAAGTATATGCTTCATCAATCGTTATTTGAATAACTAAATAATACTCTCTCTTCGGAAAAAAGTAAATAATTTTATTTTCCATACATAAATAGGACATAATGTTGTATAATTACTTATTCGACACTAGAAAAAAGTTGTATATATTCATTTTTTCAGCGATAATACTAAAAATGGTAACATGAGTTTGAACTATCATTTAGTAGTGGAAGTAGGGATTTAATAGCTTCCACCTTTAACTTAAAGCAAGAAAGGGATGAGTGAAAATTGACGAAGTTGAATGAAACTTACAATGATAATAAAAAAAGAGCGAATGATTACGTCCATGAAGTCTATGAATTGATCAAGAAAAGAAATCCAGATGAAAAAGAGTTCTTACAAGCAACTAGAGAAATTTTCGATTCGCTTCGACCTGTCTTTTCCAAGCATCCCGATTATATAACAAATGGCATTTTAGAGCGTATTACGGAACCGGAACGCATCATCATTTTTCGGGTTGCATGGGAAGATGATCAAGGTAAAGTACATGTAAATCGTGGTTTTCGTGTCCAGTTCAATAGTGATCTCGGACCGTATAAAGGCGGTATCCGATTCCATCCTTCTGTAAACAGCAGCATTATGAAGTTTCTCGCATTTGAACAGATATTTAAAAATGCGTTAACAGGCCAGCCAATTGGTGCGGGTAAAGGTGGTTCTGACTTTGATCCGAAGGGGAAATCAGACCGTGAAATTATGCGTTTCACTCAAAGCTTCATCACGGAGTTGAGCAGATATATCGGTCCTGATACCGACGTTCCAGCAGGTGATATTGGAGTAGGTAAGAGAGAAATAGGTTATATGTTTGGTCAGTATAATCGCTTGAAAGGCGGTTATGAAGCAGGCGTGTTTACTGGGAAAGATCCAAAACATGGTGGTAGCCTTGGTCGCAAAGAGGCGACAGGGTATGGAACAGTCTACTTTGTTGAAGAGATGTTAAAAGAAGCAGGTTTAAGTTTTGAAGGTAAAAAAGTTGTTGTTTCAGGGTCGGGTAACGTTTCCACTTATGCAATTGAAAAAGCAATGCAGTTAGGCGCTACTGTACTGGCTTGTAGTGATTCAGACGGTTATATTTATGATGAAAATGGAATCGACCTAGATACAATCAAGCGTTTGAAAGAGGTTGAGAACAAACGAATTTCGGAATACGTCAAAGAACATCCGGAAGCAAAGTATTTTGAGGACTGTTCTGCAATCTGGTCAATTCCATGTGACATTGCACTTCCTTGTGCGACGCAAAATGAAATTGATGAGATAGCTGCCCGTATACTGATTGCGAATGGTGTAATTGCAGTCGGAGAAGGTGCGAATATGCCTTGTACGTTGGAAGCGATGGCAGTTTTCCACGAGCATAAAACTTTATTCGGTCCAGCAAAAGCTGCGAATGCAGGTGGTGTTGCGGTATCAGCGATGGAAATGTCCCAAAATAGTATGCGTCTTTCTTGGACAGTTGAAGAGGTTGATGAAAGACTTCAGACGGTCATGAAAAATATCTATACGAGCTGTTTGGATGCGGCAGAAGCATATGGACATCCCGGTAACCTCGTAGTCGGAGCGAATATTGCAGGATTTTTAAAAGTAGCAGATGCAATGGTAGCCCATGGTCTTAGTTAAGCTTATGACAGTCCCATAAAAAGAGTACACAAGCTGAAAATTGTGTACTCTTTTTTATTTCGGAAAAATTTCAACAAAACTATTGTGTAAAATTGAAAATATGTTATTATAAAAATACAAAGTGTTGCATAAACATACAACTAGATGAATGAATGGAAGGGGATTTTAATTATGAGTAAGAAAAAAGTAGTTTTAGCATATTCAGGTGGACTAGATACATCTGTGGCAGTACAGTGGCTAACAGAACAAGGATATGATGTAGTTGCAGTTTGTCTTGATGTCGGAGAAGGAAAAGACTTGGACTTCATCCAGGCGAAAGCGTTGCAGGTTGGAGCTGTAAATAGTTATGTCATTGATGCGAAAGAGGAATTCGCACAGGAGTATGCGTTGCTCTCACTCCAAGCTCAAACTTATTATGAAAACAAATATCCACTTGTATCGGCACTATCACGTCCGCTTATTTCGAAAAAACTTGTTGAAGTGGCTCATAAAGAAAATGCTACTGCAGTTGCACACGGCTGTACTGGAAAAGGGAATGACCAAGTACGTTTCGAAGTGGCAATTAAAGCATTGGATCCATCATTGGAAGTTATTGCCCCTGTCCGTGAGTGGAGTTGGTCGCGTGAAGAAGAAATTGCTTACGCAAAAGAGAAGAATATCCCGATTCCAATCGATTTAGAAAGCCCATATTCTGTCGATCAAAACTTATGGGGACGTGCTAATGAGTGTGGAATTTTGGAAGATCCTTGGGCAGCACCACCTGAAGATGCATTCGGTCTTACAGTTTCAATTGAAAATGCACCAGATACGTCAGATGTTATTGAAATTGATTTTGTAAAAGGTGTGCCTGTCAGTATTGACGGTCAGCAATATCCACTCAGTGAACTGATTCTAAAACTAAATGATATTGGTGGAAAGCACGGAGTAGGAAGAATTGACCATGTAGAAAACCGTCTTGTTGGGATCAAATCACGTGAAGTGTATGAATGTCCAGGAGCAATTATATTGTTGAAATCACATAAGGAATTAGAAGATCTGACACTTGTTAAAGAGTTGGCTCATTTCAAACCAATTATTTCACAAAAGTTGAGTGAATTAATTTATAATGGCTTGTGGTTCTCACCACTGAGAGATGCATTAGAAGCGTTCATCAAAGAAACACAGCAATACGTTAATGGAACAGTGCGTGTGAAGTTGTTCAAGGGGCATGCGATTGTAGAAGGCAGAAAGTCAGCTAATTCACTTTATGACATGAATCTTGCAACGTATACGTCTGATGACTCCTTTGATCAATCTGCAGCGGTTGGGTTCATCAAGCTTTGGGGATTACCTACAGAAGTTCACAGCATGGTAAACAAGAAGCAAACAGTGAAAAATTAAGCACTATCCATTCACGTCTGTTGATTAACCAAAGTAACCAGTGTGTAACATGATCACCTACTGGAAGCTATGTGTATAGTTGACTTTGAGTTACTTTGGATAGAATGACTTCTATATGATTACCGAGATGTCTGAATATGTAGGGATGTGACTTTGTCGCATCCCTACATATTTTTTCGGTGATCGTATGGTGGTCCTTCATCCGTCGCGCTTCAAATGCATTAATACACAGAGTGCTGAAACTTTCTATATATGTTGAATTAAAGAATCCCATTGAATCTGCCGTGGCACTCAATAATAAGAGAGGTGTTATTCGGGGTGTGGATTGTAGAACGCTTGGCGCTTTGGGGATGCCTCTGGCTGTATGCCTGGATTAGCGCTTCGCATCCAGTCTTACAGCTTCGGCGACCCCTTTGCCGCGCCTGCGCTAGGTTGTTCATTATCGAGAGAAATGTGATTTTGAGATGTATATGTCGAGATTGTAAGGTGATTACTAGTTGATACTATATAAATGAATCCCATTGAACCGCTACAGCGCTAGCGGATGCCTCCCGAGCAGCTTCGCCGCAAGTCTTATGGCTTCGGCTACCCCTGTTAAGGCGCCTTCGCTCAGTATATATACCGGATTCAACATATATAATTATATTCAAGAAAGACGCAATCTAGGTTGCAGATTTCATCACAGATAATGAAATGCTCTTTCTCACATAGACCATCTAGCGAAGGCGCAACTTCGTGGTAGCCGGAGCGATAAGACTGAAAGCGGTCTTCTTTCTGGCTTATCGCGGGAGGCATCCACAAAGCGTCCAAGCGGTATTGGCGGGAAATCTAATTAGTTCTAAGTATTGGGACTTTTTCAGTGGCCTCCTAAAAACCTTTGTAAAGCGCATACGCCTCACGGTAAATATGTCGTGATAATTTCGCCGAAAGCGGATCGGAAATGATCCAGTGAAAATGGATTTTTCCAGGCCCTACTCACCAGTATTTTATGCAAACAAATGGTTAATGACAGACGTGCTATCCATTCAAAGAACCATCTACTTTTTAAAGGTAGATGGTTCTTTGAGCTGTATGATTCTTTGGGTGTAGAGAGGGGACTAGTCGGATATCATCAATTGCTCTGAAAAGGTGAATTCTTCCAACTTATTTTTGAGTAAAGACATAGACTGTGATAGTATGAAAAAATGTGAATATGAAAAAACTTCAACTTTAGCAAAACATTTCTAGTTCACGATTCGGATTTAGGAGGAGAATAGTATGGAAGAGAAAGCTGTGAAGAAAAAGTCACCCAAGTTATTAATGATTATGTTATTAACTGGATTGGTCATTGTAGGCGGTAGCGTGTCGGCATTTTTCTTGGTGAATAAGTCACCTAAAGTACAATATTTTTTAGCAGAAGCAGAAACGTTTAAACAAATGGGAACTATTTTGGAAGACCGTTATAAGAACGAACTAAGATGGTTGGAAGTTCAAGAGGAAAAGCCAGTTGAAACGAACTTTGATCTTTCCGGCGAATGGAATGATCCGTCTGTTGACCATGAAATGCAGGAAGTACAAAGCATTGTCAATAGTGCTAAAATATCTAGTAAACAAGTCTATGATCCGGTCAAAAAAGAACTCGAAGTGGATCTTAGGGGAGAACTAGGCAGTGTTAACATGGACTTCGGTTCGGTTTTTGTGACAACTGAGAAACTAGTGGCTTCATTTCCATTCATGGATGAACTAATTCGCTTCGACGATAAGGATTTCGGGAAGTTAATGAGAGAAACGGATCCAGATTATGAAGGAAATGAAAATCTTGGTCTATCCCAATTATTCGAAGGTGGATTTTCGATGACGGAAGAATCACGTACATATGTCGAAAACGAATATATCACGTATCTCATTAAAGAGATTCCTGAAGAGGCATTTACGAGCGCAAAAGAAGAACTTACAGTGTTTGATGAAAAAATAAAAACTAAAAAAACCAAGATGGATCTTACAGAACAACAAGTTAAAACGTTATTAAAAGATTTATTGAAAAAAGCGAAATCAGATGAAAAACTTAAAGCTATACTGAAAGAGCAATTGACACTTACTTCATTTGCTGGGGATACTTCCGACAATGAACTTGCAACTATAATGGATGATTTTGAAAATGGGCTTGATGAAGCGATTGAAGGTGTGGACGCTATTAAACTTCCTAACGGACTGCAATCGACAATCTGGCACCATTCAAACAAAATTGTGAAACGTGAATTCGCAATGGGTGTTGGAGAAGATAAGACGGATGTCGATACGTTAATGATTAATGGAACTCAATTGCTAGATAAAACAAGTCAAAAGTGGGATTTCACAATGGGGGTAGAAGATTCCTTCGGTGATGAAAACTTTGTGAAAATTATTGGTGATTTAAGTTGGAAAGATCAGAAGGCAACTGATTCCATAACATTTTCGATGGATGATATGAAGTTCATCTATAAAGGAAAAGAACAACTGGAAGATAAGAAACGTACATTTACTCGTTCGTTTGGCTTTACAGATGGAAATGTCGATCCAGCCGTTATCTGGAAAGGGAGTGCTACACACGAAAGCGATTCTATGAAAGCGAATCATGAATTTACTTTCAGTGAAGAAACAATGGGCGCTGATATGTTCAATCTCATTTTAAAGCAACAAGGAAAAGTTGTGAAAAAAGTAGATATGCCAGTAGAAACAGAGGGCACAGTGAATATTGGTAAAATGAATAAGGATGAATTTGATGCATTCACTGAAGAAATCACGGTGAAAGTCCAAGAATGGATGTTCGGATTTATGGAGGATTTACAAGGTGAAATAGGCGAGTTTTAAGAATGGAAGTGACCATTATGCTATCCATGAGAAGAATACTATTTTTCATGCGCCAATATAATAAACAGTTGAAGAAGAAGTGGGCAACACTTCTTCTTCTTTTTCTATTTCCAATTATTTTGATAGGCTCACTGTTGCTCCTGGTGGCTGGTTTACTGCTGCCTGAAGAAGATTCACCAATCCGGGTGGCTTTGGTTGATGAAGACAGAACGCAGGAAACGATACTGTTTAGTGGGCTACTGGAAGAAACAGCCTCGGATAATCAGTTCATCCAAATCATATCAATAACGAAAGAAAATGCTGTGAAACTTATGGAGCAAAACCAAATCAGTTCCTATTTTACATTTCCGAGCGGATTTACGGAGGATTTGTATGAAGGTCAATCCGTGACGGTTCCTATTGTTGGAAACCCATCGCGTCCAACAGATAGTTTTCTTGTGAAAGAGTTAGTGGAAAGTATGATGCGTTACATCTCTGTAGCTCAGTCGACTATTCTTACCGTCAATGAGTACGCAAAAAAAACGGATATGCCCAAAGAAGAACGACAAGAAATGATGTTTCAACAGTTTATGGATTTCAGTTTGTACACACTTGGAAAAGATAAGCTACTTGATGAAGAAATGATTACAAATGTGGCGACGTCATCACCAACGCACTATTACATATTGTCCGGCTGGTTTATAACTATGTCAGTCTGGCTTTTCGCCATCTATACTATTTTAGGGAAAGAAGAGCATTCCTCGATGCTAATTCGGATGAAACTGTTCGGTGTAACTACGTGGCAACCTATCCTCGCAAGAATTCTGGTCTCTTTAGGATATAGCCTTGTCGTTGCGGCAGTAGCCTTTTTCATTATCGGTGAGTTTGTTGGATTTGAACTTTTCTTTATTGATTATTTCCGGTTTGGTTTATTTACTATTCTTAATGCTTTATTGTTTTTAGTTGGCATAGCGCTAATTGATGTCTGGATTTCATCTCGAAAAGTCATTCTTTTATTACAAAGTTTCTATACGTTCGTACTAATTTTCACAAGTGGTGCAGTTATACCGACGCTCTACTTTCCGCAAGTGATACAAGGTGTTTTACCGTATATCTTTTCATACGTTAGCTTGAATTGGATGATTGATATTGTATTGGAAGGGCGAAACTATGCGAACTTCATAACACTAACTGTCATTGCTACTATCGGACTACTCCTTCTTTGGCTATCAACAGTCGGAAAAGAGAGGTGGATTCGATGAAAAATGTTGTGTTTATCCGCTTGATGCGTTTGAAGAAGGACTGGAAAAGTCTTTTATGCTGGATGCTTCTGCCAATCGTTATGACAGTGCTAATTATGCAAGGTGTTGTGACTTGGCAAGAGGAGACTAGAGTGCCGATAGCTCTTGTCGTTGAGGAACAGACTGAAATGGCAGCGCGTCTAGTTGACGATATCGCGAGTACGGAGCTTCTCCATATCCAGTTCATATCCCTAGATGAAGCACTACATAAACTCGAACAGCATGAGTTGGATAGTGTGTTCGTTATTCGCAAGGGGTATGAAGATCATATACTGGCAAACCGGCGAAATCAGCTTATCGAGGCATACTCTTCCAATCGGTCTTTTGCTTATCGAGCTGTCGTCGAAACGATTACGTCCTATGCTCAACAAGATGCAGCCCGTTCAAAAGCAGCTTTCGTTATCAAACAATTATTCTCTGATTATGGTATGGAAGATGAATGGAGTTACGAAGAAGTTATTGAGAGTAGTCGCGAAAGGGAAAAAAGTGAAGCACTGCTCCGATCGAGTTTTTCTTATTATGATAAGGAAAATACCGCTGAAGAACAAACGTTACCGCTACTGAAAGCATGGGGTGTTTGGGCATTCTTCGCAATCATCACGACATTCTTCCTATTCGACTGGATGCTAAAAGAAAATCGACCATCGATGCGTCAGCGCTGGTTATTCACTGAAATCTCTTTTAAAAAGTATGCATGTTTATCATTGCTGTTTTTTACAGTTATCATTTTCCTCATGGATCTTGTCACGGCGTTCATCTTCTCATCATTATTCCAGGAAGCATGGACAATTCGAGTTCTGATTTCACTATTTACTTTCCGGCTGACGATAAATTTGCTGGCGTTTCTACTCGCAAGCGTCTACAAGCAATTGTTTATGTACTATATAAGTGGCTTGGGGATTGCGTTGTTGCTGATTGTAGTCGGTGGGTCAATCATACCGATGGATGGGCTAAAGGGGAAGTGGCCGTGGATTGAAGAACTTAGTCCGGTCCAATCGTTACTGGATGGGACGATACCTCTGACATGGCTTTTCGTTATGATTGCTTTGCTCACTGTTTGGATTCATAGAGGAGGGAAGGCAAATGCTTAACGTGACGGGACTACAGAAAAAGTACAAGGAAAAGACCGTTTTAGAAAATGTGTCTTTTCAAATGAAGCCTGGAGAAATTGTTGGTCTCGTTGGGGAAAATGGTGCAGGAAAATCAACCTTGCTTCAACTATTGGCGACAGTTATTCAGCCGACTCAAGGCGATATTCAATTGGATGAACTTTCTTATATGACTGATGTAAAGGGCATCAGGCGCTTAATCGGTTATGTCCCTCAAGATATATCGGTTTGGGAGGAACTCACAGTAGAGGAAAATATGCTTTTTTTTGAACAGCTGTCGTGGAAAAAACGTACAAAAGAGGAATGCCGGCAACTTTGTTTGGATATGCAATTGACGCATTGGAAGGAGGGAGTTCAATCGTTATCGGGCGGTATGAAAAGGAAATTGAACCTAGCAATCAGCCTGCTCCATGATCCGACTTTCTTGTTGTTAGATGAACCTACAGTTGGTATCGATCTGAAATCCAAAAAGGAGATAGGTTCATATTTGCATAGGTTGGCGAAAAATGAAGGGAAAATGATTATGTACACTTCTCATGATATGGACGAAATTACTACCGTTTGCGACCGAGTTTATGCAATCGGAAAAGATCCGTTTTATATGAATTTATTGATGGAGAATAAAATTTTCGTAGAACAGTTGAAATGAGTGATTGTAATGAAAAAATCAAAGAAAATAGCTATAGCTTGTGCAATTGCACTTACTATTTTTAGTCTGTTTTTATGGTGGCTAACGGGCAAATGGATGGATGAGGGATTAGAACCTGCAGCAGATGGCACGAATGACTATGTAATCGTACTCGGTGCTAGAGTGAAAAAAGATTCTCTGTCGCTATCATTACAGTATCGTTTGGATGCTACGCTACAGTACGCTAATGAGTATCCACATGTGACGATAATCTTATCAGGCGGGCAAGGTCCGGATGAGCCTATTAGCGAAGCGGAAGCGATGAGACGGTTTCTAACGGAGAATGGCATCGCCGAGGAACGGCTTATTTTAGAAGCGGCGTCTACTTCCACTTATGAAAACATTTTATTCTCGAAAAAGTTGTTGCCGTCTGAAATTAGTTCGATCACAATCATCACAAGTGATTATCACCTGGCGAGAGCACGGAAAATTGCGGCTAGCCTTGGACTCGAGTCAGATGGAGTGTCGGCTAAAACGCCGAAAGTAGTGGCAGCAAAATTGACTGTGAGAGAACGTATCGCCCTTGTGAAAACGTATATTGTAGGGAAATAAGAAAAGCGCAAGGCGCCGTTTAGACGCGACAGGCATAAGTCGATCCAGTTACGTGGCGCTCTTTGCCACGTAACTGGATTGCTTATGACCAGAGCGGCTGGCGCCTGGAGTCTAGACACAAAGAAAAGCGCAAGGCGCCTGGTGAAAAACTTATAATTTCTTAACTTATAAACGGGCAACCGCCATTTTTAATGATGGTTGATAAGAATTCGCTTTTCGTGGGAATAAATAGTACTACATGCTGAAAAAAGTGTTTTCAATGCTAAACGACGGTATCTAATTACAGTGAAGGAAAACTAGTATTCTATGTCGAATTAGTCAAGAATAGTACTGGTTGGCACGGTTAAATGCGAAGGTGGTGTGACAAGGAGTTATACCGAGGTAGGGTGTTCGCAAAAACATAAAATAGGAGGAAGGTTATGGTGAAATCGAAGTTCAAATTTCGAATGCTTTTTGTAATTGCACTTATGATCCAAATGATTGTTGTACCGTACCGTTTTGCAGCAGCTGAAATAGATACAAGTGCTCCTTCTTGGATGCTGCCAATCGATTATCTTGCTATAGGTGATTCATTGGCAGCAGGTGTCACTCCTAACAATGAATTAGGGAAGGGCTATGCAGATTTCTTAGCGGTGTCAATGATGGAGATAGGGGCTTTGAAAACATATAACAAAGGATTCTCGTATCCAGGCTATAAAACAACAGACGTTTTAAATGATATTAAACTGAACGTCACAAAGGATATCCAAGGCATTGGCTTTGAAGAGAAGACAGCTAAACTTCAACAATCCATCAAAGATGCAGAAGTTATCACAATTAGCGCCGGTGCAAATGATATTTTACCGCATTTCAAACAAGATCCGACGACAGGTAAGGCCATTATTGATCAGAAAATGGCGCTGACGACGCTTCAGCAAGTAGGTACAAACTACAAATCGATTATGGCTCAAATCAATGAAATCAATCCTGATGCGCAAGTGTATGTCATGGGTTACTATAATCCGTTTCCTTATATGTCGGAAGACCTGCAACCATTGCTCAAACAATTACTAGATATGTTGAATAAAGCCATTACAACAGGCCTAGTGGGGACGCAAGCAATCTTCGTGCCTACTGGTGACGTAATCGCGTCAGACTACAAGACCTACCTTCCAAATCCGGAAAATATCCACTTAAGTGAAGCAGGCTATAAAAAAGTGACTGAGCAATTTTGGGCGAACATGCTACCAGCTAATACATGGATCACAGGAGGTAGCCTCGTCGCCGATGCGCCGGGTCCAAACTCGGTGAAATTAAACTGGCAACCAGCTAGTGATAATGTAGCCGTAACGAGTTATGAAATATACAGTGGTGAAGAAAAACTAGCAACTGTAGCTGGAGACATTACGACATATAAAGTAGAAAATCTTACTGCAAATACAACGTATGTTTTTTCAGTAATGGCAGTAGATCAAGCTGGAAACAAAAGTGTTCATAATCCAATAATCAGTGTAACGGTTGCAGATTCATCGACACCAACACCAATATTATTCTCGGATATCGCCAATCATGGCTTGAAGAATTATATTGAACATGCAGCCGTAGCTGGAATCATTGGTGGCTACCCGGACGGGACATTCAAACCTGATCAAAACTTAACACGTGTGCAAGCTGCTACAATAATTGTACGCGCATTAGGTTTGAAAACGGATGAAGTAGCCCCATTTGGTGATATTGGTAATTATGCAGATAAGACCAAAGCTGACATCAATGCCGCTTATAAATATGGAATTATTAAAGGGAATAAAGGAAACTTTAATCCAACTGATTTAGTAACACGCGCACAATTGGCTTTAATGATTGAACGTGCATATGGAAGCGTAACAGGAAAGGCATATAAGGCCTCTACTAAAGCACCTTATTCCGATTTCGGAAACTATAATGCGGAAGTAGTAAATGCCATTTCAATGCTTCATGAATTAGATGTTGCAACTGGATTCGAAGGAAAATTCATGCCGAGCAGCTCAACTACACGTGCACAAGCTGCAAAAATGGTTGTTAATTTTATCTCTATATTTAAACAAGCGGAGTAATAGTGTGTAAAAACGGTCCAGTCCGTCTCTAGTTAGTAGAGGCGTACTGGACCGTTTGATTAAAAGAAAAGTCATGTCTGTTGATTAACCATTAATTCGCATAAAAAACTGGTGAAAAGGGCTTGAAAACTTCATTTTCACTGGACCATTTCTGGTCCGCTTTCGGCTAAATATTCATGACAGGTTTACTGAGGGGGGGCCTAGTGTGGTTAGAAGCGACTCCGTCACTTCTAGCCACACTCTTTTCAGTAATCCTGTTGTGAATAATTGCCTGTCGCGTTCCTACACTATTCAAGTGAAAAATGCAGCTGCTTTGAAAGAAATGAATAGATGACTTTCTACAGAGATTGTAAGTGCCCGAAGATACAATTTCGGGCACTCTAGTACTTTGTACAATGTGTTTCTTGCTTACTTTTAGCAAAGAGTATGTATGTAATCATGTGATACCTTATAGAAAGTGACACTTCTTTAAAATAAAAAAGAAAAACCATAGAGAAAGCATCAGCCGCCAAAATTGCATCTTTGGCGGCTTTTCTCTAGTGAAAAAGCCAGCTATTCTTTCGTCCAAAAAAACTTCAGCACTACGTGTAGTTACACATCCAGACATCTCGAAAATGGTATAGAAGTCGTTCAATCCAAAGCAATCAAAATATAACTATATGCACAGCACCCAGTGTGTGATCAAGTTATTTACAGCTTGTTTTTGGTTAATCAACAGGCGTGAAGAAAAGTATAAGTTATTCAACATGGAATAGTGCCTAGGCACTTGCGCTTTTCTTAATTCACATCATATTACTAATTGCGTGAAAAGTAGGTTTTTCATTATCGAATGTAGTGATATACTTGAATCCAATCGACTGCAACAATTGCAGTGATTCACTGAATTGGAATGCAATGTCTTCAGGTTTATGTGCATCGGAACCAAGTGTGATGATTTCGCCTCCGCATTGTTTATATAGTTTCAAAATATCATCACTTGGCATGCCGTTTGCCAGTCCGTAGCGGACACCAGAAGTATTCAATTCAATTCCTTTACCTTCTGGAATAATAACGTTGAAAATAGCCGTCAATTCAGTATGGAAAGGGTTATCACACGATTTTTTTGTGTACCTCTTCACGAGGTCAACATGACCGAGGATATTAAATTGTTTATAGTTTTTTACACAATATAATAACTCTGCGTAATAAATACCATACGCTTCTTCTATGGTTTTATGCTCGAAAAATTCTCCGTAGTGTAATCCTTTTTTCTCAACGGTATGCATGGAGCAAATGACGAAATCGAATACTTCTTTAGCCATAAGCTCGTCGTATTTGTCCAGTATATGTGGTTGTACACCGATTTCAACGCCTTTTTTTATACGAATACGCCCTTCATATTTCTTCTGCATTTCTATCAATTTGCTTGCGTACTCCTTTTTATCAAAGTCGAAAACGATTGTATCATCGGGATATTCATAGTCGATATGTTCTGTAAAACAAATTTCAGTCAATCCTTTTTGAATCGCTCCCTTAATCATATCTTCCATTGGAACTGGGCAGTCTGCTGAGAACGAACTGTGCATGTGATAATCGAACATTAATAATCATTCCTCCTGTTGACATTTCGTTGGTATACCTTTATAGTACTAAATAACTTTAGTCTAGTAAAGTAGTGAAGTAAGGGGTGTTGGAAATGGTTAGAAACGAAGTGTATCCTGAACGAATGTTAAGTGATAGTGAAAAGTTTGAAAGAATCATTAAGACGATCAATAAGCGCTTTACCACATATGGCTATAAACGCATTAAAACATCGGCTTTTGAACAATATGATTTATATTCAAAAGTAAAAAGCTCAATCAACCAAAATGAAATGATTAAAGTAATCGATCATACAGGGCAAGTATTAGTATTACGACCCGATGTCACGATTCCAATCACAAGAGAACTGGTACAAAATTTCCCGGACCTTTCAAGTGAACTTAGATATTTTTATGTACAAGAGGTGTTCCGTCAGCCATTTGATAAAAATGACAGTATCGAACGCACACAAGCAGGCATTGAATATTTTTGCGATAGTTCACCTGAAGCGGATGCAGAAGTAATTGCACTAGCGTGTCACTTAATGAAAGATTTAGGATTTAATGATATTAAAATAGAATTAGGGCACGCTGGATTTTTCAATGAGCTTGTCCAGAATTTACCACTTACTTCACTTCAAATTGATCAATTGAAGTCATTGATACAAGCGAAAAACGTTGTAGAAATTGGACCTTTTCTTCAGAACCTAAACATTGACGATGATGTGAGAGAAGTAATCGAACGGATCCCGTTTTTATACGGTAACCCAGTTGATGTGAGTGAACGGACAACAGGGATCGCCTTAACGGAAAAAATGCAGGACACGCTCGATTACTTAATGGATGTTTACAGTATATTGAAAATGTACGGATTAGAACAGTATATTGTCATGGATTTGGGATTGATTAATCATATGGGTTATTATTCAGGGGTTATTTTCCAAGGATATGTCGAAAGATTTGGGAAACCTGTTTTAATGGGCGGGCGCTACGATGAGTTAGGAAACGAGTTTGGTGCTAGACTTCCAGCGATTGGGTTTGCATGTGAAATTGAATCGTTAGTTAAAGCGACAGATAGCAGGGAAGTTACATCCCGCTTTCCAATCGATGTAAAAATAACATATGCAGATAGCCAATTGGAACAAGCCATTGCCATCTCCAATGAATTACGGGAACGAAATTATAGTGTGCTGTCATTTTCGGAGCATAAGGAACAGGCAGATCCACGACAGAGTGTTTACTCGATACGTTTGGAGAAAGAAAATAATTCATTTCTATATAAAGATAAAGTTACACCATTTCCGGACTTAAAGGCTTTGCTGGAATTACTCGTAGGGGGATTGAATTGAAATGACACATCTTACAATCGCCATGGCGAAGGGACGTACTGCTGATAAAGCGTTAGCGTTTTTTGAAAAAGCAGGCATTCGTTTTTCAGAATATCATGATAAAAGCAGGAAGCTTGTTATCTATGATGATGAAAATAAAGTGAAACTCATTTTCGTGAAAGCAGTTGATGTTCCAACCTATGTCGAAAAAGGAGCAGCAGATATCGGAATTGTTGGTAAAGATACGATTATGGAAGATCCAGTTGATGTCTATGAACTGTTGGATCTTGGAATTGGAAAATGTCAGCTGGTTGTTGCCGGATTTCCGGATAAACAATTTCCGAGTAGTACGTTGCTGACAGTTGCTTCAAAGTATCCAGCAGTGACAAAAGCCTATTTTGACAGCAAAGGCATTCGTATTGAGACCATCAAGTTGAATGGCTCTATCGAACTGGCTCCGCTTATTGGTATGGCAGATGTCATCGTTGATATTGTTGAATCGGGCAAGACACTAAAAGAAAATGGATTAGTCGTCTTGGAGGAAATTGCAGATGTCAGTGCACGATTGATTGTTAATAAAGCAAGTTATGCGACAAGAACCAGTCAAATCCAGCAAGTCATTTCGGACTTAAAAGCTGCATTGGAGTGATAATTTATGCGAATTGTAACGTTGGAACAATATACAAAAGAGAAAGAGCAGCAAACGGCAGTACAAACAACTAATTTTGAATTTGACCGAACTGTGCTTGGAATTATCGAAACAGTCCGTGAAGATGGGGACCAGGCATTAAGAAGCTTTACCGAACAGTTTGACGGCGTGTGGCTAGATAACTTGATTGTAACGCCTGAGGAGTTTGCGGAGGCGCGGACGTTGATTACAGGGCAATTCCTAAGTGCTCTTAGAAAAGCAAAGCAAAACATTACTACGTTCCATGAAGTTCAAAAAGAACAGTCTTGGTTTATTAATCAAGAACAAGGAATTGTTCTTGGTCAGAAAGTGACGCCTTTAGACAGTGTCGGTATATACGTACCTGGCGGAAAAGCGGCTTATCCATCGACTGTTCTTATGAATGCCATTCCAGCAAAAATTGCGGGAGTCGGAAGGATTGCAATGGTGACACCACCTCAAGCGGATGGCAAAGTGAATCCACATGTGCTCGTAGCAGCGCAAGAAGCCGGTGTCGATATCGTCTATAAAATTGGTGGTGCTCAAGCGATTGCAGCATTGGCGTATGGGACGGAAACAGTAAAAAAAGTAGTGAAAATCACGGGGCCTGGAAATGCATTTGTTGCACGGGCGAAAAAATGGGTTTTTGGTGACGTAGCCATCGATATGATTGCAGGACCGAGTGAGATTTGTGTTGTTGCAGACAATAGCGCTGTCCCAGTGTTTGTCGCTGCTGATCTATTATCACAAGCGGAGCATGATGAACGGGCAACAGCTGTATGCGTAACGACGAGTCAATCATTTGCTGAAGCACTTCAAAAAGAAGTGATAAAGCAAACTGAACAAGCAGATCGTAAGGGAATTATTGAAGTTTCAATCGCTGATAATGGGCGCATTATCTTGGTTGAATCGTTGAAGGAAGCATACGACTTTGTTAATAAATTGGCGCCGGAACATTTACAGCTTATGGTGGAAAATCCGATGGAGCAATTACCGTTCATTCACAATGCAGGAGCAATCTTCTTAGGAAACTATTCACCGGAGGCATTGGGCGATTATATGGCAGGTCCGAATCATACATTGCCAACGAGCGGGACATCGGCATTTTCATCGCCGTTAGGTGTCTATGACTTTATGAAAAAAACGAGCATTATTCAGTATACGGAGCAAGCATTGCAAGAAGTAGCCGAAGACATTATCACAATTGCGAATGCGGAAGGCTTAACGGCCCATGCAAATTCAATTCAAGTAAGGAAGGCGGATTTGAATGCGGAGTAAATCGATTTCAAGACAGACAGCGGAAACAAAGATTAACTTAGACTTTGCGATTGATGGAAGTGGAACAACAACTATTAAAACAGGAGTGGGCTTTCTCGATCATATGCTGACATTGTTCACAAATCACGGTCGATTCGATTTGGCTGTTGATTGTGATGGCGATATCGAAGTAGACCAGCATCACTCCGTCGAAGATATCGGAATTGTATTGGGACAAGCGTTCTATGAAAGTATCGGATCAAAGGAAGGCATCGAGCGTTATGCGACAGTGTCAACACCTATGGATGAAGCATTATCAACAGTTTCTATCGATATAAGCGGGCGTCCATTTTTTGTTTATAACGTTGAGGGATTGAAAGATAAAGTAGGGGAATTCGACACTGAGCTTGTTGAGGAGTTTTTCCAAGCATTCACAAGCCATGCCAAAGTAACATTGCATATCAATTTGCAGTACGGGAAAAACAGTCACCATATTATCGAATCAATTTTCAAAGGATTCGGACGTGCATTGCGAGTAGCAAGTGCGATTAATCCAGATGTAAAAGGAGTTCCATCTACGAAGGGAATGCTATAAGAATATTACCTTTACACACTTGGTAATTTTGTTTTGTGTGCAGGTACTGCTCGAATTCGTAATTTACTAAGCGAAGGCGCCTTACAAGGGGTAGCCGAAGCCATAAGACTGGCGGCGAAGCTGCTCGGCTTATGGCGGGAGGCATCCCCAAGCGCCGTAGCGGATTCAATGGAATTCTATATATAAGGGGGAACACCGATGATTTTATTTCCAGCAATTGATATACGTGATGGTAAATGTGTTCGGCTAATTCAAGGTGATTATGACCAAGAAATTATCTATAATGACTCACCAACAGCGATGGCTCTGGAGTGGGAAAAGCAAGGTGCTGACTACATTCACGTCGTCGATTTAGATGGGGCGAAAACAGGTAATTCATTAAATCGCGAAGCCATTCAAGCGATTGCTAAAAACGTATCGATACCAGTTCAAGTAGGTGGCGGAATTCGGACGATGGAGATTATTGACGCACATATTGCATCCGGCGTTAGTCGCGTGATCATCGGAACGGCGGCGATTCAAGATAAACCATTTTTAAAGCAAGCCGTAGAAAAATACGGTGATAAAATTGCAGTTTCCATCGATGCAAGAAAAGGATTCGTTGCAACGGATGGCTGGACGGAAACAAGTGATGTATTAGCAGTTGACTTGTTAAAAGAACTAGAAGTAATCGGTGTGAAAACAGTCATTTATACAGATATTTTGAAAGACGGAATGATGCAAGGACCTAATTTTAACGAACTGGAAATGATGGACAATGCGTCTTCCATCGACATTGTGGCTTCAGGCGGCGTCTCCACGGAAGAGGATATCATTCAGTTACGGGACCTAGATTTATATGGAGCAATTATTGGTAAAGCATTGTATGAAGGTAAAATATCTTTAGAAAAAATATTAGGGGGACAACGAGGATGACAAGCAACCGGATAATACCATGCCTAGATTTTGATAACGGGAAAGTCGTAAAAGGGAAAAAGTTTTTAGAAGTTAAAGAAGTTGCAGATCCACTGACATTGGCTAAGAAATATGTAGCTGACGGTGCAGATGAACTTGTGTTTTACGACATTGCCGCTTCGACAAATAATCGTGCCATGTTCCTTGACCTTATTGCGGAAATTGCGAAAGAAGTACCCGTACCTTTTATTGTTGGCGGGGGTATACGGACTGTCGAAGATATTCAGAAGGTGTTTGATGCTGGCGGGGACAAAGTATCCATCAACAGTGCAGCACTCAGCAATCCATCTTTAATTGAAGAAGCGTCGAAGAAATTCGGTTCTGAACGCATTATCCTGTCGATGGATGTCAATGAAGTGGGCCCTTCTAAGTGGTCGGTATTCTCTAATGGAGGCATGAAAGATACTGGTATGGATGCTATTGAGTGGGCGATTCAAGGCGAAAAACTGGGTGCCGGTGAACTTGTTGTTAATAGTATCGGCGAAGATGGCGTGAAAGACGGCTATAACCTCGAATTGACGCGGGCGATTGCGGAAGCGGTCAACATTCCTGTTATTGCGAGCGGCGGAGCAGGGAAACCTGAACACTTCCATACTGTCTTAACTGAAGGGAAAGCTGACGCTGCGCTTGCTGCATCTGTATTCCATTTCGAAGACATTAATATCGGCGAATTAAAAACATATCTAGCTGAAAAAAATACATCTGTTGGGAATGACTAACCATGACAATAGAAATTGACACATTATCATTTGACGAAAATGGATTGATACCAGCAATTGTTCAAGATGACCGGACAGGGAATGTACTGATGCTTGCTTATATGAATAAAGAATCGTTGCAGAAGACGATTGATACGAAAGAGACTTGGTTTTTCAGCAGATCAAGAAAAGAGCTGTGGAATAAAGGAGCAACATCTGGCAATCGGCAAATTGTGAAGAACTTGTCACTGGACTGCGACGGTGATTCAATTTTGGTACAAGTTACACCACTGGGTCCAGCCTGTCATACGGGAGAAGTGACTTGTTTCCACAAGCAAGTTTTCGATGAGGTAGTACAGACTCGCTCAATCGTTCATGAGATCACGGATGAAATAAAAAATCGGCGTGCCAATCCAGTAGAAGGATCATACACAACGTATCTGTTCCGCGAAGGTTTGGATAAAATTTTGAAAAAAGTTGGAGAAGAAACAACTGAAGTTGTCATCGGTGCAAAAAACCGTGATAAAGCTGAAGTAACGAGCGAACTTGCAGATTTGACGTATCACACACTTGTATTGATGGAAGAGTTAGGTGTTAGTGTTGAGGATGTCAAAAACGAATTGCGGAAAAGACGACCTAAAAGTGAAGTGCTGAGAGATGAGTAAATTTTGGAGCTCTATGGTGAAACGGACCGACCCGTATGTTCCGGGGGAGCAAATTGAACAAAAGGACATCGTGAAACTGAATACCAATGAAAATCCGTATCCTCCAAGTCCAAAAGTGATAGCTGCAATCCAGCAAGAGATGGGACGCAACCTTCAGTTGTATCCATCTCCTACTGCGACTGAGCTACGAGAAACAATCGGACTGCAATATGGACTTACTGCTGAAGAAGTATTTGTCGGTAATGGTTCGGATGAAGTGCTGGCATTCTCCTTCATGGCGTTTTTTGAGCCTGGCAAACCAATCCGGTTTCCTGATGTAACATATAGCTTTTATCCGGTCTATGCAAAGTTATTCGATATCCCTTATGAGGAAGTTCCATTGAATAAAGATTTTACATTGCCTGTGGATAACTACTTTCAGTCCGAAGGCGGAGTAATTTTGCCAAATCCAAATGCGCCGACTAGCATTTATGCTGAACTTGAGCACATTGAAGAGATTGTCAAAAATAACCCTGACCAAGTCGTCATCATCGACGAGGCATATATCGACTTTGCATCGAAATCAGCGACTGAACTCATTCGGAAATACGACAATGTCCTTGTCGTCCAGACGACATCTAAATCACGTTCACTTGCCGGTTTACGCGTTGGCTTTGCGATGGGAGCTCCTTCATTAATTGCTGCATTGATTCGCATTAAAGACTCATTCAATTCTTATACGCTGGACCGTCTTGCACTAGTGGGAGCAAAAGCTGCATTTGAGGATGAAGACTATTTTGAGGAGACGACTCAGAAAATCATTGCAACACGGGAAAAGATGAACGAGACGTTGCAACAGCTCAATTTCAATGTGTTACCTTCACAAGCAAATTTTGTTTTCACCTCGCATCAGACTGTTCCAGCAGAGTTTCTCTACAATAAATTAAAAAAAGAAGGCGTGTTAGTTAGGTATTTTAACAAGCCTGGAATCGACAACTATTTGCGTATTACAGTTGGTACAGATGAACAGATGGAGCGATTAGTTGAGAAGTTGACTGACATTTTGAATTTGTAATGTACTGTTAGGTTCTAAGATGAAATGACTTAATGAAAAGTGCATCGAAACTGATATACTTGTGTAAACAGGGGAGGTTATCGACATGGGATCTAAATATATTGATCTTGCACTTATATTATTCATGAGTTATTTCGCAATTACGCGATTTGCGGATGGACAAATTGGCTTTGGAATCTTTTTCACAGTACTTAGCTTATTGAATATTTTAACGCTTGTCATGAAAATAAATAAGGACAAAGCCGCAAAGAATGCAGTGCGATGAAGTTTAAATAAGTAGTGACAACAAACTAGGCATCCTCCAGAAAATATGGAGGGTGCCTAGTTTTATTTATTAACGTATGACAAAGAAAAATGAATGAACCCTTGCTATTTGAATTCAGTAGGTCATAGAACGAAATAAGATATTGAAGGTGATGAAAACCATGGGAAGTAAAAATGTGACTAAAATAATAGCAATGAAGGAATTTAAATATAATAAATAAATCATTTATAATTGTAATAAGAATTATATATGGCTTATTTATGCAATAGAATCTATTGCTTATATTATTTAGTTTAAAAGACCTATGATGAATTTTTGAAAAAATAATGTCTTAAATTAAACAAGGAATTTTGAGATAGGCAGAGTGAAAAGCCATTAGAATACAGTTATGACATAATACAGATTAACTATCTACCTATTCGGACTATACAAAATAATGATACTTTAATACAATGCATAGCATTGTTAAAACTTACTATGTATGATAATAGGAGTTATTAACTGTTATTTTACCGCGGATAATTATAGGTCATTGGAATTAATGATTTTTCAAAATCAATACTATAGGCTCTATTGGGAGATAATAATATCGGTACGAACAAAAATTCTGCTGTAAAAATATAGTGGAAAAAACAAGAAAAAGGAGAATAAAATGATTATACTTGATAAGCCTTATGTATCAACATTACTTTCATCAACTTTACAGCAATTAGGTACTCCGGTTTTAAAAATAGGAGATGTGCAGATTCCGGAGGAAGAAAAACTTGCTTTACTTGAAGAGGCATTGTTCTTTGAACAACTTGAGAAGTCTTCTGCTCCTCTTTTATTTAATTCGGAAAACGGTTTGGCTATGTTAATGAATTACTTACCTGAGAGTAAATTTGCCGAATGGACATCACTATTCAAAAACAAAGCGGAATTTAGGAGGAGAATGACAAAAATTTATCCTTCATTTTATTTCCGTGAAGTATCTATTCAAGATTTATATGAAATACCTTTAGAATCAATTCCATTCCCTATTATTATTAAGCCTGTTATCGGCTACTCGAGTGTTGGGGTTTATAGAATAGATTGTATTGAAGATTGGCATCACACCGTAGAAAAATTGAAAGTCGATATAAACGATTCAGCATCCGCGTATCCTAATGATGTGATTGATAGCCAAACTGTCATATTAGAAGAGCTAATTCAAGGAGACGAGTATGCAATTGATGCTTATTTTACTAAAGAGGGAAAACCTGTCATCTTAAATTTATTTAAGCGCATGTTTGCTAACGATAAAGACATGAGTGATCGTATATATTACACAAGCAAAAGTGTATTAAGGGAAACACTTGCTCCGATTTCAGATTTTTTAGAAAGACTAGGAAATATTGAAGCACTGGCTTCCTTCCCACTACATTTTGAAGTTCGAATAACTAAAGAAGGACAAGTTGTGCCAATTGAAGTAAATCCATTCCGCTTTGCTGGTATAGGTACGACAGAACTGGGCGTACATGCTTATGGTGTAGACGTTTATGATTATTATTTCAATCAGCTAAAACCAAATTGGGAAGAAAAAATAGAGGCTATGGATAATGCGATTTATAGTTTTCTTTGTGCAGAATTTGACCCGTCGATTTCGCTTGAATTAATTCGAGCGGTAGACCATGAAAGTTTTAAGCAACAATTTAATGAAATACTAGACTATAGGTATATGGATTACAAAGAGTACCCTATTTTTTCTGTTGTATTTTTCAAACATCACACATTTGACGAAAATAAGCGATTGCTTACACTTGAATTGAGCAATTTTATATCGCTCTATGAACCGCAACTCGTATAAATCTTAGGAGGAATTAGTTTGTTTAAACAAAAAGGATCTATTAGAACTAAAATAATGCTTGGAACGATTATTCCAATTGCAGTATTATCTTTATTATTTAGTTTAGGTTTTTATTTTCAATCTATGTCAATTGTCAATCAGAATGTCATTCCCCAGTTTGAGAGAGTACTCAACACGAATTTACTAGACTTGAAAAAAGATATCGATGCCGAGATGCTTAATAAAGCAAAGACAAATAAACAGGACTATGAAAGATTACTCGCTATAATCAATGAATCGCGTGAGATAGGCGATTTAGAAAGTGTTTATATCATGAGTAAAGTTGATGGTGAGGATATGATCCTTGCGTTGTCCGATACGGCAGATTATCTTACGCCTTATCCGTTTAAATCCGAACAAAACGATGCGCTAAACATGGAACAGCCATTGTTCAGTGAGATTTATGAGGATGAGTACGGTGTACATAAATCAATCTATTTACATATTGAAGGGACAGATTCTATTATAGGAATCGATCAGGATGCGAAATTTATCCCTGATTTAACCCGGAAAATACTTGTCATCAGTATTGCACTTACGCTAGGGGCATTGGTGGTAGGAGCTGGAATATCTTATATTTTATCAACAAGAATTACGAAACCACTTCAACAATTAGTGAAGTATACAGAAGTTGTAGCCCAAGGTGATTTAACAAAAGAAGTTAGTGTGAATAGTCAAGATGAAATTGGTCATCTTGCCCACAGTTTCCGAAACATGCAGCAAGAATTGAGAAATACGATTGAACATGTCAATGTAGCGACGGACAACGTTATCACTTCCTCGGATGACTTGACCTATAGCGCAGAGCAAATGACAGAAGTAGTCAATCATACGACTGTTACGACCCAAGAAGTATCTTCGACGAGCGATACGTTAGCAAGTAGTGCATCACAAAACTTGGTGGCGCTTGAACAAATCACAATTGGTCTGCAAGAAATAGCAGATTCTTCTATGAAAGTAACGGAAGAATCGATGGATGCATCCCAAGAAGCTAAGCAAGGTAATCATCTTATTTTAGACTCGATTCAAGGGATTGATACGATAACGAGCTCAGTTAAAGTTTCTATGGATATCACACAGTTGATGAATACGAGATCCAATGAAGTTGGTCAAATTATAGAAATTATTACGGCTATTTCTGATCAAATAAACTTACTTGCACTGAATGCCGCTATAGAAGCAGCACGTGCAGGCGATGCTGGAAAAGGATTCAGTGTAGTCGCAGATGAAGTGAGGAAACTTGCTGAGCAATCCGCATCTTCAGCAAACCAAATTAGTACGCTCGTGAAAGAAATTCAAAATGACTCTCAAAATTCTGTGAAGGCCATGACGAAGGTTTTCGAAGATGTGGAACGTGAAACTGGAATCGTACGAGAAACAGGTAAATCGTTTACTAGCATTTTGAATCGTATTACTCAAATTACAGAAAAAAATCAATCAGTATCTGCAACAATACAAGAAATCTCTGCGGGTTCTGAGGAAATACTAGCATCTACAATCGAAACAGTTCAATCATTAGAAGAGACATCTTCCCATACGCAAAACATTGCTGCATCTATGGAAGAGCAATTGGCTTCTATGGAAGAAATGGTTGGAACGACAACGACCCTTAATGAAATGGCAATAAACTTAAAAGATCATGTAAAGAAATTTAAAATTTAAAACTCCAAAAAGATTAAGGACAGTCTTTATTTGCGGAGGAGATAATAATAGAGGGTCTTTTGCGATTATGGGCTGGAAATTCACATTTATAAACTAAAATAGTTGTTCCCATTTCTAATTTCATGTAGTATAATATGTGAATTGCATTTTTTGAAATGAGGATAACTAATGAAGAATTCGATATATGGACTCACAATTGAACAACTTACAGAATGGTTAGTGGATCAAGGGCAGAAAAAATTCCGTGCTGCACAAATTTGGGACTGGTTATATAAAAAGCGTGTAACAAACTTTGCAGACATGAAAAATATTAATCAAGAATGTATCGACTTGCTGGATGCGAACTATGTCCTCCGAACGCTAGAACAGACTGTGAAACAGGAATCAGAAGATGGCACAATCAAATTCCTATTTAAAATGCAAGATGGTAACTTGATTGAAACTGTTTTAATGAAATTTCCTTACGGCCAATCGGTTTGTGTAACGACACAAGTCGGCTGTAATATCGGTTGCAGTTTTTGTGCGAGTGGATTATTGAAAAAAAGCCGTGATTTAACAGCAGGAGAAATTGTGGAACAAATCATGGAAGTACAGCATCACCTTGACGCGAAAGCTGAAGATGAGCGCGTAAGTCATATTGTTGTTATGGGAATTGGCGAACCATTTGACAACTATTCGCATTTGATGAATTTCCTTCGTGTCGTCAATGATCAAAAAGGACTTTCCATCGGTGCTCGTCACATTACCGTTTCAACAAGTGGTAATCCGCAACGAATTAAGGATTTTGCAGAAGAAAATATCCAAATCAACCTAGCAGTATCTCTGCATGCACCTAATAATGAGTTGCGTACACGCGTTATGAAAATTAACAAAGCGTTCCCGCTTGAGAAATTGATGGATTCAATCGATTATTATTTGGAAACGACAAACCGCAGAATCACGTTTGAATATATTATGTTGCATGATGTAAATGATCATGTTCTGGAAGCACAGCAGCTTGCAAAACTACTCGAAAACAAACGTCACCTATCATATGTTAACTTGATTCCCTACAATCCGGTTGACGAACATGACCAGTATCGCCGTAGTACACCAGAAGACATTAAAGCATTTTATGAAACACTCAAAAGAAAAGGCATCAATTGCGGCGTCCGTCTTGAACATGGTACAGACATCGACGCAGCATGCGGTCAGTTACGAAGTAAGCAGATTAAGAAAGATAAAGCCGTCTAATCCATTTAAAAAGAGTGTGCAATTCCTAGGGGAACTAGGAGTTGCACACTCTTTTTATCATCTAGACTTCGGTGCTCTTGTTCTTAGCTCTTTTTCTTCATTAAAATCACGATGAACTGGACAATAAATGCCAGTCCCAATCCAAAGGAAGAAATGATGAACAAGGACAAGATTCCGAGTACATCACCTATCCCATTCGGATTCATTAACAAGCTGCGGAAAAACTCTGCAAAACCGAGAGCCACACCAATCAAGAAAATCCTGAAAGCAATTTTCAAATTGTAAAACAGCAGTAAAAATGAAAAAACACCGATGATTAGCCCGAAAAGACCAAATGTTAAGTAGTTTGTAAAGACAAGCGTTTGACCCAAAACAGTTCGAACACCTACTATGAGAAGAACGAAACTTGTAAGTCCAGTGAAAAAACCGATCTTCCAGAACTTGTTAATCATAAAACGCACCCACTTCCATTGTTCATCATATCGAATAATGGTGTGATTATGCCAATGAAAGCATTAAAAAAGTGAAAACGTAAGCGGTTTGCTCGCCAACCGATCATAACCTTCGCGGAAGCGATCATATCCCCGGCTAACCGATCATAACTGACGTTGAAGCAATCATATCTCCGACGAACCAATCATAACCGACGTGGAAGCGATCATATCCCCGGCTAACCGATCATAACTGACGTTGAAGCAATCATATCTCCGACGAACCAATCATAACCGACGTGGAAGCGATCATATCCCCGGCTAACCGATCATAACTGACGTTGAAGCAATCATATCTCCGACGAACCAATCATAACCGACGTGGAAGCGATCATATCCCCGGCGAACCGATAATAACGGACGTGGAAGCAATCATATCTCCGTCCAACCGATCATAACCGACGCGGAAGCAATCCTATCTCCGACCAATCAATCATAACCATCTTGGAAGCAATCATATCCCCGACGAACCGATCATAACCGACGCGGAAGCGATCATATCCCCGGCCAACCAATCATAACCGCCGCGGAAGCGATCATATCTCCGTCCAACCGATCATAACGGACGCGGAAGCAATCATATCTCCGTCCAACCGATCATAACGGACGCGGAAGCAATCATAACCCCGTCTAACCGATCATAACCGATGCGGAAGCAATCGTATCTCCGTCCAACCGATCATAATCGATGTGGAAGCGATCATATCCCCGGCGAACCGATCATAACCGACGCGGAAGCAATCGTATCTCCGTCCAACCGATCATAACTGACATCGAACCGACCATATATGCAACGAACTAAATAATCCCCCAAGCAATCAAAAAAATCCCATTCCTCATATCAGAGGAATGGGATCCATAAACTTATAAGTTATTTCTTCGCAATTAGGATAAGTTTCCCTTGGTCAAGTTCTGCCTCTGCATCGGCAGCTTCTGCCGTGGATAGTCCTGCAGCTTCCATCTTGCTACGGAGTTCATCTCCGCGAGAAGAGAACATGTTTTTCATACTATCCAAGAAACCTTGTTCTTTCATACCTACGCTTTCTGTATCTAGCGCATCCGTTATGTGACTGGCTCTCTTTTTGTCATGTGCAAAAATATAAATCTCATCATGTGTATATCCTTGTGTTACCAATTTCTCGATTTCTTCCTTTGCCTGAACGGCGTTTTCAACAGTTTTTTTAATAGTCATTTAAATTACCTCCATTTTTTGTTCTCCTTTTTTATATTCCCCAAAAAGGTAAGGACTAAACAAAAAAATGAAAGTGCGGATCATCTGGGTAAACTTTGATAGGTCCGGATGAAATAAGTTGGGTCTGTATCGACTTCATAAGTGAAGACACCTTGGGTTGTATGTAAATAGAAAAATCCTGCTCCGCTGGAAAACGGCTTATAGGACATATCATGCACGTGTTCTAATCTGAATGTATTTCGTGAAGTTGAAATCGAGTCAGTATATAAATAGATACTATGCACGGTACGCTTTGTTTTTTGGTCATACCAACCCATAACTCGTTCGACTGAAATATACGTAAGTGTAGCAACAGTTTGCTTAATCGATTCATTCATTGAAATTCCTCCGTTATCACAATTTATATTCATCATTATCCCCATCCTAACAGGTATTTATCGATATCCAAAATAGGTAGTTTTTTCATGTGTAAAAGTCCCTCGATGGGGAATGGACTGTATAAGGAGGTAGATACGATGAAGAAAATTTCTATTTTCATCTTGACCATGGCATTATCCTTTGTGCTTGTTGCTTGCGGGAACGCTGAAAAAAATAATGATAAGGTAGTGGACGAACCTATTACGGGAGAGAATAGTAATGGGGACACAAATGGTGCGACTTCGACGGAGGGAACTAGTAGCCCTGAAACTGAACAAAATACAGATACCGTCAATCAAGATGATATGCAAAAAAAGATGGATGAACTTGGCTATGCTGATTTCGAACTAAAGCTTGACTATGCGAATCATCAGGAATATGAGGCAGAGCTTGAAAAAAATAGTGACAATTCAATCGATGCAGAAATTGAGGATTCACTTAATAATATCAAGAAAAAGGGGACGGAGGCATTCAATGAACTGTATCCATTGGTGAAACAGTTAACAATTACTCAACAGACAGGGAAGGAAGCTGCCATTCAAGAAGTAATGAAGGTATTCGATTTACCGACAGATTATACGGAATTTGAGCTAGAAATTCGATTTAAAGACGGTACAAAAATCGAATTTGAAGATGATAAATAAACAATAAATAGCTTCAATAATAGGTTGTGAAAATCTCCTCGGTTTAAATGCCGGGGAGATTTTTGTCTGAATTGTTAAAGACAACCTGACCTAAATAAGGAGAATATAGGGCAATAAATGTTACAGATTTGTTAATTGTCTGTTTTTCAAAAGAGAATTCTTGACTGGATAAAAGACTAGCACTACAATGAGTAATGTGGAGATGAGTAGTCATGAAAATTAGGAAATTCAAGTTGAATGAAAGTGGGCTAAACCGCTTTTTTGGGCCTCTTGAGGCAAAGATTATGGACGTTTTATGGAATGATGTCGAAATGACTATTAAAGATGTTCAGCAAGTACTTGAACGTGAAAAATCAACGAATTTCAATACAGTAATGACTGTTATGAATCGATTAGTAGACAAGGAGATTCTTTGCAAGAGACTGGAAGGACGGTCGTTTTTGTATAAACCGCTTCTATCAAGGGAAGAATTTTTGACTACACAGTCGAAAGAAATGACAAATGAGCTGATGGATGAATTTGGAAATGTTGTTGTAAGTCACATGCTGGATGCACTTGAAGATGTAGATGATGCTCTCGTGGCCAAGCTCGAACAGAAAATCAAAGAACTGAAAAAGGGCATGTAACGTATGTACAAACGTCAATCATTAAGTATGCTTATGGTGTCACTCATAATTTCAGGGACGATTTATCTTCAAATGGGTTTGTATCTGATGTCGATCATAGCAGGCTGGGATATTGGTCATAACCTTGTTGTCGTCTGTCACGGTTGGATGAAAAATATTGGCTTGTCTTCTCTTGAGTATGTCCTCGATGCATTTGTTATTTATACGTTGTTATTTTCGATATGGAAAATAGGATCACAATTTTATCATGCTTCACGAATGAAAAAACGATTTAAGCAGTATGAAGAAAATACGCTCACAACCGAAATGAATCAAACTTATAGCGATGGAAAAGATGGATTTATTGTGATCTCGCATCCTTCACCGATTGCAATCACAATGGGATTTGTTCGTCCTAAAATCGTATTATCGACGGGATTGATAAGCCTATTAAATGACGATGAATTAAATGCAGTAATTTCTCATGAGATGTATCATCAAAAAAATCGTGACCCCCTTACCATCTTTTTGATGTCACTTTGTTCGTCCTCGATGGGCTATATTCCGATTCTAAAATGGTTTAATCAGAAATATAGCATCATTAAGGAATTGTCAGCCGATGAATATGCAATTGAAAAACAACAGACGTCTGTTAACTTAGGGAGTGCGCTTTTAAAGATGCTTAAAGTGTGCAAACATGAAAAAATGCCTTTTGTCTATGCGTCATTTGCTGATACATCTGTCAATTATCGGATTGACTATATCTTGAATCCGTTAAAAGGAATCCAAATAAAGCTACCTGTGAAGGTTATGCTTCTGTCAGTAACGATTTTTTGCTTCATTTGTGCACTATTTATTTACGCTCTTGCGTAAATTTTTATTTCATTACACTACGTCATGTAGTTCAAATTAGGAGTGTTTACCTTGTCTAAGAAGATTTTTTGGATTGTTGGTTTAGTAGTTATTTGTATCGTAGGAGTTATTGTTTTAACGGATGCCAATCAAAAGTCAACCGTTATAGATGTAGAAGGGCAACCGTTCTTGGGTGAAGAGTCAGCACCAGTTGACATTATTGAGTTTGGTGATTATAAATGTCCAAGTTGTAAAGATTTCAATGATAGACTTTTTCCGGTTATTTATAAGGAGTTAGTTGAAACGGGGAAAGCCAAGTTTTACTTTATGAATTATTCCTTTATAAACATCGATTCAAATCGATCCGCTCAATTTGCAGAAACGGTTTATCAAGAATTAGGGAATGATAAGTTTTGGACTTTCCATGAATTATTATTTAGTAAGCAACCAGAAGATTTAACCTACGAAAAAAAGGACTTATATACGGAGTCATTTTTGGAAGAGGTTTTAGCGGAAGTGGCAACTGAAGAAGAAACGAATAAAGTAATGCAGTCATTTGGTGAAAGCAAGGGGAAAGAAGCTTGGGAGAAAGATATGAAAACTGCCAATAACCTAGGTGTATCCTCCACACCAACAATCTTTATAAGTGGAAAACAATTTACGGGTAGTACGTTAGATGATTTCACAAAAATGGTGGAAGAGGCGGCTGCTAGTGGTAAGTAAACCGCTCCTCCTTGCCTGGTTAGCATCGATTACAGCGATGGTAGGAAGTTTGTTTTTTAGCGAGCGTATGGGCTTTGTACCATGCACTTTCTGCTGGTATCAGCGAATAGTTATGTACCCACTAGTTCTGTTCCTTGGCATGGCATTTTATCGAAATGACCGCGATATATATAAGTACGTACTTCCGATGTCAGTCATAGGCATGCTTCTATCTGGTTATCATTATGCGTTGCAGAAACTGCCTTCATTGCAAGAATTCAGTACGTGTACGAGCGGGGTTCCATGCTCGGGACAATATATTAATTGGTTTGGTTTTGTAACGATTCCTTTTTTGGCACTCATTGCTTTTACTTTTATTACGGCGATGATGTTGATGCTTTGGAGACGTAAATAATAGTATGAGTAATGCCTCCCTGAAATCATTGGGGGGGCATTCTTCAAATATAGGAAAGTATAAGTTTGTTCGACATAGAATGGTGTCTAGACTCTAGACTCTAGACTCTATCCACAAGCCGCTCGGGGCCAATAGAATGTGGGTCTCATGTAGCTGTTGCCGCAGGACGCGGCGTACTTAGGCTAGATTTCCTTGAAAGCAATCCGGCTTTGAGGCAAAGAGTGCCACGTCGTACCTGCAAGAATGCAGTCGTCGCGATCTTAGAATGCCTTCCCCTTAATCGACTATGCCTGCTATTCTTTTTGGCGCCTTGCGCTTTTATGTAAGTGTATCGCTATTTTATTCTGTTACGTGACAACTATCAAAGAAACAAGTATGATGAATAAGGTTGTTTCTGTCAATGAATCTGACAAATATTATTGAAAGTGAGTCTATGTATGACTATAATTCAAAACATAATCAGCTTCATATTACATATTGATGAGCATTTGGTTGAAATTATTCAAAATTTCGGCTCGCTGTCATATGTACTATTATTCTTAATCGTGTTTGTTGAAACAGGATTAGTTATTTTCCCATTCTTACCAGGTGATTCTTTGTTATTTGCAAGTGGGGCTCTTGCTGCAATGGGGGCATTTAACATTGTACTTCTCCTTATTGTGTTCTTTACTGCAGCTGTCATTGGGGATACTGTAAATTATCAAATCGGTAAAAAGGTCGGGACAGCGATCAAGCCTAATAGCTTAATTGGTAGAGTCATTGATCAAGAAAAAATGGATAAAGCAGAGAAATTCTTTAATAAACACGGTGGTAAAACGATAGTGATTGCCCGCTTTATGCCGTTCATTCGTACATTTATACCTTTTGTTGCAGGGGCTAGTCGTATGAATTATCGCTACTTTTTCATTTATAATGTAGTAGGCGCAATTCTATGGGTAGGAATTTGTACGATTGCAGGTTATTTCTTCGGGAATATTCCTATCATTAAAGATAACTTTTCCACTGTTATTTTATTAATTATCTTTGTGTCTGTTCTGCCAGTTGTTATCAGTTTTATGAAGAGTCGTTTGAAGAAATAATGAATGTATTGCTAACAAGGAAACACCTCCTAAGCGGATAAGCCTAGGAGGTGTTTTTGTCTATTATCTTTCACGTCTGTTGATTAACCATTTTCTTGCATAAAGAGCAGGTAAGAAAGGCTTGAAAAAACCCATTTTCACTGAATCATTTTCGGTCCGCTTTTGGCGAACTAGTCATGACATCTTTACCGAGGCGCAAGTGTGACGGATGAATAAGCACCATACGATTATCGAAAAACGATGTGTAGGGATGCGACGAGGCCACATCCCTACACATCAAGAAATCTCGATAATCGTATAGAGGCCTTTCAATCCAAAGCGATCCAAATTTAATGTACACGAAGCTCCTGCTGTTTAATTATGTTATTTACGGGTTGTTTTTGGTTAATCAACACATGTGATTATCTTTGAATCTTTTTGATATCCTTCATCATTTCCTTGACATAGGATGCATCTACATAATTATATTCATTCACAATACTGCCTTGCTGATCAATCAAATAAAAGTTAGTCCCGTGAATGACTTGATTGGATGAGGAAGGTTTTTGTACAATTGTTTGAAATTGATCCCTTGCGAAAGCTTCAATTTCTTCCTGTGTATATCCCGTTAATATATGCCAATTCTTTTCATCGTCCGTAAATTGGTGGATGTACTCTTTTAACACATCTGGTGAATCAATTGTTGGATCGACAGTGAATGATACGAATTCGACTTGAACGCCTTCATCCTCGAACTTTTTTTGCAAATCCGCCATCTCTAGTGTCATCGGGGGACAGACGGTCTTACATTTTGTGAAGACGAAATCAGCAATCCAGACTTTCCCCGTTAGTTCATCTGTACCGAAAGGCTGTCCATTTTGGTCTGTATAAGAAAATGGGACTATTTCCTTTCCACTATGAGGTACAGAACTGCAAGCGGAAAGCAATACTGCAATGACAAGGGGAATAAACAGATAGCATATGTTTTTCAAATTACACCTCTTCTTGTTCATCAATAGATAAGCCGGGCAATCGAATCGTTACGATTGTTCCTGTCATGGTGTCGCTAGTCATCTCGAAAGTTCCGTTGTGCAGTCGGATGATTTCTTTGACAATAGGGAGCCCTAAGCCTGTTCCACCGGTTGTCCGATTCCGGGCTTTATCTGTCCTGAAAAAACGATCGCCAATTCGTTCAAGATCTTCATCGTCAATAAGAATTCCATCGTTTGTCACTCGGAATTGAAGGAAAGCTTCTTTTTTCGTTAATTCAATTGCCAAGGTCCCGTTTGTGGCGGAATACTTCACGGCATTGTCTATGGTATTGTAAAAAATTTGTTGAATTCTTTTTGGATCAGCTGTTAGAATAAGTTCTTCTTCTATAGTCAATTCGAGAGATAATTCTTTTTCTGCAATATGAATCGTGAACAAACCAACTGTATCTACTAATAATTGCGCGATGGCAATAGGCTGAATGTCAATTGTATACAAATCTTCTTGGAGATGATTTAATTCCACAAGATCAGTGATCAATTTGGTCAGTCGATCTGTTTCTTTTTCAATCGTTGTCAAATAGCTTTGTGCTTCTTCGGGCGATGAATATATTTTGTCTTTAAGAACATGCGTGTAACCGCTAATATACGTAAGCGGTGTACGAAGTTCATGCACGATGTTTGACGTGAATTCCTTTTTACGTTCTTCCTGTTGTTCAAGTGAAAGGCTCATCAAATTGAACGCCTTCGTCAATTGGCCGACCTCATCGTTCCTTTCGCTTTGAATCCGGTTTGAATAGTTCCCTTTAGATACTTCAAAAGAAAGTCGCTGAAGATCTTGCAACGGTTTGAATAAAGAATGCCAAGTGCGATTGACAACTAAGAAGAGTATGAAGAAAAATAAGCAGCCAACGATCAAAAGTATTGGAATGCTTCCCCGGAATACATCTTGAACTGCCGCAAGTGGAACATAAATATAGATGAAACCGATAAGTCCGTTCTCACCTTTGATTGGAAAAATGGCGCCTAGAATTTCATGGTTAAGTTCTTTTACGAATCCCTCTTTTAATACATAGGCTCCTTTTTCCAACTCAGCCATGTCATTTGCATCGACAAGTGTTTCATAATTGACCTCGTAAGGGAAATAGGAAGTGAGATCCTTTAAGTTATCAACTACGATAATTTCATATTCTGACACGATGTTATACCATTGGATTTTATCGATGATTTCATCACTTAATTCCCCGTAATGGTAATGAGAAGCCGTCCTTTTCCCTTGATAGACAATGGATTCTTCAATACTTGTCAAATACAATTCAGAATAGAGATAATGGATGAAGAAAAAGGAAAAAAGAATTGTAAACCCGATACTGGAAATCAGAACTATACCTATTTTTTTGCTTAATGTAAGTGTCTTCAATCTTCACACCTCGAATTTGTAGCCGATACCCCAAACTGTTTCAATTAGATCACCGTTATTACCCATTTTAAGTCTTAACGTTTTGATATGTGTATCGACTGTACGCTCGCTACTTTGATGTTCTTCACCCCAGACGATGTGCAGCAGTTGTTCCCTTGAATAGACGCGACCTTTATTTTTAGCAAGCACATGAAGCATACCGAACTCCTTTAATGTTAATAATAAGGGTTTTCCATTCAATGACACAGTATGTGCTCCATTATCGATTACGAGTGGCCCGACAGTTAATGTATCGGCAACTGGTATATTTTGATAAGATCGTCTCAGAACGGATTCAATCCTTGCAAGAAGCTCTCCCGGTAAAAATGGTTTGACAATATAATCGTCGCCGCCAAGCTTTAAACCTTGTATTTTATCCCATTCATCTCCTTTTGCTGATAGAAAGATGAGTGGGATTGTCGATGTCCGCTTTATTTCTTTGGCGAATGTAAAGCCATCCATGAAGGGCATCATTACATCTACTAGTAGCAACTGTGGATTTGTTTGGTCTATCAAAGACAGTGCATGGATCCCATCTGTAGCCTCGACGACAGTGTAACCTTCTTTTTCGAGGAACATTCGAATCAGTTTCCTCATTTGTGGTTCATCGTCTATAATCATAATGGTGGATGAATTCAAGATAAAACCTCATTTCAATTATAGGTTGCTCATTGTACTCATTTTCTCTAATAAATGTGAAAATCATGTGAAGCGCGGTAGTTCACACTTAGTTCTAACTTATCTATTATAATCATAACGAACATAAGGAACTACGTTAAGTAAAACGACTATGGGGGAATCTTGATGAAAAGGAAATTTGGTTTGTTAGTGGGGCTGTTCATGCTGGCCGCTATGGCAGCATGCGGTAAAGAAGAAGCGGTAAAAGTGGACGAAACAGGAGTACCTCTACCGCTGGATGTGAAGCTAACAGTGACAGAACAAGTTGATGTGAATGGTATTATAAAAATGGAAGCAGTTGTTACACAGGGCGATGACAAAGTAGATGACGCTGATGAAGTTGAATTTGAAGTATGGGAAGAAGGAAAAAAAGACGACAGTTTCAAGGTTGAATCGACGAATGACAAAGACGGTTTGTACACAGCAGAAACTTCTTTTGAGCATGACGGTCTTTTCCACGTTCAAGTGCATGTAACAGCAAGAGGTTTGCACACAATGCCGAAAAAAGAAGTGACAGTAGGTAATGGCGGGAATTATGAAGAAGCCATTGAAGGCGAAGCTGAACACGAACATGGGCATGCAGAAGGATTTTCGATGCACTTCATGAAACCTGAAAATATGAAGTCCGGCGAATCTACTGAATTTGTCGTTCACCTGCAATTAGATGGAAAACCATTTGAAAAAGCACAAGTACGCTACGAAATCTGGAATGAAGAAAATCCGGACAAACACGACTGGGTCGACGTTGAAGAATTAGTTGCTGGTGAATATACAGCTTCATACACATTTGCACAAGTAGGTCCGCACAAAATTCAAATCCACGTAAAAGACGATAAAGAATTACATGAACATGAAGAACATGCGATAGAAGTTAACTAAAATGGGCACGGAGAGTACCTGACAAATAAGTCAAGTACTCTCCGTGCTTTTTTGTGAATTATACTTGAATATCTTTACGTTTACTGGAGGAAGGTATATTTAACTCCTCTCTATACTTGCTAATTGTTCGCCTAGAGATTGTGATGCCCTTTTCGCGATTAAAGTATTCTGCTATTTTTTGGTCAGAATAGGGTTTGAATTTATTTTCCTGAGCTATAAAATTCTCCAAAAGTGTTTTCACTTTCGTTTGAGAAATGCTAGTGCCGTCCGCAGTTTCCAACTTCGAAGTGAACAGAATTCGAAGGTCGAAAGAACCGAACGCGGTCTGAATGACTTTGTTGGTAGTCGCTCTGCTGACAGTTGATTCGTGCATTTCAATTTCATCAGCTACTTCTTTTAGCGTTAATGGTCTCAATGAAGAGAGTCCATTTATAAAAAAACTTTCCTGTCTATCCAATAGGACTTGCACAATTTTAATAATCGTATTTCGGCGCTGTTCAATACTGCTAAGAAGCCATTCTACATTTTTATATTGAGTATGGATATATTTTGATACATCATTTTTCGTTTGAAGATGTTGCGTGTACTCTTTATTGACATGAATAGCTGGTAAATAGCCGTCATTCAAATGGAAAACTAATTTATCATCTTTGGATTCGACAATAATGTCAGGAGTTAAATACTCAGTTGGGAAATTGGAAATAAATGTGCCTGGCCTCGGGTTAAGCGTTTGTATGAAATCGTAAAGCTCTTTTACTTCCCTCATTTCGATGTTCATTTGTAAGGCGATTTCATTCCATTTATGGTCAGCAAGCAAGTTTAAATGATGTTCTACTAAAAAGGCAGCTGACATTTGTTCAGGATAGGTGTATGTAATTTGCAAGAGCAGGCATTCCTTTAAGTCTCTAGCCCCAATTCCTACGGGACCCACTTCTTGAAGTAAAAGAATACCTTTATCAATATCAAATTCATCAAATTCTAGATAGAAATCTGGATCCTTACCAAGAACACGTAAATAGCCATTGTCATCCAGATTATAAATGAGATACTTTAACAAATTTTGGATGTGTTCGTCTGGATAAATGAATTTTGCGTCATCGAATAGTGTGTCCCGCATGTTTCTATCAGTGCACTGGAATAGATCATCCGGCATCTCGGAAGAACCAAAAGTGGATGTCCGCTGATTCACTCTCTCTTCATATGTATTTTTTTCTTTCAGTTCGATAATCGGATTTTCAAGCTCTTGTTGCCTGATAAATTGTTCAAGTTCATACGTCGAGTATTGAAGTATTTCAATTGCTTGTCTTAACTCGAATGTCATTAACAGATTCTGTTCCTGTCGTTGTTGGAGTACGAGCACCATAAAACCCCTCCTTTTGAAGCTGATAAGTAATGTAAGCGTTTTCAAGTAGTGGTCTTAAGTGTACCATATGTTTCTGAAAACTTCGATAAGAAAAGAAGGTTCTGTTGAATGAGAAGGTAGGTAAAACTGGTGCCATTATAGTGATAGATACTGATTTGACTATCTCATTTGCGAATAGGGTTGTCGATATGATTTTTACATTTATTTATGCGAAATTGAGTAAGTACTATTAGAAAAACATTTCATAAATACCGATTATGATGAGCAAAAGTCCGGCGATTTTAGAGGAGTACTTGCCGAATAGTATATTGCCAATTGTATTACCGATTTTAATACCTAGAGAAATTGAAATCAGTGAAAATAGTCCAATTGCGATTGAAGTGAAAAGCGGAGGGGAGCCTGTAATACCTGCCCCAAAACCAATTGTTAAGCAGTTTAAGGAAAGTAGAAATCCCAAAAAAGTAGATTCTTTTAAAGTGATTTTCATTGGTTGTTCTAAACCTAGAAATACGGGGCTATTGTCTTCTGTTTGAATGGATTTATTTTTAGTGAAAAATGGCAATGGCGCGATAAACCATATACCAAGGACGGTAATTAAGAAGCCACCAGTGAAGTTAGCCATTGATTGTGAAAAGTAATTGGATAAAAAACTCCCCGCTGATATGGAGAAGAATGCAAATGCAATAGAAATAAGAGAAATAATGAAATTGTATAGGAAAGGAATTCTTTTTAATTTTAAGCCGTATGAAACACTTATTGCTAAATTATCAATGTTTGCAGCAATACCGATTAATAATATAGATATCCATTGCACACTTATTTCCCCCTGCAACTGTTTGTTATCATCTATCTATATGAGCAAATGGGAAATAGCGTGCGGGCCCGGTTTACGAAATGATGGGGGAGCGATTGATACAGGCGAATAAGACTCCGTTTTGTTTTTTTATTGGCATTTCTAGTTGGAGTGTGGTATAAATATTGATATTACGCCTATACCATAGTAAACAACTTGGAATAATATACTTAAAAAAAGGAGTTTTGTTATGGGACGCGAATTCATAGATATTTTTGATGAGTGGATTCACTTGTATGACGCATCAGTTGCTGGGGAGGATCCTGAATACCGTGATGTATTTGAAGGCTATGACGAGATTCTAAATGCTGTCACAAGCAAAGTTATTGGAACTATTCTTGAATTCGGTACAGGGACGGGAAATCTGACAGCAAAATTAATAGATGCCGGCCATCAAGTAATTGGCATTGAACCGAACACTGCGATGCGGCGATTAACGGCAGAGCGATTTCCTTCAATTGAGGTCAAAGACGGGGATTTAATTGATTTTGAAACTGATGGTATAACAATTGATTCAATCGCAAGTTCATATGTATTTCATCATTTAACAGATGAAGAAAAAGGAATTGCGCTGAAGAAGTATGCACAATTGTTACCGATAAATGGAAAAGTCGTCTTTGCCGATACCATTTTTATAACGGAAGATGCAAAGCAGGCTCAGATAGATAAGGAGCGGGCAAGAAATTTTCATAATGTTGCAGACGATTTAGAACGTGAATATTACACAATACTGCCCGTATTATTGAAACTATTTTTAGAAGCCGGATTCGAAGTGACGTTTAAACAATTGAATGATTTTGTCTGGCTAATGGACGCGACTAAAAAATAAGGGGAGACTACGATGGAAAAGTTGAATGTTGAAAGTTTTAACTTAGATCATACGAAAGTTGCGGCACCGTACGTGCGTTTAGCGGGGACTAAACAGGGAAGTCATGGTGATGAAGTGTATAAGTACGATTTACGTTTCACACAACCTAACAAACAGTTTATGAAAATGGATGCACTACATTCCATCGAGCATTTAATGGCGGAGAACATTCGAAATCATTCTAATAAAGTTGTTGATCTTAGTCCGATGGGTTGCCAAACCGGCTTTTATCTATCTGTTATCAATCATGATGATTACGAAGAAATTCTAGTCATTTTAGAAAACACTTTGCGAGATGTACTCGTAGCGACGGAAGTGCCAGCGTGTAACGAAGTGCAATGTGGGTGGGCCGCAAACCATAGTTTGGAAGGTGCCAAAGAGTTAGCGGGAAATATGCTTGCGAAAAAAGATGAATGGCGCCATGTGTACGAAGAGGAAGTGTAATGAAAGTTTACGGTAGTGTACAAGAATTAGTTGGAAACACGCCGGTTGTTGAGATTAGTCGTATTCATATTCCAAATAATTGTCGGATATTCGCGAAGCTAGAGTATCTAAATCCAGGAGGAAGCGTAAAGGATCGACTCGGATTAACACTCATTGAGGATGCAGAGCAATCGGGAAGTTTGTTGCCGGGTGGAACAATTATTGAAGCGACGGCGGGAAATACGGGTATCGGCTTGGCTCTTGCAGCGATTGGAAAAGGCTATCATGTGATATTTGTCGTTCCAGAAAAGTTTAGTTTAGAAAAACAAACACTTATGCGTGCACTTGGTGCTGGAATTATCAATACACCAACCGAACTAGGCATGGGTGGTGCGATTGAGAAAGCGAAAGAGCTTGTTTTACAAACACCCGGTGCTTTTACACCCTCACAGTTTTCAAATCCCGCAAATCCGGCGACGTATATGAAAACACTTGGACCCGAATTATGGCGTGATTTAGATGGGGAAATCGACGTTTTTGTTGCGGGAGCGGGGTCTGGTGGTACATTTATGGGGACCTCGCAGTTTTTGAAAGAACGCAACCCGAGTGTGAAAACAGTTGTCGTGGAACCTGAAGGCTCTATACTCAACGGTGGAGCAGCAGGATCTCATGTAACAGAAGGAATTGGAATGGAGTTTTTACCAGACTACATGGACCCAACGTATTTTGATGCCATTCATACAGTTAGCGACGAGGACGCGTTCATGCAATTGCGTTCATTGGCGAAAAATGAGGGGTTGCTCGTTGGAAGTTCTTCTGGCGCTGCATTCTATGGTTCTTTACGTGAAGCTGAAATTGCGAAAGCGGGAAGCCATATTGTTACCATTTTTCCTGATTCAAGTGAGCGTTATTTAAGTCAGAACATCTATGATCTATTTAAAGGGAGAGAATAATTCATGCGTGCAAAAACGAAATTAATCCACGGCGGTATTGTTGGAGATGCAACGACAGGTGCTGTTTCCACACCCATATATCAAGTCAGTACGTACAAGCAACAGACAGTCGGTCAATTTAACGGGTATGAATATTCACGTACAGGTAACCCAACTCGTCATGCGCTAGAAGTATTAATTAGCGATTTAGAAGGCGGAAAAGCGGGCTTTGCTTTTGGCTCCGGAATGGCAGCGATTAGTTCGGTTATGATGTTATTTAGTAAAGGTGACCATATTGTTCTAACAGACGATGTATATGGTGGAACATACCGTGTCATTACGAAAGTATTAAATCGCTTTGGCATCTCGGCAACATTCGTTGATTCTAGTGATATCACGAAAGTGGATGAAGCAATTAAAGAAAATACAAAAGCGATTTTCTTGGAATCCCCAACGAATCCACTGTTAAAAATAACGGATATTGAAGCTGTTACTAAGCTTGCAAAAGAAAAGGGATTGCTCACAATTGTCGACAATACGTTTATGACCCCATATTTTCAACAACCAATCGCTCAAGGCGCAGATATTGTATTGCATAGTGCGACGAAATATATCGGAGGTCATAGTGACGTCGTAGCAGGGCTTGTCGTGGTAGCAACAGAGAAACTTGCAGAGGATTTACATTTCATTCAAAACTCGGTGGGCGCTATTCTTGGGCCACAGGATTCATGGTTATTGATTCGCGGTATAAAAACGCTCGGACTTCGTATGGAAGAGCATAATGTGAATGCGCAGAAAATCGCGGAGTTTTTAGATGGACACGCGGCAGTGGGGAAAGTGTATTATCCGGGACTTAAAACACATCCTGGCCGAGAATTGATGACAAGGCAAGCGACCGGCTTCGGTGGTATGATTTCGTTCGATGTTGGAAGCGAAAAGAAAGCTGATGAGTTGCTTGCAAAATTGCGCTACTTTACGCTTGCGGAAAGTTTGGGAGCAGTTGAAAGTTTGATTTCTATACCTGCACGCATGACACATGCGTCAATTCCGCGTGAACGCAGATTGCAACTAGGGATTACAGATGGTCTTGTACGCATTTCGGTAGGAATTGAAGATGTGGAAGATTTACTTGAAGACTTGGCAAAAGCGTTAGCATAACAGTACGAAAAGCTATTCACATTCATCGTGAATAGCTTTTTTTCGTTCATATAAAAAAGACATTCAAAATTCTATACAGAAAATTTACACACTCTTTACAGGAAATTTACACGTATATGAGAAAATTGAGTATAAATTCCTGTGAGGTGGTTATTAAATTGAGTCGATTGGCACAAGAAGTCGTTAAGAAGATAAGATTTGGAAAAGTAAACTGGACGAATGTATCTTCTAGAGTTACCAACATCACATTTAAAACTCGATTACTTTTCGCAATTCTAACAATCCTGCTAATATCCACGGTTACAATAGGATCCACAGCGTATGAAAAAATGACGAAAAGCACTATTGAACTCGTCTCTTCCCATTTGGAACGAGAGGTGACAATTGTCAATGATCTAGCGAAAACATTGATGTTGATACATATCGGGAATAAGGAAAATTTTATGTCTGCTCTTGAAGAGGTTGTTAAGAGGCAGCATGTATCCTTAACTCAAGATGGTTATAATGCAACGATGTTTTACTCAAAAGATGATCAACTGATTCCCTTTGCGGTTAGTAAAAATACGAATCTGAGTTTGTCCAATCAAATTGTGGAGAAAATCAAACAAGACGGTAAAGGTATTTTACATGAAACAATCCAAGGAAATCCGCATACTATTAGCTATTATCGTGTTCAAGAGTTAGGCGGGGAATTTGTTATTGTCGTTCCGGACAGTGATTATTTGGCGGATACGAAAGAAATGGGAACCCAAATTTTGATATCGATCCTAATTGCGTTAATCATCGCATTGTTACTGATTGCGCCGACGATTCACCGAATGACGAAACCGATAATTGTATTGCAACAAAAAATGCGCATGGTCAGGGAAGGGGATTTAGGAGTCGATTTGGCGATTCAATCTTCTACACCTGAATTCCAATCGCTCATTAAAAGCTTCAAGATGATGATTGAAAGTATGTCCTATATGCTCGTGGAAATAAAAAACACTAGTATACAACTAGCACAGACTGGAAGTCATTTAAACGTCAGCTCAACTGCACTGCTGACAAAAAATGATTATTTGAATGCTCAGGTTTCAGAGTTGGAGACGATTGCTGCAGAGACGGTTTCTGTATCAGCAACACAGCAGCAAGCCTTCCAGCAGATGAAAGTTCAAATGGCTACGTTGTTTAATGAAATGGAAGAAGTTTTTCATGAGTCAACGATTACAAAACAAGTCGTGAAAACAGGAGAGACTTCGACAATCGAGGCAGCAAAAATGATGAGAATCTTCTTCCGAAGTATGGAAAGTGTCATTCAAACGATTGATGACTTACATGAAAAGTTCATGTCCGTTTCTAGTGTAGTTAGCACCATTGATAGCATTACTGACCAAACGCGTATGCTTGCATTAAATGCGAAAATCGAAGCAACTAGAGCTGGAAAAGCAGGAGCAGGATTCTTAGTGGTAGCAAATGAGGTCCAACGATTAGCGGAGCAATCGGCTAACGCTACAGGAGAAATTAAAGGTACTATTTTAGAAATGGAACAATCCGTTGATAGGACTACTTTGAATATAGAAGAGATGCAAGTAGATGCAATAAATTTTGAAAGTATTACACAAGAAAATAGTGGGAATTTCAAGGCCGCTGCAGATCAAATCAAGGTATTGGATCGAAGGTTATTTGTTATGAAAGATCACTTGAACTCGTTGGAAAGCGGACTACCGTTATTGGAGGCATCTACGAAACAAGTAGAAAATGTTTCCGAAAAAAATAAAAGTAATGCAGCTCAAATGATGCGCGCATTTCAGGAACAATTTGAAGCGATGCAAGCTGTTGAAAAAACGGGGTCAGAGTTATCTTCTCTTTCCAATAAACTGTTGGTTAACGCCAATCAATTCACTACTTCAATTTGATTTACTGAATCGACGGATAGTAACCTGTATGACGGATAGTAACCTGTATAATGAAAGAAACAAAATAGTCAAAGGGGGACTTTTCTTATGGCACAACATCACTTCCATTTAAAAGCTGACTGGCCAGGTTTACGGAATGATATAGGAACAATCGATGCGGGAAATTTAAAGACGGAGATTTCAATTCCACCCGAAATGGACGGGCCGGGAATTGGTACAAATCCGGATGAAATGCTGCTAGGTGCAGCGGCGACATGTTATATTATTACACTTGCGGCTATGATGGAGCGAAGTAAATTGGAGAAAGTCGCCTTGACGATGGAGTCAGTTGGTGTTGTCGATGTAACGAACGGTGTCATTACATATAAAAAGATTATTCATAAACCAGAAATCGTATTGAAAAAGGACGCAACTGAAAAGGATGAAGCACTGGCACACAAGCTTGCGGAAAAAGCTGAAACGTCCTGTATGATTAGTCGTGCTATCAAAGGAAATGTAGAAATTGAGTTAGATACAACTGTAATAAAATAGAATGCTAAGATGTTCAAAAACCGTGCTCTATGGAGTACGGTTTTTTTATACAGAAAAATAAGATTGTATTTAATGTAGATGAAGTGTATATTTGTTTATATAAAAACAGTGTGGAGAGAAAGGTGTTTATGTTTAAATGGATATGTCACTAGATTACCCGGTAGAAGTTATGGAAAAGGGATACATCGAAGAGAATCGTTATTATCGCTGTTTATTATGTGGTGAAGAAGTTGAAAAAGGGATCATTTATCCTGTAGGAGATGTACTTTTCACAGATTGGCGTTATATGGAACACCATATTGAAAGGACGCATGGCAGTGTTTTTGAACGATTACTCTCAGGTGGTAAGGAACAGACGGGGCTGTCCGACCAACAGTCGAAATTGCTTTCTTTGATTTACGCAGGAAAGACAGATAAAGAAATTCAACAGGAACTGAAAATCGGAAGCATGTCGACGATTCGTAATCATCGTTTTTCATTACGCAAAAAAGAAAAACAAGCAAAAACACTGCTGGCTCTCATGAATTTAGTGAAACGGCAACAAGAAATCGTAACAGATGAACCGAATATCGATAAGCCGAATGAGAAATCATTTGAACCTTCAACAGAATTAGCGCGCTATTTCTCTGAGGAGGATGGGCGTTTGAAAACACTACGTATGAAAGAGCAAGAAAAAAATCGCCTGCTAGCAGAAATTGCGTTGCTCTTCAAACCGAATAAAGTGTATTCAGAAGGTGAAGTCAATGCAATTTTGGTGACGATCTTCGAAGATTATATGCTGTTACGGCGGGAGATGGTCGACCGTGATGTGTTAACGCGTAATGCTGAAGGAAGTGCATATCGCCTTGTGCAAAGTCTAGAAAAAGGAGATGTCGATGAAATGGATTTTAAAAAAGAAATGAAATTGAAGGCGAAAGAAGATAAACCGAGTTATGGAATATTTCAAATCAAGAATGTAAAGAACGGGAAGCTTTTTGTAAATTCGACACCGAATTTCAAAACATTGAACGGATTAAAATTCATGTTAACTACCGGTGGGCATAAAAATAAAGAACTACAAACCGATTGGGATGAACATGGAAAAGACAATTTTGAAATTGAAATACTTGAAACGATAGATGAAAAGGATTGGCAGGGGATTAGTAAAAGTAAAATCCTTGAGAAGCAGTTGGATAAGTGGGTAGAAGAGTTACAGCCATATGGGGAAAAAGGATACAATCGTATTAAAAAAATGTGATAGACAGTTAAGAAGACACGTCTGTTGATTAACCATTTATTTGTATAAAACACCGTTGAGTAAGGCTTGGGAAATCCATTTTCACTGGACCATTTCCGGCTCGCTTTCGGCGAAATAATCACGACAGTTTTACCGAGGGGCATGCGTCACTTCTGGTCACGCTCTTTCCATTAATCTTGTTGAGAATAGTTGCCTGTCGCGTACCTACAATGTTCAAGTGAAAAATGCAGTTATGTTTTAAAGAAGCGAATAGATGACTTTGTATAGAGATTGTAAGTGCCCGAAGATGCAATTTCGGGCACTCTTTCACGTTGTACAATGTTGTTCCTTGCTTACTTTTAGCAAAGATTATGCATGTAATCATGTGGTCCTTTATATAAAGTGACACTTCTTTACTAGTCAAAAAGACGGCAATACACAGTTATGTGTATTGCCGTCTTTTTCATGTCTACCAAGGCGCTTCTGCTTTTCTTAAAAGATAAGAAAGTATACATTTTTTTGACTTATAATAGTGTCTAGCTCCAGGCGCCAGCCGCTCGGAGGCCCACAGGATGTGGGTCACCTAGCCATTGCCGCAGGACGCGGCGTACTTAGGCTAGGTTCCTTGAAAGCAATCCAGCTATGTGGCAAAGAGCGCCACGTCGCTGGATCGACTTATGCCTGTCGCGTCTAGAAGGCGCCTTCCGCTTTTCTTGTGTTCACTTATTTGGCGTATCCTGTTCAGGCTTTTTAATTGGCACGAGATTAAAAATATCATGATCTTCAAAAGCATCAACAAGACGATCAAGCCAATCGTAATAATCTCGTAGGTATAGTAATTTTTCAATATCTATAGTTACTTCTTCTCTCAATTCATCATCTATCGCGGGATCGTTCACAAGTCCTTCCAGTTCAGCCAAAGATCTTCTTATTGCAGCTGAATGAAAGGAAACAGATCTTCTCCACTTTATTGAAAATAGGTCGATAAAGCTTTGATACCAATCATCCTTCACTTGATAAAGGTCTTTTCGGACCCCTCTTTTCCAAGCACGTTCCACTAACTTCAAATCGGATAGTGCTCTGACAGATGTGCTCATGCTCGTTTTGCTCATCCCGAGTTCTTCTGTCATGTCATCCAATGTTAACGGCTCATTATGAAAAAACATCGTGCCATACTGTCTTCCAGCAGAAGGTGTAAGACCATAAAGATGTATATTTTGTGCGATGGATTCAATAATCCGCTCACGAGCTTTTTCAAGTTTTTCATTACCGTTCATACAACGTCTTCCCTCCACTATAACCGGCATTTATTAACCGATCCAGCTCATTTCTTATAGCGTATTATATCCTATCTTAAAAAGCAATTCGTAGCAATAAAAGTTCGTACAGTTTTTTCTGTACAAACCATTTAAATTGAGAAAACGGTTGTAATGCAAAAAAAAGACAGCTATACTAGAAGACATTCGTCAGTTTTTAAAATATAAGGAGTGTATGTATGAGTGATCAGATTGCCAGTAAGAAAATCGAAGTGATAAACACCACAAAGATTTTCGGTAAAAATGCGAAGCGGGCTTCCCAGCTTCTAAAAGAAGGAAAAACAAAAGGTGAGATTTTGAAAGCGACCGGCGCAACAGTCGGGGTGAAAAATGCATCATTCGATGTGTATGATGGTGAAATATTCGTCATTATGGGATTGTCAGGTAGCGGAAAATCAACGCTTGTTAGATTACTGAATAGGCTGATTGACCCAACAATGGGCAATATCCTGCTAGACGGTGAGGACATCGTCGGGATGAATAAAGAACAACTCCGTAATGTAAGGCGTAAGAAAATTGGAATGGTATTTCAAAACTTCGCACTCTTTCCCCACAAGACGATTCTTGAAAACGCGGAATATGGCTTAGAAATCCAAGGAGTAGCGAAGGCAGAACGTCAAGTCAAAGCGAAAGAATCCTTAGGACTAGTCGGACTTGCAGGATATGAAGATCAATTCCCTAGCCAGTTGAGCGGAGGCATGCAACAGCGTGTTGGTTTAGCGAGAGCGCTAGCTAATGGACCAGATATTTTGCTGATGGACGAAGCATTCAGTGCGCTTGATCCGTTAATCCGCAAAGATATGCAAGACGAATTATTGCAACTTCATAATGATATGGGGAAAACAATTATTTTTATTACGCATGACTTAGATGAGGCACTACGTATAGGCGACCGCATTGCATTGATGAAAGACGGGGAAATTGTTCAAGTGGGTACGCCCGAAGAGATATTGATGAGTCCGTCAAATGAATATGTAGAACGCTTTGTTGAAGATGTGGATCTATCTAAAGTATTGACAGCGGGACATATTATGAAAAAAGCAGAGACAGTTCAAATCGACCGTGGAGCGAGAGTAGCTCTTCGAATGATGAAACAACTTGGGATATCTTCAATTTACGTTGTCGATAAAGCAAAGCGTCTTTTAGGTGCGGTCACGGCTCAAGATGCGAGTTCGGCTATTGAAACAGGGAAGACACTTGAAGAAATAATGATTACCGACCTTCCGATGATTCTTCTGGATACCGTACTAATCGATCTGTTCGATATCGTATCGACAGCGGTTATTCCGGTTGCTGTCGTTGATGAAAATAACAAGCTTCAGGGAATTATTATTCGTGGTGCATTGATTGGTGCATTATCAGGTGATAATCAGTTTATCAATAATAACGGAACTTTCGATTCCGATGAACAAACGGATACGGAGGCGAAGATAAATGGATAAATATTTACCTCGTTTGCCATTTGCGGAGTGGATTGACAATGGAGTCGATTGGCTCGTACTTACTTTCGGTACAGTGTTTGACGGAATTTCAGATTTTCTCAAAGGAATAGTTGAAGGATCAGTGGAATTGCTCGATATCGTGCCATCTATTTTACTTGCCGTGTTATTTGCCTTGCTTGCGTGGTTCGTATCTACTCGCCGCATTGCCATATTTACATTGTTCGGCTTGCTGTTCATCGATTACTTGGGCTATTGGTACCCGATGCTGCAAATGCTAGCGCTCGTACTCACCTCTGTATTCTTCGCGCTGATTATCGGTATTCCAGTCGGTATTTGGGGATCACAACAAGCGACAGCAAGAAAAATTATCAATCCCTTATTGGATTTGATGCAAACCATGCCGGCATTCGTTTATTTATTGCCAGCTATATTCTTCTTTAACATCGGGGTCGTCCCAGGTGTTGTGGCATCTGTTATCTTCTCAATGCCGCCAACAATTCGTTTGACAATGCTTGGAATTGAACAAGTTCCGAAAGATTTAATCGAAGCGACAGAAGCATTTGGTTCTACAACTTGGCAGAGATTGAGCAAAGTACAAATTCCGCTTGCAAAACCGACAATTATGGCGGGTGTCAATCAAAGTATTATGCTTTCCCTATCGATGGTCGTTATTGCATCGATGGTTGGTGCGCCAGGGCTTGGTGAAGAAGTTTACCGAGCTGTTACACAACTGAAAACGGGTGTCGGTTTTGAAACCGGATTGTCCATCGTTATCGTAGCAATCATTTTAGATCGCATCACGCAACACGCAGGAAAGAAAAAACAAGGGGGAACTAAACTATGAAATTAACAAAAAAAGTATTAGGACTTGGAGCGGTTGCACTGCTTGCAGTCGGACTTGCTGCATGTGGCAGTGACAAGAATGAAGCAGACGGAGACTCCACGAAAACAGTTGGTGAATCAGTAGACTATAAGATTACAGGTATCGATCCAGGTGCAGGTATCATGGAAGCTACTGAAAAAGTGCTTACAGAATATGACCTTACAGATTGGGATCTTACAACAGGTTCAAGTGCGGCAATGACAGCTTCACTGAAAAAAGCATATGACAAAGAGCAACCGATTATCGTTACAGGTTGGACACCACATTGGAAATTTGCGAAATACGATTTGAAATATCTTGAAGATCCAAAAGGTGTGTACGGTGGGGAAGAGCAGATCCGTACAATCGGAAGAATCGGATTAGCAGAAGATCTGCCAGAAGCGCACCAAATCTTATCGAAGTTCAACTGGACTGAAGAGGATATGGGAGAAATAATGGTAGCTATTCAAGAAGGTGAAAAAGAAGACGCGGCAGCACAAAAATGGGTTGAAGCAAATGAAGAAAAAGTGGCTGTATGGACTGAAGGCGTTGAAAAAGTGGACGGCGACAAGATCAAACTTGCTTACGTTGCATGGGACAGTGAAATCGCTAGTCATAACGTCATGAAACTTGTTTTAGAAGATATGGGTTATAAAGTGACATTAACACAAGTTGAAGCAGGTCCATTATGGACTGCAGTTGCTGACGGTAGTGCAGATGCATCGCTTGCAGCTTGGATGCCATTAACACATAAAACATATGCTGATAAATTCGAAGGTAAATTCGAAGAGCTTGGCATCAATATGGAAGGTGTCAAAGTAGGTCTTGTTGTACCACAATATATGGACATCGATTCGATTGAAGACTTGAAGAAATAAACAACAGAATTCTACTTCTATTTAAACGTAAATCGTTTTTCTAATAGTATAAGACTTGCATTAGCTAGCGTAATAACTAGGACAATGAACCCGGAAGAACGCTGTAATATGCAGCGGTTTTCCGGGTTTTATTGAGTGTGATTCTTATGATATAAGCTTCGAACTGAGAATGCAGAATGAACAGTATCTACACAAATTGAACGGCAAAAAGGTAAGTAAAATGGAAGTATTGTGCTTTCCTATTCATGGTAGTTATTGCTTCAATGGCTGTTACACAATTGGTACCGGATCGTAGCAATCATTTATTGCATCACGAAACGCGCAGGAAAGAAAAAATAAGGGGGAATTAGACGATGAAATTATCAAAAAAAGTATTGGGACTTGGGGCAGTTGCTCTACTTGCAGTTGGACTTGCTGCATGTGGCAGTGACAAGAATGAAGCAGACGGAGACTCCACGAAAACAGTTGGCGAATCAGTAGACTATAAGATTACGGGTATCGATCCAGGTGCAGGAATTATGGAGGCGACTGAAAAAGCGCTGGTAGAATATGAACTTAAAGATTGGAAGTTGACAACAGGTTCAGGCGCAGCTATGACAGCTTCACTAAAAAAAGCATATGACAAAGAACAGCCAATCATCATAACGGGCTGGACACCACATTGGAAATTCATGAAATTCGATTTGAAATACCTTGAAGATCCAAAAGGTGTGTATGGTGGAGAAGAACAAATCCGTACAATCGGGAGAATTGGTCTGCAAGAAGATTTACCAGAAGCACATAAAATCCTATCACAGTTCAAATGGACTGAGGAAGATATGGGAGAAGTTATGGTAGCGATACAAGAAGGTGAAAAAGAAGAAATAGCGGCACGAAACTGGATCGATGCAAACGAAGAGTTAGTGGCAGAATGGACAAATGGTGTGGAGAAGGTGGACGGCGATAAAATTAAACTGGCTTATGCAGCATGGGACAGCGAAATCGCAAGCCATAACGTCATGAAACTTGTTCTGGAAGAAATGGGCTTTAAGGTTACATTGACACAAGTTGAATTAGGCCCGCTATGGACTGCGGTAGCTGACGGTAGTGCAGATGCATCACTTGCAGCTTGGTTGCCAATTACAGCTAAAACATACGCTGATAAATTCGAAGGTAAATTCGAAGAACTTGGCGTCAATATGGAAGGCGTTAAGATTGGTTTAGTGGTACCGAAGTATATGGACATCAATTCAATTGAAGACTTGAAGAAATAAGTAATAGAATGTCAGTGTTATTTAAACGCGAGCAATAGGATAATGAACCCGGAAGAACGCTGCAATTCGCAGTGGTTTTCCGGGTTTATTATATGTTGCAAATGCAATGGTATTCTTATTTCATCATATATAGAAGACTCAGCTCTGTTCAATCAGACTGAGTCTTTTTTGATTTTATGGCAGCAGTATGATAACTTTAAGTCGGCACGTATAAACAAACTCTTCGGGGCAAGGTGAAATTCCTTACCGGCGGTGATCGAGCATAGCTCGTCAGTCCGTGACCCGTCCTTCCTTGCTTGGAAGGCGGTGGAGCTGGTGAAATTCCGGCACCGACAGTTATAGTCTGGATGGGAGAAGTTGTTTGGATATACGTGCTGTGCTTGCAGGCTCTGCCCTTTCAAAAAACGAAAGGGGGAATGCCAATGGACCCTCAACATTATATGAGACTTGCTCTTGAACTGGCGCGTAGTGCACAAGGACAAACCTCGCCAAATCTACTTGTTGGTGCTGTTTGTGTGAAAGACGGCCGGATTTTAGGGGCTGGTGCGCACTTGAAAGCTGGGACAGCTCATGCTGAAGTGCATGCGCTGGCAATGGCAGGTACGAATTCTATTGGTGCGGATCTATACGTGACACTGGAACCGTGTGCCCATACTGGGAAAACACCCCCGTGTACAGATCTCATTATTTCGTCTGGAATTCAACGTGTTTTTGTTGTGTCTATCGATCCGAATCCCTCCGTCAATGGAGCGGGAATCGGGCTTCTTAAAGTTGCTGGGATTGAAGTCATTACCGGCATTTTGCAGGAAGAGGCAGAGCAGTTAAACCAAGCATTTTTTCATTTCATCAGATACGGGAAACCATACGTTACCTTGAAAGCCACCGCACCTCTTAACGGTAGACTTTCAACGCAGAACGGGAACAGCAAATGGATTACTTCGGCTGCATCACGAACCGATGTCCATCACCTCCGCCATACCCATGATGCTATTTTGGTAGACGTACAAACCGTACTTCACGATAACCCTTTCCTCACCACCCGTTTGCCCCATGGTGGAAAGAACCCAATTCTAATTATTTTAGACCAGCATCTCAGGACGCCAAATCAGCGAAGGTTGTTACAGACGGCGCTGTAGAAACAGTTATTTTCACACTCGATTCAACACATTCTGAAACTACTTTTTTTGAACATCCTTTAGTTTCAATTAAAAGGATTTTAGAAAACGTATCTTTTTTGAATGAAGGTTTAAAACGTTTTGCTGATAAAGAAATCATGACGTTGTTCGCTGAAAGCGGTAGCAAAGTTCATTTCAGTTTCATCAATGAAGGTCTCAGATGAACTGTATTTGTATATGGCTCCGAAATTAATCGACAACGGTTCTTCATTGTTCGTGAATGATACTTGGAACCTGATGGCAGAAGGTGAATCCCTGCGTTTTTTAGATGTGCGACAAATAGGGGACGATATCAGCTTTCATGCCAGGTTTCTGAAGGAGGATTGACAGCAGTTGTTTACTGGGATTATTGAAGAAGTAGGAACAGTTTCAGCGGTTAGGCCAGCAGCGAATTCATTGCAACTATCAATCCGTTGTAGCAAAGTGCTTAGCGATGTTAAAAAAGGCGATAGTCTGGCGGTGAATGGTGTCTGTTTGACGGTATCAGATTTCTCGAGCAATCATTTTACAGCTGATGTCATGCCTGAAACTGTTAAAGCGACAACGCTTCAAGCATTGCGTACGGGAAGTCCAGTTAACTTAGAACGTGCGATGGCGGCGAATGGTCGTTTCGGCGGACATATAGTCAGTGGACATGTCGATGGCACTGGCGAAATTGTTTCGGTTAGACAAAAAGAAAATGCAATCTATATGGAAATCAGTATCGCAACTAAATTATTGAAGTATTTTATCCCAAAAGGTTCAGTAACTGTGGATGGAACATCACTTACTGTATTTGGTGTGACGAGTATTGGTTTTATCATCTCATTAATTCCAGTCACGCAAGGTGACTCAATCATCGGCCGAAAACGGGCTGGGGATCTAGTGAACGTAGAATGCGATATGCTCGCGAAATATATAGAACGGCTAATAACTACAGACAAAGAGAATCCAACTGGCGGTTTAACAATGGATACCCTTATCGCCAGTGGATTCCTCAGTTAAGGGGGCAAAGCAGATGTACTCTACCGTAGAAAAAGCAATTGAAGAACTAAAAAAAGGAAAAGCAATTATTGTCGTTGACGACGAAGACCGAGAGAATGAAGGTGACTTTGTTGCACTTGGTGAATTCGCTACACCCGAAATGATTAACTTTATGGCGACGGAAGGCCGTGGATTGATTTGCGTGCCGATAGACGAAGAGAAATCGCGACAGCTTGAACTCGGACTTATGACAGAAAATAATAGTGATGTGCACGGAACTGCATTTACAATTAGCATTGATCATGCGGATTGTCATACTGGAATCTCTGCATTTGAACGGTCGGAAACAGTATTAAGGATGCTAGGGACTGAAGCAGGTCCAACAGACTTTAGAAGACCAGGACATATATTTCCGCTAATAGCGAAGTCTGGCGGCGTCCTAAAGCGCTCTGGTCATACAGAAGCTGCTGTAGACCTCGCGAAGCTCGCGGGAGCAGAACCGGTCGGCGTCATATGTGAAATTATGAACGTCGATGGGACAATGGCGAGAGGTCCACAGTTGAAAGAGATAGCTGAACGATTTGATCTTGTTATCTTAACAATTCAGGAACTAATTGCTTATCGTCGCATCAATGAAAAACTTGTTGAGCGCATTGTAGATATTAGTCTGCCAACAGATTTTGGAGATTTTAAAGCAGTCGCTTTCGTTGAAAAAGAAACAGGGCATGAACATATTGCTTTGGTAAAAGGTGATATCGAAGATGCTGAAAATGTACTCGTCCGCGTTCATTCGGAATGTTTGACAGGCGATGTCTTTGGCTCATGTCGATGTGATTGTGGTCCGCAACTTCAAGCTGCACTTGCGCAGATTGAAAAAGCCGGAAGAGGCGTCTTACTCTATATGCGTCAGGAAGGTCGTGGAATAGGTCTCGTCAATAAAATGAAGGCCTACAAGCTGCAGGAAGAAGGATACGATACTGTTGAAGCCAATGAGAAATTAGGATTTCCAGATGACCTTCGAGATTACGGCATCGGTGCACAAATACTGCGGGATCTCGGTTTAACGTCGATTCATCTTCTGACGAACAACCCGCGTAAAATTGCTGGAATAGCAGGACACGGGTTAGAAATAACAGAGCGCATTCAAATCGAAATGCCTGTTAAAGTGGAGAACAAAATTTATATGGAAACAAAGAAAAATAAAATGGGACACTTATTGCATAATTGAGGGGGAATAATGATGAGAACAATTTATGAAGGACATTTAGTTGGAACAGGGCTTAAAGTTGGAATCGTGGTAGCAAGGTTCAATGAATTCATTACAGGAAAATTACTAAGCGGAGCGGAAGATGCATTGCTTCGTCACGGAGTAGCCGACAGTGATATCGCGGTTGCTTGGGTGCCAGGTGCCTATGAAATTCCGCTAATAGCGAAGAAGATGGCGGCTTCCGGTAAGTACGATGCAGTTATCACACTTGGAACAGTTATCCGCGGAGCAACACCGCATTTCGACTATGTGTGTAATGAAGTGGCTAAAGGGGTCGCGGCCATCAATCTGCAGGAAGGCATCCCGGTTATTTTCGGTGTCTTGACAACAGATACGATTGAACAGGCAATTGAACGTGCTGGAACGAAAGCTGGAAATAAAGGATGGGATGCAGGGAATGCAGCGATTGAGATGGCAAATTTGTTGAAACAGATATAATCGTTGTTAAATAGAAGGCACAGTTTTCGGTTATCCGGAAACTGTGCCTTTTTTAATATTTCAACACTCGCGTACATGTTAGTTAAGGAAATGTAGTAGTAGAGTGAATAATGTGGTTAGTTTTGAGAATTCCGAGGTATAAAGAATAAAGGAAAGGTTTTTTGAGGAAACTATTTTTTGACGAAGTGCATACAATGTTGTATGATGCTAATAACCAAGTAAGTTAATATGAATTAAGGAGAATGGGTATGAAGAAATTAAGTTTACGGGTAATTCTACTATTTACAGCAATCATTTTACTTGCTGCATGCGGAAACGCTAATAAAGGAAATACAAGTGGTAGTGATGAGTCTAAAGGAAACAGTGATTCAGGAAAGAAAACGGAAGATTTACTTGCTGAAATACAGGATGAAGGCAAGTTAACAATCGGGACAGAAGGAACATATCCACCATTTACATTCCATGATGATAAAGGGGAACTTACAGGTTTTGACGTTGAAATCGCAAGAGAAATAGCGAAACGACTCGGGGTAGAGCCTGTATTTCTAGAAACGCAATGGGATGCGATTTTCGCAGGGCTTGACTCTAAACGTTTCGATATGATTGCAAACCAAGTAGGGATTCGTGAGGACCGTATTGAGAAATATGACTTTTCGGAACCGTACATTTCATCATCTGCAGTCCTCATTACAAATACTAGTAATAAAGATGTGACAAGCTTTGAAGATATTAAAGGGTTAAAGTCTGCGCAGTCATTAACGAGTAACTATGCAGACACTGCAAGATCTTACGAGGCTGAAATTGTGGGTGTTGAAGGATTTAATCAAGCTATTGAGCTCATCAATTCCAAACGTGTAGATGTAACGATAAATGATAATTTATCTTACTTAGACTTTATAAAGCATAAACCAGATGCACCTGTTCAAATTGTAGCGACAGCAGATGACGTTTCACAAAGTGGTTTAATGTTTAGAAAAGGTAATGAAACACTTGTTAACGAAGTAAATAAAGCATTAAATGCAATGATTGAAGACGGAACATACTTAAAAATCTCCGAGAAATGGTTTGGTGAAGATGTCCTTAACTAATATTTTAGCTAACCCAGAGAAAGTACAAAGACTTCTAGATATTGCCCTTACATCCCTCTGGCCATTGCTGGAGGGAGCTCTTTACTATACGCTTCCTTTAACGTTTCTTTCTTTTTTCTTTGGAATTATTCTTGCAGTATTAACTGCGTTAGGAAGAATATCAACAAGCAAGCCGCTACAAATTATCGCAAGAATTTATGTATCTGCAATTCGTGGAACGCCTTTACTTGTACAACTATTTATTTTGTTTTTCGGATTGCCAACGGTCGGAATAGTTATAGATCCATTTCCAGCCGCCGTCTTCGGATTTTCATTGAATGTAGGGGCGTATGCTTCAGAAGTAATTCGCGCAGCAATACAATCGATACCGAAGGGACAGTGGGAGGCAGCACATACGATTGGCATGAACTATACTCAAACGCTTAGGCGAATCATTCTACCGCAAGCAACGAGAGTATCTATCCCGCCTTTATCGAATACATTTATTAGTCTTGTGAAAGATACATCGCTGGCATCGCTTATTTTAGTGACAGAAATGTTTAGAAGGGCTCAAGAAATCGCTTCTGCAAACTATGAGTTTTTATTACTTTATACTGAAGCAGCGATTATCTACTGGCTCATTTGTTTTATCCTTTCCTTAATTCAAGACAGAATTGAACATCGGCTGGATCGATATGTGGCTAAGTGATAAGTTGAAAAAACAACTGTTAGAAGGTGCAAACTATGATTTCAATAAAAGGCTTGTATAAAAAGTTCGGGGACCTTGAAGTGTTAAAGGGAATTGATTTGGAAGTGAATAAAGGGGAAGTCGTAGTTGTCATAGGTCCATCAGGCTCTGGTAAAACGACACTGCTTAGATGTTTGAATATACTGGAAGTCCCGACAGCCGGGACTATAACCCTTGATGGCCACGAAGCAGACTTTTCTAAACGTGTAGCAAAAAAAGAAATTGACTATTTTAGAAGTGAAACAGGTATGGTGTTTCAGAATTATAATTTGTTTCCTCATAAGACTGCTCTTGAAAATGTGATGGAAGGGCCAGTCATCGTAAAAAAAGAAGCTAAAGATGTAGCACGGAAAAAAGCTGAGAACTTGTTAAATAAGGTTGGATTAGGTGATAAGTTCGACTTCTATCCTTTTCAACTATCAGGGGGGCAGCAGCAGCGGGTAGGGATTGCAAGGGCGTTGGCATTGGAACCAAAAGTAATGCTGTTTGATGAGCCTACATCTGCGCTAGATCCTGAATTAGTCGGTGAAGTGCTGCAGGTCATGAAAGATCTTGCCAATGAAGGAATGACCATGGTTGTCGTTACACACGAAATGCGTTTTGCACAAGACGCAGCCGACGAAGTTATTTTTATAGATAATGGAAAAGTAGTTGAGCGAAATAAACCGAGCGAACTATTTACAAATCCAAAAGAAGAACGAACCCGACAGTTTTTGAACTTAATTTCATAACTAAAATATACGAAAAGATAGCCGATACGCTTGGTTATCTTTTTTGTCTCAGATCGAGAACCTCGCTAAAATTGTTAACAATAGTTATGATAGAGGAGATGTTATTTTATGAAATGAGGCGATTTACATGAGTGAACAATCAAATGTAGTACTACCTAAAAAAACGTGTACGATTGAAAAGCTAGTTACGATACCCAAAGATGTTAAAAAAGTGCTGAATGGCGAAAAGACAGCTACTCGCCGTAATGGTGTTTATGCAGATCTTGGTGAAATTATGGTACTCGACGGTAAAGAGTTTAAAGTAGATACAATTTATTCACAGACGCTCGGCGAAATGACGGACGAACATGCACAACAAGAAGGTTACACAACGATGGAAGAATACAAACACTCTATTCTCGCGATGCATGATAAAATGCCATGGTTACCGGCGATGAGTGTTTGGGTGCATGAATATAGCCCAGTAGAGAAATGATGTTCTGAATGAATTCAGGAATCTATGGCGCGATTGTCTTTTTGCATGTTATCAGTGCTGTCCTTGCCATAGGTCCATTATTTCTATTGATGCCGATTATTAAGCGAGTGCGTGGCGTTGAAACGGACATTGAGCAAGTCTACTTGTCTATTATCAATGTCATCATTCGCTTGGTCATGCATGCAGGACATGTTCTCGTCTACACGGGTGTCCTTCTATTGGTATTTGGACCTTGGCCATGGTATACGTCATGGGTAATCATGACGCTTGCTGTTTTGCTACTATCTGGAGTTTTCCTAGCAAGAGGATTTACGGTTGTGCTACGAAGATTTAAGAATCCAGATGCTGATAAAAATAAGATACTTGATCGTTTAAATGGTACTTCATGGCTCTATATCGGCCTTATGCTAATCATGCTCTGGCTCATGGTTCAAAAACCGATGCTTTGGTAGATAACCCGCGATACATAGGAAAAGACGTGCATCTAATTGGTGCATGTCTTTTTTGATATTTAATTCTACAAGCATTTTGCCATAGCTTATGGCAATTGATGAAACTGTCATGGCAAGTACACGAACTGTCATAGCAATTGATGAAGCTGTAATGGCAAGTACAAGAACTGTCATGGCAATCATTAAAACTATCAGTGAAAGCCTGAACTGTCATGGCAATCGATGAAACTGTAAGGGCCAGTACGCGAACTGTCATGGCAACCATTAAAACTGTCAGTGTAAGCTTGAACTGTCATAGCAATCGTCAAAACTGTTGGGATGAGTCAACCTATAACCACTTGTAGGTAAAGCAGGCACATTATTTCATATATTCGACTCCTTTTTGAAAGTAGTTCGTCTAGTAAGAGTGAGGGGGCGGGGCAGTGGGGCAAAGTCTAGAACAGCTTTATGTAGAATATAGTGATCGCATTTATCGATATATCTTTTTACAAGTCCGTCAGAAGGAGTTGGCGGAAGATCTGACCCAAGAAACTTTTTATAGAGCGTTCAAAAATATTCATACGTTCAATAAACAAGCTAGTATGTCGACATGGCTTTTGAAGATAGCTAGAAATGCTACGTATGATCATTTCAGGCGGAAAAGGATCATTCGATTTTTCAGTCTTGATAAAGAGGTAAGTGTGGATACAAGCAATCTTTCGCCGGAAGATGAATTACTGAAAAAAGATCTGAATACAAGGTTGTACAATGCACTAACTAGTTTGAAGCCAACCTATCGTGACGTCCTTATTTTACGGAAAATCAACGAAAGCTCGATCAAAGAAACAGCATATATCTTAGGGTGGACTGAGACAAAGGTGAAATCAACAATGGTGCGGGCATTTGCTGCGCTGAAAAAAGAAATGTACAGAATGGAGGGGGAGAACGGATGAATGACTTCGATGAATTTGATGGTGAGTTTAACGAGTTGAAGGATGTTGATAGATTAGAAACTGATCGAATGATTAGCTTGGAGAAAGTCATTGCTAAAAGTGGAAAAAAGAAATTTATCATGCTCCCACTAATTTTTTCTAGCTTTGCCATCTTTGCTGTTGGACTATTTTTAATGATGACGATTAAAGAGTATACATCTGAAGTTGAAAGTCAGAAAACAATCATTGATGATCAATCCGTCCCTGAAATTCCAATGGTCGAAGTAGAGTCAAATATGATCACTGTAGAATACGGAATAGATAATATGGACAAAGGAAATCACGATTATGAAACAATAGGTACTGGAAAAAGAATTGTAGTAGAGCCAAGAGTCTCTGGCTTTCAACGCGGGGACGTTATTTATTTTGCAACACCGAAGTATTCAAATGGAAATCCAAATTTAAATCTAGCAGGGAATTATATATCAAGAGTTGTGGGCTTACCAGGAGAGAGAATTGAAATTAGAGAAGGTCAGCTATATATTGATGAAATGAAACTAGAGTCTTTTTATTCATTTCCAACCGTAAGAGGAATGAATAAGGAAAAGTATTTTGAAACAGTCGATTCTCAAAATTCCTCTATGACTGAAGAAGATTTTGAAGAAAGCATGGAAGCCATTTTAGTACCAGAAGGCACAGTATTTGTGCTGGGGGACCAGTGGTGGAGAAGTATAGACAGCCGTCACTTCGGACCTTTATCATTAAGCAAAGTGGAAGGGAAAGTAATAGGATATGGAATTGAATAATAAAATAATATGCCTGATAGCCTATTATTTAGGGGATCATAAATAGTTTAAATTTAAATCGTCTGTAATTGAAAAAAGCTCACCAAGTCACATTCATTGTGATTTGGTGAGCTTTTAACATCATAAGTTACTTTGAACATAGGACAGACGTTGTGCAATTTCATTTGCAATTTTCATGCCATGAAAGCGTCCGTCTTCAATGTAAACACGATTTGTAATGCCACCCGTTACAACGCCAGAAAGAAAAACGTTCTTGACATTTGATTCATATGTCTCTTGATTAAAGGAAGGAACTAATGAAGAGAGGTCAGTTTGAATTCCAATGCTTTGAAGCAGAGAGATATTGGGTTGATAACCGATGAGGGAAAATACATAGTCATTTTGAAGTGTAACTGTTCCGTCAGAAGAGTTTATGCGAATAGTTGATTCATCGATAGCAGCAATACTGGAATTGGGATGAAAATCAATTTTTCCTTTTTTAAGAAGGTTACGCATATCTAATAACAACGATGGTTTAATGCCTTCTAAGACAGTTTCTCCACGATGGATAAGTGTAACCTTGGCCCCATTACGATAAAGATCAATAGCAGCTTCAATTGCTGAATTTTTACCACCCACAACTGTAACATGTTGTCCATAATAGAGGTGACCTTCTTTATAGTAATGTGATACCTTCGCTAGATTATCTCCGTCTACACCTAGTTGTCTTGGCGTATCGAAAATTCCTGTTGCAATAACAATCATCTTCGCTTCGTAAGGAATGGTGTTGCCATTACGATCTTCTGCGTGGACAGTAAAGGATGCTGCATTCTTTGAAATAGAATTAACCTTTTGATAGCACTTAATATTAATTTCTTGTCTCTCAGTTACAAGACGATAATATTTTAATAGTTCAGTTCGATTTGGACGGACATCTTGAGATAGGAATGGAATGTTGCCGATTTCTAAGCGGTCAGAAGTACTATAGAAAGTCATGTGTAATGGACAGTTGACAATGGAATTGACAATCGCCTCTTTTTCAATAATCACATAAGAAAGTCCTTTTTCTTGTAGAGCAAGACCCGTTGATAAGCCACACGGACCACCGCCAATAATAACAACATCATACATACAATAAATATCCTCCTTAAAGTTTTACATAAACAATGGTTAAAAGCATTAATTTTTTAGGAATGTTGCATGCATGAATAATGCAACAATGCTGTATAAGCCTTGCCCGTTAGTATGCTCAGACGAGTGGGAAGAAATACTTAATTAATTGTATATAACTTGTTTTACGCACTGGAAAAGGAGTTAATATATTTTGCTAGCGAACTATCCTATAAGACCTTGCCTCATTTAGACATACCGAGCATGAAAGTTTTCATGATTTAGGTGATACAGCAAGACTTCTATACGATTTTCATGCAATAACTGGACAATGGGAAGAAAGCAAAGCACAAAACGAGAAAAATCACCTTGATTTAGCAAAGGAATTAAAAAACAGTGGAAGCTATGATTATATAGTGAATCGGATGTTAGGAAATGGATTATTCTGAAATTTAATAGAAACTATTAAATAGATGGAGTATAATAACAAGTATTCGTGATTATAAGTCAAGATTAAAGTTGTATACTTCACTATTAAATTGAAAATTCTTAAGTTTTTTGGGCTATCTAAATTATGAAAAAAGGGGATAATTAATGATGAAACGATTAGAAAAGGGAGATACAATCGGTATATTCACACCATCTTCACCCGCAACTGTTACTGCGTTGCAACGGTTTGAACGTGCAAAAGCATTTCTAGAATCAAAAGGGTTTGTTATTGTAGAAGGTAGATTGACAGGACAGTCTGATGTTTATCGTTCTGGTTCACCTAAAGCACGCGCAGATGAACTAAATGAGCTATTAAGAAATCCGAATATAAAGATGATTATGTCCACAATTGGTGGCACGAACTCTAATAGCATGCTGCCATATATTGATTATGAAGCATTTAAGCAAAATCCAAAGCTAGTCGTTGGTTATTCTGATGCAACGGCTGTTTTACTCGCCCTTTATGCAAAAACAGGTATCTCAACATATTATGGACCTGCTTTAATACCTTCGTTCGGTGAATTTGAACCACTAGTAAATGATACTTATCAATATTTCGAACAATATTTTATGAAAGAGACAGAGCTACCTTATGAAGTGCCAATGTCTCCATTTTGGTCTGATGAGCCTGTGAACTGGTTAGAAAAAACGACAGAGAAAACGCTTTTTAATAATAAGTGGGTGACTGGACATAGTGGTGTTGCAGAAGGACGATTAATAGGTGGCAATGTGAATTCGATGTATGGATTTATTGGCTCTTCTTATTTCCCTACAATTAAACAAGGCGATATTTTATTAATTGAGGATTGTATGAAAAATGCCTCAATTGTTGAGAAGAATTTTGCAATGCTAAAAGTGCAAGGTTTTTTTGATAAAGTTGCTGGTATTATTTTAGGTAAACATGAACAGTATGATGATTTAGGTACTGGCAAGCAGCCATTGGACTTACTGATAGAGCAATTAGATGGGATGGATATTCCCATTTTAGCTGAGTTCGATACGTGCCACACCCATCCAATGCATCCATTAGCTATTGGCAAACAAGTGAAGTTAGATACAGGTGCCAAAAAAGTATTTTGCACGGAAAAATGGTTGTGAAATTTTCAGTATCTGAAACTTTTGTTTAACAGAAATAGAAATAATTTTTGACGATAAGCAATAACAACAAATTGATTATTGAAATGTTGAATTATGTAATTTGTTGTTTATTGCACCAAATGGACAGGTTAGTGGAAAAAAGTAAAAATGCTCAATAGTAAAAGGGCAAGATAGATCTGATGAAACAGGATAAACAAATAGATAGGTCGAGCAAGCTATTCGCATTTTTATATAGCGTTTTCATAGCAGCACCTTTCTATAGCATATCAGGCATTGCTTCTTACCTGGAAGAATAAAGGTTGAAGTTGCCAGAAATGAGAATACTTTTGATATTGAAATTTCCAGCAATGCTATCCTTGGAAAGAATTTGATGTAACAATTTAAAACAGCGGAAAATAAATATGGTCGGGGGAGTAAAGGCACTATTTTTCTTTTTTAACCAATGACTATATACTAGTTTGGGTGTTTTGAAAGCAGGACATTAAGCGGTGTCACTATACTACTCTATGAATCTTTTGGTACTTCATATTGCCATCTATTAGACTATGTGGTATATTTTTTGATAGTTATAGGCAAACCTATTGAAAAGTAGGGACGCAAAGCTACAGGTCTAAAGTAATTATTACTATGACGGCTGAGCTGCTCAAGAAACGCTAGATAATAGTCTAGTTTTTTTATTTGCCTATTTCATTGTGAAATGGGCCTTTTTTTATGTGTAAAGAAAGATACAAAAATTGAAGAGGAGGAAATAATTATTATGCGTTTTTTTAAAAACATGTCATTAAAGTATAAGCTTTTACTTACAGTTTCTATTATTGTTTTAGCACTTTTTACTGTTCTAACGACACAAAGTATTTCTCAATTGAACGGCCAGTTAGAAAATGACCTAGAACAAGAGTTAAAAAGTGTTGGCTTATTGACAGCCATGAACCTAGATTCCAAAGATATAGATGGTCTATTGAAAGTTCAAGGGGAAGACGATCCTGAATTTTTGAAAATGCAAAGTACCTTGGATGGCATAAGGGAAGAACAGGGAATCATGTTTTGGAGTTATATATGGGAGATGGAGGATAATGGTGTCACTCCTATCGGCTATACGGAAAATTTGAATGAAGCGTATGAAGCGGGGGAATTGTTTACTGATCTTGCTCCTGTCCATGTAGATACTGCTAAGCTCGCAATTAAAAATGATCAATCAGAGGTAACAAGCATCTTTGAGGACTCATTCGGATCATGGCGAACAGTTTTCAGCCCTCTTAAAGATGAAAGCGGAAATACAATTGCAGTGTTAGGAATTGATTACTCTGCGGATTATATTGATACCATCATTAAAAAAAGTGTTACAAAACAGATTATTATTGCAGTAATCGGAATTTCAATCTTATTAGTATTGCTGTATTTTACAATTGATCGGCTTCTATTACCACTTAAAAAAGTGGTCATTGTTGCAGACCAAGTGGCAAATGGAGAATTGAACGATGTGGATCTCCAGATTACAAATGATGAAGTTGGACAACTTTCACAATCGATAAAAACAATGGTTTCAAATTTGCAACATGTCATATTAAACATTAGAAATACATCTGATCACGTTGCATCATCAGCCAATCAGCTAACTATGAATGCGACAGAATCGTATATTAGTTCAACAAACGTTTCGAAAGAAATGAAGAATATCGCTCAAAATGCTGAAACTTCTTTGGTGATGACTGAAGAAACAGCAGCTGCAATGGAAGAAACAGCAGGTGGCATACAACAAATCGCTGATTCAGCCAATACGGCTTCTGAATCGTCTCTGACAGCCTCAATTGCTGCTGAACAAGGAAATAAGGTTGTCCAACAGGTGATTGATCAAATGCAATTAATTAATACATCTGTAGAACAAATAGAGGAAACTATTAATGGTTTACATGCTAATTCTAATAAGATTAGCGACATTGTGAACATTATTACTGCTATAGCAGAGCAAACAAATTTGTTAGCACTAAACGCTGCTATTGAAGCAGCCAGAGCTGGTGAGCATGGTAAAGGATTTGCTGTCGTTGCAGATGAAGTAAGGCGTTTAGCTGAACAATCATCTCAGTCGGCTAAAGAGATTTTCCAACTAATTCATATGATTCAAACGGATTCTAATGCATCTGTAACCGTGATGGAAAAAGGAAAAGAAGACGTAAGAGTGGGAATGGATTATACGAATGAAGTAGGCGAGATATTTAAAAGGATTGTACAATCTGCAGATGAAGTCGCAGATCAAATCCGGGAAATTTCTGCTGCATCTCAAGAAATTTCTGCATCCTCTGAAGAAGTAGTCGCATCCGTTAATAATATTAAGAAAACATCTCAACAATCTACCGAGTTTTCATTGAATGTCTCACAAGCTACACAAGAACAATTGGTGTCGATGCAAGAAGTGAAAGAAGCATCTGCTTCATTAGGCCAAACTGCGGAGAAGCTGCAGTCCCTAATTACAAACTTTAAATTGGAGAGTGAAGATTAATGGATTTAAAGCTTACCGGTAAAAATGTTCTCATTACAGGCTCTAGTATGGGGATAGGCAAGGCAATTGCTTTAGCTTTTGCTGAACAGGGAGCAAATATTTTAATAAACTATATTGGCAGCGATCAAGAGGCGGAAACAGTTCGTCTACAAGCGAAGGACCATGGCGTGAATGCACTAAAATATTGTGCGGATGTATCTGACTCTAAACAAGTGCAGGATATGTTTCAGTATATGGACAACCAGCTAGGAGCAATAGATATTCTTGTCAACAATGCCGGGTTTGCACAGAATGCTCCTATTACAGATTTAACTGATGAGCAGTGGGACAAAATGATAAAGGTTCATCTTTACGGAAACTTTTATAATTGCCGAGAAGCGGCGAAAAGAATGAAGGAAAAAAATAAAGGTAAAATTATTAACATCTCTTCAGATATAGGAAGTCTTGGGTGTGAAGAATTCACCCATTATTCAGCGGCAAAAGGCGGTATTAATGCTTTTACAAAAGCTTTGGCAAGAGAGTTGGCACCGAATATATTGGTCAACGCTGTGGCGCCTAGTGGAACATATACTGGCATTCTCGAAGCTTTCGGTGAAAACTATATCGCGGAAGAGTCAGCGAAATATCCACTAAAGCGCTTGGCTCAACCTGAGGAAATCGCCAAAACTGTGTTATTTTTAGCATCAGAAAATGCGGATTTTTATACAGGTCAAATACTAACTCCAAACGGTGGAGTAGTTATGAACGGATAAAAGATAGATGAGGAGCACTTGAATTGATGAATATCATCGTATTTTGTGTATATTTAGTTTTTATTTATTACATTGGCTATAAAGGATATAAGCGCGTCAAAACTGCTGAAGATTTAATTGTGGCGGGCTGGAGTATGCCGTTATCCGTTGTAACTGGGAGTTTAATTGCCGCGTTATTAGCAGCTCCATTCTTTTTTGCTGCTGTCGGCTCGGGTTATACAAGTGGAGGCTTTGAAGGGTCCGCAACAATGGGCGGCCTAGGTACATGTATGATTTTAGGAGCATTAATCTGGACTAAGCCCCTAAGAAGATTAAGAGGATGGACACTAGCGGACTACTACGGATTGAGATATGGTAGTAAAAGATTAGGAGCATACACGGGAATCGTGATGGCGGTAGCATTTGGTATTTTCAATGCCGCAGCTCTCACTGTTGGGGGTACTTATATTATCCAACAACTTTTCCAAATCGATTTCCTTCCAGCCGCACTATTATTTGTTTCGTTAACGGCACTCTACTCCGTTATTGGAGGCTTATGGGCTGTCGCTTACACCGAAATTGTTCAAGGGGCACTAGCGGTAGCCGGAATCCTCGGGATAACCATATTTGTTTTATTCTATTATCCCGATGTTACATTTAACCCTGATTGGTGGAATGTAAATGAATTATTTAGTAGAGGTGGAGTTGAATTCTGGACACTCTATTTAGTTTTAGCTCTTGGTGATATTCCAGCAGTGGACTTAGGTCAGCGTGTTGCAGCGGCAAAAAGTCCGCGTGTCGCACAGCTGAGTATGATTATTGCAGGTTCAGTAATCATCGCTATTAGTTGGATACCTGGTATGTTAGGGGAAGCTTTTAAATCTATTTATCCGAACAGTTCCAATCCCGAAACATTGATGCTTGTTTTTGCACAAGGCTATTTCCCTCCTATTTTATCTGCTATCTTTTTAACAGCGATGGCGGCGATGGGTATGTCAACTGTTGCGGCATGTTATGTAGCAACCTCAGGAATTGTTACTAAAAATATTTATTTAGATTTTATTAATAAGAATCCTGATCCCAAAAAACTATTGTTTTTTTCCAGAATGGTGATTCTTGCAAGCGCTTTGTTAGGTTTAATCCTGGCTCTAAGTGCTCAAAAAGTTATTGATTTAGCCTATTTAGCGTGGGATGTTGTATTTGTTACATTGTTCTGGCCAATCGTTTTAGGCCCATTTTGGAAGCGGGTAAGTACTCCGGCTGTATGGGCAAGTATATCTGTTGGACTCGTATATTATATTATTACGTCACTTACTCACGTTCCTGGGCCGAAAATTCAATCGGATGGGTTTTTGGGCTTGTTGGGCGAATTGTGGCTAACGCCTGTTTTCTCAGGTGTGATTTTTTCTGGAGTGACAATTATTGTAATAAGTCTATTAATCCCACCTACCCAACACGTTCTTGACATGCATGAAATTGAAAAAAATAAAGAACTTGATCACGTTGGAAGTAAAGAAGAACTAGAAATATTGAATACTTCAAAACAACCAAATATCTGAGTTGGTAACAGGACATGCTTAATTGTGTGTCCTTTTTTTTTGAATTCTATCTACCATATCTGATTAATTTATCAAACATAAATATTTTTTCTAATAGTAATATTGGATTACAAAAACTTCATATCGTAGCTAGAGGTCTAAAGAATGAAAGCGATCCGCAACGAAAGTCAAGTCCTCCAAAAATAAGTTACGTAAGTTTGGACGTCGTCTAACTGCAAGTGGATGGTAGGCGACCGCTGTTTGGAATCCACGTATATCGTGCCAACTACTCCGCATTGACTTCACTTCGGCTTCAGGATTTTGAAAAAAAGACTGAACGGCTACATTTCCTAAACAAAGAATGAGAGTAGGCTTTTTTTCTGTAAGCTGCTGTTCTAAATGCCTCATACAAATTTGACGTACTAATTCTTTGTCGTATGCTCGAACGGGCTTCCTTTTTAGTATAAAAGTGACATACAGATCATCTATTTTCAAGCCAGCTTCATTTGCAACTTCTTGTAGCGTTTGCCGCGTTCCACAAACAAATGACTCGCCTTCACGATCTTCACGTGCTCCGGGATTGTCAAGAATAATCATAATCGGGGCCGCTGGATTACCTTCACCCCATACCATCCGTGTCCCTTGTTCATAAAGGCCGCATTCCTGGCAATTTACAAGGTGATCAGGGGTTGGCTCCTCCAATAACATTTTTGGACAGAAGACAGGCATTATTTTCAGCTCACTTTGACGTTTATTTGCAAAAAAAAAGAGGAAGCGCCTGTAACAGAAGAACGCAGCCTTAGTACACCACAACCTGTGGCAACATTCTAGGCCCATTTGCAGATTATCCCCAGGGAAGCTTTATAATTTCCAGTGCAATAAGGAGAGCTTTCCACTAACCAATGGATTTCAATCAGAGTCACAGCATATAGGTTAAATGTGGTAGAATTGTTATAATATTTCGATGTTTATTATTTTTATGTGAATGGGGTGTGGGGATGGAGTTTAGACGTTATCAAGATGTGCAAAAATTTGCATTGAAAGCTGAACCTGTTTTAGGTAAAAGGGAAGATGTATACAGTCTTTTTTTCGGTGTATTGCAGGCAATTAAAGCTGGCCGATACGAGAAGCCGTTTATGGCGACGATTGAAGAGGAGGGGCAGGTGCTAGCCTTATTTCAAATGACCTATCCACATCCGTTAAACCTAATTTTTACGGATGAAAGCCGTTTGGAAGAATGTATGGATTTGTTAATAAGAAACCTATTGGAACTTAAAATTGAAATTAGTTCCATCATAGGTTTAAAACCGTGGGCATTCCTCTTCAGTAAGAAATGGGAAGTGAAAACAAGTGTGTATCCTCAATTGATGATGGACCAGGGATTGTATCGATTAGATAATATAGATGAAACACTTGAACACAGTCCAGGCTCTTGGCGTTTGGCAAATACGGATGATTGTTCACTCATTGAGATGTGGTTCAACTTGTTTGAGGAAGATGCAGGACTTCCGCTAACAGCAGTGGAAGATGTGAAAAGTCGAGTTGCATCATTTGTAGCCGAACAGGAAGTATTTTTGTGGGAGGATAATGGCAAAGTAGTTTCCATGATGAAAAAAGCCCGACCGACAAATCATGGCGTAACTGTCTCCCTTGTATTTACACCAAAGGAAGAGCGAAAGAAAGGCTACGCGCGGACGATGGTAGCAGCTGGAACAAAGGAACTTCTAAAAAAATATGATTTTTGTGTGCTTTACACTGATTTGATGAATCCGACAGCAAATAAAATCTACCAAGAGATCGGCTACAAGAGAATTGCAGATTCTATACAGATTGGATTTAGCTTGAAATGAAAAAGGTGTGATCTTTATAGGAAATCTGAATCACATAGTTGATCGAAATTTATATGAAAATATCTGATATGGGAAAAATTAATTCCGAAACTAGAAGATAAATATGACACAAACAATCACAATAACTAGCTGGAAAGTACAGAGAAGAAGGCGTGGCTGGATCCATCATGTGATAAGTCCAAATGATATTCGCTCTTTTCAATGTTTCTAACGAACTAAGAATATTTCATGTCAAAAAAGCCAAGAATAGAAAACTCCTGGCTTTTTTGATATGAAATTCAAATTAAATTATTTTATCGTGAAAAAATATCGAGTTTTTCAATTCGTGCAACTGCTTCTTTTAAACGGTCTTCACTTTCCAATAAGCCAACACGTATATACCCTTCACCATACCTTCCAAAAGCATGGCCCGGTGCTACGGCAATGTCTGCTTTGTCTAATAGTAACTTGGTGAATGATTCGCTTGTATATCCTTCTGGTACAGGTAACCAAGCGAAGAAAGATGCAGCGGGCGCGATGACATCCCAACCGATTCGTTTACATTCGGAAATTAAGACATTCCGGCGGCTTTCGTAAAGTGAAACGAGCTCATCCACACAATCCTGGCTTCCCGATAATGCCTCTGTTGCTGCGCGCTGAATTGCTGGGAATATATCTATGAATAAATGATCCTGCAATAAGCTGATTGCTTCGATAATATCGGCATTACCGATGGCAAAACCGACCCGCCATCCCGCCATATTATACGTTTTTGACAATGTGTACATTTCAATTCCAACTTCTTTTGCACCTTCTGCTTGCAGGAAACTGACAGGTTTCGCACCGTCAAAACCGATTCCACCATAGGCAAAGTCATGCAAAATTGCAATATCATTGTCTTTTGCCAAAGCAATCGTTTCTTCGAAAAATGGAAGTGTGGCTGTTGCGCTTGTTGGGTTATTTGGATAGTTCAAATACATTAATTTTGCTTGCTTCTTTTGTTCATCGGAAAGAGCAGAGTAATCAGGTAAAAAATCGTTTTCTGCAAGTAATGGCATTAAATCGTATTTAATATTGGCTAAGCTTACACTCGATAAATAATCGGGATATCCCGGATCCGGCAATAAAAGTAATTCATCTTCGTTCATAATCGCGAGGGGTAACTCGACCAATCCAGGTTTTGTTCCAAATAGAATCGCTACCTCTGTTTTAGGATCAATATGAACATCGTATTCTCGTTTATAAAAGTCAGCAACAGCCTGTTTTAATTCGGCAGTCCCTCTGAAAGGGGAGTATCCATGTGTTGTTGGATCTTCGACTGCTTCTTGGAGTGCTTTTATAATATGTGGAGGTGTCGGTTGATCGGGATTTCCACGCCCCAAGTTAATAACGTCGCGTCCTTCAGAAAGTGCTTCTTGTACGTTTCGAACAAGTGATGCGAAAAAGTGCGGTGGTAGGTTCTTGAGTCGATTTGATAGTGCCATGTAATAACCTCTCTTCTATGTAATCCAATCTTTAGTGTAAAAGAGTAAGATAGTATAAGTTTTTCACTTGGAGCAGTGTCTAGACTCCAGCGCTTGTCGGGTCTACCAAGGCGCTTGCGCTTTTCTTATTGTCTAGCTCCAGGCGCCAGCCGCTCTGAGGCCCAAAGGATGTGGGTCACCTAGCCATTGCCGCAGGACGCGGCGTACTTAGGCTAGGTTCCTTGAAAGCAATCCAGCTATGTGGCAAAGAGCGCCACGTCGTGCCTGCAAGGATGCAGGTATGCAGTCGTTGCGACAGGACGTCGCGCTCTTAGACTGCCTTCCCCTGGATTGACTTATGCCTGTCGCGTCTAGACGGCGCCTTCCGCTTTTCTTATTGTCAGTATACATGGAATGAAATGAAAATGATAATAAATTGTTATATATCAGAACATATTATGTTGACAATCTTATTGGAACATACTAATATGAAACTTATCAATCAAAATAATTACATAATGGTACTTATCAAGAGAGACTGAGGGATAGGCCCGATGACGTCCAGCAACCCCTTGCGTAATGTAAGGAAGGTGCTAACTCCTACAGAGTGAATTTCATTCTGAAAGATGAGCTGAAACCTTTTTATTTTCGGTGCTTCTTTCATATATGAGAGAAGCATTTTTATATGGTCAGACATCTGAGATTTCGTACTTCTATTTATAGAAAGAGGAGAATTGCATGATTCAAATTCAAAACGTATCAAAAGTATACAAAACAAAAGAGAGAATCGTGACTGGTGTTGATAATGTCTCACTCGACATTAACACAGGAGAAATTTTCGGAATCGTAGGTTACTCAGGTGCAGGGAAGAGTTCTCTTATCCGTTGTCTAAATTTGTTGGAAAAACCAACGAGCGGAACGATCTTAGTAGATGGATTAAATTTGATGAAGTTACGGGGGAATAATCTCCGTCAGGCACGTCTGAAAATAGGAATGATTTTTCAACACTTTTATTTAATCAGCCAAAAGACAGTATATGAAAATATAGCATTTGCTTTACGGGCAGCCAAAACGCCTGCCAATAAAATAAACGCTCGGGTAACGGACTTACTAGAAATGGTTGGCCTCTCTGATAAACGGGATGTTTATCCTGCGCAGCTGAGTGGTGGCCAGAAGCAGCGGGTAGGTATTGCCCGAGCACTAGCGAATAATCCTTCAGTGTTACTGTGTGATGAAGCAACATCTGCATTAGATCCAAATACGACGCTATCTATTTTAAGGCTGTTGAAGAAAATAAATAAAGAATTACAGATTACAATCGTTCTAATAACACACGAGATGAATGTCGTGAAAGAAATTTGTGATCGCATGGCAATTATGCAAGATGGAAAAGTGATTGAAGAAGGACAAGTATATGATATATTTTCAGATCCTCAAGAAGAATTAACGAAAGAATTTATTAGTAGTGTTGTGTCATTTGATGTGCCGTCAATGATTTTGAGCAAGTGCACGGGCAAACTGGTCAAAGTCATGTTTAAAGGTGATGTCGCAGGCGATGGAATTATCTCAGATACTGTGCAGCAATTTACTATACAAGGTAATTTCCTACACGGCTCCATTGAATATATTCAAGAAAGGCCACTCGGTACTTTCCTGATGGAACTAAAAGGCGAGGATGACGAAATAGAAAAGGCAATTGCCTATATGTCATCACGAGCTGCTCAAGTGGAGGTAATTGACAATGGGAATTGATTTACAACACGTTATAGAGTTAATGCCTGATATTACAAAAGCATTTGGGGAAACACTTTATATGATAAGTATTTCTCTCGTTATCGCACTTGTTATTGGGCTTCCGCTAGGGATTTTGCTGTTCACTACCGATAAAGGCTTATTTTTAGAAAATCGGGCATTGAACTCAGTTATTGGCTTTATCGTCAATATGGTCCGTTCTGTGCCGTTTATTATTTTACTCGTCGCGTTAATCCCTTTAACGATTTTAATAGTAGGTACTCCGATTGGCCCTGGGGCTGCTAGTGTTTCATTATCTGCGGCAGCAATCCCTTTTTTCGCAAGAATTGTGGAGACTTCACTAAGAGAGATTGATAAAGGTGTTATCGAAGCTGCAATCGCTGTTGGTGCAACTCCGTGGATGATTATCAAAGATGTACTATTGCCTGAAGCAAAAACAAGTATTATTCAAGGCGTGACACTTACAGTAATTAGTTTAGTCGCCTATTCAGCAATGGCTGGTGTTGTTGGTGGTGGCGGAATCGGGGATTTAGCAATTCGATTCGGCTACTATCGTTACGACAATACAATAATGGTAGTGACCGTGGTGATATTAATACTATTTGTACAAGTAATTCAGTTTGCAGGAGATCGGATTTCAAAAGTAATTGATAAACGATGATGGGGAGAGAGAAAATTATGAAAAAGTTTCTATTAGTTGTATTAGTACTTGTAGTTGGAACCGCACTAGCTGCTTGTGGTGGCAAAGAAAAAGCTTCGGATGACAAATCTGTGAAAATTGGTGCAACCGCTGGACCATATAGTGATATGTTGAAAAAGGCGATTATTCCTGGACTTGAAGAAAAGGGATATAAAGTTGAACTAATTGAGTTTAGTGATTATATTCAGCCGAACAATGCACTGGCAAGTGGCGATATTGATGCAAACCTGTTCCAAAACACGACTTATTTAGAAAATGTCGTTAAAGAAACGGAAGCTGAATTATCACCACTTATTATCGTACCAACAGCTCCAATGGGCATTTATTCGAATAAATTCAAGACAATTGAAGCTATTGAGGATGGAGCAAAAGTTACCATTCCAAACGATCCTGTTAATGGAGCCCGCGCCCTTTTAGTGTTACAGGATGAAGGTCTAATTGAATTAGATCCAAATGCAGAAGTGCTAAAAGTATCTGAAAAAGATGTAACAATGAATAAGAAGAACTTGGTGTTTCAGCCAATCGAAGCGGGTCAGCTTCCACGTTCAGTTGACGGTACTGATTTAGCGGCAGTTCCTGGAAACTTTGCCTTGGCTGCAAGTATGAATTTATTAGATGCGCTAGCACTAGAGGACATGCTTGATATATACAGAAACGTAGTTGCTGTAAAAACGGAAAACATTGATAAGCAATTTGCTAAAGATATTATTGAAATAGTAGAATCAGCAGAATTTGAAAAAGTAATTGATTCAGATTTTGAAGGCTTTGGTAAACCAGAGTGGATGAAGTAAAATCTAATTAACAACGTCAAAAAGCTGACGAGACCATTACGGTTTCGTCAGCTTTTTTGTTCTTCCTGCCTAGGAAATTATAAAATCTTGTACAGTGGATAACCTGCGAAAGCTGATATTTCACGTCTAGACTCAAGCGCCTCTGAACAGGCATTTGCGCTTTTGTTTTATTGTGAAACGTTAGCCGTTTCGTTTGCCTCAATTTCTTCCGTCAACACAACTAGCTGATCAATCAAATCACCGATATAAGCGATTGTGTCACGCAATGGTTTTTCTGTTGTAATATCGACACCTGCCATTTTTGACAGTTCAGCAGGGGATTTTGTACCACCAGCTTTCAATACTTCGAGCCATTCATCGACAGCAGGCTGACCTTCTTCAAGGACACGTTTAGATACTTGAGTGGAGATTGTGAGTCCAGCACTGTATGTGTATGGATACAAGCCCATGTAGTAGTGTGGCTGACGCATCCATGTAAGTTCCGCGCCTTCATTAATCTCCACATCATCTCCCCAGAACTCTTCAAGCACGCCGCGTTTCAAGTTGTTCAATACACCGGCGTTGACACTTCCGCCTGCGTCAATGCGTTCATAGACTTTTCGTTGGTAGGCAGCTTCTAGTAAGTGCGTTACAAAGTTATGGTAGTACGTGCGTGCAACGATTGATGAAATAACCCAACGCTTGAATTTCGGATCATTTGAGTTTTCTAATAGGTGGTTAGCCACGAGCATTTCATTCATCGTCGAAGGTGCTTCGATGAAATATAGTGATGGGCGTGCATTGAATACGTTTTGCTCTCGATTTGCATTGTAGAAATGACCCGCATGCCCTAATTCATGAGCTAAGACGAATACATCATTCATACTACCTGTCCATGAAATAAGGATATATGGATGGTTGCCATAAGGGCTGGAACAGAATGCTCCTGTTGATTTACCTTTGTTTTGAGCGAAATCAATCCATCGTTCTTTGTATGAACGATCCACCATCTCCATGTAATCAGTACCCATTATAGCAAGGGCATCATCAATATATTTCTTCGATTCATCTACGGTGATTTTTGGTTCGTATGTTGGATCAAGCGAGATTTTCAAGTCGGCAAACGTCATTTTATCAAGTCCATGGACTTTTTGCAGAAGTTTCGCGTACTTCCGCATGTGAGGTGCAAGTTCTTTTGTGATTAAATCAATTTGACGGTCATACATGGACTTATCGACTTCTTGGGTGAACAATAAGTAATCGAAAATCGAATTATACCCTCTTAGGTCAGCTGTTGTTTTTTCCGTTTGTAAATGCATGTCATATGTTTTTGCAGTTGTATGTTGATAGTCTTTTAACTTAGCTGAGAATGCATCGAATGCAGCACGGCGTTTGGCGGTATCCGTTTCGCCCTCCCAGTCACCTTCGAAGGACACATAGCTTAACGGATAACTTTTCCCGTCGACTTCGAAATCATCAAATGCCATATCCACCATTTTTGTCGTGTTATACAAGCCATATGGCCCGGCGAATGTGGAAGAGAAGGCAGCTAAAGTTTTCTCAACTTCAGGATGCAATTGGTACTCTTTTTTGCGAATCAATTTCTCCAAGTAATTTTTAAAATCACCTGACTGTTTCATTGCATCTTCCAAAACATCAATGGGTAATTCAGAAAGTTGACTGTTGACGAATGATAGTTTGCTGTTTATTTTTGCGGCAGTGGAACCAAACTTGCTTGAGCGCATTTGTGCTTCGTCATCCGTTTGGTCTGTACTTGATGACAAACTCGTATACGTGCCAACAGGAACCACTTTTTCATAAACAGCCGCAAAGCCTTCCAATGCCTCTATTACTGATTTAGCATCTTTAATGTTGCCATTGAATTTTTCGGCAAATGCATCGACTTCTTTTACCAAGTCAATTATCGCAGCATCATATTCCTCTTCTGTTTTGAAAAGGTCTTGCAGATTCCATGTTTCTTCTGTCTTTACTTCTGAACGCAGCGGCATACTCTTTACCAATCTAATCTCTCCCTTTTATTACGGATGTCGAACTAAATAATAGTATATAGTAGAATAGGGTAAAAGTAAAAAAACAAATCCCTTTTTTGACAACTTTCAGATAGTATGTGTTATTTTTGCTTTTTTGAAAGACGTTCGATTTCATCTGTTAGGATAAAAGCAAGATCATCATTGCCGAAAAGTTGTAGGACATCCAGCATTGTTTCGTTATCAATGTCGATTTCTTCTTCAAATTTAGCTTCCTCAACTATTTTCTTCATCGTCTCATTTTCTTGTTGGTCTGGGTATGCACGGCTATATAATTCATGCGGGTTCACTTCATTATTAGCACACCATTGTACAAACAACCGAATCATTAGCTGCTCATCTTGTTGATATTTTTGAATGACTTGTTCATCGATGCTTTTAAATTCCATGTTAGTTAGCTCCTTTAAAATACTCTTCCCATAAGTATATACGAAATGTGAAACTTCTAAGGGATAAAGACGTAAGTATAAATATGGAACAACAAATTAGTTGAGAGTATCAGTCTATATATGTTGAAATAATGAAACCAATTGATTTCGCTATGGAGTTAGGTGCCTTCGTTTCTTTTGTTCACTATATAGTTCATTTCAAGAATGGGGTGCAAGGAAAAGTGAAAGAACTAATTATCGTTGGTATTGTGTTAATTATTGCAGTGTGGCTGGGAGAGCGATTTCTAAAAAGAAAGCTGCATATAACAAAGAAGACAAATACAATGGACGATCGCGCAAAAAGTCTTCAATTTTTCGCGTTGGCAATCCTGATGATTGGTTTTGTTATTGGTTCTATCATTGGCTCCGTTACTCTAGCTACAAAGTATGAAAATTTTAACTTTGTTTATTTTTAGGACCTTATCTGATTTTAGTATCTATGGTAAGAGGATTTATGGATTGGAAATTCAATAAACCTTCAAAACAATGGATTCTACAAATCTATACCATATTTCTTTTGTTCATATTAATGATAGCTATTTTTTGATTGATCAACTTAAATAAACGCATAAGAAAAGCGCTTGAGTCTAAACAATGCTCAAGGAGAAAACTTATATTTTATTGTCTTTTTAAAAAGGACAAGAATAGAATGACTATCTTGCCCCCTGTATTGGATAGGTTAAATTTTATTGCTGATGAGAAAATGAACAATCCAATCAACATCTAGTGGACCGTCAACTACTTCGTAATAGAGTGAAGAGTTTTGGATGATTAGATCTTCATTTACAATAATGCTAAAGTTGTCTCCATTACTATCTGTTAAATTAATAATGAACTGATTGATATCATCAACCTTATTAATTTTTTCAGGTTTTAATTTTCGGACATGATAATCTTGAAGGAATTCAAGTAAGCTTTCAATTTCAGATTCATCACTTATATTCCAAATTTTGGGGGAGGAACCTGAAAGGGATGGTTCCGAAAAGGTCATTACACTAAACTGAGATTCCGTGGTGCCAAGAACCTTCGTAACCTCTTTCTTGTCGTAGCCTAGGAAAAGTTGAGTCATTGCATATGTGCCTATAATCATAATGCCAATCGATAATAGTGCTCTTATTTTCATGTTCTATTCCTCCTGTAATTCATTTCTTTAGTATACGCGGATGAAGATGTACGGGATCATGCTTGTACATTAATAATCTATGCAGAATCACACGGGGAAATTAGTAGAAAGGGGTTATAATCAAATGTTTTTGAAAAAAATAACGCTTCTTCATAAAGAGTCACTTTCAAAGGAGGAGTATCCATTTTCTATACCCTCAATTCAGTCGCTAACGGAGTTGGATTTAACGAATAGTGTTACATTTTTTGTTGGGGAAAATGGTTCAGGGAAATCGACATTACTTGAGGGAGTTGCGGATTTATGCGGGTTTAATTCGGCGGGTGGCGGTAGAAACAATACATATGCAGTAGATGCGTCTGAAAGTGCATTAAGTGATTATCTTCGCTTGTCATGGATGCCGAAAGTGACGAACGGATTCTTTTTACGGGCTGAATCTTTTTATCATTTTGCTTCACACGTTGATGAAATGGCAAAAGAACCCGATGGCTCCTATCATGCTTACGGAGGGAAATCACTTCATCATCAGTCTCATGGTGAATCATTTCTGTCACTATTTCTAAATCGATTCAATGGAAAGGCAATTTACTTACTCGATGAGCCGGAAGCCGCATTATCACCGCAAAGGCAGCTGTCGTTTCTGCGTATTATGCATGATCTTGTCCGGGAAGAAAATTGCCAGTTCATCATTGCAACGCATTCGCCCATAATTTTAGGCTATCCTGATGCGACAATCTTGAGTTTTGATGATGGAGAAATAAAGGAAACCGAATATGAAATGACTGAGCACTATCAGATCACAAAATATTTCCTGGATCATCGTGAAAAGTTTCTGAAAGATATTTTAGAGGATGAATAGATTGTCGGAATGTTATAATGATGACGTAGGAATGTGGAATGGGGGAAAAGGGATATGAATAATGAAGTAGTACATGCAATTCAAGATGACTATCCGGAAGATTTCGCTTGGTGTTTTGGTTGTGGGCGCTTAAATGAAGATGGTTACCATTTCCGAACGGGGTGGCAAGGGGAAGAAACTGTAACCTATTATGAACCGTCACCGAAGCATATTGCGATTCCAGGATTTGTTTATGGCGGTCTAATCGCATCATTTGTCGATTGTCATGGGACTGGTTCGGCCGCACTTGCATTGCACCGAAAAAATGGGCATGAGCCAGGCAGTGGAGAAGAACCACCACGTTTCGTCACAGCGTCATTAAACGTGAATTATATGAAACCAACTAAACAAGGTACTTTGTTAAAAGCGGTTGGAAAAGTGGAAGAAATTCATCCGAAGAAGTTTAAGGTATCTGTTGAAGTATTTGCGGATGACACAGTTGTTGCAACAGGAGAAGTCGTTGCTGTTATCATGCCAGCAACATTTGCGAATAAGTAATGGAGTAAATAAATGTGAAAAGCTGATTGCTATGTGCAGTCAGCTTTTTTATGAATTATAAAATAATAGATGATATGCAACCGAACTCGTTGTTGCACGAAAAATGGGACGTGAAAATGTATATCGTTTGGAGAGCCACTGCGGAAATTGCAAACACGGCTTACTTTCTACGAACAGTTTTGGAACAATAAAGTAGCAATATTTAAAGATATTGTTGAAAACAATCAAAGAGAAAACTAATTAAATTGGGTTCAGCAACTACACTATTAAAATGGAAATAAAAATCGTGATTAATTCATCAACCACGATTTTTATTCTTCCGCTATCATAATGTCATATATCAGTAACCGTTACCCCTAGATTCAGCGGTTCCAGTGCTTTTGTTTGATCAATAAATATAAAAGCATCATATCGATTTCCGATTTGAGTTGGTACATAGTTTCCAAATTTCTCGTATTCAGGGTTGTAGACGACCCCAATTGCTCTATGGCCAATCCAGCTGGTGAAATAGTGTCGGTTATCTTCATTGAAAACGAATAGTTTATTGAAAGCGCCAGACTTGTGTACTAAATCTTCCCATGAATGTTGACGAGCGGGAGGGACTTCTATTAGCTCGAAAGGTACTCCCCATTGTTCAGCTGCGATGACGGTGCCCCGATGCGTTCCGAATCCTACTGCATAGACATCTTCTTTCATAAATTGTTCTCGCAGTAATTGACCGACGTTGAGCATTCCGTCCTCCTGCATTGTTGTTGCACGGGCGTCTCCAATATGCGTATTATGTTCCCAAACGATGATCTTTGCATTTTCTCCATAATGATTCATTACTTCATTAATCGCTTCAACCATATGTTCATCACGAATATTCCAGGAAAGTGCGTTGTCTTGGAGCATGGCACGGTAATATTTTTCGGCATTTTTAGTTACGAGTGCATTCACTTTTAAATTTAAAGTGGTTTCCTGATCGTCTTTATAGTGTTTATTGTGCGAGCGAATGGACGATAATAAATCACTCACTTCGTCAATGCAAACTTGTGAAAAGTGAGCTGTGGAAATTGCATAATGGTCTGGCATACCGTTGAAAGGTTCGAAGCAGGAAAAAGCCTTTTTAGCTAGTTCAAGATCGGCACCCGCGGGATTGGATTCTGTTAAGTAACGGATAATTTCCTCCATAGATTCCCAGAGACTATACATATCGATTCCGTAAAATCCTGTTTTTTGATCGGGAATCCTCTTGTCATTATGCATTTTCAACCAGTCGACAAACTCCGCAACCTCTTCATTAGCCCACATCCACGTCGGCCATCTGCCGAAAGCTTTCAAAACTTCGTGTGCATCATCTTTACTTTCGCTATATCCTTTTATATAGCGATTAACATGCTGAGCGGACGGCCAATCACCTTCGACCGCGATGGCTGAAAACCCTTTCTGTTCAATTAGCATTTTGGACAGCTTAGCCCGAACTGTGTAGAATTCTGATGTCCCATGGCTTGCTTCTCCTAATAAGACGATTTTTGCATCACCTATGGCTTCGATTATTGTTGAAAGATCCGCATCAGATTGAAACGGGAGTGCATAATTTTTAACGGCTTCCTCAAGTGTGAACTTCAATTGGATAACCCCATTTCCTGCAATGTATTATGGAAGTATACCCAACTATTCACATCGTAGCCTATGATAGTTAAACAAAATGAATTGAAATTGTATGACAGTCAATTGCAATAATGTACAATTGAATTAATTACATGACAAAGGGGCGATTGAAATGCTAGAGGGAGTTATTATTGTTGGGCTTGTGATGAGTGTGCCAATCATTGCAATTATTACGGATCATCAAAGAAGAATCGTGAAAATTAAAGGGGAATTCATGAGGGGTGAGATCGAACTAGAAAAACTAAAACAGCAAAACTTTATCATGGAAACTGAAAAGATGAAAATCGAATTGGAACAAATGAAACTGGATTATACATCTGGAAAAAATGAAATTATGAAAATATAAAGGAGGGGGAGTGAATGAGTATGAGCGACGATAAATTAAACCCACCATACAACGATCTAATCGGCGATATTTTAAAAGAATATACAAAAAAAGGCGGCATGGATAACTTAGCGGGCCATGGGAAACCGTTATCACAAGAGTACTTTTCGGGTGATACGTTCCAGCATTTTCAGCGAATCGCTAAAGATGCCGGATATAAACCACATTGGTTAAATCTACAGCATGAAATTCGCGATGAATTAATCGCAATTACAGCTATTCAACGTGCAGATGCTGCAGCAGAGTTGGAATTACGAATAGAAAAAGCAAACGAGAAAATAGCTGAATACAATAAATCTTGCCCACCCCCTATGCAGAAGGGATCAGTGTCGCTTAGTAATTTTGAAGCTGTGATTGATCGGTGGAAATGAAGTAATAAGAAAAGGGGAGTGACAGTGAATCGTAATTATAAGTTCATTTTTCTCGTCGTTTGTTGCACTTTATTAATGTCGGGATGTTCTCAATTTACACAAAAAAATAAGGATAAAGAAACAGATGTAACAAACTCGCCGATTACAGAACCACCCAAAAAGGAGGAGATTGTTTTATCAAAGGTAGAAGAAATGGTTGACCAAATGACATTGGAAGAAAAGGTCGGGCAATTACTAGTGATTGGCGTTGAAGGTACCTCGTTTTCTAGTGAGATGGATAACCTCATCCGTAACTATCATGTTGGTGGGGTTATTATTATGGGAAGAAATGTAGCGACAACAAATGAAATGCTACAGCTGATTAATGGAATTAAAAAAGCAAATGAACTTAATAAAATCCCACTATTCCTTTCTGTCGATGAAGAAGGAGGACGTGTTTCCAGAATGCCCGTCGGTATACCTAAACTGCCCACAAGTGCGCAAATTGGTAAACTTAATGATGAATCGGTGAGTTACCGCGCAGGCACCTATTTAGCTGGAGTGCTTAACGAATTCGGTTATAACATGAACTTTGCACCTGTATTGGATGTTAATAGTAACCCAAGAAATCCAGTTATCGGGAATCGCTCATTCGGATCGGATCCCTATCAAGTCGCTAAGCTAGGCATATCGACGATGCATGGAATGATGGACAATGGCATTATTCCTGTCGTTAAGCATTTTCCGGGGCACGGCGATACGGTTGTTGATTCACATAAGGCGTTGCCAAAAGTGGAAACAACTTTGGAAGCACTTCGTAACGTAGAGCTAGTTCCATTTCAAAAGGCAATTGAAGAAGGTGCCGATGCTGTAATGGTCGCTCATATTTTATTCCCAGCACTTGACCCTGATTATCCATCCTCAATGTCTAAAGCTATTATCACGGGATTACTTCGCAACGAAATGAAATTTGAAGGTGTCATCATAACGGATGATCTGACGATGGGGGCGATTGCGAATGACTATACAATCCCAGAAGCGGCAGTTCAGTCCTTCATCGCGGGAAGTGATCAGCTACTTGTAGTTCGCGATTATGAAGTTCAACTAAATACTTTGAATGCGTTCATTAAGGCTATTGAAACAGGGGAAATCACAGAAGAGCGGCTTAATGAGAGTGTAAAGCGGATTTTAACGCTAAAAGAAAAATATAGTGTGTCAGATGAAGTGCATGAAAAAGTGGATATGGATAAAATCAATGAATTGTACGACAAGCTTCAGCTGAAATAAATGAATTTTCTCTCCCGATTATTCGTATAATAAAATACTTGAAAAAGATTGGGAGGGTTATTATATGGAGAATAAAGGATTAAAAGTGTTAATTCATGCCAGTGCTTTCTTTATGCCATTTTTGGTACCGTTTATCATTTATCTAGTTATTGATGATTTAGAGGTCAAAAGGATGGCGATACAAGCAATCTTATTCCAACTGGTCATGGGAGCATTGATTGTTGTTTCTACGATACTTATTATTGTAATTATCGGGATTCCATTGCTAATTGGATTTGGTTTAATGTGGTTAATTGTGCCGATCATAGCAATTGTAAAAGCACTGAATGACGAAAAGTACAATTATCCGATTGTAGGTAGATGGATTTAATTATGTTATAAATAAACAAATCATTAAGTGTAGTATGAAAAAAATCCATACTAAATGTCCTCTAAAGTAGAACCTGCTTTAGTGGTATTTTTTAACATAATTCTATGTTACGATGCCGCTGTGGATTAAAAATAAAGCCGCGATGTTTATAAAAAAGATGCGACGTTTTACCCCTTTAGATGTTTATCTAAAGGGGTGTTTCATTGAAAAGGACTTACTTATTGAAGTAGTTGAGTGTAAACTGAATTTATAGAAATAATTGGAATGATATTTTGGTTTGGAAATTGTAAAGGTATATTTTTTGTCGTGATGCAAGACTACGTGTTTGGCAAGCTAGAACGAGATTGCTTGACCAGGTGCTAGATGTAATCAATTATGGCAAATTCTCTGTAACGGGATTTACTTATGATGATTTGTAAATGAGAAGGTATTTAAACTATCGGATGCTGGTTTAGTTGAAGACCAAAGGGTTCCTAGGCAGCTCTTTTTTCTTCTAGAACAAACGGAGCAGTCTAGTTTAATCAGGAACTTTTAAGTCTTTGGTTATGATAGTTTAATGCTCAAACGAAAAGAGCTGAATAAAAGTCACTGACTTTAAAATTGCATGTAAACATGTGTACATACACATTGAATTAAGTGAAGTCTTTATGGGGGTATTGAATTATGACGAATAATGAAATTACTTTGGAAGCCAGAAGACTGGTCGATAGAATTAAGATGAAATATCCCGATTTTGTTGGTAAAACAGTATGCGAAAGTGACATAGCAAAATTAGAAAAAGAATTGAAGATAAAGTTACCAAATTGGTATATCGAACTTTATACAACCGTTCCTTTAATCGATACGGAGTTTGGGGTCCAAGAAGATGAGCCAGATGAGGATTATGACGGAATTTCTTATATGATATGTGGTGGTGTTGACGACATAATTGAAGAAAGCACTGAATTTGAACCTGGAATATCTGCGTTAAAAGATGGATACGTTTTTCTAGCTAGTTGCTCCCACGGTAGCGGCGACCCTATATATGTCAAACTAAACTCAGACGAGACAAGAGTTTATCGTATATATCACGATGATCTCACTAAAGCTCAACTAGTAGAAAACCTTGCATCTTTGTTTAAAAATGCAATAGTCTAACGAACTCGATACCTGCTCAACAATTCAACGAAACCTTGTTCACCTAACGGATTTTCTTGTACACGAACAAATTTTTCAGGCTAGGTTTGAACAGCTATTGCTTTTCATCTTCACCTAAGGGGGCAGCTTAGATAAATAAGGGTGTAGAATAAATCATTAAAAATAAATATTAAAAGAGGGATATTATGAACCACTACCAAATTGTAAAAGAAGTAATTAATGATTGGGACCCGAAGAACTTTTTAAGTTTCTCATCTGAGGATGAATATGATCCAGAAATAAGTCGCATTGTATCGCGATTACCAACTGCATCTGTTGAAAAATTAGCTGTAGTGATACATGAGGTCTTTGATGAAATGTTTTCGAGAAGTGGAGCACCTTCGATTAATAATTGTTATCCAAGTGCATTATAAATTTGGAACAAAATTTATAATAATAAGTTTCCAAATGTTGATCAAAAGCAATATTATTAAACTAACAAGGTACTTTATTTTAAAATTGACTGCTTTTTATTGCGTAATGGAGGTAACTACTTCCGTGAACAGGCGTTATGTTAACCTGGTGTGTATGGCTTATACAAGGTCGTTCAGCAATCGGGCCAAATAGTTGAAATGCAAGATCATCTTTAAATCATGGAGGAGAAAAATGAAAAGAACTTTGGGATTAACATTTATACTTTTATCATTATTTCTTGCTGCGTGTGGAGGTCCTCTCACATATACCGCTTCAACATTGGTTGTCGTAAAAAAAGGTCATAGCGACAAAGACCATTGGATTGAGGCGTACGATCCGAACAACCAAAACAAAGAGGAAGCATTTAAGATAATGGTGCAAGAAGAGATGGTTTGGAATCTTATCGAGGAAGATAGAGAGTACTTTTCAATGTATTCAAAAAAGAAGGAAGTACCCTGGCGTCTAACACAAATTGAACATTCGGTAGCCGAGGAGAGGTAACTACTTCCTAATATTGGCGTTATGTCAACCAGAGGTGCATGCAGCATACAAACCCGTTCAGCGATCGAATCGATGGTTTGCGGATGGAGATAAACGAGTTTCTTTTTAAACTAACGGGGCAGGATAGTTCAATATGCAGAAATGATTTTTGCTAAATTAAACAGGGTAATTTACTTAATATTAGAACTTCTATACGGGTCAAACGTCTTAAAGTAAAGGGACAGTTTAGTTTGAAGTTAATTGGAATTCCAATTCTTGCTTTATGTATACTTGGGTTGCCCTGAAAGGACGTACATAATGATTAACAAGGCTTTATTAATTTCATTTTCACTACAAATTCTCTTTTTTCTATTGTTTTTTAGTACCGCACTGGCAAGATTACCTGAGCCAATTCCTACAGTTTTTAGTTTATTAATTGCTTTCATAGGTTTAATTGTTTCCGTAATTTCAATTATTAAAAGGAATAGATTTAAGTTGGCTATAACAGTATTAGGAATATCACTTTTGATATTTTTGATGGTTGTATTTGCAAGTTTATTATCAGGAATGTAATGCTTTTTTCACTAACGAGGTGCTTTACTTCAAGAAGGAGTAAAGCCTTTTTTCTTCTTGATCTAACGGGGCAGGATAGTTGAAGAACAAATTGAATAGAATTTTATTTTTTTTTAGAACCCCTTTAAATATTATCTTAAATCAAGGAGGAGGCGTCGATCCAAAAATGTGATGGACGTCTTGTTTGCCTGGTTAGAATTGTAATTCAATTAGTATCTTCAAAAAAGATACTTTTAAAAATTAAAGTAATCTACAATCATTTGTAAGATTAATAGAACTGTTACTAATCTAAGAAGTGGTTTTACATGTTCCGTTTTTAATTTATGAGCTAATCTTACTCCGAACTGTGCACCAATAATGGATCCAAGCATTAATGCTATGGTAAGTGGCCAGAAAATTTTACCCGTTGATATGTAAGTGATGGCAGAACCAAAGCAACTTGCAAAAACCCCAACTCTTGCTAAGCCAATTGCTCGGATATAGGCAATTTTTTGGCTTGCATATAAATACATCGCAAGTGTACTGCTTCCTGGCCCAAACATTCCGTCATAAATTCCTATACCAATTAGTGCAGTTCCTGATTTTTTATTTGCATGAAACTGTTCAGTTCCATCAAAATTACCTGTATTCATGAAGGAAGTTACAAATGCAAAGCTTAATAAAATGATTGCAATAATCGTTAGGGTACTTCCGCTTAAAAAGGAAGCAATGAGTCCACCTAAAATACCTCCTCCAAGACAAAACATTAGGACTAATAATGCTTCTTTCGAGGAAACTTCTTTTCTCTTTAATATGACAAGAAAGCTTGAGAGTGAACTGACAGTATTGGAAACCTTGTTTGCACCGATTGCTGAATGCACGGGTAACCCCATAAGTAACATAGTGGGTAAGCTAATCAGTCCCCCTCCTCCAACCAATGTACCGACAACATTACCTATAATTCCAATCATAAAAAAGATGACAAATTCCATTGAACAACCTACTTTCAAAATTACACCATAGATTCAGTTTACCACGTCTAATTTTTGATATGAACTCTAAATGAAACAACTTTTTATTTAATTTATTAAATCAAAATTCGATGAATGGAACGATAAGGTAGAAGAATTTTTTCGATATTGTGTTTTTTATTCAACTAAAGGTTTACGGTTTTTTTTAATAACAATCTTCAACAATAGGGAGCTTTTCTGAAATGAAAAGAGCGTCTTTCTTCATGAAAGGGCCATTTAATTGAACATCACCTTAAAGGAGTTTGGATATTTATGTTAGTGTTTAGTTGAGATTGTGAAAAATTGTACTTAAACTAAAGGGGCAGGTTAGTTTAACAAGAAATATTCTTATTGGATATAAAAGAATTGTATAATTTGTGTATTCAACTTAGGAGGGGGAATCATGCGTCAATTGGAAAAAGAATATCTATCGATTATAATTCAGCAATTTGAACATTTTAAAGACCGTGCGGAATTGGCATTTGACCAACTTTCGGAAAAAGAACTGCATTGGAAACCCAACGAAGAATCGAACAGTATCGCAATAATAATAAAGCATATTAGTGGGAATATGCATTCTCGATGGGTAGATTTTTTAACTACTGATGGAGAGAAATCATATAGGGATAGAGATTCAGAATTTGTTGATGATATTGAATCAAAGGAACTGCTTATGGAAATATGGACAAATGGATGGAAATTACTTTTTAATTCCTTAGGAAATCTTAATGAAGAAGATTTGTATAAAACAATAACTTTGAGACAACAACCTTTAAGTGTTCTTCAAGCAATTCAAACTGAAGTCACTCATATCAGTTATCACTTAGGGCAAATTTTATATATTGGAAAACAAATAAGAGATAATGATTGGATAATTTTAAGCATTCCTAAGAACGGTTCAAAAAAGTTTAATGAAATGGCATCTACGAAAAGAAACTGTGAATAAATTGCTAACCCGTTCAGTTTAGTGGTACAAAAAAGAAGAAAACGCTTCAAATAACACGAATTATATAACAAATAGCACTGTTAATCGCGGTGCTTTTTTCGGGTTAAATAACATTGATTTTAACACGATAATGTTACCTTACGATAATTATTGTAAGCCATTCGACTCATCCGATATTTGAAATGCTAAAACGAGCGCTATTCGCCTAGAAAAATTGGTATAAAGGCATTTAAAAGACCACTATTCTATATGTGAATTAGTAATCTATTTGGTCATTTAATTTGCATTTTGCACTATTGTACTGAACAGCGTTACGTTCATGCGGATAGGTTTTTCTTGTGCACTTATTTTTTAAATATTATTAACGGAATGTTGGTTCAGAGTGAGTATGTGGTTTATTATTATTGTGTCGGGAATGAAGGGAGGAGGAAAGTCATGGAACAAGGTATAGAAAATGTAATTAGTAGAAAACTGTTAACCACATTTGTTGCCACAATTACTTTTTCAGGGTTGATGGTGTACGGTATGGTTTTTAATTATGATGGTTTTGAATATAACAAAGGGCATTCTTTTCTAGGGTGGTTATTGGTTTATTGTATCTATGTAGGAGTCGTTATTTTACTGTACGGGAACATTGTGTCGCTAATTTTGGATGCAGTGCAGCGGAAATGGTTCTTGAAAAAGGATTGGTTAACAATACTTATTTTGGGTGTTTTTGGATTGGCAAACGGACTATTTTTTCAAGAAAAAGCGTTAATGTGGCTTGGTATGCTTGTGGCTATACTGTACGGAGTTATTGATAAATGGCTCTACAAAAGACAAAGTAAAGGGAAAAGTTTAAAAATGTTTGTACTAATGCCTATTGCTTTTATTTTTCTGTCGTGGTTATTTTTACAATGGATTTCACCACCTCAACCCCCTTTCACAAAAGAAGATGCGATAACCACTGCATCTGCTGGAATGGAAAATCTTATCTATTATTTCCCGAAAGAAGTTGGGTCTTTAGAAGAAACAATTGATGGGTATAACGTTGTGAGAGAAACTAGCGTTAAAGTAATAGGGAATGAAAAATATATTGTGACCTTCAAAGAAAATTGGCAAATAGGAAATTCGAAAAATACTTGGCTAATATCCTACACCGTTGAACGAAACACATCGACGTTGTATGCGTACGAAGGTGTTGAACCTTCGTATTATAAATATAAATAAAATAAGTACCTATGAGAAAAAATTACCCGTTCAATTGAGTGGTATAAAATTCAAAGTAACAGAACAAATCGCAAGACTTTTATTACTATGGTTTTAACAGAGAGTTCTCAACAAACCTTCTGCATTTTTTCGTTGAATGTTCTGCATATATTTTCATCCTCTGTGATGTAGCGCTGATTTTGCGCTACATGTATGGCTAACGGGTGCTCTACTTCAATTAGGGGTTAAGCACCCTTTTATTATTCAACATAAGGAGCAGTATAGTTGAATAATACATTTCAACTATAATAAATAAATGTTAGTATAAAATTATAATATTAAAACAATTTGAACCTACGCGGTTGAGGGAGGGCGATTTGTGAAAAATTTATTATTAGCAATCTTAGGGGCAGTTGTGACAGCGGTAGTATTAAGTTTGATAACAAAAGGTTTTGAAATGGATGTATTAATTTCCCTTATCTTAGGTATTGTACTTGGGTATAGCATTGGAAAGAAAGAAAAAGCAGACTCGGATTAGGGAACTATCTAACTGAATAGGGAAGTTATTTTAGTAGTATTACAATATTTTTTATTAAAATAACGGGTTGCTTTAGTTGAACAACAGCAGATCGTCTAATGACGGTCTTTTTATTTATCTAGTTGTCTGTAGGAAGGTTTAATAAAAGCATATCCACTAAATCGTTTCGAAAAAACCGTCCTCTAACGTAACAACCTAAAATCATTATATAATTTTTTATATGAAATACCGTCTATTCCATAACTAGCTAATATATCCTATTGTAAGGGGGTGCCGCATGAATAAAGAAATTTCCATTATATTAATAATAGCTTTATCTTTGTTTTTTACCGAAAAAATTTATGCTAATGAACTTACAACACCATCTGGAATTTCAATATCCGATGTAGAACGTTTCGTAGACGATTATGCACATGAATATATTGGTGAAACAACTGCGGGTGCGAGCATTGTTATTTTGAAAGATAATAAAGTTGTTTTATCAAAAGGATATGGTTATGGAGATATTGAAAACCAAATTAAAATAAATCCGAATACTGCTGTTTTTGAATGGGGTTCAGTAAGTAAATTGTTTGTCTGGGTGTCGGTCATGCAATTAGTCGAACAAGGAAAAATCGATTTAGATGAAGATATAAACAGATATTTACCAAAAGGATTTTTAACAAAACTAACATATGATGACCCTATCACTATGTTGGATTTGATGAATCACACTGCAGGATTTGAGGAAAATATTTTTGACACGGGATATGCTAACGAATACCGTGTAAAATCTTTAGAAGAAGGATTGAAAATTGCTGAGCCAAACCAAGTATATCGTCCAGGTAAAGTCGTTGCTTATTCTAATTATTCAACTTCTCTAGCTGCATATATAGTTCAATTAATTTCAGAACAAGACTTTAATGAATATGTTGATGAACATATATTTCAAAAATTAGGTATTCTAGATTCAACTTCATATTTGTCTTTAGGGAGAAATGAGCAGATAACAAAAAACAAAGTAAATGGATATGAGCTTATTGAAGAAGGAGATTTCAAACTATCGACACCGTACTATATGTCCATGTATCCTAGCGGTGAAATAAATGGAACAGCACCAGATTTAGCTAAGTTTGCAATGGCACTTATGCCACAATCCGAAAATGAAAACGTTTTGTTTGAGGATGAAAATACGCTAGTTACAATGCTTTCGCAAAGTTATGCTATTAATGAAAATGTCCCTGGTATCGCACATGGTTTTTGGGAGTATGATGGAAAGTTTAAAGGATTAACACATGGTGGAAATACAGTTTCCTTTTCAAGTAATTTTCATATCGTCCCTGAAGAAAACTTTGCAGTAATAATATTAACGAATCAAGCTTCAGAGTCTGATATTTCCTATGGACTGACGAAGGAATTGGTTGGAGAAAAAGAGATAGATGAAGTAAAATTGGCGGACTTACCAAACTCACAAATCACAGAAGGAACGTATCTTACTACTCGCAGAATGAAAAGTGGATTTTTAAATTTGTATTACTATTTACTACCACTTACAGTGAAATCACTAAATGCGAACGAAATTGAAGTAAGTTTGGTAGGTATGAAAGCTAATTACGTCCAAACATATCCAAATGTTTATAAAATGACAAAAGGTAGTACTATGTTTATTCCTACAAATGTTCTTTATTTTTCTATAGAGGATGGTGAAGTTAAACAAATTTCTACATCGATTTCAGATTATCTCCCTTTAGATAAAAATATATTTTGGTTAACAATAAGTGCTGTATTATTCATTTATTGTTTAGTATACTTTATTGCTTCCCCATTCGTTTTAATCGTAATCAGTATTTTGAATCGGAGAAGAAAAAAAACTTCTATAAAAATAAGAAAATGGGTTTACCTATTAAATATTGTTGGTACAGCATTTATCGTAAATATTATTTTATTAGTAATTAGGATGTTGAGTAATAGTGATCGAGGATATTTTGAAGTATTCCCACAAATAGTTGCTAATTATGTTTTAACTATTTTAAGTGTTGTTTTTATTATTTTCATTCTAGTTAATTGGAAAAAGGCAACTCTAATAAAATTACAGAGGGCTATTTATCTTCTATCAATCGTTACTATTGTTATATTAATCTTTTTACTTATAACATGGCAGTTTTATTCTTAGTGAAAAGGCTCTGTTTAATTTACGCTGTTGATATTTGATTATTTAGTTCAATGAGAAAACAATGAGGTTTTTGCTGATATTTGTGTGATGAGTAACTACAATGAAAGAAAAAATAAGTTACCCTAGTCAACATACTTTTATTTTATCATCACTTTTAATTACCTTTTTATCATTTGTATCGCTAATAATATTTCGGTTTTTTTGGAATTAGCTATTTATTCACTTAGAGAACGTTATATACGGTTAAAATTAATGTTTAGAATTAATTATAGCGTCACTTTTTTAACTACATGAAGAATTTCACTTAAACTAACGGGTGGTTAGTGGAACAACTGTAAAGCTTTCCTTCTTGAACTAAAGAAGCAAGTTAGTTGAACAATCAGTCAGTTTATTGAACAAGGATATTTTCTGTTTTTAGCGAATTAGAATTACAAACAAACTTATCAAGAATACAAGATATTGCAAAATAACAGGAACAAAGGAGGTATGAGATTTGAAAATCCATAGAATAGATCATGTGGGTGTAATCGTAAATGATCTCACTGCCGCTAAAGATTTTTTTCTCGATTTTGGCCTTGAGGTGCAAGGGGAATGGGAAATGGAAGGAGAGTTGATAAATCAGGTATTTGGGCTTAATGACGTTAAAGTAGCTTGTGTAGGATTAGGGACACCAGACGGTCAAGTATGGATAGAGCTAATCAAATTTTATAATCCGTCAGATGAAAGAGAAATTCAGCAACCTTTTGCAAATACCCCGGGTATTCGGCATATTGCCTTTGCTGTTGAAGATATTGAAGCTATTGTTGCCAAGTTGAAAAAGAAAGGTACGAAAATCTTTAGTGAGATACTACACTATGAAGAAAGTTATAAGTTATGCTACTGCAGTGGGCCAGAGGGAATTATTTTAGAGTTGGCGGAGAAAATCAAATAAATTATGGGTAATTACTAGTTATCGGGCCAATAATTGATGGATTTTGACATCCTGCCAGTGAAATATGTAATCACGTCGATAAAGTTGTTCCGCAAGCGGGCGCGATTGTTATGTAAGTGTTTCTGTTCTTATTCAACTAACAGGTAATTTAGTGTACCAATAGTAATATTTCTTATTCAGCTAACGGGGCGGTGGCAGCAGTTGGTTTATTTAACAAATTATATGAAATGCAGTAAAGAACTTTACTCTTTCATAATGATGGTTCGGCTTGTATAAGGTGAAGTAAGCAAAAACACCTCTCACAAACAATTGTGAGAGGCACTCTTTTCTGCATAAAGGGGTAGACACCAGTGCTTCTTTAAAATCCGCTTTGATTTCCCCTATTAAGGGACCTACGCTCAATTAATATGGATTATCACTTTAGTTTATCGTTTAAAATGCCCTCTTCTAGGACGGAAAACTTATCTCCATATACTTTCATAATATGTACGTTCCCCCAAGCGCATAGCGAATCTAATATACTCTCCAAGCTTAAACCGTATTCACTCAATTCATATTCTACTTTCGGTGGAACCTGGTTGTAAGCAATCCGGTTAATAACGCCATCTGCTTCTAGCTCACGTAATTGTTGCGTGAGCATTTTTTGCGTGATATCTGGCATAAGACGTTTCAATTCACTTGTACGTTTTTTACCATGTGTCAGATGGCATAGAATGACACATTTCCATTTTCCACCGATCACTTCTAATGTCGCTTCAACGGATATATTATACTTCTTTTTTGTCATGCTCATCCTCCTTACTAATGGGTACTTAAAAGTACCTATATAACTTTTTGGTACCTATAGTACTTAAAAGTGCGTACTTTTCTTTTTAATCCCTGTGACTCATACTAACATTTGCAGATGAATTGTACGAGGTATTCATTGTGGTCTTTGTAAATTCAATCATACAACAAAGGAAAAGAAAGGATGAAAAAAGTGACTTTAGATAAAAAGAGAAGTATGTTTGCACTACTTGCATTAGCTGTTAGTGCATTTGCAATCGGAACAACAGAATTTATTAGTGTTGGGCTTTTGCCTCTGATTTCCCAAGACTTAGATATATCGGTGACGACTGCAGGACTAACTGTTTCCCTGTACGCGTTAGGTGTAATGATAGGTGCTCCAATTTTAACATCGCTCACTTCAAGAATGCCACGGAAAACATTGTTATTATGGATTATGATAGTCTTTATCATAGGAAACGGGATTGCGGCGGGTGCAACAAGTGTTACGGTTTTGCTTATGGCCCGTGTCATTTCAGCGTTTGCACATGGTGTGTTTATGTCAATTGGGTCGACAATCGCTGCTGATTTAGTTCCAGAGAATCGCAGAGCAAGTGCGATTTCAATCATGTTTACAGGACTTACGGTTGCTACTATTACAGGAGTTCCATTTGGGACATTTATTGGACAACAGTTTGGTTGGCGCTTTGCCTTTGTGGCAATCGTAGTGATAGGGATTATAGGGTTTATTGCGAATAGTATTCTTGTTCCATCCGATTTACGTCAAAGTACTCCAACAACGATTCGAGATCAAGTTAAGCTCATAACAAATAGTCGGATATTGCTAGTATTGACAATTACAGCACTGGGATACGGAGGAACATTTGTTGTATTCACGTACTTATCTCCGTTGCTTCAGACGATAACAGGATTTAAACAAGGAACCATCGTGATCATCTTACTTGTTTACGGAATTGCGATTGCAATTGGTAATATGATTGGTGGGAAGCTGTCAAATAAAAACCCGATTGGCTCGCTGTTCTATATGTTTATTGCGCAAGCGATTGTGCTTTTCATATTAACATTTACGGCACCATTTAAGGTCGTGGGTTTAGTAACAATTCTTTTCATGGGATTGTTTGCATTCATGAACGTTTCAGGACTTCAAGTGTATGTCGTCATGTTAGCTGAACGTTTTGTCCCAAGTGCAGTAGATGTTGCTTCCGCTATGAACATAGCTGCATTTAATGCGGGGATCGCGATGGGGGCCTACGTAGGTGGAGTGGTTACTGATTCGATTGGGCTCATTCATACGGCTTGGATCGGGGGGGCAATGGTACTGATTGCAGCCATACTAACAGGCGTCAGTCGGGCGCTAGAAAGAAAAGATCAGCAAAGGATTAATCTAACCTAAAGGGGGTGATTGGAAACGTATAATCTGCAACACAACTTTAATTAAAAAATAGGAGGACATAAATAATGAAAAACTTACAATCGACAACAATGTTGCATAACGGTGTGAAAATGCCTTGGCTTGGCCTTGGTGTATTTAAAGTGGAAGAGGGTCAAGAATTAATAAATGCGGTGAAAACTGCGATTACACATGGCTATCGCAGTGTCGATACAGCGGCGATTTACGGCAATGAAGTTGGCGTAGGACAAGGTATTCGTGAGGCAGTTAAAGAAACAGGTATTGCGCGAGAAGATTTATTTATCACATCAAAAGTTTGGAATTCAGAGTTGGGCTACGCATCAACAATTGCAGCTTATGAAGAGAGCTTAACGAAACTAGGTTTAGACTATTTAGATCTATACCTTATTCATTGGCCAGTGGCAGGAAAATATAAAGAGGCATGGAGAGCGCTAGAAACACTTTATAAAGAAGGACGGGTTAAAGCAATTGGCGTAAGTAATTTCCAAATTCATCATCTTGAGGATTTGATGAAGGATGCGGAAATTAAACCAATGGTGAACCAAGTGGAGTACCATCCACGTTTGACGCAGAAAGAATTGAGTGATTTTTGCCGAAAACAGGATATTCAATTGGAAGCATGGTCTCCACTCATGGCAGGACAATTACTCGACAACACAGATCTTCAGGAAATCGCCGATAAATATGGTAAATCAATTGCCCAAGTTATTTTACGCTGGGATCTACAAAATGGCGTTATTACAATTCCGAAATCCACGAAAGAACATCGTATTGCTGAAAATTCAACAGTTTTTGATTTTGAATTAACAGCGGATGATATGAAACGGATTGATAGTTTGAATCAGAATCACCGAGTGGGTCCAGATCCGGATAACTTTGATTTTTAAATAAACTAAACCCCTATCTTAACCTAGATAGGGGCTTTTCATTTTGTAATATATGGTGTAAGAACTAGAGTCAATTGACACTTACCTATTAGTAAGTTAGTATTTGGTTATGGAAAATAGAAAATCACAAATCATTGAGCTAGCACTTAGAAATATTCGAGAAAAGGGCTATTTGTCTTTTAGTTATGACGACTTGGCTAAGGAACTTGGTGTAACGAAAGCTAGCATTCATTATCACTTCATGAAGAAAGAGGATTTAGGTCTAGCCGTTTGTATAAAGTTAAAAGAAGGTCTGGAAAAATCTTATTTGAACATTGATCAAGCTCAAATAAACAGTGAAGATAAACCATGGGAGTTTATTTCAAGAAGAGCTAATCAGATTGGTAACAATGAAGTTTGCCCGATATCATCTTTACAAGCAGACTATAACTTTTTACCGATCGCTATGCAAGAGAGTGTACAACAATTGAGTCAAATGGAGATAGACTATTTAAAAAAGCTTCTTGATGTTTTAAAGGAAGAAGGAAAACTAACACATGATACAGGGGCATTAGCCGCTCTTCTAATATCGAGTATTAAAGGTGCGCTACAATATAGACGTGTAGTAGGAGAATATTTGTATTCAATAGTAATTGATCAATTAAAACTGCTTGTAAATGGAAATGATGGAGTTAGGAATATGTGAATACATGACGATTTTATGGGAGGTATTAGTATATGGAACGTCGAGTTGTTGTAACGGGATATGGAGTCGTATCGCCACTAGGAAATGATGTAGATACGTTTTGGAATCATATTAAAGAAGGTAAATCTGGGATTGGAAAAATTGAGGACGATGAATTCAAAGAAATTAACACACAGATTGCTGGGCGTATAAAGGACTTTCCAGCGGAAGAATACTTTGATAAAAAAGAATTGGGGAAATATGATTTGTTTGCGCAGTACGCTTATGCAGCGGCAAAACAAGCGTTAGACCAATCAGCACTCAATTCGGACACCGTTAATAAGGAGCGAATAGGCGTTTACGTTGGATCTGGAATTGGTGGAATTGACACTGTACTCGAAAATCATAAACATTTACTAGAAAGAGGCGTAAGAAAGGTCTCTCCATTTATGGCACCAATGATGATTAGTAATATGGCGGCAGGTATTATAGCTATTAAATATGGTTTTAAAGGTCCGAGCTTTTCGCCAGTTTCTGCCTGTGCAACAGGTAACCACGCAATAGGTGAAGCATACTTGAATATTTTACATGGTTATTCCGATGCTATCGTAGCGGGGGGAGCAGAAGCTTCAATAAATCCATTATCTTTTGCTGGTTTCTCAAGAATGAGAGCCATGTCTACTTTAAATGATTCACCTGAAAAGGCGAGCCGCCCTTTCGATCGTGAGCGTGATGGCTTTGTTATGTCGGAAGGCGCAGGAATTTTAGTACTTGAAGAGTATGATCATGCTAAAAAACGGGGAGCAACCATCCTGGGCGAAATCGTGGGTTACGGTTCAACAACAGACGCCTATCATATTACATCCCCGGATTTTGATGGAGCAGCAAGAGCGATGAAATTAGCTTTAGGAATGGCACGACTTAATCCGACTGATATTGATTACATTAATGCGCATGGAACGAGCACACCAGAGGGCGATAAATCAGAAACGAAAGCCATTAAAGCTACTTTTGGTTCTCATGCCTATCAGTTAAAGGTAAGCTCAACCAAATCGATGACAGGACATCTATTTGGTGCGGCAGGTGGGGTTGAAGCAATCATAACGCTTAAAAGTATACTGGAAGATATTGCACCACCTACTATCAATTACGAAAATCCAGATGAAGAATGCGACTTGAATTATGTTCCAAATGAAGCTGTGAAAATGGAGATAAACTATGCGATTTCAAATGGCTTTGGTTTTGGCGGGCATAATGCAGTACTTGCTTTTAAGAAATTTATCCCGCATTAACGGGCAGTAAGACTCCGACATCGAGTCTTTAAGGACACAAGAAGAATCGGAGGGGGATCAGAACCCCCTCTGATTGAAGATTAACTTTATAAAGTAACTAAATACATGTGGAGCTCCGTCCGATTGTCAGACGGAGCTTCATTTATATAGAAGTAGTCTATATATGTTGAATTAAAGAATCCTATTGAATCTGACGTTGCGCTCAAAATAAGAGAGTATTAATTCGGGGTCTGGATTGTAGAACGCTTGGCGCTTTGGGGATGCCTTTCGCCGTAAGCCTGGATTAGCGCTTCGCACCCAGTCTTACGGCTTCAGCGACCCCTTTGCCGCGCCTGCGCTAGGGTGTTCATTATCGAGAGAAATGTAATTTCGAGATGTATATGCTGAGATTATAAGTTGATTACTAGTTGATACTACTTATAGTCAATAAAGACGTGCCCCAGCTTGCAGATTTCATCGTAGATAATGAAAAGCCCTTTCTCACATAGACAATCCAGCGCAGGCGCGACTTCGTGGTAGCCGGAGCGATAAGACTAAGGAGGGATGCAGTTCAATCCCTCCCAAGGGGTCTTCTTTCTGGCTTATCGCGGGAGGCATCCACAAAGCGTCGAAGCGATATTAGTGGGAATTCTAAACCATTCCAAGTACTAATGCTTTTTCAGTGGCCTCCCAAAAGCCCTTGTAAAACGCATACGCCGTATTCATTTGTTCAACATATATAGTGAAATTAAATGACTTTATGGATTAGCGAGGAGTGCATTGTATGAATGGTAAACGTGTCACACCGATTCTCCGTATATTCGATGAGAAGAAAGCAAAAGAATTTTACGTTGACTATTTGGGATTTAAATTAGATTGGGAGCATCGATTCGAGGATAATTTGCCGTTGTATATGCTGGTTTCAAACGGAAATTGTATCATTCATCTATCAGAGCATCACGGGGATTGTAGTCCGGGGGCTGCTATTCGGATAGAGATTGAAGATATCGAAAGCTTCCATGCAGTGCTTCACTCGAAAGAATATAACTTCGCACGTCCAGGTCTTGAAACAACTCCATGGCAAACGAAGGAACTGACAGTTATTGAGCCATTTAGCAATCGCATTGTTTTCTTTGAGGATAGAGAATGAAAAAACGGGTTATCTTTCGTTAAAGATAACCCGTTTTCTATTATTTTCGATTGCTATACGATTTTAAGATTTGATCGGATTGTTGCATGATTTTTAAGGCGTTGTCGATAGATTGTTGTGTTTTATTTGTCCGAGATTTCTCTTTCATGGTTTCCAAGTTGTAGAGGATAGCAGGTAATTTAGCGCTTGGTGCGACATACAATGTGTCATCGTTTATGAAGGAGCTGCCTGGCAGGTGGTAACGCATGCCAAGTAAATTGTTTTCGTAATGAAATAAATCGTGACCTATCATCTGTGCATCATGTTCTATTCCGAGTAAATTTAATAATGTAGGCATCAGATCAATTTGTCCGCCTAAGTGGCTAATCGTTTCCCCGGAGAAAAGTCCGCCTCCTGAAAAAATGACCGGCACGATAAAACGGTCTTGTAGGTTATAAGGATGGTCGAGTAGATCTAAAAGAATAGCCTCATCATCTTTTGTGACAGGAGCCCCGTGAACACCCGAATGATCCCCGTAGACTAGAATCAACGAATTATCATATAAGCCCGCCTCTTTTAATGTATCAATGAATATTCCGATTTGCTCATCTGTATAGCGGACTGATTGAAGATAATTGCCGACATATGTGCTGTCATAACTATCCGGTAATACTAGATATTGAAGATCTTCAGGCATTTCAAACGGTGTATGGCTTGTCAGTGTAATGATGTTTGAATATATTTTTTCATGTTTCTTAAATTGCATGGGCAGTTGTTTAGCAGCAAAATCGAACAGTACTTCATCCGCAGGTCCAAATCCTATTTCTTGTTCTGCTGGAATTTCTTTGTTGGTATAAACGTAGTCAAAACCGAGTGCTGGATATAGTTTTTCACGATTCCAATAGGTAATGTCATCGGCATGATAAGTGGCTGTACCATAGCCATTCCTTTGTAAAGTTCGAGGTAGAGAAGGGACTGGCTTTCCATTAATGACATTGACAGTCGGATCCATACCTTCAGGGTAAATGGACGTGTGCATAAGCCACTCGGCGTCAGAAGTGTTGCCCGCCCCGATTTGTTGGTATACGTTATCGAAATATGTACTATCTTTCAATAAGGCATTTAAATAGGGTGTAATTTCTTGTCCGTTCACTTTTCTATTGATCACAAAGCCTTGTAATGACTCGACCTGAATGACGAATACATGACGATCCTTAGCAATACCGTAGGAATTATGCTTATTTGCGGGAACGTAGTCATTCCCTTTGAGTTTCTCCACGTCTTGTTCTGATAAATTAACATCAGAAGCTAGCGCGATACCGAAGCTCCGCGTGAAAACTTGCACCGCTTGCGATTGTAAATAGCCATTCTCTTTTGCAAAATAAGAAACGTCAATAAGTGGTTGCCTAAAAGCTAGTAGTGTTGTAATAAGACCAATACTTCCAAATAGAATCGCTAATTGTCTAGTTACTTTAGCTGAAGATTTTATTTTTTTGGCATTATAGTAATATGCAATTGGAAGGATAAGTAGTAGGTCCAGGAAAAAGAGGAAATCATAGGGCTTGCTTAGAAGACCGACTGTTCCTCCTACAGAATTCGATTGATAAAGTTGCTGTAAGTCATAATAGGATGGAATTGTTGAAAAGTAACGCGTGTAGTAAATAATGGCGATAAATAATACAGACAATATCGTATTGAATACGAAGATGCCGGTCCATGTCCGTTTCTTTACGAAGAGAACGATGAGTGAAAGTAAGAATGCCCATAGTGGAAATTCAATGAGTGCAATATGGAAGACAGATTTGTTATGAAAAACGACGACACGAAATGCGATCACTTTTAAGAAAAGTAAGGTCAAAATCAGGGTGGTTGGATGTAGTAGAATAGGCTTAACTTTTTTGATGAACAATTTCATATTGAGTACCCCCAAATAGAACTTTCTATTAATATAGTGTAACAAAGATATTTTTTGATGTGAAATAAAAAGAAGGAAATAGATGGAACTTCTTTGTAATTAAAGAAGTAAATGAAAATAGACTTGAAAGGGGATGCCGAAGCCCTAAGTTTAGACAGTGCTAAAGTGGATTTGACGGTTTTCATTTCATTAAATATAGTGAAACCCTTCATCGAAATTGTTTGATAAATTTACTTTAAACGCTGGAATGTATTTCTATCATGTATCTTAATCTCTATTAACAGATCATTTTTAGCTATCTAACATAGAAATACACTCTACTCGTTAAAGGAGAAAATCAACACTAGTAGTTGGAGGAACTTTTCAAAAAAACATGTAACCTTTTCGGTAGCTTAAACGAATAATGGTTGTATGACAAAATGAGGGGGGATATATTTGCTTGATGCAGAAAACTTGGAAGACAGAATCATTGAGATTTGTAAAGGTGGTATTTGATATTCACAGGGATTCCATAGCAAGAAAAGATAGCACCTTCATCGCTAATGGAAAAGAATATGCAAAGGTGGCGTTAATAGTGTCTCGAACAAGCAAGAATTACGATGAAAATGTGGATTTCGCAGAACTACTACACGCTAAAATTGAGCAAAAATACCCTGGAATTTCGAGAGGGGTAATAGTTAAGAATGGTAAGGCACAAAGTACTTACAATCAGGATCTCATTGGTGAGTCAGTATTAATGAATATAGGCGGGATAGACAATACATTGGAAGAAGAATATAGAGCAGCGGATATTTTAGCGACAATCATTAAAGAAATAATTGAAACGAATTAATCTGTTACTTAAACACGGATGATCTATGATATATATCGGAATCTGCCAAGTTTTAATATGAAAAATTCATCTTGTATACCACGTCTGTTGAATTTCTTTCGTCCCAAAAAGCTTTAGTACTTCGTGTACTTGTGCCTTTGGAGGGCGACGGATGAACGACCACCATGCGCATCCTATAGATCAAGATATCTCGGTACTGGTATAGGAGTCATTCAATCCAAAGCGATCTAAAAGCAACCGTACTCGGGACGCCTAGTGTTTGATTAAGTTGTTTTTTTGGTTTATTTTGGTTATCAACACGTGTGCTTGTATACTATTAAAAAACGATCCCCCAATTTTATGCCAGGTGAATCGTTTTGTTTTATCCATTATTTGTTCTCCCATTACCTCTGAGAGGATTAAACCGTAGTTCATGTCTATTAATAAAATAGTTTTTTTTGAAGAATATCTAATGCTTGGTTAATAGCATCTAAATCTTCATTCGAAGCATTTTGTATTCGATCTAGGAAACGAAATTCTACACATGCAAAAGACTCGTTCATCATGGTTTCCCCATCTTCTGAGAGGCGAATATATTGTTTTCGTCGATCTTCGGTATCACTTGATTTTTCGATTAGATTTTTTTCGCTTAATTTTTTCAGTTCACGGCTCGTGTTTGGCATAGATATATGCTGACAATCACTGATTTCACTAGGAGTAACAGGTTGACTAACGGCTATATACTCAAGAATATTATATTGAACTGGTGTGACGGAATCTGATTTGGTATTTTTGGTTAATTCGTGTGTCACGCGATGAACAGAAGTTGTAAATGATACACATTTATAAAAAAGAGCTTTTTTGTCCATAATTCTCACCTCTTACTCACAAGATATCAAAAACATTGTCCTAATACAATTATCATTTGACAACAAAAAGAAGAGAGTGCTATTATTTACTTATCATATGATAAGTAAAAGGGGTGCGTTATGAAAACGCTAGTTATATACACATATCCTAATCACAAAAGTTTAAATTATGCATTTTTACAAAAAATTATCAAAGGAAGTAATGAAAATCCGAACATAAAGGAGTTACAGGTATTAGATTTATATGAAGAAAAATTTGATCCACTCCTAGTGTTTAGTGAACATAAACGAAGACGTGATATGTATCGTGATCCTCGCATTGAAAAATATAGAACACAAATTACTTGGGCTGATAAGATTGTCTTTGTCTATCCAATCTGGTGGGGAAGACCTCCAGCAATGCTTATGGGATACATTGATCAATTATTTTCTGCGAATTTTGCTTACAGGGATAAGAAGGGACTACTACCAGAAGGACTTTTGAAAGGAAAGTCAGTTGTATGTGTATCGACTATGAAGGGCCCTACAAAATATCCACTTCTCTGGTTGAATAATGCACATAAAATATTGATGAAAAAAGCACTGTTTAGTTTTGTAGGAATCAAAAGAGTGAAGTTTTTTGAATTTGGTAATATGGAAAGTTTAAAAGGAAAACAAACAAAAAAATTAGAGAAAATTTATCTTTATTTTAAAAGAGTAGATCGGTAAGAAAAGTATTTCGATACTTTTAAAATGTAGGTACACGATAAGCAAAGCTTACTAATTCAAGTTCAGTAGAATAAAACAGCTCACTCAGATGGATTTACTCCATTGAGTGAGCTGTTTTATTAATATGGATCGGCGTCATGACCTTTCTCCACTGCTTCATCAGGGGCTTTATCGCCATCTCTATTTCCGAGGGGCTTCTGACTCGATCCTTTTGTTGAGGCTTGTGCCAAGCCTTCTCGTAAACGACGTCCGTATTCTTCATCCGCCTCATCCGCAAGAGCTATCATTTTAACTTGAATACGTGGGTCACAATTTGAAAGGTCTGACACCAAGTTTGAAATTAAATCTGCTCGTTCCCATTCTTCAAAATTGCGATACGTGTCTCCGGCTTGTTTTGTATTGCTTTGTCGGTCAATGGACTCTCGCACAAGTTTACCTTCAATATAAGGAGTGTATTCTATTCCGTCTTGTTCAGCCTCTTTTAAACCGCCTAAGATCGATGGCTCGTAGTTAATATGAGGATTCTGACCCGGAGCTCTGTCAAGTTTATATTGCATCTGTCCGCCACTCTGATTCGTTGCTACCCGTTTTTTTGGAGAATTGATGGGTAGCTGTAAATAGTTGGCGCCAACGCGATGACGCTGCGTATCTGAATAGGAGAAAGTCCGTCCTTGAAGCATTTTATCATCAGAGAAATCAAGACCATCGACAAGCACACCTGTACCGAATGCTACTTGTTCAACTTCAGTGAAGTAATCTTCAGGGTTTTTGTTTAAGGTCATCTTTCCGACAGGTAACCATGGGAACAGATCTTCAGGCCATAATTTCGTATCATCGAGCGGGTCGAAATCGAGTTCTGGATGTTCGTCGTCACTCATAATTTGGACAAGCAACTCCCATTCAGGATAATCACCTTCTTTGATCGCGTCATGTAAATCTTGTGTCGCATGATTAAAACTTGTCCCTTGGATTTCACTTGCTTGTTGTTGGGTTAAGTTTTTAATACCTTGTTTCGGTTCCCAATGATACTTGACAAGTACTGCAACGCCTTCTTGGTTCACCCATTTATACGTATTGACACCGGAGCCTTGCATCATGCGGTAATTGGCAGGGATGCCCCAGGGCGAATAAACAAATGTCACCATATGGAACGATTCGGGAGAGCTGGCGCAAAAGTCGAAAAAGCGTTCGCCGTCTTGAATATTCGTAATCGGATCTGGTTTAAAAGCATGAATCATATCGGGGAACTTGATTGCATCACGGATAAAGAATATTTTTAAATTATTTCCAACGAGATCCCAGTTACCGTCCTCTGTATAAAATTTCACAGCAAATCCACGAGGGTCACGAAGTGTTTCAGGCGAGTGTCCACCATGAATAACGGATGAAAAGCGGACGAATACAGGCGTCTGTTTGCCTTTTACCTGAAAAAGTTTTGCGCGTGTATACCTGGAAACGGGTTCGTCACCAGCTGTTCCATAGGCTTCGAAATAGCCATGCGCGCCTGCACCACGTGCATGGACAACACGTTCAGGAATACGTTCTCTGTCGAAGTGGCTGATTTTTTCTAGAAAATCATAGTTTTCTAAAACAGCAGGACCTCGATTGCCGACTGTTCTTAGATTCTGGTTGTTTGTAACAGGATGTCCCTGTCTATTCGTCAATGTATCTTCTTGTTCTTCATTCAATTTGTTATTGAATAGATCGTCTGACAATTGATAACCTCCTCTTTAATATGATGAAACGTGTGCATAGTAAATCGTAGGACAATACGTTTTGAACAGGGATCTCATCCACACTCTGCTCAATTAAGAAGGATTTAATTCCTGTTTACGTTTTTTACTATAACGAATTGTCGTAACTGAGTGAAGAAATGCTTGAGACAGGCATATACATCTATAAAGTATTTGAAATAGGTGGGGTCCTGTGTACATTTTACAAAAGGCGCTAACGCTATTTATCGGAAGTTTATTAGTCGCGATCGGTGTAAATTTATTTCTTGTTCCATTTGGGTTGTTGGATGGTGGTGCGATTGGTATCAGTCTAATTATCCATTATGCGATGGGTGTCAAAGTGGGGCTTACATTTCTTATCGTAAGCATCCCAATCTTTATGCTTGCTTGGAAGTATTACCGTTCTTTTTTTTACAACGGAATCCATGGCATGTTGCTTTCATCCCTAATCATGGATTTATTATATCCATTGAATATGATCGGAAGGGAATTGGTAACTAGTCCTCTAATAAGTGCAATATGTGGAGGGATATTTATCGGTGTTGGGGTGGGTATCATGCTTCGCCTTGATATTAGTATTGGGGGAACCGATTTACTAGCACAAATGATTGCAAGGAAACTGTCCATTAATCCAGGTGTTATGATCTTTTGCATTGATATATTGATTGTCACAATGGGAAGCTTATTAATACCTTCTGTTCATCTAGTCTTGTCGTTTACGACAGTGATTATGGTTGGTATTACAACAAGTCTGATTGTATTAAAATCCGCAAATGCATAGAATAGGGCAATGAAAATACGTATTCTTCATTGTAATTAAAAAGAAGACAGAAACAAGACCAAGTGTACATTTCACTCGGTCTTGTTTCTGTCAGCATTCCTTTAGAAAGTCTTCGGTTTTGTGTAAATTGTTCTCAGTAGTAGGACTGGGGTTTCAATCTTAAGCACGTGTTGTAATAAGAATCCATTTCAAACTCCGTATCACTTTTTATTAATATACTTCTGTTACGTTTCTTCTTTAACTCCGATATTATTGAACGCATTGTGAACATCAATTGAATTTGTCACAATGACCGCTAATACGATGGCAGTCTTACTTAAGTTTATTATTAAAGTGATTTTCTCGGCAGTACTGTCGTAGATTTCCACCATATACGGTACAAATTCAGGAGTGAACAAATTAGGATTAAATACAATAGATAAAAGGAGAGCAATCCATAGAAGATTAACAAAGAAATTTCCGGCCGCGAGCTTGGTAGTCCATTGTGAATCACTGGATTTATAAACTGATAGCGACAATTCAAACGTAACTAAAACTAATAGGAGAGGAAAATAATAAAGTAAAGTATCTCCATTCAAAGCAAACATGAAAGTATTCAATCCCTTCCGCCCTTGTATGTGTATATTAAAGTGTTGCCAAATTGTCGGTGGAAAATAAGTCCGGCGGATATGTTTTTCAAAGCAATCCAGAAATAATCGATATGTATGTGAATGATTTGACCACAGTTTAGAGTTGATTATCGAAAGAGGACATACAAAACAAGACCGGGTGTCCATCCACCCGGTCTTGTTTCTGTCATTTTTCTTTTTCGTAAATCTTTAACTTCGTATAAATCGTTTCCAGTATCGGGGTTGGGACGTCATGTGTATTCGCGTGTTGCAATAATAAACCATGCAGATGATCGGATTCTAGCGGAAGGGATTTTTCTATATCTCGCTGCATCGAGGATTTCATAAGGTATGGCATATCACTAATTTTGGTATACAGTTCTTGCGTGATAGTATCATGTATTGGTGCATTGATTTTCTTCATAATTGCGCCGAGTTCTTCCAACAGTGTAGCAACAGTATTACGCCCGGTTTCCAACTCCATAATTGGTCCTATTGGTGACTCCATCAGTGATGTAATACCGGATAGTGCAGTGATGAACAAATATTTATGCCACATTTCCTGATTGATTTGCTCACTTAGCACACATGAAGCGTTGGCCCCTTCAAAAGCAGCTTTCAGTTTTTCCATACGAGGTGTGATCTCCCCAGATCTTTCGCCGTAAATAAGCTGATGGATCGGACTTTTTTGTAATATGGTTCCATGTTCGTCAAGTGTCGTTTCGATGAAGCAAAGACCACCGATGACGGCATCTTCTCCGAAAGCTTTGATTAGTTGTTCGAGATGCCCGACGCCATTCAAGAGGGGGAGAATAATCGTGTCCTCTTTTACAAATGGACGTATATCATTGATTGCTTGGGTAAGGTGATAGGACTTTGTAGAAATGAGGATCAAATCGAATTTATCCCCAATATCCTTTGATGTAATCATTCGCGGGGCGAGCTTAGCATCCCCGTTGACACTTTCAATTTTCAAGCCAGATTTTTCAAGCATTTCTTTGCGCTTTGCTCGTACAAGGAAAGTAACGTTCTCTCCTTTTTCCAAGAGCCTACCTCCAAAATATCCGCCAATCGCTCCTGCTCCGACGATTAATATGTTCATATCATAATCCTCCTTATATCTGTATGATAAATTCTATTCTACAGTAGTCTGGGTTATTAGAATCATTGAATTACGTGTAATGAAAAACGATGGCATGCCGGACAGGATATGTCTAGCTTGCCATCGTATACATTAACCGATGATCGAAATATATTTTTCGCCAAGAACTTCCTTCGTTTTATAATCGGTATTGACCAATTGATCACTTACGAATGCTTCAACATCTTGTTCTTTAATTGCATAAAATTCTTCGATTTCACGTGAGAATAACAGTTTTTCTTGTTGGATAAGTGACTGCAAACTTGATTGTTGTTTTGGTTGCAAAATCTCCCCGGGCAGCATTTGTTGAAGTGCCTCCGTGTATTGTTCAAGTGCTCGTGCACCGACAATCTTGACGCCTTTTTTCTCTTCATTCAACATGACGATAGTTGGGAATCCACGGACGCCTAGTTGACGAACGAGTTGAAAGTCTTCTTGCAATGAAGTTTCAGCTTCCGGCAGTTTCGATTGTTTGACGATTTCTACTCCACTAAGGCCAACTTTATTGACAAGATCGATTAATATGTCATCTTGCGCAATGTTTTGATTGAAAGCGAAGAGGGCTTCGCGTGCGCGGCGTAAAAATATATTGGCGATTTCGGGACTTTGCTTATGAATCACTTTAAATACACGAGAAGGAATGAAGGAAGATTCGATCGGATTATCATGCCAAAGAGTCCCGTCAATCGGCATACGAGAATGCTCACCGACTTCTCTCCAATGCTCAGCGACATCGGCAGGACCATTGATGCCATTTGCGGTGTCCGCAAAGCCGTTCCAGTTTTCCAATAATCCACCCATCAATGTATGCGTGTTGACGTATTGGCCATATTGCGCCTCGAATTTTCGGAGAACGGGTTCCAGTGCCCAACAGTGGGAGCAAATTGGATCCGTTACATAATATAAGTCGACCTTCTTTTTAGGCGTGGAGAGATCGATAAATTGCATTTCTGTTTCTCCACCAGGTCCGCATACGCCAGTTTCTAAATCGCATATCATATTGTTTTTCATTCTAATTCCTCATTTCTTTATTTTGTAATTGTCTGTTCCAAATCGATATTATCTTGTGCCCACTTATGAACAGGTTGGAGGGCAATTGCTAACTGCTGTCCTTTGTCTGACAGATGATATGAAATGGTGACGGGGGTGCCTTCTGTTACTACTTTCACAACCAAGCCATAATTGGCGAGTTCAGTTAGCTTTAATGATAAGGACCGTGGGGTAATATCATTCAAATCACGTTTCATATCAGAAAAGTGTGCCGTAAAGTTTGGGCAATTCGATAAGTAATGGACGATGAGACCATTCCAACGCCTGCCTAATATTTCAAAGCACGATTCCAAATAAGGACAAACCTTCATAAGTATCACCTCTTCTTTCGATAACTTTATTATATGCAGGTATACTAAGTATATCAAGTATAAAAATTATATTAACTAAAACACGCTCATCAAAGTAAATTTGATGAGCGTGTTTTAGTTAATTAATCCAAGTTGTGAACTCTTTAAAATCGGTCCTTTTAAACGGTTTCGGTTCAATTTCAGGATATCCTAGGTAGATAAATGCAACAATCTCACCTTTAGTAGATAGTCCGAAAAAATCACTTACTTTTGGATGGTAACAAATTGCACCTGTTCGCCAGATTGCACCAAGACCGAGTGCATGTGCGGTTAATAGCATATTTTGGACACTGGTACTGACAGTGGCATACTCTTCTTTCAAAATAACATTTTCTTTTTCACTTGGCTCCACTCCGACCGCGATGATGACAGGTGCACGCAGCGGATTCCGTTCACTTCGTTCAATTTTTACGATACTACTTTCCGAAAGAGGATCTTCCTGTTGAGAAATCGTTATCTCACGAAGCACTTTACCTAATTTCATTCTGCCATCGCCTTGAAGTACATAGAAACGCCAAGGTTCGGTTTTATGATGATTCGGCGCATAAGTTCCCGCCTCAATAATTTGTTCAATAAGATTTGCTGGTACAGCTTGATCACTGACTAGCGGAATAGTTCTCCGTGTCTTAATCGCGTCGTGTATATTCAAAAAGATCGCCTCTTTCTATCCATACTAAATAGCTACTTAATAAGTATATCGACATGAGTAGATAAAAACATTGTTTTCGCTATATTAAACATTCAAGTGTTCGGAAAATGCGATATACTTGGTCTATTAAGTTACTACTGTCAGGGAAAGAGTGTGAGAATCAAATGACCACAGTAAAAGAATCATCTGCATTAGGAAATCCTGTTTATCCAATAATGTTTGCAATTGGTGCTTGCCATTTGTTAAACGATACGCTTCAAGCTGTGATTCCAGCAATGTTTCCTGTTCTTGTAAAAGAGAGGGGGTTTAGCTTTACCCAACTTGGATTCATTTTTTTTGCTTTGAATATGGTGGCATCAGTCTTACAACCGGTCATCGGGTATATAAGTGACCGGAAGCCAAAACCTTATGCGCTTCCATTCGGAATGATGTTTTCGCTTATTGGAATAGGAGGGCTCGCTTTTGCTCCAACTTACTGGTTATTAATCGTTTCCGTCATGTTACTTGGATTTGGTTCCGCCGTTTTTCACCCTGAAGGATCACGAGTCTCTTTTATGGCTGCAGGATCGAAGCGTGGACTTTCCCAATCCATCTACCAAGTGGGGGGAAACTCGGGACAGGCACTTGCACCGTTAATTGGTGCGTTCATATTAGTTCCGTATGGTCAAAAATCGGCAGCGTTATTTTTGCTTGTTGCAGCACTTGGTATTTTTATATTGATGAAAATATCTGCCTGGTATAAAAAGCAGTTGGAACAGGAGAAGTTAAACAATCGTAAGAAAGTCCTTCTCTCATCGATTGGTAACTTAACGAAAAAGAAAATAGGGATAGCACTTGGTTTACTTCTTGTCATCATCTTCGCCCGTTCATTTTACGTTACGAATATTACAAGCTTTTTCATATTTCATTTGATGGATAAATATGAGGTATCAGATAAAGAAGGATTACTCTATATATTCCTGTTTTTGGCACTTGGGGCAGTCGGCACATTTTTTGGCGGACCGATGGCAGACAAGCTTGGAAGAAAAAATGTCATTGTACTTTCGCTCGCAGTGCCGATACCGTTATGCTTAATACTTCCATATGTTCCATTATGGGCTGTGGCAGTGTTACTGATGTTAATTGGTTTTTTCATTATGCTAAGCTTTTCGGTGACAGTTGTTTATGCACAAGAGCTAGTACCAAGCAAAATTGGAACGATGGCAGGGCTGACTGTTGGACTGGCATTTGGTATGGGAGCAATTGGTTCGGTTATCATCGGAATAATGATGGATAGTATTGGTATTCATCCTACGATGATCATTGTTTCATTCCTCCCTATTATTGGACTTGTAGGGTTGGCGCTACCGCGCGATCAAAAATTAACAGCAGAAACTGCGGATTAAGGGGACAAAATGAACAATTATTGTAGATATGCGTTGCATCAAATAAGGGTTGCGATTGATTCCCTTGTTGAACTAGTAGATTGCTTAGAAGAGCATGACTTACAACAAAGACCAACAGCTGCAAAACATTCCGTTGGTGAGTTATTAGAGCATATTGCCACAATATGTAGAGCGGATTTTTATATTGCTGATGGTGCAAACCAAGAAGAAATGGCTACATTTTATTCAACAGTTTCATTGATTTCAAAAGAGGAAATTAAAGAGGCATTATTGAGTAATTATACTTTTTTACAAGAGAGATTTATGGAGTTTAATGAAGAAGAGTTGCACATGGAAATAACTTCATATTGGGGGGGGACCTACTCCCGGTATGAGTGGCTAGTAGAAACAACAGCCCACCTATACCATCATAGAGGGCAATTGCATTCAATACTTGTTCATTGTTATGGTTTGGACTTAAATGCTCAGCTATTTGAATAATTGTATGGTGAAAATAAATAGTTTTTTGAGTTGGCTTTTACATTCAATCCATATTATAATATGGAGTCGGCTTAAATTTGAAAGTAGGTTGTAAAAATTGTCCAAAGACCAAAGAAAGAAAATGCTAATATTAATGATTAATATGTTTATTGCAGTAGGAAGTTTCGGAATTATAATACCTATATTACCGGCCTATCTTTTGTCAATTGGCCAAGGTGGAACGGCAGCGGGCTTGATGATTGCCATATTTGCGGGAGCACAGCTTGTAATGTCACCAATTGCAGGGAAATGGACGGATCGCTATGGACGTAGAATAATGATTATTTCAGGACTTAGCGGTTTGGCCCTGTCCATGTTCGTTTTTTACTTTTCAGATTCGATAGGTGTGTTATATCTATCCCGTGTTATTGGCGGCGTTGGAGCAGCGTTATTAATCCCAGCGATTTTTGCTTACGTGGCAGATATCACAACAATGGATCAGCGTGCCAAAGGTAACAGTTTCATTTCTGCTTCGATGTCACTTGGGATTGTTATTGGTCCTGGAATCGGAGGATTTTTAGCTGATTTTGGTTTGAAAATGCCACTGCTTATATCTGCGATAGTAGGACTCGCAGCCGTTGCTTTTTCAGCATTCATGTTGGAAGAAAGCATGGATACGAAAATCGAAGTGCCTAATGAAAAACCTGAGCCAATGGTAAAAGAAATTGCACAGTCATTTAACAAACCGTACTTTATCCCTTTAGTTATCACGCTTGTCATGAGCTTTGGGTTAATGGCATATGAATCAGTTCTCGGCCTTTTTGTAGATAATGTGTTCGGAGCCACTCCGAAAGATATTGCTGTATTAGTAACTTCAACAGGTATCATCAGTGTAATCATTCAACTATTTGCTGTTGATTGGATTGTTCGCAAATTTGGTGAAGCAGTCGTGTTGAACATTTTCCTTGCTCTTGCGGCACTTGGATTTTTGCTGTCCATCTTTGTGCCGAGTTATATTATGTTTTTCGGTGTTACAATGATTATTTTCCTCTCGACTTCTATACTGAGGCCTGTACTGACGACACTCATATCTAAGTTGGCGGGGAATGAGCAAGGATTTGCGATGGGAATGAACAATGCATATATGAGCATTGGAAACGTCCTTGGACCACTTCTTGCTGGGCTTCTGTTTGACGTGCATATTTTGTATCCATTTATTTTGGGACTAATCGTTCTTGTAATTACAATATTTGTCTCTATGAAATGGAAAGGTCCACGAAACATCTCAATGTGATAAAACAGGCAATCCCCATAGGAGGGATTGCCTGTTTTATTGAGTTCTGTTTCTTTACAAGTTTCGAATTCCGAAGTATAATATAATAGTTACCTAAGTAAATAAAGGAGTTGAAGATATGAATCCATTATTCCATGAAGTATTTCAAAAGACACGATTATTAAGTAAAGAATTAAATCTAGTGCTTAAAGAATATGATCTGTTCGCATCACAATGGACAGTGCTTTACTGTGTTCATCAACATGAGGAAATGATATTAACAAATATATGGAAGTATTTGAATGTGGAAGCTCCAACGATAACACGAACTGTGAGTCGATTGGAGGAATTAGGATGGCTGAAGACATACGTAGGGAAGGATCGTAGGGAAAAGGTAGTCCGCCTTTCGGAAGAAGCAGTAGCCAAGTTTCCTATGATTGAGGCCTCGATTATTCATTTTGAAAATGAATTTTTAAAAGGTTTGTCAAATGAAGAACAGGTAATACTAAGAGGATTATTGAAAAAGCTCGACAATGAAAGAAGTGAGTAATTTGGAAAAAAAAGAACCTATTTGGACAAAACCATTCGTCAGTTTGTTTTTTACTAATATATCTGTATTTATCGTATTTTATGGCCTTGTAACTACTCTACCGCTTTATGCAATCGGGGTGTTGAACCGAACAGATGAAGAGGCGGGATTACTGATGACAGTATTTTTACTTTCCGCAATTGTTGTCAGACCGTTTACAGGGAAAATTTTAGATATTGCAGGAAAACGAAAAATGTTATGGATTGGTCTTGCCCTCTATTTGATATGTACAGTCCTTTATTATTTTATCCAACCGTTTGCGGGACTTTTAGTGTTGCGTTTTGTACAGGGGATCTGGTTTAGTATTATTACGACGGCGACACTTTCAATTGCGGCAGATATTGTGCCGATCACGCGAAGAGGAGCAGGCCTGGGCTATTTTTCGATGTCGACAAATTTAGCTGTTGTTCTCGGTCCATTAATTGCGCTGGCTGTCATTCAATCCTATTCATTCGATGTATTGTTTGTCGTGCTGAGTATATTAATGATTGTCGGCGTGTTAACATCTCTATCTGCACCAGCCGGCGTTATTCCAGTGAAAAATGATGTGAAAAGCAAATTGTCATTTGGCGACCTGTTTGAAAAACGGGCAGTGCCAGTGGCATTCCTTGGAAGTTTGATAGCATTGTCTTATGCGAGTGTCTTATCGTACCTATCCATTTATGCACAGGAAAAAGGACTCCTAGCATTGGCGAGTTCCTTCTTCCTTGTGTTTGCGGCAGTTATGCTATTAACTCGCCCGTTTACTGGTAGGCTCTTCGATGAAAAGGGGCCCCAATATGTAATAATACCCGGGTTTATATTTTTTGCCATCGGTCTTGTCCTTTTGGCAAACATGGATTCTGCAATATCCTTTTTAATTGCGGGAGCATTTGTTGGATTTGGTTATGGTGCACTTGTTCCGAGCTTCCAGACACTTGCAGTACAATCAACAAAACATGAGAGAAGTGGATATGCGACCGCTACATTCTTCACGTTTTTTGATTCGGGCCTTGCGATAGGGTCATTTGTACTTGGGCTAATTGCTCTCCATTTCGGATATGAATCCGTTTACTTGGTGTCGGGTGCACTTGCGTTTGCTGTCCTTATCCTTTATATGGTTATCCAGCGGAAAAAGAAACATGAATCCTTAACATAGGGATTCATGTTTTTTTGTTTGCTGCAAATCGTGATAAACAAGGGAAGGGCACTTATTACTTTTTAAAAAATTTAAGTGTTCATTTGCGATTTAATTGGAAGTAGTTTAGGGTATATAGTTATTAACTAATTTAATAGGGGTCGGTTTTCTTTGGATAGGAAGTTTTGGAGAAATCCGGTATTCTCAATTTCAGCAACAGTTATCTTTTTTCTTGTAGTTGCGGGGGCGGTATTACCGGAAAAATTTGGAAATATAGCAGATAAATTATACGACTTTACAACAGTGAATTTTGGCTGGTTCTACTTGCTGGTTGTTTTCATCATAGTGATATTTTTAGCTGGTCTGGCGATCAGTAAGTATGGAGCAATCAGGATTGGCGGCGATGAAGAACGGCCGGATTATCCGTTTTTCACATGGATTGGGATGTTATTTTCGGCTGGTTTCGGAGTAGGGCTCGTTTTTTGGGGTGTAGCGGAACCGATGAGCCACTATTTCACTTCACCGATTGGAGGCATAGAACCGCATTCAGAACAAGCGGCACGGGTTGCAATGGGTTACTCATTTTTCCACTGGGGTATTTCTCAATGGGCTATCTTCGGTATTGTTGGCTTGGTTATCGGGTTTTTACAATTTCGAAAGAAAAAAGATGGTCTCATTTCCACAGCTTTGGAGCCGTTGCTAGGATCGAATAAAAAGTTGAAGATAGGTATTGATTCTTTTGCAGTCATTGCTACAGTCATGGGGATTGCCACTTCGCTTGGGCTCGGTATTTTGCAGATGGCTGGTGGTCTGGAATCTGTATTTAACATTAAAAGTACATTCAGCATACAGTTAATTATTATAATTATCGTTTTTATTTGCTACATGCTGTCGGCAGCTTCAGGGTTGAATAAAGGAATCCGTTATTTAGGGAACTTTAACTTAGGAATGGCAATAGCGATGCTTGTGTTCTTTTTCATCGTGGGTCCAAAGGTATTCATCCTTGAAACCTTTACACTGGCAATCGGTGATTACATAACGAATTTCATTCAATACAGTTTGCGTTTACAGCCTTATCAAGGTGGGACATGGGTCCGGGATTGGACGATATTCTATTGGGCGTGGACAATCGCATGGTCGCCTTTTGTTGGGGCGTTCGTTGCACGTGTATCCAAAGGTAGAACGATTCGAGAATTCATCATCGGGGTAATGGTCATTCCGCCGGTGTTTGCATGCATGTGGATTGCAACATTGGGAGGGACAGCACTTTATAGTGATTTGAACAACGGTACAAAGATAGCGGAAGCTGTTAACGCTGATGTCACTTCTGCAATTTTCGAGACGTTTAGACATATGCCATTCACTGGACTCATGTCCGCTTTGGCAATCTTATTGATTTTTACATTCTTGGTGACATCTGCGGATTCGGCAACGTACATCCTGGCGAGTATGACAACGAAGGGGAGTTTGATGCCGCCTTTGATTGTGAAAATGGTTTGGGGAATCCTAATGTCAGCGATAGCGGCAGTGCTGTTATATGCCGGCGGTTTGGATGCATTGCAATCTGCTTCACTTATTGCTGCATTGCCGTTCACGGTTATTCTCCTTTTACTTGTAATCGGAATGGGCAAATTGTTGAAGAAAGAACCAATTACGGTCAGACCGGCCGACATAAGAAGTTTTGAGAGGATTGAACGTGCAGTGAAGAAGAAAGCTGAGAAGGAAAAATCAATTATGCCTTCATCCAAAAGAAGGAATCAGCAGAAGAAGTGAATTAAAATCACAAAAAATGCCTGCCATATCATATTTTAGGGTCAGGCATTTTTTGTGATTTTTATCATCTAATTACTTCTCGTAAATTCTTTTGAGTGCATCTTTAAATTGGGGCTTAATATTAATAGCCGGTTTGATTTCTTTCGCTTTCTGTTCGGCTTCATCCACGGAATCCGCTAGCCCCAATTCCAATAATGTAGCAGTGGCAATGGTTCCTGCTCTACCCCGACCCGTATTACAGTGAAAATACACATTTTTTCCAGCCTTATATGCATCAGTTATTTCTTTTACAGCAGCCTGAATGGACACGTCTTGGTGCTCGGCATCGTCAACAATAGGCTGATGTACACTTTTATTACTTGAAAGTGGAACTTTTACTTCTGCACGTAAATCAAAGATAATATCAATTTTTTCATGCGCAAGAAGATCATCAATTGCATCTACGCCACCTATGAAAATTCGATTTGAGACTAGTTCTTCATACTTTTTGATTGTCATGGAGGATCTCCTTAGTATGTATTTGTAAACAGTATATCATTTAACGTAATGAACTTTTCGTTTCGGTAATTCTAAGCAATTTAATTGCCCGCCGTAGACAGCTCCACCATCGATACCAATAATCCGGTTATCTCCGAAGTAAATAGTATGATTTTCCGCATCCTCATGAAAAATTTTAGTTGGCGTATGACCGAAGACGACTGTCCTGTCTCCATCATAACCTGTGTGGAACTCTTCGCGGATCCACAGCAATATATAGGGATCTGTTTCAGCAATTGGTTGTGTAGGGTGAACGCCTGCATGGACGAAAACATAATCGTCACGTTCGATAATGTGATCCAGATTTTGAATGAATTCAAGGTGTTTGTCCAATATTTTGGAATTCAATACAGGTTTAACAAATACCTCTGCATCTGGCATCATAAACTCACTTTCGTTGAGACCGTAACTTTCTAAGGTTTTGCTACCGCCACATCGATTAATCCAATGTTTCCAAGCTCGTTCCTCGTTTGTCGTCAAGGCTTTGATCATCAAGTCTTCATGATTTCCTTTTAGGACAAGGGCTCCTTCTGATTTCAGCTCGATAACCTTATCAAGTACCTTTCTCGAGTTTGGCCCACGGTCTACATAATCACCTAACAGAATGAGTTGATCGTGATTAGAATCGTACTCCACATCGGATAATAAACGTTCAAACATTTCTAATTCGCCATGAATATCACTCATTACAAGTGTACGTTTCATTCTTCTTCATCCTTTCGGAAATGCTTTATATTACTCAAATCTATCAATTTTGTTGATTAACCATATTCTTACATAAGGAACAAGAGTCTACAGTAGACTTGTACATTTCCGGCTCTTTTTGGCCGAAATAATAGCAACACCTTTACCACGGGTTAATTGTAGCTGGAAATGATTTGGAAACTTCCGTCCGCTCCACCGCTTTAGTAACAGTGTGACGCTATATAGAAAGTGTAACTGGCTTACATCAGAAAAGGAAATGCTATAAAGAAGGGGCAGACAAAATTGCTCCTTTATGGAGAGGAAAGTGGTTATTCACTCCTTCCCAAATGGTTTAGAGCTTAGTGTAACTGTCACTTTTAGGAGCGACGGACGGTCGACTACCCTACGCAACAAGAATTCCCTATAACGGTGCAGTAGTCGGTCGAACCAAAGCGATTTAAAAGCATCTGTACATAAGGCATCTGTGGTTTAATCATAAAATTAATTAGTCATTATTGGATATCTTGGGTTACTCAACGCATATGCATACTTAAATTGATTATACGGTAATGTAAATGCGACATTATTAATAATAAAGATTCTTGTGTTCTGATTTTATTTTAAAGTAAATGTTTTTATGTATTTAGTGATTTTGGCTGAATGGTTTGAAGAAGAACTTTATTTCCGGGGAAATATTTTGTAGTTGCTATAAATAGTAATAATAATCATATATATCATTAGTTCTAGAGTTTATTCATCCGAGAACAATGAGTAAATACTTATTTCTCGGTTAATGAAGGGGAACAAAAAATGATTTTCTATTTGATTTGATTAAAAAGTAAAACTCTATAGCTAATATATGAGAGGGGTATCGGGGGTGGAATGTATTGGGGTTGGTTTTTGACCTGATTAGATAAGTTGTAACTTTGCCACCAGCAAAACGGACTAATAAGAATACGAGGAGGGTTTTTATGAAAAAGAAATTTGGTTTGTTTCCGTTACTATGTTTAGTCCTACTACTTACACTTTTTTTGAAACCTGTACCTGTGGCTGCTTGCTCATGTGTAATGAAGCCTTCAGTAGATAAAGGATATTCACGTTCGCAAGCAGTTTTCAGCGGAGAAGTTATCGGAATAAAGGACAATAACGGGCTGTTAGGCAGGCGTGGGAAAACGGTCCTATTTAATGTGAAAGAAACATGGAAGGGAATTAATGAAACGGAAGTTGCTATTGCGACAGGGAGTAGTGATGGAGATTGCGGCATAGCATTTGTCGTTGGCGAAGAATATTTGGTATATGCTAGGCTATCTGATATGTACGGGGATGAATCGCTTACGAGTATAATTTGCGATCCAACGACAGAGCTTGGAAATGCTGCTGAAGATATTGCTATTTTAGGCCAAGGCCAAGTTCCAACACAAGATGTGAAATCTGTTGATAATGGGAAATCAACCGTCTTAATTGGTGGTGGAGTTGTTTTTATAGCTGGATTGATTGCGATTTTTGGGTGGTACCGGGTTAAGAGAAATAAATAAGAAATAAAACCAATTGCCGAAACAGAATCAAAGTTTCGGCAATTGGCTTTATTTTTGGTTTTCTTATGGATTTATTAAGTGAATGCCATCATCCGGTCAAGTGGACCATCGGGTTTTATTATATCGGCTAGATCTAGAATTGGAATCGGGAAGTAGGGGAAGCCCCAATAGTATGGCGTGATTTCATAAAGCTGGAAATAAATAACGAGAGAAGTGTCAGCGATATAGAAATCCTGGTCACTACGGATTCCTTTGAATGGTTCAAGCAACTCAATATTCCAGTCTTTGATCCGCTGATTTATGATATCCGACAGTTTTTTCTCGTAGTTGCTACCCTTTTTGAATAAATCCTTCAACTCGTATTGTTTACCGGTTTTTGTATCAAAGGTCAGTGATTTAACGATAGTCATCCCGTGTGCACCGCCTGTAAACGAATAGACGATGAGATTCAAACTAAGGATACCGCGTTGATTGTTCTTTAACTCGAAGTTGGCAAGTAATTCCACGAGGTCTTTCTCGTAAAAACTTTGTTCGACTAGTATTTTGTTCAGAGTGGTTATGATGGCATGGTTAATAGTACTTTGCGCATTGGGATTTGGTAATTGGGTAACAACAGGGTAATATACTTTAACATCCTTTGAGGCGTGGGGCAGTCTTTTTGTTGCAATTGATACTGGTAAATCCACTGGATACGTCCTTCCCTTCTCAATAGAGTAGTACATCATATGTTCAATTGAGTTAGGAAAGTCGAAATAATGGCTTGTAAGAATAAAACAAAGCCTTTTTTAATTCGGAAGTTGTACCATACATATATTGAAATAATGAAGTTTATTGAATCCGCTGTGGCGATAGAAGGTCCCTTGAAAGTCGCCTTCGCTGTTTATTCATATATCCAACTTATATAGAAACTACGGGTGGGATCCTGGAGCTATAGAATGACACATAGCGTCGTTCCGTGTAGAATTAATGTAATGAGCAGCGATTGAGGAGGTTTCAATATGATGAAAAAACAAAAAGAGTACGAAAATAAATTGAAGAACTTTGATCCGGAGTCCAGTATGCCGGAAACAGAAAACCATTATTCAGACGAAAAGTTTTGGGGAAAAATGATGAAATACGGGAAACTGGCGGGGAAGACAACAGTCTATTATAGCTTGCTTCTTTTCTACGTTGCAAAAAGTCCTGAGGTTCCCAAATCGACAAAGATGATTATTGTCGGTGCACTCAGCTATCTGATTTTCCCGATCGATCTCATTCCAGATTTCATACCAGTAGTCGGACTGGTGGATGATGCCGGGGTCATAGCCGCAGCCGTATTTAAAGTGATTTCTTATATTGATGAAGATATAAAAAATAAAGCAAAAGTGAAAATGAATACACTACTTGGTTTTAAATTCAATGATGAAGAAATAGACAAACGATTATTATAATGGAAAGAGCTAACAAGGAAATGAAAAATTCCGAGTTAGCTCTTTTTGTTTGAATTTCTGCTGTTATTCATACACAATTCTTGGGGCCTTACGAATAATAATTTCCCAGTTTGTTCCGGTACCAATACGATAGGCATCTGCAAAAGATCCTTGATTGATAGCAATGCCGATATTGTCGAGGGAGTTCACATAAACGAGTGGCTCACCAATATGCAAGTCTGCAAACGATCGGCCGAACGTCATGATGTTGTTGTAGATTGTACGGCCATCTGTCGTTATAGAAACTTCTATTGAATCGCCATACTGTTCTACGATTTCCTTGAATTGTTCTCGGCTTATATTGGTCCAGAGATTGCCGAAGGGACGGTCGATAATATCTACTATTCCTGTAATTGTTTCATCTACAATGGTGGACAATTTCAATGGTAGTGCAATAATAGTTGATGGATTAACTGATGCACCAATTTCTTCAAATTGTATAATTCCAGCAGCAAGCCGCGCACCCGTGTAAGCAAATATATCGCGTCCGTGGAAGGTATGCGATTCACCTGAATTTGGAAGCCGGTTTTTTGATTCATCGATTTCCCGGATCTCCGTTATTTTGATGAATTGCAACACATGCGTTAATGTCCCGTTATCCGGCGTAATAATATAGTGATTATCCGCAGTCTTCGCAACAATCGCACGACGGTTCGATCCAACTCCTGGGTCGACAATTGATACGAAGACCGTTTCACTTGGCCAATAACCAATCGACTGTAATAACCGATAGGAAGCTTCCCAAATATTGTATTGAGGAATTTGATGTGTGATTTCAAAAATTGGGATTCCGCGTTGAACGGAGTTTGCTACGCCATGCATCGCACTCACTGCACCATCACTTTTGCCGAAATCGGATTGAAAAACTAATAAACCTGTTGTCATTACAAATCCACTCCTCATTCCTATAGTTTATGAAAGTGAGAAACAAAAAAATCCCGCTCAAATCAATCGTTAACCGATTGAAAAGGACGGAATTCATCACTTTACTTTTCTCTTCAATGCTCGTATGTATTATTGAATAATTTACACGATTATGAATCAAAAGTCAACAATGCTGCATGATAAGGTTCTATAAAAATGCCTGTCACTACTACGAATCAATAGTGTAGTGTGACTAGTATCTTCCTGTTATTTCCGAAATGTTGTCCGATTTTAAAGAAAATGAACAATCAGAGCAATTAGTAAGGGAAATATAGTTGTTTTGAATTGATTTGAATGACACCATTCTTCGCTTTTTGGGCTGTTTTATGTTAGAATTTAAGTTCATAACAGAAGAGGACGTGACGTTTAATTGATCACAATTACTATACCAAATCCGGATGTAACAATTGTACAACGTAAACAAGAAATGGGTGCCGATGTTGCGCCGATAAAACCAATTTATGGATTTATTGATTTACATGAAATTCCACGTGATAAAGGCGGCATCATTTTGTTTTATAATAACAAAGATGAATTGCTGTTTGCTGGGAAAGCACGTAAACTGCGCCAACGTGTTAAGAAGCATTTTGAAGACACGGTCTCTCCAATCAAAAATCATCGTAACGAAGTGCATGAAATTGCGATTATCGTTGTCGAAGACCCGATGGAACGCGAAATTTATGAAACGTATATCATTAATACACAACGTGCGAAATATAATCTTGATAAAGTATTTTTCGAATAAACTACAGAGCTGACTGCCATGCGCAATCAGCTTTTATTTTTGACCATTTATGTTGAACAACACGAATGAAGTTCTTTATTTCAATAATACATAGGAAAAGGGTGGGAACATGGACAAGAGACTACAAAAGATTGTCGATGAAGCGCAAGAAAAGTTTGGTTTGGATGCTTACCGAATGGCAAGACATACGATTTATAAAGTACGAGATACTATGGGGGATGCTTACTATACGTTTACTATGGAGTGGTTTCCTAAAGAGTTAAACGAGCCAATCGAAGAAGGTTATAATCCCGAGGGAACAGCGATTGTTGAATATGCAATTCAAAAGCAACACTTTAGTAATGTGTCATTCGTACAAGGTGAATCATTTTCTACAAAAACGCACTTTCCGGGTAAAGCCGCTGCTGAAGTCGCTGCATGGCTTGAAAAGGAAACTGGATTGGTGTACGAACAGGATTTCAAACTAACGCAAGCGAATGCAAATGGGTTTCAATTTACATCAGACATCGATGGTATCTATTTTTCTCCGAGCTGTATAATTGAAGTTGAATTTGATGATGTTGGCAAGCTGACTTCTTATCATTCGTACGGAACGATGCCTTCGCAAAATCTCGTTGAGCAGTCAAAATTCACGTTAACACTTGAAGAAATTGAACCAATCGTCAAAAAACAGCTTCAACTTATAAAGTTTCCATCTGAAACTGAAAAACGTTTTGTTCCCGTCTATGCAATGGAAGAAGTGTACGTAACGGTTGACGGGGCCCGAATCATCCCATTTATGGAACATGAGCGTTCAGAAGTTAAAATTGATGAAGTAATCGAATGGAATAAACCGTTAGAACAAAATATTGATCGTGAAGAAATCACAATTGTTTCCGAAGCAAACGTAGAAGAAGCATTCGGTAACGTCGACGCAGGTAAAAAACTGACGTTGTCGGCTGATCAAATTGAACGTAGTAAAAAAGTTGTTCGGGATGTCCTACGGGCTGAATATCCTGATGAATCAGGGAAGTGGAAGCTGTCCCAACTTCGTTGTCAAGAGAACTTTATCGAAGCGCATTGTGAAATAAATGAAGAAAACCCAATGATTTTTAATCGAAAAGTAGTTGTTTTCATGAATCCGGAAACGATGAAGGTGCTAAATTATCTTGATAACGGCTCGATGTTTGAGATTTTTGAAGCCTTTCTCCCTGCCGCAAACGCGGTCGTAACACCTGAAGAAGCATTTGAGAAAATGATACCATATATTACGCTTGATCCGACTTATGTATATGACGAGTTCGCAGGTAAGTATATTCTTTGCGGCTTGTTGGATGCGGCGGAATGTGTTGATGCGGTGACAGGGGAAATTGTCGATTTAGGAGATATATAGGTTCAGTTAATTAATTCTATATGTTGAACAAATGAATATGGCGTATGCGCTTTACAAGGGCTTTTGGGAGGTCACTGAAAAAGCATTAGTACTTGGAATGGTTTAGGATTCCCACTAATACCGCTTCGACGCTTTGTGGATGCCTCCCGCGATAAGCCAGAAAGAAGACCACATGGGAGGGATTGAACTGCATCCCTCCTTAGTCTTATCGCTCCGGCTACCACGAAGACGCGCCTTCGCTAGATGGTCTATGTGAGAAAGAGCTTTTCATTATCTGTGATGCAATTTGCAAGTTGGAGCACGTCTTTCTTGAATATAAGTAGTATCAACTAGTAATCACCTTATAATCTCAGCATATACATCTCGAAATTACATTTCTCTCGATAATGAACACCCTAGTGCACGCGCGGCAAAGGGGTCGCCAAAGCGCCAAGCGCTCTACAATCCACACCCCGAATTAAGAGAAAACTGAAAAAGTTCTTTTTTATAGTAAGAACTAGTTGATTGTAGTGAAGAGCGGCGACTCCAGCGGGAACAGCGCGAGCTGAAGACCCCGCAGGAAGTGCCGTTACGCAGAACGGCTTTTGCGAGCAAAAGCGTTAGCGTTGGGAGCACGGGGCAAGAATGCCTTAATTTCTGCCAAGAACGCAGAAATACGGCCAATCGAACCCTTTGCTGTTCGATTGGCTGAAGCCGTGCCCGCGGAAAGCGTCCGCTCGGAACGGAAATCAACCGGATTGAAGGAAATCGTACTTTTTCAGTGGCCTCCGAATTAAAACGCTCTCCTTATTGAGCGCCACGGAAGATTCAATGGGATTCTTTAATTCAACATATATAGTATGTAAATGGGGATTGAATATACGTTTCCTATTTATGTAATAGTAATGATAAGTGATGAAAAATGAAAAGAGTATCCAATTATTGTTTACGCATTCTTGAAGTCGGTATACTTAATGCCTCTCTGAAACAATAGAAATTAGATATGAATAAAGAATTGGAATATTTAAAAGTTTGTGTTATAGTCAAGGGGATATTTCGATAATTGAATATGTGTAAAAATAGGTGCGGATTAATACTGACGTATTGGTCTGCTTAAAAGGGAAGTTCGGTGAGAATCCGACGCTGTCCCGCAACTGTAAATGGGAGCGATTTCGTTTAAACCACTGCTTTTTATAAAAAAGTGGGAAGGTACGAATAGCAATGATCATTAGCCAGGAGACCTGCCTCTTTTTATAACACATGTTGACCTACGAGGATAGGGGGTGTTAAGGACGCGCGGATGAGCTATGCCTATTTTTAACAGGCAGCTTTCTTTTAGTTGGGATTCTAGCACTCTTTAACAACTTCTCTTATGAAGTTGTTTTTTTTATGGTCAGAAATAAGGGGAAGCGCTGCGAACAGATACAAATAGGATAATTTTTGGTGAAGTGAAAGCGTTTACAAATCTCAGAGTCATAACCATTCAGATTGGGGGAAAATAGTTTGACGAATACACTTACATTTTTACCAGGACTTGAAGGCGTGATCGCCACTGAAACATCCATTTCGCTGCTCGATACGGAATTGGGTCAGATTATTATCAAAGGATACGATTTAATCGAGCTTTCAAAAACAAAAGGGTATCTTGATATTGTCCACTTGCTAATGGAAAATACCTTGCCGTCTGATACTGAAAAAGCAGATGTGGCAGATAAATTGAAAAAAGAGCATGGTGTGCCAGAAGGTGTCACAAAGATTTTGCAAGCATTGCCTAAAGAGACACATCCAATGGACGCATTGCGAACTGGGATATCTGCTTTAGCGGGCTATGATAAGGAAATTGATCAGCACACTCTAGCTATCAATAAAAAAAGAGCTTACGAGTTACTTGGCAAAATTCCAGAAATAATTGCGAACAGCTTTCACATTTTACAGGAAGAGGAACAAATTCACCCGTTGAAAGAATTGTCATACAGTGCTAATTTCCTTTATATGATTACGGGGAGGAAACCGACAGAGTTGGAAGAATCTATTTTTGACCAGTCGCTACTACTTTATAGCGAGCACGAAATGCCAAATTCCACCTTCACCGCAAGGGTAATTGCCTCGACGTTTTCGGATTTATATGGTGCATTGACTGGAGCGGTTGCTTCTTTAAAGGGCTATTTACATGGAGGAGCGAATGAAGCAGTCATGAATATGCTTTTAGAGGCTGGTTCTGTTGACGCATTTGAATTGTTATTAGAAAAGCGTTTACGTGATAAAGAGAAAATTATGGGGTTTGGTCATCGAGTCTATATGAAAAAGATGGATCCAAGGGCCTTGGTAATGAAGGATGCTTTAAAGGAGTTATGTGCGCTAAAGGGTGACGATCTCCTTTACCGAATGTGTGAGGCGGGAGAAACCATAATGGAGAGAGAGAAAGGACTTTATCCAAATCTAGATTATTACGCGGCACCGGTATATTGGATGCTGGGCATTCCAATCCCATTATACACACCAATCTTTTTTGGTTCGAGAACAGTAGGATTGTGTGCGCATGTTATTGAACAACATGAAAATAATCGTTTATACCGTCCAAGGGTTCATTATATAGGCGAACGACACAGCAATCATTCAACTGGGGAGTTGTAACTGGCCGTTCACCACAACAGCGATACACTAGGCATCACTTAGTACTATTCTAAACAAATTGAAAGCGGAAAGGAAGAGTTAGATGTTGAAATTGAAAGAACAAATGACAATGGACACACTGATAGAGGAAATTACGGACTATGTTTTAAATAAAGAAATTACAAGCGAGGAAGCATATAAGACAGCACATAATGTGTTAATAGATACAATCGGGTGTGGAATATTGGCATTAAGCTATCCGGAGTGTACGAAATTACTAGGACCTGTAGTACCGGGTACTATTGTTCCAAATGGCAGTCGTGTACCTGGTACATCGTATGTACTGGACCCGGTCCAAGGCGCATTTAATATTGGCTGCATGATACGATGGCTCGATTATAATGACACATGGTTAGCTGCTGAGTGGGGTCATCCGTCCGATAATTTAGGTGGCATTTTAGCTACAGCAGATTATCTAAGCCGTTTACGTCTTTCGGAAGGAAAAAAACCACTTGTTGTACGTGATGTATTGGAAATGATGATTAAAGCACATGAAATCCAAGGCGTACTGGCATTAGATAATAGTTTGAACCGTGTTGGACTTGACCATGTTCATTTCGTCAAAATTGCTACAACTGCGGTCGTCACCAAAATGCTTGGCGGGGGACGTACAGAAATAAATAATGCGTTGACAAATGCCTGGATTGATGGCGCAAGCCTTAGAACGTATCGTCATGCACCTAATACCGGTTCACGAAAATCGTGGGCAGCAGGAGATGCAACGAGTAGGGGTGTACGACTGGCGATGATGGCAATGACAGGCGAAATGGGTTACCCGACAGCGCTATCCGCTCCGGAGTGGGGATTCCAAGATGTTTTATACAATCAAAAGGAATTAACACTGGCACGTCCTTTAGACTCTTATGTGATGGAGAATATACTGTTTAAAGTATCGTATCCAGCCGAGTTCCATGCGCAAACAGCGGCGGAATGTGCCATTATCCTGCATCAGGAGATAAAGGAGCGACTTGATGATATTGAAAAAATTACAATCACGACACATGAATCTGCTATTCGGATTATCGATAAAGTAGGTCCGCTTAACAATCCCGCTGACCGTGACCATTGCATCCAATACATTACGGCACTTGGTTTACTATATGGCGATGTTGTTGCAGATCATTATGAAGATGACGTGGCAAATGACTCACGAATCGATCAATTAAGAAATAAAATGATTGTCGTAGAGGACGAGCAGTATAGTAAAGATTATCTCGATCCGAGCAAGCGCTCGATCGCCAATGCTGTTCAAGTTACATTTAAAGACGGTTCCACAACAGAGAAAGTTGTAAGTGAGTATCCGCTTGGTCATCGCTTTAGAAGAGAGGAAGCTATTCCTCAAATACGCGAGAAATTTTCGGCTACATTGATGACTCATTACCCTGAAAAGAAGCGAACAGAAATAGAAGTGGCGTGCGAAAGCCAAAGTAAGTTAGAACAGATGAACGTCAAAGAATTTGTCGACTTATTTTTGCTTTAAGAGAGGAGGGAAATGACAATGGCGTGGATTGTTGATCAACAATCATCACAAGAGACATTAGCTAAGAAATTCCATTCAATCATGCATGCATCAGGAATCGTTCAAATCCCTGGTGCGCATGATGCGATGGCAGGGCTTATTGCACGAGATGCCGGATTTTCTGCACTCTATTTATCGGGGGCCGCCTATACGGCTAGTCGTGGTTTACCAGACTTAGGGATTGTGACGTCAACTGAAGTTGCGGAGCGAGCAAGGGATATAGTGCGTGCTACCGATTTACCGCTGCTTGTTGATATAGATACAGGTTTTGGTGGTGTATTGAATGTAGCAAGGACAGCCCGTGAAATGGTAGAAGCGAATGTCGCAGCAGTACAATTAGAGGACCAACAGTTACCTAAGAAATGTGGCCATTTGAATGGAAAGAACTTGGTTTCTACTGAAGAAATGGTGCAGAAAATAGTAGTGTTGAAACAGGTTGCACCGACACTTCTTATTGTTGCGAGAACAGATGCGCGCGCAGTGGAAGGTTTAGAGCAAGCGATTGATAGAGCGAAGGCATATGTGGAAGCGGGTGCGGATGCTATTTTCCCGGAAGCTCTTCAATCAGAAGAGGAATTCAGACTGTTTGCCAAAGAGATTTCGGTTCCTTTGCTTGCAAACATGACTGAGTTTGGAAAAACACCCTATTATAGCGCCGATGAATTTGCTGAAATGGGTTTCCAAATGGTAATTTACCCAGTCACATCATTAAGAGTTGCTGCCAAAGCCTATGAACGTGTTTTTGAGAAAATCATCAATGAGGGCTCACAAGAACAAGCACTTTCTGATATGCAAACGAGAAGTGAATTATACGTTACTATTTCTTATGATGAATTTGAAGCATTGGACGAGTCAATAGCGAAGACCGTATTAACAAAAGAGCAGTAATACTGAATAGCGGCGATGATTCGTTCTTTAAGGCATGGAGGTAAGGCCTGCTGGAGAATGGATCATCGCCTTTTCACATTATCAAAAGGTGGATGATGAGAAATGGTAAAAGAAGATTATTATAGGGTTAAAGAATGGATGAGCGAATATCCGCAAGTGTTGACAAAGGACCTTGAAATCGGAGAAACATTACGTTTGCTCTCCGAAGGACATTGTTCGGAACTGCCAGTTGTGGATCATGAACGACTAATCGGAGTCGTCACAATAGGGGATTGCCTTGCTACTATTAAGAGTGGAATAGGTTGGAATGAACCGATTAACTCTATTATTAGTGCAGTCTTCCAATCGGTGAATGAAGATTTCTCCGTGAAGCAATTGGATGGATGTCCAACCTATATCGTATGTGAGAAGACAGGCATGCTCCAAGGAGTAATCACACAACTAGAACTGCTGAAGATTAATCAAGCTCTTTTTCAACGACTTGAAAAATCAAAGGAGACAATCGAGTGGTATACACTATGTTTTGATACGGCTTATGAAGGATTGACGATTGTAGATGAAGCGGGTGTGATTCAATTGTTTAATGAAAACTATAGCCGCTATGTTGGCGTGACTAAGGAGGAGGCTATTGGCCTTCCAGTAGAAAATGTTATTGAGAATACAAGGATACCAATTGTCCTTAGAACGGGTATCCCTGAGCGTAATCAAATCCATTGGCTGCAGGGGCAAAAAATGGTTGTTCACCGAATGCCGATTTGGAAAAATGGTCGTATTATTGGGGCCGTCGGTATGCTTATTTATGAAGGCGTTTCTGAAGTCCAGCAAATTATCACTCAAATAGATTTGTTAGAGCAACGAAAAGGGAGTGAAACGTCGATTGAGGTGAGCAAAGTTGCTGCACAGAAACGGTTCACTTTTGAAGATATTCTCGGAGAGAGTCCCGCCATATCTAATACAAAGAAGCTTGCAAGAAAGGCAGCACAATCTAAGGCTCCCGTTTTGATCACTGGGGAAAGTGGTGTTGGAAAAGAGCAATTTGCAAGGGCGATACATGATACGGGTAAGATGAGCAGTGGACGTTTTATCAGTGTTAATTGTGCAGCAATTCCCGAGAACTTAATCGAATCAGAGTTATTTGGCTATATGGAAGGTGCGTTTACAGGTGCGAAAAAAGGAGGGAAACCCGGAAAATTTGAGCTTGCTCACATGGGAACAATTTTCTTGGATGAAATTGGTGACATGCCCCTTGCGACACAGGTGAAAATTCTTAGGGTGATTCAGGAAAAAGAGGTGGAACGGATTGGTGGAACTGAACCGATTCAGGTCCAGTTCCGGATTATTACAGCTACAAATAAAAATCTTGAAAAAATGGTGAGGGAAGGCGAGTTTAGAGAAGATTTATATTATCGGCTTCACGTGATCCCCTTGAATATTCCTCCACTTAGGGAGCGGAAAAGCGATATCCCACTGATTATTTCCGCACAGCTACCCACTCTTTGTCAAATGTACGATAGTGAGGGGAAAACGATTGATAAGGAAGTCATGCAACTATTCTTTCGATATCATTGGCCAGGGAATGTACGCGAGTTAATTAATGTATTGGAAAGATTATTTGCATTGACAAGCGAATCCCATATTAAAATGAGTGATTTGCCAAACGAATTTTTTCGAATAGAAAAGAAACAAGAATATATGACTATTTCCTCGTCGTTAAGCGAAAGAAATGAAGTAAGACAACTTGTGCATGAGGAAGAAGAGAAGAATATCATTGAAAAAGTATTAAGAGAAGTAAGCGGGAACAAGTCGGAAGCGGCTAAACGTCTCGGCATTACAAGAGCAACTCTTTATAATAAACTATCTCGTTATCAGTTATAAATGCAAACTGCTAAATAGAAGCGTCAATTTGTCTAGTCACTTAGACAGTTGGCGCTTTCCATAGCTTAGAAACATCTGTGTTCCGTCCGAGATTTTATTGGCATGCAACTTGCAATATATAACATTGAATGGAGGGAATGAGAAATGGAGCAGATACAACACTTAATCTCAGATACTAATTTAACAAATAGTAGTATGACTTATTCCTATTTTACACCCGAAGATTTTACAGACGACTATGAAATGATTGCTAAAACAACCAAACAATTTCTGAAACTGGACGTGAAGCCTCAACTTGAAAAAGGTTTATCGATAGAAAATCAAAATGTTCGCGTACTTTTTGAAAAAGCTGGGGATATCGGTCTTCTTGGTATTGAAGTCCCGGAAGCCTATGGCGGTTTTGAGTTAGGGAAAATGGTTGCAGGTCTCGTTGCAGAGATAATGGGTGCGGCCGGCTCATTTAGCGTTTCGTTTAATATTCATGTTGGTGTTGGTACATTGCCATATGTCTATTTTGGTACAGAAGCCCAAAAGGAAAAGTACTTACCGAAACTGACAAGTGGGGAATGGATTGGTGCTTACGCCTTGACAGAGTCGAATGCAGGGTCGGATGCTTTGAATTCGAAAACAACTGCCGTCTTGAACAAAGAAGGGACGGATTGGATATTGAATGGTGAAAAGCAATGGATAACGAATGCCCATCTCGCTGATTGTTACGTAGTGTTTGGAAAAATAGCCGAAGGTATGACTGCATTTATCGTAGAGCGAACATTTGAAGGTGTGTCAGTTGGACCCGAGGAAAAAAAGATGGGGATTAACGGTTCTTCTACTGCTACTCTTATTTTGGAAGACGTCAAAATACCTGTTGGAAACGTCCTGGGGGAAATTGGGAAAGGGCATCATATTGCTTTGAATATTTTAAATATGGCTCGTTTGAAACTTGCATTTGCCAATATCGGAACGGCAAAGCATGCATTACATCTATCAGTTGCTTATGCGAAAGAGCGAAAGCAATTCAGCAAAGCATTGATTGGCTTCACGATGATCCAAGAAAAGGTAGCCAATATGGCAGTACGAATCTTCGGTGCAGAAAGTGCGGCATACCGAACAGCGGGGGAAATGGATGAAGCGCTTCAATCTGTTGATTCGGTAGAGGAGTTAGTAAGAATTGTCGCTGACTTCATGATTGATTGTGCAATAAATAAAGTGAATAGTTCAGAAGCCCTTGATTATATTGTTGACGAGGCAGTGCAAATTCACGGGGGATATGGTTATATGCAGGAATATGAAGTAGAAAATTTATATCGCGATGCACGAATCAATCGGATTTTCGAAGGGACAAATGAAATTAATCGTCTTGCAATTGCTAAAGGTTTACTGAAAAAAATCGAAAAGGGGCAACTATGGTCTGCAAAAAACGAAGTGGACAATCGGACGCATGCTTTGACGCGGCATTACGGCTACTTAGTAAAGGCGAAACAACTTATCGGAATTGTCGTGAAAGCGCTTGCTGGACCTTTAGGGGAATCAATTGAAGAGGAACAAGAGTATTTAGGATTACTAGCCAGTATGAACGAAAGGCTATTCATCATGGAATCTGCTTTGTTAAGGACTGAGAAGGCACTAATTAAAAATGGGGAATCCGAGGAGAAAAAGAAGATGCTCATGTCCGATGTCATTTGTGAAGAGGGGTATCGCAGTATTCAAACAGCAGCTATTTCGTTTGTATCAAGTGCTCTACCCGATGAGGATAGTCGTGGGCTTATGCTGATGGAAATTCAAGCAATCTCAGCCCCGCTTTACAGTAATATGTTTATCAAGAAGAGGGAAATTATTCAAGGAATAATAGAAAGCGCTCGATATAGCGTCTAAAAAATGGGGGGACTCGATGATGAAAATTGGCATGATCGGCTTAGGGAATATGGGAATGCCCATGGCGAAAAACTTACTGGAATCTGGATTCACTGTTTATGGAAATGACCGAAGTGAATTAGCTGAAACTGTATTTCAGCAAGCGGGCGGAATAATTGGTCTTTCTGCAATACAAATGGCAGGACGTTGCGCTATTATTTTGACGAGTTTACCATCAACAGCCGCGGTGGAATCAGTTTATTTAGGAGAAGCGGGGTTGATTCACCAAAGCGATGAAAATATTCTTTTGATTGATACGAGCACTGTTTCGCCGGAAGTGAATCGCCGCATAAGCGAGGAAGCACAAGTGAAAGGAGTTGCTTATTTAGCCGCACCAGTCAGTGGGGGTGTGATAGGCGCGGAAAATCGGACACTGACATTTATGGTTGGTGGCCGAGCGGTGGACTATGAGCGTTCATTACCAATTATTTCAGTACTAGGCGAAAATTTGTTTCATGTGAATGAGCGAATTGACAGTGGTACAATTGCAAAATTGATAAATAATCTGCTCATCGGTTTCTATACCGCAGGGGTGAGTGAAGCGTTGGCATTAGCAAATGAAAATAACATGGACATGAACAAGCTTTTTGATATGTTAAATGTTAGCTATGGACAGAGTCGAATATATGAACGGAACTTCAAATCATTTATCGAAAATGAGGAGTATGAACCGGGATTTGCGCTGAAGTTATTACGAAAAGACATGGGATTCGCATTGCAATTGGCAGAGAGTAATCAGTTGCATCTCCCAATCAGCCAAGCCCTTTTTGCAGTTTATGAAGAAGCGGAACATGCGGGATTAGCGGAAGAGGATATGTCAGCTTTGTATAAGAGAATTGGACATCAAAAAATAGCATTTACAATAGGGGGATTGAAATAAATGACTACAACAACTATAAAGCAAATGAAAAATTGGATTAACGGTGAATGGGTGGACTCATCTGGTACTGAAACGGAAACAGTTGCAAATCCAGCAACAGGTGAAACAATTGCTTATGTACCACTATCTACAAAGAAAGACGTCGATGCTGCAGTAGAAGTGGCAAAACAAGCTTTTCTATCGTGGGCCGATATACCAGTTCCGAACCGTGCGCGTCTTCTGTTTACTTACTTGCAAAAGTTGGAGGAACATTAAGAGGAGTTAGCACAGATTATTACGATGGAAAGCGGAAAAACATTGACAGATGCAAGAGGGGAAGTACAAAGAGGGATTGAGGTAGTGGAACTTGCTACGTCAGCGCCTAGCATGATGATGGGAGAGGCTCTACCAAATATGGCTACCGGTATTGACGGATCTGTCTGGCGCTACCCGATTGGAGTTGTCGCAGGGATCACTCCATTTAATTTCCCGATGATGGTGCCCCTCTGGATGTTTCCACTGGCGATTGCTTGCGGGAATACATTTGTGCTTAAAGCATCTGAAAGAACGCCCGTTTTAGCGGGACATCTTGTTGAATTATTTCACGAATCCGGTTTCCCTAAAGGTGTCCTAAGTTTGGTGCATGGGGGAAAAGAAGTGGTGAACGGTTTACTGGAACACCCAGATGTCAAAGCAATTTCTTTCGTTGGATCAGAACCGGTTGCAAAACATGTGTATGAAACGGGTACGAAATACGGTAAACGTGTTCAGGCGCTTGCTGGTGCAAAGAACCATGCGGTTGTCATGGCGGACTGTCATCTCGAAAAAACAGTTCAAGGAGTTATTGGTGCAGCGTTTGGCAGTAGCGGTGAGCGTTGTATGGCTTGTTCGGTCGTTGCAGTTGTTGATGAAGTTGCAGATGATTTTATGGAGCTACTTGTTGCAAAAACGCGTGAATTATCAGTAGGAGATGGACGTTATGAAGAGAACTTTGTTGGCCCCCTTATTCGCAAATCGCATAAAGAACGTGTGCTTAGTTATATAGAGAGTGGTATAGCTGAAGGGGCTTCGCTGATTGTCGATGGCCGAGAAATAGATAGTCAACTGGCAGAAGGAAATTATCTCGGAGCGACTATTTTTGATAACGTGAACAACGAAATGAAAATTTGGCAGGAAGAACTCTTTGCTCCAGTGTTAAGCATTGTGCGTGTGAAGGATTTAGAAGAGGGAATTGCGCTGACAAATCAATCGAAGTTTGCCAATGGAGCGGTCATTTATACGGGAAGTGGTAAAAGCGCTCAAACGTTTCGTGAAAAAATTGATGCGGGTATGATTGGAGTAAATGTGAATGTACCTGCACCAATGGCATTCTTCTCTTTTGCCGGTAACAAATCTTCGTTCTATGGAGATCTCGGCACAAATGGGAAAGACGGGGTACAGTTTTATACGCGTAAAAAAGTTGTAACGGAGCGTTGGTTCTAAGAAAAGAATTGAAAAAAGCCGAATTCCTTTTTGGGGGGATTCGGCTTTCTCTAATTAGTCGGCTATGAAAAAGCCATTGACCATTTCATTCGAAACAGATGAAATGTGTGGGTACTTATAGCAGGGTGCTAAATCTTTATCAATCAAGACAGAGCGAACTCCTTCGAAAAAGTCTTCGTGTTTCATGAAGTTCATTGCAAGAATAAGGTCTGTGGCAAGGCATTCTTCCAATGTTTTTTGTTCGCCGTCAATTAACTGCTTTAGTGTCACTTTTAATGATACAGGTGATTTCGTACGCATTGTTTCTATGGCTTCTTTCGCGAATGAAGTATCATTTTCCCCTAAGGCATCGAAGAGGGATTCTATCGTCGTCTGAGAGAAATGGTCGTCTATGTCTTTTTGCAAAGATATTAGTTTGCCTTCATCCGGTGCGGTTGATGTGTATTTTGTGAGCAATGTGTCAATGGTTGTTTGCTCCCATTTCCTTCCCTCCAATTCATCGATGAAAAGCAGGAGTTTTTCATGAGACATAAAATGATCTGCTCCATTTATATACAGTACATCTGCAGCTTTTAATTGTGTAGCCGTCAATGCTAAATATCTTCCGATGAATCCCGGAGCCTTATTTAAAAAATAGGCGGCACCTACATCTGGGAAAAAACCAATTGTCATTTCTGGCATTGCCCAAACGGTACGCTCGGTAACGATTTTAATAGAAGCACCATAAGTTAAACCTACGCCGCCTCCCATGACAATACCATCTAAACAAGCAATGATTGGTTTAGGGAATTGGGCAATGGATAAATCTGTTTGATATTCTTCTGTGAAAAAGTCGTTTGCTTTTTGGAGACCATTTTCACTATTTTTCGCTTCATATAATGTTTTAATATCTCCGCCGGCACATAAACCTTTTGTTCCTGCACCTTTGATTATGACAGCTTTGACACGTTCGTTTGTCTTCCAATCTGTTAATTTTTCCCCGATTGCTTGAACCATCGCGAAGGACAGTGAGTTTAAAGCTTTCGGCCGATTGAGTAAAATTGTAGCAACTCCATTGTCGCTTATTGAAAAAAGGACTTCTTCTGTCATTGTTCACAACCCCTTTTACGTATGTTTAAATAGCGGTTTTCTTTTTTCAATAAATGCGTGTACACCTTCCTTGGCATCGTCTGTTAAAAACAGTTCAGCAAAATTGTTACGTTCCCGTTCTAGCCCATTTACTAAGGATTCATTTGCTCCCTGTATGATACATTCTACAGCTCGCGTGATGCTGGTCATACTCTTACCGTCTACAAATGCTTTGGCAATCGTTTTAGCAGTTGGCAAAAGATCTTCTGGGGAAACGACTAATTGGATAAGTCCAGCTTCCTTTGCCTCGTCGCCGTTAAGTTGTTTGCTTGTTAAAATTAGTTCCAATGCAGTGGCTGTACTGGTTATCCTGCTCAATCTTTGCGTTCCGCCGAACGTAGGGATAAGCCCAAGTTGAAGCTCGGGTAATCCCAGTTTGGCTGCAGATACGGCAATCCGGTAATGGCAGCTCATAGCCAATTCCAATCCTCCACCAAGACAAGCACCATTAATGGCTGCGATAACGGGTTTTTTCACCGATTCTATTTCGTTGCAAATTGCTTGTCCCGCTGTGGCCATTGCCAATCCTTTCTGGTCGTCACCTAGTGCGTCAATGAATTCTTTAATATCAGCACCGGCAACAAAGAAGCGACCTGCACCAGTTAAAATAATCGCTTTCAACTTATCATCATTGGCAAGACATTTAAAAACCTCTCTTAGTTCGGCAATGCATGCTGTTGACAATGTATTGGCTGGTGCATGGTCTATTTCCACGATTGCAATGTCATCTTCAATCAGTAGATTTGTGAAATTTCTCGACATGATTTCTCCACTCCTTTATTAACTATATTTGTTGACATAAAGAATCCACTCAACAACGCTCGGCACCCCTATGAGGCGCATTCGCTGGTGATTATATAGAATCATTAGTTCAATATATATATTAGTTATGCAATTATCATGCCAGTCTAAAGAGTGTGTAGTAGGAATGTTTAATTAATATGGAACTGTAAAACTGTCTAGACAGTTTTACAGTTATTCGTCAGATAAAAGTTTTCGTAGTCGGGAGATTTTCATCGGTTGAAGCCTGTGAACTGAAATCTAATCAGGGAATCTACGGATGCTGTTGGTATGGCTTTCTAGGGGTTATTTTTCAAAAAAATATTTTTTTCTTTACTTTTGGTTTTAGATGTTCTACTATGAAGTTAGTAAAGTTTCCTGAGGGAAACAATAATGTAATTCATTTTTTTGCCTATAAAGTTTCCCTAGGGCAAAAAAAATTTGGATTTAAAGTTTCCCTTGGGAAACTCCGGCATATAAATAGATATATGGAGGTGTGTAAATATGAAAGATGCAATTGTAGTTTCGAATTTGCATGTGTCGTATTTCGGAAAAGAAGTGCTACATGATATAGAGTTCACGATATCAAGTGGGAAATCAGTTGGAATCATTGGACCGAATGGAGCAGGGAAGTCCACTTTGCTTAAAGTGTTACTAAATTTGATTTCAAAAGATAAAGGGGATATTACAATCCTTGGTTCCACGCTGAAAGAGGTCCGTAAACGAATTGCTTACGTTCCGCAGCGTAGTACAATCGATTGGGATTTCCCGATTACAGTCAAAGATACAGTTCTTATTGGTACGTATCCGACAGTTGGATTATTAAAAAGGCCAGGGCGAAAGGAAAGGGCATTGGCTCTGAAGTGCCTTGAAAAGGTTGATATGATCGAGTTTCAGGATCGGCAAATTGGAGAATTATCTGGCGGTCAGCAGCAGCGTGTTTTCCTGGCTAGAGCACTTGCTCAGCAGGCAGATTTGTTTTTACTCGATGAACCATTTGTTGGAATTGACGCAACGAGTGAAGAGATGATTGTGAAGATTTTAAAAGAGTTGCGCGATGAAGGAAAAACAATCATCGTCGTCCATCATGATTTGAACAAGGCGGAAAAATATTTTGATGAACTGTTGTTGTTAAACAAGGAGTTAATTGCGAAGGGCAGTGTGAAAGAAGTGTTTACGCCTCAAATGATTTCAAAAGCATACGGCGGACAATTATCGTTTTTAGATGGGGTGATGGCGAAATGATGCATTTCATCGAGGCAGTTATGCAATATGGTTTTCTGCAAAAAGCGCTTATTACATCGGTGATGGTTGGCATCATTAGTGGCGTCATTGGCTGTTTTATTATTTTAAGAGGAATGGCCCTGATGGGGGATGCGATATCTCATGCCGTATTACCAGGTGTCGCAATTTCTTTCATGCTAGGTATCAATTTCTTTATCGGAGCGGTAATAACGGGTATTTTAACAGCTATCGGTATAGGATTCATCAACCAGAACAGTCGTGTGAAAAATGATTCTGCGATTGGCATCATGTTTACTGCTGCATTTGCCGCTGGGATTATCCTTATCACATTTATGAAGAGTAGTACAGATTTGTATCACATCCTGTTTGGGAATGTGTTGGCGGTCAGACCTTCTGATATGTGGATGACACTAATAGTTGGTATTTTCGTGTTGTTAAGTGTGTTTATATTTTATAAAGAGTTGCTTGTCAGTTCGTTTGACCCGATTATGGCTCAAGCATATGGGCTTCCGACTAAGATGATCCATTACTTTTTAATGGTTCTATTAACACTTGTTACGGTCGCATCGTTACAGACAGTGGGCATCATATTAGTCGTTGCGATGCTTATTACACCCGCTTCGACAGCTTATTTATTAACTGATCGGCTGTCTGTCATGATAGTCATTTCAGCTGCATGTGGAACGATTTCGGCGATAATTGGTTTGTATTTGAGCTTTACGTACAATCTTGCATCTGGCGCAACAATCGTACTCGTCGCAACCGCTTTATTTTTCTTAGCATTTATATTCTCACCGAAACAAGGTTTATTGTGGAGAGCTATTCGAACAAATAAACAAAAATCAGCCGTTTTATAAAAGGTAATTCAAAATAGAAGGGGAAGATTGTGAATGAAAAAGAGTATGCTATTGTTTGCGCTGGTTGTTGTTGGAGTCTTGTTGTCGGCATGTAACCAAGGGGCGACTGCTCCAAAAGAGAAGGGTGAAAAACTGCAAGTCGTTGCGACGTATTCGATTGTCTACGATATTGTGAAAAATGTCGGGGGAGATTTGGTCGATGTTCACAGCCTTGCACCGATTGGATCAGATCCTCACCAATATGATCCACTTCCGGCAGATGTCGCTTTGACGACAGATGCAGATGTTGTTTTTTATAACGGGCTAAATTTAGAAGAAGGAAATGCATGGTTTACTAAATTGATGGAAACCGCTGGAAAAGCGGGGGAGGATGCGCCGGTATTTCGTGTAAGTGAAGGGGTTGAACCGATGCTCCTCAGTTCGAAGGACCATTTAGGGGAAGAAGATCCCCATGCTTGGCTTGACGTGCGCAATGGCATCAAGTATGTAGAAAACGTGCGTAAATCCCTGAAGAAAATTGATCCAGAAAATGCAGACATCTATGATGAAAACGCGGATGCATATATCACTGAACTCAAAGCCCTTCATGAAGAAATCGTGGAGAAAATGAACAAGATCCCAGAAGAACGACGGATACTCGTGACGAGTGAAGGTGCGTTCAAATACTTCTCCAAAGCGTATGATTTTAATGCAGCCTACATTTGGGAAATCAATTCACACCATGAAGGAACACCTGAACAGCTGACAACTATCATTGCAACTATCAACGAGGAAAAGGTTCAAGCATTATTTTTAGAAACAAGTATCGATCCACGTAGCATGGAGATGGTATCAAGGGAAACGAATGTGCCGATTAAAGGGAAAATCTTTACGGACTCTCTAGGGAAACCTGGTGATGATGGCGATACGTATGTGAAAATGCTAAGATGGAACGCAGACATGATTTATAGTAGTTTGAATCAATAACAAAATGATGTAGCAGCCAGGACTTTTTACTTCAAAAGTCCTGGCTGCTTTTTGGTGGAAATAGTTGTGTCGGTGATAACCTAATCCATGGCGGTGATAAGTCCGTTTGAGCCGGTGATAACGCAATCCATGGCGGTGATAACCTCGTTTGAGTCGGTGATAATACAATCCATAACGGTGATAAACTCAGTATAAGCTTGTTTTTTGTTAGTCCATATTAATGAAAATCCCATCAAGATTTGCTTCGTTTTTCAATAAACCGGTTTCTGTCATCCAATCGGCAGTTGCTTGCCATGCCTGTTCATCCTGCTTACCAAACGTACCAGGTGCTGTCATTTTCGGAAGAAGAATCGAAAGTGACTCTCTTTCAACAACCTCGACGAGTGGGAAATTCGCTTCATCCTGGTATTTTAGCAAGATAGACAGCGCTTCTTCAGGATCTTTCTCCATATCATCAAAGGCTCTTCCGGCAGCGCGCCAAAATGCTTCGATGTTCTTTTGGTCTTTCTTCCAGGTATCGTCACTTGTCACAACAATAAGTTCATAAAACGAAGGTATTTCGAAGTCTGTCGGGTCAATATACCCTGTTGGAAATCCTTCATATTCAAGTAGCGGTACTTCATGATTAATATATGCCCCGATAACAGCGTCTGCTTTTTTTGAAATCAATGCAGAATTTAATTCAAACCCCACATCGACCATGTTTACTTTACCGTAGTCTGCACCATCTGCTTTCATCATTGTTTCTAGTATTGCTTCGTTCAAAGGGATTCCTGAATAGCCTACAGTTTTTCCTTCTAGATCTTTTGGTGACTCGATACCACTTTCTTTTAAAAATGCTACGTGATTCAATGGCGAACGAACGAGAACGCCGACGGATTTAATGCCGATATTCTGTTCAGACTTTGCAATTATAACGTCAGGCTGATAGGTGATGCCCATAGTCACTTTTCCTGCTGCTGCAAGGTTAATAGGATCAGTCGGACTTGTGGGGAACTTGATATCCAGTTCAATGCCTTCATCTTTGAAATAACCTTTTTCCTCCGCAACATAAAGGAAGCTATGTACAGCATTAGGATACCAATCAAGCATGATACTTACCTTTTCTGTTTTTTCATTAGTATTGCACGCGCTGAGCAATAGAATTAGCGCAATACTTGTAAGTGATAATGTGATTTTCTTCAATTTTTAATCCTCCATTTTAACGTTCGATTTTCAATAATGGTCACGCAGATGAATAGACCGATTCCGACGGCACTCAGTACAAAGATGGGTGCGAAAACAGCTGCACCATCGAACTGCGTCATCATACGCCTACTGAAGTAACCAAGGCCTGCCTGCGCGCCTAACCATTCTCCGATTGCAGCGCCAATTACACTTAGTGTCACAGCGACTTTCATTCCAGAAAAGAAATGAGGGAGGGCAGTTGGTACGGAATATTTATAGAAAATATCCTTTTTTGAAGCACCCATCGTCAAAAAAAGTTCTTGTATATCTTTTTTTCCTGACGATAAACCATCGAATGTATTCACTGTTATCGGAAAAAATGTGATGAGCACAGTAACAGCAACTTTGCTCCAAATTGTGTAACCAAACCACAGTACAAAAATAGGTGCAAGCGCAATAATAGGAACCATTTGAGATGCAATGAGAATTGGATAGAGCGCTTTTCGTATGCCTGGACGGGAAGACATTAGCACTGCAATTGCTGTTCCTGAAATAATCGAAATGGCTAGGCCGATAATAATCGTCATCAAAGTAACCGGTAGATGTTTCAACAATAATACTTCCCTCAGTTCCCAAAAACGTAAAAAAATTTGTATAGGGGAAGGGAGAATGAACGCTTTACCGTAAAGGCGTGCACCCAACTCCCAGATACTTAGAAATCCTGCAATGATTACTAAGGAAGCCGTATTTTTCACAGCGAAACCTCACTTCTGAGCTTGCCGATAAGCAGTTCTTTTAGCTCGAGCATTTCAGCGCGATGTAAATCGTTTCTTATTCGAGGTCTTTCAAGAGGCACTTCGATTTCCACGAATGAAGTGACAGGTTTGTTTTGCAACAGAAAAATACGGTCTGACAGAAACAGTGCTTCCTCTACGTCATGTGTGATGAAAAGGACAGTTGATTTGCGCTTTTCCCACAGATTGATGAGCCACTCTTGCATAGCCAGTCGGGTGATGGCGTCGAGTGCTGAAAACGGTTCATCCAACAATAGTAGGGAATTGCCAGAAAGAACAGCGCGTAAGAAAGCGACGCGCTGCTTCATTCCACCCGAAAGTTCTCCTGGATAGTTATCCTCTGTTCCACCAAGACCGAACTCTTGTAATAATGGTTGTACTTGTTCCTTGGCGGCCTTCTTATCTAATCCGGCTACTTCAAGCGGAAGACATGCATTTTCTAAAATGGTTCGCCAAGGCAGTAACAAATCTTGTTGTGGCATATAGCCGACCTTTCCAAGGCGCTGAGTATTTGGATTCCCTTCAAGAGAAATGGTACCCCCTGAGGGTTCATCTAATCCGGTTACAAGACGAAAAATCGTACTTTTACCGGAACCGCTAACACCAATTATCGAAATAAACTCACTGGGAAGAATGTTGAATGACAGATTATCGAGTATGCTGTTGCCTGATTCGTACGTGAATGAAACACCGTCAAACGATAGCATTTATCATTTCAACTCCAGGCCACATTTGTTTTGTATTTGCCATATCCCAAAACATATATTCATAACGAGTTGTATTGAGGAAGATCTCCTCGAGCTTTAACAGTTCATGCTCCGGTTTTCCTTCTGCTGATTTGTTCATTAAATCAATACACCAGCCCGCAAGTTCCTTGAATTCATCCGAAGAATACATCTGAATCCAATCGCCATATAACGAGTGATCGGCAGCACCTGGAATAGCATTTAGCTCCTTACCGATTTCCCAGTAACTCCATGCGCAAGGAAGCAGAGCAGCCATCACTTCCGCAACGGTTCCATTTTGACAGACGTGTAACATGTAGTGTGTATAGGCAAGAACAATTGGTGACGGCTTAGCGTTTTCAAGTTCCTGTTCAGAAATGCCGAACCGCAGTGCGTAGCTTCGATGCAGGGCCATTTCCTTGTTCAGCGTCCCATCGAGTAGTGTCGCGAATTTGCCCATCGTTTCCAAGTCGTCGGCTTTTACAGCCCCAATCGCAAACAGTTTTGCATAATCAATCAAATACAAGTAATCCTGTACCATATAAAACCTGAATTTATCCGGATCAAGCGTCCCATCGCCAATTCCTTGTACGAACGGATGGCTATGATTCTGTCTCCAGATTGGTAACGTCTTTTCTAACAAACGGTCAGTGAACTTCATGATATCAACACTCCCTTTGTATTCTTGAAAACCAAAAAACCCACTCCTTGAAGAAGAAGTGGGTTGTAGACAATCAAAAGTATCCCGGAAAATAGACCGGCAGAATTATTGTGTCAGCACCTCTTCCTTACGCTGGTATTAACCAGTTCAAGTTATAAGGGTCAAGGCACATGCCTCTCTCAGCTCTGTTAGAGCACCCCTAGCGGTGGATCATATGAAATTGGACTCATCCCCATTATAAGCATATTAAAAATAGAAGGTCAACCTTAACTTTGTGAAAAGTTAGAAAGGAATGTATGTTTCCTTTTACGAGAATTATCCTGTAAAGTAGAAAGAAAAAGTATTGAAGGGGGAAATGAATTTGAAATTTTTCCATACAGCGGACTGGCATTTAGGCAAGCTCGTTCAAGGTATATATATGACAGAAGGACAGCGTTATGTGCTTGATCAATTTGTAGAGGCAGTCAAAAAAGAGAAGCCAGATGCGGTCGTTATCGCAGGCGATTTGTATGACCGTGCGGTGCCACCTACAGAAGCGATTGCACTACTTGACGAAGTGCTTGGAAAAATTACTATGGAACTTGGAATACCTGTCCTAGCGATTGGAGGAAACCATGATAGCCCGGGACGCCTCCATTTTGGAAGCGGATTGATGCGAGTAAATGGCTACCATATTGCAGGTCAGATGACGAAAGTAATCGAACCGGTCGTTTTGTCAGATGACTACGGTGAGGTTCATTTCCATCTCGTACCATTTGCGGATCCTTCTGTTGTAAAACATTTGCACGAAGATGAAACGATTGTGAACCATAACGATGCGATGAAGAAAGTGACGGCAACTATCCGTGAACAAATGGCAGAGGGGGTCCGACATGTATTTGTTGGACATGCTTTTGTGACACCTCACGGAGAAAGTGAAAATAACACGAGTGACTCCGAACGACCGTTGGCAATTGGTGGGGCAGAATATGTGTCGGCGCATCTTTTCGAAGGATTTAATTATACTGCACTTGGCCACCTACATCAGGCACATTATGTGTTAAATGAAACAGTGCGATTTGCGGGTTCGCCAATGAAATATTCGATTTCAGAAGAACATCATAATAAAGGGTTTCTAATTATCGAACTTGACGCTGCAGGGCAGGTATCTGTTGAGAAACGGGAGTTGAAGCCAAAGCATGATATGCGGACGGTTGTAGGGACGATGGAACATATTTTGTTGCACCCAGTAAGTGAGGATTATGTTTTTGTTAAATTGCTAGATGAGACTCCGGTTTTATTCCCGATGGAAAAAGTACGGTCAGTCTATCCGAACGCGATGCATGTTGAGCGTAAAGTGCTCATGCTGACCGCAAATGCGGTTGATGAACAACGTATGGAACATGGGAAGCATGATGATTTAGCACTCTTTAAAGCATTTTACGAAGAGATGAAAGGAGAAGCGGCAGACGTAGAAACGGAGACCCTCTTTTCAGAAGTGCTCCATGAAGTTATGCACAAGGAGGGGACACAGCTGTGAGACCAATTCAATTAATGATGACGGCATTTGGACCATATAAAGGGACGGAAACGGTCGATTTCAGGGAATTGAAAGACAATCAACTCTTCGTTATTTCAGGAGCTACTGGTGCGGGGAAAACCACGATATTTGATGGGATTTGTTTTGCGCTATATGGTCAGGCGAGCGGAGAAGATCGAACGGATAATCGTGCGATGCGAAGCGACTTCGCAGACGACGCAGTTCAAACGACCGTTGAATTGACGTTTGACATTCATAATCGAACGTACCGCATCATGCGGCAAATACCGTATGTCAAACAGGGGAACAAGTCCGAAACGTCTGCGCGCTGCGAGTTCTATGAACTGACGGAAGACGGGGAGGTACCACTTGTCGACAGGCAGATTGTATCTGAAATTAACAAGAAGGTAGAAGAACTAATCGGCTTTACACAAGCACAATTCAGTCAGATTGTTATGCTGCCGCAAGGAGAGTTCCGAAAGTTTCTAACGTCTGATACAGAAAATAAAGAAACAATCATGCGGAAAATATTTAAAACAGATAAGTACCGTGAAATAGTGGAGCAGCTAAAAGGGAAGAAAGACAGCGCACAAGCGACTCTGACGAAAGAGATGCAACAGAGCGAGGGGCATATTGGACAAATAGCGACCTTACTGCCCGAGCGTGAGTCATCGGTCTTTACTGTTCTTGCGAATGAACATTACAATGTGAATCAAGTCGTTCAAGGATTAGAAGAAGAATTTGCGTTTTATCAAGACAAGACGGTTGTTGTTAAAAAGAGTTACGATGAAGTTTATGCAAAACATACAAAAATGCAAGAAATGTACCACGCCGCGAAAAGTATGAATGAACGTTTTATTGAACTACGTCAAAAAGAATTATCGTTAAATAAGTTAACGGAACATTTGCCGATTGTGGAACAAAAAGAGCAACAAATAGCCGACGCAGAGCGAGCTGTTTCAATCGGTGAACTTGAGATGCAATTACTCAAATTGAAAGAAGAAACTGCCACGAAAGCAGGTAATCTTAAGAATGCGAAGGAAGCAGTCCAGATAGCAACAGAAAAAATGGAACTTGCTGGGCAGCGTTTTCGAGTGGAAGAAGCAAGAAAAACTGACCGTGAAAAGCTGACGGAAAGTTTGATACGACTAAAAGATTTCCTTCCGGCTGTTTCAAGTTTGGCATCGAAGGAAACTGCTCTTGGTGTGATGAAAAAAGAAAACAATCATTTGGAAAAAGAACTTGGGAAAACCGTTAGAATGACAGATGAAGAAACGAAGAACTTGGAAAAAGTAAAAGTAGAAATCGAGATGTTTGAAGTGGGACAAGTTCAGTACGATGAACGTATCGATCAACTAAATGAAACGATTGAAAAGTGCAAACTACTGGATGAATTCATTGCCATTCGAAATCGGATACACGTATTGGAACAAGGAAAGAATGATCACGAGGCGCGTTATGAGAAAAGTAAATCGGAATACGATGCAGTAGAACAACTTTGGCTAAATAACCAAGCAGCTATGTTGGCTGAGTCTTTAAAAGACGGGGAATCCTGCCCGGTATGTGGGAGTGAACATCATCCCGCTAAATCGCATAAAACAATTGAAGTAACCATTTCAAGGGAAAAGCTGGAAGTGGAGAAAGAACGGCTGAAAGAAGTCGAGGGGCAATTCCGAACCGCGGCTATTACCTACCAAAATACAATCGAGCAGTTAACTGATAAAGAAAATGAAATGAAGCGGTTAGCTATAGAAAAGGATAATAATAATTTACATGAGGTGAAACAGAAGCTAGAAGCGGAAGTGGCTAAGCTTCGCGCAGATCGAAAATTGCTTGTTAATCTGAAAGTGGAATTGAAAAAGAAAGAAGTAATTACAGCGCAAATCGTGGCGCAGAAAACTGAAATGGAACGTGCATTGTTTCAACAAAAATCGTCCTATGATACACAACTAGCCCTGTTTAACATGACATTACAAACGATACCCGAAGATGTACGGGTACTAGCCACGCTTCAGGAGCGGATTGCTGAAACTGAAAAGAAAAAAGAAGAATTAGATTACGCTTGGGAAGTAGTCCAGAAAGTGCGTGAGGAAACGAGCGAGAAGCTGGGGGCGGCGAAAGTAGCAGAAATTCATGCTGGGGAAACCTTGGAAGAAGTTGTAGGGAAGAGGGGGCAGGCGGAAAGTAGATTCAAAAAAGCATTAGAAGAATCGGCATTCCCAACAGAACAGGCTTATCGTGAGGCGAAAATGCAAGAAGTTGACCGCATTTTGTTGAAAGAAAAAGTGGCGGTATTCAAACAACAACTTTATAGTTTACGCGATGCAGTAGGGGAGTTACGGGTACTGCTTGAAGGGAAAGAAGTGGTGGATTTGAGCGATTTGGCAACGAAAGTGGCCAAATTGAAAACTGATTATGAAGCCGCTCTTACTGACTATAATGCTTCCTCAGAATATGAAAAAAACGCATTCAGTTTGAAGGAGAAACTTGTACAGTCATCCGTAACAGTGATTGAACTTGAACGAATATATGGGAAAATCACAGACCTTTACGATATCGTAAGAGGACAGAACGGTTTGAAGTTGTCATTCGAACGCTATATTCAAATCGAATACTTGGAACGTATTATCCAATCGGCGAATGAACGTTTGAAAGAAATGTCGAACGGGCAGTTTGTCTTAATCCGCAGTGACCGTCAGGAAGTACGAGGGAGACAAAGTGGACTGGGTCTCGATGTATATGATGCTTATACAGGGCAAACACGTGACGTGAAGACATTGTCAGGTGGCGAAAAGTTCAATGCCTCTCTCTGTCTAGCACTTGGTATGGCAGATGTCATTCAAAGTTTCCAAGGTTCGGTGTCAATTGATACGATGTTTATTGACGAAGGATTCGGGTCACTTGATGAAGAGTCGTTGAACAAAGCAATTGACACATTAATTGATCTACAGAAATCAGGTCGTATGATTGGCGTCATTTCTCACGTTGAAGAACTGAAAGCTGCATTCCCTGCGATTCTCGAAGTGAAAAAAGCAAAAGAAGGCCATAGTCACACGAAGTTTACTATTAAATGAGTTAATCTTATGTCCGTTTGCATGTTCGATCATGCAAACGGACAATTATTATATCGAAAATAGTATTATGATTTGTTTATTGTTAATATATCAGAAAAATCAATGTTTTATTATTCTTTTTAACATAATAAATTGCCATTATTATATTGCATTTTGTAAAGGAAAAGAGTATTATTAATTCAGCGATATATTGCATACGTGTAATGTTATTTACATCAAGGGGGAACTGAAGTTATGCAAAAGAAGTTATCATTTTCATCGTATCTTGCCATTGGCTTGATGCTATTCGCACTATTTTTTGGAGCAGGAAATCTTATTTTTCCAGCACAGCTTGGGCAATATGCTGGAACGAACATGTGGCTAGCTGTTCTTGGGTTTTTAATTACTGGAGTTGGGCTTCCATTTCTCGGCATCTTAGCGATGGGCTTCTCGGGGAGCCAAAATTTACAGCAACTTGCAAGCCGGATACATCCAGTTTATGCAGTTGTTTTCACATCACTTTTATACTTAACAATTGGTCCATTCTTCGCCGCACCACGTACAGGTGCAGTCGCATTTGATATTGGAATCTCTCCGTTTATTAGCGCGGAATATATGCAGATTGCTACAATTATCTTTACTTTATTGTTCTTTGGTCTTACATTGTGGTTATCATTAAATCCCGCGAAAATCGTTGACCGTGTAGGTAAAATCCTTTCACCAGCACTCATCGTACTTTTGTTCGCTTTGTTGGTTATGGTTATTGTAAAACCAATGGGTGTAATTCAATCACCGCAAGGCGATTATACAAGCGGAGCGTTAATAAAAGGCGTTATGGAAGGTTATAACACAATGGACGCACTCGCTTCATTGGTCTTCGGGATTATCGTCATTAACGCAATCCGCTCGATGGGTGTGACGAATAAACGTGAAATTCTAATGGCGACAGCAAAAGCAGGTGCGATTGCGACTACATTCCTTGCGATTATCTATGTAGGAATTGCTTACTTAGGGGCGACGAGCACAGAGTTATTTGGACTCTTTGATACGGGCGGACCTGTATTAAGCGGTGCATCATCTCATTATTTGGGGACATTTGGATTGGTTATGCTCGCTGTAGTAATCCTACTCGCATGTTTGACTACGAGTATCGGACTGATTACTGCATGTGGTGAATATTTCAATACAATTATGCCGAAAATTAGCTACAAAGTTTTCGTTATTTTCTTCTCAACATTCTGTTTCGTTATCGCGAATTTTGGATTGGCGAATATCATTACGTATTCGATTCCGGTATTGATGTTCTTGTATCCGTTGTCAGTCGTTTTAATGATTCTGACATTCCTGTCACCGCTATTCAACCATGCTCGTGTAGTGTATGTATCAGCAACGGTCGTTGCATTTATGATTAGTATTATTGATGGATTTAAAACACTTTGTAAATCACTTGAGATAGCGTATTTTGATTGGTTAGCCCCAATTATATCCTTTTATGATCGTGTACTTCCTTTCTATGAGGAAGGGCTTGGTTGGCTTTTACCGGTACTCGTTGTCATACTAATAACCGGAATAGCCGCACGCATTCGGAAAAAACCTACAGTAGAATTATAATAAAAAGCCGGTTCCTCACTGAGGAATCGGCTTTTTATTATAATTGACTCGTCTGTTGATTAACCATTTATTGGCATAAAATACTGGCGAGTAGGGCTTGGAAAAATCCCTTTTCACTGGATCATTACCGGTTTGCTTTCGGCGAACTATTCATGACATATTTACCGAGGGGCAAGTGTGGCTAGAAATGACATTGTCAGTTCTAGCCACACTTTTGGGGAGGAATTGCAGTTCATTCCATCCTAGGTAATTCTGTTACGAATAGTTGCCTGTCGCATACCTACACATCAAGACCTCTCGGTAATCGTATAGAGGTCCTTCAATCCAAAGCAATTCAAACATAACTGTACACAAAGCGTCTAGTGTTTGATCAAGTTATTTACTGTTTTTGGGGGTTAATCTATACATGTGCTAATTTGATTTGAGAGAATGAAATTCTTCAATCGCACGTAGCCAGTTTCCACTCATAATTGAGGAAACAGCTATAGGATCCCGTTCTTTCATTGAATTGATAATTTTATCATGCTCATCAATCGATTTTTCAGTTAAGATAATAGAGTTATGGAAGAATAATCTTCTGACATGTGCTTGAAGTGAAGCGACCATAGTTATGATGTATGGATTGTCCGCTGCGTCAACGATAATCTGATGAAACTCTTCGTCGATTTTTAAAGCAGAAAAGTAATCTTCAGTATAGACTGCATGGGCAAATATTCTATTCGTACTTTCAAGTAAGGCGATCGTCTCTTCTGTCAGCTGCGGGATTGCAAGTTCAGCGGATAAGGCTTGCAATGCTGCGAGGGGTGGAAGGAGGTCTGTGATAGATTCTTTATCGACTTCCGTTACTTGCGTTGCCTTCCCAGGATACATTCTCACAAACCCTTGCACTTCAAGCAATTGCAACGATTCACGAATAGGTGTCCTGCTAACCCCGAGCGCCCCGGCAAGTTCTGTATCGTTTAACTTTTCACCTGGATGTAATGTGCCATCTATAATCCATTGCTGGAGTTGGTTAAATGCATTTTCCTTTGCGGAAATTCGAAGTGGCTTCGTATGATCTGTCGGTACCGGCATTTTGAATCACCATCCTGTATTTGTCATTATTGCTCTAGTATACAATAAAGTAAGCTCAGTTGGAAGATATGCAATATATTACGAGTGAATTTTTCTGTTTTTAAAAAGATGGTTTGTCTTCGGAAAGCGTTTTTTCATAACAATGTACACGTAGTAACCAATCATACTACCTAGTGTGTTTAACCATAAATCATCAATATCGCTACTTCTGGCTTGGGACAACTGCGTTATTTCGATAAAAAGAGATATGCTTAACCCAATCAAACAAACTTTCCAAAATCGATTGAATTTGCTCCATAATAAAGGAATCATAAAACCAATGGGCATGAAAATGCATATATTACCTAAAAAATTTATAATAAATGGCTGCCAGAAATTCAATTCCGTAATGGCATAATAATTATCTTGAAAAACCCTGAAAGGAATAAGATTTACATTCGAAAATGAGCGTGTAACGACCGGTCCTGTATAAAGAAACGTCAGGATTGTTTGTGAAAATAACGCCGTCATGAATAATAAAAAGATGACAACACCAATTTCATGGTAGACATGAAGTTTCACATATCCGCGTATTTTATTGTAAATGATGCGGGTGATGAGGATGATTGGCAAAGCGATGAATAGATAAGGAATCATTTCTGCGATATACCCTAAGATTGTAGTCATTAAATCCACCTTATTTTATGTAATGTCGCGCTTATATTTCAGAGAGATATCTTGATCCTCTTTAGAAGTTCCATATGCAAGTTCTTCATGCTGGAAGATGAATCCGCGAGCCTCATAGAAGGGAATGCCATAATGGTTTCCTTTGGCGACGGAAACCCATTGTTCATTTGCGCCATACGTATATTTCTGTATTTTAGTAAAGAAGTCGAGAAGTCGTGTGCCAATACCCATTCCTCGCATTAAAGGGTCTAAATAAAAGACATATACTTCTCCCGCAGTTTTACTAGTCATTCCGCCGCCAATAGCACCGACGATTTTTCCATTTGACTCAGCAATGAAATAACCGTGCCATTGTTCATTAATAGAGACGATTTCTTGCTCAATACGTTGCACGCTGTAATATTGGTCAATTAGTTTAGTAATATAATCCTTGGAATAAAGCTTGTCGTATGTAAACCATTGACTCGTTATAAGTATGTCAGTTATGGCCGCGGCATCGTTCCTTGCCGCTCTACGAATAGTAATCGTATTCATTGCAGACACCTCTTTGAATGTAATAATACACATACTGATTGTAATGGTAAAGACAGCTTTCTGTAATGTTCCTGTAATAGTCGATTGCTATTATAAGTATAGACTAAATAGCAGGGAGTAGAGTAATTGAGAAAATTATTAATGACCCTCATTCTTACGATTGCATTATTGGTCAGCGGAGCAGATGTAAGCTGGGCAGCATCGCCAAATTACACAGTTAAAAAAGGTGATTCGTTATTCACGATATCTAAGATGCATAACGTATCCATTTCCAAATTAAAATCATGGAACAACTTGAAGTCAAATATAATTCAGCCGAACATGAAGCTGAAAGTCGCTTCTGGGGCAAAAGTAGTTAAAAAAGCAGCAGCACCGAAAAAAGTGGTTAAATCAGTTGCGAAAACACCATCTCGATCCGATTCTGATAATGTTGTCAAAGAATTCACTGTTTCGGCCAGTGCATTTACGGCCAATTGCAATGGATGTTCAGGAGTAACAAAAACAGGTATTAATCTGAAAAGTAACCCGGATGTGAAAGTCATTGCTGTTGACCCAAGTGTCATTAAACTAGGAACGAAGGTATATGTGGAAGGCTACGGATATGCAATCGCCGGTGATACGGGAAGCGCAATCAAAGGAAACAAGATTGATGTATTTTTCCCGACAAAAGAGGCAGCGTATAAATGGGGTCGTAAAAACGTGACGATAAAAATACTGAATTAAATGATAAAGCGCCAACTTTCCGATTGGAGGGTTGGCGCTTTTTATGCGTCGATTTACAGTCAAAGTGTGCTCTTAATCTTGCTTGCTCTTTGTAATGAAAAAGACAACTCATTGTAATGTTATTGTCATACAACTTGGGCAAGCTGTCTCCTGAGAATAAAATACAAGGAGACGAGTAAATGAAAAACATACTTTTGACATTAATCCTGACGATTGTCTTATTAATTAGCGGAGCAAATGAGGGTTTCGCCTCATCTGCAACGTATAAAGTCAAAAAAGGCGATACATTATACAAAATCTCTCAAATGCATAATACAACAGTAGCGAAATTGAAGTCGTGGAATAATTTGAAATCGGATCTCATTTTCCCGAATCAAAAACTGAGTATCGGTTCAAACGCTAAGAAATCTAAGAAAGCAGCTGCAACAGCTGATAAGCCCGCATCAAAAGCTGTATCACGGTCAACGTCTACGAATGCCGGCAAAGAATTTACCGTCTCGGCAACTGCATATACAGCTTATTGTAATGGTTGTTCCGGTATCACAAAAACGGGCATAAATTTAAGAAAAAACTCAGATCTAAAAGTGATTGCCGTCGATCCGAATGTTATCAAACTTGGAACGAAAGTACACGTAGAAGGGTACGGATACGCGATTGCAGGTGATACTGGAGGCGCGATTAAAGGAAATAAAATTGATGTATTTATACCTACGAAAAGCGAGGCCTATAAGTGGGGGCGAAAAAATGTCAAAATAACAATAGTCGAATAATCACTATCAAAGCTTGCCTGATCGATTAGGCAAGTTTTTTTTATTGTCTAGGAAATCATGAAATCTCGTACTGTGGATAAGTTGTAACGTAGAGATTTTACGTCTAGACTCCAGCGCCTAGCCCCTCGAGTCACTTCTGGCCTGTAGGTAAAGGCAAAGAGCGCTTGTCGGGGCTGAACAGGCGCTTACGCTTTTGTTCTTGAAAGGATAAGTTTTTAGATTTGGAACAGTGTCTAGACTTCAGGCGTTAACCGCTCTAGTCATAAGTAATCTAGCTATGTGTCAAAGAACGCCACGTCGTGCTTGCAAGGATGCAGGTATGCAGTCGTTGCGACATGATGTCGCGAACTTAGACTGCCTTCCCTTTGTCCGACTTATACCTGTCGCGTCTTAAAGGGAGCCTTTCGCTTTTCTTATTGAAGTAAAGGAGTATGAAACATAAAATGTATAATACATATCAGTACATTGCTATTCATAGCCCTGTCTGCTATATTTCGTATTCACCTATTAATCGAACTTTAAGGAGTTTCAAGCAATGATTTATTTCCAAAAAAGTGACATAAAAAATCCCCATATCAAACCAAATGTAACAGTTAATTTGAAATTGAAAATGATTCTTCTCATTGGTATATTAATCATCGCAATCGTCTTGGTCATCGGGGTCTTTATGAATTATTTTATATCTGATATGTTAGAAACGCAGATGGGAGATCGGGCGCTCGGCGTTGCTGAAAGCGTTGCACATATCCCCGAACTGGTTAATGCATTTAAGGATGACAATCCTGCGTCAATTATCGGTCCGATTATTGCACCAATTCAAGAGGTGACTGGCGCTGAATTCATCGTCATCGGAAATGCGGAAGAAATAAGGTATGCTCACCCTATAGCCGCTAAAGTCGGAGGGAAAATGATGGGGGAAGACAATGAGAGGGCATTAGTGCGTGGTGAATCGTACCTCTCAAAAGCGATCGGCTCATTAGGCAGCTCATTAAGGGCGAAAGTACCCATTTACCTTGACGGGAACATTGTCGGTGTCGTATCTGTCGGTTTTTTAGCTAATGATATGCAAACTATAATCCATAACTATAATAGTCAGTTATGGATTGTCTTGTTGCTCATTGCAGGAGTTGCAGTTATCGGTGCAATCATCATTGCATCGTATATTAAAAAAGTATTATATGGATTAGAACCAGAGGAAATAACCCATTTGCTGATCCAAAAAGAAACGATTCTTCAGTCGACGCATGAAGGGATTATTGCATTAAATCAAAATGGAATGATCACGATGATAAATTCTGCTGCACAACTTTTATTATTCGATAAACAGATTGCATCAGATTATTACGTTGGTAAAAAAATACAAGAAGTATCTCCAATTGAACATTTATCCGTGTTGTTGAATGACGTAAACGGGCTATCTGATAAGGAAATAGTGATAGGTAATAATAGTGTTTTCATAAACACTGTTCCAATCTACTTTGAACAGCTGTTCATCGGGACGGTATCCACTTTTAGGAACAAGACTGAAATTGAGTCGTTAACGAAGGAGCTGACTCGGGTTAAACAATACGCAAATGCATTAAGGGCCCAAACCCATGAATTCTCAAACAAGCTACATATGATACTCGGCTTACTACAACTGGGAAAGAAAAAGGAAGTTATTGATTATATTCAAAAAGAAAGTAACTTGCAAAAAAACTGGATTCGTATATTGATAAGGAAAGTAGCAGATCCGCTAATAAGTGGAATTTTATTAGGGAAATTAAATCAGGCGAATGAATCAGGTATAGATTTGGTAATTCACCAGGATAGTATATTGGAAAATCAATTATCTGAGAAGAAAAGTGAGGTGTTATTGACAACAATAGGGAACCTAATTGATAACGCAATGGACGCAGTGAAAAAGAATCCTTCCTCAAACCGAAAGATATCGATTTTTTTCACTGATATAGGTGATGATATCATTTTTGAAATAGAGGATTCAGGAGAAGGAATTACTGAGAAGCTAGCTCAAAAGATATTTGAACAAGGATTTACTTCGAAAGAAGGCACGAATCGTGGTTTCGGGCTTGCTTTGACGAAACAGCTAATAGCCGAAGTGAATGGAGCACTCTATTTAGAAGAAGGAGAGCTGGGTGGAGCTTGTTTTGTTGTCTCCATACCGAAAAATCCACGTGAAGGGACAGAAAACAATGCGTGAAACAATTCAAGTATTAATAGTGGAAGACGACTTTAGAATTGCTGAAATAAATCGTCAATCCGTCAATCGGGTAGATGGGTTTACTGTCATGGAAGTTGTTAAAACTGCGGAAGAAGCATTGATTTTATTGCGGAACAAAGCGAAGTTGCCACATCTAATTTTATTAGACGTCTATATACCTGATACCGAAGGATTGAGTCTGTTTTGGCAATTACGAAAAGAGTTCACTGAAATTGACGTCATTATGGTGACTGCAGCTAAGGAGGTAACGACCATTGCTGAAACGTTACGTGGCGGAATTTTTGATTATATTGTGAAACCTGCAGATTTCATCCGTTTTGAACAGACGTTGAAACGTTTCAGTAATCAGCACGTCCTTTTGACTTCAAGGGAAGAGCTTGAACAAGATGAAATCGATTGGTTGACAGGTTTGCAAACATCCCAAAAGATTGAAACTGTTGCGATAGGAAAGTTACCGAAAGGAATTGACCAAATTACATTAGATAAAATAAAAGATGTTATACAGGCAACCGATAATTCTGGCGTTACGGCAATGGACGCTGGCAAAAGAGTGGGGGTAAGTCGATCAACCGCAAGACGTTATTTAGAGTATTTAGTGTCGGTTAAGGAAGCAGAAGCACAATTAAAATATGGAGACATCGGGCGGCCTGAACGAAAATACATACCGTGGACAAAATGAACAAAACACACAGAAAGATCAATAATGTTTTTACTTAATTAAACTTATTTTTCTAACCTCTTTATGATAAGTTTCTGAGTATAGAAAACTTTGAAAAAGAGAGGGATCATTTTGTCTGTCGAAACAAATTTTCAATCGTTGTGAAAATTGATGTATCCGCTTACAATATGTGAACTTCCTTTTCATTAGTAAACAGCCGTTTACTAGAAGGAGGAAATTATGCTTAGTATTATTGGTTTATTTACAATACTCATTGTTGTTGTGCTACTTATAAGTGGCAAAGTCTCTCCAATTGTAGGGCTAGTACTTGTTCCGATAGTGGGGGCGTTCAGTGCAGGATTCAACTTCGAACAAATTGGTGAGTTTTTCACAAGTGGAACGCAATCTGTCTTCAGTGTTGCTGTCATGTTCATTTTTGCGATACTGTTTTTCGGAATCATGCAGGATGTAGGGGTATTCGACCCTCTCATTGATAAGATGATATCACTTACTCGTGGAAATGTTATTGCAGTGGCTGTTGGTACTGTCATCATTGCTGCAATCGCTCATTTGGACGGTTCAGGAGCCTCGACGTTCCTAATTACAATCCCCGCTTTGCTCCCGTTATATAAAAAGTTAAAGATGAGTCCCTATTTGTTGCTCATGTTGGTCGGAACAAGTGCAAGTGTAATGAATATGGTTCCTTGGGCTGGCCCGTTAGGAAGAACCGCGGCAGTGCTTGATATGGATGTCACTGAACTGTGGAGACCACTCATTAAGATTCAAATAATCGGCCTAGTATTATTAGTTGTTTTGGCAGTTTTACTTGGACTTCGTGAAAAACGTCGCATCGCGAAAAACATATTAGCGGATGAAAAATCCATGTCCGTAGATGACTCACTTGAATTGCCGGTAAATGTTAATCAGGGTCAAGATACGGTCGCGGAAAAGTTATTGAGCCGACCAAGGTTTTATTGGGTAAACGTCATATTAGCAATCAGTGTAATCGGTGTTTTGGTCTGGGGCGTAATTCCAGCTGGATTCGCATTTATGATTGGGGTCAGTATTGCTTTACCTATTAACTATCCTAATATACAGGACCAGATGTCGCGCATAAAAGATCATGCACCAGGTGCGATTCTTATGGCAACGATCATTTTGGCCGCAGGTTCGTTTTTAGGTATTCTAAATGGGACGGATATGTTGAATTCGATTGCAAAAGATCTTGTGACTGTTTTGCCAGCATTCATCATTCCATATTTGCACATCATCATAGGAGTGCTCGGTGTTCCATTCGATTTACTGCTAAGTACGGATGCCTATTATTTCGCATTGCTTCCGATTGTCGATCAGGTTGTAACTGGTTTTGGAGTATCTTCACTCTCTGTCGCTTATGCTATGATTATCGGAAATATCATTGGAACGTTTGTCAGTCCTTTATCTCCGGCTCTATGGCTTGCACTAGGATTGGCAGGGCTTGAAATGGGCCGTCATATCCGTTATTCATTTATGATGATGTGGGGTTTCAGTGTTGTTCTATTGGCAATCGCTATTGTGATCGGTGTTATTAAAATCTAAGTTTAAAATTGAAAAACAATTTTCCTTCGGGGAAGTTGTTTTTTTGTTGTTTGAATAGTTTTCGAAACTGACTGGGTGACTGTGATTCAGTCAATTCGGATGATACAATAAAGAAAAAGATGAGTGGGAGTAGAAGTCTCGGAAATAGATTTCGATATATTTGTGCTCATAAAAAATTTGGAGAAAATCGAGCTGTGCTTTCTGAACGAGTCATTAATCGTCGACTGTAACAATGAGGGGAATTGATTCGGGACCAATCTCTCAGAATTAAGGGATGCTATCCAATTCATAGAGTAAGTACAGGAGCCGTTAAAAAAGAACGATTTCAAAGAATGGTTGAAATACATGCAGGAGGGGTGGAATAAATGAACGTCTATATTATTACAGGTGTGTCAAAAGGGATTGGATTTGAACTTGCAAAGCAGCTAGGTAGTGAGGGGCATTTCGTTATCGGGATTGCACGCACTATAAGTAAACTAGACGGTGTAAAATTCATTAGAGCAGATCTTTCTGAAACGGAGAAACTGGAAGCGCTAATGGATGAGTTAATCACTGTTTCCCCACGAGAAGTGGTGTCATTCACACTTATTAATAACGCTGGCATGGTTGATCCTATTGGAATAATGGGTGCTATAAATGCGGAAGATATAACAAAAGCAGTAGCATTAAATTTGACGGCACCAATGATTTTATCCAATACATTTATTGGGGCTTTGAAAAACTTCAAAGGAGTGAAGCGAATCGTCAACATCTCATCTGGAGCAGGCCGCAATGCGTATGAAGGATGGGGAGCATATTGCACAACGAAAGCGGGACTTGATCATTTCTCACGTGTTGTCGCACTTGAGCAGGGGAACGCGGAACACCCAGTAGACATCGTTTCTATCGCGCCGGGGATTATAGATACTGGAATGCAGGAAACAATTCGGGGAAGTAAGGAAGAGGCATTCCCTCTCATTGATCGTTTTATAGACTATAAGGAAAAAGGGTTGTTAAGCAGTGCTGAACAAACTGCTGGCCAATTGATTGCATTTATGGTGAATGAAGACTTCAAAACAGTAGGTGCGATTGCTGATTTACGGGATTTTTGACACTGAAGTTAGAAGCGAGCAAATAGCGTTGCGAACCGATCATATAACTGGATTGCCGATCAAATAGCGTTGTTTCCTGATCATATAACTGGATTGCCGATCAAATAGCGTTGCGTCTCGATCATATAACTGGATTGCCGATCAAATAGCATTGCGTCCCGATCATATAACAGGTTTGCCGATCATAAAGCATTGCGTCCCGATCATATAACTGGATTGCCGATCAAATAACGTTGCGTCCCGATCGTATAACTGGATTGCCGATCAAATGGCGTTGCGTGTCGATCATATAACTGGTTTGCCGATCAAATAGCATTGCGTCCCGATCATATAACTGGATTGCCGATCAAATAACGTCGCGTCCCGATCATATAACTGGTTTGCCGATCATACAGCATTGCGTCCCGATCATATAACTGGATTGCCGATCAAATAACGTCGCGACCCGATCATATAACTGGTTTACCGATCAAGTAGCATTGTGTCCCAAGCATATAAGCTGTTCAATCAATCAGAAACTAAAAAACAACAGAAAAAAGGTTGCCTCTGATTTTAATTTCAATCGGGCAACCTTTTTTGTCATTCAACTAGTTTTACTGTTATAAAATCCTTCATCTTTTCCATGGCTATCAAAAACGGGGGATTATTTCGCTGATTGATCATTTCATAACGAATGACATGGACATCAGCCTGGTGTAAGTTTTTTACATAAGCCAGAAGTGCATCCCGCTCTTCTCCGCCACCTTCATGTCCATCATAGACAGCAACCGCTATGATACCGCCTTTTTTCAGCAACCCAAGCATTGTATGGATTGCTTTGATTGTAGAGTCGGCTTTTGTAACAATTGACAAATCTTCACTATGCGGCAAGTAACCAAGGTTGAACACGGCGCAGCCAATTTGTCCGCTAACATATTTTTCAACGTTTGCATGACTATCCAATATTAGTGACACGCGTTCACTTAAATTACCGAGTCGTTCGGCTGTTGAGTCGAGTGCTGCCTGTTGAATATCGAATGCTAAAACATGTCCATTTTCACCGACGAGATCAGCTAAAAAGAGTGTGTCGTTGCCGTTGCCGGTAGTTGCATCAACAACGGTTTCACCAGCATTGACTGTTTCACTAAATAATTGTCTTGCGAAGGGAAGAATGCGATGTAGCTTCAAATCAATTCTACCGCCCCTGCATAATGTTTCCCTTGCCAGCTGTCACGACGTTCGAGTTCTTTGTCTATGCCATTCAACACTTCCCATTTCGTGACGCTCCACATTGGGCCAATCATTAATTCAATTGGACCATCACCTGTAATGCGGTGGACAATCATTTCTGGTGGAAGAATTTCAAGTTGGTCAGCAACTAGGTCAATGTATTCTTGTTTCTCCAAGAATTCAAGTTGGCCTTTTTCGTATTGTTTCACCATTGGCGTTCCTTTAAGTAGATGAAGAAGATGGATTTTGATGCCTTGAACATCGAGTTTTGCAACTTCACGTGCCGTTTCCATCATCATGTCATAATCCTCAAGCGGTAAGCCGTTGATGATATGTGTGCAGACACGAATACCGTGTTTGCGCAATTTCTCGACACCTTCAACGTAGGATTTGAAATCATGGGCTCTATTGACAAGGTTTGCCGTTTTTTCGTGGACAGTTTGTAGGCCAAGTTCAACCCATAAATAAGTTCGTTCATTCAGCTCAGCTAAATACTCGACAACATCGTCAGGTAAGCAGTCTGGACGAGTTGCGATTGATAATGCAACGACGCCTTCTTGCGCTAATGCCGCTTCGAATTTTTCTTTTAACTTTGGAAGCGGGGCATGCGTATTTGTGTATGCCTGGAAATAGGCCATGTATTTGCCATCTTTCCATTTCTTGTGCATTCTTTCGCTGATTTCTGCAAATTGGACGTCGATTGGATCGACTCGGTCCCCGGCGAAATCTCCAGATCCTGCAACGCTGCAAAATGTACAGCCACCGAAAGCAACAGTGCCGTCCCGGTTCGGGCAATCAAATCCAGCGTCAAGCGCAACTTTCATTACTTTGAATCCGAATTCATCTTTTAAGTGACGTGACCATGTATGATAGCGTTTCCCTTCAGTAGGGAAAGGTAAGTTTAATTTATCCACTTTATTCACTCCTCTAACAGCTAATTGTATCATGTTTTTCCGTACTGGCATCATCTGAATTATGGAACTTATTTTATGGGTCTTGTCTGAATGTAGAAAAAGTCATACACTTTTACTGACTTTATATATGGACGGAGGCGTAGGGTATGCCTAAAAAAGTATGGCTTCTCGTGATTGGAATGTTCATTAATGTCATGGGAAACTCGTTTCTATGGCCGCTAAATACGATTTATATGCACGATTATTTAGGGAAATCGCTTTCTGTCGCTGGACTTGTCTTGATGGCTAATGCAGGAGCTGGTGTCGTGGGTAACTTGCTTGGCGGTTATTTATTTGACCGGATAGGTGGATTTAAGTCTATCATGGCTGGAATCATCATTTCAATCATCGGCCTTGTTGGCCTTGTATTTTGGCATGACTGGCAACCATACATCTGGTTTTTGACGCTTCTAGGTTTCAGTGGGGGTCTTATTTTTCCAAGTATGTATGCGATGATGGCGACGCTTTGGCCGGAGGGCGGCAGGAAAGCTTTTAACTCGATTTACCTGGCCCAAAACGTCGGTGTGGCGATTGGGCCAGCCTTAGCAGGACTTGTCGCTTCGGTCAGTATTGACTATATTTTCCCTGCGAATTTGGTGTTTTATGTGGTCTTTTTCTTTATCGCTTTCTTCGGTTACCGCAAACTTGAAATTGCACCTGATCGTCACACAAGTGTCATTAAGGAGAATAAGAAAATTCGTCAAAAAGCACCTTTTTATGCGCTACTTATCATTTCAGGCGGTTATCTGATTATGTGGCTTGTCTATTCCCAGTGGATGACGACAATTTCTACCCACTCATTATCACTTGGTATTTCATTGAAACAATATAGTTTGTTATGGACGATAAATGGATTGCTGATTGTGATTGGACAACCAATCATTAAGCCAGTCATCTCTAGGTTGGAAAATAAAATAAAAACGCAAATAATTATCGGGATTGTTATTTTTAGTATTTCTTATATTGTAGTCAGTTTTGCAGCTTCATTTACAATGTTCATTGTTGCAATGGTGATTGTGACGTTTGGGGAAATGTTTGTCTGGCCGGCTGTGCCGACCATTGCGAGCCAACTTTCTCCTAAAGGAAGGGAAGGCTTTTATCAAGGAATTGTCAATTCCTTTGCTACAATGGGGCGGATGTTTGGGCCATTTATTGGAGGAATTCTTGCAGACCAATATGGTATGCAAGTGATGCTATTCATATTGACAGCATTTATGATCATTCCAATCATCACTAGCTTGCTATACGACCGGCCCATTAAAAAAGCCGGCTATCAACCGGAAAGCCGCTTATAGGCTTTCCGTTTTTTTCTGTGCGCTACTATCATTGCAACATTCGGTAGAGTTTGATTTAATTGAGAAGAAGGATTATTACGTAAGTTTTAAAAGATTCAAAGGGGGATGTAAAATGAAGCCGATTTATTCATCAGCGAAAGAGGCGGTTGCACAGATTGAAGATGGTGCAACATTAATGGTTGGGGGATTTGGACTAGTAGGAATTCCGGAACAACTCATTCTAGCACTTGTTGAAAAAGGTGTGAAAGACTTAACGGTTATTTCAAATAACTGCGGAGTCGACGAGTGGGGACTTGGACTACTATTGAAAAATAAACAGATTAAGAAAATGATAGGCTCATATGTTGGTGAGAATAAAGAATTCGAACGTCAGGTACTATCAGGTGAAATTGAAGTTGAGTTGACGCCGCAGGGAACACTTGCAGAAAAGATTCGTGCAGGTGGCGCTGGTATACCGGCATTCTTCACGCCGGCTGGTGTTGGAACGCTCGTTGCGGAAGGGAAAGAGATCCGTGTCTATGATGGTAAAGAGTATGTTCTTGAAGAGGCGCTTCGTGCGGACTTCTCACTTATTCGTGCAGCAAAAGCCGACAAGTTCGGCAATTTGATTTACAACAAGACCGCACAAAACTTCAATCCAATGATGGCGGCTGCAGGGAAAATCACAATTGCAGAGGTGGAGGAAATCGTGGAAACGGGCGATCTTGATCCAATGACTATTCATACACCTAGCATTTATGTCCAAGGACTTCTGCAGGCGCAACAAGAAAAACGAATTGAGCGTCTGACGACTCGCTAAGGAAAGGGGAATTGTGATATGGGAGAAGTGAATGTAAGGGAACGAATCGCAAGACGGGCTGAAAAGGAAATCGAGGACGGCAACTACGTCAATCTTGGAATTGGTATGCCAACGCTCGTTGCTAATTATATATCACCTGAAAAAACAGTCGTACTTCAATCAGAAAATGGATTGTTAGGTATTGGACCTTATCCGGCAGCTGATGAAGTTGATCCGGATCTCATTAACGCGGGAAAAGAAACTGTTACATCTATTCCAGGTTCAGCATACTTTAACAGTGCTGAATCATTCGCGATGATTCGCGGAGGACATGTCGATGTTGCCATACTTGGCGCGATGGAAGTGTCTGAAAAAGGGGACTTGGCTAACTGGATGATTCCTGGCAAGATGATCAAAGGAATGGGCGGTGCGATGGATCTTGTTCATGGCGCGCGAAAAATTATCGTTATTATGGATCACGTTGCGAAAGACGGCTCTGCGAAGATTAAGAAAGAATGTTCACTTCCGTTAACAGGAAAAGCGGTCGTCCATAAAATCATTACAGAACGCGCATTGATTGACGTGACAGCCGATGGACTGGAATTGAAAGAAGTGTTCGAAGGATTCACTATTCAAGAAGTCATTGATTCGACAGAAGCGGTGTTAATTGTGAAGGATGTTATTGAAGGCGTAAAATGATTGTTGTTAAAGTGGCATGATTCGGGTAAACTAATAGCAATAGCTTTGGTGTTGAAGAGGAGTAGTAATCTTTACTGTCGTTTATTAGAGAGCAGGCGGTTGGTGGAAGCCTGTACGATAGAGATGAACTCGCCTTGGAGCCTGCATTGGTGAATTACTTGATTTACTAACCCGTGCCGTTTTCCGCGTTAAGGAGTCAAGTTGGGCGGCTTTGTCGTCAATTTGGGTGGCACCGCGGGAATTATACTACTCTCGTCCCTTATCTTTTTAAGGGACGGGAGTTTTTTGTTTTTAGTGCTTTTCTACTTATCAAGGAGGAATTTTAAATGAGTTATAATCACGGACAAATTGAGAAGAAGTGGCAACAGTACTGGAAAGACAATAAAACATTCAAAATGATGGATGATCCGTCTAAACCGAAATTTTTTGCGCTTGATATGTTTCCATATCCATCAGGTGCTGGACTACACGTCGGGCATCCGCTTGGCTATATCGCGACAGATATTTTGAGCTCATTCAAACGGAAGCAAGGCTTTAATGTCCTGCATCCGATGGGCTGGGATGCATTTGGCCTTCCGGCAGAGCAATACGCGCTTGATACAGGTAATGATCCTGCCGAATTCACCGCGAAAAATATCGCAACGTTCAAGCGTCAAATGAATGATCTTGGTTTTTCTTATGACTGGGACCGTGAAATTAATACGACAGATCCATCTTATTACAAGTGGACGCAATGGATTTTCATCCAACTTTACAATAAAGGCTTAGCTTACGTCGATGAAGTAGCTGTTAACTGGTGTCCAGCACTAGGTACAGTTCTTGCGAATGAAGAAGTAATCGATGGCAAGTCAGAACGTGGCGGCCACCCGGTTGAGCGTCGTCCAATGCGCCAATGGGTATTGCGAATTACAAATTATGCAGACCGTCTTCTTGAGGATCTTGATGAACTTGATTGGCCGGAAAGCTTGAAAGACATGCAACGTAACTGGATTGGTCGTTCAGAAGGGGCACAGCTGACTTTCGAAATTGACGGAACTGATTTGTCATTTGAAGCATTTACAACACGTCCGGATACAATTTTCGGAGCGACGTATGCAGTCCTTGCACCAGAATTAAAACTTGTTGAAAAAGTGACGACTGCAGAACAAAAGGATGCAGTTGAAAAATACCTAAACGAAGTGAAGATGAAGAGTGATCTTGAACGTACAGATCTTGCAAAAGAGAAGACGGGTGTCTTTACGGGAGCTTACGCAATTAACCCTGCAAGCGGCGAGAAGATGCCAATTTGGATTGCAGACTATGTTCTTGCAACATATGGAACAGGCGCGATTATGGCGGTTCCAGCACATGATGAGCGTGACTATGAGTTTGCAAAAGAATTTGATCTGCCAATTATTGAAGTTGTAGCAGGCGGCGACGTTTCTGCAGAAGTATATGTTGGAGATGGAAAACACGTCAATTCAGGTTTCCTTGATGGATTACTCAAAGATGAAGCAATCGAAAAAGCAATCGCATGGTTTGTTGAAAAAGGCAAAGGCGATAAAAAAGTTACATTCCGTCTTCGTGACTGGTTGTTCTCAAGGCAACGTTACTGGGGCGAGCCGATTCCAATTATCCATTGGGAAGATGGCACAATGACACCTGTTGAAGAAGCAGATTTACCGCTCGTATTACCAGTAACGGATAATATTAAACCAAGCGGAACGGGCGAGTCACCACTTGCAAACATCGATGAATGGATAAATGTGACTCATCCAGAAACAGGGATGAAAGGTCGTCGCGAAACGAACACGATGCCACAATGGGCGGGTAGCTGCTGGTATTACTTGCGTTACATCGATCCGGATAACGATGAAATGATTATCGATCCTGAACTTGCGAAACGCTGGTTGCCTGTAGATATCTACGTAGGTGGAGCAGAACACGCAGTTCTACATCTGCTTTACGCACGATTCTGGCATAAAGTGCTTTATGATATCGGAGTAGTTCATACGAAAGAGCCATTCCAAAAGCTGTTCAACCAAGGGATGATACTTGGTGAAGGTAATGAGAAGATGTCGAAATCAAAAGGCAATGTAGTTAATCCAGATGATATCGTTCATTCACACGGAGCTGATTCACTTCGCCTTTATGAAATGTTCATGGGGCCTTTGGAAGGTTCAAAAGCATGGACGACGAATGGTCTTGACGGAGCTCGTCGTTTCCTAGATCGTATCTGGCGCCTGTTCGTCAATGAGGATGGATCACTTAGCACGAAAATCGGTGGAAAAACGGGCGGATCGCTTGAGAAAGTTTACCATCAAACTGTGAAAAAAGTAACGGAAGACTTTGAAGGAATGCGTAATAATACAGCAATTTCTCAGATGATGGTCTTCATTAACGAAGGCTATAAAGTGGATTCGATTCCAAAAGAATATGTTGAAGGCTTTGTTAAAATGGTAGCGCCAGTTATTCCGCATCTTGCAGAAGAGTTATGGGAGAAGTTGGGTCGTAGCGATACAATTACGTATGAACAATGGCCGACATTTGACGCATCAAAACTGGTCGATGATACAGTTGAAATGGCTGTTCAAATCAACGGCAAAGTACGTGCGAAAATCGTCGTATCGAAAGACGTTACGAAGGATGATCTAGAGAAGCTTGCACTAGAAGATGAAAATGTGAAAGTACTTCTTGAAGGCAAAGAAGTGAAAAAAGTCATCGCGATTCCAGGAAGACTGATTAATATTGTTGCAGTAGGTTAAAAAAGAAAATCCGCGTAAGAGGGTTGGCCCTCTTACGCGGATTTTTTGTTGTCCAGTATCGGATAGCTGTAGTTTAGTTCGTACAATCTATAATAAAGTTTTTCCATAATCAACGTTTATAGATCAGTCGCATATTCTCCTGCATTCATCCCAGCAATCCTGCCGGTAACAAGTGCGGAAGTGATATTATAACCGCCTGTATAGCCGTGAATATCCAAAATTTCACCGCAGAAGTAAAGACCTTCCTTCTTGCGGGAACCTAATGTCTTCGGAACGATTTCTTTTACGGATACTCCGCCGCCTGTGACGAATGCTTTTTCAAGTGGCTGCGTACCATTGACGTTCATTGGGAATGCTTTCAATAATTTAGCTAATGCCCTAATCTTTTCTACTAGCATCTGAGCTCCAGTTTCAGCCGGATCAATTCCTGCCCGGTCGAATAAAAATAGCATCCAACGTTCAGGCACAATCCCTTTTAATACATTCTTCACTGCTTTTGTTGAATCTTCTTTTAGTGTGGTATTGAGCAGTTGGAATACTTTTTCTTCATTGAGCTCGGGCATTGAGTCAATTCTCATCTCAACGGGCTTGTTGCCGTTTTTCATACGTTCTTTCACAACAAATTGACTGCATCTTAAAATGGCAGGCCCGCTTAAGCCGAAATGGGTGAACAACATGTCCATCTGATGTGTGATAAGATTCTTACCTTTGGCGTTAAGGACGGATACTGCCACGTCACGAAGCGCAAGACCTTGTAGATCCTTTGAAACAATGAAAGGTTCATTTGATAATAAAGGTACTTCTGTTGGATAAAGTTCCGTCACGGTATGTCCGGCTTTTTCTGCCCATGGATAACCGTCTCCTGTTGAACCGGTTTGAGGAACTGCTTTTCCCCCGACCGCTACAACAACAGCGTGTGAACGGATCTCTTTGCCAGAATCGAGTCTGACACCTAGAATTTGCTCTTCATCCATCAAAAGTTTTTTAACGCGCGTTTCTAATCTCACTTCAACATGTAAGCGATCCATTTCTGTCAGCAATGCATTGACTACATCTTTTGCTTTGTTCGACACTGGAAACATTCTGCCATGATCTTCTTCTTTCAACGGAACGCCAAGACCTTCGAAAAAACGAATGATGTCTTCATTATTGAAAACGGAGAAAGGACCATATAAAAATCGCCCGTTCCCTGGAATGTTTTTAACGATTTCTTCTTGTGACAGGCGATTCGTAACGTTACAGCGCCCGCCCCCTGAAATGGCCAATTTAGTGCCAAGTTTTTTTCCTTTTTCTAGAAGGAGAACTTTCCTTCCGTTTTCAGCAGCGGCAATGGAGGCCATCAATCCTGATGGTCCCCCGCCAATGATGATGACGTCTACATCAACATGGTTAGTAGTCATTGTGTTATCAAGCCTTTCGGTAATGGATTATTAAATAACAGTTTAACACAGCATCATTGAAAAATAGTAGGGGCGGTCAAAATGGAAGAAAATATAACGACGGCATGTGGTACAATTAAAAATGGTTTAACAATAAAACTTTCAAGAATAGTGCGAGTAGAAGTGTTTGCAAACTTCTATCCCAAGACTGGGATAGTGCCTGTGATAAATTGGAATGATGAGGAAGTAGAGTATATTTACTTTAACGAAGAATAGGAAGAGGGTACGGAATGACTAGAGAAGTAAATAGCGAAGTTGAACAGCATATAAGTCAGCAAGAGGGATATCAAGAGCAGTCGTATCCAACAAGCGCGGAGAACGAGAAAATAAGACACGATGCTTTTCAACAAAAAGAGTGTCAGCGCATCTATCATAAATTGATTAGCCATGCAGGGGGAATGGATGTCGTCAGAAAAGGTAGGAGATTGATTGCGAAAAAAATTGCTACCACATGCTTCCTAAACTCAACAGAGCCTGACTATGAAGAATTTAAGCAAGGTGTACTGATTGCTAACGAAAACATTAAAATAAAACGAGATGAATCATACTGAGTTTACCTAGTAATTAGAGACACATACAGAACAAAATTAGGCTGCCTTTTCTCCAGAATCCAGTGGAGATGGGTAGCCTGATTTTTCTTTGGCGACTGCCCGCTTTTTTTACTGGTCTGTACGTTTGACTAACTAATTATCATATGATGACGTCATATATAATGGAAACCACACTTTCAGTTTTTCTCTATTCCACACTAATGACGGATATACATTGTGAAAAGCGTCGTCTGGGGGTAAACTGTTAAGTAGATTTAGGGAGAATGGAAGGATCAAACATGTCATCAAATCTTGTAAAAGGGACCTTTATACTGACAATAGGTCTATTTTTATCGAAAGCGCTTGGACTATTATACGTTATTCCATTTTACGCAATCGTTGGGAAAGAAAGTATCGGTCTCTATCAATATGCATACATCCCATACAATATCGCGTTAGCTATCGCGATATCAGGAGCACCACTTGCGATTTCAAAATTCGTAGCAAAATATAATGCTCGTGGCGATTATGCAACTGGACGGAAATTGTTAAAGTCAGGGATGCTTGTGATGGCAGTCACAGGAATACTTTCCTTTTTAACGCTGTACTTTTTAGCTGAACCGATTGCGAAACTTGTTCGTAAAGATGATGAACAAATCTTCACAATTGAAGAGATTGCAAATGTGATTCGCTGGGTCAGTTATGCACTGCTTGCCGTTCCACTTATGAGTATCGTGCGAGGCTTCCTACAGGGCAATCAAAAAATGATGCCGACTTCGGTTTCTCAGTTAGTAGAACAGGTTGTGCGAATTATTGTCGTTCTGGCAGGAGCGTTTATTGTCGTGAACTTCATGCATGGATCTCCGAAAACTGCAGTGAACTTCGCGGTATTTGCGGCGTTTATCGGGGCGCTTGCGGGTCTCGCTGTCTTGTTCAAGTATTGGAAAAGTTATAAACCAGAATTCGACCATCTTCTTGCGAATAGTACTTCATCAAGTGACGTTTCATTCAAAGACATGTACAAAGAAGTATTTGCTTATATCTTGCCCTTCGTCCTGGTAGGGGTTATTAATCCCCTTTATCAATTCGTTGATATGATTACTTTTAACGAGGCGATGTCTTCAATCGGCTTTGCAAAGGTAACTGACATCTATTTAACGATGCTAAACTTTTTAACGCATAAAGTCGTCATGATACCAGTCATGATTGCGACAGGATTTTCAATGGCTCTTATTCCGGTCATTACAAGTTATTATGCGAAAAATGATCAAAAAGGGATTACAAATTCACTTGATCAGACCTATCAGATTATGCTGTTCTTGACGGTACCAATCGTTATCGGATTAATCGTTTTGTCAAATGAGTTCTACCAATTTCTATATGAAAAAGATGCAATGGGTGCAGAGATACTAGCGAATTATGCCCCGGTCGCGATTTTATTTGGCTTATATACGGTGACAGCAGCCATTTTGCAAGGCATCGACCGACATAAATGGATAGTTTTCACTTCGTTACTCGGACTGTTTTTCAAACTGGTACTGAATATACCGCTCATCAAAATATTTGAAACGAATGGTGCCATTATGGCGACTTCAATTGGCTATACAGTCGCGGTAGGCATTAATATCGCCATCATTACTAAGACCCTTAATTACAGGTCGAAAATGGTGTTTAGAAGACTTATCCTTATCGCTATATTAAATGTCATTATGTTAATAGCTGTCACATTTACACTGAAAGGTCTGACAGCAATCAGTCCTGCCGACGGAAAAATGCAGTCTATCTTGTATATTTTGATATGCGCTACTGTTGGTGCTGCAATTTACGGTTATCTATCGCTTAAAACGGGTCTCGCACAGAAATTATTCGGAGAGCGATTGACTAGATTTACCAAGAAATTAGGCTTTTAGGAGGAATAAAATGCGTTTGGATAAATTATTGTCGAACATGGGATTTGGTACGCGAAAAGAAGTAAAGATTTTGATGAAAAAAGGTTCCGTACGGGTTAATGAAGTGGCAGTGAAAGATGCCGCACTGCATGTAGATACAGTGAAGGATGAAGTAACGGTACTGGGTCAAAAAGTCGTCTATAAAGAATTTATGTACCTAATGATGAATAAGCCACAAGGAGTCTTGTCTGCTACTGAAGATAAAAGGGACCAGACAGTTATTGATTTATTAGATGAAGAATATAACATTTTTGAAATGTTTCCTGTTGGAAGGTTAGATAAAGACACAGAAGGTTTTTTGTTACTGACGAATGACGGAAAACTTGCGCACAACTTATTGTCACCTAAAAAAGGGGTGCCGAAAACGTATTATGCTCATATCGAAGGAATTGTTACAGAAGAAGATACCAAGCAGTTTTCAGAGGGTGTTACTCTGGATGATGGCTATGAGACGAAGCCTGGTCAGCTGCGCATATTGAAATCAGCGGATATTTCCGAAATCGAGTTGACGATTACGGAAGGGAAATACCATCAAGTCAAGCGAATGTTTGAAGCGGTTGGTAAGCAAGTTGTTTACTTAAAACGCTTATCGATGGGGCCTTTATCTTTGGATGAAACTTTAGCGCTTGGATCATACCGAGAATTGACGGAAGAGGAATTACAGCAACTCATGCAGATTTCTGGAAAATAAAAAGGGCTGAGCCGTTTAAGAATACGGTTCAGCTCTTTATTGTTTGTCTAGAAAATAATGAAATCTCGTACTGTGGATAAGTTACCATTTGAAAATTTCACGTCTAGACTCCAGCGCCTAGCCCCACACGACGCGGGTCATGCAGTTTCTGTCTTGCTGATTAAAGGCAAAGAGTGCTTTTATCATCAAGGCTACCGGGAGGGATTGAACTTGCATCCCTCCTACTTTTTGGGGCTAAACAGGCGTTTCCGCTTTTGTTATATACAGGCTCCAAGCGCCAGCTCCCTTATACCTACGTGAAGCAGGTATGAGAGCTGGCGCTTTTTGCTTTTCTAGGTCATGTGCGGGTCACGAAGATAACTTCACTTTTTTTGCTGTCGTCGTCCATTTACCGCGTACCGGGCTCATAATGAGCTCGTTGTATTCAAGGACATTTAAATCCCTTTGGACCGTACGGTGAGTGATGCCAAATTCTTCGACCAGGTTTTCGGTAGTTACAGTGCCATTATCAAGGATATAAAAATAGATATCCTTTATGCGTGTAAGCATACGATCAGTTGCAGGTTTCAAGTGTGGAATCACCCCTTCATCTTCATTTTCCAAAAAGGTTTGGTCATGAGACTTATGAATGTTGCCTAAAGCACGTTGAAATTATCCCTGACGACGCACATCCTTTCGAAAAAGTTGAAAAGTCAGATTAAATCTTCTGACAATACTAGTATAACGTATTCTCGTGAAGTTTGCATGAATTTTATTGTAAAGAGTCTGTAAAAGATGATTCCTCTTTATTTTCTTGGGCTAACGTGTGAAAATAGACTTATTGTGAAAGAAGGTGCCTTGAATGTCTAATTGGGAAAATGAAGCTTTAAAAAGACAAGAATCTCTGCTAGCTGATTTACAAAGTTTAATCGCTATCCCTTCTGTACTTGATGAAAGTGCGGCAACTAAAGATTTACCATTCGGACCGGAACCAAAACGTGCACTCGACTGGCTGTTAGAAGAAGGTCGAAAAGCGGGAATGCTTGTGAAAAATGTAGATAATATGGCGGGGCATATTGAGATGGGGGAAGGGGACGAACTCATCGGGATCCTTTGCCATGTCGATGTCGTGCCAGCAGGAAGTAATTGGATACATGAGCCGTTTGGCGGTACTATCGAGGACGGAAAGCTGTTTGGTCGTGGTGCCATTGACGATAAAGGACCGACTATAGCCGCTTGGCATGCGATGAAAATAGTCCGGGATTCAGGTATCACGATGAACAAACGAGTGCGGCTCATTATCGGAACAGATGAAGAAAGTGGTTTTCGATGTGTGAAGCGCTATTTTGAAAAAGAAGAAATGCCAACTATTGGATTTGCGCCAGATGCTGATTTTCCCATCATTAACGCCGAAAAAGGAATTGCTTCTATCCTATTTAAACAAAAGGTAGTAACTTCAGATGGACAACTATTGCTATTCAAGTCAGGAAATAGGACAAATATGGTGCCAGATTATGCAGAGGCACACCTGGCAGAGGAAGTTGTATTTGACAATGAACAGTTTGTTACATTTTTGAATATTCATGACGTAACAGGGGGAGTTTCCACTGATAGTGGTAAGACCATCATCAGTTTGAATGGAAAATCAGCACATGCAATGGAGCCAGATAATGGCGTCAATGCCGCCGTCCTACTTGCTTCTTTCCTGAATCGCATATTGAAAGAAGGTCAATCAAAAGACTTTACACAATTCATGTTTGATGCATTTGCTAATGAATCTCGAGGACTGTTCTTAGGTTTGGCGTTCAATGATGAAATGTCAGGCGATACAACGCTGAATGCGGGTATCGTGACATACAATCCCACAAGTGGTGGGGAAATTAATGTTAGTATGCGTTATTCAGTCAGCTATCTATTTGAAGAGAAAATGACGACATGTATGAAACGGTTAACGGAAACACCTTTTTCGGTCGATATTGGATCGAACTCTGCACCGCATCATGTGGACGCAAACGACCCCCTTATTCGGACGTTGCAAGAAGTGTATACTGATCATACTGGAGAACATGCAGAACTATTGGCAATCGGGGGAGGAACGTACGCACGTGTCCTTGAAAAAGGGGTTGCTTTTGGTATGCTATTTCCTGGCAGGGAAGACGTAGCTCATCAGGCAGATGAATATGTTTATATAGATGATTTAGTGAAAGCAACTGGGATCTATGCAGATGCAATCAGCCGACTCGTATCTGAAAAAACGGAAGGGGAATAAGGATGACAGTATACTTTATTGATGGACAGTTTACAGAACGTGATGGATTGGCTATTTCGATTGATGATCGCGGTTATTATTTTGGTGATGGCGTGTATGAGGTAATTAAAGTATATGGTGGAGAATTATATACTGCGGAAGAACATATTGATCGTTTATTTCAAAGTGCTACGAAGATAAAGATGACAATCCCTTATGCTGAAGTACAATTGATGGAGATTGCCCGTGAATTAGTGGCGAAAAATAATATTTTGGTTGGACACGTTTATATCCAAGTGACACGGGGATCCGCACCAAGGATGCACCAATTCCCTGATCCGACAGTCCCACCAGTTGTGACTGGATATGCAATTAACAACCCAAGACCTATGATGGGCATAGAAAACGGAGTTGGGGTCAAGTCAGTAGCGGATGTCCGTTGGCTGCGTTGCGATATTAAAAGCCTTAACTTGCTTGGCAATGTTCTCGCTAAGCAAGAAGCGCATGAAGCGGGTTGTATAGAGGCATTGCTTCACCGTGACGGCGTTGTTACCGAAGGTTCTGCATCGAATATGTTTGGGGTAAAGGGTGGAACAGTCTATACTCATCCTGTGACAAATCTTATTTTGAATGGAATTACGCGTCAAGTTGTACTTGGTCTGTGTGAGGAGCAAGGAATTCCTGTCGTCGAGAAATCCTTTACAATAGATGAAGCTTTTGAAATGGATGAATTTTTCTTAACGTCAACGACATCTGAAGTAACGCCAGTCATTTCAATCGACGGACGTCCTGTAAGCTCGGGAATATTGGGACCATTGACAATGAAGTTACAAAAAGCATTCAGCTCGCAAATCCCATCTTTTATAGCGGATGAATAATAATGTATAGTATGTGATTGGAGTGAATGGACATGGCGCAACTTGTTAAACTGCTTGACTATGTCTCCCGTTACGAGCAAGATCTTACGCGTTATCCTTCGCAGTATATCCGTTTGAAAAGGTATCAATGGGAACGTATGAAGACCCAGTGGGAAAGTGGAGCTGATTTATCAGAATGGCAACAGGATATTAAAGAGGTAGTAGAACCGGAAGAGAACAAATGGTTTTCTCCTTTACTTCGGGTCTTCGGCCAACGTAAAGATGTTGAGGCAGAGAAATATCACGACAATAGCGAAGATGAAAAAGGCGATAAGGAAGAGAATTTTGGGTTTAGTCCAAATCTGATTCATAACCCCTCAAGTCTTGAGCACTTAAGAAGACTTTATTTGGATCAACTATTTCATTTTCAAATCAAGTGGGCAAGTTCGACGTTAATGGACAAGTCAAGGGTTGAATCTCGCTTTTTCCGAGATCCACTTTTACGAAGTTTCGCTCAGAATCTTCCGGATAATTATTTGTTGTTCTATTATCCAATCTTACTACTGAAGAAAGCACCTGTTGAACTAGACATTATCATTGTGACACCTGTTGAATGCATGTGTATTACGGTGCTTGAGAAAGAAGACGTTGCAGCGTTTAGTGGGAGCGGGGACAGATTCTGGTTAAAGAAGCTTGGGGAAAAAGAAACGAAATTTCTAAGCCCGCTTATAGCACTGAACAGAACTGAAAAGATTGTTTCGAGTATATTGAAAGCACAAGGTATCGATTTTCCTGTACGTAAATATTTGATTTCACGTAACGGGTATATCGATCACCCAGGTTCGGCATTCGATGTTGATATTATCGATAGACGGTCATATGAGGACTGGTTTTCTGCACTTCAGAAATTGCCGGTTCCGATGAAATCTACGCAATTCAAAGCGGGCCAGGCAATACTTGACGTGGGGCAAACTACTTCAATAAGCAGATTATTTGGCGATGAAGAACAACCAGAAGATGGCAATAACCTATAAATAGAAAAGAGTGTATATAATGAGGCTTCGTAATAAACCATGGGCAAGAGACTACATGGCAGAACACCCAGATATCCTATTAGCTGAACCAGAAAAAATGATGAATGGATGGCATACCCTGTTTGGTAATGGCAATCCAATACACATTGAAGTTGGATCAGGTATGGGCCAATTTATAATTGGTATGGCTGTTGCCAATCCAGATGTGAATTATATTGGCATTGAGCATTTTGACAACGTTATCGTATCTGCGCTTGAAAAGGCTGTTGAAGCAGAAAAGCCATCAAATTTACGACTATTCCGTGCAAATGGAATGGACCTTGCAAAGATCTTCCACAAAGGGGAGATAGATAGGGTGTATTTAAATTTTTCTGATCCGTGGCCGAAAACGAGAAATGCGAAAAGAAGATTGACGCATGAAACATTTTTAAAACTTTATGAAGAGGTACTAGCAGAAGGTGGAGAAATTCACTTTAAAACAGATAACCGTCTGTTGTTCGAGTACTCACTCGTCTCAATGTCTCAGTACGGTATGAAGTTAGGTTTTGTATCGCTTGATTTGCATGCAGAAATGCCGGAAGATAATATTATGACGGAATATGAAGAGAAGTTTTCAGCAAAAGGACACCCGATATACAGACTTGAATCACATTTTACTAATTCTTGATAGAAACAAGTAAGGGAATGGGGGAATGTTTCTGTGGATACTTATACATTTCATGATATGACGTTGACATGGCTGGATGGTAGTGGCAATTTTTTAGACGGCGGAACTATGTTTGGGGTTGTTCCAAAAGCACTGTGGTCAAGACGTTATGAAGCGGATGAACAAAACCGTATTAAAATGAGAAACGATCCGATTCTCATTCAGTATAAAGGAAAAAATATATTGATTGACACAGGGCATGGAAAAGGGAAACTCAGTGAGAAAATGATGAAGAATCTAGGCATAGTTGAAGAGGCAAGGGTTGAGGGGAATCTTGCTGAGCTCAGTTTGTCGCCAGAAGACATCGATATTATTCTCATGACGCACTTGCATAATGATCATGCAGCGGGTTTGACGGAATTACGCGAAGGGGATTTTGTTTCTGTATTCCCAAATGCTGAAATTTACGTTTCACAAATCGAATGGGATGAAGTACGTAATCCGAATATTCGTTCCAGAAATACATATTTAAAAGAGAACTGGGAGCCTGTTGAGCAGCAGGTGAAGACATTCGAAGGAAGCATTACAATCATGCCAGGAATCGAAATGATCCATACAGGCGGTCATAGCGATGGTCATAGTATTATTAAATTGACACAGCATGGTGAGACGATTCTTCATATGGCTGATATTATGCCTACACAAGCACATAGTAATCCGTTGTGGGTTCTGGCTTTTGATGATTACCCAATGACGTCAATCTTTGCTAAAGAGAAATTGATGATAGAGGCGCTTGCTGGGGGCTATAAGTTTACGTTTTATCATGATGCCTATTATAGACTTGTAAAATGGGATGCTAGCGGAAAAGAAATCATCGAATCCGTTACAGTTTCTAGTTAGGTTGGGTTAAAGAATTCCATTAATTTCGCTCCCGCGCTCGGGATGCTTCCCGCCTTAAGCCTGATCGCTGCACGTCTTTATAAGCTCAACATATATAGCCATTGGTTAATTAAAAAACCGCCACACTACCAGAGGAGTCTGGGAATGTGACGGTTTTTATTGATATATATAGACTTCGGCGCATTGTTTTAAGCTTTTATGAGTTCAACGACTGTACCTGTTTTTGCATCTGCTGCAAATTCGAATTGTTCCAGTTCGCCTTCTTTAATGCGTGATATGCCGCCGCGGTAAACGTCCATTGTAATGACTTTGTTTGTGAAAGGCTCAGTTTTCATGACGATCCATGAACCATCTATCGGACCTTCATTTTTAAAAGCATCTTTAATTGTGTTTAGAACAGAGTCTGCTGAAACATTTTGGTTAACTCGATCGATTGTTTCGCTAACAACAATACCAGCCGCAACACCCGTTAATACTCCTGCTAGGAAATCTGATACTTTCATTCTTTTTACCCCCTATAGTCGGTATTTCAAACAGTGTACCACAATTTTACTTATCTTTGCCAAGCCAGTCTATTGAAATAGTAATTCGATTTCCGAATTAAACGATGGAAAGTTTCTGAATAATCGACTACACTATATACAGTAGGTACATATATGAAAAGTGGGAGGAACTATTTAATGCAAAAAGATACACTTGAAATGTTTAGGACTTTGACCGAACTTCCGGGTGCCCCTGGTAATGAACATGCAGTTCGTGGTTATATGCGTGGAGAACTTGGGAAGTATTCTGATGAATTGATCCAAGATAATCTGGGGGGTATTTTTGGCGTTAGAAAAGGGCCTGAAGATGGCCCGCGTATAATGGTTGCGGGTCATATGGATGAAGTTGGATTTATGGTTAGTCAGATTACGGATAACGGAATGATTCGTTTCCAACCGCTTGGCGGATGGTGGAACCAAGTACTACTAGCGCAACGCGTTGAAATTATTACGGATAGCGGTCCAGTTATTGGTGTCATTGGTTCGATTCCGCCGCATTTGTTAAGTGATGAAGTACGAAATAGACCAATGGATATAAAAAATATGCTTATCGATATTGGTGCAGACGATAAAGAAGATGCGAAGAAAATCGGCATTCGTCCAGGTCAGCAAATTGTTCCAGTTAGCCCGTTCACTCCGATGGCGAATGACAAGAAAATACTTGCTAAAGCTTGGGATAATCGCTATGGTTGCGGACTCGCAATCGAATTGTTAAAAGAAGTGCACGGTGAAAAATTGCCGAATAATTTGTACTCCGGGGCAAATGTTCTCGAAGAAGTTGGACTTCGTGGTGCTGCGGCAGCCGCAACGATGATCAATCCGGATTTATTCTTTGCGCTAGATGCAAGTCCAGCAAATGATGCCACGGGTGACAAAAATGAATTCGGTCAACTTGGAAAAGGGACATTACTCCGGATTTTTGACCGTTCTATGATAACTCACCGCGGTATGCGCGAATTCATCCTTGATATGGCAGAGACACATAATATTCCTTATCAGTACTTCCTCTCACAGGGGGGGACGGATGCAGGACGGGTCCATACGTCGAATGAAGGTGTTCCAAGTGCTGTCATTGGTATTTGTTCACGCTACATCCATACATCGGGATCTATCATTCACACCGACGACTACGCAGCAGCGAAAGAGCTTCTTGTGAAACTTGTTAAGGCGTGTGATAAGACAACGGTAGAAACGATCAAAAGTAACGTATAATCTGAAATCCGTCCTTGCGCTATTAAATGGCGTAGAGGACGTTTTTTTACTTGGATGAATGGAGGAGGATATGAATGGAATTTATGATAGGATCTACGAACCCTGCAAAAGTAAAAGCAGTTAAGGCAGTTTTGGCAATTCATTTTCCGCAGGCACTTATTGCTGAGACTGACGTAGGATCAGGTGTTTCAGACCAACCTTTTAGTGATGATGAAACTAGGCTTGGTGCAATTAATCGTGCACTACGCGCAGCGGGGAAGGGAGCAAGTGCAATTGGAATCGGGCTGGAAGGTGGTGTACGGATTCTTGAGGGACAGATGTACCTCTGTAACTGGGGTGCGTTGACACTTCCTGATGGGACGAGGTTTACAGCGGGAGGTGCACAGATTCCATTACCGAAAGAAATTGCGGATGAGTTGATGACCGGGAAAGAACTGGGTCCGGTTGTCGATACTTATTTCAAGTCGAGCGGAATTCGGATGAAGGAAGGAGCTATCGGAATGCTGACTGCGAACGCGGTAAAACGCGATGAACTATTCGTACATATTTTACAGCTTTTGGTGGGACAATATAAATACCATCTGCAATCCCAGTAAATATCGAAGTGCTTGATTGCAACGTGTTTTGGTTGCAAGTAATCCGTAACAACATTAAAATGATAAATAGTGTTTAAATTAATGATTGGGGGAAATCGAATGTTCCGAAAATGGAAATTCATATTCCTGTTGACGATATCTGTATTAACGCTTGTAGCATGTGGAAAAACGCTTGACGAAAGTGCAACTTCAGGAGTCGAAGCGGCGAGAGAAGCATTTCACTCGAATGATAAAAAACGTACTGAAGAGATTGACGGCATTAAACTATATCTACCTGCCGGATTTAAGATGAATGATAAGTCAGATGCACAAAATATCGTCTTTACGAAAAAAGAAGAAACATTTATCCTTTTTGTCAATCCAAATGAAAAAAATGACAGTAAACTGTTTTATGATTTGCTTCTTGCTGATAAAAGTAAAGAAATTGTCGAGCAGGCAACGTTTACGGATGAAGGCATTTTTGGTTTTGCGGCGGTAATCAAAAGCGGCAATGACGATGTTGAGCTTATGACGAGCGTGGGCGGATCAAAAATGACGACAATGACGAAAAAAGGAAACATCGAAGAAAACCTAGCAAGAATGATGGAAATCGTGCGTTCTATTAATCAAGAATAGATGCAATTTTCCGAGAAAAGTAAGAAGGTATAAGATTTTCGACAAGGAACAGTGGCTAGGCTTCAGGCGCCAGCCGCTTGGGGCATAAGCAATCCAGCTATGTGGCAAAGTGCGCCACGTCGCTGGATTGACTTATGCCCGTCGCGTCTAAACGGCGCCTTGCGCTTTTCTAAGTGTCTAGGCTTCAGGCGCCAGCCGCTTGGAGGCCCACAGGATGTGGGTCACGTAGCCATTGCCGCAGGACGCGGCGTACTTAGGCTAGGTTCCTTGAAAGCAATCAAGCTATGTGGCAAAGTGCGCCACGTCGTGCCTATAAGGATGCAGGCATGCAGTCGTTGCGACAGGACGTCGCGTACTTAAGTTGCGTTCCTTTAAGGCGCCTTACGCTTTTCTTATTGTCTAGGCTCCAGGCGCCAGCCGCTCGGGTCATAAGCAATCCAACTATGTGGCAAAGGACCGCCACGTCGTGCCTGCAAGGATGCAGGTATGCAGTCGTTGCGACAGGACGTCGCGTACTTAAGCTGCGTTCCTTTAAGGCGTCTTACGCTTTTCATAATGAATGGAGGGAAAAATAGATGAATTCTGCGCAGCTTGTTGAAATTTTAAAAGAGCATCTTCCATCTGAACATTTCAAGTGGCGATTTGACCGGAAAACGGATAAGGTTCGTCTAGAGCATTCGGTTCTAAAAAAAGGGATGGATATTTCACTCCCGGAAATTCTTGTGAAATATGAACAGAAAAAAGAGGCGGCAATAAAAGAAATAGTTTATACAATTGGTGAGACGTTTAAAGCGATGGAAAAAGAACAATCAATAGGATTCTCTGATAGTACGATTATTTATCCTGTGATCAGGTCTTCATCGTTTCCGAAAGAATCTGCTGTAGGACATCGTTTTCTTATGAAGGACCATACGGCTGAAACGTGTATCTATTATGCACTTGACCTTGGAACTACCTACCGGTTAATTGATGAAAGTATGTTGGAGTCTCTTGGTATGTCTGAAACGGAGATAACAGAGTCTGCATTATTCCGCGTAAGAGCATTACCGACCGCGATGAAGAAGGATGAAGTTTCGGGTAACATCTATTACTTTGTCAATAATAACGATGGCTATGATGCTAGCAGAATATTGAACAGCACATTTCTGAAAGAGATGGAAGCGAAAATCGAGGGTCATATGACTGTTTCTGTCCCACACCAAGATGTACTAATTATTGGTGATATCCGGAACGATACGGGGTATGATGTACTTGCGCAAATGGCTATGCATTTCTTTACCACTGGCACTGTACCGGTTACATCTTTATCATTTATCTATGAAGATGGAAAACTTGAACCAATTTTCATTATGGCTAAAAATCGTTTAGCAAGAAGGGAAGGAAAGAAAAAGTGAATATTTTTTATAACATAAATGGTGTTGGAGATGTGTTGCTTGTGCAGCTTGCACTTACACGTCCAGAATCTATTGTAACTAAGTCACAAGGGGATGTTACGTTAATCCATGACGAGGTTACTGGAGAATTAACTGCATTTAACCTATTCAATGCATCATCTTACGTGAAAAATGAAGCGGTCGGGGAAGTTGAGCTGACTGAAGAGGTGGCAGGGCAATTGCAAGACGCACTTCTAAAGAATGGCGTAGAGATTAAACTTGACATAGACTTTACACCAAAGTTTGTTGTAGGACATATTTTGACAAAAGAAAAGCATCCGAACGCCGATAAGTTAAGTGTTTGCACGGTCGATGTTGGCAGTGAAACAGTTCAAATTGTCTGTGGAGCACCGAATGTGGATGCGGGCCAGAAGGTTGTTGTCGCGAAAGTTGGAGCTGTTATGCCATCTGGAATGGTCATTCGTGATGCAGAATTGCGTGGGGTTCCATCGGCTGGAATGATTTGCTCAGCAAAAGAACTAGGTTTGCCTGACGCGCCTGAAGAAAAAGGGATTTTAGTACTAGATAACAATGCTGTTACTGGTGAAATCTTCACAAAATAAGAGCACGAAAAACGTACCGGTTTGGTACGTTTTTTTGTTTTCATAAATTGATTTGATTTTGTCGTGTCAGTACTGTTAAAATAGAGTGATTGACATGAAAAGAGTGATAGTCTTGAGTTGGTTTAAAACAATAGTAGACCGGTTATTTGGACCGGATGAAGACAATAATAAAGTGGAACCAGAATATGAAAAAACTGAAAATGAAATTGACGAATCATTAAATAAAAATGAAACTAGTAACAACACATCATTTCGCTTTCCGATTATCTCAGATGCAGAAATATATGGTTGGGACGATGAATCTGTTACTGAAGTAGATTATCCGAAATACACAACTAAAAATAAAGATGCGGACGATAATTATGAAACGAAACCACTTTCCGAAAATGCTAAATGGCCAAGTGATAACAGAACAGTCAATATCTTTAGGGCTGATTCATTACAAAAATATGGCGTAAAAGAGAAAGAAAAAAGAAGTTCTTTCTCCTCCACAAAAAAGGCTCTTCAGGAGGAACTTCCACCGAAAGTGAATGTGACGGTACAAAAACGTTCCAGTAAGCCATTTACACCGACCGCAGTACCTTCGCCCGTTCATGGATTTATTAATCCAAGGAGAGAAGTAACGACACCTTTAAAAACGGAAGAAGTGAAGTCGCAGCCACCGGAAGAAAAGGTAGTTGTTACAGAATCACAGTTGACAAAGACGGATGAATATTATTATGAAAATGAAAAAACGAGTAGTATACCAATTTTGAACGAGGACTTTGTGATTGAAAATGACAGCAGAGAACTCACATCTAGTGAGATAGAGCCGCTAAAAGTTGAAGTCTACGAAACTGAAACGACAGTAACTGAGGACGAAGAGACCGTAGTATTGCCAGATGCCATAGAGCTTTCTAAGGATGAATTTGCTACAATCGAATCACTAGTGATTGAAGAGGACTTTAAGGGAATTATTTCGGATGAAGTGGACCATACTAAGGATGCGTTACCTGATGTAGAGGCTGAAGTAAAAGTAGAGCCCTCTCCAGGCATTCCAGAATTGGTAGAACAACAAAGTCAAGTAACAAAAAAAGAACTGACTGTTCCATTCAATGTATTGATGTTGAAGTCCGATAAAGAGAAGCTAAAAGTAGTAGAACCTTTAAGTGTTAAAGTTCCAAATGAAAGCAAAAAAGTAACTATCTCTGAGCCGATAAGTACGAAACCTTTGGTCGACATTCGAGAAGAGGTTTTGGTAGAGACGAAAGAAATAGCTGGCGAAACCTTAGAAGAAGAGGAACCCTATTACGCATTCCCGTCACTGGATTATCTGATCCCCCCTGAATCACAAATCGAAGATACAGAGTGGCTGGAATCGCAATCTGAAAAGCTTGAGGAAGCGTTGTCGCACTTTGCGGTTAAAGCGACCGTTATCGAAGCGATGCAAGGTCCGACAGTCACTCGTTTTGAACTGACTGTCGGAGTGGGGACTAAAGTGAGTAAAGTACGTAATTTAACAGATGACCTAAAATTGGCGCTAGCAGCCGAAGATATTCGTATCCAAGCACCGATTCCCGGAAGAAGTTCCATAGGAATTGAAATTCCAAATCGGAAGACAAGACCTGTTCGGATATCCGAAGTTATTGCGACGGAACAGTTCAGAGCTTCCACGTCTCCCCTTGAGGCTGTGCTTGGATTAAGCCTAACTGGAACACCAGTAACCTTAGATCTCCGCAAGATGCCACATGGTATGATTGCTGGGGCTACAGGTTCAGGTAAATCCGTCTGCATTAACTCGATTTTGGTCAGTTTGCTTTACAAAGCTACACCAACAGACTTGAAAATGATGCTGATTGACCCTAAAATGGTAGAACTTGCACCATTCAACGGCATACCACATCTAATTAGTCCTGTGATTACGGACGTCAAAGCTGCAACTGCTGCACTAAAATGGGCAGTGGCGGAAATGGAAAGACGTTACGAGCTACTTGCTCATGCAGGTGTGAGGGATATCGAGCGTTACAATAAAGCAGTTGTAGAAAGTCGTCGGTTCTCTTTGAAGATGCCTTATCTTTTAATTGTCATTGATGAACTTGCAGATTTAATGATGATGGCGCCGGCAGATGTCGAAGTATCAATTAGTCGAATTGCACAAAAAGCACGTGCATGCGGTATCCACTTGATCATCGCGACACAGCGTCCTTCTGTCGATGTTATTACAGGTACAATCAAAGCGAATATCCCAACACGAATCGCATTTTCAGTTTCATCACAAATCGATTCTAGGACAATAATTGATTCCCCTGGAGCAGAAAGGCTTCTTGGGAAAGGTGACATGCTATACATTGGAAATGGACAATCTTCTGGCGTTCGACTACAAGGTACATTTGTCACGGATGAGGAAATAGAGCGTATAATAGAACACGTTCGGAATGAGGCAACACCAGATTATTTATTTGGCCAAGAAGACCTTCTTGCAAGTAGTATTGAAGAAGAAGGAGCCGATCCACTTTTTGAAGAGGCTTGTCTCTTTATCCATGAAACAGGCAGTGCATCAACGTCTCTGTTACAACGTAATTTTAGTATCGGATACAATCGAGCCGCCAAACTAATGGATCGAATGGAGAAAAGTGGATTCATCTCAGGGCCGCGGGGAAGTAAGGCACGTGATGTCTTTTTGACAGAAAGTGATCTCGATCGACTTACAGATCGTATAGAATAGTAAGGAGCCTTGCAATGCGGGCTGTAAATCAAAATACTTAACTGATAATTGTAGAGGGAATAAACTAATGATATTTAATTAAGGGGAACAGAAATGATCCCGGGAGGTTGCATTATGACGTTGTTCCATTTTACTGGCATTAAGGGCGCTGGAATGAGTTCGCTCGCCCAAATACTTCACGATTCTGAGAATGAAGTACAAGGTTCAGACGTGGAGAAATGGTTCTTCACAGAAGATCCGCTTCATGAAAGAAAAATAACTGTGTTGAAATTTGATGAAAACAATATTAAATCAGGAATGACAGTTATCGCAGGAAATGCATTTCCTGATAGCCATCCAGAACTTATAAGGGCTAAGGAACTTGGCCTCGAAATTATTCGATACCATGACTTTTTAGGAAAGTATATGGAGAAATTCATATCGATCGGAGTTACAGGCTCACATGGTAAAACATCGACTACGGGTTTGCTTGCTCATGTGTTATCTGGACATTCACCTACTTCCTATTTAATTGGAGATGGTACGGGAAGTGGCCCAGCAGACAGCGAGTACTTTGTATTCGAAGCTTGCGAATATAAAAGACATTTCCTGGCATACGAACCTGACTATGCGATTATGACAAATATCGATTTTGATCATCCAGATTATTTTAAGGATCTAGCGGATGTGATGGACGCATTTGGTGAAATGGCACTCCGGGTGAAGAAAGCCCTAATTGCCTGCGGTGATGATAGACACTTGCAAAAAATTCAGGCCAATGTTCCAGTGCTCTATTACGGATTTGAAGAGTCGAATGATTTTGCTGCGAAAAATATCATCAAAACTGTGGAAGGTTCATCCTTTGATGTTTTTGTAAGGAATGAGTTTTATCATACGTTTACAATACCGCTGGCTGGGGATCATGCAATCTTGAATTCGCTAGGCGTAATTGCGCTCTGTCATTATGAAGGAGTAAAAGCGTCCACTATTCAAGAAAAACTGTCTACTTTTCATGGTGTTAAAAGGCGCTTTACGGTAATGGAAATAGCAGATCGAATTATTGTGGATGACTACGCTCATCACCCTACTGAAATCCAGGCGACATTGCAAACTGCGCAACAGAAATATCCTGACCGTGAAATTGTTGCGATATTCCAACCGCATACATTTACGCGGACCGCTGCTCTTTTGAATGAATTTGCGGAAAGTCTTTCAACTGCTGACCACGTCTATTTATGCGATATATTCGGGTCCGCACGTGAAAAGGCAGGTATTTTAACCATTAATGACTTGATTAATATAATTCCGGGTGCAAAGCATCTTGATCTTGATGATAATAAATCACTTGAATCTCATGGAAACGCAGTATACCTCTTTATGGGGGCAGGCGATGTTCAGAAATACATGAGCGCATTCAAGTCTTACCTTGATAAAGAAGAAACGGTTTAACAGGACACTATATAAGTTGAATGTATAGCATAGTTATATAAACAGCGAAGCCATCCCCTTGAGCCGCAACGAATTCGTTGAAATTCTTTATATCAACATATATATGAATTAAAAACAGCTTGACCCTGGACGGGAAAGATTTAACTTGATCCAGGGCTAGCTGTTTTTTCGTTTTGGGAATGAATAAGTTGTCACAAAAAATAAAATGAATTCTAGTTTGATGAAGGAAAATGAAGACTAATGTCGAAGAAGTAATAATGTGTATAACGTTTATTTTACCTTCGACAAGGGTAGACAATGTTATATGAGTATTTGAAGGAGGCAGTACCGTGGAGAATTTACTGTACATAGCGGCAATTGTCGCTGCAATCGCATTTTTGATTTTATGCATTAGTTTAGCGAGGACCCTATCCTCATTGAAGAACACATTACACAGTGTTTCTGGAACAATGGAAGGGTTGACAACTCAACTTGAAGGGGTAACAACGGAAACAACAGAACTTCTTCATAAAACAAATCAACTTGCAGAAGACATTCAGCAGAAAGCCGAAAAACTGAACACTGTTGTCGAAGCTGTGAAAGGCGTAGGCGAGTCTGTCACAGTACTCAATTCCTCCGTTAGAAGGGTTTCCAGCAATATCGCTACAGAGGCAGAACGGAACAGTGACAAGATTGCACAAATCGTTCAATGGAGCAATGTGGTTATCGATATAATGGGTAAAGTAAAGGAACGGAAGACAGGTAAGGCAAGCGCGAAAGGGTGGACTGTTTACAAGCCAGTACCAGGCCAAAAGAGATTGCCTAGCCCGAATAAAGGCAGATAAATAGAACTTAAATATGAAGTATTTAAGTTGAATATATAAATGCGTGTTTAAATTACGTGAAGGCGCCATAATTGGGGTAACCGAAAGCCCTAAGACTGTGGTGAAAGCTGCCTGGCTTAGGGCGAGAGGCATCTTCTAGCGTCGTAGCGGATACAATAGGATTCATTATTTCAACATATATATATAGACTTAAAAAACAGGAGGAATTGGATATGAGTGAAGAAAACAAAGTGAAATCAAATAATAATGACCCACAATACAACCAGGGTGGTCAAGGTTATGAAAATGCGTATGGCCAACCATCATACCTACCGACAAATTATGATTATAACAAGGACTATACAGATTCTTTCTATGATGAAAATGAAAGTTCAGGAGCGGGAAGCTTCTTAATGGGTGCACTTGTGGGAGGAGTTATCGGAGCAGCTGCGGCACTATTCTTGGCACCAAAAACGGGTAGTGAAATGCGAGGAAACCTTACAACTCAAGCAACTCAACTGAAAGATAAGAGTATTGAAATCAGTTCTGTTGCGAAGGAAAAAGCTACAGAGCTAACTTCGGTCGCAAAAGAGAAGACTGGTGAATTATCGAAAACAATCCAAGAACAGTCTGGACAACTTGTCGATAAAGTGAAATCGATGAAATCGAAAACATCTATGCCGATGGATGATGGAACAGCATCTTCTGAAGGCGAAGAGTCTATTGATTTCGTTGATACAGCCAAATCCAAAGTTGAAAATACTATTGAGGCTGGAGAAGAAAGTATTACAGCTACTGCAGAAGCTGTAAAAAAAGCAGTCGTGGGAAAAGCTAATAATGCTGAGAAAGCTACAACTGGCAATAGTGATGTCTCTTATGGTAATAGCGAGAACCTTGGTAAAGATAAAATAACTAACCAGAACTATGTGTCAGACATTCTTGAAAAATAAAAAGTAATAGAAAAAAGTCCGTCTACTCAAATATGAGTAGATGGACTTTTTTTAAAGGTAAGCAAGTATAAATGTTCCTACCAAGGCGTTTCCGCTTTTCTTGTTGTCTAGCTCCAGGCGCCAGCCCCTCGAGTCGCTTCGGTCTTGCAGAAAAGGCAAAGTACGCCTTTATCTACAAGACCTCCAGCGCTTGTCGTATCTAACCGGCGTCTTCCGCTTTTCTTGTTGTCTATCTCCAGGCGCCAGCCCCTCGAGTCGCTTCGGTCTTGCAAAAAAGGCAAAGTACGCCTTTATCTACAAGACCTCCAGCGCTTGTCGGGGCTAACCGGCATCTTCCGCTTTTCTTGTTGTCTAGCTCCAGGCGCCAGCCCCTCGAGTCGCTTCAGTCTTGCAGAAAAGGCAAAGAGCGCCTTTATCTTCAAGACCTCCAGCGCTTGTCGGGGCTAACCGGCGTCTTCCGCTTTTCTTAGTGTCTAGACTTCAGCGCCTAGCCCCTCGAGTCGCTTAGGACCTCAAGTTAAAGGCAAAGAGCGCCTTTATCTTAAGGTCCTTCAGCGCTTGTCGGGTCTCCCAAGGCGCTTCCGCTTTTCTTATTGTCTAGACTTCAGACGCCAGCCCCTCGAGTCGCTTCGGTCTTGCAGAAAAGGCAAAGAGCGCCTTTATCTACAAGACCTCCAGCGCTTGTCGGGGCTAACCGGCGTCTTCCGCTTTTCTTACGTAAAACTAATTTCAAGTCTGTCGCCGCCGAAAATAGCATCGTTGAATCCGATTGGTGTGTCGTTTCGAAGCAGTTTATAATTACTTGATGGGTTTTCGGGTAAACTATAATCTGTAAACGCAAAGATGTCGCCAAAAGTAATAGGACTTTCACTTAGTGATACAAAATCAAGATGATCCCCAGGTTTTACAATGGCAGATACTTCAGCACTATGCCCGTTTAAAGTAAAGGTAAGACGTGGTTTTTGAATTGTGACGGGTTCATTGTTGAATAGTACTGTTAGTTTATCGAACGCCTTTTTACCTATCTCAGCTACAACTTCATCTATGGTAGGGAATGGCGGTTTTTGGGTTGTAATTCGGTCTCCATCTTTCAGTACGTGCGATGGCTGCACCGAAGTCCCCATGATGAAGAACTCGTTGTTCTTTTTTTTCAAGGTGACCGTTCTTTTATTGACGGATACTGTGAAAAGATTGTCCTTTAAAAGGTCATTTCGATGTGCTTTTTCAAATACTGCCGCGACTGTCTTGGTGTGTGAAACTGTGATTTTATCACGGTCTTGTATCGATGTATCGATGCTTTTTAGAATTCCATTAATATGAATAAGGGGCTCCAATTGCACGGCAACTCCGTCCAACATTGCACTGATGGCTCTCATATCCTCAACAAGGTCACGCACAGTCGCTATTGCGTTAGTACCATCACTGCCGGGAAGTAAGTTGATTGTATCTCCATTTTTAATGCAGTCTTTTGTACTTGCTTTTACCCCATTTAATAGGATTGTTGAGGGGGTACCATGTTCTCCTGGTATTATTATATCACTGTCATTTACTGTTATCGTCATTCCAAGTCCAGGCATACCGTATAGTTGACGGGCTTTAATGTTTGCGGCAAGGAGTGCATCACTGACGGTCATTTCTTTTAATTCGAAGAGTCGTAACACCTTGTCATTTACGGACACAGACATATAATGAATCGGCGCTCTTCTTGCTGCGATAGCGATACCGATTGGTGTGACGAGTTCTGGCGACGAAGCTATACCGGGTTCCAATGTAATTCCCGAGAGAGCATCCAACCCACGAATACCTACCCTGTTTTCGGGTAGTCCTAGGCATATACTAATTTCTTTTGTCAGCCCCGGCGTTAAACTACCGCCGCCAACAACCATGACTGCTTTAGGGGAAACTCCATTGTTCAGGCGCTTGATTTCATCCGAAATGGATTTGGCAAGCCGATCTACGGCAGGTTTAATAATAGCGGTTACATCACTTGAAGCAACATTATCTTCAAAGCCGAGAATGTCTGTCATGACAATTGTATCTTCTGTTGTAATACTTCTTTTTGCAGTCTCAGCAAGTTGGAAGTCAAGGAGATAATGGTTGCTGAGTGCTTCTGTAATTTCATCACCTGCAAGTGGCACCATTCCGTAAGCCACAACGGTGTTGTTATCGGTAATAGCTATATCTGATGTCCCTGCACCTATATCGACAAGCGCGACGTTTAGGCGTCTCATGGATGGTGGGATTAGAACGTTGATAGCTGCAATCGGTTCCAGTGTCAGGGCTTCCATTTCGAGTCCTGCACGTTTGAGCGCAGAAAGAAGTGATTCGACGACGACGCGAGGAAGGAATGTCGCGATGACGTCAACAGAAGCAGACCGTCCAGCCTGATCAATCAGACTGCCTATTTCATCACCTTCAAGTTTGTAGTAAAGAACGGAATAACCGACACAATAATAATAGTCGTCTTTTGTCACTGTATCGGAGGACAGCAGTTTTTGCTGGGCTTGTTGGACTGCTGCAAGTTCTAAACGATTGACGTCTTCGTCAGCAATGAGGGACCTTTCTGAAATATCGATAGCCATTGACCCTTCCGATGTTTTCAATGCACGACCTGCGGCAGCAACACTGACCCGTTTCAAAGGACCGTGCTTTTCCTCAAGAATTCCTTTGATTTCTAAAATGACGTTTGCAACACTTAAAATGTTATGTATTTGTCCGTCAATCATTGAACGTTCCTTATGTTCAATCGAAACAAGATCAGCAACATGAAAAATACCATTGTCTTCAATCAGGATGATTCCAACGACAGAACGCGTCCCGATGTCGAGTGCAAATAGTGTAGTAGCCAGAATTATTCATCCTTTCTGTCGATAAATGTCCTGTATTTAAAAGAATAAGTAGAAATAACGTGACTTTTCAAATAGTCTTCTTTATACTTAGGTCTATTATCAAAAATGTAACATATATTCTTCTCTACTGAAAGAGAATTATATATACGGGGAGGAGACGGACAGATGAGACAAAATGATTTAGATGAATTGCGCGGCCGTGTAAACGAGCTGAATGGTAAAGTTTTGGATCTTATTAACGAAAGAACAACTGTGGTCCAAGAAATTGGTAAAGTAAAAGAAAAGCAGGGTGTTAATCGGTATGATCCGATTCGCGAACGTGAAATGCTTAACTTCTTAAAAGAATCTAACAACGGTCCGTTACCTAATGGAGTACTTGAACAGATTTTTAAAGGAATATTCATGTCTGCACTTGAGATACAAGAAGACGACCAACGCAATGCTTTGCTTGTTTCCCGTAAGAGAAAAGCCGAAGATACGATTGTCGACATTAATGGCCATAAAATTGGGGACGGAACACCGTCATTCATTTACGGTCCATGTGCAGTCGAATCATATGAGCAGGTTTTAGCTGTTGCATTGTCCATCAAAGCAAAAGGGTTAACGATGATAAGAGGAGGAGCTTACAAACCTCGTACATCGCCATATGATTTCCAAGGTCTCGGCCTTGAAGGTTTGAAAATACTTAAACGAGTTGCTGATGAAACAGGTCTTTCAGTTGTTACGGAAATTATTACGCCGTCACATCTCGAAGAAGCACTTGAATATATCGATGTAGTTCAGATTGGCGCACGTAACATGCAAAACTTCGAATTGTTGAAAGAAGCTGGAATGATTAATAAACCAGTTCTTCTAAAACGTGGACTTGCAGCGACAATCGATGAATTCATTCATGCAGCTGAATATATACTCTCTAAAGGTAATAGCCAGATCATCCTTTGTGAACGTGGTATCCGTACATATGAACGGGCAACTCGCAACACATTAGATATCTCTGCCGTTCCAATCTTGAAGCAGGAGACGCATCTTCCGGTCTTCGTTGACGTAACACACTCAACAGGTAGAAAAGATTTGTTACTACCTACAGCGAAAGCTGCGATAGCAGTTGGGGCGGATGGCGTAATGGCTGAAGTGCACCCAGATCCAGCTGTTGCATTATCCGATTCTGCACAACAGATGGATCTGCAACAATTTGATGAATTTTATGACGCAATTAACCAATTCATGAACACGCACACAACAATCTCATGAGTAGACGCCGGGCCTATAATGGTTCCGGCGTTTTGATTACATAGGTCACATCTGTTGATTAAACATCTACTTGCATAATACACTGGTAAGAAAGGCTTGAAAATCATCATTTTCACTGGCCCATTTCCGGCTCGCTTGCGGCGAAATAATCATGATACCTTTACCGAGGACAGGAGTGGCTAGAAATGACTTCGTCATTCTTAGCCACTCCCTTTGGGAAGGAATTGCAATTCATTCCTCCATGGTCATCTTGTCACGAATATTTCCTTTGCTGAAAAAAGACAAAACAATGGGGAAGGCTTCAGCCGCCAAAATTGTATCTTTGGAGGCTTTTCTCTAGATAAGAAGCGACTTTTTCTTTCGTCCCGAAAAGCTTTAATGCTTTGTGAAAAGCCACTGAAAAAGTTCTTTTTTATAGTAAGAACTAGTTGATTGTAGTGAAGAGCGGTGACTCCAACGGTAATCAACGGGATTGAAGGAAATCGTACTTTTTCAGTGCCCTCCTTTGTGTACATATGCCTTTGGGGAGCGACGGGTGAACGATAACCATACGATTACCGGAAAAATGTATATGGATGCGACTTTATGGCACCCATATACATCAAGATATCCCGGTAATCATATAAGAGTCATTAAACCAAAGCAATCCAAACGTAACTGTACACGAGCGCCTAGTATTTGATTGAGTTATTTACTCGTTAAATTTGGTTAATCAACACATGTGACATAAGGTATAATGAATGTATATAGAAGGAGGAATTTTAATGGCTATAACGATTTACGACGTAGCCAGGGAGGCTAATGTTTCAATGGCAACGGTCTCCCGTGTCGTTAACGGCAATCAAAATGTAAAACCTGCAACGAGAAAGAAAGTTCTCGACTGCATTGAACGGCTTGGCTATCGACCGAACGCAGTTGCGAGAGGTCTGGCTAGTAAGAAGACGACAACAATCGGAGTCATCGTTCCTGATATCTCGAAAAGTTTCTACTCGGAGCTTTCCCGTGGAATAGCGGACGTTGCGACGATGTACGAATATAATATGATCCTGTCGAACTCCGATGAGAGCACAGACCGAGAAGTAGAATTAATAGAAGACCATCTCGGTAAACAGGTGGACGGGCTCATCTTTATGAGTGATTCGATTTCTGATGAAGTTCGTGCCGGAATGTCCACAGCGAATGTTCCGATCGTTTTGGCTGGAACGTTGGACGTGGAAAAACAATTAGCAACGGTGAATATTGATTATGAAGAAGCTGCTTATGTGGCGGTCAATAAATTAATTCGAAATGGTCATACGAAAATCGTGTTTGTTTCGGGGCCATTTACAAGAGATATCAACCGTATCAGTAAAAAAGTGGGATACATGAGAGCCCTCCAAGATGCGGATATTCCAGTCGATGAGCAGTTTGTCATTGAAATGGAAGATACGTACGATGGTGCATATGAGGGCTGGAAACAAATCCGTGAATTGAAGGGTCAACCAACTGCCATCATTGCAGGAAGTGATGCGATTGCTGTCGGTTTGTTGAATGGAATTAGGGATGAAGGACTATCTGTACCTGAAGATTACGAACTCATCTGTTTTGAACATTCAATTTTGGCAAGGGTAGTAAGACCGCAACTCACTTCTATTGTCGTTCCGCTCTATGATTTGGGTGCAGTGTCAATGCGTCTGTTGACGAAATTGATGAATGGGGAAGAGGTTGAAGAGCAACAGGTCATTTTACCTTTCCGGCTTGAAGAACGTAAATCTATGAAATGAAAAAAGAGCAATCTTATCAATCGGATATATCCGGCTGAAGGGGATTGCTCTTTTTGAGGAATAATACTGCTATTTGTCACGTCTGTTGAATAACCAAAGTAACAAGCAAGTAACTTGATCACACACTGGCTGCGACGTGTATAGTTGCATTTGGATTGCTTTGGATTGGAATTGACTTCTATTACGATTACCGGATGTCTGGATGCGTAGGGTAGTCCTTCATCCGTCGTTCTTCAACTACATAAGTACACGAAGTGCATTTAGAGCTTTTTAGGACGAAAGAATAGCTGGCTTCTTAACTAGAGAAAAGCCGCCAAAGATTCAATTTTGGCGGCCGAAACTTTCTATAGGGTTTTCTCTTTTTTATTAAAGAAGTGTCACTTCTAGCCATACATGCCTCTCGGTAAAAATGTCACGAATATTTCGCCGAAAGCGAGCCGGAAATGGTCCAGTGAAAATGGGGATATCAAGCCAGTCTCACCAGACGTGGTTATTTGTCAATTTTTTCGTTGCGGATCATATGTAAGGCTCGGCTAAGCATCTGTGCATTTTTCTCGTTGATTTCATCTTTTCGTGGAATAGGTTCGTATAGTGGTACAGGATCCTCCCAAGTCGGAATAAGTGTAACGGGAGACTGCTCCTGCCACGTTGATAACCAGTCCTCTGGCAGTGGACCAGTAGGTGTAGGGATATTTTTCATCGCCAGCCAAATATGAGCCCAAGCCCTTGGGACAACGCGCCAGATATCATATCCGCCACCACCGACGGCTATCCAGCGGCCTTCGCAATATTGTTCTGCAATATCGCGTGCAACTCGAGGGATTTCTTTATAAATATCCATTGTTCCATAAAGGTGGGTTAAGGGATCGAAATAATGCGCATCTGCACCATTTTGTGTCAAGATGACATCGGGTTTGAAAAATTCAGTCACTTCTTTTATGGCTGTTTTATAAACAGAAAGGAATGACTCATCCTCTGTAAAAGCGTCAATCGGGAAATTAAAGGAAGTCCCATAGCCAGAACCATTGCCGCGTTCGGTTATACTTCCGGTTCCAGGGAACAGATAACGCCCAGTTTCATGGATGGACAGTGTACAGACTGTAGGGTCATCGTAGAAGCTCCATTGAACGCCATCTCCATGATGAGCGTCTGTATCGATATAAAGAACGCGTGCCCCGTACTTTTTTTGTAAGTACTTTATGGCAACTGAACTGTCATTATATACACAAAAGCCGGAAGCACGTCCATGGAATCCATGATGCAGACCTCCGCCTAGGTTCAATGCATACTTAGAGCGTCCTTGCATCACTTCATCTACCGCAGTCAATGTACCGCCGACCAGCATAGCACTGGCTTCATGCATATTCGGGAAAATTGGCGTATCCTCTGTACCGATACCGTAAATGCTACCAACATCCTCAGTTAGTTCACCTTTACCAGCCTTTTTTACTATTTCAATAAATTTTTTATCATGAGCGAGAAGTAATTCTTCGTCTGTTGCCATGCGAGGGGCGATGATATCGCTATCTTGAATGGCCCCAGATTTCTTTAAAAGGTCGAGAGTCAAGAGAATTCTTTTTTGGTTAAATGGATGTGAATCTGAAAAAGAGTATCCAAGTTGTTCTTCTGAAAAGATGAAAATGGCATCTTTTTTCATACGTCAATGCCCGGGACATTTGGCCAAAGGACCTCAAATCCGCTTACCTTTAATCCCTCAATAATTTTGAGAGGATTCATTGAGTTAATCCGGATGACAAGAATTTTATTTGCTTCGTTCTCTTTATCGGGATAGACGAGCACACTCAAAACGTTTAATTTCTGCTCGTGGAAAACTTTGGATACTTCGAAAAGGATTCCAGGTGTATTAGGAACCCGTACTTCTATTTGTGAGCCAGGTTGATGTGCGCCCGTTAATTCAATATATTTGTAAAGTAAATCCGTTTCAGTGATGATTCCAACTAATTTTTTATTGGACACTATTGGCAGTGAACCGATTTTATTATCATAAAATAGTACCGCTGCTTCTTCAACAAAGTCCATTGGATGTCCGGTAATCGGATTTTTCGTCATCACTTCAGAAAGTAAAGTATCATATGGGCTACTGTCTTTTATTTCGGAAATGGACGAGGGAACAACTTCTTTCAAGTCTCGGTCTGTCACGATGCCGACTACTATGCCATTCATAGATAGGATTGGCAAGTGGCGAATTTTTCTATCCCGCATGGCGTCAAGTGCATCTTTTACCGTATTTTCTGGTGATAGGGTTAGAACATCTTTTATCATTATTTCTTCAATTAGCATCTGATTTATCCTCCCTTCAATACATGAACCGGTTCATGAACCGGAGACTGTCAAATTGCTGGACGGTATCTTGATTAATTCTTTTGCCGATTCGTGCCATTAGGCAATTGGCTGGGTGAGAACTTATTTCAGGATCATCGGTTGCGTAATATTCCAGACCTCCGGCATTCATCATCTTCTCCATTACTTTTCTATACTCCCAAACGTTGAGTTTCGTACCCTTCAAGTCCCAGTGCCAGTAATATTCAGTCGTCAGGATAATATAATCTTCCATTGCATCGTCCATCATGGAAACGCGTAAAAGTGACTTGCCAACCCCGCCGGCCCTGAACTTTGGAATAACTTCAATTGCTCCAAGTTCGATTAAATTTTCTATACTTCCTTGCGACCATCGCTCCAGAGGGTCGGGATACAAATAAGTTACGTAGCCCACAATTTCATTTGAATCGCGAACGATTAAGATACGACCTTCTGGGAGTCCTGCAATTTCAATGAGTGCCTTGTGTTGTTGTGCGGGAGGTCTGAATGCAACAAGATCCTCGTGAAAATCAAGGCTAGCAAGGTAATCGGCAGTAATGGGCCCCTCGATAACGATGTCTCCATTCTTATGTTTTATCTCCATTGCGTTATATGTTTTTATATGTTCCAATATGATCACCTCCATATTTGATATAAACCTACTATCTAGTATACAACAATATGGATAAATAAAAGCCTGTTGATTACTACAAATTTAAAACTGTTGGAAAAATATAATTAATTAGACAACTAGGTTTGGATTGAGGTAGAATGATAGTTATATTGTATTCTTGAAAGGGTGAAATGAATGGTAATGAAAACATTGCCCGCAGTTCATGGGGATTATCAGTTAGCAGATTATGATCGTACAGCCGCAGAATTTAAATGGACGGATGTAGAAAAAGACTTCAGCTGGTTTGAAAGCGGACTCATGAATATTGCTCATGAAGCTGTAGATCGCCATGCGGATTCTTATCGAAAAAACAAGGTTGCACTTTATTATAAGGACGCTAATCGAAAAGAAAGCTATACGTATAATGAAATGAAAAAGATGTCAAATAAAGCTGCAAACGTATTGCGCAATCAGTCGCCGCTCGAAAAAGGGGACCGGATTTTCATCTTTATGCCTCGCTCACCGGAATTGTATTTCTCATTTTTGGGCGCGTTGAAGCTGGGTGCTATTGTTGGACCGCTTTTCGAAGCATTCATGGAAGGTGCTGTCTATGACAGATTGTCTGATAGTGAGGCAACTGCAATCATCACGACACCTGAACTTCTTGAACGAGTGCCTGTTGACAAATTACCACACCTGAAGACAATCTTTATTGTAGGAGAAAATGTGGTGGAAGAAGGCCTTATTGTCGACTTTAACAAGCATATGGCAGATGCTTCCCAGTACTTCCAAGTTGAATGGATGGATAAAGAAGACCCAACACTTCTACATTACACTTCAGGTTCAACAGGAAAGCCGAAAGGCATCGTACATGTACAGGAAGCGATGGTACAGCAACTGCAGACAACACGGTGGGTACTGGATCTAAAAGATGAGGACATCTTCTGGTGTACAGCGGATCCAGGTTGGGTGACAGGCACAGCTTATGGTATTTTCGGACCAATGCTTGCCGGGGCAACTAGCTTGATTCTTGGCGGCAGATTTTCGGCAGATGCTTGGTATGGAGCGATAGAGGAATATGGTGTCACGGTTTGGTATAGTGCGCCAACCGCATTCCGGATGCTTATGGGAGTTGGGGAAGGGCCACTAAGCAAGTTTGATCTTTCTTCACTGCGCCATATTCTTTCCGTGGGTGAACCACTTAATCCCGAAGTAATCCGTTGGGGATCTGAAGCGTTTAAATTGCGAATTCATGACACATGGTGGATGACAGAAACAGGTGCACAAACAATCTGTAATTTCGGATGTCTGCCAATTAAACCTGGATCAATGGGCAAGCCGGTTCCCGGTATTGAAGCAGCCATCGTTGATGATCAAGGAAACGTATTACCTCCAAATCATATGGGTAACTTAGCTATTAAAAAAGGATGGCCTGCAATGATGCGGCAAGTTTGGAATAATCCTGAAAAATATGCATCTACCTTTATCAATGATGAGTGGTATGTTTCGGGTGATTCAGCATACATCGACGAGGACGGATATTTCTTTTTCCAGGGCCGAGTCGATGATGTGATTATGACGAGTGGAGAGCGCGTAGGACCATTCGAAGTGGAAAGTAAACTGCTTGAGCATCCCGCGATTGTTGAAGCTGGGGTTATAGGTAAACCTGACCCAGTTCGTGGCGAAATTATAAAAGCATTTGTGTCGCTTCATGAAGGAATTGAGCCGACAGATGAATTAAAAGAAGATATTCGACAATTTGTTAAAAAAGGGCTGGCCGCACATGCTGCTCCACGTGAAATTGAATTCAAAGATAAATTACCGAAAACACGAAGTGGAAAAATTATGCGTCGTGTGTTAAAAGCTTGGGAACTGAATTTGCCGACAGGTGATTTGTCGACAATGGAAGACTAACATTGAGTAACTAATAAAAACACAAGGACACAAGGCGCCTGGAGCTAGACACTATTCTAAGTCGAAAAAACTTATACTTTCTTAGCATTCAAAAAAGAGCCTGTCCGCTATTGATAGCGGACAGGCTCTTTTTCCTATTTCATTCCCCAGTTTCATCGTCTCCACTTGTAGGAGGCGGGGTACCACCGTCGTTCCCATCCTCAGTTACAGGAGGTGGTGTAACAGGTGGTACGTTTTCCGTTGGAGGTGTTTCGATAACTTCCTCTTCAGGCTCAGGCGCCGCAATGGTGACTGCATTGGAGCCATTTGAAAGTCTTCCGGTAATGTCGACAGCCTTGACTGAGTATGAGCCAGAACCGACTGTAAATGTATTCGAAGAACCGTCTCTTATTGTTCCGATTTTAACATTATTATCATAAACATAGTACCCAATAACATCGTTGGAAGGTGAATTGCCCCATGTTATTGTCGTTCCATTTAAACTAACATTTACTGGTGCAGGAGCGACATCATCTGCATTAAATATAGCTCCCGACACGACATGAGATGCGAAAGCGGAGTTCGCTGGGAACAATTTTGAAGCATCTCCTCCCCACGGTCCGAGCATTCGGTCGATGAACACTTGGTTAACGCCTGTGCCACCTGATGACACGAATTCGCTTGGTGTTGATGGAAGTGCAAGGTACCTCGTCCCTTTAACAGATACATAAGAAGAAGAGGTAATGCTATCATCCGGTTTTGTTGGTAACATCACTTTTGCGTTGAATAAATCCGTTTTAACGAGCCCTGCAGACGAACATGCAGCAGAGGGAGCAAGCCCAGAAATACCGCAGAACGATTTTTCGACGACACCGTCAGGACGACTGAATTTTGCAGAGGCTCCGACTATTTCTGGTGTGACTTCGTTCGCAGCATTCATAATACGGGCGAAAAGCATACTTGTCCTTGTAGTAGGATGCAATGTTTGCTTTTCGAGTCCGTAATAGAGACTTCGTGTTCGGTCTTTGTATCCGAGCCAAACACCAAGAGACACATTTGGGTTGTATCCAACAAGCCAAGCGTCACCGTAACCTTGTGTTGTTCCCGTTTTAGCAGCAAGATCTGTAGTGAATTTCATGTTTTGCGTTACTTGCGAGCCAGTGCCGCCCGTTTTTACAACATCACGTAACATATCAGTAACAATATAACTCGTTTCAGGGCTGAAAACATCGACAGGTTCAATTTCATGTTGATAGACGATATTGCCATCCATATCTTCGATTTTTTCGACGATGTATGCGTCTATGAACTGCCCACCATTCGCAAATGTTGCAAATGCATTCGTGTTTTCCTCAACACTCATTCCGACCGTCATGCCCCCGTATGAAGTAGAGGGATTGACATAGTCTCCTGGGAGAAGTTTTGAAATACCCATCTTGTCGAGGAATTCGGCAGGCCGTCGATCAAGGATGTCGCGATATAATCTTGCTGTTGCCAAGTTCAATGACTTGGAGAGTGCTTCCCTTGCAGGGATGATTCCATATTCCATCGATTTTGTATAGTTGCTAGGTGTCCACATAGAGCCATTCGCTTGTTTGACACTGAATTTAACATCGACGACGGGACTTCCAGCCCCGATTACGCCATATTCAATAGCAGGTGCATAAACGAGAAGTGGCTTCATGGCAGATCCATTCTGTCTGAATGCTTGTGTAGCATGATTAAGCGCTTGGTGTTCATGTCCACGGCCGCCGATGAAGGATAAGATTTTACCAGTGCTATTTTCGATCATAATAGCCCCGACTTGGACTGGATCCTCCGCGAATTCGACCTCGCCGGAATGAGAATCTTTTACTTCGCGTGTATAGGTAAATCCGTAACTTTCGAAATCATTACCGACTTCATTCATCTTGTCATATAGATCTTTATTAACGGTAGAGTAAATTCTATAGCCATCATTTTTCATTGAACGCGTCGCAAGTATTGAATATTTTTCTCGTAATTTATCTTCTTGTTCAAGACGTTCGGCATCGACTCCGTCTTTTTCCGCAATAATTTCCGCGAGGATATCGACCGTGCGATTCTGAATTTCTTGCGTCAAATAAGGATATCTTTCATTCGCGCGCATGACGGGTTCACGGAAATCCTTTGTAATATCATAGACGATTGCTTCATTGTACTGCTGTTCAGTTATGTAACCAGTTTCCTTCATCCTGAAAAGAACTGTCTTCATCCGATTGATTCCCGGCTGTAAGAATTCTTGTTCTTTCAATCCGCCACCACTTTTAAAAGGGGTATAAGCGAAAGGGGCCTGAGGAAGTCCAGCTATGAAGGCGGCTTGTGGTAAATTCAATTTCGCTGCTTTTAAAGCGAAAATACCACCAGCTGCAGTTTCAATACCTGCAATGTTTTGCCCATTTGAATTACGGCCGTATGGAATAATGTTCAAGTAAGCTTCGAGAATTTCATCTTTTGTCATGAAATGCTCAATTCTCATTGCCAGTAGCATTTCTTTCGCTTTTCGTTCGTATGACACTTCGTTGGTTAAAATTTGGTTCTTAATAAGTTGTTGTGTCAAAGTCGAACCGCCAGTTTGGTTATCGGAGTTCGTTACATCCTGTAATAGTCCGCGGAAAATCGCTTTTGGGACAATGCCCTCATGCTGTGCGAAATACTCATCCTCTGTGGCGAATACTGCATCAATAACGAATGGGGATACACTTTCGAGTTTCGTCTCTTTCCGTTCTATATCAGAGTTAACTTTACCGATATAGATATTGCCGGCAAGATAAAGTTCGGACGTTTCTTCGTAGGTGAAGATTGCATCCCGCATTTCTTGCTTTGAACGAAGCGGTTCTTTGGCTACCAATGAAGCAAAATAGCCTGCTCCGACTGAACCGGCAAACACTACCAGTGTCAAACCTACTACAATGAATAGAAGAAAAAGGTTCCAGGTGACGCCTGAGGTGATGCGCATCCCTTTAGCCCATTTAGTTTTAGTCATTGTTTCAAGTTTCTCTTCTATTAGATCAATACGATTCTTTTGATGTTTACTCACTTAAATCAACCTCCTGAAATCTTACCTATTATAGCACATTTCCATAAATGCCAATCGATAATATTTGACAACTTTTGAATATCGGTTAGAATTACTGATACATATACTTTCACATGTTGAATGAGTCGAAGTAGTGGTTGGGGAACCGTTTAGAGAGGCAGCGGCTGGTGAAAGCTGTCCGGTAAACCAATCATGAATTACAGCTCTGGAGTGTGACGCGTGCGCAGTGTTATTGCGTTTTGAGTGGAGAATTTTTTCTCAAGCCGGGTGGTACCGCGTTAATACAATAATTAGCGTCCTTGCATGATTTTTTTAAATCGTGTAAGGGCTTTTTTGTTGTCTACTTCCAGGTGCTAAGCGCTTTGAAACTCATTTGACGCGATGCGTTATTACTTAAATTACAGGAGGGGTTAGGATGAAAGAGAAATTGATGGAAGACTTAAAGTGGAGAGGGTTACTCTACCAACAGACGGATGAGGCGGGTCTTGAGGATTTGCTGAATAAGGAGAAAATCTCACTGTATTGCGGCGTCGATCCGACTGCGGATAGCATGCACATCGGACATATCGTGCCATTACTTACGCTACGCCGTTTCCAAATGCATGGACATCGTCCGATTCTACTTGTTGGAGGAGCTACGGGTATGATTGGGGATCCATCAGGCCGCTCGGAAGAAAGACAGCTCCAAACAACTGAACAAATCGATAGAAACGTTGCCGGGATTAAGAAGCAGATGGAACAAATTTTCGATTTCAATTCTGAAAACGGCGCTCAAATGGTGAACAACAATGACTGGGTAGGTTCGATGAGCGTCATCGAATTTTTACGCGATTTCGGTAAGTTGTTAGGCGTTAACTATATGCTTGCGAAAGACAATGTTGCATCACGTCTTGATAGTGGAATTTCTTTCACTGAGTTTTCATATATGCTTATTCAAGGAATTGACTTCAACCATTTATTCAATAATTATGGCTGCAGAGTTCAAATCGGTGGATCGGATCAGTGGGGCAATATTACGACAGGGCTTGAAGTGATTCGTAAAACGCACGAAGAAGAAGTGAAAGCATTCGGTATCACAATTCCACTGGTTACGAAAGCAGATGGTACGAAATTTGGTAAAAGTGCGGGCGGCGCAGTATGGCTTGATGCAGAAAAAACATCACCTTATGAATTCTATCAGTTCTGGATAAATACAGCTGATGCGGATGCTGTTAAATATATGAAAATATTCACATTCATTGAGCGCGAAGAAATCGAAGCGTTTGAAATTACAGTTCAAGAAGAACCACATTTACGGAAAGCGCAACTTAGATTGGCAGAAGAAATGACGCGTCTGATTCACGGTCAGGAAGCACTTGACCAGGCAATCCGTATTTCCAAAGCATTATTCAGTGGGGATTTAAAAACACTAACCGCGAATGAAATGAAAGACGCATTCAAAGATGTCCCTTCGTTTAAAATGGCGAAAGAGGATAAAAACATCGTTGACTTTATCGTCGATTCTGGCGTGTCGCCATCAAGACGACAAGCTCGTGAAGATGTGACAAATGGTGCGATATCATTGAACGGTGAACGAGTGACGGATACGGCATACGAGGTGAGCGCAGCAGATCGTTTGGATGATGCGTTTACGATTGTCCGTCGCGGTAAGAAAAATTACAAAATGGTGAAATTCGTTTAACTGTGGAGATTCATGAAAGCGAAACCCGCAAACTTTTCATTCGGCAGGAAAAAAGAGATGTTTGAGGGCTATGTTAGAAACTCCATAACTGAAGTTAAAACGACTCATTGCAGAATGATTTTATGAGTTTGCCAGTTCGCGGAGGGCATTTGACTTCACAAATCTATTTCCGAGTCTGCACGAAAAATCAGAAATGATTCCTTATGAAATTGACTGAAGAAGAGAATTTAGAGCTGAATTTTCGAACTATGATGGCGACGGCAGGAACTGTCATGGCAATTCGTGAAACTGTGAGGACAACGACGAGAACTGTCATGGCAAGTCATGCAACTGTCGCGGCAACAACTGAAAGTGTCTAGAAATAACATTGCTTATAATGCGAAAGGCTGTTTTCCCTATTAGGAAGGGGAAAACAGCCTTTTTATTTTACGCGTTTCTAACCCACTGCGGTAGTTGTAAATCCGCATAAATTTCCGGGTGAATCATTTTGGCTAATTTCAAAGCGCCTTCAAGGAGCCGCGGGGAAGGGCGACAATACAGTTCTTCTTCCATTACTGAAAGGCGGTCACTTTTCACGGCGTCCAACTCTTTCCAACCGGGCCGTTTCAGAACAACTTCTTTTTTCACTTTATTGATTCGTACTCCGACCCAAGCTAGAAGGATGTAATCAGGTGCTCTATTTAGTACATCCTCCCAGTCAGTCTGAACACTGGCAAATTCGACGTCGCGAAATTCATTCAAAGCTCCGGAAATAGTGCTTATTTCAGTCAGCCAATTAATTTTTCCAGGTGTAAATACAGGTTTGGGCCACCACTCCCAGTATAATGAAGGGGTAACTTCGACAGTTTCGGCACGTTTTTTCATGTCTTGAATAAATAATAAATACTCTTCTTTAATTTGAAGTGCGTGTTCTTCAATTCCACATGCTTTTCCGACAGTTAACAGATCTTCTGCGATATCATCCAGGCTTTGTGGATCTAATACTACGTGTGGAATCATTCGCTTCTCGAGTTCTGCGATGTTTTTTTCCATTCCGGGAACACTGAGCGATGCAAGCACTAAGTCAGGTTCATACAATTCCAATTTGTCCATATCAATCGACAAGTCAGGCCCTAATTTGGGTAAAGAATTGATTCCGCTAGGCCAATCAGAAAAATCATCAACTGCAACGAGTTGATCAATGAGGCCAAGGTAGGCAAGTAGTTCCGTATTACTCGGACAAATCGATACAAGTTTCATATAATCACCTCATAAGTCGTAGTATGTACAGTATATCACGAAAAAAAAGAGCCCTGTGAAGGGCTCTTTTCCAAAGATGCTATTAACGAGAGTAGAATTCAACGATAAGTGATTCGTTAATTTCTGCTGCAAGTTCGCTGCGCTCAGGCATGCGGACGAATTGACCGACTTTAGTGTCTTTGTTGAATGTTACGTATTCAGGAACATAGCTGTTCACTTCAAGCGATTCATTTACAGTATCAAGGTTTTGAGATTTCTCACGGAAAGAAATTTCTTGACCAGGTTTAACGCTGAAAGAAGGGATATCAACGCGTTTACCATCAACCATGATATGGCCGTGGTTTACAAGTTGGCGTGATGCACGACGTGTGCGTGCAAGACCCATGCGGTATACAATGTTATCAAGACGAGTCTCAAGAAGAATCATGAAGTTAACACCGTGTTTACCAGGCATTTTACCTGCTTTGATGAACATCGTTTTGAATTGACGTTCGTTTACGCCAAACATAAAACGAAGTTTTTGTTTTTCTTGTAATTGCTTTCCGTACTCAGAAAGTTTTATGCGTTGGTTAGGACCGTGTTGTCCTGGACCGTAAGGGCGTTTTTCGATTTCTTTTCCTGTGCCTGTAAGTGAAATCCCAAGACGACGGGAAAGTTTCCATGATGGACCTGTATAACGAGCCATGAAAGACTCCTCCTCTATTGTTGGTTTTATTTTGTTGTAAAATAAGAACCAGATGTGTTCAATCCAAATGCCATTCTATCATCTTGCACCCTCGCCTCCGCAGCCAGGAAGTTACTCGATGCACCTTGTAAAAGGAATAGACTGGACAATCTGAAACACACAACTGCTGCAACTATTTTACACAAGTTCCATCATAACAACTATAGAAGTAAGAGTCAAGCGTCATACTTGTAAACCAAAATAAGCCAAATGGTCTATGTAAAGTAATGGTAACTATAGTACCAATGCATTACAATGAAAGTAAGACTTATTTGAATTCTATATACAGATTAGGATTGGGGTGATTATGTGACGGATCATCAATTGACGATGTTGAAAATTAAAAGCGATTTGATGGATTTATGGACCAAAGATACTGCTTTGCAATCGTATGAACAATGGTTTAAGGCGTTAAAACCAAAACTAAATCACCATTTTAATATTGCAGAAGCGGATTTTTTCATATATGCCAATAATAGTTTTGTGGCACTTAAAGGTCATAAGTCCGTTTCTAAGAGAGAACAAGCCTTGGTATTTGATGCACTTAAAACCGGAAAAGCGTTTAGCCATGATTCTTTAATCTCGCGAGTTAGAGAGACAGGTTTTAGCTATGCCGATGACTTTCTTCTGTTCCGAAATTTGAAATCTGAACCACTCGGATTGCTGGTTCTGAAATCTACTAATGAATGGAACGCATTTGCTACATCGCCATTTTTACATGAACTTGAAAAGGCGGTAAGCGACCTCATTGAGATAGTAAAGAAAATGGTTTTTCTTATAAAAGAGGAAAAAAGCTCCAAGCGTTTGTTCGGAGTCACCGAATTATTCAATTCAACAATGCAAAGTAATGTGATTTTAGATGGCGTAGTCTCTGCGATATCTAAAAATTTCCCGTCATCTGAAGTGGGACTTCTTTTATCACATGATCAAAAAGGGGTGACGCATAACTATAAGTTAATTGATTACATGAACGAAAGACCGTCTGCGATGAATGCGTTTGTATCGGGTGAAACGACAAAGGAAGTAATGCCTGAATTGTCATGCAGGCTGATTAATGCACCAATTAGAGGAAGACAAGGTATCTATGGTGTGTTGCAAATTAAAGCACCAATTGACCTCGTTTTTTCATCGACACAGAAAAAGTTTATCAGTATGGTAGTAAATACAGCAGGAAGTGCACTGGAAAAAGCGATTCTACATGATCAATCCCACCGTGTTATCGAAGATTTACAACTTGTCAATGAAACGTCGAAAAAATTGAATAGCAATATGCATTTTGGAGAAATGACAGCATTTTTGAAACAGCAATTGCTGAAAGCGTTTCGGCCAGCAGAAATTGCATTTGTTTTTAACAATGAACAAGATGGTTATGACCTCTCTCAATTAAGTTCAGATTTTTTTCGTACGGAATCAGGCAAGAATTATATTGAATTCTCATCGAAATACTTGAGTAGTGGCAAAGAAGCTTTATTTGATGCGAATTTTAGCCGAACCATGAACGAATCTATTGGTTACGAGTCAATCATAGCGATTCCGATTGTGAATCAAGAGGTACTTACGGGTTTCGTTGTACTACTGCATATGGATCAATACTTCTTTTCATTCGACAGCTTCAAACTCATGCAATCACTTATTGGACACTCTTCGCTTGCACTTGCGAACTCGGTATTACGCGACCAGTTACAGGAACTTGTTGATAAAGATCACTTAACCAAACTCTATACAAGAAGTTACGTAGATAAGATTATTGAAAAGTCGATTGTTGATGATGAAATGGGTGTCTTTGTTCTCGTAGATGTCGATGACTTCAAGAAGATAAACGACACATATGGTCATGTAACTGGTGATGATGTGCTGAAGCAGATCGCTACCATCATACTTGCAGAGGTATCCGGTAGAGGGGTTGCGGGAAGATGGGGTGGAGAGGAAATCGCTATCTTTTTGCCGTTGACAGAATTTCAAGAAGGGGCATTATTTGCGGAACGACTGGTTAAACTTATTCCTGCTGCCACTGAACCCTCAATTACGGTATCGATAGGGATGCATAACTGGACGTCTAAAAGACAGTCGACTTATAAAGAGCTGTTTCAACACACTGACAAAGCACTGTATATAGCGAAAAATAACGGTAAAAACCAAGTAGTAATCCATGAAGAAACCAGTTATACCTTTTCCTAACTGTGATTAAAGAGTAAACTAATAGATGTAGAGTTAGAATATTCTTTAAACATAAGGAGGGCAATGGAAATGGACAAAAAAAACCTTCACAAAGATACGATTGTCATTCATGAGGGATATGATGATAAGGAACATCAGGGGAGTTTAGCGGTGCCACTTTACCAAACATCGACCTTCTCGTTTGAAACAGCATTGCAAGGGGAGAATCGCTTTTCAGGTGTAGAGGGAGGGAACATTTACTCCAGGCTTGGTAATCCGACTGTCCGCGTGTTAGAAGAGCGTATGACAGCTCTTGAGAACGGAAAAGGTGCACTTGCGTTTGGTTCGGGGATGGCAGCAGTCAGTACGATTCTCGTCCACTTGACGAAATCGGGTGATCATATTCTGTGTTCACGTGGAATTTATGGCTGCACATTTGGACTTCTTGGTATGCTGAATGAGAAATACAATATCTCGCATGACCTTATTCAAATGAAGTCAGAAGAAGAGATTGAACGGGCTATTACACCGGAAACGGTCTGTATATATATTGAAACGCCTATCAATCCAACAATGGAACTTGTCGATATTCAGGCGGTCGTAAATGTAGCTAAACGTCATGGACTTCGAGTTGTAGTAGACAATACTTTTTCGTCGCCCTATTTGCAAAATCCGCTCGATTTCGGTGCGGACTTCGTTTTGCATAGCGCAACAAAGTATATTAACGGTCACGGAGATGTCATAGCTGGGCTTCTTGTCGGAGCCGACAAAGAAGAGATGGAGTCAATTCGTATGTCTGTGCAGAAAGATTTCGGAGGCATCATATCGCCATTCGATGCTTGGCTTTTAATCCGCGGATTAAAAACGCTATCGGTTCGCATGGAGCGCCATACCTCGAATGCGGAAAAAGTGATAGCTTATTTAAAAGGTCAGAAGCTTGTTGAAGAAATCTATTATCCGTTCGATAAAGACAATCCACAATATGAAATAGCGAAACGTCAAATGAGAGCAGGAGGCGGCCTGATTTCATTTACAGTTAAAGGTGGTAAAGAAGGGGCTCAGCTATTCATGGATAGCCTTTCTCTCATTAAGATTGCAGTCAGCCTAGGAGACGCAGAAACGCTTATCCAGCATCCTGCGACGATGACACATTCTGTTATTCCTGAGGCGGAGCGACTACAGATGGGTATCACTGATTCTTTACTAAGGCTTTCAGTCGGTCTTGAACATGCCGAGGATCTCATAGCTGACTTCAAGGCGGCATTCGCAATCATGGAGACAGTGATTACCGAGCGGGCTTAAAATAAGAAAATCGCAAGGCGCCTGGAAACTAGATACTATTTTAAGCGAAAAAACTTATACTTTTTTATCTTTGAACAAATAGGACAGGAACCTCTCTGCTATAATTAACAACAGAGCAGGATTTCATGATTGTTGAGCAATGAAAAAACTGCCTTGGCACCGATTGTCTGGTGGCCAGGGCAGCTTGTTGTTCAAAGATGTTTGACTAGTACCTCGACAAGATGTTCCAGTCCAGCCTGATCTTCTTTTGTGAAGCGATTCAACTCGGGGCTGTCGATGTCAAGGACACCAAGTAAGACACCATCTTTTAAAATAGGAATGACAACTTCAGACTGGGAAGCTGCATCGCATGCAATATGTCCTGGGAAAGCATTGACGTCCGATACGATAATGGATTTTTTTGTTTCAGCAGCTGTTCCGCAGACGCCTCTTCCAAGGGGAATACGAATGCACGCGGGAAGACCTTGGAAAGGACCAAGCACCAGTTCTCCGTCATCCATTAAGTAAAAACCGACCCAATTGATGCGGTCGAAAAATTGATTGAGTAAAGCAGAAGCGTTGCTCAAGTTTGCGTACATATTTCTCTCACCCGTCAACAATGCGTCCAATTGACTTGAAAGTTGTTCATATTTCACTTTTAAATCAGTGGCATAGTCAATTTCTTGAAACAAATAGAACACCCCTTGTTAAGTATATTTTGTTTAAATAAGTATACATATTAAGACGTTTATAAACAAATTTTGTCGATTATTAGGGTGGAAAACAGGTTTTTCCCTATAAATCATTCATATTCGCAACCAAAAGGGTTTAAACGTGGTACTATATAGGATAATATCATGGTACAGTGACTTGGACAGGGGGACCACGATGAAAATCATCATCATTGCCATACTAGTAGTTATTATATTAACGACAATCGCCTTCTTATTCAGGCGTAAACATATCCAGGAAATTGGTCGGTTGGAGCAGGAGAAGCTACAAATTCAACACAAACCTATCTTAGAAGAGATGACAAAAGTGAAACAACTGAACATGACAGGCGAAACCGAAGAGAAATTCGAACGGTGGCGTAGCGAATGGACAGAATTGATGGACGTACATATGCCAAAAATCGATACATTATTATTTGATGTAGAGGATGTAGTAGATCGTTTCCGTTTTAGAAAAGCAACAGGATTAGAGAAAGAAATTCAAGAAAAAGTTCGATTTTGCGATAAAAAAATGAATAATATTTTGCAAGAGCTAAACGAACTCGTTGGCAGTGAAGAAAAAAATCGCATTGAGATGGAAAAATTAAAAGAGCAGCATCGTGCCGCTCGCAAAGCGGTACTCGCTCATCAACATTCGTTTGGGATGACAGCGAATCCACTTGAAAAGGAACTGGAATCATTTAACCCGAAATTCGCAGAATATGACGAGTTGACAGCGAATGGCAATTATTTGTTGGCACGGGAAATTGTCATGGCATTATCAGCAAAGGGAGATCATGTTTTTACGTTAATCCACGAGATCCCATCGTTGCTTTCTGAAATACAAAGCAAAATTCCAGCATCGATTCGTGAACTGCGAAATGGAACGAGAGAGATGGAAGAACAGTCCTATTATTTGCAACACCTAGAACTGACAAAACAACTTAGAACAATTGAGATTGAACTTGAAGAACTATTGTTAAAAATGGCTGATCTTCAAATTGAATCTGTTCAACAGTGTACAAGTGAAATAAATGATCGCATTGATTCATTTTACGATGCGCTTGAAAATGAAGTGAATGCAAAGCATTATGTAGATGAGTACTACAATCAAATTGCTGAGAGGCTTCACGCAATAACGATATTGACAAGAGAAACTTCAGACGAGGCGGCTTTTGTTCAGCAAAGTTATCGAATGGATGAAAAAGAAGCACAAATTCCACAGCTGGCTCTCAAAAAGTTAGGTTCTCTCGACAAACGATTTGGTGTGCTTATTTATAGGCTTGAGGAACAATTATCTGCTTATTCGGGATTACAGGAAGAGTTGCAATCCATTTTTGAAGAACTAGAGCAAATTGCTGTTGAACAGGAAAGTTTCACAAATCGTATGAAAAACTTGCGGATTGATGAAAATAATGTTCGAACTAAACTGGATGAACTGTCGCGTAAATTACAAAATTCAGAACGTATGCTACATAAGGGGAATATCCCAGGTATACCAGATGATATGGAAGCACGTCTTGAAGAAGCAGATGAACAAATTTATATTGTGACACAAAGTTTACAGGAAGTACCGCTTAATATGAGTCTTGTCGATTCTTATTTGGAGAACGCAGGGAAAGCTATAAATGATGTATCTATAAAAGTTGAAGAGATGCTTGAGAATGTATTACTGATTGAGTGGATCATCCAATATGGAAACAGATACCGTGCATCCAATCCGGAAGTTCACGCCCGCTTGTTAGATGCTGAAGAGTCATTCAGACAATTCCGTTATGCAAAAGCATTGGAAGAAGCAGCGACAGCGGTTGAAGAAATGGAACCGGGTGCTATGAAACGAATTGAAGAACTTGTGAAAGAACATGTCTGAGTTAAAAAGTAGACTACAAATAGCCACCGGCATATAATGCAGGTGGCTTTGTCACGCATTGAACTTGATTCAGTAATTTTTTTGTACTGAAAGCGAAGCGTTAGCTAAAGTAGTACCCACTTCTATAAGTGGTGGGATCAATGCTGAAATGCGTATTTAATGTAAAATGAAAGGAAGATTCACATGATTTATTTTGATAATAGCGCTACAACAGCTCCTGATGAGGGTGTGCTTACATCTTTCATAGAAGTGAACAAGCGCTTTTTTGCGAATCCCGCTTCAATACATCTTGCTGGAAAGGAAGCCGAGGCGCTTCTTGAACGATCGAGAGAACAGATCCTATCGATTCTTGGTGCACATGATGGAGAGCTTTTATTCACATCGGGTGGTACGGAAGCCAATAATTTAGCGGTAATCGGTTTTGCACGTGCTTTGCGTGCTAGAGGCAACCATCTCATCACAACAAAAATTGAACATCCATCTGTTCTTCATTCAATGGGATATTTAGAGACGCAAGGGTTTGAAGTGGATTATTTGTCAGTTGATGAGCAAGGAATGATCTCTGTTGAAGAGTTGAAAAGTAAACTTCGGAAAGATACAATACTTGTCAGTATTATGCATGTCAATAATGAAATCGGTACAATACAGCCAATTGCTGAATGTGCACGCCTCATTAAAGAAAATACAAGAGCACTATTTCATTCGGATGCTGTTCAAAGTTTCGGAAAACTACCCGTTTCGTTAACTGGAGATGGTCCGGACGCAATAACGATTTCAGCCCATAAAATTAATGGCTTGAAAGGTTCGGGCATACTAGCATTAAGAAAAGGAATGGCACCAGAAGCAATTAGTTATGGCGGCGGCCAGGAAAGTGGTATTCGCAACGGTACCGTATCCGTAGCGAATGCAGTGACGATGGCAAAGGCGATACGGATGAGTGCGATAGAAATCGAGCAGAAGGATTTCAGGCAATGGAGAAATCGGCTTATAGGCTTTATCGGGCAATTTGAGAACGTTCGTGTACTTGCCCCTGATAAGGCAGCACCGCATATTTTAGCTGTCGCTTTTTATAAAGTAAAAGGGGAAGTTGCAGTTAATTTCTTTCAAGAAAACGGTATTACAATTTCTACATCTAGCGCTTGTTCATCGAAAAGTGGCACTGCGGGGCATGTAATAGAAGCTATAGGTGTTAATGGGAAATTTAAAAACGGAGTAATCCGTATCAGCTTTGGAAAAAATAATATAGAACAGCATGTAGTGGAATTCGAGCAAGTATTTGCACGGTTCATGGAACTGCTTGGAAGGGGAAATAAGTAATGGAATGGAACGAACTATTGATACGCTATGGAGAGATATCATTAAAGGGACGAAACAGGAATGTATTCGTCAAGAAATTAAGAAACAATATTAAAGATGCTTTGAGTGATTTGAAAACGGTAATCATTAAACCTGAACGTGATCGCATGTTTCTTTTTGCGGAAGACAAAAGCGATATGGAAGAAGCGATAGCTCGTTTGCCACATATTTTCGGCATTCAATCTTTCAGTCCAGTTGCAAAATGTGAAGCGACGCTTGAAGCGATTAAAGAAAAAGCCTTAGAAATCATTGGGGCAAACGAAACAGCTGGAAAAACGTTTAAAGTTGAAGTGAGACGTACAGACAAAAGGTTTCCGCTTGTGACAAACGAGTTGCAGCTAGAAATTGGGTCACATGTGTTACGTAGCTTCCCAGACCTCATTGTGCAAATGAAAAAACCTGATATCGTGCTACTCATTGATATTAGAATAGAAGGAGCTTTCTTAACAGCTAAAGTATATGAAGGTGCAGGCGGTATGCCGGTAGGTTCAAATGGACATTCAATTCTAATGCTTTCAGGTGGTATCGATAGCCCAGTTGCAGGCTATCTTATGATGAAGCGCGGTGTGTCGATTGATGCAATTCACTTTGCCAGTCCGCCATTCACAAGTGATTTGGCTAAAAAGAAAGTGATGGACCTTGCAGAGAAGTTAAGTTCATTCGGAGCAGCAGTTAGGCTTCATATAATACCATTCACTGAAATCCAACAAGCGATTGTCAGTCAAGTACCTGATAATGTTTCAATGACGACAACGCGGAGATTAATGCTTCAAATTGCTGATAAAGTGCGTGAAGAAGAAGGTGCGCTCGCAATTGTAACAGGGGAAAGCCTTGGACAAGTTGCTAGTCAAACGCTCGAAAGCTTAACGGCTATTAACGCTGTGACCTCTTCCCCTATTTTGCGCCCGCTCATTGCAACGGACAAACTGGATATTATAGATATTGCCCAAAAGATTGGCACATACGACATTTCAATTAGACCCTATGAAGATTGCTGCACAATCTTCTCGCCTTCAAACCCGAAAACAAAACCAAAGCTTGAAAAAGTAGCTTATTATGAAAGCTTTACTGATTTCGAGCCAATGATTGAAGAAGCGATTGAAAAACGACTAATCGTTGAACTACCACTTCAACAAAAGGACGACTTCGAAGACCTTCTTTAATGTTAGAATAAATTACTGTTTACATCCACTGTATGAAATTCCGTTTGCGATGCATTCTATACGCACATAGAAGTTAGTACCAAAGTTAAAGGCATCAATTTAAGTGGATTAGGGATAATGGGAACTCAATCAAATTGAAGAACTATATATCGAACAAATAAGTATCTGTATAAACTGTGCGAAGGCATCGTCTAGCGCCTGAGCGAATTCAATGAAATTCTTTATTTCAACCAATATAAAAGCTGCATCGGACATTGTCTGATGCAGCTTTTTGGCTTATATAGTGTAAGCAAAAGAATGGTTGCTTAAACTAATCTTAATTATTTGGCGTTATTTACCACTTATTATTCGCGCATGAATTTTATTAACTTGTGCATTCTAACTGCACAAGGAGGTGATAAACATGGCGAACAACAACAGCGGCAACTCGAATCAGCTAGTAGTTCCAGGCGTAAGACAAGCACTTGATCAAATGAAAAATGAAATTGCAGCAGAATTTGGCGTACAAATGGGGCCAGACGCATCATCGCGTGCCAACGGATCCGTCGGCGGAGAAATTACTAAGCGATTAGTGCGTCAGGCGCAACAACAAATGAATGGCAATAAATAAAGATTTATTCAATGAAAAGATGTTTCGGAACAACTTTTCGCTAATATAGTGTAAGCAAAAATGCAGATGTTTAAACTATTTTATGTAATTGGTGGACATTACCATAACAAATAAATGCATAAAGTTTTATAAACGGCACATTCTATGTGCACAGGAGGTGACAAACATGCCAAACAACAACAGTGGTAATTCAAATCAGTTAGTAGTTCCAGGCGTAAGACAAGCACTGGATCAAATGAAAAATGAAATTGCAGCAGAATTTGGTGTACAAATGGGACCAGATGCATCATCACGTGCTAATGGTTCGGTCGGTGGAGAAATTACAAAACGACTAGTGCGTCAAGCGCAACAACAAATGAGCGGGTACCAAAAATAACTCTTTAACTGTGAGGCTGGTTTAGGTATTATCTAAAACAGCTTTCGCTTATACAGTGTTATCAAAAGTACAGTTGCTTAATCAATTCAAAGTGATTTACAAACTTTACCACCTATAATTTTGCATGAATTTCTGCATCTAGCACATTCTAATTATACAAGGAGGTGGCAATCATGGCGAACAACAACAGCAGCAACAACTCGAATCAGCTATTAGTTCCAGGCGTACGACAAGCATTGGATCAAATGAAAAATGAGATCGCAACAGAATTTGGCGTACAAATGGGACCAGATGCATCAGCGCGTGCCAACGGATCCGTCGGCGGAGAAATTACAAAGCGCTTAGTGCGACAGGCTCAAGAACAGATGAAGGGTCACTAAGAATAATTGTTTAATGAAAAGCTGTTCCGGAATTATTCCGGAACAGCTTTTCATAATTTTTACAAGTATTAGCTAGTAAAGAATGAATTACTCTTAGGTTTATTTAGAAAAGTAAATTAGTTTTGAATTATCGGTACTTTATTTGTATACTTAGATGATACATCTAAGGGGGAATTTGCATGAATCGTGAACAACTGATTGCGCCAGAACAATATAACCTTGTCAGTGAATTTGAAAAGTATGCAACAGGTACAGGAAAAAAAGCGCTAATTTATGTTAATGCAGAAGGAAACAAGAAGGAAATTACATATGATGAATTAATCACTTTAGCGAATAAGGCAGCCAATGTCTTCAAATCGAACGGACTTGAAAAGGGTGATGTCGTTCTTGTCATGGTTCCAAGGCTAATCGAAGCATATGTGACGTATATCGGCGCCCTTAAAGCGGGACTTGTCGTAATCCCGAGTTCAGAAATGTTACGGTCTTCCGATATTGAATATCGATTGGCACATAGTGATGCTAAAGCAATCGTTGCGTTCGATGCGTTTACTGATCAATTTAGCGAAGTAAAAAACATAGGGGATGTCAAGGTATTCGTTGTTGGACAGGCTAAGAAAGATCAACTTTCATTAACCGATCTAATGGAAACTGCATCAACGGCGTTTACAGCACCACAAACGAAAAGTTCGGACATGGCATTTCTATCTTACACATCAGGCACGACGGGGAAACCAAAAGGTGTCGTACATACACACGCTTGGGGGTATGCGCACTTACGGACAACAGGAGCAAGCTGGTTGGGTATCAATGAAGGTGACGTAGTCTGGGCTACTGCTGCACCAGGATGGCAAAAGTGGATTTGGACACCTTTCTTATCCGTAATTGGTAGCGGCGCAACGGGACTTGTATATGACGGGAAGTTTGATGTGACGACTTATTTAGAGTTGATTGGTAAATATCAAGTGAATGTATTATGTTGTACGCCAACGGAATACAGGTTTATGGCGAAGGCCGAAAACCTTGGGGATTTTGATCTTTCTTCTATTCGTAGTGCGGTTTCGGCTGGAGAACCGCTTAACCGTGAAGTAATTGATATATTTGATAAGACTTTTTCGCTTTCAGTAAGAGATGGCTATGGGCAGACGGAAAACACATTACTCGTCGGGACGATGCTAGGTATGGAGGCGCGGAAGGGTTCTATGGGAAAACCGACGCCTGGCAATAAGGTCGACATTATCAATGACGAAGGAAATCCAGCGGTTGTTGGGGAAGTTGGGGATATTGCGGTACACGTATCGACACCTGCGTTATTCAAAGAGTATTTAAAAGATCCGGAACGGACAACAATGCAGTTCCGAGGTGATTATTACGTAACGGGTGATCGTGCAAAAATGGATGAGGATGGTTATTTCTGGTTTGAAGGTCGCGGGGATGACATTATTATTAGTTCCGGCTACACAATTGGACCATTTGAAGTAGAGGATGCATTGACGAAGCATCCCGCAGTCCGTGAATGCGCAGTCGTTGCGAGTCCGGATGAAGTCAGGGGGAATATCGTCAAAGCATTCGTGGTGCTACGTGACCCGGAAAGGAAAAATGAAGAGGGTCTTATTAAAGACTTACAGGATCACGTGAAAAGTTTGACAGCGCCTTATAAATATCCACGTAAAATTGAATTCCTGGATACTTTGCCGAAAACTGCTTCAGGAAAAATCATGCGAATTGAATTAAGGAAAAAAGAACAACTGTAAATCATTCCAGAAAACAAACCGCTTAAAAAGCACGGGTTATTCCGTACTTTTTAAGCGGTTTTTGGTGTTTACGAGTAGGTTGTCAGTATTCTAAATAATCTCATCTTTACGTAGTGAATTAATGGGGCTATACTTAGTTTATTATTTCGGTAATCAAAATATATGGGGGCGTCGTGATGCAAACAGAAAAAAGCGGTGTCCTTTGGGCAATCGGTTCGTATCTTATTTGGGGGATTATGCCGATTTATTGGAAAAGCCTTGAGCATGTCGCAAGTGCTGAAATATTAGTGAGTCGCATCGTGTGGGCATTTGTTCTAACGTTAGTAGTAGTTCTTCTTATGAAAAATGGACGTCATCTTAAGGCGGATATAAAAACCTTGTGGATCTCGCAAAAAGACTTTTGGGCTTTGTTCGCTGCTTCAGCACTTGTTTCAACGAACTGGTTTATCTACATATGGGCAGTGAATCATAACTATATTGTCCAAACAAGTCTTGGTTACTATATTAACCCGCTTATATCGGTACTACTTGGAATCTTTTTCTTGAAAGAAAAGTTGTCAAGAGCACAGCAAGTTGCTTTTTTACTGGCGGCAACAGGAGTCACAATTTTGACGATTTCGTACGGTAAGTTTCCATGGTTGGCATTTACACTGGCAATAACGTTTGCAGTTTACGGTCTTATCAAGAAACAAATTAAGCTAGATGCACTTCGTGGGTTGACAATTGAAACGTTCTTCATTGTTCCGTTTGCTGTCATCTATTATGTGTGGCTATTCATGGAAGGCAATGCAGTGTTCTTACATTCTGACATCAAGACGGACATTTTACTTATCCTAACAGGTATAGCAACGGCTTTACCACTTATTATGTATGCAAAAGGCGTACAAAGAATACCGCTATATATGGCTGGATTTCTTCAATACATAGCCCCAACGATGATGCTGTTTCTCGGAGTTGTTGTGTACAAAGAAACGTTCGGAAAAATTGAGGTATTGTCATTCGCTTTCATTTGGGCAGCATTGTTACTCTTTACGGTATCTAAACTAATTGAAGTGATGAAAATGAAGAAGAGCCTCCTTTAAATTAGGAGGCTACTGAAAAAGGCTATCTTTATATGTTGAAGTAAAGAATTACATCAAACCCGTTCTGGTATTTTGGGGATGTCTAGGCTAAATATATTCATCTGTTCATACATTAACTGAAAAAAAGGAGGATAATATTGATTAATAAAATAGATATTATAAATCCGAAACTTGCTAAGGAGGTATTGAGCGTTCAAATTGCTTCGTATAAGGTAGAGGCGGAGTTGATTGATTTCTATGACATTCCGCCATTAAGGGATTCGGTTAGCACATTGCAACAATGTGGCGAAAATTTCTATGGATGCTATTTAGATGGAGAGTTAAGCGGAGTCATTTCTATAAAGGCAGAAGAGAATCTAATAGATATTCATCGGTTGATGGTGCACCCAAAACATTTTAGAAAAGGAATTGCCAAGAGATTATTAGATTTCATTGAAAGCGTCGGAGAAGGGAATGAAAAACTGATCGTATCAACGGGTTCTAAAAATGCACCAGCAATCTCCTTCTATGAAAAAAATGGATTCATAATAACTGGAGAAACAAAAGTAATGGAAGGTTTATCAATAACTTCATTTGAAAAGAAAATAACTCGATATCGCTAACAGCCTTCTTTCCTAGTAGAGCCATATTGTGAAACCCATCTGATAAGTACACGTCTACTAGTAGAAAGGGGGGATAATATGAAAGAGTTATCAATGCTATTTATTATACTAGGAACTTTACTAGTAGGGAGTTTTCAAAAGGAACAAATAGAAAAAAAAACGGGGTATTTAGATTTAAAAGAAAAAAGTGGAATAGCTATATTCAGTAAAGCGGTGAGTGATTCGACCAGCGAACTAGGAATTGTTAATATGGTAAATCCGTCGTATAGATTCGACCTTGGTGAAGAATCATATTCCCTTTGGATTTCAGAAGACAATGGAACAATAATGAATACAAAAGACACTCATACTATTTACAGACTTTCAACTAGCTCAGTTCAAGAGGTTAATGGGTTTGTTAATAGAGATTAAACCTTCTTCAACGAACGAAGCAGTTAGTTGAAGAAGGTTAACCAAGCATTCTGCCGATGAATATAATGAAAGTTAATACGATTGAAAAAACTGACATGAAAATTATAGTAAATATACCTCTTGCCATTGCCTTCCATTCCCTTACATCCTTTAACCCGATGACTCCAAGAAAAAATGTTATCACTGTTATGCCTAAGACAATATCTAATGGAAAAAGCCCTATGATTTTTGTGGTAAAACTAAAAAAATCCGCAGACGATATTGCGATTAAAAACAGAGGAATACAAAGTAAAGAAAGTATAAAGGACAATGAATTAATAGTTATTTCCATTCCATTCCACTCCCTTCTAAAAATCCTATTCAATTTTAATAAATCTTCACGTACATATCCTTTACTTTTTTAGAGCTTAGAGCTCATCTATATGATAAAACAGGATTAAAAAATATAGTATATATGTTGAATTAAAGAATCTCATTGAATCTGCTATGGTGCTCAATAATGAGAGAGTTGTAATTCGGTGTGTGGATTGTAGAACGCTTGGCGCTCTGGGGATGCCTCTCGCTGTAAGACTGGATTAGCGCTTCGCATCCAGTCTTACGACTTCGGCGACCCCTTTGCCGCGCCTGCGCTAGGGTGTTCATTATAGAGAGAAATATGATTTTGAGATGTATATGCTGAGATTATAATGTGATTACTTTTTGCTACTCATTCTATTCAAGAAAGACACACTACAGGTTGCATATTTCATCCCTGAAAATGAAATGCGCTATCTCACATAGACCATCTAGCAAAGGCGCGTCTTCGTGGTAGCCGGAGCGATAAGACTGAAAGTGGTCTTCTTTCTGGCTTATCGCGGGAGGCATCCACAAAGCGTCGAAGCGGTATTCGTAGGATTTTTATTTCATTCCAATTATTGTTTTTTTCAGTAGCCTTTCAAAAGCCCTTGTAAAGCGCATACGTTGTATTCATTTGTTCAACATATATAGAGCTAGGGATAAGTGAGTTAATAATGCCGAAATACTTTAAAACATATTTTTTAAATTTTTATGGAGAAATCAGGTTATGGAGATAGGGTAATGCCATAAAATGAAAGAATTAGGAGTAAGTACATACTTAAGACGAAGATAAATCATGATTGTTCCATCGCGCTCCAATTTCATAAGTACACGAAGTGCTAAAGCTTTTTGGGACGAAAGAATAGAGGGGCATAGACCTGGATAAAAGCTGCCAAAGATGTTATTTTGGCGGCTGAAACTGTCTTTAGGGTTTTCTCTTTTTTACTAGTAAAGAAGTGTCAATTTCTATATGGTATCACATGATTACATGCTTACTCTTTTGCTAATAGTAAGCAATATAACGTGCAAGAGTGCCAGAAATTGCATCTTCGGACACTTACAATCCCTATAGAAAGTCATCTATTCTTTTCTTTCAAAACAACTGTATTTTTCACTTGAACATTGTAGGAACGCGACAGGCAACTATTCACAACATGATGACCCAAAAAAAGTGTGGCTAGAAGTGACGGAGTCACTTCTAGCCACACATGCCTCACGGTAAAACTGTCGTGATTAGTTCGCCGAAAGCGAACCGGAAATGGTCCAGTGAAAATGGGTTTTTCCAAGCCTTAATACCAGTATTTTATGCAAATAAATGGTTAATCAACAGACGTAATTGTAGATTGAAAGGTTCTTACTAAAGTAGTTGAGCTTTTCAATGTTGAAATCATATGTATTGCTATAAAACGGTAATCGACAGGCGGTGTTGCTTTTCTTTTATAAATAAATTCGCTGCACTTTCTCCCAGAAGGAGTTATTTTTCAGTTTCACAGTTTTCACAGTTTTATCGCTTAATCTAATTTCCACACTTTCAACTTGGCGAATCCCCAGCGCTTCATTGTCAGCAGCAACTAAAGGGAAAACGTTGCCATCCTGATGAACTTTTAGTTGGAATTTACGTTCGCCACTCATTATGAAGGACGAGCCAAGTGTTCTGTATTTATTATTGTTTACGGAAGCAAGCTCAGTCACTTGGAAACACCGAAGTAGTGGATCAACGACCGCTCCATTGACAGACTTATTGTAAGCAGTACTGCCAGTCGGTGTGGAAATTATTAGACCATCACCGAGGAATGTTTCGAATAATTTATCATCTATAATGACATCCAGGACGAATGTCCGAATGATATTCGAGCGAATACTGAATTCATTTAGGCAATAGAATGGTTGGTGATCATCAATCTTTACTTCGATAAGTGGATACTTTCTCACTTCAAGACCTTCTTTACGAATGGTCTGCGTCATTTCGTAAAGATTGTTATAATGAAAATCACAATAAAGTCCGGGTTTACCTGTTAAAGAAATACCTGCATATAAACAATCCTGTCGGAAACCGGTTTTTCGAACCGCTTGTAAAAAAGAACCATCGCTACCGATGCTGATGATAATATTTGCATCTTTATCGTTGTCGGTCATTGTAAAACCCTCATGAATCAACGCATCTGCCACTTTGGATTTTTTATCAAGTGAATCTTCATCATGTTTACTGTAAATAAAAATATTCATTCGATCTGTCATTACACAAAGCCCCCTCTGAATAAGTTATACTGATTTTACCACGTGGTGAAACATTTTGGTGTGTCCGAACGTATAAGTTAATGGAATGAAAAAGGAGGAATTTGAAATGACAATTAAACGATGGATTGCAATCATCGTAGCTGCAGCACTTGTTTTTGTGTCAATAGGCATAAATTCACTATCGTACATATTTACGAGAGATTTCAACGGATTCTTTGAAGACATGATGGCAACTTCATCTTCGGGGTATGAGGAAGCGATTATTGAGGAAGGAACGGGTAAGGATAAAATCGCTGTTCTTTCTCTTGATGGGGTTATTCAGGACTTAGGGGATACGTCATCCCTTTTCCAATCTGCAGGTTATAATCATCAGTATTTCATGAATCAGTTGTCTGAAATTCTTGAAGATACTAATGTAAAAGGCGTTGTGCTTGAAGTGAATTCACCAGGTGGCGGAGTCGTTGAATCAGCGGACATTTATGATGCTCTCCGTATGATTCAAGTAGAAAGAGAGATTCCGCTGTATGTTTCGATGGGCGGAATGGCTGCTTCAGGCGGTTATTATGTATCAGCTCCAGCTGATAAGATATTTGTTAATCGTGAAACGATTACAGGTTCAATCGGTGTCATTATGGAAAGTGTTAACTATGCGAAACTTGCTGAGAAATACGGCATTGATTTTAACACGATTAAAACAGGTCCATATAAAGATATTATGAGTGGATCTCGTGAGATGAAAGATGAAGAACGCGTAATGCTTCAAGAAATGATAAATGATTCCTACGAACGCTTTGTTGATATTATCGAAGAAGGTCGCGGCATGACAGAGGCTGAAGTGAAAAAAGTAGCTGATGGCCGTATCATGAATGGGCGTCAGGCAATCGAAGCTGGGCTTGCAGATGAATTCGGCAAGGCGGGTGATGTTATTGCTGCCATGAAAGAAGATTATAATCTTCAAGATGCCACAGTCTTTGAGTATACGTCCCTTGATAGCTGGACTTCAATACTCGGCGTGAAAGCAGGAAATATGTTTGGCGGTAATATTGAGTCTGAACTAATCGGTAAGTTATTAAACGATTATAATGCACCACGGATGATGTATTTGTATGGTGAAAAATAAGGAGGGCTAGCGAATGTCGGAACACATCGAACAACAACCGGATCTGACGGGGAATTCCACTGCTGCGACGCCTATTCCAGATTACGAGACTATTCAAACTGAACATTATCGGGCGAAGTATGCGGGTTTCTGGACGCGACTATGGGCATATACAATCGATCTTCTTGTTTTATCAGCAATAAGCGGGATTATCATTAAACCGATTTTTCGAGTTGCAGGTTGGGAGATTACAAATCCCTCATTCTTCTTCTTCAGCACCTATAAAGTTACTATCCTTATTTTGATGTTACTTTACTTTGCGCTTATGACGAAGTATTTACAGCAAACAGTAGGGAAGATGATCATGGGCATAAGAGTAGTGGCTAAAGACGAGGGTAAGCTTACGTGGGGGTCTGTCATATTCCGCGAAGTCATCGGAAGATTCATATCCAAAATGTTGGTCATCCCTTATCTGCTGGTCCTATTTATGCCTAGAAAAGAAGCATTGCATGACTTATTCGCCGATACTGTTGTTGAACATGAGCATTCTTATGAAAAAGAGATGGTTGTAGATTACCGTAAACGGATTGAGGGACAACAGTTGCAAGACGGTACTATCATTTAGTAAGATAGACTTAGAAGAGGAGGCGTCTTAATGGCTAACGTTACATTCAAGAACAACCCTGTTACATTGCTTGGAAAAGAAGTTGCAGTAGGTGATACTGCGCAAGATTTTACAGCACTTGCGAACGATTTGAGTCCGGTGACACTTGCCGATTCAAAAGGGAAAATCAGGTTAATCAGTGTGATTCCTTCAATTGATACGGGTGTCTGTTCAACACAGACGCGTAAATTTAACGAAGAGGCTGCTTCTCTTGGGGATGACGTTCAAGTATTGACGATTTCTGCCGATCTTCCTTTTGCACAAGCGAGATGGTGTGCTGCTGAAGGTATTGCAAATCTACAGACATTATCCGATCATCGCGATTTATCATTTGGAGAAGCGTACGGCGTCGTAATGAAAGAACTTCGCTTGCTTGCACGTTCTGTCTTCGTTATCGATAAAGATGATAAAGTGACGTATGTTGAGTATGTCGGCGAAGGTACAGACCATCCTAACTATGAACAAGCAATCTTAGCGGTAAAAGAATTAACGAAGTAACTAAAAAATACTAATGAAAACCCACTCGGAAACGGGTGGGTTTTGTGAGTTGAGGGATAACTAAATGACAACTAATACAGAAAAAATATTTTCATTCATTGATGCATATGCAGAATCTACAGAAGTACTTTACCTGGAAGCAACCATTGATATTTGTCAAAAATGGCTTTCAGGAGAATCGCAACCTGCGGTATCAGAAACAGTAACTAAAGAGGATATCCGTAGAGGTATCCAGCTTGCAGTCCTGAAGGGGATGAAGCAAAATGTACAGCCTAACCACCAGATGACTCCTGATTCAATCGGAATGCTCATTGGACATATTGCTGGAAAATTGGCGATAGGTGAACAAGGTATTACACTTCTTGACCCTGCAGCTGGTACAGGAAATCTTCTCTATACGGTCATGAACACAATTGAGAACGATGTCACTGCGACAGCAATAGAAATTGATGATTTGTTAGTGAGATTGTCCGCTGTTACTGCGGAATTACTTGAGCACCCTGTCACATTCTATGTGCAGGATGCATTGCGACCGTTATTTGTCGATCCAGTCGACATCACCATAAGCGATTTACCTGTCGGATTTTATCCTGATGATGAAAATGCACTCAATTATGAATTGATGCCTGCAGAGGGGCATGCTTATGCACATCATCTGTTCATTGAACAATCAATGAAGCATACGAAACCAGGTGGGCACGGTGTATTCATCATACCTGCAAATTTGTTTGAGTCCGATCAATCGCCTACATTGCATCCCTATTTGAAAAAACAAACGAATATCCGGGCAATTATTCAGTTACCTGATTCGTTATTTAAAAATGTAGCGCATGCAAAAAGTATATTAATCTTACAAAAACCTTTACCAGAAGCAAAAGTGACACATGATGTTCTTCTTGCTAAAGTTCCTAATATGACTGATAAGCATGCCATGGCCCTGTTTCTTCAGAAAATCGATATTTGGGCTACTGAATAAAGCTGGAATCTAGACTTACTCGGTAGCTGTGTGTTTAGAATTGCTTGGTAAAGAAATATGTGTAAAAGGAGCGCTTTATATGCGGAACATTTTAGCGATAAACGCTGGAAGTTCGTCCTTGAAGTTTCAACTTCTCCAGATGCCAGAAGAGCACGTAATAGCAAAGGGACAAATTGACAGAATAGGTCATTCAGAATCGATTTTCAACATGAAGTTCGAACAACGCAGGGTAGAAAAGGGTCAAGATATCCAGAATCATACCGAAGCTGTAGCTATGCTTCTTAAGATGCTGATTAGTGAAGGAGTCGTTCGATCATTCGATGAAATTGATGGGATCGGTCACCGTGTTGTACACGGTGGCGAAGTTTTCAGCGGTTCCGTACTCATCAATGATGAGATACTTGCAACGCTTGAGGGACTATCAAACCTTGCGCCACTCCATAATCCCGCAAACATTGTTGGCATTAAGGAGTTTAGTAAAGCATTGCCTAATGTGCCTGCTGTTGCGGTTTTTGATACGGCGTTTCATCAGACGATGCCGGAAAGTTCTTTTCTTTATCCGTTACCCTACGAGTATTATGAAAAATATGGCATCCGAAAATACGGTTTCCACGGTACAAGCCATAAGTATGTAACGGAACGTGCTGCGGAATTATTAAATCGTCCACTTGAAGATACACGTCTTATTTCCTGCCATTTGGGAAATGGTGCAAGTATAGCTGCTGTTGAAGGTGGGAAATCACTCGATACGTCGATGGGTTTTACCCCTCTTGCGGGGGTGACAATGGGGACGCGTTCAGGAAATATCGATCCGGCACTCATCCCATATATTATGGAGCAGACGGGAAAGACGGTCGAAGAAGTCCTAGACGTTTTGAATAAACAATCGGGAATGCTTGCTATTTCAGGGTTTTCAAGCGATTTACGTGACATTGAAATCGAGGCTTCAAAAGGGAATGCGCGTGCACAGCTGGCTCTAGATGTCTTCGCAGATCGAATTCATAAATACATTGGTTCGTATGCGGCAAGGATGGGCGGAGTGGATGCGATTATCTTTACAGCCGGAATCGGTGAAAATAGTGATGTCATTCGTAAGAAAGTGTTAGAAGGTCTTGAATTTATGGGGGTCTATGTTGATCCGGATTTGAATACTATCAGGGGTAAGGAAGTGCATATCAGCTTTCCGTACTCTCCCGTTAAGGTGTTAGTAATCCCGACGAATGAAGAAGTAATGATTGCACGTGATACGATGCGTGTTGCGAAGTTATAAAACATCCAATTGAGTGTTAGATAATAAAAGAGTTGCCCAGGGAAATAATGGGCAACTCTTTTTTGAAAAGATAAGAAGATATAAGTTTTGACTTAGCACTTTGTCTAGAAGGCGCCTTGCGCTTTTCGTATTATAATGCTTCAGGTGTACGAATGACGAGGACGTCACATTTTGCAGAACGGACGATGTTTTCGGATACACTACCGATTAGGAAACGTTCGACCGCATTCAAGCCAGTTGCACCACAAATGATAAGGTCTGCATTTAGTTTTTTAGAAATATCTTTCGAAATCATTGTTTTTGGTGACCCATATTCTACTATGACATTAACGCGTTGCAAGCCAGCTTTCTCGGCTTCCAATTTATAGTCGTTTAACAATTCTTCTGCGAACTTTTGTGCTCTTTCGGCAATCGACCGATCATAAGCTTCGACCGCAGCATATGAACGTGTGTCGATGATGTTAATCAAGTTTAATGTAGCCTCGTTTCTATCGGCAATTGCCACCGCTTTTTTGAAAGCCCACTCTGATTCCTTTGATCCGTCGACAGCAACAAGAATTTGTTTGTATACTAATGTCATTTAATTTCACTCCATTCTTTAAATAGGTATACTTACTTACTTCGATAAAAAGGATGAAAAACCTTTTAATAATAAAGAATAAAGTGACGAATAGTTTTAGTTTCGACAAAAATGTCACATTTTCGAATTAAGAGTAAAAAATTTCTCGAATAATAAGACTTTTGAGTAATAGAGTATTCTGCGAATTGATAAAATACAGCATAAATCCTTACTATCTGATAATATTAAAAATAGATTGGCCTGGATGAAAGATTTTCGAATGGTCAACTAACTAAATGTTATCTTTAGGAGGAATCGCAATGATTATTGGTGTCCCAAAAGAAGTGAAAAACAACGAAAACCGTGTCGCTATGACACCTGCAGGGGTTTTTAACTTAAAGTCGGCAGGTCATGAAGTTATCATTGAAAAAGGTGCAGGTCTAGGTTCAAGTTTTACGGACGAGGATTATACTGCAGCAGGCGCTAAAATCGTTGCAACTGCAGAAGAAGCATGGAATGTAAATATGGTTATGAAAGTAAAAGAACCGGTTGCCGCTGAGTATGGTTATTTCAGTGAAGGGCTTATCTTGTTCACTTACTTGCACCTTGCCCCTGAAGTAGAATTAACAAAAGCACTTCTTGACAATAAAGTTGTAGGAATCGCTTACGAAACAGTACAGCTTCCAAATAACTCGTTGCCTCTTCTAGCTCCTATGAGTGAAGTTGCAGGCCGCATGGCTACACAAATTGGTGCACAATACTTACAACAAACAAATGGTGGTAAAGGTATTCTATTGAGTGGCGTACCGGGCGTTTCACGTGGTCACGTAACTGTTATTGGTGGTGGGCAAGCTGGAACAAATGCTGCTCGTATTGCGGTTGGTATGGGTGCGAAAGTAACTGTTCTTGACTTGTCAGTCGATCGTCTGCGTCAATTAGACGAAATCTTCGGCAATGATATTCAGACACTTGTTTCAAATCCATTCAACATTGCTGAATCAGTAAAAAATGCAGACCTTGTTATCGGGGCGGTCTTAATCCCAGGAGCGAGAGCGCCGAAACTTGTTTCAGAGGAAATGGTTAAATCAATGAAACCTGGATCTGTTCTTGTAGACATTGCAATTGACCAAGGTGGTATTTTTGCGACATCGGATCGTGTAACGACTCATGATGAGCCAACCTATGTGAAACATGGTGTTGTTCACTACGCGGTAGCGAATATGCCAGGTGCAGTTCCACAAACTTCAACAACTGCATTAACGAACGTTACAGTTCCTTATGCACTTCAAATTGCGAATAAAGGCTACAAACAAGCTTGTTTAGACAACGTTCCTCTTCAAAAAGGTATCAACACAATGGAAGGGCATGTTACGTATAGAGCTGTAGCAGATGCTCAAGGTGTTGAGTATGTATCCGCTGAAACACTTTTGAATCAATAATGTTTAACTTGATTCAGCAGAAGTCCCTGCTGATATAAAAAGGCTGTCCACACTTGTTAGAGTGTGGACAGCCTTTTCTAATTATGGTTGAATAATCTGTAATTCTTTAGGGAACTTGGTTAATACTTCGACGCCATCAGCTGTAACGACAACATCATCTTCAATCCGTACACCCGTAACTGCTGGATTATAAATACCTGGCTCAATTGTGAAGACCATACCTTCCACAAGGGCAAATTCGTTTGTACCAGTCATGGATGGGAACTCGTGAACTGAAATTCCAAGTCCGTGACCGATACGGTGTGTGAAGTATTCACCGTAACCCGCTTGATCAATCACATCACGCGCAGCTTTATCAATTTCCATAGCCTTGACGCCGGGACGAACCAAATCAACAGCAGCCTGCTCCGCTTTTCTTACCGTTTCATAAATTTCACGCATTGCATCCGTTGGTTCACCGAACGCAACTGTGCGTGTAATATCTGAACAGTAGCCGTTATAAACGACGCCTAGGTCAAAGAGGATGAAGTCGCCTTTTTGGATTTTACGATCTCCAGGTGTACCGTGTGGAGATGCTGTTTTCGGGCCAGAAAGAACCATCGTATCGAACGACATTTTCTGAACTCCTTTTTTCTTCATTTCAAACTCAATTGCCATAAGAATCTCAAGTTCAGTTTTTCCTTCAGCGATTTCTCTGCAACCAACTTCAATAGCGTAATCAGCCAGTTCAGCGGCTTTACGTAAATTATTTAGTTCATCTTCGCTTTTGATGTTACGCATGCCGTTTAGCTGTTCGTCAAGGCGAACAAATTTAGCGCCAGTAAACAGTTCATTCATCCGCTCAAGACGCTCCACTGTCAAATGAGATTTCTCAATTGCGATTGAAGCAGGGAGTTCTCCACGTTTACGGACAGCCTCCATTACGATAACCCAAGCATCATCTGTATCTTCGTGACCAACAGCGTCATAGGACCAGCCCGCTGTTTTTACGTCAGGTACTTCCATCAAGGGACAAATTACAAATGGTTCTGCATCTTTAAATACCATTACGCCAAGAAGACGTTCATGCGGGTCACTCTGGAATCCAGATACGTAAAATACGTTATCTGGTGTAGTGATAAATGCCGCGTCCAAGTTTTCTTTCTGTAAAAACTGTTGTATTTCTTTAACTTTACTCAATTCAATGACCTCCTCTAATATACTTCTATCATAACAAAAAAGAGGGTTTTCAGGTTGTATAACGAAAATTGTTTAATAAGATAAGAAAATGGAGGAGATTATTCAATGCAAATATCATACCACGGTCATTCAATTGTGAAAATAAAAACAGGCAACTGCACAATTCTCATTGACCCGTTCATTACAGGAAATAAGCTTACAGATCTTGAAGTTGGAAACGAAAAACCGGATATTATTTTACTGACGCATGGACATAATGATCATGTTGGAGATACGGTGGCAATTGCAAAGGCGAGCGATGCACTAGTTATAGCACCAAATGAACTTGCCGTTTACTTGGGTTGGCAGGGAATAAGAACACATGGCATGAATATTGGAGGTGCCTGTAAATTTGAATTCGGTACAGTAAAATATACGCAAGCATTTCATAGTTCTTCTTACACAACAGAGACCAATGACATCATTTATACAGGTATGCCAGCAGGTATTTTAGTAATGGTGGAAGAGAAAACAATTTATCATGCTGGGGATACGGCAATTTTTAGCGATATGGAGATGATTGGTAAGCGTCATCCAATCGATGTCGCATTTGTTCCAATAGGTGATAATTTTACAATGGGCCCTGAAGATGCTGCATGCGCAGTCAAGTTGCTCAATCCGCAACTAGCTGTACCAATCCATTTCAATACATTTCCGCCGATTGAGCAAGACCCCGAAACATTCAAAGCGCTAGTGGAAGGACATGAAGTGAAAATAATGATAGCGGGAGAAGTTTTTGAATTATAAAAGAGCTATGCGAAAGTTTTTTGAAATAGCTTATCTATTGCGTCCAGGCGCCCGGTTAGCGCTTTTCTTAAGCCTTTTGTGGTAGAATGTCCTTAAGGTCATGATAGAGAAAAGGTGAAGACATGGCGACAAAACATGAATTGATACTCCGCTATATCGAGGGGTTAGCCGTCGGTGAGAAAATTTCGGTCCGCCAAGTAGCGAAGGCGCTGTCTGTCAGCGAAGGGACTGCTTACCGGGCCATCAAAGAGGCGGAAAATCAGAAGCTCGTCAATACGATTGAACGTGTAGGAACAATCCGGATTGAAAAGAAAAAGAAAGAGAATATTGAACGACTCACATTTGCAGAAGTACTTAACATTGTCGACGGGCTAGTAATCGGTGGCCGTGGGGGATTACATAAGACGTTGACGAAATTCGTTATAGGTGCAATGCAATTAGACGACATGATGCGCTACATCGATGCGGGAAGTCTTTTGATTGTCGGAAATAGATTGAAAGCGCATGAAACTGCGCTTCTTGCAGGGGCTGCAGTGCTAGTCACTGGTGGATTTGACGCATCCGATGAAGTGAAGAAGTTAGCGGATGAATTGGAACTACCGGTTATTTCGACGAGTTACGACACATTTACCGTAGCAACGATGTTGAATAGGGCAATCTATGATCAGTTAATTGAAAAAGAAATTTTGCTGGTGGAAGATATTTTGACCCCGCTCGCTGACACAATTACACTTTCAGCAAAAGATCAGGTCACTCATTTTCATGAAGTGAACGATAGGACATCTCATACTGGTTATCCAGTTGTAGAGAAAAAGGGGAAACTTGTGGGTGTAATTACTTCACGTGACGCGATTGGTAAAATGGATGATGAATTGATTGAAAAAGTAATGACACGTCATCCGATAACAGTTACGGGAAAAACATCTGTTGCTTCGGCTGGGCATAGTATGATTTGGGAAGGTATTGATTTGTTACCAGTTGTTTCGGATGCGGGATTGCTTGCTGGAATTATTAGTCGTCAAGATGTCTTGAAGGCGCTTCAAATGACTCAGCGTCAACCTCAGCAGGGTGAAACAATTGATGATATTGTTAAAAATCAGATGAAATCCATTCCTGAACAACCGCATACTGTCGAATTTACAGTTATCCCGCAGATGACGAATCAGTTTGGTTCTTTGTCATACGGAGCTTTGACCACCCTTTTAACTGAGGCAGGCAACAGAGCTATCAAAATGCGGAAACGCGGGGAAAGTGTCCCGGAAAATATGTCACTGTACTTCATTAAGAATGTTGAACTTGGAAGTATAGTTGTCGTTATTCCAAAGATATTACATATGAGCAGAAGGTTTGTAAAAGTCGATTTCGACATACTAACCGAAGGGGACCTAGTTGCAAAGGCCATGATTATGTATCAATTGTTTGAACGATAATTAAAGAACGCGGTCCAAGGACGCAGCATCCTGTCGTAAATTGGTCATATAAGTTGAAGTATTGATAACTGAGCGTAGGCGCCTTTCAAGGGGTAGCCGCAGCGGATTCAATGGAATTCTCTATTTTAACGTATAAAGACAAAAAAACTGATGCACATGTGCGCATCAGTTGTCGTTCAACTTTGTTTCTTCATCTACAAAGCTTCTGTAATGTTTATAGGCCTTGAAATTAAAAATACCTACGTAAGCTCCGAATAGGATAAATAAGGCTGCGATAACATATGTTGTGATACCGTCAAAAAGCATCAGCTGATTGAATCCGAAAAACAACAGCAAACCGCCGAGCGAGGCGCCAGACATACTAGCATACATTTTCTTGCGAATTGGAAATAGTGATCTTGTGCGGAACTGCCGAGTCTTAAAGTAAAAGTAGAAGACCGCAGAAGCGATGATGAAAAATACGAAAATGAAATTTATCGTTAACATGAAAGCCCTCCATTACATACAAACTTCTTACATTGTAGCGGCTTTTGGAGCAGAATGCGAACTGAATATATCGAAGCTTGGGGGAATCGGATATGAAAAGACAAATCATCGACACAATTGAAAAGTACGATAAAATCATTATTCATCGTCATGTGAGACCAGATCCTGATGCATACGGATCACAATCAGGACTGAAGGAATTGATAAAAGCAAACTATCCTAATAAGCAAGTGTTTGCAGTTGGCCAACACGAAGAATCACTTACCTATCTCGCGCAACAAGATCACGTCGAGCGGTCGTTTTATGAAGGAGCTCTTGTGATTGTCACTGATACAGGAAACACGGGTCGAATTGACAGCGAGTTTTATACAGAAGGTGCTGTACTTATGAAAATTGATCATCATCCTGATGCAGACCCATACGGCGATATCAAATGGGTTAACACCTCTGCAAGCTCGACATCTGAAATGATCTACTCGTTGTATGAAGAAGGCAAACAGTTTTATGGGTGGAAAATGACCACTGATGTGGCTAGGTTGCTATTCGCGGGAATTGTCGGGGATACAGGACGTTTTCTGTTTCCAAGTACAACAACAACAACTTTTGAAGCAGTTAGCGAGCTTATCAAATTTGATTTTGATCGTCCGGAATTATTTGCGGGAATGTACGAAGTTAAGCGGGAATTGCTACATTTAAAAGGATATATGTACCAAAACTTTACCATGGATGAAAATGGAGCCGCATTTGTTAAAATAGATAAAGCGACACTTAAACAATTTGGCGTAACTGCATCTGATACATCTCAACTCGTTGGGGCGTTAGGTGACGTGCAAGGGATTTGTGCATGGATCATATTCATAGAAGAAGAGGATCAAATTCGCGTTCGACTACGCTCAAAAGGTCCTGTCATCAATACTTTAGCTGCCCAATACGGTGGCGGTGGACATCCTCTTGCCTCGGGTGCTTCTGTTCATTCATGGGAAGAAGTAGACGAAGTCATCGCGAAGTTAAAACAATTATGTCTATAAAAAACAGGCGGAGGGATTGCATTGACACTTGTCTATCCGCAAGTAGTAACTGGCGCCGATCTTCTGCGTGGAATTAATAAACTAGATTATTTAGCCCCGCTTCTGAAAAGGAGAGGGGCTAAAGCCGTCGCGATCGTTAACTCGAAGTTGTACGGTATTCGGTCATTTTATAAGGTGATGAAAAAATACGGAATTCGTCCGGTTATAGGATTATCTATCTTTTTAGAAATTGAAGAAGGGGTAGTTGCTCTTCTTTACGTTTACGCAAAAGATGATGAAGGTTATCGAAATTTGTTGAAGATGAGCAGTGCCGTTTCCGTAAGAGAGTCTGAAACGCTGCCGCTACAATGGTTGAAAGCATACAGCAAAGGCTGTATCATCGTTTGTCCGTTGACGGATATATCCTGGGGGCCTTCACTATCACATAACGAAGAAGTGTTCCAGCGCGTCATAAAGGATTGCGACAAGTCATCGATATTCATTGGTGTTGCTAGGACAGAAGGCGTCAGACATCCTGATGAAGAATTAATTGAGAAAATTGCAGATGTAACCAATACGCCTATCGTTGCGGTTTATGAAAGTCGGTACACCGACAAGGAGGATGCATTCGCTTATGAAGTTGCGGAAGCAATTCGGACAGGATTCAAGCTGAATGACCCTGCTAGGCCTGAAAACCGTCACAAGGCAGCATATCTACCAGAAGAAGCTGAGCTTGCTGAATGGTTCTCAGACAGAGCAGAGTGGCTTACAAATACGTCAAGTATCCTCTTGGCGTGTGATGCAGAATTGCCTCCGAGTCAATCGCTTATGCCTGTGTTTCCAGTTCCGGCGGGAGAAACGGCGACAAGTTTGTTGGAGCAAAATGGAATGACGGGTTTGCAAAAACGACTAGGCAAAGTGGATGAGGCATATGAAAAACGACTCCGTTATGAAATTAGTGTAATTAGTGAAATGGGCTTTGCCGATTACTTCCTGATTGTCGAAGATTTTATGCGTTACGCTAAAGAAAATGCTATCTTGACGGGTCCAGGGCGGGGGTCTTCGGCCGGATCGCTCGTTGCTTATGCGCTTGGCATCACAGATGTTGATCCGATTAAATATAGGCTCATTTTTGAACGATTTCTAAATCCGGGCCGGGTAACAATGCCGGACATTGATATTGACTTTGCGGATAATCGACGTGCGGAAGTAATTGACTATGTTGCACAGAAATACGGGAAGACAAATGTTGCGCAAATCATTACGTTTGGCACGCTTTCTGCCAGATCGGTTGCTCGAAATGTGGCACGTGTGTTTGACTTTTCAAATGAAGAAATGGCTTATTTATCGAAGGAAATTCCTAATAGACATGGAATTACGCTTGAAGCGGCAGTTGCAGAATCGAAGGCACTGCAAGATTGGATTGCAATTGACCCGCTAAGAAATGATTGGTTGAAAGGAGCAATTCGTCTTGAAGGATTACCTCGTAACGCATCTACACATGCTGCAGGTGTGATTTTATCGCCTGTCCCGCTTGTTGAGGTGGTACCGCTTCAAAGTGGTGCGGATGGAATTTACCTTACCCAATGGCCGATGGGAGATGTTGAAGAACAAGGTTTATTGAAAATGGACTTCTTAGGTCTGCGTAATTTAACTTTATTAGACCGTATCAGATCTATGATTACTTATGACAGAGGAATTCGCTTGGATTTTGAAAAGATTCCCCTAAACGATGAAAAAACCTTTGAGCTTTTTAGGGCGGGAGATATGACAGGGATCTTTCAGTTTGAATCGGATGGAATGAGAGATGCCCTTCGTTTGATTCGACCGAATAAATTTGAAGATATCTTTGCAATTAATGCACTTTATAGACCAGGACCGATGGACAATATTCCATTGTATAGCAGGCGTAAAAATGATAATGAAAAAATAACGTATATTCATCCGCAACTTGAATCTGTTTTGAAAGAAACCTATGGGGTTATCGTCTATCAAGAACAAATCATGGAAATCGCTGTCCGCGTGGCAGGATTTACGATGGGTGAAGCGGATTTGTTAAGGCGTGCTGTAAGTAAGAAAAATCGGGAGAATCTAGAAAATGAACGAACTCATTTCACGCAAAAAGCTCTTGGAAATGGTTTTCCGGAAAATTCCGCTGTTGCAATTTACGATCTTATTGTAAAGTTTGCGGACTACGGATTTCCGAAAAGCCATGCTGTTGCCTATTCCCTTATCTCGTACCGGCTTGCTTATTTAAAAGCGAATGAACCCGCTTATTTTTATGCTGCACTCCTTTCATCGATGACTGGAAATAATGACAAGGCAATGGAGTTAATGCGTGAATCTGAGGCGGCGGGCGTTAAGATTTTACCGCCATCTATTAAGTATAGTAAATATATGTATACAGTTGAAAAAGGCTCAATTCGGATTGGACTTGGCGCTATCAAAGGTGTGACGCCTACATTTTACGATGCTATAAAGCGTGCAAGGAAGTCTGGTGGTAATTGGAAGACATTATTTGATATGGCAGCATCAGTCGGTGGGGATGTATTTACTGAGAAGGCGATTCGGCCACTTGTAAAAGCAGGGGCACTCGATGAGTTTGGAGAATCACGGGCTATTTTGATCGCTTCAATTGACGCGGCGATATCTCATGCATTGTTCATCCGCCCTGATGATGGCGATGATTTATTAAGTGAAGTGCTTCGTTCGGTGGCGAGCCCAAAATATTCTCCGGGTGGCACACTGCCCCGCATGACGCTACTCGAATATGAAAGAGAAGTACTTGGCTTCTATCTTTCAGAACACCCTGCAGCAGAAGTGAAAAAAGCGGCAGGTGGTGGATTCCATACCATTACTTCAATTGATGGAATTCCAGACCGCGCATATGTGAAAATGGTGGGTCTGATTACTGAGATAAAACGAATAAGAACAAAAAAAGGGGAATCTATGGCATTTGTTACGATTCAAGATGAGACGGGACAAATTTCTTGTACATTATTCCCGAAACAGTATATGATTTCAGAAAGTCAGCTTACTGAAATGGCGATAATTCATGTAGAAGGAACTGTCGAACGTCGTAGAGGGAAGCCACAAATACTTGTTCAACAAACGAAAGGCAGTTAAGAGGCATGCTGATATAACAGGCATGTCTCTTAACCGTTGCATAAAAGTATGTGTTGTGTATTACGGTTTGATTCGATTTCCATCTTTCACTTTACGTTCAGCATCGTTTTCTGTATGCTAAAGGCAGGAGTGGTCAGACCACTTATCATCATGTCTATTTCCAAAGGGGTCCACGCATGCAAAATCCAAAACCATCGTCGAAAATGTTTCTAGATATTGTCGGTGAACTTAAATCGATAATTAAAGAAGAGGGCATTGAAACCGGTGGAAAGCTACCTTCCGAACGTGAACTGGCAGAACGTCTGCAGGCAGGAAGATCCACGGTTCGTGAAGCGTTACGAAGTTTGGAACTGCTCGGGCTTATCGAAACTCGGCGTGGTGAAGGTACGTTCCTTGTCGATTTCAGGAAGCATCAACTTGTTGAAGTCCTTGCAGCTTTCATCATGCAACAGCCCGATTCCGTCATCGATGTTCAGGAAACACGGAGAATTCACGAAACGGCGGCAATCCTCGCTATATGTAAGGACAGTGCATTACGGGCATTACCAGTATGGGAGAGCTTGCTGAAAAAAATTGATCAGGATGGGGAAATTTTACGAGAGGACCTTGTCCGTGAGATGATTGTTGCAGCGGGAAATCGATTATCGCTTAAAATTTGGTTTTTATTAAAACAATATAGTAAAGTACCATTCAGTGAAATGACAAAAGTTGATGAAAACGATAGTGTGAAAATGTTGCTTCTAAACTTGGGTGATGGCAACGTGATTGCCACGTTGGAAGCCTATTCTGAATGGATTGAACTAGTTGAAAGTGAAAGAGGGGACAATAATAAATGATTCGCGATCTATTTATGAAAAATAGAAAAAAGCATACGACGACAATACCTTCCGTTGACGCTAAAAATGATGTACCAGAAGGAATTATGACAAAGTGTCCAGAATGTAAAAATATTATTTTAACAAAAGATCTAATCAAACTAATGAAAGTCTGCCCGAAATGTGATCATCATTTGAAGATGACAGCAGCAGAACGTGTAGCTTGTCTATTCGATGAAGAGACATTCAAATCAATTGACGATCATTTGAAGACGGAAAATCCACTTAATTTTCCTGCTTACACTGAAAAAGTTGAGTCAGATTCGAGAAAAACGGGTTTGAATGAGGCAGTTCTTACTGGAACAGGTAAAATCGATGGACTGGAAATTGCTGTAGCTATTATGGATTCACATTTCCGTATGGGCTCGATGGGGTCGGTTGTTGGTGAAAAGATTACCCGCGCAATCGAAAAAGCGACTGCACTTGGCATTCCAATGATTATCTTTTCGGCGAGCGGTGGGGCACGTATGCAGGAAGGCGTGTTATCACTCATGCAAATGGCGAAAACAAGTGTCGCACTTACGCGTCACGCCAGTGAAGGTTTGTTATATATATCAGTCATGACATACCCAACGACAGGCGGCGTGTCAGCAAGTTTCGCATCGGTTGGTGATATTAATATCGCGGAGCCAAAAGCTCTCATAGGTTTTGCAGGTAGACGCGTTATCGAACAAACTGTTAGAGAAAAATTGCCAGACGACTTCCAAACAGCAGAATTTCTCCTGGACCACGGCCAACTGGATGCAGTCGTTCATCGTACGGATATGAAAGAAACTATATCTAAGATTGTTCGACTTCACGTGAAAGGGGCTAACTGAAATGGGGAAAACGTTGAAATTCGAGGAACCAATCGTCAAGCTGCGCGAGAAAATCGTAGAACTTGAAGAGTTCACAGCGAACAATTCGGTTGACCTTTCAGATGAAATCGGAACGTTAAAGGTTCGTTTGAAGAACTTGGAAGAAGAAATATATGAGAATATGGAACCGTGGGACCGTGTTCAAGTGGCAAGGCATCCGGAACGTCCAACTACAATTGACTATATCAATATGTTGTTTGAAGATTTTATGCAACTGCACGGGGATCGGGCTTATGGTGATGATGCAGCAATTGTGGGGGGGATCGCTTCATTTGAATCGGTTCCAATAACAGTTATCGGCCATCAGCGTGGGAAAGACACAAAAGAAAACGTCAAACGGAATTTCGGAATGCCGCATCCTGAGGGGTATAGGAAAGCATTGCGCCTTATGAAACAGGCTGAGAAATTCGGCAGACCAATCATTTGCTTCATCGATACGAAAGGTGCTTTTCCTGGCAAGGCGGCTGAAGAGCGGGGACAAAGCGAAGCGATTGCACGTAATCTTGTTGAAATGGCTGGCTTGACTGTTCCAGTTATCTCTATCGTCATCGGAGAAGGCGGGAGTGGCGGAGCGCTGGCACTTGGGGTGGCAAATCATATTCATATGCTTGAGCACTCAACTTACTCTGTTATTTCACCTGAAGGAGCCGCTACCATTCTTTGGAAAGATTCAAGTCTTGCCAAACAAGCTGCCGAAGCTATGAAGATTACAGCTCCACACTTGAAAGAAATGGGTATTATCGATGATATTATTCCAGAAGTTCGAGGTGGTGCGCATCGTGACTCGAAAGCGCAAGCTATTAGTATCGGGAATGCAATTCGAACTTCGTTGGATGAATTAGGAACGCTAGATGGTAAAGGCTTAGTTGACCATCGTTATGATAAATTTCGCTGTATAGGCGTTTTTTCTGAATAAAAGAAAGATGCGGGTGACCGCATTTTTTCGTGTTCATAAAAATCTACATAGGAGTGATTTCAATGAAGAAGATTGCTGTGTTGACAAGTGGGGGAGACGCGCCTGGGATGAATGCTGCAGTTCGTGCAGTTGTTCGGAAAGCAATTTATGAAGGACTTGAAGTTGCAGGCGTTTTCAATGGTTATCAAGGATTAATCGAAGGAAAAATCGAACTTCTACAACTGGGTTCCGTGGGTGATATAATTCAACGGGGCGGGACCATATTACGGTCAGCCCGCAGCGCTGAATTCCGGACGCTCGAAGGCCGTCAAAAAGCACTGAAACAATTGAAGTTGAACGGGATTGAGGCTTTAGTCGTCATTGGCGGTGATGGTTCGTTCAGAGGTGCACTTGAATTAACGGCTCTTGGTCTACCATGTGTCTGTGTTCCAGCAACAATAGATAATGATATCAATGGCACTGAACTCACAATCGGTTTTGATACGGCATTGAATACAGTCATAGATGCCATCGATAAGATTCGCGATACTGCTACATCTCATGAACGTACATTCATTATTGAAGTTATGGGACGCGATGCTGGAGACCTTGCCTTATGGGCGGGACTGGCTGGCGGTGCTGAAACGATTCTTGTACCGGAAGAGAAGTATGAATTGCCTACGATCATCGAACGGCTGAAAAGCGGTAAGGGACGAGGTAAAAAGCATAGTATCATTATTGTAGCTGAAGGGGTTATGTCGGCCGCAGAGCTTGCTGAAATATTGAAGCGCGAAGCAGATATCGAAACACGTATATCAGTGCTTGGACATATTCAGCGAGGAGGTTCACCTTCTGCACGTGATCGTGTCATTGCAAGTCAGTACGGAGCAAAAGCTGTAGAAGTATTGAAAGAAGGACGCGGTGGCATTGCGATTGGCATGCGAAATCATGTGGTGGTAGACTATGAGTTGACAGATGTTTTCGAACAATCAAATGGTTTGGATATGGAAATGTACAAGCTGTCCAACGAATTGTCTATTTAACTTTGTGTAGCAAAAATTCCCTGCCTTTATACGTGGGAAGACAAACGCGAACGAAGTCAGTAATTCAGAGGGCATCAAAATGTCGGCTGAATCGAGCGAGCACTATTTAAAATCTGGGTGCAATTAATTGGGTTGTTAAAAAAACTAAAAGAGGCGATATTTGATGAGAAAAACGAAAATAGTATGTACGATTGGCCCTGCAAGTGAATCACCGGAATTATTGGAACAACTTATTGAGGCTGGTATGAATGTAGCGAGGCTGAATTTTTCCCATGGTAATCATGCGGAACATAAAGCCCGTATCGATTCCATTAGAAAAGTCGCTCGTGAAAAAGGCAAAGTTGTTGGGATTCTATTAGATACGAAAGGACCTGAAATTCGGACGCATTCCATGATGAATGGAAAGTTGGAACTTGTAACGGGACAAAAAATTGATATTTCCATGACGCAAGTCGAAGGAAACAATGATGTATTTTCAGTAAGTTACGATAAACTTATTGAAGATGTAAACGAGGGTTCTGTCATTCTTTTAGACGATGGTCTAATCCAATTAGAAGTTACTGGTAAAGACGTAGCACGAGGGTTAATTCATACACTAATTATTAATTCGGGGTCATTAAGCAATAATAAGGGCGTTAACATACCGGGTGTTTCAGTACAACTTCCTGGAATGACGGAAAAAGATGCAGAAGATATCCTGTTTGGTATTAGGGAAGGTGTCGACTTCATAGCTGCCTCATTCGTAAGACGGGCTTCCGATGTTATGGAAATCCGTGCCCTTCTTGAGAACAACAACGGCTCGAACCTGCAAATTATTCCGAAGATAGAAAACCAAGAAGGCGTCGACAATATCGATGAAATTTTGAATGTTTCAGATGGTCTTATGGTAGCACGTGGTGATCTGGGTGTAGAAATACCACCAGAAGAAGTACCACTTGTCCAGAAAAATTTGATTGAGAAGTGTAACCAGGCGGGTAAACCGGTTATCACGGCAACACAAATGCTTGATTCGATGCAGCGTAACCCGCGTCCTACACGTGCAGAAGCGAGCGATGTAGCGAATGCGATTTTTGACGGTACCGATGCAATTATGCTGTCAGGAGAGACGGCAGCAGGAATTTATCCAGTCGAATCAGTCCAAACGATGGATCGAATTGCGCTTACTACGGAAGCGGCCATCGATTATCGCTCTGTAGTGTCGACACGTCGACGAGAAAAACATGGTAATATGACTGAAGCGATTGGACAAGCTGCAGCATACACGGCTATCAACTTGAAAGTGAAGGCTGTCCTTGCCCCAACAGAAAGTGGTCACACAGCTAAAATGATTGCCAAATATCGTCCAGGTTGCCCAGTTATTGCGGTAACGTCATCTGAAATGTGTTCAAGAAAACTATCACTTATCTGGGGCGTCTACCCGATAGTTGGAAAAAAAGCTTCTTCGATTGATGAAATCTTGCAAGAGTCTGTAGAAGAGAGTGTTAAACATCAATATGTCGGACATGGTGATGTGGTTATCATTACAGCAGGTGTTCCAGTTGGTGAAGCGGGAACGACGAACTTGATGAAAATACATGTCATAGGTGATTTGCTTGCACGAGGACAAGGAATTGGCAAAGATGTAGCTTATGGTCGAACTGTTGTAGCCAAAAATGCAGCTGAAGCATTGGCGTATGATACAGAAGGAGCTATTCTTGTAACGAACGCATCTGATCGTGATATGATGCCTGCCATCGAGAAATGCGCAGGACTCATTACGGAAGAAGGCGGATTGACGAGTCATGGTGCAATTGTCGGACTCAGTTTAGGTATACCGATAATTGTCGGAGTTGAAAATGCTACCGAGCTTATCCAACATGGCAAGGAAATTACGATGGATGCTGAATCTGGCGTTATCTATAATGGACACGCGAGCGTTCTATAAAGTTAATCTTCAATCAGAGTGGGGGTTCTTCATCCCCCACTGATTGTTTAAAGAACTTAGGCTAAGTGCGCCACGTCCTGTGGCAAAACCTAAGTAACCAACAGGGAGGAATGAACTGCAATTCTTCCTCATTGGCCCTACCCATTCGGGATAAATAAGATAAGGCTGCTTCCGAAATGCTCGGTAAGCAGCCTTTTTTAGGAGATGAATTTTGCATGAAATGGATAGTACTCACATTTATTGCTGTTCCGGCAGCTGAGCTTGCTTTACTAATTTATTCAGGGAAGACGCTAGGTCTATTGCCCACGATAGCTATTATTTTTATCACGGGGATAGGAGGGGCATATCTCGCCAAACGCCAAGGTATGAAGGCTTGGACTGAATTGAAAATGCGTATGACAGCTATGGAGACACCTGGAGATGCACTTATTGATAGTGTTTGTATCCTATTTGGGGGGCTTCTGCTAATCATGCCTGGTTTCATTACCGACTTAGTCGGCTTATTACTCCTTTTCAAAGGACCAAGAAATAGTATCAGACCATTTATTCAGAATTGGATTTATAATAAAATGAAAAAAGGACAAATTGTTATCCGGTAAATAAAGGATGCTGTCTGACTTTCAGTGCGGTAAAAAGTAAGAATGGTGTCAGTAGAATACCGGGTAATCCGAATAAATAGAAGGAAGAAGCCGTTATGAAAAAAGCATGAATGGGCTTTAGGTGGAAAGTGGATGCCCACATGTATGATTCGGCCATTTGTCTAGTTATCATGGTGAATAGATAGAGTAAAATAAGTGAGATACCTATATATAAATTGTTTGTGTATAGGAAGAAAGCGGCCATGGGCAGTAGGAACAGGCCGATACCGAGGAATGGCAGACTATCTGCCAGCGAGATAAGAAAAGCGTTGCCAATGGGTGACTCGAACCGTAGAAGCAAGAACCCTATTGAGATAATACAGAATGTCAGGAAGAATAAGCGGGCTTCTACTGATACGAAAGTGCCGATAAGTTTACCGGATTTCGTAAACATACCTTTTGCTGGCAGGCGTATGGTGCTAGGGAAATAGACTAGAAACCAGTAGCGGTTTTTTCCGGATTCCCGTAAGGCAAAAAAATAAGCAACGAGGAAAATGAACAAGCTGAATAACTGTTGAAAAACGGTACTGATGATTGTTAGGGTGTATTCTAAAAGCGCATGGCCATATTCTACAACTTTATCCTCGAGGAAAGTGAATAGCTTGCTAGGGATGTCGGTATTTTGTGTGAATGGAGCTATATGGCGTTCGACAGTTGGAACGGTGTCAATAAGCCCATGGATTGCGATGAAAGTGAACGCGCTAATTAAAAAAAGCATAAGTGTCATAACGAATAATGTTGCAATTGTAAGCGGAAGCTTGGTCATTGAGCGGACGGATGATAAGATAGGGGCAGTGAAGTAGGCGATAATGATAGCGATTGCCGCCGGGGGAACAGTGAACAGGATAATACCCGCCAAAAAAGCAGGCAACCATTTCATGAAAATTGATTGAAATGCTTGTTGCTTGTTCCGATTTTCCGGCATTTTCCGTCCCCCTTTTTATAAATCTAAAAACAAAAACAAGCGTATCCATTCACAAAGATGACAATATTGATTATAATGGTCGTTGTAAGCGTTTTTAAGTAGCGAATTAGTATTAGCAGACTAGCTGTTCTTCTGTCTCCTTTTTGTAGATTGGACAGCTGTACTGAAAGAGGGAGCGATTTATATGACGTCAACCAAAGGGTTGGAAGGAGTCGTAGCGACACAGTCAGCAATCAGTTCTATTATTGATGACACACTTACATATGTCGGCTATGATATTGATGATCTTGCAGATAACGCCAGCTTTGAAGAAGTTATTTATCTTCTTTGGCACCAGCGTCTGCCAAAAGAGGACGAGCTTGCAGAGCTGAAAAAACAGCTTGCAGAGAACATGTCTGTTCCTCAAGAAGTACTTAATCATTTCAAAACGTATCCAATTGGGGAAGTACACCCAATGGCTGCACTGCGTACTGCAGTATCTCTACTTGGACTATACGATGAAAAAGCAGAAGATATGTCTGATGAAGCAAATTACGAAAAAGCGATTAAGCTTCAGGCGAAAATCGCTACACTCGTTACTTCATTCTCACGTATCCGTAAAGGCCTTGAGCCGGTTGCTCCAAAAGCTGAACTTGGCTATGCTGAAAACTTCCTATACATGCTTTCAGGAAAACAGCCTGAAGCAATTGCAATTGAAGCATTCGACAAAGCACTTGTCCTACATGCAGACCATGAGCTAAATGCGTCTACATTCACAGCACGTGTTTGTGTAGCTACGCTTTCTGATATGTATTCAGGTGTGACAGCAGCGATTGGTGCACTTAAAGGACCACTTCACGGTGGCGCAAACGAACAAGTAATGAAAATGCTGATGGAAATCGGTTCAGAAGACAAAGTAGAAGCATATATCCGTGCAAAATTGGATAACAAAGAAAAAATCATGGGCTTCGGCCACCGTGTCTACCGTAAAGGTGATCCACGTGCGAAACATCTGCGTGAGATGTCTAAGCGTTTGACTGAACTTCGCGGCGAAGAGAAATGGTACAATATGTCCAATAAAATCGAAGAAATTGTTACCGGCGAAAAGAATTTGCCGCCGAACGTCGATTTCTATTCGGCTTCTGTCTATCATTCACTCGACATCGATCATGATTTATTCACGCCGATTTTCGCAGTATCTCGTATTTCGGGATGGATTGCACATATCCGTGAGCAATATGCGAACAATAGATTGATCCGTCCTCGTGCAGATTATACGGGACCGGGCATGCAAAAATACGTTCCAATTAAAGAACGATAAGAACGAAAATACATGGGGCAGCATAGATATATGCCGGCCCTCTGATTTTGAATTTGGGAGGAAATTATTCATGACTAACGGTGGAAAAATTACAGTAACTAATGGTGTTTTAAACGTTCCTGATCACGCAACAATTCCTTTTATTATCGGTGACGGTACTGGTCCGGATATTTGGCATTCGGCATCACGCGTACTTGAAGCAGCTGTTGATAAAGCTTACGACGGCAAGAAAAAGCTTGTGTGGAAAGAAGTTCTTGCAGGGGAAAAAGCATTCAACGAAACTGGCGAATGGCTTCCACAAGCAACACTAGACACAATCGATGAGTATTTGATCGCTATTAAAGGACCACTTACTACGCCAATTGGTGGCGGTTTCCGTTCATTGAACGTTGCGCTTCGCCAAGAATTGGATCTTTACACTTGCCTACGTCCAGTACGTTACTTTGAAGGTGTTCCTTCACCAGTTAAACGTCCTGAAGATTGCGATATGGTTATTTTCCGCGAAAATACGGAAGATATCTATGCAGGTATTGAATATAAAGAAGGTACACCTGAAGCGAAAAAAGTAATCGAATTCCTACAAAACGAAATGGGTGTTAAAAATATTCGCTTCCCAGAAACTTCTGGTATCGGTATCAAACCTATTTCTGAAGAAGGTACAAAACGTCTTGTACGTGCTGCTCTTGCTTATATCATTAAAGAAGGCCGCAAGTCACTGACGCTTGTCCATAAAGGAAATATCATGAAGTTTACAGAAGGCGCATTCAAAAACTGGGGCTATGAAGTAGCTGAACAAGAATTCGGCGATAAAGTCTTCACATGGAACCAGTATGATCAAATCAAAGATGCTGATGGAACTGATGCTGCAAACAAAGCACAAGCTGAAGCTGAAGCAGCAGGCAAAATCATCGTTAAAGATGCAATTGCTGATATCTTCTTGCAACAAATCTTGACACGTCCAAAAGAGTTCGATGTTGTTGCAACAATGAACTTGAACGGCGACTATATTTCTGATGCACTTGCTGCACAAGTTGGTGGAATTGGTATTGCTCCTGGAGCAAATATCAACTACATTACTGGGCATGCAATCTTTGAAGCAACTCATGGTACTGCACCGAAATATGCAGGACTTGACAAAGTTAACCCTTCTTCACTCCTTCTTTCAGGCGTCTTGATGCTTGAGCACCTTGGATGGAACGAAGCGGCAGCTATGATCACTGCTTCAATCGAAAAAACAATTGTTTCTAAAGTTGTAACATACGACTTTGCTCGTCTTATGGACGGTGCAACTGAAGTGAAAGCATCTGAATTCGCAAATGAATTGATCAAAAACCTTTAATTATTACTACTTTAGCGGTGGAGAAGACTTCGGTTTTCTTCACCGCTGAAGGTTTATAGTAGATTAAATGAGGGCTCAACCCCTCATACATATGAATAAAAGGAGAGACAACTCATGACAATGCAACGTAAAAAAGTCTCAGTTATCGGTTCTGGTTTCACAGGTGCGACTACAGCATTTCTTTTAGCTCAAAAAGAGCTTTGTGATGTAGTGATCGTTGATATTCCACAAATGGAAAATCCGACAAAAGGGAAAGCTCTTGATATGATGGAAGCTGGACCTATTCAAGGTTTTGACGCGAGTATTATTGGAACTTCAGATTACGCGGATACAAAAGACTCTGATATCGTCATTATCACAGCTGGTATTGCACGCAAACCAGGTATGAGCCGTGATGACCTTGTTCAGACGAACCAAAAAGTCATGAAAATCGTAACAGGTGAAATCGTAAAACATTCTCCGAATACAACCATCATTGTATTGACAAACCCTGTCGATGCTATGACGTACACAGTATACAAAGAATCAGGATTGCCGAAAGAACGCGTAATCGGACAATCTGGTGTACTTGACACTGCACGTTTCCGTACGTTTGTAGCGCAAGAATTGAACTTGTCTGTTAAAGACGTCACTGGTTTCGTTCTTGGCGGTCATGGCGATGATATGGTTCCACTTGTACGCTACTCATATGCGGGTGGTATTCCACTTGAAACGTTGATCTCTCCTGAGCGTCTTGAAGAAATCGTAGATCGCACACGCAAAGGTGGAGCAGAAATCGTAAACCTTCTTGGTAATGGTTCTGCTTACTATGCACCAGCAGCATCACTTGTTGAAATGGCTGAAGCGATTCTAAAAGATCAGAAACGTGTACTTCCTTCGATAGCATATCTTGAGGGTGAGTACGGCCTTGACGGTATTTACATTGGTGTTCCAACTGTGCTTGGCGCAGGCGGTATCGAAAAAATCATCGAACTTGAATTGACTGAAGACGAAATGGCGGCATTGGCTAATTCTGCTGAATCAGTTAAAGCTGTTATGAAAGTTCTTGTCTAATATCTTTAATAAAAATCGAGTAGCATATGCTACTCGATTTTTATTCTGATTATTGATAAACTTGTATTATCATACTAAAAGGGGGAAATAAGTTGATACTAGGGAAGAAAAGACGTCTAGGTAGAAAGATAGAGGAAATCACTGTTGGAGAAAAGTTGAAATTGACAGAGAAAATTGAAGATAAAGATCTCCTACTCTATCTTGGTCTAACAAATGATAGTAACCCGCTCTATATCCAGCATGATTACGCTTCACAGACGGCTTATGGATTGCCTATCGTACCAACTATTATGCTGACAGGGATTGTGACATCCGCCGTTTCAAAGTATTTACCTGGACCTGGTTCACATATCGTGAAACAGCAATTGTCATTCCCAAAAGCTGTGTATCACTATACAACTATCAATTTTTTGCTCGAAGTAATTCATGTTGATAAAGAAAAAAACTCAATAGACATTTCAATAGAAGCGTGTGACGAAAAGGAAGATATCGTTATTTCTGGAATAGTGACAGTCACTCCGCCAAAAGTGGAAGAGCGTCTTACATCACAAGCAATGGATAACTTTTGACGGGGGATTGATGCAAGTTGAGTTCAAGTATAAAGAAAATATTGATTGTCGATGACGAACAGCCGATTCGAACACTATTAGAATACAACTTAAAGCAGGCGCAATACGAAACAATCACCGCTGCTGACGGAGAAGAAGCTGTATTGAAAACAGAAATGGAAAAACCTGATTTAATTTTACTTGACTTAATGCTTCCGAAAATGGATGGGATTGATGTCTGCAAAACGTTAAGACAGCGGGGACTCGATATTCCGATTATCATGCTGACGGCAAAAGGGGACGAGCTCGACAAGGTGCTAGGTCTTGAAATTGGCGCGGATGATTATATGACGAAACCGTTTAGTCCTAGAGAGGTTGTTGCACGCGTTAAGGCTGTATTGAGACGTAGTGGGGAATGGACAGGCCGTGTCGAAGAAACAGGGATTTTGACCACTGGATCTTTAACTGTGCACGCTGAACAATATGAAGCTTATCTTGACAAAGTAGAACTTGAGTTCACACCAAAGGAATTTGAACTTCTTGTTTATTTCATGCAGAACAAGAATCGTGTTCTATCACGGGACCAACTTTTAAGTGCAGTCTGGAATTATGACTTTGCTGGCGATACACGCATCGTCGATGTTCACGTCAGTCATCTACGGGAGAAAATTGAAGAAAACACGAAGAAACCTGTTTTCATCAAGACGGTAAGGGGAATTGGCTATAAATTTGAGGAGCCGAAAATTTGATGAAAGATTTATATTCCCGATTAACTATTGCGTGTGCAATTCTTCTTTCGGTTCTTTTAACTGGCCTCGGTATTGTCCTGGGTCAGTTTTTCCCTTTATTCGCGCGTGATATCACACTTGATCTGCAACGACAATACTGGGTCTATTTAATCGTCACGCTGATAATTGCATTTATTCTCTCTCTCTTTATAGCGATGCGGATGATGATGCAATACGCTCGTCCGGTCGATGAAGTGACAAAAGTGGCCGTTCAAATTGCACAGGGCGATTACCATGCAAGGACTAAAACGGATGAACCAGAATATGATAATGAACTTGCGATTTCTATTAACAAAATAGCGAGTAATCTGCAAGAAATGTCGACACTTCGAATGATGGAAAAAGAACGCTTGAAAACACTTATAGAAAGTATGGGAAGCGGTCTTCTGATGTTTGGTCGTGAAGGATCAGTCAATCTTGTAAATGGGGTATTCGAAAAGACATTTGGATTTTCAAAAGAGGAGCCAATTGGTAAAACGTTCAAAACAATCGGTTTGCCTATTGAAATTGAAGATTTGATTGAAGATGTTTTTATGACAGAACAAGTACGTGAAAAACAGGTTAGGATTGATTCTGGAGGTTTTTATTCCTACATGGGCGTTTATGGTGCGCCTGTTATCGGCCATCATGGGAATTGGCTCGGAATTGTTGTTGTCATGCATGATATTACAAAGCTTGTCCGGCTAGAAGAAGTAAGAAAAGATTTCGTTGCAAATGTATCCCACGAACTTCGTACTCCTATTACTTCAATTAAAGGGTTCACTGAAACATTATTAGATGGTGCGATGAATGAACCTGTCATAATGAAAGAATTTCTTGAAATCATTCAGAAAGAAAGTAACCGCCTACATCTATTAATTGATGACTTGCTCGAATTATCAGCAATGGAAAGAGAAAACTTTTCACTTCAGTTTGGACATGTTGAGCTGTTAGAACTGATGAATGATGCATTGAAAATCGTTTCCGGTAGTTTGGAGCGTAAGAAGATGGCTATCAACTTGGATATTGCAGATGAAATTGCTATCGAAGGCGATGCAAGTCGATTAATTCAAGTAATGGTGAATCTCTTATCAAATGCGATTAACTATTCAAAAGAACAGACAAAAATCACTGTTTCAGTAAAAAAAATAGCGCAAAATGTAATTATTGAAGTACAAGATGAAGGAATCGGTATCGAACAAGTTGAACTGGCACGGCTGTTTGAACGCTTCTACCGTGTTGACCGTGCAAGGAGCCGTGACTCGGGTGGCACAGGGTTAGGACTAGCCATTGTCAAACATCTCGTGGAAGCCCATAGTGGTACAGTCGAAGTGGAGAGCACAATCGGTGTTGGTACATTGATTCGTATCTGTCTACCTTTACGACAAGGTAATTAAGCAATCCCACGTCTGTTGATTAACCAAAGTAACCAGGATCACACACTGGGCGCTACGTGTATAATTGCTTTTGGTTTGCTTGGATTGAATGATTTCTATACTTTTACCGAGATATCTGGATGTGTAGGGATGCGAATTTGTCGCATTCCTACACATTTTTTCGGTAATCGTATGGTGGTCCTTCATCCGCCCTGCTCCAAATGGATAAGTCCACGAAGTGCTCAAGCTTATTGGGACGAAAGAATAGAGGGGCATCTACCTGGATAAAAGCCGCCAAAGATGCAATTTTGGCGGCTGATGCTTACTCTATGGTTTTGCCTTTCTTTATTAAAAGAAGTGTCACTTTCTAGTAGACATCACATAATTAGATGCATAAACTTTACTAAAAGTAAGCAAGGAACACATCGTACAATGTGCAAGGGTGCCCGAAATTGCATCTTCGGGCACTACAATCTCTATAGAAAGTCATCTATTCATTTCTTTCAAACTTAACCGCATTTTTCACTTGAACATTGTAGGTACGCGACAGGCAACTATTCTCAACAGGATTACCGAAAAAGTGTGGCTAGAAGTGACGGAGTCACTTCTTCCACACATATCTCTCGTTAAATGTGTCGTGATTAGTTCGCCGAAAACGAACCGGAAATGATCCAGTGAAAATGGGTTTTCCCAAGCCCTACTCATCCGTATTTTATACGAATAAATGGTTAATCAACAGACGTGTTCATAAGTAAAGAATTACAGAAGCACACTAAACAACGCGTCATTTTCAATTCTATCCGCCCCCGTGGTAAGATGAATGAAGATGACGTTTTTTTGAATGGGAGTGGAATGTACATGACGACAAAGAAAATTGTGTTACTTGACGGAAACAGTCTTGCGTACCGGGCATTTTTTGCATTACCTTTATTAACAAATGATAACGGTATCCATACCAATGCGGTATATGGCTTCACGATGATGCTACAAAACATCCTTGAGGATGAAAAACCGACGCATATTCTCGTGGCATGGGATGCTGGCAAAACAACATTCAGGCATAAAACATACGGAGAATATAAAGGTGGGCGTCAGAAAACGCCACCTGAATTATCCGAGCAATTCCCTTATCTGCGAAAGTTGCTTGAAGCATACAATATCCCCCAGTACGAACTGGATCAGTATGAAGCGGATGATATCATCGGCACGCTTAGCAAAGCGGGAGATGCGGACGGTTCCGAAATCGTCGTCATTTCAGGGGATAAGGATTTAACGCAACTTGCCAGTAGCCATACAACGGTGTTCATCACTCGAAAAGGGATGACGGATATTGAGAAATACACGCCTGAACACGTCATGGAGAAATACGGCATTGAGCCCCATCAAATCATTGATATGAAAGGACTAATGGGCGATGCATCCGATAATATTCCCGGCGTTCCTGGAGTCGGGGAGAAAACTGCGCTCAAATTGTTAATCGAATACGGTTCGATTGAAAATGTTTATAAATCACTTGCTAAAATTACTGCTAAAAAGCTGAATCAGAACCTAACGGAAAATGAAGCGCAAGCGTTTATGAGCAAAGATCTTGCGACAATTGAAGTGAATGCACCGATCACGGTTAACATTAATGATTTAGCGTATGACGGCCCCGATATGGATCAAGTGACGACTATTTACCGGGAGTTGAAATTCAAAACGCTCCTCGAAAAAATTACTCCTCAAGCAGCTGAAGAACCAAAAGAAGCAATTGAAGTCACGATTGTTGCCGAACTCTTGGACAAGGATTTATCAGATGAGATGGCGATTCATGTTGAAATGATGGATGAAAACTATTTGACTGCAGAGATTTTAGGCATTAGTTTAGCGGATGAAAAAAACATTCTATTTATACCGCTTGAAGTTGCAAAAAAATCGACACCATTCAAAAACTGGTTGCAAAATACGGACAAGCTGAAATACTCGTCTGATTCAAAAGCAGCTAGTGCATCACTAGCGCGTCAAGGTCTAGATGCAGAAGGCTTCCAGTTTGACCTATTGCTGGCGACCTACATCGTCAACCCATCGACGACCTATACCGATGTAGCTTCCATTACAGGAGAGTTTGGTTACACAGAAGTCGAGCAGGATGAAGTGATTTATGGAAAAGGTGCTAAGAAAGCGATACCGACCGAAGAAATAATTGCAGACCACGCCGGTCGAAAAGCGCTGGCGATTTGGAAATTGCACGCAGAGATTGAAGAGAAATTACAAGATAATGATCAATATGATTTATACCATGAACTTGAGTTACCGCTTGCGGCGATTCTTGCGAAAATGGAAACGACTGGTGTTAAGACGGACCGAGAGACGCTTCTGACAATCGGAACTGAACTGTCTGCTAAACTGGCCACACTTGAGACAACTATTTATGAAATTGCAGGAGAAAAATTCAACATTAATTCACCTAAACAGCTTGGCGTCATCCTTTTTGAGAAAATCGGACTTACTCCGATTAAAAAGACGAAAACTGGTTATTCAACTGCGGCGGATGTGCTTGAGAAGCTTGAAAGCGAACATGAAATTATCAGCCATATATTGAACTATCGCCAACTCGGTAAATTGAATTCGACATATATCGAAGGACTATTGAAAGAAATTCACGAGGATGGCAAGATTCATACCCGTTTCCAGCAAGCACTCACGACAACAGGTCGACTTAGTTCCATCAATCCCAATTTACAGAACATTCCTGTACGGCTTGAAGAGGGAAGGAAAATTCGTGCAGCGTTCGTTCCATCTGAACCGGGCTGGTATCTATTTGCCGCGGATTATTCACAAATCGAACTGCGGGTACTCGCACATATGTCGCAAGATGAAAAACTGATTGAGGCTTTCCGTGCAGGTGCAGATATTCACACGAAGACAGCAATGGATGTTTTCGGTGTTGATGAAGATTCAGTGACGTCAGACATGCGACGAGCAGCAAAAGCAGTCAACTTTGGAATTGTCTACGGTATAAGTGATTACGGACTTTCGCAAAACTTGGATATTACGCGCAAAGACGCAGCACAATTCATCGATACTTATCTCAGCAGTTTCCCGGGAGTCAAACAGTATATGAGCGACATTGTTGCAGAGGCGAAAAGGAAAGGCTATGTGACGACGCTTATGAACCGGAGACGCTATTTACCAGAAATCACAAGTTCGAATTTCAACTTAAGAAGTTTTGCGGAACGGACTGCTATGAATACACCGATTCAAGGAAGTGCAGCCGATATTATTAAAAAAGCAATGATTGAAATGGCTAACAGGCTTGAAGTTGAAGGCATGCAGACACGTATGCTCCTGCAAGTACATGATGAATTGATCTTTGAAGCACCACAAGAAGAAATTGAGAAACTAAAAGAAATCGTACCTGAAGTGATGGAATCTGCTCTAGCGCTTGACGTGCCATTGAAAGTAGATTGGGCATTCGGATTATCTTGGTATGAGACGAAGTGAGGGGATAAAGTGCCTGAATTACCGGAAGTAGAAGGGGTTGTCCGTGCACTCGCACCAATTGCGATTGGAAGGACAATCCAGAACGTAACCGTTTCAGATACGGTTATCAAATCAAAACAACTAGGTAAAGAAGCTGTGATAAAAGGAATTACAACCGAAGATTTTATAGTAGATATGGCTGGTATGACGATTGGAAATGTCACACGGCGCAGTAAATACATTTACTTTCATTTAATGAAAGATGGTAACACCTGTCTTCTTGTCAGTCATCTTGGTATGACAGGGGCTTGGTTCACAGTTGACAGCGTTGATGACATTACGGAAATGAAGTTCCGTAACCATGTTCATGTTGTTTTTACGCTGGAAGGCGGGGGACTACTGGTGTATTCGGATATTCGTCGTTTTGGAGAACTACGGCTTCTTGGCTGTGAAGCAGATCATCCGCCACTATTGAAAATGGCTCCTGAACCGTTCGCTACTGGAGCGCGCAAGCATTTCCTTGAGTTTGCAGCTATGCCGAAATATGCCCGAAAACCAATCAAAGAAGTCATTATGGACGGGCATGTACTATCTGGATGTGGGAATATTTATGCGACGGAAGCAATCTATAAGATGAAGATTCATCCCGAAAGGACTACGGAGCGGATTAGTCTAAAAAGAAAAAATGAATTATTTGATGTGATTGTGGCTATTTTACAGGAAAGTATTGATGCGGGAGGCAGCTCCATTTCTGATTACCGGAATATTAATGGGGAAGCGGGCACAATGCAGGATCGTCTTAAAATGTATGGCAGGAAATTTTGCCCTGCTTGCGGCTCTGCCACGGAGAGTATGAAAATCGCAGGTAGGACATCCGTTTATTGTCCGACATGCCAGAAATGATTGTTGAAGGGCTGTGTGAGCTATGATTATCGGTTTAACGGGCAGTATTGCAAGTGGGAAAAGCACCGTATCCAAGATGTTGAAGAAAAAGGGCTTTCCAATTGTAGATGCGGATGAAATTGCACGTCTTGTTGTCGAACCCGGGAGTCCAGTTTTACAAGAGATCAGTCGCGTATTTGGTCAGGGGATTTTACGTTCGGACGGATCGCTTAATCGTGAAAAGCTAGGACAGCAAATATTCGGTAATGTAGAAGAGCGCCAAAAGTTGAATGGTATCATCCATCCTGCAATACGACAAGAGATGTTAAGGCAAAAAGAGCAATTGATTTCAACGGGATCGAATACAGTTATCATGGACATCCCTTTGTTGTTTGAAAGCAAGTTGCAATCGTTCGTGGATAAAATTATTGTCGTGTCTGTCACAGCAGAAATACAAAAGGAACGTCTCATTGCGAGGAATGTGTTATCGGAAGAAGAAGCGGATGCACGAATCCGTTCCCAACTATCAATCGAAGAGAAGGAACTGAGTGCAGACGCGGTTTTATTCAATAACGGTCCAGTGGAAGAGACAGAAAGCCAGTTGACTGAGGTACTTTCTAAATGGAATGCAGAGCCTTGAAGTGATTCTGAAAAATGAAACATTTCAATTGTCCATAGTAAATCTTGGTTTTAGCATAATATGTGTTATACTAATGACGAGTATTAGATAAAAAGTATAACATACATACAGGAGGATCTTTATATGACTACTTCTATTGCGATAAACGGGTTTGGACGAATTGGACGAATGGTATTCCGTCAAATGATTACAGAAGAAGATGTAACAATCGTTGCGATTAACGCAATGTATTCATCAGAAACACTCGCTCATCTTATAAAGTACGATACGAATCACGGTACATTTGATGGCGAAGTCATTGCAGAAGAAAATGCGATTGTCGTCAATGGGAAACGAGTGCAAATCGTCTCTGACCGTGACCCGCTTAACCTTCCTTGGAAAAAGCTTGGTGTCGATATTGTCATTGAAGCGACTGGTAAGTTCAATTCGCGTGACAAAGCGGCTCTTCACCTTGAAGCGGGGGCAAAAAAAGTCATTATATCGGCACCTGGTAAAAATGAAGATATCACAATTGTTTTAGGTGTAAACGATGATAAATTAGATATCGAAAAGCATGACATCATTTCGAATGCAAGTTGTACAACGAACTGTCTTGCTCCTGTAGCTAAGGTATTAAACGATACATTTGGGATTGACAACGGTTTAATGACAACGGTTCATGCGTATACAAATGACCAAAAGAACTTGGATAATCCTCATAAGGACCTTCGACGTGCACGTGCATGCGGACAATCTATCATTCCAACATCTACTGGGGCTGCGAAAGCGTTGGCACTTGTGCTTCCAGAATTGGAAGGGAAGATTCACGGAATGTCACTTCGTATACCTACGCCGAATGTTTCGCTTGTCGACCTAGTTGTAGATTTGAAGCAAGACGTGACAGTAGAGATGGTAAACAATGCATTTAAGCAGGCTTCTGAAGGAGCGATGGCAGGTATTCTCCGTTTCTCAACAGAGCCGCTTGTATCTATTGATTACAATACAACAACTGACTCAGCAATCATTGACGGTCTTTCAACAATTGTTATGGCAGATCGCAAAGTGAAAGTACTTGCCTGGTACGATAATGAGTGGGGTTATTCTGCACGAGTCGTCGATTTGACAAAGAAAGTTGCAGTAGCTTTGAAAACAAAAGAACTTGCTTAATTGTGAATAGAGAGCGTCCCTAAAGTCAGTGAACGATGACTTTAGGGACGTTTTTTCTTGGAAGACAAGTATATGTTTTCGACGTGGAACGGTGCCCAGGCTCCAGGCGCCAACCCTTGGGTCATAAGTTGTTTGGGAAGGGATTGAACTACATCTCTCCTGTGTGGGGGTTGAAGTACGCCTCCTCGTACTTGTAAGCAGTCATAGCGACAGGACGTCGCGAACTTCAACTGCCTTCTTTTATCACTTATGCCTGTCGGGGTGGATGGCGTCTTGCGCTTTTCTCATTGTACAATGCTTCTTTCCACTCTATTTCGATTTTTTTTGTCGTTTTCTGTTATAATTAAGTTATTATCTAAGAAAAAGCGGAGGATACACATTATGAAATGTCCAGCTTGCCAGTTCAATGGCACCCGGGTAGTTGATTCTAGACCGGCCGAGGAGAATAGATCCATCCGGCGTCGCAGAGAATGCGAACAATGCGCATTCCGTTTTACGACATTTGAAAAAGTTGAGGAAATGCCTTTGATTGTCGTGAAGAAAGACGATTCGCGTGAAGAATTTAGTGGAGAAAAAGTGCTCAGAGGTCTTATTCGAGCATGTGAAAAACGCGCTGTTTCCCTTGAGGACCTAAAAAAGATCGTCTATTCTATTGAAAAAGAATTGAGAAGCGCAGGTGTCGTGGAGATTAATTCTGATGATGTTGGGGAAATGGTTATGGAACAGCTATCGGAAGTTGATGAAGTCGCTTATGTCAGATTCGCTTCAGTCTATCGCCAATATAAAGACATCACAGTTTTCATAAAAGAATTGCAAGACCTACAAAAACGAACGAAAAAGTAACGTATCCCATTCAGATAGGAAGTAGAGTTTGATGGCACCCCTTTATAAAGAACTACAGCCAGTTGACGCATACAAAATACGGTTATCGCAGCCCTTTTCAGATTATGATCGTCAACTCCTCACTTTATTTTACCAACCGCTGATTGGCCCAGGTGCGATGAGTTTGTTTATGACATTATGGGCGGACGCAGAGCGTGAAGATGACCGTGAATACAACCATTACCACCTTATGAACATTTTGACGATGCCACTGGGACCTGTCTTCGAAGCCCGTATATCTCTTGAAGCAATCGGCTTATTACGAACGTACAAGAAAAAAGATGGAGATGCGAGATTATTTGTTTACGATCTGCTTCCTCCACTTGATGCCAAAGCTTTTTTCCTAGATCCACTGTTGTCGACATTCTTGTTTAGTAAAATCGGAGAACAGGCATACCGAAATCTACGTAGCCGCTTTGCGCTAGACAGTGTTAATGAAGTTGGATTTGAAGATGTTTCTCGTACATTTTTAGATGTGTATACGCCCGTTCAGCAGGGCTATAGCATGGATATGGGCGAGGGCCAGCAGTTTATCGGACGGAATGAACCGGAAGGTGTTCCGTTTTTGCATTCAGACTTTGATTTCAATCTGCTAAGTTCGGGGTTATCTGAACAAATGGTTCCCAAAGCTTCATTATCTTCTGTTTCTAAGGAATTAATTGCGAAAATCGCATTCCTTTATTCGCTCACGCCGCTAGATATGCAAAAAGTCATCATGATGGCTCTCGATGAAGATCTCAAGTTGCCGGAAGACAGATTGCGAAAGTCAGCAGCGGAGTTTTATAAAATGAATGTTTCAAAAGAGGCGCCAGTCTTGCATAAAGTGTATGCGAAAGAATTACCTAAGCCTGAAACAGGACTATTAACGCGAGATGAAGAATTGGTGCATTACCTTGAAAATACGGCACCCCTTGAAATGTTGCGTGAGATTAACGGGAAAGAGCCACTTTCTGTAGACGTGAAGCTTGCTGAAAAGTTGGTCAATACACATGGGTTGTCCGTCGGTGTCGTCAATGTTCTGCTGCAATACGTTCATTTGCGCAATGACGGGAAAATAACGAATAGTTATGTCGAGAGGATTGCTTCCCATTGGATGAACAAAAAGGTTGATACAGTGAAAACTGCACTTGAAATGTCGAGGAATGAGCATGACCAGTATGTTAAATGGAAAAATGAAGGTCAGAGCACAGGATCGAAATCGACGCCTAGACGAAAATCCGCGCGGGAAGAGAAAGTACCGGAATGGTTTTATAAAAAAGAAGAAAAGAAAACAAAATCAGATAAACCTGTTAAGTCTTCTTCAGAGATTGATGAAGAACGCCGTAAATTACTTGAGGAATTAGGCGTAACGGGGGACGGGACGGTGAAGTGAAATGGAACATATTGGCGATACGTTGAAACGGGTCGTGAAATCACCGGCATTTGCCGCAAGATATGATGAATTGCGCAGAGAAGTGATGGAGAGTCCAGGGGTACAACAATTTTTGACGGATCATTCCACTGAAGTTGATGGCGAAGTGGTCGAGCGGAGTCTTGGGAAACTATACGAATACGCCACCGCTTCCCATAGTTGTGGAAAATGTCCCGACCTCGCAGGATGTGTGAATATCATGAACGGCTTCGAACCGAAATTGGTATTATCCCGTGGGCTTATAGATGTGGAATATACAAAGTGTCCCAACAAATTAGTTGATGATGATCAACGTAATATTAAGAAGATGATAGACAGTATGTATATGCCCAAAGATGTCATGGAAGCGAAATTGCAAAGCATTGATATGTTTTTTGATGATAGTAGGGTGCCGGCGGTTCGAGCTGCAAAAGATTTCTTGAACGCTTTCGATGAAACCGGAAAACTTCCAGAGCGAGGTATGTACATTTATGGCCCGTTTGGAATCGGTAAATCATTCGTGCTTGGAGCATTGGCGAACGAATTAGCCAATCGTCGGATACGTACAGTTGCTGTATATGTCCCGGAATTCCTAAGGGAAATGAAACAATCTATTCAAGATCAGACCTTAAATGAGAAAATTGATTTTGTGAAAAACGCACAAGTACTTATGCTTGATGATATTGGTGCAGAAACAATGTCTGCTTGGACGCGTGATGAAGTGCTCGGCACTATTTTACAATACAGGATGGCAGAAAAATTGCCGACTTTTTTCACATCTAACCTTAGTTACGCTGAACTTGAAGATCATTTGACATACACACAGCGTGGTGAAAAAGAAGCTGTAAAAGCGGCAAGAATCATGGAGAGGGTGCAAATGATTAGCATTCCAATACGACTCGATGGTGAAAATAGACGCGATAAATAAAAGGGAAACCTAAAAATGACAGAAGCATTGAGCTTCTGTCATTTTTAATAGTTTATTTATTATCTTTTTTCAAAACGGTTTGTGCGTTGTTCTCTTTGCTTTTGATTCTCATTTTCTTGAGTATTCAACTTATCGATATCGAATGTAGAGCCGAATTCTTCACGCATATCATTTGGTTTTTGGTTTTTGTTACGGTCTTGATTTTGTTTTTGGTCACGGTTTGGATTTCTGTCTTTGTTATTTGGCAAGATTAATCACCTCCATAAACGTATCATGTGTTTAATGCAGCTTTTCATTCCATGGTAATTAATTCTACCTATATATGTTGACATAAAGAATCCTCTCAACAACGCTCGGCACATAGAATCATTAGTTCAACATATATATCAAGTGCGATGTCTGATTTTTAACTTCATATTTTTGACAAGCCTTCGCGTTTCGTAATTGATAACAATAATGCTACAAACTCCCTATTCACTCCTGTACAGAATTTGATATTTTGTTCTTTCCGGCTCAAATTCTTCGGAAAAGTGGCCTGAATGATTATAAATTTACCTATATCAATATCGGGCGGGTGAATGTCCTCGTTATTCACTTTATCTCCCTTTTACCTCACTATTAAATACCGTTGCTACTAGGGCTGGTTTTAGTCGTCAATCCGCTTTTCGCTCATTAAATCACTTACGGTACCTAGTCGAAGCCCTTTCCCTTTAATTTCAATTATCATAGTTTCCAGCCCTTCAAAAACGGCTTTTGTGGGGTGCATTAGAACCATCGCACCGCTACTTACCCCAGAGACAACACGCACAACCATTTCGGAGGTTGCTGGCTTTCTCCAGTCAACTGTATCGACCGTCCATAGAATGGTTTTCATGCCAAGCTCATTGGCGACCAAAATGGTTTCCTGATTAAAGCTTCCACTTGGCGGTGCAAACCATATCGGTTTTATACCAAGAGTTTCCTCAATTACATCATTTGTTTTTTTCAATTCATTCACTGTTTCATTTCGAGAACGCTGTTTAAGGTCGGGGTGACTATAAGCATGGTTGCCGATTTCGTGACCTTCAAGGTTAATCATTGTAGCCAGATCGGGATTATTTTTAACCCAACTACCGTCAAAAAAGAATGTTGCCTTTACCTGGTTGTCTGATAATGTTTTCAGGATACCCGGAATGTACTCATTGCCCCAAGCGACATTTATGAGTAGGGCTACCATTGGTTTTTCAGGATTCCCACGATAAATCGGTGACGGTTCTAAATCGCTCAAATGGATTTCCGGAGAAGTTTCCTTGAAAATGATTTTATTTGTATCAATATCTGTGCTGGGTTTCATGTTCTTATAGCTGGCTTCAATATCTACTTCTAAGCCATTATATCCGGGTATTGCTTTCCAGACTCTGTCGATTTTAGCGTTAATAGGTTCAGTTTTATGTTGGTCATTATAAGCTGAAATCATTTTAATAAGTTCATCATTATCAGCTTCTGAGAAAGTAGTGATGGAGCTTTCGGCGTCAGGCTTTGAAGAAATATCTGTAAATGTCTTAATGAGAATGCTCGGCACTGAGACTAGCACAATAAAAATCATAATCATGTAAATGATCTTTTTCATTCTTTTTCCTCATATGCAATACATTTAACTAATTGAAGATGTTCAGGCCAATCTACGGCAGCTTTATCACTTTGTTCCATGGTAAATCCTCCATTCAATATCTTGATACTAGTAGGCTTCCCGTTCATCTAAGGACTATACTTTTGATTATCTGGCAACACTGCAATCTAAATAAATAGAAAAACAGCTGGAGGAACCTAGAGGATTAGGTTGTTTTATAATTATTACTGCAATGAATTATGGAGATACATGTAGAACGAACTTGCATTTATTACGTAATCGACGTATACTCAGTTTTAATTAATAATCTGAAATGCTTGGAAGAGGACAACAATCTTTTCGTCTACCTAAAGAGAACGGGGCCATTGGCTGGAAGCCCTGAAGGATAGAAGGATGATTTACCACCTTGGAGCAGCATCGGTGAACAGTGCAGTAACCGATGACGGAATCCGGTCCGTTACCCGACGTCAAGCTTCATCTTTTCGGTACGTTTGTCTAGCTTCAGCGGTCTAAACAGGCCACTTACGCTTTTCAAGTGTTCCGGATTGAAGGAAGAAGGGTGGAACCGCGAGCTAAAGCTTCGTCCCTTTCCAGGGATGGGGCTTTTTTTGTTTTCCAATAATAATAAATGAGGAGTGCTTAACAATGACAAATATGATTAATTTGAAATTTCCAGATGGTGCCGTGAAAGAATTTCCACAAGGCACAACTACAGAAGACGTAGCAGGATCAATTAGCCCGGGACTGCGAAAAAGTGCGCTGGCAGGTAAAGTTGGAGACAAGTTAGTAGACTTGAAATCAGCAATTAATGAGGACGGTGATATCGCGATTATCACACCTCAATCACCGGAAGCGCTTGAAATATTACGCCACAGTACAGCACATCTTCTAGCACAAGCTGTAAAACGTAAGTTTCCTAATGCAAAACTAGGTATTGGGCCAGTTATCCAAAGCGGATTTTATTATGATATTGATTCGCCTGAACCGATTACAGCAGAAGACTTACCAGAACTTGAAAAAGAGATGAGAAGAATTATTGCTGAAAACGTGGAAGTAATTCGTCATGATGTATCTCGTGAAGAGGCGAAAAAGCGTTTTGAAGAAATCGATGACGAATACAAACTAGAACTTCTAGAAGCGATTCCTGAGGGCGAGCAAGTGTCTATTTATGAACAAGGCGACTTCATCGACTTGTGCCGTGGTGTTCACGTTCCATCTACAGGGAAGTTAAAGGAATTCAAACTCCTTAGCATCGCAGGCGCTTATTGGCGCGGCGATTCGAATAACAAAATGCTACAACGAATTTACGGTACAGCGTTCTTTAAAAAAGATGAACTTAAAGAACATCTTCGTCTTTTGGAAGAAGCTAAAGAGCGAGATCACCGTAAAATAGGGAAAGAACTTAATCTTTTCATGAACTCTCAAAAAGTGGGTCAGGGCTTGCCAATGTGGTTGCCTAAAGGAGCTACGATTCGCAGAATCATCGAGAGATACATCGTTGATAAGGAACAGAGGCTTGGCTATGATCATGTCTATACACCAGTTCTCGGTAGCGTCGAATTATATAAAACTTCAGGCCACTGGGATCATTATCAGGACGGCATGTTCCCTGTAATGAGTATGGACAACGAAGACCTTGTTTTGCGTCCAATGAACTGCCCTCATCATATGATGATTTATAAAAATGGAATTCATTCATACAGAAACCTGCCGTTACGTATTGCGGAACTTGGTACAATGCACCGTTATGAAATGTCCGGAGCACTATCAGGCTTGCAGCGCGTTCGTGGAATGACGTTGAATGATGCGCATATCTTTGTTCGTCCGGATCAGATTAAAGATGAGTTCAAACGCGTTGTCCAACTTGTTATTGACGTTTATAAAGATTTCAATATCGAGGATTATTCATTCCGTGTTTCTTACCGCGATCCAGCGGATAAAGAGAAATATTTTGATGACGATGCAATGTGGAATCGTGCACAAACAATGCTGAAAGAAGCGATGGATGAACTTGGTCTTGACTATGTTGAAGCAGAAGGGGAAGCTGCATTCTACGGACCTAAACTTGACGTTCAAGTGAAAACAGCAATTGGTATGGAAGAAACATTGTCAACAGTGCAACTCGACTTCTTGCTTCCTGAACGTTTCGATCTAACATACGTTGGCGAAGATGGAAAACAACATCGTCCAGTCGTCATTCACCGCGGCGTTGTTTCAACTATGGAACGTTTTGTTGCATTCCTAATTGAAGAATACAAAGGGGCATTCCCAACTTGGTTGGCACCTGTCCAAGTAGAAGTAATTCCAGTTTCACCAGATGCACATTTTGATTATGCAGATGGCGTTCGTGAAAAATTGGTTGCTGCTGGATTCCGCGTTAATATTGATAGCCGTGATGAAAAAATTGGTTACAAGATACGAGAAGCACAGATGCAAAAAGTACCTTATATGCTCGTTCTTGGAGACAAAGAAGTTGAATCAGGCGAAGTGAACGTTCGTAAATACGGCGAACAGCAATCTGAAAGCTTGCCATTCGACGAATTCCTTGCTAGACTAAAAGAAGAAGTTACAAGTATTTAAATTTATACAGCAGTGGTCAAACACTAACTATATAAATCTTAACGCATGTTTTCAGCGATGAAAGCGATGCGGCAACCGTGAATTCGCCAAGCCGCAGATTAAAACATGTTGACAAGTTTATTGTCACATGGTAAAGTAATTAAGGTTAGTAATGACTGAATACAGTTTGTGGTATAAGAAGAGGCTACCCGCTTCTCACCTGTTCGACGCCTAGACGTTGTTGACGGGTTAAAACATGAGTGAAGTGCCGTGCATTTGCACGTACACATACGCGGGTAGACAAATCCAATTTGTCTACCTTTTTTAATTGGATGGACCTGTGGGGCCGACCCGAACCGGACGGTATACCCAAACCATGTATTCGAGAAATATCCGGAGGTGGATTACTATTAGCAAAGACATGTACGTAAATGAGGGCATCCGTGCCCGCGAGCTACGCATTATTGATCACAACGGCGATCAGCTCGGAATCAAAACACGCACTGAGGCACTTGAAATTGCCGCTCTTGCGAATTTGGATCTTGTCCTTGTAGCACCAACAGCGAAACCCCCAGTGGCTCGTATCATGGACCACGGAAAGTTCAAATTTGAACAGCAGAAAAAGGATCGCGAAGTCCGTAAGAATCAGAAAATCATTTTGCTTAAAGAAGTTCGGTTAAGTCCGACAATCGATGAGCATGATTTCCAGACAAAACTACGGAACGCTGTCAAGTTCCTTGAAAAAGGCGATAAAGTTAAAGCTTCAATCCGTTTCCGTGGACGTGCGATTACGCACAAGGAAATCGGACAGCGTGTCCTTGACCGTTTCGCAGAAGCGTGCAAAGATGTATCTACGGTTGAACAACGACCGAAGATGGAAGGCCGCAGCATGTTCCTAGTGCTTGCACCAACTGCTGAAAAAGAGTAACAATGAATGATTTAGGAGGAACAGAACATGCCAAAAATGAAAACTCACCGCGGCTCAGCGAAACGTTTCAAAAAAACCGGTTCTGGTAAATTGAAACGCGGCCGTGCTTACACAAGTCACTTGTTTGCAAACAAACCGACAAAAGCGAAACGTCACCTGCGTAAAGCTTCACTAGTTTCTTCAGGCGATTTCAAACGCATTCGTCAAATGATCACTTACATGAAATAATTTAAAACACAATCGGACAGAAAAGCAGGAGGTAATGAACTATGCCACGCGTAAAAGGTGGAACAGTGACGCGCAAGCGTCGTAATCGAGTATTGAAATTAGCAAAAGGTTACTTTGGTTCAAAACATAGACTTTACAAGGTAGCAAACCAACAGGTAATGAAATCATTCAACTATGCATACCGTGACCGTCGTCAGAAGAAACGTGAATTCCGTAAACTTTGGATTACACGTATCAATGCGGCTGCACGTATCAACGGTCTTTCTTACAGCACTCTTATGCACGGCTTGAAAGTAGCTGGCATTGATGTTAACCGTAAAATGCTTGCTGATCTTGCAGTGACTGACGCGCAAGCGTTCACACAACTTGCAGATGCAGCGAAAAAATCAATCGCAAAATAAGAACGTCAATAAAAGTCGCCAAACGGTCCAGAGTTAATCTGGGTGCGAGGCGACTTTTTTATTTGTTTTTTTACGGCGACGGTAAAGTTTTCGTATTGAGGAGTTTAGGAAGAGGATCTTATAGATCCGTGAATCTGTCGTACAGTCTTAAAGAATTATATTATTACTCTCTGACTGCTAAACAGTGTAAAATGTAAGTAGAGAAAGAAAAGAGGGGAATCATACTTGCAAACGACACTATTAGGATGGATTGCAATTATGTCCGTTTGGGCATTTATTACGATGGGGTATGATAAGCGTCAGGCAAAGAGAAAAGGACAACGAATACCTGAAAAGAATTTATGGACGCTTGCACTGCTTGGTGGAGGCATTGGTGCATATCTTGGGATGCAAACATTCCGTCATAAGACAAGACGTACATCTTTCCGGATCGGCTTTCTTATTTTAGCAATTGCCTATGGTATTGGCATACTCTATCTTCTAGGTGTTACCCTACCAGGAATGATGGAAGTGTAAAATAGCCCGCTTTTCAACGGGCTTGTTCTATTGTTCCATTAGTCGTTCGATTGGATTTTTCCAACTAATAGCGGCTTTGGGGTAGTTGGATAAGATTGTGGATGAAAGAAAATCAAAATCCGCTTTTGTGAAATCTTGAAGTTTTGTTTCATCTTTCACCCAAACGAAAATGGAGATGACGTCAATGGAATCATCTGTTGTATCTAAGTATTTTTCACCCTCAAACATAGCGCCTTTATACGATAGGAAGAAATTTTTTCGCACATTATTTACTTCATCATAGAAATAATACTTTTCCTCCGCGTATGCATCATCAAGCTTTCTTTTGGGGTCCGTCAAATAACGAATCCCGCGGTAGACTAAATAAATGATAAAAGCAATAATGATCAAGCGGATCAGTAATCCCATAACGGATCCCCCTTATGAATTTATAGATACTATCTTATACGGATGACAATCTAAAAAGTTTCAATATAGTTAAAAAAATGGAGGTTTTTTTTATGCAACTGTCAAAACTATTTACCATGCAACGTGAACTCGATTTATTTATCCAAAATAACAGAGAGGAAAAAACAGATGTTTTTCTAGAAAAAGGACTTGCACTCTTAATTGAACTCGCGGAACTTGCAAATGAAACGCGTTGTTTCAAATTTTGGAGCACAAAAGGTCCTTCAGATGATGCTGTGATTCTTGAAGAATATGTAGATTCGATTCATTTTCTACTTTCCTTGGGTATAGAAAAGGACTTACATACGCTAACAAACTGGCCGGAAGGTGAAGTTGAAGGAGAATTGACACAATTATTCCTAGAAACTACGGCTGCTATTCACTGTTTCCTGAATGAACTTAGCATGACGGCTTATGAGAAAGTCTGGATTCATTATGGGGCCATTGCTAAAAAACTTGGTTTCACAAATGAAGATATTATTGGTGCGTACTTAGCAAAGAATGAAGAAAATTATAACCGTCAAAAAACAGGTTATTAATTGTTTTATAGAAAAATCAAAAAATAGATTGACAGAAGCCTCCAGATAAAAAATAATAGAGTTGTATATAAACTTTTTAGGGGGCGTAAATGTGAACGATTGGAATAAAGAGGATTTTGGTATAAGGTTAAAGAAATTGCGTGAAGAACGCGGATTATCAATGATGGCATTCGGAGCAGCTATAGGAACGTCAGCAAGTCGTATTAAAGATTGGGAAAAAGGGAAGAATGCTCCATCGGCGGCTTGGGTGGCAAAAATATCTGAACGCTTTAATGTTACAACTGATGAGCTGATTCTAGGGAATTCGAAGACGTCAAAACCGTTTAAAAGCACGGGATCTGCAAATGTAGATATGCTTTACGACAAATTGAGAGAAAATGTTATTAGCGATATAGAAACGCAAGAACAAGAACAAACGAGTCATACAGACGAACTGTATGCAGAACTTGATGCTATACACAAAGAAACGTATAGAAGCGGAAAGGGCAGAAAACGTGCAGAAATCGAAATGCTTGCGATACTGACAGAACTGCCGAAAAAAGAGGTCCTAGAACTTTTAGAACTTGCAAGGTTGAAAAAACGCTGGTTGTAATGAAAACGACTACGAATACAACGAAAAAAAAGATGCCCTTACGACGTAAATGGTTTTTCATCTTATTCATACTTGTCCTTCTTTGCTTTGTCGTATATAAAGGAAATACAACAGTCGGGGTAACGCATTATGAAATTGTGTCGGACAAGATCCCTGCTAATTACGACAAATACACTATCGTCCAGATTTCTGATTTACATGATGCCGAATTGGGTGAAAACCATTCACATGTTGTTGATAGGGTGAAAATGATCACGCCCCAAGCGATATTCATTACGGGTGATTTTATCGACAGTAACCGCTACGATCTTGAAAAAAGTCTGATTCTTATTGAAGAGCTTCAATTTGTCGCTCCAATCTATTACGTGACAGGAAACCATGAAATCGCTACGCAGGATATGGACCGTATTCAGGGGGCTCTCGAAGACTTGGGGGTTCGTGTCTTATCGAACGAAGCGGATGTAATTACATTGTTTCCCGATAGTTCAATAGCAATAGGAGGAATTGAAGATCCGCTGGCAAGTGAGCTTGAAGATGATGAAGCCGTTAAAATATCGATAGAACAAGCATTTGAAAATATACCTGATGAGATGTTTAAAGTGCTATTGTCACATAGGCCTGAGCAATTTGATGAGTACGCTGAAGCCGGGATAGATGTGACGTTCAGTGGTCATGCTCATGGCGGACAGTTTCGTATACCAGGGATCGGTGGCCTCGTTTCACCCGGACAAGGTTGGTTTCCCAAATATTCATCAGGCGTCCATGAGAAGAATGGCAGCGACTTGGTAGTCAGTCGCGGCCTGGGCAATAGCATCATTCCAGTGCGGCTGTTCAATCAACCGGAAATAGTAGTTGTCACATTACGCACAATAGAATAGTCCTAGCCTCCTTTCGATTATAGAAGGAGGTTTTTTTGTTGAAAATAATAATAGAATCTACCGTGAAATCCCATTAAATAACTGCTATTCTCATTTGTCGAAATAGGATATGATATGTACTTAACGTGAAAGTATCCGTAGTTAAGGTAAAGGCATTTTTGACATGTGTATAAAAATTACACTGCGAATGTTAAAAATGGAATAGGGAGGAACTAGAAATGATTCAAAGTGCTTTAGAGTGGATTGTAACGACAGGGAATAACCTTTTATGGTCGTATATCCTAATCGGTTTGTTAATTGGTTTAGGTATTTATTTTACGATTCGAACGAAATTTGTACAGTTTCGCCTGTTTGGTGAAATGTTTAAACTTATAGTGGAAAAACCGGAAGTGAAGGGCGGGATATCCTCCTTTCAAGCGTTTACAATTAGTGCTGCATCACGGGTTGGAACAGGGAATATTACTGGGGTTGCCCTTGCAATTGGCATTGGAGGGCCAGGCGCGGTTTTCTGGATGTGGGTCATTGCGATAATCGGAATGGCGACTGCGTTTATCGAAAGTACGCTCGCGCAAGTGTATAAAGTGAAGGACGGCGATACATTCAGGGGAGGGCCTGCTTATTATATGCAAAAGGCTTTGGGTAATCGGAAGCTGGGTATCATATTCGCTATTTTGCTGACACTTTGCTTCGGTTTTATTTTTAATGCTGTACAGTCAAATACAATAAGTTTATCATTCAATAGTGTGTTTCATATTGAAAAATGGGTTATTGGATTAGTTCTTATTTTTATAACGGCTCTTGTTATTTTCGGAGGCGTTAAACGGATTGCCAATGTCACACAAGTTATCGTTCCGATTATGGCTATTTTCTATATTATTGTTGCTTTATATGTCGTTATTATGAATATAAATGAGGTTCCCGCAGTATTTAAACTAATCTTCACGAGCGCATTTGGAATGAACGAAGCGGTCGGTGGGGCAGTCGGGGCAGCGATTATGCAAGGAGTGCGACGTGGACTATTCTCCAATGAGGCAGGTATGGGGAGTGTACCGAATGCTGCTGCGGTTGCAAGTACATCGCATCCGGCAAAACAGGGTCTTGTTCAAAGTCTAGGTGTGTTTTTTGATACAATCATCATCTGTTCTGCAACGGCGTTCATTATTATTCTTGCCGATCTTTATAATACAGGTGAAGTGGATGGGATTCTCTTGACGCAGACATCCCTTGGTGTCCATGTAGGAGAGTGGGCACCTTATTTCTTGGCAATTGCCATTTTGTTTTTTGCTTTCAGTTCGATTATTGGAAACTATTATTATGGCGAGACGAATATTGAATTTATCAACGCGAATAAAATATGGTTAACTCTTTACCGTTTTGGTGTACTCGCGATGGTAATGTTTGGAACGCTTGCAAAAGTGGATCTTGTTTGGAACATGGCGGACCTCTTCATGGGGATGATGGCAGTCATTAATCTAATAGTTATCTTCCTTCTAGGAAAAGTGGCATTCAAAACACTAGATGATTATACAGAACAACGAAAAAGAGGACTCAATCCTATATTCAAGGCTAGTACGATTCCCGGGCTAAAAGGTGCAGAATGTTGGGAAGATGAAAAGATAAGCGACGGCAAATAAAAGATTACTTCAATTGTTAAGAAGGCAAGAAACCTATTTGAACTATAATTGGTTTCTTGCCTTCTTTCATTTCGTTTACTATTTAGAAGAGTGTGAAAAAAGGTAACTATTAAGGTATGATAGAGATAGTATGCACTTAAGAAAGGATGATTAAGATGAAAGCATTTATCCATGAATTAGGGCAGTTGAAAATAGGTGACATGAAAGAACCAGTTGCAGCAAGTGGTGAAGTCGTCGTTGTGATTCAGACGGCAGGTTTGAACCGTCGAGACTTATATATACCTGGACGTAGGGGGAATGAGGCACAAGCATTGACGCTAGGATCTGACGGTGCAGGAATTATTGAGTCAGTTGGTGAAGGAGTAACGGCGTTTGCAGTCGGGGATGAAGTAATGATTAATCCTTCGCTACGTTGGTTTGAAAACAGCGATGCCCCACCGGTAGAATTTGATATTTTAGGAATGCCTGATAATGGGACATTTGCTGAGAAGATTGCAATTTCGGCTGAACAAATTGAAAGGAAACCCGCTCACTTGTCATGGGAAGAGGCAGCGGTACTTTCGTTAGCCGGGTTAACAGGTTATCGTGCACTATTTACTAAAGGGGGATTGAAAGCCGGGGATACAGTTTTCATCCCAGGTGCCGGCAGTGGAGTAGCCACTTATCTTATTTCATTCGCTAAAAATGTTGGGGCGCGTGTAATTGTAACTTCCCGCAGTGAAGCTAAGCGAAAACAGGCGCTTGAACTTGGCGCGGACATCGCTCTTGATACGAATGGGGATTGGAACAAGGAGTTAGAAGGAGAGACAATCGACCTCGTTATCGAAAGTGTTGGCCGGGCGACGTTTAATCGTTCGCTTAGTTTATTGAAAAAAGGCGGGCGTATCGTCATTTTTGGAGCAACGACTGATGATACAGTCGACTTAGATTTGCGCGCGTTTTTCTACGGACAGTACCAACTTTTCGGTTCTACGTTAGGTAGTCGAGAAGAGTTACGTGACATGATTGCGCATGTCGAAAAATATGGAACACGTCCAATTGTCGATAAAGTCTTCAATTTAGACGAAGCGGCAGAGGCATTCGATTATATTGAAGAGAGTAAGCAATTTGGAAAAGTGGTACTGCAAGTAACGAAATGATGTAGTACTTCAGTTAATTTAATGTCGTATAAAATTCACTGAGATATCCCGCTATTTGGATATAGCCGGGGTATACTTAAAATAAAAAAGGTGGGACAGACATGACAAAAAAAGTATCGCCATTAACTGATTTACAAATAGCATCACAGGCCACGATGAAATCGATTTGGACTATAGCCAAAGAGGCAGGTATACCTGAAGAAGCGGTCGAACCATACGGCAGATTCAAAGCAAAAATTGATGTAACTAAGTTAGCCGAGAGTAGCAAGGATGGAAAAGTGGTTCTTGTCACAGCCATTAGCCCAACGCCGGCGGGGGAAGGGAAGTCGACTGTCACTGTAGGGCTTGCTGATGCCCTTTCAAAGCTCGGAGAAAAGACAATGATTGCTTTACGCGAACCATCCCTTGGACCTGTTATGGGGATGAAGGGTGGGGCTACAGGCGGTGGTTATGCTCAAGTGTTGCCAATGGAAGAAATTAATCTACATTTTAATGGTGATATTCATGCAATTACGACTGCGAATAATGCGCTTAGTGCACTTATAGATAATCATCTTCACCACGGAAATGTGCTTCGGATTGACCCGCGGAGAATTACTTGGAAACGCGTCTTGGATATGAATGATCGCGCATTACGCAACATAACAATTGGACTCGGCGGCCCTACACAAGGAGTTCCAAGAGAAGATGGTTTCGATATTACAGTCGCATCTGAAGTTATGGCGATTTTTTGTTTAGCGACAAGCCTGCAAGACTTGAAAGAAAGACTTGCACGTATCGTTATCGGTTATACGTATGATAAAGAGGCGGTAACGGTACGAGACCTTGGTGTCCAAGGGGCATTGGTACTTCTACTGAAAGAGGCATTCAAACCAAACCTTGTGCAGACAATTGAAGGGACTCCGGCACTTATACATGGTGGACCCTTTGCGAACATTGCGCACGGCTGTAACTCATTAATTGCAACAAATACGGCACGTAAACTTGCTGATATCGTCGTTACGGAAGCTGGATTCGGTGCCGATTTAGGTGCTGAGAAATTCATGAATATAAAAGCACGTCAAGGTGGATTCTCACCCGATGCAGTTGTCATTGTGGCAACAGTACGTGCACTTAAAATGCATGGTGGAGTTCCGAAAAACCAGCTTGCAGAGGAGAATGTACAGGCTGTCACGGATGGATTAGTCAACTTAGCTAAGCATATTGATACCATTCGTGCATTCGGTGTCCAACCGGTCGTTGCGTTGAACAAGTTCATCACGGATACTGGTGCAGAACTGGAAGTCATTTTTGAGTGGTGTGAGGAAAACGAAATAAGGGTAGCACTCACTGATGTCTGGGAACGCGGTGGAGATGGCGGCATTGCTTTGGCGCAGGAAGTTTTAAAGCTTCTAGATGAACCAAATAATTTCGCTCCACTCTATGATGTAGAACAGCCCGTAAGTGATAAAATTACAGCTATTGTTCAAAAAGTATATGGTGGATTGGGTGTTGTATTTACAGAACAAGCGTTAAAAGATCTCAAAAATATCGAGAACAATGGCTGGGGAATTTTGCCGATTTGTATGGCCAAAACCCAATATTCATTTTCAGATGATCCGAAAATACTTGGGCGCCCTGAAGGGTTTACTATTACTGTTAGAAAAATCATTCCGAAACTTGGAGCAGGATTTCTTGTCTGTCTGACGGGGGATATTATGACGATGCCAGGATTGCCGAAAACGCCTGCAGCACTTCAGATGGATATCGATTTACAAGGCAATGCAGTAGGTTTAATGTGATTTTTGAAATTGTGGATAGGTAATAAATTTAATGAGGTTGTCCAAATAATTGGGGACAACCTCATTGTTAATTAAGTAAGTCTCGAATCATGTTTCGCTTAGAAGCACACATATTTAAATCAGTTTATTTAGGTGGCAATTTAGTAAGCGAGTGTATACGTGGTATGATAATTAAATATAAACGATAAAAAACACTGAACAGTAATTCAGTGTTTGTATTTAAAACAACGAAATAATTTCCTCCCTTTTGAACTAAAGCACTGATTAGCATAATAAGAGGTGTAGCTATTATTAGAATATACCTATAGACTTCCAGCTAATTCTTTAATTACTTTTTTTGCTTCAGATGCAAATTCTACCGAGGCATCATAATAGTCTTGCCCATCTTTTAGGAGTGAAAAATCACCAATTTCAATTTTTAGTAAAGTACTACCGTTTAGGTCTTCTAACTTAAACAGATATGCCACATCACCTTCATTCGGTTTTACTTCCCAATTTGATGAGTATAAGGCAAGTTTTAATTCCTTCAATTCTTCTGCTTTTATAATTGTTGTAACAGTCTGGTCACCGTTAGGATGCTCCCAAACCACTTTACTTCCCTTACTCATATTTTCACTAGGATAATTTTCTGGAAGTTCATCCCACTGTGCAATATATTTTGGGTTAATGAGTACCTCCCATACTTTTGAAGGAGTAGCCTCTATATGAACTTCATCTTTTACAATTAGTATATTGGTCATTATATCTACCTCCTGAAATGTTGGATCTAAGTCAATATTTTCATTGAGAAAAACTGTCGTTAGTTCAATAATAAATAATTCCAATATTCTATTATACCAACAATACTTAGAAATTAAAATTTTCCATCACTTTAGAGTATCCCGTCCGTTTATAAATTGGGAGGATTTTTATTATTACGCCCAAAAGCGAACTTTCGTTGTTCTATATAAATCAAAAAAGCACTGCGAATTGCAGTGCTAATTTATGCTCTAATACAATGTGGTTTTGGCTACGAAATTTAATGTTATTTGCTTGTTTGCACCTCCGAAGAGAAACCGTGAAGCATTTCTGCTTCTACTTACTTTATTTTAAAGTGCTTTATCGTCAATCGAATCGAGCCATGATTCGATTGTTCCGATAACAGACTCAACACAGCCGTCTTCGAAAGGTGATATTAAATTGGCTTCGGCGACTAGTTTTGTAAATGATTTTGAACCACCGAGTGTGCAAAGATGTAAATAATCTTTCCATGCCGCATCACGGTCCTCGAATGAGCGTTTCCAAAATTGGAACGCACATATTTGTGCAAGGGTGTAATCGATATAATAGAATGGGCTTTCATAAATGTGACCCTGACGCTGCCAAACAGCACCCGATTCCAAGTATTCAATGCCATCGTAATCACGCATAGGTAGATAGATATTCTCGATCTTTTTCCATGCAGCTTTTCGTTCTGCAGCTGTCATTTCAGGGTTTTCATAGATGACATGCTGGAATTCATCGACTGCGACACCGTATGGTAAAAAGAGCAATGCACTGCTAAGGTGTGCGAATTTATATTTATCCGTTTGTTCTTTGAAGAAGAGTTCCATCCAAGGCCATGTGAAGAACTCCATACTCATTGAGTGAATTTCTGCACCTTCAGATGTAGGCCACATATATTCTGATATACCAATATTCTGGCTAGAGAACACTTGGAATGCGTGCCCGGCTTCATGCGTTAACACATCGATATCTCCAGAAGTTCCATTGAAATTAGAGAAGATGAAAGGCGAATCGTAATTATCGATGAATGTACAATAGCCGCCCGCTTCTTTCCCTGTCTTCGCTTCGACGTCTAGTAAGTTCTTGTCCGTCATGAATTTGAAAAATGCATCAGTTTCAGGTGAAAGTTCAGCATACATCTTTTTACCGTTTTCAATGATCCAGTCAGGAGATCCCTGGGGTGTTGCATTGCCTGTAAGGAAGTCTAAGGACTGATCGTAAAACTTCAATTCGTCAACGCCTATACGTTCAGCTTGGCGCGCATAAAGGCGGCTTGCGAGCGGAACGATATGGTCGCGTACTTGATCACGGAATTTCTTCACCATATTTGCATCATAGTCGATACGGTCCATTCTTAGGTAACCAAGCTCCACAAAGTTTTTGTAACCAAGTGTCGTCGCGATTTCATGACGGAGCTTAACAAGTTGATCATAAATTACGTCGAACTTTTCACCGTTGTCAGCATAGAATTTGTAGGAAGCTTCCATAGCTGACTTACGAACGGAGCGGTCCGTAGATTCTGCATAGGGTCCCATTTGAGCAAGTGTAAGTGTTTTACCATCGAATTCGATTTGTGAAGATGCGACCAGTTTCGAGTAATCGGAAGTTAGTTTGTTTTCTTTTTGTAACAAGCCAACAATTTCTGGAGAAAACGATTTTATGGCATTATCAGCTAAAGCGAATAGTTGAGTGCCCCATTTTTCTTCGAGTTGTGCTCTGAAAGGAGTGGAAACCAGTTCTTTGTAGTAAGCGGTTTCAAGTTCTTGGTACTCAGGTCCGATTTCGTCGAAATAATCGCGTTCTTTCTGATAGAACTCATCGTTTGTATCGATGGATGCGCGGATATAGACAAGGTTGGCCATTGTTGAGTAGTCTTTACCAATCGTGTTGATCTTCTCAATGACTTCATTTTGCTGGTCATAAGAACTTGCGGAACGGAATTCCTGTAGCAACTCGTCAAAGTCTTGTTTTACTTCTGCCATATTGAGCTTTGAGTATTGATAGTCTTCAAATTTAATCAAAATGATTCCCCCTGCTAGTTTACTAGTGAATTACTTCACTCTTTATATTGTTCACGAAGTTCCGGAATATTGCAAAAGAAATTTACGATTTTCATGTATTTTGTCAAATTAGCTTGTTAAAGAAGTATCATGACTAAAGCATAGTAATAGAAGAAGTATGAAAATAGTCGTCTACATTGGCACGTCTGTTTATTAACCGTTTTCTTTCATAAAGAGCAGGTAAGAAAGGCTTGAAAAACTCTATTTTCACTGGATCATTTCCGGTCCGCTTTCGGTGAGCTATTCATGACAACTTTACTGAGGGGCAAGTGTGGCTAGAAATGACTTCGTCATTCCTAGCCACACCCTTTGGGGAGGAATTGCAGTTCATTCCTCCTAAGTAATCCTGTTACGAATAGTTGCCTGTCGCGTTCCTACAACGTTCAAATGAAAAATACAGCTTCTTTAGAAAAAAAGAATAGATGACTCTTTATAAAGGTTGTAAGTGCCCGAAGATACAATTTCGGGCACTCTAGTACTTTCTACAATGTGTTCCTTGCTTACTTTTAGTAAAGAGTATGCATCTTATCATGAAATGGACTATAAGAAAGTGACTCTTTCTTAACTAAAAAAGACAAGACTATGGAGAAGGCTTCAGTCGCCAAAATTGTATCTTTGGCGACTATTATCCAGATAAGAAGCCCGCTATTCTTTCGTCCCGAAAATCTTTAGTACTTTGTGTACGAATGTATTTGGATAGCGACGGATGAATAAGCACCATGCGATTACCGAAAAAATGTGAAGAAATGCGACGAAGTCGCATTTCTTCACATCAAGACACCTCGTTAATCGTATAGAGGTCGTTCAATCCAAGCAATCCAAAAGTAATTGTACAAGAAGTGCCTAGTGTTGGATTCAGTCATTTACTGGTTGCTTTTGGTAAATCAACACATGTGATAGATTGGATATTTAAGAGGTATATGGAGGGAACAATAAAATGCAAAATGGAACTGAACAATTGATGGATACGGATGTGGAATTTGGATTAAGTGAAGAGGAAGTGAATAAAAGGCTGGATGAATACGGGGCGAATAAACTTACGGGTAGTAAAAGCCGTACGCTGATACAACGGATTTTTGCACAAATCAATAATGTGTTAATTTATGTATTAATCGTTGCTGCTGTTATTTCCGGAATACTTGGGGAAGTGGCAGACTCAATTATTATTGGATTGGTCGTTATCATCAATGCAGTTGTGGGGGTCGTTCAGGAATCGAAAGCGGAGGAAGCGCTTCAAGCGTTGAAAAATATGGCAGTACCTAAAGCACTTGTAAGGAGGGATGGTGTCAAGCAAGAGATACCGTCGGAAGAAGTCGTTCCAGGTGATATCATTCTCCTTGATGCAGGCAGGTATGTTCCGTGTGATATCAGACTAATTGAATCAGTAAATTTGAAAATTGAAGAGGCGGCACTGACAGGTGAATCTGTGCCTGTTGAAAAGGATGCACATTTTAGTGGAGATCCCTCAATGCCAATCGGAGATCGAAAAGACATGGCCTTTATGTCGACATTGACTACATATGGGCGTGCAACTGGAATTGCTATTGCAACAGGCATGAAGACTGAAATAGGGAAAGTGGCTACCATGCTTGACCAGGAAGTGGACGACGAGACGCCTCTTCAGAAAAGCCTTGCCCAATTAGGTAAATATCTTGGCATTGCTGCTGTTGCCATCTGTGTCATCATATTTACGATTGGCATACTTCAAGGGCGTGGCTATTTGGAAATGTTTATGTTAGCGGTCAGTCTTGCAGTTGCAGCAATACCTGAGGGGATGCCTGCGATCGTTTCAATCGTCCTTGCAATCGGCGTTCAAAGGATGATTAAGCAAAACGTTATCATCCGAAAACTCCCTGCTGTGGAAGCGCTAGGCTCTGTGGATGTTATCTGCTCTGATAAAACCGGGACGTTGACTCAAAATAGGATGACGGTTACAACGTTTTTTGCAGATGGGACTTTAAATGAGTTAAGTAAAGCTAATCTGAAAAACCCGGTACAAAAATTGTTGTTTGAGAATATCGCATTGTGTAATGATGCGACGTATTCTAAAACAGGAGAAACAGGAGATCCAACAGAGATTGCGCTTGTCGTAGCGGCGACAGAATCCGGACTGGAAAAAGAACTGTTGGATAATAACTATCCTAGAATCACGGAGTTACCATTCGATTCAAATCGGAAACGAATGACTACGGTACATCGATCTGCAGATGCAATTTATTCACATACAAAAGGTGCTATTGACGGCATCCTACAGAAGTGTACACATATTGAAGTAGCTGATGGGTCAAGGATACTTGATGAAGCCGACCGGCAATCAATTCTGGAAGCGGCCATGACGATGTCTTCTAAAGCGTTACGTGTATTAGGCTCCGCCTATAAGATTGTAGAAGAAGCCAAAGCCATGGAACTAGACCAAGCTGAAGAAGGATTGACATTCCTAGGCCTTGTCGGAATGATTGACCCGCCGCGTGAAGAAGTGAAAGACGCGATTAAAGTGACGAAAGAAGCTGGGATTCGAACAGTCATGATTACTGGTGATCATCAGGACACGGCATTTGCAATAGCGAAAGAACTAGGAATTGCGACTCAGAAATCTGAAGTAATTGAAGGGAAAACAATTGATTCGATAACGGGGGATCAATTGATAGAAAAAACCGGAGAGATTAATGTCTATGCCCGTGTTTCGCCAGAACATAAAGTGAAGATTGTACAAGCACTTAAAGCAAAAGGTCATACAGTGTCGATGACAGGGGATGGAGTCAACGATGCACCATCATTAAAAGCGGCAGATATTGGCGTAGCGATGGGGATTACGGGAACTGATGTTGCAAAAGGTGCAGCAGACATGATTTTGACAGATGATAATTTTTCGTCAATCGTGAAAGCTGTCGAAGAGGGACGTGTGATTTACCGTAATATTAAGAAGTCCGTCATATTTCTATTGTCATGTAATCTTGGTGAAATTATAGCGCTTTTTGCCGCGATTTTACTAGGATGGCCGTTACTATTGCGTCCGATTCATATTTTATGGATAAATCTTGTGACAGATACATTTCCAGCGCTATCACTCGGCGTGGATCCTGAAGAGCCTGGAGTAATGAAAGAAAAACCACGACACCGGCATGAGAGTATATTCAGAGGATCTATTCCATTTTTGATTTTAAACGGAATTTTGATTGGGGCGATTACGCTCGTCGCTTTCATGGTTGGAGTATACATGTCAGGTGAGCATGAAGGTAGTTTCCTAGCCCTGTTTTCATCTGGAATTCCAGAAAGTGCACTAGTTCACGGACAGACAATGGCTTTCATCGCACTAAGTTTCTCCCAACTTGTTCACTCCCTTAACTTCAGGTCGATGGATAAGTCTGTATTTACCGCAGGGATTTTCAAAAACAAATTCTTAATTTACTCAATTTTTCTTGGAATCATTTTGCAAGTGGTTATCGTGTCAGTTGGTCCAATCGCAAAAGTCTTTAGTGTGCATTCACTAGGGCCTATGGAATGGCTAGTTATTGCCGCTTTAAGTCTGCTGCCTCTCTTGATAAACGAAATGATTAAATTCATTAAAAAATAAGGTATGTGCCAAAGTTAACCCTTTTGGTGTTGAATGATGTATTATGGAGTGTAGTGGCTTTGTAGCCGGGGAATCTAAAATTGTAAGTGAGAGGTTGGTACTACTATGGAAATTACTGAGTATATCATCAAAAAAATTAACGATCCTACTGGGATCATTGCTGGAGAACGTTATGAATACCGATTGTACATTAATCTTGATGAAGAAGACGAGCTTTATTCTGAAGGTGGAACTGGCCTTCGAGTAATCTTTGCAATTGACGAGGATGAAGGTCGAATTGCTTCATATCACTTCTTTGAGCGTTCAAGTGAGAAAGTTCTTGATTTCGAATTGGAAGATGACGAGAAAGAAACTGTTCTTGCATATTGCAGAGCGCATCGCGAATAGGAAGAAATAAAAGGCCTGTACACATTTGATGTGTACAGGCCTTTTATTGCGTACCTTTAATTCGAAAATCAGATTATGTGTATTTTATTGTATTTTGTTAGATAATGTGTAGAGTGGATAGAGAAGAAGAAAACTTTTATCCGAGACTAATCTAATTGGAGTGTTTAACTATGAATAACGAAATCGTTGATATTACAATTATCGGGGGAGGACCGACAGGACTCTTCGCTTCTTTCTATGCTGGAATGCGTGAAATGTCGGTAAAAATCATCGATAGCTTGCCACAACTTGGCGGTCAGCTGATCGAACTGTATCCTGATAAAGATATATATGATGTGGGCGGATTCCCTAAAATTCTTGCGAAAGATTTCGTAGCGAATCTAGTAACGCAAGCTCATTATTCGAAACCAGAAATCCTTCTCGGTGAAACGGCTATGTCAGCAACGCGTGATGGAGATCATTTCATTCTTAAAACAGATAAAGGCGTTCATTTGACACGTACCATTCTTTTGACTGCTGGAATCGGTGCATTCCAACCACGTAAGATTGGTCTTCCTGAAGAAGTACTTTTTGAAGGAAATACACTTCATTACAGCATTAAGGATCTAACGATTTTTAAAGATAAAAATGTACTCGTTTGTGGCGGTGGGGACTCCGCGGTTGACTGGTCACTTATGTTGGAGGATATCGCTTCAACTGTGACACTGGTTCACCGTCGTGAACGCTTTACAGCACATGAGACGAGCGTTAATCAACTGATGGAATCGAAAGTTGATGTGAAAACTTCCCGTGCTGTGAAAGTGATTGAAGGGGAAGATGGCAAGGTTAGTAGCATCGTCTTAGCAGAAAAAGACGGAACTGAGGAACGTCTTGACGTCGATCATTTAATTGTTAACTACGGTAATATATCTTCTCTTGGGCCCTTGAAAGATTGGGGTCTAGAAATGGATCGTAACTCGATTATGGTTAACACGCGTATGGAGACAAACATCGAAGGTATCTATGCAGCTGGAGATGTTACAAATTATGAAGGCAAGGTGAAGCTAATTGCTGTCGGACTTGGCGAAGCGCCGATTGCGGTGAATCATGCGAAAGCTTATGTCGATCCAAAAGCAAGATTGCAACCACTTCATAGTACAAGTATCTTTAGTTAAATATAGTTTATGGTAAATTGAAAAACCGCCTTGCGCGGTTTTTTTTTGCGTGGAATTCGGGAAAATATTTATCAGTAGTGATTTGCTTGAAACTACCTTGCGATATAGAACGTAATAGTAGTAGTACATGAAGAGGGGATGCTAACAGTGAAAAATGGTCGTGATAGTGGTTTAATTTACTGGAAGTTGAATTATAGAAAAAAGTTTATCATATATGTTGAATTAAAGAATCCCGCTAAATTTACTATGGCGATCAATAAGGAGAGAGTATTAATTCGGGGTGTGGATTATAGAACGCTTAGCGCTTTGGGGATGCCTCTCGCCGTAAGCCTAGATTAGCGCTTCGCATCCAGTCTTACGGCTTCGGCGACCCCTTTGCCGCGCCTGCGCTAGGTTGTTCATTATCGAGAGAAATATCATTTTGAGATGTATAGGGCGAGATTGTAAGGTGATTACTATTTGATACTATAAAAATTGAAATAAAGAATTCCATTGAACCGCTACGGCGCTAGGGGATGCCTCTCACCATAAGTCAGATGAGGTATTCTTTAATCTATCTGGAATAACCTCTTGGCATTAACTGTATAATTTCTGCAAAGAACGCAGAAATTATACAAACCGAACTCTTCGTTGTTCAGTTGGCTACCCCTGTTAAGGCGCCTTGGCTCAGTATATATACCGGATTCAACATATATAATTATATTCAAGAAATCCGCACTCTAGGTTTCGGATTTCATCACAGCTAATGAAATGTGCTTTCTCACATAGACCATCCAGCGAAGGTGCGTCTTCGTGGTAGCCGGAGCGATAAGACTGAAAGCGGTCTCCTTTCTGGCTTATCGCGGGAGGCATCCACAAAGCGTCGAAGTGGTATTCGTAGGATTTCTATTTCATTCAAAGTACTAGATTTTTTCAGTGGCCTCCCAAAAGTCCTTGTAAAGCGCATACGCCGTATTCATTTGTTCAACATATATAGAACTTTATGATATATTCCAATTTGTATTATCGCAATCATAGTACTGCTAATTTCAGAAATACCTGAACTAGAGAAAAAGATTTGGATTACGGCATTATTAATTACTTTACCTGTTCAATTGCTCTACACTTATTTGAAATGGAGAAATGAAATTCAAAAGTAAAAATAATTTAGTGGTGCGCCATTTTGGTCAATCATTTCAAGTGGATGGACTAGCTGTTAAGTGGTTTTTCACTAATGAGGGCTTTAGTAGAATGAGCAACAGAAAACCCACCTTGGCCAAGGTGGGTTTTCTGTTGCTCTAAAATAATACTCTGCATGGTTTGTAGCTCATAATGGGTTTTAGTTCAGCTTATATACAGCTGTAGTGTATACGTTAATCTCTGAAACATACTGCTTTTAAAACTATAAAAAGAAAGTGATAGCCAGGATGAGTAGCAATGGACCAAATAGGATGATGTATCCAATCGGGTTGGCGAAGTTGATGGTCCAACCGACACCGAATCTTTTCTCAACAAAAATGGAGGAATCGTCTTTATTCACATAAAAGATCCCAGCTTTCCAATACTTATCGTCATCGACGTCAGTAATACCGGCAATAGAATCATCTTCAATGTCAACATTGATCCGTGAGCCACTCTGACCGACTTTGAAAGCATAGATAGCTGTCGTTATAAGGACGATTAGTGAGAAACCCAACGGTAATGCAAGCATAAGTACTGCACTACCAAGTCCTTCATGGATTGTCGTAAGCTGTAGGAATCCCAAAAGAACAGTCATGAGTACGCTTATCATAAATAATAACCAACTCGTGTATTTACGGAACGATAATTGTTGAATTTGAGATGTTTTTCGTTTTGCGGCATTCAATTTAATGCCGGATTTTTTTGTGAATGCATTGATCCCAAGCATCATCCCTTGCATAACCAACAGAATGAGTAGAAGGGCAATTACGGAGAAAGGTGTTTTCGGGCTAAAGGCATCTGCTTGGCCACTTGGTCCCCAATGTGTTGGAATCATACTAGGCATACTACTGTATTGGGTTGCAGTATAGGCAATTAGGCCAATAGTTATAATCATTGGTAAAGCATAAAGAAATGAAGGAAGCATTTCGTCTTTTGTTCGGATAGCTAAATCAGCGATTCGGACCTGTTTCAAATGTAAGCCCCATTCATTGAGTTGTTTAAGACGTGTTGTTTTTGCATGAAAGTAAAAATAGAGCCCCATACTCAAAAAGATGATACCGAACTGAATCGCTAATCCGGTTAAGATAATTTTTTCTTCCGTTAGGCTACTGGTGTTGGCCAAGGTAAAATAAGCAATCAGTGAAATGAGACCGGTAATGAAAATAGTTGCGGCATATATTTTCTTGAAAGAAGCAATTGTAGGGTCGTCTGTATGTCCTTCTGGAATCGTTACGCCGAACGCAATTGTCCGTCTCGATAAAAATGGGGTGGCGGATAGCAGTACAAAGAGAAAACCGATTATGACTAAAAATAGTGTAAGTTCCATTCCTTTACTCCTCCTTAATAGATAAAATGATAGATGAAATTAATTTATTAATAGCTTCAGGTTTCATCCCGAGCACGATTGCTTCTGCGATGATTGGTTTTATTTCTGTGGAAATTCTTTCAAGATGATCCCCACGAATGTCATCTTGTGAAAGAGGATTGACGATAGCTCCTGACTTTGGAACAATCCGAATGATTTCTTTTCTTTCAAGTTCATGGTAAGCCTTATTGACGGTATGCATATTCATGCCAAGGTCTGCTGCTAATGATCGAACGGATGGTAGCGCATCCCCGCCTACCAGTATTCCGCGAGCAATCGCTTCGATTAGTTGGGAGGCTAATTGTGCGTAAATTGGTATATCCGATTCCGGTTCGATTTGGATGAACATTTGATTACCTCCTAACTGTTCTAATTCTATTATAACAAAAGTGTTCTATTGTGTATAGAGCAAAAGTTAGTTATTCATACACTTTACTAATATAGATTATCATGTTCATTAATTAACCACTTTCTTGCATAAGATACTGGAAAGGTAGGCGAAAAAGTCTTCATTTAGACTAGTACGTTTCCTGCTCGCTCTCGGCTAAAATAATCACGACAGGTTTTGGAAGGAATTGCGGTTCATTCCTCCTAGGTCATCTTGTTGCGATTGGTTATTCACTCGTTCCAAAAAGCTTTATCTTTAGCACTTCGTGTACTTTTACCTTTGAGGAGCGACAGATGAACGGCCACCATACAATTAACGAAAAAGCTGCGAAGGAGTGCGACAAAGTCGCATCCCTACGCAGCAAGAAATCCCGATAATTGTATAGTAGTCGTTCAGTCCAAAGCAATCCGAAAGCACCTGTACATAGGGCACCTAGTCTTTTGTCACAAAAGCAGTCAGTCATTTGCCGTTTAATTTTGGTTAATTAACACATGTGATAGATTAGTAAACTAAAACCCCTGAACATCCAGTCCAGGGGAGTAAAGTGACTATTTATTGTAGCTCTGAAAATTTGACGAATGTATAGCCTTCACTCTGCAAGTAAGCTAGAACTGCATCGAGACCATCCGCTGTCGATTGGTGAATATCGTGCATAAGAATAATGCTGCCATCTTTTGTCGCACCTTTTACATGTGCAAGAAGTTTGTCTGGATCACGGTGTTTCCAGTCAAGCGTATCTACATCCCATAGAACAACAGGTAAGTTTGTTTGGCTACGAACAGTTTTGTTAACTGCACCATAAGGGGGCCTGAATGCAGTTACTTTCTGACCGGTGACATTTTCAATAATGGATGACGTCTCGTTGATTTCACTGCGCACCTTTTCGACGTTTGCCTTTGTCAAATCGGGGTGGTTCCAGGTATGATTCCCAAGCTCGTGACCTGCTTCTTGGACTTTTTTTGCGATTTCCGGATAGTATTCAACCCGACTACCAAGCATGAAAAATGTTGCTTTTGCATCGTATTTATTTAACGTCTCAAGAATTTGAATGGTCACTTTAGGATCGGGCCCATCATCGAATGTAAGGGCAATTTGTTTAATGCCATCATCGACTTCTTCAGTGGATCCTTCCGTTTCATCTTCAGAAGTATCACTATCGTTGTTGCCTTGATTTGTAGAGGATTCTGTATCGTTAGGAGGCGTAGCTGGATTTTCCTCCTTCACCGGATCTTTGGTAATCGTATTCTCATCAGTATCTTCAACTACTAATTGGAACTTTTCGGAAAGTAAGCTGTTTATATCACTCACTGGAATTACGATAATCGGTGGACCGGCTGCTCCCGCTGCTAGTTCGTATTCATCGAAATAAAGAATAAGAGATTCATCCGTGATTGCGAAATTATCGAAGTTTGCCCAGATTGGTTCAGTCTGGAGATGCACTTCTTCCGGGAAAACGTGATCTGCAAGTAAAGGATCGTTGTAAATTGCTTCGCGTGCTAAAGTAGAAAGTTGTTCGAGATTTTTTGGATCACGTCCAAAGAGGTCCGCAATTGTAAACGTTTCTCCTGTTTCAGGATTCAAATGGAATGATCGAATATCGGTTGTACCGTTTGCCCCGCCGGTTGAACTACTGTTAACAAGAACAAACGAATAGTTTCCTGAATAATGGGAAAGGGTTTCAAAAGAAATGTTGAGTTCACCTGTGAATTTACTACCGTTTTTTTTGTTTTCTGCCATTGTAGTTAAATAGTTTTGTTTAGCTGTTGTTATGTATTTGGAAATAGCTTCATTGAATGGACTATGTAAACTTTGCGGATATTGAATGGCAAATGGAATATATGTATCATTAGAAGTTTCCGTAATAATTTTAATACCTGGATAATGGGAGTCAATCGTATCGATTACGACCGAAGTTGAAGCCTTGTTCTTTTCAGGAAGCGAAGAAGCCTCGTTCTTAGTAGTTTGTGAAATTAAATAGATGGCCGATACGGTTAATGCGATGATAGCTATTGAAAATGTAATGTCAATCCAGGATGAACGACGTTTTCGGTGCATATTTTTCATGTTGTAGGCTCCCTTACTGTTTATAAAAAGTTAGACGGATGAGTCTCGTTAATAGTTTCAAAAAGTTATATATATGTCGAAATCTATCATTAAACATACTTTTATAGTATACATGAAAAAAAGAAATGTACCAAGTATTGACATAAAATTCGGGAAAACTAATTAACCTTAGTTAATAGAAGGGTAATTTGGGTATATATAGACTCGGAATAATTCTTGACCAACGTAGCTAAAGAAGCTTGCTACGTCCAGACTTCAGCGCCTAGAGGCTCGGGTCATAAGTCGGTCCTGCTGTGCGGTAAAAAATCGGCTTCGCCAGCTCGTCTTATGCCTGCCACCTCTGAACAGGCGCTTGCGCTTTTGTCTATTTGTGATATAATATCAGCGTCCCGGATCTTGCAAATACGGGTTTGCTTTTGTATATTTACAATTATTTGTGAATAATCCGAGCCGGTTGTTGCTATAACATGCAATTATAAAAACAAGGTGGTTGGAAAAAATGGAAAAAAACGCATACCAGGTTCTTCTCTATTACAAATATGTAACGATTGAAGATCCTGAAACGTTAGCTGTTGAACATTTGGCGGCATGTAATGAAATTGGTTTAAAAGGTCGTATTATTTTAGGTACTGAAGGAATTAACGGTACATGTTCGGGAACCGTTGAACAGACGGAAGCGTACATGAACATGATGAAAAGCGATGATCGTTTCAAAGATATCGTTTACAAAATCGACGAAGCAGATGGACATACATTCAAAAAAATGCATGTGCGCGCTCGTGAAGAAATCGTTAACTTGAGCTTACCTGATGATATTAACCCAAATGAATTAACGGGTAATTACTTAAGTCCTGAAGAGTTCTTCAAGCAGATGCAAGATGAAGATACAGTTGTCATTGATGCACGTAATGATTACGAGTTTGATCTTGGACATTTCCGTGGAGCAGTTCGTCCAGAAATTGAAAACTTCCGCGACCTGCCTGAGTGGATTCGCGACAACAAAGAACAGTTCGAAGGGAAGAAAATCCTGACGTATTGCACTGGTGGAATACGTTGTGAAAAATTCTCCGGTTGGCTTGTACGTGAAGGTTTTGAAGATGTTGGTCAATTGCACGGAGGAATCGTCACGTACGGAAAAGATCCTGTTGCCAAAGGTCAGCTTTGGGACGGACAATGTTACGTATTTGACGAGCGAATTGCGGTTCCAATCAATCAAGTGGAGCATGTAATCGTCGGCCGTGATCATTTTGATGATACGCCGTGTGAACGCTACGTGAACTGTGCAAATCCGATATGTAACGCAAAAATCATTTGTTCTGAAGAAAATGAGCACTTGTATATGCGCAGTTGTACGGACGAATGTCGTACACACCCGCGGAACCGTTACTTCGTTGAGCATAACTTGACAGTAGAACAATATGACGAGCGTCTCGAAGCAATTGAACGTCGTAAAAATGAAATGCAAGCTATTTAAATGAAAAACGCCTAAACAGATTCCTCTGTTTAGGCGTTTTTTGTTGGAAGTATAGAAAATATTTCGTCAGATTTTTATCGTAAATAATGGTGGCGAAAAGAAAAGTAATAAGCGATCAAACCGGCAATCGGGATGGAAGAAGCAATCAATAAAGACAACATAAGCCGGAATTCCCCCTCGAAGATCAGGGCCAAAGCCATTGCCGCTAGGGCGATAGGAGTGAAAAGAAGTATGGCTGAAAGCGCATCTTTTACCGCTCTTCCAGTTATTACTGCTTCCCGCTCATCATTCGAATAAAATTCAGGCAAAATCATTTCCTTCATAATAAACCGACCGTCAGGACTGTTCTTTCTATGCTTATACTGCTGAAAACAAATGAGCCCTAATACAATCCAAAAGGAGAGCGTGAAATAAGGACTTAGACTATTGTGTGATGTATATATGTTGAATTAAAGAATCCCATTGAATCTGCTGTGCTTCTCGATAATGAGAGAGTTGTAATTCGGTGTGTGTATTGTAGAACACTTGGCGCTTCGGGGATGCCTCTCACCGTAAGCCTGGATTAGCGCTTTGCATCCAGTCTTACGGCTTCGGCGACCCCATTGCCGCGCCTGCGCTAGGGTGTTCATTATCGAGAGAAATGTGATTTTGATATATATACTGAGACTATAATGTGATTACTTTTTGCTACTAATTCTATTCAAGAAAGACACACTACAGGTTGCAGATTTCATCGCAGATAGCGAAATGCGATTTCTCACATAGACCTTCTAGTGAAGGCGCGACTTCGTGGTAGCCGGAGCGATAAGACTGAAAGGGGTCTTCTTTCTGGCTTATCGCGGGAGGCATCCACAAAGCGTCGAAGCGGTATTAGTGGGAATCCTAATTCATTCCAAGTACAAGGGCTTTTTCAGTGGCCTACCATAATCCCTTGTGAAGCGCATACGCCGTATTCATTTGTTCAACATATATAGTTGAATCATAATAAAAGGTGCCCGATACATGAAGACTAAATGTAATAATTGTCAAATTCTAAGAGATAAGGTTAGGTTAAGCTTCTCATCTGAAATCCGCACACATTCATTACTTATGTTGCAGTACTTTAAATGAAATTAAATACGTCAGCAATCCAACGATAGGAATGGAGACTGTTGTAAAGAGCGGATACCAAATATAATCAACAAAATAATTTGGAATGAACATATAAGATCCAACAATAAAAAATGAGTAAACTAAAATAAAGACGAATGCATTACTGACTGCTTTATGTGTAATTTGAACAGCTCGTTCGTCTGAAACATCGTATTCTACGGCTAAGAATGCATTCAAAATAGAGTGTTTGTTTTTACGGACGAGAATAAATTGTATGGTATTTATGATGACAAATAAAATGACAATAATTATAAAAATAAACCCTGGCCATCGAGTGATAAAGACTTCAAACCCATCAATAAAGCCTCGGTCCATTTGAATATATAGCTGCTCCACCCTTAAATAATCAAAAACCATTACCGCTAGAGATAGCAGTAGCATAATCCTTAAAAACACTGTAATGTACATACTCATTTATTTTTCTCCTCTTTCGAAAAAATTCTCTCAATCGGCATTTCAAACACTTCTGCGATATTCATAGCTAATAGTAGGGAAGGGGTGTAGCTACCCTTTTCGAGCGAGACGATTGTCTGTCTTGTTACCCCAACCTTGTCGGCGAGATCACCTTGTGTCAAATTGAAACGCGCTCTTAATTCCTTCACGCGGTTTGTAAGCAAATGGATTCCTCCTTGCTGAATGTTAAGTTGATTGTATAGTATGATATTCCTTTTGTAAAGTTAACTATACAAAAAGGATGCTTTGCTTTACATGTAGTAGGCTTAAATTGTCACTTACCCTCTTACTTATAGGCACGTCAAAGTGTTATACTAAGAACAGTCAATTGATATTGGAGGAACTATAGTTATGCAGTGGAGAAATTTATATCGTGGATTCTTTATGGGGATTAGCGATCTTATTCCTGGTGTGAGCGGAGGAAGAATTGCGTTCATTTTGGGTATTTATGATGAATTACTAGCATCGATTAGCGGGTTTTTCAGCCGTAATTGGAAAAAACACATCGGATTTTTATTGCCGTTAGGTATTGGAATCGGAATCACACTTCTATTGTTCAGTAAGGTAATCGAATACTTACTTAAAAATCAGCCTGCGCCTACTCAGTATTTCTTTATGGGTCTTGTCGTCGGCGTACTACCTTTCATTACAAAGCAAGCGGGTGTGAAAAGAAATTTTACATGGCAACATTTCATAGTCATTCTATTAGTTGGAGGAGCACTCGCTTCACTGGCATTCATTAAACCACAAGATACAGCAGTCATTACATCCCTGACTGCCTCCAATGCGATTGGACTCTTTTTCGCTGGATGGGCGGGAAGTATCGCCATGTTATTGCCGGGTATTAGCGGTTCATTCATTTTGCTGGTTTTGGGCGTTTACTCGACGGTAATTGGTGCATTATCGAACTTTAATTTATCAATTATCGCTGTTATCGGTGCAGGAATCATTGTGGGGTTCATCGTCAGCAACAAAGCAATCAGTTATTTGCTGAAGCATTTTAAGTACATCATGTTTGCTGTGATTATCGGACTTATTGTAGGTTCGTTATTCGTCATCTATCCCGGGATTCCTGAAAGTGGAACACCGTTTGTCATGAGTGTCATTGCGTTCTTTACAGGTCTCGTCGTCGCGAATATGTTCAGTTCACAGAGCAAAACATCAATCGTCAATAAGTAGTGAAAAGTGCCACATCTGAAACGGATTGAACCGTTTCTGGATGTGGCACTTTTCATATTGACCGTCATTATAACTTCCCTCCTCGCATACTATGGATAAAACATGCCCTGACTGGAGGGAAATTGATGGATATATTAAACAAAGTAAGAAATTTCCGAGAAGAAGAAAACAGACTTAAGTGGGAAGGCACGTTTGCTGAGTACCTAGCCATAGTGAAGGACAGAAAAGAAGTCGCACAAACAGCACATTCACGTGTTTATAATATGATTAAAAGCTCTGGATTAGTGGAGAAAGATGGTAACAGGCTCTATCAATTTTTTGGAGAAGAGATTTTTGGACTTGAAGAGTCAATTGAAAGGCTTGTGGAAGAATACTTTCATCCCGCAGCTAAAAGACTAGAGGTTCGTAAACGGATTTTGTTGTTGATGGGACCAGTGAGTGGTGGTAAATCTACAATCGTGACTTTATTGAAACGCGGACTTGAGAACTATTCCAAAACAGACGAGGGTGCGGTTTACGCCATCAAAGGCTGTCCAATGCATGAAGATCCGCTACATTTAATCCCGCAACATTTACGCAAAGATTTTTTAGAGGGGTATGGTATTCGTATTGAAGGAAGCCTGTCGCCGTTAAATTCTATGCGACTTGAACAAGAATACGATGGTGAAATTGAAAATGTACTGGTAGAACGAATCTTTTTCTCGGAAGACAAACGTGTCGGTATTGGAACATTTACACCTTCCGATCCAAAATCACAGGATATTGCGGATTTAACGGGAAGTATCGACTTTTCTACAATTGCCGAATTTGGTTCCGAATCGGATCCGCGTGCTTATCGCTTTGACGGTGAATTGAATAAAGCAAACAGAGGCATGATGGAATTTCAGGAAATGCTGAAGCTGGATGAGAAGTTTCTATGGCATTTATTATCGCTGACCCAGGAAGGTAACTTTAAGGCGGGCAGGTTCGCGTTGATTAGCGCAGATGAACTAATTGTTGCGCATACCAATGAAACAGAGTACCGATCTTTTATTGCCAATAAAAAAAATGAGGCTCTTCACTCAAGAATTATTGTAATGCCGATTCCTTATAATCTAAAAGTTAGCCAAGAAGAGTGTATTTACGAAAAAATGATTAAAGAAAGTGATATGACGCATGTTCATATTGCTCCACATGCATTTAAGGTAGCTGCGATATTTTCAGTGTTGACACGTCTGGAAGATTCTAAGAAACAAGGAATCGATGTTGTAAAGAAAATGCGTCTTTACGACGGGGAAAGTGTTGAAGGATTTAATCAAATGGATGTAGAGGAATTGAAGAAGGAGTTTCCGAATGAAGGAATGAACGGCATTGATCCACGTTATGTCATCAACCGAATTTCATCGGCTATCATTCGAAAAGAAGTTTCTTCAATTAATGCACTAGATGTCTTACGTTCTTTGAAAGATGGGCTAGACCAGCATGCTTCCATTTCGCAAGCAGACCGTGAAAAGTATATGAACTATATTGCAATCGCAAGAAAAGAATTTGATGAAATTGCAAAGAAAGAAGTCCAAAAAGCATTCGTTTATTCATATGAAGAGTCCGCGGTATCGATGATGGATAACTACCTCGATAATGTTGAAGCCTATTGCAATAAAAACAAATTGCGAGATTTTTTAACAGGAGAAGAAATGAATCCGGACGAAAAATTGATGCGTTCCATTGAAGAACAAATTGGTATTTCGGAAAATGCTAAAAAAGCTTTTCGAGAGGAAATTCTCATTCGACTTTCCGCTTATGCAAGGAAAGGAAAGCGTTTTGACTATAATTCCCATGAGCGTTTGCGAGAAGCCATTCAAAAGAAACTGTTTTCAGATTTAAAAGATGTTGTCAAAATTACGACTTCATCCAAAACTCCAGACGAATCGCATCTTAAAAAGGTGAATGAAGTCATCGCACGACTTATCGATGAGTATGGTTATAATTCAATTTCGGCAAATGAATTGTTGCGCTATGTTGGAAGTCTACTAAATCGATAAATGCTGGAAGATAAAGGAGCAAGACTGATGAAGCATTGGTCTTGTTTTTTTCTAAAAATCACAAGCATACATTGGCTAAAAGATGGGTGTGGATGAAGATGAGTGAAAAAGACAATGAACATTTTGCTATCTCACAAGAAAACTGGTCTCTTCACCGAAAGGGCCATCAAGATCAGCAACGTCACTTAGATAAAGTGAAAGAAGCTATTCAAAATAACTTGCCTGATTTAATCAGTGAGGAAAGTATTATTTTGTCAAAAGGTAAGGACGTTATTAAAATCCCCATACGTTCGCTAGATGAATATAAAATTCGTTACAATCATGACAAATCAAAGCATGTAGGGCAAGGAAATGGAGATAGCCAAGTAGGTGATGTGGTTGCGAAAGATGGATCGCAGGGGAAAAGTGGGCCAGGGACAGGGAAACAAGCCGGGGATCAAGCGGGGGAAGACTATTATGAAGCAGAAGTCTCGATTGCTGAATTAGAGGATGCCTTGTTTAAAGAAATGGAATTACCGGATTTGGAACAAAAAGAGCAGGCCGAAAACACGGCTGAAAAAATTGAGTTTAATGATATCCGAAAAAAAGGACTTATCGGAAATATTGATAAAAAACGCACGATTTTAACTGCTATTAAAAGGAATGCCATCAAAGGGAAAGCTGAAATCGCACCCTTTCACAATGATGATTTACGTTTTAAAACATGGGATGATGTGAAAAAACCTGAATCTAAAGCAGTAGTTCTTGCCATGATGGATACGAGTGCATCAATGGGCAATTTCGAAAAAATGATGGCGAGAAGTTTTTTCTTTTGGATGGCTAATTTTTTGCGCACGAAATATGAAACAGTTGAATTTGAATTTATTGCGCATCATACAGAAGCAAAAGTGGTAACTGAAGAGGACTTTTTCTCGAAAGGGGAAAGTGGGGGTACTATTTGTTCATCCGCGTATATAAAAGCACTTGAATTGATTGAAAATAAATACAATCCTGTACGCTATAATATCTATCCATTTCACTTTTCCGATGGAGAAAACATGTCATCTGATAATGAAAAATGTATAAAGCTTGTTCAAGAAATTATGGCTGTTTCCAATATGTTTGGTTACGGTGAGGTAAATGCCTATAATCGTTTTTCAACAATGATGTCCTCATTTAAAAAAATCGATGACCCGAAATTCCGTCATTATATATTGAAAGAAAAACGAGATGTTTACTTTGCGCTTAAAAGCTTCTTCCATAAAAACTTGGAGGGATTCGATTGACGGAAATAAAAGCGCTTCACCGTGCGATTGATGAAATCACAGAGATCGCAACTGGATTTGGTCTCGACTATTATCCCATGCGGTATGAAATTTGCCCTGCCGATATAATTTACACATTTGGAGCTTATGGGATGCCAACCCGTTTTACTCATTGGAGTTTTGGAAAGCAATTTCATAAAATGAAGTTGCAATATGATCTTGGTTTGAGTCAAATCTATGAGTTAGTCATTAATTCAAATCCTTGTTATGCGTTTTTGCTGGATACGAACAGCCTTATTCAAAACAAACTTATTGTTGCCCATGTTCTTGCCCATTGTGATTTTTTCAAAAATAATGTTCGATTCTCTAACACAAGAAAAGACATGGTAGAGAGTATGACTGCAACGGCTGAGCGCATTGCGAATTATGAAATGATCCATGGTAAAGATGAGGTAGAACGTTTTTTAGATGCTGTATTAGCCATTCAGGAACATATTGATCCTTCTATACTAAGGCCTCAACGGCCAGCTGATGATTTGGATGAGGAAAGTGTTGAAGAAGAAATTATACGGAAAACGCCTTATGATGATTTATGGAATTTGGATAGAAAAGCGGCAGAGAAGAAAGTAACAACACCAAAGGGAAAGAAAGTACCTCAAAATCAGGAAAAAGATCTTTTGCTATTCATTTTGGAGTATAGTCGTGAACTGGAAGAATGGCAACGTGATATATTAACGATGATGCGAGAGGAAATGCTCTACTTTTGGCCACAGCTTGAAACGAAAATTATGAATGAGGGCTGGGCATCTTTTTGGCATCAACGTATTTTGAGGGAAATGGATTTAACCTCAGATGAAACAATCGAATTTGCTACATTGAATGCGAATGTTATCCAGCCTTCGAAAACCTCGATTAATCCCTATTATCTAGGATTGAAAATTTACGAGGATATTGAAAAGAGATACAATAATCCGACGGAGAAATTGAGAAGGTTAGGGGTCCAGCCTAACACGGGTATAGAAAAAATCTTTGAAGTGAGAGAAATTGAATCGGATATATCCTTTATCCGCAACTATGTCACCAAAGAGTTAGTTCAACAGGAAGATTTATATCTCTTTGAAAAAAAGGGCGGCAACTATCAAATTACTACTAAAGATTATGAAAATGTAAGAAATCAACTAGTATCCATGCGTGTAAACGGTGGTTTTCCATATATCGTAGTTGAAAATGGGGATTACTTGCGCAACGGAGAACTGTATTTGGTGCATAAATACGAGGGGACAGAGCTGGATCTTAAGTATTTAGAAAGTGTGCTTCCTTATATTTATCAATTATGGGGACGGATTGTACATCTAGAAACGTATGTAGAGAATTTGCAAGTCGTCTATTCATATGATCGGAACAAGGTATATCGACGGTATGTTTAAGTGATAACCAGTAGTTAGAAGTAGTATTATCCCGCGATCGGATTTTCGATTGTGGGGTTTTTTCTCGTCTAAATTCCAACGGGGTAAAGGTTCACGGACTGGGAAATACATTAGTTAATGGTGCTTATATGGAAATCGAAGTGGCAAAAGGTAAAACATCAATGAAAACGAAATTCATATAATGGCGAACGGACTTTCATTTCAATACGCCGCATAATCTGTTATTCTTAAAGCAAAGCTCTAAACGGAAGGATGATTGAAATGGCTGGACCAGCACTTAAGCAACTACACTCCCACCGCGCAATTCATGAAGGCGGACTTTCAGGGGCAGTTAGTAAGACAGAGGGTATGATGGAATTTCTTCAACAGGGTGATCTTGCGTTGGCGAACCAGGCGGCTGATGATTTAATTGAATACTGGAAGACACGTGTTATCAGTCACGCGGATGCCGAAGAACAAGGGTTTTACGGAGAAGTTGCCGAACGGAATCCTGATCTGAAGGAAACTGTTGTTCAATTGACACGAGACCATGATTTGCTACGGATTATCGTGAAGGATATTGAACAACTGCGTGAGGACGAAAATCTGAGTCCTGCTGTACTTCATAGGTTTCATGCATTAATCGTCGTCAATGAAATACATAGCCGCGATGAAGAACGCATGCTTTTTGAAAACTAATACTACTTTAAGCGCCATTAACCGGTGCTTTTTTCTTTGATATATAGTTAGGAGATGGTCCAAATCGAAAAAGCTTTATCGATATTGACAACATATTTTGGGTATCCTTCTTTTAGGACAGGTCAGGAGCAAGTTATCCGGGGCGTTATGAGCTATCAGGATACACTTTGTGTTATGCCGACGGGGGGCGGGAAGTCTGTCTGTTACCAAGTGCCCGCACTCGTGATGGATGGCACCGTTCTTGTTATTTCACCACTTATTTCACTGATGAAAGACCAAGTCGATGCACTCCACCAAGTAGGGATTCCCGCAGCGTATATCAATAGTTCACTTTCATCAGAGGAATACTTTGAAACAATGGAGAGAGCCGTGTTGGGCGAGTATCAGCTTCTTTACGTCGCCCCTGAACGTCTTGACTCACCGTCTTTCAAAAATCAGTTGCGGCGGATGACAATTCCGATGGTCGCTATTGACGAAGCACATTGTATTTCGCAATGGGGTCACGATTTTCGTCCAAGTTACCGCAATATAAGCAGTATTGTTTCTCTATTTGATAAAAAGCCGGTTCTCCTTGCACTAACAGCTACTGCCACACCAGCTGTCCGGGAAGATATTTGCCGTCAGCTTGGAATTAGTGAAAATAATACGGTTATGACAGGATTTGAGCGGGCAAACCTCACTTTTTCGGTCGTCAAAGGGCAAGACCGTGAAAAATTTGTAAAAGAATACGTCCGTAAAAATGAAGGAGAAGCGGGCATTATTTACGCTGCTACACGAAAAGCGGTTGATCATGTGCACGACATTCTTCAAAAAAGTGGAGTGTCTGTTGCGAAATATCATGCTGGACTTGGAGATATTGAACGTCAGTCTGGACAAGACCGTTTTTTGAATGATGAGGCGTCAGTCATGGTTGCGACAAATGCATTCGGCATGGGAATTGATAAATCCAATATCCGCTATGTTATTCATTACCAGATGCCGAAAAATATGGAGAGCTATTATCAGGAGGCAGGGCGTGCAGGACGTGATGGGCTTGACAGTGCTTGTACTGTGCTATTTTCATCACAGGATGTACAAACCCAGCGTTTCTTGATTGATCAATCACAAGACCCAAGCAGAATTCCGGCAGAGCTTGAAAAATTGCAGTCAATGATTGACTATTGCCATACAGAAACATGCCTTCAGAAATTCATTATTTTGTATTTCGGAGAGACAGATGTGAAGGACTGCGGTCGCTGTGCAAATTGTACCGACACACGTGAAAGTACGGATGTGACTGAAGACGTTCAAAAAGTATTGTCATGTGTCATTCGAATGGGACAACGGTTTGGCAAGGCGATGATTGCACAAGTATTAACAGGATCTCGGAACAAGAAGGTGATTGAATTCGGTTTCGATAAATTAACGACATACGGTTTAATGAAAGGGCGTAGCGCAAAAGATATATCTGATTTCATCGAGTTCATCATTTCAGAAAGTTATCTTGGCGTGGAGAATGGGCAGTTTCCAACCATTTACGTCAGTGAACAAGGGAAAGATGTGCTGACAGGTAAAGTGACAGTCAATCGAAAAGTGACTGTTATTACAATGCAAGTTGCGAATGATGATCCACTATTCGACCAGCTTCGTGCACTACGTATGAAACTGGCTCAAGAAGCGGGTGTACCGCCGTTCGTCGTCTTTTCAGATAAAACGTTGCGTGATATGGCGGCAAGAATGCCTGTTACAAATGATGATTTCCTCGAAGTAAATGGTGTTGGTCTTGCGAAATTGGAAAGATACGGGGAAGCTTTCATGGAAGAAATCAAGACTTTTCAAATGCAAAACGCATAAAAACCATCCGGACAATGAACAGTCCGGATGGTTTTTTGTTATCAAATTATCTATTATCAACTTTTTCCGGATACATATCGTGATTCATCATCCGGTGTTCCGCCATTTGTACATATTTTGTTTCGGGTTTGCCATAGTTGCAATAAGGATCGATTGACAAGCCGCCACGCGGCGTAAATTTCCCCCATACTTCGATATAACGCGGTTCAATTAGTTTGATTATGTCATTCATAATAATATTGACGCAGTCTTCATGAAAGTCGCCATGATTTCGGAAACTGAATAGATATAATTTGAGTGCTTTACTCTCCACAAGTTTTTTATCCGGCACAAAACTGATATACATCGTCGCGAAATCGGGTTGCCCTGTCATCGGACAAAGTGATGTAAACTCCGGACAGTTGAATTTAACAAAGTAATCGCGATCCACATGCATATTGTCGACAGCCTCTAAAACATCGGGGTTGTACTCGTACACGTATTTCGTGTTTTGATTGCCGAGCAAAGTTAAGTCGGTCAATGTTGCTTCATCTCTTCCAGCCAATTAAAAAAACCTCCCGTATATTTTGTCAGGGAGGTCCATAGGCGCCGGGAAAACGGCCATATCGAATGCACATGGCGTAAATTCCGTCATCCATAGTTTTTTATAGAGGGTCGCTATGAACCTCTCCCGAACAGGGTATTCATTTCGTATCTGACATTATAGGACGTGCGATGATTTGTCAATAGATCCTTTTTTCTTCAAGCCAATCAAGGCATATAAAGCGACAGCGAGGAGGATGAATCCTGTCAGCATGAAAGCGCCTCGGTACTCCAAGTCCAAGAATCCAATCAAGCTTGAACCTGCAACGACACCAATCGAGAAGAACGCGTAAAAGTAACCATATGCTTTCCCGCGAAATTCAGGAGATGAAGAATCGATTAGCAGCGAGTTGATGGATGGGAAGAGGAAAGCGAATCCAGCCCCATAAATACACATTGCAATATATAAGTAATTCAATTCCTCAACTTGACTCAGGAACAGCATACTTAATCCCATAAGTGTTATTCCGAATGCAAGTGTCACAACTGGCCGTACACGGTCAAAAACTCGATTGATTGGCAATAAGAAGATGAGAATAGCGACGACGCCAAATGTGCTTAGTAACAACCCCGTTGTTTTGGTATCAAATCCAAGTGATTCAACTTTTAGCGGCAACACAAGGGCAAGTACACCTTGTGAGAACATTAAGAAGAATGCTCCCGCGAATGCTCTGACCATCCCCGGATGTTGGAAAAGATATCTGACACGGAAACTGTCAGCTCCTTTTGAAGGCTGTTTTCGTACATATGTAAACGATCGGAGAACAAAGAATGCAAGTATTGCCAGTAGCATCATGATGCCGCCGTTGACCGCCATAATGAAAGGTGTACTTGTTTTAGCTGCCACAATACCACCATAAGCTGGACCGATAATCGCTGCCAATCCAACGAATGCACCTGAAATTGCAACACTTTTACCTCGTTTAGATTCTTCTGCACGATTTGCCAGGAAAGTGAACGCAGCTGGTACAATTAGCCCTTCCATAAAACCATGGACAAAGCGGACACCGAGCAATGACATTGGTCCATCAACAAACGCGTAGAGGAAGAGAGAGAGTGCCGAAGCAAATAGTCCAAGTACGAGTATGAAAAAAGGTCCTCTTTTGTCAGTCATGAAACCGGAAATGACATTCCCGATAGTATTTGAAAATGAATACATACCAACTGCAAGTCCAACTAAAAATGGTGTAGCACCAAGAGATAATGCAAATGGGCTCATGACAGGCAGTTGCGAAAATAAATCAAAAAACGAGAAGAAAACGATGAGGTAAACAAAACCACGCATAATGAAGCCTCTTTTCAATTAATAGATAACATCCTACCCTATACTTTAGCATTATTTGGACCTAAGGGGAAAAGGAGAGATTGTGAACAAAACATATTCTTTAGCAATTAATGAAAGATAACGATAAGATTAATGAAATATATGAATGGGTAAAGGGGGAAACGGTGAGTGGGCTTTTTTACAAACTTATTTAAAAAACAAGATGATAGCGAAATTGTAAATGAAATTGAAAAGCGATATATTTTCGTTCAACTAGACTTGGAACATTATTCCGAACCGTTTTTTGCGAGGGATTTAGTAAACATGCCCTCTCCCGATTTGAAACAACCTGAATATAGGGGCGTTCACAAATCATTTGCTGCAGGAGTGTCATTAATCCCGCATCTTAAAGCAGATACTTCTATCGAATTGTTCATTCTAACGGATTATTTCGATGTGGAGGAAATCATCAAAGCGGGTATTGCTGTGAAACATGTGCAATCTTCTGTTGATAGGATAATGATGGAAGCAATTATTTGGAAGCGTAACGGTCAGGTGGAAACAATTCCATTTTTGCTGAATCTCCGTCTTGAAGACGAGAGCTCCCGATTGGCTGCAGCATTAATCAGTATTCAAAAAGAGATACCATTCTATTTTGGGCAGATTGTGAATGAAGTGTTCACAATAGAAAAGCAACTGCTTGTGAACATGCCCGAAGCGGTCCAAGAAGATATGCAAAACACTTTCGCAGAGCTGTATAGTGATGAACCCAGCAAATTCGGACCTTTTGTCGGCCTAGAAAGCGTATCAGATCGAGAAATGACGACTGGAGGATGGGTCATGCATTTTGATAATGAGAAGCTAAAGGAAGAGGAATCAGACTTGACTTTGATGAAAATTAAAATTCTAAGCTCAGCTTTTGATAAAATTAGTCGTCTAGGTGTCAAAGGTCGGTTTACAGGATGGATTGCAGAAAATGTGGCAGATTCAATCGGAACGGGTTCATACGGTGAGACGACGACGCTTATTTTTACATCATCGGAACCGATGCATGGTAATGAAAAATTGCATAGTGAAATTATGAAATATATGAAGTCGTTAAAAGGGTTTATTCGCGAGGAAGGCGGCTATCCCTTAAAATACGAGGGCCTTCCTGTGCTAAGACAAAATGGCGGTGGCTATGGGTTTGTTGCCATTGATGAAGTTTTTTTTACGAAAGCGGACGAGTTATATAGAAAAATGACCAATAAAGAGATAAACTTATACTATAAATTGCTGAAATTGAATGCAACAGATTGAAAGGGGAAATACGACGATGACAATTAGAGTCGGAATTGCAGGTTACGGAAATTTGGGACGCGGTGTTGAGTCTGCAATCAATCAGAATAAAGATATGGAACTGGTTGGTGTGTTTACAAGGAGAAATCCGGAAGATGTGAAATTACTGAATGGCAATGTATCCGTACATATGATGGATGACATCCATAAATTTACTGATGCAATCGATGTACTCATCCTTTGCGGCGGATCGAAAAATGATTTACCAGAGCAAGGCCCGGCACTATCAGCTTTATTCAACACGGTGGATAGCTTTGATACACATGCGAAAATTCCGGGTTATTTTGAAGCTGTAGATGCATCGGCTAAACCTAACGGTAAGATTGCCATCATTTCAGTCGGCTGGGATCCAGGTTTGTTCTCCATCAATCGTTTGTACGGCGAAGCAGTTTTATCGGAAGGTGCTACTTACACGTTCTGGGGCAAAGGATTGAGCCAAGGACATTCCGATGCGCTTAGAAGAATTGAAGGCGTAAAAGGTGCTGTCCAATATACAATTCCTGTTCCGGACGCAGTTGACAAAGTGCGTAGCGGTTCGTTACCAGAATTGACTACGCGTGAGAAGCATACCCGCGAATGTTATGTAGTCTTAGCAGATGGCGTTGACGGCAACAAAGTGAAAGAAACGATTGTCACGATGCCTGACTACTTTACAGATTACGATACGACAGTGACTTTTATTACTGAAGAAGAATTGAAACAGGATCACTCTGCGATGCCACACGGCGGTTTCGTGATTCGCAGCGGTAAGACAGGAGAAGACAGCGCACAAGTGATGGAGTATTCCTTGAAACTCGACAGCAACCCTGAATTCACATCAAGCGTGCTTGTTGCGTACGCACGCGCAGCTTATAGGTTGCATCAGAACGGTGAGACGGGTGCGAAAACAGTCTTCGACATTGCGCCTGGATTGCTTTCTCCAAAAAGTGCTGCAGATTTACGGAAAGAATTGCTGTAATTGTACTTGGAAATAGAAATGCATATTGCTTTTTGAATAAACAACGGCAGCGTTACCTCTATAGTTGAGGTAACGCTGTTTTTATGGAGATGTTTTGTTTATTACTATATATTCGGCACTACTTATTTGTAGTTAACAAGGTGGTATATCTTGCAGGGTATAACGAACAAATCTAGCGACTAAGTTTTTTTGGAAGAACATTCCACTTGTTGAGTGCCGACTATATAGTGATTTCAATCAACTCTCTACTTTATTTGATTCTCAATCCTAAATGTTTTGATAATAGTGCACTTTTCGCATATACTACTCATGTACGATTTATTTAGGAGGTCGAAGGAATTGACGAAATTAGATGAAACGTTAGTAATGCTGAAAGAACTTACAGACGCAAAAGGGATTCCTGGTAACGAACGTGAACCCCGTGAAGTTATGAGAAAGTACATAGAGCCATTTGTAGATAATATTGAACAGGATGGTCTCGGTTCATTAATCGCGAAGAAAACTGGCGATGAGAATGGACCCAAAATCATGCTAGCGGGACATCTTGATGAAGTTGGATTCATGATTTCTAAAATTGACGATAAAGGTTTCCTATCATTTCAAACAGTAGGCGGCTGGTGGTCACAAGTGATGCTTGCACAGCGCGTGACAATCGTTACACGCAAAGGGGACACAGTTACAGGTGTTATTGGATCGAAACCACCGCATATCTTATCGCCTGAAGCGCGTAAAAAACCGGTCGATATTAAAGATATGTTCATTGACGTTGGTGCAACTTCGAAAGAAGAAGCAATGAAGTGGGGCATTCTACCTGGAGATATGGTTGTACCGTATTTCGAATTCACAGTGATGAATAATGAAAAATACCTTCTTGCAAAAGCGTGGGACAACCGTATCGGCTGTGCAATTGCGATTGACGTAATGAAAGCGCTTAAAGATGAAAAACATCCAAATATCGTTTTCGGAGTGGGGGCTGCACAAGAAGAAATAGGTCTTCGTGGTGCGCGCACAGCGGCAACGAAAATTCAGCCGGACATCGGATTTGCAGTTGATGTAGGAATCGCTGGCGACACGCCAGGTGTTACGTCCAAAGAAGCTACTGGTAAAATGGGCGATGGTCCACAAATTCTATTATTCGATGCTTCAATGGTATCGCATAAAGGGTTGCGTGAACTTGTTGTTGACACAGCTGAAGAGAATAGCATTCCTTATCAGTTTGAAACGATTCCAGGCGGAGGAACAGATGCAGGTTCAATTCATCTGTCAGGCAATGGCGTACCATCACTTGCAATCTGTATTCCAACACGTTATATTCACTCTCATGCAGGTATCCTGCACCGCGACGATTATGAAAATACAGTGAAACTGATTGTCGCAGTCATTAAGAAATTAGACCGTGACACGGTGAATAAGATTACATTTGAATAAGCTGCGGAAAGAACATCGGAAAGAACTAAGAGGAAATATCATTGTTTTGCCTTCTAACTAAAATGTTAGGAGGCTTTTTGCGTTGGTCAGACCAAAAAAATATATCAATATTGATATTGATACGAGGATTTTAGCAATTCAAGCTCAAAAGGAAGAAGAGCCAATTTCAGAGGAACAAAGCATTTTAGATAAATTGTATATGCCCATTGTAAATGAAAAGAGTATTAAGAACATTACTATTCACCATGCAATGCTCGTACTCAATCAGCAAATGAAGTTGAATGGTTTACGCAAGCGAACAATTGACGATTATAATTACCAGTTTAAACGGTTTGCTGAATTGGTAAAGGTAGAGTATTTACATGAAATCAATGTAGATAAGATTTACGAGTACTTATCGCTCCTTGGTGATATTAAAGACATTTCCAAGCTCAACCGCTTAAAGACGCTTACGGCGGTTTTAGGGCGTTGTTATGACAATGGGTGGATTAAGGTGAAGTATTGGAAAAATATCAAAATCAAAGTAAATAAGACGATTAAGAAGCCCTCTGAGGAAAATGATTTGAGTATTTTACTATCACTGCTAGACAAGACAACATACTCAGGATTTCGAGATAGTGTTGCAGTATTACTGCTCTACAAGACAGGGATTCGTATTACAACCTTAGGCTTATTAGAAGAAAAGCATATAGATTTTAATAATCAAGTGCTTTATTTGACAGGAGATATTATGAAAAGCCACAGAGCCTTGAAATTACCTTTAGATGACGATATGTGTTCGCTACTTCAACAATTAATTGAAGTAAATTCAGAAATGCGCAGGGAGTATCAGAATAAGAATACTAATATCTTTTTAACAAGCACTGCGACGCCGATTAAAGACACGGTTTCACCATCAAATTTAATTGCGAAAAATTTATGGAAGTATAGTAAACGCTATGGGTTAAAGAATATCAATGCACATAGTATTAGACGCTTGTATGCGCAAAATTTAATAAAGAGAGGTGCAAATATTAATCTTGTTTCACATGCTCTTGGTCATGATAGCCTTCAAACAACAAGTAGATATTTGTATTTAGACGAGGAAACAGTTGCAGAGAACTTACGTGACTATCTTTAGACAAAAAAGAAGAATGGTTGTTGCAGTAACTAGTCTTTACACGCTTTTTAGTAGTATGGGAATACAACTGAATAGAGCGATTAATATGCTTTTGTTTTTTCTTCAAAAAAGTGGATTTGCAAAGTATAGCTTCCTATTGTCTTTTTTTATGCAGGTTGAGGGTATAGCTCTTTGGTAGTTGTTTAAAATCAATCAAATAAATTTGAACGTAGCTAAATGTAATAATTAAGTCTAGGACACCTCTAGGGGCTTCCTTGTCGGTTCTTGGGATTGAATGATATGAGTTAGGCGGTCTGAGTGGAACGGGTTGTGTAGGAGACACTACATGCTGTCTGAGTCCCTCGTAGCTAGTGGGATGAACATTGATGCTATGTGACAGAACGTAGAGCGATAATGCAAATGATGGATTCATGTTGTGATGGCTGACTATGTCTTTGACTCAAGATTACTTGTGTCTTTGATGTAGGCAGTTATTTTTTCAATGCTAATACTAATACTAATGCAGCAATTTGATATGTCAGTTTATAACTTCTATATAAAAGACAATGCGCCGCCACTCAAATTATTTATGTCACAGCGAATATATTAAATTAAATGCTTATGAAGGGTATTTAGCGGAGAAGCACACTTTAAAAGAACAAGATTATTGTGGATGTGCGGGATAGTTATAACCAATTCGAAACGTTCATTGTCACAGAAACCCCAATAGCTATACAGTCCCCGCATTCTGTTAATTAATACAGCGTATGAAAGTGAATTAAATGCTCTTAAAACACCTTAATTGAGATGTTTCTTACGTACGTGGGATAGGGGGGGCAATTCACAATCAAATAGTTCAAGCTTCCAAGGGCTTCTCTGCAACATGGGAAGTCTTTATTTCTATGTAAAATAGTGAGCAAGGATTTTGAACTAGAATGAGCAAAATCTTGGAAGGACTACAAATGAAAAGAGTTTTTGGAGGGCATATTACTATTTAAATGATATATTCGCCTAAAAACTATGATGCAATCCTAGTACATGAGAAACCTTAAGAATATTTAACCTTGATTAGGGAGAACTAAAAAAACTACTATCAATAAATTGATAGTAGTTTTTTATCGTAAGATATGAACTTGACAAAATTAGCGATTAATGGTATATTTATAGAACTCTCACTTCTTGACTGTGGACAAAATTGTATTACCTTACCTTTATTGTACAGGGTGTGAAATCCTTTGTCAACAGATTAGCGAGAAAGGGAGAAAAAATTTAAGGAGAATCATTATTATGAACCAACAGAAGTTTTATTGTAGCAAGAGAAATCATTATGTTAAGAGAGAGGAATATTATCATCAAGGGGAAATTTGTAAAGAATGTAGAAGTGATATAAACAGAAGTAAAATTGACGACTATACAGGAATTGAATTAGCGGAGTATTTATTACATAGGTCTTGTATAAGGGTACTAGAGAGAGTAAGAAGTGATAAAAAAGAAGCGTATAAAGGAGTTAAGTGTGACTGGAAAAAGCCTGTAAAAATGAAGGAAGCCTTAATGAATAATACAGAGTTTTGGAGTAATTGGGTAGAACTAAGCGAAATATACAATGAAGGTAGGAGATTACCAAATTCACGACCAACTATAGACCGCATAGAATCAAATATTGAAAAAGGCGGTCATTATACAATGGGAAATATTCAAGTATTATCTCATGGAGAAAACTCAATCAAAGCTAATTCTATAAAGTGCAAAGTGGTATTTATCAAGGGTTTAAATGTTGTGAGAATAACAGATTACGAATCTACGAAGGATGTTATGAAAGAATTGAGTATTCCTGCATATAGCACTATAAATCTCTTTAAGGATAGTGGGAAGATACTTAGCGTAGGTAATGGTTACTCTATACTTATACAAACTCCTAATGGCATGTTGGAAAAACAGGATTCCCCACTTTATAAAGGTATTGTTACTAAGCAGAAAATACTTGTAGATTACGATACAGGAAAGGAATACATAATAAGTAATAATCAATATAGCTTTGATAGTTATGGTATTTGGATTGATGGAAGCCAATTGATTACAGCATGAATTTAATGCTTGATAACATGAGAATGTCAAAATCAAAGTTAAAGTTAGAATAAATAAATTCAATTTACTGAAGGTTAAAGGGGTGTTCCAAGAACATCAAATATAAAACATAAAATTATTGAAAATATATAATGCAAATAATTAAACATATATGGAATTACCTCTTTACTCTTTTTAAGAGAAAAGAGGAACAATATGGTTAATAAAGACAAGGATATAATAGAAAAAATAAGTGAGCTGTTTATTTTGGCAAGGTATCAGTATTTGATTCTATCTGAACTTGGTAATTATCAAACATTTAACATATATAAAAATAAAAAGGTATATCCACTAAATGATTATGTAATACAGAGGCATTTAGAAGGAACAGCAACGGTAGGTGTTTTTTCTTCTAATAATCATACGAAATTTATATGTTTTGATGTTGATGCTGAAGACGAGGATAAAGCTAAATGGACTGTTTATCGTTTAGTTAATTGTTTAATAGAAATTGGGATTCCAGATGATGATATACATATCTCCTTAAGCGGGAATAAAGGCTATCACGTAGAATTGTATTTCAATAACCCAATCAAAAATGGAGATGCTTATGAATTATACCTATTAGTAATGAATGCAGGAGACTTGGCGAACATTGACTATGGACAAGTAGAATATAGACCTAACGCAATGAAGCAAGGTGTAAAAATTCCATTAGGTATTAATTTTAAAAATAAGCGTAAACTTCGTTGTTGGTATGTAAATTATGACAAAGGATTAAAGCCTATTCGGAGTAAGAAATATATTCTAAAGATTAAACAAATGGATGTTGGAATTATATACAATATCTTAGAACGTGAACGTGATGTGCTTGAAGAAGTAGAAGTAAGAGAGGTTGAAGAAGTAAGAGGATTTATTGAAAGCAAGTATACACCCTTAAAAATATATAGAGAAAACATAGGTGAAAAAGAAACGATTGAAGCAATTGAGAAATTGTTACATACAGGATTAACTACAACAGGCATGAGACATAATTCATTGTATAAATTAGGTAAATATTTCCGTTTTCAAGGCTTAACAAATGAAGAATGTTACCAGGCGTTAGTTGAATGGATGGGCGAGCAAGATACAAGGAACTATACAACTAAATGGGACGATGGAATTAAAGATATACAATCAATCGTCAAGTACATATATGAAAATGAGATAAGTTTAACGATAGAAGAAAAGGATTTATTTGTTACATATGAGGAAATGAGACAGATATTGCAATTGAAAAGTAAAAATGAAAAACTGTTGACCTATTGCTTACTCATACATAGTAAAAGATATGCAATGAAGAATGGAAATTTTTATATGACATATATGCAAATGAGCGATGCAAGTGGTTTAGTTGAAAAAACGACAAGAAATCTAATAAATAAACTTGAACATAGTGGTATTTTGGAAATTATCGAACGTAATCGCAAAGTAAAGGATGAGAATGGCAAGGTTATTAAAAAAGAAAAAAAGCCAAACATTTATAATATGAATATTGAGTATGAAAAAGAAGAGGATGCTTCATTCAGAGTAGTATACAGTGGTTTGAATTATACTGATTCATTTAATTCTTGTATTTTGCACTTCTATGATAAAAAGACTTTAAAGAGTATGCTACCTAGAAGACATTATGAGAGTCTTGTTAAGCTAATTAGCTAATATGGTATTGCTAATGCAACCGTATATATTAATAACCTATTATAGGTAAAAGCGTACAAGTGAAATCTTTGAATAGCCTTAAGTATGAGTTTAAATAAAATACAAATATTCATATGGATTGAAACGTAATGCTAATCAAGGTTTACACAAGCATAGACTACATAAGTGAGAGGGCGTTCGCCAATGCCTTCTTACTCTTCATGATAGGAAAGTTACATTTTGTTTTTATGACTATGACATTTCATATCAGTTTCTCTTAGAATCATTGGTTTTATTGCTTGGTAATATTGCTCTAGTGATTCTATTTAGTTATATGGCATTGCTAATGCAACCGTCTATATTAATAACCTATTATAGGTAAAAACGTACAAGAGAAATCTTTGATTAGCCTTAAAAATAATTCTAAATATAAAACATTGCTTTGGTAAGAATAGACTAATTATTAAATGAAATGGGAGGATTTAAATGGTAGGTATTCCAAAATTAGAATTACAAAAAGTTGTTAAAAAGTGTGATGAATTAAATATTACCTATGTTCATCATGGAAGAAAAGAGTTTAATGGCAAAGTGAAATGGGTTATCAGATATAGATGTGAAATTCATGGAGAAACTGAAACCTCTTGGGATTCAATGAGGAATTCAAAAGGGTGTAAATATTGTAGTTATAAACACACAGGTGAAAGAAATAAGCTTAATATAGAGCAAGCGAGAGAAGAGTTTTCTAAGAGAGGATATGAACTACTAGAAACAGAATACAGAAGTGCAAAAACAAAAATGAAATACAAATGCCCTCATCATCCAGATAAAGATTTGTCTATCCATCTGAATAATCTAAAAAGTGGTTATGGTTGTCCATACTGTGCTGGAGTTGTTAAGTACACGTATGAAGAAGTTAGAGAAGAATTTGAAAAAAGAGGTTTCATATTAAATGATGATAAATATGTTAATAACATAACACCCCTTAGATATGTATGTCATATACACCCAGATAAAGAACAAAAAATGTATCTAACTAATTTACTTAGGGGGCAGGGGTGTTATTATTGCGGAAGAGAATCTTCTGCAGAAAAGAATAGAACTGATTTTGAAGAGATTAAAAGAGCCTTTGAAGAAAAGGACTATATTTTACTAGAAAAAGAATTTATAAACAGCTTAACTCCCATGCGATATATATGCCCTCATCATTCAGATAGGGAAAATTATATTACATATGCGAAAATCAAGTCTGGTCAAGGGTGCAATGATTGTGGTAATGAGAAAATAGGCAATATTTTCAGGAAAACACAAGAGCAATTTGAAGAGAGTATTGATAATTTGGTCGGAGATGAATATAAAGTTATAAGTAAATATATTAACAATAATACTCATATTAAAATAATTCATAATGTCTGTGGATATGAGTATGCAGTATTGCCGAACAACTTTTTGGGTGGTAGGAGATGTCCAAAATGTAGAGAAAGTAAGGGGGAAAAAAGAATATCTACTTTTCTAGATGGTAATCATCATATAACATATGAAAGGCAGTTTAGATTTCCAGATTGTAAAAACCAAGCACAGCTTCCTTTTGATTTTGCAGTTTTTAAAAATAAGAAACTATCATTTCTCATAGAATATCAAGGGATTCAACATTTTAAACCTATCGCTTATTTTGGTGGTGAAGAAGGATATAAGTATATAAAAAGAAATGACGAGATTAAACGTAATTATTGTATAGATAATAAATTGAAGCTTTTAGAGATACATTATTTAAATTTCAATAGTATTGAAGATATATTAAAAAAAGAATTATTAGAGTGACCTACCAAAGAAAGAGATGTTGTTTTTAGAATTTGTATAAACTGAATAAGTATTAAAAACTCTATGGTATAGATGTTCATTTAGCCTGTGTATTCTCATTCCAAGTAGGGTAAACGTAATGCTAACAGAATTTAAACACAAAGTAAAAAGTTTAAAACCCCATTTTATGGGGTTTTTATTTGTATAAATGAATGATTTTATCTCAAATAAGATTTGATGACATTAGATAACGAGAAAGTGATAGGATTAGTTTGGAAGAAGAGGTTATAATAGATACAATATTAGTACTAAAGTTTTTGTTTAAAAAAAGGAGTGTTCGTTAAATGGAGGTAAAAATTTCGGTTTTAGCTATACAATCCTTAAAAGAAGCACTTTGCAACGTATATTGGTATAAAAATGATTTGAAAAGTTTTCTAATCAATTGTATATCTAATCGCTCAATTATTAATAATGCCGATTGGAAGAATGATATTAAAAGACAAATTGTTTCGGATGTTATTGATGAGTTAATGAAAGAGCAAGAGAAGAACTTGGGGGATATTAGGAGATTGCTATATGCAGTGTCTCAAATGGATAATTTCCGACATCTAGAACAACTTGAAGATGGTAGAAAAAAAGTTGCAAAAGCAAGGATGTCTGTAAATGATTTAAGAGTATTGATTGAAAACCATGATGAAAAAATAAAAAAAGAAAAGGGAATTATTGATTCACGCTTAAAAAATCAAGAAATAATTAGAGCAAAACAAGCAATATTAACACGTTTAGATGAAATAAATAGTAGATATTCAAAATTAGTTATATCTAAAGAATTTCAAAATAGAGGGTTCGAACTTGAAAAGGTTTTATATGACATATTTGATTTGTTTGATTTAGACCCAAAGGCGTCATTTAGAAATGTTGGTGAGCAGATAGATGGTGCTTTTAGTCTTGAGGGTACAGATTATTTATTTGAGGCAAAGTGGCAAAGTTTTTCTGTAAATGCTTCAGATTTGGATGCTTTTTCTGGAAAGATTGGTAGGAAGTTAGATAATACTTTAGGATTATTTCTTTCGATAAATGGCTTTTCAAAAGATGCAGTCAAGATATATTCATCTGGAAGAAGTTCAATATTATTGATGGATGGTATGGATTTATTAGCCGTTTTGGAAAATCAAATTGATATTGTTTCTTTAATAGTAAGAAAGAGACGTCATGCTTCCCAAACAGGAAATATATTTCTTCCAGTAAGTAAAATGTTAAACTAAATATGTCCATATAGACTGAAATATGTTTACATAAAGAAACAAAACTGATAGATTTATAATGAGACCCCTATTCTGGTTTTTTTAACAGAAGATTCCTATTTTGACGTGGGAATGTGGCTAATTAACAAGGATGTACATATCCTTTAAAGTTTGGTGGTTTGATTAACTACCCTTCGGTCTTTTTTAAGATGATAATGTAAATGATTTAGGGGTCTCAATTTAGATATGGGCGTGAATTTATTGAATGAAGAAATGATTAGAAGATTATCAGATAAAATATGGATAACTCGAAAATGCAGAATTAACTCATCAGAGAGACTTATTTCAACAAATCGAATAGCTAAATTTTCAATAAACTATTTTACATTAGTAGTTTTAAGTATTTCTATTTGGACGCTTTATTCTAATGTTGACAGTAATCAACTCTCATTTATTACTGTAATTGCCTCATTGTTTTTATTTGCTGGAACAATTGGTGTAAATTCACTAAATTATAAGGAACGAATAGTTAACTTGAAGTCTTGTTATATTAAGTTAGACGAGTTAATAGGTGATTTAGAGATTCTGAAGAATGATTTACCCCAATTACACAGGGATATAGTTAGAGGAAGGTTTGAAATTATAAGAAGTAGTTATCAAAAAATACTTGATGAAGTAGAAAATCATAATGCGTATGATTATCTAAAATTTCAAGTTAGTCAGAAAGATTTTAAAAAAAAGACTGATTATGTTAAATATGCTTTTCGTTATGTTAAATATACTTTATATAATTTAGGATATATTTTGATTATATTAATTTTGACTTTATTCCCATTCTATAAGCCCATAATTAATTTATTTAGAGGTTGGATTAAATGAGTGCATATAAAATATTTAATCGATTATATAAACTAAAGAGTATTAGAAAAATTTATGAAGAAAAAATTAAATTAAAACCTTCAACGGGAATTGACGGTGTTAATGACGTATCATTTGAAAAAAATATGGATTTATATTTAGACATTATACATAGGAAAGTGAATAATAATACATACAATTTTGTACCTTACAAGGAAAAGTTAATAAACAAAGGAAGAGGTAAATACCCAAGAATTATATCAATACCTTCACTTAGAGATAAATTAACTCTGACTATTCTTCATACCTTGTTATCAAAAGTATATATCAAGGAAATTAATAATGAAATTGTTCAAACAGTGATTTTTAAAATGAAAAAATCAATAAATAATCCCAATTATAATTACTTTATTAAAATAGATATAGAGAAATTTTATGATAATATTTCACATGAATTAATACTTAAAAAACTAAATAAAAAAATCAGAAAAAAAGAAATAATTAATCTTGTAACAAAAGCAATTAGAACACCGACTATTACTTCATATACTCAAAAACCTTATCCTTTTAATAATCTGGGTGTTCCACAAGGTTTATCAATATCAAACATTTTAGCAAACATATATATGAACCAATTAGATTATGAATATTCTCAGCAGAATAAATGTGGATATTTTAGGTATGTAGATGACATTCTAATTATCTGTAATGATAAAGATAAAAATATGATAGAACTAAACTTAATAAATGAAATAAAAAAATTGAATTTAAGTATAAACACCGATAAAAATAAGTATGGTTATTTACATGAGGAATTTACTTTTTTGGGTTATAGATTTAATAATAAAAAAACTGGTGTAAGGCAGGAGAATGTATATAAGTTAGAAAAGTCATTAATAGAAGTGTTCACGAAATATAAATATTCAAATTACACTAGATCAAGTGAGTTCGTTTGGAGTTTAAACCTAAAAATAACAGGAGGAATAATAGATGAAAAAAAGTATGGATGGGTATTTTTCTATTCTCAAATTGATGATATAGAAACTCTATATAAATTAGATAGTTTTATATTAAAGCTTTTTAAACGTTTCAATATAAAAAATATTAGTCCTAAAACAATAAAGTCCTTTGTGAAGACTCATCATGAAATCCTTTATAAAAGGTCTACAAGTAAATATATACCGAATTTCGATAAATATACCATTAATCAAAAAAAGGATTTTTTGATTAATGTTGTAAGTCTAAAAAATATAAATAAATTAAACGATGAAGCGATTGATAAAAAATTTAGAAGTTATGTCTTTAAAACAATAAAGAAATTAGAAAAAGATATTCAACATATTTCATAAAATAAATTAATTGTTAAACGTTCTCTTGCAAAAAAGAGAACGTTTTTTAATTACCGTTTGACCATTACTGTATAAATAGTTACAAATATGGTAACAAATCGTTAATGGAGGAACAGGCACATGAGAAAGAACTTGATGATATTAAGTTGAAGCGGAAGGAATCGCAATCGCTAAAGAAAAAGGTAAATACAAAGGTCGTAAGACTAAGTTGGTTGAAGGTGGAGAGGAAGAAGTAAGACGAAATGCAATTCTTGAAGCATACCCAAATGGCACTTCAATAGCAGACATAAGAAAAACTTACATAGTAGGCACAGGAACGATATACAGATTGTTAGAGCGTGAAGGTTGAGGGGGGGAGTCACAGCGACTGCTCTTTTTGTCTGTATAAAATTCGGTTTTTATCTATCTATTCTAGTAGGTACCTAAGTTACCAGAATCACCTGTATTTGAAATGAATTATCTGACAATACGAAACCCTTGGTACAACTGCATTCCTTTGTTACCAAAAACTATTTCCAATAATATTTCCAGTAACCATTACCAAAAGTATTTCCAAAATGTTATACTATTGGTAATAGGTTATTGGATTGGAGATGGTGACATGACGAACAAAAGGATTGCTTATGCTAGAGTATCCACTTTACAACAGGAATTACATAGACAGACAGATGCGCTTGAAGCATATGGATATGACCAACTTATCACAGAGCAGTATACAGGAACTAAGAAGGACAGAGACGGACTCAATCAACTCCTTGAAACAGTAAGGGAAGGCGATACAGTTATTGTGGAGTCAATCAGTAGGCTTGGTAGGAAGACACTAGACATACTCACAGTGGTTGAACAATTCAGCAATATGGGTGTGAAGTTTGTTTCACTAAAGGAAAGCATGGACACATCTACACCAACAGGGAAAGCGATGCTACAGATGATGATGGTGATTGCAGAACTTGAAAGAAACCTTACTGTTGAAAGAGTTAAGGAAGGGTTGGCATCTGCAAAGGCTAGAGGTAAGAAGCTTGGTAGACCTACAGTGGACAGTGATGTAATCACATCTGCATTGAGGTTGTATGATTCAAATGAATGGTCAATCAAAGACATCATCAAGACAACAGGTGTATCACAAGGCAGTCTATACAGAGCTATTAACAAAAGGAAGGTAGGGTTATGAGGACATACTTAATTAGTGGTGTCTTATTGAATGCTCTCAGAAGCATTTAAGTGAGCAATAAATACCCACAAAACTAAATCTAAATGCACTACAGGGCTAATCTCAGACATGGGATTGGCCCTATTTGTGTTCATTTAAGTGAAAAGGAAATAAGGTGATGCCCTATGTCATCATTAAAATTAAATATAGACAAGTCATTCTTTAACAGAGCGAAGCGGGAAGTAGAAAATCACAGCCTTTTATATTTAGGCTCTGTTTAACAATATTATTGATTCTCTTGTTCAAATAACAGGGAAAGTTAGCGCTTAAAGTGTTGGCGTTTGTAAGTGAATGGGAACGTGATAACGTTCTGCAACGACAATCGGAAGGAACAGTGATAGTGAAAGTACAAGGAAAGCATTTAGGCAGACGCAAATTAGATATAAGAACCATATCTAAACACCGAAGTCAGACACTTGAACAAAACTAGAGTTGAAAAAGAACATCTTCTACAAAATGATTGGGAAATATTAGAAAGTGATGTAGCCATCCGTTGTGGGTCTCATTGGCTCCTATAGTGGGGGATGCTAATTACCAAAAAAATGTTTCTAATTTAGTGAAAACCACAGTGGCACTACCACTCCCGCAAATGTATTGGTTTTCGTTATCATGTACCTTTTATGTAGACTGCTCCATTTCTCATCTATCATTAGAGAGAGTGAAAAAATGTTACTCTCTCTTTTTTGATTGGCTAATTATCCAACTATTTCATCTTTCCATTTTGAGTTACTTCTATATAATGAACTTCGTGTTGAAATTTGTTTAGATTTTTCCCAAGTTGCATTGATTACAATCTCTTCATCAATCTCTAATTCCATTAACAGATAATACTCAATCGGGTTTTGTATTATAAGATGTACCTAATGTGCAAAATCGAAACTAGCTTATTGGTTAAATTGATATATAAGAAGAATCATAAAGTATATAATGAATATAGTAAGGGGTGGAATAGTGAGTATTGATATTCAGATATTAATAGATAAACATCTAGATAAACGTGATATTGAGGAAATTATATATTCGGTTGGTTTCAAGAAAGAAAGAAATGATAACAGATACTATTGGTTCAATGGCGATTTTATTTCCATAAGAGGTTGTTGGTTTTCATTTGCTTATGATGTTGAATCTTTTTATGGAGATGACAGCAAAATAATTAGGACGGTATGTAGCACTACAACAAATGCAGGTAGAAGTTACGGTGATTTTCAAATGCAAATAGATATTATTAAAAAATTTGAAGAGGCGTTTGGCGGGATAGTTTATAGCGATGGTGAAATTGGGTATTACGAAAATGACTTCCCTAATCTATCTAGAACTGAAATCGCATGCGGTTACGCTTATATCACATTTGAAAGAAATTTGGCTATGGCTGAACAATTAATGGAAGAAGTAGATAGTGCTAAACTATTAGAATATCAAAAACTTGGAATACTACCTACATTTGAAAAAAGTTTATTGAGAAACAATACTTTAGTTCCTTTTCTAGTGTCTATTATGGAGAGTTTTTTAAGAATGTTTCTTCAAAACTATATTAGTTCAAATGAAGAAGCAGAAAATCTAATCTTTAAAAGAAAAGAAAAACTATCTTATGCGGTGGTTAAAGAATTACTTAATAATGAGAAAAACATTATAGAGGTGGAAATGGAAAATTATTCTTTCCAAAGTTTTAACTCGGCCAATAAAGCATATACGCATTTTATAGGTATAGACCTTTTTAAAGATATATTTTCACATAAAATGATGATTGATGGACAAGAATTATCAATGATTTCCATCTTGTCAGAGTTGTTGGAGAAACGCCATAAACTTATTCATGAAGCAGAACTTGATTTTAGTTTAGACAAACAACAAATGGAAAAATACTATGATTGTCTTGTGCTATTAGGAGAAACTTTTAAAAGAGTATTTAAAGAAAAGAAAAATATAAGAATTGATTTAGAGAACCAATTATAAAAGGACTCTACCTAGATTAGTAAAGTCCTTTCCTTTTATAGAAATTTTTGTAGTAATTCCTTAAAAGGTTCCCATCCTAAAACGATAGTAACTATCGCGGAAACAAATCCCAAAAAAATGATTAGGAAGTTAATAAATTTCACTATTATGTTATTAGATAGCTTGTACTGTGTGGAATACTTAATTAGCCAAAATCTTCCCCAAAAGAAGGATTCCTCAATAATTTTACTGTATTTATTCCGATATTTGAGCTTACAGAGAGCAAAATGAGTATAACCATCTATACATACACACCGAGAGAGAAGAAGCGAAACGATATGACATGGACAAGAGTTTTATTATATTGAAGTTATTAGAAAAAATGTCTTTCTATCGGGTTGAAGGAAATGGAACATAGATGAATTAATAAATCGATGAATACCTTGAAACGTGAGGCGCTATGAGAAAAGTGATACAGATTGAATAAGAAACTAGATTATAAGTTGCTAGTATGAAATAATGCAAATATTGACATTGTATTGTTGTTTATTTACGACAGTAGGTGTAAAAGTAATAATTAGTAAAAAAAGGAGTGTTTTGAATGGCTCAAGAAGAAAGATTTAAAAAGATTATATTTTCTTATGCTGAGAATGTAAAAGGAAGTAGACTCACTAATGAAGAAAAAAATGAAGTTATAGATTATTTTAATGAATCTAAACAAAGCGGTAGCTTAGGTAGAGTAAAGGAAGCTATTGAAAAAACATTCAATCGAGAGATTTATGAAATATTATTAGAAAAATCAGCTTCATCTCTTGACAATATTGATGATTTGTTAAGCCAATTAACAGTCGAAGCAGACAAATGGGATAATAAATGAGTTTGATTTTATTAAATAGTTCTTCTTCTATTAAGGAGAATGGGATTGGCGAGTTAATTTCTTTTATTGAGAAAAATGACTTAAAATGGATATATATATTAATCTTATTGATATACGGGTTATCTATTACTATTAGTTGGCTTTTAGGTGCAAAGAAAAATCGTGTTGAAATAGAGAAATTGAAACTAGAAAATTCAAGTTTAAAAATAGACATTACGGAAAAATGCAAAATTACACGCAAATTATATTATGAAAAATCAGAAAATATTCAAATGCTTTTAAGACTAATGATTGCCTACATGCAAGAAACTGATATAGAACGGTCTAAGGAAACAAGAGAAGACTTAAAACAAACTTTAACAATAGAATTTATACCGTCTTTTATTGATTATCTGGAGATGTATGAATTGAGTTTTGAAGGAAATAGTTATAAACGTAAGGATTTTATTGAAAATGAAGCTATAAAGTTCTTAAATACAATGAAAAATTTTGGTGAGGCAATAAATCACCCTAATATCCTTACCATTATGAATAAGCCTTCTTTTAAATTTACTTGGGCAAGTTTATCACCCGTAATTACTTTTGTGGACAAAAATACTAAATTCTACAAAATATCCACAAAAAAGAATTTCAATGTAACCTTAGCAGAATTAGATATAGTTGATTTAAAATTTTTCGGATATTGCAGAGGAGTGAAAAGGTAAAATCATTCTTTTATATACGGCTACCGAATGTCCTTAAACCGCTTCGAAGAGCCATTGTGAGCTTCTGGGACAAGGTTTGTTACTGAGGTTGATTCATCATCTTTCGAGGTAATCAATAGAAGCGGTATTAAGCGATTACTAGCTTTAGAGCAGAGGGTAAGGTAGGGTATCTAGCTTTAAAGAAGTGACCTCTGACGGCCACACGAATAGAAGTTACTAACGAAACGATAGCACATAGTAGAAGATTGAAACTTGAACAATTTAATCTTACATAGTAGACTAAAAATAATGAAGGCAAAACCTTGTTCTGATATAGTTACTTCCGATAAAGTACGTTCTTTCAACAGCCAAGTCGCATATATACTGTATTTATAAGTGGAAATGGTAGAGGTGTAGGATTCATACAGATGCAGGTTCAATTCATCTGTCAGGCAATGGCGTACCATCACTTGCAATCTGTATTCCAACACGTTATATTCACTCTCATGCAGGTATCCTGCACCGCGACGATTATGAAAATACAGTGAAACTGATTGTCGCAGTCATTAAGAAATTAGACCGTGACACGGTGAATAAGATTACATTTGAATAATTGAACGATTATTCTGCTCAGGCCAATTAAATGGTCTGGGCAGTTTTTTTATTTGAATAAATCTATAAAAATACACTTGACTTTATAATTATGCATACATATAATCAGAGATACCAATTGAAATAAACGATAGGGGATGAGGGAATGGTGAAGATTGAAATGGATAATGCGAAAATAGTAGAAGGATTGAAAGGGAGAGATTTACTTACCCTGCTTGATTATACACATGAAGAGGTATCGTATTTATTGCATAAAGCAGATGCGATGAAAAAAGATATGGCGGCTGGCAAGATGCCGAATTTATTGGCCGGAAAAACACTGGGGATGATTTTTGAAAAGCATTCAACGCGTACACGTATTTCATTCGAAGTGGGTATGATCCAACTTGGGGGGCATGCAATGTTCATGAATGCACGTGACTTGCAAATTGGCCGTGGGGAGTCCGTTTATGACACAGGTCATGTATTGTCTGAGTACTTGGACGGCGTCATGATCCGTGCGAATTCACATGAAATGGTGAAGGAACTAGCACAACACACTTCGGTTCCAATCATCAATGGTTTGACGGATATTTTCCATCCGTGTCAGGCGCTAGCAGACTTGCTGACAGTTTTGGAAGTGAAAGGTTCATTAGCGGGGCTGAAGTTAGCTTATGTAGGAGACGGTAATAATGTAGCGCATTCACTTGTAATTGCTGCGGCACATATGGGTATGAACGTAGCTGTCGCGACGCCAAAAGGGTTCGAATACAATCCGAACCTCTTAGTGAAAGCGAAAGCCATTGCTGTTAAAAATGGCGGAAGTGTCTTTGAAACAACGAATCCAATAGAGGCTGTCGCTGGAGCTGACGTCGTTTATACAGATGTCTGGACGAGTATGGGCCAAGAAGAGGAAGCGGCTGCACGCCTAGAAGCATTCAAAGAGTTTCAAATTAACGACGGATTGGTCGCACATGCGAAAAAAGATTATATGTTCTTGCATTGCTTACCTGCACACCGTGAAGAAGAAGTTGCGACGTCTGTTATTGATGGACCGAATTCTTATGTATTTCAGCAAGCGGGCAATCGACTGCATGCGCAAAAAGCGGTTCTTGCTTCATTGTTGTAATAAAATAAATTAACAAGTCCAGGTTTTGATGTGAGTAGCACGTGGCGGTCATAAGCGCCTCCATGGCGAGCATAAGGAGCTACGTGGCGGTCATAAGTACACCCGTGGTGAGCATAACTAGCCCCATGCCGGTCATAACGTAATCGACAGTCCTGACTACATCAATAAATGACTTGTAACTAATTGGCAAGTACTTACATCCAACTTCTATAGATTAACAAGTCCAGGTTTTAATGCCTGGGCTTTTTTTGTATATTAAACCTAACTTAATGTTAATAATACTGTACATAATGTTAAGTTTAGTATACATTATGAATAGGAGGTGTCACGATGTTAAAGAATCGGCTGAAAGAATTGCGAGCACGACATGATTTCACACAAATTGAACTGGCAAAACGTGTTGGCGTGACACGACAAACAATTGGCTTCATCGAAAAAGGGGAATTTTCACCGTCCGTGACACTGTCATTGAGATTGGCACGTGCATTGGAATGTGACATTAACGAATTATTTTGGTTAGAAGGGGAGGAATGACAATGAAGAATGATATGAGAATTACGTATCCTCTATGGCAAATGGGTGTCATCGTTATAGCAATGCTCCTCACTTGGCTGGTTGGTTTATCTTCTGTTTTCACAGTGGGAGATAGGAGCTTCGAGGTTAATGTGCAAGGGGAATGGGGAGTGATTTGGGGAGTTGCGCTGCTTGTTTTCGTTTTCTATTTAGCGTTATTTACTTGGAATGTTGTCAAGCACAATAAACGGATGCCGAATCATAAAATTAATGTATTCTCATGGAAGCCGCAAGAATATATGGAGGATGACGAACTATTTCAAGAGGTTACGAAACGGGCGACAAAGAAAGTCTATACTTATTTTGTTTGGTCCATCCCCCTTTTTGCTGGTTTGTCTTTAGGACTCCAAGTTGGAACGATTGGTGTGGTAATGGTTCTTTTACTTCTTTCAATGGGGCAATATTTAATTTATTACACAGAAGTCAGGAAATATACGGGGGTAGATGAATGATGTTTGAATATTTTTTAGTGTTTCTAGGTGCTGCCATTCCGTGGTTAGAAATCGCACTTGTCATCCCGCTAGGCATCATTAGAGGGTTGTCCCCGATTTGGGTCATGATCCTTGCATTCGTTGGTAATATGTTGACGGTGCTGATTCTCATTATTGCATTCCAAAAAGTGAAGGAATGGATGGAGTCAAGGAAAAAGAAGGATGGAAAAGAAGAATCGAAGCGGACTGAGCGGGGGAAACGAATCTGGAATAAATATGGTATGCCTGGACTCGCGTTGCTCGGTCCGGTTTTAATCGGAACACATATTGCGGCGTTTATCGGATTGTTATTTGGGGCAAGTAAAGTGAACACGACAATTTGGATGACGATTAGCATTGCGTTATGGACGCTTGTATTCGGCATTGCGACAGCGATGGGCTTCGATTTCTTCGTGGAAAACCTTTGAATCTAATAATACAGAAACAAACACGAAAGTTTAAACTTTCGTGTTTGTTTAGTTTGTCTTTTTAATTGTTGGATCGACCACGGCCACTTCAACAATTAAATGGTGAAGGAACTAGCAAAACACACTTTGCTTCCAATCATCAATGACTTACGGACATTTTCTATGACTTTGAACTTCTACCCAAAGGTTCTGCTGAAAGGTTTGAATCATTAGAATTGATAGTAATGATGTCTATGAAGCTGAATATATTGCTTACAATAGTGAAGGTGTAGTGATTTATACTGGTAAACCTGGCGAGTAATAAGAAAAGTGGGTGAAAAGTATATGAAGTTGAAATTTTTATATTTAGCAATAACAGCATTTTTGATTGTTGGTTGTTCAAATAACCAAGAAGTAGGGAATATCACTGATACAGATAGTTATGAAAATGTCAGAGAAGTTGCTTGGGCGTTTATCGAAGAAAAAGGTTGGAATGACAATGCTAAAAAAGACTGGAAAAGTGCGAAAGTGAAGAAAATGATTGCGAATAATAGCTATGAATTGTTGGATAAAACTTATGAAGGAAAAGAGATATTAATCGTTTCTTTTGAAGACAAAGAGAATGTTGTGGTTGGTACCCCTTTAATACTTATTGACCCCAATCTCAATGAAGTAATTGGCTATATGCCAGGTGAATAAATCCCTTGTTTAAGCAAAGATGGCTTTAATTGAAAAAGATAAGTACGCTAAAATGAAAATCGCTCGGATTGATATGAAGCCAATGAAAAAGTCATATTTCCTTCAATCCCGTTGATTTTCGTTCCGAGCGGATGCTTTCCGCAGGCACGGCTTTAGCCAATCGAAAAGCAAAGGGTTCGATTTGCCGTATTTCTGTGTTCTTTGCAGAAATTAAGTCATTCTTGACCCTTGCTCGCAAAAGCCGCTTTTCACTACAATCAACTAGTTCTTACTATGAAAAAGAACTTTTTCAGTGGCCGCATTGATATCCAAGCGATTTTTTGTGCTAAGTTTAATGTTATTTAACTTGTTGAACAATATGTTATTTGTTGTCTTCCAACCTTATATCCACATTACCGGAGCTACTTAGGTTTCTTGGGCTTGTTTTATCTTATCGAACTCCCTTGAAAATTAAAAAACTATAATTGGTTGGAAATTTCTGCGAATTCAATGTATACTTTGAGTATCAAAAAAAAGGGAGATTAGCCTATGTTATCGAGCATTGCAGTAGAAGTTTTAAAAGAATTAAGTGAACAAAAAAACTTCGCAAGGGCACAGTAGAATATCGCAAACCCTTACTGCTGACCCCTGCAATTTAATTGGGGGACATTAAATTGATTAAGCATTATAGTGAGAGTTTTTTATCAGGAAATAAAATTGCTTTACGTAAAATTACAAAAGAGGATTATGCGAATTTCTTTGCAATTGAAGATATAATGGAAAGTCGTTTATTAATGAATGATGGTATTCCATTTCCACCTACTGAGGCGGACCACGAGAAATTTCTTAGTGAGATTAGTTCTGAGAAAGATGACTACATGTTTGCAATCGAACTTAAAGACGAAAAACTATTCATTGGAACTATCGCTGTTTACTTAGTGAACTGGAAAAGTAGTACTTGTCACGTTGGTGTTTCAATAGGACCTGAAAACCAAGGAAAAGGCTATGGAACCGATTCAATGAAAGTATTGGTAGATTTTATTTTTAATTATATGAATTTAAATAAAGTGAAACTTCAAGTATTTGGCTATAACAAAAGGGCGATTTGTTCTTATGAAAAATGTGGTTTTCTTTTGGAAGGTACTCTAAAAGAAGAACTCTTTAGATTTGGTAAGTATCATGATATTTATATTATGGGTTTACTTAGAAAAGATTGGGAATGTAAGACATAATTAACCTTTGAATAGGCAGACCAGTTAAATGGTCTGTTTTTATATCTCTTTTTCAGCGAACGAGCGCATTAGCATAAGTAATGGAGCTTAAGCAGCTCCTTTTTATAATTTCAATTATGATTGTGTAATTCTCTTTTAAACGTTAATTGTATACTATTGTCTTTATTGTTTTTTCACTTTTTTGTTACTGGATTATTTTTGCATCTAATTTATTTCACTACCGAATGCTTTAGTTTAAGAATCGGCTTCCTTACGGGGGAGCTTTTTCTTATTGAGTGAGAGGTAAATACTTCCGTGAACGTAAAAATATGTGAATTTTCTATTATGAATGATATAATTCAAAATAAGTAACGGAGGGAGGGGCGTAATGAAAAAACAGATACGCAAGGCGGATCAGGCTAAAATACGCCAACGAAAACAGATCGTATTGCGAATGAACTTCCTATTCTTTTCAATCTTTGTCCTATTTTCATTGCTCATTTTCCGCCTTGGTTATTTACAAATCGTTAAAGGTGAAGAGTATTCCCGTGAGTTGGAAAAAAAGGAAGAAATACCCGTCAACACAAGTGTGCCAAGGGGAAGAATATTTGACCGTATGGGGTTTGTTCTAGTTGATAATGATCCGAAGAACGCCATTACATATACGAAAATGACGTCGACGACTTCAGCCGAGATGCTTAAAGTTGCTGAGCAACTTGCGGTCTTGATTGAACAAGAGACGAAAAGGATTACCCCTGGAGATAAGAGAGACTTTTGGATTTTAAAGAATTCAAAAGCAGCAACGGAAAAAGTTTCTATAAAGGAACAAGAGAGACTTGAAAAGGATAGTAAGCTTTCACGGACGGAATTGCAGAAGAAGATTAATAGGCTTACACGAAAACGAATTACGGACGAAGAAATTGATTCTTTTACGGAAGAGGAGCTAGAAGTACTTGCGATTTACAGAGAAATGATGTCGGGCTATGCATACTCACCGCAAATAGTGAAAAGTGGAAATGTGACGGACGAGGAATTCGCAACTGTATCTGAACGTCTAGGAGAGTTACCGGGCGTGGATACAACGACAGATTGGGAACGTGTGAGAAGATCAGACAATACGATTCTAGGGACAACCACGAGCCCCATTGAAGGTATTCCTAAATCCCGTGAGAATTATTTCTTGGCACGGGATTATTCAGGAAATGACCGTGTTGGAAAAAGTTATATTGAGCAATATTATGAGGATTTGTTAAAAGGGCAAAAAACAATTGTGAAGAATATTAAAGATCGTAGTGGGCGTGTCGTCGAAACGAAAACAATCCGACAAGGCGAACCTGGTAAGGATCTTATTCTGACGATTGATAGTGAACTGAATCAGACAATTGAAAGTATTGTATCGGATAAACTGTTGGAATTGAAAAGAGGGCCAAATACCGGAGAATTGGACAGGGCTTTTGTAGTTATGATGAATCCAAATAACGGTGAAGTTCTTTCGCTTGTAGGTAAGCAAGTTGTTACGAATCCAGAAACAGGAAAACTCGAAATATGGGACTATGCATATGGTACATTTACTGCGAACCATGAAGCGGGATCAACAGTGAAGATGGCGACGCTTCTTACGGGGTATCAGGAAAATGTGGTACGTATCGGCGAAACGAAGATAGATGAACCGATTAGAATCGGTGGAATTACAAAAAGATCGCTGTTTAATCAAGACTCTAGGGTTGCTGTAACTGATATTGAAGCAATCGGCAAGTCTTCGAACGTTTATATGTTCCGTATCGCAATGGCTATGGCGGATTCTAACAACAGCACTGAAGGAGCGAAACGCATTAGGGAAAATGCATTTGATACGTTCCGACAATCTTTCGCGTCTTTTGGACTTGGAACAAAAACTGGCATTGACTTACCGGGGGAGTCACCCGGTCTGATTGGCGAAAGTAATTCAATCGGTATTTTAATGGATTTATCCATCGGGCAGTTCGATACCTATACAACACTTCAATTGGCTCAATACGTCTCAACAATTGCAAATGGCGGTTATCGGATAGCTCCAAAAGTATTAAAAGAAATACGCGAACCATCTGAGGATGGTGAAATTCTTGGTTCTCTCATTCAAGAAACAGAGGTCAATATTTTAAATAGGATTCATAGTACTGATGCGGAAATTGATCAAGTGAAGCGTGGTATGCATTACGTGTATTATGCACCTAAAGGAACGGCCTCGAATCATTTTGCTGGAAAAGACTATGATGGAGCAGGGAAGACGGGAACCGCACAAGCATTCAGCTCAGGGAAATCGACAATCAATCTATCTCATGTGGGGTTTGCACCTTACGAAAATCCGGAAATTGCTTATGCGGTTCTTATCCCAAACATTACTACAAAGCCAGGAGATCACACGGCTGGTGCTCAAAATAAGATTATCCAACAAGCAGTAGACGAATATTTTAAACTAAAAGTAAAAAGAGCTAAAGAAGAAATTTCTACAGCAGCCGAGCAACCAATTATACAGGCACCTAAAAAAGAATCTGAAAAATAAAAGTAGGGAAACCAGAAGAATGGTTTCCCTACTTTTTCAATAGATAAAAGCCTAAGCCGCTATTTATGATGAAAATGAAATTAAGCTCTTCGAAAAGAGAATCCGCTCCTATAAAATACGTACAGTCTTCTTGTCAATTAATTTTAAAAGAATATTCATGGATATTCCTCCGCCTATCGCTAAGAAAAAACTCCTAGAATTCTAAAATAACCCCTTCAAATAAGGCGTGTTCTTTGTCATCTGAAATTCGAAAAAACTGAAAACTATAATTCTGGGTAAAATTTTGTTATACTTACAAACAGACCAGTTGGTATGCGGAAGGAGATACATCAAATATGGATATAAAATCGCAATTAATTGATACTGCTACGACCCTTTTTCAACAAAAAGGATATAAAAATGTTGGACTTAACGAGATTTTAAAAGCTTGTAATGTTACAAAAGGAGCGCTCTATCATCATTTTCCAAACGGAAAAGAAGAATTATTGATTATTTGTTTACAAGGTTTAAATGAGGCCATTACCACAGATATCAAAGCTATTTTCAGCAGGCATCTATCAGCTAAGGACGCCATACTCTCAATGATTGATAAGTTAATTCGGGATTTTGAAAAAAGTGGCACCATTATCGGCTATACATTTAGTAGCATTGTCAGTGAAATGGCAACGATGAGTGAACCAGTCCGTACTGCTTGTAGTGCTCTATATGAAAACATTCAACACCTTTACTATGAGAAACTTATAACGGAAGGCTATTCGAGTGAATCAGCTTCCGCTATCGCATTGTTGATGACAGCTTCGATTGAGGGTGCAATGATGCTTTGTTTGACGCAAAAATCCGCAACACCTTTGAAAACAATTGCCACATTATTGCCGGGTATATTAAAAGTGAACAAGTAAATTCGACAGAACCCGTTAATATTGTGTTTGTTAAACTGAGTGCATCTTTAGTGTAAATTACATTTACTGCGGTTTTATTGATATATCTTACGATTATTCACTCCATAGCGTGATTTGTTATTGGCATATTCATCGATGTATTTAACGTAGGTCTCAAATATGAATTTTGAAAGGAAGAAAAACAAACTATGCATCAAGAAAACAGACTACCGAAAAACAGTAAAGAGGGCGCGTTATTTGGCGCAATTATCGTAACATTATCAGTATTAACAATGGGACCAATCAATATGATCCTTGCTGCTGGAGGCTTCAACAAAGATGTTGCAATGAACATGCTAATCGTGTTACCTATTATTTGGGTTTTCGTCATGATAATTGAACCGGTAGCAATCGGTCGTTTTGCAGAATTTTTATCATCTAAATTCATTTCGCCAACAGATGGTTTTGCTGCTCGTATTATGTTCCGTACAATTTTCACAGTATTAGGTATGTCATTTACAATGACATTTGTTGGGGTTATCATTGGGGATGGTTTTACAACTGATATCTTTGCACACTTTATCCAAATCTGGCCCCGTAACTTCTTACTCGCCCTATTTTTAGAGAGCGTAGTTATCCAACCATTTGCACGTTTAGTAATGGTTAAAATGCACGCAGCGCAAGATAGAAAAGCCGCAGTTCAAACGAATACACAAAATATCTAAAAAAATCGCTCAGACTTTTCAAAAAGTCTGAGCGATTTTTTTATTATTCATTCAGCAGGCGTACGGACGACTAAAACATCGCATTTAGCTGAACGTACGATTGCTTCAGATACAGAACCAATTAAGTAGCGCTCTACTGGCGTATGCCCCGTAGCGCCGCAAATAATTAAGTCTGCCTTCACCAATTTAGCAATCTCTTTTGTAATCACCGTTTTAGGTGAACCATATTCAATAATGATAGTTACATTTTCAACGCGAGCAGCTGCTGCGCGTGCTTTATAGCGTTCTAAAATTTGTTGAGATTGTTCTTTGACTTGCCCAGCAATTTCTTTATCAAGAGGTCCCAAGTAGCGCGTATCAATAATGTTAACGATGTTTAATTGTGATCCTTTATTTCGATATGCAATCTCAAGTGATTTACGAAATGCATAATCGGCCTCTTTTGAACCGTCTACAGCTACTACAATACTTTTATAACCAGTTGCCATTAGTCATAATCTCCTTTTTAAATTATGTAATAAATCAGTTGTAGTTATTTTGAATTCACATTTTTTGATTTTTTCATGAACAAATACAATATAACATTAATCACTGCAAATACTAAAACGACTATAAAGTTTTTCAGATTATCCAATATACTTTTCTTCGAGTTTTTCTTTCTATTTTCACTTCTTTTTAAAAAGTGGATAGATGGGGTTGTGGAAAAAGGAAGATGGAAAAGGGGATTCGAAGTGGACCGAATGGGACAAATGAATTTGAAGTAAATAAAGCATACATGGATTGGTACGCATACCGCGGCGCTCATCGGGTTATTGTTTGGAGCAAGCAAAGTGAACACAACCATATGGATGACCATCCGTATTGCATTATGGATACTTGTATTTGGCTTTGTAACGGCGATGGGCTTTGATTTCTTTTTGGAAAATAGCTAGTTCTTAAAATACAAAAGCCGCTCAATTAATGAGCGGCTTTACGTTTATCCAAACGCCGTGATAGAAGATTGCGCCGGTGATAGTGCTCCGTGCAATCTTTGAATAATTTAACTTGCCGCAAATACTTGTGCTAGCTCTCCGGCCATCTTTGTTTTTTCTTGTTCTCCTGCATGATTCCACAGCTTTTCGAAAAACACCCCTAGTCCAGGTAACAGGTGCTCTTCACCTCGTTTAATGGCATCTTCCACAACGTTACGGATATCATCCGCTGTATTATTCGTCATGTTTGCTGAAATGGCATCTCTTATTTGAAAATCCATTTTATCAACCTCCCACTTTCATTTTGGACACAAAAATCGCCAACTATACCGTCATTTGATACACTGAAAAGAAAAAGGCGGTAACGTACATATGAAACGAATTGAATCATCACAAAACGCACTCGTGAAACATTGGAAAAAGCTTGTCACAACACGAAAAGAACGCGATCTGTCGAAAGAATTCCTTGTCGAAGGTTTTCATCTCGTTGAAGAAGCATTAAAAAGTAATGGGGCAATTCTCGCGTTAATCACCCGTGACGGAGTTGAAATACCTCAAGGATGGTCTATCGAAGGTGTAAAGCTTGTTGAGGTAACAGAGGCAATTGCGAAAGAAATTTCGGAAACGGAGCAGTCGCAGGGTATTTATGCACATTGCCGTCAGCCGGAGCATGCCGAAGAGGATTATTCAGCATGGAAAAAACTTTTATTAATTGACGCAGTCCAGGATCCTGGTAATGTCGGAACGATGATTCGGACGGCAGATGCTGCTGGAATGGATGCAGTTATTCTTGGAATGGGGACCGCTGATTCGTATAACCCGAAAACAGTACGTTCTGCGCAAGGCTCACATTTCAATATTCCAATCGTCAAGGGTGATCTTATTGAATGGACGGCTAAGGCGAAAGAAGCGGGCATCCAAGTTTTGGGGACAGGATTGAAAAATGCTGTGAATCATTCCGATATTTGGCCACAAGACGAATTTGCATTGATTGTTGGAAATGAAGGCAGTGGCGTCAATCCGGATTTGCTTGAGATGGCGGATAATACGGTCAAGATTCCAATGTACGGCAAAGCAGAATCGTTAAACGTCGCAGTGGCAACGGGCATCCTGCTATATACGTATTCTAAAGTGTGAAAATTAGCATGTTGTTGATGATCAAATCATAATCGGGTATACTATTGGTTATGAATAGAAATGAAAAGCAATGATCGGGAAAAGTAAACAATACATGAGCCGAAAGGGAGTCCGCGCCTTGACTGAAAGCGCAGATGGGTAAATGATTGTCGAAGTTCACCCCGTGAGCTGCCGCCAGGACCAGCGTAAGCTGTAAAGGTGTGCCGGTGCCGGACCGTTATTCCGATTTGAGTGATCATATCTTCGGGTATGATAATCAGGGTGGTACCGCGAAATCGTCCTCGTCCCTTTTTTAAGGGGCGGGGTTTTTATTTCGTCTAGTTTCGGGCGCCAGACGCCCTACACTTTTTTTATTTTGAAAGGAGAATTGACATGGAAGCACAATTAGAACTGTTGAAAGTAGAGGCGCTTGCAAAAATTGAAGCAGCTTCAGATGTAAAATCATTGAATGAAGTTCGTGTAGCCTACTTAGGGAAAAAAGGGCCAATTACTGATTTGCTGAAAGGCATGGGGAAACTTCCTGCTGAAGAACGTCCGAAAATGGGGGCGCTTGTCAATGTTATTCGTGAGGCAGTGACAGAAGTGCTCGAAGACCGTATGGCGAAACTTGAAGAATTAGCCATCAACGAACAGCTTGAAAAAGAATCGATTGATGTAACATTGCCTGGACGTCCTGCACGTACTGGAAATCACCATCCGTTAACACGTGTTGTTGAGGAAATCGAAGACTTCTTCATCAGCATGGGCTATGAAATTGCTGAGGGTCCTGAAGTTGAGAAAGATTATTACAACTTTGAAGCGCTGAACTTGCCAAAAGGCCATCCAGCACGTGATATGCAAGATTCGTTCTACATATCCGAAGATATTCTTCTTCGTACACATACGTCTCCAGTTCAAGCACGGACGATGGAAGCGAAAGGCGGCGCGCCGATTAAGATTATATGCCCAGGTAAAGTGTACCGTCGTGATAGTGACGATGCGACGCATTCTCATCAATTCACGCAAATTGAAGGGCTTGTTATTGGTGAAGATATCCGCATGAGCGACTTGAAAGGGACACTTTCTTTATTCGCTAAAAAAATGTTTGGCGATGAGCGTGAAATCCGTCTGCGTCCGAGCTTCTTCCCATTCACGGAACCGTCTGTTGAAATGGATATTTCATGTTTTAAATGTGGCGGAAACGGCTGTAACGTTTGTAAGAAAACAGGCTGGATCGAAATTTTAGGTGCCGGTATGGTACACCCGAATGTACTGGAAATGGCTGGTTATGACCCCGCTGTTGTATCAGGTTTCGCTTTCGGTATGGGACCTGAACGTATTGCAATGTTGAAATATGGTGTGGAAGATATCCGTCATTTCTATACAAATGACGTGCGGTTCGTATCGCAATTCCACCGGACGGAAGCTTGAGGAGGAGACGAATATGTTAGTATCTACAAAATGGTTAAGTGAATATGTAAATATAGAGGGAATTTCTACGGCAGACCTTGCGGAGAAAATTACACGTTCGGGCATTGAAGTTGATTCCATCATCGACCGTTCGCATGGTATGACGAACATAGTTGTGGGTTATGTGTTGGAATGTGTGAAACATCCTGAAGCGGATAAGTTGAATATTTGTCAAGTGGATGTTGGGGAAGAAACTACACAAATTATTTGTGGTGCTCCCAACGTTGCAGAAGGGCAAAAAGTCATTGTTGCACGTCCAGGTGCAGTACTACCAGGCGGCATGAAGATTAAAAAAGCAAAACTGCGTGGTGAGGAATCGAACGGAATGATCTGTTCACTTCAAGAGCTTGCAATTGAAGGCAAGCTTGTACCAAAAGCATATGCAGAAGGAATCTATGTGCTTCCTGAATCAGCTGTACCAGGTGAATCCGCACTCCCGCTGCTTGGTCTTGATGATCAAGTGCTTGAATTCGATTTAACGCCTAACCGTTCAGACGCACTCAGCATGATAGGCGTTGCGTATGAAGTTGGAGCGATTTTATCACAAGGTATACAACTCCCTGAAATTAACTACACGGCTTCAAATGAAAAAGCCGAAGATATGCTGAAACTGCGTATCGATGCAAAAGAAGAAAATCCGATGTACGTAGCGAAAGTCGTTAAAAACGTTAAAGTAGAAGCATCGCCGTTATGGCTTCAAAACCGTTTAATGGCTGCTGGAGTACGTCCACATAATAACGTTGTCGATATTACAAACTTTGTCCTGATGGAATACGGTCAGCCGCTTCATGCATTTGACTATGACCGTCTTGGAACAGGTGAAATCGCTGTCCGTCTTGCGGAACAAGGTGAAAAAATCACGACATTGGATGATACTGAACGGACACTGGAAGCGCATCAACTTGTTATTACGAATGGTAAAGAACCTGTAGCGATTGCTGGCGTAATGGGCGGATTAAATACGGAAGTACATGATGGAACGACGACGGTTGTCATCGAATCTGCTTACTTCTCATCAGGATCTGTCCGCCGTACTTCGAGAGAGCTTGGACTTCGTAGTGATGCGAGTACACGTTTTGAAAAAGGAGTCGATCCTAATCGAGTCGAAGCAGCAGCAGAACGTGCCGCACAGCTTATGGCTGAAATTGCGGGGGGCGAAGTGCTTGCTGGATCTGTCATTGTTGATGAACTCGATAAAACGCCTGTACGCATTACTGTTTCACCGGATTATATTAACAATCGCCTTGGTATGAAGATCCCTCTTGAAGAAATGCTAGCTATTTTAGACGGATTACAAATCCCAACAGAAGCGGTGAACGGAAAATTGATCATAGATGCACCGACACGCAGGCAGGATCTTCGAATCCAAGAAGATATTATCGAAGAGATTGCACGGATGTACGGCTATGACTTGATTCCAATGACACTTCCAATAACGGAATCGACGCCGGGTGGGTTGTCGCCGTATCAAGCGAAACGTCGTACAGTTAGAGCGTTCCTTGAAGGCGCAGGACTCTTCCAGGCACTGACGTATTCATTAACATCTAAGGAACAGGCACAAAGCTACGCGCTTGAAACAGCACCTGTTACAGAACTTCTGATGCCGATGAGTGAAGACCGCAGTATCCTTCGGCAAAGTCTTATCCCGCATCTCCTTGAGGCTGCAACATACAACGTTGCACGCCGTATGGATTCGGTAGCACTTTATGAAACTGGATCGGTATTCCTTGGTGAAGAGGAAGATGGACTGCCGCAAGAAGTTGAACATGTTGCAGCTGTTATTACTGGGAAATGGGTTGACCATGCATGGCAAGCTGAAACGAAATCGGTCGACTTCTTCGTTCTAAAAGGAATTGTCGAAGGCATGATGGATAGTCTCGGTCTTTCTGAAGGTCTGTCATTCGAACAAACTGTTCTTGACGGGATGCATCCTGGACGGACAGCAAACATTTTCTATAATGCCGAACGGATAGGTTTGATTGGACAAATTCACCCGACAGAACAGAAAAAACGTGATTTGAAAAACACATATGTAATGGAAATGAACCTTGCTGAAATTTTGGCAGTTGAAACGGAAGAACTTTTATATACCCAGGTTCCACGTTTCCCATCGAGTTCAAGGGACATTGCGCTTGTCGTTTCGAGCGATACATCAGCAGGTATGCTTGAAAACGTTATTCGCAGCGCTGGTGGTAAATTGTTGAAATACGTTAGATTGTTTGACCTGTACGAAGGGGACAATGTTGAAGATGGCAAGAAATCACTTGCGTTCTCACTGACATATTCAGATGCTGAGCGCACATTGACAGACGAAGAAGTTGTCAAAGCGCATGACAAAGTATTGAACGCATTAACAACAGAAGCAGGAGCTTTGCTTCGCGGATAACTAAAATCAAGAGGCACACAGAATTCTATTCTGTGTGCCTCTTTTTGGGGAAATGCAATTAGAAAAGAAAAGTTGCAACTACGTTTGAAAAATTGAAATTAGAATCTTAGAGTTGCCATTAAAAACGTAAAGTTGCAATTACAGTAATTACCTTGGCATTTGTTGCTTAGATTTTCGCGAAAACGAAGAGTTGTGATTAGAATATCGAAGTTGAGATTAGAATTCAAAAGTTGGTATTAGATTCTCAAAGTTGGTATTAGAATTCGAAAGTTGTGATTACACGTCAAAAACTCACCGTCTTTTCCTAGCCGCGAGATTCTTAGCTTTCCCTGCATTCGCAAAATGCCACTTCGTCAGTGATTTCAAAGTATCTTCACCGCTTTTCAATAAAATCTTGGCGGCCACCTCATCCACTCGCGGTCCTGCGCCTTTCGGCAGTGTCATTCCTGCAATACCACTCAACCGGTCCATCTCTTCTAAAAACGCAACACGTGCAATAATTGACGCAGCTGCAACCGACATATGAAGACCTTCCGCTTTTGTCGAAAACAGCACATTCTCTCGCACAATTTCAGCCTCCGCTTTGATGTGATTATAATAAATGCCGCGCTCCGCAAATTGGTCAATCAAAATATAATCGGGTTTCTCTCCGTCCATTTTCCGGAGTACATGCTTAAGTGCCTGATTATGAAGGAGGGCTTTAATCTTTCCCTGAGACCAGCCGCTCGCTTGTACATCATTGTATTTCTCGTTTTCAAGCGTCAGCACACTATAAATGAGCGCCTCCTGTAAATCAGGTGCGATTTTTCGCATGAGGTCATCTGTTAGCATTTTTGAATCTTTTACACCAAGTTCGCGAACAAGCTCTATTTGATCGGCACGGACGAAACAAGCTGCAACAGTAACAGGCCCGAAGAAATCACCCGTTCCTGTTTCATCTGACCCGAGAACGGATAACTGTGCTAAGCGGTCTGGCAGCACATCACCTTTTGTTTTCAATGCGGCCGACCCCGCTTTAACTTCTGCAGTACCCCAGCGTGCGGCTTCCCGTTCAGATCCTGCGCCCTGGAATAGTACTTTTCCGGACTTGTAGGCTGTGATTGAGGTATCAGGTAGTTTCGCTGCAAAGACGACGCCAGGAGCATTGCGTACGACTTTTGAAGACGTGTAATGATTTATCACTTTTTTCATATCTTGACTGTTTACAATAATAACTTGATTACTCAATTTATAACTTCCTCTCGTCGACTTAATTCACAACTAAAACCATTTCGTGGTATGATTAATAACAGAGTTTTTTATGTGGGAGGTCGTATCATTGGCAGACGAACAGAAGACACGCATAGCAGTTGACATATACGGACAGACCTATAAAATGGTCGGTACCGAAACAAGCACTCATATGCGGCTGGTCGCCTCGATGGTCGATGAAAGGATGAGGGAAATCAGTGCCCATAACCCTTATCTCGACAGTACAAAAATCGCTGTGCTAACCGCCGTTAATAGTGTACATGATAATCTTAAATTAAAAATGCAAATTGAACAATTAGAAGAAGAATTGAATAAGCTGAAGGGTTGACGGTATTACATGCTTGATTTATTAATTATTATCCTCCTATTTGGGGGACTCGTAACTGGATTCAGACGGGGACTCATTGTCCAAATTATACATATGACAGGTTTCATCATCGCACTTGTCGTCGCTTATACGTACTATAAACAACTTGCGGAAGCATTTGTTCTTTGGGTTCCTTATCCAGGTGTGACTGCCGGTTCAAAATTATCCATGACAGTCGAACAACTTGATCTAGATGGGACGTTCTATCAATTACTGGCATTTGTATTGATATTTCTTGTTGTCAAATTTGGATTGCAGCTCATTGCATCTATGTTTGATTTCCTGAAGTATTTGCCCGTCCTCGGTTTCGTTGCACGTATTGCGGGAGCTTTGTTCGGATTTATCGAATTCTATATACTTATGTTCCTTGTTCTCTATCTGCTGGCTATGCTACCGATAGAGTTTATCCAAGAAAGGATAAGCAATTCATTGCTTGCTAAGTCGATGTTTGAACATACGCCGGTGTTATCTGAAACTGTGAAAAAATGGTGGTACATTTATACAAACTGACGGCTTCCCCCTTTTTGGAGGGAAGCTTTTTTCTAGAATTGTCTATCCGCAGCGGCCGAATGCAAAAGGACGCTTCCGTATATCAGAACAGGAGGGCTTTTAGTGAATAAAAAAACAATCATTCGCACGTTTGAAAAAATCGCTTTATATATGGAGTTGCTTGGGGAAAACCATTTCAAAGTAGCAGCATTTAGAAAAGCGGCCAACGTGCTTGAACTAGATCCACGCAGTTTATCCGAAATGGATGATATTTTAAAGTTGAAAGGGATTGGCAAAGGCACGGGTGCTGTCATTACCGATTTGCTAGAAAAAGAAGAGTCTGATCTGCTGAAAGAACTGGAAGAAGCTGTGCCAAAAGGGCTTATTCCATTGTTGAAAATACCAGGCCTAGGTGGCAAGAAAATCGCCAAACTACGGGAAGCGATTGGCATCGATTCGGTTGAATCGCTCCATGCGGCATGCATGGCAGGGGAAGTAAGTAAAGTAGCTGGTTTCGGCAAGAAGACAGAAGAGAATATGTTGAGCGAAATTGAAATCTTAGGAACTCGTCAAGGGAAATTTCCGCATTGGCAAATGGAGAAGGTTGTTACATTTGTTGAGCAGGAACTTCGTTTGATACCAGAGATTAAACATTTTTCTGTCGCTGGAAGTTACCGTCGAACGGAAGAGGAAAGTAGTGACGTCGATTTCATCATTGTGACGGACGATCCCGCAACTGTACGGGAAAAGCTACTTGCCACATTACCTCTGGTTGCGACGATTGCGGCAGGGGATGCGAAACTGTCTGTAACACTCGACTTGGAAGAGGCGATTGACGCCGATTTCCGCTTCGTGAAAGCAGAACAATTCGCAAGTGCTATTCATCATTTCACTGGCTCGAAAGACCATAACGTCAAAATGCGCCAACTTGCGAAATCTAGAGGAATGAAAATAAGTGAATACGGAGTGGAGAATGAAGATGGTTCCATCGAGACATTCGATTCAGAAGAACAATTTTTCGCTCACTTCGGTTTGCCGTTCATCCCGCCTGCAGTGCGCAGAAATGGCAGTGAAATCGATCGTGTCGATGAACTAGCCGGCTTGGTAGCGATCGAGGACATCCGTTCGGACCTTCATATGCATACAACATGGTCGGACGGAGCGTACTCAATCCGTGAAATGGTTGAGGCCTGCCGTGCTAAGGGCTATTCTTATATGGTTATCACAGACCATACGCAGTATCTCAAAGTTGCGAACGGACTAACACCTGAACGAATACGTGAACAAATCGCGGAAATCCGTTCGTTGAATAAAGAATATGATGATATCGAAATTTTTTGCGGAACGGAAATGGACATCCTACCTGACGCGACACTAGATTTTGATGATGAACTGCTAAGTGAGTTAGATTTTGTCATTGCATCTATTCACTCTAATTTCAGTCAATCACAGGAATTGATTATGGAACGGCTCCATACGGCTATTAAAAATCCGCACGTCGATATGATAGCACATCCGACTGGCCGAATCGTTGGTCAACGGGAAGGGTATAATCCTGATGTACCTCAACTTATTGAGTGGGCGAAGGAGTATGGTAAAATACTTGAGTTGAATGCGAACCCATATCGGCTCGACCTTGCGACTGATCATCTGATTATGGCGCAGGAAGCTGGAGTTACTATTGCCATTAATACAGATGCACATGCAATTGAACAACTAAATTATATGACTACTGGTGTAAACTACGGTAAAAAAGCATGGTTGAAAAAAGAGACGGTCGTTAATACGTGGCCGCTCGATAAATTTATCCGCGAAATTGTGCGGAAGTGAGAGGAAGTGTAAGACATTGGAAAACCGTGTCTTAAAAACACTTGAGTTCGATAAAATCCGGGATATGGCAGCAACTCATTGCACATCATTCGCCGGTCGATCTTATATGGAGAAATTAGTACCCGTCAGTGATTTTGACGAAGTTGTAAAACTGCTGGAAGAAACAGACGAAGGGTTATCGATACTTCGCGTTCGTGGCAATGTGCCAATGGGCGGAATTAGCGATATTAGACCCCATGCCAAACGTGCACAAATGGGCGGCATGCTGAGTGCTTATGAATTGATGGAAACAGCCAACACAATCCGTGCAAGCCGGAACCTGCGTCAATTCATTGAAGCGATTGTGGCAGATGAAGATATTGAAATTCCGCATTTCATTGCGAAAAAAGATGCCATTCCGATTTTGACAGGCTTGGAACACGAAATCAATGCATGCATTGATGACAATGCGCATGTTGTCGACAGCGCTTCAGGATCGCTACGTACAATTCGGCAAGGTTTGCGAATGCAGGAAGGCCGCGTACGTGAAAAGCTGGAAAGTTATACACGTGGGAAAAATGCTGCAACGATGTTATCCGACGCCATTGTCACTATCCGGAATGACCGTTATGTGATTCCAGTAAAGTCGGAGTATCGTTCGCATTACCGTGGTGTTATTCACGATATGTCGTCGTCTGGTCAAACGCTTTTCATCGAGCCTGATGCAGTCGTACAGGCAAATAATGAAATTAGAAGATTAAAACTGCAGGAACAGGAAGAAATCGAGAAAATCCTTATCGATCTGTCCGCGAAAGTGCAGGAAGTCGCACATGATTTATTCACCCTTGTTGCGATACTGTCTGAAATCGACGTTATCCTTGCGAAAGCAAAATTTGGCAAAGCGCATAAATGCACGAAGCCCGAAGTGAACAATAAAGGCTATATTCGTCTAACGAAAGCGCGACATCCCTTGTTGTCGATGGAAGAAGCAGTTGCGAATACAATTGAATTCGGTAAAGATATCACAACCATCGTTATTACCGGACCTAATACGGGCGGGAAAACGGTCACATTAAAAACGGTAGGATTATGTACGCTAATGGCACAGGCAGGACTTCCTATACCGGCACTCGACGGCTCTGAAGTTGCAGTGTTCGATTCGATCTATGCTGATATTGGAGACGAGCAATCGATTGAGCAAAGCCTTAGTACATTCTCCTCACATATGGTGAACATCGTCGATATTTTAGAGAAATACGATGACCGTTCCCTTATTATATTCGATGAGCTCGGTTCGGGTACGGATCCGCAGGAAGGGGCGGCACTTGCCATCTCGATTCTGGATGAAGTGCATGGACGTGGTGCAAGAGTAATGGCAACAACTCATTATCCAGAGTTGAAAGCATATGGCTATAACCGTCCAGGCGTTGCCAATGCAAGTGTTGAATTTGATGTTGACACGCTTAGTCCTACGTACCGTTTGTTAATAGGCGTTCCAGGACGCAGTAATGCGTTTGAAATTTCAAAGCGACTAGGATTGCAGGACAGGGTTATTGATCGGGCGAAAAAATTCACGGGTACAGATCGCGGTGAAGTCGATTCAATGATCCTTTCGCTTGAGACAAGCCGTGTGCAATCAGAAAAAGATGCAGAAGAGACGCATGACATCTTACTAGAAACGGATCGTTTGAAACGTGAATTGGAAGAAAAACTAGCGGAGTTCGATAACAAGAAAGAACGAATGGAAGAAAAAGCAAAAGAGAAAGCCAAAAAAATCATCGAAGATGCGAAGCGTGAATCGGAAGCAATCATTTCAGATTTACGTGCAATGCGCCTGAATGTGGGGGCAAACGTAAAAGAACACGAATTGATTGAAGCTCGAAAACGTCTTGAAGGCGCTGCTCCTGCTGAAGCGAAGAAGAAGGCAGTGAAAGCAAAGGCAGCGCCAAGGGCCCTTCAAACAGGTGACGAAGTGAAAGTGCTCAGTTATGGTCAAAAAGGGACGCTCATTGATAAAGTTTCAGATCATGAATGGATTGTCCAAATTGGTATTTTGAAGATGAAGCTTGATCAATCAGGACTGGAATTTGTTAAACCTGAAAAAGAGAAAAAACAGTATGTATCAACTTCAGTAGCGGGACGAGATACACATGTTAAAATGGAACTCGACCTGCGGGGAGAACGCTATGAAGATGCAATTTTCCGCACAGAGAAATATTTGGACGATGCGCTCCTATCAAATTATCACCAAGTGTCGATTATTCATGGCAAAGGGACAGGGGCGTTAAGGCAAGGTATCCAGCAATTCTTGAAAAATCACAGCCGCGTGAAAACGTACCGATTTGGCGAAGCCAGTGAAGGCGGACACGGCGTTACTGTTGTTGAATTGAAATAATTCCACTGTTTAAGTTAACCAATGTATACCTGTATAAACCAAGCAAAGGCGCCTTACAAGGGGGAGTCACTGAAAAAGTTCTTTTTTATAGTAAGAACTAGTTGATTGTAGTGAAGAGCGGCTTTTGCTAGCGTTGGGAGCACGGGGCAAGAATGCCTTAATTTCTGCAAAGAACACAGAAATACGGCAAATCGAACCCTTCGTAGTTCGATTGACTGAAGCCGTGCCCGCGGAAAGCGTCCGCTCGGAACGGAAATCAACGGGATTGAAGGAAATCGTACTTTTTCAGTGCTCTCGCTAAGGGCGGAAGGCATCCCCGAGCGCCGCAGCGACTTGAAAGGAATCTCTATATCCACCTACTCAGTGGATAAGATTCTCTCAAAGTTTCATGCGCTAATGAAAAAGTATATTCCCGTTTTTGAAACCTTTTACGTGCTTATCCGTATAGGAAGGAATGACCGAACGTAAAAGGAGTCTAAAACTTTGAATAAAACCGAATTTTGGAATCATCCATTAGTAGAATCAGCAGGCTATTTCAGTGTAGTAGTCCTATGTCTTATCGTTTCAATGGTGCTTTTTGAGCTCGTCACGAAATATAAGAATTGGGAAGAAATTAGAAAAGGAAACGTTGCAGTGGCACTTGCGACAGGTGGTAAAATATTTGGGGTAGCAAACATTTTTCGATACTCAATCGAACAGCATAATTCATTACCTCAAATGATTGGCTGGGGCTTGTTTGGATTTACCCTGCTTATTTTCGCCTATTTGTTGTTTGAATTCCTGACACCTAAATTCAATATTGATAAGGAAATCGAAGCAGATAATCGTGCGGTCGGTTTCATATCCTTGACGATATCAGTGGGACTTTCATTCGTTATAGGAGCAAGTATTTCATAAGGGTTGTGAAGTTGTGGAAAAATTAGCTAAAATATTACTCGTTGTCTGCGTATTATTTATCGCAGTAGGTATTTATTGGATGACGGCAAATACACCTTGACCAGTTTATTCTGGTCAAGGCTTTTTTTATTGACATAAAATATTCTATTTGAAACCTGACTCAATTACTACTATAATTAGATTAGGAATATTCAAAGAATTGAAGAAGAGGAAAAAGGAGGCTTTTATTTGACAATGAAACCTTGGCTGGACTTATATCCCGCTGAAATCTCAAAGACGCTTGACTATGAACATATTCCTATTCAGGAATTCTTGACAAGATCCAGCGAGAAATATCCTAACAAGACGGCTATGCATTTCCTTGGTAAAGACATCTCATTTAAAGAGTTTCATGAATCAGCTTTGAAGTTCGCGAACTATTTGACGACTATCGGAATTGTCAAAGGGGACCGGGTTGCAATCATGCTTCCAAACTGTCCACAAGGGGCAATTGCCTACTATGGGATATTGTATGTGGGTGCAATCGTCGTTCAGACGAATCCTCTTTATACGGAGCGTGAAGTGGCTTATCAAATGGTTGATTCTGGAGCGAAAGCAATCATTTCACTCGACATTCTATTTCCGCGAATTTCGAAAATCGTTAAAGACACAAAACTTGAGCATGTAATAATAACGGGAATAAAAGACTACCTACCGTTTCCTAAGAATCTCATCTATCCATTCATTCAGAAAAAAGAACACGGGATTACAGTGAAAGTTGAGCACCGTGGAATGAACCATCTATTCACGGAAATTATGAAAGTCGCAAAATCAGATCCGGTTAGTTATGACTTTGATTACGATGAAGATATTGCGTTGCTGCAATATACGGGTGGCACAACGGGTCCTCCAAAAGGAGTCATGTTGACACACGCTAATCTAATTTCTAACGTTAAAATGTGTGGCGAATGGTTGTATAAGTGTAAAGAAGGCGAAGAAACGGTCATGGGTATTTTGCCATTCTTCCACGTATATGGAATGACAACCGTATTAATTCTTTCTGTCATGCAAGGGAATAGAATGGTACTTATCCCTAAATTTGATTTTGAAACGGCTTTGAAAGCAATCGATAAACAGAAGCCAACCTTATTTCCTGGCGCACCTACGATCTATATTGGACTATTAAACCATCCTAATCTTAAAAAATATGATCTGTCTTCAATTAAAGCATGTATTAGTGGTTCTGCTGCATTACCGGTCGAAGTGCAGGAAAAATTCGAGAAAATCACCGGTGGAAAACTAGTTGAAGGATATGGCCTTACGGAAACATCTCCTGTTACCCATTCAAATTTCGTCTGGGCAGACAAACGAGCTAAAGGATCAATTGGTGTTCCATGGCCAGATACAGATTCTTGCATACTTGGTCCTGAGTTATCAGAACCGCTTGCGAATGGAGAAATTGGTGAAATTGCGGTAAAAGGCCCTCAAGTGATGAAAGGCTATTGGAATAGACCGGAAGATACGGAACAAACTTTCCGCGATGGCTGGTTTTTAACTGGGGATCTTGGATATATGGATGACGAGGGTTATTTCTATGTTGTTGATCGTAAAAAAGATATAATCATTGCAAGCGGTTTCAATATTTATCCACGGGAGATTGAAGAGGTTCTTTATGAACATGAAGCGATACAGGAATGTGTTATCGCGGGTATCCCAGATCCGTACAGGGGCGAAACTGTCAAAGCCTATATTGTCTTGAAACAAGGAGCTACTGTAACGGAAGAAGAGCTTGATAAGTATTGCCGAGAGAATTTAGCATCGTTTAAAGTACCGCGACTTTATGAATTCCGTACAGAATTGCCGAAAACAGCTGTCGGGAAAATTTTACGCCGTGCTTTGATTGATGAAGAAAAAAAGAAAGCTGAAAAGGAATTACTTCCACTGTGATGTAATGCTTGACATAGCAGACGTTAACAACTAATATGAAAATATGAATGAATCATCATTCATATTTTCTTTTTGGTGGTGATATATAGATATGAAACGAGATAGACCAAAATATAAGCAAATAGTAGATGCGGCAGTCATTGTCATTGCTGAGAATGGATACCACCAAGCCCAAGTTTCGAAGATAGCAAAAGAAGCGGGGGTTGCTGACGGGACAATCTATCTTTACTTCAAAAATAAAGAAGATATCCTGATATCTGTTTTTAGAGAAAAAATGGCGATTTTCGTAAATAACGTCGAAGTTATATTGAAACAGGATATTGATACATCTGAAAAACTATTCAGACTGATTGACAGTCATTTTCGCATTCTGCATGAAGACCGTCACTTGGCAATTGTTACGCAACTAGAACTTCGTCAATCGAATAAAGAATTACGTCTTCGTATTAACGAAGTCCTAAAAGAATATTTAACGCTCCTAGATGCAATTTTGAAAGAGGGAATCGTGAATGGGGCGCTAGACGAAGGCCTTGATATCCGGCTTGCTAGACAAATGGTATTTGGTACAATTGACGAAACAATCACTTCATGGGTGATGAATGATCAAAAATATGATTTAATGAAACTATCACCCGAAGTACATAGGCTGATTATGAATGGAATGAAAGCGTAACTTGAATCAAGTTAAGTAGCCTCTGGCGGATGTCGCAAATTTTGAAGTGGGTTCGGGAAGGCAACCAAAGTTCGCCGCGTCCTGCGGCAAAGGTTCCATACCTGCATCCAGCAGGCACAATTCAAAATTTGGACGCAATTACGCCGAGGCGTAATTGATGGAAAGTGGGGATGAAATGGAGTTTCTAACAGTAGCAATTGATGATGGGGTAGCTGTTGCGACAATTAACAGGCCACCCGCGAATGCGCTTTCACGCGCACTCATACTGGAAGTGAATGCATTACTTGATCAAGTGGAGAACGACGATTCTGTACGAGTCATTGTCTTTCACGGAGAAGGCAAGTTTTTCTCGGCTGGAGCAGATATTAAAGAATTTACATCTGTCACTTCAGGCGAAGAATTTTCAAAACTTTCCGCAAGTGGACAAGAAGTTTTTGAACGGCTTGAACGTTTCTCTAAACCGGTTATTGCCGCTATTCATGGCGCGGCACTGGGTGGTGGGCTTGAACTAGCGATGGCCTGTCACATGCGGATTGTAACTGAAAATGCGAAACTGGGCTTGCCGGAATTGCAATTGGGTCTAATCCCCGGTTTTGCTGGGTCACAGCGTCTTCCGCGTTACGTCGGCATGCCGAAAGCAGCGGAGATGTTATTAACGAGTGATCCAATCAGTGGGATAGAAGCAGCCCGTCTAGGACTAGCCAATCATGCTTATACAGATGAAGAACTCCTACCTAAAACAATGGAGCTTGCTAAGAAGATTGCTAAGAAGGGTCCTGTCGCAGTGAAAGCTGCACTAGAGATGCTGCAATTTACGAAGCATCCTTCTTATTATGAAGGCGTGAAGGCAGAAGCTGATTCATTCGGTGAAGTTTTCGTCTCTGAGGATGCAAAAGAAGGAATCCAAGCATTCCTTGAAAAACGTGTACCTGTATTTAAAGGGAAATAATTAAAAAGTTAGGGAGGCCTGCAATATGAATATTTATGTACTAGTAAAACGGACATTTGATACAGAGGAAAAGATCACGGTTTCTAACGGTAAAATTTCTGAGGATGGTGCGGAGTTCATCATCAATCCTTATGATGAATATGCAATTGAAGAAGCTATCCAGGTACGTGACGCAAATGACGGCGAAGTAACTGTCATTACAATCGGTGGAGAAGACGCGGAAAAACAACTTCGCACAGCGCTTGCAATGGGTGCAGACAAAGCGGTTCTAATCGATACTGAAGATGACCTTGATGAAATGGATGAATTCACATCTGCTAAAATTATTGCTGAGTATTTGAAAGATAAAGAAGTAGATTTGATTCTTGCAGGAAACGTTGCAATTGATGGCGGTTCTGGACAAGTTGGTCCACGTGTGGCTGAACTTCTAGGCATTAACTACGTAACGACAATTACGAACCTTGAAATCAACGGTACATCCGTCAAAATCATTCGTGATGTTGAAGGGGATTCTGAAACAATTGAAACGTCACTGCCATTACTAGTGACTGCTCAGCAAGGTCTTAACGAACCACGCTACCCGTCACTTCCAGGTATTATGAAAGCGAAGAAAAAGCCGCTTGAAAAGCTTGAACTAGATGATCTTGACCTAGAAGAAGATGACGTAGAAGCGAAAACACAAACAATCGAAATTTACCTTCCGCCGCAAAAAGCTGCTGGACGTATTCTTGAAGGCGATATTTCTGATCAAGTGAATGAACTTGTAAATCTGCTTAAAAATGAAGCTAAAGTAATCTAATCAGACTTTTAATTGTAATGGAGGGACTATAAATGTCTAAAAAAGTAGTAGTACTTGGGGAAGCACGAGAAGGAGCTTTGCGTAACGTTTCATTCGAAGCGATTGCAGCTGCTAAAAAGATTTCGGGAGGCGGAGAGGTTGTCGGGGTATTGCTCGGCGATGCTGTTCAGTCACTTGCAGAAGAAATGATTCATTACGGAGCTGACCGTGTCGTTACTGTGGAACATCCACATTTGAAACTATATACTTCTGACGCATTCAGCCAAGCGTTTATGGCAGTTTACGAACAAGAGAAACCGGAAGCTATTGTGTTCGGTCACACAGCTTTAGGGAAAGATTTGTCACCTAAGATTGCTAGTAAACTAGCATCAGGTTTAATCTCTGATGTAACTACTATTGAAGGCGAGGGCGATGCTGCGGTATTCATCCGTCCAATCTTCTCTGGTAAAGCATTTGAAAAAGTGAAGAACAAAGACGGACTTCTATTCATCACAGTACGTCCGAATAACATTGCGCCTTTAGAGCACGACGCAGCCAGAACAGGCGAAGTAGCTGCACTATCTGTTGATGTTACCAATCTTCGTACAATCATTTCAGAAGTTATTCGTAAATCGACAGAGGGTGTCGATCTTTCAGAAGCGAAAGTTGTTGTTGCTGGGGGCCGTGGCGTGAAAAGTGCGGAAGGCTTCGAACCATTGCAAGAACTTGCGACACTTTTAGGTGGAGCAATCGGTGCATCTCGCGGAGCATGTGACGCGGATTACTGTGACTATTCTCTACAAATCGGGCAAACTGGTAAAGTTGTTACACCGGACTTGTACATTGCTGCAGGTATCTCGGGGGCGATCCAACATATGGCGGGAATGTCTAACTCGAAAGTAATCGTGGCAATCAATAAAGATTCAGAAGCGAATATTTTCAAAGTAGCAGACTATGGAATTGTTGGTGACCTATTCGAGGTTATTCCGATGATGATTGAAGAAATTAAAAAAATTAAGACAAACTAATTTAAAGTGAAGCTCCCTCAACAGTGGGGAGCTTCTTTCAATAACTAAGCATATATTTAGCCCGTCATATAGCTGCATGCTATAATACAGACATAGGTTATCTATTAAGAGGAGGAAAATTTATTATGGCTATTATTCACGCGACTGATCAGAATTTTGACGAAAACATTAAAGAAGGACTTGTCCTTGTTGACTTTTGGGCACCTTGGTGTGGACCTTGTAAAATGATCGCTCCAGTTCTTGAAGAACTAAACGGCGAAATCGAAGGTAAAGCGAACATTGTTAAAGTTGACGTTGATGACAACCAAGAAACAGCAGGTAAATATGGTATCATGTCAATCCCTACTTTGGTTCTTTTCAAAGATGGAGAAATTGTTGACAAAGTTGTCGGCTTTAAACCAAAAGAAGCACTTGCTGAATTGATTGCAAAACACGCTTAATTAGTAACTTAATTTAGCAGAAGTTCAAAATCTGGGCGAATTATTTTTTGCGATGAAAGCGAAGCGGCAGTCGCAAATAGCCGAGATGTATTTGATAGAATAACCGGGTCCTTCATTGGCACCCGGTTTTTTGGTAGGTGAATTAGATGAATGAGTTAATCGCAGAAAAGTTGGCCATATTACCGGAGTTGCCAGGCTGTTATTTGATGAAAGATAGGCAAGGGACAATCATTTATGTGGGAAAAGCGAAAGTGTTGAAAAATCGGGTTCGTAGTTATTTTACGGGTAGCCATGATGCTAAAACACAGCGACTTGTGGGAGAAATCATAGACTTTGAATATATTGTCACTTCAACCAATCTGGAAGCGCTTGTCCTCGAGTTGAACCTTATCAAACAGTATGATCCGAAATATAATATCATGTTAAAAGATGATAAGACCTATCCCTACTTAAAATTAACGGCAGAGCGTCATCCGAAACTAATCATTACGAGACAAGTGAAAAAAGACAAAGGGAAATACTTCGGTCCGTATCCTCATGCTTTTGCCGCCGGTGAAACGAAAAAGTTGCTTGACCGGCTCTATCCTTATCGAAAATGTCATACGATGCCTGATCGGGTCTGTTTGTATTACCATCTTGGCCAGTGCCTCGCCCCTTGTGTCAATGAAGTGGAATTGGAAACGTACAAGGAAATGGTTGATGATATTACCCGCTTTTTGAATGGCGGCTATAAAAGTGTGAAAAAAGAATTGACGGAAAAAATGGCTGCAGCTGCGGAGAATTTGGAGTTTGAGCGCGCGAAAGAATACCGCGATCAGATTGTTAATATTGAAGCGATTATGGAAAAACAGGCGATGACGATGAGTGATTTCACTGATCGTGATGTCTTCGGATTTGCTGTGGACAATGGATGGATGTGTGTTCAAGTCTTTTTCGTCCGTCAGGGAAAGCTAATTGAACGGGATGTATCGCTATTCCCGGTTTATCAAGAACCGGAAGAAGAACTGCTAACGTTCATCGGACAGTTTTACGGTAAGTCCCAACATTTAATCCCGAAAGAAATCTTGTTGCCTCAGGGAATGGATAGTGAAATCGTCCGTCAACTTCTAGATGTCAATGTCTTCATTCCACAGCGCGGTAAAAAGAAAGATCTCGTCCATCTAGCCATCAAGAATGCCGAGATATCATTGAAAGAAAAGTTCCAACTTATTGAACGACAAGAACTTCGTACAATTGGCGCATGTGAAGAACTTGGCAAGGCGATGAATATCACCATACCGTACCGTATTGAGGCATTTGATAATTCACATATGTACGGTTCAGATGCCGTCTCTGCAATGGTGTCATTCCTTGATGGGAAACCGAATCGTAAAGACTACCGAAAGTATAAGACGAAGACTGCAGCTGCACACGATGACTACGCGGCGATGCGTGAGGTTGTAAGGCGGCGTTATATCCGTGTGCTAAAGGATGATTTGCCATTACCTGACCTAATCGTTATAGATGGTGGTAAAGGTCATATGGAAGCGGCCAGGGAAATCATTGAAGATGAGTTGAACTTGTCGATTCCAATTGCTGGACTTGCGAAGGACGATAAACACCAGACGGCGCAACTTCTCTATGGCAATCCGATTGAAATGATCCCGCTAAAGAGAACGAGTGAAGCATTTTACTTGTTACAGCGAATTCAAGACGAAGTGCACAGGTTTGCAATTACGTTCCACAGGCAACGGCGCGAAACGAATTCATTGACATCAGCGCTCGATGGATTACCAGGCGTCGGACCGAAACGAAAAACATTATTACTCAAACACTTTGAGTCTATGAAAAAGATTCGTGAAGCATCCGTTGAAGAGCTGCAACAAGCGGGCTTGCCGAAGGTGGTTGCAGAATCAGTGGAAACGTATTTCCGTGAAGAGGCATTGCGAGAAGAGAAGTAATGTGATAGAGTGAACGCACTGAGTTTTTTCACTAAAAATTGCATATGTAGTGAAGATAGAGGTGCGGATACCAATAGTAAATCTCCGGAAGGCGGCAGCCTGATGAACGGGATTGAAAGGAGTATTCGCCGAAGCGGACCAATCGGCTGTCACGATTGTCCTGCTGGATTTCCATTGAATAAATGGAAGTCTGTCAGGTATAAAAATACCTGGAGAGCTATCTGAACGGGGCGGCTCTTCGGCGAGCGCTCCAATCGGACCGGCTCTCATACTTATGAGGGCCGTTTTTGCGTTCAGGCGGAAATTGGAGGGAAAATCATGGAACGAATTGTAATGAAATTTGGTGGCACATCAGTTGCGAACCCCGAGAGGATTGCACGCGCTGCAAAGCTTGTACAAGGTGAAGTAAGTCGGGGGAATCAAGTTGCGGTTATCGTCTCTGCAATGGGGAAAACAACGGATGATCTTCTAAAGCTCGCCGTGGAAGTTAATCCGAAAGCGGGCCGCCGCGAACTTGATATGCTACTTGCGACAGGTGAGCAAGTAACAGCATCCCTTTTAGCGATGGCAATTGCGGCACAAGGTTTGGAGGCTCGCTCATATACAGGGTGGCAAGCGGGTGTAACGACAGAGTCAGTTCACGGCAATGCGCGAATCGAGCAAGTCAATGCAGATAAGGTTGTATCGACGCTTGAATCGGGTGCTGTTGCAGTGATTACCGGCTTTCAAGGTGCTGACAGCTCAGGTGAGTTGACAACACTTGGTCGCGGGGGATCTGATACAAGTGCTGTGGCGATTGCGATTGCAATAGATGCAGCTATCTGTGATATTTACACAGACGTTGAAGGGGTATTTACGACAGATCCAAGATTAATTGGACAAGCGAAGAAGCTTGAGGAAATATCATATGATGAAATGCTTGAAATCGCGAATTTAGGTGCAGGAGTACTTCACCCAAGAGCGGTTGAGTTTGCCAAGAACCATCAAATGCCGCTTCGGGTCAGACCTGCACATATGGAAGGTGAAGGAACGATTATCAAGGAGGAAATTGATTTGGAAAACAATTTAATTGTTCGGGGCATCGCCTTTGAAAGAGATATCATTCGGATTACAGTTATGTATGACGTTCCATACAATGGCTCGCTTGCGAATATATTCACTGCACTTGCGGATCACCATGTTAACGTCGATATTATCGTCCAGACAATTATGGAAGGCGTACAGCCGTCTGTGTCATTTTCCATTAAGAAAGAGGATTTTGCAGAAGCTATTAATGTTTTAGAGACGGAAAAAGAAGCTCTTGGTTACAACAGAGCCGACTTTGAAGTGGGTCTTGCGAAAGTTTCAATCGTTGGAAGTGGAATGGTATCCAACCCAGGAGTCGCTGCACAAATGTTTGAGATACTCCGTAGTGCATCAGTTCCTGTGAAAATGGTTAGTACGTCTGAAATCAAGGTATCCGTAGTTATTCCAGAATCGGATATGGAAATAGCGGTAGCGGCGCTTCATAAACAATTCGGGTTAGACAACGACTGAAATAATTTGTTATGTCTATTGTTAACCATTTTATTGCAAGTGCCTGAAGACAAAGGGCGCTCTATCACTTTTAATAAAGCCTTCCTTGTAAATTTTAGTTAAGACTATACAAGTTACAGTGCAATTCCATATAGAAAGTGACACTTCCTTAAAATCAAAAAGGAAATGCTATATAGATGGATTCAGCAGCCAAAATTCCATCTTTGGCTGCTCTATTATGGATTGGAAAGTGCTTATTCATTCGTTCCCAAAAACCCCTCATGTGATTAACGAGAAAACTGCGAGAGGTGCAACCCTACGGAAACTGTACATAGGGTGTTTCATCATGAAAATAAGCAGTAATTTACTGGTTATTTTTAGTTATATATGTTGACATAAAGAAACCCCTGTACAACGCACGGCGCATAGAGATGCCTTCGCTGGAGATCATATAGAATCAATAGTTCAACATATATAGATTAGTTGTATGAAAAAGAAGATGCGCCCGATTTAAAGGATGCATCTTCTTTTTCATGCCTCAACTTTCGTTTTTAAGTCCCATTTGACTTGGAAATGGATGAGACCATCCTTTGCGTTAAATTCTCCGTAGCACTCAGTGAGCAATCCACTAAATTTCTGGTACTGTTGTGCAATGAAACCGGCTTCAAGTTGGCAAGATCTGTTTTGGGCATTTGTAGCGAAATCATTTTTTAAAGAATAAAAAGCCTCGTCTTTCAACGTCTTTTCGAGTTGAAGGGGCCCCCATCCGGCTTCTTGAAAGAACTCAGGAAGTTCATCAACACCAAAAATCGGGAATTTTCGAGCTACTTCTTTTCCGGCCCAATAGAGGATTTCATCTTCATGTTTCCCGAGGATACTTGGCAACACGTGATCTCGTAAAATTTCATAGCCAAAACGGGTTGGTGAATCATATGTAGTATTTTCCAATCGAATATGCAACCCTTTCGGTTAAATGATAGCGTTAGTGAATCCAAGAGAATAATAATATATTAAATTCGGGCGTGTCGAAAAGCCCACATCGTCTTGACCTCTTCAAAACTGAGGAGTACAATGGTTATGTCATAATATTGTACCACGAAGAGGTACGTCGTCAACGGTCGCTTCATGTCGAAATGATGACAGAGGCGCACTGAAGGACTCAGTTAATAAAGGAGGGTAAAAGACTTGTCGAGAGAATCAGATTTTTATTTGCGTCGTCTTCATTCACTGCTCGGAATCATTCCAGTGGGGCTTTTTGTTGCCCAACACTTAGTGATTAACCATTTTGCCACACGCGGCCCAGAGGCATTCAACACTGCATCCAATTTCATGGGTAACTTACCGTTCGTATTGTTTCTTGAATGGTTCATCATCTACATCCCACTTATGTTCCATGCGTTCTATGGTGTGTACATAGCTTTCACAGCGAAAAATAACGTAAAGCGTTACGGGACTTTCCGAAACTGGATGTTTATGCTACAACGAATTACGGGAGTATTCCTAGTCGTGTTCATCGCATGGCACATCTTCCAAACAAGAGTTCAAAAAGCATTGGGAGCTGATGTGGACTACGATATGATGGCTGACATCTTATCGAGTCCATTCATGCTTGCGTTCTACATTGCAGGTGTCCTTGCAGCTACATTCCACTTGGCGAACGGCGTTTGGTCATTCCTAGTAAGCTGGGGAATTACACAATCTCCACGTTCACAAACCATCGTTACGTATATCTCAATGGCAATATTCCTAGTGCTTTCTGTAATCGGTATACAAGCACTACTTGCATTTGTTTAATTTGAATCAGCAGAAATCCCTGCTGATTCAAATTTGGACGCAATTACGCCGAGGCGTAATTGAATAACAACTTAACTAAATGACTACGAGATCACCTATAATTTGAGGAGTGAAACAATAATGGCAAAAAGCAGATTGATTGTCGTCGGCGGTGGACTAGCCGGCCTGATGGCAACTATCAAAGCCGCTGAAGAAGGTACGCCGGTTGACTTGTTCTCCATTGTTCCGGTTAAACGTTCCCACTCTGTATGTGCACAAGGCGGCATTAATGGTGCAGTAAATACAAAAGGGGAAGGCGACTCACCTGACATTCATTTCGATGACTCTGTATACGGCGGAGACTTCCTTGCGAATCAACCACCAGTTAAGGCAATGACGGATGCAGCACCAGGAATCATCAGTCTATTGGACCGGATGGGCGTTATGTTCAACCGTACGCCAGAAGGATTGTTGGATTTCCGACGTTTCGGAGGTACAATGCATCACCGTACGGCTTTCGCTGGTGCGACGACAGGACAGCAGCTCCTTTACGCATTAGACGAGCAAGTTCGAAGTCATGAAGTTGCTGGACTTGTGACGAAATACGAACACTGGGAATTCCTTGGTGTTATTCTTGATGAAGAAGGCGTTTGTCGCGGTATTAAAGCGCAAAACATGAAAACGATGGAGATTCAAGCCTTTAAAGGTGATGCAGTCATTATGGCAACAGGTGGACCTGGAATCATTTTCGGGAAAACGACAAACTCTGTCATCAATACAGGTTCTGCAGCTTCTATCGTTTATCAGCAAGGTGCACACTACGCGAATGGTGAATTTATCCAAATTCACCCAACAGCAATTCCAGGAGACGATAAACTGCGTCTTATGAGTGAATCGGCACGTGGTGAAGGTGGACGTGTCTGGACTTATAAAGACGGCAAGCCTTGGTACTTCCTTGAAGAAAAGTATCCGGATTACGGTAACCTAGTACCGCGTGATATCGCAACACGTGAAATATTTGACGTTTGTGTTAACCAAAAACTTGGTATCAACGGTGAAAACATGGTGTATCTGGACCTTTCCCATAAGGATCCAAAAGAGCTTGATATTAAGCTTGGTGGAATCATCGAAATCTATGAGAAATTCACAGGCGACGATCCACGTAAATTACCGATGAAAATCTTCCCGGCTGTCCACTATTCAATGGGCGGACTATGGGTTGACTATAATCAGCAAACAAGTATTCCAGGTCTATTCGCGGCGGGGGAATGTGATTATTCACAGCACGGTGCAAACCGTCTTGGCGCAAACTCACTCCTTTCAGCAATTTACGGCGGTATGGTCGCAGGACCGAACGCTATTCATTACATGAAAGGTTTGAAACGTTCTGTAGTGGACCTTCCTTCTACAATCTTCGACGCAGCAGTGAAAGAAGAGCAGCAGAAGTGGGATGATACGCTTAAAATGAACGGTACTGAAAACGCTTATGTTCTTCATAAAGAACTTGGCGAATGGATGACTGATAACGTAACAGTAGTTCGTTACAATGACAGACTACAAGCGACAGACGATAAAATCGTTGAGCTTCTTGAGCGTTATGAAAACATCAACATTACGGATACACAACTATGGTCTAACCAAGGTGCAACATTTACGCGTCAACTGAAAAACATGCTATACTTGGCTCGTGTTATTACACTTGGTGCACTTAACCGTAATGAAAGCCGTGGAGCCCATTACAAACCGGACTTCCCGAATCGTGATGATGAGAACTTCTTGAAAACGACAATGGCGAAATTCGATGGACATTCTGCACCAATCTTCCATTATGAAGAAGTAGATGTTTCCTTGATTCCACCACGTACACGCGATTACTCCGCGAAGAAAGGAGATTGACCTAAATGAGCGAGAACAATACGGCAGTACAAGAACGTGAACAGCAGACGTCACAGAAAACGGTTCTTTTTGAAATTCGACGTCAGGATACTGCTGAATCACAACCTTATTGGGAAAGTTTTGAATTAGAATATAGACCGAATATGAACGTCATTTCTGCTTTAATGGAAATTCGTCGTAACCCGGTCAACGCAGAAGGTAAGCAAACAACACCAGTTAACTGGGAAATGAGCTGTTTGGAAGAGGTTTGTGGGGCATGTTCAATGGTTATCAACGGACGTCCACGCCAATCTTGTACGGCACTTGTAGATCAGTTTACACAACCGATTAAACTTGAACCAATGAAGACATTCCCAGTCGTTCGCGACTTGATTGTTGACAGAGAATTCATGTTTGATTCGTTGAAAAAAATTAAGGCATGGGTTCCGATTGACGGCACATATGACCTTGGTGAAGGACCTCGTATGCCTGAGCGTAAACGCCAATGGGCATATGAACTTTCAAAATGTATGACGTGTGGTGTATGTCTTGAGGCATGCCCGAACGTTAACGACAATACGAACTTCATGGGACCTGCATTGCTATCACAAGTACGGCTGTTCAACTCGCATCCAACTGGTGCAATGAACAAAGACGAACGTCTGGCTACGATTATGACAGACGGTGGAATTGGCGAATGTGGTAACTCACAAAACTGTGTAGTTGCATGTCCAAAAGGAATTCCTTTGACTACTTCGATTGCAGCAATGAACCGTGCAACGAACGTACAAATGTTCAAAAACTTCTTCGGAAGTGACCATATGGTGGACTGATTTCAGTCCCTAGCCTCGCTACGGCATTATGCCTTGGCGGGGCTTTTTTCTATTTTTGTTTAGCACCTTCATTTATTAGGGGGTATTTGATAGAATAGATGAATGAGTATTCATTTTAGAAGAGGAGATGTTTGGTGAGTGAAAGCAGTGTACATAAAAGAGTTGTCGACATGGGAATCGGAATTCAAGTTTTCTGTACCTATATCCGTTCGTTTTTCTGAGACGGACATGTATGGTCATTTGAACAACACGGTCCCATTTATTTATTTTGAGCATGCGAGGATTGAGTTCTTAAAAGAGATTAGGCTTATGAATAATTGGCTTGATCCAAAGGGTGAAAATTTTCCGGTCGTTGCTGATTTGCAATGTGATTTTTTGAAGCAAGTCTTTTTTGATGAAAAGTTGGAAATATTCGTTAAAGCTGCCGCAGTTGGTAACAGTTCTGTTGATATTCACTATATGGCGAAGAACAGTAAAGATGATATCGTCTTCACAGGACGAGGTACGATGGTTCAGATTGGCAGACAGACGGGCAAAGGTGTTGCGTGGTCTGAAGAGGAGAAAATACTTTTTGTTAACTAAATCACCATGTAGCCGGCACAGCTCGCCGCCTCTTCACATATTTTAAAGTGAAAGTGGATAGGAGGGCGCGTCTTGATAGAGGACTCTAAAAACCGTTCTTTGCTTACGGCAAGAGAGCGAGAAATTTTTAATCTGCTCGTTGAAGATCAAACGACAAAAGATATTGCGGGGCGGCTCGGAATCAGCGAAAAGACTGTTCGCAACCATATTTCGAACACAATTCAAAAGCTAGGTGTTTCCGGCAGAGCACAAGCGGTAATCGAATTGTTACGGTTGGGAGAGTTACAATTGCGTTGAAGCAGGTGTTAATGATGAAGGGTGATCATAGCCGAGTGTAGGTGATTGATGCCTTGTAACAGTAGCTGTTTGATCTGCATTATGCAGCTCTCAAACAGCTTTTTTTTAACGTTTTTTACCATCAATTTATTAGGTATTGCCATAAGCGCAAAAAAGGGGGACAATAGGTAGACAGTATTTGTTTTCAGGGAGCTGGTTCAGTTGATGGAAAATAACCCACCAAAAATTCAATATACAGATGAAGTTGCACATATGGAGAAAGAATTACGGTATGTTGCAGCAATCATCAAACAACAAGGCCGTAGAATTCTTAGTAATTATACAATCACTCCACCTCAATTCGTTGCTTTACAGTGGCTATTTGAACATGGAGATATGACGATTGGGGATTTGTCGAACAAGATGTTCCTTGCATTCAGTACTACGACTGATTTGGTCGATCGGATGGAAAAGAACTCGCTTGTGAAGCGTGTCCGCAATGATCAAGATCGCCGTGTTGTCCGAATTCATCTTCTTAGCGAAGGTGAACGGGTAATCGAAGAAGTAATTGATAAACGCCGTCATTATTTGAATTCGGTGTTAGTAGACTTCGATGAACAACAAGTGAAGGACTTCTCAGATTTGCTGAGTAAACTACATCAAGAGATGAAAAAGGATTGAGGGATTTTAGTGGAAGCACCAATTGGAGTAATTGATTCGGGCGTCGGCGGGCTAACCGTGGTTAAAGAGATGCTCAATCGACTACCACATGAACCCATTGTCTATATAGGGGATGATGCTCGTTGTCCATATGGGCCCCGGCCGATTGACGAAGTCCGGGAGTTTACAATGGAGATGGCATCAGCACTTTCCGAAATGGGTATAAAAATGCTTGTCATTGCTTGCAATACGGCTACGGCTGTTGCACTCGATGATATCCGAGCACGATTTTCATTTCCTGTCATCGGCGTTATCGTGCCAGGTGCACGGGCTGCAGTTAATGCGTCCGTGGCGGGAAAAATTGCTGTGCTTGGGACTGCTGGAACGATTAAAAGTGGCGCTTATAATGATGCAATCCATGTTCTTTCACCGAATGCGATGGTTTACTCACTTGCGTGTCCTGAATTTGTTCCAATTGTCGAAAGTGGTCAGTATAAGTCAGATAATGCAGGTATCATTGTTGACCGTACACTCCGTGAACTTGAGGGGAAAGATTTTGATGCGGCGATATTGGGGTGTACACATTATCCATTATTGCAGCAACATATTACAACCTCCCTTCCGAATAATGTAAAAATTATTTCATCCGCGGTAGAAACAGTGTGTGATGTTGAACGTATTCTACTTTCTAAAGGCATTGAGCGCATTGCTGACAGCGTAGTGGCACCTGTTTTTTATACAACAGGGGAGTCAGAAACTTTTCAAGGCATTGTTGAAGACTGGTTGTCGATTGAAAAGCCTAATGTAAGCTATATTGAATTGTAAGAAACCCGGAATGTCCAGATTTGGACATCCGGGTTTTTGCGTATATGAAATGAGTTATGATAAGATGAATGCGCAATCTGAATGATGGAGGGTACACGATATGAGACATGATGGAAGAATGGCCGACATGATTAGGCCGGTAACAATTGAAACAGATTATTTAATTCACCCCGAAGGCTCAGTTCTTATTACGGTCGGAAATACGAAGGTGATTTGTACAGCTTCTATAGAAGAACGGGTTCCACATTTTTTACGTAATAGCGGAAAAGGCTGGATAACAGCGGAATATTCTATGTTGCCACGCGCTACTGGACAAAGAACGCAACGTGAAGCTTCAAAAGGTAAGGTTAGCGGACGTACGATGGAAATACAGCGCTTGATAGGCCGTGCACTGCGCGCTGTCATCGATTTGGAGACGCTTGGTGAACGAACTATCTGGGTGGACTGTGACGTTATCCAGGCAGATGGTGGTACGCGTACAGCGTCGATTACGGGTGCGTTCGTCGCAACAGCAATGGCAATCTCGAAACTACACATCGAAAAAGGATTAGCTAAATTCCCGATAACTGATTTCCTTGCTGCAACGAGTGTAGGGAAGACGGTTGAGGGTGAACTCATTCTGGATCTGGACTACATCGAGGATTCGTCGGCTGCTGTCGATATGAATGTTGTTATGACTGGTGCCGGCGCTTTCGTCGAACTTCAGGGGACAGGCGAAGAATCGACATTTACGCGCGTTGAGATGAACGGTCTTGTGGAGCTTGCAGAAGTAGGAATTAACCAACTAGTTGAAGTGCAAAAAGAAGCACTTGGACTTGTTGCGCAGTTGATCAAACCGAAAGAACAAGGTGAATCATGAAGGAAGTATTGATAGCCACGAATAATGTGGGCAAGGCAAAAGACTTTGAAGCGTTGTTTAAGCCACTGGGAGTAAAAGTTCTTACGTTAAATGATATCGAAGGGGATATCGATGTAGAAGAAACGGGCGACACATTTGAGGCGAATGCGATTCTGAAAGCAGAGACGGTCGCACGCTTGCTTGGCAAAATCGTTATTGCAGATGATAGTGGACTTGAAATCGATGCGCTTGGCGGCGCGCCAGGCGTCTACTCCGCGCGTTATGCGGGTCTTGAGAAGAATGATGATGCAAATATCGACAAAGTACTACAGGAGCTAGAAACGACGCCTGTGGATGGTCGTACCGCTCGATTCCGCTGCGTGCTAGCAGTGGCTGGTCCTGGTTTGATTACAGAAACGTTTTCGGGTAGCTGTGAAGGTCTGATTCACCATGAACGTCAAGGAAAGAACGGCTTCGGCTATGATCCAGTCTTCTTCGTGCCTGAAAAGAATCGAATGATGGCGGAATTGTCACCTGAAGAGAAAAATGAGATTTCACACAGGGGAGCAGCTTTAGCTCAGTTGAAATTCAAATTACCTCAATATATGACAGTGGCAGGTGATTCAGAATGAAGATTGTTGTTATGAGTGATTCGCATGGAGATAAGGAAACGGTGAAAGCCGTTTCTGCACTTTCTGCGGACGCGACTTTCCATTGCGGTGATAGTGAGCTGTCATTCGATGATTCAGTTTTACAGACAATGCATAGAGTCCGTGGAAACTGTGACAGGGATGCTAGGTTTCCCGCATCTGTTGTGGTCAAGGTAGAGGGGAAGACAGTTTTAGCTGTACATGGTCATGAGCATGATGTGAAACAATCGTTGATGGGGCTTTATTATTATGCAAAAGAATCTGGAGCAGATATCGTTCTATTTGGCCATTCGCATTTGTATGGTGCTGAGATGAAAGACGGAATACTGTTCTTGAATCCAGGCAGCACAATGCAGCCGCGGGGCGGGAAAGATGCGACTTATGCTGTTGTAGAATGGGATGAAACAGTGCGCGTTACATTCAAGAATATGGCATCGGAAATAGTAGATTTTATAGAAATAAAAAAGATTTAAAAAAGCGTTGACTTTATTCCTAATGCAATATATACTAAGTATTGTCCTTAGGGAATGAATGAAAGTTTGAAACGCACGTCTCAGTAGCTCAGCTGGATAGAGCAACGCCCTTCTAAGGCGTCGGTCGGGGGTTCGAATCCCTCCTGGGACATTAAAAAAGCGCAGTTCAAGCCTTGATGTGATAGGGTTTGAGACAGATTAGGGATTCGGTCAGGGCTTCGGTCACTGGTGCAGAATCCTTTTTTTGTACCCTAGTATTTTACGTGTAATAAGACACGAAATGATCTTCCGAAAATAAGGTATATTATATTTGTTGAATAGATTCTCTTTAAAAACAAGAAAAGTAGGTGAACAAAGTGGGGAAATATCAATTGGACACCAAAGGTCATGCAGCTGTGACGAAGTATCATGAAAAAAACATACCTGCCAAATTTGATAAAAAGCAGCAACTTGAAAAAATACGTGCGGAGTATTTGAAAAAGAAGCAAAAACAAACAGATAAATAAAAGGATGATATATCTTCAAAATCATCAAAAATAGACCAATGGCAAAAGGCTATTTTAGAATTAGTGATGGTATAACACTTGTTTAAGTATTTAAAGAGGATTAAAGTAAAATCATTCTTTTACATGAGCAGGTAGAACATTGATATAGGGTAAGTGCGAGGTCAGAGAATAGATTTATGAGCGCTCCTACGAAGGCAAATGTATATATATATGTATGTTGCTCAGGTGAGTTTAAAAGAGCGTATAGAACAAGTTCAGGCGGTTGAGAAGCAAGAGAATGCGAGTAGCAATGAAGCGAGGTAACCAAGTGTTTATCTCGTTTTTTATTTGTATTGCCAAAACAGATAATACCATCTGAGAATATCCTGTGAGCGTTCCTATGCTTTAATGTTGACTTGCTTTCATTGTTTTCTCCTTATAAGCGAAAAAAGAGCTTATTGTGGAAATAGAGGGGCATAGTTTCCGATATATAGGAAGGGTAACTTTCTATATATAAGTGACCTCATACACCCATGTGAATTGAAGTTGCTATCGAAACGAACTGGGCTTTGCAATAGGCTTGTATAAGGTTATCATTGGTTCAAAGGTAGTTACGGTCTGAAAAAGTAAATTGACCGAATCCCTATTAGAGTTTAAAAACGTCTCAAATTGTTGGTATGACTGTGTTGTCTTAGTAGCTCAGCTGGGTAGAGCAACGGCCTACTAAGATTTCGGGTGGGGGGGTTCGAATCCCTCCTGGGACATAATGTAATAAAATTAATTTGAATAAAAAACACCTGAAACATTGTTAATTCAATGTTTCAGGTGTTTTTTATTTGCTGAGAGCCTGGTTGAATTTGATTGTTTTGAACAGTAACTACGCGGATTTCTCACACGACAATTGATTAGCGCGTTTCGACACTATGCTTTTGAAAGAAATATCGATTGATATGTTGTTTATAAAGTTGGAATTTAGAAGTCAGATTTCGTTCATCTTTTTTTTACACAAAAGGAATAGTGACATCAGTTGCCGACAAAAACGAAATTGATGTGTACTGTGTTTATTGTCCACAAACCGTTGAATACTATTAGTTTGACCCTAAACGATTTGATAAGTCATAAGCTTGTGAGTAGAGGCACCGAAGAATAATCAGGCCCACAACGTAAAGTTTGCAAATGATTATCATGAGGTTCCTAGTGTTTAGCTAAGCCGTCGGTCGGGTGACGAATCCCTCCTTGGGCATTAAAAAATGATGTATGAATGACATCAAATCAGTCTTTTTAGTAAGTAGGGTAAAAGAACAGGATACCAACTGTACTGTATTTATCTCCATTTGCAAACGATTTGCCGGAAGAGGGTCGTGCAGTTGCTGTAGCTTGGAGAGATAAATTCTTAGAACTTGTAGATAGAGAATAAAATCTGATCATAAATAAAAAGTGGACGCAAGTTTTTTATAACTTGCGTCCACTGCTATTTAATAAGCAATAAAACATCACCAGTTGTAATATAGATATTTCCATCTATTTCAACTGTTTTCACTATATTTCTCTTCAAGAAAATTATGCCACGCTCCTCAACTACTGTTTATTCTTTTTTAAAATGAATTGACCACTCTAAAAAGAATGTGTTACTGTGTATATGAGTATAAACAGTATAACAGTTAAGGAAGGGTGTTTATATATGAATGAATGGAAAGAAGCATACAGGCTCGCAGCTTTTGAAATAAAGGCTTCAATAAAAAGCTTTCTACTGATCTTGATTTTCTATATTGTGATGAGCCTGATTTTCATGCTGTCGTTCGATGTTTACCTGGAAGGCGAATTCAAATTCTTTGATTTTATGTTCATGCTGATTTTCTTCATGTTTCCGGCCTGGATGAAAGGTAAGGAATTCCAGATGCAGAAGATGGATGGGGATTTATGGACAGCGCCCTCAATTATCATGCTGCAGCAGCTGCCGATCTCCAAAAACATCATCGTCAAAAGCCGCTTCATCATTCATGCATTCTGTTCATTTCCGTTCCAGTTGGTTCTGTTCATCGCGATGCCGCTGATGTCGGAGAATTTCCGGGACATGATGACGCCTATCGCTTACATCGCATTCCTGCTGATTTGGCTGGGTTTATCGATTTCAGTTGGCTTTATCATGGCGGCGAGCGAAGCGGGAGGAAATTTCAATACGAGTACCATCGTAAAATCGTTTATTTACTTGGTGATTGGCGCCGTTGCACTTTATTTCATGTTCCCGCTTTTATCAGAGAACGGCTTTATCCACTGGACGATGTCGCTTGCAACTGAATGGACACTGCTGTCAGTCATCGTGGCTATTGTCTTGAGCATTGCGGGCTGTAAATACTGGCAAGCGGATATGAGAAAAACCATTAAGAAAACGGAATATCTGTGAGAGGGGGGCTGGACTTTGCTGCCGATACGCTTATCCAAAGATTCTCGTGAACCGATTTATCACCAGATTGAAAAGCAGCTGAAAGCACTGATTGCAGGAGGCCATTTACCTGCAGGAACGCCGCTTCCATCAATCAGGGTGCTGTCGAAAGACCTGGAGATTAGCGTCATCACGATTCGTCGCGCCTATCAGGACCTGGAGTCACAGGGCTTCATCGAAACAGTCCATGGCAAAGGGACTTTTGTCGCGGAAATACAGAACTCCATGAAACAGGAAACGATGACGGCTTCCGTCCAAACGGAATTCGAACGGGCCATCCGCAACGCGATGGATTACGACTATACTGTCGATGAAATCAAAACGGTTTTTGAAGAGACTTTAGAAAAACTCGCGAAAGGGGAATGACAATGCAGCCATGGATTGAAATAAAAGACGCGAATAAAAAGATTGATGATTTTCAGCTCGGGCCTGTCAGTCTAGCGATTGAGCCGGGGACCATCACGGCGCTGGTCGGCAATAACGGCTCTGGCAAAAGCACCTTGCTGAAGCTGATCATGAATCTGGCGAATCTGGACGGAGGAGGGATCAGGGTCTTTGGTAAATCGGTCGACGGGAAAGACGAAAGCTGGAAAAGGCATGTCACGTACCAACCGCAAAACGCTGTTGGCTGGAACGCCTATACAGGAGAGGACCTGAAAAGGCTGATTGCCCCTTTATATACGAAATGGGATGAGAAGCTTTTTGAACGCATGATCCAGCTACTCAACATCCCGCTCGATAAGCGTTTCGGCAAATTATCGCCAGGTCTCCAGCAGAAGCTGAGCCTGTCGCTCGCATTGCCGCGGAATACTGATATCCTGATTCTCGATGAACCTACCGTGTCACTCGACATCCCATCAAAAAAACAATTCATGGATTTGCTTGTCGAGTGGATGGAAAAGGAGGACCGTGCTGTCATCCTGACAACTCATCAGCCGGAGGATCTTCAGAAACTGGCGGATTACTTGTTTCTGATGAAGGACGGGCAGGCGGTCGGCCGGTATGAGAAAGACATGCTCGCTGCCGGATTCCGCCGCTATTGGCTCAAAGAAATGCCGGCGGTGCGAGTACCGGGTGAGCTTTCCCGTTCCGGAAACGAGCTGATATCAGATAATCCTGACACAACGGAACAGTATTTCACGCAACACGAACACAGTGTCATTGACGTCAAAGCCTTGGAACTGGAAGAAATCATCAGCCTTCTGCTGAAGTAGAGAACTAAGAGAGGATGAGAGAAATGGAAACAATGCTTACTGTAGAAGGTTTAGGAAAATCCTTCAAGGATAAGAAGATTGTCTCAAATATTTCCTTCGAAGTGAAAAAGGGAGAGATTATGGCGTTGCTCGGACCGAACGGGGCGGGGAAATCGACGACAATCCGCAACATCATGGGCATCTTGTATCCCGATGAAGGTACGATCGCTTTCCGGAACCGCTCTACGAAAGATATCCCGCGTGATAAAATTGGCTATCTGCCGGAAGAGCGGGGGCTCTACAAAAACGTCAAGGTCATGGACATTCTGCTGTATCTTGCGGACCTGAAGGATTATCCGCTGGACCTAGCTAAAGAACGCGCGCTCGAGTACTTGAAAAAGTTCGGCCTAGAGGGCAAGGATAAAGTATCGGTCGAGGAGTTGTCGAAAGGGATGGGTCAGAAAGTCCAGTTTATCGCCTCCATTCTTCATGAACCGGAACTGCTGATTCTGGATGAGCCGTTCTCAGGTCTTGATCCGGTCAGCCAGGAGCTGTTCAAAGAAGAAATCCGTTCATTGGCCAAAAAAGGCACGGCGATTCTATTGTCTTCGCATCAGATGAACCTTGTCGAAGAGATGGCGGACCGGCTGTTCCTGATTCACCGCGGCACGAAAGTGATCTACGGGACCCTGAGTGATGTCAAAAAGGAATATGCTAATTTCAAATGCACGATCAACGGCAGCAACAGCCGCAGCCTGCTTGAAAACCTGCCAGAAGTCGAGCGGGTCGAACAGAACGGGGCAACGGCTGTGCTTTATCTCACAAAACATGTGCAACCCGCTGTCTGGCTGAAAAATCTTCCAGATGAACTCGACATTCAGGAACTATCGATTGACCGGATTTCGCTCCATGAAATCTTCATAGATATCGCCACGGACAAGAATCTTTTGAAGGAAGTGGGTGAGTTGCATGCGTAACACGATGAAAGTCGCTAAATGGGAAATCAAACGCAATATGAAAAGCAAGTCGTTCATCATCGGCCTATTCCTGACACCAATCATCTTCCTAGCATTTTTCCTGCTGCCGGACCTGTTCAGTTCGGATGATGAAGCAGCGACAACGACAGTCTACGTCAATGACCAGCTCGGGGTCTACGGACAATTGGAAGCAGCGGTAGCAAATACCGAATGGCAGATGGAACAGACAGACACCACAGAACAGGAAGCCACCTCAGCGCTTGAAGGCAAAGAAGACGCTGCGTATATCTTCATCGACGAACAGGCAATTGAAACCGGAAAAGTTGCAGTTTACACGCATGAAGATACGAGTTCAGCCTTCATGGATGAAGTCCAGATCCTCGGTGGTCCGCTACAGATGCTGCAGATCGAACAGCTCGGCCTGACACAGGAAGAAGCGGCAGTTGTCGCGCAGGGAGTCGTCTTTGAAGATGCTTCAGAAAAACCGGAAGAAGGCGGCCTGTTCAGTGAAAACATGCTGGAACGTGTGATTCCAGGAGCATTTGCGGCTGTCGTCATGCTGTCAATTGTCTTCACCGGAATGGCAATCTTCCAAAGCGCGTCCCAGGAGAAGAAAGACAAAATTGCTGAGATTATTCTGTCGTCTTTAACGCCTGCAGAACTGATGCAAGGCAAGATCATCGGCTATTTTGTCCTCGGTATCATCCAGGTCGTTGTCTATATTGTCATCGCGCTGCCGGTGCTCATCTGGAAAATCGATTTTCCGATTATTGAGTATCTGTTAGTGCCCGAACTTCTAGTGCTAATATTCATTTCTATCCTCGGATACCTGCTCTATGCGGCGCTATTCGTCGGAATCGGTGCCACAATGGCTGATATCTCGACAGCGGGGAATTTCCAGGGCATGGTCATGATGTTACCATTCAGCCCATTCCTTTTCATTGGACCAGTCTTCAGCGATCCAAGCGGATTCTGGGCGCAGCTTGGAAGCTATATCCCGTTTACATCACCTGGCGTTCTCATTATGCGCCTGTCACTTCTTGAAGAATGGCCGTGGGTGCAAATCATTATCGCCATCGGAATTCTTGTCGTCAGCGTCTGGGTCTTCATGAAACTTGCGGGCAAAGTCTTCAAGATTGGCATCCTGATGTATGGCAAGAACGCTACACCGGGCGAAATTTGGAAATGGATTCGGGCGTAAAAAAATAGAGCTTGCTAATCAACAATATCTATTAACCTTATAAATTATAGAATAGAAAACTTTCTTACACATGTGTTCATTAACTAAAAATAACCAATAAATAACTTAATTGACTACTAGGCGCTCGGTGTACAGTTGCTTCTGGCTCGCATTGAATTGAACAACTTCTTTATATAACTGAGCTATTTTGATGTATAGGAATGCGACTTCGCCGCATTCCTATACATCTTCTTCAGTAATAGTCTGGTGGTCGTTCATCCGTCGCGCCCCAAAGGCAAAGGTACACGAAGTGCTAATGCTTTTGGGAACGAGGGAATGGAGGGTTCCTAACTGGGTAAAAGCCGCCAAAGATGCAATTTTGGCGGCTGAAGCTTTCTCTATGGTCTTTTCTTATTTTAGGAAGTGTCACTTTCTATAGGAGCTTACCTGATGTGGAGTTTAAGCCTTATTAAAGAACACATTGTGCAATGTACCAGAGTGCCCGAAATTGCATCTTCGGGCACCGATACCTTGTGAAAAAGGTTGCTCTTCTTTACTTCTAAAGCAACAGCATTTTTCACTTGAATAGTGTGCCGAAAGCGAACCGGAAATGATCCAGTGAAAATGGGTTTTCAAGCTTATGCATATCTGTTATTTATGCAAGAAAATGGTTAATCAACAGACGTGACTTTCTTATTAAGTAAGGTGGAGAGATTTGACCCTTTGCAATCTTAACTGTAGATTGCCGAGGCACTGTGCTAATTCCAAAAGTATTCACGTAAAGTCGTCAAACCCTTTTGATAAGGTTTTGACGTTTTTTTGTCCGGATAAACGCTGTTTCAAATACAAGATTTTAGGCAAAGAACGAAATGTATTGTGTGAAAATGAAGACGGCTGTATTTCTTAAGGGAACAGATGTCGAATTCTGGTAAAAGAATTGGGGAGATTTTGAAAAAAGCGGGGTCTTAAACTAATTCTCATGGGGGTTGACCTGAAGGGGGCGCAAGAAATTCTCCGCTGTCGAGAACAATAAATACAGTCCGATTAGAGTTTTTTATTTACCGTAAATTCTGGATGGGGTAAAAACCATCCAGAATATTTATGAGTAATGAAAAACATGTGAAACATGAAACTCACAATTTTGTCTCCTATTATTAATAATTTTTTAGCCAATATTACAGGGGTTTTACTGGTACTGACCAAGTATAGAGAAGAAGCGGGTGACGAATTGATGGAATACCTTTTCAGATGGCGAAAGCTCTCGAGTTGCGGGGCTAATGATTCCAACGGTTCTTCGAATGATTGGTGTTTCTATTGGTATTTTAACTGTAAATCGTGGTGTAGAATCGTAAAAAGAGCTTTCGGGTAAAATAGTTACACCGATACCTGCTGCTACTAACCCTTTGATGGCATCCATATCTTCTCCTTCTGATGAAGTTTTCGGTGTGAAGCCAACGCTATTACATGCTTCTACTGCGATTTTTTTTAGTACATATCCTTCTGGAAATAATATGAAATCATCGTTTCTTAAATCAATAAGTTGTAGCTTCTCACGTTTTGCAAAGGGGTGATTCGAAGGTAAAAGTACAGAGAAATTTTCAGTAAATAAAATAGATGTGTTGATCGAGTCATCTTTTGGAGGAAGCGGTCCTAAAAAGGCAAGATTTAGTTCCCTTTTATTCACAGCATCGATCAAATAATTATATGATCCTTGACGTAAATGAAACGCTACATTGGGATATTCTTTTTTAAACGCTGAAATGACAGTAGGTAATAGGTGACCAGCTAAACTAGTAGGAAATCCAATTTTGATAGTCCCTTTATCTGGATCTAAATATTCGTCTATTTGTTTTTTCGCATAATCAATCGCTTGCAAAGCAGAAATGCTATGTTCTGAAAAAATCTTGCCAATTTGTGTTAACTTCACATTTCTACCAACACGTTCAAATAATTCTACTCCAAGTTCATCTTCTAAATTTGCAATTTGTCTACTTACAGCTGATTGGGCTACATGCAAATGAATAGCTGCTTCTGAAATATGTTCACGTTCTGCTACTTCGATAAAGTACCTCAACTGGCGTATTTCCATACTTCCCTCCTAATCTATCTCAAAAACAGATCATTTATATCCAAATTATATATTGTTTGTATTAGTTTGAAAACATATAATATTAGTAAGTTACTTTTTATGGAAAATGGAGGGGTTCAAATGACATTTCATCAATTACCGAAAGCACAGGGCATGTATGATCCAACGTTTGAACATGACGCATGCGGGATAGGTTTATATGCACATATAAAAGGAAATGCAACACATGATATCGTAGAAAAAGGATTAGAAATGTTATGTCGACTTGATCACCGTGCGGGACGTGGAAGCGATGGTCAAACGGGTGATGGTGCAGGACTGATGGTACAGATACCAGATGTTTATTTTCGTGTTGTGTGTAATGAATGGGATTTGCCGGAAAAAGGAGCTTATGGCGTAGGAATGCTATTTTTTACAGACAATAATGAAGAACGTGCGGGCATTGAACAAAAAATTAACGACATGATTATTGCGCAAGGGCAAGAACTCATCGGGTGGAGAACAGTTCCAATTAACGCTAGTGTTCTAAGTGAAAAAGCAAAAGAAACAGTACCAGTCGTTCGTCAAGTATTCATCAAAGCAATAAACGCAACTGATTCACTTGCATTTGAACGTAAATTATATATCATTCGAAAACAAGTGGAGCACTGGGCACTACAACAGGATAAAAAATTCTATTGTGCAAGTCTATCAAGTCAGACAATCGTCTATAAAGGATTACTTACTCCCAAAGAGGTGAATCTTTTTTACGTGGATCTTCAAGATGAGCTATTTACATCTGCCTTTTCATTAGTACATTCTCGCTATAGTACCAATACTTTTCCAAGTTGGGAAAGAGCACATCCAAACAGATATATTGTTCATAACGGTGAAATAAATACATTACGTGGAAATATTAACTGGATGAAAGCACGGGAACAGCAATTTGTATCAGAAGCATTTGGGGAGGATCTTCCAAAACTATTGCCAATCATTGATACAAATGGGAGCGACTCTTCCATGTTAGATAATGCATTTGAATTTTTTGTACTTGCTGGTAGAAAACCAGCTCACGCTGCCATGATGTTAATACCAGAACCTTGGACAGAAAACCCTCATATAACTGAGGAGAAAAAGGCTTTCTATTCTTATCACAGCAGTTTAATGGAGCCATGGGATGGACCAACAGCTATTTCATTTACAGATGGGAAACAAATTGGAGCAATTTTAGATCGCAATGGTTTACGACCAGCTCGGTACTATGTGACAAAAGATGATTATATTATTTTCTCTTCTGAAGTAGGGGTAGTAGATGTAGAGGAAGAAAATATTTTATACAAAGAACGTTTAACCCCTGGAAGAATGCTACTTGTTGATTTAGAACAAGGTCGTATTATTTCAGACGAAGAAATTAAATCAGATATGGCTAATGCATTACCTTACCAACAATGGTTAGACGAAAATTTAGTAACTTTTACATCTGAAATGGAAGAACCAGAGCAAATAGATGATTTATTGTTCAAACAAAAAGCATTTGGCTACACATATGAAGATATTCAAAAATACATGATTCCGATTGCGTTAGATGGCAAAGACCCAATTGGATCAATGGGGAATGATACACCACTAGCCGTTTTATCAGATCGACCACAATCGTTATTTAATTATTTTAAACAGCTCTTTGCACAAGTAACAAATCCACCAATAGATTCAATTCGTGAGCATATTGTGACATCTACAATGACGCTACTTGGAGCAGAAGGAGATTTACTGCATCCAAATCGATCTAATAGCGAACGAATCTTTTTAGACACACCTATTTTAACAAATAGCCAGTTTAGCCAATTAAACGATATGAAATCAAACAAATTCCGAAGTGCAACTATAGATTTAACTATGTCTGCAAATTTAGAAATCGATTTATGCCATGTTTCTAAACAAGCGGATGAATATATAGCACAAGGAATAGCCTTGCTCATACTTTCCGACCGACTGTTGGATGTAAAGCAATTTACAATTCCAGTCCTACTAGCTGCAAGTAGCCTCCATCAACATTTACTTCGCACAGGAAATCGAACGAAGGTAAGTATTATTGTGGAATCCGGTGAAGCAAGAGAAGTACATCAATTTGCTGCTCTGATTGGATTTGGGGTAGATGCGATTAATCCATATCTTGCTTATGCAACGATTGCAGAAGCAATAGAAGAAGGGCATATTGATAGTAGTTATGCAGTAGCGGTTGCGAAATATAGTCAAGGTATTACAGATGGTGTAGTGAAAGTAATGTCGAAAATGGGTATTTCAACTGTTCAAAGTTATCGCGGAGCTCAAATTTTTGAAGCAGTAGGGATTAGTAAAGAAGTGATTGAACGTTATTTTTCAGGAACTGTTTCTCAATTAGGAGGTATTAATCTAGAAACAATCGTGGAAGAAGCGCATAAAAGACATCAAGCAGCTATAGATTCCACTGGGGCTTCTTTAGATTCAGGTAGCGATTTCCAGTGGAGAAGTACTGGTGAACATCATGCATTTAATCCGAAAACAATCCACACACTTCAGTGGGCTACTCGAAAAGCGGATTACGGTTTATATAGACAATATGCAGAAATGGCAAATGAAGAGCGTATTGGATTTTTGCGTAATTTATTGACATTTAAAAAAGATGTTAAATGTATTCCACTGGAAGAAGTCGAGTCTGTAGATTCCATTGTCAAACGATTTAAAACGGGAGCGATGTCGTTTGGTTCATTAAGCAAAGAAGCCCATGAAACACTTGCTATTGCGATGAATCGCCTAGGTGGTAAAAGTAATAGTGGGGAAGGTGGAGAACATCCTAGCCGTTATGAACTAGATGCAAATGGAGATAACCGAAGAAGTGCCATTAAACAAATAGCGTCTGGTCGATTTGGAGTGAAAAGTCATTATTTAGTGCAAGCAGATGAACTGCAAATTAAAATGGCGCAAGGTGCGAAACCGGGCGAAGGTGGTCAGTTACCAGGTAATAAAGTATACCCGTGGGTAGCCGATGTTCGTGGATCGACAACTGGAGTTGGATTAATATCTCCACCTCCACATCATGATATTTATTCGATTGAAGATATGGCGCAATTAATTCATGACTTAAAAAATGCGAATAGAACTGCTCGTATTAGTGTGAAACTAGTGGCGAAATCGGGTGTTGGAACGATTGCTGCTGGGGTGGCAAAAGGTGCAGCAGATGTGATTGTCATTAGTGGATATGACGGTGGAACAGGTGCATCTCCTAAAACGAGCATTAAACATACGGGACTACCTTGGGAGCTAGGACTCGCAGAAGCGCATCAAACATTAATATTAAACGGTTTACGTGATAGAGTGAAACTGGAAACAGATGGGAAATTGATGACTGGTAAAGACGTTGTAATGGCTGCCTTACTTGGAGCTGAGGAGTATGGATTTGCAACAGCTCCATTAATCGTTTTAGGCTGTATTATGATGCGTGCGTGTCATCTAGACACTTGTCCAGTCGGAATTGCGACTCAAAATCCGGAACTTCGCAATAAATTCACAGGAAGTGCTGATTATGTTGTGAATTTTATGAAATTCGTAGCGGAAGAAGTTCGTGAGTATATGGCGTTACTTGGATTCAGAACAGTAGAAGAAATGGTAGGACGTGCGGATGTGCTAGAAGTTAGTGATCGTGCAAAAGAACATTGGAAAGCAAAACAATTGGATTTAACGGCATTGCTTTATCAGCCAGAAGGAGCACGTACGTTTAAAATTCCACAAAATCATAAAATAGAACAATCATTTGACTTACGTGAATTATTACCAAAAGTAGAACATGCTATTCTAAGTGAATCCAAAGTGGAATTGAATTATCCAATTGCAAACACGGACCGTGTAGTAGGCACGATTATTGGAAGCGAAATATCCAAACTATATGGTGCTAGAGGATTAGCCCCCGATTCGATCACACTTCGATTTACCGGAGCAGCCGGGCAAAGTTTTGGTGCGTTTATACCAAAAGGGATGTCTATGTATGTAACAGGGGATGTAAATGATTATTTTGGCAAAGGATTATCTGGTGGAAAACTGATTGTCACTGCACCTATTCAAGGTGTTGCTGAAGAAAATGTTATTGCTGGAAATGTTGCGCTATACGGTGCAACAAGTGGAACTGCATTTATAAATGGACGTGCTGGAGAGCGCTTTGCAGTTCGAAATAGTGGAGTAGATGTTGTCGTAGAAGGCATTGGGGATCATGGCTGTGAATATATGACAGGTGGTCGTGCTGTCATATTAGGGGATGTTGGGAAAAATTTCGGCGCAGGAATGTCTGGCGGCATTGCGTATGTACTTGTTGATGACTTGGATGGATTAAAACAAAAATGTAACACAGAAATGATTGGATTTGAACGAATTGAATTATCAGAAGAAAAACATGCGATTCGCCAATTAATTATGAATCATTATTATTACACGAAAAGCACGAAAGCTATGAACATACTAGATAAATGGGAGGAAAATGTTCAAAGATTTGTAAAGGTCGTGCCAAATGATTATAAGAAAATGCTCGAAAAAATCGCTGACTTTAAAAGGGATGGTTTAACGGATGATGCAGCTGCAATGCAAGCATTTTTAGCAACTTCCGTGAACCCAGAAATAAAGCCACTCGCGCTTGTGAAAAAATAAGGGAGGGGGAATAGTAAATGGGTAAACCTACTGGATTTATGGATTATAAACGAGAAAAAGGAAAGGAAGAAGCCCCTCTCAGACGTATTAAAAACTGGGGAGAGTATGCCTCGAAGTTAACAGATGAAGCACTTCAAACACAAGGTGCAAGATGTATGGATTGTGGGACTCCTTTTTGCCATATGGGGATTGAAATACAAGGTGCGACTGCCGGTTGTCCTATTAATAACTTAATCCCTGAGTGGAATGATTTAGTGTATAAAGGAAAGTGGCAGGAAGCACTAGAAAGATTATCCATGACAAATAATTTTCCAGAATTTACTGGTCGTGTTTGTCCAGCTCCTTGCGAAGGATCTTGTACACTTGCCATTTCAGATCCAGCAATATCGATTAAAAATATTGAGCGTACTATTATCGATAAAGGATTTGAAAATGGCTGGATAGTACCTAGAATTCCAGTAGAGCGCACAGGGAAAAAAATTGCTATAGTCGGCTCTGGACCTGCTGGACTTGCAAGCGCAGATGAGTTAAATCAAGCGGGTCATTCTGTAACTGTATTTGAACGTGCGGACCGTGTTGGTGGACTACTCATGTATGGCATTCCAAATATGAAACTAGAAAAAGATGTAGTTGAACGTCGAATTCAGTTACTCCAGCAAGAAGGAATCGATTTTGTGTTAAATACGGAAATTGGTAAAGATATTTCATCAGATCAATTAAAAGCTGAATTCGATGCGATTATTTTATGTATCGGCGCACAGAAACAACGTGAACTTCGCATGGAAGGTAGCGATTCAAATGGAGTTCATCTTGCAATGGATTACTTAACTTTTACTACCAAAAGTTTGCTGGATTCTAATTTTGCTGACGGGCAATTTATCAATACAAAAGGGAAAGATGTCATCATAATTGGTGGAGGAGATACGGGGGCAGACTGTGTGGCAACTGCAATTCGTCAAAACTGTAAATCAGTTGTCCAGTTCGGAAAACATCCACAGCTACCAGATACAAGAGCGGAAGACAATTTGTGGCCAACCGATTCGAATATTTACAAATTGGAATATGCTTATGAGGAAGCGGAAGCTAAATATGGCAAAGATCCTCGTGAATACTTAATCCAAACAACGAGAATGGTCGCAGATGAGAAAGGAAATTTAAAAGAGCTTCATACAATTCATATGGAAAAAATACTAGGGGAAGATGGGGTTCATTTCTTTAAAGCAATACCTGGTACAGAAAAAATTTGGCCTGTACAATTTGTGTTTGTTGCAATTGGATTTGAAGGAGCAGAGCTTTCATTACCAAATCAATTGGGCGTGAACATTGTAAACAAAAAAATTGCCGCAACAACAAAAGATTATGCAACAAATGTAGATGGCGTATTTACTGCAGGAGATGCGAGAAAAGGTCAAAGTCTTATCGTTTGGGCCATTAAAGAAGGGCAAGATGTAGCGAAAAAAGTCAATGAGTATGTAAGTAAGCAGTCAGTCATTTGCTAATACGGCAGCGTTGGAGGAAGCTGAACAGATGTATGCAGGGGTCACTCTGGAACCGGCTAGATCGCTTTTCGAGAAGCTGGATATCAAAGTGTTCCTATAGGGAGTTAACTTCAAGAGGGATTCTAGAAGTGAGATTTCGTTCATCTTATTGCAACACAAAAGGAATAGTTACATCAGTTGTCGACAAAAACGAAATTGATGTGTACTGCGTTTATTGTCCACAAACCGATGAAATGCTATTACTTTGAGCCTAAACGATTTGATAAGTCATTTAGCTTGAGAGTAGATGCACCGAAGAATAATCAGTTACACAACGTAAAATTTGCAAAAGATTATCGTGAGGTTCCTGGCGTCTAGCTAAGCCGTCGGTCGGGGGCTCGAATCCCTCCTTGGACAAAAAATATATGAATGATATCAAACTAGTTTTTTTAGTAAGTAGAGTAAAAGAACAGTCATCATCAGAATGCGACACTTACTGATGCTGGTAAAGACTACTTAAAATAGAAAATGAGTGCCAAAAGAAAGTTAGGTTAGTCAAAGTAAAATAGGGGACGTTTCTTTTAAAAGTCGAATTACCCAAAACGGGGTAGTCGGCTTTTTTGATATCACAAATAGTAAGGAGAATTCACTATGATCTTTTCCTTTTCAAGATTAATTCTCTACACAATGCGAAGATGCGGCAAGGTTCATCAATTCCTTTTAATGTTCAATAAATATGCAACTAAAGTAGGTCAATTTCTTAACGATAAGTTTCTAGATAAACCAAGAAAATGCGTGATTTTAGTGATTTGTTGACTTGGATTGTATTTTGAAACTATGCAATTGGATCGTCAGATATACCTTTTTTAGGGGTTTTTTTTAGAAATACGCATTACGAAAAAATCAGTTGCTAATTTAAAAACTCTCTTGTATGATAAACAAACAAGTAAATCGTAAACATTACTGTTTGGGATTGGTGAAGTAGAAATAGTGCCGGCTAAAGTTGTTACAGAGCATAATAATTTTAACTGTCTTGGTCGTTGATGAGAGAAGGATAGATATAAACCTAATTTGAGAGGAGAGATTTTTATTAACTCAAGTAAGAAGATTCCAGTATATGTACTAAGCGGTTTTCTTGGGAGTGGTAAAACCACCGTGTTATTAAATATGCTAGAACATTGTAAGAAAAAGGGGCTACAGCCGGGAATTATTTTAAATGAAATAGGCCAAACAAACGTAGAAGGTCATTTATTTGAAAATCAAAAGGTATTTGAACTGTTAGACGGTTGTATTTGTTGTACGATCCAAGAAGATTTAAAAGAAACAATGAACGAGTTGATAACGGAAATGGAACACAGTCCACTCGATGTTTTATTTATTGAAGGAACCGGAGTAGCCAATCCGATGGAAATACAAGAAGTTCTTCTGAGTCATCCATATACTGATCAATTTGACTTAATGTCTATTATTACAGTTTTGGATGCTAGTAATTATTTGGAGTATCAAAGCATATTTTCAAGCTCAACAGAAGTCCGGAATTTAATACATGAACAAATGATTTGTGGAAGTCTACTGGTGTTAAATAAGACGGATTTAGTTCCTTTAAATCAACTTGAAAGTATTAAACAAAAAATCACAAAGAAATCGAAACAAGAAAAAACTATTATGGAAAGTGTCTACGGTAAAATTGATGCTGAATTGCTTTTTGAAAAGCGTATCCACTCTGTTACGATTGGAAAATCGCCTTTGGATGTTGAACATCATCATCATCACTCGACATTGCAAGCGCTTAAGTTGGAGGATTGCCCTGTAGTTCGAAAGAAAGAATTCGAAAAATGGCTCAAACACCTTCCAGCCAATGTACTACGAGGAAAGGGGTTCGTTGAAATCGAAAGCTCACACCAACTTTACAGTTTCCAATATGCTTCAAGGAAGGTAGCATTTACTCCAGTCCCCGCCGCTTTAAATAGAAAACCAGTTATTATTTTAATTGGCTTGGGGCTTGACACAGAGCAGATAAACGATCATTGGAAGCAACTCGTAAAGCAATGAAAATCGTATTTTTTTGCGTAGCACTTTACAGAAATTAAGGATATTAGAGAGATAGGAGTACGATTCATGACAAGCAAACGAAGTTTAGGGGTGAGCTTACTTTTCATAGGAGTGCTCCTCTATTTCTTTTTATCAATAGGATTCACAGAAATACAAGCGGCAATTCCAAAAAGCATATTGCATGTAAATACCATTTTTCTGAGCATCGTATTAGAAGCATTACCCTTTGTGTTTCTTGGGGTGTTTACATCAGCTCTAATCCAAACGTTTGTGTCTGAAGAGGCTGTACAACGGTTTATTCCTAAAAATCCTATTATAGCAATCGTGCCAGCTGTACTAGTAAGTGCAATTTTTCCCGTTTGTGAATGTGCAATTATTCCAGTGGTGCGAAGATTGATGAAAAAGGGAATGCCGTTGCATATAGGTATTATTTTTATTGTTGGGGCACCTGTATTAAATCCCATCGTCTTTGCATCTACCTATTATGCCTTCCAATCTACCCCAGCAATTGCGTATGCCCGGATGGGATTGGCGTTCGTATTGGCCATTGTAATTGGTAGTCTCATATATGCTTTCTATCGGAATCGTAATCAATTAAAGTGGACAACAGAGGAACTGTTGGATAGACCTATACAGTCGGGTGGCAGGGAAGTCCCTAAAATAAAAGCTGTATTTTATCATGCAAGTGATGAGTTTTTCGATATGGGGAAATTTTTGATCATGGGCGCAATGATTGCCAGTTTATTTCAGACGTTCTTTGATAGGGGTCTATTGGTAAGTATTGCTGCCAATGACATGACTTCACCTCTTGTTATGATGGGATTTGCGTTCATCTTATCACTTTGCTCCGAAGCGGATGCATTTGTAGCATCCTCGTTTGCACACACATTCTCCGCAGGATCACTCCTTGCTTTTTTAGTCTATGGGCCGATGCTAGATTTGAAAGGTACGATTATGCTATTTGCTTATTTCCGTGCTAAATTCGTTATAGGCTTAATGGCTATTATTACTGTGTCTGTATATGTGATGATTTTGATATACCAATACTTATTTATGTGAGGTGCGTTATGCAGGAAGAACGGGATTACAGTTCTCATGCTTTGTTTAGAGGAATTATATTACTAGGTTTTTTTCTACTCTTATTTAGATTGCTAGTATCAGGGGATATTACTTATTATATTGCTCCTAAAATGATTCCTTTTTCTTATTTTGCACTTGTGATTTTATTGGTATTGGGGCTTATGCAACTATGGAGAAGTGGATCGAAGAATCTGGAGGAATTATACTGTAATTGTGGCTTTAGCCATACTCAAACTGGAACACCCTTACAAACATTTTTTATATACACTTTGTTTGTCTTACCTGTTCTGACTGGATTGTGGTTTCCAATGACCGTTTTAGATAGTTCAATTGTCGCCAAAAGAGGGGTTATATATGGAACAGGTTTGAATACCACACTGCCAGCCGTTAGAAATGATGAAACAGATACCTCCTATGACTTGCCAGGAACAGATCCTGACATTGTAGAAGAATCCATTGATGGAACGAAGACTGATGAAGATGTGAACTATGAAAATGATGAATACCCTACTCGTATGGAAAGTCTGAGAGATGAACTATTAGAAAACGATAAAATCATTGTAAGTGAAGCAAGATATCTGGATATTACCGATAATATTTATGCTTATCTCGATTGGTTTCTTGGTAAGGAAATAGAAATTGTTGGGTTTGTATACAAGCAACCTGACTTGGAAGAAGATCAGTTTGTAGTTGCACGATTCGGAATTACTTGTTGTGTTGCAGATGCTTCTGTCTTTGGCATTTTGTCGACTTCTGGTGAAATGTTTGAAGTAGAGGAAGATGAATGGATTAGGGCAACGGGCTATTTATCGAAAATAACCCTAGAAGATTGGGATTATCCTTACCTGCAGATAACTGACATAGAGAAGGTAGAAGAGCCCGAAAATCCATATATAAATTAAACATAGCCCTTGTCAACCGGACAAGGGCTATGTTTTTTAGGTGTGATAATGTGCGGAAACCTGTTTATAGCTATCGTGAAATAAATGGACCTGATACAACGAAAGGAATAATACTCAATAAATGCCACCGCCATTGCCTGAACTAATGTGGTAACGGTCATCTCTACTTTTTAGGTTGTAGACTTAACCAACGTGTGTTCAAACTTCTATACTAACTCCAATAATCTTGTGAAACAGTATTTAAAGAATTCATTAATCATAATGAAGGTTACCTTATCACTCGCAAAGTAAAAAGAGATCATTCATGACCTGAAAGTACAGGTGTGCTTAGTTTAAAGGAATTACTTTTCACAATATGAAATAAAAACAGTTGCTAATTCAAAAATGCTCTTGTATGATAAATAAATACTTAAAACGTAATGATTACGATTTAAGGGAATAAAGGAGGAGTTTTTTGTGGTGAATAAAAAGTTTTTATCTATTTTTTCAATTATTACTCTACTATTGCTCGCAGCATGCGGCAACAAAGAGCAAATGAATGAGAGGGTAGAAGCGGAAGGTAACGAAGACCTCATATCCGTTTATACTACTGTCTATCCGCCGGGGGCAGATGAGCATACGTTTGACCCAACACAAAAGGATATGATGGCACTCGCTGATTCAGATTTATTCTTTTATATCGGACTTGGACTTGAAGGATTTGTGGAGAATGCCGAAAAGACAATGAAAGGCGAGCATGTCAAAATGATAGCGGTCGCTGACAATATTCCAGAAGAGTCGCTAGGTGAAGGACATGATCATGATCACGGAGAGGAGGGGCATGAGTCTGATGGGCACGATGAAGAAGAGCATGAGTCACACGAACAGGACCTTGAAGAAAACGATTCACATGATCATGACGACCATGAGCACAGCGAATTCGACCCTCATGTTTGGATTTCTCCTTTATTAAGTATAGAACTCGCAACGGTAATTAAAGACTCACTCATCGAAGCATCTCCTGAAAAAAAGGATATGTTTAAAGAAAATTTTGAAGGGTTAAAAGAGGATTTACTCGCCCTCGATCTGAAATTTAAAGACATGGCTTCCAATGCTACTACAAAAACATTTTTCGTTTCACACGCAGCTTTTGGTTATATCGCTGATTCGTATGGACTTGAACAAGTAGCAGTTGCCGGATTAAATTCGCAAAGTGAACCTTCACAAAAGGAATTGGCTGCTCTTGTTAAATACGCGAAAGCACATGAAGTGAAATATGTTTTATTCGAACAAAACGTCTCCTCTAAACTAACTGATGTCATTCGAAAGGAAATTGGAGCGAATTCACTGATGTTGCATAATCTTGGTGTTCTAACAAGTGAGGATGTGGAAAACAAAGCAGACTATTTATCTTTGATGGAATACAACATTGCAACACTTGCGGAAGCATTGGGTAATAAGTAAAGCGTAAGGAGTGGGAGAATGAAAAAAAGGATACCCGTAACGTTGTTAAGCGGCTACTTAGGTTCGAGGAAGACGACCTTATTGAATCATATTTTACACAATCGACACGGGCTGAAAGTCGCCGTCATTGTTAATGATTGGCATTCGGATGAATCAACAGGAAATTACGGAAGGCTTAGATAAATGCTTGCTTACGGAAGAAGAATTAGTGCAAGATTGGACAAGTTTTGTGGATCCATTGCCTAATTTTCAAATCGAAATTTGACCTATAGGAGGAACTAGTATGAGGGTAAATATCACATTAGCTTGTACAGAATCAGGAGACCGCAATTACACAACTACAAAAAACAAACGCACTAATCCCGAACGGATTGAATTAAAGAAATACAGCCCGCGCTTGAGAAAAGTCACGATTCATAGAGAAACAAAGTAAAAAAATTTGTAAAGTTTTAAATCGTAATGATTACTAATTAGGGAGTGGAAATAGAATGGCGAAGAAATCTAAGGTAGCGAAAGACAAGAGGCAACGGAAGTTGGTTGCTCACTATGCGGTACTTCGTAAAGAATTGAAAGAGAAAGGTGACTATGAATCGTTAAATAAGCTACCTAAGGATTCTTCCCCAACACGATTGAAAAATCGATGCGAACTGACGGGGAGACCAAGAGGATATATGCGGAAATTTAACATGTCGCGTATAGCTTTTCGGGAGCTTGCACATAAAGGACAACTACCAGGCGTTAAAAAAGCCAGTTGGTAAAAGCTATTCAACCATTCAGTTACTATAGAATGGTTGAATTATTCCAATGTGAGGTGCGGGGAATAAATGAGCCTGTATCAGTTTAACTCAGGAAACGGAAGGGAGATTAAATATCATGCTAATAAAACAACAACTGCTTAGCGGTTTGGTACTCATTTTACTTGTTTTAGGAGCTTGTAGTAATAAAACGGAGGAATCGTCTGCTGAGTCAAAGGAAGAGAAGAAGCAACTAGATAGCACGGGTACAGAGATTGTATTAGACAAGATACCCTCTGAAATTATATGTTTAACAGAAATCTGTGTGGATACCCTGCATCTTTTAAAAATCGAACCCAGTGCTGTATCAGCTGCTGGAATCACGCAGGAATCAGAATTTTTTGGAGAAGCGGGTGCCGCTATCCCATTGATAGGCGGAATTTTTTTTGAGCCAAACATTGAAGATATTTATCAAAAGAATCCGCAACTGGTTATTGGTTTAGGTGGCGTTCATGATAGCTTGCGTGAAAGTTTAGGAGATATACCGCTATATATAGTTAGTCCATTGTCATACAAAGATTCTATTGAATTCGTACGTGTAATGGGAAGCATAACAGGAAGGCAGGACTTGGCCGAGGCTGCAATTAAGAACTTTGAGGGAAAAATTGAATTATTTAAAGAACAAGCATCTATGGATATTGCCACATTAGTGATGTACGGATCTGATGTGAATTTTGGTATTGATACAAAAGAAAGCGTTGTCGGCTCTTTATTAGCCGAAGGCGTCAGCTATCCATGGTCTACTGGTGGAGATGCTGAAAGTCATACTAGTGGGGGAGCTCAATTTTCCTTAGAGGAAGTCCTTAAGCAAAATCCAGATATCATCTTTGTCGAAACATTTTCCTTTGATAAGAAAGGACCGACATTGTCCAATCAACTCTCTGAAAGTCCAATTTGGAAAGAATTAAAAGCTGTTCGAAATGATGAGGTCTATGAAGTTAGGACCAATATCTGGGCAAACGGTAGAGGGATAGGTTCATTATCAATTGTTTTAGATGAAGTGACTGGGATTATTGAAAACGGTAAATAAGCCAAGAAGTGGGCAAAAAATACTATCCATTAGTTTATCCCTCGCACTTTTATGTTTGGTTCTATCGTTTGTTCTACTCATTTTAAGTTTAATGTTGGGCGAGCCTAGACTCTCTTTTGCTTCCTTGTTACAAGTGTTGGATGGGCAGGCCACGAAGTTAGAGGAAATTGTTGTTTTTGAGATACGATTACCAAGATGGGTTGTGGGATGGATTGCAGGGGCTGTTTTAGCACTTGCTGGTACAATGCTTCAAGACGTCCTTCAAAATGACTTAGCAGGACCGGAATTGACAGGAGTGTCAGCGGGTGCTGCGATGGTAATGGCATGTGTTACTATATTTAGCCTGCCATTATCTTTTTCACTTTATCCGTTAGCAGCACTGACTGGCGCTATGTTTAGCGGAATTATTGTGGTCACAGTAGCCTCCAGTAAATTGCGACGATCTTCTATCTTACTGGTCGGCGCTGCTATGACCGCAACAATAAATGCACTGGTGATTGTGGTGATAAGCATTGGAAGTCCAAATGACATCGGATTGTTGTTTTTCTATCTCACCGGCAGTTTAGCGAACCGAACGCAAGAGCATGTTTTGGCCCTTTTACCTTGGTTTATCATCAGCGTTCCTTTGGCATTACTTGCCGGAAAAGCTTTAAATGTTTTCCGTTTGGGAGATGAAGCGGCAAAGGCGCGGGGAGTTTCCGTAGATCGCATCAGACTTTTGGTATTTGGAATAAGCGCTACCTTAACTGCTGCTGTTGTCGCTTATTGTGGTCCAATTGGTTTTGTTTCGCTTATTATCCCTCATCTAATACGTCGGGGTGTTCAAAGTACAAACAGCTATGTTGTTATGCCATTAAGTATTCTTGCGGGCGGAACATATTTGACAGGAATGGATTTAATTACACGAATTTATTTTTATCCGGTTGAAATTCCTGTAGGATTGCTCACTTCCATAATTGGTGGGAGCTGGCTCTTGTTTATGTTTATAAAAAGGAGAACCGGCTTATGAATATATATACTTTTAAAAGATTATGGTCTATTCTATGTATCTTACTTTTGCTGTTCTTTTCTCTTCATTTGATTTTAGGTGGTTTGAGTGTGGAAATTCAAACAGTTGTTAAAGAGCTCATGAATCCTAATCATGATTCTACAGTCCGGAATATTCTTCTAAACCTGCGTTTACCAAGAGCGATTATTGCTGTTCTTTGTGGGGGGATGCTTGGGTTAGCAGGTGCTTTATTGCAAAGTGTCATTTCAAATCCATTAGCTGAACCCGGTGTTATTGGTGTGACAGCTTTGAGTACGCTGTTTGCTGTTCTTTGGATTACCTACTCGCCATTTTCCATTCTTATGAGTTATAGCCTTCCTGTAGTGGCAGCTATCGGAGCAACGCTTTCTGTTGCGTTGCTTTATGGAATCTCGAAGTTTCCTCATATCGGGATGCAGAAATTGGCTTTGATTGGTGTACTTTTTTCAGTTATTATACAAGCTTTTATTTCTCTCATTCTATTGCAGCAACAACAAGCTATGGGGAGCATTTTACTATGGGTGATTGGATCGCTAAACGGACGTACATGGTCGCAATTTTATATGGTGGTACCTTTTGCACTGATTTTGATACTGATAGCACTTTCTTTTGCAGGTATAGTGAACGGCTTGCGTCTAGGTGACGAGAAAGCTCAAAAATTGGGCATCAATTTACAATCATCAAAAAAATACATACTGCTTGTTGCGGGATTACTAACTGCAGGTGCTGTTTCAACAGTTGGAGCAATTGCGTTTGTAGGACTCATTGGACCGCACATCGCCAGACACCTAGCTGGAGAAGATGCCCGACTATTCCTGCCTATAAGTTTCTTGACTTCCTCTTTACTTTTATTGGCTGCAGATATAATTGCTCAAGTTGCAGTTCCATTACTGCCGGATGCTTGGGTACCGTTTACTATCCAATTGCCGACGGGTGCTGTAACAGCTTTAATTGGCGGACCCTTCTTTATGTACTTAATTTCTAAAAACATGAAAGGTGGTAAAGTCAGTTGAGTCAACAAGATATACAATTGCAGGATATCGGGATTTCTTTTGGCTCAAAGGACGTAGTGACAGCATTTACTGCAACGATTAAAGAAGGGAAAATCACTGTTCTTTTAGGCCCGAATGGCTGTGGGAAATCAACGCTATTAAAAGCTATTTCAAATATTGTAATGCCTCAAACAGGTAAAGTTTTGCTTGGAGATACACTGATTTCAAGCCTTTCTGCTAAAAACCTGGCAAAAAAAATGGCGTTGCTCCCGCAAGTTTACGATGCATCGATTCGGATAACGGTGGAAGAACTGGTCGAGCAGGGTAGATATCCCCATATGGGTGCAATTGGCATGCTCAGAAAACAAGATCATATTGCCATCGGAAAAGCTATGGAGATGACTTCAGTTAATCATTTGAAGAATAAATTATTGGACAACTTGTCTGGTGGAGAAAGACAGCGGGCATGGCTTGCTTTAGCGCTTGCTCAGGATACACCGATTATATTATTGGATGAGCCGACAACGTTTTTAGATATCCAACACCAATTAGCAATGCTTGAATTGATAAAAGAGATTAATCAAAAAGAACAAAAAACAATTTTATTGGTATTACATGACTTAAACCAAGCACTTCAATATGCGGACGAAATTTTATTGATGAAAAACGGCTCGCTATATATTGGCGGAAAACCGAAAAAGGTATTGAACGCTGAAACGATTAAAGATGTTTACAATGTGAAAGTCAGCTTAATAGAAGATGCACAGTCGAATAAATCATTTATTCTTCCATTCCACTGATTCTGTGTAAAATGTCACCTAACGGACGTTTAAAAAGCAAGTTAGTAAAGTCTATCCAACCATTCTTTAATTAAAGAATGGTTGGGTTTTTAAGTTGTAAATACGTGAGGTGAGGAAAATGCATGATCGATTAATGGAGTTTTTACTAAGAAGCGAGGTTAAAAAGCTTACGGAAGAAAAAAGGAGCCTGTATCAGTTTGTCATTGAGTTAGAGGATTCTTTGGCTGAAAGTGCTGAAACGGCTGATCATTTTCTTAGTCTTCTAGTGGAAAATTCTCCGTACGAACTCGCGGGCCGTCATTTTAAATTGCCCATAACAAAAGTGGTACATCTGATGACTGCTATTGAAGTAGAATTAACTGGAAAAATCGAAACAAGGTGTGGAAAGATGAAATGGGTTGACTATACTGATCACTTACTGCAAACGGCTGAAGAGGGACGGAGTAAAAAGCTATTTCTGTTTATCAATTAATAAAATTGATTGTAGCGTAAAGAGCAATTAACATGATTATCTTCAATGGATGTAGCTCTAGAGGATTACTAAAAAATTGTAAATATTGGTGTCCATCCTTTTTCCAAGTCGATTTAGAAAGTAGACAGATTATGAACTCAGACGATATACAGCGCCTGTAAGAGGATTGATGAGATGGAATGAATTCTTATAAGGAACGAAATTCCAGTGAACGTGTAAACACCAATCTCAAAGGTTATTTTCTACTAAATCAGATCTAACATTATACAGGAGAGAAAGCCAAAGTTCATTTCGTCGGAGTTCATATGGAGTGCAACACTAGTAACTTGCAGTTAATCAACTCATCCAGCTTCAACTATTCACAACAGCGTAATCGGAATTTTCATTCGTTTTTTAAAGAAATCATTTGGACTCTGTTTCTTTATGATTTTTTAAGAGTACGTAATATGAAATCGATTCAATTGACTTTTAAAAAAGGGAAGAGTAAGATACGGAAGTACTCTAATTAGAGTACTTTGTTGAAACCGAAAAACATATTTTATTGGAAAGAAGGAAGAAATACATGAAATTTATACATTTCTTAAAAACAAAAGGGGCTATTGCCGCTATTTTTATGGGGATTTTTTACGCAATCGCCATGCTCGGAATATTTATCCCCGGGTATTCAGCCATTCCGAATAATATTGATCAAATGCCGATCGCTATGGTGAATGACGATGCAGGCGAATATGGGATAATGATTGCAGAACAACTTGCAGAGAAACTACCATTTGAAGAAATTGAAACGGATTTGACAAACAAGCAAGCGTTAGCACAATTAGAAAAAAATGAATTGGCGTTAATCATCCATATTCCTGTAACGTTTTCTGAAGACATGCAAAATGGGGAAACAGCATCAAGCATTGACTTTACAACCAATGGAGCAAGTGCGACAGTTGTTTCTTCGACAATGACTTCCATCGTTAACGAAATCAATAATCAATTAAGCGCACAGTTTTCCACACAAACAGCACAAGGTGTATTGATGAATTTGAATATACCCGAAGAGCAAGCAACTGAAATGGCGGAAATGATCGAAACTGCATATGCTGGAAATTTGGTCACGATCAATGAGATTCCAGCGGGCATGAATAATACTATGCTACCAATGTTCTTAACAATGGCCGGATACACGGGTGCAATGATTGGCGCTATGCAATTAGTCGGAGCATTTAGAGCCAGTCGCGGAAAAGCAAGCAAAACGCGGCTATTCTTATATGTTCAATTAACAGCATTGTTAATCGCGGTTGTATCATCCCTTGTAGCTTTGGGTATAGCATATTTAGTCAGCAGCCATGGAGCTGACATATTTGTGAGCCTGACTGCACAGCAAATTTTGAACTATATGGTATGCTTCAATTTCACGGCGATTTTAATTTTCTTGATGGGTGAAGGCGGAATGGTTCTCAACTTGCCAATACTATTGGTCCAAACACTTGCCAACGGTGCGACAATCCCTCGGGAAATGATGTACTTGCCATATGAATGGATGAGCTATATTTCGCCGATGTACTATTCTGTCCAAGCGTACTTCGCGACGTTATATGGCAGCGTCAGTGCAGCGCCTAATCAGTGGATGATGGTGGCTGTGGGAGCCGGGGCTATGTTAATTAATATATTAATTGTGGCTTTCCTTCACAAGCCGCAGCCTGTATCGGAACCTGAAACAGAGTCTGTAAGTATTGAGACGGCTGAAATCACTGCATGATTTTGTTACAATGAGGGAGTCACTTGCCGAAGGAGATTGATCATGACAATCCAAATATACATTTTGAGTAAATTAATCGAAGGCAATAATTATCCATATAAATTAAAAAGACAGCTGTCGGATCCGATTCCATTTGATAAACTTGCCGGATTGACAGAAAGTAAGTTGTATTATAATTTTAATACTTTAGCAAAACAAAGACTTATCGAGGCAGTGGAAATCATCAAAGAAGAACATCGGCCTGACAAGCAAGTATTTTCAATTACTGCAAAAGGCCGTGAAGAACTGCCGAAAAAAATATACAAGTTATTCGAAAAAGCCGACAAAATCAGTGAAATGCTTGTGGGCTTAGCCAGTATCGAGTACGTTGATCGCGACAAAGTGATTGCCATTCTTGAAAGGAAGTTAGCCGATCATAAAGACCGCTGGGAGTATTTGAAAAGTTTAAATGAGCACGTAGATGTTGGAAAAGAAAAAGAAAAGCTCATGGAATTTATGGGCGATTATTTCCCCAGCAAGGCCGAGCATACAGCGAGCTGGCTTGAAGTGTTGATAGACCTAATAAAACAAAGAAAAATATAATTGGATGAATGAATCTAACGCTATTGGAAGCTTGTACTTCCGTGTAATTAAAGGGTTTATTCTATATGAGTTATGTTGGTATCAGCTTTTATGATTATTGCTTACTGTATGGTTTTTATCAAACTAAAGAAGTCTTTTGGGTAAAGAAAATTACTTTATTAAATGAATCGTTACGTCCTTGCATAAGGAAATAACGGTTCATTTTTATTTTCATTCAAGTAATTGTTTGTCTGTCCTGTAGAATAGAGATACATTTTATTCAAATGAGTGTTTGCGTCCGTCAAATTTATCACTAGTTGAAATCGATCACTGATATGGTGGGCTTCAGGAGGGGCTTTCCAAATCTCAGTGGTAAGAGAGCCATCTCTTGAGACATAATTTATATTAGCAAAAAAAGAAAGCTAGATAACTGCATCTTCTATCTCTCTTGATTCTACGGGGTTAATGACCCGACCATCGGCTAGGTTCACCATGATGGTAGCGTAACTCTTTCTCTTTTTCATTGCGAAATCAGCGATACAAATGGCTTCAATGTCCTCTTTATTTATTACCAATATGCTTTTTTGAAAATTACAGATTGTGCTCTTTTCCACTTCATTATAAAACGATGTACAAACAATTCAACTAATTGTGGAAGTAACCTCTTTTTCATTTACTTTAAAGAGAATGAAGAGCCATCAATAATTTCAACGTCTTTCCTTGCTTTTACTTCATCCATTAATTTGAAAAGCGCCTCATCTTTTTTCTTAGCCTCAATCATGCAGTCAATTCGTGGAATACTGCCCTTTATTTCATGAAGGAATCTAAAAAACATATCGATGTCTACATAATCTGAATGATGGCGAAAAGCTTTATCACTCTTTGGACTTGATATATGCATTTTTATTGAGAGCGGAGAATGTCTCCATGTCTGAATAACTCTATTCCAGTTGGTTTCCCAATTTGTACCTAGGTGATGGGCCAGATGATGATGATAATCGAAAACTAGAGGTATATCTAGTTTTTCACATAAGTAAAGTGTATCTTCTAACGTAAAAGAAGTATCATCATTTTCAAGCATAAGCATATTTTGAATCCTTTTCGGGACGTCCATCCAATTATCAACAAAACGTTCAAGTGAGAGTTCGGTTTCTTTATAATTACCACCAACATGCATGACACAGCGATGAGTCGGGTCAATCCCCATCGCCTTTAGTAATAAGTAATGTAGCTTTAAGGTACTAATTGAATTTTTTAAGATATGCTTCTCTTTAGAATTAATCAGAACAAAGTGATCTGGATGAAAATCAACTCTAATCTTATGTTTTTTTGCGAAATCTCCAATCTCACGAAGCGGTTCTATTAATGGCTTTATATAATTCCATTTAAGAAGCTCATCGTGGTTTGCTAAAGGAATAAGGCGAGAGGTTAGCCGATAAAAATGAATATCAGACGCTACATTATGTTTTAACAGTCTTAGTGTATTATGTAAATTCGAAAGTGCAATACGTTCTAATTTACGGATGGCAGCTTCCCGATCATCAATTTTTTTGAATTGGGTAAAAGTCATTGTTTGCGAAGGGGATGCATTATCAAGTTCCATACTCATTGCGACATAACCAAGACGTACAATCGTCATTTATTCCACCTCATCTGTATTATCATTATTCAGCAAATGTTTTTGTACTGAAAGCGAAGCGTCAGCTACAGAAGACTCTCACCTCCATAGGTGGGAGATGAATGCGTTTTTTTACCTGTTAAGCGGGTGTCCAAATGTCCGCTGACCAAAGAAAGAATGGCAATCTAAGTTCGCCGCGTCCTGCGGCAACGGTTGCATGACCTACATCCTGTAGGCCTCAAGCTCGATTCAAAATCTGGACTCAATAATTGAATAACTCTATTCTTCGCGGTTACCATTCCACAGATGACCCTGAAATACGTTTGACTCCTCGAATTGCAGCTATTTCATCTACAAGTTTCAGCATGGCAAGGTTTTTTTGTTTTGCTTCTATCATTATGTCAAAGTCCTTATTAAGCTCCTTTGCCATCTTTAAGAAGGGGAGGACAAAGTCTAAAGAAACAAAGTCGGCATGAGAACGATAGGCTTGATCTGATTTCGGTGAAGAAATGTGAACTTTTGGGACAATATTAAAGGTATTCCAAGTCTTAAATATGCGGTCTAAGTAAAGAGGGAGGTCACTCTCCACGTTATTCGCCATATAGTGATGATAATCGAGTACCATTGGAATGTTTTCCTTTTCACAAGTAATAAGTGTTTCCCGAACATCATACGTTTTATCATCATTTTCTAGCGTCATCTGCTTCTTAATTTCCTTTGGCAATTTTTTGAGATTTTGATGGAAACGGTTTAATGACGCAGTTTTATCCCCATAGGCTCCGCCAATATGAATATTAATTAATCCCGTATCAAGAATGTTCATAGCTTTGAGCATCCTAAAATGATATTCCATACTTCTTACTGCATTCGTTGTGACTTCTTCTCTTTGGCTTGTGAAAAGTGTAAATTGATTTGGGTGAAAGCTTACTCTAAGCTTGAAGTTTTGGACTAAATTCCCGATTTCTTCCCATTCGTTTTTGAATGGAGTTAAGAAATCCCACATCACTTCCGGATGGGTTGCTAAAGGGACAAGTGAGCTTGAAAACCGGTATAATTCTATTTCATGCGCGATATTATAATACAAAATTCTTTTTGTGTGCTGTAAATTTTGTGCTGTTATCGATTTCAATTTTTCCATTCTCTCGTTTATAGGGAGCGTTGAATACCGTGTAAAAGTTAGAGTTTTTGATGGACTCGCATCCCATAAGCCTAGTGCATTACCTACATATCCGAACCGGATTTTCATCTACTTTTCCCCTTTATTCAATACTTTGAGGTTGAAATCTAATATGACACATAATTTCTAAGAGCATTTTAAACAGTGAGGGGAAATTTATACATAAATATTATCTGCATAAATCCATTTATGTATACACAAAATGAGAATGGTTAACCCGCTTCGTTAATTGAGTAGGCTTTATATAAGCTAACGGTCCATGAGAGACAATTGGTTCAACCTTCCTTTTACTTGTTCATATAATGTATTGAGAGGAGGTTAAACTAAATGGATCGATTTATTCTTTTGATGTTGGCTAGTATTTTAGCTGGATTTGCATTATTAAAGGTTCCCTTATCAGATACTTTTTTAGCGGGTTTAGAGCCGATAACTAACTTAATAGGTATTTTGGCAATTGTGATTTTCTCCCTTGTCCTAATGTATAAAGGTTTAATGGCGCTACTGGGGAGAAAATGATAAGAAGTTTAGACTCAGAAGTTATTCTGAGTCTATTTAAGTTACTACTCACAAATATATTGTTATCTAAAAGGTTGCAAACATACAATGGCATTGTAAAAAAATATGGTATTTCACTCTTATGGGTAACACTTATTCAACTAACGAGTACGTTACTGAAAGAGGGAATAGAAATATGAGAAATGAAGATAAGATATGCTATCTAGATTGTACAGGCTAGAATAGTTTGAGTTTTTTTGATACTTTCACTTGAATCCCCTATTATAGAAGGAACAAGTCTAGTCTGAAGTGGTGGCGATTTTGACGAAGATAATACCATACAAAACTAGGCAGCAATTATAAATAGAAAAGGCGGTTAAAGTATGCACGTGTGGAAGCCCGCTTGGGATGGGAAGAAGCAAATTGGCACAATGTAGTAGATAGAGAAACGAAGTATGAGGGGGGCAATTTATTGATAAAGTATGAGTGGCGAAAAAACGATAAAAAAATCTATTTACCAAAACAGATACCTACTATTTACAATGATACCGAAAAGTCGTATATCAAATTGCAAGGTGCAGGAGATCCAGATAGCGATTCATTCCGGGTAAATGTGGAAATTTTATATGCATTGTCTTATAGTATTCGAATGATGCCAAAGGGTGGCTACACACCAAAAGACTACTATGAATATACAGTATTTCCGCTTGAAGGAATTTGGGATTTAGATGAAGAGGGAAGAAAATTAGATTACCTGGATAAAAATCATTTTGTCTATCAACTAATGATCAGACAGCCTGACTTTGTGACGAGGGAACTTTTTCAAAGGGCTGTTGAAAGTGTACGAGCAAAAAAGAAACATTTACCAGTTGATACAGCAACACTCGAATCTTTATCTGATGGATTATGTGTTCAGATGATGCACCATGGTAGCTACGATAAAGAACCAGAAACGTTTTCTAAGATGGAAAAGTATTGTGAGGAACAAGGTTTGATACGAATTGAAAAAAGCCATAGAGAAATCTATATTACAGATGCAAGAAGAACAGCTCCAGAAAAATTAAAGACTGTGCTAAGATTTAAAGTTTCTAAATAAAAAATGTTCGTTTCGCGCTTTATTTATAACGAATCGTATTCTCGAATACCCCAAGCTGTATTTTGTATATTTCCATTCAATTAGTAATGCTATTCTATGCCAGACGAATGAATTCGAAAAAGAGTATTTGAAGTTGCAAAATACATAAGTGGTCAGTGTATATAGTTAAAGAGAATATTGGGTAGCGTTAACTCGGAAAAGTAAGTCTTTATAACAAATAACGTCATGAAAAGCCTTACACATATTATAGAGATTGAATAGAAGAAACCTAGGTATATCAGGAATTAAACGCTCTAAAAACGTCCTCGTGGGACATTATGTAACGAAAATTGATTCAATAAAAAACACCTAAAACATTGTTGATTTCAATGTTTTAGGTGTTTTTTTATGGTAAGAATTTGGTTGGAATTGATTGTTTATAAAAAGTGAAAAAAACGTCTCTTTCAAATTGAACAGCAGTGTGCTCAGTGATTAGGCTCTTTAATAAGGGGGAACGAAAAAAGCCCAATATCTTAATATTAATACTAAGGAATTAGGCTTTTTAATATTGGAATTTCTTAATGTTTTAAATCCGTGTTTTCCTGATGCTACACTAAATAATTTGATATCATTTTTCATCTTCGAATTCGCAACAATTATGATTGCATAAATTCATTGAAAAAAATGAGGAACTGTGGTAAATTTATATAGTTATACGCTATTTAAGTGGATTATGTATAGATTAACCTATTTTAATTATACATCATAAAGCCCTTTTTAGTCAATCATTTTTTGAAAAAAGAAGTGTTTGATGTGAATATGGAACTTCGCCAGGAGCAAGAACGAGTGGACAGCGTAATTGGTTGATCAGATGAACAACTTTTGTCATATGATTCGTCTTGGTATTGAGCGATAAATGGGAGGGAAAGAAATGAAACCATATGTACTAGAGTTACGGGAAATCGATAAAATGAGTCAAATGGTGGTTGGTGGCAAAGGGATGAATTTGGGTGAGTGTTCGAGGATTGAAGGAACACTTGTACCAGAAGGTTTTTGTGTTACCACTGAGGCATATAAAAGAGTCATTGGGGAAAATGAGGAGCTTCAACAATTACTAGATCAACTAGCAGTTCAAAAAGTGGACGAACGAAAAAGAATTAGTGAAATTAGCTGGAAGATTCGTGAGCTGATTGAGGGGATTGAAATCGAGAAGGGGATCGAACAAGATATCGATCGATGTCTCTTAACATTTGGCCTAGAGCATGCATATGCTGTTCGTTCAAGTGCAACAGCCGAGGATCTTCCATTTGCCTCCTTTGCTGGTCAACATGACACTTATTTAAATATCATCGGAAGAGATAAAGTATTGCGCCACATCAGTAAATGTTGGGCTTCCCTATTTACTGATCGCGCAGTAATTTACCGAATCCAAAATGGATTTGATCACAGCCAAGTTTTCCTATCCGTTATCATTCAACGCATGATTTTTCCACAGGCTTCAGGAATTTTATTTACTGCTGATCCGCTTACTTCTAATCGAAAGCTACTATCGATCGATGCTAGCTTTGGACTAGGGGAGGCCCTTGTTTCCGGCTTGGTATCGGCGGATTGCTATAAGGTGCAAGAAGATGAAATCGTCGATAAGATGATAGCAACCAAAAAACTGGCTATCTATGGGCTAAAAGAAGGCGGAACAGAGACGCAGCAGATCAATCCTGATCTGCAAAAGTCTCAAACACTTACTGACCAACAAATTTTACAACTAGCACGCAAAGGAAGACAGATTGAAGCTTATTTTGGTTGCCCACAAGATATCGAATGGTGTTTGGTTGAAGATACATTTTATATTGTCCAGAGTCGCCCAATCACTACTTTATTCCCTGTCCCTGAAGCGAATGATCAAGAAAATCACGTTTACGTTTCTGTCGGTCATCAACAAATGATGACCGACCCCATGAAACCATTAGGATTGGCTTTTTACCTGTTAACGACCCCTGCACCCATGCGTAAAGCTGGTGGAAGGCTGTTTGTTGATATCACACATAGTCTGGCTTCACCTGTTAGCAGAGAAATTTTAGTAGATACGCTGGGACAATCCGATCCGCTCATAAAAGACGCACTAATGACCATAATCGAGCGGGATTTCATTAAATTGTTACCAACTGATGACAAAGAGCTGAGTCCAAGTAGTAGTAATAAAAGTATGTCTTCTGCGGGTTTTCAAACACAATTCAAAAACGATCCTACAATCGTTTCTGAATTGATAAATAGTAGTGAAACATCGATAAACGAGTTAAAACAAACCATCCAAACGAAATCAGGATCAGATTTATTTGATTTTATACTAGAAGATCTGCAGCAATTAAAGAAGATTCTATTTGACCCACAAAGTTTGGGTGTGATTATGACTGCTATGGATGCTTCATCATGGATCAATGAAAAAATGAATATGTGGTTAGGTGAAAAGAACGTAGCAGATACGCTTTCCCAATCTGTACCAAACAATATTACTTCGGAAATGGGTCTGGCGCTATTGGATGTCGCAGATGTGATTCGTCCATATCCAGAAGTAATTCATTATTTACAGCATGTAAAAGATGATAACTTTTTGGAGGGAATCGTTACGTTTGAAGGTGGACAGGAAAGCCAAGATGCAATAATAGCTTATCTCAACAAATACGGAATGCGATGTGCTGGAGAAATCGATATAACTAAAACTCGTTGGAGTGAAAAACCAACTACACTTGTCCCTATGCTTCTCAGCAACATCAAAGAACTTGAGCCTAATTCGGGCAAACGGAAATTTGAGCAAGGGCGGCAGGCAGCTTTGAAAAAAGAACAAGAGTTAGTAGATCGATTGATGCAATTACCGGATGGCAAACGAAAAGCCGAAGAGACAAAACGAGTGATTAGCCTAATCCGGAATTTCATCGGTTATCGTGAATATCCAAAATACGGCATGATTAGTCGCTACTTCGTTTATAAGCAGGCGTTACTGAAAGAAGCCGAACAACTCGTACAAGCCAACGTTATTCATAAAAAAGAAGATATATACTATCTCACATTTGAAGAACTTCGTGAAGTCGTACGAACAAAAAAACTGGATTTCGAGATTATCAGCAAACGTAAGAACGACTACAAATTTTATGGAAAACTAACGCCCCCACGTGTACTCACGTCTGATGGTGAAATCATTGCAGGTAACTACAAACGAGAAAATCTCCCAGCCGAAGCGATTGTAGGACTACCTGTTTCTTCTGGAGTTATTGAGGGACGAGCACGTGTCATCTTAAACATGGAAGAAGCTGTTTTAAAAGAAGGAGATATATTAGTCACCTCCTTTACTGATCCCGGCTGGACACCATTATTTGTCTCCATAAAAGGTCTTGTTACCGAAGTTGGTGGACTGATGACCCATGGAGCAGTTATCGCACGTGAATACGGCTTACCAGCAGTTGTCGGAGTGGAGAATGCTACCAAGCTGATAAAAGATGGACAACGTATTCGAGTAAATGGAACAGAAGGGTATATAGAAATAATATAATTCATTACATTTAAATCATAAAAGAAGAGCATACGAATTAGAAGAATCATTGACATCATGGTGCTTTGGGGTCTATGTTTAGAACCCTGTGACTAGGACGTATGAGCAGTCATTTTCTAATTAGGGAAATCCGGATTTTTTTATAAATAATTATGAAACCCAGCAATCTTCTTATTTGAAGGTAGCTGGGTTTTTAAAGTTGGATGTGCAAAATAACAATTTAAATAAGCGCAAATTATTGGGGAAAGTGAAAATCATGATGGTTCGGGCTAAGGTTACTTCTTGAGTTTATGAAGTGAACTTTGGTAGTTGGAAAAAGGATTGTATGCATCCGGTTCGATTGACAAGCAACTACACGGTTGCTTATACTTAATGTATGAAGGACAAAGACGCTATATTCAAAGCACTTGGCGACTCGACTCGGCGGCTGATATTAGACGAACTATCCGAACGCAACGAGCTAACGTTGTATGAACTTACGGTACGTCTCATTACGAAGCACAACCTTACCATTTCGCGACAAGGGATAGCTAAACATCTTACTGTATTGGAAGATGCAGGGCTTGTAAAATCAAAACGAAAGGGAAAATATCGAGTACTTATGTTCAACACCGAACCACTTAAAAACTTGCTGAATGGATGGATAAAGTGATTTTGTGGAAAAACAAGAAAAAATATTCCGCAGACGTAAGTAAGGGGATAAAAAGCGGATGAAGTCACTGAGTGTATTTTGAATGGTTTATTAAAAAAGGATATTATAGAAATAGGGTTTCGAACGAACTTGTGTTTTTCACTTGCAACCAGATTGTTAGCACAGCACTATACATCGCAAATATCAAAGGAGGCAAAAAACAGTATGAAAATTATTGTTACTAGTATATTCGTAGAAGATCAAGACAAGGCACTAGAGTTTTATTCAGAAACGTTGGGCTTTGTAAAAAAGCATGACGTTCCTACCGGAGAATTTAGATGGATTGCACTTGTTTCTCCCGAGGAGCAAGAAGGTACTGAGATTTTGCTCGAACCAAATAATCATCCAGCAGCCAAGGAGTATCAAAAGAAACTATTTGAAGAAGGCATACCTGTAACAATGTTTGGTGTTGAAGATGTTCGCAAAGAGTACGATAGGTTATTGAAACACGGCGTGAACTTTTCTATAGAGCCAACAGAAATGGGCGAAGTTACAATAGCTGTCTTCGACGATACATGTGGAAACCATATTCAGATAATCCAGCAGTAACTTTATGCGGATAACAGAATAGAGTTAAGCTAAGCAACCTATTAACGCGTGGCACCAAAGCGTTTGGTATAGGAAAGAACTGAGTATCTGCGTATGTAGGGAGTTTTTATTTAAACTAGCTAGTGATTCACTGAGCGGTTAATCAGCATTGCTTCAGAATTAAGGTTATTCCATCAAAGGGCACTTTTCCGGAGTAACGAAAAAAGTCCAATTTCTCAATTATAATACTGAGAAATTGGACTTTTTTATATTTACTTATAGTGTTATGCAACTTAAAGAATAAAAAAGCTTGTTGCCTTTCAAAATCCTCTACTGTATTGGTGTCGAATCAAAGCAGTGGAGGTCGAAAGGAATACTGGCAATGCTGAAGTGAATGTGCACATAAGCATAAGGGCAATGATGAATGCTTAAATAAAATCGTGTAGTTTGATTCACTGTTTGGGTCATTTAAGGAGTACATTCATTATTAACATGATAACGTCCTTTTGGTATGGCAAAAGGAGAGCCTGAAACAGGGTCTTTTATTACCATACAATCGAGGCCGAATATGTCTTTAACTAATGTGCTTGTAATAACCTTTGATGGCTCACCCTCAACTATAAGCTTTCCTTTACGAAGTGCAAAAATATAGTCTGCATAGCGAGCGGACAAGTTTATATCATGAAGAACCATTACAATCGTAGTTCCGTGCTTTCGGTTAAGGTCTGTGAGTAGGTCAAGAATTTCGACTTGATATGTGATATCTAAAAAGGTTGTCGGTTCATCAAGAAATAAAATATCTGTTTGTTGAGCCAGAGCCATTGCGATCCAGACGCGCTGTCTTTGACCGCCAGAAAGCTCGTCAATATCATTATTTGCAAGCTCAGTTATATCCATAATACTCATAGCTTCGGCGACTGCATCATAATCCTTTTTTGTCCAACCGCTGAGCAATGATTGGTGCGGAAATCTTCCGCGTCCAACCAAATCAGCGACAGAAATTCCTTCTGGAACAATGGGGGATTGCGGTAGCAGTCCTAAAACACGAGCTAATTGTTTTGATGGGATTTTGCTGATGGGTCTTCCGTCAAGGGTGATTTTTCCAGACGTAGGCTTTATAAGCCTTGATAGTGTTTTAAGAAGCGTAGACTTTCCGCAGGCATTTGCTCCAATAATAACGCTTATTTTATTACTTGGGATAATAAGGCTGACTCCATGGATGATCGTTTTATTATCATAGCCCGCTACTATCTCTTCGGCTTGAAAAACATGTGTCGGTTTCATTATAATTCTCCCCTTCGATTCATTCGGATTAGCAGGAAGATCAGATACGGCGCTCCGAGTATTCCAGTAATGACGCCCACGGGGTATCTGGCCACAAAAGCAAATTGTCCGATTAGATCTGCCGCCAAAACTAAATTAACGCCAACAAGACCTGCGGGAATTGCGCTTGAGAAGCCAACTCCGACTAGTCTTTTTGCAATCGGTCCGGAGAGGAAGGAGACAAATGCTATTGGGCCCGTGGTAGCAGTAGCAAGAGAAATCATGCAGACGGAACTAAAAATAAGCACAATTCTTGTCTTGTCCGTGTTCACTCCGAGAGAAGTGGCCGACTGTTCTCCAAGTTCCAATATACTTAGGTGTTTTCCTAGGACTATAATAATAGGCGTAAAGATGAAAACTGATAGTATCAAAGGCGGAAGTTCGTGCATTTGTGAGCCATTGAGGCTACCGCTGAGCCATCTGAACGCTGCGGGGAGATCTTGTTCTGCACCGATCAGCAAAAGATAGGATATCAAAGCGCCAAGCATGGCTTGTATGCCTATTCCGATAAGAATTAATCTCCCGATTGAAAATGACTTTCCCCTAGATAATATGTAAATTAGTATTACAGTAGCAAGGCCAGCAATCACGGAAGCAATGGAAACAACAGCTCCGCTAGTATGAAGTATGACTATACAAAAAACAGCCGCTGCGCTCGAGCCGCTAGTAATACCGATTACATTCGGGTTAGCTAGGGGATTGCGCAACATAGTCTGAAAGGTGTTTCCGGCAATGCCGAAAGCGAATCCAGCGAAAAGACCTGCCAGCATTCTTGGTAGACGTATGGTATTAATGGCAAAAGAAGCACCTTGGAGTTCTTCTCCAGAAAGTACTCGGATTACATCTATTACGGGATAGATGGTGTTCCCCAGTAAAAGCATCGCACAGCAAAGAATGAATGCAAGTGCTGCCAGGGAGCCGGTAACAAGTATCCATCGACGGTGTCTTTGACGTCTGCCCGCCATAATAAACTTAACAGATTCATTTTTCATAATGACCGCACTTTCGATTTCATAGCTAATAGTATTAGTATCGGTGCTCCTATAAATGCTGTAACTACACCGACTTCAAGCTCTCCAGGGCTACCGATGAGCCTGCCGCTTACATCTGATACAGTCAAAATGATGGCTCCTGAAATAGCAGACATCGGTATAACAAAACGCAGGTCAGGGCCAAGAATAAGGCGCATGACGTGGGTTGATAAAAGCCCAACAAAGCCAATTGGACCTGCCAGGGCAGTAGCTGAGCCGCACAAAAGAACGGCCCCAAGAGCTGCAACAAGCCTCAGTATTCCTGTTTTAACGCCGAGTCCGGTTGCAACATCGTCTCCCAGGGCAAGTGCATTTAGTGCTGGTGCAGAAATAATAGCTATCAGTATTCCAATTATCAAAAAAGGGGTAAAAGTCGTAATAGCGCTCCAGTTTGCTGAGCCAACACTTCCTACCTGCCAAAACCTGAATTGATCCATGACATGAGAACGTGGGATCATTATTGCGATGACTAGGGAAGAAAGGGCGGCACTTGTAGCGGCTCCCGCCAAAACAAGCTTAATGGGCGTAGCTCCACTACGCCCCATAGAGCCAATACCAAATACGAAAATCGCAGTAAGCGCAGCACCAGCTAAAGCTAGCCATATATATTGATTGGCGCTGCTTATGTTAAAGAATGCAATTCCGCAAACGACAAACAATGATGCACCTGTATTAACTCCCAGTATACTCGGGTCTGCAATCGGGTTGCGAGTGACCGCTTGCATAAGCGCTCCTGAAACTCCGAGTGCTGCACCGCAAAGTAAACTGAAAACTGTTCGTGAAATCCTTTTGCGAACCACATTTGCTTCGTAGGAGTTTACGTCAGGGTGAAATAAACCGTCCATCACTTCATTTAATCCCACCATACGAGAACCTAAAGCCAGGGATGCAAACATGCACAAGCCGAGCAGGACAAAACAGATCACCAGAACTGTTATAAAATTCTTCGGAATATGTAAGCTTGACTTTTTTATTTTGGAAACCGATATACTATTCATTTAATTTCTTAATGGCTCCTCCTATTAATTCAAGGTATTCATCAATCGTATAAGATATCGCAAGTGGATTTGGATTTCCAGAAGCGGCCATAGGAGTATCGTTACCAATGAACACAACAGAACCTCTTTGAATCGCTGGAATTTTGCCTAACAGGGGATCAGCTTTAACTGCTTCATAAAGGCTTTCATCACCATATCCAATTATGATATCAACGTCGTTAAGAATGTCAGCATTCTCAGCGCTTAATGACAATGAGTAGCTAGTAGGATCAGTAATCTGATTCGTGATACTTTCAGGATATTCCATACCTAGCTCAATTAGAAAAGCACCTCGAGGATCTTTAGGTGTATAAAGATGGAGTTTAGACATATCTTTAGCCGAGAAGTTGACCCAGGCAACTTTTTTGCCTTCCATCTCAGGATATTTACTTGATTCCTCCTCAATTAGTTTCTCAGTGTCCTTAATAAGTTGTTCGCCTTCTGCTTTCATTCCCATACCTGTTGAATTTAATATAACTTGGTCACGCCATTCGGTTGCCCAAGGAGCGTCCTGATAGGCTACGACTGGAGCGATTTTACTAAGAACATCATAGTCTTCCTGTGTTATACCCGAGTAAGCTGCAAGAATTACATCAGGATTTGCATCTGAAATAGCCTCAAAATCAAGACCATCGGTATCCTGGAAGATATTAGGTTCATCTGCGCCGAGTTCCTCGAGTTTTTTAGCTGTCCAAGGCAAAAGTCCGCTGTCATCCTGAACCCCGTAATTAGCGGCTGAGAAGCCTACAGGTATAACTCCAAGAGCGAGAACAACATCATGATTAGCCCATTGAACTGTAACAACTCGTTCAGGCTTGCTAGCAATTTCAGTTTCGCCAAATGCATGCTTTATTACGATCGGAAATTCAGTATTTTCATCTTGAGAAGCAGGTTTTTCTGTTTTAGATGTTTCGGTACTTTCCGATGATGAATCAGGTGTTGAACTTGATTTCTCACCTGAACAACCAACTAGTAGTATCATAGCCATTGCCGAAATTAGTAATGCTTTTAATGAGATTTTTAGTTTCGTATTCATTTTCATAACCTTCCTTATCGTAAAATGTATTTTTAGTGATTGGTGACTAACTTTACGGAATAAACTTACATTATTTATTTTGTAAAGTTTTTTGAAAGATGTTTTAACTTTACCTTCCGAAGATGATCAAAGAATCAGTAAGGGGATAAAATTTTTCTTTAATTGTCTCCTTTTTATAATTGATAATGATAATCATTCTCTATTAATGTATATTTACTTTGATAGGTTGTCAATGAAAATTTATTAGAGCTACTTGCGATGTACGGTTGGGAGGGAATAGGTATCCAAATCTTCTTTGATTTCCACGATTCATTGGTACTCAATAGTGTAATCTAGCCGCTTTAATATCCCTTCTGGAATTGGGAAATGAATTTTCGTCACTTTACTCTTACAAAATCAAAAAACTCTCAGTGATAATAATGCATAACAAAAAACTCAGAATTTTTTTTAAAAAAAGGATGAACCTGGAGTTCTTTGCGCTATTTGGAATCAAGAAAACAGACGGCGGAAACTAAAAACATTCACCTATCTGTTTCTGATGCCTTGATTAATGCAGAAATGTTTAAAAATCAGTATAAGTTGATAGAACTAATTTGGATTAAACACTCCAAACATTGATGTATAAGTAAGACTTGGAAGCTATGTATTTAGATATAATTACTTAGATCAGGCTATCGTGCATATTTCATGTGACGATGCATATAATAAAGTTGACCATTGGCCATGACTAAGATTTTTTCAAAGGAAAGGTTAATGGGCATCGGGGTGTCTTTTGTGGAATCCTGAGGTTAAAAATCTGGTGATGATTAGGCACCGTGAAAACTTGATACACTTACCGGACTTCGGGTACCGGAGGTTGGCAAGCAACATTATAACCTAATCATTATATTCGAGAGGAAGGGAGGGAGTAGTCATACTTACCTCTCTTCTTTTTGATTGGAAATAGGTGACTCATTATGATGAATAATGACAGGACAATAGCTTTCGAATGAAAAGGCGATTTGTAGTAGAAAAAAATTACTGTTTAACTCTTGTTAGAACAAATTATCAATTATAAACACCTAAATTATTATATGAATTTGGGACCATCAAAAGGGAAAGCCTGTACATTGTATATTGAATTATTCACGGATATTTCAATATTGGCTACGCATGCCGTTTTACAACGATTGGCGGAGGAATACTGTTTCTGCACCTTGACTTCTGACGGCTTAAAATCCTTTTTCTTTTGTTAAATAACGAGCAAACAATATACCCATTATACAGCCATACATAATGTGCCCTACAATCCAGTATGAAAATGAGGGAATACTAGTAAATGCAGGCGTTCTGTCGGAAAATGTGGTCGTAGGGAATATTGCTACACCAATGATGAAAGAGACGAAGGTACATAAAACAATGATTTTCCTACTAGATGAAATCTTTCCATTAATAATCATCAAATACAAACAAATCGATAAAGCTATCGAGACAATTAGATGAAAACCTACTTCAACAAGTTCTGGAAAGACAAACGTTTTGATGTAAGGAATATAATCGACGTTTAATAATAGCGTGTAAACTTTAAAACGAGTAATGTGCTCAATAATTTTTAATAATGCAGCTAAGAATAAACCTGAAATCAGTCCATATAAAAAAGCTCTTTGCAGGCCCCGTCTTGTTAAAAGCATATTTTCACCCCTTGCACTTATTTATTTCCATTTCAGTAAATGATGTTTAGTTCACTTCTTAGCGAGGTAAACTCCAATAGGGCTAAAAAAGGGAGTAGATAATGATGGATGAAAAAAAACAAGCACTGAAAATATTGAAAGAAAGCTTCGTGGGTACGATGGCTACAGTTCAACAAAACAAGCCACACACTCGTTATATGACTTTTTTCAGTGATGAATTTACGCTTTACACCGCAACATCAAAACAAACGCAGAAAGTGGATGAACTTGAAGTGAATCCACATACCCATATCTTAATTGGTTATGAAGGAGAAGGTGTGGGTGACGAATATCTTGAAATAGAAGGAACTGTCAGTATTTCCGACGATGAAAGTGTAAAAGAAAAAGTATGGAATGAGCATCTGAAACCATGGTTCAGTGGTCCTGAGGATTCCGATCTTGTTATCTTGAAAATTTCACCAGATTCAATTAGGCTGATGAATAAAAAAGGTGACGAACCAAAAGAGATTACACTATGATCAAAGAGGTACCAGCATTAGGAGCTGGTACCTTTTTTTGGTTTATTGGCGTAAGGCTTCTTCAAGTGAACTGGTGACGTGGATTGCCTGAAGTGTTTTGTTTGTTGCGTAGTCGAGTGCACCCATGCCACCTAGGTAAAAATCAATATGTTTATTATTAGCTGCAAACTGATCTAAACTCTCCAGTAAATCCGGATCATTTATAAAAGGGGCTGTTGTTGTTGCTGATAGCAGTACTTTTGCAGGCTTCAATTTTTCTACCAGAGACTCTATAGCGCCAGGAGCAGGAGAAGTACCAACCAATACTGTTTTCCAGCCTTTCATCATAAATTGCAATAATAGTATGTGCAAAGGGATTTCATGACGTTCATAAGGCAGGCATGCTCCTAAGACTAAAGGTGCATCGTCACTGCTTTGATAGTTACGACGAATTTGCACTAGGAAGTCTCGTACGACCAAGCTTGAGACAGATTCCTGATACTCGCTCCATTCCTTCATGTGCCATTTATTACCGACCTCATTTAAAAATGGAACAATCACTGATGTTAAAAAATCGTTTAATCCGAAAGAATGATAAGCCTGCTGCAACACTAGATATAATTCCAATTCATCACAATAGGATCCTTTTTCTAGAAGTTGAAAGACATAATCATTTAGCAATTTTTGATGTTGAATCGCATGGATTGGATCTGGAACAGTATCTAACAACTTACGTCTATCCTTTGTAAGTTCGACAGCACGCTTAATGGAATGTCCTTGCCCAGAAAGAGTCTTCACATTTAATAGGGAGTTGATATCTGCCTCACTATATATACGATAGCCATTTTCTAATCGATTGGGTTGTACAAGATTATAACGTTCTTCCCACTTGCGGATTACTTGTTTCGATAATCCTGTCATGTCTGAAACTTGTTGTATAAAATATAAACCATTAGAATCTGCTGGAGTGATTATGTTCATTACATCCTTTCGACAAACTAGAAGTCTTAGTGTAAGTATAGGGAATTTGGATGTTTTGTACAATGTTGTAGTTTTAACGTTATACAATGGGGAAATTCGATCCCAACACAGCCTATCATTTGGCTAGGTCTGTTGGGATAGGTGTTGGCTTTCCAAACAAATAGCCTTGGAATAATTCGTATCCGACCTCTTTCAACCATTCAAAGTCTTCTCGCTCTTCAATCCCTTCAGCAAGCGGAATTGCACCAACTTGTAAGGCACTCGATAAAAACTTTTTAGCAGCTGCCTGTTTTGTTAAATCACCAGATACCCCCTGTACAAATTTCATGTCTAACTTCATATAATTGGGCATTAATTGTTCAAGGACTTCAATTGTGCTAAAGCCTACACCCACATCATCCAGCGCGTAGTGTAAACCCCTTTCTCTGTAAAAAGTTAATATTTTTTTCAAATGCTCAATATCATCCACACTTTCTGTCTCAACTACTTCAAAGACTAATTGAGAAAAAGGGATCCCCAACTGAATTGCAAGTTGAACGGTAGTTCTGAGACAATGTTCGGGAGAGTAGATTGAAGTCGGGATAAAGTTAATGAACACTTTCTTATGAATAGCGGCGGCGTTCCTAACGGCAGCAATTCTGCAAACGCGATCTAGCGCATAAGTACGGTTTCTTTTTTTTGCTGCTGTAAATACTTTACTTGGAGCCACAGAATTTCCGTTATCATCTTGGAAACGGGCCAGCATTTCATAAGCAAAGACTTCTTGGCTTTTCGTAACGATTGGCTGTATGTGAAATGTGACGTTGTTTTTAAGTATGACCTGGTCAATCCATTTGAATTCTAGCAATTCAATTATTTCATTAATCGGTTTCCAGTCACTGTCGTCCACTTTAAAATAAATAGACTTTACTTCCATTACATCACTGAAATAATCGTATAGCCCCGCAACCGCAGCCTCTCTTACAACAATGATATTATCACGGGAGTTGACCAATAAGTCGTTACTTTTAAGGTAAGACATAAGTTGGGGAAGGTGAGTTAAATTTCTTTCTCCAGAAATACGGATTTTGTAAAACAGCTCCGTTGGATTGCATGAAGTACAAATGTGCATATAGTCTCCTCCTAATCTTTGGCTAGAATCCTCTCCATCTAGTATATAACAACCCTTATCATTTGTATAACGTTTTATAGTTTGGAGTGTACAAAGGTTTGACAAACTTTTATTACTCTGTTTTAATTGAGTTCAGAAATAGAAATGAATTGAGAAGTTAGGAAAGGGGTAACAGTTTTGAATCGATTAAATTAATGGATAGATAGCTGCTAAATAATCTCGAAAATGTAAACTACTTAAACCAAAATTACATAAGGATGTGAAGAAATGTTTTTAGCTTTAAATGAAATTAAGAAAAACAAATTACGCTTTACGTTGATCATTGGTGTTCTAATGCTCGTATCATACTTAGTGTTCTTTCTATCGGGACTTGCTACAGGCTTAGAAAATCTGAATCGTGAATCAGTTGATAAATGGAAAGCAACAGAAATCATTTTGACAGAGGAATCGGATAAGAGCATGTACCAATCTTCATTAACAATTCAAGATGCAAATGAAATCGATGCTGAAGAAATTGCCGTAATCGGTCAAATAAATGCAGTTGCCGGCAATGGTGATAATAAGACGAACGTATCTATTTTTGGGATAAACAAAGATGAATTCATTATGCCGAATGTGACGGAAGGCAAAGAATTTGCAGAAGGCAATGAAGTTATCGCCAGTGATGCATTAAAAGAAGATGGATTTAAAGTAGATGATGAACTGCAATTATCATCATCTGACGAAATATTAACTATTGTAGGTTTCACAGACAATGCAAGATTTAATGCAGCTCCAGTGCTATATGGAGATTTGTCTACTTTCCAATCAGTGAAATTCGGTGAAGCAGCAGAAGCAAATAAGGAAAGTATAAGTGGAATTGTTGTTCGCGGGGATGAACCAATTGCTGACATGAAAAATGATTCATTGGAATCCATTGAAATTGAAACATTTATACGGAGTTTACCAGGGTACACGGAACAGAGTTTAACATTAAACTTCATGATTTATTTCTTGTTTGGTATTTCAGCGGTCATTGTTGCAATTTTCCTTTACGTATTGACCGTCCAAAAAATCAGTATGTTTGGCGTCATGAAAGCTCAAGGTATTTCTAATAACTATCTGTCACGTTCAGTCATTGCACAAACATTTATATTAGCTGCGATTGGTGTGGCAGTAGGTTTCGGATTGACGTTAATCACCGGTTCATTTCTACCAAGTGCGGTACCAGTAGCATTCGATCTTGTAACAATGGTCATCTACGGACTCGTACTAATAGGAGTTGCGATATTGGGTGCGGTGTTCTCAGTTCTTACAATTGTTCGAATCGATCCATTGAAAGCAATAGGAGGGTAAATGATGGTAGTTTTAGAATTAAAACAAGTGAAAAAGACATTCGGCAGTGGCCATAAAGAAATAGAAGCAATGAAGGAAACAAATTTTACTGCAGACAGGGGTGAGCTGATAGCTATTATCGGTCCGTCTGGTTCCGGTAAAAGCACATTTCTAACAATTGTCGGCGGGCTTCTTACACCCACTTCAGGGTCTGTGATCATAAATGATAAGAATCTAGCGGATTTAAATGAGAAAGAGCGTTCAAAGATTCGGTTGAAGGAAATTGGGTTCATTCTACAAGCATCGAATCTAGTTCCATTTTTAACAGTCGCCAATCAGTTAAAACTATTGGACCAAGTTAAGAAAGAAAATATGACGAAAAAACAATTAGAAGAGTTATATGATGACTTGGGTATTGGGGATTTACGAACTAAATACCCTGCAGACTTGTCTGGCGGAGAACGTCAGCGTGTGGCAATTGCCAAAGCGTTATACAGTAACCCTTCCATTATTTTAGCTGATGAACCAACAGCATCTCTTGACTCAGATCGTGCCTATGAAGTAATGGAACTACTGAAAAACGAAACAAAGAACAAAAACACAACGACCATTGTCGTCACACATGATATACGTCTCGTAGACTATTGCGACAAGGTATTCAAAATGACAGACGGTGTACTTGTGCAAGAAAAATAAAGAAGTCTGGTGCCTTACTAATGGTTAAGGCACCTTTCTCCATACATAGAAAATGAATTATGTAGAGGGAATCTTGAAAAGGTGGTGAAATCAAATGAACAGTAAACACTTGGACAGTGAGAAGCTATATTATGCTTTTGTCTCAGGCGCAAATAGGGTTATTAAACATAAGAATGAACTTAATAGAATAAATGTGTTTCCAGTAGCTGACGGTGATACCGGAACAAACTTAACATTTACGATGCAAAATATTATTGAAGAAACACAAATGAAAGGCTCTGCAAAAGAAACAATAGGATCGATTGCAGATGCGGCATTAACAGGTGCGAGAGGGAATTCTGGTATTATTTTTGCGCAGTTTCTGAATGGACTTCATCTAGGATTGGACGATGAAAAGGAGATAACGTTATCTGGTTTTTCTGAAGCAGTAGAAAGTGCTGTACTCTATGCATACAAATCAATCTCCAATCCAGTAGAAGGAACAATTATTTCGGTTATGAAAGATTGGAGTAACTCTCTTCGTTTACTAAAAGATCGTGTAACCGACTTTTCTCAACTATTTACCATCTCGCTGGAAGCCGCCACCCAATCACTACAATCCACGCGTAAGCAGCTTAAAGTATTAAGAGATGCTTCAGTGGTAGACGCCGGTGGAAAAGGATTTGTTTGTTTTCTTGAAGGTATAACTAATTACTTTTTGAAAGTAGAGGTTGAAGAAACAGACTACGTATCTGCTGACGTGGAATTCAAGGATAGTGGACTTCATTCGAATGAGAATACAAAACCAAGTCACAGATATTGTACGGAGGCGCTTATAAAAGGCGAGCAGATAGATTTGGAAATGTTGAGAAATAATCTATTAGATCTAGGAGAGTCGCTGATTGTCGCAGGAAGTCCGGAGAAGGTCAAGATTCATATCCATACAAACCATCCTGAGATACTGTTTGATAGACTAAGAGAATTTGGAATGATTATTCAGCAAAAAGCAGATGATATGCTTAGACAATTTGAAACTGTTCATAGTAGGAAACATAAAATTGCGCTAGTTACAGATTCAATTGCTGACTTACCAAAAGATTTAATGGACAAGCACCAAATCCATATGATTCCTTTGAATCTACTTATAGGTGATAATAGTTATTTAGACAAATTGACAATTAGTCCTTCTTATTTGTATGAATCAATGGATGATGCCAAAAAATATCCGACATCTTCACAACCTACTGTAAAAGCAGTAGAAAGTTATTTGAATTCTATAGTGCCTTACTATGAATCAATCATTGTGATTACCGTCTCTAATAAAATGAGCGGAACATACGATACGATTGTCAATGCAGCGAAGAAAATTAAAAGCACCGGTGCAAAAATTGCGGTAATAGATTCGATGTTAAACTCAGGTGGACAAGGTCTAGTTGTTTTAAAGGCTGCTGAAGCGATTGAGAAAGACGTAGAATTTACGAATGTAATTGAAATAATTAACGATACAATCAAGAAAACAAAAATCTTTGTGAGCGTTGATACGTTGAAGTACATGGTTCGTTCAGGACGCATTAAAAAATATACAGGTCTTGCTGCTAAAATGCTGAATTTAAAACCTCTTGTATCCATTAATAACACTGGAGATGGCATAGTTATTGGTAAAGCAATTAGTGTGAAAGCTAATACTAAAAAAATGCAAGCTTTGGTAAGGGAAATTACTCGTACGAAAAAGATTGTCAGTTATTCAATCGTTCATGCAAATGCGATTGATCGGGCGAATGAATATGAACAAATTTTCTCGCCTCTTATAGGAAGAACACCTGAATACATCACTGAAATATCTTCAATTGTAGCTATGAATGCGGGTGTGGGATGTGTTGCAATTGCATTGACAACAGAATAAAGGAGGTTTTATGATGTCAGCTATTTATTTGGGTACGTTCATTACCTTGTTACTATTTTTCTTCATTTTTTTTCTGGTTGCTCAGAAAAAGAAAAACAACGGTCTAGTCGATATTGCATGGGGACTTGGATTTGTCATAGCGGCGATTTTTAGTTACTTTGCTGGAGGGTTCCAAACTGATCGCGCAACTCTCATAACAATTTTAACTATTATTTGGGGAGTACGGTTAGCGTATTACTTATTCAAAAGAAATTGGAATAAGCCTGAGGAATACCGCTATGTTAATATGAGGAAAAGATGGGGAACTAATTTTGTCTATTTAAAAATATTTCTAAATGTATATGTACTCCAGTTAGTATTGCTATTTATCATTGCGCAACCTATTTTACTGACAAATGTATCTTCTACAAAAGGTCTTGGAACGCTGGATTATATTGGATTGATAGTTTGGATAATCGGATTTTTCTTTGAAGTCGTAGGAGATAATCAGTTGAAATCTTTCATGAAAAAACCTGAGAATAAAGGGAAGTTGATGAAGTATGGTTTATGGAAGTATACGCGTCATCCTAATTATTTTGGAGAAGCAACCATGTGGTGGGGAATTTTTCTAATCGCCTTCTCTTCACCTAATGGATGGATAGGAATAATTAGTCCAATCATCATTACTTTGCTTCTATTATTTGTATCAGGAGTACCTTTGCTCGAAAAGAAATATAAGAATCATCCTGAATTCGCTGACTATGCAATGCGAACGAGTAAATTTGTACCAATGCCTCCAAAAATAGTAAGCAAATTGGACATACTACGGATAACTGATTTGAAGGATGAGATGTAGTTGAAAAAAATAATTGTCTGGTTTAGAAAAGATTTACGAGTACATGACAACCCCGCTTTGTGGGAAGCAGCCCAGCAAGGAATGATTATTCCTGTTTTTATCTGGTCGGAAGAAGAAGAGCATGAAAACACATCAAACTTAGTAGGGCAATGGTGGCTTCATCATTCATTGATAGCTTTGAAAAAAAAGCTAGAATCAATTGGTTTATCCCTCATTTTTAGACGAGGTAGCAGTTTAAAAGAGCTTTCTTTACTTTGTAAACAAACAAAAGCAGATGCTGTTTTTTTTGGTGAAAGATATGAGCCATCTATTATTAGAAGAGATAACGCGATTACTCAAAACCTCTTTTCTAATGGGATGGAAGTTCGTTCATTTCCTTCAAATCTACTCTTCATACCTGGTGATTTACTGAATCAAAAGAATGAACCTTATAAAGTGTTTACAGCTTTTTGGAAAAGGACGATGGGGGAGTCTGTTAATCGTCCGCTTCCTATTCCAGTTGACATTAATCCATTCAATCAAGTTCTTCCGTCTCTACAAGTGGAAGAACTTGATTTGTTGCCAGTGAATCGCTGGAATGAAAAGTTCCATCCGCACTGGGAGCCAGGTGAAAAGGGCGCTATTACGAGATGGGAAAAATTTACCCATGATGGCCTCAGCCGATACGTTGAGGGGCGTGATATCCCCTCTTCAGATTCGGTTTCATTATTGTCGCCCCATTTAGCCTGGGGAGAAATAAGTGTTAGAGCAATTTGGTATTCAGCTAAGCGGCTGAACGAAACGGAAACAGGAGAGTACATGCAATCATCCATCGATGCCTTTTTGAGGCAGTTAGTATGGCGTGAGTTCGCATATCACCAGCTCATTCATTTTCCAGAAATGCTACAAGTCCCTTTACGTGAAAAATTCACAGCATTTCCTTGGCAGGGTTCTAATGAAGAATTTGCTAAATGGCAAAAAGGTTTGACGGGTTATCCTCTAGTCGATGCGGGAATGCGAGAATTATGGCAGACGGGTGTAATCCATAATCGGGTTCGAATGGTTGTCGCCTCATTTTTAGTTAAACATTTACTCATATCCTGGGTAGAAGGATCTAGCTGGTTCAAGGACACGCTAATTGATTTTGATGCGGCTAACAATGCAATGGGTTGGCAGTGGGTCGCTGGGTCAGGGATCGATGCGGCGCCGTACTTCCGGATATTCAATCCAGTTCTTCAAAGTCAGAAGTTTGATCCGGAAGGACTATATATCCGAAAATGGGTTCCTGAACTTGCTGTAATTTCTTCAAAGTATATCCATGAACCCTGGAAAGCACCCACAAATTTACTACATGAATCCGGTATCGTACTCGGAAAAACGTATCCGCTCCCAATCATCGATCATTCACTTGCCAGAATCCGTGCGTTAGAAGCCTATGCGCAAGTTAAAAATAAATCATAACACGTCCGTTGATTAACCATTTATTTGCAAAAATACTGGTGAGTCGGGCTTGATGAATTTCATTTTCACTGCACTATTTTCGGCCCGCTTTCGACTAACTATTCAGGATAGATTTACTGTGGGGACCGAGTGTGGCGAGAGGTAATACTGTTTAGCAAAAAGTATGCTCCTAATCATGTGATACCTTATAGAAAGTGACACTTCTTTACTAAAAAAGGGGAAAACCATATAGAAAGCTTCAGCCGCCAAAATTGCATCTTTGGCGGTTTTTCTCTAGCTTAGATGTCAGCTATTCTTTAGTCAAAAAAATTTTCTGCACTACGAATACTTATGCATTTGGAGCAGGGCGGATGAAGGGCCACCAGACGATTACCGAAAAAACTGTGTAGAGATGCGATAAAGTCGCATCTCTACACAGACAGACATCCCGGTAATTGTTTAGAAGCCATTCAACCAACGCAATCGGAAAATGCAACTATACAAGTAGCGCCCAGTAGGTGATTATGTTATTCACGGGAAAGGATAATGGATATTAGGATGACTCTCTGGTATCCGAATATAAAAAAACACCATTCAAATCTGAGTGGTGTTTTTTCTATTTTCAATTCACTTGTAATGAAACATCAAGCAACAGTGTGGCCGATGCCGCTAGAAAAGGGCTTGTAAGTACTTTAAACCGTGGGCCAGTTGAATTGCGGTCCATTTTAAACAAAATCCTATTTATGAACTGCACCCCTGCTGAATAATTGAAGCTGCAGTTATTAATGCGGACGGTCCTTTATTCTCTATATCTTATAGCTAATCCTTTTAAGAAATTCCTTGCGTATCTGTCAAGGCACTCTTTATAATTCTTGTGTCCTTCTTTTCTTAATACAGCACCTAATTCACCTTTTGTAATAACGACTCCTGCTTCTGCTAATATTTCGAGCATATCATCACTTGTTAATGCTAGTGCTATTTTCACTTTTTTTAGAAGGATATTATTAACACTTTCATAATTTTTTATAGACAGTGCTGGTTTTTCTGCTTGTCCCGTTTTTGGATCTTGTTGCCCTCTTTTAAAAATAATAAAGCCATTTAAAAATGAATCTAACATACTATTACTACACTTTATGGATCCTTCATTTTCAGCTTCATCATGATAATTGTCATTTGACTTAATGAGCATCATTGACACTTCTTCTTGTGTTACTTCAACGCCGCCAAGTTTAAATATCTCTACCATAACCGAGTCTTTTATATCGAGAGCATATCGTAGTCTAATTAATATATCATTATTATTCATGTATAAACCTCCAGTGAAATTGTACTATTTACGTAATTGAATCATCATTTTTAAAGTGGAAAAAGGCAATCAAAGTTAACTTAATAATAGCACATAAAATTAGTTTAACCTTTTTTTTGTTATATCAGACTTTAAAATAGACGAATTCCTATCCGCATTAAAAATTCAGGGTAAGGTGAGTGTGAAATCATAGCTTTCCTCATCAATGAAATCCCTATATAATATAGTAGAAACGGAATATGGGTCCCGGTTGTGGACAGTTTTAAATTTTGAAGAATTATTCTTAGTGAAGGAACAGGTGTAAAACATATGAGTTTATTGACTGTAGCAAATTTAAGTCACGGCTTCGGTGATCGTGCGATTTTCGAAGACGTCTCTTTTCGGTTATTGCAAGGAGAGCATATCGGCTTAATCGGTGCCAATGGCGAAGGTAAGTCGACGTTCATGAACATTATTACGCGTAAGCTAGAGCCAGATGCGGGAACGGTAAGTTGGGCGAAGCGGGTGCGGGTCGGGTATTTGGATCAACACGTCGCGTTAAAACAAGGGATGAGCATTCGTGATGTGCTGCGGACCGCTTTTCAATATCTTTATGACCAGGAGACAGAAATGAATGCGCTCTTTGCCAAGATGGCTGAGGTCGATGCAGATGAACTGGAGTCCCTTCTTGAGGAGACGGGTCAGATGCAGGAAGAATTGACGAACAATGATTTTTATATCGTCGATTCCAAAGTCGATGAAGTAGCGAACGGACTAGGATTAAATGAATTTGGTCTAGATCGGGACGTTCATGATTTGAGTGGAGGGCAGCGGACAAAAGTGTTGCTTGGTAAGTTATTATTGGAAAAACCGGACATTCTTCTTCTTGATGAGCCGACGAACTATTTGGATGTTGAGCATATTGACTGGCTACGCAATTATTTGCAGAACTATGCGAATGCTTTCATATTGATTTCCCATGATATACCCTTCTTGAATAGTGTTATTCAGCTTATCTACCATATGGAAAATCAGCAGATCACTCGATATTCTGGGGATTATGATGAATTTTTACGTGTGCATGAAATGAAGAAGCAACAGGTGGAAGCCGCCTACAAAAAGCAACAGAAGGAAATTTCAAACCTTAAAGACTTCGTGGCACGTAACAAAGCGAATGCAGCGACGAGTAAAATGGCCATGTCTCGCCAGAAGAAGCTGGACAAGATGGATGTCATCGAATTAGATGCTGAAAAGCCGAAGCCACAATTCTCCTTTAAACAGGCACGGACCCCGGGGAAATATCTGTTCGAAACAAAGGAACTTGTGATTGGCTATGATGAACCGTTGTCAAATGCCTTGGATCTTACGATGGAACGTGGGCAGAAAATCGCTTTGTCTGGTGCGAATGGTATTGGGAAAACAACTCTCTTAAAGAGCATTCTAGGAGAAATCCCTGCACTTGCCGGTTCTGTTACTCGTGGTGACCATCTGGAAATCGGGTACTTCGAACAGGAAGCCAAGTCGGAAAACAACAATACTTGTCTTGAAGAAGTATGGGAAGCTTTCCCGCATTTCACACAATACGAAGTACGTGCAGCCCTTGCACGATGTGGATTAACGACCAAACATATTGAGAGTAAGGTGAAGGTGCTAAGTGGTGGAGAAAAGGCGAAAGTACGTCTTTGTAAACTGCTTAACCGCGAAACAAATTTGCTCGTCCTTGACGAACCGACAAATCACCTTGATAGAGACGCGAAAGAGGAATTGAAACGTGCCTTAAAGGAATACAAAGGCAGCGTGCTACTTATTTCTCATGAACCTGATTTTTATGAAGGCCTTGTAACTGATGTTTGGAACGGCGAAAATTGGACGACCAAGATGTTTTGAGTGGCTTGAACTTAGGTAGTTGAAATTAATTCGAATAGAATAATGAACCAAACAAAAGTCTCTCACAATTTGCGAATTGGTGGGAGATTTTTGTTTGGTTATTTTTGATAGCCCTCCATTTGCACATATAAAATAGTACTGGTCGAATGCTAATCTCATTTTGCATAAACGATTTTATTCCGCCCCTTTTACTAGCTGAAAAACTCCTCTTTCATCGAAAAGCTAAAAAAGTATAGTAAATGTTGAAAAAATGCTATTGATAGCGCTTTCATATTGAATTTTCAGAGTTTATGATTAAGTAGTAAATACTTTTTATTCGAAAAGAGAGGGGTAAAAAAATGATTAAGAAATTTAAGGGGTTAACATTTTTGGCAATCTTGATGGTGTTCGCACTCGTCGCAGCTGGATGTAACAATGACGGAGGTAGTTCGGTTGACGTAGGTATCGTATTACCGACGAAGGATGAACCTCGATGGGTACAGGATGAGCAACGTTTCAAGGATGCATTAGCAGATTCAGATTATTCAACGGAAATTCTATTTAGTCAAGGATCTTCAGCGAAAGAGAAAGAAAATGTAGAGGCATTATTAAATAAAGGCATCAAGGTATTAATTATCACTCCTCATGATGGTGCGGCAGCTGCATCTGCAGTAGAAGCAGCGAAAAAAGAGGGTGTAACTGTTATTGCGTATGACCGTTTAATTACAGATACGGATGCAGTAGATTATTATGTAACATTCGATAGTTTAGCAGTAGGTGCTGCACAAGCACAGTATTTAGTGGACAATGCACAGGGGTCTGACGTTCCTCTTTACCTTTATGCAGGTGCGGCTTCAGATAACAACGCATTTTTATTCTTCGAAGGGGCCTGGAAAGTGCTTCAACCGAAAATTGCAGATGGTACCTTTAAAATTGCTAACTCAAGTGAAGCAGAGGGGTTAAAAGATTCAGCCGAACTTTCGCGCGACCAACTGGGAAAAATTATTGGTCAAGTTACAACGAACTGGGATGCAAATGATGCGAAAAACAAAGCGCAAACACACTTAACAGCTGCGGGTGACGACTTAAAAGGTGATGTTGCAGTTCTAGCTCCGAATGATGGAACAGCTCGGTCAATCGCAGACGTATTTGCTTCTGATAGTGTAATTTCAAGTTACTTTGTGACTGGGCAAGATGCAGAGAAAGCATCTATCCAATATATAATCGACGGAAAACAGTCGATGACGGTATTCAAAGACGTTCGTGCACTGGTGAAAGATGCGATGGGTATGGCAGTTGAAATCTTAGATGGCAATACACCAGAAACAACAGGTTCTTATGATAATGGTTCAGTTGAAGTTAAAGCGAAACAAACGGACGTAATCGTGGTGAATGAAGATAACGTGAAATCTGAGCTAATCGATTCTGAATACTACGAGGCAAGCGAATTCACAGGTTTAGAGTAAAAGTATCACATTGGAAAATGGAAAATAGTGATAGTGTAATCTATCACTATTTCTCCATTTCTATTTTGTTTGGGTTAGGGAGGCGATAGAATGAGCGAATATATTTTAGAGATGAATGACATATCTAAAGAGTTCCCGGGAGTCAAGGCCCTATCGAACGTGAATTTCAAAGTGAGAAAAGGAGAAATTCATTGTTTGGTTGGTGAGAATGGTGCAGGAAAATCGACGCTGATGAAAGTGTTGAGTGGAGTTTATCCATATGGCACATACGACGGAGATATCGTATTTGAAGATCAAGTTCAACAGTTCAATGAGATTAGCGATAGTGTGAAGGCTGGTATTGGCATCATTTATCAAGAGTTGGCACTTTTTCCGGATTTGTCCGTCTATGAAAATATATTTGCTGGCAATGAAGTGAAAAAGGGTCCGTTCGTTGATTGGAATCAAACAATCGTTCAAGCTACGCAGATACTGAAAAAAGTAAAGCTGAAGGTGACGCCGGAAACACTGATTAGGGAATTAAGTGTAGGAAAACAACAGCTCGTAGAAATTGCCAAAGCATTAAGTAAAGATGTAAATCTGCTGATTTTAGATGAGCCGACGGCAGCACTGAATGAAGATGACAGTGAAAATCTGTTAAAACTCCTAAAGGAATTAAAAAGCCAAGGAATTAGCTGCATTATGATTTCTCATAAGCTGAAGGAAGTTATCGAGATAGCGGATAAAGTAACGATTTTGCGGGACGGCAAGACGATTTGTACGCTAGATGCAAGTAAAGGGGAAGTAGCGGAAAATGTCATTATCAAAAATATGGTAGGACGTGAAATCGAAGACATTTACCCGAAACATCCTGATAAGAAAATCGGAGATACTGTCCTCAAATTGGATAACTGGTCAGCGTATGACACGCAACTAGGAAGAAATGTTGTGAAAAACATCAATCTTCACGTAAAAAAAGGCGAGATTATTGGGATCGCTGGTCTGATGGGGTCCGGTCGTACAGAACTTGCTCTTAGTATTTTTGGGAATCCGAAAAACTATAAGTTACAAGGGGATTTGGAAATTCAAGGGGCGCCAAAAGTACTGAAGCATACAAGTGATGCGATTAAGGCTGGTATTGCGTATGTGACGGAGGATCGAAAAGGAGACGGACTGTTTTTATTACAGGATATTAAGAGTAATGTCTCGGCGGCACATCTGAAAGGTATTTCGACGAAGGGGATTCTCAACTTAAATGAAGAAGTGAAGGTTGGTAAAGAGTACAAAGACTCGTTGTATATTAAAGCGAGTTCACTAGAGCAAATAGTTGGCAAATTGAGTGGTGGAAACCAACAAAAAGTATCGCTTGGGAAATGGTTGTTTACTGGACCTAAGATCTTGATCTTAGATGAACCGACAAGGGGAATCGATGTTGGGGCGAAATTCGAAATTTATACGATTATGAATCAGTTGATTGACGAAGGTATGAGTATTATTATGATCTCCTCTGAACTTGGTGAGGTGCTAGGGATGAGTGATCGTATCTATGTTATGGCAAATGGCTCGATCAAAGGAGAACTGGCCATGAAGGAAGCGACACAAGAGGCGATTATGGAACTTGCGACGCAATAGGAGGGATAACGATGGGATTTTATAAAGAAACTAAAGCGCTCGTCAAAGCCAATATTCGAGATTACGGGATGTATATTGCGTTAATCGTTATTTTGTTAACATTTACGATTATGACGAACGGCTTGTTTATGTCTTCTCGAAACATAAGTAACTTACTGGATTCCGCTGGTTATATTGCGGTTTTGGCGGTTGGGATGACCCTTGTTATCGTCATTCGTCATATTGATTTATCGGTGGGCTTTTTAGCAGGATTTCTAGGTGCGATTACAGCCATTTTCTTGACGCAAATGGGCTTGTCAGTATGGATTACTATTCCGCTGATTTTAATTTTAGGTGCTATCATTGGATTATTTAACGGGGTATTAGTTGCTAAAATTGGAATTCCATCATTCGTTGCTACGCTGGCGGGGATGTTGATTTTCCGTGGTGCACTCCTTCAGGTTACAGAAAAAACGGGAACGATTATTGTTAGGGATGAACAATTCAATGCGATTGGAAATGGATTTATTCCATCGATTATGCAAATTAATGGCTTGCATCTACTGACGTTATTAGTAGGGTTTGTCGGAGTACTTTTATATATATACAATGAAATCGCCAATCGTCGTAACAAATTGACGTATGGCTTTGATGTAATGTCTAAGGGGATATTTAGTGTAAAGCTTGTTTTGATATCAGCGATTATTGCTTACATTACTTGGATTTTAGCTGGCTATAACGGTTTTTCTTGGACGGTTGTCATTATAATAATCGTTGTCATAGTTTATCACTTCTTAACGACTAAAACAGTACTCGGTCGTCACATTTATGCAGTCGGTAGTAATCCTGAGGCCGCGCATTTGAGTGGGATCAATGTACAAAAGATTACATATATCGTCTTCGGTTCCATGGGGATGCTCGCGGCGTTATCAGGAATTCTATTTACATCTCGGCTTCAATCGGCAACGACCACAGCTGGAACTCTCTTTGAGCTTGACGCGATTGCAGCGGCATATGTTGGTGGAGTATCTTCTGCAGGTGGTGTCGGTAAAGTAACAGGTGCTATTATCGGAGCCATCGTGATGGCCTCGTTATCGAGTGGGATGAACTTACTAGGTGTAGGAATTTCCTATCAATATATGATTCGCGGTGGTGTTTTAGCTGGAGCGGTAATCTTTGACGTCATGACACGGAAGCAACGGGGTTAAAAGAGAATAGTAGAATAACTGGGCACCCTATTTGTAGGGTGCCTGATGTCGTTTTGTAAGACATTGTTAATTCCTAGACAGGTTGATAAGATGAAAGAAACAAGCTTTAGGAAAGGGGAAGGGATATGCGGAAAAAGGTTGTTTTAATACTTGTCGCACTCATTATGATTTTTAGCTATTTGACTATTGTATCCGCAACTAAAGCGTATCGTTTAACTAGTGATAGGCCAGCTAACCTCCCCATTTCCCCGGAATCTATTCGTCTCGTGCTCATTACCCAAGAGCTTGATACTCCATTTTGGAATAAGGTCGGTCAAGGGGCATTGAAGCAGGCACAAGAAGAAAATGTTCAGCTTGAAGTGTGGGGAAGCTATGGAAATAACCAAGATGATTTTTTGAAGACAATGGAGATTGCGATTCATTCTAAGGTGAATGGTATTATCGTTCAGGGGCTAGATAATGAAGAATTTAAAGAACTGACAAAGGTTAAGGCGGCTTTTTATGGGATTCCTATCATTACCATCGCTAATGATGTACCAGTGGAAGAGAGCTTGCGAAAAACATATGTTGGTTCAGATCAATTTGGGGCAGGACAAATGGTTGCTCGTCAATTGATAAAAGAAATGGGCACCACAGGAGAAGTGATTATACTTGGTGATCAAGAGCAAGCATATTATCAAAAAGAACGTTTAGCTGGTATCCAGAATGTATTGGGTGGCTATCCAGACATCGAAATGATTGTTAAAGGAACGGCAGATGCAAAGGAACAAGTAATGACAACGACGCAACAGCTGATGAATGAAGTACCGCGAGTCACTGCATTTATAGCCATCAATGCAAATTATACAGGTCCAATGATTCAAGAGATCGGAAGACGTACTCAAGTAGAGCCGTATTATATTTATACCTTCGATGACGGCGTTGGATTAACTGCCCTCTTAGAGCAAGGCAAGATCGATGGAATTTTAGAGCAAAAGCCAGAAGCGATGGGCAGCGAGAGTGTGAAGCGGTTGATGGAGTGGATTTCTGGCGAGACCGTCCCGCTCGATTCAAATGGTTACCTCACTGAAACGCGCATGGTTGACGCGGAAGGTGAAGAACTATGATGACGATTCAAAAAAAGATTTGGATACTTGTTTCCGTTGTGTTGCTGATAATGGGAATTATTTGGTTGACGCTTACATCTTATAATCAGAAAACTCAGGAAAAATCCAATGATATTTTACAACGCTATTTGCGGATGAATGAAGTAACAACAGCAAGTCAGCAAATAATTACCAACTTAAATAACTATTTACTTGACCCAACAGCTAATCATAAGCAACAGATAGAGAAAAGCGTAGCCGTTATTGAGGAGGTACAACAGGATGTAGCGGAGTTGCGGAATGTGGAAAATGCATTTTCAATAACCAACTATATTCATTTAATCGATAGTCTTATTGAGACGACGAATCGCTCCATTATGTTTTCAGAGGAGCAAGAAATGGAAGGGTCGACGAACGAATTTAATGAAGCAAACCGTATTTCTATGTACATATCTGAAATGACCTTAACGATTTTAGACCGAGAGCTGAAGACCTCTAACCGGTTTTATCGAGGTATTATCAAGCAATCGGAGGAGTTGAAAAAGCTAGGAATCTGGCTGTTGCTATTGATTACTGCTGTGTTACTTTTGGCTATCTACTGGTTTTCACTTAGTATTACGCGGCCGATTCATCAGCTCACGAAGGCCGCTAACGCATTGTCTCAAGGTAGTTTTAATCAACAGATTGAAGTGAAGTCTAATGATGAGATAGCCTTTTTAGCAAAGACCTTTGATGAGATGCGTGTAAACATTAATGATTTAATAGTAGAAATTCAACAAAAGGCACAGCTCGAGCATGAGCTTCAGCAAAGTAAGTTGTTATTGAAGGAGAGTCAATTTAGAAGCTTGCAGAACCAGATAAATCCACATTTTTTATTCAACACATTGAACACATTGTCGAAAAAGGCGTATTTAGATGGTGCGGAGGAGACGAGCGATCTTATAGTCAGTGTAGCCGGCTTGCTACGTTATAATTTGAAGCGGATTGACCGCTCTGTGACGGTGTATGAAGAAGTAGTCGTTTTGAATCAGTATATGGAAATCCAAAAGGCTCGTTTTACGGATCGCTTACAATTTAAATCTGACATCAACGAATCTTGCTTAGATGTAAAAATTCCGGGACTAACCCTTCAACCCATCATTGAAAATGCGGTAATTCATGCTATTGAGCCGGAGCAGGATGGAGGCGTTATTTGGTTTAGGATTAAGAATGATGGTCCATGGGTCATCATTGAAATCGAGGATAGTGGGCAAGGGATGTCCCCAAAGAAAGTGGAGCAGTTGCTGAAGGGGCACATTATACCAATCGAAGGACATTCTACAGGAATAGGCTTTCAAAATGTGGTGAAAAGATTGCATTTATTCTATGGAATAGAGGATTTGGTCACGATTGAAAGTAGAGAAGGTCGGGGGACAAAGGTGGTCATACAAATTCCAAGGGCCAGGGAAGAGGGAAATGATGATGAAGCTTCTAATCGTTGATGATGAACCGATTGAGCGAGAAGGGATGCAGGCAATCTTACAAAAAGCGTTCCCTGAACTTTCCATTTACCAAGCAAGAAATGGGGAAGTAGCAATAGAATTAGCAGATACAATTCAACCAGATTTGGTCTTAATGGATATTAAGATGCCTGGTATGACAGGACTTGAAGCCTTAGAAAAGATTCAAGATAAGCATTCTACTATCAAATTTGTTATGGTGACGGCCTTTGATATGTTCGATTATGCGAGACAAGCACTCAAGCTCGGTGTGAAGGATTACTTACTGAAACCCAGTAGAGCAAGTGAGATTGTTGCAACGGTAGGGAGAGTATTAGAGGAATGCAGGCTAGAACGTATTGCAGAGGCTACGAGCCAAATGCAGCATGAAAAGTGGCAAAAGGCGTTGACATTAGTGGAAACAGATATCGTGACACAGCTATTATTTGATCATGTTCATGAAGTTCATATCGATATGCTCGTCGAGATGCTAGATATTCGCTCTACTCATGAAAAGTTTGTAGTAGTAGTGTTGTTGCCAGAGGGAGCAGAACACTATTATGTGAGGATTAAGGAAAAGGTGCGTGAAGCGGGAAATGCTTGGGTAGGTGCGTTATATGGACGGCAGCTGCCCATCATTGTGTTTCGTGATCCAGTGAAATCCTTTCGTTCGCAAGCAATGACATTAGCCAAAGCGATTTTATCGTTGGCTAAGGAACAAATGAGCTTAGACTGGTTTATTGGGATTGGTCAGGTTTGCGAACCATTAGACGAGATTCGTCAGTCGTACCAAGAAGCGCTTATTGCGACTATGGATACAACGCTAGCGGTCAAGAGTCGGTTTTATGCTGACGCTCCAGTGCTCAGTTTAGAGACAGATAATCAGGTTATCAAGCAGCAGCAGAAAGACTTTTTTGACCAAATTCGTTTAGGGGACTGGGTGTCCATTCGCTCCGGGATATTGGATTTGATACAACAGCATGAGAATGAGGGGAATTCCCTAATTTACACGCAACAGCGAATGCTTGAGTTGCTTTGGATTGCGAACAGAGTGATGGATGAAATGGGAATGGAAGCGAATGCCCCATTTTTTTCGTTTCAAGCACAGGACTACCGACAATTGCGTACGGAGACGCTCCTGCTACTCGAACGGATGAATGCTGCCTATGAGGCACATTACGAACGAGTAGAGGCTGATAAGATACATCAAATTAAACAATTTATCAGTGAGCATTCACATAAAGACATTTCACTGAACATTCTCGCGCAAAAAGTCGATTTAAGCCCGATTTATATTAGTAAAATGTTCAAAGAGAAGTTGGGCATTAACTACATCGATTTTCTGACGGAGTGCCGAATTGAAAAAGCAAAGAAGCTATTGAATGATCCAGAGCGAAGCCTAAAAGAAATTACGTTTGAGGTTGGTTATCATGAGCCAAATTATTTCAGCAAGGTGTTCAAGAAAATGTGCGGAGTGTCCCCGAAGGAGTACCGAAAAACGTTATTGAGTAAAAAAGTTGAAGTCTGATAGGGGGCAAGTAGATGAAACGAAAGGCTATTATCGTATGGCTTTTGGGAATGATTTTGATACTAGTTACTTGTATAGCTATACCAAAGCAGACATTGGAGACCGTTGAGTTAGAAGAAACGATACCTTTTAGTGCAATCGACAGTCCAATCCGTATTGGATTTTCGATGGACACACTACTTGAAGAACGATGGCTGAGAGACCGTGATTTGTTTAAAGAAGCCGTTGAAGCACTAGGAGCAGAAATCGAGATTGTCGCTGCGAATGGAGATGATGCGCTTCAGATTTCACAGGCAGAGGCGCTCATTCAAAGCGGGATCGACCTTTTGGTAATTGTCCCACATAATGCTGAGGCAACAGCCGCGATTGTTCACAAGGCGCATCTTGCAGATATCCAAGTAATTGCCTATGATAGACTCGTCAAAAATGCAGATCTCGATCTATATGTTTCTTTTGATAATGAACAAGTGGGCGAAATGCAGGCGAAAGCCATCACTGCTCTCGTACCGAAGGGGAATTACGTCTTTATTGGTGGTGCGATTACCGATAACAATGCACATTTATTGAAAAAAGGTGTGTTCAATGTGCTGCGTCCCTATATTGAACGAGGTGATATTAAGATTGTCTATGATCAGTGGACGAAGGATTGGACTCCAGTGAATGCACAAGCCAATATGGAAGAAGCTCTTCGGACAACGAACAAGCAGATTGATGCGGTAATTGCTGCGAATGATGCCACGGCAGGTGGTGTTATTCAAGCACTCGCGGCTGTTGGACTAGCAGGTCAAGTACCAGTTGCCGGACAGGATGCGGATTTGGCAGGAGTGCAGCGAATTGTTACTGGAACACAAACGATGACAGTCTATAAGCCAATCAAGATGCTTACACAGGAAATGGCGAAATTAGCGGTTGCGATGGCAAAAGGTGAGAAAGTATCTGCTGAACAGAAAGTTAATAATGGGAAGATCGAAGTTCCTTCCGTGCTACTAACACCAATCGCTGTAAATGAACACAACCTAGATAGTACGGTGATTTTCGATGGATTTCATTCATTTAAAGATGTGTATCAAGTAACATCGAAGTAAATCGGGTGCCAACACTTAGCGAGAGACCATTTTTGGTAACTCTTGCTAAGTGTTTATTTTTCATTGCAATACGAACGTGCATTCTATATGATGACTAAAAGAGGAGGGAACGAGTGTGCGTGTTGAGTTAATTAAATCAATGGAATGGAATCACGTCTCAGATATGATATCCGCGGCGAAAGACGATGCGATAGGCAAGCGAAGCATTAAAATACTACAAGTAGGTGATGTCTCATTTAGGGCCAATTGCTATTCACGAAAATCCGATCGTATATTTAAAATCGACACTATCCTTGCACTCGTTCCCGTTACTCCAAGAGAGCGGATTGTTGTATGATTGACTACGGTAAGTTTCCAAATCGGCACATCGCCTGTATTGATATGGTGAGTTTTTATGCTAGTTGTATGGCTTCGTTGTATAGCTTAGATGTACAAAAGGTGCCGATTGCGGTCGTTGGGAATCTTGAAAGAAAAGGGTCTGTTGTGCTCGCGGCATCGCCTCCAATGAAAAAAAGATTTCGCGTTAAAACAGGTTCTCGTTTGTACGAAATTCCACAACATCCTGACATTAGGCTATTCAATCCAAAAATGAGTTATTTTCTAGAAATGTCGATGGCTATTACATGCCTACTTCATAAATACGTTCCGGCTGAAGCGATTCATGTCTACAGTGTAGATGAAAGCTTTATTGATCTAACTGGAACCGAAAAGTTGTGGGGCGACCCAGTGCAAACTGTTAAAGTTATTCAACAGGAAATAGTTGCGACGCTAGGCTTACCTTCAACTGTCGGCATGGGACCGAATATGTTAATGGCAAAGCTTGCACTAGATCTAGAGGCAAAGGATACAGGCTTTGCGAAATGGACCTTTGAGGATGTAGCGGGGAAATTATGGCCAATTTCTCCATTAAGTGAAATGTGGGGGATTGGTCGTCAAACGGAAAAAAATTTAAACAATATGGGGATATTTTCAGTTGGTGATTTGGCCAATGCCGATTTACAAAGGCTTGAAAAAAAGTTTGGAGTAATGGGCAATCAGTTATTCCATCATGCGTGGGGAATAGACCTCTCCAAGATGGGTGCACCAATTCTTGAAGGCCAGGTTAGCTATGGGAAGAGTCAAATACTTATGCGAGATTATAATTTGCGGGAAGAAGTAAACGTGGTCTTGTTAGAGATGTGCGAGGATATCGCCAGAAGAGTAAGGGAAGAATACAAGGCCGGACGCACTATATCGCTCGGTATCGGATATAGTAAAAATGCTTTTGGAGGTGGATTTCGTCGTTCTCGTACTATTGTGGAAGCCACAAACGACACAATGAAAATTTATAACGTTTGCAAAGAATTGTTGAATGAAAATCATGGCAATCAAGCCGTGCGGCAGGTCACCGTTTCGATTACGAAGTTAGAAGATGAGCGTTCAATGCAATTAAGTTTATTTGACACGAAAAAGTGGCAAGTACGGAAGCTAGGTACAACAATGGATACTATTCGTACTCGTTATGGGGATACCGCTATATTAAGGGCGGTGTCACTCACAAATGCAGGAACATCTATTAAGAGATCTACATTAGTTGGCGGTCATCAGGGATAGGAGTTGTACTATGATTAGGGACCGAGGAAATATTAAATGGACAGCGATGATGCTGTCGGAGCATGTAAGGGAGTTACGAAAATGGATGGATCAGGATAATTACACTGAAAGACCGGAACTAAACGAGTGGGATCTTCAATCGATTCAAGAAGAGCTTGAATTAGCGTATAAGAGGCAATGTGAAACGCTAATTAAAACCTGGGATAGTGGACGGATTATTCAACATCACGGGATAGTTGAAGACATCGATTTGAGGAAGCTGTGCATTGAATTAAAGAATCCGCTCGGTACAGAAATAATACGGGTAGCTGCTATCACAAATGTGCAAAGCATGGAGTAGAGAGACAATAACGCCAATTTAAAACTGATAATAGTATCCCTATGTTAAGGGATACTATTTATTTTGGAGGTTAATTAATGGGGTATAATGGTTTTTTGAGAGTTGAAATGGTTAACTTTATCGACCAATAAACAGTAAGAGGCATTCCGGACTAATTCAAACAAGAAAGTCCGTCCTTTTCAGTGGTCGGTATCGTGTCGTATCTGGATGGTGTTAATCGCAGGAAAAGAAAATAGCGGACATTAATCGTGAAAACATGTTAAGAGTATGTAAAGCTTCTTGATTACATCTTGAATGTATTATTTGAAATGGTATATTTGTCTTGTTGCAAAACAATATCGATATTAAGGGAATAGTGGCATAGAAGATAAAGTATTAAGAGGAGTCAATATGAAAAAAGCTAAATCAAATAGGGGATTAAAATCACTTTTGGAACTATTTTTAGTTTCAACACGACTTGGATTGACCTCCTTTGGTGGGCCAACAGCTCATTTGGGGTATTTTCATGAAGAATATGTACGAAGAAGAAAATGGATGGATGAAAAAAGCTATGCAGATTTAGTTGCTTTAGCTCAGTTCTTACCTGGCCCAGCTAGTAGTCAAGTAGGTATTGGTATAGGTGTTATGCGGGCGGGCGTTTTGGGTGGAATTATATCCTTCATTGGGTTCACAATGCCTTCAGTTATTGCACTTATTTTATTTGCCTTGTTGCTCACAGGGGGTGACGTCGGAAATGCTGGATGGATACATGGCTTGAAAATTGTAGCAGTGGCGGTAGTTGCGCATGCTATTATCGGAATGGCTAAAAATTTGACACCGGATTTAACAAGGAAATCCATTGCTCTATTCGCACTAATAGGTACTCTTTTTTTGCAAACAGCTTTTGCTCAAGTAGGCGTCATTGTAATCGCTGCATTTTTGGGGTTCATTCTGTTCAAGCAACACAAAGAAAATGATGAAGTGAGTTCGCAATTTCCAATCGCTAAGAGTGTTTCAGTGATCTGTTTACTGCTATTTTTCGGGTTACTCTTTTTGTTACCCGTAATCAGGGAAGTAACTGGATCCTACTGGGTAGCTATGTTCGATAGTTTTTATCGGTCAGGTGCTTTAGTTTTTGGTGGCGGTCATGTCGTCTTACCTTTACTAGAACAGGAATTTGTACCAACTGGATGGATAAGCGAAGAATCATTCTTAGCTGGTTATGGTGCTACACAAGCAGTACCAGGCCCTTTATTTACATTTGCAGCTTATTTAGGAACGGTAATGAAGGGCTGGCAAGGTGGTTTAGTAGCTACGTTTGCAGTATTCCTACCTGCATTCCTGCTTATTCTCGGTGCACTCCCTTTTTGGGATAGTTTACGAAGCAATCCTAAAATTAAAGGAGCCATCATGGGCGTAAATGCAGCAGTTATAGGGATATTAATAGCCGCTTTTTATTTTCCTATTTGGACGAGTTCCATTTTAGCGCCTATTGATTTTGCTTTAGCTGCCCTATTGTTTAGTATGCTTGCCTTTTGGAAGCTTCCACCTTGGATTATTGTAGTTACAGGAGCTATCGGTGGTTCATTACTGACACTATTATGAAATAAATAACGTCACGCATGGGGTTTTTCCTCAGGTGTGACGTTTATTTTATTTCTACTATTATTGTCATTTTATCATTTCAATCTAACTCGATAGACATTCATCACACAGATGGTGTACAATAAAACCAAGAAAACTAAAATGGGTTTTTTAGTTTTCTCGATAGTTGAAGTTGAAAACAAGAAATTTAAATGCATTTAAAGAAGGAATCGAGCATATTAAAAATTAGGGAAGAAGATTTATCTCCTACATTTGCATCAGTTATGAATTTAGAGTGTGAAAAAGGTTGTATATATGTTGAACACATGAATACCTAAATAAACTGAATGAAGGCGCCACCTCGAGTTCAATGGAATTTTTATTTCGACGAAAGCTATATTGCTAAGATAATGAATGTGAGCATTAGAAGAGATCGAATCGTTAATAATGCTGTGACAGGCAATACAGAATACTATATACGTTGAATTAAAGAATCCCATTGAATCTACTATGGCGCTCAATAAGGAGAGAGTTGTAATTCGGGGGGCACTGAAAAAGTACGATATCCTTCAATCCCGTTGATTTCCGTTCCGAGCGGACGCTTTCCGCGGGCACGGCTTCAGCCAATCGAACAGCAGAGGGTTCGATTTGCCGTATTTCTGCGTTCTTTGCAGAAATTAAGGCATTCTTGCCCCGTGCTCCCAACGCTAGCGCTTTTGCTCGCAAGAGCCGTTCTTCGTAACGGCTCTTCCTGCGGGGTCTTCAGCTCGCGCTGTTCCCGCTGGAGTCGCCGCTCTTCACTACAATCAACTAGTTCTTACTATAAAAAAGAACTTTTTCAGTGCCCTCTTAATTCGGGGTGTGGATAGTAGAACGCTTGGTGCTTTGGGGATGCCTTTGCCACGCCTGCGCTAGGTTGTTCATTATCGAGAGAAATGTGATTTTGAGATGTATATGCCGAGATTGTAAGGTGATTATTTTTGCTACTAATTCTATTCAAGAAAGACACACTTCAGGTTGCAGATTTCATCGCAGATAATGAAATGCTCTTTCTCACATAGACCATCCAGCGAAGGCGCGACTTCGTGGTAGCCGGAGCGATAAGACTGAAAGCGGTCTTCTTTCTGGCTTATCGCGGGAGGCATCCACAAAGCGTCCAAGCGGTATTGGGGGAATTCTAATTAGTTCTAAGTATTGGGACTTTTTCAGTGGCCTTCCAAATGCCCATGTAAAGCGTATACGCCGTATTCATTTGTTCAACATATATAGATGTTAAAGTGTTAGACGGCCATTATTAGTTGTATATTCTTATATAAATCTAGTCTTTAAATATGAAAGGAAAAATGATGACAGTAATTATAAATGAAGTTACAAAAGACAATATAAACGATATTCTAAGACTGCGTATTAATGAAGAACAACAGTCTTTTATTGAAACGCCGCAACAATGTTTAGATGAGGCAAAGGTATGCAGCAACTTTCAACCAGTAGGGCTTTATTGGGAAAAGAATTTAGTTGGTTTTGCTATGTATGGATTTTTTCCTGATGAAGGAATAAATGGACGAGTGTGGCTGGATCGGTTTTTAATCGATTCTAAATATCAAGGTCTTGGATTAGGAAGCATTATGTTAAGCGCATTAATTCAACGGTTAGAACAAGAATATAGTTGCAATGAAATCTATTTAAGCATCATTGCCGATAATCAAGGAGCACTTCACTTGTATCAGAAATTTGGCTTTAAGTTCAATGGTGAAGTGGATAGTAATAATGAAAAGCTAATGGTGAAAAGTTTATAATGTTTTTTGGTTTATCGTTTAGAACTTGACCTACTTAACTCTGTAGACATTCATCTCACAGAGGTTGTATAATGAAACTGGTAAAACTACAAACGGATTATTAGTTTCTGGGGAGGTCGAAAATTGAAAACAAGAATCAGAAATGCATTTATTGAAGAAACGCGAAATAATGGCATTAAGTTCACGATGGATGATTTGGCAAAGCGTCTTGGAATTAGCAAGCGGACGTTATATGAAAATTTTTCATCTAAGGTAGATATCCTTGACTCAATTATAGATATGACGCTCGTTGAGTTCGATGAACAAACACGGCGTATAATTGACAATCCAGAACTTACGCTGTTAGAAAAAATCCGTAAGGCGATTGTCGTCATGCCAAAATACAATGAGTTTTACGATCTCCGGATTCTGAACCAATTAAAACGGACTTACCCTGTACAGTGGGAACGGGTGAACCGTGAGTTGCATCAGTGGGATGATTTAAAGGGTCTTCTTGAAGAAGGGATCCGAACAGGTATTATTGTGGATCGAAATATCGATCTGCTGATGAAATTGATTATTGAAGCTTCGAATGCAACGCTCGACCGACAATTTTTTTTAGAACATAGTATTTCAGTTACGGAAGCGTACGGGGCGATTGTGGATGTGTTATTGACAGGTATGGTGAAGGAAAAATAAGGTGAGCTTACTGGCATTTTAACTGCCAGTCTATTTTTTTGACTGACGAAACTATAAAAACTAAAATCGTTTCCGTGTTTTATGGAACGACAAAAGATAAGGAATTGAATTGGTAATGAAAAAGGAACAAGTAGTAAATCGCTTAGATACGGAATCTGTTGGGAAATCTTTTTTGAGGTATTTAATCCCGTCGATGGTTGGGATGCTACTGATGGCTGTCAATATTGTGATCGACGGAATTATGGTAGGCAATCGCTTAGGCCCAGTCGCTCTTGCCGGGGTAGGGATTGCAGCGCCAGTTTATACGGTTTTTGTCGCGATGTCACTGTGGATTGGAATTGGTGCAGCGACCCGTTATTCCGCAATGATGGGAGCTAAACGACCTGATAAGGCGCGTGTTATTTTTTCACATGCCATTGTCTCTATATTTATTTTAACGCTGATTGTCGGGCTTACTGCCTTTGTTTTTAGGACGGAACTTGCGTATTTATTGGGCGCGAATGCCGACACATTTCAGTACACTGCAGGTTATATGAAGGTCATGTTGCTATTTGGATTCATCTTCACTGTTGAAAATGCATTCAGTATTTTGGTGCGAAATGACGGTGGACCGAACTTATCAATGATTGCACTTGTTGCTACGGCAGTCGTCAATATCGGATTGAATTATGTGTTTTTATTCATACTTGATTATGGTGTAGAGGGTGCTGCAGCGGCAACGGTCATTGGTGCATTTGTGGGGCTTGTCATATTGAGCACGCATTTTTTCAGAAAGAAAAGTAATTTGCGTTTTGTTCGCTTTAAGTTCAATCGAAAGCTTTTTCTATTAATATTAGTGATTGGATTTCCGAGTTTTCTTGCGGAAGTTGGATTTTCGGTCTTTACAATCTCGCATAATATTACGTTTGAATACCTCGCTGGAACCGCAGGCGTGTCTGCATTTACGATATTGAATTATGTTCACAGTGTTATGTTGCTGTTATTTTTAGGTATGGGTGCGGCGATTCAACCGCTGATTAGCTATTACCGTGGGGCAGGTAGCGAAATCAAGATGAAAAAGACTGTTCGTATGGCTATTGGGACAGCACTCGGGGCCGGCATCTTCTTTCTGCTTGTCGGCCAATTTGCAGCCGCTCCAATTGCAAGTTTGTTCGGCGATTTTCCAGAAGAAGTAATGAAAATTGCGGTTCCGGGTATTAAACTGTTCTTTATCGCCTATCTTTTTATGGGCACAAACTTTGTCATGATGACGTATTATCAATCCATCGGACAGATCCGAATGGCAACGTGGATTACTGCAGCAAGGGAAATTGTTGTTTTGCTAATCTTGCTCGCCATCATGCCACGGCTATTTGGATTAACAGGTGTCTGGCTCGCTATACCAATATCGGAATTCATCGTTCTGATGACAATTTATTATTACCACAAAAAATGGAACAATTGAGATGTGACTTTATAAGGAATGTTGTAAGAGAAATAACCTATATATGTTGAATTAAAGAATCCTATTGAATCTGCCGTGGCGCTCAATAATAAGAGATGTGTAATTCGGGGTGTGGATTGTAGAACGCTTGGCGCTTTGGGGATGCCTCTCACCCTAAGCCTGGATTAGCGCTTCGCATCCAGTCTTACGGCTTCGGCGACCCCTTTGCCGCGCCTGCGCTAGGGTGTTCATTATCGAGAGAAATATGATTTTGAGATGTATATGCCAAGATTATAATGTGTTTATTTTTTGCTACTAATTCTATTCAAGAAAGACACATTCCAGATTGCAGTTTTCATCACAGCTAATGAAATGCTCTTTCTCACATAGACCATCCAGCGCAGGCGCGTCTTCGTGGTAGCCGAAGCGATAAGACTAAGGAGGGATGCAGTTCAATCCCTCCCAAGTGGTTTCCTTTCTGGCTTATCGCGGGAGGCATCCACAAAGCGTCGAAGCGGTATTAGTGGTAATACTAATTCATTCCAATTACTAGGGATTTTTCAGTGGCCTCCTAAAATCCCTTGTAAAGCGCATACGCCATATTCATTTGTTTAACATATCTAGAAGGTATTGGGGGATAAATATGAAAAAAGTAGTGCAGACTAAGTGATTGGTCTGTACTACTTTTTTGTTGTAAGAAGAACAATTTCTTTAGGGTTATTTTTTCTAGTGAGTACATATAATTTATTTTATTAGATTATAAACTGGTATAGACAACTATACCGATTGAGTGTATAGTGAAAATTAAGAATACTAGACATGTTGAACAAATAATACCTATATAAACCAGCGAAGGCGCTGTAAGCGGCGGATTTGAATGGGATTTATTTCTATTTATACAGGATATTCAAAAGGGATGAGGAATTTGATGAAGACATTGTTGATTTCAAATATTACAATTGCCAATGCAACAAAGGATGGTATATCGGGAGACATTTATATAGAAAATGGCGAAATTATAGAAATCGCTACTTCTATAAATAAAGTTGCAGATATACGAATCGATGCGGCGGGTAAGGATTGGATTGTTGTGCCTGGTTTTATTGACATTCACATTCACGGTTCTTCAGGCTTTGATGTAATGGATGCGACGCCGGAAGCATTAAATGGTTTGGCGAGCGCGCTTCCCCGTGAAGGGACGACGAGTTTTTTAGCAACAACAATGACGCAGTCGGATGAAGCGATAGCAGGGGCGTTACGCAATGCGGGTTTATTCAATGCGGATGAAAGGCAAGCTGAAATGTTGGGGGTTCATTTGGAAGGGCCTTTTATTTCAGCTATACGAGCGGGTGCACAACCGGTTGAGCATATTACAACACCGTCTTTTGCCCTTTTTGAACAATGGCAAGAGCTGAGTGGTAACCGCATTAAAATTGTAACTGTTGCTCCTGAGGTGGAAAACGGTCTTGCTTTCATTGAAAAGGTAACGACGAGTGGTGTGATTGCATCTATTGGACATACGGATGCAACATCGGATATCGTTCGTAATGCGGTTGAGGAGGGTGCTACTCATGTGACTCATTTATACAACCAAATGAGTCCGTTACATCATAGAGAACCAGGGGTTGTTGGAGCTGCTTTTTTAGAGGATTCACTTCTCGTTGAAATTATCGTCGATTGCATTCATAGTCATCCGAAATCGGTTGAACTCGCTTATCGTCAAAAGACTTCCAATCGAATTATTCTTATTACGGATGCAATGCGTGCGAAAGGGCTTCCACCTGGCATTTATGATTTAGGAGGCCAAGGTGTAGAAGTATCACACAAAGATGCGCGGCTTCGCGATGGAACGCTTGCAGGAAGCATATTAACGATGGAACAAGCGGCGCAGAATATGAAGGCTATTACAAATTGTTCATTAGCTGAATTAGTTGCAATGACCTCAACAAATGCTGCCGAACAACTTGGCCTATCCAATAAAGGCAGGATTGAGCCTGGAATAGATGCGGATCTTACCATCATCGATGGGGAGTGGAATGTCCAGATGACTATTTGTAGGGGGGAAATTGCTTATACAAAGGAGGTAATGGGATGAAGGTAGTCATATGTGCTAATTATGATGAAGTAAGCGTAAAGGCCGCACAATTGGTAGAAGCACAAATTCTTGGAAATGATCACTCGGTGCTTGGACTTGCAACAGGATCAACGCCACTAGGGCTTTATGAACGATTAGTTGAAGGTGTTAAATTACGTGGGATATCGTATAAAAATGTGTGCACGATTAATCTAGATGAATACCTAGGTCTAGATAAAGGGCATCCGGAAAGTTACCGCACATTTATGACTGAAAACTTATTTGATAAGATTGACATTGTAATTGGAAATACGTATATTCCGGATGGGACATCTGATTCAGCAGAAGAATGTCTGCGTTATGAACAAGTAATTGATAGCGTAGGGCCGATTGATCTGCAGGTATTGGGGATAGGAAGAAATGGGCATATCGGCTTTAACGAACCGGGAACGGATTCAAACAGTCTGACACATGTCGTTGAACTTGTTGCATCTACCCGAGAAAGTAACGCACGCTTCTTTACTTCCATTGATGAAGTTCCAACACATGCGATTACAACGGGCATCAAATCGATATTAAAAAGTAAGGAAATTATTTTACTGGCATCCGGAAAAGATAAAGCAGAAGCTGTGAGAACATTATTAAATAAAGATGTGACTGAAAGTTTTCCAGCATCAATTTTATGGAATCACGATAATGTTACACTTATTGTTGATAGGGATGCATATGAACTGGTTAAATCATAAGGGAAGTGAGTATTATGCTAGATAAACAGTCACCGATACCCATGTACGTCCAAATCGAGGACTATTTGAAAAATCAAATTCTGCAAGGGGATTTTGTAATTGGAGAGGCAATCCCTTCCGAACGTGAACTGACGGATACGTTTGACGTAAGTCGCATGACTGTCCGCCAATCCATAACGAATCTAGTAAATGAGGGGCTCCTTTATCGTGAAAAGGGGCGCGGAACATATGTGGCGACACCCAAGATTGAACAGCCTCTTAGTGGTCTTACAAGCTTTACGGAAGATATGCTGTCACGTGGGATGAAACCTAGTAACAAACTTATTAGTTTTGAGAAAATGATACCTGAAATAGATATTATGCATGAGTTACAGTTGGCTAAAGATGAAGAAGTATTCGTCGTTAAGCGAATTAGGTATGCGGACGACAAACCGATGGCGATCGAAAGGTCATATCTTCCTGTTAAGCTCGTCCCAAATCTTGAATTGAATGACATAGAAGGATCACTGTATTCGTTTATAGAGAAGGATAAACGGCTAATAATTAGCCATGCCTCGCAACGCATGGAAGCTGTGTTAGTGAAAAAGGAAGATGCAGAGTTCCTTCAAATTTTTATGCCTTCAGCAGTTTTGTTGATAGAACGAATCAGTTATTTAACGAACGATGTTCCGATTGAAATTGTTCGAAGTACATATCGGGCAGATCGTTATAAATTTATCAGCGAGATTCGGAGATGATTGAATGAATGCGTATTTCAAGGAAATCGAATCATTGATGAAAAAAGTTATTCAAGAAGAACAGCAATCTGTTGAAAAGATTGCAGCAGAGATAATGAAACGCCTTTCGCGTGGTGGTATTGTTCAGTTATTCGGCTCAGGTCATTCTCACTTAATAGCGGAGGAGCCGTTTTTCCGTGCGGGCGGTTTAGTACCAGTACGACCAATTATTGTCGAGACTTTGATGCTTCATAATGGGGCTTCACAGGCATCTACGAATGAAAAAGACCCTGAATTTACCCAAACATTTGCGGGTCAGCTAGACATTCGTTCTGAAGATGTAGTCATTATTATTTCAACTTCTGGACGAAATGTGGTACCAATAGATGTGGCGTATATTGCAAAAGAGTCCGGGGCTTATGTTGTTTCTCTCCAGTCTCTTTACTACAACGCGTCTGAACAGCCATCTAAACACCATTCAGGAAATAGACTTGAAGATGTTACTGAAGCTGTTTTGAATACGCATGTAACGGTTGGGGATGGGCTTCTGCTATCGGAGGGAACACCTTATGCACCGGCTTCTGGCGTCATTGGGAATATGCTTCTTCATGCGACATTCAGTCGTGTGATTGGTATGATGATTGAAAGTGGTATAGAACCTCCAATATTTAAAAGCGCAAATTTGGATGGAAGCTCAGCACATAATGAGCAAATGATTGCTACTTATAGCAAGCGAATTAAGTTTTAACTTGATTCGACTAATCTATTAAAAGGGAGAGTTTAAAATGATTGAGAAAAATTACAAAGTTACTAGCAACGAGGGACTTCACGCCCGTCCATCATCCGTATTAGTATCAGCGGTGACACCATTTACGTCAGATGTGAAACTTGCATACATGGAAAAGACGGTGAACTTGAAATCGATTATGGGTGTTATGTCACTGGGAATTTCAGCTGGGGCAGACATTAAAATCATCGCTGATGGTGAGGATGAAGAAGCATTAATGGCTAAAGTGGATGAAGTAATAAAATCAGAAGGAATCGGTGAGTGATTTCAACGATTTAAGGCATTCCACTTTTGCATGCTTTTAGCGTTTTGAATGCATCTATATATTGAACTACTAAAAACTATATAAACTAAGCGAAGGCGCCTTACAAGGGGTAGCCGAAGCGAAGTCAATGGGATTATTTATTTCGTCAAATATAAAACAAAGATGTTTCAAGTCCTTGTGAAAGCGTCACCGAGCTCTAGTCGGGTGACGCTTTACTGTTTTACGGGATAGCTCATCGACTTTTTTTACCTAATTGACCAATTATCAATGTTAAAACAGAAATCGCTGTGATATAGTGGGAAATGATGAAAGAAGGTGTGCGTATTGAGAAAGAAATACGGAAGACTCAGGAAAAAAGAAAATGTTATCGTCTTTCCAGGAACATTTGAAAAGCTTGTTGAAAATGGCCATGTAGCCGTCGAACAGGAGAACTATGAGTTAGCGGTGGAAGCATTTGACCAAGCTATTGTATATGAACCTGACAATCCGGAATTTCTGGGACCATACGCGGTTGCCCTTTATGAGACAAAAGACTTTCAACGTGCAAAAGAAATTGCAGCAAGGCTCCTTCATAGCGGAACCGCCGATTACGTCGATGCAATGGAGCTGTATTTGACAATTAGCATTCAACTGCAGGAGTACGATGAAGTTGAAATGACAATTGATGCGCTAATTGATGAAGGAATCGTTCCGCCTGATATGCTGAACAAATTCAATTATCTGCGGGAATTGAATGGTCGTTTGTCTGACCGCTATGCACAGGACGAGCCCAGCTATCGAATGGAATTATTCACACTAGACGAATTCATGAAGATGGATGCTTTGGCACAACAGTATGCACTGGCTTCACTTGAAGGTAGTGATTTAACTGATTTAGTCCCTTTACTTGCGATAATTGTAGCGCGGGACGATGTGGCACCATTAGCAATTACGTTCGCATTAACGCTACTGCATCAGACAGGGCACTCTGATGAACTTACAGTGCGGAAATTCGGCTGGGAGAAGCGTATTGTTCCAGCAGCTATGACATTACCTGGGCAAGATGATTTAACGAAACAAGTTCTTGAAGAAGTGGATCGTCGGTTACTGCAGGATCCATCTAGATTAGAAATGGCTCAAGGTCTCATTGAGAAATTTGCAATTACTGCTTTCCCTTTCGGCTGGGGGACTCATCAAGCAGAAGAAGTCGCAACAGCCTATGTAAACTACATAGAAAGTCTGTTTTCAGGTGAGCAGTTACCCGAGACAGCACTGAACTTACTTATTCAACAGATTGACAACGATTCGGACCTTTAACAAAGTGTGAAATCTGTTGAAAGATGAAGAGACTATGATATACTGAAATGGTTGTCAATGGAGTATATACGGAACAAAAGATATTGGCCAAAACGATTCGGAGGTATTTAATTATGTCAGTTAAATGGGAAAAGCAAGAAGGGAACACAGGGATTCTAACAGTAGAAGTACCTGCAGAAGCAGTAACGGTAGGTCTTGATAAAGCATTCAAGAAAGTTGTGAAAACAATACAAGCACCAGGATTCCGTAAAGGGAAAATGCCACGTCAAATGTTTGAAAAAATGTATGGCGTAGAATCACTTTACAATGAAGCACTTGATTTCATCCTTCCAGAAGCATATTCAAATGCTCTTGACGAAGCAGGCGTTGAACCAATCGATCGTCCTGAAATTGACATCGAGCAAATGGAAAAAGGAAAAGACCTTATTTTCAAAGCGGTTGTTACATTGAAACCAGAAGTGAAACTTGGCGATTATAAAGGCCTTGAAGTAACACGTCAGGAAACAACAGTTACTGACGAAGAAATCGAAGAGCAACTGAAAGATCGTCAACAAAAATTCGCTGAATTAGCTATTAAAGAAGATGGCGCAGTTGAAAATGGCGACACAGTGAAAATCGATTTCGAAGGTTCTGTTGATGGAGAAGTTTTCGACGGCGGAAAATCTGAAGGGTACGACCTTGAAATCGGTTCAGGTTCATTTATCCCTGGATTCGAAGAACAATTGGTTGGCATGAAACAAGACGAAGAAAAAGACGTCGAAGTGAATTTCCCTGAAGAATACCATGCAGCAGAACTTGCTGGTAAACCAGCGATTTTCAAAGTGAAAATTCATGAAATCAAGTCAAAAGAAGTTCCAGCACTTGATGACGAACTTGCAAAAGAAATTGATGAAGAAGTAGAAAGTCTTGAAGCATTACGTACGAAGCTGAAAGAAACTACTTTGGAAGAGAAGAAATCGGCATCTGAAGTAGCACTTCGCGACGATCTTGTCGAAGCGGCTGCGAGAAATATGGAAGTCGAAATTCCTGAAGTAATGATCAATTCTGAAATTGAACGTATGATGGAAGAGTTCGGACAACGTCTTCAATCACAAGGTATGAACCTTGAGCTTTACTTCCAGTTCTCTGGACAAGATGAAGAAGCACTTCGTTCACAAATGAAAGACGATGCACAAAACCGTGTTCGCGTTTCACTTGTACTTGAAGCGATTGGTAAAGCTGAAAACATCGTAGTTGAAGAAGCTGATATTAACGCAGAACTTGAAAAAATGTCCGCGCAATTCGGTATGGATGTTGAGCAAATTAAAACAACACTTGGTGGAACTTCTGTTCTTGAAAATGACCTTCGTTTCAATAAAACAGTTGAATTCCTTGTTGAAAATGCAAAGATTACTGAATAATAAAGTGAAATAAGGACAAGGTACGGAAGACCGTACCTTGTTTTTCATAGAAAGACATAGAATTACCTTCTTGAATAGGGAAGAATTCTAATTAGTTGATAAAAACGGGGGAATCTTGTAAGATTGTCACTTGAATAGGGGTGAGCATAATGTTCAAATTTAACGATGAAAAAGATAACTTGAACTGTTCTTTTTGCGGGAAATCCCAGGAACAGGTTCGTAAGTTAGTCGCTGGTCAAGGCGTCTATATTTGTGATGAATGTGTTGAACTTTGTGCTGAAATCGTTGAAGAGGAAGTCGGACTTGAAGAAGGTTTCGAGCTTAAAGACGTTCCGAAGCCGAAAGAAATACAAAGTATACTCGATGAATACCTTATTGGACAGGACCGTGCAAAGAAATCACTTTCAGTTGCTGTCTATAATCACTATAAACGTGTTAATTCGAACAGTAAGATTGATGATGTCGAGCTATCGAAATCCAATATCGTCTTAATCGGACCAACAGGGAGCGGTAAAACATTACTTGCTCAAACGCTTGCTAGAATCCTCGATGTACCTTTCGCGATTGCAGATGCTACATCTTTGACGGAAGCGGGATATGTTGGTGAAGATGTAGAAAATATTCTATTGAAACTGATTCAGGCTGCAGATTATGATGTAGATCGTGCGGAAAAAGGGATCATCTATATTGATGAAATCGATAAAGTCGCGCGTAAATCCGAAAATGCGTCCATTACACGTGACGTGTCAGGTGAAGGTGTCCAACAGGCACTTCTTAAAATTCTTGAAGGGACAGTTGCGAGCGTGCCACCACAAGGCGGACGTAAACATCCACATCAAGAATTTATCCAAATCGACACGACGAATATTCTCTTTATTGTTGGGGGAGCATTCGACGGAATTGAAGAAATCATTAAACGCCGTATCGGACAAAAAGTAATTGGTTTCGGTGCTGAGCCGAACTTGGTTATTGAAGAGGAGTCTTACCTTGCTAAACTGATTCCAGAAGATCTTCAACGTTTTGGTCTGATACCAGAGTTCGTAGGTCGTTTACCTGTTCTTGCAAGTTTGGAGCAGTTGAGCGAAGATACGCTGTATCAGATTTTGACGCTTCCGAAAAATGCGATTGTAAAACAATACCAAAAAATGTTTGGGCTGGACAATGTTGAACTGCGATTCGAAGATGATGCCTTGCTTGAAATTGCAAAAGAGGCAATCACACGAAAAACAGGTGCTCGTGGTCTGCGTTCAATCATTGAGAATATCATGCTCGACGTAATGTATGAACTGCCTTCACTTGAAGAAGTGACTGAGTGTGTCATTACTAAAGACTCCGTCTTGGGGCAATCAAATCCAATTCTTTTAACAGCGGACGGTACCCGAGTTCATCTGGATAATGAGAAAGACTCGGCGTAACGCCTGAAGGATGAAGCTGACTCCGATGACGCGCGTGAAAATGCGCTCTTCGGATGTCAGCTTTTTTTAAATATTTGATTGAACTAAAAGTTGGATATACATAATTAATGGAGGTGACTTCCGCATGTTAACTAATGAATTGAACAATATACCATTGTTGCCGCTGCGTGGGCTGCTCGTATACCCTACGATGATTTTACATATTGATGTTGGAAGAGAGCGCTCCGTATTTGCCATTGAACACGCAATCGCACAGGATAACCTTATTTTTCTTGCTACGCAGAAAGATATAAGTATAGAAAATCCGGAACCGGAGGATCTGTATAAAGTAGGGACATTGGCGTTTGTTAAATCGATGACACAACTACCAAACGGGACGTATCGTATACTTATTGAAGGAATTGAACGTGCAGAATGGTCGGATTATGAGGAAGCGGATCTTTATCCCGTGGTTAAAGTAATTGGTTATCCAGATGATGAGGAAATTGATGCTGAATCAGAAGCGCTAATGAGAACGCTACTTACATATTTCAAAAAGTACTCAAAAATCTCGAAAAAAGTGACAGAAGAAACATATGATTCTGTCGCTTCAATTATAGAACCGGGAAGACTGGCAGATACGGTCGCTTCTCATTTACCGCTGAAATTGGTTGCAAAGCAAGAAGTACTTGAAATAAAAGATGTCAATGAACGCCTTGAATGGCTTATGAGTAGACTTTATAATGAGCAAGAAGTGCTGAACCTTGAAAAGAAAATTAATGAACGTGTCAGGGAAGCCATGGAGCGAACGCAAAAAGAGTTTTATTTGCGTGAGCAGATGAAGGCGATTCAGACTGAACTCGGTGATAAAGACGGTAAAGGTCTAGAAGTAATAGACTTGACTGAAAAAATTGAGAGTTCCGGTATGCCGGCAGGTGTTAGAGAAGCCGCGTTGCGTGAACTCGACAGATATGAAAAACTACCATCTGCTGCAGCTGAAAGCGGAATCATCCGTAATTATATCGAGTGGCTCGTTACGTTGCCATGGTCCGATGCATCAACAGATCAGCTTGACATTAATCGCTCGGAAGAAATCTTAAATCGCGACCACGATGGACTAGAAGCTGTTAAAGAACGTATACTTGAATATTTGGCAGTTCGTCAATTAACGAATTCATTACGAGGACCAATCCTTTGTCTTGCGGGTCCACCAGGTGTCGGAAAAACGTCTTTAGCTAGGTCTATTGCAGAATCTCTAGGTAGGAAGTTTGTTCGAATCTCACTTGGCGGAGTGCGTGACGAGTCGGAAATTCGTGGTCATAGACGGACATATGTGGGCGCAATGCCTGGGCGGATTATTCAAGGTATGAAAAAAGCTGGCAAGATTAACCCCGTGTTCTTACTGGATGAAATCGATAAGATGTCGAATGACTTCCGTGGGGATCCATCGTCCGCGATGCTTGAGGTACTTGACCCAGAACAAAACAATAAATTTAGTGATCATTACATCGAAGAGCCTTATAACTTATCGAATGTATTGTTCATTGCGACTGCCAATGATTTAAGTGCAATTCCGGGACCACTTCGTGACCGGATGGAAATCATTTCAATTGCCGGTTACACAGAAATTGAGAAGCACGCTATTGCGAAAAATCACTTGATCCCGAAACAGTTGAAAGAGCACGGACTGACAAAATCGCAGGTACGTATCAATGATCCTGCGATTCAGGACATTGTAAGGTATTATACACGCGAAGCAGGTGTACGTGGCCTAGAACGACAAATTGCAGGTATTTGCCGTAAAGCTGCGAAACTGATTGTCACGGGAGAGAAGAAAAGTATCACGGTTAGTTCTAAAACACTTGAATCTCTTATTGGTAAAAAGAAATACAGGTATGGACAGGCGGAGACAGTGAATCAAATAGGCGTCGCGACAGGACTTGCTTATACGCAAGTTGGTGGAGATACATTGCAGATTGAGGTTTCTTTATCGCCAGGAAAAGGTAAACTTATACTGACGGGTAAACTTGGAGATGTTATGAAAGAGTCTGCCCAAACTGCATTGTCCTACGTGCGTTCGAAAACTGTGGAATTCGGTATTGATCCAGATTTCCATGAAAAGTGTGATATTCATATCCATGTACCTGAAGGTGCGATCCCTAAAGATGGTCCTTCAGCCGGTGTGACGATTGCTACATCACTGGTCTCTGCATTGACCTCACGGCCAGTACGCCGTGAAGTCGGGATGACTGGTGAAATTACACTGCGCGGTAGAGTTTTACCGATTGGTGGCGTGAAAGAAAAAACATTAAGTGCCCATCGAGCTGGCTTGACGACAATTATCTTGCCAAAAGAAAATGAGCGCGACATCGAAGATATTCCAGAAAGCGTCCGAGAGGAACTGACATTTAAACTCGTTTCTGACGCAGAAGAGGTCCTCGAAATTGCATTGGAGGAGACTTCCAAATGAAAGTCCATAACGTAGAAATGATAATGAGTGCTGTACGCCCCGAACAATATCCGGCGGAAGGGTATCCGGAATTTGCGTTAGCAGGCCGGTCGAACGTCGGTAAATCATCTTTCATAAACAAGATGATTGGTAGAAAAAGCCTTGCTCGAACTTCTTCGAAGCCAGGTAAGACACAAACATTAAATTTTTATAAAATTGAAGAGCAATTATTTTTCGTCGATGTACCGGGATACGGGTATGCAAAAGTATCCAAGTCTTCTCGTGAAACATGGGGGAAATTCATTCAACAATATATGACTGAACGGGAACCACTTCGAGCTGTCATTCAAATTGTAGATTTACGTCACGCTCCAAGTGCTGATGATTGTGCAATGTACGATTTCCTTGTAGAGAATAATATGCCTGCGATCATCATTGCGACGAAAGCGGACAAGATTCCAAAAGGGAAATGGGAAAAGCATAAAAAAGTCGTTCGTGAAACGCTTGCAATGCGACCATACGATGCATTAATTGTCTTTTCATCTGAAAAGGGAATCGGAATGGACGAAGCATGGAAAGAGATTGAAAGCAGAATGTAATTGTAGAATTGGAAAATCCGGAAGACGAGATATACATCGTTTTCCGTTTTTTTATAGTGTGCTGGCGCACAGTTTAGTAATTCAGTCGTATACTATAATAATTTGTTCTTCAGTTTTCTTATCCAGTCGTATAGTTTAGTCAATCTGTCGTATAGTATTAGTAATCGGTAATGCAGTTCCAATAAATTTGATTTAGGATTGCACATTAATTGCATGTGAAATCGAAGGCTGTTAGGATTAGATTATAATCATTATAAATAGTTACGTTTAACCGTTCGTAGTCATAGGTTGTTCACAATTTCCAACAAGAAAAGTGATAACTATATGGTATAATGGGAAGCGTGAAATAGAACGTGAGAGGTGTGAACACCTGATGCATACAATCGTAATCGGTGTCAATCACCGGACAGCACCTGTTGAAATAAGAGAGAAATTATCTTTTATTGAAACAGAACTGCCGCAGGCGATGCAAACATTGCAACAGCAAAAAAGTATATTAGAAAATATTATTATATCAACTTGTAATCGAACTGAAATTTATGCAGTTGTTGATCAGTTGCATACGGGTCGTTATTACGTGAAGAATTTCTTGGCTGAGTGGTTCGATTTGCCACTTGAGTCTTTCTCTTCTCATTTAATTATCATGGAAAATGATGGTGCGATTGAGCATCTGATGCGCGTATCGGCAGGCATCGATTCTATGGTACTTGGTGAGACACAGATTTTAGGTCAAGTGAGGGACAGTTTCCTTGAAGGCCAAACAATTGGTACAACAGGTACTGTTTTCAATGAGCTATTTAAACAAGCCGTAACGCTTGCGAAAAAAGCCCACACTGAAACTGCAATTGGCGATAACGCTGTCTCAGTTTCCTATGCTGCTGTAGAACTCGGTAAAAAGATCTTCGGTACATTGGACCAAAAGCATGTGGCCATTCTTGGAGCAGGCGAAATGGGTGAACTTGCCGTTAAGAACTTGCACGGAAGCGGTGCAAGCAAAGTGACAGTTGTTAACAGGACACTGTCGAAAGCGGAAGTCCTTGCCGATAAATTCGGAGGTGTTGCGAAGTCAATGCAAGAACTGCAATGTACACTTCTGGAAGCAGATGTACTGATTAGTTCAACAGGTGCAAACGACTTCGTTATCGATTTTGAACTTATGCAGTTAGTAGGTCGGTTGCGTAAAGGAAGACCAATATTTATGGTAGATATCGCAGTACCGCGGGATTTGGATCCACGTATCGGCGATCTACCAAATGTTTTCCTTTACGATATCGATGATTTACAAGGAATTGTGGAAGCGAATCTCGCGGAAAGAAAGCGAGCAGCCGAAGAAATTGGCCTTATGATTGAGCAGGAACTTGTCGTATTTAAAGAATGGGTTGCTACACTTGGAGTGGTTCCGATTATATCGGCACTTCGTCAAAAAGCGAATCGCATCCAATCGGAGACAATGGCGAGTATTGAAAACAAAATGCCAAATTTAACTGAACGTGAAAAGAAAGTATTAAGCAAGCATACGAAATCTATCGTTAATCAATTATTGAAAGATCCTATTCTACAGGCGAAAGAGCTGTCAATGGATCCGAAAGCATCCGAAAAGTTGGAATTGTTCCAGCAAATATTCGGTATTGATGAAGATGTAGTAAATGAGAAAGAAACGCTTGCAAAACAGGCGAAACAACGGTTAAAAGTCAGAGCTGAAAGACATGCGACGGCACAACCGGATTTGACATTTTGAACGTTTGTCAAAGGGGCGTTTCCGCATCAGTGTGATACACTATAGATGCAGAAACGCCCCTATTAGTTCGGAAAGGCAGAGAGGTTATCATGGCTGAAATGATGATGGCGAGACTGCATGAAGTAATGGTCGTACTCTATGCAGTAAGCCTTGTTTTTTATTTTATAGATTACTTGAATAAGGATACGTTTGCACACCGAAGCGCTTTTTGGATTTTAACCGTCGTCTACTTTCTACAAACATTCTTTCTTGTGATGTATATAATCGAATGGCAAAGGTTCCCTGTACTCACTCTTTTTGAGGGGATTTACTTTTACGCTTGGTTGTTGATTACTTTATCAATTGTCATGCATCTGTTTTACAAAGTTGGTCACGCCGTCTTTTTCTTAAATGTGATTGGATTCATCTTTATGACAATTCATACATTTGGACCTGAACAAATTGAACAGTCGCCGATTGGGGAAGCGCTTATTTCAGAGCTGCTATTCATCCATATTACATTCGCGATTTTGTCTTATGCAGCGTTTGCGATGTCATTCGTTTTTTCGATACTCTATCTTCTTGTTTATAAAGTTTTAAAGAAGAAGAAATGGTCAAAACAATTTAATAGGCTTCCTTCTCTTCATCAAACAGAGATAGGCATGAAGGCGTCTCTTTATACAGGTATTCCGTTTCTGCTCGTCAGTTTAATTCTCGGCATGCAGTGGGCGATAGTTGCACTCGATGTATGGTCCTTTTTTGATATGAAGATTATTGGTTCGTTTATCCTTCTTGCCATTTACGGTTCTGTATTATTCTTGAAGCGAAGTGGCAAGCTAACAGGAAATGACTTTGCATGGGCGAACGTATTTGCATTCCTTTTTGTTATCATCAATTTTTTTCTTGGAAGTAAGTTATCCGGGTTCCATTTTTGGTTATAACTTAATACAGCCGGGTTTCAAACCCCAGCTGTATTAAGTTAAAGCCTCTGGCGGATGCTACAGATTTTTTTTGGATTTATTATCAAGCAAACTCGAAAAAATCTGAACACAAATACGCCAAGGTGTATTCGATTAAGAAAGGTTGGATTAGTTAATATGAGAAAAATAATCGTAGGTTCAAGAAGAAGTAAACTTGCATTGACACAAACAAACTGGTTTATAGACCAGATGAAAGCTGCCGGTGCTCCATTTGAATTCGAAGTGAAAGAAATCGTTACAAAAGGAGACCAAATCCTAGATGTAATGCTGTCGAAAGTTGGCGGTAAAGGGCTTTTCGTGAAAGAGATTGAGCAGGCATTATTTAATAAAGAAATCGATTTCGCTGTACATAGCATGAAAGACATGCCAGCCGTTCTTCCAGAAGGACTTGTTATCGGTTGTATTCCTCCGCGTGAAGATGCGCGCGATGCATTCATTTCGAATGGTCATGTGAAATTCATGGACTTACCAGTAGGTGCTAAAGTTGGAACGTCTAGTTTACGTCGTAGTTCACAATTACTGCTTCTGCGTCCCGATCTTGACATCCAATGGATTCGTGGCAATATCGATACACGTCTGAAAAAAATGGTTGACGGTGAATACGATGCGATTCTTCTTGCAGCTGCCGGCATGAAGCGAATGGGCTGGAGCGCGGATGTGACTACGGAATATATGTCCGTTGAAGATTGTATTCCAGCAGTAGGACAAGGGGCACTAGCAATTGAATGCCGTTTTGATGATAAAGAGTTACTTGCAGAACTTGCGAAATTAACGGATGAAAAAACATGGAAAGAAGTTGAAGCAGAGCGTACTTTCCTAACTGAAATGGATGGTTCGTGCCAAGTTCCGATTGCCGGATTTGCGCAATATAACGGTAGCGAAATCGAATTGACGGGCTATATTGCTTCTCCAGACGCAACACAAGTGTTTAAAAAGACTTTCTCAAGCACGGATCCCGTTGAAGCGGGTATGGAAGTTGCAAAAATATTGCGTGCCGAAGGGGCTTCAGAAGTGATTGAGAAAGTGAAGGCGGATATGGATGCGTGATCGTCAACCGCTGTTAGCTGAAACGGTCATCTTTACAGGGACTCCGAAGTCTAAAGATGTCTTTGAATTGGTAAAGCGCTACGGAGGGACGCCTGTTTCATTGCCGCTTATCCAAGTGGCGGAGTTAGTGGAACAGACAGATGAACTTCGTTTGACCGCTTGTCCGATGTATGATTGGTTAATATTCACAAGTCAAAGTGCGGTTGCGGCGTTTGGTGCAAAACTCAATCGTCATGGTGTTTCTTCGGAATCAATTCCAGCGAAAATAGCAGCCGTAGGCACTCGAACTGCAGAAGCGCTTGAAAAAATTGGTTTTACAGTCGATTTCATCCCAACCGTGTTCAGTGCAGATACATTCGTAAAGGAATTTAATCCTGCTGAAACAGATATTCGACGTATTCTTTTTCTACGCGGATCAATTGCAGGCGTCACCATCAAAGAGGAAATTCCTTTTGAAGTGGATGAATGGACAGTTTATGCGACAGAGCGTGCAAATGATTTCATCGATTCACTCGTAGATTTATTGCAACAACAACAGCATTTGAGCGTTTTATTCGCAAGTCCTTCGGCAGTTGAAGTTTTTGCTGAAGAAGTGGCTCCGCGGACAGGTTGGAACGGCTTTACAATCGGGGCTATCGGACATGTGACGGAAAAAGCATTGCTAGAAGTTGGTGCGGTCGTTCATGTTAGACCCGATACATACACACTTATGGATCTCGTCGAGAAATTGGCGGGGCGAAAGGAAGGGTAATTTTGGATACTTTACAATTCAGACGCAACAGACGTTTGCGCACTTCAACTACATTGCGTTCTATGGTGAGAGAAACTGTTCTGAGGAAAGAGGACTTCATCTATCCGATTTTTGTTATAGATGGGGAAGACATCAATAATCCAATCGCTTCTATGCCGGGTGTGTTCCAGAAATCACTCGACCATTTTACAATTGAACTCGACGAAGTTGTGTCACTTGGAATTCCATCAATTATTTTATTTGGTCTTCCGGCAACTAAGGACGAATTGGGGTCGGAAGCTTATTCTGATCAAGGGATTGTCCAAAAAGCCACTCGTTTAGCGAAAGAACGTTATCCTGAACTTGTCGTCATTGCGGATACTTGCCTGTGCCAATATACAGATCACGGACATTGCGGTGTTCTAGAAGACGGTAACGTATTAAACGACCCGTCATTGGAACTGTTGACGCGTACTGCAGTAAGCCAGGCGAAGGCGGGAGCGGACATCATTGCACCGTCGAATATGATGGACGGTTTTGTAGCAGCTATTCGCCAAGGGTTAGACGCAACTGGTTTTGAGCATATCCCGATTATGTCATATGCAGTGAAATATGCATCCGCCTATTACGGACCATTCCGTGACGCTGCGGAATCCACTCCTCAATCAGGCGATCGCAAAACGTATCAAATGGATCCAGCAAACCGCATAGAAGCAATGCGTGAAGCGGAATCAGATGTTGCAGAAGGTGCTGACTTCCTAATCGTTAAACCGGCGCTTTCGTATCTCGATATTATGCGTGATGTCAAAGACAATTTTACATTGCCAGTAGTTGCATACAATGTGAGCGGCGAGTATGCAATGGTTAAAGCAGCAGCGCAAAATGGTTGGATTGATGAAAAAGCAATCGTTCTTGAAACGTTGACAAGTATGAAGCGTGCGGGTGCGGATCTCGTTATGACGTACCATGCGAAAGATGCGGCACGCTGGCTGGAGGAGAAATAATTGGGTAGAAATTATGAAAAGTCGAAACAAGCATTTGCTGAAGCGGTAAATCTTATGCCAGGAGGAGTTAACTCTCCTGTTCGTGCATTCAAATCTGTCAATATGGACCCGATTTTCATGAAGAGCGGAAAAGGCGCTATTCTTACAGACATCGATGGCAATGAATATATCGATTATGTACTATCTTGGGGTCCGCTTATTCTCGGTCATTCTGATCAAGACGTAGTTGAAGGCATTAAGCGCGTTGCAGAAACTGGAGCAAGCTTTGGTGCACCAACGTTAGCGGAAAATGAACTTGCGAAACTTGTTATTGAACGCGTTCCTTCAATTGAAATGATTCGTATGGTGTCATCCGGTACGGAAGCAACGATGAGCGCACTACGTTTGGCGCGCGGTTATACTGGTCGCAATAAGATTTTGAAATTTGAAGGCTGTTATCACGGTCACGCTGACTCACTGCTCATTAAAGCGGGTTCTGGCGTTGCAACACTTGGCCTACCAGATAGCCCGGGTGTGCCTGAATCGGTTGCGAAAAACACAATTACTGTTCCTTATAACGATTTAGAAAGCATTAAAGTCGCAATTCAAGAATTTGGTGACGACTTAGCGGCAATTATTGTTGAGCCTGTCGCGGGTAATATGGGTGTTGTCCCACCTGAACCAGGTTTCCTTGAAGGATTGCGTGAGTTGACAGAGAAAAACGGCACGCTTCTTATTTTTGATGAAGTAATGACGGGCTTCCGTGTTGGCTATAATTGCGCACAAGGTTATTACGGTTTGACGCCGGATATTACATGTCTCGGAAAAGTAATTGGCGGCGGCCTTCCAGTTGGTGCATATGGAGGGAAACGTGAAATTATGGAAAACATGGCTCCTGCAGGAACGATTTATCAGGCAGGAACTTTATCAGGTAATCCACTGGCGATGACTGCAGGTATTGAAACGTTGAAAAAACTAACGCCTGCATCTTATGAACACTTCATTAAACTTGGTGATCAGCTAGAAGCCGGTTTCCGTTCGGCGGCTGAAAAGTTTGATATCCCGCACACGGTAAACCGTGCAGGCTCGATGATCGGCTTTTTCTTCACCAACGAAAAAGTGTCGAATTACGACAAAGCGAAAACGGCTGACCTTGAATTATTTGCTGATTACTATCGCTTAATGGCTGAAGAGGGTATCTTCCTTCCACCATCTCAGTTTGAAGGCATGTTCCTATCAACTGCGCATACAGAAGCGCATATTGAAAAGACGATTGAAGCGTTCCATACGGTGTTTGCTAAACTTCGTGCGTAAAAAAAGCTTAGTCAATTCAAATACGAATTCGATAGTTGTGTTTGTTTTAATAATAAAGACAATATCCTCCGACTAGTTTACTGGTCGGAGGATATTTGCGTTCGATCTATTTAATCTTCTATTGTAACCATGCCGCGCATACAATTGTTTGTGAAGGAATAGAAGGAGGGAACAGGTATGGAGAAAAAACAGTGGTCAATGGAGGAAAGTTTCTATTTCCCAGAACATGCTGGTGTACCGACTGGTGTACAGTCAGTCACAGTGACGCCAAGGTATACTGAAGAGCGTACAGAAGACTCAGTCCGGTTGACAGGCATTTATCATATTGCGGCGAATGTCGAATTCGGTGAAGGGCTAAGGGCGGAGGAATGGGACGATTCATTTATCCTCATTGACGATGTCGAAGTGGATGGCAAAGACGGTTATTTTGAATACGCGGTACCGCTTAATATTGACTTGCCTTCAGTAGCAGAGAGCCCATTGGAGATTGTAACAACGCAAGCAACAGGTAAATCAGACGGACAAGGTACTTATGGAGTTGTCTGGAATGTAGAATGTACGTACACAGAAGCGGTTGCAATAGTGGAAGAGCCTGAGGAAGTGCAAGTAGCGGTCGCGGTTGCAGCGCCGATTGTAGCAGCAATTGACAGCACTCCGTTAGACGAGATGGACGAAGTGCTGTCGTTCATTGCGGAGCTTACGGATGGCATATCGACGACAGCCTACCGTTCAAATGATGTTTTTGTAAAGAACGAAAGCTAAACCACACAGGAAACAGAACAATAGAAAGTCGCCTGTCGTCGGTATGATCAATAATCGTACCAACTGAAAAAGGCAAATAGGGATAATGATTCCTTTACAGTAAAATCGACATCTTCGAAGCCAAGGAGGAAGTAGGTAAGGGTTATATCCTCTACGCATAACACAATCCTTTCGTTATATACTTGACGAGCAACCGGTTATTCCGTTACAATTATTGCAATTGTATATGGATGCGATGATTGGGATAGTACGTGAATGGATTAGACTAAAGAGAGGGTTCGAGTGCTGAAAGGACCTGTCGATTATTTACCGAATGTAACCCATGAGCAGTTTCCGTGAAAGTGTGTTCAAAAAGAAAAACATTTTTGAGCGTAGTAGCGGAAGCCGGTTTGAAGCCGTTATCGAAGTTTGAGGTGCACAGCTCTTTTGTGTGCACGAATAAAGGTGGTACCGCGAACAGCTCCTTCGTCCTTTAAGGCGATAGGAGTTTTTTTGTACCCAAAAATAAAGGAGGAAATAACATGTCAACTGAAAACAACACGTCGATGCCGACGAAATATGATCCACAGACAATTGAAGCAGGTCGTTACGAATGGTGGCTGAAAGGGAAGTACTTTGAAGCGCAACCAGAAAGCGATAAAACGCCCTATACAATTGTTATTCCGCCGCCGAACGTCACAGGTAAACTTCACCTAGGCCATGCATGGGATACAACCTTACAAGACATCATGACGCGTATGAAACGTATGCAAGGCTATGATGCACTATGGCTTCCAGGAATGGATCATGCGGGAATCGCGACACAGGCTCGTGTTGAAGCAAAACTTCGTGAAGAAGGAACGACACGTTATGATTTAGGCCGCGAAAAATTCGTTGAAGAAACATGGAAATGGAAAGACGAGTACGCAGGACATATTCGTGCGCAATGGGCGAAACTTGGTTTGGGTCTTGATTATACACGTGAACGATTTACCCTGGATGAAGGACTTTCGAAAGCAGTACAGGAAGTTTTCATTAAACTCTACAACAAAGGGCTTATCTACCGTGGCGAATATATTATCAACTGGGATCCGGCAACGAAAACAGCTATATCCGATATCGAAGTTATCCATAAAGACATACAGGGTGCTTTCTATCATATGCGTTACCCACTAGCAGACGGAACGGGCAGTATCGAAATTGCGACAACTCGACCTGAAACAATGCTTGGGGACACTGCTGTTGCAGTCCATCCTGAAGATGAGCGCTACAAGCATTTAATCGGCAAAACGGTTAAATTACCGATTGTCGGCCGTGAAATCCCGATTATTGCAGACGATTATGTCGACATGGAATTTGGAAGTGGTGCCGTGAAAATTACACCTGCACATGACCCGAATGACTTTGAAATCGGTAACCGTCACAATCTTCCACGTGTTCTTGTGATGAATGAAGACGGTTCAATGAATAAGCTTGCTGGTAAATACGAAGGAATGGATCGCTTCGAATGCCGTAAAGAAATCGTTAAAGACTTGCAGGAGATGGCTGTTCTATTCAACATTGAAGAACATAATCATTCTGTCGGTCACTCTGAACGCAGTGGTGCTGTCGTTGAACCGTATTTATCAACACAATGGTTCGTTAAAATGCAGCCACTTGCTAATGAAGCGATTAAATTACAAGAAGCAGAAGACAAAGTAAACTTTGTCCCGGACCGTTTCGAAAAAACGTATTTAACATGGATGGAAAATGTCCATGACTGGTGTATCTCGCGTCAACTTTGGTGGGGCCACCGCATCCCAGCTTGGTACCACAACGAAACGGGCGAAATACATGTCGGTCATGAAGCGCCTGCTGACAGTGAAAACTGGAGCCAGGACAATGACGTTCTTGATACATGGTTCTCATCTGCGCTTTGGCCGTTCTCAACAATGGGCTGGCCGGATCTCGACAATGAAGAATTTAAACGTTATTACCCAACAGATGCACTCGTAACGGGCTATGACATCATTTTCTTCTGGGTATCACGGATGATCTTCCAAGGCATCGAATTTACAGAACAGCGTCCATTTAAAGACGTCTTAATTCACGGACTCGTACGTGCAGAAGATGGTCGTAAAATGTCTAAATCACTTGGTAACGGCGTCGACCCAATGGATGTTATTGAAAAATACGGAGCGGATGCACTGCGCTACTTCTTGTCAACCGGTTCATCGCCAGGGCAGGACCTTCGCTACTCAACTGAAAAAGTTGAAGCCATCTGGAACTTTGCCAATAAAATCTGGAATGCATCCCGTTTCGCACTTATGAACATGGATGGCATGACTTACGAAGAAATAGATTTGACTGGTGAAAAATCCGTTGCAGATGCATGGATTCTGACAAGGTTGAATGAAACAATCGACCAAGTGACGAAACTTGCAGATCGTTATGAGTTCGGTGAAGTCGGCCGTGCACTTTATAACTTCATCTGGGATGATTTCTGTGACTGGTACATCGAAATGGCGAAACTGCCATTATACGGTGAAGATGAAACAGCGAAGAAAATGACACGCTCAGTACTGGCATACGTACTCGATAATACAATGCGTCTATTACACCCATTCATGCCGTTTATTACAGAAGAAATCTGGCAGAACCTACCGCATGAAGGCGAGTCAATCACAATCGCTGCATGGCCGGTTGCAGATCCTGATCTTACTGATAAAACGCGTGCAACAGATATGAAACTGCTGATGGATATCATCCGCGCAGTACGTAATATCCGTGCAGAAGTAAATACACCATTAAGCAAAAAAGTACCACTCTATATTTCAGCTAAAGACGATGCAACTGTAGCCGTGTTGGAAGCAAATCGCAGCTACATCGAACGATTCTGTAACCCTGAGACATTAACGCTAGGCAACAACATCACAGCACCAGGCAAATCGATGTCAGCTGTCGTTACAGGAGCAGAACTGTTCTTACCACTTGAAGGTCTTTTGAACATTGACGAAGAGCTCGCACGTCTGACAAAAGAACTTGCGAAATGGCAAGGTGAAGTAAAACGCGTTCAAGGCAAACTTTCCAACGAACGCTTCATGTCAAAAGCGCCTGAAGCAGTAGTTGCAGAAGAGCGAGCTAAAGAAAGTGACTATCTAGAAAAATACGCGGCAGTAGAGCGGCGTATGCAGGAATTGAAGGAAATCTGATTTTAAAGCAAAGAGACCTTATCGCGAATATGCGATGAGGTCTTTTCGTTTGATAAATTATTCATCGAGTTGCTTAAGGCTAGTAATTTGAATTATTGTTATATCAGTTTTGATTATGAATTATAGAATGTGGTAATATAGATTTATATTAGTCTATGAATATTTAATAATATAGTACAAACATAGGGATAAATAACTATATAAGGCAAAGTAAATATTTCTTTAGAATAGGCTTCGACTATCACTGTTAAGCGCCTTCGATTAACTTTTAAATGTATGCATATGTTCAATATAAATAGCACGAATGAAAAGGATGATAGACATGGGGAAGTTTAAACTTAAAAAGGCTTTGGGGGAAAATGGGTTATCACTTGTTGAAGTGCTTGCCTCTTTCGTTATTTTAACCCTCTTACTAACAACCTTTTTAATGATGTTCATACAGTCAGCTAAGGTTAATAAGGCATCTGAGCATATTATTGATGCGACTTATATTGCGCAGACTGAGATGGAAAATATATATGCGCTAAGTAAAACTACTAAAAATGGTGCAAAAGAAGCGACTATTAAAGGTTTAGGTTATACAAATGGATCAAAGGAAAATGGTTGGATTGTATTTGAAAAAAAGTATAATTCTAATGTTTTAATAAAAGTTAAATTACAAAATAAAAAAGGTAACATGGATCGTGTATTAGTGGAAGTGCGTGGTATACCTGATGATAACCTTCAAGCCCAAATGGAAAATGTAGTAGTTTGGAGGGCTGATTAAAAATGAAAAAGTATTTAAATAATGAAAGAGGACTCACCTTAGTTGAAATCCTTGCAGTTATAATCATTGGCTCGATTATTATGTTATTAATTTCAAATGTTCATTTATTTGGCCAGAAACAATATAAAAGCCAATCAGAAAAATCAAGGCATTTATATGATGTGACCTATGCAGCGAAGGTGATTACGAAGGAGATTCGGAAAGCTGACGAGAAGGGAATAGCAAATATTGGTTCAAAGAGCGATCACATCAAATTGACAAGTGTTATTGAGTATAAATATAATAGTGCGAATAAATCTATTGAGAATAAAGATGGAACGATTTTTGTTAAAGATATTGAAAATTTTTATGTAAGTAAGTCTAGTAGTGAAGTGGTTCTTAGAATTATTAGTATTACTGGTGAAGAAATTAACACTAAGATAACACTAAGAAAGGGTGACTAATTTGGAAAAGCCGCCAAGAAGAAATCATTTTCATACAAACAATAGCGGATTCACCCTTGTTGGTGTATTAATGGTACTTGTTGTTTTATCTGTCCTTGGACTAAGTATTTTGATGATCACATCAAACTCTGTGAAATTGTCTGCAGGGGAAAGAGATGATCAATCTGTGTTTTATATTGCTGAGGCTGGGTTAACTGTTGAAATGGATGAGATAGAGGGTCAGATACAGTCAACTTACAGCAATACAAACGATGCAAATAGCTTTTTTAATGAACTATTCCAAAAAATTATCATTTCAGGGAAATATTCTTCAACATCATTTGAGAAGACTTTGGGAGAAATAACTCCTAAAGCAAAAATAGATGTAGTAGAACAAAATAGTGGGAATCCTACTCGATTATATAAACTTACTTCAACAGGTATTATCGATAAAAAAAGTAGGGTAGTGGAACGTGAATTTTCAGTGACATGGGTACCTAAAAGCAGTGGGTTTGGTGAAATGGCGATTATTATGAAGGAAGATATTATTTTGAACGGAAAAGTTGTGGGAGATATAGCGACTCTTAAAAAGGGAGTGGGTAGTGTACAAGTAGATTGGGCTGGAAATGAAGTGTTTTTTGGCGAAATTTATGTTCCACCTGGTTATGAGCAGAGTGCAATATCAAGAAAGGACTGGATGAAATTTAATCCGGTAGTTCATCGAATCAACACTTTACCTGAATTTATTCTGCCAAGATTCCCGTCAATACCGACTTACCCTAATAGTAATAAGTTTAACTATATATCTCTTGAATATGGGGATGAAACCATGAAGTTAGATGGGAATTCAACAATGGGGAAGTTAATTGTAAGTGGCAGTCATAAATTAACAATAGATGTAGGAGATTCTGATAAAGAACTTGTTTTGGATGAGTTAGATCTTGGTGGAAGTGGTGTGATCTTTATTAGAGGAAAAGGGAAACTAAAATTATATATCAAAAACAAGCTTAACATTACAAATGGAATGTTGAACCCACAAACCCTTACTGAGAAATTGGAAAAGAAAGTCGATGCGGATAATATTAGTGAAGACCATCTCAGAAAACTTGAAATTTATTATAAAGGATCAAATACATTTTCAGTTAGTTCAAATTTGAAAATATATGCATCTATATATACGGAAACTGCAAATGTTTCTATAACAAGTAGTTCATCTATATTTGGAAATATTCTTTCTGGTGGAAGGTCATTTAAAGTGACAGGTAATGGGAATGTACAGCCATCATTATATTTTGCGCCGAATGCCGATTTTGAAGTGTCAGGTAGTGGCAAGGTTTATGGTTCAATTATTGGGAAATCGATTAACATATTTGGTGGTGGAGAAGTCCACTATAAATCTCCTTTATTAACTGATGGTTCACTTGCTCCCGGATTCGGAAGTTCTGGAGAAGTGGAGATTGTTAAAAAAGCCGAGAGAGAGAAGTGAATATTGGGTTAAAAATATTCTGGTGCCAGTCACTCAAACCATTTATGTCTTTTCTACAATTATAGGAAAAGGTGTATCTACAAAAATCTCTTTGTGTCAAAAGTGACAGTGGGAGATTTTTTGTAGTAAGCTCTTCTTTGTTTATCACTTACATAAAAATAGTCAAATATGAATTATAAACTTATTCAATTTACGAATGGAGGAAAAGATGAAATTCCATCTCTTCGTCTTAATTGTGTTATCACCTAGGAGGCTTATATTAGTTTCGATATTGGCAATCGAGAATTAATTATCGAAACAACGGACTTTGAAAATAAGGATATTCAAACAGTGAGCATTATTGAGGGAGATTCATTCGTGTCATCAGGTCTTGATCCAGAAACTTTAATGAGTTCTTGATTTGGAGATGGATTTGAAATTATTCCTGTATTAAGGGGGCAACTAGGAATGTTTATAGGGAACCTTTATTTCGAACATTGGAACTTGGTTTTGGTCTATGAAATTGAAAATCGTCGGTACTGAAGATTTGCGAGTGTCTGTCTTGGTCGCATGAGGAACGTTGTCTGGGGTGTCCCTATAGTATTGTACTTAAGTGAAGTCGCTCACACAATTCACTTATAGAATCATGAAATTCTGAGGACTTTATTGTGAAGAAGAGATACCATGCAATCATAATATTAATTATCACAGTTGCTGCAATTTACCTGAGTGCGAATAAGAATACTTTGGAGTCAAGCCACTTTTTTAATAATAAGATTGACACTCAAGAACCTTATAATGAGTGAAGAAGTGATGGAACGCAGCCAGACTTAGAAGCCTTCATAAAAAAAGAAGTGGATCAATATATGTATCTTAACTTCGGAAGTGTTTTCGAAACAACTTGGTATGATTCGGTATCAGGCTCATCTGCCACTATTAATGAAAGTGGTCGGGTATTTGTTGTGCAATCTAAGGGGGATAGCTTTGATTCGAAAGCATACAATTATAGGAGTGGCATTTTGTATTATTTCAATGACAAGACATTAGATTCGAGGTACAAGGTAGATAAAGTAATTTTGATTTCCGAGGATTTTGGGATTCTTAAAGAGTCCAAGATTATTAAATCGTGAGATGCTCATGTCATTCATTCTTTGGCTAAAACTATATATTCGGCACTACTTATTTAGAATTAATTAAGTGGTATATCTCACCCGTATAACTAAAAAGTCTAGAGAAGGAGCGACAAAGCGGTATTAGGGGAATATTCCATTTGTTAAGTGCCGACTATACTGCTTTGGAATTCTATCTGTCATTAAGGTAACTATATATATTAAACATACGACCACAAGTGAAAACTGAGCGAAGTGGATTTGAAGGGAATCTGTATATCAACTTCATCCATGGTGCAAAGTCACTCATACAATTAAAATAATGAAAAAAGATCAGACATCTACGTAAGTGTCTGATCTTCTGCATGTTTACTCAAGTTGCTTGTCTTTATGTGTCCCGGGAAAGTTTCACCTTAATATACCCCATCAATTTCTCCGCTACCGAAAGCTCATACGTAACATACAATGACCGTGCCCCGACAGGATCCTCAATCTCATTCAACAGCCATCTTCCTTCAGGCAACAACAAAAAGTCAATCCCCACATAATCGCTTTTTATTGCTCGGGAAATAGTATGCGCATCTTTTTCCTGCCAGCTAGAAAGTATGTATTTTTCGACGGAGCCACCAAGTGTGTAGTTTGATTTGAATGTCCCATGACCAGTGCGTTTTACGGCTCCGACAACTTCATTGCCAATCATAAATACGCGTATATCTCGGGCACCGGATTCGATGAAGGGTTGGACAATTAGTTTTCGGTCGTGGAATTTGGTGAAAAACAACTTCGCGTCCGCAGTTGATGTACAAAGAAAAACTTCATTCCCACCATGGCCATCGACCGTTTTCAACACGCAAGGATACGAATTAATTTCTTCGATAGAACGAATTCTTCGCGTAGGCACAGCTGGAACGCCGAGCAGGTTAGCAAGTTCAAATGTCCGCAATTTATCGTTTGCAATTCGGTTCACTTCTGCTCGGTTGAATACTCGAAAACCTTTTAGTTCAAATGTAGCAGCGCGTTCAGGATTGCGATCTCTGAAAAGAATGAAATCTGCATCTGAATTTGGTTTTTCATCTTCAACTAGCAATTGCAGTTCAATTCCAATTTTCTCGGATTCGATTATCAAATCATCAATAAACGCATGATTTCTAACTGATTCAGCCTTTGAATAATAAACATAGCCCTTCAACCTAACTTCCTCAAAATATAGGCGATCATCGCATCTGCAACATTGATCCCGGTCACATTGTAAATATTACGAATGTGGGCGGCCGCATTGACCTCACAGACGAGGGGTTCTTCGTTGTCACCGAACAATAAGTCGACACCGGCAAACTCTGCACCGACTGCGTGGGCAGCTTGTATCGCTAACGCTTTCTGTTGGTCTGTTAGTTCGATTACTGTTGCCACACCGCCATTCGTTATATTCGCCCGGAAATCAGTTTCAGAGTGACGGTGCATTGCTGCTACAATCTCGTCCCCGACGATGTTCACCCGAATATCACGACCTCTGCTTGTTGCGATGAATTTCTGAAATACATAGTCGATACCGCGCAATTCATCCGTCTTTTCATAAAATTGCTCTTCTGTTTCAATCAAATACACTTTCATGCCGAATGAACCATGACCTTCTTTAATGACCATTGGCAGTCCTAGACGTCCCAACACTTGTTCATAGTAACCTGAATCTTTGATTGTGAAATTCGGATACACTTTCGGTGCAATAATTGTTTCGGGCATCGCAATGCCCTGCTTCGAAAGTTCGAGATATTGTATGGCTTTATTATCACATGTTTCAATGACATCGGGATCGTTGAAAACAGGGATTCCTGAGTTTTTCAAGAAATTAGCGAGTAGAATATCTTTATCTAGAAAGATAACAAAATCGGGACGATTCTCTAAAACCGTATCCAAATTCATCATCACTTCATAGTTCTTCTTGAGTTCAGTGCAAACACCCGCGCGTTCCGCAGCTTCTTTCATCAGTTCAGCTTGATCCTTAAATTTATCGCTTGTTAAACTTCCATTATAAATAACCCAACAACTTTGCATTAGGAACCCTCCGGGAATGATATACTTTTTCTAACTAGATTCTAACATACGGAGGGATAGTTTTGATTCCAAAAATGAATGTATATAAAAAACGATGGGGAATTGATAGTGATGACTCTATTAAGCCTGGTCTTGAGGCAGTGCAGGAAGCGCTTGTAAAAATGGGTAGTCCCGAAAAACCATTGCAAGTTATCCATGTAACAGGGACGAATGGGAAAGGTTCTACGATTGCATTTATGGAAGCAATTTTGAAAGAGCATGGATTGTCGACAGGTGTTTTTTCGTCGCCAGCAATTATCGACATACATGATCAAATACGTATAAATGGGGAAGTGATAACGGAAGAGGAATTAGATAAATCATTTCAGGCGATGAAGGAAGCAGGATTGAGCGGGTTCCTGACAGATTTTGAATTGCTAACTGTAGCAGCATTTACAACGTTTAGACGACTTGCGCCCGATTATGTTTTACTAGAAACAGGAATGGGTGGACTGCTAGACAGTACGAATGTCGTGACACCACTTGTTTCGGTTATTACTTCAATAGCACTTGATCATACTGCGTTTCTAGGGACGACTGTTGCGGAAGTGGCAAGGCATAAGGGAGGCATTATAAAAAAGGGAATTCCTGTTGTAACAGGGCTGTTACTTGAAGAGGAAGCACTCAAAGTTGTCCGTACTATTTCAAGTCAGCAAGGTAGCGCCCTTTTTATGTACGGTGAGCGTTTTGATATGAAGGATGATTTGTTTAACGGAACTGAAACGTTCCAGTTGGCTGGACGAAAAATGAAAGGGCTGCACCAAGGTGTAAATGCCGCGGTTGCGATTCAATCACTTCTAGTGGCTGGCATTCAGCTTGCTGAAGAAGCGGTCTCTTGGGCAGTTGCTATCACGCAACTCGCACATCGTTTCCAGGAAATATCACCAGGGGTCTTCGTGGATGGGGCACATAATCCTGCAGCTGCAAAGGCGTTAGCAGCCACAATTCGTTCGGAGTTCCCGGGGGAGAAAGTGGACTTCATTATTGGGATGCTAAAAGGGAAAGACATTGAGAAAACGCTGAATGAGCTCATCCACGTTGCGGCATCATTCACATTCCTGACGTTTCCACATCCTCAAGCGGCCACCGGCGAGCAATTAATGAAATATTGCCACCATGAAGTAAAAAAGGTGACAACTGCCGAAAGTAATACTATAATACTATCTAATGTAAGAAAAAAGAAGAAAATAGTAACGGGTTCACTATACCTACTGAGTAGTCTAATGGACTATCGAAAGAATTGATTACTCGAAAAACTTTTTTGGGTAATAGTGACAAATGTATTATGGTCTGATAAACTTTTGAAGACTTCTACCTTTTCTGACTTATTTATTTGGGAGTGGATAATGTAATGAAGGTTGCAAATAGGTCCACTATGCATTATTTTATTTTGTGGTTATTGACCGTTCCAACTGGATTGATTTATGTTTTTTTGAATTATCCTCCAGTGCAAGTAAACTGGATGTACGTGGCGGTTTTTATAGTATTCGGATTTCTCACTACCTATTTCCCGATATTATGGAACGGTATACCGATATTCCTAGTACTTTGGGTGACTGTGCCCGCTTTTTTAATGTATGGACTGTTTATTGAAATGATAGTCATGCAAATTTCAATCCTTGCAATCCTTTTGTCATTACCGAGTAAGTTACCATTGATACAACGTTTTTTTATTAACTCGATGCTTTTTACTTTTTTATCGATTATTGCCGCGATCTTTTTTGATATAGTGGGTGGGGAAATCGGCTCAATCGAATTTTGGCCAGTTATCGTTGCGGTGTTCTGCTATCAATTCATTCATACAGCATTTAACAACATAGTGCTGAGATTATATGTAATGTACAAAAAAGTTAACTCGCCTTTCTTTTCGAAAGATCTATTGGTCGACTATGCGATGATCCTGGTTGTTCTACCCTTATCACTCACGTTCTATTATTTATTGCAACTAGTTGGGGGAGGTTCCTTTTTTTTAATGGGAATTCCTTTTTTCTTTATCTCATTAATTGTCCGTCTTTATAATAATTCGGAAAAAATTAATAGTGATTTGCGGCAAGCGGGGGATATTGGTAACGGCCTTTCGGAATTATTAACGGAAAAGGCTGTAATTGACCAATTCGTCATGGAAGTGTCGGACATGTTTGATGCAGAGTATACGTATCTTTTTGACCATCAGGATGGTTGGCTAGAGCTCCTCCGTTCCTATGAACATGATAAATTCATTGATATCGATTTTGCCCTTTTATCTGCGGGACAAGGAATTGCGGGATCAGTTCTTGAACAAAACAAGCCAATCATCTATTCGGAAAGGAAAGAGTGGGAATCGATTTCAAAAGATTATTCGCCTAATGGAATGCAAAGTATACTTTGTGTCCCAATTTCACGGAACCAGAAAATCGAGGCAGTTTTGTTTTTGGCCTCAGAAAAGAAGGCATTCTTTGATGGCTATCAATTGAAAATCTTAGACTTACTATGTTCCTATTTCACTGTTTCGGTGGAAAAAGCACGCTATATGCAAGAAGCAGTTACAAAAAATGAGCGTTGTGCGTTAACTGGACTTTATAACTATAGGTATCTGGAGGAACGGTTAACGTATGAGATGGACAGGCTTAAAAACAACGCAATAAAAAATCTTTCAGTCGTTATGCTTGATATTGACCATTTTAAACAAGTGAATGATACGTATGGGCATCAAAGTGGGAACGATATTTTAGGTATGCTTGCAAAGAAACTTGAAGCTGCACTTCCTATTGGTGGGACAGTTGGCCGCTATGGAGGAGAGGAATTCGTTTACATTTTGCCTGGTATTGCAAAAAAGGAAGCTGTGGAATTCGCTGAAAGTCTACGCGCTGAAATTGGTGAACATGATTTTACGATCGTTCCAGATCTAGTTGAGGATAAGCATCCGCTTGTCGTCCGAATTACATCCAGTATCGGTGTTTCATCGGCTCCAATTGATACGGATGAAGTGCTGACGCTTTTGCGCAATGCGGATCGTGCACTTTATTTAGGAGCCAAACAGGCAGGGCGAAATAGGGTTGCTGAATATGTGAAATGAATTAATGAAAGGTAGTGCCAGGGGAAATGGAGATATCTAAAAGGTTTCAGATTAGTACTTTAATAGCGTGGATTGTTATCGTTCCTCCTGGCATCTTTCTTGCATTCACTTTATTTCCTGCAATAAAAATAGAATGGTTAAATTTGAGCATTTTGTTTGCACTGCTATTCGTAACGATGACAATGCCTTTACAACTGAAAAATATAACAGTTTCCTTTGAACGCTGGATTACCTTCACCATTTTTTTTCAATACGGAGTATTCGCGGAGTTGGTTTTTACACAGATTGCAATGCTTATCCTAGTATTTAGCCAAAAGTCAGATTTACCCCATATGCATCGTTTTTTTGTTAATTCCCTAATTTTTACACTCATCTCACTAGCGAGCGGAACTCTATTTCATTATGCAGGTGGAGAAGTTGGTTCGACGGATTTCTTGAACATCTGCTTATTTGGCCTTATTTATGCGATTAGTTATTCGCTGATTAATAGCGTTTTGATGCAAGTCTATTTATATTTCGAACTTGGCATTTATTCTTTTAAAGAAAAATTTGTAGTATGGGATTTTGCTTCTACAATGTTGTTGTTTCCGTTCAGCATATCCCTGTATTTTCTAAATAAACAATTTGGTAATAATGCAATACTTTTGATTGGCATCCCATTCCTTCTCGTATTATTAATCGCAAGGTTGTATCATCGGTCTGATAATTTAAATGACAAACTGTCTTCTGCGGGTATTATCGGGCGTGAACTTGCTGAGCGACTGGGCTTTGAAGATGTGATTCGGACATTCATCGGAAAGCTAAAAGATGTGGTTCCTTATGACAATGCTTATGTTCTAGATCTTCGAAATGGGGAGCATTTAATCACGTTGATGGCTTCTGAAAATGGGATGATTACAAAAGATATGACTGGACTTTCATTTCATCTAGAAAAAACTGTAGACGATGGATTGGATATGGACAATCCGAAAATCTTTGCGACCCAAAAAGAAGCAATGGCGCTAAATAACTTCAAATTCAACCAACCAGTGGAAAGTGTCATGACCGCTCCAATCAAGCGAAATCAGAAAACAGAAGGATTTCTAATCCTAACTTCCAAGCGGAAAAATGTATTTCGAGCGATGGAAATGAAAATCGTTGACGTTTTGACCGGATACTTTGCAATTTCATTAGTAAAGGCGCGCTATTATGAAAAGACTGTTGAGCAAAGTGTACGATGTGGTTTGACTAGCTTGCATAACTACCGCTACCTCGATACAAAGCTTGACGAAGAAATCCAACGATTCCATATTGGGACTATCAATTCACTTGCGGTTTTAATGCTAGATATCGATCATTTCAAATCGATTAATGATACACATGGACACCAGAGTGGAAATGATCTTCTTAAGGCACTTGCTAGACTGCTTGAATCATTTGTTCCGATTGACGCAACACTTTCACGATACGGAGGGGAAGAATTCGTCATCGTCTTGCCGAATTATGGGGAAAATGAAACGGGTGAACTCGCAGAAAAAATTCGTGAAGAAGTGGAATCATCTATATTTCGTATCATTCCAGATCTTTCTAAAGACCGCGAGCCTGTCGATGTCTGTATGACTGTTAGCATTGGCGTTGCTAATGTAACTAAAGACGCAAAAGATGCAAAAGAGCTTTTGCGTAATGCCGACCGAGCATTGTATATAGGTGGCAAGCAAGCAGGAAGAAATAAAGTAGGGGTTTATGGAAGGGAATACGTTGAAACATTATGATGCTAAATCGTAGATTGTCCTAATTTTATAAAATTAATTTATAAAAAAAGACCGGGAAACCGGTCTTTTTTATATATCTTTATTCCCGTTTGACAATCTTTACAGTGACAAACTGTGGAAAGTCTATGATAATAGTAATAGGTAAATCAATAAGTAAACATAATAACTATCCACAATTATATTGTTCTAATTAAAAAGAAACTATCAATTATTAAACGAGTAAGAGGAGACCACATATGGAATACATCATTCTACTAGTAGCTGCGATTCTAGCCCTTCCTATAGTAATCTATTTAGTTCGTCGGAAAAGAATAAGTAATCGGGTTTTATTGGGAACGATGGCTGGATTATTTATAGCTGTTATTGGTCTACTGATGCAAGGCGCATTTGATCCGCTCTATGTCCTAGTAGCGATGTTCGGACTTGCATTCGCTGTTTCAGTTTTGTTGGACAAGCGATCTGAACCGGAGGCAGTAACCGTTTCTGAGCGCCCCGTAGTAAAAGATATCCCTCGTGAAATTATCAACACTAACCGTATCAATGCGAATGAAGAAATAGCTGCGTCAGTTAACAAGGAAGTTGGTTTTGCGATGGAACCGATTGAGGATGATTTGAATCAATGGATGAGCGCAAATCGAGAAGAAATTGAAAGTGGGCAGAGTGAATTCAACGATAGAGAGGAGCGTTCTGATGGGAAGTAAAGGATTCTTAAATACGTTTATCATAGTCTTGACGTCGACGCTCGTTTTTTACGGGTTTTCTTCTGTTGGTGCCCTTGCATTTACTAATGTGTCATCAAAGGACTTTGGGGATCAAACCTTTGTCGGTCCTTTCGATATCTCAAGACAAAAAGAACAAGCGGTGAAAGAAAAACTCGCAGCAGATTTCATAACACTTCAAACAGATTTTGCAGTCGATTTAACTTATCAGGATATCACAGTTGCTTTGCCTGCCGAAGTAGTTACTTTCGACGTTGAAAAAACGGTTGAACAATCGAATTCTGGTAAAGAAAATCCCATTGTCGCAACAGTTTCAGTCGATGGACTTCGAACGATTCTGACACAACAGTTTTCTTCAATCCTGTTTAGTGAAGATAGTCTTCAATCGATTGCAACTGGTATCGAACGGGAGTTAGGAACAGGTATTATGCCACTGACTATTCATATTACGGATTACTCTGATTTCACGGAAATAGAAATCGCAACATCATCGATTGCAGTAACAGAGCCCTCGACTTCGTTGACGAATTTAATCAATGCTTTAAATGGTACGGAAATCACATCTTTTGCAACGTTTTCTTTATTTGATTTCATTAAAAATAATGAGATTGGTGTCGTGTCTGATGAGGAACTAACAGTTCTTGCATCTGTTCTCTATGCGACAATTTTGCAGACGAATTTTGTTATCGATGAACGCAATATAGGAAGTATGCTAGCACCATTAGCCGAACCAGGGTTCGAAGCAGCGGTCAATGAGCAGCTTGGACTAAATTTCGTCTTCACCAATCCAAATAAGACGGCTTTCCAATTGCATGTTCAATCTGCCAATGGAACAATTGTTTCATCAATTACCGGTATGCCTTTACTCTATTCCTACTCACCGTTTGTCGGGCAACTAGAATCATTCGAGCCAAAAACAGTGCAGCAATTTAGCGCATTTGTACCAAATGGACAAGTAAGTGTAGCTGATGAAGGCAGAAAAGGAATGGAAGTGGAAGTCCACCGAACGATTTCATACGAAGGCTCGGTAGTAGTGGATGAAATGATTTCATCTGACTTTTATGCTCCGATGCCTAAAATCGAACTCCATCCATTGAAAAAAGATTCGCAACAAATTCCCGGAAATAGCAATGATGGAACAGTCAATTCTCAGGACAATCAAAACTCTGCCGATTCCCAAAATGGTTTGGAGTCTAACGTTGATAAAGACCCTTCACAATTACAAGGCGAAGATGAGATAGAAGTTCAATATGATAAAGGTGGAAATATAATTGAGTAAACGTGAGAACGGAGTGGGGGAATAGCATGTCGACTACACGTAAAAGACTAGGTGACCTGCTCGTTGAGTCTGGTCTCATTACAAATGAACAATTGCAAGCAGCATTGAGCGAAAAACCGCGCGATCAGAAACTTGGCGACTCGCTCCTTCAATACGGTTTTATCACCGAGCAGCAACTGATTGAAGTATTGGAATTCCAACTGGGCATTCCACACGTCAATCTGTTTAGATACCCTTTTGATCCGAAGCTGTTTAATGTTGTACCGAAAGAATTTGCTAAACGCAATTTGCTTGTCCCGTTGAAAGCTGAGGGGGACAGGCTTTTTGTCGCAATGTCTGACCCGATGGATTATATTACAGTCGACAATTTGCGGTTGTCTACTGGGTTCCATATTGAAACTGCGATTGCATCAAAAGATGATATAATGCGGACTATTTCAAAGTATTACGATGAGGAGTCATTTGATGAGCTTTTCATCGAACAAACAACTGAACAGATAGAACAACAAGATGAGTTGACGGATTTGGATTCCCCGATTGTCCGGCTTGTCAATCAACTCATGTCTTCGGCTATCACTCAAAAGGCTAGTGATATTCATTTCGATCCCCAAGAGCATCAAGTCGCTATACGCTTCCGGATTGACGGTTTGTTGAAATCGGAGCGATTTTTACCGAAGCATATGCAGGCGATGATTAGTGCACGTATTAAAATTATGGCAAATCTAGATATTACAGAACACCGGATACCACAAGATGGACGCATCAAGACAAATGTCGATTTTCGACCGATTGACCTTCGTGTCTCCACGTTACCGACAGTTTACGGTGAGAAAATTGTCATGCGTATTCTAGATCTCAGCAGTTCTTTGAACGACCTGACGAAACTTGGTTTCAATAAGTTGAATCTGGACCGGTTCCTTGAACAAATCGAAAAACCTAATGGAATTGTCCTTATTTCAGGGCCTACGGGATCGGGTAAATCGTCAACGCTTTATGCAGCGCTTAATAAATTGAATAAAGAAGAAGTGAATATAATTACAGTAGAAGACCCGGTTGAGTATCAGCTAGAAGGGGTAAACCAAATACAAGTGAACCCGAATGTCGGATTGACATTCGCGGCAGGTCTAAGGTCTATATTGAGACAAGATCCAGATATCGTTATGGTCGGGGAAATACGTGACCGTGAAACAGTTGAAATTGCCATTAGGGCATCATTAACTGGTCATTTAGTTCTTAGTACAATCCATACGAATGATTCGATTGCTACGATTACAAGGATGTTAGATATGGGTGTCGAACCGTTTCTCGTAACTTCATCGCTAAATGCTGTTATCGCCCAACGGCTCATCCGCCGTGTTTGTCGAGATTGTGGACGAGAAATGGCTGCATCTAGTCGCGAAGTGGAGATTTTTGCGAAGCGGGGTATTCCGATTGAAAAAGTGATAAGAGGTTCCGGCTGTGCGGTATGCAATATGACTGGGTATCGCGGACGGATTGCCATTCACGAAGTGCTCGTTTTGAACGACGAAATGCGAGACGTTATTAATAGAGGCGGAACGACCGCAGATTTGAGAGAAATTGCAATTCGCAATAAGACAATGTTTTTGATGGATGATGGTTTATTGAAAGTAAAACAAGGGATTACGACGACAGAAGAAGTATTGCGCGTCGCATTGATTGAATAGGGGTTTTGTACATGAACAGGAAGATTGATGAGCTGCTAAAGACGGCGTTTAAGTTAAATGCTTCAGACATTCATTTAACGGTAGGCGTGCCTCCGATATTCAGGGTTCACGGGGATTTAAAACGCTATGGCGATGTGTTGGTTGATAAAGAATTTACTGAATCAGTCGCACAATTGACGATTCCAGGCAAGATGTACCCAGACTTTGTTGAGCATGGCCAAATCGATTATTCCTATGAAGTCCCGGGAGCGGCTCGTTTTCGTGTCAACGCATTTCAGCAACGCGGTTCTATATCACTTGCTTTTCGGACGATACCAACGATAATACCGACAATCGATGACTTGCAATTGCCAGAAACGTTAAAAGTGTTGGCGGAGACGCAGCAAGGACTCATCCTTGTGACAGGGCCGACGGGATCGGGTAAATCGACGACACTTGCAGCGATGATCAAATATATGAATGAAACAATGCACAAACACATCATTACGTTGGAAGATCCGATTGAGTATATGCATGCGCATGGTACATCGATTATTGATCAGCGGGAAATAGGATTTGACACTGCTTCATTTACATCGGGGTTACGTGCTGCGTTGCGGCAGGATCCGGATGTCATCCTTGTTGGGGAAATGCGAGATTTGGAAACAATATCGACAGCGATCACTGCGGCCGAAACGGGTCACCTTGTTCTGGCTACGCTCCATACATGGAGTGCTGCATCGACTATTGACCGGATTATTGACGTATTCCCGCATGGTCAGCAGTCGCAAATTCGTGTCCAGCTTGCTGGCGTTTTGACATCTGTTATTTCACAGCGGTTACTCCAGACAGCTGACCGCAAAGGACGACGTGCTGCGACGGAAGTAATGATTAATAATCCTGCTATTGCTAACTTGATACGGACAGAGAAAGTCCATCAGATTCCAACTATCATTCAAACAAACCGTGCGGCAGGTATGCATATGATGGCCTCTTCTGTCCGCACCTTCCTCGATCAAGGGATTATTTCGTATGAAACAGCCACGCCGTATTTAGAAGGTGATGAGTAACGATGGCTCGTTTCAAGTATGAAGGACGCGATGCAAAAGCAATCCGGACAGGTGTCATCGTAGCAGTGGACAAGCGGGAAGCTGCGATAAAACTAAAAAGTCAAGGAATACGTGTGACGAACTTAACTGTCCAAGCAGAAACTGCGCTGACAAAAGAAATCGTCATCGGAAAACCGGTGAAACGAGAACATTTAATTATGTTCCTCCGTCAATTTTCAACGCTTCTCAGGGCGGGTGTTACAATCATTGATGCAATTCGCATTCTGGCCTTGCAAGTGGAATCGAAACCGTTTCAAAAGATACTTATAACGGTCAACGATGATTTACGTGGAGGCGGTTCATTGTCGGGGGCATTCACAAAACACCCGAAAGCGTTCGAACCAATCGTCGTCAATATGATTCGGGCAGGCGAAATGTCCGGTACGATTGATGATTCACTTGATCGTCTTGCTGATCATTTTGAAAAATCACATCAGCTGAAGCAAAAGGTTGTATCTGCGATGTCCTATCCATTAGTCGTCGCAGTTTTGGCAATCGGAGTTGTTATCTTTTTGTTGACGACAATCGTTCCTATGTTTGTCGAAATGTTTGCAAGTTTCGGAGGAGAGTTACCTTGGATTACGCGCTTTGTTATGAACGCGAGTACTTTTGTGACCACTTACTGGTACTTGCTGGTTTTATTCGCGGTGATTGTCGTCGGTGGGGTTTGGATGATGAAGCGTAATAAAGAAGGTAAGCTTTTGTTAGATACGTTTCTTTTAAGGCTACCGATATTTGGTGACATTATGAAAAAATCTGTTTTGGCGACAATGACGCGGACGTTAAGTTCGTTGTTTGCGAGTTCTGTCCCAATTCTACAAGCGATGTCCATGACAGAAAAGATAGTAGAAAACGAAGTCATTTCACGGGTGATTGCGAAGTCAAGAGAATCGTTAGAACGGGGCGGGTCGTTGACGGAGCCAATGAACGGGCACTGGGCGTTTCCACCGTTAATTCCTCATATGATTGCGATAGGTGAGCAAACAGGGTCTTTAGACGCGATGTTGGCGAAAGTTGCCGATTTCTACGAGAAAGAAGTGGAAGCTGCAACAGATCGGTTGAAAGCCTTGATAGAGCCTTTGATGATTGTGCTGTTAGCAGGGTTAGTCGGGACTATTGTCTTAGCTATTATGATGCCGATGTTCGAAATGTTTAATAACATAGACGGAATGTAAGGGGTAATTTCAATAATTAGTAAAAATGACGCACTAATTATTGATATAGTAGTTTCATATTTTGTAGAATTAGGTATAATTAAGAAGTAAGTAGAATAAGAAGATGAAAAAGGGAGGAAACAGACATGAAGAAACTTTTACAAAAACGATTGAACAATGAAAAAGGATTAACGCTAGTCGAGCTATTGGCTGTTATTGTTATTTTGGGGATTATTGCGGCGATTGCGATTCCTTCGATTGGTAATATTATTCAGAATACACGTGAGAAAGCAGTTGTTGCGGATGCGCAAAATGCTTTAGCGGCAGCTAACTTATATTTCACTGAAAACAATGGTGAAACATCAGTATTAATAAAAGGAACTGGTACAGATGTAAAAAGCCTTGAAGCGTCCGGTTTCATTAAAGATGCTGGATCCCTCATAGATGGTACCGTTAATATAGCGGCAGATGGAAAAGTTACGATTACAACTACTGGTAAAGCAGGGAAAAATACAGTGACAATAACGGCGAAAACAAACAAGGAATTAAGTGAAAGTGGGAAAGCGGCGTATTCTATAGCACCCACATCATAATAAAATTTTGATTTTATTTTTATTGTATTAATAAGATTAGGAGCTGTTCCAATGCCCATGTCCATATTCACTCGCCGCAAGCGCACGGAATCCATGACAATTGAAGAAGATGCAGTCCGGTTTGTTCGGCTGAAATCGGTTGAACCGCTTGTTATCGATGTTGCGGAGGAAGTTTCCCTTCCTCCGAACGTCGTTGTTGAGGGGAAGATTGTCGATTCCGAAACGCTTGCGACGATATTGGACGGGGCGATTGAACAGTGGGGAATCTCCAAAAGATCCGTCCAATTCCTCGCCCCGGATCAATATGTTATTATCCGCAAAGTCCCATACCCCGACGATGTCATGATGGATGAATTGAAGGGCCATTTCTTCATTGAGATTGGTTCAACACTCTATCTCCCATTCGATGACCCTGTCTTTGATGTCGTCCCATACCTACCCAATACCGAAACGAACGAAGCGATTATCATTGCCTCGAAAGAAAGTGTACTAAACCGTTACGAAGAGGTTCTGAAAGAAGCGAAATTAAATCCGATAACGGCTGATATTACACCACTTGCCTTATATCGTCTTGCATATAGACAGCACTCATTTACTGGTAAAGAGCATGTTCTTTTAGCAGATCTAAAAGATGGTAAACTGACGGTATCCATTTTCCATGAGCATTTCCCACTCTTTATGCGGCCAGTTGATTTGGAAAACTCGACTGATTTATCCGTTGTGACAGATGTGACTGCTAAAGTGGGCAATGTCACGCCATCGACCGTTGTTATGGAGTTAGAAAAACTCATTAATTTTTACCGCTATAATATGTGGAATGGTTCCGCTTCCATCACGCATCTTCTCGTGAATGGGGAGTACTCTCAAATGGATGCACTCCTTTCCGGAATCAGAGAACGGCTGAACGTCAAAGCAGATGTATTGGTTAAGGAGCCTTTACAACTTGCGACCGGGGAAAAGCTGCCAGCGCGCTTCAACCGAACAATCGGGTTGGCATTGAAAGAGGTGTAGACATGTTAGTTGATATTAATCTATTACCTGAAAAAGAGAAGGAGCGGTCGACGCTCCTCATCGCTGCACTGGCTATTCTAGGTGCAGCTGTTCTTTTATGGTTGGCTTTATTCGTGCTTTCTAATAGTCTAGCAAAAGAGACGGAAACGCTTGAGCAGCAGCTGATAGTTCTACAAGAAAGTCAGGAAGAAATCCGTTCTGAGCTCCAGCAAACTGATTCAGGTGACGAGAAAAAGTTGCTCGCATCCACTGTAGATTGGGCGGAGGACTATCAGTTTGATACAGTTCCTCTTTTACATGAACTTATAAATTTATTGCCAGAACGTGGATTTTTCCAAACGTTTGATTTTACAGGTTCCAATTTGGCGACGGTTATAGTCCAATTCGACACAAAACCAGACAGTGCATATTATTACACGCGATTAAAATCATCACAGGTCATATCAGAGATTCATCTTGATTCTGTGAAAGTTGAAAATGTATCGACTGAAGAAACTAATCGCGCAACTGATGTTCTGCCGCGTTATATGGCTACCTATTCAATTTTATTTACTGATCAACGGGTTGCGGTCGAGGGGACAGCTGGAGTTGACGAGGCACAAAGTTCGGATGAGGGAGATGATACGGGTGACTAATTTGACGAAACGCCAAAAAGAAATAGTCCTAGTCATCCTCTCCGTTTTGTTATTCATTTCACTTGCAGCCTATTCTTATTTCAAAGTGTATGTACCTGTTAAAGATACGAATGAGCAGATGAAGTTCACGACTTCCAATGAGCGGGACGTGTTGTTTGCTCTTCGCAAGCAGTCCGCGGCTAAGGGGCAGACTGATACGACCAGTTCGCAGCCATTGCAGCGTAAAGTACCGTCAATGCCATTAGAAGATGCCGTACTTCTCCAAATCGGCAAAGCGGAAATCAAATCTGGCACTCTAGTACAAGACATAACATTTGCGCAAGGCGAATTTATCATAGAAAATCCTGTTGAAAATGTTGAGAATATTAACCAGTTGTTGACTGAAGTGGTTCTTCAATCCGATTCGTACACGGGGATTGAAAAATTCATCGATGAAATTGAGAAAATGGAACGTGTTTTTATCGTTGATTCCATCAGTATCAATGTACCTGGTGAAATTCGTGACCAGCAATTAGACGAGGGACTGATAGAGATGACGGTGGCGTTTTCCGCTTTTTATCGTCCTGATTTAGTAGGTTTACAGCACGAGGTTCCGAAAATAGATGCACCTCCGCCTAGTGAGAAAATCGATCCGACACCTTTCAATGATGGCGTGGAAGCAGGGGATACCAAATGACGATTGTAATCACAAGCCTATTTTTCATCTATGGAATCGTTTTTGGCTCTTTCTTCAACGTTGTGGGTCTAAGAGTTCCTAAAAAGGAATCAATTGTGTCACCGCCTTCCCATTGCACGACATGTGACCGAAAACTGGGGGTTCTTGACCTCGTTCCGGTCTTTTCCTATATCTTCCTAAAGGGGAAGTGCAGAAGATGCGGTTCAAAAATCAGCCCTATTTATCCGTTCATGGAATTTGTGACAGGTGTGTTGTTCGCTTTATCATTTTATATGCTCGGTTTCAGTTCAGAACTGGTCGTCGCAATTTTATTCATGTCGCTTCTTGTCGTCATTACAGTGTCGGACATCGCGTATATGCTTATCCCTAATAAGGTATTGCTGCCGTTCGCTATAGTGCTTATCGGACTGCGGTTAATCATTCCCCTTGAACCTTGGTGGGATAGCTTCCTTGGGGCTATAGTGGGCTTTGGAGTACTCTATCTCATCGCTATTGTGTCGAAAGGTGGCATGGGTGGCGGGGATATCAAATTGTTTTTCGTTATCGGTCTTGTGCTGGGGACGACGAATACACTTGTGACACTGTTTTTAGCGGCGTTCATCGGGTCTATTGTTGGGCTTATCGTGTTAAAACGGACAGGGCAAGGACGAAAAACACCAATCCCATTCGGTCCCTCGATTGCAGTGGCTGCTGTCATCTCTTATTTCTGGGGAGCTGATTTTGTCGCTTGGTATGGCAATCTATTCTATTAAGTCGATAAATTTATTGGAACAAGGCGACATACGTCTTGTTCTTTTTCATGTCCACTCTGATACCGTTAACTATAAAAGTACCTTGGTTAGGGCAGACTTATGCCCCAAGCAACTAGGCGCTAGATAAACTTAAAACGGGGTGGTCAGCAATGAAATTCGGAAAACGTTATTCGAAAGGGACAGTTTTCATGGCGATGCTTCACGGTGTCCTCATAGGTGTCGCAGCTGTTGCAGTGATTGGTCTACTACTTGCTGGGACCAAAGGGAAAGACGATGTAAAGACCAGTGGCAAAGAATTAGCCGCATCGGGTCCAGCACCTGTTGAAAATTCAGCAAAGCCTGATGAAGAGCCGTTACAATTATTTGCAAAACAGCATGGGGCATTCTCGTCCTCGGAATCTGCAACTCTATTTATTGCAGAAGATCCAACTCTATCGAAAGCGGCCGTTATAAAGGCGGCCGATAAATACTTAGTTTGGACCGCTGTTGGATTGACGGAAAATGAGATTGATTCTAGTGAGTCTGAAGGTACTTATCGGAAAACATTCAGGGCAGATACCTCATCCTGCGGGGCAATCGGTGCAGGGAAATTGCGTGAGGTCCTCATGCAAACAGAAATAGCCAAAATTAATAATTTGGACGAAACTACAAAGGAGGGGAAAGATGATGATAAGACAAAAGGTTTTTACAAGAATATTACCACCATTACAACATTTACGAAGGATTTACGTGTCGTTAGATTGCTTCTTCTTTCCCAGTATTCACATACAGAAAACTGCGTTAAAATCACTTTTTGAGGCTTGAAAAGGGGACGGATTTGAGTTGTGAGGATTTTGAGACAATTTTCACAAATCCTTTTATCCAGTATGATTGGCTAAAGGGGGAATTACTAATGAAATTTACAGTTGTTAAACCAGTTATTCTAGCTTCAGCATCTCCGCGCAGGAAAGAAATTCTAAGTTTGCTTGGCTTCCCGTTTACAGTCGTGCCAAGCAATGTGGCTGAGGATTTAGCTGTAGAAAATGACGACTTTGAAGGCTATGCACGGCAACTTGCCGCGATGAAAACGCAGGCAGTAGCGAATGATAAGCCCAATTGTATTGTAATCGGAGCGGATACGATTGTTGTGCATGAAGGCAAATTATATTCGAAACCTGAAAGTAAAGAACAAGCGCAAGTATTTTTAAAAGAGCTTTCAGGGAAAACGCATTCAGTTATAACAGGCGTTGGAGTATTTATGGATGATAAAATATGTACATTTTCCGTCCAGACAAAAGTTACTTTTCGTGAACTTGATGATATGTTGATTAACGCATATGTGAAATCCGGAGATCCAATGGACAAGGCTGGCGGATACGGTATTCAGACGGCTGGCGCATTATTGGTGGATAAAATTGATGGTGATTACTACAATGTTATGGGATTGCCAATTGCGAAGTTAACTGAGTATATGCGGAAGTTGGGCTTTATGGAATTGAATGGTGGTGTATCATTCATTGACAATTGATCTTCAGCCCAAAATGATGATTCGCGATGTACATATTGCGGACAGGCCACGTGAACGACTCATCAGACAAGGTGCGGAAAGTTTGTCCAATCAAGAGCTGATTGCGATATTGTTACGCACAGGTACAAAACAGGAATCTGTTCTTGTTCTTGCTAACCGAATCTTATCCTCATTCGATAAAATCCAAGACTTGAAAGACGCTACGATTGAAGAACTGATGCTGGTAAAAGGAGTCGGTAAGGCGAAGGCTGTCCAAATTCTTGCTGCCGCAGAGATTGGCAAGCGGATGTATCGTAAGCATTCAGAGGGACGATACACGATAAGATCCCCGGAAGATGCAGCTGCCTATTTAATGACGGATATGGCCTCACTCAATCAAGAGCATTTCGTAGTGCTCTTTTTGAATGTTAAAAATGAGGTCCTTCATAAACAGACTATTTTTATCGGTAGCCTCAACTCCAGCATAGTTCATCCGCGTGAAATTTTTCGCGAAGCAGTAAAGCGGTCTGCCGCGTCAATTGTAGTTGCGCATAATCATCCGAGTGGAAACCCCTCACCATCTCCAGAAGATATCGAAGTAACGAAAAGATTAATTGAAGCGGGTTCGATTATGGGCATCGAAGTTCTCGACCACGTTATCATTGGAGATCACCAGTTTTTAAGCCTGAAAGAGAAGGGATATATGTAAATTTATTCTGAAATAATGCTTCGAATGGCACGAAAAATGAATAAGGGTACATGTGACGCTGTGAATTTGCTCTTCTATCCGTTATACTATGGTGTATGATTTCATGAATGCCGTAATTAACGGTTTAGCAGAAAGGAAGAACACAATTGTTTGGATTTGGATCTAGAGATGTCGGGATTGACCTCGGCACAGCAAATACATTAGTTTTCATTAAAGGAAAAGGCATTGTCCTCAGAGAGCCTTCAGTAGTAGCGAAAAATACACATACTGGTGAAATTGTAGCAGTCGGTAGCGCTGCGAGAAATATGATTGGTCGTACACCTGGATCTATCGTGGCAACACGCCCGATGAAAGACGGCGTCATTGCTGATTTTGAAATTACGACAGCAATGATTGAGCATTACATGAAAGAGGCAACGAAAACGTCGGGCGGAGCATGGAAAAAGCCAAACGTCCTAATTTGTGTACCTTACGGAATTACTTCCGTTGAACAGCGTGCGGTTATCGATGCTTCACGTCAAGCCGGTGCAAAAGAAGCGTTCACAATTGAAGAACCGTTTGCGGCTGCAATCGGCGCAAATCTACCTGTTTGGGAACCTACTGGTAGTATGGTCGTCGATATAGGTGGCGGTACAACAGAAGTTGCGGTCATTTCACTTGGCGGCATCGTAACAAGCGAGTCAATCCGTGTCGGTGGCGACACAATGGATGGCGCGATTATTAGCTATATCCGCAAAATGTATAATTTGACTATCGGTGAACGGACTGCAGAAGCTATTAAAATTGAAATTGGTTCTGCAAAAGTAATCGGCGATACACAGAAGATGGAAATTCGTGGACGTGATCTTTTGACTGGTCTGCCGAAAACAATCGAAATTTCTTCTGATGAAATCGCAGAAGCATTGCGTGAGTCAATTGCACAAATCATTGATGGTGTGAAGAAGACGCTTGAAACAACACCTCCGGAATTATCTTCGGATGTTATGGAACGCGGAATTGTGCTAACAGGTGGTGGTGCATTGCTCCAGAATCTTGATAAAGTCATTTCTGATGAAACACAAATGCCTGTTTTCATAGCTGAAGATCCACTTGATTGTGTTGCAATCGGTACAGGTAAAGCACTTGATAATTTTGAATTGATCAAAAAAATGCAAGGTAGATAAGTAAGGGAGGACATGGGCAATGCCGCGATTTTTTTCAAATAAACGTTTGATATTACTGCTCGTGGGCGTCATTATCCTTGTGGCATTAATTTCATTCTCCCTCAAAGACCGGCAGAATGCCTCCCTTCCAGAACAAGTTGTGAAAGATGTCGTCGGCTTCGGGCAGTCACTATTCTCGAAGCCGGCGCTTTACATAACAAACGTTATTGGGAATATTGATGGGATTTTGAATACATATGAAGAAAACAAACATTTAAAAGTAAGATTAAGCGAATACGCCTCTGGACAAGCCGAGCTGGCGGATGTGAAAGCAGAAAATGAACGCCTGCTCGAAATTGTCGGCAAAAAAGATGAATTGCGTGTTTATGATCCGGTCCAGGCGACGGTCATTTCGCGGAACCCTGACCAGTGGGAAGAGAAAATCATCATAGACAAGGGCGAAAATCAAGGTATCGAAAAGAATATGGCGGTCATTACAGCGGATGGCCTAGTTGGAAAAGTTGTACTTGTTACAAAGTTTACTTCCACAGTTGAGCTATTGTCGACGGAGAATCGTAATTTCCGTGTTGCTGCAGTTGTTGCAGGTGAAAAGACTTACGGACTTATCGAGGGGTACGACATTAAACGCAGTGAGCTTATTATGAAACGTATTGACTCTAGTTTCGAAGTCAAAGTCGGTCAGAAAGTCATAACATCCGGTCTTGGTGGTATTTTTCCGAAAGGGCTTTTAATTGGAGAAGTAACAGAAGTATCGACAGATGATTATGGACTGACGAAGTTGGCATATATCCGGCCGGCAGCGGACTTTTCGTTGTTGGACCATGTTATCATTGCTAAGCGCTCATCCATTGTTCAGGGGACAGACGGGGACAGCTCTGCGGATACTGAGGGGGAGGATGGATCATGATCCGATCCGTCATCCCTCTTATTGCCGTATTGTTGTTTTTCCTAGAGCCTGTATTCAGTCTGTTTTCACCGGTGAACATTGGTAGTGATAGCTATACGCTTGTTCCGCGGTTTGTTATCGTGTACCTTATTTTTATAGCTGTCTATTACAGTAGAAAACATGCAATCATTTACGGAATTGTGCTTGGACTCTTGTATGATATGTACCATATTGATATTATTGGATTATATGCATTTCTCTATCCTTTGATCTGCTTTATTGCAACACTAATTATTCGCCAAATCCACCGCCATATTGTTACGGTGATGTTCTTGGCCTTACTTCTGATTATCGTGCTCGAAGTACTATCATACTTTTTTGCTAGTCTCGTTTCATTGACATCTATTGGATTGGATGAATTCATTACAGGGAGACTTATTCCAACGATAATTGCCAACTCAATATTCGTTGGTATGTTCGGTTGGTTTTTCAAAACACTTATTTATAAAAGAGTAGTAGAGCGACAGGGCGAAACTTTGTAAAAGAAAATGCGGGGTGACGCAAATGACGAAACAGCAATATGTAACAATAAAAGGGACAAAAGACGGTCTTGTTCTTCGGCTTGACGACAAATGCGCTTATTCGGACATGATTGCCGAGCTCCGCAGAAAAGTGGAGGAAGACGGCTTGGAAGGACTTGCGGAAGTGCAGGTTCATACGGGTAGTCGCTACTGCAATGAAGAAGAATTGCGAGAGATAATGAACGCGATTCATGATTCTCCAAATTTACGTGTATCAAAAATCCAAAGTGATGTTATCACGATGGAAGAATGCAATAGAAAAGTACTTGAAAATCAATCTGAAACCTACATCGGCATCGTGCGATCGGGTCAAGTTGTGCAGGCAGAAGGGGATCTCGTTGTCATTGGTGACGTGAATCCCAATGGCCGCGTCGTCGCTGCGGGCAGCATTTATGTACTTGGTAGACTGAAGGGGATCGCTCATGCAGGATCGAGCGGCAATACGAAGGCTGTGATCGCGGCTTCTTGGCTTGAAGCAACACATCTTATAATCGCGGACAAAATGGAAACGATGACGGATGAGTTAACGATTTTGTCGGAACAACCAGAAATGGAATGTGCTTATTTGCATCCGAACGGCTTCATTGCCATCGACCGTCTGCAGGAACTCCGGATTCTTCGGCCTGGTCTGTCATCATTCAAAGGAGGAAGCTAGTTTGGGAGAAGCAATCGTAATAACATCTGGTAAAGGTGGTGTCGGCAAGACGACGACATCCGCAAATCTTGGAACTGCACTGGCTCTCCAAGGTAAAAAAGTGTGTCTGATTGACACTGATATCGGCCTCCGCAATCTTGACGTCATTCTCGGCCTTGAAAACCGTATCATCTATGATTTAGTGGATGTTATTGAAGGACGCTGCAAAGTTCAACAGGCACTCGTGAAGGATAAACGTTTCGAGGACGGTCTCTTTTTATTGCCGGCTGCTCAGACTACTGATAAAAACGCAATCAATCCTGAACAGATGAAAAACTTGGTTACTGAACTGAAACGGGATTATGATTATATATTGATTGACTGTCCGGCTGGAATCGAACAAGGTTTCAAAAATGCCATTGCTGGTGCAGACCGCGCCATTGTCGTTACTACTCCTGAAATTTCGGCCGTTCGTGACGCCGATCGAATCATTGGTTTGCTTGAACAGGAAGACATAGAACCCCCGAAACTGATCATCAACCGCATCAGACGGCATCTCATGAATAGCGGAGATGCACTTGATGTAAACGATATTACGACACACTTGTCTATCGACTTGCTTGGCATCATCCTAGACGATGAGAACGTCATCACCTCCTCAAACAAAGGGGAGCCCGTCGTCATGGATCCAGCGAATCCTGCAGCAATTGGCTATCGTAACATTGCGCGCCGTATCCTCGGCGAATCAGTTCCGCTTATGTCTCTTACCACGGGAAAACCTGGATTCTTCGGTAAACTTAAATCGATATTTGTGAAGTAACCCTAAAACCCCTTGCACATATTTATTGTGTTGGGGGTTTTTTGTGAATTTTAGGTGGTGAGAATGGAAGAGTTGAAATTACAATTCGAAAGTTCCAATTAAACGTGGATTGTAGCAATTAGGTTTCAAGAGTTGAAGTTAAGCATTGAGAGTTGCAATTAGCGATAGTAAATGAATTGGGTTCCGCGATTGAAGTTAGAAATCGATACTTTTTCAATGAGAAATTCAAAATAGGAGGAGATTTTGATTGATAATTAAAAAACGAGGTATTCCAGGGGCTTTTGCAGGGCTAGCATCGCTTGTTTCACGTATATCGGAATCCGATGAAATGTTTAAAAGAATTAAGTCTGATTATAAAAATAGTCGAGCGGGATTTGCGGGTGAATTGAAAGTTGATAATTATTTGAAAGAGCTTGAACTAAAGATGCCCTATTACGTTTTGCAGAATCTGAATATCAAGGTTGGAAAAAAGGAAGTTCAAATTGATACATTACTTATCCATCCTAATTTCATTTTGGTAATAGAAATAAAAAATATGCGGGGGGAATTTTATTTTGATCCCGTTAATAAACATTTTTATAGGCTGAACGACGAAGGGAAAAAGGAAGGAATGAGGAACCCGGAAGCGCAGCTAAGTCGGTCGACAACTATTATCAATTCATTTCTTCGTAATATAGGGATCGAGATGTCCGCCAATGGACTTATCGTATTCGTTAGCCGTGCGGGGATCGTTATGCAAGCATCGGAAAACTGGAAAACGATTCCGATTGATTCACTGGTGGAATATATCGAATTTTTAGAGAGTCGTACTAAACGTGTGATTGCGAATGAAATATGCAAGCGTTTGGCATTTGAGCTTTTGACCGAAGATAGACTAGAAAAACCATTTAGTATCGTTGACTATTATAATATTTCGGTTGATAAAGTGAAGAAAGGGGTCAGATGTCCAAAGTGTGATTACATTCCAATGCTAAGAAAGCATTCGCGATGGTGTTGTGGGAAATGCGGAAAGGAATCACGTGATGCTCATCTCAATACCCTACAGGAATATCGTTTATTATTTGGACCGGAAATTACGAGTAGAAGTGCGATTGAATTCATGCAGCATGACTCCATTTACTTTGCGATACGTGTTCTTAATAATAATGCTGAAATAAAAAAAGCGAAGACAAGGTATAGATTATTTCAAATTAGAGATGAAAAACATCTATTATCGGAATTTATTCGGGAAGAGTTGAAAAAATAGTTGTTGAAATAGGAGGTTTGCAATTAGGTTTGACTAGTTGCAATTAGAATTCGAAAGTTGCAATTGAAATCCCGAAGTTGCAGTTAAAACTCGCTAGTTGCAATTAGAACCAAAAAGTTGCAACCAAAGAGAGATAACGGGTATTTGCTGCCCAACTTTTCTCGAAGAAATAGAACTATACGAACCCCACTTTCGATAAATTCCGTTCAACCGCCCATAATATTCCCCCCACCTACGTCATATACTAAAAAAAACGGGTGGTGTGACCGGTTGAAATGGAGAACGAAGTGGATGATGGCAATTGTGTTGACGCTCGGGGTGATTGGTGTGGCGAAGTTGGAGGATGCGGGTGTGATACGGGAACCTGTTACGCAGTATGTCACGTCTGGCAAGGACTTTATAGCGATGAAAAAATGGGTGGCAACAATAATTAAAGATCCGGCTGCTGACCAAATCGCGGTCATGGCAGATCCCCATCAGGAAGACCCTTTTTCCGCGTATGAATCAATGCAGCCATATAAAGAGGGTGTGATTGTATCCTATACACAACCGTTAACGATTGATGCGCAAGAGAACGGGCTTGTCATTTTTACAGGTTTCACCCGCGAATCGGGGAAAACCGTTACGGTGTTATATGATAGTGGGGATGAAGTGACGTATGGTTACGTTGGAAAAGTTGTCAAACTGCCGTATACAGCTGTGAAAAAAGGGGACACGCTGGCGCTAATGGATGAGGGGGCGATTTATCTGAAGGTAAAGCGTGATGGTGTGAAAATGGATGCGTCACTTTTGCCGACATATCTTTCGGGCGGGGAACAATGAAATTTAAGCTTCATCCTGTTCTTTTGCCTTTTTTTCTATTTTTAATCATGACCGGCAGCATTTCGATCTATGCCATTATCTTTATTTCGCTTCTGATTCATGAAGCTGGGCACCTCCTTGCTGCCTATCTTACTGGAATGCGCATACGATCTTGTACAATCATGCCTTACGGTGGCGAAATCGTTATTTGGAATAAACATATGGCACCAAGAAGAGATCGTCTCCTCGTCGCGCTCAGCGGTCCTTTAGCAACGTTGCTCCTATTATTAATGGCGATTTGGATTCCGTTTCCGGGTGACGACCAAGTTATCCGGATTCAAGTTGCATTGCTAGTGCTTAACTTACTTCCCATTCTACCGCTTGATGGTGGACAGGCAATATGTGCGCTGCTCGAAACAGAAGGTTCCGTTTATCGCACACGCTCGCTCGTTTTGTTGCATTCAATTCTACTTCTTTGCGCTAGTATTATCCTATTATCAATTGATATACCTAAGACATTGCCCTACATTCTCCTGGCAACGTTCCTCTTGCTTCAAAACATTTCCGCTTTTCGTTTCCGAAAATATGAAAAAGCATTTGCAGAAATAAAATTAAATAGGTTGACGTAATTAAATATACGTGGTAATATTCAAATGTTATTGTTTGTAGCACCCGTGCTACAACCGCGCTGATAAGGTACAAGTATCCGTATGGATCACCTTGGAAGGCGAGTCTGTAATTATAGAGGAGGTGCAAGTATGTACGCAATTATTGAAACTGGTGGAAAACAGATCAAAGTTGAAAAAGGCCAGGAAATCTACATTGAAAAAGTAGCTGGTGAAACTGACGAAGTTGTCACTTTCAACAGAGTTCTATTCGTAGGTGGAGAAGACGTGAAAGTAGGCGTTCCATTCGTGGAAGGCGCTACAGTTACAGGAACTGTTGTTAAACAGGGCCGTGCTAAAAAAATCACTGTTTTCAAATACAAGCCGAAAAAGAACTATCACAAAAAACAAGGTCATCGTCAGCCATACACTAAAATCGTCATTGACGGTATTAACCTGTAAGCCGGCATGATCAAGATCATCATCAAGAAACAATCATCCGGTCGTATCAACTCTTTTGAGATGACAGGCCACGCTAATTTTGCAGAATACGGAAAAGACCTTGTCTGTGCAGCTGCATCTGCAGTATCATTTGGTGCTGTCAATGCAATTATTGCACTTACAGGCAAAACCCCTGAGATTCAACAAGGATCTGACGGTGGCTATTTGAAAGTCAGTTTTCCTGAAACTGAAGAAAACGATCACGATACACAGTTGATTGTAAAGGCGATGATTGTTTCATTGCAGACGATTGAAAATGACTATGGGCAACATATAAAAATTATTCTTAAATAGTAGGAGGTGGCATACATGCTACGTTTAGATCTCCAGTTTTTCGCATCGAAAAAAGGGGTAGGTTCTACTCGGAACGGTCGTGACTCTCACTCGAAACGTCTTGGCGCAAAACGCGCGGACGGACAGTTTGTTACTGGCGGCTCAATCCTTTATCGTCAGCGCGGAACGAAAATTCATCCAGGTGAAAACGTCGGTCTCGGTGGTGACGATACTCTTTTCGCAAAAGTTGACGGCGTCGTTCGTTTCGAACGTTTTGGTCGTGACAAAAAGAAAGTTAGCGTATACCCTGAAGTTCAGGAAGCTTAATATACGTACGACAGAAAGGACTGCATACGAATATGCAGTCCTTTTTCTTTTTTTCCGAGAGAAGAAAATGTGTTTTTTCTACTTAGATTGTTGTCTGGGCGCCAGCTGCTCGCATCGCTTCAGTGGAAAGGGATTAGAACTGCATCCCTCTTACTTGATGAAAAAGCAAAGAGTGCCTTTATGTTCAAGCCTTCCAGCGCTTTTAGCGTCTAAACGGCGTCTTGCGCATTTCTAGGCAACAGATGCTATACTATATACATGAAAATTGTTGGCGGTGAATGGGAATGGGGAACAGTAAACTTACCACGGCGGAAGCGCTGAAATTTGCAAGACATGATTTTTTAAATGAACTTCAATTAGTCTTGCTCTATATCGATCTTGATAAACTACCGGAAGCAAAACAAAAGATCTTGGAAGCAACCAATCGTATGCGTGAAGTGGCATTATTAGAAAGGCTCGGACTTCCAGCCGTTGAGATATGGCTCACTACGTTCGACTGGCTATATGGTGCTTTTACAAAAACGATGACGTGTACAATAGCATCCGGAATCCGGGAAGCTGATGATGCGGCAGTTGTAACTTATTTAGAACGAATGTTTAGTGAAGCTGAAAAAACATTGGACCCGACTTCTGAGTACGAAACGCAGATCGATGTGCAGGCAACAGCCGAAAGTTGGTCAATTACGATTACTGTGCATGCCCACATGAAAAAAAATCTGTTAGAACCGGTGGCACTCGGAAACATTACAGTTGAAGAGACACTTTCGCAAAATCAATGGACGTTCACAATTAGTGGACAATAGGAGGAAAATAAATGTTTGTCGATCACGTAAAGATTTATGTAAAAGGCGGCGACGGTGGTGATGGAATGGTTGCTTTCCGTCGAGAAAAATATATCGCATATGGCGGTCCAGCCGGTGGTGATGGAGGACAAGGTGCTAACGTTGTTTTCATCGTGGATGAAGGATTGCGGACACTTATGGATTTCCGTTACCAACGTCATTTCAAGGCGCCACGCGGTGAGCACGGTGGCAGTAAAAATATGCATGGGAAAAACGCAACTGATGTAGTTGTCAAAGTCCCACCTGGTACGATTGTGACAGACGCAGAGGACGGTTCAATCATCGCTGACCTCGTTGAGCACGGTCAGACAGCAATCATTGCTAAGGGCGGTCGTGGAGGACGTGGGAATAGCCGGTTCGCAACTCCGTCAAACCCTGCACCTGAACTATCTGAAAAAGGTGAGCCGGGCGCTAATAAAGAAATTAACCTGGAATTGAAAGTGCTAGCGGATGCAGGACTAGTTGGCTTCCCAAGTGTAGGGAAATCGACGTTATTATCTGTTGTTTCCGCTGCAAAACCGAAAATTGCAGATTATCATTTTACGACACTTGTTCCGAATTTGGGCATGGTTGAAACGGATGATCACCGCGGCTTCGTGCTAGCTGACCTTCCGGGATTGATTGAAGGAGCGCACCAAGGTATTGGTCTCGGTCATCAGTTCTTACGCCATATCGAACGGACACGCGTCATCATCCATGTTGTTGATATGTCCGGCCTTGAAGGACGTGAACCATTCGAGGACTTCTTGACAATTAATGAGGAGTTAGAACAATACAACTTACGTTTAACAGAACGTCCGCAAATCATTGTTGCAAATAAAATGGACATGCCTGAAGCGGAAGAGAATCTAAAAGTCTTCAAGGAAAAACTGAATGACAGCAATGCACTCATCTTCCCAATTTCAGCACTCACAAGAACTGGACTTGACGGATTGCTACATGCGGTTGCAAATCTCCTTGAAACGACACCGGAATTCCCGATGCATGAAATTGAGGACGAAGACAAAGAGAACTCAGTTCTGTACAAATATGATGGAGAAGCAGAGTTGTTTAAAGTGGCGCGTGATGATGATGGCGCATTCGTATTGTCGGGCTATACAATTGAGCGTCTGTTCAAAATGACCGACTTCAACTTTGACCAATCCGTACGTAAATTCGCGAGACAATTGCGTGCTATGGGTGTAGATGATGAACTCCGTAAACGTGGCGCGAAAGATGGAGATACTGTGCGACTTCTTGACTTCGAATTTGACTTCGTAGATTAATCAGGTGGAATGAATGACTAAAAAATGACAAAAGCTACGCACGAAGGGGGATATCCTATGAAGCAGTTGGGGGAAGGTCAGTTTTATCTTGTAAGGGAAGACGTACTGACAGAATCGATGCTGAAAATGTTAGAAGCGAAAAGGCTTTTGGCAAGCGGAGAGGAATCGACGATACAAGATGCCACGAAGAGGGTAGGATTATCCCGTAGTGCATTTTATAAATACCGTGACACTGTTTATCCGTTCGAATCAATTGCACGTGAGCGTATCCTAACGATTTTCATTCAGCTGGAAGACCGGAAAGGATCGCTTGCGACATTGTTGCAGATTGTCTCTGAGTCAAAATGTAATGTCTTGACAATTCATCAGACCATTCCTGTTCAAGCACGGGCTAATATTACTTTGTCACTCGATGTAACAGAAATGATCATAAAAATGGAAGAGTTCCTGCAACGGTTGAAAGCACCTGACTTTGTCGATTCAGTTGTCTTAATCAGTTCAGGTGCACTCTGATGGGAGGATACTAGTATGGGAAATGAAAGATATACGCCGACTGTCGCTTATTTAGGGCCGGAAGCATCATTCACGCACGTTGCGGCAAGCACTCTTTTTGGAAATTCGGGATTGATACCTCAACCTACGATACCGGATTGTATAGAGGCTGTGGCGGAAGGGCGTGTCGCCTATGCGATTGTCCCGCTTGAAAATGCGTTGGAAGGATCCGTTCCGATGACCATCGATTACTTGTTCCATGGAGCAGATTTGTTCATCAATGCTGAAATATCGATACCAATCGAACAGCATCTTATGGTCAATAAAAAGCAAGTTCCTTTTATCACTGAAATCGAATCCATCAATTCCCATCCCCATGCCCTTGCGCAATGCCATAAATATTTGCAATACCATTACCGTCGTGTCCCGCTTATCCAGACGACCTCCACGGCGGCAGCTGCCAAATATATTTCCGAAAACCCGGAAGTGAAGGTTGCGGCAATCGGAAATAAGTTGGCGGCTGAAAAATATGGTCTACATATCGCAGAGGAGAATATTCACGATTTTCATTTTAACCATACGCGATTCGTCGTATTATCCCTGCGAAAAGAAAGTTTGGAAACAAATGGCCATTCTGCAAATCTAAAAACGACATTAATGGTAAAATTACCAGAAGATGACCGTTCAGGTGTGCTGCACCAGGTTTTATCCGTTTTTGCATGGCGCAGACTCAATTTAAGTAAAATTGAATCAAGGCCATTAAAAACAGGACTTGGCAATTACTTCTTCATTATCGATGTAATGGAATCCGAAGACCACCCGATGATGAAAGGTGCGATGGAAGAACTCAGCGCACTGAATTGTACTGCTCGTTCATTCGGTTCATATTTCATATACGACCAACTACCGTCACGTCATTCAATATGACAGTGATGGTTTTTTATTGGGAAATAAAGTATCCGCTTTTCTTAGTGTCTAGACTCCAGCGCCTAGCGCCTCGAGTCGCTTCAGTCCTTAAGTTAAAGGCAAAAAGCGCCTTTCACTTAAGGCACTCCAGCGCTTTTCGGGTCTACCAAGGTGCCTTCCGCTTTTCTTAGTGTCTAGACTTGAGCGCCAGCCCCTCGAGTCGTTTCAGTCTTACAGAAAAGGCATAGTACGCCTTTATCTTCAAGAACTACAGCAGGGAGGGATTGAACTCCATCCCTCCTACTTGTCGGGGCTAAACGGCGTCTTCCGCTTTTCTTTAGAATAAATAACCCACATCCGCATATACATGGCAAGAGAGGATATCTCGTTAAAGATGAGCGTCACACAGACGGGCGTCCGTTCATACGATGGATTGACGGAAGGGGGAAATTTTTAAGTGGAAGTCCATATTGTTGTAAAAGGGGATACGCTATGGAAGATTGCGCGTCAATACGGTATCCCGTTTGAAGATTTAAAGCGGGTGAATGCGCATCTTGCTAATCCAGATTATATTGTTCCTGGAATGAAAATTTTCTTGCCAAAAAGACAGCATAATGCTGAACATCCTGAAAAAGGGAAAGGGCCGGTGACGCCGCATCCTCCAAAGGGTACAAAACCGTCGCCGCCAATACCGGTGCCAAAACCACCAACATCAAAACCACCGACACCAAAGCCGATACCAGTCCCAATACCGCCAGCACCAGCACCGAGACCACCAGCACCAACGCCAAGACCGCCAACACCAGTACCACCATCCAAACCAACACCACCAAAACCAGCACCACCACCAGCAGTACAACCAACAGTGCCAGCTCCCATACCGTTACCAACGCCAACACCAACACCAATGCCGATGCCAATGCCAATGCATCCGCCACAAACATTTGCTCATCCGATGATAGGTATTCCGTGTGGGTGGATGCCGATTTTTGACGCAGATTGTTTCCCGTTCATGCATTCGGGGCAAATCCAGGCGATGCCAAGGCAAGAACAACCGATGCACCACGCTCCTTTACCATCGACTCAATTTCCGATGTATGAACAAGAATCACCGATTTTCTCTGGCCAAGGCCCTGCAACATCTCCTTTAGAAATACCTATGGTAGAAGGGTGGCAGTTGCTCGAATCGCCTGATTTTATGTTTGAAGAGACGGCTGAAATGGTTATGCAACCAGCCGCTGAGTATTCACCAGAGTATATGTATGAAGAATCACCTGAAATTGACCTGCAACCATCTGCTCCGTGTCCACCTGGGCCGGGCTACGTACCGCAGGCTATATCACCAGCTGTACAAGGTCAATGGAATCCCGGACAATTCGGTTATCCTGCAATGCCGCAACCAGGTTATCATCAAGGGTGTGGCTGCGAGGGTCAGCACCAACAACATCGTCAGCAAATGATGGTCCCGATCTTTTATGGTCATCCATGCAATTGCCCTTCATGCATGCAACAGGCAACTCCTTATTCTGGAATGCCTCCTAATCAAGGTTCCAACTGGTTCGGAGCGTATTGACCGGCATATGGCGCTGGATGGGAAATTAGAAAAAATAAAAGATAATGTGTGGAAGTTAGAGAGTGATGGCAAGCGCTTTTCGGTGAAACGATATCAGTCCAACTCCACCGCGATGAAAGTACAACGTGTACATGAAGCTCTTCATTCTGTTTCTTTCCCGCATATTGTAGATGTAGTGTCCCAAGAGAATCAACTGACGTTTGTTCAGCCATGGTTGGATGGTGCGAAGGCAGTCAACTTCAAGAAAAGGGCAGATCGGACGGATTCGCTTGCTGCTCTTCATGCACTTCATGAAACAAAAGCACAACTCGACTGGCACGCCTCACCCTATCTGCATCCGTACCCCCTTATCGCGAAGTGGGAAGACCGGATCAGCCGTTTCCGCGAAATTGGTGGAGAGTGTGAGGCGTATATTGGAAAAGGCCTTGTCGATGAAATCTTATTTTATGCATTGAACGCGATTAGCGCAGTGAAGAAAACTTATAAAGACAATCTGAATGGTACATTGCTTCACGGTGATGTCGTCCATCATAATATATTGCGTGATAGAGATGGCGTCATCCGTTTCATCGATTTCGATCTAGCGAGTACGGGGCCAGCCGGTACTGAAATTGCGCTCTGGATTCATCGAGTGTTGCCACAAATAGGATACGACATTGATTTTCTGTTTGATGAACAGCCGTCGCTTCGAAGACTGAATTATGCTTCCAAGACACTGCTTCTATTTCCAAATGAAATTCTTCGGGAATGGCTTCATTTCTTCACATTGTCACCGTCTGGAAGAGAAAGACAGGCGAAGCAACTGGTCCCCTTTACTGAGTCCGCACTCTCACATTGGCCAAAATTATGGTATGATGTAGAACGGATTAACACATAGGGGGTAAGGTTATGGCAGGGCATTCTAAATGGAAAAATATCCAAAACCGTAAAGGCGCACAAGATGCAAAACGCGGTAAGGTTTTCCAAAAGATGTCGAAAGAAATTTTTGTAGCCGCAAAAGCAGGCGGACCTGATGCAGAATCGAACGCATCTCTTCGTTTGGCTATTGAAAAAGCAAAAGGCGTTAATGTTCCAAACGACGTGATTAAACGTGCAGTCGATAAAGCGACGGGTGCTGGCGCGGATGAAAATTATGAGGAAGTAATCTATGAAGGATATGGTCCTGGAGGAGTGGCAGTACTTGTTTACTGCTTAACAGAAAACCGTAATCGAACTGCGCCGAATATGCGTGTCGCCTTCAGCAAAAACGGCGGTAATCTCGGTGAAAGTGGTTCGGTAGGCTATATGTTTGACCGAAAGGGACGTCTTTTCATCGAACGGACGGACAGTACTGATGAAGATGCAGTTATGATGGCGGCGCTTGAAGCAGGTGCAGATGATATTGAGTCGACAGTAGATGGCTTTGAAATTATTACGCAACCAACGGACTTTTTAACAGTGAAAGAGACCCTTGAAGCGGAAGGAATCGAATTCATTTCGGCGGACATCGAGATGATTCCTTCTATGTACACGGTCCTTAGCGAAGATGCTGAAGAGCAATTTGAAAAGATGCTCGAAGTACTCGAAAATGATGAGGACGTTCAGGATATCTACCATAATGCGGAAGACCAAGATTAAACCCTTTAAATAGGATTCATTCTAATATCCATCCACCGTTTAAGAATGGTGGATGGATATTTATTGTGATAGATGAACAGTGAAAATAATATACATATCAATCAGTAAACTAGTGTACAATCTAATTGTGTCTGTGCATCTAGAAAAACAGTAATTACGTAATAGGAGTCGTGGGAAGGTGATTTCTTTTGATTGAAACATTATTATTGAACTTTTTGTTTTTACTCTTTCCGATTCTGATTGCTGTAATTTTCATTGAAAATGGGTTGACTAATATTAATAAATATTTGCTTATGTTACTGTCCTCTGTGACGCTCGTTTTTTGTATGGCATTCCCAATTAAATTGGAGTTAGGATATATCGTTGATTTAAGATATGTTCCGTTTATTATTGTCGCCCTTTTTGGCGGATACAAAATGGCCTTTCCACTTTATATAATTCTAAATGTGTATCGGTTCTTTATCGGTGGAGATGGGATTTTTCAGTCGCTTGCTCTCTCGACGGCGGTCCTTATTTTGGTACCGTTATTAAGTGCGAAATTTAAGCAACAAAACTCGCGATGGCGAATTTTTATTGCAATCTGCGTCACTTTTCTTACTATGACGTATTACTTTTTCACATTGAGCTTTAAATTTCCGAAACTGACAAGCGAATTTTGGTACTTGGTATTTTATACGCTTAGCACTTATCTAATGGCGACCTTTATACTAATGGCTTTAATTGAAAAAATTATCTCTAACATCAAAAGGCGCGAAATATATGTGCAAGCAGAAAGAATGAGAGACGTTAGTCATTTTTCGGCAAGTATTGCTCATGAAATCAGAAATCCACTTACTGTAACACGCGGATTTCTCCAACTGTTAAATGAGTCCAAAACGATTAATGCGGATGAAAAAATATATATCGAATTTTCGTTGAAAGAATTAGGACGAGCAGAAACTATTGTCAGTGACTTTTTAACGTTTTCGAAACCACAATGTGAAAATATGGTTTTCTCTGATTTTGCAAAAGATATAAAGTATGTTGAGAATATTATGCAACCGTATGCGAAGAGGAATAGAGTTGAAATCCTTGTTCGTTCAACAAATACGCTGAAAGCAACATATGATGAAAATCAGATGCAGCAATGTCTCATTAATCTAGTTAAAAATGGTATCGAATCAATGCAGGATCACGGTGGTGTGCTTTATGTCGATGTGTCGGAACACAAGAAAAAAATCTTGATAAAGATTCAAGACAGTGGGAGCGGCATGACAAGAGAAGGGATTTCACAAATGGGAAAACCTTATTATTCTACAAAAACAGAAGGAACAGGCCTTGGAATGTTCATGGTTTATAGCACAATCAGGAATGTTAAAGGGGAAATTAAAGTGAAAAGTACGGTAGGGAAGGGAACAACTTTTCTGTTATACATACCTGTATAACTGTATTGATAAATAGTGTGGTAATTGCTATGATAAGTGTAATCTAGATTAATGTGAGTGAATGACCGATGACCGCCGATAAAGCGGTCATCTTTTCTTTTGCATACCAACCATCAATCAACTACGCCTGGTTATAATTATGTCCACTTTTTGAAATGGGCTTGCCACTGGATACGGTGTTTTCAGTCTGAGTTCCACTAATCAGCAGGAACTTCTGAAGATTCAAGTTAAAGGTAGAAAGTGCGTTCGTATGGTATAATCGGTTCTATATATAGGGGGAGAGTAGCGTGTACGACTACATAAAAGGGCAGGTCACACGTGTGACGCCTGAACATATCACACTCGAACAGGGTGGGATTGGCTGGCTCATCATGACGCCCAATCCGTATGCTTTTCATAAAACAGAAGAAATCCAACAAGTATTTACTTATCTGCATGTACGTGAAGATATTCAGTTGCTTCTTGGATTCAAATCCTTGGAACAGCGGGAGTTGTTCAAAAAATTGATCACGGTATCCGGTATTGGTCCAAAAGGTGCCTTGGCAATACTTGCTAGCGGCGTCCCTTCACAAGTAATTGGTGCAATCGAACGGGAGGATGAAACGTTCCTTGTTCAATTTCCGGGAGTTGGGAAAAAAACGGCACGACAGATGATCCTCGATTTGAAAGGGAAGTTGTATGATCTATTTAATGCGATGGACATGCCAGATGAGGATATCACACTTCTGACAATGGCGGAAAATGGTGCACTTGATGAAGCAATACTTGCACTAGAAGCACTCGGTTACTCACAGCGCGAGCTGACAAAAGTGAAACCTAAATTAGAAAAAGAAGAACTCGATACAGAAGGCTACATGAAAATGGCACTTCGGTTATTATTAAAACAGAACTAATTGTATGGATAAATTGAAGTAATGAATCCCGTGTTTAAACTAAGCGAAGGCGCCTTACAAGTGGTAGCCGTAGCGAATTCAATGGAATTCTTTATCTCAACATATATAGCAACGGCAGAAAGGGGGGCGGACAATGGAGGAACGTGTTATTTCCGGAGAAGCATCGGATTTCGATGAACGTTTTGAACAATCGCTTAGACCGCAATTTCTTAGTCAGTATATAGGACAGGAAAAAGTGAAGGAAAACCTCGGTATTTTCATCGAAGCAGCAAAAGGCCGTAGCGAAAGTTTGGATCATGTCCTATTGTATGGACCACCAGGTCTCGGTAAGACGACGCTTGCAACGGTCATTGCCAATGAGATGGACGTCAATATCCGCATGACCAGTGGCCCTGCAATTGAACGCCCTGGCGATCTCGCAGCGGTCGTTTCATCTCTCGAACCAGGGGATGTATTATTCATCGATGAAATCCATAGGCTGAACCGTACAATCGAAGAAGTGCTGTATCCTGCCATGGAAGATTTCTGTTTGGATATCGTTGTCGGAAAAGGGCCCTCTGCGCGTTCTATCCGACTTGATTTGCCGCCATTCACACTGATTGGTGCGACAACCCGTGCAGGAGCATTATCGGCGCCGCTACGTGATCGTTTCGGTGTTCCACTGCGCCTCGAGTATTACGAAGTTGCGCCGCTCAAGGAAATTGTCATTCGAAGCTCAGGCCTTTTTGAAGTAGCAATTGATGAACAGGCTGCAGTAGAAATAGCACGCCGTTCTCGCGGCACCCCGCGTATTGCAAACCGACTGTTGCGCCGTGTGCGTGACTATGCACAAGTAAGAGGCAACGGGAGCATTACAATGGAAATGGCAAATGAAGCACTAGAAATGCTGCAAGTCGATTCACGTGGTCTTGATCATATTGACCATAAGTTGATTACGGGAATGATTGAGCGCTTTCGTGGCGGGCCTGTTGGAATTGATACGATATCTGCAAGTATTGGCGAGGAATCGGTAACGATTGAAGATGTCTACGAACCGTATCTCCTTCAAATCGGTTTTATCCAACGGACACCGCGTGGGCGGATTGCGACTCGTCTTGCATATGAACATTTTGGCTATCCAATTCCCGAGCACAACGATTTCTAATTCAATTATAAAGGGAGAATTTATAGACGATGGATGTAAATGATTTTGATTTCGATTTACCAGATAATCTAATAGCACAAACACCGTTACTAGATCGCACAGCAAGCCGTCTTATGGTGCTTGACCCAAAAACAGGGGAAGTAGAGCACCGTCATTTTCGTGATCTTCTCGAAGAGCTAGAGTCGGGAGATATGCTCGTACTCAATGATACGCGGGTGCTGCCTGCTCGATTAATGGGTGTGAAAGAAGATACTGGAGCCATGATTGAAGTGTTACTATTGAAGCAAACGGCAGATGACGAGTGGGAGACGCTAGCAAAACCTGCGAAACGTGTGAAACTTGGTACGATTGTCACTTTTGGTGACGGACGTCTGAAAGCAGAGTGCACGGGGATTTTGGAACAAGGTGGCCGTACATTCAAATTTATCTATGACGGTATTTTTTATGAAATCCTAGATGAACTTGGGCAGATGCCACTACCACCATATATTACTGAAACGCTGGATGATCAAGCACGCTATCAGACTGTGTTCGCCAAAGAACGAGGTTCGGCAGCAGCACCGACTGCAGGACTTCATTTCACCGATGAAATCCTAGAAAGTATCCAGAATAAAGGCGTCAATATCGCATTCATTACACTGCATGTCGGTCTTGGCACATTCCGTCCAGTCAGTGCAGATACAATTGAGGATCACACGATGCATTCCGAATATTATCATGTCACTGAACAAACAGCGGATGCAATAAATGAAGCCAAAGCACAAGGTGGACGCGTCATAGGGGTCGGTACGACGTCTGCGAGAACACTAGAGACAATCGCTTCGGAAAATGCCGGTAAAATTGTGGCTTCAAGCGGCTGGACGTCGATTTTCATCTATCCAGGTTATACATTCAGTATTTTGGATGGACTATTAACCAATTTTCATTTACCTAAATCGACGTTGATCATGCTGATTTCAGCGCTAACAACTCGAGAACATATTTTAGCAGCATATAACAGGGCGGTTGAGGAAAAATATCGCTTCTTCAGCTTTGGAGATGCAATGTTCATAAAACCGTCACAAAGGAAGGAATCATAAAATGACAGCAGTTACATACGAACACATCAAAACTTGTAAACAAACCGGAGCACGTCTTGGAATCGTCCATACACCACACGGTTCATTTGAAACACCAGCATTTATGCCGGTTGGTACACAGGCAACTGTCAAAACATTATCACCTGAAGAGCTGAAAGAAGTCGGAGCAGGCATTATTTTAAGTAATACCTATCATCTGTGGCTTCGTCCGGGTCAGGATATCATTGAAGAGGCAGGCGGACTACATAAGTTCATGAACTGGGATAGACCGATTCTGACCGATTCAGGCGGTTTTCAAGTGTTTTCACTAAGCGAATTCCGTAAAATCGAAGAGGAAGGTGTCCATTTCAGACATCATTTGAACGGTAGTAAATTGTTCCTTAGCCCCGAGAAAGCGATGGAAATTCAGAATTCACTAGGCGCAGATATTATGATGGCTTTCGATGAATGTCCGCCGTTCCCTGCAACGCGTGAATATATGAAAGCCAGCGTTGAACGGACATCTAGATGGGCTGAAAGATGCCTAGGAGCACATGCACGTCCGGCAGATCAAGCACTATTCGGCATTATACAAGGTGGCGAGTTTGAGGATTTACGTGCTCAAAGTGCAAAAGATCTTGTGTCACTTGATTTCCCAGGTTATGCAATCGGCGGCTTGTCTGTTGGCGAGCCGAAAGATATTATGAACCGTATCCTTGAACACACAACACCGCTTCTACCACAGGACAAGCCGCGTTACTTGATGGGTGTAGGTTCGCCTGACTCACTTATTGACGGTGCTATCCGCGGTATAGACATGTTTGACTGTGTCCTACCGACTCGTATTGCTCGAAACGGTACGCTTATGACGAGTGAAGGACGTTTGAATATCCGCAATGCGAAATTCGAGCGTGATTTCCGTCCTCTTGATGAAAAATGTAGCTGCCATGTCTGTAAAACGTACAGCAGGGCTTATATTCGCCATCTTATCAGAGCGGATGAAACTTTCGGAATCAGGCTGACTTCTTATCATAATCTCCACTTCCTACTTAATTTAATGGAGCAAGTAAGGGATGCAATTCGCCATGATCGACTGGGAGATTTCCGTGAAGAATTTTTTGAGAGCTACGGATTTAATAAACCGAATGCAAAAAACTTTTAAATCTAGTATAATGAATCTTGATTGAAGGGGGGATATATATATGGGTTCATTAACACAACTATTGCCATTCGTTGCGATGTTCGCAGTGATGTGGTTCTTGCTAATCAGACCGGCGCAAAAGAAACAGAAAGCGACGAAGCAGATGCAAGGAGATTTGAAACGTGGAGATAAGGTCATCACAATTGGTGGCATTCACGGCACGATTGACGCTGTAGATGATTCATCGGTTTTTCTTAAAGTTTCTGAAGGCACGACACTTCAGTTCGATAGACAAGCTGTTGGACGTGTAACAGAATCAATTTAAGTATTGTAAGAATTTGAAGAGGCGATTGGCTGAGTGGGAAATATCCCATTCAGGCAATCGCCTCTTTTTCCGTACTTAACGTGTATATAAGCAGAAGTGTAAAGGGCATCCTTTCGTAAAAGGGGTAGATCTTTATGAACGATTTATTAATTATCGGTTTTAGGACGGTATTTCTTTATGTGCTCATCTTGATCATCTTACGGATTATGGGTAAACGAGAAGTCGGCGAGCTGGGTGTAATCGATGTTGTGGTCTTCGTCTTTATGGCAGAGGTTGCTGCATTTGCACTCGATTCCCCCGACAAAGATCTGATTCAATCCGTCATACCGATGCTTATTTTACTCGTCATTCAAGTCGTTTCTTCTTATTTTTCAATGAGAAGTAAGAGGTTTAGAGATATTGTCGATGGTGAACCAACACTTATTATTAGGCACGGTAAAATAATTGAGCATGAAATGCGGAAACAACGTTATAATCTTGACGATTTATTTCAGCAACTTCGTGAACAACAGATTGGCTCTGTTCATGAAGTCTCATTCGCTTATTTGGAACCATCAGGAAATTTGTCCGTCTTTAAACACGACAGTATCCAACCTGTACTTTCGCTTATTTCCGATGGTGTTATCCAAGGTAAACATCTTGAACTTATCGATAAAACCGAAGAGTGGCTTTTAGAAGAACTACTGAACCTCGGAATAAATGATGTTGAACAGATTTTCTATTGTTCATTTGAAAATGATGGACTGAAGTTTCAGTTGAAAGAGAGTTATCAATGACTTTTCAGTAGTCTCCTGAACAGAAACAGATCACTTTTTTTAACTTGACCCGTCAAAATAAGTATCACAAGAAGGAAAACACTTGTGATTGCACATTCTGTGAATAAACCAAAATCTCCAATTGGGATGAAGATTGGTCGCATAATACAGGTCATGATAAATGAAGCATAAGGCAGAGCAAATATGGTGAAGCCGGAAGCGGTCGATTTGTTTTTCCGAAGTGTTGCTATATGAAGGAATGATGTAATAAGCACGCCAAAGCCGATCGCAAGGACTGCCCCTGTCACCTGTAAACCAGGCTGGGAAGCGAGGATGAACATGACCGCCAGTTTAGCAATACCACCATATACGGAGTTCATCATCCCTGCCTTGGCATCGCCCGTTGCTTGTAAAATTGAATAGAGCGGGCCTTGGATATAATAAAAGAAAAAAACTGGAGCAAGTAACGCCATATAGGAAGCACCCTGGGTGACATGGAATAACTTTACTGCCAAATCCTCACCGTGAATGAAAAACACAGTTGCTGCAAACGTACCTGTTAAAGCGGACAGGCGGAGCGATAGATGAATTCGTTCTTTCAGTTTTCTCGTATTATTTGATGCGACTGCTCCGCTTACGGCGGGCACTAGGACAACAGACAAGGCATATGGGATGAACGCCGGAAATAGGAGCAACGGGACAAGGACACCGGATACAATGCCGTACAACGTTGTGGCAGCTACAGCTGAAACACCTGAAAATGCGAGTGCTCGGAGGAAGATAATCGGCTCAAGGAACCAAGTGAACGTACCGAATAGGCGGCTACCAGACGATGGCAAAGCGATGGCTAGCAAAGGTTCCATTGGATAGCGCTTGAGTTTCTCCTGCTGTTTTGGTATTCGCTTCTTTTGTTGACTATATTTGAACAACAAATAAAGGACGGATAGCATTTCCGCAAGAAGCGTAACGCCCATCGCATAAGCGGCACTCAGTGCTGTATTATCAGCTACGAGGAGATGTGGTAATAGCCATGTGATTAACGTGATACGGCATATTTGTTCTATGATTTGTGACCATGCGGTTTCTTCGATTCGTGCGATACCTTGGAAATATCCGCGGATCAATCCCCCTATAGCAGCGATAGGTACGATTGCGATTCCGACATACAGTGTGGTGGATGAAGCAGAATTACCGAGAAGTGTTTCAGCTAAGTAGGGAACGAACAAAATAGAAGCTGGAATGAATACTACTGCCGTCAAGATAGTGATGAAGGAAGCTGTCTTCATAAGAGAAGGGATTTTTACGGATTGCCCTTTCGCTTCGAGTTCGGCAATCACTTTGGCTATGGCAATCGGTACACCAAGCTGAACAAGTGACAGGAAAAAGATAAAAGCGGGATAAGCGGTCATGTAGATGCCGACCGCCTCTTCGCCTGCAATCCGCATGAATTGAATCCGGAAGACGAATCCTAAAAGCTTGGTTAGGAAGACGGCAACCATCAGTACGACAGTTCCGCGGATGAATGAAGACAATTTAAACAACTCCTTCTCAATTCCGGTCATTTCGTATACACTAAACCTATGCAGAAATATCCATACTTACGACTGTCCAGGAAAGGGATGGAAAAGATGCCAAGACGATTCGGACAACTGTTCACACATATGCTGCCTGCAATTGAAAGCAAAAAGACTGAATTTCATCTGTACGGCTATACAACAGTAACCGAAGAGGACATTTGGACATTTTGCGTCCAGAAGAAATGGCGTAAAAAAAATATCGAGGACATGGGGATGCATGAAATTGCAAATGGAATCCTCAAAATCTCACCAGCAGAATATATGACGTTTACACAGATTGAAGAACAACGTGGTGCAAACTGGTTTACCGACTTGAACAGTGAAGAACTTCAAATCTTACTGACACCACATAAATCGAAAAGTGAGTTATGATAGAGTCAAACGTGACAATTTGACACATGAATGACTGTGTTTCATAATAGACATATTGTGTTTTTATAATTGTGTAGTATTCAGCGCCTAGTTGTTGCGGGGCGCTGTCGCTATTCTCGGAGTATGTACATAGATAAATGTCGTACAGTTGCACTCCATATTTAGAGGGGGAAATTGGATTATGAAAAGAAGAGGACGGATCGTAGCGTTTCTATTATTAATCGTCGTGTTTGGCTTGACGATTGGAACGACTGCGAAACCGGTAGTGAACGATGTAAAACTGGGTCTAGATTTACAGGGCGGCTTTGAAGTCCTTTATCAAGTTGAACCTTTGAAAGACGGCGCCCCAGATATAACAGAAGAAATGGTTAAAGATACAGCGAATGCACTAAGAAATCGGGTTGACGTACTTGGGGTAAGTGAACCAAGTATCCAAATCGAGTCGGGTAACCGGATTCGCGTGCAACTTGCGGGAGTCGAGGACCAAGAATCAGCTAGGGAGCTACTTTCGACTCAGGCAAATTTGACGTTCAGGGATGCCGATGACAATCTCCTTCTAGACGGAAACGACTTGAAAGAGGGGAAGGCCAAGGCTAACTTTGGCGAAAATGGTAACCCGGTTGTTACGCTTGAAATGAAATCACCGACTAAATTCGGTGAAGTGACAACATCAATCTCACAAAAAAAACCAGAGAACGTAATGGTCATCTGGTTAGACTTCATAGAAGGTGAAGATTCATTTAGAGCGGAAGTAACGAAAGAAAAACCTAAATTCGTTTCCGCACCCTATGTGGCAAACCCGATTAACTCATCAGACGTTGAAATATCGGGATCATTCTCTTTAGAAGAGACGAAAAATCTTGCTGGAATATTAAACGCAGGTGCATTACCTGTTAATCTTAAGGAAGTCTACTCGACATCAGTCGGCGCGCAGTTCGGTGAACAAGCGCTTAACAAGACAATTTTTGCGGGAGTAATCGGTATCTCGCTTATCTTCCTATTCATGCTTGTGTATTACCGCCTGCCAGGTTTTGTGGCAGTTATTACATTGTCGGTTTATATTTTCATCATTTTGCTCGTCTTCACGCTGATTAATGGTGTGCTTACGCTGCCTGGTATTGCGGCACTCATGCTCGGGGTTGGAATGGCAGTCGATGCGAATATCTTGATGTATGAACGGATACGAGAAGAATTACGTGTTGGTAAATCTATCAAGACATCGTTTATGGCAGGAGCGAAAAATTCTTTCACCGCCATTCTAGATGCTAATATCACGACGCTTCTTGCAGCAGTTGTCCTGTTTATATTCGGGACAAGCTCAGTGAAAGGCTTCGCAACAATCCTTATCATCAGTATTCTAGCCAGCTTCTTGACGGCTGTATGGGGCTCTCGTATACTCTTGGGTCTTCTCGTCGATAGTGGTGTGTTTGATGGGAAAACAGCATGGTTCGGCATTCCGAAAAGTAGGGTTCATGCACCCGAAGAAAATATTGAAACATTGGAACTGACAACGAAATTTGATCGTTTCGATTTCGTAGCTTCGCGCAAAAAATTCTATGCCATTTCAGCAGTATTGCTAATTAGTGGTGTCATTGCGCTTGGAATCTTCAAGCTGAACCTCGGTATTGATTTCTCGAGTGGTACACGTGTTGAAGTGCTTGCAGACCATCCAGTGACGAAAGATGAAATATCTACTTATCTAGATGAAATCGGGCACCCTTCAACTGATATCGTTATTTCTGGCGATACGGGGAATATGGCTGTCATGCGTTACGTAGATGAGTTTAAACAAGAAGAAGTCAACAAATTTAAAGCTGATCTTGCAAAAGAGTATGGCGAAGATCCAAATATATCAACTGTTTCACCAACAGTTGGTAAGGAACTTGCGAAAAACGCCATTAAAGCATTGCTTATTGCCATGCTTGGTATCGTTATTTACGTTGCACTTCGTTTCGAATGGCGTATGGGGGTCGCGACCATCGTCGGACTTCTCCACGATGTGTTCTTTATGGTAGCAGCAATTAGTCTTTTGCGTCTAGAAGTCGACATCACCTTCATCGCCGCCGTGTTGACGATTGTTGGTTATTCCATCAATGACACGATTGTGACATTTGACCGGATACGGGAAAATATCAACCATCGAGGTCGTATCGATGATGTAGCAGAACTGGCGGATATCGTTAACAAATCATTGCGTCAGACACTTGGACGTTCTGTAAATACGGTACTCACTGTTATCATTGTCGTAGTAGCGCTTATGCTATTCGGTGCAGAATCAATCCGGACATTCTCAATCGCACTTCTAATTGGATTGTTTGCGGGAACTTATTCATCGATTTTCATCTCAGCTCAAATCTGGTTTGATCTGAAGAAACGTGAAATCAATGAAAAAGGTGCCATTAAAGTCGAAGACAAGAAGAAACAATGGGGTTCAGACGAACCTATCGTTTAACACCTATTATGATAAGTTTCGGTTATTCATGGAACAGGGTATACTTTATGTATACTCTGTTCTATTTTTTTCTTAATGAAAGGGGAAAACTATATGAAGTTTCAATGGAATTTGTTGCTAGGTCTATTATTCGCCATTATTATCGCCATCTTTGCTGTCTTTAATGTTGACGCGGTACAAGTCAATTATGTGTTTGGCAAAGCACAGTGGCCACTCGTTCTTGTTATTTTAGGTGCAGCTCTTCTTGGTGCTGTAGTCAGCGGGTTTGTCGCGATGTTCCTGTCATTTCAATCAAGCCGCCGCATAAAAGAACTTATGAAAGAAATGACCACCAAAGAGCTTACAATTGCAGCACAACAGAATGAAATTGCGGAACTGCAAAAGTACACAGCCTTACCATCCAATGATGAAGTAATTATCGAAAATAAAAATGTATAAGCAAAGAGCGTCTTCCAGCTATTAATACAGGGAAGATGCTCTTTTTTGTTAACGAATTTAGTGCAGACTTCTACTTCAGGGAATTTTAGCAGTCTTTTCTTTTAGAGTCGGAGCCCATCCGTTATAATGAATGTAAGGATGTGAAGGAATTTGATCGAATCAATGAAAAGATGGAAAGTGGAACGGCCGGATGAAGAAATTGTAGCAATGTTGATAAAGGATCTCGGTATTTCATCTGTCCAGGCAAAAATACTTACTTCAAGGGGAATAATAGATTCCGGAGTGGCAAAAGATTTTTTACATATGGATGCATCTAGCATGCATGACCCTTTTTTACTATATGATATGGACAAAGCGGTGTCGCTCATAACAACAGCAATCGCTTCAGATAAAAAAATTGCTGTTTATGGCGATTATGACGGTGATGGTGTGACGAGTGTGACGGTCCTTACAACGGCTTTGGAGCGAATGGGTGCAGATGTGTTCTATGCGATACCCAATCGGTTCCAGCACGGCTATGGACCGAATAAAGACCTTTTTTTGGAGCTATACGAAAAAGGGGCCTCGCTTATTATTACTGTCGACAATGGCATTTCGGGTGTTGATGAAATTGCATATGCGAAATCACTCGGAATGGACATCATCATTACAGACCACCATGAAATCGGAGAAGTGTTACCAGCAGCAGATGCCATCATCCATCCTCGACATCCAGAAGGGGAGTATCCGTTCGGAGAGCTTGCTGGGGTTGGTGTAGCATTCAAACTTGCGTGCGCATTACTTGAAGATGTTCCGGAAGACTTATTTGAACTTGTTGCTATCGGGACAGTTGCAGATTTAGTTCCGCTTCGCGATGAAAACAGATATTTCGTCAAAGAGGGCATCAGGCAGATGCGTGTTTCAAAACGTCCTGCAATCCAGGCGCTCGCACGCATCGCTAGCACTGAACAAGCAACACTTTCAGAGGAGTCAATCGGATTTATGATTGGGCCTCGTTTGAACGCAGCTGGGCGTCTAGGCGATGCTACCCCGGCAGTTCAACTATTGAAAACAGAAGACGCGACGCTGGCGACAACATTGGCAAAAGAACTTGACACGCTGAATAAGGAACGACAAGCGATTGTAGCTGAAATAGCTAAAGAAGCGGAAGACATGATATTAAAAATGTATGGTGATACAGTTCCGCTCGTCTTCGTTATCGGAGGAGAAGGCTGGAATTCTGGTGTGGTGGGAATCGTAGCGTCAAGATTAACTGAGAAATATTACCGTCCGTCAATTGTCTTGTCGATTGACAGGGAAACAGGAATTGCGAAAGGATCTGCAAGAAGTATTGCTGGTTTTGATATGTTTGCCGAACTAACCAAAAATGCACAGCTTCTACCTCACTTTGGAGGTCATCAGATGGCGGCGGGAATGTCTCTTGCAGTGACAGACGTTGTTACGCTACGTGAAAACCTGAATAAACAGGCAGTTGAGGTGTTGACTGAAGAAATGTTGACGCCTGAAGTTCGTATCGATGTTCCGTTGTCAATTAGTGAAATTGATGTTAGCGTTTTGGAATCATTGGAACTGCTGCGTCCATTTGGAATGGCTTTTGAAAAGCCTGTTTATATGATCGAAGATATTACAGCCACGACTGTGCGGAAAATTGGTGCGGCAAAGAATCATATGAAGCTGGAATTAGCGGATGAGGATGTTTCACTTGATGCCATTGGATTCGGACTGGGTCCTATTGCGGACCAACTGACACCGGGTGTAAAGTTGTCGGTTACGGGCGATTTGCAGGTGAATGAATGGAACGGTAATAAGAAGCCGCAGTTATTAATCAGCGATATCCGTTCTGATGATTGGCAACTGTTCGATTTGCGCGGCGTACGCGAAGCAACAAGATGGCTACCAACCATTCCGTTAGACGATACAGTGTTTGTTGCTTTCCATGAACAAACGGTGACACATTTTCAATCATCCATGAAGGGGATTGATATTACTCTATTTGGACAAGAAGCAATAGCGAAGGCTGAAAATCTCGTCCTTCTAGATATACCGGATGATGTTATCCAACTTGAAGAACTTGTAGGTTCTGTCCATCCTGACCGCGTCTATGCACATTTCCATGCTTCCGAATCAAGGTATTTTGATGGGATTCCTGATCGTGAGCAGTTTGGCTGGTATTACAGTTTCTTGAAAAAACGTGAGAAATTTGACTTCGTTACGAACGGTGCTCAGCTCACAAAACATAAAGCATGGAAAAAAGATACGGTTTATTTCATGTCAAAGGTGTTTTCTGAGCTTGGATTTGTTAAGATTGAAGATGGTTTTGTTTCCGTTCAGGAAACAGCCGGTAAACGCGATTTGACGGAAGCACCAGCTTATAAAGAGCGCGAACGTCAAATTGAGCTTGAGAAAAGACTGCTATATGCGCCTTATATGGAATTGAAACAATGGTTCGATACTGTGCGAAATGGAATTGTCGACAGGGAGGAACACTAATGGATTTGAAAGAATATGTGACGATTGTACCGGATTATCCGAAAAAGGGAATCAGCTTTAAGGATATTTCAACAATCATGGATAATGGTCAAGCTTATAAATTTGCAACAGATGAAATTGTTAAGTTTGCGAAAGAGGTTAATACTGATATAATTGTTGGCCCTGAAGCGCGTGGATTTATCATTGGTTGCCCAGTTGCCTATGCACTGGAAGTAGGATTTGCTCCTGTCCGTAAACCCGGAAAGTTGCCAAGAGAAACAATTGAAGTCGAATATGATCTTGAATATGGAAAAGATACATTAACAATTCACAAAGATGCCATAAAGCCTGGTCAACGTGTATTGATTGTCGATGATCTTCTTGCGACAGGCGGTACGGTGGGAGCGACAGTCGAGCTAGTTGAAAAACTAGGCGGAGTTGTTGCGGGCTGTGCGTTTATCATAGAGTTATCGTATTTAAGCGGTCGTGAAAAATTGCAAGGTTATGACATGCGTTCACTGATCACATATTGAAAAAGGTCCTCCGCGATAATAAGCGGGGGATCTTTTCATATGTTCAGAATGAAGGTGCGAACCACTTTACCATATACTAACCCTTTACACGAGCATGTATTTATACATACAATAGGTAATACAATCATTTTTGCGGATAAAGTCGGAAGGGGTAATCGTATGGCGAAAAATCGTGACATGACGGCGGAAGAAATATTCACACTTGTTGCCTCTTATATGAATGAAGAACATGTTGAGTTCGTCAAAAAAGCATATGAGGCAGCGAAAACTGCACACGAAGGACAGCATAGAAGTTCAGGTGAGGTATATATTATTCACCCTGTCCAAGTAGCGGGTATTCTTGCCGAATTGGAAATGGACCCTTCGACAGTTGCAGCTGGGTTTCTACACGACGTTGTGGAAGATACAGACATCAGCAGGGACGACATCATCCGAGATTTTGGAGAAGAAGTGGCAATGCTTGTCGATGGTGTGACGAAACTCGAAAAATTACAATATAAATCCAAAGAAGAGAAACAGGCAGAAAATCATCGTAAAATGTTCGTAGCAATGGCTCAGGATATCCGTGTCATACTTATTAAATTAGCGGACCGGCTCCATAATATGCGAACGTTAAAACATGTCCCGGAAGAAAAACAGCGCCGGGTTGCGGCTGAAACGCTGGAAATCTTCGCACCACTTGCCCATCGTTTAGGTATTTCAGCTATCAAATGGGAGTTAGAAGATACAGCATTACGTTATTTAAACCCACAGCAATATTATCGAATTGTCAATATGATGAAGCGCAAACGCGTCGAACGAGAAAACTATTTAGTAAACGTTATGGAGCAAATCAAGACGGAAATTGGAGAGATGGAAATTGACGCTGATCTTTCAGGACGTCCAAAACATCTGTATTCAATTTACCGCAAGATGGTTATCCAAAAGAAAGAATTCAATGAGATTTATGACCTTCTGGCTGTCAGAATTCTCGTTTCAAGTATTAAAGATTGCTATGCGGTTCTTGGTATCATTCACACATTATGGAAGCCGATGCCTGGCAGATTCAAAGATTATATTGCGATGCCAAAACAGAATCTGTATCAGTCGTTGCATACGACCGTAGTAGGGCCGGCTGGCGATCCGCTTGAGGTACAAATTCGGACCGAAGAGATGCACAAAATTGCTGAATTCGGAGTTGCAGCACACTGGGCCTATAAAGAAGGAAAAACGGTAGCCGAAACCCCAAGTAATATTGATTCGAAATTGACTTGGTTCAGAGAGATACTCGAATTTCAAAACGAATCATCTAACGCTGAAGAATTTATGGAATCACTTAAATTCGATTTATTCTCGGATATGGTCTATGTCTTTACGCCGGACGGAGACGTTATTGAACTGCCGGCAAGTTCAGTCCCCATCGATTTTGCCTACCGTGTCCACTCAGAAATTGGGAATCGGACAATAGGTGCAAAAGTGAATGGAAAAATGGTCCCGCTTGATACAGAATTGTTTACGGGAGATATTATTGAAATTTTGACATCGAAGCAATCGCTTGGACCAAGCCGTGATTGGTTAAAACTTGCCAATACATCGCAGGCGAAAAATAAAATCCGGCAGTTTTTCAAGAAACAACTCCGGGAAGAAAACATCCTAAAAGGCCGAGAAATGATTGAAAAAGAAATAAAATCACAAGAGTTTGATGTGAAAGAAGTACTAACACAGGAAAATATTAAACGCACAATCGAAAAATTCAGCTTCACTTCCGAAGATGATATGTATGGAGCTGTTGGGTTCAATGGTATAACCGCTCAGCAGGTAGTTAATCGTCTTGCTGAAAAGTTACGGAAAGTACGTGAACAACAAGATACAATTGACAAAATCGTTTCAGACATGAAATCCCCTCAACCGGAAAAAATGACTGAATCAGGTGTTATTGTTAAAGGGATCGACAATTTGCTAATTAGGTTATCGAAGTGTTGTAATCCAGTCCCAGGTGATGAGATTGTAGGATTCATCACAAAAGGTCGCGGTGTTTCCGTCCATCGTACCGACTGCCCTAATATTGTGGTCGAAGATGATGAGCATGATCGAATTATCGACGTCGAATGGGCGATAGGGCCTTCTAGTTCAAGGAAAGAGTTCCTGGTTGATATAGAAGTGTCAGCTTTTGATCGACAAGGGTTGTTGAATGAAGTGATGATGGTTGTCGCCGATACGAAAACGCCGATGGTTGCGGTCAGTGGCAAAGCGGACCGAGACAAAATCGCCCGCATTCATATGACGATTAAAATTATGGATATTGCACATTTGCAAAGAATTGTTGATCGGATTAAACAAATCCGCGATATCTATTCTGTAGAACGTGTCATTAATTGATTGGAAGGTGTAACAGATGAAAGTTGTGTTGCAACGATCGGGTCCAGCTGCTGTCCGCGTCGATGGGGAGACAACGGGTTCAATTGATAAGGGATACGTGCTCCTTGTTGGTGTAACTCACTCGGATAGCGAAGAAGACGCTGCTTATCTTGCGAAGAAAATTGCAGGCCTTCGTTTATGGGAAGATACGGAGGGGAAGATGAACCATTCAATCCTTGAGGTAGGGGGGGATATTCTTTCAGTATCCCAGTTTACTTTGTTCGGAGACGTGAAAAAAGGACGTCGCCCAAGTTTCATTGAAGCGGCAAGACCCGAACAGGCAAAACCGCTTTGGGAATTCTTCAACCAAAAATTAGTAGAAGAAGGCTTGAAAGTTCAAACCGGTGTTTTTGGCGCAATGATGGATGTCGAGCTCATTAACGATGGGCCTGTAACGATTATTCTAGACTCGAAATGACATGGAAAAGGACCTTCCTCAATACCTGGGAAGGTCCTTTATGTTTTTGGAGAGTGTTTGGTATGTCTTTTTCTAATCAGTGCGTGGTGTCAGTAACTGGCACCACGCATTTTTCTTCATACTACTAGTGATTGTATTCTATACAAACTAAGCGAAGGCATCCCCGAGCGCCGTAACGAATTCAATGGGATTCTTTATCTCAACATTTCTAGTTAATTAGCATTGAAATAGTCGAGAAGCCCTTGATATATACCATGCGTCGCACGTTCACGGAACATGTCGCTTGTGACCGTTCGTTCCTCAGCAGAATTCGATAGGAAACCTAGTTCAATCAGAATAGCATTTTGCCTATTCTCACGAAGAACTAGGAAATCGCCAGACTGTGATCCTCGGTTACGCAAATTCACTGATGAGGCAAGCCCGTCATTAACCGAAGAAGCTAGCGCTTGTTGATGTGCGTGTGAGTAATACGTCGTAAAGCCCGCTACGCTAGAATCGGGATTGGCATCATAATGGAGACTGATGAATGCATCCGCAGCATGCTGATTACTGATAGCGACTCGTTTTCTCAGCGATACATAAGTGTCTGTTTCACGAGTTGTGATCACATTCGCGCCTGCAGCTTTTAATTTAGCTGCTAATAATTCAGAAGTAAGAATTGTAATGTCCTTTTCGTCTGTTCCACGGGCTCCTGTTGTGCCGCGGTCATTACCGCCGTGTCCAGGATCAATCACGATAGTAAGCCCCTTTAAAGTGCCGGCAACACGTGGGATTGATTCTTTCATAACGGGTTCTGTCAATAGTGCCTCGTCGCCCGTAGAGACTACCCATGTAGCAATAAATGCAGAAGCCCCTGTCGGTAAAGAAATTTCATACCAGTCGCCATCTTGTTTAACAATTGGAAACTTTTCTCCTGCATCTGCTCGAGCGGCAATCTGTGAAGAAGTCGTAGCGGCTTCACGGATATTTGTCCCATTTGACAGGATGGTAACCGTTCCTAAATTTGAGCTTTCGGAAGTCTGGTTGCCATTCGATGTCAGCGTGCCGTGGAATGAGTAGACCCAACCCAATTCGTTATCATCTAATGAAATTTGTACCCAATTGCCATTGACTACCTTAACGTCATACGATTCACCTTGACGGATGAGTCCTACTCGTTTGGAGGTAAGGTCTGCATTTTTTCTGACGTTGAGTGCTTCAACTGAAACGGTAAATGACTCGGGTGTTGCGGCTTGATTGGTTGTCAGTGGTTCAGTTTGATCTGCCACCGGTGTAATATAATCTGTATGTACCCAACCGCTTGTGCCGTTAAATGTAATGGAAGTCCATTCACCATCATTTCCAGTGGCAATTGCTTCGTCCCCAGCGGCCATCCGACCAAGTACTGCTGAATTGGTGGAAGGACTGGATCTCACATTTAACTGACTGACGCGTGAAACGACTGCGGTACTTGTCCCAGTAGCTTGATCTGCGGAAGCAGTTAGCCAAGATGCAATCCATCCAGAACTGTTGCCATGCTGGATTTGGTACCAGTCTCCAGAAACAGCAATAACGTCTACCCGATCACCCTGTTTTAGCGAGCCGATTACAGCAGAAGTAAGCCCGGCACCGGACCGGATGTGTACGGATTTTGCATCAACGACGACTGATTCCGTATTAGCGTAAGTCGTTGGAATGTCGTGGAATACGCTGAATAAAAGTATGAATGCGATCATCCATTTGCTCATTTTTGACAAAATATCATACCCCCTACAGTCCATTGTAGAAGTTTTCACTACAAAAAACTACAATTAATCGAAAAAGGTTGACACTATGACGCAGAATCATTAAGATGATGATTAATTAACAATTTAACTCACACGGATAGTACGTGTTATATTTATGCCAACGACATGGAAAGTAATTGTATAATTGACTGACAAGAGAGGGACGGACGTGGCTGAAATCCATCCTACAGCGATTTACAATGAATAACACCATCGAGGCTCTGTGCTGAACGATTTCTAATTCAGTAAGTACAGACGGAACCGGCCGTTATCCGGTTTTAGAGTGGGCGCAAACTTTTGCGTCAATTTGGGTGGAACCGCGGAAGCTATAAAGGCTCTCGTCCCTTGCATAGGCAAGGGATGGGGGTCTTTTTTTGTGTACCGACTAAGCGTGTCTAGGCTTCGGCGTGCCTACAGGAAGTAGGTTATGTAGTGGATAGGGATTGAACTTCATCCCTCTTAGTTGCTACAGGTCGTGGTGTACTTAGACTGCAATTCTTATTTAGGAAGGGGAATTTATATGATTTTCAAAGTGCCAAGAGGAACTCAGGATATTTTGCCATCTGAAACATGGAAATGGCAGCAAGCAGAAAAAATCATTAACGAAGTATGCGATATCTACCGTTATAAAGAAATCCGTACACCGATATTTGAACAAACGGAATTATTTCAACGTCTCGTAGGTGAGACAACTGATGTCGTTCAAAAAGAGATGTATACCTTTACGGATAAAGGCGATCGTTCAATGACGCTACGACCTGAAGGAACTGCAGCTGTCGTACGCTCTTTCGTGGAGAATAAAATGTTTGGTTACCCGGATCAGCCTGTAAAGCTTTTTTACACAGGTCCAATGTTTCGTTATGAGCGTCAGCAAGCAGGACGTTACCGTCAATTCGTTCAATTTGGAGCAGAAGCAATTGGCAGTGCAGATCCTGCGATTGACGCAGAAGTGATTGCGTTGGCACTGGATGTTTATAAGCGTGTGGGATTGACAAAGTTGAAACTTGTTATTAACTCGCTAGGGGATACAGAGTGCAGAATAGCGCACCGCGAAGCGCTTATTGCGCACTTCAATCCGCATATAGGGGAATTCTGTTCTGATTGTCAATCTAGATTGGAAAAAAATCCACTACGCATATTAGATTGTAAAGTCGATAAAGGCAATCCGCTCATTGCTTCAGCACCATCCTTAGCTGACTATTTGAATGAAACGTCTGCTCAATACTTTGCAGATGTAAAAGGTTATCTCGACGATGCAGGGATTTCTTATGAGGTCGATGCAAATCTTGTGCGTGGCCTTGATTATTATAATCACACGGCATTTGAAATTATGAGCACTTCGGAAGGATTCGGAGCGATTACGACTTTGTGCGGCGGTGGTAGATACAATGGTCTCGCTGAGGAAATCGGTGGACCTTCTGCACCAGGTATCGGTTTTGCGATGAGTATTGAGCGTTTACTTCTTGCGATGGCTGCTGAAGGGAAATCTTTTGAAGCTGAGCCAGTACTTGACGTTTATATCGTTACTCTTGGGGAAACAGCACGTCGTCCAGGCTTTAAATTGCTTGGTGCACTTCGAGAAGCTGGTATTCGGTCGGATATGGATTATATGGACCGGAAAATGAAAGCGCAAATGAAATCGGCAGATAGATTGAATGCACGGACAGTCGTACTAATCGGTGAAGATGAAGTAGCGGAAGGCGTTGCTTTATTGAAAAATATGGCTGACGGGGCGCAAGTAAAAGTTCCTGTTGCTGAACTGGTTCAAAAACTTAAAGAAACATTGATTGGCTAAAGAGAGGCGGATGAAGGCAATGAAACGTACACATTATAGTGGTGAATTGACAGAAGAGGTAATCGGACAACCGGTTACATTACAAGGATGGGTTCAAAAAAGAAGGGATCTTGGGGGACTAATTTTCGTCGACGTACGGGACCGTTCAGGAATCGTTCAGGCAGTATTTAACCCGAGTTTTTCAAGCGAAGCAATCGTGACGGCAGACAAACTGCGCAATGAGTTCGTAATCGAGCTAACAGGTTTAGTTGTTGAGCGCGCAGAAGGCCAGAAAAATCCGCTATTGAAAACCGGTTCGATTGAAATTCAAGTTACTGAATTGAACATCGTGAATGAGGCGAAAAACCCGCCGTTCATGATTGAAGATGAAACAGACGTGAATGAAGAAATTAGACTGAAATATAGATACCTTGATTTACGCCGTCCAAAACTTGCGAATACGTTCAAAATGCGTTCAGACATCACTAAAACAGTCCGTAACTTCCTTGACGATGAAGGATTTTTCGAAGTAGAAACGCCGATTCTAACGAAATCTACACCTGAAGGCGCACGCGACTATCTAGTACCTAGCCGAGTTCACGAAGGCGAATTTTACGCGCTGCCACAGTCACCACAACTATTCAAACAAATGCTGATGGTAGCCGGATTCGACCGTTATTATCAAATTGCACGTTGTTTCCGCGATGAAGACCTTCGCGCTGATCGCCAGCCGGAGTTCACTCAGATCGATATGGAAATGAGTTTCATGTCAATTGAAGATATTATTGAATTGAATGAACGAATGATGCAAAAGGTAATGAAAGATGTAAAAGGAATCGATGTTCAAATTCCATTTAAACGTCTTCCTTATGACGAAGCAATGGCGCGTTTCGGTTCAGATAAACCGGATACGCGATTTGCATTGGAACTGACAGATGTCTCTGACGTCGTTAAAGATTCTTCATTCAAAGTATTTACGGCAGCAATCGAGTCAGGTGGGCAAGTTAAACTCATCAATGTAAAAGGAGTAGCGGATAGCTATTCTCGTAAGGACATCGACGCACTTGGCCAGTTTGCAGCAGTCTACGGCGCAAAAGGCCTTGCATGGTTGAAAGTCGATGCCGAAGGTCTGAAAGGACCTATCGCGAAGTTCTTCGAAGGAGAAGAGGGCGAAGGACTAAAAGCTGCAGCGAATGCTGAAGTAGGAGATCTATTGTTATTTGTAGCAGACAAAAAGAAAGTTGTCGCAGATACATTAGGAGCACTACGTACTAAGCTTGCCAAAGATCATGACTTAATTGACGAATCGAAGTTCAACTTCCTTTGGGTAACTGAATGGCCTCTGTTCGAATATAACGAAGAAGCCCGTCGCTACCAGGCAGCACATCATCCATTTACAATGCCAGCAGATGTGGAAGAACTAGTAGCAAGCCCTGAGACAGTTAAAGCACAAGCCTATGACCTTGTTTTAAATGGGTATGAACTTGGTGGTGGGTCACTACGGATTTACAAACGTGATGTTCAGGAAAAAATGTTCGAAGCACTTGGATTCAGTAAGGAACAGGCGAACGAACAATTCGGATTCCTTCTTGAAGCATTTGACTATGGAACACCTCCGCATGGCGGAATTGCATTCGGTCTCGACCGTATTGTAATGTTGTTATCTGGTTCGACGAACTTGCGCGACACTATTGCATTTCCGAAAACAGCGAGTGCAAGCTGCCTGTTAACGTCAGCGCCTGATCACGTTGACGATACTCAACTAGCTGAACTTGGAATTCGAGTGATGGCAAAGAGTAAACGGTAATCAGTAATCAGTTAAGTTAGAAAAATGTAAAAACTATTTCCGTGAAATCGTTGAACTGACTAAAGATGTATGTTATTATACAAGTAATACGAATCCTGAAGTGTTCGTTATTTGCCAATCAGTTTTGACCGAACATTTTTTCGTCGGGAGTCCGCATTTCGAGTCGGATGACATGCCTTTAGTCGGGACCTCAAAAGAATCGGATAGGACACCCACCTGCTGAGAGCGGGTTCAAAGCGATACTACAAAGACGGCACATTTGGGATTCGTTACTTACATGATCATACACCCCTCTGACTTACGTGCGGAGGGGTTTTTTATTGGGGAAAATTTAAATTTATAATGGATGGAAAGGCGGAATTTCAATTGTTACATCAATTTTCAAGAAATGAATTAGCCATAGGTACAGAAGGTGTAAATCGTATGCGGGACATGACTGTCGCGATACTTGGTGTTGGAGGAGTCGGTTCATTTGCGGCAGAAGCATGTGCGCGGAGCGGAATTGGACGGATTATCCTTGTCGATAAGGACGATATTGACATAACGAATATTAATAGACAGCTAATCGCTAATTTGTCGACAGTCGGCCGTTCTAAAGCAGAAGTGATGAAAGAGCGCATTGCTGATATTAATAAAGAGTGTGAAGTGATTTCGCTCCATATGTTTTATACGGAAGAGACAGCTGAAGAGTTTTTCAGTTACAAACCTGATTATGTCATCGATGCATCTGATACAATCATCTTTAAAATTCATTTGATTAAAGAATGTGTCGCACGTAACGTAAAAATTATATCGAGTATGGGTGCTGCTAATAAGATGGATCCGACCCGTTTTCAAATTGCGGATATTTCAAAGACGCATACAGATCCGGTAGCGAAAGTAATTCGCCGCAAACTTAAAAAAGAAGGTATTTATCAAGGAGTGTCAGTGGTCTTTTCTGATGAAAGCCCCATTGTCGTGAGACCGGAAGTTGTTGACACAGTTGGTAAACCTGATGCCTTCATTCGAAAAGCGAAAATGCCACCTGCATCGAACGCATTCGTTCCATCAGTTGCTGGTCTTGTTTGCGCCAGCTGGGTAATGAATGATATCGTTGCCGATATTCCTATCCGGCGAGTGAAAGATAAAGTATAATGAATAGTACCGTGTGGATAAGCTTTTTCATGCGGTACCTTTTTGGTTGTCACCAAAATATGGGTAGAGGTATAATAGAGTGATTGCTTATGAAAATGAACTTGGATTGCTAGAAAGGGTGTTTATGTGTGAATAAAGTGTTTAAGGTATTTGTTTTTGGGTTAGTTGCCCTTTTATTAACAGCATGTGGCAATGTGGAAGCGAAACAGGGGATGACGGCACAAGACGTTTTCGAAAAAGCGAAAGATGCCTCTGCTAAATTGAAAAATGTGCGTACACATATCTCTTATGATGATTTTTGGAAAACAACAGCACCTGATGAAAGATATAGCGTGAAATATGAAATGACTTCAGATGCTGCGTTACAACCAGAAATAGTTAAACAGGACGTAAAAGTGCGACCGCAACCGATAAATGGGGATCCATGGGATGCGGAAGTATATAAAGTAGATGACCGTGTTTTCATTAAGGATACGAAAGTAAAGGAATGGGAAGAGTTGCAGTCCGGTTCGATTGCCGAATTATTCGGTTCGATGATTGAAAATGTTCAGCCAACACTGGACCTCGCGTTTTTTAACGACTTTGAAAACGATTTTGTGTTAGAACCGATTGACTATGGTTATAACTTAAGGCTGTCATTATCGAGAGAACAATATAAAGAATTTAAAAAAACACTGTACCTGTCGAACAACGGTAGCGATACGGATGTAGATGTAGTGGACAGTGAGTTTCCCCTTATTAATAAATTCGACATTGTGATTGGAATTGATAGCAAATCATTCTATGTAACTGATTTCAAAATGACACTTGATACAACAACGTACTCAATGGTACAAGTTGATGGTAATTCCCATCGAGTTAAACAAACGATCAATGCAGTTTATAGTCACTACGACAACGTGGATGATGTAAAGGTTCCGGCAGAACTATTAGAAGCTGCAGCTAACTAAAAAATACTCAGTAAAAACCCTCCTGAAAGTTTAACTTTTAGGAGGGTTTTGCATATGCTATTTTGAATATCGAGTAATTGTCTCGCAGGAGCTTATATTGAAAGTGTGGCGGGCATAACAAGCTTTATGCTAATTGGGCTGAATAACCATCAACATTACTATGAAAGAACTTTCATTTAATTACATATTAATATGGTTGATAACTGGGATTTCAATCATGAGGGATTACTCCACTGTTTATTTCGAAGTTTCTTATGATAGATTAAGACTATCAATATTTAACTGGAATAAAATTTAACAAAACAACTAGGAGTGTAATAGCATGCCACTAACTTTTGCTCACCCAGCAGCCATACTTCCGTTCTCAAGAAAAAGTAAATATATTAACTTTTCTGCAATGGTATTCGGTAGTATGGCTCCTGATTTTGAATGCTTTTTGAGAGGCCAACCAATGGGGGACATTGGACATACTTTTACTGGGCTCGTTTTGTTTAATTTACCCTTGGTGACAATCGTTTATGTAATTTACCATATATTTGTACACCAAATTCTATTCAATCATTTACCAACTATTCTACAAGATACTTATGTGAAAAGAGTAGATTCGACTATTATATTAAAGGTAGTTGTATTTTGTTATTCTGCACTGTTCGGTATGTTAACTCACGTTGTATGGGATTCTTTCACTCATATAAACGGATATATGGTGTTAAAATTTCCGGCTTTATTCACTCACAGCTATAACATCTATGGTTTTGCTATACCTTTGTATAAATTTTTACAACATGGGAGTACATTATTTGGAATAACAATGATTTTAGTTTACATGTATTATAGAGCATTGACCCAGAGAAAACATAAGCATATTACTGTTTATCCTAAGAAAAAAATTATTTTTTGGTTTTCTTTATTCATTTTAACAGTATTATTTGTATCGTTGTGGTGTCTTATTGACCCTGTTTCGATAACCAGTTATGGGATATTGGTCGTTAGAATTATAGACTCTTCTTTACTAAGTTTATTCCTAATTTCTTTGTTGATAAAATATGTTCGAATGTAATTAATATTTCCTGGATTTTAGGAACATGAAGATAAGTACAGATTGGGGTAGGTTCTGTGGAAAAACGTATTTCATTTGATTATCAAATCCTAAATAAAACCAAGTAAAGCATATAATAAGCGCCCCAGAAAAAGGGGTACTTATTATATTCTTACTCATAATCTAATTTAATGTTACCCACTGAAAGAACACTCCACCTATTTAATTTAAGTATTTATTCGCATCAACCACCGTACATACTCCGGATTCCTCCAAAAACTGTTTAATAAGATGAACGTGGCCGCCGCCGATTAATAGCAAAACTCGATCCTGTGGAGTTGATATCAACCTTCTCACATTTGTATAGAGTATTAAATTTCGTTTGTACCACCAAGTTAACCAATCCATTGCGTAATAATCTTTCTCTTTTCCAATCATCGCAAATTCCATGTAAAATTGGTGCATCTTTTTAACAGTTTCTGCTTCATTCACACGTTTATAGCCTTCTAAAATCGGGAGTTTGGACCATTCTTCTGCCTCACGTTGCATGGGTTCCATGTACGTTGTCATTATTTTCTTATAGCGTTCGGGTTCATACTCTTTTGCATACTGAAAAATATCGCCTATTGTTGCTATTTCATTATCGTCCCCCCTCCAATCGATACAAGAAACTTCGCTTATGCCCGATTCCTTCGCTAAAGGGAAACCAATCGTTTCTATTTCATTTTTCATTGGGGTCGGATCATTCAATAGATACTTTCGATAACTTTCATTTAACTTCGATTGTACTTCCCGATCAGCTTCGACAGCTAACTTTGTCGGATTAAACCGACTTAGTGCGTCAACAACTTCCTTTGCTTCTAGCTCTAAATCAATATCGTTTTTGCGTTCAACATTGATTAAATCCGATGTGTCTCCTAAATGATACACCCCGACGATCATCACTTCTGGAATCATGTTAACCCTCCACTGTAAAGATATTGTAGTTGAAGATTGTTATTACTCTTTCAATTAATTGTATATTATCCAAAATGTAGTTTTTAACCAGAAAAAGTAATAAGGTGAATACTTTTTTGTAGATAGTTAATTAAGCTATTCCAAGAATCAAAAACGGTCATATAAGATTTCAGTGTTTTTGTTTTTAAACATACTGTTATCTCTCTTTTTTCGTAATTTTCCGCTTAAAATTTATAGCTAGAGTTAGATAGCGATTAATCTTTTGGTACTAACAGTATAGAGTAAATGGACTTAATTATCGGTCTTAGAGTAATTAATATCAAATTTTTGTAACGTTAAATGAAAGATGATTTTTATTTATTGAAACTATTCAGTCACAATGAACGTACTAGTAGTAGAGAGATTTCTAATTTAAGTAATGTGTAGATCGATTGTACAAGGGACCTGTCAATTCTCCGACAGAAAAAAATACAGCTAATGCTTACTACATGACATATGGTGGTGCCGCTGGAGGTGTCAATCTATGGATAGAAATCACTTATAATGAAGTGGATGATAAAATTGAGACAGTTTATTATAGTGATGCAAAAAGTTATTTTTCTATGGAGTGGAAGGATGAAAACACTTTATATATTATAAATGAAGAAATTAAGTATCCAAATTCAAATAGAAGTATTGAGTTGGAAATCGGCAAAGAAATTTATCACGAAAGTGGGTTAGTATGTCAAAGCTGGATAATGAAAGATCAGTATGAGACTTGCTATCAAAACTAACGACTCTTGTTTGGTTTAGGGGCAGGACTGTTGAACAAGAATGAAGAAACGAAAAATATAAAGGGGGGATTAGATATGATTGTTTTGCTTAATCTTGGCAGCTTAGTGCTTGGGCTAATTGCTTGGATACTTCCTGTTGTTAATCTGATGCGATATGAAAAGCAGAACCAAAAGAATTGGGTCCCTCTTACTATTATGAGCATCAGTGCTTGTGCTATTTCGCTATGTTTCCAGATTTTTTATAACTATCACTTGGTAAAGATTGAGGATTGGTCTGCTCTTATGGACACAACGGGTGCTGTGGCGTTCGTTGCGGCAGTTCTTCTCATCGTTACCATCCTATTAAATGTAATTACGCTGATTGTATATCGTGACCGAGCAGCGAAGTAGGATGTCAAATTCCAGTTTATAAGGTTGAAATAATTAATTCACACTTCTCTTATTAGGTATTTGGATTGTGAAAAGGGGAGGGAATGTAATGCATTGGGTGATGTGGGTTTTCTGGGGTTCCATTGTAACTTTGCTTGTAGGTGGATATCTTGTGGATTTTTTGACTGGGCGAAAATATGATTTTAAAGAACAGGAAAAGTCAGTGAATCAAAACTCAGCGGTAGCCGGTTCTCTACGAGAAGTGGCGCGGAATGACCAGCAAAATGGACCGTTTTAATAAGAGGAAAGTTGAAGGGGGGAGTCTTAAATTAAAAGATTTTTATTTTATTTCGTTTCCGTAGTAGTTATGGGATTTATTTTTTATCTAGGAATGGATTATAAAGTGCGATTAAGAGAAGAGTCGGCAACAACATTTAATTTAATGCCTTTTTTAATTTTTATAACTATTTTTCCTGTTTTTATTGGATTTTTTTTACGATTCCCTAAATTAATTATAGAGATAAAAGAAAAAAAGCAATGGTCGTTTGATTGGATTAAGGTTGTTGCAATTGGAATTCCGTCTCTTTATATAGCAATGATACCTATTCTGTCTATTTATTTCGGGTTGAATTTGTTATTCGCAAAAGAGTTTCTGCTATTAGGAGATACTACATTCACGTCAACAGCTGGGATTGTATTTGGTTATGTTTTGTTAGACAGCTTAAAAAAATAACAATTCCTCAACTAAAAATGCGGCACTACTCATTTTGGGTAAACTAGGTGGTATACCTCTCCCAGATAACGAACAAATCTAGCGAAGGAGCGACAAGCGTGAGGCCATCACCAAAAGAAGAAGCATAGTTGGAAGAACATCCCATTCGTTAAGTACAGACTATATAACTGGGTGCGTTTCTACAAAAAAGTAGAGGCGCATTTTTTGTAACTGGCAATTTAGATGGGAATAAGTGAAAAATTACACTTTTGACTGTTTCCCTTCTGTGTAAGAAGAATACAGAAATGAGCATGAAGACTGTATTATGGAAATCATATTCAAGAAAAATAGGCAGTCTATTCTCTATTAGATTGTAGAGAATAGACTGCCTATTTGGGGGTTTATATGGGTCTTATATCGCTTGGGAAATTCATTTAGGGTGGGGTTTTAGATATTCCAGTCACTTCTTTTTCCGAAATTCTTTCAACCTATCATAAATTGCAGCCATCTTTTTTTCTTCTCCTGCTATAACCGGCTTGTAAAACTCCGTGTTTTTTAATTTATCGGGTAAATACTGCTGGTTAGTCCAGCCTCCGAAGGAACCGAGTGGTGTGTCATGCGGGTATTTGTAGCCGACGTGACCGAGCTTCGCCGCACCGGCATAATGTGCGTCCCGTAAATGCAATGGAATATCTCCGGTTTTGCCCTCGTTAATCGCTTTTACAGCCGCATCGAATGCTTTATAAGCTGAATTCGACTTAGAGGCCAGGCACATTTCGATAACAGCGTTTGCGAGTGGGATACGCGCTTCCGGCATGCCGAGCTTCACCGCTGCGTCTGTCGCCGCTAATACGTGTGGTCCAACCTCTGGTGAAGCTAATCCGACATCTTCGTAGGCCATCACAAGCAAGCGTCTATTGACGGCTACTAAATCGCCAGTCTCGAGAAGATTTGCAAGATAATAAATAGCGGCATTAACGTCACTACCACGGACTGATTTTTGAAGTGCTGACAATAAATTATAAAAGTGTGAACCTTTTTTATCCCCAAATAACCCGATACGTCCAAGCAGATTTTCAAGTAGCCAGTCTTCGATGATTATTTTTTCATCGACTTCATCGCTTGCGGAAACGGCAGATTCAAGAACAGTTAACGCTTTTCGTGCATCACCGTTAACACCTTCCGCAATCAATGTAAGCTGCTCATCAGTTATGGTAATCGGCATTTTTCCAAGCCCGCGTTCTTCATCTGCCATCGCCTTTTGAAGCACTTCCATTAGGTCTATTGGCTCTAATCTGGATAATTGTCGGATTTCACCACATCTGGAACGTATGGCGGGATTGACGTCGTGGTATGGATTTTCAGTTGTTGCTCCTATTAAGACGATTGCTCCACTTTCGACGTGTGGGAGTAATGTATCTTGCTGTAATTTATTGAAACGATGAATTTCATCTAAGAATAGTAGAACTTTCCCTGTAATGCGTGATTCTGCTACAACGTCTTCGACATCTTTCTTCCCTGAAACTGTTGCATTCATGGCGATGAAAGGCAGATTGCTAGTACCTGCAATTGCATGGGCGAGTGACGTTTTACCGATTCCGGGTTCCCCGTACAACAACATAGATGGAACATGACCGTTTTTTATCATCCGGTAAAGTGCCGTCTTTTCACCAATAATATCCTTTTGTCCAGCAATTTCATCTATAGTTCTTGGGCGCATGCGAAACGCCAATGGCTCATTTTGCAACTTATTCACTCCTTACCTAGTACATCCGTTCCTCTATTATACACGTTAGACAACCGTAAATCATTTTAAGGAAGCTTGAGGGTCAGTTATGCTATAATATTTTGAAGCAATCGTAAAAGGACGGGATAGATATGAAGATTTCTACAAAAGGTAGATATGGATTAACAATAGTTGTTGAACTTGGCTCTAAATTCGGGGAAGGTCCAGTACCGCTACGGAAAATTGCGGAAGAACAGAAGTTGTCTGAAGCATATCTGGAGCAACTTATTCCCCCACTTCGTAACAGTGGAATTGTGAAAAGTGTTCGCGGCGCTTATGGCGGATATATGCTGGCTAAGCCGCCGACGGAAATTACTGCGGGAGATGTTATCCGAATTCTTGAAGGACCCATCCAAGTTGTAGAGGGACTAGAGGGATCTGATATTCCGCAACAAGAACTTTGGAAACGGATTGGCGAGGCGGTACGCAGTGTCCTCGATACAACAACGATTGAAGACTTGATGAAGTCGGGTGAAAAAGATGAGCGCGATAGTTATATGTTTTACATTTAAAGGAGTCTTATTATGACTAAAATTTATCTTGACCATGCGGCGACGACACCGGTTCATCCGGCAGTAAGCGCTACTTATATAGAAACACTTGAATCTGTTTTCGGTAACCCTTCCAGTATCCATAGTTTTGGAAGAGAAGCACGAAAATGGCTAGATGACGCACGGAAAACGCTAGCACAGTCAATCCACGCAGAACCGTCGGAAATCATTTTCACTTCGGGCGGTACGGAAGCGGACAACACCGCGGTTTTTGGGACTGTTATGGCGATGAAGGTCAAGGGGAACCATATTATCACGACGAATATTGAGCATCACGCTGTATTAAATCCATGTAAACAACTAGAACTGCTAGGTTTCGAAGTAACTTACTTAGAAGTCGATGACAATGGACAAATAACTGTGGAACAAGTGCAAAAAGCACTGACAGACAAAACGGTTCTTATCTCGATTATGTATGGCAATAATGAAGTGGGTACCATTCAGCCGATTCGTGAAATTGGGGCATTGCTGAAGGAACACCAAGCCGTTTTCCATACGGATGCTGTTCAAGCTTATGGAATCGTTCCACTTCATGTGGATGAACTCGGCGTTGATTTGTTATCAGTTTCAGCTCATAAATTGAACGGTCCAAAAGGAATCGGTTTCCTTTATCAGCGTAAAGGACTTGATACAATACCAGTTCTTTTCGGGGGGGAACAGGAACGCAAACGACGCGCAGGAACCGAAAATATTCCAGCGATTGTTGCTTTTTCTGAAGCAGTATTAATTGCACAACAGGCGATGGAACAAAATACTGTGAATTATTCTAACTACGCAACCATTATGACTGACGTATTTAACCAACAAGATGTCACTTACGAAATGAATGTAAAAAGTGCGGAAAAACTGCCGCATATAATGAATGTCAGCTTCCCTGGGACAGATATTGAATCACTCCTAGTGAATCTCGATATGGCGGGTATTGCCGTGTCTAGCGGATCTGCATGCACTGCGGGTTCACTTGATCCGTCGCATGTCTTGACTGCTATGTTTGGTAAAGGGTCTTCCAAATTACGAAATTCGGTCCGATTTAGTTTTGGTCTCGGTCTTACTGAGGAAACGATTAAGGAAGCAGCGCAACTAACGGCTGAAATCGTCAAACGGTCTGTGAAATGAAAATATAAAGGATGAAAAATAGAATGAAAACAACTAAATCACCAGCAGAAACACGCGTTGTTGTCGGTATGTCGGGCGGCGTAGATTCGTCTGTTGCAGCACTATTGCTGAAAGAGCAAGGCTATGAAGTTATCGGTATTTTCATGAAAAACTGGGACGACACAGACGAATTCGGTGTCTGTACTGCAACGGAAGACTATGAAGATGTTATCAGTGTTTGTAATGATATCGGAATACCCTATTACGCGGTCAATTTCGAAAAACAATATTGGGATAAAGTATTTACGTATTTCCTTGAAGAATATAAAGCGGGTCGTACACCGAACCCCGATGTCATGTGTAATAAAGAAATCAAGTTCAAAGCGTTTCTTGAGCATGCAATGAGTCTAGGTGCAGACTATTTAGCAACGGGTCATTATGCACAAGTCGTAGAAGTAGAAGGCGGCGTATCAATGTTGCGCGGGAAAGATGCAAATAAAGATCAAACGTATTTCTTGAATCAATTGACACAAGATCAACTACAAAAAGTGATGTTCCCAATTGGCAATATGGAAAAAAGCGCTGTGCGCGAAAAAGCGGTTGAAGCTGGGCTTTCGACAGCGGCGAAAAAGGATTCTACGGGCATTTGTTTCATTGGAGAGCGAAATTTCAAGGAATTCCTTGGTCAATATCTTCCTGCTCAACCAGGAGATATGACGACGATGGAAGGCGAAACTGTAGGCCGTCATGATGGGCTTATGTACTATACGATTGGTCAACGTCACGGTCTTGGTATTGGCGGAGCTGGAGAACCATGGTTCGTTATTGGCAAAGACTTGAAGAAAAATATCCTTCTCGTTGGTCAAAACTTTGATAACGATGCACTTTATTCCGATAGTTTGACAGCAATTGACGTCAGTTTTTCGACTGTACGTGAACTGCCGAAAACATTCAGTTGTACAGCGAAATTCCGCTACCGTCAACCGGATACAAACGTCACAGTTGAACTAACTGAAGACGGAAGTGCAATCGTCCACTTTGCACAACCAGTGCGTGCAATTACACCTGGACAGGCCGTCGTTTTCTATGATGGAGACGAATGTCTCGGCGGGGGAACAATCGATACAGTTATCAAAAATGGTAAACAACTTGATTATGTTGGATAAGGGGAAGTTAACTATGGAATACAATGAAATTGGAATCGCCGCACTACAAAATGGCGAATATGAAAAAGCAGTCGAATCATTTATGCAAGGGGTCGAAAAGGACCCCGAAAATGCAGTCGGTTATATCAATTTAGGGAATGTTTTCGCTTCACTTGGAGATGCTGAAAGAGCAGAACCATTTTTCCAAAAAGCGATTACACTTGATGCTGAAGCTGGCACAGCGTTTTATGGTCTTGCCAATCTTTATTACAATAAAGATCGTTTTGAAGAAGCAGCAAAATTATATGAAAAGGCGGTCCGCAAAGGTGTTGAAGAGGCGGACGCTTATTTCATGCTCGGGAAAAGTCTCGAACGTTCAAGTAATGAGAAATTAGCGTTGCCTTATTTACAGCGAGCGACAGAACTGGCGCCGGAGGATCTTGAAATTCGGTTATCTTATGGGATTGTTCTTGCCAATTTGGAGCTATTTAAAGAAGCCGGAAATGAATTCCGTTTTATCATCGAACAGGACGAAGCAAGTGCCGATGCTCATTATAACCTCGGTTTCTTATATGCAGTGTCAACAGAAGAGAAACAAGATGCGCTTAATCATCTTGAAAAAGCATTCACAATCGATCCAGAACACGTTCAAGCACGCTATATATATGACATGATCAAGCTGGGCGAAGAAGGTAAATAAGAAGGGGTGGCGGTGATGGAAGGGAACAACATGGCGGGAAATACGGATGAAGTTTTTTTGATTGGACGACCAGTCGTGACAATCTTCCATAACCCCGACAGCCTTTTTACAATCGCGAAATTAAAAGTTCGTGAAACGAATAGTGGGAATGAAGATAAAGAAATCATCGTTAAAGGCAGTTTTCCACAACTGAATCCAGAAGATGACTATAAATTTACAGGTAAACTAGTTAATCATCCGACATACGGTGCGCAGTTTGATGTGCATACCTTTGCGAAAGAGATGCCGGCAACAGAAACGGGACTGGTCCATTATCTGTCAGGTGATTTGTTTCCGGGCATCGGGATGAAGACAGCTCAAACAATTGTTAAAAAGCTAGGCAAGGATGCTATTAAAAAAATACTTGACGATCCGTCTGTTCTTGGTACTATTCCGAAACTAGCGGATGATAAAAAAGAGACATTGATTTCCGTTTTGGAGCAGAATATGGGGCTTGAGCGGACAATTATCCAATTGAATGAATGGGGATTCGGACCGCAAATCGCTATGCGCATTTATCAGAAGTATCGTGAAGAATCGGTTTCATTGCTGTCGGAAAATCCATATCGACTTATTGAAGAAATTGAAGGGGTAGGTTTTCAGCGTGCGGACGAACTCGGCAAAAACCTAGGCATTACAGGAAACCACCCTTCAAGAATCAAGGCAGCCATTCTTCATTCAATGAACCAAGCAGTGCAATCAGCGGGGCATGTATACGTTGAAGCGGAAGCCATTTTGCCAGATGTCAAACGCCTGCTCGAAATGAGTCAGCGCATTGATATTCCATTTGCAGATATTTCCCAGGCAATTATTGTGCTTGTCGAGGAAGGCAAGCTATCTGCTGAAGAACGTAGATTATACATACCTTCCCTCTACTTTTCAGAAATCGGTATCGCTGCGAAGCTTGAGCGCATTATGGAAAATGACACAGCGGATCAATTTCCTGTGTCTGAAATAAGAAAAGCGGTCGGGGAAGTTGAAGAGCGGCTAGGTGTTAATTATGCAGAAACACAAGTTGCAGCGATTGAAACAGCCCTTCATTCGCCATTAATGATATTAACGGGCGGTCCTGGAACCGGGAAAACGACTGTTATTCGTGGTTTTGTCGAAGTGTATGCAGAACTTCACGGATTGTCGCTCGACCCGAAAGAGTATGCCAAAAAGAAAGAACCATTTCCGATTGTATTAGCGGCGCCTACTGGGCGTGCAGCTAAGCGTATGTCGGAATCGACTGGATTACCTGCGATGACAATTCACCGTTTGCTTGGATTCAACGGGCAGGAAAAGGATGAAGAGACTGAGCGGGAAGTTGAAGGGCGTCTCATTATCATTGATGAAATGTCGATGGTCGATACATGGCTTGCCCATCAGTTATTAAAGGCACTTGCCAATGATGTACAACTGTTATTCGTTGGTGACCAAGACCAGCTGCCGCCTGTAGGACCCGGTCAAGTACTTCGGGATATGCTAGACTCTGGGAAAGTTCCTATCATTGAGTTGACTGAAGTATTTCGGCAAAGTGAAGGTTCGTCGATTATTGAAATGGCTCATATGATTAAACGGTCAGAATGGACAGATGACATAACGAAGAAAACATCGGATCGTTCATTTATCAAAGCGGGTAGCGATCGAATTCTCGAAGTCGTCGAACAAGTCGTGAAAAATGCCATTACCAAAGGTCACCGCATTAAAGACATCCAAGTTCTTGCGCCGATGTATAGAGGACCGGCGGGTATTGATGGTTTAAACAAAATGATTCAGGAAATGGTCAATCCACCAGGACCAAAACGCAAAGAAGTGGTTTTTGGCGAAGCGATTTACCGAATTGGTGATAAAGTGCTTCAGCTTGTCAACCAACCCGAGAGTAATGTTTTTAACGGAGATATGGGTGAAGTCATTGCGATTATCAAAGCGAAAGAAACAATTGATAAAAAAGAACTACTAGTTGTTTCGTACGATGGAATTGAAGTTACCTATGAACGCAATGATCTTAACCAGCTGACACTTGCTTATTGCTGTTCAATCCATAAATCCCAGGGCAGCGAATTCCCAATCGTCATTATGCCAATCGTCCGCGGTCATCGTAAAATGTTGCGTCGTAATTTACTGTATACCGGCATCACTCGTGCAAAAAACTTCCTTATCCTCTGTGGTGAGCCTGAAGAGTTCAGGGCAGGTATAGCACGAACTGACGAATTGGAGAGGCAGACGACATTAAAAGAACGGTTAAACGGCGATGTCGTTGAACTGGTAGCTATGGAGTCTCCTGATCCTGAGCGTGCAAAGGTTTCTAATGAGGCGCATGTGAGTTCAGAGGATTCCCAACCTGTCATTTTCTCACTTACGATGGAAACTTTCCTATCAATCGATCCGCTGATTGGCATGAAAGGGGTAACGCCTTATGAATTTCTTGAAGTTTCAGATTGACAACAAGGCGGAACTTTTCTATAATCCAGTTAGAAATGTTATTCATATGTAATACGTTGACGGAGAAAGTAGACAAGTTTACTCGTCCAGAAAGGAGCCCCTTGGCTGAAAGGGTTCTCGAGCGAAAATGTTGAAAAGCTACTCCCGAGTGCAGCTCATCCCTGCCGTCCGCCGCGTTAAGGCAACCAGAGATGCCGGATTTAATTCTTCCGGTAATTAGGGTGGTACCGCGAGACTAACATCTTCGTCCCTTGCATTAGGGGCGGGGATTTTTTTGTGCTCACAGGACGCGGGTATGCAGCCTTTTCGACAGGACGTCGCGCACTTAGGCTGCATTCCTTCAGCGGTTTGCAATTATATCCCGACGTCGCGCTTGGAAATCAGGAGTTGCCGTTACGTTTCGAAAGTTGCCATTAGAAATCAAAAGTTGTGATTAGAATTTCGGAGTTGCCATTAGAGCCTCCAAGTTGACATTACGATTCGAAAGTTGCAATAAGAGGCCCACACCCGATATCCACATGTTTTCAATTTAAAAGGAGGATTCATTCATGAAAAAACTAACAACGTCACAAATACGTAACATGTTTTTGGACTACTTCAAGGAACAGGGGCATAGTGTTGAACCATCTGCACCGCTTGTACCAATCGATGATGCATCACTTCTTTGGATTAACAGCGGCGTTGCAACAATGAAAAAGTATTTCGATGGTCGTGTTGTTCCAACTAATCCGCGTATCGTCAATGCACAAAAGTCAATCCGTACAAACGATATTGAAAATGTTGGGAAAACAGCTCGCCATCATACATTTTTTGAAATGCTTGGGAACTTCTCAATAGGTGATTATTTCAAGGAAGGAGCAATTGTTCAGGCATGGGAATTTTTAACGGATGAAAAATGGATCGGTTTTGACCCTGAGCTGCTATCCATCACAATCCATCCTGAAGACGAAGAGGCATATGGAATCTGGCGTGACAAAGTAGGGATTGCAGAAGATCGTATCATCCGTCTTGAAGGAAACTTCTGGGACATCGGGGAAGGCCCGAGTGGTCCGAACTCAGAAATCTTCTACGATCGCGGACCGGCATACGGCGACGATTTCTCTGATCCTGAATTATATCCAGGCGGAGAAAATGAACGTTATCTAGAAATTTGGAACCTTGTATTCTCGGAATTTAACCATAATCCGGATAATACATACACCCCACTTCCGAAAAAGAACATTGATACAGGAATGGGACTCGAACGGATGGCATCAGTTATCCAAAACGTTCCGACAAACTTTGATACAGATCTATTCATGCCTATCATGAATGCTATTGAAAACTTTACCGAAGAGAGATACGGTACAGATGAACAAAAAGATACTGCATTTAAAGTGATTGCAGACCATATCCGTACAGTGGCTTTTGCAATCGGTGATGGAGCACTTCCGTCCAATGAAGGTCGCGGTTATGTGCTTAGAAGATTGCTACGCAGAGCTGTTCGTTTTGCGAAACAGCTGGGCATCAACAAGCCGTTTATGTTTGAACTTGTACCAGTTGTAGGAGAAATCATGCAAGACTTCTATCCTGAAGTGACTGACAAGAAAGAGTTCATCATGAAAGTTATTAAAAATGAAGAGGAACGCTTCCATGAAACATTAACGGATGGAATGACAATCCTTTCTGGCGTGATCGAAACTGCAAAATCATCGGGAACTTCTATCGTTCCAGGAGCTATCGCATTCCGTCTCTATGACACATATGGCTTCCCATTCGAGTTGACAGAAGAATTTGCTGAAGAAGCAGGGGTTACGGTTGACCGGGCTGGGTTCGATTCGGAAATGGACAGCCAACGTAAGCGTGCGCGTGCAGCTCGTCAAGACGTCGATTCAATGCATGTTCAGTCGGGTGTACTTGGTGAAATTCATGATTCAAGCGAATTCATTGGGTACAATCAACTGCAATGTGATGCAACAGTTGTCGCGCTCTTACTCGAAGGAACATTAGTTGACACTGCATCAGAAGGTGATGAAATTCAATTCATCTTGGATCGTACTCCGTTCTACGCGGAAAGTGGCGGACAAGTAGCGGACAAAGGAACAATTAGCAGCGCAACATTTGTTGCGGATATTAAAGATGTACAAAAAGCTCCAAACGGTCAAAACTTGCATACGGCAATCATTCGTTCGGGTGAAATGCATAAATGTGCAACCGTTCAAGCAGAAGTAAATCAAGCAGCTAGAAAACTAACGGTTCGAAATCACACGGCAACGCATCTTCTTCACAAAGCATTGAAAGAAGTACTTGGAGAACACGTTAACCAGGCAGGTTCCTACGTCGGTCCTGACCGTTTGCGTTTTGACTTCTCGCATTTTGGTCAAGTGACGAAAGAAGAACTTGAGAAAATTGAGCAGATTGTCAATCAAAAAATCTGGGAAGACATCGCTGTCGATATTGCAGAAAGACCGATTGACGAAGCCAAAAAACTTGGTGCAATGGCACTCTTCGGTGAAAAGTATGGCAAAGTGGTTCGCGTTGTTTCAGTTGGGAATTACTCATTGGAACTTTGCGGTGGATGTCACGTCGCTTCAACGTCTGTCATCGGTTTGTTCAAACTTGTATCTGAAAGTGGAATCGGCGCAGGCACACGACGCATTGAAGCACTTACGGGGCAGCAAGCCTACCGTTCATTCAAAGATGAAGAGGAAGTGCTCGTTAACGCTGCAAGCCTTTTAAAATCGAATCCAAAAGACGTTGTGACGAAGATCGCATCAGTGTTAGCTGAAATGAAAGAACTTCAACGTGAAAATGAATCACTATCTGCTAAACTCGGAAACAGTCAATTGGCGGACATTATGGCATCCTCTCAGCAAATCAATGACGTGACAGTGATCTCTGCACGTGTTGATGTGAAAGATAATAATGGACTTCGTCAGATGATGGACGAAATGAAACAGAAGTTATCAAAAGGAGTCATTGTCCTAGGTGCAGCGGCAGACGGTAAAGTGATGCTGGTTTCAGGCGTGACAGAAGATTTGAAATCAGGGAACTATCATGCTGGGAAAATCGTCAATCATGTAGCTACACAGTGCGATGGAAAAGGCGGCGGTCGCCCGGATATGGCAATGGCAGGTGCGAAAGATGTGTCTAAACTTGATGATGCCCTTCAATCCGTGTATGATTATGTCAAATCTGTTTAACTGGTGAATCAAATCGGGTATAATTAGAAATGTAATTATATCCGATTCATAAAACGGATGATCTGAAAGCGGGGTGTCGATTATGGAGTCATACGATAAGACGATGAAATTTAACTTTCCTGAAGAGTCAATGGAGCAAGAAGTGAAGCAGGTTATGCTTCATGTGCACAAGGCACTTGACGAAAAGGGCTACAGTCCAATTAATCAGATTGTAGGTTATCTTCTTTCGGGCGATCCAGCTTATATACCACGTCATGACGATGCACGTAACTTAATCCGAAAGTTGGAACGGGATGAGATCCTAGAAGAACTTGTGAAGTTTTACGTTCGTGAAAACGGAGGGAAAACAGAGTGAGGACAATGGGGTTGGATGTTGGATCCAAAACGGTTGGCATCGCGATCAGTGATGCGCTTGGGTGGACTGCCCAAGGCATTGAAACAGTAAAGGTCGATGAAGGTGCTGGCCAGTTTGGCATGGAAAGAATCCAGGAACTCGTGAAAGAATACGAAGTGAGCGGATTTGTGGTAGGATTCCCTAAGAACATGAATAATACAGTCGGACCAAGAGCAGTAGCATCTCAAGATTATGCTGAGCTTTTGAAACAAACATTCGGCTTTCCTGTTGCATTATGGGACGAGCGATTGACGACGATGGCAGCGGAACGCGTGCTAATCGATGCAGATGTTAGTCGTAAGAAAAGAAAGACTGTTATCGATAAGATGGCAGCAATCATGATACTCCAAGGGTATCTTGATTCAAAAAATAGATGAGGTGATCGTAATGGAACACGGACAAGAAACAATGACGATTGTAGATGAAAACGGCGAGGAACACGTATGTGAAGTAATCTTTACATTTGATTCAGAGGAATTCGGTAAATCATACGTTCTTTATCATGTACTTGGTGAAGAAGATACGGATGACGACGAAGAAGTCGAAATCCATGCATCTGCATTTGTACCTTCTGAAGACAATGAAGATGGCGAATTGATGCCTATCGAAGACGACGCAGAGTGGGAAATGATTGAAGAAATGTTGAACACGTTCCTTGCAGAAGAGGACGAAGAAGACGAAGAGTAAACTATATGTGCACGGACGGGACGGTGCGGTACAGGCCGTTCCGTTTTTTCATTGAGAGATGAGAAAGAGTAGGTCAGAACCTTGAGCAATGTCTTGACTCGAGCGCCTAGCCCCTCGAGTCGCTTCAGTCCTTAAGGCCCTCCGACATACAGGACGTACTAGTGTCGACGTTGCCACAGAACATCGCGAATTTAGTCGGTCTGCGCTTTTTCTTAGTGTCTAGGCTTCAGGCGCCAGCCGCTCGGGTCATAAGCAATCCAGTTATGTGGCAAAGAGCGCCACGTCGCTGGATCGACTTATGCCCGTCGCGGGCCTACAGGATGTAGGTCATGCAGCTGTTGCCATAGGAAGTGGCGCATTTAAGCTGCGTTCCCTATAGGTAGGCGCCTTGCGCTTTTCTTATTATGCTTCGAACGAAAGAGGTGGATTACGCATGGATGATGGTTCGAAAAAAGATATCATGTTCGAGCGGATGCGTGAAAAGAAGAAAGAAGTGAAAATCGTTAGAAGGATTGTGCTAGTAATCGTACTTGTTCTAGTGCTTATTGGCTTAATTGGTGGCCGTTACGTCTATAAATACATAACAGGGGCCCTTCAACCCATGGACCCAGATTCCGAAAAAGTCATTGAAGTAGAAATTCCTATCGGGTCTGGTGTAGACACTATTGCAGCGAAACTTGAAGAAAATGGGATTGTTAAAGATGCTCGTCTGTTCAAATATTACGTGAAGTTCAATAACAATTCTCAGTTTCAAGCAGGGACGTATGGCTTAACGAAATCGATGACGCTTGACGAAATCATCGAAAGTTTAAAAACAGGAAAAGTTTATAGAGAACCAGTCTTTACAATGACTGTTCCAGAAGGACTGACATTGAAACAAATTGCTAAAATTGTCGAAAAAAGTACAGGGATTTCAGAGAAAGAATTCCTTGCTTATGTAAATGACGAAGCAACCGTCAATATGTTGATGGGGAAATATTCGAAAATCTTGACAGAAGATATTAAAGCAGAAAACGTTAAATATCCGTTGGAAGGTTATTTATTCCCAGCAACTTATCCGTTTTTTGAAGAAAAACCATCTCTTGAAACAATAGTCAATTCGATGATTCAGGGGACTGCGCTAAATGTAACGCCTTATCTCGATTATCTGCAAAGCAATGATAAATCAGTTCATTGGTTGTTGACATTCGCATCGCTGCTTGAAGAAGAGGCGACGGCGCAATCAGATAGAGAAACGATTGCCAGTGTATTTTACAATCGCTTGGAGATAGATATGCCGCTTCAAACGGATCCAACAGTCCTTTACGCACTAGGTGAGCACAAAGATAGAGTACTTTATTCAGATCTTGAAATAGAAGATCCCTATAATACGTATGTCGTCAAAGGATTGCCGCCTGGACCGATTGCGGGAGCAGGAAGGTCTTCAATCGAAGCAGTTATAGACCCTTCTAAAACGAACTATCTATTTTTCTTAGCCGATAAGAAAGGTGTCAATCATTTTACGGATTCTTATGATCAGCATTTGAAAAACCGGACACTTTATTTATCAGGGGATTGACGGTCTTGAACTGGAGATGAACGCAATGGATAACTATAAGACATATCTTGCAAGTTTTGTGAAAGAAAGAGATACACTCATTGTTGAGATAGAACAATATGCGAAAGAACATCATGTTCCAATCATGGATAATGAGGGCATCGACTTATTTATTAGCCTATTAAGAATTCAAAATCCGGAACGTATCCTTGAAATTGGTAGTGCAATCGGCTATTCGGCGATACGGATTGCTGGGGCACTACCTAAGGCTTCTATTGTGACTATTGAAAGAGATACTGATCGGTATTTGAAAGCGGTTGACTACATCACGCGGAGTGGTTTTGAACAAAGGATTGCTATTATTGAAGCGGACGCGCTGTTAACTGACAGTGCTGAGATTTTCGATAAGACTTACGATGCGCTTTTCATTGATGCTGCTAAAGGGCAATATAAACGATTCTTTGAAAAATATGCGTCTAGCCTCAAAGCCGGGGGCGTTATTTATTGCGATAATATGTTCATGCATGGTATAGTGCTGCTCGAAGATAAGGATATCCCGAGGCGAAATCGCACAATGATACGCAACTTGAAAGAGTTCACTGAATGGGTTATGAATAATCCTGAGTACGAAACGTCTTTGCTTCCGGTTGGAGACGGGCTTTTAATTGCGGTAAAAAAATAAAAAGACATTAATGTGGATATCCTAGAATAACGGGATATTCTGATGCGTAAAGGGAGTTTGAAATGAAATCTAGAAAACCTCTCGTCATCGGTATTGCAGGTGGCTCAGGATCGGGTAAAACAAGTGTTACCAATTCAATCTACGATGTGTTTAAAGAGCATTCTGTGGTTGTTATCGAACAGGATTATTATTATAAAGACCAGTCTCACTTGGAATTTGAGGAACGGTTGAAAACGAATTATGACCATCCGCTGGCGTTCGATACAGATCTACTAATTCATCATGTTGAAACCCTTATTGACCGAAAGCTCGTAGAAAAACCCGTGTATAATTATACATTACACACGCGGTCTGAAGAGACGATTATTATCGAACCGAAAGATGTCATTATCCTGGAAGGGATTTTGGTTCTTGAGGACGCGAGGTTACGTGATCTAATGGATATCAAATTATTTGTCGATACAGACGGGGATTTGCGTATCATTCGTCGTATTATGCGTGACATTAATGAGCGGGGTAGAACAATTGATTCGGTCATCGAGCAATATTTGTCTGTTGTACGCCCAATGCACAATCAATTCATCGAACCAACGAAAAGGTATGCCGATATTATTATTCCAGAAGGCGGTCATAATGAAGTCGCAATCGACCTAATGGTTACGAAAATAAAAACAATTCTTGAATCTGGAACAGAATTGTAATATGATAATGACAGAATTCTATACAGATTTAGCACTATGTCGCATACCTGTCGTAGGAGCGGCATAGTATTTTTATGAACAGGAATATTAGGGAGTGGTGTGTGTAATGATTACAGAAAAGAAATTTCCAATGACTGCATCAGGTAAACAAAAGCTTGAAGAAGAGCTAGACTTTCTAAAATCAGTTAAACGAAAAGAAGTTGTCGAGCGCATAAAAATCGCGCGTAGTCACGGGGATCTTTCGGAAAACTCGGAATACGATTCCGCGAAAGAAGATCAAGGTTTCCTTGAAGGTAAAATTGCTTCTATTGAGTCGATGATCCGCAATGCGGTAATCATCACAGCAGACGAACTAAATACTGACGAAGTACGCCTTGGGAAAACCGTCACATTTAAAGAACTGCCAGACGGAGATGAAGAGACGTATACGATTGTTGGTTCTGCAGAGGCGAATCCAATCGAAGGTCTTATTTCAAATGATTCACCGATTGCAAAAGGACTTATCGGTCGTTCTAAAGGTGATCAAGTGAAAATTATTACACCGGGTGGAGAAATGTCAGTTACAATTCTTGATATAAAATGATTTACTGATAGCCGCCCTCTATTGTGAGGGCGGTTTTCGTACTTTATGATTTACAATAAAAGTTGAATAAATGAATGCCTATAAATAAACTGAGAGAATGCACCTTAACAGGAGTAACCGAGGCCCTTAGGCTGATGCCATCCCCGAGCAGTGCAGCGAATTCAATGAAATACCTTTTTAGAACTTTATGAAACAAATTACGTTGCTACTCGTCTATTACATACTGGCAATCGTCAAAATCTTAACAGGAGTTGATATGTGAATGACAGAACGAGAACCTGATCTTTCGAGAGTTGAACGAAAAAAAGGTCGTAACCGAAATAAAATTTTGAACAGTATGATTGCAGTTGTTATAGTTCTTATTGTTATCGCTACAGTGGCCATTTTCTCTGGCAACAAGAGTGATAATGAACCGAACGATATTGAAGAAACTGCAAATGATACCACTGTCAATGATGATAAGGCAAAAGACGTTGAAGATGACGATAAGGATAATGCGACAGAAGATAGTAATCCAACAAAGGACGAAGAGAGATCTGCACCAGAAAACACTACAGAAACCGAACAAGTCGAAGAAACAACTAATGAAGACGGTAGTGAGGAATCTGGCTCGGTTACATCCGTTCCTTCAGACGACGCAATCATTGCCGAGACGATTGTCAATAATGCATGGAAGCCTGTAGGTACGACACAAACAGGCGAGCACGTATCCCAGTATGATGGCACTTCAGTGGATTGGAATGAGAAAAAGCAAGCACTTGCCTATGCAACTGGTCTACCACAAGATTCAATGATCTTTTTGAAGATTAAAAACGGCGGTGGACCACAGAAGTCTATTGGAATCGTTTCGTCAAGAGATAGTACACAGAAATACCGTGTCTATCTCGAATGGGTGGATGGCGAAGGCTGGAAACCTGTAAAAATGGATAAATTAACAACATTGGACTTTGATTATTAAATGCAGTTTAGTGGAGGGAATACTATGAAGATAGCAGTAATTGGCGCAATGGAAGAAGAAGTAATACTCTTACGTGAACAAATAGATTCAGGTCTTGCGACAACAATTGCAGGGTGTGAATTCATCGAAGGGAAAATCGGTGAGCATGATGTTGTACTTGTAAAAAGTGGGATTGGTAAAGTAAACGCCGCGATTGCAACGACGTTATTACTAAGCAATTATAAGCCGGATGTTGTTCTTAATACAGGTTCAGCAGGGGGATTCCATGATTCACTTGAAGTCGGCACGGTCGTTATTTCCAATGAAGTGCGTCATCATGATGTCGATGTAACTGCTTTTGGCTACGAGCATGGTCAAGTTCCAGGACAACCAGCAGCGTATCCAGCAGATTTAGGGCTTGTGGATGCAGCTCGTGCTGCTGTCGATGAAGTAGGAGCACATGCACATGCTACAGGACTTATCGCTTCGGGTGACACGTTTATGAGCAATACTGAACATGTTAAAAAAGTGAAAGAGACATTCCCTCTGATGATCGCTGCGGATATGGAAGCATCGGCCGTCGCTCAAGTATGCCATCAGTTTGGTACGCCGTTTGTTGTCATTCGGGCATTATCAGATATTGCAGGAAAAGAGTCACCAATTAGTTTTGATGAGTTCCTTCCGGTTGCGGCACGTCATTCCACAGATATTGTTTTAAAAGTCATCTCGAAACTTTAAGCATTTCATGGTAAGATAGGTATATGAATAGATCTTGCAGATATTCTTTTTCGAGGAGGGATTTAACTATGTTATTTTTAATGGCAGGCGTGTTTATCGCAACAACAATTATTGCAGTTGTCATCTCCCGTGAGGTTAGCGCGGACTGAGCTGTAAAAGAAGAGGCGTTTCCTATGCTGGGATCACTCCCGCGTGGAAACGCCTTTTCTTTATTACTTATGGAATTATAAAATCTTGCACTGTGGATAACCTACAAATGAAGGTAATTCACGTCAAGACTCTAGTGCCACTGAACAGGTGCTTGCGCTTTTGGTCCTTAATTTGAATCATTGTATTCATGTTTGAATAGCTGGTACAGTTTAACGATTGCGCGTTTTTCGATACGAGAGACATAGCTTCTCGAAATGTCGAGCTGCTCGGCAATTTCTTTTTGCGTCATAGGCAGGTCATCTAACAGACCATATCGTCTTTGAATGATTTCAAGTTCCCGGCCGTCAAGTTTTCCAAGATGTCTGTACAGCCTTTCTTTTCTTTCTTTTTGTTCGACTGCATCGACCGGCGATTCATCATCTGTTTGAAGCAAATCAGCAATTTGCAAGGATTGGCCATCTTTATCCATACCGATCGGATCAAAGAGGGAGACGTCTTTTTGTACCTTTTTCTGTGTTCGTAAATACATGAGTATTTCATTTTCAATACAGCGGGCGGCGTATGTGGCCAGTTTCGTTTTGCGATCCGGAGTGAAACTGTTTACCGCCTTCATGAGTCCAATTGTTCCAATTGAGATATAATCATCAAGTAGTTCGTGTTTTGGGTGGAATTTTTTTACGATGTGGGCGACGAGCCGCATATTACGTTCAATCAATTCATCTCGAGCATCTTCGTCGCCTTCTGCAAGACGTTGCAGGCAAGCTGCTTCTTCCTCTTTGGATAGAGGGCGCTGGAAAGCCTGCCCTCTAATATAGCCAATCACTGCAGGAATTTCGAGCCATAGCTGGACAATCGCCATGACAAACCCGCTCATCGGGCCACCTCCTGTGTCGTTGTATGACAGCATATGCGGTCGGCTCTTGCCGTATCACCGTTTTTTTAGTCGGACAGGCGATAAAGGATGTCCTAATTTAAGCCAGCTTGATGTGAGATGAACGTAACTTGCGTTTCTCTAATCGAGTCGGCGCCTTGCGCTTTTCTTAGTGTCTAGACTCCGGGCGCCAGCCCCTCGAGTCGCTTCGGTCTTGCCGAAAAGGCAAAGAGCACCTTTATCGTTAAGCTTTTCAGCGCTTTTCGGGGCTAAACGGCGCCTTGCGCTTTTCTTATCAATGCGTGTAAGTTGCATTGTTATGTTATAATCGTTTCAGATTAAGTACTATATCGGAGTGGATATCGTGTATAAGTATTTTTTACCAGATGAGTATGTAAAAGACATTTTTCATATTCAACCTGAATTATTAAAAGATAAAGGAATCAAAGGGGTAATCACGGACCTGGACAATACGCTTGTCGCGTGGGACAGGCCGGATGCAACACCTGAAATCATCGAATGGATAACATCAATGCAAGATGCGGGCATACAGGTTACCATTGTTTCAAATAACAATGAAATGCGTGTTAAAGCCTTTTGCGAACCTCTTGGCATTCCATTCATAAATGATGCACGTAAGCCAATGCGGAAATCATTCCAAAAGGCACTCATTTCTATGAACGTCAAAAAAGAGGAAGTCGTCGTCATCGGTGACCAGTTGCTAACCGATATACTCGGCGGTAACAGAAAAGGGCTACATACGATACTCGTAGTGCCTGTCGCGACGTCAGACGCCGCTATTACGAAGTTCAACAGGAAGATTGAAAGAAGGATCATGGCGGGATTGAAACGCCGTGGCTTGATTAAGTGGGAGGAATAAGCTTGGAAGAAATTAAATGTATCGGTTGTGGAATAACAATCCAGACTGAAGACCCGAAATTGGAAGGCTATACGCCACCAGCTTCTTTAGAAAAAGAAGACGTTATTTGCAAGCGTTGTTTCCGACTGCGCAATTATAATGAATTACAACCCGTATCATTATCGGGCGATGATTTCCTCGCTATTTTAAATGGTATTGGTCAAAAAGACGGTTTGGTCGTTAAAATCGTCGATATTTTCGACTTCAATGGTAGCTGGATAAACGGTCTGCACCGCTTTGTTGGCAATAAAGATATTTTATTAATCGGTAATAAGGCAGATATTTTACCGAAATCAATTAACCCGAACCGTCTTATCAACTGGATGAAAGCTGAAGCGGCTAAACTTGGCTTAAAACCTGTTGATGTTTTACTTGTTTCTGCTCATAAAGGCAAAGGAATGGAAGAAGCACTCACAGCGATTGATAAACATCGCCGTGGGAAAGACGTCTATGTAGTCGGCTGCACGAACGTCGGGAAATCAACGTTCATCAATCGCATCATTAAAGGGGCGACTGGTATTGGAGAAGTAATTACGACTTCTCATTTCCCAGGAACAACTTTAGATCTTGTTGAAATTCCATTTGAAGATGGCAAAGCAATTTATGATACACCTGGTATTATTAATCATCATCAGATTGCACATCATTTGGATGCAAATGATTTGAAGGCAATCACACCTAAAAAAGAATTGAAACCGTCAGTATTCCAGCTGAACGCTGAACAGACACTATATATCGCTGGTCTTGCACGTTTTGACTTTATTTCTGGTGACCGTTCGTCGTTTACAATTCATGTTTCGAATGAATTATCAATTCACCGGACAAAGCTTTCCAATGCGGATCATTTGTACAAAGAACACCTTGGTGGGATGCTAGCGCCGCCGTCTGGTGAATCACTTGAAACGTTACCACCATTTGTCCGTCATGAATTTTCGATTAAAAAAGCGAAAACAGACATTGTAATTTCAGGGCTAGGTTGGATCACGATTCAGCATCCTAATGTAGTAGTCGCAATTCATGCACCTCGTGGGGTAGACGTTGTACTACGCCCTTCATTAATCTAAGGAGGGACTCATTATGAAAAAGTGGTATGCGGTTATCGGAGATCCAATCAAACAGTCAATGTCTCCGAGCATGCACGAAGCTTGGTTTGATGAAGAAAGTATAGACGCAGCCTATATCCCAATACATGTAACTGAAGACAGACTCCGGGAAGCAGTAGAGGGCTTAAAGAACTTAGGCTGTTCAGGATTTAACGTCACTGTTCCGCATAAAAGTGCTATTATCCCGTTTCTTAATCAGTTGGATTCTTCCGCGCGACAAATGAACGCTGTAAATACTGTCCACGTACTCGAGGATGGCACACTTGTGGGCTACAATACGGACGGTAAGGGATTTGTCCAGTCTTTGGAAGAAGCCTGTGCTGATCAGTGTAAGGATAAAAAAGTTCTCGTTATCGGAGCAGGCGGTGCTGCTCGCGGTATCGCTTTTGCACTTCATTCCGCGGGATACGGCCCTATCTTTTTCACGAACCGTACTCTGGAAAAAGCCGTACAATTAGCAACTGAACTATCCGATTCGGCGGTTCTATCGGTAGCAGAGGCAGAATTATCTTTAACCGAATTTGGTTTAATCGTCCAGACGACATCCGTTGGCATGAACTTTTCACAACAAGGAATGCCTTTAAACCCGGAAAATATGTCTGAAGGAACTGTTGTTGCTGATATTATCTATAACCCACTTGAAACGGCATTCCTTGCAGAAGCCCGTAAAAGGGGAGCAAGCACAATGAATGGGGTCGGCATGTTCGTCCATCAAGGAGCGCTTGCGTTCGAGACATGGACAGAAGTCCGCCCTGAAACAGGATTTATGATTGACAAAATAACGACAACTCTTGGAGGATAAATAACTATGTTAACTAATAAACAAAAAAGCTTTCTTCGCGGCGAATCGAATCGTCTACAACCTCTTGTCCATATTGGTAAAAGTGGTTTAACAGAATCGGTCATCACGCAGATTGAAGAAGCGCTTGAAGCAAAAGAATTAATCAAAGTAACAATTCTACAAAACTGTGACCAAGATAAAAATGAAATTGCAGCGAAACTTGAAGAACAAGTAGGCATTGAAGTCGTTCAAGTTATCGGCAAGATCATTGTTTTATATAAAGAATCAGTTGAGAAAAAACGGATCGAACTTCCATAAGTGAGGTAAGCCCATATGAAAAAGATTGGCATTCTTGGCGGTACATTTAACCCGCCTCATATCGGTCATCTGATTGTTGCGAATGAAGTAAAGCAATCTCTCGGTCTTGATGAAGTTCGATTAATGCCGACGGCGGTTCCACCGCATAAAACTGCACCTGGTGATGCGACTGCTGAACAGCGTTTGCAGATGGTGGAACTTGCTGTGATGGCTATTGATGGCTTGACTGTGTCTGCTTTTGAAGTAGGACGTGGCGGTGTTTCTTATACGTTTGATACAATGAGACAATTGACACAAATTGAACCGGAGATTGAATTTTACTTTATAATCGGCGGTGATATGATTGATTTGTTGCCTAAATGGCACCGGATTGAAGAACTTGTCACGCTTGTCAATTTCGTAGGTGTTGGACGTCCAGGGACTAACGGAACAACGGATTATCCAATCATTATGGTGGATATCCCACAAATTGAGTTGTCTTCAACATTGATTCGACAACGCTTTTCTGAGAATGGTGCCGTCCAATTGCTTATCCCGCCTGCAGTGGAAGCTTTTATTCGCGAGGAGGGTTTGTATGGAAGTTGCACAGTTGAAAATAGAAATCGCTAAACGTATGCCGAAACAACGTTATGAACACGTTTTACGGGTAACGGAAACGGCAAAAAGATTAGCTGAGAAGTATCGACTTCCAGTGATTAAAGCTGAGCAAGCGGCGCTATTTCATGATATTGCAAAATTCATGGACAAGGCTGACCTGCATCATGTTTTAAACACAGCAAACGAAGATTCACGGCTCTTGTCATTTCATCATGAGTTGTGGCATGCTCCAGTTGGGGCGATTATCGCACGAGATGAATTTGGGATTAGTGACGCGGATATCCTAAACGCAATCCGCTATCATACAACCGGTCGGGTGACTATGTCCCCGCTCGAAAAGTTGATCTATGTTTCTGATATGATTGAACCTGGACGCAGCTTTCCAGGAGTGGATGAGTTAAGAGTAAAAGCTGAAGAAAACCTTGATACAGCAATGGAAGCTTGCATTTATCAGTCAGTGCAGTTTCTTGTGAATAAAAGAGTACCGGTTTTTCCGGACTCAATAGACTGTTACAATCAGTTAATAAGAAGGGAACAGTGAAATTATGACTACTACATTACTAGAAACAGCTTATAAAGCAATCGACGATAAAAAAGGCGAGGACATTGTTGTACTGAATATGGAAGGGGTATCACTTATCGCGGACCAATTTATTATCTGTCATGCAAATTCAGGACGCCAAGTCCAAGCAATTGCAAAAGAAGTAGCTGACAAAGCTTCTGAAGCTGGATTTATTACAAAAAGAATCGAAGGAATGGATATGGCAAGATGGGTACTCGTTGATTTAGGCGATGTTGTCGTTCACGTATTCCATAAAGATGAACGCGGTTACTACAACCTTGAAAAGCTTTGGGGAGACGCACCAATGTTGGACATGGCTGAAGAAAGATGAATCAGGCTTATTCCGAATTCGCTTCTGTCTACGATGAACTAATGACCGATATTCCCTATGACGCCTACATTGATATTATTGATGTAGCGGCAGGGGGGATTGATGGTAAACGTGTGCTAGATATCGGATGTGGAACAGGCCTTTTATCCATGAAACTTGCTAAGCAAGGAGCACAAGTGACTGGGATCGATCTTTCTGCCGACATGTTAGTGGTGGCAGAAGAGCGTGCACAGTCGCTTTCTTTGCCTGTGCAATTTATCGAACAACCTATGCAACAGCTAGAGGGGTTTGCGGACTATGATATCGCGGTTATCGCCATTGATTCGTTAAACTATTTATCGAATCGTGAAGATGTGCTATCGACATTTCGGCAAATCCATTCGGCCCTTGCGGTTGGTGGAAAATTGATCTTTGATGTCCATTCAACTTTTAAAACGGATGTCATCTTCATGGAAGGTCCTTTTACGTTTGATAATGGTCGAATAACATACATATGGATAACGGAAGAAGGCGAAGAACTTCACTCCGTTTATTCTGAACTGGCTTTTTTCGTTAAGAGCGAAAGTGGGTTGTATAGGCGTTTTGATGAGGTTCACACGCAACGAACGTTTCCAGTAAGTGACTATGCAGATATGCTTATGGACACAGGTTTTTCGATTGAACGGATTTTTGCAGATTGGGAAGATGAAGCGCCACACGAAGAAAGCGAACGAATATTTTTCCAAGTCAGAAAATAAACCTTTTCATTTTATTCGGTGAGGGGTTAGCCCTCACTGAATAAAATTAAGCCTCCGACGGATGTCACAGATTTTCAGATGAATTATCGAGCAAGGTCAGGCCTGCGTGATGCAGGTCAGTTAGCCATTGTCGCAAGGATGCGACGTTCTTTGGCTAACTTCTTTACTTGATCTGGACGCAAATACGCCAAGGCAGATTTGATTTTTGGTCGGCATTCATTTATAGTTGAATGTACTCCATATGGATGCCGCCGAAGAAAGGGTGACTGTACTGTTTCTTTCGTTTGTATCCGGTAAATGGCGTAAGATTATAACCCCAATTGCAGCAATCGCTGTCATATCCGCTTTTCTGTTCTTCCCCAAAGGACAGGCTGACGATAATACGTTTGTCATGAGCGAACAAAACCCATTCCCTGAATTGATTGAAGAAAAGATTGAAGAAGAAATTGTAAGTAGTATTCAAATTGCTCCAGCTCCCATCGTTGTCGATGTGAAAGGCGCTGTTAGGCACCCCAGTGTCTATTCGATGCAAGATGGAGACCGCCTGATAGATGCTATAAACGCAGCAGGCGGCTATTTACCAAACGCTGACTCTAGAATGTTGAACCATGCTATGAAACTGGCGGATGAATTCGTCGTCTATGTACCGATCATAGGAGAAGAAGTACTAGATATTTCTTTCACTCCATTAAGCGGTGCAAGTGCGCCCCAAGATGACGGAAAAGTCAATATTAATACCGCGGATGAAAAAGAATTGATGACGATCCCAGGTGTGGGACCCTCAAAAGCGGCAGCAATTGTTCAATACCGAACGGATCATGGCGATTTTAAATCACCGGAATCATTGATGGAAGTGTCTGGAATCGGTCAGAAAACATTTGAAAAACTAGAATCTCAGATTACTGTGAATTAAATGGAGTACATTCTATATTAATTGAACTATTGAATTTCATATAAGAGCTTAGCGTAGGCGCCTTCCAGGGGTAGCCGAAGCGGTATGGAGTGGAATCTTTCATATAGCCTATATAGTAGGGAAACATATTAAACGAAATAAATATTGGAGGCATTCACAATGGAGCGAATAACGTGGGACCAGTTTTTTATGGCCCAGTGCCATCTATTAGCAGTAAGAAGTACATGTACAAGACTTTCTGTCGGAGCATCAATTGTAAGAGATAACCGGATCATTGCAGGCGGCTACAACGGTTCCATATCAGGGGGAGACCACTGTATTGACCATGGTTGCTATGTCATTGAGAGCCACTGTGTGAGGACAATCCATGCAGAGATGAATGCATTGCTGCAATGTTCGAAGTATGGCATACCTGTTGCAGGATCAACGCTGTATGTGACGCACTTCCCATGCCTACAATGTTCGAAAGCAATTATTCAAGCAGGCATTAAGCATGTCATCTATGCAACAGATTATAAAAACGACGAATATGCATTAAAGTTATTTACACAGTCGGATGTTTCCGTTCAGCATATTCCGTTCGATGAAAAGAAAGTCGACTTTTCCAGCGAAAGTAAGTTAGAACTTATCAATGAAATGCTTCTAAAAATGCAGGCACTAGGCGCTGGGAATGAAGAACTTGCCCCCTATAAAAAAAGGGTGGATAGCTTATTCGACAAATGATTTCACGTGTACGTTTCATGTATTTAGCAATCCCGGTCGCCGTATCAGCATTTGCTGTATACGGTCCGGTTTATCTATTACTCTGTAATTTATTTCTTCTTCCCATCTTCTTGAGTAGAAAAGAAGATTTCCTCACACCTATCCTCGCGGTTGCGACCGCTACCTTCTCTTTTTTCTATATTTCAGCGACGATTCCTATAATCAAAGAACCCGGCGATGCAACCCTTAGCATCTCTTGGACCGATAATGTGAAAATTGATGGTGGCAAGATGAAGGGATTTGCTAAAACATCTACCGGTGAAACAGTATACGCCATCTATACAATTAGCAGTGAACAACAAAAAACTCGTTTTCTTGAGATGAATATCCCGTCCGTGACATTCACGATGTCAGGTTCATTTCGCAAACCGGATATTCCTTCACATGATTATTCTTTCGACATGACGAAGTATATGAGAATGTATGGAGCATCAGGGCTATTTGAATCGGAGACGATTATTCAGGTAGAAAAAAATTCTGGTATCAGTACACGATTATCTGGACAGAGGCGGAAAGTGAAAAATCATATCGGGGCTACATTCCCTGAGACGCTGAAAGTGGAAGCTGAAGCTTTGCTTATTGGTGATCGAAGCGGGATGGATGAAGAACTGGCATCAAGTTATCGGACGCTTGGCATTACACATCTTTTTGCGATTTCAGGGTTGCACGTCGGACTGCTTACATTCATGTTGCGGGAATTGCTACTAAGAGCAACTATAAGGAAAGAAACAATTGATACACTTGTTATGGCACTGTTGCCTCTGTATGCCGTTATGGCTGGAGGGGCACCTTCAGTCTGGCGTGCGGTATCGGTGACTATACTCGTCCTTCTCGCGTCGTCAGGGAGGGTGAAGGTGAGACTGGATGATGCACTGGCGATAAGTGCAGCTTGTTTTATCCTCTATCAACCATTTATTCTATTTCAGCCAGGTTTTCAGTTGTCTTACTTGGCAGCTTGTTCACTCGTCTATTCTTCCGGTATTTTAGCCAAGGCAAAGACTGCTTTTGGTGTATCGTTTCTCGTCACGTCAATCAGCCAACTTTCTTTGTATCCAGTATTACTATTTCATTTTCATGAGCTGTCGATTTCATCATTTGTTGTTAATCTTGTTTATGTACCTCTATATTCACTCATTATTTTGCCAGCAAACATTGTTTTACTAATCATGACATCGATATTGCCGAAGGTTGCTGGTCTATTATTCATGGTATATGAGCCTTTCAGGGAAATCGTAGGAGGAGTAACAAGTTGGATATCTTCTTTACCCTATCAACTATGGACTCCAGGAAAACCGGATGCGCTTTGGACATCTATAGCTGTAGCAGGAGTCTTGCTGTTCTTTATGCGCAGTGAAGAAGGGGCCAATGTTTTTAAGTCGTTGCCAATTGTGCTCGTGCCTGCACTCGTCATTCATTTCATACCTTACATGGACAGCTCGTTAAAGGTAACATTTTTAGATGTCGGACAAGGGGACAGTATCGTTATCGAATTGCCTTATCGGCAAGCGGTATATGTGATTGACGCGGGCGGAACCATTACATTTGGCGACCCGAATTGGAAAACGCCTACAAAGCAGTTTGAAGTAGGTCGAAAAATCGTTGTTCCTTATTTGAAAGGCCGAGGTATTGCAAAAATTGATAAACTAATTATTTCTCACGCCGATGCGGATCATATGGAAGGGGCAGATGAAGTTTTAGAAGAGCTGACAGTTGGTGAAATTCATATTGCACCAGGAAGTGAATTTGAAGTAGCGATGAAAGAAATCATACAGATTGTAGGGGACAAACGCATTCCGATGTTGTCGATGAAAGAAGGAGTCTCTTGGACAAAAGGAAGCTCGGATTTTCATTATGTGGCACCTAAAGAAGGGAAATATGATGGGAATGCAAGTTCACTTGTCCTTTTCATGAAAACATCGGGACCTTCGTTTTTATTGACAGGAGATATGGAAAAAGAGGGAGAAGCTCAATTTCTTCGCGACTACGGGCATTCTGATTTCGGTCCCGTCATTTTGAAAGCAGGGCATCATGGCAGCAGGACATCGAGTACGGAGCCATTTGTCGACGTGCTTCGTCCAGAACTAACCATCTTTTCGGCAGGTCGAAACAGCAGATACGGACATCCTCACCCTGAGGTCGTCGCAACGTTTGAAAAGAAGGGGTTACCAACAATGTCAACCGCTGAATTCGGGTCGGTTACTGTAACTGTTAAAAAAGATCATTTCGAAGTTTCGAGTATGAAAAAATAAAAAAACGAACACAACACCCTGGATAGGATGTGTTGTCCGTTTTTTTCAAACATATTAGCCAGCGACTACGTCGATTATAGTAGCAATAACAAAAATAGCTGAGAATGCTACGAAAGCGACTACAAAGCCGATTCCTGAATCGATTAAATCATTACGTTTGGACTGTACATCATGTTCAAACTCATTCATTGCTACACCTCCTGATTCCATTATAGTATAGATGATTCCATGGTAAAAATCCATAGCAATCAACTTTTTAAACATGTCCGGCTGGAACTGACACAATTTGTCCATACAGTCGTTTTGCTATACTGTATAATTGGAATGTATTTAATTTGATTCAGCAATTTTTTTGTACTGAAAGCGAAGCGTCAGATATAGAAGTTCCCCCTATTATAAGCAGTGGGATGAATGGTAAAACGCTTATACATCGATGGTGGGCAAGTTTCTTGCTGATTAGGGGAACCCAGACTAAAATCGCCGGGTCCTGCGGGCACAAGTGCAATTAAAAATTTGGACGAAATTGCGCTGAGGCGTAATCGATTTGGAAGAGGTGAATAATGTGGCAAATGCAATATGGAAAAAAATAGCTGCTGGGGAAATCGATCCGGTCTACTTATTGACTGGTCTCGAACAACATCTATTCGACTCCACAATTACACGGCTGAAAAAAGCATTACCTGACATTGATGCTGCATCAGTCATTCGGTTTGATTTGGATGAGACACCTGTAGAAGCAGTCATTGAAGAGGCGGATACACTACCATTCCTTGAAGACCGAAAATTAATTATAGCTGGAAACGCATCATTTTTAAAAGCATCAGATAAAACCAGAGAAAAAGTGACACATAATTTGGAGCTGTTGGAAGCTTGGCTGGCAAATCCATCACCAACGGCAACAGTTGTATTTATAGCACCATATGAAAAACTGGATGCACGAAAACGGATTACCAAAATAATAAAAGAACATGCGACTGTCATAGAATCAAAACGACTGCAAGGGAAGGATCTGTTCACGTGGATTCAGCAGGAAGCGGGGGCAAATGGATCACGAATTGGACCAACTGAAGCAGAATTTCTCGTGAAAATGGCGGGGGATGACCTGCTTGCTTTGTCATCTGAAATTGGTAAAATGGCTACCTATTTGAATGGTAATGGGGATATTACGGCAGATGTAATTGAGTCGCTCGTACCACGGACTCCAGAAATGGATGTCTTCCGATTAACAGATGCCTACGTTTCTGGAAAAGTGTCGAATACCGTGGCCATCTACCATGACTTATTACGTAACGGTGAAGAGCCAATCATGTTGACTTCACTTATTGCAAGTCAAGTTAGGCTCATGGTCCATGTGGGTTTACTTCAGAAAAAAGGATACCAGCAACATCAAATTGCAAAAACGTTAAGTGTTCATCCGTACCGTGTGAAATTAATGATGGAGAATAGAAGTCTGCCAAGTTCTGAACGTTTGCTATTGATCTTAAGTAAGCTTGCGGCCATTGACTATAAATTGAAATCATCTAGTGGGAAAAGAGAACGAATTCTGGAGTTGTTCTTTATGGAGCCGTTGAGAAAATAAAAAATGACAATAAAAAAAGAAAGGTCGTCCGATAATCGGGCGGCCTTTCTTAGGTTGAAAATTAAAGTGCTTTTTTAGTAAGACGTGCTTTTTGACGTGATGCAGTATTTTTATGGATAAGGCCTTTACGTGCAGCAGTATCCATTTTTTTGATCGCATCTCTTAGTAGGCCAGTAGCGTTCTCGTCTTTAGCGTCAAGAGCAGTTTCAGCTTTACGTACAGCAGTACGCATCGCGTGCTTTGTATTCGAGTTTTGCTCGTTCGCAGCATTGCTTTGTTTTACGCGTTTGATTGCAGATTTAATGTTTGGCATTTCATTCACCTCCAATTTCAGGTAAGGCAAGAGTGTTTCCACGAAGTTTCGGATATCTCTTTCACAACAAGCATTATTTTATCAAATCAAGCGCCAGATTGCAAGAACAAATGCGCAAGCATCTGTTCAGCCCCATCAAGTACTGGACGTGAAATCCTTATGTTAGAAAATATCTACAAGTCGAGATTTTTATTAATTCCCCAGCAACTAGAAATTTAAAGAAGTGGTGGCATAGTTCGTAGCGTTCTGTCGGCCCTGAGCATAGAGCATGCTGGAGACAGGATAATTAATCAAAGAACAAAGAATATTTCTGAGTCACATCGCACAAACTTAAAGGTGAGGTGATTGTATGGAGAAGTATGATTTTTATCGAACGGATCTTCTAGATGAGAGTGAAGAAGTAGTCCGTCACCGGACGGCGGATGACAAAAATAAGTTGAAAGAATCAGATGGGGTTTTGTTTGGCGAAAAAAGATTAGGTCGGGTCATTGTGACTTCTGTAAAAGTCGATGCGCAAGGTGAGGAAAAGATCGGGAAGAAGCAGGGAACTTATATTACGCTGACAGTTCCGGCACTTACAGCGGATGATCGAGAAGGACTTGCTGATATGTCGCGTGTGTTAATCGAAAAACTGGATGAAATCCTTGTGGATATTACCACGCTCAAAACGGGAAAGATTCTTTTAATAGGTCTTGGGAATCGTGACATCACGCCCGATGCTGTGGGCCCACTGACGATGGACAGGTTGCGAGATATTGTGCCTGGCTATTATTCCGAAGAGGGCAGCGAAGTATTCGTCTATGCGCCTGGTGTGACGATTCAAACGGGTTTGGAAACATCGGACTTTGTAAAAGCTCTTGTTACTGAAATAAAACCCGACTTACTTATCGTCATCGACGCACTTGCGGCAAGAGATAGTTCAAGGCTTTGCCGAACGATTCAATTGACGGATACGGGTATCCATCCAGGATCTGGTGTTGGCAATAGCCGTAAAGAGATTTCAAAAGAAGTACTTGGAATACCTGTAATCGCAATCGGAATTCCGACTGTCGTTGACGGTCCTGTTCTAATAGCGGATGCCATCAATTCCATGTTTGGTTATATTGCTTCAAAAATAGAGGAGAAGGACAGTCCTTCATCAAGACTTTCCGTTACGCCGTGGCTGCACACTGAAAATAAGGATGCTGACCGAGCTAATCTGCTACCAATCTTTGGTGATTGGGCGACGTGGCCGCACGAAGACCGTATCCAGTTGTTTGAAGAAGTGTTGACGAACCATGAATTACGGACATTTGTCTCTCCGAAAGAGATTGATTCATGGGTTTCACTTTATGCGGAATCACTTGCCGATTCATTGACGAACTGGATTTCGACTATAAAAAACAGTCATTAACTCGTGTTCCAACGCATATAGTTGGAACACGGAGGGATGCCATTTGAAAAAAACACTGCAAATATGGGGCACACTTATCTTATTTCTCTTCCTGTTTCCAATGATTATCACAACATTTCCGAAGGGACAGTCGGCGAAATCTTCTAATCTCGTGAAAGAGTCTACTTACATGGTATACGCCGCAAATATTTTGGAAGAGGAAACAGAAACAGAAACAGAAACAGAAAAAGAGCCAGAACCAGAGTCGGAGCTAATGCCAATACAAGCATCAGAGGCAGAAGGGAAAGCGTTACTCTATTTCACCCATTACCACGAAGCCTTTAAACCTGTGACACAGGCGAAAGAAGGAAAAATCACTGTATCCCACCAAACTGAAAACATTACAAAATTTGGTGAGAAATTAAAAACGCAACTACAATTCAACGGAATTGAAACGGATATGATAGCTGTAGAGGTGCCCCATACCGGTGCCTATAATGCAATCCGACCACATGTCAAGAAGAAAATACAGGAAAAAAAGTATGATTTGATAATCGATCTTCACAGGGATTCGGCTGGTCCGGATATAACAACAATTGCGTTCAATGATGAACAATATGCGAAAGTGGCATTTGTTATAGGCATGGAACATTCGAACTTTGAGCGTAATCGAGCAAATGCTGTGCTACTGAAGAATGAAATGGAACTGCTTGTACCGGGGATAACACGAAACCTAGTCATGAAGCACGGGCCAGGTGTTGATGGAAAGTATAATCAGGACCTTGATCCGTCTCTTCTTGTCGTGGAACTAGGAGGAATCGGCAACACTGAAGATCAACTAAATCGAACAATTGCTGTCTTAGCGAAGGCGGCTACAACTGTCATTGAAAATTCTAATCGTGCCGAATATTGAAGTATGCGCGGTTCACTGCTATAATTCATATAGCTAAAATAGGAGTGAACTGACTATGAATCATGAACAGAGAGCAGCACGTCAAAAGAATATCCGGAACTTTTCCATCATCGCTCATATCGATCACGGGAAATCAACATTGGCGGATCGTATTCTAGAACAAACCCAAACGTTAACAGCAAGAGAAATGAAGACACAAACGTTGGATTCGATGGATCTTGAAAGAGAACGCGGAATCACAATCAAATTGAATGCGGTGCAGTTGACGTATGCAGCTAAAGACGGGCAGGAATACACATTCCACCTGATCGATACGCCAGGACACGTCGACTTTACATACGAAGTGTCTCGAAGCCTTGCAGCTTGTGAAGGTGCAATCCTTGTTGTCGATGCGGCGCAAGGAATTGAAGCACAAACACTGGCAAACGTTTACTTGGCAATTGATAATGAGCTTGAAATTTTACCGGTTATCAATAAAATTGATTTACCCGCAGCAGATCCGGAACGTGTGAGAAAAGAAATTGAAGATGTTATTGGGCTGGACGCTTCAGAAGCAGTCCTTGCATCGGCAAAAGCAGGTATCGGAATCGTAGATATTTTGGAACAGATTGTAGAAAAGGTTCCAGCTCCACTGGGGGATCCGGATGCTCCGCTCCAAGCGCTTATTTTTGACTCGCATTATGACCCATACAAAGGGGTTATTGTTAATATTCGAATTATGCAAGGTACGGTTAAGCCAGGCGATAAGATTCACATGATGGCGACTGGTAAAGATTTCGAGGTACTTGAAACAGGTGTCTTCACACCAAAAATATCACCCCGAGATGAATTGACTGTCGGAGACGTTGGCTATTTATCCGCTTCGATTAAGAATGTTGGAGATACACGAGTTGGGGACACGATTACAAGCGTGAAAAACCCTGCAAGCGAACCGCTAGCTGGTTATCGCCGGATGAATCCGATGGTGTTCTGTGGACTATATCCAATTGATACATCAAAATATAATGAACTGCGTGATGCACTTGAGAAATTAGAATTGAATGACTCAGCACTTGAATTCGAAGCAGAAACATCACAAGCACTTGGTTTCGGTTACCGTTGTGGATTCCTTGGTCTCTTGCATATGGAGATTATTCAGGAACGGATTGAACGAGAATTCAATGTAGACTTGATCACAACAGCACCGAGTGTTATTTATAATGTCGTACTTACAGATGGTTCTGAAATGAAAGTGGACAACCCTGCAATGATGCCGGATGCACAAAAAGTCGATTATGTTGAAGAACCATATGTAAAAGCATCTATTATGGTGCCTAACGAATATGTCGGTTCTGTTATGGAACTGTGCCAGCATAAACGGGGGAACTTCATGACAATGGACTACCTGGATTCAACACGTGTCAATATCATTTATGAACTGCCACTTGCAGAAATCGTCTATGACTTCTTTGACCAATTGAAATCTGGTACAAAAGGGTATGCATCACTTGACTATGAACTGATTGGCTACAAACAATCGAAACTCGTCAAAATGGACATTCTCCTAAACGGCGAGCACGTCGATGCATTCAGTTTTATCGTCCACAAAGACTTCTCATATGATCGCGGAAAAGCGATTGTTGAAAAGTTACGTAAACTAATCCCAAGACAACAGTTTGAAGTGCCTGTACAGGCAGCTATCGGACAAAAGATTGTCGCACGTTCAACAATCAAGTCAATGGGTAAAAACGTTCTTGCTAAATGTTACGGCGGAGATATCTCCCGTAAACGTAAACTTCTTGATAAACAAAAAGAAGGTAAAAAACGTATGAAACAAGTAGGATCGGTTGAAGTGCCTCAAGAAGCATTTATGGCTGTCTTGAAGATGGACGAGGATTAATCGTTTTAGGTATAGGCTTTTGGAGTTTGTAGAACTTGCGGAAATGGTCGTTTGCCATCCCCTTGCCATCCTTTGAAAAAGTGGGATGGCAAGTTATTCAATATCACGCATGGCTTGTTCGAAAATATCAACTGACGCATTTTGCATCTTCTGCGTTAAGTGTGAGTAGGTATCAATCGTGATAGCAGACCTACTGTGACCAAGACGCGCTTGGATGTCTTTCACCTTTGCGCCGTTCTCCATGAGCATCGTGGCATGAATGTGGGGTAGCGAATGGAAGTTGAATTCAATTCCAAGTTTTTCTTGCATTTTTTGTGTATTATATTTAATAACAGACGGCGTGACGATGCTTCCACATTCCTTCACGCATACATGATTTGATTCAGTATAGTGAGCACCGTATTTTAGCTTATTCTTTATAAGCCAAATGCGGTGCTTTTTTAATATATACACTAAGGTTTGACCAATATGAATTTCTCTTTCTGAGGAAGCAGCCTTTGTTGGATCTAAAACCCAAACACCTTCTTTGTTAATCATTGCCTGTTCAATCCTTAGCGTACCTCTATCAGAATTTTTTTGGGGATTTCACAACTGGAAAATTAGTTTCTTCGCGATTGAAAACATGGACATCATGAGTGATATACGCTATTTAGAAGGCGGCAAAGGAATCATGGAAGGAAGTTCCTTGAAGAGAAAGACATCACTACTTAAACGATGACTGAGGACGACAATGGTAAGTAGATCCTCGTGAACAATGATACTGATGAAGTACAAAAAGCAAGAAAACCACGGCCGAAATACTTAAAAGTCGTGAAATAAAAAACTCACTTTCTAAGCTGTAACTTAGAAAGTGAGCAAAAAGTGGGGGTAACCCAATACTATATGTCACCACTATATCCTAAATGACTGGATTTTAGTAGTGGGTGCTGTTTCCATAGAAAAGTAGTACCCCGTACCAAATGGTATTAACTCCTGGACTGTTGACTTATAAAGGGAAGGTACTGCTAATTCCTTACAGGGAGGGGAAACGAAATTTGGTAATCAGCTCAAAACTCAACAGTCGTCTCCTCCGTTGTTTAAGAAACATGCGCCAACAATAATCAAAAGAATAAACAGAACAATTAGTAAGGCAAATCCTGAACCGAACCCTGAACGATTTTCAGGTCCGCAACCGTATCCGTAACCTGCATAACCCATAAAGTACACCTCCTAAAACGAATTAATTCATTCTATGCCGGTAATTATCGATTGTCTGGTTCATTTGTTTAGTAAAAAAATATTCTTTATTCGCTGTAGGCACGATGAGCGAGTGTGAGAGAGAGCGCGCATGTGTACCTACAGCTCTTAAATAGTATATTCAAATATATTAAGAATGCTGGGGATTCAACTCAGAAAGAAATAAAAATAGTAGGACCAAAATAAGTGCCACTCACTGCAGGATAACGAGATTCATGTACCAACGGAAGAGTGAATCCATATGCCATCCATTCCAAAAAGAAAACAGCGCAGACAATAATCAGCTTCATTGCGGCAAGCTCTTCTGAACTCACTAGCTGAACTTGAGTCATTGAAAAAAGAGTTATGTGAAAAGTGTAAGGGTGTCGGAAGTAATAATAAAAGCACGCTCTATATATGCGGCTGCGGGGCGGTTGATTACACGTGTGAAATCGGTCAGGAGTTATTGAATTCAATAATTGAATGTTCTGAAGCAGAAGTGGAAAAAGTGAAAAAGGTGGCGAGGAAAGAACCTGCTGAAATTACTGAAGAAGCGGTAAACGAAATGAGGGAAGCGGTATGAAGTATGCAGCGATTGCGAAGGAGATAGGTGTGATTTTGCAGCTACTCACTAATTGTCGTCAAAACTGGGATTTGCAAAAGTAAGGGAGCAACACCAGGAGTGGAATCATCATTCCAAAATCTCGTTTTTATCCGGTCTTGTATCCCATTTGTGGTTTAGCAATCTCCACAAATTACGAAAAAGGAATGTCAGGTAAAATAGCTAGAGAAGGTGCTTTAAAAGATCATGTATACGACGTAGCGCCATCTATGACTCGCAATGACACAATTGTAGGCTTTTCACGTATCCATTGATGACAAGCAAGCTGTACAAGCCATTCCTTTTACACGTAGTATTTATCATGCAAGGGATGGTAAGGGCAAAGGCAATCGAGCATCCATCAGAATTGAAATATATTACAGCGAAAGTGGTGAACAGAAGTATTTAGCTGCAGAAGAAAATACTGTTGAATACGTCGCTCAAGTCTTGAAGCTATACGGATGGGGAATTGATCGTGTGAAATGGCATTGTGATTGGAGTGGCAAGAAATACCTACATAGGATCAACGGCGAGTAAGGTACTCAGACTGTTGAAGCCGTATTGCTAAGTTGTTGATCGAACTTAATAACCCGAAACCGCCGAATTTATTGAAAAATAGCAACGAAAAGTCTGAAGTAGTAGAAATAGAGGGGATATTAACTTCTATAAATATTCCTAATAATAAATTCGGATTAACTTCCGATGAACATAGGAAAATAATTAATAATTATTTGGAAGAAGAACATTCGACAAAAAATAAGTTGATATCTTTTACCCGGAAAAAAGCATCTCTCGCGAGGGGCTTTTTTGTTTGTCGAATTAAAGAGGTATTCGTATGGATAAGGACGAATATAGAACGTTGTTCTGTTCTTGTTCAACAAGTACAATTGGATTCTGGGAGGTAAATAATATTTACTTAGGAGGAAAAAATGAATAAAACACTAATCCAATTCGAAAAAACCATTGATGACATTTCGAAATTAAAAGATATACAAGAATCCCGGCTACTTGAACCTATTAGTAAGAAAAAATGGTCGATTAGAGAAATTGTAGGGCATTTATATTATTGGGATAAGTATAATTTGGAAATAATGGTTCCGAAAATGAAAAATGGAGCAACCTTGCCGGAATATCCAAACCATGACCAACATAATACGGAAGCAATATCATTTCTAAGTGGCCAATCAGTAAAATCTATTATAAGTGCTTTCGTTGTAACACGAAAAGAACTTATCGAAAGTATCTCAAAAGAAGAGGGTAATGTTAGATTTACAATTGGAAAAGGCAAACGACAGTTCACAGTAGAATGTTTTATAAAATTTTTTTTAAAACATGATATTCACCACTTACAACAAATAAATGAAAAATTAAATAATTAGACTGTTTCCTAATCTAAACCTTGTTGCACCAAAGGGTGATTTAGTCGGACAACGGGGGATCGTCCATTGAGGTTCTTTTTATTTGTCCAGTTGTCTGTGGAAGAGTTAAATAAGAACTGCCTGGAGATTTGATTATGGATAGGTCGCTTTTTTGTATGTCGAAATAGAGAGGTATTCATATTTATAAGATTGAATAGGGAACAAAGCTCAGTTCTTCTTTAATTGACGGGGCAGTTAATTCAATAAATGTTATATTTAATAGTGATGGTTAATTATTCGAAAGGAGAATTAATTATGATACATATTATAAAAGCCAAACCTAATCATGTTGAGGGAATATCAAAAGTTTGTAGTGATGGTTATTGGGCGACATACAGCGAAACACATTCTGAAATGTACATCAAAGGAATAATTAAAGAGTTTTATAATCATGAAAGAATACTAAAAGAGGTTTTAGAAACCAGTAAGGAATGGGGAGGATATTTTGTTGCAATAGAAGGGAACAAAGTGATTGGGGCGGGTGGAGGTGGTATGATTGAGGATACCTCTGGAGAAGTTTTTGTATTGTATCTAAATCCTGCTAGACGTAACGAAGGTATTGGCACAATGATATTAGATGCTATTACCAAACAACAAAAAGAAGAGCTTAATGCAACGGAACAATGGGTTTCCGTTGCGAAGGAAAATCAAAAAGGAATTCCTTTCTATGAGGCAAAAGGATTTATTTTTAATCATGAATTTGATGGACATGGAATTGTTGATGGAGAAAGATATACTTCATTGAGATATTGCCGAAATATTTAATGTTTTTTAAAACAAACTTCTTTTTCTTATTTAATTAAAGGGAGAATTAGGGGATGACGACTTTCGTGAACCGGAGTTGTATAAACCTGTTGTGTATTGCGTATACAAACCCGTTCAAGGATCAAATAGATGGTTTTATGGTTTGATCTCATGTAGCCAAACCTTCTCCTCCTTCACCAAACTTGCCCATTGGTTGAAGGAGGAAAGTGTACTTTTATATGAAAGTAAAATACTTTGTATGGTTAAGTAGAGATATTAAGTAGGAGGAATCTTAGTGAAAAAAACAGCTGTTTTATTGTATCCACAGTTCAGTGAGTATGAACTAACTGTAGCCTTATCTATATTAATGCAAGGAAAAAAACAAGTTATTACGGTTGGATTAAACAAACAACCTATAAAAGGTGAGTCAGGGTTATCTTGTGTAGCTGACGCTACAGTTGATGAAATTAATTTCGAAGAAATAGATAGCCTCTTATTACCAGGTTGTATGGATATTATGTCGCTATATGAAGAAGAAAGAATAGTTGATTTCATTAAACAAGTAGTTACTAAAGAAACGGTGATTGCAAGTATATCTAGCTCACCATTCTTATTAGCAAAAGCGGGTGTTTTAGGAGATAAAAAATATACTGTAGGGATTATAAAAGAAAACATGGAAAAATCCGGTGTATTTAACCTGGAGAATTATTCAGAACAAATTGTAGTACAGGATGGTAACATAATTACAGCTAGAGGAAGAGGATTTGTTAGATTTGGAGAATATTTAGGGAAAGCATTAAACCTGGAATTTGATGAAAAATGGTATTCTGAATAATTCAATAACATTGAATTTAATGAAAAAATTTATCACTATAGCACTAGTTTTTAGGTGAAGGTGTTCCATTTGACAAGCAATTAAAAGTTGGGATTTTAATGCTTTATAGGATTATATCACCATCATTGAAATCAGCTTTTAACTTGGATAGTGATAATTGGATTACGCAACATCAGGCCGAGTCAAGAAAATATTGGGCATTAGGAGCTATAAATGAGCTGTGCTCTGAAAACGGAATCACTAAAGATGAAGTTAATAATTTTAGAATCGTTTAAATAAATTTATCTAAAAAAGCAGCTCTCACGAGGTGTTTTTTATTTACTTGCAATACGAACGTATATTCTGTATCGTGGGTAAAAAGGAGATGAAGGTTGCATGCCGATTGCGAAGGACAGAGTAGAAGTTGACTAGGATCTGATTAGAGAGTACTTGAATGGAAAAATGGACGAGGCTAATCGCGAAGTTTTGGGATATCAATGAAATGTCAAAACGGTTGTGTATGGGCAGAACATTCCTAGAAGAAGAATTTCTACACGATCCACGAATGAAATTTCTACAACGTCAAAAGGAAAGCGATTTTGGTTCTACGAGCCATCGTTGAAAGTAATTAAGTTCAATACAAACAAGCAATGGACTTTATCTTCTGAAAATATATATAGAATTGGAGAGATTTTATTTTGACATATTTTGAAACAGCTGCAGAGTCACGTAAAGTATTCGATGAACAATTTGAAAAAGGCTTTTCACCGTTGCAGGCTCGTCATGAACAAGCTGGTATTTTTAAATCACGTTTAAACGAAACTGGATTTTTTGCTTTGACCCTACAACGTATCGGTCATCAATTAATTTTCCTAACAGCTTTATACGAAAAAACTACTGATAAGGGAACAAAATCCGGGGTCCTTCAAGAGATTGAAGCCATTATTAATGGTGAAACTGTCTCTGGTGTAGGATCACATGTTGGGACTAAGTCTTATACTTTCATTACTCTAGCGCCTACTATCACTGGCTATACTAAAAACACAAGCGGTGTTACGGGTTCGAAAGAAATAGTCAATGGAGTATCTACAAGCAATAAGTACTTTTCAACTCCGACGGTTTCAGATGGTATTATTGAACCGACGTTAGATAACTACTCAAAAGATCTTGGCTATATTGATGGTGGATTTGAAACAGATCCGGGATTTGGTCTTATTTTAGTGGGATATACGAACATCTTAGCTAATTTAACTTTACTATCATCCCTAGACCCTACAGTCCGAACTCATGTAGAAGAAGGGGCAAAAATTATGTTCCAAAAGCTCGCAATTTATTATGCTCAAAACCCTAAATTTACCGAGAAAAATCAAGCTACTTCTGACTTTGATTTTACACATACAACTATCGCTCGTTTAGCAGAGAACTACGGTTCTTCTGACTTACAAATCTTCGATATTGGTATTGCTACAGATCTTTCTACAACTGATGGTTTCAAAGCAGCAACTGGTGTACTAAACACAATCTACACGCACATTGCTTCATTGGCTTATTATTTAGCAGTTGGACTAGGAAAATCAAAGTCACAACTCAAGACTATTGAAACATCTGAACTGTTAAGTGGAATTTCTACAAACTCACCATTGCGTACTGGTCAATTAAATCAATACTTCGAACAATTCCCTGACTACCTTAACAAAATCGGAAATCCAACAACTTTCAGCTCGATCATCGGTCTTGCTCTTGGGGTTGGTGGTGTAAGTCAAACGTTCGCTCTTATTTCTTCTCAAATATCTGAGGCTCGTCTTACTGAACTTGGTGTATCTTCTGTTTCTCAGTTGAACGCTTCAAGTACTACCGATGGGAATACTTATTACTCTCAAGATCATATGAGAGGCTACTTAGGCTCAAATGGTTACGATTCATACGTGTCTATGGCATTAGTATGGCTGTCACATGCATCTGGAACCGAAACTGTAACTGATCGATATGCTACTGCACCTCAATTAAGTGGGACTGCTTTCACAGTTGCCAAACAGCTTGGTCATGAGTACCGTCGAAAGCTAAGTAACACAACACTTAACAATCCTATCGCAATGCATCATGCATCTAAGTCTGATGATGGTTTAGCATTAACAGCTTATCTTGGTCAGTTCCAAAACTACATTAAGAATGCAAGTGCAACAGAAACTAATGGACTTTATCCAACATTCGTTGATTTTGTCGATAGAGTTAATTTAGATAATCCAGAGCCAACTGGTTTCTTATACTCATTTGCATCTAATGGTGATGCTGATTTATTCAAAGAAATCAATGATCGTGTAATTGCAACTGGTGAATTCAACAACTTACATAACACACCTGCTAATATTTCTGCAGTTCGAGGTTATATCCGGATTTCTCCTAAAACTTCTCATCGAGGTATTCATGGTTTAGCTGGATTACTAGAAAGAGGACTCACATCAAATTGCTAAGAGTGTTTATTGCGGATACCTTATTTGACACAGGCTATTGAATGGAAAGGTGGTCCGCTAAGCTGAGTGATATTAATGAGGTAGGGAAATCCTTGAAAGATACAAAACCTAGCTGGTTTGATATTGATTAATAAATGGAGCCTCTTTAAGAAAATGAAAGAATTGCAGATTAATTCCCAAGGGGTACTGAATATTGATACAACGGAACTATCGGAATTGTAATCAGTGGCGGTAAGGCCCAGGTGCAGAGAATCCTCCACATGCTAATAAGACGCATAAAGAGAAAGGTGACTCCGTGTTAATTGGGATGAGGGGGGATTTTGAAAGATGATGTATACTAATCTGCAATTTAGTACAGATTCTTGCAACTGAGGAGGAAAAGACTGTAGAAATTAATCAAAAGAGATGATTGAAAAGGTCTTCCTGATGCTTATGCATGCTAGTTAGTCAAGAAGAGTACCAGGGCAAGAGGTAAGTCAAAAGAACAGCTGGTTGGTAAGGAAGGGGCTGAATTGATAGGGACTAATCAACAGACGTACAAGCTTGGTAATTCGTAGACGATAATTAGGGGAGGATTTATGACTGAAAAGCAGATTGAGCAGTTGTAGTTCCATACATCCCATTTAGCTGATTCCGCCGCTATTAATATACTACAGTAGTTTTTTCTCTCTCTTTTATATCTGCGGGCTTAGTCGGAGTATCGGATAGGTTGACTACTACGAACATTACTACAAATGCGATACCTAAAAAATTCAACTGCTTTTTGCGCAGCACCTTGTCCTTTTTTACTATGGCAATAATAGTTTGTATGAAAAAGTAAAAAAATGCAAACACCGATAATAAAGTGATGAGTGAAAGTATACTATCCAAATAGACTACTCCTCCTATTTGATAGTAGTTTCATAGTACGATAAAGTCTGTTAATTAACTATATATGATGCGAAAGCCATCAACTTAATTAAGTAGATGTTAATTTGCTCATTTTTAAAGAATGTTGCGATGTATCTGTACTAATAAAAATTGTATAATGAAAGTAAAGATGGCGATATGTGTACCCCATAATCATTATATTTAACTATAGGTCGCCGGAGTGGGAGGAAAACAAGTGGTTATTTTAAAATCAATGAATCAACAGGAATTTCAGCAGTATATTAGTAGTGCAATTGATGACTATGCAAAAGACAAGGTCGCTTCTGGAAATTGGAAGGAAGATGAGGCGATTGATTTATCTAAGCAGTCATTTGATGATCTATTGCCAAAAGATGAGGAATCCGAATTTAATTACTTATTCTCTATCTTTAACGCCGAACAGATTGTTGGAATGATATGGATCGCACAAAAATCACCTACAAATAAGGATGAAGGTTTTATTTATGATTTCAATATTTTTGAGCAATATCAAGGATTGGGATACGGTAAGGAAGCAATGCGAGAACTTGAATGTATTGCAAAGGATTTAGGAATGAAAAAGATTGGACTTCATGTTTTTGGTCATAACAAAACTGCGCGAGGATTATACGAAAAGTTGGGCTACGAAATTACAAATATAACGATGGAAAAGTTAATTTAAAGTTGTTATATAGCGTATAAAGTGACCTCCATAGTCATTCAAAGAAAAAGAGATCCATCCACAGATTCAATAGTGGATGGGTCTCTTTTTTATGAGTCAAGACACAGTCACCTTCTTAGTGGTATTCACATAGTTCACTTTTCTCTAACGAAATAAACAAGAGTTGGAAATAAAAAAATTCGTTTGCACCAGATGGTTCGTCCAATCATTACGCGTACTCGTCCATATAATACGTAGAAGGCTGGCCAGCTTTAAAGAATAACAAAGGGGGGATAGAAAATGTGTTTTGAAAATCAAAATCGAAATCGAAATCGGCGGGTAGAGTTGATTTGTGAATGTCGTGAAGTAAGGTCTGATCGTGATAATAAACATCATTGTGACCGTAATCGTGACCGCGACGATAGGTTGAAATGTCACTGTAAAGAATCTCGTCGCAAACGTTGTAACTTTGGCTGGTAAACGTAGTAGAGATTAAAAAATGAAATAAAGAAAATCCTGATGCGAACAAGAATTTCCAAGCAAAAGGTGACCATTCCATACGGAACGGTCACCTTTTGCGTTTGTTTTTTTACTAAAGAAATACACTTCATGCAATTTATAACGTTATATGCTTCGGCTTCTTCCAAAACAGTGCAATAATCGTACCGATTGCTAATACGATTGCGGCAAAATAGTATGGGTAGTTTAAGTCGATGTCAAATAACACACCACCGATTATCGGGCCAAAAATATTGCCAATACTGGTGAAGGTTGAGTTCATACCGCCAATAAAGCCTTGTTCATTGCCCGCAATTTTAGATAAATAGGATGTAATGGCTGGGCGTATTAAATCGAAACCAACAAACAGGAAGAATGTTGTCAGTAATATTGTGAAGTACGAGCTTACGAAGGTCATCAATAGGACAAGAATCGCTGATACAGCTAAGCTGTAGCGAATAAGATTAATTTCGCCAATGCTTTTTGATAAACGATCGAAAAGCAATAGTTGCGCAAGAGCACCGACAATTCCGCTACCCGTGATGACGATGGCGATATCTTTTGGCGTGAAGCCGAATTTATGGTCGACGAATAAGCTGAAAAATGATTCAAACGCTGCAAGGCCAAACGACAAAACGAAAATTAAAATGAAAGCAATAGCGTACATTGGGATGAAGAGCCGGCGAAATCCTGTTTTTTGTCCTGGGATAGGCGCATCTTCAGTCACGCGTTCTGGTTCTGTTAATAGAATAAGTGAAAGAATCGCAGCAACCGCTCCGAGTACACCGGCTGAATAGAATGGTACACGTGTACCAATTTCAGCTAAAAAACCACCAATCCCGGGTCCGATAATAAAGCCAGTGCTAATAGCGGCGGACATATAGCCAATTGCCTTTGGTCTTGTGGCGTTCGTTGTAATATCTGCGATAAAGGCTGTTACAGCAGGCATAATGAATGCCGCACTGACCCCGCCGAGCATGCGCGAGATAAATAGTACCTCAACGGATTTACCAAACCCGAATAAAAACTCCGAGAAACCAAATACAAACAGGCCAAGCACGATCATAATTTTGCGACCGTATTTGTCAGCCCATCGCCCGGCAAACGGTGAGACGATAAGTTGTGTAATCGCAAATGCCGCCATCATGTAGCCAACGACCGTCCCGTTAATGTTTAACTCATTCATGATCGTAGGAAGAACGGGAATAACGAGCCCGATACCAAGAAAGGCAATAAATAAATTCAGTAATAAGATAGCTAATGTGACTTTTTGATTTTTCATAAACAAAACTCCTCTACATTTAAGTTGCTATAAACCACTTCTTTCGATTGATTTTATAACGATTACAATTGGTATCTATATATGTTGAAGTGATGGGTAGTCGTGTACGGGATTTAAGCTTTGTGTGACACATCATAATGCTGTATGATACAAGTTAGTACATCCAATTAGCAAGAAGTATTTATTGCTATCTTGGAGATGGACGAGGATTAATAAATGAAGAAGGGGGCGACGAGCCCTCTTCTTTTCCATGTATAGACTCTAAGGCGTAGGAATTCGGGGTCATAAGCCCTGATCAAGGCGTTAACTAAAGGAAGGAAGTGACGGTATGAGGGGTATGTATATCCACATTCCGTTTTGCCACCAAATTTGTCATTACTGTGATTTTAATAAAGTGTTTTTCAAAAATCAGCCTGTCGATGAATATATCGAATCAATGGGTCAGGAACTGGCGATCATGCGGCAGGAAGGTATTTCATTCAAAGAAGTGGAAACGGTATTCTTAGGAGGCGGCACACCAACTTCGCTGTCTGAAAAACAGCTTGAACGGTTGCTTGAAATAATCCATGAATATGTAGATGTCAGTTCATTGAAAGAGTTTTCGACGGAAGCAAATCCGGACGAGCTAACATTCGGCAAATTGATTGTCCTGAAAAATGGCGGCGTGGATCGATTGAGCATCGGTGTTCAGTCATTCGACGCAGACTTATTGACAAAAATCGGTAGGACGCACGGTCCAGACGACGCTGCACGTGTTGTAGGAGAAGCGAGAAAAGCCGGATTTGATAATATAAGTATCGACCTAATTTACGGGTTGCCGGGGCAAACAATCGCGCAATGGCAGGATACTCTTGATAAAGCACTTGCCCTTGATCTACCCCATTATTCAGGGTACTCGTTGATTGTCGAGCCAAAAACAGTCTTTTATAATTTGATGAATAAAGGCAAATTGCCACTCCCAGGCGAAGACATGGAAACGGAAATGTTCACGATGTTAATCGAACAGATGGAGCGTAAAGGACGCAAACGTTACGAAATTAGTAATTTTGCAATTCCAGGTCACGAATCAATCCATAATCTCATCTATTGGGAAAATGCTACGTACGCTGGTGTTGGTGCAGGCGCACATGGTTATGTAGATGGCACCCGATATTCCAATATCGGACCAATTGCGAAATATATGGAGAAAACAGCATTGGGCGAACGACCCGTCCAACAGACACATGTAGTTACTGCAATCGAAGCAATGGAGGAGGAAATGTTTCTTGGCCTACGCAAATCAAATGGTGTATCCATCTCTTTATTCCAAGAGAAGTTCGGACGGTCACTTGAAGAGGTTTACGGGGAAACGTTACACTCGCTTATTAAAGATGGACTTGTCGAGCGATTGGATGATGCGGTTAAGTTAACGCACCGTGGTGTTTATAGAGGAAACGATGTATTTCAGCAATTTCTTAAATAATCCAGAGTCAATTCGTTGACACTTCGATCTGCATTTGTTAAATTATCAGTAGTATTAGCACTCGCAGTTATAGAGTGCTAACAGGAGTGATGACTATGTTGACGAACAGACAATTGCTTATATTGCAACTGACGGTTGACGATTTCATCGAATCCGCACAACCTGTCGGATCGAGGCAGCTATCCAAAAAGCCGGAAGCACCATTTAGTCCTGCGACAATACGGAACGAAATGGCTGACCTAGAAGAAATGGGTTATCTTGAAAAGACCCACACTTCATCCGGCAGAATACCATCTGAAAAAGGGTACAGGTTTTATGTAGATAATCTATTAACAAAAGAAAAGTTGAACACGGAAGACAGTATTCACCTGCGTTCGGTTTTTCGGGAAAAAATTGTGGAGACTGAAGAGTTAATACGAAAGTCAGCGACAATTTTGTCTGATTTGACGAATTACACGTCGATTCTCCTCGGCCCCGATACATCGCTACATGCAGTGAAGCGTTTTTCAATCGTTCCACTAGATGAGAAGACAGCTGTCGCTATTATTGTCACGGACAATGGACGTGTTGAGAATAGACTCTTCAATGTACCGGAAGGCTTCACCGCGTCAGATATTGAGAAAATGGTAAACATTCTGAACGAGCGGCTCATTGGTACTCCGCTTGTCCATATTCAGAAGATACTTGCTCAGGAGACGCAAATGGTGCTGGAACGTCATATCCACCATGCAGGCGACTTGTTCGCTTCATTCCAACGGGCGATTTCAATCGAACCGGAAGAACGGCTGTTTTTTGGCGGCAAAATGAATATGATGAAGCAACCCGAATTCAATGATATTCACAAGATGAAAACATTTTTTGAATTAATGGACAAGGGCGCACCAGCAATGACGTTTTTTCAGGAAGGTATGACAGGAATTCATGTCCGCATCGGTTCTGAAAATAATCACAATGCGATGGAAGATTGTAGTGTGATTACAGCGACATATTCGGCCGGCGACAATATGACGGGTTCCATCGCTATCATCGGACCTAAACGGATGGATTATGCAAGAGTTATCACGATGCTTGATTTAATGAGCAGTGATTTGTCCAGAGAATTGGCGAGACTGACAATCGGCGGAACAGCAGGGAGGAACGACTAATGACAAATGTAAACGACGAATTTAAAGAGAACGAAGAAGTAGTAATGGAAACGCCCGATAATACAGACGACATCATCGAATCAGGTGAAGATACTGAGGAGATTGAAATCGTTGAAAACGGGGAAGAGACTATTGTGCAAGAACTTACTGAAAAGCTACAAGAAGAAGAGAATAAACGACTTCGACTTCTAGCAGATTATGAAAACTTCAAGAGACGGGCTACGCTTGATAAAGAAGCGCTACAGAAGTATCGTGCACAGAACGTCGTGACGAATCTAATACCAGTTCTTGATAACTTTGCACGGGCACTTACTGTGGAAGCGACAACTGAAGAGGCTCAAACGATGATGACGGGATTAGATATGATTTATCGTACTTTCCTTCAAGCCCTTGAAGATGAAGGTCTTGTTGAAATCCAAGCGCTGGATCAGGAGTTTGATCCGAATTTCCATCAAGCAATTATGACGGGTTCAGATGAAGACAAACCAGCAGGCATCGTACTTGAACAAATGCAAGCTGGTTATATGTTGAAAGATCGTGTATTAAGACCAGCAATGGTTAAAGTAAACGAATAAAAAATGTAGCATATATATAGGAGGAATTTGATTATGAGCAAAATTATCGGTATTGACTTAGGGACAACAAACTCAGTAGTAGCAATTTATGAAGGCGGAGAGCCTAAAGTTATTCCAAATCCGGAAGGTAACCGTACAACTCCATCAGTCGTTGCTTTCAAAAACGGCGAACGTCAAGTCGGAGAAGTAGCAAAACGTCAATCAATCACAAACCCAAACACAATCATGTCTGTAAAACGACATATGGGAACAGATTTCAAAGTGAAAGCAGAAGACACTGAATATACACCTCAAGAAGTTTCAGCAATGATTCTTCAGTATTTGAAGGGTTATGCAGAAGAGTATCTCGGAGAAAAAGTAACGAAAGCAGTTATTACAGTCCCTGCTTACTTCAGCGATGCACAGCGCCAAGCAACACAAGATGCTGGTAGAATTGCAGGCCTTGAAGTAGAACGTATCATCAACGAGCCAACAGCAGCTGCACTGGCATACGGCCTTGATAAAACGGACGAAGACGAAACTATTCTTGTTTATGACCTTGGTGGCGGTACGTTCGACGTATCAATCCTAGAACTTGGCGACGGTGTATTCCAAGTTAAATCGACGGCGGGCGATAACAAGCTTGGCGGAGACGATTTTGACGATGTTATCATCGACTTCCTTGTTCAAGAATTCAAAAAAGACAATGGCGTTGACTTATCGAAAGATAAAATGGCGATGCAACGTTTGAAAGATGCTGCTGAAAAAGCGAAAAAAGACCTTTCAGGCGTAACAACTTCACAAATCTCATTGCCTTTCATTACAGCAGGAGATGCAGGTCCACTTCACCTTGAAGTTTCACTTTCACGTGCGAAATTCGATGAATTGACTGCTCACCTTGTTGAACGTTCAATGGTACCAACTCGTCAGGCCATGAAAGATGCTGGTCTTACTGCATCTGAGATTGACAAAGTAATTCTTGTTGGTGGATCGACTCGTATTCCTTCAGTTCAAGAAGCAATCAAGAAAGAAACGGGTAAAGAGCCATATAAAGGTGTTAACCCGGATGAAGTAGTTGCACTTGGTGCAGCTGTTCAAGGATCAATCTTAAGCGGAGACGTTACAGACGTTGTACTTCTAGACGTAACACCTCTATCACTTGGTATTGAAACAATGGGTAACGTGTTCACTAAACTAATCGAACGTAATACGACAATCCCGACTAGCAAATCACAAGTATTCTCAACAGCGGCTGATAGCCAGCCAGCGGTTGATATTCACGTATTGCAAGGGGAGCGTCCAATGTCCGCGGACAACAAAACGCTTGGTCGTTTCCAATTGACGGACATTCCGCCAGCACCACGTGGCGTTCCACAAATCGAAGTAACATTCGATATTGATAAAAACGGTATTGTTACTGTTAAAGCGAAAGATCTTGGAACACAAAAAGAACATAATATTACAATTCAAGCAAGTTCAGGTCTAACTGACGAAGAAATCGAACGTATGGTGAAAGATGCTGAAGCAAATGCTGAAGCGGACCAAAAGCGTAAAGAAGAAGCGGACTTGAAAAATGAAGCGGACCAACTTGTATTCATGGCTGAAAAGACATTGAAAGATCTTGAAGGAAAAGTTTCAGAAGAAGAAGTGAAAAGTGTCGAAGAAGCAAAAGAAGAGTTGAAAACTGCGCTCGAAGCTGCTGACTTTGACGAAATTCGTACTAAAAAAGAAAAATTGGATGAAATTGTCCAACAGATGACTATGAAGTTGTATGAACAAGCTGCAGCTGAATCTGCTGAAGGCGCTGAAAACGCAGGCGAACCTAAAGACGACGATATAGTCGACGCAGATTTTGAAGATGTAATCGACGAGAAAAAGTAAATAAGAATGATCGTTGACGGAAAAGTCAAAGTCCGATATTCCGGCTTTGGCTTTTCCGATTTTTATTGTGCGTTCTATACTTCAGTACCTAGCTTCAGTCTAGTCTTTAATGGCAAAGAATGCCTTTAAATTCAAGCCTTCTAGCGCTTTTTTAGGCTGAACAGGCGCTTACGCTTTTCAGTTTTTAATGATATAATAGATGATATTCAAAGTATTTCGGGAGAGTGAAGTAATGAGTAAAAGAGATTATTATGACGTGCTTGGTATAACAAAATCGGCATCAAAAGATGAGATTAGGAAAGCATATCGTTCGCTTTCAAAAAAATATCATCCAGACTTGAACAAAGCAGATGATGCAGTTGATAAGTTTAAAGAAGTGACCGAAGCATATGAAGTGCTGAGCGACGATTCGAAAAAAGCGAATTATGATCAATTCGGACATACGGATCCGAATCAAGGATTTGGTGGTTTTGGTGGCGGAGCCAGCGGAGCTGATGGATTCGGCTTCGATGATATATTCAGTTCGTTTTTCGGTGGAAATACACGACGACGTGATCCAAATGCACCTAGAAAAGGCGACGATCTACAGTATTCGATGAACATTGATTTCATGGAAGCTGTTTTCGGTAAGGAAACGGAAGTTGAAATACCGAAAGAAGAAGACTGTGATACTTGTGATGGGTCAGGCGCTAAAAAAGGGACTAAACCTAAGACGTGTACACATTGTGGCGGCTCGGGTCAAATCAGCGTTACGCAAAACACGCCACTTGGCCAAATGGTTAATCGTCGAGCGTGTCAGCATTGTCAAGGAACTGGAAAAATAATTCCTGAGAAATGTTCGACTTGTCACGGAGCAGGTAAAGTGACGAAAAGGAAGAAGATTAAAGTAACGATTCCTGAGGGGGTCGATGATGGACAACAGCTTCGGGTATCTGGACAGGGAGAACCTGGTCATAAAGGTGGACCTGCGGGCGACTTATATATCGTATTCCGCGTCAGGGCTCATGAGAAATTTATCCGTGAAGACGACGACATCTATTTGGAACTCAACCTTTCCTTCCCGCAAGCTTCACTCGGTGATGAGATTGAAGTGCCAACTGTACAAGGCAATGTGAATTTGAAAATCCCAGCAGGCACGCAAACAGGAACACGATTCCGCCTAAAAGGTAAAGGTGTTAAAAACGTTCATGGCCGCGGTATTGGAGATCAGCATGTTGTTGTGAAAGTGTTGACGCCTAAAAAGATGACAGAAAAACAGAAAGAACTGATGCGTGAATTTGCGGCAATTAGCGGCGATTCGCTTGACGAGTATTCAAGTTCACTGTTCGATAAAATCAAACGTTCAATTAAAGGCGACTGAAAGGGATGAATTCATTTGAAGTGGTCGGAAATTTCTATTCATACGACGCATGAAGCAACTGAAGCAGTAGCGAATATTTTACACGAAGCAGGTGCAAGTGGAGTCGTTATCGAAGATTCAGCAGATCCAAGTCGAATCCACGAAGACCGGTTCGGTGAAATATGGGCACTCGACAAGAACGATTTCCCAGTAGATGGCGTTATCTTAAAAGCCTATTTACCAGTCACTACTTTTCTTATTGAAACGGTGAAAGATATCGACCAATCTATCAAAGGTTTATCGGAATTCGGAATAGACGCAGGGGAAAATGCCATTCAGACAAATGAAGTCGATGAAGAAGATTGGGCAACTGCCTGGAAAAAATACTATCATCCTGTCAAAATTTCTGGACGCTTTACAATTGTACCGACATGGGAAGAATATGAACCTGTTGAATCAGATGAATTGATTATTGAACTTGATCCTGGCATGGCGTTTGGAACGGGCACACATCCTACAACGGTAATGTGTTTACAAGCGCTTGAGAAATACGTCAAGCCGGGAGACACAGTTGTTGACGTGGGAACAGGTTCAGGCGTGTTATCTATCGGGGCAGCACTTCTAGGTGCTTCACGTGTCCACGCACTTGATTTGGACCAGGTTGCAGTTGTAGCTGCAAAAGAAAACATTGAGCTGAATCATGTTGAAGAAACAGTGGAAGTGAAGCACGGCAATCTTCTGGATTCTGTAAAAGAGCCGGCTGAAATCATCATCGCGAATATCCTTGCAGAAGTTATCATTTCCTTTTCGCAAGATGCGTATTCAATTTTACCGGAAAATGGCTTGTTTATTGTTTCGGGAATCATTGGACAAAAACGTGATCTAGTAAAAGACGACCTAATCAGCAAAGGATTTGAGATTGTCGAATCTGTACTTATGGAAGACTGGGTTGCTATCATCGCTCAAAAAAGGAGCGTGTAACGATTTGCAACGCTATTTTCTGCAATCTCCTTTTGATGAAGATGGAAATGCAATAATTACTGGTGATGACGCTAAACATATCGCGCGTGTTATGCGAATGACCGTTGATGATGACGTCATCGCTGTTACTAATGGCGAAGCCTTCGTCTCCCAAATTACAGAGCTTTTACCTGATGGCATCGTAATCCGTCGCAAAGGAGAACCTCTTCAGTCAAACGAAATGCCTGTTAAAGTAACGGTAGCTTGTGGTCTCCCGAAAGGTGACAAACTCGATTTAATCGTTCAAAAAGGAACGGAACTCGGCATGGCAGGGATTTTTCCGTTTCAAGCCGAGAGATCTATTGTAAAATGGGATGACAAAAAAGGTGACAAAAAAGTTGAACGGCTTCGCAAAATTGCCAAAGAAGCTGCTGAGCAATGTCATCGCACAGTTATCCCGGAAGTGCGAAATCCATTTTCTGTTAAGCAGTTAATCGCTGAATCAGAGAACTTTGATGTCCTTCTAGTTGCTGATGAAGAAGACGCGAAAAGTGGGGATCCACATAAAATTTCGGACCGTTTAAAAAGTGTATTACCTGGTCAAACAGTACTTGCTGTATTTGGTCCTGAAGGCGGATTGTCTAGGACAGAAGCCGAAACACTACGTTCGGCAGGTTTTTTACCGATAGCGTTAGGTCCGCGAATACTGCGGACGGAAACGGCTCCATTGTATTTATTGTCCGCAATGTCATACGAATTTGAATGAAAGTGGTGAGCAGTTGTGTCTTCGGTCGCATTCCATACGTTGGGCTGCAAAGTGAATCATTACGAAACCGAGGCAATCTGGCAACTTTTTAAAGAAGCCGGTTATGTCCGCGGGGATTTCGAAAAAAATTCTGATGTTTATGTCATTAATACATGTACAGTGACGAATACCGGTGATAAAAAAAGCCGGCAAGTCATCCGTCGTGCTGTTCGGAAAAATCCGGACGCTGTAATTTGCGTAACAGGTTGTTATGCACAAACGTCTCCTGCGGAAATTATGGCGATTCCGGGAGTAGATATCGTTGTTGGAACACAAGATCGGACAAAGCTCCTCGGACTCATTGATGAATTCCGTACGGAGCGTCAGCCAATCAATGCAGTCCGCAACATCATGAAAAACAGGATTTATGAAGAACTCGACGTACCTACATTTTCGGATCGTACACGTGCATCGCTCAAAATCCAAGAAGGGTGCAATAACTTCTGTACGTTCTGTATCATTCCTTGGGCGCGTGGACTAATGCGTTCACGTGATCCACAAGAAGTCATTCGACAAGCGCAACAGCTTGTTGATGCGGGTTACCTTGAAATTGTATTAACCGGTATACATACGGGCGGTTACGGTGAAGATTTGAAAGATTACAATCTTGCTCGTCTTCTTCGGGACCTTGAAACACAAGTCAAAGGACTGAAACGCCTTCGCATTAGTTCGATTGAAGCGAGTCAGCTGACGGATGAAGTAATTGATGTTCTTCGAGATTCAACAACTATCGTCCGCCACCTGCACATTCCGATTCAGTCCGGTTCAGACACGGTGCTTAAGCGTATGCGCCGGAAATATACAATGGCGTTTTTCGCAGAACGTCTAGACAGACTTCGTGAAGCGTTGCCGCACCTAGCAATCACTTCGGACGTCATCGTCGGTTTCCCAGGTGAGACAGAAGAAGAGTTCATGGAAACGTACAATTTTATTCGTGATCACAGATTTTCCGAACTTCACGTTTTTCCTTATTCAAAACGAACTGGTACTCCTGCCGCTAGAATGGAAGATCAGGTTCCGGAAGAAGTGAAAAACGAGCGTGTTCACCGTTTAATTGAATTGAATGATCAGCTAGCGAAACAATATGCATCTACTTTTGAAGATGAAGTACTTGAAGTCATCCCAGAAGAGAAGTATAAACTTGAACCGGAAAGTGGTCTGTATGAAGGCTATTCAGATAACTATTTGAAAGTTGTTTTCGCTGCCGATGAATCAATGGTAGGGAAAATTGTTCGTGTGAAAATTGCACAAGCAGGTTATCCATATAACGAAGGGCAATTTGTCCGCATTATGGAGGAAGAAATACAACTTGTTTAAGGTTTCCATAAAAGCTGTTCCTACTTTATTTTGAGTAGAAACAGCTTTTTTCGTGCAGAAATGAATTGTTCTTGATATGATGTGAGAAGTACGGACAACTCGAGGAGGTATTCATTTGAATACAAATTTTGCAACTTACATTGATCATACATTATTGAAAGCTGACGCAAAGAACAATGAAATCGTAACATTATGTGAAGAAGCTCGAAAATACACGTTTGCATCTGTTTGTGTAAACCCTACATGGGTGAAAACAGCAGCTGCTGCGCTAGAAGGATCACCTGTTAAAGTGTGTACAGTTATTGGTTTCCCTCTAGGAGCTTCAACTTCCGAAGTAAAAGCGTTTGAAACTAGGGACGCAATTACAAACGGTGCTAATGAAATTGATATGGTTATCAATATTGGCGCACTTCGTGGCGGTGATGATGAAACTGTGAAAAAAGAAATCGAAGCGGTAGTTAATGCTGCAAAAGGAAAAGCAATTGTTAAAGTCATCATTGAAACGTCCCTTTTAACGGATAAGGAAAAAAGGAAAGCATGTGAACTTTCTGTCCTTGCGGGTGCTGATTTCGTGAAAACATCGACAGGCTTTTCAACAGGCGGTGCGACTGAAGATGATGTGAAGTTAATGAGAGCAGTTGTCGGACCTGAAATGGGTGTTAAAGCTTCAGGTGGTGTCCGGAATTTAGAGGATATGAAGAAAATGATTGACGCAGGAGCTACAAGAATTGGTGCCAGTTCAGGCGTTCAGATTATGCAGGGTCTTGAATCACAATCTGATTATTAATTTAAAAGTTTTATATTGACCTATAGTTAAATCCGCGGTATAATTTATGAGTACATGGCACTTGGTCATGTTCTAGAAGTGTGTTTGGAGGGAGGGACAAGAGATATGTCGAAAACTGTTGTTCGTAAAAACGAATCGCTTGAAGATGCTCTTCGCCGCTTCAAACGTACTGTATCCAAAAGTGGAACAATACAAGAGGTAAGAAAGCGTGAGTTTTATGATAAGCCGAGTGAAAAACGTAAAAAGAAATCTGAAGCTGCAAGGAAACGTAAATTCTGATTTCCTGTGGTGATGAGTTCGACCTTGTTTTGAAATTAAAATTTGGTAAACCGGAAAATCCTTTATGGGTTTTCCGGTTTATTTGTATATGAGATAAAACAAAAAAATTAAGGGAAAGTGAAACTTCTGAGCATTTGGAACGTATATAGAGATATAATAGAATCTATAGAGAGAGGTGAAAAATACTATGCATAAAATGATAGGAAGGGTTCTCCTGTTCATTTTATTCGTATCTGTGTTAGCATTCCCACTCTTAGAAACGGGAGCTGCAGCTTCGAAAGTCTATAAAGTGCCAGTTGAGAACGTAGTTGAGAAAGGATTGTACGCATTTTTACAGCGGTCATTTACAGAAGCGGAGGCGGCGGGAGCAGAGGCGATCATCTTGGAGATTAATACACCGGGTGGATTTACTGATGCGGCCGACCAAATTGCCAGGCTGATAAATGAAAGTGATTTGCGGGTAATCGCTTACATTAATAATAAAGCAATCTCTGCTGGTGCATTCATAGCGCTTTATGCCGATGAAATCTATATGTCACCTACAGCCACAATGGGCGCATCACAAGTAATTGATTCGGAGGGAAATGCGGCGGATGCTAAGGCTCATAGTTTATGGGTCGCGGAAATGAAAACGGCTGCTGAGTCGAAGAAAGACCGAGAACCGAAATATGCAGAAGCAATGGCAGAACCTGATATTGACTTACCCGCATATCGGGCTGGAGTTGGGAAACTGTTAACGCTTAAAGCGGATGAAGCAAAAGAAGTCGGTTACAGTCAAGGAACAGTTGGATCTTTCAATGAATTGCTAAAAGTAACAGGGCTTGAAAATGCAGAAATCATTTCAACAAATGAAACATTTACGGAAAGTATTGCTCGTTTCATCACCCATCCGGTCGTTGTACCGATTCTTTTATCAATTGCGGGACTTGGATTTGTGTTGGAAATGTACTCGCCAGGATTTGGTGTAGCCGGAACGATGGCTGCTAGTTCATTAGCTCTATTCTTTTACGGACATCTTGTTGCCGGGCTTGCGGGTTATGAAACGATTATCCTGTTTCTAATAGGGGTCGTTCTCATCGTAGCGGAATTCTTCTTGCCCCATGGTATAGCAGGTGTCATTGGAACGCTCGCAATTATAGGTAGTATCATTATGGCGGGCGGCAATCCGATGTATATGGCGATTTCTGTCCTTATCGCGGTTGCTATCGCTGTTATAGGGATGGTGATTATTATGAAATTTTTCGGTAAAAAACTGCACTTGCTCAACAAGGTTGTGCTAATGGATACAACTGATACGGAAAGTGGTTATGTTTCGAATGTGAACAGGGTTGAATTGCTTGGACGCATTGCAAAAACATCGACTGCACTTAGACCATCTGGTGCAATTGAGTTAGATGGAGAACGAATCGATGTTGTTTCTGAAGGAAGCTACATCGCTAAAGGAATACATGTTATCATTGTAAAGGTTGAAGGTTCCCGGATTGTAGTCAGGGAATCAGTAGAAAAGGGGGAAATTAAATAATGGCAGGACTCTTAGGTTCAGGAAGTTTAGTAATGGTCGTTGTAATAGCAGTTGTAGCAATCATCGTATTGTCAGCATTTTTCACACTCGTTCCTGTGGCGCTGTGGATTTCAGCAATGGCAGCAGGCGTTAGAGTAAGTATATTCACATTGATCGGTATGCGTCTTCGCCGGGTTATTCCGAGTCGAATTGTTAATCCGCTTATTAAAGCACATAAAGCTGGACTCGATGTTTCAATTAATCAGCTTGAAAGTCATTATCTTGCGGGAGGGAACGTTGACCGTGTTGTCAATGCTCTGATCGCTGCACACCGTGCGAACATCGAACTTACATTTGAACGTGCTGCTGCAATCGATCTTGCAGGACGTGACGTTCTAGAAGCGGTTCAAATGTCCGTTAACCCGAAAGTTATTGAAACACCATTCATCGCCGGTGTGGCAATGAACGGGATTGAAGTAAAAGCAAAAGCGCGTATTACAGTACGTGCAAACATCGACCGTCTTGTCGGTGGTGCAGGTGAAGAAACAATCGTTGCCCGTGTTGGTGAGGGTATTATCTCGACAATCGGTTCATCTATCGACCATGCAAAAGTATTGGAAAATCCTGATATGATTTCTCAAACTGTTCTAGCAAAAGGTCTTGACTCAGGTACTGCATTCGAAATTCTATCGATTGATATCGCAGACGTTGATATTGGTAAAAACATCGGTGCAGAACTTCAAACTGAACAAGCAATGGCTGATAAAAACATTGCACAGGCAAAAGCAGAAGAACGCCGTGCAATGGCAGTTGCAAACGAACAGGAAATGAAAGCGAAAGTTGAAGAAATGCGTGCGAAAGTTGTCAGTGCTGAAGCGGAAGTTCCGCTTGCTATGGCAGAAGCGCTACGTAAGGGCAATATTGGTGTCATGGATTATGTGAATTATAAAAATATCCAGGCAGATACAGGAATGCGTGACTCCATCAGTAACTTTGGCGGAGATAAGGAATCTACAGAAATTAAGAAGAACTAATACTTGAGGAGCCATTTCCTGGAAAGGGGATGCACGAATGGAACAGATAATCATTTTTATCATTTTGGCAATTGTCGGATCTTTTTTTAGGGGCAAGAAAAAAGATCCAGCTGAGGAGCCAAAGCCTAAGCCGTCCACGGCAACGGGGAACGCTCCAGAGGGTCCTACAACTAAATTAAAAGAGATGTACCGTGAATTGCAGAGAGAAATGGCAGGAGCAGATGCGGAACCACCTATCCGCCAGCTGCCAAAACAGCAGCAACAGGCAACAGTAACGGTTCCTTCAGCTCCTGTAGTAGTACCACCTGCAAGACCAACTGCTGACAGAAAAGAACGTACTAATTCATCAGCGAATCGTCACATCGAACGCCCAGATTCATCCGTGAATCGACATAGTGGAAGATTGTCTGCACATGGTGGTCAACGTCCAACTGTGTCTGCTATACAATCGCACGATTTAATGCCGAAAAGTCAAGGGGACTTGCTGAAAGGCATTGTGTTCTCTGAAATTTATGGCCCACCGAAATCAAAAAGATAAGCATTGACCCTCTATCCGAATCATACGATGTGGATAGGGGGTTTTATATTTTGAAAAGACTATTTCAGACCGGTTCATCAGTTACAATTGAAGATTTCGCTTCATTACGAATTAATGGCCCTTATTCTTTGTTGAAACTTGGCCCCGATTTCGCGATCATTAGCAGTGGTGAATACAGGATTGAGGCGATAGGCACTGATTTAACAGTTGAAACTTTATCAGAAGAAGTTGCTGTTTTCACATTCACTTCAATTACCACAATGAATGTGACTACAGGTGCAGACAAGGAAGCGGAGCGCAATGCGTAAAAGGTATGCTATCAAAATATCAGGCGACGGCAACCTTTCCGGATTCCTCACTAAACTTGTCACAATTGGAACAAAAATTACATCGCTATCAGTTGTCGATGGGGTGGCATATTTTCAAACAGATCGTAGCGGACTTCGTGCTATCCGGCGTAACAGAAGGCATTATCGATTAAAAGTAGCCATTTCAATTGCGAATCTTGAATCAGGCTCAATTGGACTTTTCACATCTAGCCGTTTCCTAATCGCATGTCTCATTCCTTTTGTTGCCTCATTTTTCCTTTGGACAGTAGATGTTGAATCGGATATGCCGGAAGTAGTGGACAGAATTGAGCAGAAACTTGAAAAAAGCTCTATCGTTTTGTTAAGACCCTTAGCTTTAATTCCTGATGAAGGTGAAATTCGACGAGAGCTCATGCTCGATGATCCTGCTTTATCGTGGGTTAGATTTAGACGAGTTGGAACGTCTCTGACAATTATTCCGATGTTATCACCACCCACAACTAACATTATTGAAGAGAACGAATCACCGTCACACCTTGTAGCGCGTACAGGAGGCGTTATAACGCGTTTTGCGTTAGAAAAAGGGGAAAGGGTCGGCCATGTTCATCAGACTGTAAAGAAAGGGGACGTGCTAGCCACAGGTATATTGGAACAAGGTGATAAAACGACAGTTGTTGGAGCGGATGGTGCCGTGTATGCGGATTATTGGGTTGAATACACCTTTACTCTTCCGAAAAAAATTAAATTCCAGTTACAGGGTGAGGAAATTGTGAACTATTCTTTTAACCTCCCATGGAAGCAGCAAGGTAAAGAAGGATGGTCTCTAGGGTCTTTCATCGAAACAGAAAGATATATGGAGGAAACCGCAGGGCACTTTGAATTGATTGAGGGAATGGAAGAAACAGTTATAATTCCCTTATTAAAAAACAAATTAATGTCGGAATCTTTTTCGAAAGCAATTATTAAAGATGAAAAAGTTTTACACGTGACATTCGATAATGATAAAGTTAGAGGGACTATATTGTTTCTTATCAATGACAATATTGCTGAAAAAAGACTGATTCCCAAGGAGACTGAGCCTATTGGATGAGCAAATGATTCAACTACATGTTGAAGACCCGAATGAAACAGTAATGCTTCTCGGAATTTCTGATCAGAATATGAAACTGATTGAAGAGCAGTTAAATGTTTCAGTATTAACTAGAGGCGACACGATATCAATCAGTGGTGCTGAAGATAGTAGGAATTCGGCTAAAGAGCTTTTGGAACAGTTGTTGAAAGTAATACGTAAAGGCATTAATATCAATCAACGAGATGTCTCGACTGCGCTCGAGATGGTGAAAAGTGGCACAATTGAATACTTTGCAGAGTTGTACGATGAAGAAATTTCAAGGAATATGAAAGGTAAAGCGATTCGTGCGAAGACAATCGGTCAGCGTGAATATGTCAGCGCAATTCGATCGAGAGATCTTGTATTCTGTATCGGGCCGGCTGGGACGGGGAAAACGTACTTAGCGGTCGTACTAGCTGTTTTAGCTATGAAAACGGGCTCTGCGAAGCGAATTGTCTTAACCCGTCCCGCTGTTGAAGCAGGAGAGAGTCTAGGCTTCCTTCCAGGTGACTTAAAAGAGAAAGTTGACCCATACCTTCGTCCGCTGTACGACGCGCTACACGATGTTCTGGGAGCGGAACAAACGGATCGACTTATGGAACGAGGGGTAATCGAAATTGCGCCGCTCGCTTATATGAGGGGACGGACACTCGATGATGCATTCATTATTCTGGACGAAGCACAGAATACGACAAAAGCACAAATGAAAATGTTTTTAACACGTCTCGGTTTTGGGTCGAAAATGGTTATCAACGGCGACAAAACACAAATTGATTTACCAAGAAACACTGAATCCGGTTTAATCGTTGCAGAATCAATCCTTAAAAAAGTTGGAGATATTCACTTTCAGTACTTAGAGCAAGGTGATGTTGTTCGTCACCCACTTGTTGCGAAAATAATTGAAGCATACGAACAGGAGCAGTCATAGAAAGTGACTGCTTTTTCTTTAGAATCATCGCTACTCTGATTATATCTATAGAGAAGCAGGGGGAGAGATTCCAATGTTCCAACCAATTAGAAAGTTATTTAAATCACTTAAATTCAATTATTTATCCTTATTTTTAATCGGCCTATCCACTGTACTCCTTTTTTCATTCATGTATGGCAGTGTGAAAAAAGAAACGTATGAATTGAAAGCTTTTCAAATTGCACCAGATACTATCCGTTCCTTAAAAACGGTTGAGGACGCAGTAAAAACCGAACAGGACAGAGAACGTGCCGCTAATGAAGTAGGACCTTCCTATGTATTTTCAGAAGATGTTGTAAAAAATAGACAAGCAATCGCTACGTCTTTATTCGATTTTCTAATCGAAGTAAAAAACCAAGATGAGCCTGATCAAACTACATCGGAGATAGCTACTAAGCCCTCTAAAGAATTAGTAGCAGAAATGCGCACTAAACTTTCCAGTTTGGAAAAGGAAGAACCTAGTCTGCGACTTAGTGATGACGCCATAGTTAATCTTTTATCCCAGAGTACAGATGCTTTACTGAACGCGCAAAGCGTATTAGTAGGTGTACTAGGTGAGGAATTATCGAAGCCGGTACGAACTGCGGATCTGTCGACAGTCCGCTATGAGGTAGATCGGAAAATTAGGCTCACAGATTCAGTTTCATCTTCAATCTTACAGACTCTAATAACGCTTAGCCGCTCTCTGGTAGTAGAGACGGAATCGATTCATGAGGAAATGACAAAGGCTAGGGTTGAGCAGGCGCGGGAAAGCGTTGAACCTACCCGTATCTTGCAAGGACAAGTGATTGTCCGTGAAGGGCAGGTCATTGACAAAGAAATATACAGGCAATTAGAGCTTGCGGGCGTATTGTCAAATCAGTCGTCCATGAAACCGCTGGCAGGTCTCATTTTATTTGTCCTGTTTGTCGGTGCGATTATTTATATGCATTTCCTATCCTGGAGTGAAAATAGGGTTGTAAAGAAAAAGGCATTGCTCATTGTATTAGTTGTTTTTTTCCTGCTCGTCATCATAATGAAACTCATTTCCCTTATTGAAAAAGACTTTGATGTCCTATTAGCATTCTTGTTTCCGACAGCACTCGCTCCAATGCTTATTAAGCTTCTGACGAACGAGCGACTTGCACTAATGACGACAATTATCACAGCAGCAACAGCAGGAATTCTTCTTCAAGAAGGTTACGCGGCAATCATTCAGATGGAAGTCGCATTGTACATACTTTTCGGAGGTATTGTCAGTTTGTATTTACTCGGTGACAACGGCAGACGTTCGAATATTTTACGAACAAGCTTAGGGGTTTCTGTTTCAAATATGATGTTCATTGGATTTTACCTCTTAATGACACAGTCATCTTACGATTTGACGGAATTAGTGTATTATATGATAGCGGCAATTGTTTCGGGTATATTGTCAGGAGCTCTTACAATTGGGCTTATGCCATTTTTTGAATCTGCCTTTCGACTATTATCGGATATGCGACTTATCGAACTATCGAACCCGAATCACCCGCTACTGAAAAAAGTACTAACCGAAACGCCAGGCACTTATCATCATAGCGTTATGGTCGCAAATTTAGCCGACGCAGCATGTGAATCGATTGGTGCGAATGGACTTCTTGCCAGAGTGGGAAGTTATTATCATGATATTGGAAAGACGCTGAGACCGGGTTACTTCATCGAGAATCAGCATGCTGGTCAAAATCCACATGATTCATTGCCACCAGAAAAAAGTAGGGACATCATTATTGCCCACGGAGAAGACGGTGCGAGACTTCTGGAAAAGCATAAAATGCCAGTAGAAATCATTGATATCGCTCGTCAGCATCACGGAACAAGTACATTGAAGTATTTTTACTTTAAAGCTAAGGAATCTGGGGAAGATGTAAAAGAAGAGGATTTCCGTTATGCGGGACCCAAACCTCAAACAAAAGAAATTGCAATTATCTCAATAGCAGATAGTGTTGAGGCCGCTGTACGATCAATGAAAGAACCGACTTCAGAAAAAATTGCAGCTCTCGTACGATCTATCATTAATGATAAAATGAACGATGGACAATTCGATGAATGCGATCTTTCTATGAAAGAATTGAAGAAAGCGGAAAGAGTTATGTGTGAAACGTTAAATGGAATTTTCCATAACCGGATTGAATATCCGAAGTGAGTACGAAGGGAGCTAGTAGTAGATGTTGGAAATACATTTTGAGGATGAAACAGCTAGAGTTGATGACAAAATCGAGGATTTAATCCGAAAGCTGTTAAACCATACCGCTAAAGAAGAGGAACTAGCAGGCGAATTAGAGGTTTCGGTAACATTCATGACAGATGCAGATATTCAGGAAGTGAATGCAACTTATCGCGGTAAAAATGTACCGACGGATGTCATTTCATTTGCGCTCGAAGAATTAACGGAAGGTGAAGTAGCTATTATTCCTGAAGAAGGCATGCCAACCGCTTTAGGTGATATACTTATTTCAGTAGAAACAGCTGAGCGGCAAGCAGGGGAATACGGACATGATTTTAATCGTGAAATTGGATTTCTTGCGCTTCACGGCTTCCTTCACCTTCTCGGCTATGATCATTTAACTGAAGAAGAGGAAGCTGAGATGTTCGGCAGGCAAAAGGAGATCCTCGCATCATTCGGACTCGAGAGGTGATTGATCAATGCGGAAGTTCCTTCAATCTTTTGTCTACGCATGGAATGGGATTTGTTATGGCATAGGAGCGGAACGGAATACGAAAGTGCATGTGATGGCCGCAATCCTCGTCATTGTAGCGGGTTTTATGACGGGTCTTTCGCGGACAGAGTGGTTCATCGTCATTATTCTGATTTGCGGAATGCTGGCGCTTGAGCTGATGAATTCTGCAGTCGAACGTGTCGTCGATCTACTAACAACTGAACGTCATATACTCGCGAAACAAGCGAAAGACCTCGCAGCAGGCGCGGTCTTAGTGTATGCGATTGGAAGTGCAATAATCGGTTTAATGTTATTTATTCCGAAATGGTTTAACTAAATTAAAGAGGTGTCTTTATGGATGTAGAAAAATTAATTGCTGAATCGAAAAAAGCACGGGAGCAAGCGTATGTCCCGTATTCAAAATTCCCAGTTGGAGCGGCGTTGTTAGCCGACGATGGGACTATCTATCACGGCTGTAATATTGAAAACTCCGCTTATAGCATGACCAATTGTGCAGAACGAACAGCATTTTTTAAAGCTGTTTCCGACGGCGTACGTAGCTTCAAAGCGCTTGCAGTAGTTGCAGATACAGAAGGACCTGTTTCCCCGTGTGGAGCATGCAGACAAGTAATTGCGGAGTTTTGTAATGGCTCGATGCCTGTCTACCTCACGAACCTAAAAGGGGACATTGAAGAAACAACTGTAGCAAAATTATTACCAGGCGCATTTTCAAAGGAGGATCTTTCATATGCAGCAGAACAATAAAAAGGGGTTCAAATCGGGATTCATCTCGATTATTGGACGTCCAAACGTAGGTAAATCGACATTTCTTAACCATGTAGTCGGACAAAAGATTGCGATTATGAGTGACAAACCACAGACAACTCGCAATAAAGTGCAAGGTGTTGTCACGACAGAAAAATCTCAAATCATATTCATCGATACACCGGGGATTCATAAGCCAAAACATAAACTTGGTGATTTCATGGTGAAAACGGCCCGTAACACATTGAAAGAAGTAGATGTGGTCATGTTCATGGTCAATGCAGATGAGCCGATTGGCCGTGGTGACCGCTTCATCATGGAACTTCTTGAGAATTCAAAGACACCGGTATTCCTTATCATTAATAAAATTGATCTTGTTCATCCGGATGAATTATTCAAAATCATTACTTCGTATACAGCAGAATATGACTTTGCTGAAATCGTGCCAATTTCCGCGATCAACGGAAATAATGTTGAACGCCTTCTCGAGACGATGATAAAATATTTACCAGAGGGACCAAAATACTATCCAGATGATCAAGTAACGGATCACCCGGAACGATTCATCATTTCTGAATTAGTTCGTGAAAAGGTATTGCATTTAACGAGAGAAGAGATTCCACACTCCATAGCGGTTGTAATTGAGAAGATTGAACGCGAAGAAGGACGGGAAATGGTAAATGTTATGGCGACAATTGTTGTCGACCGTGATTCCCAAAAAGGTATTGTCATCGGTAAAAGAGGTGCATTGCTAAAAGAAATTGGAACAAATGCTAGACATGACATCGAAATGCTACTTGGTTCGAAAGTATTTCTTGAGTTGTGGGTAAAAGTGCAGAAAGACTGGCGTAATAAACCCGGCCATCTGAAGGAATTCGGATTTAGGGAAGACGAGTATTAATGAATTGAACGCATCCTAAGTTCGCCGCGTCCTGCGGAGCGGCGTACTTTGCCGCATAGCTGGAATGACTTATGACCCGAGCGTCTGGGTCGCTGAAGCTAGACAAAGAAAAGCATAAGGTGCCGCATAGCTCCGACAGGCACAAGGTAGTTTGTGAGGAGGCGTCTTTTAGCCTCCGCAGCAAAATGACTTGTGACCCCGAGGAGCTGGCACCTGAAGCTAGACAAAGAAAAGCGTAAGGTGCCGCATAGCTCCGACAGGCACAAAGTAGTGTGTGAGGAGGCGTCTTTTAGCCTCCGCAGTAAAATGACTTGTGACCCGAGGAGCTGGCACCTGAAGCTAGACAAAGAGGTGATTGCTTCGCTGAACAAATGGGAAGGAATCATTCTAAGAGGTATCCCGTACGGTGAGTCCAATAAAATTGTGACACTGTTTACTCGTGAAGGCGGTAAGATGACAGCAATGGCCCGTGGAGCGAAGAAACCGGCGAGCAGGCTAGCTGCTGTGACGCAGCCTTTCACACATGGTTCATTCTTGATCCGTACGGGTAGAGGAATGGGGACGCTTGAACAAGGCGAACCCATTGATTCGATGCGGCATATTCGTGAAGACTTGGAAGCAACAGCTTATGCAAGTTATGTTGTTGAATTGATTGATAAGTTAACGGAGGATAATGAGCGAATTTCTGGTATATACAGCTTGTTGTATGAAGCGCTTCACGCTATCAATGAACAATATGATCCAGAAGCAATTGCATTATTTGTTGAATGGAAAATGTTGCCGATCGCTGGTATCCATCCAATACTTCATCAGTGTGCAAATTGTGGAGCGACAGAAGGTGAATTTGCTTTTTCATTTATGCAAATCGGCTTCATTTGTCATCGATGCTTCCATGTAGATAAGCATGCGATTCGAATTTCACCCAGTCAATTGAAATTGATCCGAACCTTTTATACAGTTCCCATTAATCGGGTCGGTAATTTGACGTTAAAGAAGACGACAAAAATCTTTATGAAAAAACTCGTCCGAACAATTTACGATGAGCAAGTAGGGATTCGATTAAAATCGAGATCATTCCTTGATCAGCTCGACTCGACACCCGAACTGCTACCTAGAAAAGAGAAACCAAAAGAGAGTGACGAATAGTCTTCTTTACAATAAACCCCGAACCTTGGATCCTATGAAAAAGGGTCTAGATTCGGGGTTTTTATATAGAAATAAATTGAAGTAAAGATTACATTCAAATATGCTTGGGCACTAGGGGAAGCCTTCTGCCCTTGGCCAGACTAGTCTTACAGTTTTTTCTATGCCATCGCTTGGTTTATCCATCGTATTCAATACTTGAACTTATGTAAAAAAATATTTATCCATTATTTACCCGTTCAAATCCACTAAAACGAGTCCCCTGGAAAGTGAGCATTCCCACATCGCCATCAGCCAACATACCATATTGGGAACCGTTTACAGCTAATTCCATACGATCTCCGCTGTCGACTTGAAATGTAGCATAATACCAAGTACTTGCCGATGAATCGCCTGATCCGCCGGAAGTCTTGGTTCTTTTTGTAACAACTTCCGCTGGCACTGTCAGTATAGGGGAGTTATTATTTGAATTCCACGTACCGATAGATTTCACAGCAATGAAAATAATTCCACCAAAAATGATAATTGCAACTCCGCCGATAAAGATGGGAACAAACGTAAACATAGCTTCTCCAAAAGGTGAAAACATGTACAAAACCTCCTTATGTTTTTTGAGTGGTAGTTATAGATAATATACGTTCTATTTTTGAAATAGTTTCATTACGTCTTTGATATTTTACTTATATATCTTTATACTGATACGAAAGGAGACGGGATTTATCTATGAAATACATAAAAATAGTTCTTCAAATAATAGTCTTGTACAGTTTTGTCTTGATGGGGAACTGGCTTCAAGTTTTTCTACATTTGCCGCTTCCGGGAAGCATAATAGGACTTTTAGTATTGTTGGCGGCCCTTTCATTGAAAGTATTTCAGCTTGAATGGATTGAATCAGGTTCTTTCTTTCTTTTATCTTATTTACCATTATATTTTATCCCAGCGACTGTCGGTGTGATGAATTACGGACATGTTTTTGCAGGAAAAGGATTTCTGTTAATACCAATCACGATGATTAGCACGTTTTTGACGATGTGGATTTCTAGTTATATAAGTCAATTTCTTGCCAAGAAATCTGCTAACAAGGAGGGAATTTCATGCAAGTAATGATGTATTCAATCCTCTTTGTTATTGTAACGATTGCAGTTTATCTTGTTATGAACTTGTTATACTTTAAGTATCGTAAAGCATTTTTCATACCAATACTAACCACAACAGTTGGCATTATTTTGATTCTCATTCTTTTCAAAGTCCCTTATGAAACCTATATGCTTGGTGGAAAGTGGGTTGACCTGTTGCTGGGACCCGCGATTGTATCATTGGCCATCCCTTTATATAAACAAAGGGAGTTAATCAAACAGAATATGCTTCCCATACTTGGTGGTGTATTGACGGGCGTTCTTTTTGGTATGGTAAGCGGTGTGCTTTTTGCAAAAATGGCAGGATTCTCAAAAGAAATCGTTCTGTCATTATTACCTAAATCGATTACAACACCTATAGCTATACAGATTGCTTCGGCATTGGGTGGAGCAACTTCGCTAACAATCGCTTTTGTCATGATTGCAGGATTTACCGGTATCATTCTAGGACCAACATTTTTGAAATGGTTTCGTATCGATACTGCAATCGGTCGTGGCATCGGACTGGGAGCAGCAGCTCATGCTCTTGGGACATCTAAAGCAATTGAAATCGGGGAGCAGGAAGCATCCTATAGTTCCATTGCAATGACGCTCTCCGCTATCATTGGTTCTATCGTTGGACCGGTGATAGCTTGGTTGTTTTATTGAATGGAATAAAATCTAAAGTGGATGAACAAATAGAAATCGAGTTATTGCATCAAAAAGATAAAGAGGAATTGTATATGTTAATTACACATTAGTTATGTAATTAGTAGCAGAGAATATAACTAAGCATTCTCCGCTACTGAGAAAATTCAAATTAGATGAAACGATTACTATTATGCTTGAAGCATATTCTTCAATTCTTTGACGGCATCAAGAGAAATGCCTGTTCCTAATGGTCCCTGTAATAATGCTGCGACGGCAACAGCGACCGCAACAACATCAACGTTATTTGTAACAGTGATTGTTGGACTTCCTATATTTTCGAAGGTACTTGTATCAGTATCAGCTTGAGTTTGCTTCTGGTTTTGATCTTGATCTTGATACTGGAATTGTTTCTGGTATTGATTTTGATATTGGAATTGCCATTGATTTTGTTGTTGAAGTTGTATCAAAATATCATCTAATTTTGCTTCCATGTTTCTTAAATCCTTTTTCTTCTCACAACAATCGTACTTATCATAATGATTCTTTTCATTACAATGATAACAATCACACTTTTTTGAATGATTTCCCATTTTTTCTCCTCCTATTCTTTATTACAATATGAAATCAAATCCATCATGTAAGTTTTATGTTCTTCTTTGACCCTGAAAAACTAATAATTAAAAATTAAAAGGAAACTGGGGTTTTAATAGCTAGAAGCGGAAAGAGAAGTCAGACCTTACAAAGCTATTCGTATTCACGGACGTTAGTTCAGTAATTTGTGGCAGAAAAATTTCATCATATATGTTGAAATAAAGAATTCTATTAAATTCGCTAGGAGGCTACCCGTGTAAGACGCCTTCCCTCAGCTTATATAGCTATTCAATTATTCAATATATATAGGTGAAACAAATACTATTATGCTTGAAGCATATTCTTCAATTCTTTTACTGTATCAAAAGAAAGACCTGCTCCTAATGGACCTTGTAATAATGCTGCGACGGCAACAGCGACTGCAACAACATCTACGTTATTAGTAATTGTGATTGTTGGACTTCCGATATTTTCGAAGGTACTTGTATCAGTATCGACTTGAGCTTGCTTCTGGTCTTGATCTTGATACTGTAATTGATTTTGGTATTGATTTTGATTTTGATACTGTAATTGCCATTGCTTTTGTTGTTGAAGTTGTATCAAAATATCTTCTAATTTTGCTTCCATGCTTTTTGAATCCTTTTTCTTCTCACAATAGTTCTTCTCAAAATGATTATTTTCATGATATCCCATTTTTTTCACCTCCTATTCTTAATTACAGTATGAAACTAAATTCCTCGTGTAAGGGTTATTGTCTTCCCCTTGTCCTTAAAACAATTAGACAGTAGGAATAAAAAGGGGAATAATTTTTGATCGTAAAAGCGGGAAGGGAAGTTAGATATTCCAAAGTTCATCGTACCAATTATTTGAGGACGCTATTTATCACTAAAAAAGTAGGATTGTTTAAGAAACATTATGTTAGGTATAAATATGTGGAATACTATCTGAATGGTTTTAAGGTGATTCAAATAAGGCTAAAGGAACGTATACGTATAATTAGCCAAATAAGTCAAGTTGACTCTGAATTTGCATTTAGGGAACAGGGATAGGCTAGTAAAAATCCTTTAAACCTTGAATGTTTAGAAGTAAATTACGGAAAACAAATAGATAGTTACATAGACAAGGTTATTTTATATATTAAAGATTAAATACCTTTTCCAAAGTTGAGGAAATTTTAAAATGGAATAACTTTTTCGATAAGAGTAAGTAATCTTTAACAGGTAATTGTTAATGAGTGACTATTCATTCAAGCTTGAAAGTGATACTCTTTATTCAATGAAGTCAGATTAATTGTGGGAGCGATTGAATAATGAAGCTTAAAGTTGGGGCTATTTTCACGTGATTAAAAACGTTTAATGTGGAAGAAACACAACAGTTTTCAGAGGTAATAGGTGATAAGGGAAAATATCATATGGAATGAGATGAAAAAGGGAGCTTTATGTACAAGGTCTTTTACTGCGAGTATCGGGGATTCAGTTAATATTGCAAGAGAGATGTTAAGTGGTTACCTTCGCCCTGTCAGGGGACACGATTACTTGTGAATTCACGATAACAGAAGTTGAATTTAAGACAATAACCATGATTACCTTTTATCATAATCAAAGCGGAAAAGAAGTTCTGATTGGAATGAGTCATGGAATTATTAGGGGTTAATTAGCCTGTAAAAAAATATTAAAGCTATACTGCTTTAATTTGAATTGCTTTTTTATTTCCATTGTATTGTTATTAAATTATTCTTAATAATGAACCTTCTTGCTCGAGAGGCGTCAAATAAATAAAAGGAAGGTGCCTTTATGAAAAGATTAGTGTATCGACTTTTCGTAATGACTGTCTTTTTATCAATGATGATAGTAAGCGTAAGTGTTTCTGCTACAAGTTGGATCGAGATGGACCCGCAAGAAGTTAGCGACGAAGCTGAAGTAGTTATAAGTGGAACTTACGACTTTTCAAGTAAGCCGATAGACAGTGAATTTATTTTTCAAGGATATACGTTTGCCGTTGAAAATGTTTATAAAGGAGAGGCTACTAAACAAATAATCGCTGGAATTGACATGTATGATGTCGGTTGGGCTGAGGGATTTCAGAACGAAGGCGGTGAGTTTCTTCTGTTTTTAGAAAAGAGTGATTCTGCGACATTTCTTACACCTGTAGGAGGGCCAAATGGTATGGTTCAAGTCCTTCACGGCATAATAAATAATGAAAATGAAGAAATCGCAACTTATTATGCTGAATTTCTAAAAACAAGTTACAAGAATCCTAGCAGTGGAAACAATGTAGCGCTTATTGACAAGGAGAACTCAGATATATTTAATCCATTATATATCAGCGTAATTGCTTTGTTTGCAATCGCAGTTCTTATTTTACTATATCGTTTCGCAAGGAAGGGGAGGCGTTGAAAAAAGTTTTATTCATTCTCATAGTTTCAATGAGTGTATTTTTTAGTGCATGGCAAACAAAAGAATTGACATTCATTGGTGAAGGCGAAAATTGGTGGGCAGAAGTGACTGTGGCCCAAACTGACGGAGATGAACAATATGAAATTCAGATTTTTTATAAAGGTAATGAGTTAGAAAGTGTTAAAACCTTTGATTATTTCGTTGAAACAAGCACCGATGGAGTGCTGAATTTTGGTACAAACAATGTTTCATTGAACGAAAAAGGTAAGTTTCAACACAAAAGTTTAAGTTCTAATAGCCCTTCAACGAAACAAGAAGAGAAGCTGGTTTTGAAGGTAGTATGGAACGGGATTACCGAAAAAATCTTTTTAGAAAATTAGTAAATTAAGAACTAAATATGTCGAAACAAAGAATTCAATTAAATTCGCTAGGGGCTGTAATTGAGGCATCTCACTTTCTAAACGGAACTTCATCTTATCGCACTTTGGTAGATTATGTAGAAGAAATGATTAAACGAAATGCCTGATCGAATTGCTTATCAGATAGGGTGGGAAGATTGAGCGTTAAAGAAGTTATTAGCAGAGCGTTGCCGAGAAAATTAATAACTGCGGCGATTACAGTTCCTATTTATGCAATATTATTAGCGTTAGTAACACCATACTTCTACGAAAGTAACGTGTATTCACTATGGCGATATTTGGGAAAGATTTTAGTTACAACGCAAGGGTATATTCTATACAGTTTTCCGGCCATTCTTCTATATGGGGTGTTTACTTCTCTAGTAAGCGACTTACTTTCATCCAAATTCACGGAAAATGAGTCAGTAAAGTTAGAGTGTTTTCTATCGTTACTTTTTCATTTGATTTTCGGATTATTATTACTTTGGATTAGTCTGCCCGCGGCTCTAATTTACTTTATGATAGATAGGTATTTAAGCAAGCGAAAAACTCTGTATAAATGGAGCGAAACTTATATAAGCTTAATGATTCCAGTTGGATTATTTCTATTGATAATATTGATTTTAGTAGTAGGAGATTTCACTGTGAACTGGAAGCACTATATTGTCTTTTGATTCACTATAACAATGATTTTATTAGTAGAAATGGGGTACCAGTTATGGAAGTTACGTTAGAAAAAGCAAACGAATTTGATGCGCAATCTCTTTTTGATATACAAGTAAATGCATTTTTACCATTACTTGAAGTTTATAAGGATTACAATACTAATCCTGCGAATGAAACGATCGAGCGAATGATAACAAGGATAAACAACACGTCAGGAGGAGTTTATAAAATAAAATCGGATACTATTCTTGTTGGCGCTATTAGTATCTGGTGGAAAGAGGAAACTGAATTTTGGATCAGCCCAATGTTTATACAACCGAAATACCAGGGGCAAGGAATTGCCCAGAAAGCAATATCACAAATAGAGGGACTTTTTCCTCAAGCGGTTAGTTGGGAGTTGGCTACTATAGCGGAAGAAAAACGTAATTGTTATTTATATGAAAAGATGGGCTTTATAAAAACAGGAGAAACCAAGAAAATAAATGACAGCACGACACTTATTTATTATAAAAAAGGTTTATGACTCTTATAAATTATTCTTGACCAACAGAAAGTGATTGAAGGGATGGAACACAGATTGCTAGAAAACTAGCACGTTTCGTGTGGAACAGGAAAAAGGCAGGGATAACAATAAATACTTATCTATTGCGGACAGTTAGTTGTGATTGGAAATGTCTGGAAATACTGAGAGGGGGATAATTGTGGGATATAAGTTTGAAATTATGACACAAGAACAAGCGGAAGAGATTGCATATAATTGGCACTATAATGCGGAATATTCTTTTTACGATATGGTAGCAGATAAAGAAGATTTAGTTGAGTTCTTAGAAGCTCAAAAACGGGGTGACTCAAACTTCTTTGTTACTAAAGACAATGATGCTATAGGCTTCTATACTTTTAATGAAGTAGCTAACAACGCCATTGATATAGGGTTAGGCATGAGACCAGATTTAACTGGTAATGGCAACGGTTTGGGATTTGTCCAAGCAGGTTTGGATTTTGCTAAATCAAAATACAGACCAGAAAAAATAACATTATCAGTAGCAACTTTCAATCAAAGAGCTATAAAAATATATAGGGAAATCGGGTTTGATGAAGTTGATACATTTATGCAGGAGACAAATGGAAGTAGATTTGAATTTATGAGAATGCTTTATCGATGCTAATACAGGTTCATTACCTTTAATAGCTGGGATAACTTTTTATGTATGGCACTAACTTTATGACGAAAACAGAAGAAAGAATCTTTTATTACTTAATGTTACTTAGTGGTTTTATAATGCGGAGGTATTTACATTGAAAAATGGTCGTAATAGCGGTTTAATTTATTGGAGATTGAATTATAGAAAAAAGTTTATTAGGACTTTATGGATGATTCCACCTAGTATTATTCTGATTATAATGCTACTTATTTCTGAGATCTCTGATTCACTAAAAATAGTATTAACTTTGGCATTAATAGTTACTTTGCCTATTCAATTATTTTACACGCATTATAAGTGGAAAAGTGACATAGAATTTAAAAAATGAACTATTAAATTTTCTTGATGAGGAGAATATTGTTTATGGAAATAAAAATACTGACATTACAAACAGGTAAATTAGAAAAAATGAAAGAATTTTATACGCAATATTTAGGTTTTCCTCTTTGTGGTGAAAGTTCAAAAAGTTTTCAAATTCAAGTAGGAACAAGCATTTTAGAATTCACGAATGAAAATGTAGTAGGGGAACCATATTATCATTTTGCATTCAATATTCCACCCAATCAATTTCAAGAAGCGAAGGAATGGTTAAAAGGAAAAACAACGCTTTTATTAGAAGACGGAGAAGACGAGGCTGATTTTTCATTTTGGCCTGCACATGCTTGCTATTTTGAAGATCCAGCAGGAAATATAGTAGAACTCATAGCTCGATACTATGTAAATCCAAATAGTGAATCGACATTTGCAGTAAATAACATTTTGAATATCAGTGAAATTGGTTTAATTGTAAAAGATTCACAAAGGGTTGGCGAGCAATTCAAAGAAATAAATATTTTTGATAGTGATAATGATCCAATTACTACTTCTTCTTTAAACTTTATGCAAGAAAATAAAAATGGTGTTTTTATTATTTTAGCTAGCATAGGTAGAAGATGGCTGTTCTCGGAAAAGAAATCTGAAATTTTTCCAATGAAAATAACACTTGATAAACAATATTGCGTAGGTATAGATGAAGAACATGAATTTTTCATTAAAATTATTATGGAATGAAGTCATATAGGGACTTAGAATTTGTTGATGATAATGAATCAAAAGAATACCCTATTCAATTTTGAGAAGATGGATGGCAATTACTTTTTGGTAAACTTGAAAAGGTCGATTTCTCGTATGGGAAATCGACCTTTTCAAGTTTGTATGCTAATTGCTCCGATTGTAAATAAAACTCCCGATTTATTTTTTCATTCGACGAGAATATCAGCTTTTCTAAGTGCTTCTTCCGCTTTTCTGATATTTTCTTCGTCGTCCGCCAATACCGTATGAAGATGAATACCACCTTCTGTTAGCTTTGATAAATAAATAGCATCTGCCTCTTTGATTCGCTTGATGAATTCTTTTACTTCATTCCGATTGGAAACCATTATTGACGCACTAAGATCTCCATAGACAGGATGCTCAATTTTGACGTCCTTTACTGTAACGCCGTTATCGACAAAAATGTTCAACTCCTCCATCGTTTGGTCCGGAGTATGTTTGCAAACAATCGTCTTTTCGATTCTCTTGGGTGCCGCTTGCACATGCATATAAATATAGCCCTGACTTGTTGCGACAATAGGTTCGTTTTTTGCTTTCAGCAATGTAATATCTCCAACAATCACCTGACGGCTGACATTTGTCATTTCTCCGAGTATTCTTCCTGTAATAGGTTTATCGGACGTCTGTAACGTATCGACGATTAATTGGCGACGTTCATCCCCAAGAATTTTTTCGTTTTCATTCATTATATAACCACCTCGCATAGCTATTTTACCATATTTAACGTATGTATAACCCCTCTATATATGTTGACCAAATGAATACGGCGTATGCGCATTACAAAGGCTTTTGGGAGGCCACTGAAAAAGTCCCAATACTTAGAACTAATTAGAATTCCCGCCAATATCGCTTCGACGCTTTGTGCATGCCTCCCGCGATAAGCCAGAAAGAAGACCGCTTGGGAGGGATTGAACTGCATCCCTCCTTAGTCTTATCGCTCCGGCTACCACGAAGTCGCGCCTTCGCTGAGCGCCAAGCGTTCTACAACCTAATATCCGGAATTACAACTCTCTCCTTATTGAGCGTCACAGCAGGTTCAATGGGATTCATTAATTCAACATATATAGCAAATAATTTTCGAGTAGTAATTGAAACAGAGGCTAAAGGTTCCCAGGAAAGCATAAGTATCAGAAAATACATTGTATTCCGCGAACAAGTATGTTAAGGTAATAAAATAATTAATTGTGAAGTCAGCACTTCATTTGTAAAGATAATGACGGAATAACTTCAAAAAGGAAGAGTGAAGATGAAATTAAAGGACCTGATTCACGAGTATTACGACCAATTGTCAAAAAGCCAGAAAAAAGTCGCGACTTATATAATCGATAACCCAAGAAATATTGCGATGTCTACGGCACAAGAAATTGGGGCGACAATCGGTGTCAGCGAAACGACAGTCATTCGCTTTTGCTATAGCCTACATCTCTCTGGTTATGGGGAACTACAAAAGGTCATCCGTGAACAATTGCTATTTCAAGAGAGTAGCTTCACAACATATCAGAAATCTAAACTGGAACTTGAACAGGTACCGCATTTTTTCACAAAAGTGATGGAGCGGGATCGAATAGCGATTGGAGAGACGATGAAACAAATTAAAGAAGAAGACTACGAAAAGGCAATCGAGCAGCTCTCTCAAGCAGAAACCATTTATATTCTTGGCCTGCGCTCTTCGTATACTGCAGCTAATTGGCTCTCATACACGCTTGGTTTAGTGAAAGGAAATGTCAGACTGTTACGACCAGAAACGGAGGATGTAATCCAAACGCTCAGTCAAATGAACGATAAGTCCGTTGTCATCGCCATTTCGTTTCATCGATACTTGAAAGAAACAATTCAAATTGCGGAATTGGCACATAGACAACAAGCTTTCATTATCGGAATTACTGATTCAATGTTAGCCCCAATTCATACATTCAGTGATTTGTTATTTCCAATTTATTCGCCTAACAAGTCGACGCTCGATGCAACGGCTTCTCTATTTTCATTCATGAATGCGATTATTGCAGGATTGTCCGTGAAGGAGAAGGACAGTTTCGAAAAAAGACGTGAAACGTATCAATCGATACCAAGCGATTTCTTATTTGTTGAAGGAGTTGATTGAAAATGAAAGCAGTGTTACAAGAAATGAAGCCGATTGTTGAAAAGGTTTTTAACCATTTACACTCACATCCTGAAATTAGTTGGCAGGAATTTGAGACGACAAATTATTTGCAACAATTGTTAGAGAATGAAGGATTTCAAGTTACGACATTCGACGATTCAACGGGACTTGTAGTAACACTGGGGTCTGGTGATCCTTGTATTGGACTTCGAACAGATATCGATGCACTCTGGCAGGAAGTGGATGGGGTCTTTCAAGCGAACCATTCATGCGGACATGATGCGCATATGACGATTGCAATTGGCGCTTTACTCGTTTTGAAAAAGCTTAGGTATCCGAAAAACGGGCGACTAAAAGTGATTTTTCAACCAGCTGAGGAAAAGGGGACGGGCGCATTATCATTTGTGGAAAAAGGGATCGTTGACGATATCGACTATTTGTATGGTGTCCATCTCCGTCCGATTCAAGAAATCGGTCATGGCTATGCATCCCCAGCCATTATGCATGGTGCTGCAAAAATGATTAAAGGAACAATCGTGGGGACAGATGCGCATGGAGCAAGACCGCATCTTGGACAAAACGCCATAGAAGTGATGGCACTTCTCGTACAGGCAATCCACTCCATCCACGTTGACCCAATGGTCCCGCATTCTGCAAAAATGACGATGTTCCAAGCGGGTGGAGAGTCAGCCAACATCATTCCCGGAAGTGCAGTATTTAGTCTGGATTTACGCGCCCAAACAAACGTGGTTATGGACAAACTGATGAATTTAGTTGATAAAGCGATTAGTTCGGTTGCAGAACTGTCTGATGTTATCATTAATTATGAAATAATCGCGGAAATTGCAGCTGCCCAAGTCGATGACACTGCTGTCGAAATGATGGCACAAGCGATAAGGGAAACAGTTGGGGAACAATTTTTGGTGCCGCCTATTGTCACACCAGGCGGAGAAGACTTCCATTACTACACATTAAAAAGACCTTCTGTTAAAGCGACAATGCTCGGTCTTGGCTGCGACTTATCGCCAGGCCTTCATCATCCCAACATGACATTCAATCATGATAGTATACTGACCGGAATTGAAATACTCGTTCGAACGGTCATCCATTCATTCGGGCAGTTAGAGAGAAGGAAGTGAACCAAATGGACGTCAACCTATCCATTCGCAAACTAGAAACCAATGAAGACATGCGCCTGGTCCAATCGCTTGAACGAGCAATCTGGGGCCTTGAACCGATACCGACTCATCAAACCTATACGGCAGCGAAAAATGGCGGGTTATTGTTAGGCGCTTTCTTAGGTGATGAAATCGTTGGCTTTTCATATGGTTTTCCGGGTTTCACCAATGGTAAGCCGTATTTATGTTCACATATGCTTGGCATTCTTCCGAACTATCAACTGATGGGAATCGGAAAGTTGCTAAAGGATGAACAGCGTAAAATTGCCAAGGAAATGGGATACAATTTGATTACTTGGACATTCGATCCATTGGAAAGTCGCAATGCTTATTTAAATGTGTCGAAACTGTACGCAATTTGCGATACTTATTTAGTGAATTGTTACGGTGAAATGGAAGATGGTTTGAACAAAGGATTACCATCAGACCGTCTTCAAGTCGAATGGTGGGTTTCGAGCGAAAGGGTCGAGGACAAGTGGACACCGCAAGTTTCCGACTATGATCGACCATTTATAGTTGAGAAATCCCATAAAGGAAATCCAACACTAGTTGTGGATTCGGAAAATGTCCTGTTAAACAGTGTTGGTGTTGAAGTTCCGGTACCAGAACAATTTCAGTCGATCAAAAAGAATGAACCTGAACTAGCGCTCGACTGGCGATTGAAAATTAGGACCGTTTTTCAATCGTTATTTGGTTCTGGCTATGCGCTATTAGGAGTGAATAGGTCTGAAGAAGGCGTTCATTATTATCAATTTGTAAAAAGAAACACAATTCCACTGACAATAAAAAATAGAGGAGAATCCGAATGATTATAAAAGAAATCAACATCCGAAAAATGAAAATGAGAATGAAGCACCCGTTCACAACTAGTTTTGGTACGTTCCAAGATAAAGATTTTCTGTTACTTGAAGTGAAAGATGAGCTGGGTAATACGGGATGGGGGGAGTCAGTGGCATTTCACTCGCCTTGGTACAGCGAAGAAACACTTGAAACGAATTTACATATGATCCGTGATTTTCTGATACCTATCGTATTAGGAAGGGAAATCGGACATCCCGACGAAGTAAGTGAATTGTTCGCTGCCATCCGTAAAAATAATATGGCGAAATCCACTTTGGAAGGCGCAATTTGGGATCTTTATGCTAAGCGTAACAAATTGACATTGGCGAAGGCTCTTGGTGGCGAACGCGATAAAATTGAAGTGGGTATCAGTATCGGGATCCATGAAAATATTGCTAATCTAGTCGAAACGGTACGTGGTTTTGTGGAAGAGGGATACAAGCGTATTAAAGTGAAAATCAAACCGGGCTATGACGTTGATGTAATCCGCGAGTTGCGCAAGAATTTCCCGGATGTGCCACTTATGGCAGATGCCAACTCGGCTTATACATTGGACGACATTGAACTTCTCAAACAGCTGGATGAATTTAACTTGACGATGATTGAACAGCCGCTTGCTTCAGACGATATTATCGACCATGCGAAATTACAAAAACAATTGAAAACACCAATCTGTTTGGATGAAAGCATTCACTCCCTTGAAGATACACGAAAAGCGATTGAGCTTGGTAGTACGCAAATCATTAACATTAAAATCGGTCGTGTTGGAGGTCTTACTGAAGCGAAGAAAATTCATGATTATTGCATGGAACGTCAAATACCTGTTTGGTGCGGCGGAATGCTGGAATCAGGAATCGGCCGTGCGCATAATGTAGCGCTCACAACACTTCCAAACTTCATATTACCAGGGGACACTGCTGGATCCTCACGTTACTGGGAGGAAGACGTTATTACTCCAGAAGTTGTAGTGGAGGACGGCTATATTACTGTTCCAACCGCATATGGAATAGGTTACGAACCAAACTTGAAAGCTATGAATAAATTCACGGTAGACGAGTTACACTTCAAAGCTGAATGAGGTGTGATGAGAAAGGCTGAATAGGTGTAGGGAAGGATGACTTAAATCGTCCTTTCTGACTGGAGAAATCAGAAAATAAAATCTATTGTAGTAGTTTGACTATAAAGAGACACTGCGGCTAAAACGGGGGATGAGTTATGAGAAAAAGTTTTCAAATCGCTGGAGCTTTTATCGGAGTGATTGTTGGAGCAGGATTTGCATCAGGTCAGGAAATTTTACAGTTTTTCACTAGTTTTGGACCAATTAGTATCGTTGGAACACTTGTAGCAACTGTCTTATTTGCATTTTTAGGGATGAACTTGACACAATTGGGAAGTCGTTTGCAAACTAAGTCTCATCAACGTGTAATCTATCATATATGTGGTCGTTATTTAGGGGTACTTGTTGATGTTATTATTACATTTTTCCTTTTCGGGGTAACTGTAGTCATGTTCTCAGGGGCTGGAGCAATTTTTGAACAGCAATTTGGCATTCCTAGTTTCATTGGAAGTATTTTGATGGCGATTGTAACCATATTGACGGTAACGTTGAGTGTTCAAAAAGTGATTACACTCATCGGAGCATTTACTCCGTTTTTACTATTAATAGTGATCGTAATTACAGTTTACTCATTAATAAATTTTGACTTTGCAACTGCTGATCTGTCAGCCGCTGTTGTCACTCAAAATAGAGGTGCATCCCATTGGCTACTGGGCGCAATTTTATATGTCTCTTATAATTTGGCAGCTGGAGCCGCGATGCTCACGGTTATGGGTGGCACTGTAAAGGATGAGAAGGTTGCGGCATGGGGTGGAATCATCGGTGGTCTTGGATTGGGACTACTCATCCTGCTTATCAATGTCTCAATGCTGACTCAGTTAAAAGCGATTGCAAGTGTACCGATGCCAATGCTGTTTTTGGCAAATAATATTAGCCCTATAATGGGGGCAATTATGTCCATTATCTTATTGGGGATGATTTACAATACAGCGGTTGGAATGTTATACGCATTTTCAGCTCGTATCGTTAAAACTGAAACAGTGCGTTTTAAAGGTGCCGTTACAATTTTTGGTGTAGCTGCGTTCGGCGCGAGTTTTATTGGATTCATCACACTTGTTGGTACTGTCTATCCAGTGATGGGCTACCTAGGTTTCACATTAATTGCTGCAATTATCTTCACATGGGCAAGGAAAAAAGGAACAGTTGGTAAAATAGATTCTTCGAATTAATCAATGCTTCACAAATCAAATTTAGTATTGTTTGGTTATTTGAAACTATCGGTAATTGAGTGGTGAAGAAGGAGTAATATGTGGCAATAAGGTGTGAAAGAGAATGGGATTTATCAGCTAGCGAATCCCAACATCACAAACTCCTGCATTAGCCTTCGTAATCTTATGCAAAAACATAGAGGGAATTATCGCCGCGAAAGTTAAGCCCTTTCGTCCTTAATACCAGGACGATTGGGCTTTTACTGGGTATAGGAAGAAGAGAAGGTGGGTTTGCTACTTTTTACAACAATAACAAAATAGTAATATCTTAGATTGCAGAATGTTATTGTTACGGATTGAACATGTGTTGATTAACCAAAGTTAACCTGAAGATAGGAACTTTTTTCGAAATGCTGTGAAATAATCTTGAAGGTAGAATGGAACAGGTTGACACATGATTATATAGAACTATAATTAGTAGAGAATTATCTTATAATAGTTGTAAAGGAGAACCGATTTTGTTTACTCATCCTTCCATGGAATCATATAGTGTAGTTGTTGGTGAATACTCTTTTTCAATCATTCTTTTGTCCGTTATCATTGCGAGCTTTGCTTCCTATACCGCGATATCAATGAATGAGCGAATGCAAGAGAATAGCTTTTTTCATCGAAATTTGTGGCTCATATTAGCATCGGTTGCTTTGGGGTTCGGGATATGGTCCATGCATTTTATTGGAATGGGTGCCTATTTATTACCCATTTCGATGACTTACAAACCTGAGCTCACATTTTTGTCGATTATTCCAGCAATTGCAAGTTCATTTTTAGTGTTTACTTTAGTCAACCGCACGCGAAAAACGATTGGATTAAGTTTGATTTCGGGTGTCGCAATGGGAATTGGTATCTCTGCCATGCATTATATTGGGATGGCGTCTATGGAATCAGATACTATCTATACATATGATCGCACAATTTTTACTGCATCTGTGGCGATTGCAATTAGTATTTCTTTTATCGCAATCTACATTTTTTCTTCTCTTCAGCATCTTTTGAAAAATAAACTCCTGAAAACAGTTACTTCGCTCGTTATGGGGTTAGCAATTTCTAGCATGCATTATACCGGACTCATGGGGACTACTTACTATATTCATCGTGACAAGATTGATAGTCTGCATGAGATTCATCAAATGGATATGAACTATCTTAACATTACAGTTTCAATTGGTTTGGGTCTATTGCTGCTATTATTACTATTATCGAGTTTTATTGATCGGTATATTGATTACCGCGTAAACTATTTCGAGTCCTTAACGAGAATCCCAAACAGGCGGAGCTTTGAGAAAATGTTGAACAGTCCCTCTTATGATGGAAGTCTTGCAATGTGGTATATCCCCGACATTGAAAAAATCAATGTTGAACAAGGGTATATTTTCGGAGACAAAGTTATTCAGTATTTGGGTCGTTTTTTCTCTCAGTGGTCATCATCCTCTATGAAACTTTACCAGCTTCAGGGCAAGCGTTTTGTCTTTCTTCTTCAGGGGGTGGACGGAATCGTTGAGTTTGAACGCACCATGAATAAGGTTGCAGAGCAACTTAAAGCACTGACTGAAATCGATGGCAAATTAATTAAGATTGAAGCGGTCTGCGCGATGTCAACTACGGAAGAACATCGGGATCCGAAGCGTTTGTATACAGAAGCGCTTACTGTGTTAGAGCATCCATCGACACGCTATGATTACCAGGTGATTCGTTTTGATAATGCAATCCATTCTCATTCATTCGAAGAAGAAATCCTAGAGAGTATAGAAGGTGCGATGCACGAAGGACAATTATTCATGGTTTATCAGCCGAAAGTAAGGGCTAGTACTAATGAATTGTCGGGGTTTGAAGCTTTGATTCGTTGGAAGCATCCGAAATACGGTATGCTATCTCCAGTAACTTTCATACCAATACTTGAACAAAGCACACGAATAGGAGACGTCACGAACTGGATAATCGAGCAAGTTTGCAAACAGATTGCAGAGTGGGGAAAAACGACTTTCCAAGTACACCCCGTTTCAATTAATATTCCTGGGGATTATGTTACATCACCAATCCTACTTAATGTATTAACGGAAATGGTGAAAAAGTATAAGTTGGAACCGTATAATTTAGAATTAGAAATTACGGAAACGAGTGTAGTGAATTCGATTGAAGATGCGGTGAAAGCCCTCGATACGTTTCGAGAAAAAGGTTTTTCTGTAGCATTGGATGATTTCGGAACAGGAGTTTCATCTTTGTCTTACTTGAAAAGATTGCCGATTTCGACTTTGAAAATAGATAAGTCATTTATTGACGATGTACCACAATCTGAGAAAGATTCATCTATTCTCAAGGCAATTCTCGCAATCGGTCGAACGTTAAATTTAGATATTGTACTAGAAGGTGTAGAAACTGAAGAGCAAGTACAATTTCTAAGCCAAGAGTCGGAGTCGTTAATCTTCCAAGGCTATTATTTTGCTAAGCCAATGACTTCGACAGAACTTTTGAATTGGTTAGCGCAGCGCAAGCCGGTTTAATTTTAAGAAACTATGCTGAATGGTTTAAAAGATTAAATGTTATGGATAATCTATAGGGTGCTCTAAATAGTTGAAAAACGTTCTAAGCTTGAACTAACGAAAAAATGTATAAGAAATTCGTTCTATTCGCAATTCTACCTGTTGTTCTCGTCACCATCTTGCTCATAATAAAATGAACTTCAATACCTGAAAAGGCACCGACATATGGGAGTATTACTATTTGTCATTACTTTAGAGGGGCAGTGACGATATTCATTGTCCGTTCATAATATCTGAAGTAAAAGTAGTTCACTCATACACGCTTGACAATTCAGTTAAGTGTTGTATGATAGTTTAAAATCTTCTAAAACTTGAACGGTGATGAAGGATTACTATGCGAATCCATGTTGTGAAAGAGAGCGGAATTTATCAGCTGGAAGATTCCGTCACGACAATCGCAGAACCTACCTTCGTAGTCTTATGTAAAACATAGGCGCCCCCCTCGGCGTTATGGGGATAAGTGGGATGTGTTCGCATGCATCCAATTATGGTGGTACCGCGGAAGCTAAGCCCTTTCGTCCTTAATATCAGGACGAGTGGGCTTTTTTTTGTTTTCCACCACAAGAAGGAATGGGGTATTGGAATGAAAAAACAACGGATTGTCGTGAAAATAGGAAGCAGTTCTTTAACAAATGTTAAAGGTGAAATCGATCAAACGAAATTCAACGATCATATCGATGCGCTTGCCGTACTACGTAAAGCAGGGCATGAAGTGATCCTTGTTTCTTCTGGTGCAGTCGCGGCTGGGTTTGCAAAGTTAGGCTATTCATCGCGGCCAATAACAATCAAAGGGAAACAGGCGGCTTCGGCGGTGGGCCAGGGTTTGTTAATGCAATCTTATATTGAAAAGTTTAGTGTTCATGGAATCGTGCCAGCTCAGATTTTATTGACACGAATCGATTTTTCGAATCGTGAGCGCTATAGAAATGCATTTGCGACTATGACGGAACTGTTGGAACGCGGAATCGTGCCCATTATTAATGAAAACGACACAGTCTCTGTTGAAGAACTGACTTTCGGTGACAATGATATGCTGTCAGCACTTGTCAGTGGCTTTCTCCATGCGGACCAGCTTATTATTTTAACGGATATTAATGGACTTTATGAATCAAATCCACGCAAATATCCATTAGCGAAACGACTTGATTATCTTGAACAGATTACAGATGACTTACTAAAAGGAGCTGCCGATACGGGATCAAAAGTGGGAACAGGTGGCATGAAATCAAAACTACTAGCTGCAAAAACAGCAACATCACTAGGTGTTTCCGTTTTCATCGGAAGGGGAGAAGGTTCGAATAAACTACTAACGATTTTACAGGGGGGAGGCGACGGCACCTATATTTCCAATCCAGCTATCGCTAAGATTAATACGAGCAGACAATGGATCGTGTTGCATTCCGAATCGACAGGTGAACTTCACGTTGATCAAGGGGCGGAAGTGGCTATTTTATATAACGGAAAAAGCTTATTACCTGCAGGTGTTGTTAAAGTAAACGGGGATTTTCACAAAGGTGACGTTGTTGAAGTATTTGGCGTGAATGGGATTTTAGGTAAAGGAGAAGTAAGTTATTCTTCTGGTGAATTAAGAAACGCGATTGAAGACAGAAACAAGGAAAAAGAAGGTGAACTAGTTTCATCGGCTGTTGAAGTCATTCACCGGGACCGCTGGGCACAAATATGAAATGAGGGGATTTAGCATGAGCGAAGTACACTTAAAAGGGAAAGCTGCAAAAGAAGTAAGTTATTCGTTGGTGAACATCACAACCGACCAAAAGAACAAAGCACTGGCATTAATTGCCGAACAATTAGTGGCCGATCAAACGTCCATACTTGCTGAAAATCAGAAAGACTTGGACGATGGAAAAGCGAAAGGTTTTACTGACGCAATTCTTGACCGCATCCTACTCACTGGAAAACGAATAGAAGACATGGCGAATGCCATCCATCTGTTAATCGAATTACAGGATCCGATTGGAGAGACAGTGGAGACCATTGAAAAAGACAATGCATTGCTTATTGAAGTGAAGCGGGTACCAATTGGCGTTATCGGTATGATTTATGAAGCGAGACCGAATGTCACTGTTGACGCGGCGACGCTTGCCCTTAAAACGGGGAACGCCGTCATTTTACGCGGAAGTTCTTCTGCGAAATATTCGAACTTGGCTCTTATAAAGTCAATTCATGCTGCTCTTGATAAAAGTGATGTTCCCAAAATATCTATCCAATTAATTGAAGATACGAGCAGGGAGACGGCAAAAGAACTGTTCCGGCTTAATGAATACTTGGACGTTCTAATTCCAAGGGGTGGCAAAACACTTATTGAAACAGTAATTCGTGAAGCAACAGTTCCGGTCATTCAAACTGGGGCGGGTAATTGCCACATCTATATTGACGAATCAGCAGAGCTAGAAATGGCTACTAATATTGCATTGAATGCAAAGATTCAGCGTCCATCCGTTTGCAATGCCATTGAGACAATCTTAATCCATGACAAGTGGTTTACGTTGTATGGAAAAGGACTTATCGAAAAATTGCAGGAGAACGATGTGGAGATATACGGAGATGAAACTGTTGTTCGAGAATGTGAAAAGGTGCGAGCTGCATCCGAATCAGATTGGTCAACGGAATATCTCGGGTTAACAGTTAGTGTCAAAATTGTAACGAGTATGGAGGAAGCAATTACTCATATTACCAAATACGGGACAAAGCATTCCGAAGCGATTATCACCAATGATGAAAAGCATGCTACGATTTTCTTGAATTATGTCGATGCCGCCGCAGTCTATCATAATGCTTCGACTCGATTTACGGATGGTTTTGAATTTGGTTATGGCGCGGAGATTGGAATTAGCACACAGAAATTGCATGCACGGGGTCCGATGGGATTAAAGGCGTTGACAACGACAAAGTATGTCATCCGTGGAAATGGGCAAGTGCGGGTATAGAGAGAATTATTGGTGGATCCGAGGGTATGTTCGGAAATGACGGGTAAATCCGTGAAACAGTAGGTACACTCAAAAGCAGCAAGTGGAAACCCATAGCAAACAACATCAAAAAATCCGCGGAGTTTAACATTCCGCGGATTACTTTAATTCAATTCCAAATGTTGCTTCATGGTACCTGTAACTTCCTGTAATTCTGTTTCATCCATAATGTAATACCATATACCGCCGTTCATTCGCTTGCCTTCACCTTTTTCAAAATGAAGTTGCTCCACTTTACCAGCCGCGTCACGGTAATTCTTTTGGACGTCTACCATTTCTTCGAACGTCATATTTGTTTTTACATTGTCACCCAGGGCATTGAAGACACTGCGGTATTTTAACAGACTCTTTATGGAGGTTCCTTCATGCAGTACTCCTTCAATTACCTGTTTCTGTCGATCTTGACGCCCGAAGTCGCCGTTAGGATCGCCTTTCCGCATCCGCACATAGGATAGTGCTTCTTTGCCGTCCAAGGTGATGTCACCAGTAGCGTAATGAATCGAATCCTGTGTAAATTCAAAAGGATTGTTAACACTGATACCGCCGACGGTATCTACAATTGTCTGGAAACCTTCCATATTGACTTCCATAACATAATCAATGGGAATATCCAGTAGATTCTCGACCGAATCCAGTGACATCTGAATGCCACCGAATGCATACGCATGGTTTAATTTATCTGTGGTTCCATGGCCAATGATCTCTGTGTACGTATCTCTTGGAATACTGACCATTTTCGTCGTTTTTAACTTAGGATTAACGGCCATTACAATCATCGTATCCGAGCGACCTTTATCACCTTCGCGTTCATCAACACCCAAGACAAGCACTGAAAACGGATCTTGGTTACCCAAAGTAATTCCTTCTGCTCGCTTCTCAGATAATTCGCGGTCAATTGGTTTATACATAGCTTTCAACGTTGACGTCAAGTCAAAATAGACATTCAATGCAAAACCGCCGATTATTAGGCTGATTACTGCAATGACCCATGGCCATTTTCTACGTTTTTTATTTTTCTTCATATCTGCTCGATTCATTATAGTTCCTCCAGTTGGTGTCATTCGAAAAAGTGTACCTGGATATAGACGCTCAACCTTACGTCTAAGTTTCAATTAGATTAAGAAAGATCCAGCTAGATTAGTAAGACTTCTAGTTTCTTACAGTTTAGAGCCTGAAATTTACTCGAATACAATTCGCATCAGTACTTAAATAAGTGTTGAAACAGCATTGTAATGTAGAAACTCTGCTGCTATAATTCGTATACTTAGTTATGAAATGTTTGGGCATTTTTACAAGCAAAGCATTATAAAATTCACAACGGTGTTTAATGAAGGAGAGACTGCATTGGAAGATAAGATACGATTACGCCTCGTTTTGACGGGGATTTTATTGGGAATATTAATGGCTGCAATGGATAATACAATTGTAGCGACAGCGCTCGGTTCAATATTGGGAGATTTGGGCGGTGTGGACAGCTACATTTGGATTACGTCTGCTTATGCAGTAGCTGTACTTGCGGGTATGCCGATTTTCGGAAAGTTATCCGATATGTATGGACGAAAAAGGTTCTTTTTATTTGGTATCATTGTTTTCTTAGTTGGGTCTGCTCTTTGTGGGCTTGCACAAACGGTTCCGCAGCTTGCGGTATTCCGGGCGATCCAAGGGATTGGGGGAGGGGCATTATTACCAATTGCATTCACTATTGTCTTTGATGTATTTCCTCCTGAACAGCGTGGTAAAATGACAGGCCTTCTTGGTGCTGTATTTGGCGCTTCAAGTGTTCTAGGTCCTTTGCTAGGCGCATGGATTACGGAATCAATAAGCTGGCACTGGGTATTTTACGTCAATATTCCAATCGGCGCGATTTCTTTATTCTTGATCATTCGCTATTATAAAGAAGCTGCACAACCGATCAAGCAGACAATCGACTGGCTAGGCGCAATTACACTTGTTACAGCTGTCGTCAGCCTAATGTTTGGGCTTGAGTTGGGTGGGAAAAAGTTTGAGTGGTTTTCGTGGCAAAGTATTTCCCTTTTTAGTATATTTATTGTCTTTTTTATTGTCTTCATATGGGCTGAAACGAGAGCAAAAGAACCAATCATTTCATTTTGGATGTTCAAGAACAGACTTTTTGCTTCATCCCAGGCCCTGGCATTCTTATATGGTGCTACATTTATTGGCCTGACAATTTTCATCCCTCTTTTTGTGCAGGCTGTATACGGTGGATCTGCCACAAATGCGGGAATTATTCTTATGCCGATGCTTCTTGGTTCGGTCGCTGGAAGTGCACTTGGAGGAATATTGCAGACGAAAACATCGTATCGCAATATCATGGTGATCTCGGTTATCGCTTATTCAATCGGTATGGTGTTAATGAGCACAATCACACCTGATACATCACGAATCGCATTATCCCTATTTATGGTACTTGTTGGATTTGGGGTAGGGTTTTCATTTTCATTATTGCCCTCTGCGTCGATGCATGAAATGGACTACCGCTATAGGGGATCGGCTAACTCAACGAACTCGTTTTTCCGTTCGTTAGGCCTTGCCCTCGGGATTACCATCTTCGGTGCGATTCAAACGAAATTGCTAACAAGTGAAATGACCACTGGTTTTGCGAAACTTGGCGGAAACGGGCAGGGCGGTCCGGAATCACTTGGAAATATCCAAACGGTATTTCAGCCAGAAGCTCGCGCCAACATCCCCCCAGATATATTGGATGTGATTGTAAGTGCAATGTCTACATCAATTTCAGCCACATATCTCTGGTCACTTATACCAGTTGGAATTGCAGTTATTGCCGTTTTCTATATGGGTAATGAAAGACTAGATGTAACTAAAAAACAGTAAAACAGTAAAGCTGTCACATCCATTTTTTACAATGGGCGCGACAGCTTTTCTTTGATTTATGACAGTTGTTACTACAACTAGTTTCGTTTGAAGCGACTGGTTTTCTTGGATTTTAACCGTTGTATTCTGTCGTCTACTTCTTGTTCCATTTCAGCTGTTTTTCCTTCATCTACTTGGAATGAAATGATTTCATCACCTTGGATTTCAACTGAAAACCATGTGCCAGCCTTGCTGTCAATTGGGAGCGTGTTTATGTCGACATGGAATTCTTTCTGCAATTTTTCAACTAAAAGAAGTGCTTTATCGTCGTCTGTGAACCGATCGAGATATGCTAAATACATAATTATCCTCCTATGCACGCAATGCCTTGCGTGAGAATGTCGGTAATCCGGGCAGGTCCGATGCCTTTTATTTTACTAAGATCGTCAACTGATTGGTAAGGGCGGAGTTGGATCAAATCTTGTGAACGGGCGGGACCGATGTGGATAATGCGCTGTACCTCCACTTCACTTGCTGAGTTGATATTAACACATGAGGCACTTGAAACTGGCTGTGTCTCATTTTTTGGTTCAGGTGTAGGTACAACTTCAGTTTCTACTTCAGGTGGTGTGTGCTTTATAGTCCCTTGGTTATTTGTATGGACGCTAAAAGTCTTGCCATCTGTTTCGACAATAACTGTTCCATGAATATCCGTTCCATAAACAAGAACACCGCTTTTTTCAAGCCGATTAATCGTTTCGATATGCGGATGTCCGTATTGATTGTCAACACTTGCCGAATAAATCGCTATATCTGGTTGAACGGCCTTTAGAAAACTATCGGTTGTTGATGTTTTCGAGCCATGGTGACCAACTTGTAAAATATCTGCCTTTAGGTTTGCACCACTACTAAGCATTTCACTTTCTGCTTCCTCTTCACTGTCACCAGTAAAGAGGAAGGAAATCTCTCCGTATTGTAAACGAATCGCAATCGAATTGTTATTTGTATCGCCTGACAGAGATTTCGGATGAAGTACTGCAACCTCTAGCGGCCCAATGTCGAATACATCGCCAACCTCCGGCTCATAGTAATCTACGTTATTGTCTTCAATTGCAGCAAGTGCACTCGTGAAAATTTGCGAATTCGTAGTTTCACCATTCATCCATACTTCTGATACATCAAATGTACGGATGATTTTATCCAGTTGCCCAATGTGATCTGCATGGGGATGCGTAATCGCGACAATATCGATGTCTGTTATGTTGTGGGCTTGAAGATAGGACACAACTTCTGTGGAGCTCCAATCTCCGGTATCGATGAGTACTGCAAATGCTTCATCACCCTGGTTGTATTCAATCAATGTGGCGTCTGCCTGTCCGACATCTATGTAATGAACTTTCATCCTCGAGAGTGGTAGATTTTGCTGTTCAATGGAATCTGCATCTTCCACTTTAACAACTTTGTTCTGTTCTTCGTTTGCTTGTTCTTCTACTAATTCGGAATCCCCATTTACATTATCAGGTATAGGTGACTGTGTTGTACTTTGACCGCAACCTGCAAAAATAAGTAGGCCCGCGATTAAATAAAGACTGGTAAATATATTCTTAATCATTTTTTCTCCTCTATCATTCGGGTATTTTCTTACTAGTATAGTGTAGCAGACATAGGTGCTGTGGATAACATTGTTATTATGTGATAAATTAATGGGGTTTAATACCAACGACCAAGCGTTCATACTTTGTACAAGCATATCCAATAATTCCACCTGTTATAATAGCTCATCAGCCCTTATAATAGAAGTATATTCTAAAAGGAGTTGTCGTAGGCTTGAAGCATGTTTCGAAGTTTGCAACAAAGATTATGGTTCTCGTCCTCTTAGTCACTGGAACAGTAGCAAGTGTGGGGTGGTACTTCTTTGATGCAAATAAAGGAATCGCAGTATCGTTTTCCGAATTGGAAAAAACAATTCAAGCTCAAAACGATCAAGTTGTATCGCTTAAAGAAACGTCTAACGGAACATTATTCTTACAGACGAAAGATGAGCAATACGTAACTCAAGTTCGTCCTGAAAGCCAGTTAGTCGAACAATTAGTCGAAAAATATAATATATCATATAACTATTCCGATCAAAGCAAATTAAGTAGTTTATTGTTCGGAGGAGTGTTCATTACGCTGCTCATTACATTAATTGTGCTTCATAAAAAAGGAAAGATCGGCGTAGGTGCCTCTTCTATGAAAAATAGCGCATCTAAATCGACGCCTTTACCCGATATAACATTACAAGATATTGGTGGGCTTCCTGAAGAAATGAAGGAAGAGATTTTACAGACGTTATCTATTGTGAAAGATCCGAAACGGTCGGCCCAAGTAGGTATTCAGCCACCCAACGGGATTCTTTTATATGGTCCACCGGGTACTGGGAAGACTTTACTTGCACAAGCAATTGCACGCGAAATAGGAGCAACCTTTTTTTCGTCCAGCGGGTCAGCGTTCACAGAACTATTTGTTGGTGTAGGTGCTTCCCGTGTACGATCTCTGTTTGAAAATGCAAGAAAGCAACGACCAGCAGTCATATTTATTGATGAAGTCGATGCACTTGCAGGTAAACGGAAAACACATGGTGGGGAAGAAGCGGAAAAAACATTAACGGAACTTCTTGTTCAGCTAGATGGTGGCAATAATAACGACGGTGTGCTATTCATTGCAGCAACGAACCGAAAAGATATGTTAGATGAAGCTTTTCTTCGTCCAGGTCGAATCGATTATTCATTCCAAGTACCCTTACCTGATACGACTGGAAGAAGAGAAATTATTGATATTCACACGAGAGGTAAGCTGTTGGCTGATGAAGTCTTTGCTGCATTAGATACTCTTGCCGAAAGTACATCAGGATTTTCAGGAGCTGAACTGAGTTCTCTCTTTAAAACAGCGAGCAGAAGAGCAATTCGAGATGGACGTGAACAAATTGCTAAGAGTGATCTTGACTTTGCAATTGACCGCACCATTCTTGGAAGCGCCTCCCGTTCGATGAATGACCCGGAGACGAAGAGAAGAGTAGCCATTCATGAATCCGGTCACGCGCTAGTAGCTGCAGTAACAAAGCCTGGTTCAGTAAGGAAAGCAACAATTATTCCACGCGGCCAAGCACTTGGGTATGTAGCACCGATTCAGAAAGAGCTTCACTTGTCTACGTATAGTGAATTATTAGACCAAGTCAGTATGATCCTTGCTGGTGGCGTTGCCGAACGAATATATCTTGGCGAACACAGTATTGGCGTAAGTGGCGATGTTCAACAAGCGAAAGAAATCATCGAGCGCATGGTTGATACAGGTTTATTACAAAACGGCTTCACGTTAACTTTCAATAAAAGCGAGAAAGAAGCGAAGATGCAAATTCTTTTTGATGAAGCACTTCGCAAAACAGAAAACCTCATTCAAGAACACGCGTCAGAATTCAAACAGTTGGTGGATCTATTAATGCAAAAGGAAACACTGGACGGCTCAGAAATACAACAGATTGTTAGCAGGCACGTAGTCGAAATATAAATGTGTTAAAAAAAGTAATCAACGGGAGAGGCATTTGCCTCTTCTTTTTTTATGCAGTAGAAAACGATAGAAAGCCGTTTGGTTGAGCTTTCATCATAATTGGTTAAACCGACTATATCTTTAAGGCGAACGATCATATATGCTACTCAACCAATCATAAGTCAGCCCTGACCGATCAAATATGCTGCTCAACCAATCATAAGTCAGCCCCGACCAATCATATATACTACTTAACCAATCATAAGTCAGACTCAACCAAGCATATCTATAAAAATCATCCCATTCCCTAGCGTTTGAATCCACAAGTTCGTTCTAATTTCCTCCCGTTCCTCCTACAGTGTAACAAGGCATAGAAATGGGGGAGATTATCTATGTTAATAGATGGAGTTTTTTCAGGAGGAGGATTAAAAGGATTCGCGTTAGTTGGGGCTTATCAAGTCCTCGAAGAAAAGGGGTATCGATTTCATCGTGTAGCTGGAACGAGTGCGGGCGCAATTCTTGCCAGTTTCATTGCGGCTGGTTATTCGGCTAAGGAAATTGAAAAGATGCTGGATGAACAAGATTTTCAGGTGCTTCTTGATCCACGGAAAACAATAATTCCTTTACCGTTAATGAAATGGTTTCAACTGTATTGGCGACTTGGTTTATACCAAGGTAATGCTTTGGAGAATTGGTTTTTAGAAAAATTAGCAGCAAAAGATGTCTATACATTTTCAGATTTACCGCCGGGAAAACTAAAGCTTGTTGCTTCGGATTTAACGAATGGAAAAATGATTGTGCTTCCCGACGATTTGGAGGGCTATGGAATATCAGCAGAAACGTTTCCAATTGCTCGTGCATTACGCATGAGTTGCGGAATTCCATTTTTCTTCGAACCGGTACGATTAAAAGTAGGGAAAGGAGAGACGATTGTTGTGGATGGGGGGGTGTTGAGCAACTTCCCTATGTGGATATTTAACGACGAAGGTGGAAATACAGAACGTCCAGTCCTTGGTTTGAAGTTAAGTCGTAGCCAAGAAGAAATGCCGGGACATAAAATTGACAATGCCTTAGATTTATTTGAAGCCCTTTTTTCGACGATGAAAAATTCGCATGATGAAAGGTATATTTCGCGAAAGCATGAAAGAAATATCATTTTCATCCCAGTTGATGATTATAGTGCAACCCAATTTGATATGGATCAAGAAACAAAAGAGGGACTTATAGAAGCGGGACGCAACAGCACGATTCAATTTTTGAAAACATGGTGAAAAATACCGGGTACCAAAACGATTATGAGTCGTTTCGGTACCCGGTACTTTTTTTAGAGCTTAGGAAACTATAAAATCTCGTACTATGGATAACCTGCGAAATAGGCTATTTCACGTCTAGACTCCAGCGCCTAGGGGCTTGCACTTTTGTTTACTTTAAAATTAGTTTTTTGCCCATTCAGTATGGAAATGGCCTTCTTTATCCAGGCGTTCATAGGTATGTGCGCCAAAATAATCGCGTTGAGCTTGGATAAGATTGGCCGGTAATGTCTCCGTACGGTAACTATCATAGTAAGCCAATGCACTTGAGAGAGCAGGAATTGGAATCCCATGTTGAGTGGCTACGGCTACTACTTCGCGAAGCGAAATCTGATAGTCTCCTACTATTTCTTGGAAATAGGGATCAACTAAAAGGTTTGGCAAGTCACTGTTAGTATCAAATGCCTCTTTGATATTCTGTAAGAACTGGGCACGAATGATACATCCTCCACGGAAAATCATGGCTACTTCTCCGTAAGGGATTTTCCAATCATACTCCTCAGATGCTGCACGCATTTGCGCAAAACCTTGGGCATATGAACAAATTTTACTCATATATAAAGCTTTACGAATCGCTTCAATCAACTCTTTTGGATCACCTACATACTTTTTCAGTTCAGGGCCTTTTAGTAGTTTACTTGCTGCAACGCGCTCTCCCTTAATAGAAGAAATAAATCGTGCAAATACGGACTCTGTGACGATTGGAAGGGATACGCCTAAGTCTAACGCATTTTGGCTAGTCCATTTTCCTGTGCCTTTTTGTCCGGCTACATCTAGAATTTGATCAATGAGCGGTTTCCCAGTATCTTCATCCATCTTTGTGAAAATATCTGCTGTGATTTCAATGAGATAGCTGTCGAGTTCTCCTTTGTTCCATTCTGAAAATATTTCATGCAACTCCTGCGCTTCAAGACCAAGTGCATGTTTCATGATGAAATAGGCTTCGGAAATCAGTTGCATATCGCCATATTCAATGCCATTATGAACCATTTTCACATAATGTCCTGCTCCATCGAGACCCATATATGCACTGCAGGGAATGCCGTCAACTTTTGCCGAAATAGCATCAAGAATGGGCTTCACTTGTTCGTAAGCTTCTTTTGAGCCTCCAGGCATAATCGATGGGCCGTTACGAGCTCCTTCTTCTCCACCAGAAACACCTGCACCAATGAAATGTATGCCTGATTCTTTTAAGGTTGCTGTCCGTCTATTCGTATCTTTAAAGAATGTATTTCCTCCATCGATAAGAATATCCCCTTGTTGAAGATGAGGGACAAGGGACTGGATCACTGTATCTGTCGTTTCCCCGGCTTTAACCATTAATAAGATCTTACGTGGGACTTCTAGCGAAGCGACTAGATCTTCAATGCTGTAGCTCCCATGAATAGCTTTATCTTTCGCTTCTTTGTTGGAAAATTCATCTGTTCGATCTGTCCAATAATCATAGACGGCTACCGAATAGCCTTTACTTTCGATGTTTAGCGCAAGGTTCATCCCCATTACGCCCAAACCAATAACGCCCATTTGTTGTTTGATCATATTTTACTCTCATTCCTTTGTATACGTTATTTGATTTTATCTAAGCGACTTTCTAAACTTTGTTTTTCTACTTCAAAACCAGACTTGCCAAGTAGCGCAAACATATTCTGTTTATAAGCTTCTACCCCTGGTTGGTCAAATGGATTTACCCCGAGCAATGTTCCACTTATTGCACAAGCCTTTTCGAAGAAATATATCATTTCCCCAAAGGTAAATTCATTGAGTTCATCCAACTCAATAAGCAAGTTTGGAACACCTCCATCAATGTGAGCGAGGGCAGTACCCAGTGCAGCTTTCTTATTTACCTCATCCACTGTTTTTCCTGATAGGAAATTCAAACCGTCAATATTGTCTATATCATCTTGAATCGTTCGTTCAATTTGGGGCTTTTTTATCTGTAGGACTGTTTCAATGAAAAGACGACGCCCTTCTTGTATATACTGACCCATCGAATGTAAATCCGTTGTAAAATTAACTGATGCAGGGAAGAGTCCTTTTTCATCTTTACTTTCACTTTCTCCAAAGAGCTGCTTCCACCATTCAGCTACATAATGTAGACCAGGTTCATAATTCACAAGTAATTCAATTGATTTCCCTTTATTATAGAAAATATTTCTTACCGCTGCATACTGGTAACTTTCATTCGTTGCGAGAACGGGATCATCGTATTTGATATAGGCGGCTTTTGCTCCTGCCATCATTTTGTCAATATCGAGACCGGCTACTGCGATTGGAAGTAAGCGAACAGGCGTCAGAACTGAGTACCGCCCACCTATGTTATCCGGAATAACAAATGATTCATAACCTTCTTCGTAAGCAAGGTTTCGAAGTGCACCTTCATTTTGATCAGTAGTTACATAAATTCTACTTCTTGCCTCTTCTTTTCCATACTTTTGTTCCATATATTCACGGAGAATACGGAATGCTAAAGCGGGTTCTGTTGTTGTACCTGATTTGGAAATAACATTTATAGAAACGTCTTTCCCTTCTAACACATGTAGTAAATGTTCGATGTAGGTAGAACTGATATTTTGTCCAGCAAAGTATACTTCCGTATTACCTTTGATTTGGTTATGAAACGTATGTGATAATGCTTCAATTGCTGCTTTAGACCCCAGATAAGAACCTCCAATACCAATAACAACTAGCACGTCTGACTGTTGTTGAATTCGTTTAGCAGCTATCTTCACCCTGGTAAACTCCTCTGTATCATAGGTAACTGGCCAGTCAACCCATCCTAAGAAATCAGAACCTGGTCCTGTTTGTTGATGGATTTGGTTATGAGCTTGTTTTACAAATCCGCTTAGATTTTCAAGTTCACTATTTTTCATGAACGATAAAACATTGGTGTAATCAAATGAAACTGTCATTTTTTTATCTCCTTTGGACTTTATCTTTTATTTACCACCAATTAAATTGATTGGATTGCAATAGTTGATTGGCTGCTTCTGGACCTGTAGAGCCAGCAGGGTAAGGATATAAAGGCAACATATCCTCCTGAAATGCCTCCAAAATCGGTTGGATCCACTTCCATGATAATTCGACTTCTTTCCAATGGGCAAAGAATGTTTTATTACCGAGCATTGCATCAAATAGAAGTAGTTCATATGCTTCTGGTTGGTCTTTAGAATTGGTCGAGTGGTTCATATAAACAGGATAAAAACGGTTACTAGAAGGATTTTTCATATTCACCCTTAAAGATATACTTTCGTTTGGACTAATCTCGAATGTTAATAAATTAGGAGTTATCTCTTCAGTTTGAAGTACATTTGATTCTTCTACCTTATTCTTTAACTCAAAGACAATTCGTGTAGACTTCTTATCCATCCGCTTCCCCGTGCGTATATAAATTGGGATTCCATTCCAAGACGGATTATCAATATATAAACGCGCTGCAAAATAAGTATCATTCATTGAAGAGTCATTCACCCCGGGCTCCTCTTTATAGCCAGCAACTGGTGTATCAAGAATCGCTCCAGATTCGTACTGTCCACGAACAACATCCAGGTAAACTTTATCTTTAAGAATTGGTCGAAGAGATTCTATGATTTCCATTTTCTTGATTTCGTTTTCTTTGGTCGTTACTTCCCCGGGGAGGTGCAGTGCTGTCATCATCACTAACTGAAAAAGGTGGTTCTGAACCATATCACGTAAGGCTCCAGCCTGATCATAATAATCAGCTCGTGTTTCTACCCCAACCGTTTCACTTGCTGTGATTTGAACATTGGAAATTTGTTTATGATCTAATAAAGCTTCTAATGCTGGGTTGGCTAGTACTAAGGTTTCAAAACTTTGGACCATTGGTTTTCCAAGATAGTGGTCGATTCTATAGATTTCTTTTTCGCTGAAGGCTTTGCTCAAAGTATCATTCAATTGCTGTGCCGATTTCAGGTCACTTCCAAACGGTTTTTCAACTATGATTCGCTTCCAGCCTAAAGTTTGACTTATACCATTTGCGTAAAGATTTGACGTAATAAAATCAACCAACTTCGGTGCGACAGACAAATAGAAAAGTCGGTTTTCTGGTATATCTAACTCGTTTTCTCTGTTTTTGATGAGTTCGAACAAATTCAGATAGGATCCACGGTCTGTTGCATCAAATGCAAAGTAGCGAAACTTAGTTAGGAAATCTTGCAAACCAGAAGTTTGAACAGCTCTTCTGGAATATAACCGGAGTGCTTTTTCCACTTTAGATTGAAAAAATTCGTTAGAACAATAATATCTACCTAAACCGACTATTGAGATAGAATCCGGCATTTTTCCAACGAGAAATAAATTATATAAAGCAGGAAATAGCTTTCGTTGAGCTAAATCTCCCGTTGCTCCAAATAAAATAAAAGTCATGTCTTGCATGATCCATTCCTCTTGGGATTCCGTTAAACAATGTTTAACATCAATTCTTTCAGAGGGATTTTCGGTATCCATATTCGATTCCCCCTACTTTTACAATTAATATTCCGTTTAAGCTTTGAATGATAATCGCAACAGTTCTCACTATACTAACTGCGATCAATTAATGTAAGTACGCACTTTACCATCATATAGTGACTAAAAGTATACTGTAGCTTGTAATTATAAAAGAAATGATAAGGAGTGTGAAAATGAAACAGTTGGCTTATGTATATGTTGAATTAAAGAATCACACTGAATCTGCTGTGGCGCTCATTAATGAGAGAGTTGTAATTCGGGGTGTGGATTGTAGAACGCTTGGCGCTTTGGGGATGCCTCTACCGCGCCTGCGCTGGGGAATTCATTATTAACGGAGTTGTGATTTAGAGATGTATGGATTGAAATATAATGTGATTACTATTTGATACTAACTTCATTGAAGAAAGACGCACTACATGCTGCACTAATCTCCGATAATGAAATGAGCTTCCCTATATAGAGACTATATAGCGAAGGCGCGACTTCGTGGTAGCCGGAGCGAGAAGACCGAAAGTGATCTTCTTTCTGGCTTATCGCGGGAGGCATCCACAAAGCGTCGAAGCGGTATTGGAAGGAATTGTAATTAGTGCTAAGTATCGGGATTTTTTCAGTTGCTTCCCAAAAGTCCTTGTAAAGCACATACGCCGTATTCATTTGTTCAACATATATAGAGGATAGTAATGTCAACAGACACTGAACTCATTTTTTTCAAGAAAACTTAACTTTTTTATAATCAATATATTGACTTAGAGGCAGTAATGAAATGATGAAATCAATTTGTTATCTTGTAACTCCATTACTTAAAAGGATTTTCACAGTATACTATTTGTCTGTATGTGATTTAAAAGTGCGTACTTCACAATTTTGACTTTAGGATATACACTAAGTTTGCACCGAAAAACGAATAAAAGGAGAATGAAAAAATGAAATTACAATTAGCATTAGATCTTGTTAACATCCCAGAGGCCATCGAACTTATTAAAGAAGTAGAGGAATATATCGATATCGTTGAAATCGGTACGCCAGTTATAAACAAAGAAGGACTAAAAGCAGTTGCAGAAGTAAAAGCTGCATATCCTAACCTAGAAGTTCTTGCAGACCTTAAAATCATGGATGCTGCAGGTTATGAAGTAGGTAATGCTTCTGATGCAGGCGCTGACATTATTACTATTCTTGCGCAAGCAGAAGATTCATCTATTAAAGGTGCTGTTGAAGCAGCAAAAAAACTTGGTAAAAAAATATTGGTCGATATGATTGCAGTAAAAGACATTAAAACACGTGCTGCAGAGCTTGATTTGATGGGCGTAGATTATATCTGTGTACACACAGGCTATGATTTGCAAGCAGAAGGTAAAGATTCATTCGCAGACCTACGCACAATTAAAAGCATTGTAAAAAATGCTAAAACTGCTATTGCTGGTGGTATTAAGCTTGAGACATTACCAGAAGTGATTAAAGCACAACCAGATCTAATCATTGTTGGTGGTGGAATCACAAGTAAAGACGACAAAAAAGCAGAAGCTGCACAAATTCAAAAGCTAATTAAAGAAGGCGTGATGGTGTAACATGAACACCACAAGTTACGCAGATGAAATTTTGGCTGAGCTAAAGCGAACCATTAATCTAATTAATAGTGAAGAAGCCGAAAAATTAGTAGAAGGAATTTTATGTGCGAAAAAGGTATTTGTTGCAGGTGGGGGACGATCTGGATTCATGGCTAAGGCATTCGTAATGCGAATGATGCACGTAGGTCTTGATTCGTATATTGTAGGCGAAACGGTAACTCCGAATCTAGAACCAGATGATATTTTCATTGTCGGTTCTGGATCCGGTGAGACCCAAAGTTTGGCTGCAATGACTAAAAAAGCGAAGAGCATTGGTGCAACAGTGGTAGCTGTTACCATTAATCCTGATTCTACAATTGGGAAGTTGGCAGATATTAAAATTGAAATACCCGCCCAAGCAAAAGGGGAAGGCAATAGTGGGAAGTCAATCCAACCGATGGGATCACTGTTCGAGCAATCGCTTCTCTTATTTTATGATGCAGTTATTTTGAGATTTATGGAGAAAAAAGGATTGAATTCTGAAGTGATGTATGGACGACATGCTAATTTGGAATGATATCTCTTACCTATGTACCGAGCCTGTATGGGGATATTTTCGGACTATAAAGGTACTTATTTGTTTCTAGTCCAAAGTGTGCAAACTTTATGTGAGCTAATCGTACAACCAAATCTGCGATGGTTAAAAGAATAAACAAAAGAACTGATTTCGCTTTTTCGAAAAGGAAATCAGTTCTTTTGTTCATTCATACTATCGGTGTACTTTTTTAGTATATCTATCCTGTAACCAAAGTTGCTTTACTAGACAGCTAACTGAATAACATGCGAGGATAGTTAGGTATTGCAATGTGCAAAGCAGGAAAGGAATTAAAAGAGAGCGCTGATTATCGAATAGGAAATAGTTAATGATTTAGTTTTTAATAAAGTCTGTATATGATTGAATTCAAAGTACGTACTTTTTTCATACATAGTGGTGAAAAGTATACTATGATAGAGAATGGAGGTGGAGTAAATGCCGAACTTAGGGGAGAAAGCGTTTAATTGTGAAAAAGAATTGACGCTTGCTATTATTGGCGGCAAGTGGAAAATGCTTGTGTTATGGCATCTTGGCAAGGAAGGAACTAAACGCTTCGGTGAATTAAAGACCCTCATACCTGGTATCACCCAACGGATGCTTGTAAATCAATTGCGTGAACTTGAAGACCATTTGATTGTCCATCGCGAAGTATATGCTGTTGTTCCTCCAAAAGTTGAGTATTCACTTACTGAACATGGTAGAAGTCTTATGCCAATTCTAGAAACAATGTATGAATGGGGTAAAGATTATATGGAGAATGTCTTGGAAGTGAAAACTGACGACCTATAAATGGGTACGTCAGTTTTTTGATTTAAGAAGACTTATGCAAATCACTGATACAATACGACGCCTTTCTACATATGGTATATAAGTACTTATGATTTTAGAAAGGGTGATAATAACAATGGATTCCTACAAAAGAAAATATCCCTACAAGAAGAAACAACCCAACATTCTGTTCTTAATGGTTGATCAGGAACGCTTTCCATCGGTTTATGAAACAAAGGAATTGAAGGAATGGCGAAAAGAAAATTTAGTTGCGCAAGAATTACTACGGAAGAATGGTATGGAGTTTTATAATCATTATGCTGGGAGTACAGCCTGCTCACCAAGCCGGGCAACATTATATACTGGACAATATCCTTCGCTTCACGGCGTTACTCAAACGCCAGGTGCTGCTAAGGGATCATTTGACCCAGATGTATTTTGGCTTGATCCAAACACTGTTCCAACGATGGGGGATTACTTTCGATCTGCAGGATATGATACATTTTGGAAAGGGAAATGGCATGCTTCAGACGAGGATATCTTAATCCCGGGCACGAATAATGCATTACCTAGCTATAATCCAGCAACTGGCGTTCCAAATAAAGAGCAAGAAAAAATATATGAAAAAGCGAACCGACTCGAAAACTTTGGATACTCCGATTGGATTGGACCGGAACCCCATGGCGCGGATCCTCGAAATTCCGGTTCGTCTGCGGGAATAGGCACAAGTGGGCGGGATGAAGTGTACGCTGCTGAAACAGTAAAGCTTATCGAATCCCTACATGAAATTTCAAAGTGTACGAATAACATGACACCTTGGTTTATAAAGTGCTCCTTCATAAACCCTCATGATATTGCGTTATATGGAGTGCTATCCGCAGTTTCCCCGAATTTCAATTTTGAAGTCGACCCAACTCTCCCATACATCCCACCGGCACCAACAGTAGGGGAATCATTGTTTACTAAACCATCTGCTCAGGAAAGCTATCGTGTTACGTATCCAAAAGCATTGCAACCGATAATTGACAATAATTTTTATCGTCAATTGTATTACAGCTTACAAAAAAAGGCCGACAATGAAATGCTTAAGGTCCTAACCGCACTTCAAAACTCAAGTTTCTATGACAACACAATTATTGTATTCACGTCTGATCATGGAGAACAACTGGGAGCGCATGGCGGACTCTATCAAAAGTGGTATAATATGTATGAAGAATCGATTCATGTCCCATTAATCATTCATAATCCAACCCTATTCAGAGGAGCTAAATATACAAATATGCTAACAAGCCATGTCGACATACTTCCAACATTGCTGGGACTAACGGGAATAAACGTAGACTTAATCCGTGAAAATCTTTCAAAAGATCACACCGAAGCACTTCCGTTAGTTGGTAGAAATTTGACTCCATTATTTTATGGGCATGAAAGGTTTTTTGGTGCAAATGAACCACTCTATTTCATGACAGATGATGATGTATTCAAAGGTTTACATCAAACAAATGCAATCACGGGCAAACCCTATAAATCGGTTGTTGAACCGAATGACATCGAGGCGGTGATTACTAAGCTAGAAACTGGAATAGATAAGAGCGATGAGATATGGAAATTCGCCCGATATTTTGACAACCCAAAATTTTGGACGAATCCAGGATCTAGTGATAAAGTCATAACTGAACAAAATGGTTGTTATGAGCCGATAACAAAAACAGAACCAGTTCCGGAGCAATATGAGCTCTACAATCTTACTAAGGATCCACTAGAAAAAACAAACCTTGCCGATCCAGCATTTGCAACAATCGAATCGGCTATTATTCAACGCGTGTTAACAAAGGTGCTTGAAGAGCAGTGCAGAAAAAAAAGACTGACGCCAGCGAGTGGGAAAGTTCCTGGCATGCCGAATTGCAGTAAGGGTGAATAATTAGTAGGTGAGAAGCACAACTATGGGTAAGGAAATAAATCTTATTTGTTTCTATATCTGGTACTTTTTCTTGATAGTAATTCACACAAATAGTAATTAATAAGCCAGCGATTCAGTCGATTAATCCGACTGAACCGCTGGCTTGTTTATAATTAATTCGTTCACAAAGTACTACTGAAAAGTCCCATCTGCGTTTACTTTTTGGGAAGAGGAGCACCATTTATGGGGCCAATGTAAAAATCTGTGGAAAAAGCGTTAAGTTAGTGCTCCTATCTTCTTCTCTATTCGAGCAAATGATTTGAAACTTATTAGTGTAGCTATATATGCAAATACGCTACCAGTAAATAGTGGGATAATCCCAGGGAAAAGTGTAGAGACAAAGTAGATACCACCAGCTAAAGCGCCAATAGTGATGACTTCAATCGGAGATGTAATTGCGATTAAGAAAGACTGTTTGATGTATTGAAAGAACTTTAAGTTGAAATGTACATAGACTGGGAAGAAAAATAGTAATGTGATGATGCTTGAAATAAGTATGAAAATTAGTACGGGGAATAAAAACTGTAATTCACCACTATTTAACTGTAAGAAATAAAAATTGAAATAAAAGCAGTAGCTAATGACTAGAAAAATAAGTCCAAAACCATTTGTCTTTAAAAAGTCAGTCCGAAATAAAGTCCAAAACATAGGAAGTATTTTGAATTTCTCTTCACCTCGAATTAATTTACGGACAACTGCAAACATGGCAGCTGTAGCTGGAAAGATACCGAAAGCAATTAAGCCAACTAATGTAAAAAAGATCCAAAGCAAATTAATATAAGCTAACTCGATCATTCTATAAGAAATTCTATTAAATTTTTCCCAACCAACCATGTCTATCACCTCTCAATAGTTAACTATATATTAAAAACATTGAAATTAGCAACCATTAATATGCACAAATATGGAAGGATTTTAAAAAATTAATAATCGCATGTCCCCAATTAAAGACGCTTTAGAGACTTGTCTCTTGATGAGAAATAATGTAATCTGATAAAAATGGACGCGCAATTCAATTACTTCAGTCTATTTAATTGTTTTGAAAAGGTAATCACAAGTATTTTTGTTAACTGTAGTAGAGAAAGTTTGAAGGAGTACTCAAAAGATTCTTACCCAATCGGTTTAGAGCCGAGAAAAGTATATTGTGCAGTGAGAGTCGCTACCGAATTGCAAAGGGGGGGTAATTCATATTGTAGTTTAATAGACCAATTATAACTAAATCAAATCAATATAATTTGAGAGGGGTTATTTAGATGAGAAGAATTGGATTTTTTCTATTATTACTATTACTTGGAGCTTTAATTGTAGGATGTAGTTCTACTGATACTGACACTGGCGCTGAAAAAGAAGAAACTGGTGAAGAAAAACCAGAAGTGGTGGGAGAAGAAACAGAAAAGGAAACGGGGCTCTCTGGTGAAATAACAGTTTGGGCACATCCATTTACCGGCGATCAAGAAACTGAGGGCGCGATGTGGGATGAAGTCATCGCTTCTTATGAAGAGCAAACAGGTGTGAAAGTAAATTTTGAACAGATACCATGGGCCAATCGTGATCAAAAAGTACTTACAGCTTTAGCAGCAAACAATGGTCCTGATGTGTTTTACGTAATACCTGATCAGATGCCACAGTACGCTGATGCGGGTATGTTACTAGCGTTAGATCCCTATTTAGAAGGCTTTGATATTGATGATTTTGTAGATACAGCGTTAGTTTCTACAACTTGGAAAGATGAGTTATATGGACTGCCAATCTTACAAGAAGCCTACACATATTTATATAATGTCGATGTAATCAAAGCGATTGGTGAAGATCCTGCAAATTTACCTGCAACTTGGGAAGATTTTGAAAAGTGGGCTGAAAAAGCAAAAGACAAGGGCTTTTATGCAACAAGTTTTCAAGGTGGAGGATCAATGAATGGAACGTTATATCCATTCCTATGGCAAGCTGGCGGAGATGTTATTACGGCAGATAATGAAGTATTAATTAACAATGAAGCAGGAGTGGAAGCATTTGAGTTCATCAATAAAATGTATAACGAGGGCTGGATTCCGAAAGATTCAATTACTGCATTAGAACATGATGCACTATGGGAAGGCGGAAAAATGTTAGCAGTTCAAGGTTCAGGTATTTCAGTAAGTCGTATGTTAAGTCAAAACCTTTTTGAATTCGTTATTGCTCCACCAATGAAAAATAAGGAACAATTAACATATGGAACAACAGGGATGTTTGTAGCGCCAATTAATACGGATAATCCAGCAGCTGCAGCAGAATTTATCAAAGTCGTGACGGATTCGGATAATCAGAAGAAATTTAACACAGTCACACAGTATATCCCTACTAGAGAATCAGCTAAAGATATCTTTGGAGAGCAAAAATATCTTGCACAGCTAGCGGATTATACACAATTTGCATTACCGGGAGTTATCCATCCAGAAGGACGTACAATCATGCCGTTAATACAAGCTGAACTTCAAACAATGATGGAAGGGAAGAAAACACCAAAAGAAGCAGCAGATGCCGCCGCAAAAGCGATTGAAGGTAAGATCGGCAAATAAAATGTTAGTAAAGCAGAGAGTTTGATCAATAAACGATCAAGCTCTCTGTTACTAACTTACATATGAAAGGGTGATTACACTGAGTAATGCAGTAGCTTCTAAAAAGAGTAAATTGCCACTGGGAGAAAGAGTGAAGCGTGAGTGGAACCGTAATGCTATCGTATATATCTTTCTCATCCCTGTTTTAATCCATTTCATAATCTTTCAGATATATCCTTTTGCATTGAGCTTTTATTTAACATTTATGGATTGGAAAGTAATTGGTGACCCGGAATTTGTAGGACTTAAACATTGGAAGTACTTCTTGACCGATTCATTGGCGTGGAAAGCTATTTGGAATACAGTGAAATTTTCAGCATATTATATTGTGCCAACGATGGGCTTAGGGTTAATTTTAGCGTTAATTATCAATTCGGGTGTTAAATCAGCAGGATTTTTTAAAGGAATCTTTTTCTTGCCAGTGATCACTTCATTCGTAATTATTGCCGGGATCTGGGGTTGGTTATTTAGAGGTACAGAGGCGGGAATGATCAACTACTTGCTTAGTTTTATTGGTATCGAACCACAATTGTTTTTATCTAATTCTAGCCAAGCCCTAGCAGTTTTAGCGGGTTTGAGTATATTTAAAGTTGCCGGAAGTACGATGATTTATTACTTTGCTGGACTTCAGTCGATTGATCGACAATTGTATGAGGCGGCACGAATTGATGGGGCATCATCATTTAAAATATTTTGGACGATAACATTTCCATTATTAAAGCCCATTCACTTTTTTGTCGCAATAACAACAACAATCGGTTCGTTCCAAATTTTCGATTCAGCTTATTTATTAACAGGTGGAGGTCCGAATTATGCTACGACAACCATTGTATATTATTTGTATGAACAAGGATTTACAAGTCTTAACTTAAGTTATGCAGCTGTACTTTCTTATGTATTATTTTTTATTATCCTAGTTATCTCGCTTATACAGAGAAAATATCTAGGACAAGAATCGAATAATTACTAATGTGTAGATGACCGCAGAAAGGAGATTGAAAAAATGCTTAAAAAAATGATCTCGTATATAGCGTTAATTGTTTTGGGATTTTGTTTTCTATTGCCGTTTCTTATTATGATTTTAGGATCTTTTAAGGATGTTCAATATGCACAATTAGATCCATTATTCTGGATACCGGACCATCCTACAATGAAAAACTATTTATATATAATGAGAGACGGAATATTTATCAGATGGATTTTCAACTCTGTTATTATTACCGTCATTCCAGTAGCGAGTCAAATGATATTTTGTGCGGTTTTAGGCTATATTTTTGCGAAGAAGAAATTCCCAGGACGAGAAATCGTATTTTGGGTTTTCATGGCAGTTATCATGATTCCGCAGCAACTATTAATTATACCTAAATTCATTATGTTCTCTGATTTCGGTTGGATAAATACTTATTGGGCATTGATTGTTCCAGAGTTATGGGGAATTATGGGTGTATTTTTAGTTAGACAATTTCTACAAAATATACCGAATGATTTGGAAGAAGCTGCATATATTGACGGGGCGAATGATATACAAATATTTTTCAAAGTCATTTTGCCACTTTCGATACCTGTTGTAGCTACAGTGGGAACATTTTCATTTATTTCAAACTGGAATGATTTATTCCAACCACTGATTTACTTAACACAAGAGAAAATGTTCCCAGTGACGCTTGGATTAGCTTCAATGCTTGGGAAAGAAGGGAACTTTGGTATTGAAATGGCTGGTTCGACAGTTTCTTTTATACCGACTTTCCTCATATTCCTATTCTTCCAGCGTTACTTTACGGAAGGAATTCAAATGTCAGGATTGAAATAAAGTGTCCCACTGAATAAGCTTCGGCTCTAGAGGATGCCTTCTGTCATAAGCCAAGCAGTTTCGCCGCTAGTCTTAGAGATTTAGCTGCCTCTTGTAAAGCGTCTTCGCTCAGTGTATATAAGGTATTCATTTGTTCAACTTATATAGGTGAAAATGATTAGAAAGGAGTGGAGGATACCGTTTGTACTTTGAAAATCGGCATTATTGGGCTAGATACATCGCATGTGTTGGCATTTACCAAGTTATTAAATGATCCGAGTGAAAGATACCATGTGCAAGGTGGAAAAGTAGTGATTGCTTTTCCAGGAGGATCACCTAATTTCGAGCTTAGCATGTCCCGGATTGACGGCTTTACTAGAGAACTCAGGGATAGCTTTGATGTTGAAATCGTGGATTCTATTGAGGAAGTTGCGCATGAAAGTGATGCGATTTTGTTGGAATCAGTCGATGGGGCAGTGCATCATGAGCAATTACAAAAGCTTGTTGCGTTTAAAAAACCTATTTTTATCGATAAACCTTTTAGTCTAAGTTCAAAAGTTGCTATCGCCATGATTCAATTAGCTGAGGGCAATCAGACACCCATTATGAGTACATCTGCGCTACGTTATGCAGAAAATTTAATAAACGTTCTTAGAAATTCGGATAGAGGAAGAGTTATAGGTGCTGATTGTTTTGGACCAATGGAACTACTGGATAAACAACAAGGCTTCTTTTGGTATGGGATTCATATGATAGAGATGCTGTTTACTATTCTAGGTCAAGGCGCAAAGTCGGTAACGACCATAACAGACAAAGAACATGACGTTATTACAGGCATTTGGAAGGATGGGCGTATAGGAACGGTTAGAGGTAATCGAAAAGGAAACGCTCAGTTTGGCGCATTGATTCACTTTGAGAATGGTACCGAATATGTCGATATTAATTTATACCAAAAACCTTATTACGCTAGTTTATTGGAGCAAATTATGGATTTTTTTCACTATGGAATTTCGAGGGTTCCTTTAAGTGAAACAAAAGAGGTTATCCGTTTCGTTGAGGCGGCTAACGAAAGTAGTCATTATAGAAAAACAATAATTATTTAACAAACAGTGAAAATACTATATCTTTCAGAGCTGAGGTTTTAGTAGTCAAATGAAAGCCGATGAAAAATACAGTGATTTTCCCATCGACTTATAAAGTTGTTTGTTATCTTTGCTCTTCCTCAATAAAGCTTAGTCGATAAATACGACGGGGCCTTCCTTTGTGCGATAATTTTTCTTCGCCAACAATATCAACCAGTTCAGCATCCATCCATTTTAATAGAATTCGGTTGGCGCTCCTAATGGTTACATTTAATGTCGAAGCTAATTCTTGGGCAGTATAATCAATTTTTTTATGCCTAGAAACGCGTGCCATTAATTTTGTCATATAGGAAGCTGACATCCCGGCCTTTTCAGCTTTATCTAACAAATGTGGGTCTGTAATGGCTAAATTATATCTTTCATATTGTTTATGGCTTGTTATATCGACAGGCCCCAAGACACTGCGATCTTCACGAACAATATAGCAAACGTTTCCACCTAAATCTTTTGATTGACGGAGCGCTAATCGTGCGTGATTGCCTGCTTCGGCAGCGGTACGGCCAAAGCCGACACCAAGACTTATCGTAATGCCAAGTTCATTTTTAATATCTTGGAGTAAGGGAATGAATTTATAGCCCCTTGTTTCACGTTCGAAAATACCACGGGTGGTAATGAATGAATATTCTTCTCCACCTAAATTGATTAGATGCCCATCAAGCAGTTTAATATAATCAAGTAGCATTTGTTGGATAGTTAATTTTAATAATTGAACATCATGCTCAGAAGAATACTTTTCCGTTACGCCTTTGAAATTATCTATATTAATTAAACCGAAAACAATTTGCGATTCTTTATTTCTGCGTGTATTCGTTGCTAAGAGGGCTCGTTCCAAAGAAACGATCATGTCCTGTTGAGTAGGTGTTACCCATTCATGGGGAATATGGCGAGCAGATAATTGAATCGCTACGTCCTGAATCCCTGTAAGTGCAATTGCATTATAGTCCTGATAATTGCCAATATGGAATTGTACTATTTCCTCAATGATTGTACTTTGTAAAGGGTTTTTATAGATAAGAAGTTCATAATTAACTTCTTCAAGTTCTGATAAAATTTGTTCAACATACTTTTCTTCAACTGTATCAATGGACAGGCATTTTAAACTGTACCTACTTTTAATGATAAATAATGACCTGTAAAGTCCAGTGCCCATTAAGGGCATATGATGCACAGGGATTATAAAATCGACAACTTGTTTGACGATGTTATATGAGTGATATTCAGTAAACATTAATACTTCGACATCGTTCATTAATTCCCTAGTTATTTCTGTGATAAGACTAGTAGGTTCGATGATTCGAAAAACAGGTTTAAAGTTTGGAAACGTTTTCAGTGTTTCCCGTGTTTGATCGACAAGTGCTTTTGGCCCGATGATACCGATATTAATATCTGAATTATCTTGTACATTATTCTTTCTATGCATAAATAGTTCCCTCCTTATCGTTGTAGAAAAGTGAAATAACGGGATAGTGTCTCTTAACTTAATGTTTTGTTTATAATACTTTCTTCTAGTAATTCTGTCAAAAATGAGAAATAACAGCGCTAATGCATGATAAAAGAAATTCGACATAAAAGGACTCAAATAAGACTTGTCTTTTAATGAAAGTCTACATACAATACTATTGAATAGCAATTTAGAAGTATCAGATAACTAGTTTTTATTAAATGAAAATAGGGAGTGTTGAAATGAAGACAATTGCAGAGCTTGAAGATCTTATGACGAAACCATCAACAGAACTAATCAATGATCTTAGATTAGTAGATGGTGATATCTTAATTTTAGGTATTGGTGGAAAAATGGGACCAACATTAGCGAAGATGACGAAACGGGCGATTGATGAAGCGGGTTTGGATAAGAAGGTGATTGGCGTTTCTCGGTTTTCAAATGGCAGTTTAAAAGAAGAGTTAGAGGACTTTGGAATTGAAACAATCGCTGTTGATTTACTAAATGATGAGCAACTACAATCACTCCCGGATGTAAAAAATATTATTTTAATGGCAGGGAATAAATTTGGAACAGCTGGCAATGAACATTTCACATGGGCAATGAATGCTTATTTACCGGGTAGGATTGCAAATAAGTTTAAAAATTCACGTATCGTTGCATTTTCATCTGGTAATATTTATCCACTGACGAGTGTGGTGAGTGGTAATTGTTCTGAAGAGACAGCTGTTAGTCCGATTGGTGAGTATGCACAATCTTGTTTAGGGAGAGAGCGTATCCTAACAAACTTTTCTCGTAAAAATGAAACGCCACTGCTTCTATTTCGACTAAATTATGCAATTGATATGAGATATGGAGTGTTAGTAGAAATCGCTCAACAAGTTTTAGAAGGTAAAACTATTGATTTAACAATGGGGAGTGTAAACGTAATTTGGCAAGGAGATGCAAACGAATACGCAGTACGGTCCTTGCTACATTGTGATACTCCACCGAAAATAGTGAATGTGACTGGACCGGAGACTATTTCAGTCCGTTGGTTGGCTGAAGAATTTGGAACGCGATTTGATAAGAAACCTATATATGACAATGAAGAACAGCCGACAGCATTGTTAAATAATGCTTCCAAAGCGCATCGGTTATTTGGCTATCCAAAAGTAACACTTCAACAAATGATTGATATGACGGCAGAGTGGTTAGTGAATAATGGAGAAACATATAATAAACCAACCCATTTTCAAGAACGAAAAGGAGCATTTTAAATGTTGAATCCTGCTGTGAAAAAACAATTACTTGAGGGAACTGTTATTCCGGCGCATCCATTAGCCCTAACAGAAGAACGGCAACTAGATGAAGCCGGTCAGCGTGCACTTACTCGCTATTATATTGATGCAGGTGTGGGTGGGGTAGCAGTTGGTGTCCATACAACTCAGTTTGAAATTCGTGATCCGCAGTTTAGTTTATTTGAAAAAGTATTAACCCTTGCGATTGAAGAGATGAGGAAGGCACTAGTTCCCGATTCATTCATAAAAATTGGCGGAATTAGTGGTCCCATAGAACAGGCGATTAATGAGGCGGAATTTATAAAAGCGATTGGCTATGACCTTGGATTGTTAAGTATGGGAGGTTTACACAACGCTTCTGAGGAAGAGCTACTTGATCGGACTGAAAAAATTGCTGAGATTATCCCGGTTATTGGATTTTACTTGCAGCCGGCGGTAGGGGGACGGATTCTTTCCTATGATTTTTGGAGGAAGCTTGCTGATATACCGAATGTTCATGGCATAAAGATCGCACCTTTTAATCGATATCAATCTCACGATGTGATTCGAGCGGTTTGCCATTCCAAAAGAAATGAAGAAATAGCTATTTACACTGGAAATGATGACAATATCGTTAATGACTTGTTAACGACCTACCGTATTGATGTAGACGGTAAAAAGATAGAGAAACAGATTGTCGGGGGGCTACTTGGGCATTGGTCAGTCTGGACGAAAACAACAGTAGATATGTTTAATAAGATAAAAAACATTCGATCTAAAGAGGACATTCCAAGCGAATTATTAACCTTAGGGCAAGAAATAACCGATGCAAACGCTGCTTTTTTTGACCCGAATAATCAATTTAAAGGGAGCATTGCAGGTATTAGTGAAGTGTTGGCAAGACAAGGGCTGTTGAAAGGTCGTTGGTGCTTACTTGATAAAGAAAAATTAAGCCCAAATCAATCGGAGGAAATAGATCGTGTGTATGTCGATTATCCGCATTTACATGATGATGCTTTTGTGAAAGAAAACTTAGACAAATGGTTTAAAGAGTAAGGAGCGGATGAAATGAAATCAATTGTCACGAGAAATCAAAATGTTCATATTGTTAAGTGTATGAAACCGGCGATTAAACCTTCCTATCTATTAATTAAAACACTGCACTCGGTCATTTCACCTGGGACTGAACTAAGCTTGATTGGAATTAGTGAGGATAGAGATATCACATTAGGCTATAGTGCGGTTGGTGTTGTTATGGAGTGTGGTGAAGGTGTGGAAGATTATCAAAAAGGGGATATTGTTGCCTGTTATGGTGCTCCATATGTAGGGCATTCTGACTGTCTATTAGTTCCAACGACATTATGTGCAAAGGTTCCGTCTGGCGTGGAGGCAAAGGAAGCAGCTTTAGCAGGAATTGGTGCGATTGCAATACATGCACTAAGGATTGCAAAACTAGAATTCGGGGAAACAATTATTATTATTGGCCTAGGATTACTTGGTCAAATGATCGCTAAAATAGCCAATGCTGCTGCATATAATGTGATTGCTTTCGATATTCAAGCAGAAAGAGCCGCAATGCTTCATGAAGAAACGAGTATTCGTTCTTTTTCTACTATCCCAGAGATGGAAAGCGAAATCGAGAAATGTACGAAAAAATATGGGGCAGATGCGGTTCTATTATGTGCAGGTGGTAAACGTTCATCGCTGACAAATCAAAGTTTAGAGTGGATTCGACATCAAGGGAAAGTCGTAATTGTCGGTGACATTGAACCGGACTTTCCTAGAAATTTACTGTTTGCGAAGGAAGCGCAAATACTTATTTCACGCGCTGGTGGGCCAGGACGATATGACCAAGTTTATGAGAAACAGGCAATCGATTATCCATACGGTTACGTACGCTGGACAGAGGGAAGAAATGTGGCAGAGTACTTACGTTTAGTAAATGACAAGCGGATTAATGTCCAATCATTTTTAACGGATGAAGTTGATTTTCAGGATGCGCCAGCTGCTTATGATGAGTTGTTCAATAAAAAGTCAACGACATTGACGAAGATTATTAACTATTAATAAGTCGAAGTAAAGATTCCCATCAAATCCGCTTCGGCTATCCCTTGTAAGGCGCCTTTACTCAGTTTATATAATTAGTATTTTGAATAATTTAACTATTTAAACGCGTACTATTCCTATTATATAGAAGGGAGTTATGTCTATGTTGAAAGTTGGTGTGATTGGAGGAGGTTCTATTTCCGAGTTTCATATTATTCCATATATGAAAAACGATAGAGTAGAGTTAGTGGCGTTATGTGATAGCAATGAACAGCGTCTAGCCAAAGTTGGTGAGCGCTATAGTGTCACTGAACTATATAGTAACTATGAAGAGTTATTGCAAAATCCGGAAATTGATGCGGTTAGTATTTGTACGTGGAATAACACACATGCAGTGATTGCAAATGCGGCATTGGAAGCAGGTAAGCATGTTTTGGTTGAGAAGCCATTATCTATGACTGTTGCACAAGCATTAGCTGTCGAAGCGGCGGTTAAGAAATCCGGTAAAGTACTACAAGTTGGGTTTGTCAGACGTCATGGAGACAATACAAAGCTACTCAAGCAATTTATTGACCAAGATGAACTTGGTGAAATTTATTACGCCAAGGCTTCATGTTTAAGAAGGCTGGGTAATCCTGGTGGCTGGTTTAGCGATCAGTCGAAATCTGGTGGTGGGCCGCTTATTGATTTAGGTGTCCATATGATTGACATCTGTTGGTATCTGATGGGGAAACCACGACCTGTCTCAGTTAGTGGTAATACATATTCAAAGTTAGGCAATCGTAGCCATATACAAAATCTATCGTTCTACCAAGCAGCTGATTACGACCCTGCATTAAATGATGTGGAAGATTTAGCAAATGCACTCATTCGGTTTGACAATGGAGCCTCTTTGTTTGTAGATGTTAGCTTTACACTTCATGCCAAAGAGGATGAGTTATACGTTAAATTGTTTGGTGAAAAAGGTGGAGCAGAAATTGAACCGAAATTAGTGATGGTAACGGAGAAAAGCAACACGATTTTAAATGTTACACCACAAGTTGATAATTTGAGCTTCGATTTTGAAAAAGCCTTTAAAAACGAAATCAATCATTTCGTTGACTGTTGTAAAGAAGGAAAAGAAACCATTGCACCTGTTGCTGATGGTGTGCAAATCATGAGAATGTTGAATGCCGTCTATGAGTCAGCAAAAACAGGCAAAGAAGTATATTTATAAATGAAAACGGTGGATAAAGATGTTGTCATCATAGGTGGTGGACTTGGTGGTTGTGCAGCAGCGTTATCGGCATGTGCCAATGGATTACACGTCTTGTTAACAGAAGAAACCGACTGGATCGGTGGTCAAGTCACTTCGCAAGGGGTGCCGCCTGATGAACATCAATGGATTGAAGAATTTGGTTCAACGAAGAGATACCAAGACTATCGTAAAAAAGTTCGAGACACTTATTTACGAACAATGGATGTAAAAGTTACTAAAACACTATTTAATCCGGGGAATGGTTTGGTCAGTAGCATTTGCCATGATCCGAGAGTCAGTCTACATGTATTGAATGAAATGCTCCTGCCATATGTCTTAACTAGCCAGCTTACGATTGTATTGAACACGGTAGCTACCTCGGTTGAAAGAAATGGCAGAACATTAACTAGCGTAACCTATAAAAATACTGTAACTGGAAAAGAAGAAGTGGTTACTGCACCCTATTTCATCGATGCTACAGAAGCTGGGGATCTATTGCCGTTAGCAGCTGTCGATTACGTAACAGGTGCGGAAGCGAAAGCAGATACACATGAACCGCATGCAATGAAAGTAGCCGATTCTGACGATATTCAAGCATTCACATATGTACTTGGTATGGAATACCGGCTAGGAGAAAATCATACGATACCGAAGCCGGAGATGTACGAGTTTTGGAAAGAATTCCATCCAGCTATATGGCCCGATAACTATTTAAGCTTTTTTGCGCCACATCCGATTACGAAAGAGAAAAGAGAATATACGCTTTTTCGTGAAGAAACAGGCTTCCCTCTTTGGGAATACCGACGTAGCTTTGATAAGCAACAGTTTAATACGCCAGTCGATGCTGGTGATGTCAGCTTAATGAATTGGCCACAAAGTGATTATTTCTTAGGTAACATTTACGATGTGCCCGATGTAGAAAAAGAGAAACATATCTATCAAGCAAAACAGTTAAGCTTGTCCCTTTTGTATTGGTTACAAACCGAAGCGCCGCGGCCTGATGGCAGTAAAGGATATCCAGGGTTGAAACTTCGTAAAGATCTATTCGCAACTGAAGATGGCTTAGCAAAAGCAGCCTATATTAGGGAATCGAGACGGATCAAAGCGGAATACACAATCGTAGAGCAGGATGTTTCACCTGATTTTAATGAAGGGAAGACAGGAAAGTTATATGTTGATCGTATAGGGATTGGCTCATATAGCATCGATTTACATCCAAGTATGACCGGGAGAACCTATCTAGATATAAAAGCGTTACCCTTCCATATCCCTTTAGGTGCGCTGATTCCGAAAGAAACAGATAACCTGTTAGCAGGTAGTAAAAATATTGGAACAACACATATAACAAACGGTTGCTATCGCCTTCATCCAACAGAGTGGAGTATAGGGGAGGCATGCGGTGCATTAGTTGCATTTTGTATGAAGAACAACACAGATCCCAAAACAGTTCGTGAAAATAAACTGTTGTTATCAGAGTTTCAAGATCAGCTAAGAGCAGATGGTTTTGAATTAGAGTGGCCAGCAGAATTTTATCGTTAGTGAAAGTCAATCGACGTGGAGGGATCGCATGAATATTAGTGTAAGTATGTATAGCTTGGTATCCACTATCCGGAAGGAAAACTGGTCGATTGTCGATTTCATTGACTATGCCAGCAGTATTTCAACGGAAGGGGTGGAATTGCTCGATATTTATTGGACGAATAAGGACGAAAAAGACGAAGAAATCGGAGAAGTACTTACCGCATTGAAAAGCTATAATTTACAAGTGTCTGCATATGATATCACGAATAATTTTGTGAAAGAAGCAGTTGAAGAACGTGCTGAAGAAGTGGCAAAGGTTTTACACGGTATTCAAGTTGCGAAAAAACTTGGAACGACAATTGTTCGCGTATTTTGTGGCGATATCCAAGGTGACTTAACATATGAAAATGGATCGGCCTGGATTATAGAAGGTTTGAAGAAATGTGCAGAAATAGCTGAAAAAGAGGGAATCTATTTAGCTATTGAAAATCATGGCTTATTAGCCGGTAAGAGTAAGCAAGTAAGCGAGATTATAAAGGCGGTGAATAGTCCTTTTGTAAAATCGACGTTTGATACGGGGAATTTTTTGCTTGTCCATGAAAAGCCGACAGAAGCATTTAAGCGGTTGAAAGATGAAATTGTTCATGTTCATTTTAAAGATTTTCGTGAAAAAGTAGAAAATGAGTCACTTCGTGGCTTTCGTTCATCAGAAGGGGTGGAACTAATCGGCGTTATTCCAGGTGATGGTGAAGTGGATCTCGCTTATATTGTAAATGGATTAAAAAATTCGAATTATGATGGTTGGTTATCTATTGAATATGAAGGACATGACGACGCGAAAATGGCTAATGAAGAAGCGGTTAATCGTTTAAGAAACCTATTGAGATAGGGAGTTGAAAGTAATCATGAAAATTGTATTTGCTAGCTTAGAGAAACTCGACTTTCGTAATACAGTTGAAAATGTAATTCTAATAGAGTCGGTTGAACAATTAAATAATACTACTTATGAAGATACTACATATGTGTTACCTGTTTCTGAAGAGTATATGGGAATTATAGCGGATGCCGGAAATGAAGTTTATATTCCATTCACTGAATTAACAGTTGACCATCAAAGTCTAGGATGGCATGTGTATTTTGATTTAGAAAACTATCCATTTTATCAAAAAGTAAAAGGGTTGATCGATAAAGAAGAAAAACCTAAAGGCGTTTTTCGTTTTAGACGCATGGTGAAGCAATATGAAAACAATTCATTACTCACGGGCGATTTATATGTATTATCGTCATTGCTTGGGGAGCCTCAACGTATTCAAGTAAAACAAACGGATCAAACTGTGATTCCAGTACATACGATTATTTTGATGGACTTTGGTGGAGGAACAATGGCGCATATTGAATATACAGTGACTAATCAGGAGCGAATAGAGCTTGAATGGAGCGGAATTAAAACGATCTTAGAATTTGATAGTGATCAGATGAGACCGATTCAGCAAGGAAGTAAGGCGTCTCTACCATTAGCCTATTCGGTCGATGCCATTTTAGCAACAGCTCAGAAAGTAGATCAGGTGCTCGTTAATCGATTGAATTATTTTAGTAACCTATTCAATGGAGGTGCTCATTCATGAAGGTTGGCATGATGAGTTTTGCACATATGCATGCATACAGTTATGCGGATGGCGTAAAGAGAATACCGAACGTTGAGTTAGTGGGCATCTTTGATGAAGATATTGAAAGGGGCCAAGAAGTCGTCAAAACATATAATACGGACCACTACAGTGACCAAGCAGAATTTTTAGCATTGGAAATGGATGCTGTCATTATTTGCAGTGAAAACAATCGTCACAAAGAAATGGTTGTAAATGCCGCGAAAGCAAAGAAACATATCCTCTGTGAAAAACCAATTGCAACGAATCTTAGAGATGCTAAGGAAATGATTCAGGTATGTAAAGATCATGCTGTTATTTTGCAAATTGCTTACCCTGTACGCTTTAGCTCACCGATTCAACAAGTAAAAGAAATGATTGATAACGGAGAACTTGGTGATATTATAGCTTTCCGGACAACCAATCGGGGGCAGAATCCTGGTGACTGGTTTATTGATGAAGGACAATCTGGTGGTGGTGCTGTATTAGATCATACCGTACATATGGTCGATATCATGCGCTGGTATTTAAATGTAGAAGTAACGGAGGTCAATGCAATTATTGATTCCTATTTTCATGATATTGCTATTGATGATGCTGGTCTTCTCACACTAGAATTTGAAAACGGCGTGATTGCTTCTCATGATGCAAGTTGGTCCCGTTTTACAGAGTACCCAACATGGGGGGATGTAACGATTGAAGTGATTGGGACAAAGCAAACAGTGAAAGTAGATGCATTAAAAGAACATATTAGGATGTTCAGCAGTGGAGAAAAATCATTGCAACATGTTTTTTATGGAAACGATATGGACTTTGGATTAATAAATGATTTTATCAACTGTGTAAAAGAAGGAAGAGAACCTTCTATCACAGGTTATGACGGACTGAAATCATTAGAGGTTTCATTGGCGGCCTATGAATCAAGTAAATTTAAAAAGGCGATTAGGTTATAGACACTAATAAGGGCACTAGTTTTCGTCAATTAAGATAGGAAGCTGTAGTGTCCTTTTGTTGTTTGATGGAAAAGGGGTAAAACCTTCCATTATATATTGAACAAATGAATAACTATATCAACTGAGTGAAGGCGCTTTACAAGGGGGAGTGCGGGAGACATCCCCTAGCGCCGTAGCGGATTTGAAGGGAATCTTTATTTCAACTTCTATATTTAAGAAAGGTGTTGTTAATCATAGACAAAATTATTTACTGGAATAATCACGAAACGGTTTTGTTCGCTGTTGAAGAGTTAAGAAGGTTAATGAGAGAAGCAGGACATGAAAGTACAATCGATGCCCAGGCGGAATTCACTGCACTTAATAAAAACATGAATAGAGTTATCCTGCTAACAACAAACGAATATCATTCTTTGAAGGATATGAGAAAAACAATCATACTAAATGATGATGGTTTTGCATTGATTAGATCAGAGCATGATATGTGGATTATTGGGAATGAGCCCCGTTCTATTCTCTATGGTGTTTATATGTATTGTAAAAAGCAGTTTGGTTACCAGTGGATTGATTTGGACAAAGAAACAATCGTTAACCCTCATTCACCAAAGAAAGAAGAACTATATATCCATGAACCGATGTTTGCTAGACGTGGAAATATTATTGAAACCATTAATGATCCCGGTTATATCAATACCCTCATAGATTGGGGAGTTAAAAACGGACAAAATGAATATTTCTTCACGTTCTTCTTATGGAATGAGGTTAAATCATACGTAACTTCTGCGTTACGTAAAAGAGATGTTCAAGTGACGTTAGGCGGTCATAGTTTAAGTTACTTGCTTAGAGAGATACAAAAGGATACGAACGAGAATATGCTCAAGCAAGAAGAGAAACTAAAGTTCTTTGCTGAAAATACATATCTTCAGGATAAAGTCATTCAAAAAATAGTCGCTATCTGTTTGGAAAACAAAGTGATTACTAGAATATCGTTGTGGCCTGAAGATATCGGAATTGACGAGAAAAACGCGAGTGGATTTTTACCGACATATATTCGATTTACTGAAAAAATGAAAGAAGCGCTTGATAAAGAAGGATTACACGTAGAAGTAGAATATATTGTGTACAATGCTGGGTTGTCTTGGAACATGCTGGAAAGGGAAAAACAAACAGAAGCATCTGATCAAGTCGATGCGTTATATGCCTATTGGGGAAGGGATTATTCATCAGCCATAAATTCAAGTGATTCTAGGCAAGTTAGAGCCTATCAAACATTGCAAGACTGGAATGAGCAAACGAAAAAATGCGGGAAATCGTTAACAGTTCTTGAGTACTATAGTGATCATTTTATGTTAACGGAGCTATTCCCGCCACTTCTTATGAGAATACAGCAAGATTTACATGATTATAAACAATTGACTATAAACGGTGTATTAAATTTAATTGTACCAACGCATCAAAAACAACACTATCCAGAGCTAGAAGTTAACTACCCCTGGAAATGGATTCACCATTTTAATAATTACGTATACACAAGGATTGCCTGGGGTGAAAAATATGAAGTGATTGCAGAAGAATATTTCACTGTTTTTAATGAGGATAAAGCAGCATTTCATGAGATGCTGCTCGAATTAGAAAAACTTTTATCACAGCATACGAAGTGGAATGCACCACTTTTTCCTGCTCGAGTAGTGGATCCAGAAAAAGTCCGTGAGCCGATGAGTCAATTAAAGATACCTTCCTATTTACGCGATGTATATGAGCATTTGGCGAAGCTGGATATGACGGAGACTGAATCATTACTTGTCATTCAGACAAAGGATAATTTTAAATCATTTACAACAAAAGAAATGATGTCGATCTACTTCTATTATTTAAAAAAAGGAACCGAGATTTATTCAACTGCATGGGCATTAAAAGAAGAACAATAAAGCCTAACAGAATATACGGAGGTTTTACTTATGGATTTTAGTAATCTGCATTATTATGTACCAACAAAAAAAGTCAACAAGCCAACGTTAATTGAAAAAAACCTGATTATATACGGAGGAACACCAGCGGGAATAACGGCAGCTATTCAAGCGACAAGAATGGGTCTCACTGTAGCAATCATTGAGTTTAGCAGAAATATTGGTGGGATGACTGCGAGCGGATTAGGAGCTACAGATCTTGGCGCTGAAAATGCTGTTGGTGGTCTTTCAAGAGAATTTTATAATGAAATAGCGAAGTACTACCGAAAAGAGAAACAATGGAAATTCGAACCGAAGGCGGCTCAGTATGTATTTGATAAATGGATGAAAGATTATGATATCCCGGTTTATTTAAACCAACATCTAGCAGAGGTAAGTAAAGAGAATGGGGCAATCATTGAAATTATAATGGAAAATGGGTCTCGCTATAAAGGGAAAGTCTTTATGGATTGTAGTTATGAAGGTGATTTATTAGCTAAATCAGATGTTAGTTATTTTGTTGGACGAGAATCAAATGCAACGTATCAAGAGATTTATAATGGCGTCCAATTTGGAGCACCGCATCATAAATTTGAAAAGTGGATTGATCCTTATGTTGTGGAGGGGGAGGCAGAGAGTGGTTTGTTGCCGGGAATTACAGAAGATGATCCCAAACAGTTAGGTTATCAAGGGCAAGGAGATCATCGAATTCAAGCGTATAATTTCCGGATTTGCTTGACGAAGGAACGAAAGAATCGTATTCCATTTCCAAAGCCATCACATTATGAATCAGATCGATATCAGCTTCTACTTCGTTATATTCAAGCGGGTGTTTGGGATGCGATGAACCTTCACACGATGTTGCCAAACGGAAAATCCGATTTAAATAATTATGGCGCCATTTCGACGGACAATCTTGGGATGAATTATGACTGGCCTGAAGGTAGTTATCATAGACGTGAGGAGATTTTTCAAGATCATTTGAATTATGATTTGGGGATGTTGTACTTTTTAGCTAATGATTTACGTGTACCAGTAGAAATCGGTGAGGAAGTAGCTGCCTGGGGATTACCGAAAGATGAATTTGAAAAAACGGGAAACTGGCCACATCAGTTGTATATCCGTGAAGGAAGAAGAATGATTTCTGATTATGTCATGACAGATCATAATTGTCTAAAGCAGACATTTGTTGATGATCCGATCGGTTTGGCATCATTCCATATGGATTCTCATAACTGCCGACGTGTCGTGATTGATGGCAGGTGTGTGAATGAGGGAGATGTTCAAGTACCAATTGCTCCTTATGCGATTTCGTATCGTTCCATTCGTCCAAAGTTTGAGGAATGTACGAATTTACTTGTTCCCGTTTGCTTATCAAGTTCACATATTGCTTATGGTTCGATTCGAATGGAGCCGATATTTATGATTCTTGGGCAGACAGCAGGAACGGCGGCAGCTCTTGCCTATAAACATGAAATAGCTGTCCAAAATGTAGATTATGAAGAATTGAAACAGGAACTTCTAAAGGCGGATCAAGTTGTCGAATGGGGAGAGGAGATGATGGATGATCCGATTAAACGAATGGAAGAAACGTTCGGAAAGGAATAACCATTACAGTAGTGGAGGGGTCTAGATGAAAATCATTGCTTGGAAACGCGATAGATTAGAAGAGCTAGTAGAGTTATGGAATAAAGAATTAGCCGTAGATTTTCCGATGCGTAAAGAGCTGTTTATACAGAATAGTTTCAATGACGTGAACGTTAGCTATGAAGGTTCTTATATCGCAGTAGATGATCAAGACCATGTGATTGGATTTGTAGTTGCTAAACGATGGCAAGAAACAATAGACGTGAAAATGGATCCTAAAAGGGGGTGGATCCAAGTGTTATTAATAGACAGTGCACACCGGGGGAAAGGGCTTGGAACAAAGCTTCTTAAACGTGCAGAAGCACAATTAAAAGGAAATGGTGTTGAGGAGATGCAATTGGGTGGTGACCCCTTTCACTATTTCTCGGGTATACCGGATCAATATAAGAATGCTCAAAAGTTGGCGAAAAAACATGGCTACACTAAAAGAGTAGACACATATGACTTGATTAATCACCTGGATAAAAAATATGACTTACCTGTTGATAATTCAGTTGTATTTACAATCCTTAAAAAGGAGGAAGAAGTTGATCTAATTTTATTTCTAGAAAGATGTTTTCCCGGAAGATGGGTCTATGAAACGATGAAGTACTTTGAAATGAATGGGGATGGACGAGAATTTGTTGTCGTCAAAAAGAAAGGTCAAATCATAGGTTTTTGTAGAATAAATGATAGCCACTCGCCATTCATTGCACAAAATATTTATTGGAGTCCCCTTTTTGAACAAGAGGTCGGTGGGATTGGTCCATTAGGGATTGATGCGAATGAACAAAAGCAAGGGTACGGATTAGCGATTGTTCAAGCAGCAATAGCTTATTTACAAGAACGAAACACTGAAACTATCATTATTGATTGGACAATTTTAGTGGACTTTTATAAAAAACTAGACTTTAATCCATGGAAAATATATGGCGTTTATTTAAAGGATTTGAAGTGAAGATTTTAAAGAAGGTGTAGTGAGTAATGGGGGTCCGCCAACACGGAACCAAATTGTTTGAACAGGTGATCCAATTGGCTTATGAAACATTTCTTGAATAGGGCCAGACATCGATGGGGTGGCCTAAATAAGTTTTATCCCGCATTAACGGGCAGTAAGATTCCCACTTCAAACACGAGAAGAATAAGTGGAGAGTCAACTAATCGTAATAGCCCGTATGGTTATGCTAACAATCAGTGGAGGATGAAGAATCCCCACTGATTGAAGACTTTTTTAATTGCGGTGAAATTTCCGCAGTTTATACATAGCTTTGTTGCAGAAAAAATGAAAGCGATTAACATACATTCTTTATAGTTTACATTCAAGGTTTATGGTAAGATACTTTGAATGTAATTGGATAAAGAAGGGAAGTGTAGTAATGGCATCAGCCGAAACTGCAAAAAGACCAGACAAAAAACTGAATTTATTTCATTTAACATGGCCAATTTTTTTAGAAGTCTTTCTTTTTATGTTGATGGGTATCGCGGATACATTCATGTTGAGTGCATTGTCAGATGATGCTGTGTCAGGTGTAGGGGCGGCAAATCAGTATGTTCATATTGCCATTCTCATCCTAGAAGTTGTTGGGAACGGGGCGGCAATTGTTGTATCACAATATCTCGGCTCGAAAAGGTATCTTGAAGCATCCAAAATTTCAGCATTAGCGGTTACATTAAATTTAATTGTCGGTCTTCTTATGAGTGTTATTTTCGTTATATTTTCAAAAAACATGATGATTGCTATGAATTTACAAGGCGATGTACTGGAGCATGCTTCAAAATATTTAATCATTGTGGGCGGAGCGATTTTCTTACAAGCTATTATTAATTCGTTATCAGCGATTATTCGTGTACATGGCTTTACAAAACAAACGATGTTTGTTTCATTAGGTATGAACATTGTTCACGTAGTCGGCAACTATGCACTAATTTTCGGGAATTTTGGTTTTCCAGAGTTAGGGGTACAGGGTGCAGCAATTTCTTCTGTTGTCAGTCGCTTGCTTGCATTGATTGTTTTCTTTTGGATACTTTATCGAGTAATGGAATACCGTGTAGAGTTCCGCTATTATATTACATTGTCAAAAGAATATATTCGTAAAATATTACAGATAGGCATTCCATCCGCATTCGAACAGGTGATGTATCAAGGGTGTCAAATTGTCTTCTTATACTATGTAACTTACTTAGGAGCGGAATCATTAGCAGCAAGACAATATGCTGTGAACATATCAATGTTTACGTATTTATTCGCGATTGCGATTGGTATGGGAACGGCGATTATTGTTGGAAGGTTTGTTGGCGGAAACGAGCAAGACGAGGCATATACGAGTGTTTGGACAAGTGTCAAATGGGCATTTCTGTTTACGTTATGTATGGTGACACTCGTTATCATATTCCGCTATCCATTGATGAGGTTGTTTACTGATAACACTGAAATCATTGAAATAGGGGCATCCGTTTTACTTCTTAGTATTTTACTAGAAACCGGGCGTACGTTGAACATTGTTATTATCTCCTCATTGCGTGCAGCTGGAGATGCAAAATATCCGGTTATCATTGGTTCTTTTTCAATGGTAGCGATGAGTTTGCCATTAGGCTATTTTCTAGTGTTCGAATTAAACCTTGGACTCGTTGGAGTATGGCTAGCGATTACTGTAGATGAATGGACGCGTGCTATTATTATGTATTACCGATGGAAGAGTAGGAAATGGGAAAGATACGCTCTTGTATCGCCGAAAAAGAGTCGTCAGTGAATACAGATAGTCAAACATAGAACTTGGAACAGTTGAATAATATATAAAGCGTGTCACTTAGAGTTTTACTATCTAAGTGGCATTTATTTGACTCGGTGTAAAGTGGATATGCAATTTTAACGAGGTAAATAACTAAAGCCCCAGCAACTCAGGCGAAATTAATCGACAGAGTTACTGGGTTTTTTAGTTTAATACAATCATAATATCTTCTCTAAAAAGTCTTGTGCACGTTGACTTTTTGGTGCAGAAAAGAATGCGGCAGGGGGGGCGTCTTCAACTAATTGCCCATCGTCCAAAAATAACACGCGATCTGCGACTTCTCGCGCAAATCCCATTTCATGGGTTACAATCGCCATCGTCATACCGGTAAGTGCTAACGATTTAATAACTTCCAGTACTTCCTTCACCATTTCAGGGTCAAGGGCAGAAGTTGGCTCATCGAACAACATCATTTCGGGTGACATTGCCAAAGCTCTTGCAATGGCTACACGTTGTTTTTGTCCGCCCGATAATCGAACTGGATGTTCGTTCTCTTTTTCAGCGAGTCCTACCTTTTTTAATAATTCTCGCCCCTGTTCTTCTGCTACATCCTTAGAAGTTCCTTTGACCATCATCGGTGCATAGATAATGTTTTCAAGAACAGTCTTATGGGGGAAGAGGTTAAATTGTTGAAATACCATTCCAACTTGCTCTCTCACCTTCATAATATTGACCTTGGGATTTGTTACTTCAGCTTCATTCACCCATATATGTCCGCTTGTAGGTGTTTCAAGTAAATTAATGCAACGAAGAAATGTCGATTTTCCAGAACCTGAAGGACCAATAATTGCAATGATTTCCCCTTTTTGAATGGTGGTTGAAATCCCTTTTAACACTTCAACTTTTCCGAAGTTTTTACGAAGATCCTGAATTTTAATCACTTCGTCTCATCCTCCTTTCAACCGCTTTACCAATCAGTGTTAAAACAATTACCATCAGATAATAGATAACACCCGCGAAGATTAGCGATTCAAAATAACGATAAGTATTGCCGCCTACGATATACGATCTTCTCATAATATCTGTTACACCAATGACGGTGACAATCGCAGATTCCTTCGTTAAGGTAATAAATTCATTCATCAAAGCAGGTAAGATGTTTTTCAAAGCTTGCGGTAAAACAATATCCATCATCATTTTCTTATAAGGGATGCCGAGGGCCATTGAAGCTTCCAGTTGCCCTTTATCTACAGCTAAAATACCGGCTCTAATAATTTCAGAAATGTATGCGCCCGAATTAAAACCGAATGCCAAGACAGCTGCAGTATATGCAGTGACTTTAATATCGAATAACTGTGGGGTACCATAATAGATTAAAAGAAGTTGGAGAATCAATGGGGTTCCACGGAAAATGGACGTATAGATGTCCGCAAACCATTTTAGTCCTTTAAATCTCCCAATTTTACATAACGCTAAAAGAATTCCGATTACAAAACCTATAATTGCTGCAACGCCGACAATTTTCAGAGTGACCCCAATTCCTTGTAGAATATAAGGAATTGAGGGGGCAATTTGGGAAAAGTCTAAATTCATGGGCTAACATCCCTTTCTTTCCCGAGTGAATTAGTTACTGAACCATTTCAAAACTAATTTCTCTACTTCACCTTTATCCTGTAATTCCTTGAGGACACGGTCAAATTCAGCAGTTAAATCGCTGTCTTTTTGGAAAGCCATTGATAAACCTAATTTGTGCTCCTCTGGAAGTTCAAAGCTAGACAGTTCCTTATTTGACTCGATATAGCCATTTGCCACTACATCTGCAATGACGATTGCATCAAGATGACCAGATTTGATTTCTTGGAAAAGATCCGGAACGCGGTCACGGCTTTCAACAGAGTAACCATATTGTTCTTCAAGTGATTTCGCACCTTTTTCTTGAACAGATGCCGTTTGAGCACCAATTTTTTTGCCTTTTAGATCTTCCGCGCTATTGATGTTGCTGTCCTTCATCGTAATAACTAGATTTGTAGCTGTAAAATAAGCAGTTGAGAAATCAATTACTTTTTTACGTTCTTCATTGTTGCCATCCATACCTGCAACGACCATATCAATGCTTTTTGCTTGGAGCGCGGGAATTAAACCATTGAAATCCATGTCTTCAATTTCTAATTCATAACCTAGTTCTTTGGCAACCATTTTTGCCAAATCAATATCAAAACCGATGATTTCATCACTTACTGCTGTGTCGACATATTCGAATGGGGGATAATCTGCTGAAGTTCCCATTTTAAGTATCTTCGTATCTGATGCACCTGTTTTCTCACCATCTGCTTCATCTTTGGTTCCACATGCCACAAGTACGCTCATCATTAGAACGAGTAGAAGTGCAATCCCTGACCACTTTTTCATAATAAATCACTCCATTTCTAATTTGTTTTATTTTCAAATTCCGTTAAAGCTTCATCCAATACAGTCAATCCGTCATCGATCTGCTCTTTTGTTATTGTAAGCGGGGGAATCATTCGAATAACTTCACCAGAGTTGCCGCACAAATAGAACAGTACACCTTTGTGGAGACAACCATCCAGGACAGCCATTACTGCTTCGCCGTCAGGTTCACCCGTTTCTGGATTGCCAAGCTCGATACCAATCATCAAACCAACACCTCTAACGTCATTTATGGTTGGATGTTGTAGTTTCATTTCAAGTAAGCGTTCCACTGCATGGGCGCCCATTGCTGTTGCGTTTTCCAATAGCTTTTCTTCTTTCATCACTTCAAGAGATGCGAGAGCAGCGGAACAAGCGATAGGATTGCCGCCAAAGGTCGTTCCATGTGTGCCGAGCGGCCATTGGTCCATTAGTTCTTTCGAGGCAACAGTAGCGCTAAGCGGAAGCCCTGCGGCAATCCCTTTAGCGATCGCCATGATATCCGGTTTGACATCGAATGTCTGTGCAGCGAACCAATTGCCTGTGCGGCCGAATCCAGTTTGAACTTCATCGAAAATAAGTAGAATGCCATGGCGGTCACAAATTTCCCGAACTTTTTTCAGCCAAGCTTTTGGTGGAATGATGTATCCACCTTCGCCGAGAATCGGTTCGATAATCATACAAGCGACTTCTTCCGGATCTACTTGGTGGTTGAATAGTTTTTTCGCATCTTGCTCAAGTTTTTCAGGGAAGAAGACGTCAGGATCTGCTCCTTCAGGAAGGTATTCAGGCAGTGCATATGGCAACTGATAGGAAAGCCATGTGGGCTGCAAATGTTTCCGGTATTTACTTTTCGATGTTGTCACACTTAATGCGCCCATTGAACGTCCATGGAAACAGCCAGTGAAAGAAACGATATAAGGTCTTCTTGACGTATATTTTGCAAGTTTTAACGCACCTTCAATTGCTTCAGTGCCACTGTTCGCGAAAAAGAAGTTATCGAGTTTTGGTGGTAAAATCGTTTGCAGTTCGGCTGCAAGTTTTAAGATGGATTCGTATATGATAACACCTGATGGACCATGAATAAGGTGGTCTGCACTATCTTTGATCGCCTGTACGACTTTAGGGTGCCGATGTCCTACGTTCTCGACAGCAATGCCAGAAGTGAAATCTAGGTACCTCTTACCATCAGCGCCGTAATAATAACATCCTTCTGCTTTTACAACAGGTAAGTTCGGGTGATCTTTTGCCATACTTGGTGCGAGAAAGTTTCCAATGTTGTCGACCATATGAAGCCAGTCTTGTTGTTCTCCTAATTTTTGCTGCACAGTAAATCCTCCTACTCAATATCGGTATATTTTTTCAGTTTGCGAACGACAGAAGGTTGGCTTATTCCAAGGAACTTAGCGATTTCAGTCGTTGTACGATAGCGCTCCTGCGCATCCCTTAACACTTTCATTTCAACATCATCTAAAATACTTGGTAGTGTTCGTCCTTCAAGATGAATAATAGACAAGTCATCGTCTGTTTTTTTACGGTATTCTGGAGGCAAGTCTTTTGCCGTGATAATAGGGGAAGTACTTTGGACAACCAACCGTTCGATAACATTTTTGAGTTCGCTATGGTTTCCATGCCAATCAAGAAGTAGTAACTGGTTAAAGACATCATCTGAGAGCTTCTTTGTAGTAGTGTGTGTAATTGAAAACTGACTTAAATAGATGGAAATCAAAGCACTCAAATCTTCTTTACGTTCACGAAGCGGTTTTAAATGAATTGGAACAATATGGAGCATGTAATACAAATCTTGATGGAACTTTTTATCAGCAATTGATTCTGTCAATGCATTTTCAGCTGAGCTAATTAGCCTCACATCAAGTGGAGAAAATGTAGTTGCATTTATAGGGGTAAATCTACGTTCTTTCAGTACATTGGCAACTTTTCCTTGAAGATGAACCGAAAGCTTATCGATTCCCTTTAAATAGAGGGTTCCTTCATGGGCTAACGTCAACAGACCCGTTACCCTTTGCTCGAACTCTCCACCGAACAGTTCACGTTCAAACATCGCTTCCGGCATTGTTTCGCAGTCAATTTCAATGAAAGGTCCATTTTTTCGCTTACTTTCGTTATGAATGAACTTTGCCATTGTTGTTTTCCCAGTTCCTTGTTCTCCATAAAAGATGACAGAAACATCGAGTGCGGCCGCATTCCTAGCGGTTTCATAAGCAATTCGTGTCGTCCTGTTTTCCATCGTCAATCCATCGATTGTAAGATTCTCTTTTCGGAGTAGCGAGAGTTCCTCTTTTGCCAGGGACATTTCATTTTCAAGTTCTTTCATATATTCCTGAATGACGAGAAGTTCGGCTACTTCATAGGAATAACTAAGGACAAATTCAACTTCGCCTGACTCATTAAAGAATGGCACGCCTGTAATAAGTGCTTTTCGTCCAGAAGGGGTAGCTTGTATGACAACTACCTTCTTTTTTTGTAGAAGGACGAGTGGAGTAATAGCTGGAGAGAAAATACCCCTTTTTTCTAAATCATATACGGATTTTCCGAGGAGATCCTCAGCACGTATCCCGTAATAGCGTCCACTAATTTGTGAAGCTTTTACGATAATACCTGCGTGATTAGTAACAATGATATCTTCATCATACGAATCAATAATTTCTTCTTTTGAATTTGGATGTAAGAAAAATCCTGTCATACGACCACCTTTCCTAGAGGTAACAGTATTCAATAATGAATAATTATTTGTTTGTAAATAAAATATACGTTATTATTGGAAGATTAGCAATATATTTTTAACTCATTGGTGAATGTACTAGATACTTGTATTGGCGATGTCGAAAATTATAACATGCATTCAAATGCATTTACAAGTATAATTATACAAATAGGAGATATAAGTACTGAGAAGTTCCTTTTTTCGCTTATCTATGATTAGATACAGGTCAAGTGACTCGTTTATTATTCAGAAATGCATTGAAGGAAAGGGGATTAGATGATGTTAAAAGAAATACTAATCAATAGTATAGAGGAATCTATTGAAGAAATGATTCAGGTGCGTCGTCATTTACATATGCACCCAGAATTATCACATCAGGAAATTGAAACACCAGCCTTCATCGCCAACTACTTGGATGACTTAGGAATCGAAGTGCGCCGGGGAGTTGGGGGGAGAGGTGTGGTAGGAATAATACGCGGAGGAAAGTCGGGGAAAACGATTGCTTTCCGAGCTGATTTCGATGCATTGCCAATCCAGGATGCAAAGGATATCCCGTACCAGTCAACCGTACCGGGCGTTATGCATGCCTGTGGACACGATGGTCATACTGCAGCATTATTAGGCTTTGCAAAAGCGGTAAATGCAGTGAAAGATCAATTGCAAGGAACCATTATCCTCATTCACCAGTTCGGGGAGGAATTGCCGCCAGGTGGGGCGAGAGCCATGATTGCGGATGGTTGTTTAGATGGAGTGGATGCGATTTACGGTGCCCATCTTCAGTCTACTATGGATTCAGGTCATGTTTATGTACGTGACGGTTATTTACAAGCTGGTGAAGATACCGTCAAGATTATTATAAATGGTTCTGGAGCACATGGGGCAGAACCACAAAAAGGAGCAGATCCAATTTTAGCAGCCAGTCACATCATGGTTGCACTTCAATCCATTGTGAGCCGGAATACAGATCCAATGAAAGAGCTTGTTATTTCAATTGGGAAGTTTCATGCTGGGGATGCAGATAATGTCATTCCAGAAAAAGCAGTGATGGAAGGGACGATTCGTGTTTTTGATGAAGAGTTGCGTACGTTGGCCGGCGAACGTCTGACGGATCTTGCACGTTCTGTGGGTCGCGGACTTGGTTGTGAGGTGGATGTGCAAATTGAAAGAGGGTACGATGCACTTTGGAATCATGCCGAGCAGGTGGACATCGTTCGAAAAGCAGCTTCGGATACATTTGGTAGTGATGCTGTAATTGAAACACAACCGATTATGCCAGTCGAGGACTTTTCCTATTACCTGCAACAAGTTCCAGGTGCCTATTTTTTTGTCGGTGCAAAAATGGAGGATACTAAAAAGGTGTTCCCACATCACCATGAAAAATTTGATTTTCATGAGCCAGCAATGGAAATGATTACTAAGACATTTGCTGGGATTTTGCTTGATTATCAAAAATAGTGAGGGCGTATCAGTTGGATGCAAGACCCATTTGAGGTAATCCGCAATTCCGTGCTGGTTATGCAGTTCATTCAACAAGTTGGTTGCGGAATAGAGAACACAAAAAACTAAAAAAAGGGATTGTATAGCAATGGAAATCAAAACGGTTGTTTTGTTTACAAAAGATTTAGTACAAATGAAAAATTTCTATATTAATATACTAGGTTTTTCTTTACTGAATGAAGATAAGAATAGCTTCCGAATCACTATTGGTACAAGCGAATTAGAGTTTTCCTCAAAAGTAGTAGAAGGCAATCCCTATTACCACTTTGCATTTAACATACCAGCTAACAAATTTAATGAAGCAAAAGTATGGACGAAAGAAAGAGTAAGTCTACTAGTTGAAGAGGGGGAAGATGAAGTTGAATTTGTTCATTTACCAGCTCATGCGTTGTACTTTTATGACCCAGCCGGTAATATAGTAGAGTTCATTTCGAGACAGTCAGTATCCAAAGATAGCAAGGAAGCATTTTCGATTAAAAGCATTTTAAATATTAGTGAAATCAGTTTAACTGTAGATGATGCTATAAGTGTGGGCGAAAAACTTTCCGTTATTGGTGTGACTGAACGTGACAATAATGCAATAAGTACAAACATGCTTAATTTTTTGGGTGAAAGAAAGAATGGGGTATTCATTTTATTAACTCAACCAGGAAGGAAGTGGTTATTTTCTGATAAAAAAGCTGCCATCTATCCTCTTGAGATAACATTAACGGATAATAATAAAATAGTAATCAAGCCTGATAATGAAGTACAAACATTTCCGATTAAGCATGAAAAATCGTCAATAGAGTTGAAATAAAGAATTCTTTTTAATCATATATACGTTTTGGAACTTTGGAGCTTTCTACGCCCACATCGTAATTAAATAAGCTGCCAATCATGTTATTAACTGGTTACTTTTGGTTAATCAACAGGTGTGATTTAAATTAAGAATAGGGAAGTTCTTGATTTTCCAAATATGCGTTTAGATTTTCCAATGAATAGGCGAATCCTTCTTGGTTAAATTCTACTCTTGTTCCGTCAGGTTCAGAGCTTAATTCAATCGAAAAAAGTATTTGATTTGAATCCCAGTAATACGAAAATTTTTGATTTTGCACGACTTCTTTAATCGTAAATTTCATTGTCATGCTCTCCTCTTTTTTAAGATCATTGTATGAACTTGGCATCAATGTGAAAGTGGCTTGCTCTCCAGCCTTAAAAATGGGTATGTTCCACTTGGAACCTGGAGCATACCAAATTGAAAAAACTTCATCATTGGCAATGGCATTCCAAACTGTTTCTAAATCTTTTTTGATTAATATGGACTTACTGTTAGTCTTCAATATAACAACCTCCGATACATAGTCTCTCAAGTATAAAAAAGGAATGATGGAAACACAAACATATGTCGATGGTCAGATGATCTAACAAAAGATATGATGACTCATGAAAGTAATTGGACAGTAATGGATAATGAAGAGTCGCTTGCAGTCTATGATAATCAAACGTTACAGGTGGCATTCGCTTGTAATCCGTAGAAATAGTTACTAAGCCGAGCTGTAGTATCGCCCTTGGTGACGGTAAATACTTTTAATTTTGAATAAAAACAAGAGCCTTCTGGAAAGTATCCCGGAAGGCTCTAACGCATTTTTCATTCAAGTAGGTAAGATGAGATTAATTCCATAACCCTGCTTTTTCAAGTTTCTTTTTACCTCTAAACGCTAAGATGATAAAGACTATATTGAAAACAAGCATTGCAACGATTGTATAAAGTACTAATGTGTAAGTACCAGTTAATTCAAATACAAACCCATATCCAGGTAAAGCTACGATACCCGCAACAGCTAGTCCTAATGCAGCAGTAGAATAAATTTGACTGAATTCTTTATTGCCGAAAAGGGAAGTTGTAAGAATAGGTCCGAGTGTTCCAACCGATGCAGATACAACACCGAAAATCCCGATTGCAATCATAAAAATTGTTGAGTTATCTGCAATCGTAAGCAACATTCCGATTGAAACCAATCCCGTAATCATTGAGAAGATGGCTGTATTTCGTGCGCCAATCTTGTCGCTTAAGAAACCAAAAACGATAGATCCAACTAGCATACCAATCATCCAAATACCTAATGCATTACCGGCGAATTGAACGGAGTAACCAAGACCCATTGTGAATGTGGGAATATGTTGACCAAAGCTAGCAATTGCTGTTATGAAGAAGAAAAAGATAACTAATGCATAAAATGCAGTAGATTTTCTTGCTACAGCAGCAATTACACCTTTATTAGGCTCAACTATAGTTTCACTTGCACCTTTTTTAACTTCGTCCATGCCAATTGGTAGCAGACCTTTTTGTTGAGGTGCCATTCTGATTGTTAAAATAATAATGGGAATAACGATTGCCATTACGACAAGTCCTAATGTAATGTAAGCGGATCTCCAACCGTTGTTAGCAATAAGGTTTCCAACGATAGGTGAGATGATAGCGCCACCTATTCCAACAAATGCCATCATGGCCCCCATTGCTAATCCATTATGTTTTTTAAACCAGTTATTTATCAATACTGGCCCAGCCATTGTTGCAACGAAAACCGAACCAATTGCCATTGGAATAGCGAATAAATACCATCCCCACACTGAATCCATTAAGCCAAACATAGCAAAAGAACCAGCTTGTAAAATTACACCGACAATAAGTAGTAATCTGATGTCATATTTCGCCATCATCTTACCGGCAATCGGTAAAAATAGCATTGTAGCAATTGAAGAAACACTAAAGTATAATGTCAAACTACCCATACCAATTCCTAAGTCCTGAGAAACGGGTGTTAAAAATAATGCACCTGAGCTATTAATTCCACCTCGTGTAAATGCCGCCATAAGTGACACACCGATGAGTAACCACCAGCCAAAGTGAATTTTTTTCTTGTTATTCATTAAGTTAAACCATCCTTTTTTCTTGTACTTTGATCGTTCCGTATATCGAAATGTTCATTACCTTTTTCCACGATAATACTTACAGCCATATTAATTTAACATTAAACTATCTTATGTGTCAATAAGGTGAATTTTTTTTGTTCGTTAGATTTGAACGCGAATAATTCTAAATAGTAATGTTGAAATAAAGAAATCCATTGGATTGATATGGCACTAGGGGATGCATTATGCCTAATTAGATCAGCTTCTGCGGCGTCATCACTCAGTAAATATTGCAATCCATCAGTTCAATATTACATGTGTTGATTGGCCAAAGTTAATCAGTAAATGACTGCTTACTCCTTCTTTATAGCATATCTTTTTCGAATGTAAGGCAGTTACACTTGCAACCTTTCTTGAAAAATAGTTGCATTTTTTACTTGAACAATATAGACACGCGGTAAAGGTGTTGTGATCGTTTCGTCCAAAGCGAGCAAGAAATGTTCAAGCGAAAATGTAGACTTTTATGCATTTCTTACAAGTGCTTTATGTAAGAATGTAGTTAATCAACAGATGTGGTTCAATCTGTATGTACATTCGTAACACGATCATTCTGCGTCTACTTTCACCTTGTGCATTTACCAAGTAGATCTGTATTAAATTTGGGGAATATCCGAACTTGGGTAACAGATGAATCCTTTTCCATTTATGAGTAGCATCCTTTCACTGAATAACTTTTGTACAGAAATCTAAAACATGATTTTGCTATTATCAATGAAAATGGAGACACTAGTACTTGTAACATATAGTGGAATGCCGATTTACGTTGTGGGCTAACCGAACAAGCGGTGTAGACGCAGTGATGTATTGGGTAACGAGGACATGGTTTTGAATGAATAGCTAAAAAGCACTAGGCACGGAATCTGAATTGATTCCGTGCTTAGTGCTGTTATTGTGAATTTATAGAAGGCGTGTATGCATTATTTAACCGCAGAAATCTCCTGCAAAATCCCATAGCCATTTTTCACTTTCAAGTGCGCCATCAATCGGCCTTTCGCTGATAAATCTTCAAGTTCTTTGCCGGTGTTTTCCGGTACGAAGTAGCGTTCCAAGCCAAAATCGATGGAATGGACGTTAACACCATCAACATTCTGGTAATCATAACTGCTCAGTTTCCCGGTTAAATAGACGCTACCTCTAGGCTTTTTATCAGATAAACTATCCAACACATAGATATCGTCTTGCTTAACAAGTTTTCCGTAAACAGTTAACCCATTGGAATTCACCGACTTGTTGAGTTTGTCCAAAATCACAGTCGAAATTTCATTTTTCGGAACTTCCTCAATTTCATAACGGAGTGTGACATAATCACCGTACAGTAAATCTCTTGGATCTACTGGCACTGTCAGCAATGCTATATCATCTCCGTATGTCAATGTCCATAATGGTTTGACTGTCAGGCCGATTAATAGGAGAAGGGGGACAGTTAGTGCAACAATGAAACCAATACCCTTATTTTTCATCATGTTCATGTGCAATCACCGTTCCTCTCCGAGTTTTCTCGAACCAAAAACCAAAACCGATTAAAATCAAGCCTCCAACGATAAAGAATAACGATTTTGGCATAAAATTATATGACAAATCGGCGTAGAAGCGGAAGATCAATGTGCACACAATAAGAACCGCTGGCAAACTGCCAATCTTCAAGAAGTACAACAGTATTATTGAAAAAATGATTGTGAAAATAATCGCTGCTATTCCTGTATTGTTTGCCGGTATAAAATCCCCCCATGTACTTGGGAAAGTCAGAAACAGCCCCGCCATTCCATAGACTACTGAACCAAGCCATTCGGATGGCAACTGGTATCGGCCAAATGGATAGAAGGCAAGAAACAATCCAAGTGCAAAGAATGTACATAAAATTAGTACTTCATGCAGATCAAAATAAATGAATAAATTGAATGAAAATAGTAAAGTCAAAATGACATTGGAAATAAATAAAACTTTGGAATGACCCATCCGTCTTTCATTCATCCAAAATAGTAGCGGAATAATTAGTAGAAGCAGATAAGGTAATTCAACCGTTCCATTCAACACTTTGAAACCGTAAATGATGAAGAATAAGCTAGCAGACGCAAAAATGAGTTTGTCTTTCAAGTGATAGGCGAGTGGTAAAATACCGAGGCCCCACATGAAGAAATCTGTATAAACACCTTCACCCAGATTAAACATTTGACCAATTAGAAAAATCCCGGCGCCAAACACAAATACACCAATATAATAGAGACTTCGTGAAGTTTTCGGGTAAATATCTTCCATCTTATGACCACCTGCATAAAAGCCGGCTGTCCCAAGGAATAATAGTAAGAACTTCGCAAGTTTCGGTATTTCTTGCCAATTACCTGCGATGAAGCTAAGAATGCCAACGCCGATTAAAATCGCTCCGATGACTAGCAATACCCGTACAAAACTTAGTCGCTCAGTAGGCAAATATTCTGCTAGAAGTTTGCGTGCCTGATTTGTTTCCAATTGTCCTGTTTGTTCCAAAAAGAGGAATTCCTTCTCAAGGATACGGTACTCTGATTTACTAATTTTCCTCTTCATCTCATTGACCTCCGTTTCTTTTAGACTCCCTTATGCTAAGTATACCCGCAATTATTGAGATGCAACAGTTTCCGTTTTTCGTAAATTAAGTACAATGTCCCTTATCTACTCCTTTCTTTTTTCTATTATCATTCCTGCTTTTTTTACAATTTTGATGGAATTTAACAAAATAAAAAGCACTCATATTGAGCGCTTTTTATCTTAATTTTTGTTTTCTCATCCATTGCGTTGCGACCCACTTTTCTCCGGCTATAACTGGTGCTCCACCATGTAAAGTTAACTTGTTTAAATCATCATCACTATAGAAATACTCGAAATAAACTGCCATACCCTTGTGTGGGGTTACTGAGAGATTCAGTTTAGGGAAAAAAGTTTCTCCGCCTTGTTCTACATCATTTAAGTACATAATGAGCGTACTAATTCTATTATTGTTTGCTACTTTACTTGTTGATGAAAAAAAATCATAATGAGCTTTATACTCTTGACCAGGAGTATACTTAAGGATTTGAATTCCCTCTCCGTGTTCAATAGGAATATTCATGATAGTCGCAATTCTCTTTTCGACTCTAGCAACAGTTTCGTTTTCACTTTCACTTTCTTGAAAAAACATACTACTACTTGTTCTCAGTTCATCTATTTCACGAGTCTTCCCAATTTTTGAACGTTGCATTTTGTCCTTTGACAATTTGATTAGTTCATCACATTCTTCGTTACTTAAAACATTACCTAAAATTACTATCAATGGCTCTTCGAATCTAGTGATTATATCAATTTCTCTGTCTGTTTTTATTTTATTTCCAGCGTGATCAAATATAGTTTGTTCTTTATTCTCCGTTATCATCTTCAAACGACCCCTTAAACTATCTAATTTTCAGAACGAGTACGTTTTATCCCGCATTAACGGGCAGTAAGACCCCCACTTCAAGTCTTAAAGGACACAAGAAGAATAAGTGGGGGATCAAATGCCCGTAAAAGCCCGAATGGTTAGGGCCAACGAGGAGGAATTGCAGTTCATTCCTCCCTGTTGGTTACTTAGGCTTTGCCACAGGACGTGGCGCACTTAGCCTAAGTTCTTTAAACAATCAGTGGGGGATGAAGAACCCCCCTCTGATTGAAGATTAACTTTATTGGTAATGATTATACGTGTTAACGGTCTACTTTCACTTCAAATATTTGATTATAAGAGCATGCTCTTATAGTTTCTTCTTTGAATGATTTTATTTTATCATAGAATTTTAACATATCGCAAATTTGGTAACCATTTTAATGTTGGGATCTTTTCGTTAATATTGTGGCTAATAGTGAGGAAATTTAGATGTGGAAAATGACAACGTGTCGGCTCAATCTGTTGTAAAAGTAATAGTTGAAGTGATTTCAATGGGGAGAATGGAAGATTGGAAGGGAACAAAAGAGGACCTTTTATTATTTTTATTGCCTTTACAAACCGATCAATTTAGAAAACTGCCTTCATCGATTTATAGTGAATTTCACAAGTAAAAGAACCAAGTGTCGGATTAGAACAATTCCGACGCTTGGTTCTTTATTAAATCATCTTTATATGTCAAAAATAGAGATGCAATACTGATCACAGAGAAATGAATAAGTCTTATCAGACGCCGCGTTTATTCCCCCATAGCAGAGTATGCAATTGTGGCAACACTTTGGCATCATTCATTATAGGGGAGTGGACTGTTAAATCAATTAACCACTCATATCGTTGTAACAATGTCGAAACGAGAAGTGCATCGTCAGTTGTCGTCGTATCGTCATTTCCTGTCTGTAGAAAGAAAGGAAACGCCGGATATCGCAGATGGACCTCTTCCGCAAACTTGAAATCCTTTTCATCGAAAATGACGACTTTCAAAGTAGCAGTCGTTTCAATCAGTTTCTCCATGAACGTATCCAGTTTACTGAAATCCGTCACCATCCCTGAACTTGGTGGTTTTGGGGAAAGCGTGATGTCATCAATTTTCAATAACCAATCCTGCCAAAAAGAAGCTTGCGTTTCAACTGCGACCTTCCAACCTTGTTCGTGGCACAAATCGACAAGTTCCCCAATTCCTTTATGAAGGGCAGGGTTCCCACCTGAAATTGTGACATGTGAAAATGACTGTCCGCCTATTGCTTTAAGTTCATCTATGATTTCTGCCGGCTGTTTCGAAGTGCTTTTTCCCGAACCGTCCCAAGTAAAACTGGAATCGCACCAAGAACAAGAATAATCACATCCAGCTGTTCGAACAAACATCGTCTTTAACCCCATGACCATTCCTTCGCCTTGAATAGTCGGACCGAATACTTCCATAACAGGAATCTTCATAGGACTACCTCCTGTTCAGGACGATAGATGACATAGCTAGTCGGCGTTTCTCGGACTATGACTTGAAGGCAGACAGGCTTGTTGTTTCTAGTTAGAAGAACTTCCTGGATTGATTTGCAAACCTGTTCTGCCAATTTCTCGGTCGTCGGGAAATTGTTCTTAAATTCAGGATGATCATTCAACACAGAATGATCGTATTTATCATGAATGAGGTTTTTGAGTTCCTTGAAATCAATCAGGAAACCGATTGAATCCAGTTCATTTCCTCCAATTGTTATGTTTAAGTAATACGTATGACCGTGCATTACTTGGCATTTTCCAGCATCTTCGCTTGGAATGAAATGTGCCGCAGAAAAATGCATGTCTTTGTTTAATTCAAAACGATATGAATGCTGAACTTGCGGATAAAATTGCTGCATCATTCAGAGACACCTACAGACTTTTTAGATAAATAGGTAGCGAGACCGTCATTCCGTAACACACAGGCAGGACATTTCCCGCAGCCTGTACTCGGAACTCCGTTGTAGCAAGTAAGTGTCTTGTTCTGCACAAAGTCGAACGCACCAAGTTCGTCAGACAAAGCCCAAACTTCGGACTTATCGAGCCACATCAAAGGCGTATGGATGACAAACCGCCCGTCCATAGCTAAATTCAGTGTCACATTCAACGATTTTATAAAATTGTCACGGCAATCAGGATAACCGCTAAAATCCGTTTCACTGACACCCGTAATTAAGTGCCGAGCACCTATCGCATCTGCATAGACCGCGGCAAATGACAGGAATAAATGATTCCTGCCTGGAACGAAAGTCGACGGCAATTCACCTACTACTTCATTCACTTCGATATCATCTCGCGTCAAGGCATTTGCTGACAGTTGGTTGATCAAATTCATATCCAGTACTTTAAACGATACTCCAAGCTCATCTGCAATTTTTCTAGCACACTCGATTTCCTCAGAATGGCGCTGACCATAGTCAAACGTCACCGTAGCAACTTCACGGAAATTTTTCAATGCCCAAAACAGGCATGTCGTACTATCTTGGCCGCCGCTAAAGACGACAACCGCTTTTTCATTTTTCACTATAAAACATCTCCTTAGTTTTTTAGAGAGGGAGTTTTCGAACCTCTTTTTTTGAACAACGTTAATGATAACATAAATAGGTGATGGAAGGGATTAGAAGAGGGGTTTGGAAACAGTTGCGCACACAATTCTTATAATACAATCCGCGTATTATAAGTCTATCGTTTAATGAATTGTTTAATTAGGTGTATGATAACTATGCAAACAACTTAAGGAGATGAATTATCAATGAGAGCAGCAGTATGGTATAAAGCCAATGATATTCGTGTTGAAGAGCGTGAAGTGAAAGAAGTTCTTGCAAATGATGTAAAAGTACGAGTGGCATGGACTGGTATTTGCGGCAGTGACTTGCATGAATACCATGAAGGCCCAGTATTAATTCCAGGAAATGGTCCGGATCCATTGACAAACCAGGAAGCGCCACTAACGTTAGGGCATGAGTTTTCAGGTATTGTTGAGGAAGTTGGTTCTGATGTGACACGCTTTAAAGCAGGAGATCGTGTCGTTATCAATCCGTTGATTACATATGGCACTAAATCGTCTGAGTATGATATATATGATGGCTTCACGTTTGTTGGACTAGGTTCTGACGGTGGATTTGCAGACTTTGCAGTCGTATCTGAGAAAAACGTTTATGCACTTCCGAAAGGTTTATCTCTTGAAGAAGGCGCACTTGTAGAACCGATGGCAGTTACTGTACAGGCCGTGAAAGAAGGCGGATTGCAAGCTGGTCAAACGGTTGCTGTATTTGGTGCTGGCCCGATTGGATTATTGACAATCATTGCTGCAAAAGCACAGGGTGCTAACAAAATTGTTGTATTTGACTTGTCTGAAGAGCGCTTGGAAAAGGCGTTGGCAGTAGGAGCTACACATATGTTCAACTCAGGTAAAGTGAATCCTTTGGAAGTTGGAAAAGAGATTGAACCTGAAGGCTTTGATGTCTCGTTCGAGGTAGCTGGCGTAGAAATTACGTTGAACCAGGCAATTAAAATCACAAAAACGAGGGGGACGGTTGTTATTGTATCTATATTCCCGAAACCAGTTTCCTTCTCACCAATGGATTTAACGGCTTCCGGTATTAAAATTACATCAACACTAGCTTATGAGCCTGCAGTATTCCAGAAAACAATTGATATGATGGATTCTGGCGAAATTAACCCTAAAGAAATTATTACGAGCTGTATTGAGCTTGAAGAGCTTGTTGAAAAAGGTTTTGATGCGTTAACGAATGACAAAACGCAAGCGAAGATTCTTGTTAAATTGAGCGGCGAACAATAATACGATAGAATAGTTAAAAGTAAAGTACCCTGGTTGCATCTTTGGATGTTACTTAGGTACTTTTTTTAGGTGAATACCGTGGCGGACTAGGATTATCTATCGCAAAAATAATCATTGATCTTCATGGCTAAAAAAACTATACAAAGCGAGAAGGGGAAGGGAACAATTTTTACGGTTACCATTACTCTCTAACTTTGTTCGGTAATTGATGTGATAAAGTGAGGGAAACAACAGATGTCATTTACAACTATTTTATTAATTTTGCTCGTCTTAGTGATCTATTTACTGTTATGTTTTTATATCGGATACAATGGCTGGGTATGGCTGAAAACAACGCAATTTGCTGCCTTCAAGAAAACCTATATAATGCTCATGATCTTACTTAGTTTGTCCTTTTTCATCGGACGGTTTTGGTCATGGGTACCTATCCAATTCATCGGCGGATTTTGGCTCGTGATTTTTGGCTATAGTTTACTATTATTACCTTTGATCAATCTCGCGATCTGCTTATTGAAAAAGAAATGGATTTTTCAAATCGGATTAGGGACGATATTATTCTTTGTTGTTGTGCTTATCTACGGTTCGTACAATGCTTGGAGTCCCGTTGTCACAACGTATGAGGTAGCTATTGACAAACCAGCTACAGAAAAAGAGTTAAAACTTGTCGTTGTATCCGATCTTCATCTCGGAAGCATTGTCGGTGAAAAGCATTTGGAACGTTTAGTTGCCGAAATTGAGGTATTACGCCCCGATCTAATCTTAATTCCTGGTGATATTATCGATGACTACATTGCTCCATACCTGGATAAAGAGATGGGGAAAATATTAGGGAAACTTCATGCACCACTTGGCGTTTACGCAGTACCTGGGAATCATGATTATTATGGCAATGATGTTGATCAATTAGTTATCGAAATGGATAAAATCGGCATCCATGTACTAGCAGACGAAACAGCACTCGTTTCCGATGACTTTTACATCATTGGTCGAAAAGATCTGGCGGCAAAGAGTAGGATTACAACAACTGCATTAGTTGCCGACTTAGACCAAAACAAACCAATGATTATGATGGACCACCAGCCCGTTGAATTTGACGAGGCAAGTGACAGTGGCATCGATTTACTGTTATCGGGACATACGCATAGAGGTCAACTATTTCCAGCTAATCTAATTACTCGATGGATTTTTGAAAATCATTATGGCCACATAATGAAAGGTCAGCTTCACTCAATCGTAACTTCTGGTTTTGGTACATGGGGCCCCCCTCTTAGAATCGGTAGCCGTGCTGAAATCGTTGAAATCAATCTCAAATTCCAGAAATGAAACGCAAAATAACAGGAGACATTGAGACAATGGCAAGCTGAAAGTTGGGGTTCTTTACAAAAAGGAAAAAACAGCTGAAAGAAAAGGATTTCCTTTTCTTTCAGCTGTTTTACTTATGGGTATTTGTTTTCAAAATCACAGTCTTTCAATGGAATCAATTTTGATTTGTGTTCTACTTTATAGACTAGCCAAACGATTAAGAACAATAGTAAACCGACGTAGGGAATGACTACGCTATTCCAATCAATTCCGCTACCCATGAAAGCTTGAAAGTTTTGATCTAAAATAATGAAAATACATAGAAATAGCACCAATAATGGACCAAGCAGGAACCATTTTGTACGATTTGGAAGCTCTTTTATTTCGTGCGCCAAGTCCCAAAGAACGCGAGTGGACGTATACATGCCAGAGTTACCTGCAGATAATACGGCTGTTAGAATAATCGCATTCATAACGGATTCCATTGGTTTTACGAGTCAGGGTTTCTTTTTACAGCCGTTTAAAACTATCAAATTTTGATTTCCAGTAGCTGTTACTTAAGCTTGTTACTTGCGACTGCTTGCCCCCAGCATGCACGAACTTATTATTGCCAATGTAAATGCCGACGTGTGAAATGCCTTTACGATATGTATTTTTGAAAAAGACCAAATCACCTGGTTTGGGCGAGGTTACTTTCTTCGATTGCGCAAATTGGCTAAGCGTGGTGCGTGAGATTTTTTTCCCTGATTGTTTGAAAGCATATTGTACGAAACCACTACAGTCAAAGCCGTTTTTTGTCGTCCCGCCAAATAGGTAGGGTATAAACCTTAGCTTCATTGCCTGATCAACAACGTTTTGAGAAGCAGTGGATGATTTGGAAGTTGATTTGTTTGCACTTGTTAAAAGAGAACTAAGTATCCATCCGGATGTTTTGTTAACTTTTACGTGAAACCAAACATCGTTCCCCAACTTTTTTTGCTGTGAAACAGTTAACGTCGTCCCTTTTTTTACCTTAGCAACAACCTTATTTGTTGTACCAGCAGCGGAACGCACATTGACATTGGATTTTGTCTTAAAGGTTCCCTTTTTTGCTGAAATGCCGTTAGACGCTGAATTGGTTTTCTTAGCTGATGTTTGTAAGATTTGATTTGGATAGAGTGAATCTGACGTTAAGTTATTCCATTTTTTTAGATTGGTTATGGATACCTTGCTTGATTTTGAAATGTTCCATAGTGACTCCCCATTTTTAACTGTATGCGTGCTCGCTTCTACATCGCTATTTGCCATTCCGAATACTAAAGTGCCTGCTAAAAGTAGTGAACATGCAATTTTTCTCATTATGTATTTCAGCCACCTTTTCTATTAATCATTGACTGGTCAATGCCTATACGTTTAATAGTAGAGAACTGAATATGCAAGTACAACAGCAATTTGATTACAGATTCATTACGCGTCCGTAAAAATAACGGGATATCTTGGACTTGCATCCAACTTTAGTTAACATTTGCCGTAGGCAGCTTAAATCATAGACTTCTCTCGGTTCACTGGTTGAACTGGGGAGAGGTTTTTTTATTGAATATGGCACAAAACAAACATTCTTTTGTGGATTTCTCATTATTGTGCTTAACTGGAACTAAATTCCTGAAAATAAAAATGAATAATCTGTCCTAATTCTTGTTTCTAATCAATATACATATACAAAGGCTTGTACTTCAATTAAGAAGAATGGGGGGTCAACATGAAGGTCAAAAAATCTTTAGCTTTATTGTTAGCGGGAGTTTTGGTGGTAGGTATGTTAGTGGGCTGTGGTTCAAAGCCCAAAACGACTGGGGGAAAAGATTTACCGATTATTAAAATCGCTACTCAGACACCACTATCAGGAGGTAGTGCCGCAATTGGAGAAGTAATTAAGCTAGGTGCACAGCTTGCATTAGACGACCAAAAGGAAAAGTTTAAAGAATTAGGATTTGAGTTGCAACTCGTCCCTTTCGATGACCAAGCCGATCCCAAAAAAGGGGTGGCCAATGCTCAATTAATAGGTGCAGATAAATCTATATTCGCAGTTGTCGGTCACTTCAACTCAGGTGTTGCTATCCCATCTTCAGAAGTATATGAAAAATACAGTATTCCAATGGTTTCACCAGCCAACTCAGCAACTGAAGTTACAGATAGAGGATTAAAAACAGTGAATCGTATTGTTGCTCGAGATGATTCTCAAGGTCCAGCAGGGGCTGATTATGCAGTTAACACTTTAAAAGCAAAGAAAATCTTTATCGTTCAAGATAAAACAGCATACGGTACGGGGCTTGCGAAAGCCTTCGAAAAAGGTGCTGAAGATGCAGGAGCTGAAATTCTTGGGTTTGAAGGGATTACGCTTGGAGAGAAAGATTTTAATGGAGTTCTAAACCAAATCCTTTCTAAGAAACCAGATCTAGTATACTTCGGGGGAATCTACGCAGAAGGCGGGCTATTAATAAAACAAGCGAGAGAAAAAGGTATTGATATCCCGATTATGGGTGGAGACGGATTAGATTCTTCTACACTCGTTGAAATTGCTGGAGATGCAATTAAAAATACGTACATTACTACTCTAGCAGGAGATCCTGCTGAATCAGAAGCTGGAAAAGAGTTTATGGAAAGGTACAAAGAAATTAACAATCGTGATGCAGAAGCATACTCAGTATACGGCTATGACACTATGGGAGTGGTATTAAAAGGTATCGAGAATGCAATTACAGCAAATAATAATAAATTGCCGACACGCGAGCAAGTAAGAGATGCTGTTCGTGGAATAAAAGATTATCAAGGTGTGTTGACAACAGTAAGCTTTGATGACATTGGCGACAATAAGTATGCAAAAGTATTTATTTTTAATTATAAAGAAGCTAGTTATCCACCGCAATTAGAAGGTGAAGTCGAAAATTAAGTAGCTTGGAAGGGTACGATTCATTTTGACTGTCTAGCTCCAGGCGCCAGCTCCTCGGTCATAAGTCAGACCGGCTTATGTCTGTCGGAGCTGTGCGGCGCCTTGCGCTTTCTTTTATACACCTTGGACAAGGAGGTAGCTTATGCTGAACGAAATAATACAAACGATCCCGCAAGTCTTGATTGATGGCCTTGCCCTAGGAACTGTGTATGCTGTAATTGCTTTAGGGTACACAATGGTTTATGGGATATTAGAATTAATTAACTTTGCACACGGGGAAATCTTTATGACAGGTGCTTTTATTGGGACAGCCCTATTAATCTTTATGACAGGCACTGGATGGGGGGCGGCGCTACCTGCCATTGTTATGCTAATTATTGTACTCATTGTAACTGCTTTCCTTACAGGTTTTTTGGGGATGGGTATTGAAAGATTGGCATATAGACCATTACGCAATGCACCTAGATTAATCCCGCTTATTACAGCGATTGGCATTTCATTTTTATTACAAGATGTTGTAAGATTCATAGCAGAATTAACAAAAGGAAACTACATTGTAACGGGACCTAGTCTTTTTACAGAACAAGTTTTGATTAAAACTTCTTCCATAAGTTCCATTTTTAATGATGCATCTATAAAAACATCATTTATTATTGTGTTAGTTACAGCGGTAATTATGATGATTGCTCTAGATATATTTGTGAATAGGACAAGATGGGGAATGGCGATGCGGGCTGTTGCACAAGATCGAGAAACAGCTTCCTTGATGACAGTAAATGTGAATAAAGTTATTTCAATAACCTTTTTTGTAGGATCTGCTCTTGGGGGCGCAACGGGGGTATTATTTGCTGTACAATACGGAACCATAGATCCTTATATTGGATTTATTCTTGGGTTGAAGGCATTTACCGCGGCAGTAATAGGGGGCATAGGAAATATTCGTGGCGCAATGATTGGCGGTTTACTACTTGGGGTATTAGAAATGTTTGCATCTGCTAATTTAACACTTTTAACTGGTGGAGTATTTGGTGCCGAATACAAAGATGTGTTTGCGTTTGCGATATTGATCATCGTGTTACTTTTTAAACCGGAGGGCTTATTAGGCAAACCGGTCACTGAGAAAGTGTAGGTGAGAAGATTGAAAACTCTATGGAAAAAATATGAACAAAACAAACTTGCGCATGGAATCTTTCTTCTAATTTACATCGGAGTTACATCACTAAGTTTATATACGGCACAGAAGTCAGTTGCCGCCTTTCTACTTCTATTAACTTCGTTATTACTACTATATTTTACAAAGTTTACTAATCTCACAAAATGGTTGATAGCGGGTTTTGTACTAGTGTTTTTACTGCCGTTCACAGCTAGTAATGGTGATGCTTATCAATCTTACATGGAAGTTTCGACACTTGTTGGTATCTATATTGCTATGGCTTTAGGATTAAATATTGTAGTTGGTATGGCTGGGCTTCTTGATTTGGGTTTTGTAGCATTTTTCGCAGTTGGGGCATACACATATGGTATTTTTGCTACAGCGCAAGCATCTAATTTTATGCCATTTGGAACTTTCCCTTTATCGGGAGAAAGCTTTTGGCTATTTATTATCATAGGTGGATTGGTAGCTGCGTTGTTTGGAATTCTACTTGGAATTCCAGTTCTCCGGGTTAAGGGAGATTATCTAGCTATTGTTACGTTAGGTTTTGGAGAGATCATTAGAATTATATTTAATAATCTAGATCGCCCCATTAATATAACAAACGGTGCAATGGGAATTTCTTCCGTAACTCCACCTAGATTATTTGGGATCGATTTCCTATATCCTAGCCAATTTTATTACATTGTACTTGTTCTCCTATTTTTCACGATCTTTACAGTTCGTCGTTTTGAACACTCCAAAATAGGGCGTTCGTGGAAGGCTGTTAGGGAAAATGAAATAGCTGCTCAAGCTATGGGTGTACCTTTAGTTCGGACAAAACTAATGGCGTTTGCGATTGGTGCTACCTTCTCAGGGATGATGGGTGTCGTCTTTGCTGCTAAACAAGCATTTGTAGACCCTACAAGCTTTACACTACTTGAGTCAATTACGATATTAGTAATGGTGGTTTTGGGTGGTATGGGAAGTGTCCCGGGCGTTATTCTTGGGGCGGCCGTTATGACGATTCTGAATCTCCAAGTATTGACGGAAATGACAAATTGGTTAAATCAACTAAGCTTGTCGGGGATAATTTCGATTCCATATGCATTATCACCAGCTAAAATGCAACGTTTCATATTTGGAGCCCTATTAATCCTCTTTGCTTTATATAGACCAAAGGGACTCTTGCCAGCAAAAAACCGTATATTTATCGAAAAGGATTTACAAGGAGTAAATAGGAAAGCTAAGTTAGTAACAACGCAGGAACAATCGGAAAATGAGAAGCTGTAGCAGAAGGGGGTGCAGTAATTGTCTATTTTAGAAGTTCGAAATATAACAAAAAAATTTGGCGGTCTAACAGCAAATCAAGATGTATCAATGACAGTAGAGAAAAACTCAATTACAGCAGTTATTGGACCGAATGGTGCTGGAAAAACAACATTTTTTAATATGATAACCGGTATTTATCAGCCAACGTCGGGCATAATCCTCCTTGAAAATGAAAAAATAAACGGATTAAAGCCGCATGACGTTTCAAAAAAAGGGATTTCGAGGACATTTCAAAATATCCGTTTGTTTAATGAAATGTCAGTACTTGAAAATGTCCTCGTTGGTATGCATACCCATTTAAAAGCAGGTCTAATGGGTATTTTATTAAATCTTCCTGCCATTCGGAAGGAAGAGAAGGCTTCAGAAATGAATGCATATAACTTATTGGAATATGTAGGACTAGCTCATCTTTTAAATGAAAAAGCATGTAATCTAAGCTATGGCGCACAAAGAAGACTGGAAATTGCAAGAGCCCTTGCTGCTAATCCAAAGGTTTTATTATTAGATGAACCTGCGGCAGGCATGAATCCAAAAGAAACAAAAAATCTAACTCAGCTTATACAGAGCATGAAACATGAATTCAATCTAACCGTTATCTTGATTGAGCACGATATGAAGCTCGTCATGGAAATCTCCGAACATATTGTTGTATTGGATCATGGCGAAAAAATTGCGGAAGGTAAGCCTGAGAACATCAGAAATAATCCAAAGGTTATAGAAGCATACCTAGGATCGGGAGCTATTCAAACGGGATAGGGGGACACTATATGCTTCAATTAGTAAATGTTGAATCCTATTATGGTGGTATACATGCCTTAAAGGGTATAGACGTGTTAGTGAAAAAGGGAGAAATTGTAACACTTATAGGTAGTAATGGAGCTGGAAAATCAACCACACTAAAAACCATAAGCGGATTGGTGAAAGTAAAGACTGGCAACATTATATATAATGGACAGGAAATCTCAAACAAGCCTGCCCATGAAACGACTTTATTAGGAATTGCTCATGTTCCCGAAGGTAGAAGGATTTTTTCGAAACTGTCGGTTAAGGAGAATTTGCTAATGGGAGCATTCTCTGTGAAAAATAAAAATGTGATTAATGAAAGAATGGAAAGAGTATTTCACTATTTCCCGAAATTAAAAGATCGTATCGAGCAAAAGGGCGGTACGATGAGCGGAGGGGAACAGCAAATGCTTGCCATTGGGAGAGCACTCATGATGGAACCGGATTTATTAATGCTAGACGAACCTTCAATGGGGCTTGCCCCAATAATTGTGGAACAAATTTTTGAAATCATAAAAGAATTAAATCGAGAAGGCATAACCATTTTACTTGTGGAACAAAATGCTTATCAAGCGCTGCAAATTGCGCATAGAGGTTATGTTATTCAAACAGGAGAAATAAAACTTCAAGGAAACGGCTATGATTTGATTACTAATGAAGAAGTCCGCGAAGCGTATTTGGCATAGTAGCAAGTAAGATTTTAAGTTTAGGATTTTGTAGCCAATCTATTCAAAAACGCTTAGATATTAAATATCCAAGCGTTTTTTTAGGTGTTGTAACAGATGTATTAGGTACGTATTAGCATTGCGTTAGTTAAGAAGGCTGGGTTCGCGTTGATTTCGGAATTTCTTTATATCCTACTCACTTAATACTGAATTGTGTCGTAATTATATGCCTAATTTAGTATATAAATACTTTCACTTAGAGAAAGAGCTATCTTCTGTAAATAGTTGCAGAAAATTTCTTAGCGTAAAAGAATTATACGCATCTTTTTTCGTTTTAATACCTAATCTCCATTTATTGCCGGAATATACTCAGCCATTCTAGGGTTGTTACTCCCTTCAGACGGTGGAAAGTGGATTGTGGAAGCGCCGTACTTGCTCGCTGCCGCAAAAGGATTAAATATGAGCATGGCCTGGATTGTGCAAGTATACAATGCTTCAGAAGCACTTCCCAACATGATAAATCCATTCTTTATGTTACCTTTATTGGGTGTCCTTGATGTCAAAGCAAAAGATCGCGCTGGATATTCCATTTTGCAACTGATTTTTCACGATCCTGTTGTCCTTTTCTTAGTGTAGATCTTAGCAAAACAATGCCCTATATTTGAATAGTATGTTTAATAGATTTTGAGCCCTTGGGAACTCCAGTAAGAGTTTCCAAGGGCTCTTTGTAGTATTGTGTTATGGGATATTCACTAGTGTTGTTGTTTTCCCTTAAAGGAGATTTCAAATGAAGTGAGAAGTAGCACACCTTCATACAAATTTTCAACTGACCAATCCTCTTAGCTCAGTAGATTTTTGGACTTCGATAACAATGCGTTCATTATTTGTCTGATAGACTATCGAATTTTTATCTGCTTGCATTAACGCTTTTGTTGCTTCCTCAACTATGTCTTGTTGATTTTGGGGCAATTATTTCATCGTTCCTATCAATAGTGGTGATTTTATCATTAAAGTCAGTGTTATCTTTGTAAAAATTCCGAGCAGATTCAAGGATTTGTTTCGTATTTCCATAATTAATGGCGAGTACAATTGACCTGCCCAAAAGTCTAATCCTATGTCATTTAAAACCCAAAATAATTCCGAAGTAAATAAGCCACCCATTTACAATGAGGATGATTTCGAATGTTTTCGAGTAACCCTTTCACAAGAGCAGGACTTAAAGTAGGTTTAAGTAGCTGTTGCTTAAGCAGAATTAACGATTCTTTTTCAATAGAATCCTCAATTTCTTTTATATTTTGTTCAATGATTTCAAGGATTTGCTCCTTTGTTGTTTCTTCCTGCATTGGTTGTTTAAACAGTTGAACTAGCTCGTTTGAAATAAATGGAAGGGTAATGTGCTTGGCTAGTATATTCGTTTTCTCAACCAGCGATTGAGCAAGTAATTTCGAATCTAATGGCAAGTTATAGAATAAAAATAACTCTGAATAGTTTTTCATAAAGCCTTTAATGCAGTAAATTAAATCGTGCTTTATCTGTTCAATTTCTTCGCCGTATAATCGTTCAACCATCGATAAAATTACTTTCTCCATCAATTGATCGTATGCACGAATTTTTAAGATGAACTCTTCGTTAAATGATTGCATTTGTTCTTTAATAAGAATTTTGCCAAAGTCAGAGTGCTTATGAAAAGAATCGAAAGTCGTGTAATAAAAATTGAATAACAAATCTTCATCATTTTTCGTGGTATTGACTTCGTAGTCAATACTGGTTATAAATTGGATCATAAAATGATCAATCAATGCTAAAATCAATTCGTCCTTTGACTTGAAAGATAGGTAGAAGGCGCCTTTAGAAATCCCGCAATGTGCTGTTATCTGTTGTACAGAGGTAGCTTCAAAACCTTGTTCTGCAAAAAGTTCTAAAGCCTTATCCATAATTAGTTGTTTTTTTATCATTATGATTATATCGCTCCTAGGGTTTATCATTGACAACTGACTCGTTAGTCATTAGTATAAATATTTGAGTTCGTAAAGTCAATTTGGGGAAGGTGTAAGAATGAAAGGGTTAGTCAATTTTGTCCTAAAGAATAAATTAGCAGTATGGCTACTTACAATTATCATTGTTGTATCCGGTATATATTCAAGTACACAAATGAAAACGGAGACGTTGCCAGATATATCAATTCCTTACTTAATGGTAATGGGTGTCTATCCTGGAGCTACTCCAGAGCAAGTGATGAAAGATGTCTCCATTCCATTAGAGAAAGCGGTAGACAATCTTGAACATGTGAAAGCCGTTTTTTCAAATTCTTATTCTAATATGTCAAGTATTCAAGTGGAATACGAATATGGCATAGATATGGAAGAGGCGAAACGTGCATTAACTTCCGCACTAGATGCAGTGTCTTTACCAGAAGGAGCACAAGCGCCAACGATTACAGCAATTAGCATGAATATGATGCCGGTTGTCGCACTAAGTGTAAGTAGTCAAACAGAAGATATTGTTGAATTAACGTCAACAGTAGAGGAAATACTACTTCCGAAAATCGAGAAAATCGATGGAATTGCATCTGCAACGATTGCAGGTCAGCATATTGAAGAAGTGCAACTTACGTATAAAGATGAAAAGATGGCTGCACTGGGCATAACGCCAGATACAGTCAAGCAAATGATCGAAGCAAGTGATTTAGCTGTGTCACTGGGTCTTTACGAGTTTGAAGAAGGTGAGCAAGCTGTTTCAGTAGACGGCAAGTTCATGACTGCTGATGAATTAAAGGAAATGCTTATTCCTGTAACACCATCCGCAACAAACACAGCACCATTTGTGAAGCTTAGCGATATTGCTACAATTGATGTCGTAGGTAGAGAAGAGTCGGTTTCACGTACAAACGGTGAAAATGCCATTGCCATTCAAATTATTAAAGGGCAACAAGCAAACACAGTTGATGTTGTAAACGCTGTGAAGGACTTAATTAAAGAAGAACAGAAAACAATAGACGGTCTTGTCATCGATGTATCACTTGACCAAGGTGCGCCAATTGAAGCTTCAGTATCAACGATGATTGAAAAAGCGTTATTTGGTGGTTTGATCGCCATTTTAATCATTCTTCTGTTCCTTCGTGATTTCAAATCAACAATTATTTCGATCATATCCATTCCAGTTTCGATTTTCATGGCTTTACTGTTACTAAACTGGTTGGGTATTACGTTAAATATTATGACGCTTGGTGCGATTACGGTTGCCATCGGACGTGTAATCGATGACTCGATTGTCGTCGTTGAAAATATTTATCGTCGTTTGCATTTAAAAACAGAAAAATTATCAGGCCGGGCACTTGTGCGTGAAGCGACGATTGAAATGTTCAAACCAATCATGTCTTCAACATTAGTGACAGTTGCGGTATTTGCGCCACTTATTTTCGTTGGTGGTATGGTCGGTGAGCTATTCTTACCGTTTGCATTAACAATGACGTTTGCGCTTGTTGCTTCGTTAATTGTTGCCATTACAATTGTACCTGCATTATCTCACTTCTTATTTAAGAAAAAGTTATATAGTGAGAAGACAGAAAGCCGCCATAAAGAGGTCGGTAAATTAGCTACATGGTACAAAGGTGTTCTGGGCTGGACATTAAACCATAAAGTCATTACTTCACTAATTGCTGTCGTTATGTTGGCAGGCAGTGTGGCATTAACGCCATTAATTGGTTTTAGCTTTATGGGTAGTGAAGAAGAAAAAGTGATGTACTTAACGTACACGCCGGAAACAGGCGAGCTAATGGAAGATACGTTAGCAAATATTGAAATTGTAGAACAAAAGTTATTGAAAAATAAAGATATTGACATTGTTCAACTATCTGTTACTGATTCCGGCGATGCAATGTCCGCGATGATGGGCGGAGGATCTGGTGGCGCTTTAATGTACCTCATTTTCGACCCGGATATGAAGAACTTTGCGGAAGCTCGTACGGAAATTGAAGACTATGTGTTCGACATTGGTCAATCAGGCGAATGGAAGAGCCAAGACTTCACTTCAATGTCAATGCCTACGGGTGGGGTTAGCTACACATTCTACAGTGAAAATTTAGATAAACTAAATGAAGCTGTAAAAATGGTAGAAGGTGTTATAAATGAAAACGATCGCTTAGAAGATGTTTCTTCAAGTGCAAAAGATGCTTACGTTGAATACAAATTCAAAGTAGAGCAAGATGAATTACTGCAGTATGGCTTAACAACGGGGCAAATCGTCATGATGCTAAACCCGATGCGTACAAACGATGTATTAACAACGGTTGAAAAAGATAAAAATACATTAGAAGTAATCGTGCAGCAAGAAGAAGCTGTACAACCAAAATCAATCGATGATCTTTTGGCGACAGAGATACCGACAGCACTCGGTACGACAATGAAACTTTCTGAGCTGGTAACAGTTGAGGAAGGGACAACGTTAAATGCACTTGCTCGAAGCCAAGGTGAATATTACGCAACAGTTTCAGGAACAATCATTGATGCTGATATTTCAAAAGCGACATCTGAAGTAGATAAAGCAATTGATAAACTTGATTTACCTAAAGGTGTTACGGTCGGTGTTGCTGGTGTGGCAGCGGATATGACGGAAACATTTACACAACTTATTGTGGCAATGCTTGCGGCAGTAGCAATTGTCTTCTTCATCCTGGTTGTAACATTCCGTGAGGGCGTCGCACCATTCGCGATTCTCGTCTCGTTACCATTTGCAGTCATTGGTTCATTTGTTGGTTTATTAATCGCGGGTGAAACAATCTCTGTATCGGTCATGATGGGGCTATTAATGTTAATCGGTATCGTTGTTACGAACGCGATTGTACTAGTAGACCGTATTATCCGTATGGAACGTAGCGGTTTGAAAATGCGTGAAGCAGTTCTTGAAGCGGGTGTGACGCGTTTACGTCCAATTCTTATGACTGCGATTGCTACGATCGGTGCACTAATTCCATTAGCAATTGGATCAGGCGGCGGTGGCGGTTTGATCTCCAAAGGTCTTGGTATTACAGTAATCGGTGGTTTAATCAGTTCAACGTTATTGACACTGATTGTTGTTCCGATCGCTTACGAACTATTATCCAAGCTTTTCAAGAAAAACCGTAAAGAAATAGAAGAAGATTAATTGATCTAACTAACAAAAACGACCTCATCTATTTATAGATGAGGTCGTTTTTGTTAGTGGATGCTACCTACGGATACCAAACAAAATCACTTTCACATGTGGCACTCTATATTAAGCAATAAAATCAATTCATCTTTCTGAATTTCTCAATTGCTTCCTTTGAAAGTTAGTTTCAAGTTCTTTAAACCAATGATCCCCGCTCAATCTATTCGATTATTATGACGATGTGTCACATGGATTAATCGACAAAGCCATATTTTTCGATGTTTTTATGAAGTTTGATGTGTCAGTGGAGTTAAAGCTTCCTTGGTGAATTAAAGTGAAATCGAGGTATAATTGGGGCAGCAGTACTGTGTTTTGGCGGTGAAAATTGGGTCAGGTTGAATTGCAAGTGTATGCTAAATGCCACAAGCAGCTAGCTGGAAACTTCGATCAGTTTCAAGAGCGCTGTATATCGATCGAATACATTGATGAATACATGATATTTACAGTCTCTTTAGCGGATGAAGAGCTAGAGCCTGTTTATGCTTGGAGAGGATTTGGAAATTATAGGACGAGCATGGAATACGCTGTCTGATTGACCAGAGGATTTCGTATCGTACATTGAAAAGGGCATACTATTTTCTGGGGATGGAGGACGAAAGTCTACTTACTTTGGTCTCGATTCATGTATTTATGTTTTACAATAAAGGAGTTTTGACTGAAGTATTTTAAGAGTACTTGAAAGTTTATATGGACAAATTATTGTTATCAAATGGCTCGCTGTGAAGGGTGCCTGGGACTAACGTATTAGTACTATATATGTTGAATTAAAGAATCCCATTGAATTTACTGTGGCGCTCAATAAGGAGAGAGTTGTATTTCGGGGTGTGGATTGTAGAACACTCGGCGCTTTGGAGATGCCTTTTCCGCGCCTGCGCTAGGGTATTCATTATCGAGAGAAATGTGATTTTGAGATGTATATGCCGAGACTATAATGTGATTACTAGTTGCTACTAATTCTATTCAAGAAAGATGCACTCCAGGTTGCAGATCTCATCACAAATTATGAAATGCTCTTTCTCACATAGACCATCCACAAAGCGTCGAAGCGGTATTGGCGGGAATTCTAATTAGTTCTAAGTATTGGGACTTTTTTTAGCGGCCTCCCAAAAGCCCTTGTAAAGCGCATACGCCGTATTCATTTGTTCAACATATATAGATCCCTAAAATTAAGTGGAAATGCCCAAAGTTAAATACGATAGAAAAGTGAATACCAATAGAACACGAACACTCAGACAACTTTTGTGACCAAATGTAATATTAAGTGAAAGCGTTTTCGAGTATAGTTTTTGTAAGGGGGAGCTAGTTATGTTGGAGAGCAGAAGCTTGAATACATATTTCCAATTAATGAAATTGAAGCCAGTACAGCTATCCTGGTTTATTGACATGCTGAACTTATCCGGACGTCAGTTTCAATATGATGTAGAAAAAATAAATAACTACTTAATTGGCGAGGGAATGTCACCGATTCGCATTTCAAATGACCGAATTCTCATACCAACTGAGGTTATTAATTTTTGGAAAGATAACAACACAGATTTTACAACAAATCAATTTTCTTTTGACCAGGAAGAACGCGTGATCATTATCTTGTTATATACCTTTATCAGGCGCGAACCCCTTTCTAATTTTCACTTTCAAAATACTTTTGGAATTAGTAAAAATACTGTCAGTGCAGATGTAAAACGGGTCAATCGGTTTTGTATCGATTTCCGAGTTGAGATGCGCTATACACGTGAGCAAGGATATCATTTAAAAGGATCAGAAGAAGATAAGCGGAATTTGATGCTCAAGGCGATTTCAATATTGAAAGTTAAGCCACATGCACATGAGAAATTCACTTTTATATTTCAGCAGCAACAGTTTGAGAATCAATATGATCTTTATCAGCAAATTTTGAAGGATTTTGAACAGCAATATTCATTTGCATTCATTGAAGAAAGATTGGATGAATTTATTTACTTACTTCAAATGATCCATATTCGCCAACGGCAACAAAAAAGGGTGTTGATTTATCCGGATACGGTGAGTTTTCTAGAAAAGAAAAAAGCTTTCATAGTTTCGGGATTGATTCAGCAACGTTTAGGATATACGACTCACCCGGAAGAAGTATCCTTTCTAACAATCCAGCTGCTCGGTATATGCCAAGGAGAAGTTAGCCCTACTAGGACTGATACTCTGCTTGAAATCACGGAACAAATTGTTGTTAGTTTTGAACGTTATGCATGTATCCAATTGCTAGATAGAAACAAAGCAATTGAAACGTTATATTTGCATTTTAAACCGGCTTATTACCGAATGCTCTTTAAAATACCAATTACAAATGCGTTGCTTGCTGAAATTAAGGAAGAGCATCATGATTTGTTTACAGTTGTAAAGGAAGTACTAAAACCTATTGAAGAAATGCTGAATATTAAAATACCTGAAGATGAGGTTGGCTTCCTTACCCTTCATTTTGGTGGGTTACTTAAATTGGATAGTGAGAGTCAAAGCAAAGTATTCAGGGCTCTAATTGTTTGTCCAAATGGGATTAGTTCAAGCATAATGCTAGAAAACCAATTAAAATCGCTTTTTCCGCAATTTCATTGGACTTCATCGCTTTCATCCTATGACTTTCAGCATCTCGATGAAGCGAAGTATGATTTAGTATTTTCCACTGTTTTACTTAAAACAAAAAAACCGTTGTATATGATTAGACCGATCATGAGCGAAATGGAAAAGAATGAACTCGTCCAAACGGTAAAAGGGATGACGCTTCAACAGCCTTACCATTATCCAACTTCGGATGAATTAATGAAAATCGTTCGCCAATATGCAGACATCAAACAGCCAGAGTTGTTAAAAAGTGCATTGCAGCACGCGTTATTTCAAAAGGATAGCTTGAATACGAGGAGGAAACAACCGGTGCTAAAAGATTTATTAATCGAAGAAAATATTCAATTTATGGATGAAATCGAAAATTGGAAAGATGCAATCAAGAAAGCAGCAGAACCGCTACTGTTAAACGATTCAATTACAAATCAATATATTGAGGTAATGATTGAGAACGTTGAGACAATGGGACCGTACATTATCATTGGAGAGCAAATTGCAATCCCACATGCACGCCCAGAATTCGGTGTAAAAAAATTAGGAATGAGCTTGTTGAAACTAAAAAAATCTGCACACTTATTAAACAGTGAAGCCAATCAAGTTGAAATATTTATTTGTTTAGCTGCGATTGATAATCAAACACACCTAAAGGCGTTGGCTCAATTGACAAAGTTGTTAAGTGATCCTATTAAATTGCAACATTTAAAGGAGGCGGAGACAAAACAGGATATTCTTGACTTGGTTTCAGAGTTCTCAGTTCAGTAGGTTTGTAACGTTCTATATAAGAAATTGAAAAGTACGATTAAAACAAGCAATCATAGGAGGAATATAAGATGAAAATTTTAGCAGTGTGTGGGAACGGATTAGGAACGAGTTTTATTCTGTCAATGAACGTAAATAAAGCACTAAAAGAATTGAATATTGATGCCGAATGCAAAAATATGGACTTAGCGAGTGCAAAATCAGAGGCAGCTGATTACTACATTGGTACCCCTGAAATTATGGAACAATTGCAAGACGGTAATAGAAAAACAATTGGTATCATTAATATGGTCAGTGCAGTTGAAATCCAGAAAGCGTTGACTTCTCATATCTTAGGGGAGCAATAATATGTTTGATCTGATAATGAAGGATATTTTAGGAACACCTGCCATTTTGGTTGGTTTGTTCGCTTTATTTGGTTTACTATTGCAGAAGAAAGCAATTACTGATGTTGTTTCTGGAACATTAAAAACCATAATGGGCTTCATTATTCTTGGAGCAGGTGCGGCTGTATTAGTAGGTTCACTTGACATCTTCGGAAATATGTTTGAAAAAGCATTCAATATTCAAGGTGTTATCCCGAACAATGAAGCAATTGTAGCTATGGCACAAACTGCTTTCGGTGCTGAAACAGCTATGATTATGTTAATTGGTATGCTGGTTAACATAGTCATAGCAAGATACACGAAATTTAAATACATCTTCTTAACTGGGCATCACACAATGTTCATGGCCTGTTTACTTGCTGCTGTTCTGTCAACTTCGGGCATGGGTAGTGTAATGATAGTAATCGTAGGCTCACTTATTTTAGGTGCATTAATGGTTCTACTACCTGCAATGCTACAACCTACAGTAAGAGAAATTACGGGCTCGGATGATATTGCTGTAGGTCACTTCGGTTCATTCGGTTATTTTGTAGCAGCTAAAGTTGCTAAATTGACTGGAGACAAAACGAAATCGACTGAAGATGTAAAAGTGCCAAAATCACTTGGGTTCTTACGTGATTCTTCTGTAGCATTGGCATTAACAATGGCAATTATGTTCTTTGTGGTTGCTTTGGTTGTTGGTCCTACATACATTGAAGAAAACCTGAGCGATGGTGCAAACTTCTTAGTGTTCTCATTGTTACAGGCAATTACGTTCGCCGCGGGTGTATTCATTATCTTGGCGGGTGTTCGTATGTTAATAGCGGAAATCGTTCCTGCATTTAAGGGAATCGCAGATAAAATTGTTCCAAATGCGAAACCTGCATTAGACGTTCCTATCGTATTCCCATTTGCACCAAACGCAGTTATCATTGGATTCTTATCAAGCTTTGCAGCAGGACTGTTAAGTATGTTTTTACTACCGCTTGCAGGGTTAGCTGTTATCGTCCCCGGACTCGTTCCACACTTCTTCTGTGGAGCTGCTTCCGGAGTATTCGGCAACGCAGTGGGTGGGCGTAGAGGTGCTATAATTGGTGCTTTTGTACAAGGATTGTTAATCAGTTTCCTTCCCGCAATGTTGATGCCCGTTCTAGGTTCACTTGGATTTGAAGGTACAACTTTTGGTGATTCTGATTTCGGTGTTATAGGTATTCTAATAGGATATATAATCAATTTCTTCAACTAATTCAACTAATAACCCTAAGGGCTCCTTTTATGGAGTGCTTAGGGTTATTTTCATTTCTGTATATAGGAGTTTGAATCTCGGAAAAAGTCCTTGTAATTGGAATGAATTAGGATTCCCCCTAATACCGCTTCGACGCTTTGTGGATGCCTCCCGCGATAAGCCAGAAAGGAAACCACTTTCAGTCTTATCGCTCCGGCTAGCACGAAGACGCGCCTGCGCTGGATGGTCTATTTGAGAAAGCGCATTTCATTATCTGTGATGGAATCTGCAACCTAGAGTGCGTCTTTCTTGAATACAATTAGTATCAAGTAGTAATCGCCTTGTAATCTCGGCATATTCATCTCAAAATCACATTTCTCTCGATAATGAACACCCTATCGAAGGTATGGAAAAGGCATCTCCAAAGCGCTAAGTGTTCTACAATCCACACCCCGAAATACAACTCTCTCCTTATTGAGCGCCACAGTAAATTCAATGGTATCCTTTAAATCAACATATATAATCAATTTCTTTTCAAAAAGAGTATCCTTTTGCGGATTCTAACCTAAATAAAGTGTGAAAACGCAATGATCAGTCGGTCATTGCGTGTAGGGAGCGATTATTTAGTGAAGTTCCAACCGGTTAAAACAAAAGAAATATTAAATGAAGCTGTATCATTAGTTCGACGATTCTATATGGGGATGAAAGTGCTTAAGGAATCATTTGCTCAGTGAATCTTCGGAACAGGACCCACTTTAAACGTGGCGACCGACAATGGTCTTGCGCATGCAGCGAAACTATTCGGTGTTACGGTCTAGGCTCCATAGAAATCGGTCGTCATCCGGGTGTGATTACAGTCACTTTGCAGGTACGGAAGTCATATCTTGCTCAAGCAAAGCTATGGGATATTGTTGATTAAGATGAAAAACAGAGTGGGCTACCAATTTTGGTAGTTCACTCTGTTTTTTGCGAAGAACTATAGGTAGAAACTGTTCGCCTTAATTTAAACATCAATATTATACTGTTTAATTTTATTATAAAGACTGACTCTCGAAATACCTAATTTTTTTGCTGCGGCACTTTTGTTTCCGTATGTTTCAATAAGTACTTCTTTGATACGCTCATGTTCCAATTGAGCTTTCTCTTGGGCTAATCCTTTTTTGTTTACAAGGTTGTCAGTTGTGACGGGGAATATAGCCATAATGTCTTCTGCATGAATCGTTGAATTATCAATAATGATAATCATTCGTTCAACAACATTTCGTAGTTCTCGAATATTACCTGGCCACTGGTAGTTTATGAACATCTCCATGGCGCTGTTCAGAAGTGTGGGTATTTCTTTTTGATATTTTGCGCAATACTCTTGAACGAAACTAGTGACTAAAATTGGGATATCCTCGATTCGCTCTCGGAGTGGGGAGATTTTCAAAGTAACAACATTTAAGCGGTAATATAAATCTTCGCGGAATAGCCCTTTTTTAATCATGTCTTCTAAATTACTATTAGTTGCAGCGACGATTCGGCTATTTACTTTTATTGATACGTTGCCTCCTATTCGAGAAACTTCTCTTTCTTGTAAGACACGAAGTAACTTTACTTGCATATCAAGAGGTAACATCCCAATTTCGTCTAGAAATAATGTACCGCCGTCAGCCATCTCCACTTTTCCAGCTTTTCCGTCCTTGTGAGCGCCTGTAAAAGATCCTTTTTCATACCCAAAGAACTCGCTTTCAAAAAGAGCTTCGGGAATTGCACCACAATTTATGGGGATAAAAGGTTGATCTTTACGTAAGCTTGCTTCGTGTACGCCTTGTGCAAAAAGTTCTTTACCTACACCACTTTCCCCTTGAATTAACACCGTCGCATCTGTCTTCGCAACTTTTAACGCTAATTCCTTTGTGGATTGTATGGCACTACTATGTCCTTTAATTTCAGAGAAAGGACCTATTTGTCCCTGTAAATTATATTGTTGTTTGACCTTTTGTAATTCTGTAGTTGTTAATGATAACTTTTCATTTAATTTTACAATGCTTGTTATGTCTTGATCGATTGAAATGGCTCCGATTAAGTTCCCATCACTATCTAGAATAGGGGATGAGCTTATGAGGACATGCTTATCCGGGAGGGGTTGATGATAGACATTATAAACGGGCTTTTTCGTTTCAAGAATCTCTAATAACTTTAAATCTTCCTTTTTAAAAAAGGTACTAATCTTGTTGTTTTTTATAGCTGCCAGCGGTATTCCGTAAATTTGTTCAGCTTGAGAATTCCAATATTCTACTTCTCCTAAGGCGTTAATAATGGCAATTGCATCAGAACTCGTTTCGATTAATGTGTTCAAATAATAGTGCGAATGTTCAATGGGGATAGTATTCATTGCTTACAACATCCTCCCTGAGTAAAGTTGTTAGTGTTAATTTTGTATTTACAATACTGTAAACTTAATGAACAGTTCTTATTGTAATGAATTATACGAACGATTGCAATATGGGGATTAGATATACTTTTTTGAGTTGGCACGCTTCTTGCAATTATAGTAGTGAGCAAGAAATAACTATGTACTTGGGAGGTATAAACGCTTTATGGTGATGATAGGGAATAGTATACGGACGATTGATGCCCATACAATGGGTGAAGCAGCCAGAATAGTGATTGATGGGATCCCATCAATCCAAGGGAATAGCATGATGCAAAAGAAAAACTATATGCAAACTGAAATGGATCATATACGGAAGCTGCTGATGCATGAACCAAGAGGTCATTTGAATATGTTTGGTGCAATTTTAACCGAACCTTGCAATGTGGAATGTGATCTTGGTGTATTATTTATGGATAGTGGCGGCTATCTAAATATGTGTGGGCATGGAACGATTGCGGCTGTAACAATAGCAATCGATCAAGGGCTGATTGAGAAACGGGACAAGGTAATATTGGATACACCCTCTGGAGTTGTTGAATGTTATATCGTGTACGAAAATGACAAAGTTAAAGAAGTTTCCTTTATTAACGTACCCGCATTTTTGTTGAAAAGGAATGTAAGCGTTTTAGTAGATAGCGTAGGGCATGTCAAATTGGATATAGCTTTCGGCGGAAGTTTCTTTGCAATTGTGGATGCCAAGCAATTCAATTTGGAATTAAATATTGAAGAACAAGATAAAATTGCGGCACTCGGTATTGCGATTAGGAAAGCTGTGAATGAGCAACTAACAATAGTACATCCTGAAATTCCAGAAATTAATACAGTTGACCTTGTGGAATTTAGTTTAGAAGTAGAAAAGAATCACTATAAAAATACAGTTGTTTTTGGAGACGGACAAATTGACAGATCGCCTTGTGGAACAGGGACATGCGCGAAACTAGCAACGTTAGATCTTAACAAAGGTGAAGAAATCATCCAAGAAAGTATCATTGGATCACGATTTAAAGGGGCAGTCGTTGATTATACGGAAGTCCAAAATATTAAAGCAATTATACCGAAGATTACTGGATCTGCATGGATGACAGGGATTCATCAGTTTTCATTGGATGCAACAGACCCATATGTAGAAGGTTTTTTATTAAAATAATTAATAGTAATCACACAAAATGGAGGTATTGATCATGGGATTAACAAGAGATTTCTTTATTTTACTGTCACAAAACAAAGTTTTGAATAGCGGTGCAAAACGATGGGGGTTAAAACTAGGGGCACAGTCAGTTGTTGCAGGAACGAGCGTTGAACAAATGGTAGAAAGCGTAAAGCAATTAAATGCAAAAGGTATTGCTGCAACAATCGATAACCTTGGGGAATTTGTTTTCGAGAAGCAAGAGGCGATTGAGGCAAAAACACAAATCCTAGCAGTCATCGAAGCGATTCATGGACATGGGTTGGACGCGCATATTTCTTTGAAGCCTACTCAGCTGGGCTTAGATATTGACTATGATTTCTGCTTAGATAATCTAAAAGAAATTGTTGCGAAAGCAAACGAATATGCTATATTCATCAATTTCGATATGGAGGATTATGGACATTTACAGCCATCCTTTGACATCATTGATGAGCTTTCAAATGACTATACAAATATCGGGACAGTTATCCAAGCCTATTTTTATGAGGCGGATGAAAACCTTCAGAAATACAAAGACTACCGCATGCGAATTGTTAAAGGTGCTTACAAAGAGCCAGAAAACTTAGCGTATCAAGATAAAAAAGACATTGATCAGAATTACATTCGATTGATTGAATATCATTTGCTGAATGGTAAATTTTCGTCTATCGCAACACATGACCATCATGTTATCAATCATGTTAAAAAGTTTGCGAAAGATAATAATATCTCTAAGGACAAGTTTGAATTCCAAATGCTATATGGCTTTCGGAATGAATTACAATTGGAGCTTGCGGATGAGGGGTATAAATTCTGTACATATGTACCATTTGGAGTAGATTGGTATGGCTATTTCATGCGTCGACTGGCGGAGCGTCCACAAAACCTTAATCTTGTTGCGAAGCAGATGTTCAATAAAAAGACCAATACAATGATTGGTATTGGGGCTAGCGCATTTTTATTAGGTAGAGTCAGTAAAAAGAAAAGGATCTAAGCATATCAGCTAGCTATTTTTGGGGATGTGCTAAACGATCTTATATGAAAATATGCATTTTTAGATGCGAAATTTAGGGGGAATTTACATGGAGAAAAAAATGCCGTTTTCACAATTAATAGCGATTGGTTTTATGCTTTTTGCTATGTTCTTAGGTGCTGGAAACGTTATTTTTGCGCCAATGTTAGGTCAAGAGGCAGGAACAAATACATGGATTGCGATGGGGGGATTCTTAATAACAGGTGTTGGAATGGTTCTTCTTGCAATTATTGCATTAACACGTGGGGGAGGAACTGTTGAAAAACTTGCGGGGAGGGTACATCCCCTATTTGCAACAGTATTCTCTATACTATTATTCCTAACGCTTGGACCGATTTATGTGGTTCCACGAACAACATCGGTGGTCTATGAAATTGCGATCAATCCGTTAGTGCTAGATAAATCAAACACCAGTCTCTTTCTTTTTATTTTCTCGTTGTTATTTATAGTCCTGACGATTTACCTATCATGGAACACAACAAAGTTTGTGGATCGCTTAGGCAAAATCATAACGCCGATTTTTGTAGTGCTCTTAATTGTACTTGTTGGCAAGTCCATTATTACACCTATGGGGAGTTTTGGGGAACCTCAGGGCGATTATATAAAGGGTGCCTTCTTAAAAGGATTCACCCAAGGCTATTATACAATGGATGTTCTCGCGGCTTTTGTATTCGGTGGAATATTCATCAAATCAATTAGTGCCTTTGGTATAAAGTCTGAAAAAGAAGTATCCAAGTTATTTATTAAAGCTGGAATAATTACAATTATTGGTTTGGTGGCTTTACAAGTCTCGATGGCATGGATAGGTGCTTCCAGTGTCAATCCAATTGGCTATATGGCTAATGGTGGAGAAGTATTAGCGCAAAGTGCTATCGTCTTATTTGGACAGTTTGGAATTTATATTATTGGAACTGTTATTTTGTTAACAGGAATTACAACAAACGTTGCTTGTTTAGCAGCTGTTGCGGAGTATTTTGAAAGAATTATGCCTACTGTTTCATATAAAAAGTGGTTGATAGTATTCGCTACTTTAGGTCTAGTTATTACAAACTTTGGACTTACGACTATTCTGACGTTGGCGTCTCCAATTTTGCTTTTACTCTACCCTATAGCAATTGCTTTAATCGTTCTAATATTTGCAAACAACTTGTTTAATGGCCATCAATCGGTTTATGTAGGAACTGTGATTGGTGTCGGTTTTGTTGCAATTCTTGATGCTTTAAAGGAGGCGACTATTTTTCCAGAAGCCATCAATACGATGTTTGGATTTATCCCTTTATTTGAAAATGGTGCGGGATGGGTTGTAACGGGGATCATTGGATTTGTTATTGGTCTAGTCGTAGCGAAATCGAGAAAAGAATCTGTTACATTAATCAATATCGCTGGTGAAGAAGTCCATTAATGATTAGTGGATTGAATAGTAGTTAGTTTTTTGAATGATAAGTAAAATGCCGCAGGGGACATAAAAACTCCTGTGGCATTTTTATATCAAAGTTTTTTAAGGAACCTATACAAGATGTACCATTGAAAGCTTAACTATCTCGCGCCAACTCATTGACTTCTCTAAATTACATACGTATAATACCGAGTAAACAGGTAAGAATAGTTTATTTGGAGAGTATCCTTGAAAGGGTGTTTACTATGACAAGTAAAGCGATTTCAATTTATGCTAATCAACTTTATCTTTCGGGGGTTCTTCATCTTCCAGAAAGAGTGCATCATAGAAAGGTTCCGCTTATTGTATTATTACATGGATTTGTCGGTAGCAAAGTCGGAGAACATCGGTTATTTGTGAAAGCAGCACGGTATTTCACAGAGAAGGGTTATGCGGTTTTTCGATTTGATTTTAGTGGTTGTGGGGAAAGCGACGGGGATTATGCGGATGTTACGGTCACGAAGCAATTAAGTGAGGTTCAGGCGGTGTTAAATTATGTATCCATGTTACCTGAAATAGATGCAAACAATATTATATTAATCGGTCATAGTCTTGGAGGTGCTGTAGCTTCATTAACTGCTGCAGTAGATTGTCGAATTCGTAAACTTATTTTATGGTCACCAGTTGGGAAACCTTATAAAGATATTACCGGAATTTTAGGCGAGAACGCTATGAAAACAGCGGCACTAAATGGGGTAGTTGATTATCATGGGTTTTATGTGAGTCAATCATTTTTAACTGATTTGAAAAACCATCACCCTCTTGAAGCGATTCGTTCGTACCAAGAGGCAGCGTTGATCATTCATGCACAACAGGATAAGGATATACCGAAAGAACATGCTGCGCGTTATTCTGCATCATTGCTACAAAGACTTGTTCCTGAACGAGTAAACACGCATTATATTGAGGATGCAGATCATACATTTTCAAGCTACACATTTGAAAATGAATTATTCATGAAATCTACCGAATGGCTTGGAGATTGTTATGAGTATTCTGGAAAAGTAGCATTATAGTTTTAAAGATGATTCAAAGAAGTTGATGGACTTAATAAAAGAGTCCGTCAACTTCTTTGAATTTCTTTTCAAAAAGAGTATCCCTTCTGCAGATTCCAACAGTTTACAAAAGAAAACTCTTTTATTAATAATATTGATTTTGATGAAAAATAAAAGGACCATAAATAACTTAGTATTAAGGGTGCTAAGTTACTTCTGGCCTTCTAATAAGAATAATTGCTCCCTTTCACTGGACTATTACGAATACTTTGATTGAGAAATGGTTTGTGATAGTCAAACAGTCATTTTTCTTTCATTTCATGATATAGGTTGCGATTATCCCAAGAATGATTCCAATTATTATGGTAGCACCAAATATTAATACTTGTTTCAATTCTCCATCCCTTCATTGTTATTATTTAAAGTTTATTGACGAGGTCTGGAACATATTCAGTGGAAAAAATAGATATTCAATATAGTTTTGAAAATCTCCCAGGTGACGCGATTATTCGTATACATGGTTTTATAAAGAAAATGATGGTCGTATCACTTTGGGCGTAAAAGCCCTATATATACAATAAAAACAATTATCCTTGAAATTTTTTTTCGTAATTGGTAAGCGCAAGCAAAGGAAAGATATATTGATAGCTATGATAGTGGATATAAAAACCTCCACCCATTCCTTGTCCAACCGGATAGAATAACGTCCAATCGACTTTATTATAGGTTTCTAGCAAATAGGAAATCCCTGCATCAATTACGGGTGTTGCCTTTTCTGAAACCGCAATGAGTGTATCCAGTGCCCATGCTGTTTGAGTTAGGTTGCTGGAACCAAGAGGGATGTACTTAGATGCGAGGTCGCTTTTGCAAGATTCTCCCCAACCGCCGTCATGATTTTGTATCGAAAGTAACCAGTTTACAGCTTTTTGAATAGTTGGACTCCCTGGGCTTACACCTACCGCGATAAGACCAGTAATTGCCGCCCATGTTCCGTAAATAAAACAAATTCCCCAGCGCCCGTACCATGAACCATCCACTTCTTGATTATGAATTAGCCAATCTACCCCGCGTTTCATAAGGTCATGATTTTTCGGTAAGTTCGTATATTCACCTAGAAATTCAAGTGTTCTACCGGTTAAATCGGCACTGCTTGGATCTGTCAATAAAAATTTACCGCCTTCAATTGGAAGCAAGTTCAATAATTGATTATCAACATTTTTTTCGAATGCAGGCCATCCACCGTCACTATTTTGCATAGACATTACCCAAAGAATTCCTTTGTCCCAAGCTTGATGAATGCGAGTGTCTTTCTGAACTAGCTGTGAAATAGCCCTTAGTGAAGCCGTTGAGTCATCTATATCAGGATTCATCGTATTTACAGCTGAGAATCCCCAGCCCCCGGATAAAACTCCAGGATTATGAATCGCCCAATCGCCATATTTAGTTTGCTGCTGCTCTAACAAGTATTCGCTTGCCTTTTCGATTACTGAATCAGTCGAAGGAACTCCTGCTTTTTGAAGAGCGTAGCTAATTAAGGACGTATTCCACACCGTTGCAGTTGTATATTGTATATGCTGCTGACCATGAATCGTGCATTGCATCGCTTTTAGTCCTTGGACCGCCTTTAAAATTATCGGGTCGCTGTTGGAGTGACCAAGAGAGAGCAGGGAAAATATCATAAGAAACGTAGAACTAAAATAACTGTAAAGGGTTCCATCTGGCTCAATGTGATTGAGCATATACTGTTTTGTTTGATTGATGGCTAAAGAATTGAAAGTTTGAGATAAACCCAGAAAACTTTTAAGGTCATGTTCAATTATAGAAAAAAGTTCTTGGATATCTTGTATATTGAAAAAATCATCAGCTGTCTCTGGAAGGAATAATTCAGATAGATTAGGGCTGCTTTTTGTTGTTTTTACGTATTTCTTATTTGCTAAAATCATAATTGGAGCAAGATTTGCTCTTCCATACACAGAAAGGTCATAGAAATTGATGGGGAAATTGAGCGGCAAGAGGATAATTTCAACCGGTATTGGGAAATATGCGGGCCATGGATATTGACCGGTTAACGCCAGCATGATTTTTGTTAACATATGTGATTTTTCAAGACCACCGTTTGCCAAAATAAACTTTTTTGCCGCAAGCAATCTATAGTCTTCCTTGCTGACATAGCCTGAATAAAGAAGTGAGTAATAGGCTTCAACCGTAGCGGATATGTTCCCATCACCTTCATCATGGAAAAGTTTCCAAGCGCCATTTGCCTCCTGTTTACTCAATATTCTTTCAGTTAATTCGCGAACTAAATTTTCATCATCTATTTCCAGTGTCCTTACTAAAATAATCATATAGGCATCTGTTGAAATACCCGTTTCAAAGGGGTAATCCCACGAACCATCGGGTGTCTGGTCAGTTTTTAGTTGTTGGACTAATTGGCTAATCAACTGTTCGGTACGATATGTCAACGTCTCATCATCTCCTTAGTAAAGGTTATTCATATCTATATATCCCTATTCATAATCCTAAAGGAGGAATGATTTTTAGTAGGGGGGCGGCCCGTGTTTAATTTATTAAGAAAAATAGGGGGAAAACAACAACTTCCGGAAAGTTTACTATTAATTAAAGCTGATTTGAAGAAGTATAACTCTGTTCCTATTCTGGAGGAACAGCACTTATCTTGGGGGGATCAGCAACTTCTTCAACTGATTCGTTTAAAAACGAAACAGTTGAACCTGAATAATGTGACGAGAACAAAAGCTTACCTCGATTTCTATATTTTTCGGCCAGAAATTCACTGGGCATTCCTAGGACATATGGTTTCGAGAAATGGCGGATGGAATATGACGGATTTAAAAGGAGAGTTCCTTTCTAGACTTATGAATGAAAAAACAAAACAAGATTTCTATTCATTCTTGGAACGTGGGAACTGGCTTATATTCCAAGATGTATATCCGCAGTTCTTATTATATGAAGAAAGTCTATTTCAAAGTCGGAATTTGTTTTATTTGTTGCCTTACTTAAATGTTTCTGCTTTTATGGAAGTGATTTGGAATCGTTTCTGGGAGGAAAGTGATTCCTATACGCTTGCGATTGCACTCATAATTAATGAACAAAATTATTTGGAGAACAGAATCGTGCGAAATTCCTTCTATCAAAGAAAGGTTTTTCAGACGTTCGAATTCGTACTCCAGGATCTGCTTTCATTCAATCAAATTTTGTTTCCCTTTACTGACAGTGGAAAGTCAACTGAAAAGGCACCTCTTACGGGATTAACGCTTCATCAATTTGGATCGCTACATGAACGTATTATGCTCGGAAAGGATTTGTATCGATTACTATTTCATGAGGCAGACCTATTAGAAAAAGTTTATCGCTGGGCAACTACCCACCCACATACTGGTTCGCGTAAGGACTATTGGCCGGATGTTTTTAATGATGTGTTCGAAGGGGTGCCAGGATTGGCTATTACGAGGAGGTTAAAGTCTTGTGCGCTAAGAAAAGGAGCGCTTAGGTTGTATAGCCCGCGGCTTGAGTATGTGTGGGAAAACATCCCTCATCACGAAGCGGAAACTGGAGATTGGTTCGAGCATTGGCGTGTTGTTGATTACCTAGTAGAAGTAAAAGAACCGATTAATGGAAAGGTGATGGGTGAATACTGTGAAACACTTGAAAGGCTTGAACTCGCCGCTATCGCGAAAACGGCTATCTTCACGTAATGCATTCTTGTATTTGCCATCTATTTTAGTGGCTTCTTTACTGGGTACCTATTTAGATTTGTATTTTGTTGGAAAACAATTATATGAGTTCCCGGTTCGCCCTTTCCCAGATGTATTTCCGATTAATATTGTATTTACATTAATCATCCTACCTATGTTAATAGGGCTATATCTTTATTTGGTAGATAAAATGTCAAAATGGAGTAGGCTGATTTTTACTTTTTTTCTTAGCGCACTCGTGCCATTCATTGAGAAAAAGTCAATGCAATTAGGTTTTTTTTATCATGAGAATCAATGGAACCATATCTATTCGTTCATAGGTTATTTCCTATTTCTGTTGCTGATTTGGAAGATTTTTGAATGGGTGAAATCAGAAGTTAGACTATATATGTTGACATAAAGAATTCTCTCAACAATGCCCGCGCTAGGGGATGCCTCTCGCAATAAGCCAGACAGAAAACCGCTGTCAGTCTTATTGCTTCGGCTACCCCTATGAGGCGCCTTCGCTGGACATTATATAGAATCATTAGTGCAACATATATAGGTCTGTATATGCTGAAGAATCATGGAGAGGAACTTATTTATTCTAGAGCCTAGATTATAGCGGTTAGTCTGGTGTCACCGCTATAGGAATAACGAAAGAAAAAATGACCGGAGATGAAAGTCAAGGAGTTAGTTGCTAAACGAAGTACAATTGAAGCTTTCGGTAATTTTTTTCAAGCGATAGGGAACACAGCACTATTCAACAATGAGCTACTTAAAAAAGCAGTGATTGTCGGTAATAAGCGATAATCACTGCTTTTTTATTTTGAAATTCAACTTATGGGTATCTGGACTAAGTATGATTTAAAGTATATTGAATTACATGAGTACCTTTTTTTACGTGTGTATGACAAGGGGAAAATCAATTATAAATATAACTTGATGCAGCAGCTACAGCGAAGCGAGGGAAACAATTGAATCAGGAAATACCATTTAGCATCAGTCTAGCGCCGGCAAGTAGTGAGACGGTTGTAGTAACTTGATACGTCTGATGATAGTGGTCGGTACCATGAATGGTGAAAATAGTGTTAGCACCATTCATGGAAGAACCATCTAGACATTGGTTGGTGGGGGGGAACGCTGGTACACCAAGCAATACTAAAATAGTACCCCCGATTGTATAGGAGACACCTATAAGAGGTAGAGGTCAAAGTTGTCACCGTAGGCTATGGTGGACTATTAGTTCCGTTAGAATATACAGTTGCAAAAAAATGCACCTATAATAATCATTTCTACTTTTTATGTCCTTTCTCTATTGAATTTTTTTGGCACAGCTTGCTTATGTGTGTAATAAAAAATAAGTCATTACCACTCTCAAAAAGCGGAATCCTTGTGGTATTCTATTTTATCTGATAAATGGTATACTAATAGGAAGAAATGAAATTGCTTTACTACCATTTAGGGGGTTCATAATGATTAATTTTCCGAAACCAACAGTCGAGCAATTTTTCCGTACGTATACGATTACAAACTTTGCAGTAAGTAGCGATGAAAAGCGATTAGTGTTTAACGCTAATTTAAATGGCAAAATGAATTTGTGGGCGATGGATTTGCCGGACACTTATCCATATCTATTTGCTCATAGGGATGAATCATGTAATTTTATAAAATTCGATCCAGAGAACCGGTATGTGTTAGCGGGATTTGATAAGGATGGAGATGAGAATTATCAAATTTATGCGATACCAAACGATGGTGGATTGCCGCATCCGCTTATTACAGGAGATGCATCTGAAAAGTATTATTTTAGCCATCTGAGTGCAGACGGAAAGCGCGTGTACTATGAGACATCAAAAGAGAATCCATCTTTTTTGAACACACGGATTCGTAACTTGGAAACAGGAGAGGATAGACTGCTGAATGTCGGAGAAGTATCAACTACCGAACTAGCTGCAGTATCCGAGAATGAAGAATCATTTGTTTATTTACGAGCATTTGCCAATACATATATCGTTGGCTTTGTAAAGATGGGGGAAGAGACCTTCAACATTACACCGGACCCAGAGAAGGTCCATGTTGCCATGGAACCAGTTTTCACAGATAATGAAACAATTTACTTTGCAACGGATTACGACAGCGACGAAATGTATTTGGCTAAGTTCGATTTGACATCCAAAGAGTTTTCCAAAGTCCTAGCCTTTGATGGGGAAAGTATTCAATCGGTTAAATGGGATAAGGACAACAAAGCGTTCTATCTTATCACTGTCAAAGGTGTTACAGATATTTTATATCGGTATGACGTTGCCACCGACAAAGTTGAAGAATGCTCGTTGCCTGTTGATATAATAGAACAAATACAAGTGGCGAAATCGGGAAATCTTTATATATTAGGACGCAGTGCAACCGTACCACATAATGTCTATCAATCGTCTAACGGTGTAGAGTGGAAGCAATTGACGAACAATCGTGTCTTGGGATTAAGTCAAGAGGATATGGTGGAGCCAGACATTGTTTCCTATACAAGCTTTGATGGAATGGAAATCGAGGCTTTATTGTTCAAAGCGAAGCCCGAAAATGATAACGGTTATACGATTTTCTGGCCACATGGTGGACCGCAATCAGCTGAGCGGAAAATGTTCCGTTCGATGTTCCAATGCTTCATTAATAGAGGCTATACAATTTTTGCGCCGAACTTCCGTGGAAGTACAGGATATGGATCGGCATTCACAAAGCTAGTTGAGCTGGATTGGGGCGAGGGACCAAGACTTGACTGTATCGCTGGAATCGAGTGGTTGTTTGAAAGTGGGTTTACAGACCGAAATAAGCTGTTCCTTGTCGGCGGTAGCTATGGCGGATACATGGCACTATTATTGCATGGGCGACATTCAGACTATTTCAGAGCAGTTGTTGATATTTTCGGGCCGTCTGATTTATTTACCTTCATCAACTCTGTTCCACCACACTGGAAGCCGATAATGGAACGATGGCTTGGGGATCCCGAGCGCGATAAAGAACGTTTCATCAAAGACTCACCTGTTACTTACTTAGACGGCATGGTAAAGCCTATGCTTGTCATTCAAGGAGCAAAAGATCCACGAGTCGTCAAAGAAGAGTCTGACCAAATCGTTGCAAAATTAAAAGAAAAGGGCCGTGATGTCGAGTATCTTGTTTTGGAAGATGAAGGACATGGGTTCTCGAAAAAAGAGAATGAAATTAAAGTATATAGCTTGATGCTGGCATTTTTGGAAAAGCATCAGGCGTAGATTATTAATTCAATACGAATAGCCGCTTTGAGAGATGGAAATCCAAATCTTAAAGTGGCTATTTTTTCATTAATCCATGTCATATGGCGTTGAAATTTAACCTAGACAAACACTAATGCATTGATTCACACTCAAATTAGTGAATCGACAGGAAATCAATCTATGGAGAAAAGAACAAGCACTCGGCCCAAAAAAGTAGTTTACAAGAACTATTGAAAAGTAATATTTCCTGTCATACCAATAAATGCATAATTGGATTCAGTCAATGCTAAGCATTCACATCCTCCCGTTAGACCTGCTTAATAGGTATCGAAAATTAAAATAACGTGATTAGTCTTTAGATTTTCACGAATTATAATTTAATGTATTAAAACACTCTATTGGCAGAAGATAAGAACAAGTCTTAGCGATTTACGGATGAATTGTTTTTATTGTGACCATTCCTGAAGGTATCATCCAGACAGCACTCGGGAAAGATCTTACGATGAGAAAAAAGAACATTTCATTAGTGATTGCGGCGGCGATTAGTTTATAAAACGGAATAGTAATATGGAGGAGGTGTTAATTCATGAGAGCGATACAACGGATTGCTTTGGCATTAGTAATTATTGGTGCTATTAACTGGGGTTTAATTGGGATTTTTAAATTTGATTTAGTAGCATCAATATTTGGTGGGCAAGAGGCATTTTTGTCAAGGGTGATTTATGTTCTTGTTGGTCTAAGTGGACTGGTTTGCTTAGGGATTTTGTTTAAACCAATGGAAGAAGTAGTTGAGGATACAAATCATCGCAACTTTAACAATCTCAACTACGACACAGAATTCGGGGAGGAGACAGACTTTTCAAAAGAACAGGTATCAGTCGAAAAGAAATCTGTTGAAAATAATATTAAGGGTAAGAGTAAAGGTTCTTCAAAAAAGAAGAAATAATGGAAACAGAGTGAAGTTGCGATATTATTGGAAATATCCCTGTCTATGTCAACAGAACATAGACAGGGATATTTATTTGGGAAAAAGTATCTGATACAAATACAAATTGGTATTTCATCCGAACTAGGAGCCAGAAATTTCGGATACCGATTAGTAATTGATATCGGGAAATTTTTAAACCTTTATATGTTTGCATCAATTTTACGATTAAGAAAGCTACGTCAAAGGAAGCGCTATATAAAGTCGATATTGAGGATGCATTGACGAATTCAAATTTTGCTTAATCAAATCGGCCGAGGTGATTTTTTATAATCAGTGCGATGAATGCCAATCCTGAATCGTCATTTTCTGTTTAATAATGAAAGGCGAATTGAAACAGATACTGGCTATGATTATGTATGAGACAATCTCGAATTTACGTCCATTACTTTTACTTGGCAATCGGTTTGAATTCAGATTTGGCGAGCGAAGAGCGGACCTCGAATAATGCCATTCCATTTATTATTCGAGGTCCTCTGAAAAAATACAGAGTAATTGCAGCCGAGAATTTCACCCTTTCTATGTATTACAATGCCCAATTGAACAAGCAAAGAATGATGATCTATCGCTCTGAACAGTTACGTTCATTTTCAAAATAACTAAAAGGCTATGCAGAAACTACAGTTGCATATTAATAATTAGAGTATCAGGTATGTAAGTGAATGTCTGGTATCTTTTGTATGTTTATATGGATATGTGAGTTGATAGTAATTTCGCATAAAGAAAATGCCTTACTAAAAACCGAATAGAACTCGTCTACAAACTGAAATTCTATCATATAATCAGAAGGTATTGTCTGGAAATTTAAAAAAGGGTGGAGGGGTGTTTAATGGAGGATTTTGTAAATGGACTGAATAACATTTTATGGAGTACGCCAGTCATTTATATTTTACTTGGGGTCGGTTTATTATTTTCTGTATTGACGCGTTTTTTGCAGGTGAGGCACATTAAAGAGATGGTTACATTGATGTTTCAGGGGAAAAGTTCAAATGCTGGTATTTCCTCCTTCCAGGCGTTATCGATTGCACTTTCCGGGCGGGTTGGGACAGGTAATATTGCGGGTGTGGCAACGGCAATTTATTACGGAGGACCAGGAGCTGTCTTTTGGATGTGGGCAATCGCTTTCATTGGGGCCTCAAGTGCCTTTGTTGAATCCACACTAGCACAAATATACAAAGTGAAACAAGATGGACAATATCGCGGTGGTCCAGCTTATTTTATTGAGAAAGGGATAGGATGGAAGTGGTTTGGAACTCTATTTGCAATTGCTGCTCTAATTGCGATGGCAGTCCTCATGCCAGGTGTCCAATCCAATTCAATTGCCGTTGGGATGAATAATGCATTTAGTATTCCCCAATGGGGAACAGGGCTTGTAATTGTAGCTATCTTAGGTTTCATCATTTTAGGTGGAGTCAAGCGAATTGCGAACGTTGCACAGATTATCGTTCCATTCATGGCATTGGGGTATATGCTGGTTGCACTCGTAATTATTGTAATGAATATCAATCTATTACCTGAAGTCTTTGCATTGATTTTTAAAAGTGCTTTTGCCATAGATTCCGCTTTTGGCGGTATCATTGGTATGGCGATTATGTGGGGCGTGAAGAGGGGAATATTCTCAAACGAAGCAGGACAGGGAACTGGAGCTCATGCGGCCGCGGCGGCAGAAGTATCCCATCCAGTCAAACAGGGTTTGGTTCAGTCTTTTTCCGTCTACATTGACACATTGTTCGTCTGTTCAGCGACAGCATTTATGATCCTGTTTACGGGAATGTATAACACACAGGCAGAGGATGGAACATATATCGTCAATAATATCCCTGGTGTAGAACAGGGCCCAGGATATACACAGGCAGCAGTTGACAGTGCTCTTCCTGGTTTTGGAGCAGGCTTTGTAGCCATTGCGCTCTTTTTCTTCGCTTTTACAACAATCATGGCCTATTATTATATTGCAGAAACAAACATAGCTTATTTAATACGAAAAAAGAACACGAAAATGGCCATGCTCATATTGAAAATCGTCATTCTAATCATGACTTTTTGGGGAACAATCAGAACGGCAGAGTTGGCCTGGGCACTTGGAGATGCGGGTTTAGGTATTATGGTATGGCTGAATGTCATTGCGATTTTACTACTGACCAAACCAGCGCTACTTGCCTTGAAAGATTATGAAAGTCAGAAGAAATTAGGGCTTGATCCTGTTTTTGATCCCAAGAAGCTGGGCATAAAAAATGCTGATTTTTGGGAAGAGGATTATAAGCAGGATTCCGATGATCGTTTATGAACCTAAATTTAATAACATAGTATGTATTTGGTATTTAAAATCATACAAAAGAGAATGGAATCGGATTCTAACATAATTCAGAATTAGGTTCCGGAAATATAGTTAAAATCAGCCATTTATGTGAATGGCTGATTTATTTTTGTGTTTTTATTCTTTTAAATGAAATTGTTAGTCATTTACTGTCATGAGACGGTCCTTATATATGTGGGGGAATACGGTAAATTTAGTGTGGTAAAATAGGGTAAGCAATGATCTGTGGAGTTGAACGGAATCAAGAGCAAACAGATTGTTTACGATGTAAATGGAGGAAACAATATGAGGCTGAATCAATTTATTAGTTCATCGGGGCTTTGTTCCAGGCGAAAGGTCGATGTGTTGATAAAAGAGGGGAAAGTGACTGTGAATGGGAATCAGATTTCACTAGGACATGTGATTTGTGAAGGGGACCGGGTAGAAGTGGATGGGCAACTTATCAAAGCGAAAGAAAATGATATTTATCTTATGCTCAATAAACCACCGGGTGTGACGTGCACCTCGGCGAGCCGAATTGAAGGGAATATTATCGATTTCGTCAATTACCCGGAAAGGATTTTTCCTGTTGGACGTCTAGATAAGCAGTCTGAAGGGTTAATTCTTCTGACGAATGATGGCAGCATTGTAAACGAGCTTTTACTGGAAGAAAATAATAATGAAAAAGACTATATGGTCACAGTTGATAAAAAAATAACCGCGGCGTTTATAGATGAAATGGCTAAAGGCGTGGAAATTTATAACCCTAGAAAAAAGGGGAATGTACTAACAAAGCCGTGTAAAGTCATTCAAATAGATGATAATTGCTTTAGAATCACCTTGTCACAAGGATTGAACCGACAAATTAGAAGAATGTGTAGACGGTTTCAAATTAATGTCACTCGTTTACAACGTGTGAGGATTAAAAAACTCCCCCTTGGTACGTTAGCTCTTGGTGAATGGCGTCAATTATCGAAAGAAGAAGTAGCTGGGTTAAAATGAAAGGTTGTATGATTAAATGCATATTCACGGGAGTGTATATACAACATTTGGACATACTATAATTTGAACTAAAAAATTGTAGAATGTCTAAATGGAGGTGAAAGAACTAATGACGAAAAACAAAAATATCAATAGTGATCACAATAACGATAAAGGGAAGAAAGCCACTAGTGTAACGCCTCAAGGTTATGGAGATACTGAATTCGCTGAAGAGCCAAAAAGCAAACTGGAAGAAAGAGCTAAAAAGAAAAATACCAAATAGACTTTAGGTGTTCAACACATTGGTATGACCAGATAGAAAATGCCCTGTCTCGAAACAAGAGACAGGGCATTTTCATTTTTACTATAAAAGACTATTTACGAATCACAGGACTTGTATTTTGTTCCGTTGGTTCTTATTTTTTCGTATTTGATAAATAGCAATCAGCAAAATGAACCAAACAGGAGTAATGAACAAAGCAACACGTGTATCTTCTGCAAGTGCTAGTACGACAAGAACGAATGCAAGGAAAATAAGGATTAAGTAATTGGAAAATGGATGAAGTGGCATTTTAAACTTGTTCACTTTCGCAAGGTCTGGTCTAGTTTTACGGTATTTCAAATGACAGATGACAGTTATTCCCCAAATAAAGATGAAACACACTGTAGAAATACTTGTAATCAGTGTAAATACGCCTTCCGGCATCACATAGTTCAAAACAACAGCGATCAGAATAATAACGGTTGAAAAGAACAGTGCATTGGAAGGGACTTTGTTGGTAGTCAGTTTTGTAAATGGTACAGGTGCATTATTATCTTTAGCTAGCGAGTATATCATACGGCTTGTGCTGAAGACGGCGCTGTTACATGCCGAAGCTGCAGATGTTAGGACGACGAAATTAACGATACCAGCAGCTGCAGCGATACCGACTGCAACGAAGACTTGGACAAACGGGCTTTCCAGTGGATTGATAGCGTTCCACGGATAAATACTCATAATAACAATCAGAGCACCGATATAGAATATTAAAATCCTAATAGGAATATTATTGATTGCTTTCGGGATAACTTTTTCCGGGTCTTCGGTTTCCCCTGCTGTCAGTCCTACAAGTTCAATGCCTACAAATGCAAATACAACCATCTGGAATGATAGGATAAAGCCATGAATGCCATTAGGGAACATACCACCGTGGCTCCATAGATTAGAGAAGCTGGATGGACCTGAATCGGTAGAAAAACCTTTTATAATCATGAAGATTCCGATAACAATGAGTCCAAGAATCGCGATGATTTTAATTAATGCAAACCAAAATTCCATTTCGCCAAAAAGTTTAACAGTTGCAAGATTCATAAATAGCAAAATGACAAGTGCAATTAATCCTGGCATCCACTGTGGCACTGTAGGGAACCAAAACTGGGTATACAGACCAACGGCAGTTAAGTCAGCCATTGCGATTGAAATCCAGCAGAACCAATAAGTCCAGCCTGTAACGAACGCAGCCATATTCCCCATATAGTCTTGTACAAAGTCAACAAAAGAGTTATATTCCAAATTGGTTAAGAGCAGTTCTCCAAGTGCGCGCATGATTAAAAAGCAAACTATGCCTGTAATCAAATAAGCAAATAAAATGGAGGGTCCTGCTAAATGAATCGACTTTCCGGCACCAAGGAATAATCCTGTTCCGATTGCTCCCCCAATGGCAATTAGTTGTACGTGCCTGTTTTTTAGGCCTCTTGCCAATTGTTGTTCCTGCATACGAATTTCCCACTCTCTACTAGTTATATGTCTTGTTTAAAATATCTTACAATTGCAAATTAATACCCTAATGAAAGTTTAACATGTTTTCAGTTAACCGAACAATAGAGGGGTTAATAGTCATTATATTGCGATAAAAAAGTTTTATCCAAAACTATTCTAGGTCTCTGCAGTAATGCTTCTTTATTGTTTTATTTTGAACTTCAAACTACGCTTGATTCTGAAGAGGTTGGTATAGTGAATTGAAAGAACCAAATTCACCGGACTAGGCTAAAATAGGACATAAGTATAAAAAAGCGTACCGATTCAGCAACTTTTGCTGTCCAATACGCTTTTACAAGACATGATTTTCTGTTTCAATAAATGTTCCGGAAACCGAAATTGAATTCGTTCCAGTTCTGAATTTCATATGTAGGTTTAGCGGTAGTTGAGTTTTTCTTTTGTTGCGGATTGAACCAACAAGTATCGATACCAAAGTTATTTCCGCCTTGAATATCAGATGAAAGTGAATCCCCAATCATTAGGACACGGGACTTATCTGTTAGTTGCAATTTATTGAATGTATACTCGAATATCTTTGACTGTGGTTTTTGGTAACCTGCCTCTTCAGATGTAATAATAGCTTCGAAAGAGTTTTTTAAGACTGATCCACCGATTCGAGCTAACTGAACATCTTTAAATCCGTTCGTCAATATCGCCAATCTGGAACCTTTAAGGCTACTCAGCATTTCTGTCACACCGTCAATAAGATGAACTTCTTTACCCAAGTTATCAAGATAAGTTTGCCCAAAAACTTCCGCATTCATATCGAGGCCGTGTTGCATGAACAATCGCTTAAACCTTTCTGTTTTTAACTCCATCAGTGTGATATGCGCTTGTTCCAAATCATCCCATAGCAACTTGCTGATTGCGTTGTAACTATCCCTATAGTCCTTCAACCCATTCGGAAAGCCGTTTGATTCGAAAGAGTGAGTGAACGCACGTTTTTCTGTTTCGCCAAAATCAAACAATGTATCGTCTAAATCAAATAAAAATACATCATATATCATAAAAATTTCATCCTTTACAAATTAAAATTTTCTATTGGATGATAGTATAACATGGTTTACACTTTTAACATCAGCAATAATTGGCACACAGAACTAGTTCCATTCATTAAAAAAGTGCGACTGCAGAACTAGCTCATCTGCACGCGCACTTTTTAGATTTTCGGAAATAACTTTCTTGCTGCTATAAATAACCAAGTACATAAGATGAAAGGGAACGTTAGCGCAGGCAGACCAAGTGGATCGAGAAGGAACTCCAATCCTGCAGTAATTGGAACTGTCAAGGTGGCAGCTACTATTCCAGTCAGCGGCGTTTTTTCTGGTTTATTATCAAATACGAGACTGACGGCTATGATTGTCAAAACAGCGTTGTAATTATATAAACCTAAATTCAATGATTGCGCATCTACACCCATAAAATAAGCAGCAAGCCAGGATACAAACGTACCGATAATTGCATAAACTCCAAATCGCCAACCTGCCAAGAAAAGCCCTACAAGAATTAGGGAGCCTGTCAAAAGAGAGTCAATGATGAAAACTTCACCGATTCCTTTTATCAATCCAACTAATAAAGTTGGCGTTCCCTCAGTTTGTAAATTCCAACGCGCGGGGGAGCTGATGACGAAACCAGGATCCATGTGAAGCACGTCGGTCCTGTAAGTAACAAGTAGCCCAATCCAAGTAATAAAAACGAACGGCACTGTTAGTATAGGGATTCCCCATTTAGCAATCCATTTCGTTAGTATAGCCATTGATAAAGCAGCAATTGCAGCGGCAATCAGTGCAATCAGCCAGCGATTTCCCCCAGTTAAAAAAAGAACTGCCGCCATTCCACTTAGAACGGAATTAAAACTGTAAATTCCAGCCCGAATCAGCGAATGATCTCCACCGCAATACTGCGCGGTTAGGGTTCCTATTATAGAAGAAAGAAAAGCCATTAGACCAAGAAATGGTGAATGAAGCGTAATCCCCATTAGTATTAAAAACCCTGAAAAAGCATTATCAACTAAAATAACTTGCGAAAAGCCTTTTAATGACGCTGAAATAAGAATTATAAACTTATTAAGAAGTGTGGGATTTGAATTAATTTGCCGCATTTGGACATCTCCTGTTTATTATTTGCGTTAAAGAGTTCATAATTAGTTGTCCAATGAGCGCAAAAAATAGTGATATAAAGTACCTTTTAAATACTATTTAAGTATAGTACCACGAAAAGGGCTTTACTTATACAAAAAAAAGTGTAAAATGTTAATTTGTAAATAAAAACTCATTTAGGAGTGTCCAATGAAATTATCAGAAAAAAATGTTCTGATTGCCACAGGCGTATTGTTTGTAATTGTTGTCGCCATGTTGAACCTTGGTAATAATGAGACTGCTAAGCAACTTGAGAATCAGTCTAATATAGAAATTTCTTCATCATCCTATAATGTGAATGATGGAAAATTAACATTGGGATTCGAGAAACCGACTAAAGAATTTGAATTAGCACGTATAACGATAATTGATCAGAACAGTAATTCGTTTAACGGAGAGCCTACGAAGCAGAAAAATTATATACTAATTGATGCCTATATCCCTGAATTAACTAAAGGGGATTTATTAAATATAGTAATCGAAGAAACTATTTCAACAAAGGAATTAAAGATCGAGTACAAGATTCCTGAAAATATAAGTATCACGATTTAATTATAAGTTGAAGACATTCGAGGGCTTTTAGGTGCAATATCCTTGTCTTCATTATAAGATTGAAAAACCTGTGACTGATTGTTTCCGAATATGGAGCAATCAGTTTTTAGTTGTCCAAATATAGGTCTGGAAATGTGGCCTTTATAAATCAGATTAACTGTCACCTCTATTAGTAATTGAACCAATTGAGTGATTGTATACATTTATCCTGAATACAGTGTCATACTTAAGAATAGACCCAATTTACGAAAGGAAGGCATGCTTAATGGGACATAAATCAACCATAAATGTGGCGATGCGCTGTGGGCTTGAAATTACGGCTAACGCACGCAAAGAACTCATAAAATGGTCAACGGATGAGCACGCCTTTTTTTCGATGCAGGTTGCCTTCGATGTACATATTGAAAAGCGTCCCAATAATAGACAGGGCAATATGTCCTTTTCGTTGTTCTTCGACAATGGCTCAAACGAAGCTTTATCGAAGCGTTTAAACGATAGAGTAGCTGTAATGGAATGTGTTTATCAAAATGATGGTTTTTTAGCGACTGGTTTCCACGTTAGGGGCCGTAGAGAACCCGTACAGACGAACAGACGTCTTCCAGTACGATTGAAGTTTCTTGTAGGCCGTAGTGCCGGCGTCGCGATGCCTATCGATTTGTACACAAGCATTAGAGAATTACCGATTGCACAAGAACGTTCTGAGTACGTGAAGAAAAGAATTGCCAGCTGGGAAGGTTATTTACGAATTCAAGAAAGTAATGCGGATGTTGCAGATTTGACAGCAACTTTTTCAATGGCCAGTTTTAATGAAGATTTCAGTAAACTGAGTATTGTTTGCAGTGGGTTAAAAGGAAATGAATGGAATACAATTAAAGGTTTTGTTGCCAAGATGAAAGGGCTATCAAATGACATAGGTAGCGTCATAAATACAGATAGGTCTAAGAAAGTTATTGAAATCGAACTGAGTCGGAATTATAAAGAGATGGCAAGACGGAATGAATGGCATCCGAAATCGTATAAGGAAGTTGTATTTAGTAACTTTGCTGAACTTAGTCAAGTAAAAAGATTAAGGAAAGGTTTTAAAGATCTCCAAGATGGTCTAGCTGCCAATGCAAATTTAGAAAAGGTCCTTTTCGAGGAGCGGCCAGTCGTTCGTATTTCAAAAAAACAGCAAGAGCTTGTTTTTCATAATGAATTAAACGAGTTTCAACAAGAAGCTGTAACTGGGGCCATGACGTCAAATGATTTGTACGTGATTCAAGGGCCTCCGGGGACCGGAAAGACGACAGTTATCTCTGAAATTTGTCATCAAAATGTCAAGGCGGGGTTGCGTACACTCGTCGCCTCACAAGCAAATCTAGCGGTGGACAATGCACTCGGTAGATTATTAACGCATCAAGATATTCGGATTTTACGTTACGGTCGGACAGATAGTATTGAAGAAGAAGGAAAAAAGTTTATTGAAGAAAATGTAGCTTTGAACTGGAAAAACGTAACGTTAGATGCAGTGAATAATCAACTTCAGTCAAATACTGAAAAAGAAGCACAGCTTCAAGATGAGTTAGTGAATTGTGAAGTGCGATTGAAAAAACTTCAACAGGACCTGCTGTCGCTAGATGAAAAAATAAAGCAAAAAGAAGAGGCCGAAGCACAACATCTTCTCCTCTCTAGCGAAATCATGAAGCTCAGTAAAAAAGCAGTAATCTATAAAAAGGAATGTGAAGAATTAGTAGGAAATGAAGCTGACTTCAACAAATTAGCGGACGCATTAAACAAGGAAATCACTCAACTTGAACAAGTTATACAAGTTGAAAACATGAGTCCAGAGACAATTGAACAGATGGAGAAATTAGAACCTCAATTAGAGCAAATGCGTTTTTACATAAGCTATCGTCAAACAATACACATGATTGACGAGTCAGAAAATGCTATCGCAAGTATAGGTAAAGAACTGGAACTAAAAAGCAATAAAATTGATACTATTCATGTGTTTGTGAAACAGTTAGATTCAATAACCAAAATTGACTTATTGAAAAATCGACTAGAGTTTTTCGGAATAGTGCCGACATTCAATACGAATTGGAAAATGACCGAATTAAATAAGTTGATTGATTCAATTAAATCCGACACGTCTAGTGGCGAATACAGTGAATGGCAAGAATTACAAAAAAGACTTTTAGCGGCTATTGAGATGATAGAGCGTTTGTTGAAAGAGCATGGATTTTTGCCAAATGCAGTTAAAAGAACTGTGAACCAAAAGTATAGTTCAGTAACAGATATTCATGGGCTCATTGATCGTGTTGGGAAATTTCTAATCGATCCAGCGACTAAAAGTAGTCTTGAAACGAGGAATTATTCGGCTCAAAAATATGATAATCTTGATAAAATCGCGATTGCTTTAGAAATGTTACGTGAAAGAAAGAATTATGTGCAGACACAGGGCGGAAATTTGGAAAAACAAAATCAAATTAGGTTGGATGCCAAAAAAATGTTTGCTGTTATTAAGACAGAAATAATTGATCATACCAATCAATTTATATCAGAAATAGAACAGGAAAGAAGCGCAATGCAGCGCAATGCGGAGAGTCACCAAATAACGCTAAGTGACCTTCAGCGAACTGCTGAAAAAATTCAAGAAGAAGTTGGAACTGTCGATGAAACGGTATCACTTAGAGCAGCGAAAGAAAAATTGAAGCAAAAAGAACAAGTCTATGCCGACTATATGGATAAGAAGGCGACACTTAAACGATATATCAATGAGTTGGATGCTAAAAACAGTGAAGTCGACGTTAATACTCAAAGATTACAAAACAATAGAGCTAGGCTTCAAGTCATAAGTGAAGAACTTGATTCGATAAATGCAGAGCGCCTGGAGCAGGAAAGTCAACTAGCACCTTTAGTGGAATTGCTAGCCCAGAATCCCGAAGAACAGCGTCAACAAGCGCAAACTTCACTCATGACTTTATCGAAAAAAGTGAAGAAACTCAAAATCGATAAAGAACGTTTGCCTATCAACCATTCACTTCAAAATGAATGGAGGACACTGCTCACGGAAGCGAATGAATATGATCTTGACGAAATCCGAAAACTATATGTACAGCATGCGAATGTCATAGGGACAACTTGCGTCGCGTCTGCGAGACGTGATTTCATGGAGGAGTATCCGACATTCGATGTGGTCATTATAGATGAAGTTTCTAAAGCAACACCTCCCGAATTATTGCTACCAATGTTAAAAGGGAAAAAGATTATTTTAGTGGGGGATCATCATCAGTTACCACCACTTATGGGGCAAGATACACTGGAGGAATTACTTGAGGAGAGCGACAATACTGAAGAAAAGAATGAACTAGAAAAATTGTTGAAAGAATCATTATTTGAACGTCTTTTTAGAACATTACCGAAGCAAAACAAAACGATGCTAGCCATCCAGTATCGTATGCACGAAAGTATAATGGAAACAATTACGCCTTTTTACAAAGAAGGAAATTATGGTCTTCAGTGTGGTTTAACGGACTCAGATTCTGTTCGTGATCACTTGATGGAATCCCGCTATGTGCATAGGAAAGATCATCTTCTCTGGTTTGACATGCCAAATGAACCGAAGTATTTCGAGGAGAAGGTTAAAGGGGGTACTAGTCGCTTTAATCAGGCTGAATTGACGATGATAAAAAAACTCTTGATGGATTTAGATAAGGCAACTGAAAATGCGAAAAATGCTGGAAGAATGAAGCAGGAAGACAAAAAAAGTGTTGGTGTAATAAGCTTCTATGGTGAACAGGTGAAAAGAGTAGACCGGTTAATTCAGCAAGAATTAATCCCGCAGCATCTACATTGCAGAACAGGTTCAGTGGACAAGTTTCAAGGCATGGAAATGGACGTCATTATTTTAAGTTTCGTTCGGAATCACCAGGATAAGGGTGGTGACATCGGGTTTGCGAGGGATTACAGGCGTCTAAATGTTGCTTTGTCACGTGCACGCGAGTTGCTCATAATCGTGGGGAGTTCGGGTATGTTCACGATGAGGACAAAACATCCAAGTTCAAGGGAAATGTATGGACGTCTTTTAGAAAGCATCAAATTGAAAAATGGGCTTAGGAATCTTGAAGGAACTGCAAAAGTATGATTTATAGGGGGATCCCTGTGTATGAATGACTTAAAGGGACGGTTAACAAAAGAACTTCAACAGGACTTTAATGTAAAAATAAAGGGTTCTCTATCATGGAGTTTACCTGTTAATTCAGTCGAAATTGTCTACCAAACCGTTATGCGCACGAAAGTGGATATTCTGATGAAAATGATGTTGATTGCTTTTGGAAAAGCCGATATTGCAACTGCTGAAGAGTTGAGTGATATTCTACTCGTTGAACAGCTTTTTATCAATGATTTGATTGATAAAATGTCGAGAACTGGTGTAATCGAAAAAAGAGAAGGTTTTTACTCTTTAACAGAAGTTGGGGTCCGGCAGTTTAAAACGGGTATTTTCGTACATGAACCAGAAAATGGCTCTACACATGCGCTTTACAGTCCATGCCATCAAGCATTTCTGAATGGAGAAATAAAGAATATTGCGTATGAAGAGAAGGAACTTTATCGCTTTAAAAGCGAAATTGATGATTGGTCTGTAGCGAAGCTTGAGGATTCGGTTCTCATAGATGCGCTTAAAGCGATGGGCGTAGAATCAGGAGAAGGAAACGTTCAGATTGTTGTGTCTGAAATTGTATCTGCTTCTGACATTCAAGTCGATTTGGTTCCATGCATTGAATTTCATATGTATAACGAGGCAGAGGATTTACTCTATGCAAGGGTGTGGAATACGCTGTCAGAACACTGGGATGAGACGCTCGAAGCACAATTAAATGAAAAAGAACGGAAAAAGTGGCGAGAGATATATTTATAATGAATTTGATACAGATATCTAGGTGAAACGGGAGAATCCTTTAGTTGGGGAATCTCCCGTTTATTAATTGCATAAACTTCGCCTTGTAGTTGTCCTAGTAGTACGTATGAAGTATTTGTTAGAGTGTCAGATAGAAGTATTAAAAGGTCTCTTATTTGGGTGGATAGAATCAGAAACTTGTGCTACAGTTAATTCGCAGACAAGTTCAACTAGTTTAGTGCATAAAAAATAAGAAATGTAGGGATGGAATATATGAAAATAGTAGCAGTGGATATTGGGGGAACATCTATTAAGATGTGTATAGCTGATGAGAAAGGGAATGCTTCTGCTTTTAAAGAATTCGATTCTGAAGCTGAGAAGGGTGGACCACATTTAGTTGATAATATAATCACGAAAATCATAGACGCTTATACAGGATTTGATGCCATCGGTATTAGTACAGCCAGTCAAGTAAATAGTGAAGAGGGCTCTATCATTTATGCGAATGAAAATTTTCCAAATTATACGGGTATGAAAATAAAAGCGATTTTTGAAGCTAAGTTCGGCGTTCCTGTGAAAGTTGAGAACGATGTGAATGCGGCTGCACTAGGGGAAAACTATTTTGGTGCTGGTAAGAACTTTAACGATTTCTTATGCTTAACTTACGGAACAGGTATAGGCGGAGCAATAGTAATTGATTCCACTGTTTATAAGGGGCTTAATGGAGGTGCAGGTGAATTTGGACATATGATTTTGCATCCTGGAGGCGAGAAGTGTAATTGTGGCTGTGTGGGATGTTACGAGATGTATGGATCGACCACAGCTTTAGTAAAAAAAGCATCGCAACTTGATAAAAAATATATCAATGGTCGAAAGATTTTTGAAGGCCTTGAACAAGGTGATGTGAAATTAGAAGAGGTTCTTAATGACTGGGTACTTGAAGTAGCATATGGCCTCGTTTCACTAACACATATCTTTAATCCTCCTGCGATTATTATAGGCGGTGGGGTCATGGAGCAAGAAAGATTAGTAGCAATGGTGACTAATAAAGCAAAAGAATTAATGTTGAAAAGTTTTTCTAATGTGGAAATATTGAAAGCTTCGCTTGGTAATAAAGCAGGATTATTAGGTGCGGCATCATTGCATTTTCCTAGCAAGGACTAGAGAAAGTATACTCTATAAAGCTTTGTGAAGGTCGAAACTTTGAGAGATAGCTCCTTTTGTTACTTCTATGATTGAGAGTGATCACATTAAGTGGTTAACTCTCTTTTTGGTATTTGTACACGATGACACCATTCAATTTAGAAAATAGGGAGTGATATAAGTATGAACAACAAAACGGGTTTTATGGGTGGCTTGTATGCCATTAGTGAATGGATTATGAAGTTTTCTTTGATTAATCTATTTTGGATTCTCTTTAATATACCAATTGTTTTTTTGCTTTTAAATCTATTATTTATTGAACAAATAGAAGAATTACCCCTTTTATTGATTCCCTTAATACTATTAATGCCAATTTTATTCTTCCCTGCAACGACCGCAATGTTTGGGATGGTAAGAGGGTGGATTATTAAAGATGAAGATAGTAGTCATCTTTTCAAGACTTATTGGCGGTACTATAAAGAAAATTATAAAAGAAGTGCTTCAAGTGGCCTTATTTTAACAATAGCTTGGATGATTTGGGCGGTAGATGTCTATTATTTTGTTGATAAAAGTAGTATTTTGATGTTTCTTTTTATGATTTTGGGTATTATCTTATTTGTCTTTTCAATCAATCTTTTTTCGGTTACAGTTCATTATCATATGAAGTTGATTACTGCATTAAAAAATACATTTCTCCTAACGATAGGAAGTCCAGTATTATTTATTGCTGTGGCAATTAGTAGTGGTGTAGTCCTATATATAAGCCTAAACGTTTTCAGATTCTTCCTTCCCTTTTTAACAGGCTCGCTTATTGCCTTTTTATGCTTTTCCGCTTTTTATAGAAATTACCTAAAAATAATTGATAAAAGTAAAAACTGAAATCACCTAAAATTTAATGGAATCTAATAAATCAATTATTTGTATTGCACAATTAGAAATTGGATGTTAGTCTAAAGATGTAAATCAATGCAACCGGTTTCATGATTGGTCTAGGGGGATAAGTCGATAATTAATGGCTACTAGAATTAAATTGTGCAACCGCTTTCATTGGAGGAAAACAAAAAAGGGGAGATTATATTGAGAAAAAAGAAGCGTTTTTGGGGTTTAGTTTCCGTATTTCTAATTTCTAGTCTTGCATTAGTCGGATGCTCAGGTTCGGAAGGCGAAGGAAAAGACAATGCATCTGGGGATCAGGTAACAGTTGATATTTTTCAATTTAAAGTAGAAATTAAAGATCAATTTGAAAATCTTGTAGAAGTATATGAAAAAGAAAATCCTGATGTAAAGATTAATGTTAAAACTGTCGGTGGGGGAAATGATTATGGCGCATCTTTAAAAACGGCATTTTCTTCAGGTGAAGAACCAGATATTTTTAATGTAGGTGGGCCATCTGCTGTTGAAGAGTATAAAGACTATTTAGCAGACGTATCCGATACAGATGCAGCAAAAATTGCCCTTGAAGGTACACTAGACACTGTGCGAAATGGTGATGAAGTTCTGGGATTGCCGTTTAATCAAGAAGGCTATGGCTTAATTTATAATAAAAGAATTTTTAAAGAGGCTGGAATTAATCCAGATGAAATTATTACTTTTGACGATTTAGAGAATGCGGTTGAGTCATTGGACAGCCAAAAGAAGAAACTAGGCATCGACGCTGTATTTGCACTTGCAGCTAAAGAAAAATGGGTAATTGGAAACCATTTAGCAAACATCTTCTTTGCACCAGAATTCAATAATGATGCTATAGAGGCTTTTAATGGTAAGACGATAGCATTTGAAAAAAGTGATGAATTGAAAAGGCATCTTGACCTGGAGAATAAATATTCTGTTCAACCTGTTCTCAGCTTAGATTACTCCCAACAAGTAGAACAATTATTTTCTTTAGAAAAAGTTGCTATCATTCAACAAGGTAACTGGGTTTATAACTCGATTTATGATATGGATCCAGAATTAGCTGAAAATAACATCGGTATTATTCCAGTTCCTGTTGAAGGATTGGAAGGTCATATTCCAGCCGGAGTTCCGATGTATTGGGCTGTAAATAGTAATAGTGATGAAAAAGTAGTTCAAGCAAGTAAAGATTTCTTGAATTGGATGTATACATCTGAGACTGGTAAAAATGCTGTATTAGAAGACTTTAAATTTATTCCTGCGTATAAAGATTATGATTCATCTAAAATAGCAGATCCTCTTTCTCAAACAATTTATGAATATGCTTCCAAGGGGAACACTATACAAGGATGGGTGTTCCAGGGGGCTCCAACGGGCTGGAGTGAAAATGTACTTGGAGCTAGCATGCAAAAGTATTTAAGTGGTGGTATCGCTTGGGATGAAATGATTAATGAAGTACAAGTTAAATGGGAAGAAGAACGAAAATGATTTGATCTACAGAAAAATACAGCTAACAAAAATTCATGCAAATTTTTGTTAGCTGTACTACATATTGGGGGTGCAAGTAATGCGTAACCGTGATTTATCATTTTGGTTATTTCTAATGCCAGTGATTTTAAGTTTAGGTATTGTGATTATTATCCCATTTATTTATGGTGTTATTTACTCCTTTACAAATTGGAATGGTATGGTAGTAACTGACTTTGTCGGCTTTAAGAATTATATCACTTTATTTAAAGATGCAGAATTCAGAGCAGCGATATGGTTTACTACTAAATTTGCAGTAACTTCCGTCATACTCCTTAACTTTTTAGGACTAGGTCTAGCTTTGCTAGTGACACGGAAAATGAAAACGAGTAGTTTTATGCGAACTGTTTTCTTTATGCCAAACTTAATTGGTGGGCTCATTTTAGGATTCATTTGGCAGTTTGTTTTCATAAGTGTTTTTGGGAGATTAGGAGATTTGCTGGGAATTGAGGCCTTAACAGGTTGGTTGTCTACGACCGCAACTGGCTTTTGGGGACTAGTCATTTTAACATCTTGGCAAATGGCTGGGTACATTATGATTATTTATATTGCTTACTTGGAAAACATACCAAAAGATTTGATTGAAGCGGCAGAAATTGATGGAGCATCTAGCTATCAGCGTTTTTGGAAAATCACTTTTCCACTAGTAGCACCTGCATTTACGGTTAGTATGTTTTTAACACTGTCTAGTTCATTTCAGATCTATGACCAAAACCTGTCGTTGACTAATGGCGGACCTTATAACTCCACGCAAATGGTTGCGATGAGTATTGTTAAAGCAGCTTTTACTGAAAATAAAATGGCCTATGCCCAGACGCAAGCCGTTATTTTCTTCCTGATTATAGCCGCTGTTGCCGTCACGCAAGTTTACTTTAATAAAAAAAGAGAGGTGGATTTGTAATGAAGCAAAGTAAACGTAATTTATATATTATAGAATTTTTTGGCCTATTGCTTGCTTTATTATGGCTCTCACCTTTTTACTTAATGATTGTTAATGCATTTAAAACAAAGCGGGAAATTTTCACGGATGTACTCGGATTACCTAAAGAATATACGATGGATAACTTTGTGAAGGCTTTTATTGATTTAGATTTTATGAGTGCCCTTTTGAACTCTATACTAATTACTGTTTCAGGTGTAGGAATTATCATTATTTTCTCATCTATGGCGGGATATGCATTGGCACGGAATAAGAGTAAGCTTAGTGGCATTATTTTCTTAGTTTTTGTTGCTGCTATGTTAATTCCATTTCAATCAGTTATGATTCCACTTGTCTCATTATTTGGACAAGCGGATATGTTGAATCGTCCAGGCCTTATCTTTATGTACTTAGGATTTGGTTCTAGTTTATCTATATTTTTATATCATGGTGCAATGACTGGAATATCAAGTTCAATGGATGAGGCTGCCATTATCGATGGAGCGAATAGATTTCAAGTGTTTTGGAAGATCATATTCCCATTACTTAAGCCTATTTCAGTTACAGTAGGAATATTAAATGTGATTTGGATTTGGAATGATTACTTATTACCATCTCTGATATTATCGGACTCGAGTGCGACAATTCCTATAAAAATGTTCCTATTCTTTGGTCAATACACAAAACAATGGCATTTAGCATTAGCAGGGTTAACAATCGCCGTGATTCCAGTTATTATCGGTTATTTCTTTGCGCAAAAGCAAATTATCGAAGGGGTATCAGAAGGTGCCGTTAAATAAAACTATAAAGGATGAAGGTTATGTCAGTAACGATCAAAGATGTTGCGGCTCAAGCAAATGTAGCCCCATCTACGGTTTCACGTGTAATTTCAGATAGCCCCCTCATTAGTGAGAAAACGAAACGAAAAGTCCAAAAAGTTATGGATGAAATGGGTTACCATTTAAACTATAATGCGCAAATGCTTGCTACACAATCAACGAAGACAATCGGTATTATTATGAAAAACTCTACGTCAGAGTTTATGCATAGCTCCTTTTTCCCAGAAGTTATTCGGGGTATCAGCGCCTTGTGCAGCAAGCATGACTTTAGTATCAGTTTAACCACAGGGGAATCTGAGGAAGAAATCTTTGCTGATACTGTAAAAATGGTACGCGGAAAAAGAGTGGATGGCATGATCGTTTTATACTCAAAAAAAGATGATAAAGTCGTTCCTTATTTAATAGAATCTGGTATTCCATTCGTCGTCATAGGCAAACCTCTAATTCAATCCAGTAAGATCATGTTTGTAGATAATGACAACGTCCAAGCGGCGAAAGAAGCTACTGATTTTTTACTAAACCTTGGACATAAAAAGATCGCATTTATTGGTGAAGATGATCAGTTTGAAGTAAGTGAAGCCAGGTTAAATGGCTTCATTCAAGCGGTAAAAGCGCAGGGGTTGGCTGTATCAGAGGGCTATATCAAAAATATTCAATTCGATCCTCATCATGGGAAACAAGTTATCACTGAATTAATGGGCTTAGCTGAACCGCCTACTGCATTAGTTGTCTCAGATGACTTAAATGCGTTAATTGTGTTGACTGCTTTGAGTGAGAAAAACATTAAAGTACCAGACGATATGAGTATGATTGTTTTTAATAATTCAGTGATATCAAAAGTAGCCAATCCACCATTAACAACTGTGGATACACAAATATTTCAATTAGGGTATGAATCGGCAAACTGTTTAATCGAACTGGTGAAAGATCCGCAAATGTTTAGAAAAAGTGTTATCATACCAACTGTTATTGTGGAAAGAAATTCGTGTTCAGCTTTGTAAATAAGGAGAATACGTAATTTTATATATAAATGCAACCGGTTGCTTAAATTCGTGCAACAGACTATTTGAAGGAGGAACTATTTATGAATATCGTCGTATGGAATGAAAATCGTCATGAACAAAAAAATCCAGTTGTTTCGGGTATTTATCCAAAAGGAATACACGGAGCAATTGCAGATTTCTTACAACAGGACGCTCAACATGTAAAAACAGCAACACTCGATGAACCAGAGCATGGTTTAACGCAAGAGGTTTTGAATGATACAGATGTACTCGTCTGGTGGGGTCATCTTGCGCATGATGAAGTACAAGATGAGGTAGTAGAAAGAGTTAAGAAGCGTGTATTGGAAGGTATGGGCTTAATTGTTTTGCATTCGGCTCATTTTTCTAAGATATTCAAGACGTTGATGGGAACGACTTGTGATCTTAAATGGCGCGAAGCAGATGAGAAAGAACGATTATGGGTTGTTGATCCGAGCCATCCCATTACAGAAGGCATCGGGGAGTATATCGAACTTGAAAAAGAAGAGATGTATGGGGAGCATTTTGATATCCCAGCACCTGATGAGCTAGTCTTTGTTAGTTGGTTTGAAGGTGGGGAAATATTTAGAAGTGGCGCAACATTTAAGCGTGGCAAAGGGAAGATCTTCTATTTCCGACCAGGACATGAAACATATCCTACATACTACAATAAAGATGTGCAACAGGTGATTCGTAATGCAGCAAAATGGGCTACCAATTCGAACACACCAACGCCAATCTATGGCAATGCTAAACCGTTAGAGAAAATTACTAATATGTTGAACAAATGAATACTTTTATAACTCAGTGAAGCCCTCTTAAAGGGATAGCCGCAATCCTAAGGCTGGCGGGGAAAATCCTTGGTTTAGGCAGGAAGCAGCCTCTCACGCTGTAGCGGATGTAATGGGATTCTTAATTTCAACATATATATTCATATTCAATGAAAACAATAAGAGGAGTGAAAAAAGTGTCGAAATTACGAGTTGCTGTTATTGGATGTGGAAGTATTGCTAAAAATAGACATTTAGGAGAATTTAATAGCCATTCCGGAGTAGAAATTGTCGCAGTCTGTGACATTATCGAAGAAAGAGCACAAGAGATTGCACTACAATATGGAGCAAAAGCTTATACTAGCTATGAAAAGTTATTTGAAGTGGAAAAGCCGGATGCAGTGAGTGTTTGTTTACCAAACTATTTACATGCTCCTGTTTCCATTGCTGCTTTACAAGCGGGCTGTCATGTCTTATGCGAAAAACCGATGGCAACATCGAGAGTTGAAGCTACGGAAATGATTGAAGCTGCAAAAAATAATAATAAAAAATTAATGATCGCGCATAATCAACGCTTTGTAGCATCGCATGCTAAGGCCCGAGATTTAATTGCAAAAGGTGAGGTAGGTAAAATCTATAGCTTCAGAACTGCATTTGGACATGGCGGGCCTGAAGGATGGAGTGTTGACGGTAAAGACAGTTGGTTCTTCAATAAAGAGCAAGCCTTTATTGGTGCGATGGGGGATCTTGGCGTACATAAAGCTGATTTGCTTCGCTACTTACTTGGTGAAGAATTTGTCGAAGTAGCTGGTTTTATTGAAACAAGTGCGAAAGAAAATACAGATGTTGATGATAATGCCGTTTGTATTTTGAAATCTGAAAGCGGTGTGATTGGAACACTTGCAGCTAGTTGGGCTTATACGGCAAAAGAAGATAATTCCACGATTATCTATGGTGAACATGCTACATTACGTCTAGAAGATGATCCAAACTATTCGTTAATTGTTCAGTATAAAAATGGTGAAGTCGTTAACTATGAATTAGGTGGAATTCAGTCTAATGCCGAAGGTGGTCAAACAACAACACACATCATCGAACATTTTGTGGACTCGATTGTGCAAGATACTGAACCACTCATTAATGGCGAGGAAGGTATGAAGTCATTAGAGGTAATTCTGGCGGCTTTGGAATCAATGGAAACAAAACGATTTACCAAAATTTGACTAACCATTGGAGGTACGATTCATGAAACTAGGCGTATTTGCAGTTTTATTTTCACAAATGCCATTTGAAGAGATGCTAGACTATGTAAAAGATGCAGGTTTACAAGCAATAGAAATTGGAACGGGTGGAAATCCAGGGGATGCCCATTGTAATGTAGATGAGCTACTTGCAAGTGAGGATAAACGGAAGGCGTATCTTGATAAAATTCAGTCCCGCGGATTAACGATTAGTGCGTTCAGCTGTCACGACAATCCAGTTTCTCCAAATAAACAAGTCGCACAAAACGCTCATGACACATTCGTGAAAACGGTTAAACTAGCACAGTTATTAAATGTGCCCGTTGTCAATACATTCTCAGGAACGCCGGGATCACATGAGGGCTCAAAACATTCAAACTGGCCGATATCTCCATGGCCAACAGAGTACTCGGATATTTATAACTGGCAATGGGAGCAAAAACTCATTCCTTACTGGAAAGAACAAGGGAAATTCGCGGAAGATCACGGTGTAAAAATAGGGATTGAGCTTCATGGTGGGTTTTCAGTACATACACCTTATACCCTGTTGAAATTAAGAGAAGCAACTTCACCGGCCATTGGAGCCAATTTGGATCCAAGCCATCTCTGGTGGCAAGGGATCGATCCGGTTGCGGCTATTAAAATTTTAGGGAAAGAAAATGCCATTCATCATTTCCATGCCAAAGATACTTTTATTGACCAGGACAATGTGAACATGCATGGCTTAACAGATATGCAACCCTACGGAGATGTGCAATCTCGCGCGTGGACATTTAGATCTGTCGGATGTGGGCATAGTATCCAAGATTGGTCGGATATGATGAGTGCATTACGCACATATGGCTATGATTATGTTGTGAGTATTGAACATGAGGATCCGTTAATGTCAGTTGATGAAGGGCTTTCACGTGCAGTGACGAATTTGAAATCTGTAATGATAAAAGATCAGCCTACTGATATGTGGTGGGTGTAACAAACGGAAAAAAGTTGCGTTGTATGAGGTAGATTTTCATGCAGCGCAATTTTTTTGACGAGTAAATTAATGCATGTATTCATATAGTAGACCTGTATTGAATGATCAACAACAACTTATAGACAATCCAAAACGAAAAGAGTGTTATGAATGAGTGTATTGAGAGTTGGAATCATTGGTGCTGGGGGAATTGCAAGTGGTGTACACATCCCTAATTATTTGAACAGCGGGTATAAGGTGGAAATAGTCGCTATTGCTGATGTTGTAGAGGAACGTGCACAACAAGTTGCAGAACAATTTACAATTCCTCATGTCTTTACTTCCTATAAAGAAATGCTTAAGAACGTAGAATTAGATGCGATAAGCGTTTGCGTGCCTAATAAATTTCATGCAGAAGCCACGATTGCTGCGCTTGAGGCAGGTTGTCATGTGTTGTGTGAAAAACCACCGGCAATGACTGTGGAAGAAGCACAATTGATGGTAAAAGCGGCTAGCGATTCAGGGAAAATTTTAACGTACGGTTTCCATTATCGCTATCGACCTGAAGTAGAAATCGCAAAATCGTTTATTGATGCTGGAGAAATGGGCGATATTTACTCAGCACGCATTCATGCTATCCGTAGGAGAGGTATTCCGGGTTGGGGGGTATTTACGAATAAGGAATTACAAGGCGGTGGTCCGCTAATCGATATTGGCGTTCATATGCTAGATACCGCGCTCTATCTCATGGGCTATCCAGAGCCTGAAGTTGTATTGGGGAAAATCCATCAACAAATTGGCCATAAAAAAGGAGTAGGGCTGTTTGGTGAGTGGGACTTTGAAAACTATACAGTAGAAGATATGGCTGTTGGTATGGTGACATTTAAAAATGGAGCTACCTTAACTTTGGAAACTGCTTTTGCTGCAAATGTCGAAAAAGATGAGACGATGCAGGTTTCCTTGATGGGGAATAAAGGGGGAGCCGATATTTTCCCTTTGAAAATTTATCAAGAGAAATACAACACATTAATCGATAGTACTCCTGCTTATCTACCAGAAGTAAATGGACATCAACTTGAAATCAATCAATTTGTAGCGTGCTGTTTGGAAGGCAAGACCCCATTAAGTACGCCAGAACAAGGGTTAATTATTCAAAAGATTGTTAATGCGATTTATGAATCTGCGGAGACTGGGAAAGCGATAGTGTTTTGAAGTATTTAGATGAGGAAAAAGCACGGGTGCACTAGATTTACAATTTTGGTCCATTCGAGAAGAAGTGGAAAAGGATAAATTGGGGATGATTGAAAGGTAGCGAAGATGGATGAGATAGGTATTAAACAGCGGGGCTATTGTTCAGATTGCAGACCTCGAATATAATCTTGATAAAATACCATAAAACGATTAGAAATGATTTGATATTCCAAAAAAGAATATAGAGGGGAGGAGTATAATTGAAAATAAAAGTTGGAATTATTGGATGCGGTTCAATCGCTAAACTACGGCATGCACCAGAATATAAAGCCAATCCATATGTTAGTGAGATTATTTTTTATGATAGAAATATAGAACGTGCACAAGCGTTAGCAGATTTATTCGGCGGTGGTGTAGCGGAAACTGTGGAAGAATTACTAGCCGACCCTTCTATTTTGGTGATCAGTGACTGCTCATCGAATGAATTTCATCATATTTTTTCTACAAAAGCATTACTGAGTGGAAAGCATGTATTATGTGAAAAACCAATCGCTTTAACAATCGAACATGCAGAAAAAATAATTGAAGCCCAAAGTAGATCGGGGAGAAAACTGATGGTTGATCATAATCAACGATTAACTCGGGCACATCAAAGGGCGAAGGAAATAATAGAGAAAAACCAATTGGGTGATGTGCTCACTTTTAGGACGACGTTTGGACACTCGGGACCGGAAAAGTGGGGAGTGGATAAAACAAACTCAACTTGGTTCTTTAAAAAAGATCGATCTGGCTTTGGTGTAGCAGGTGATTTAGGCATTCACAAAATCGATTTACTCCACTACTTATTAGACGATGAAATTGATCAAGTAAATGCTATGCAAGGAACACTTGATAAAGTGGATAAAGACGGAAATCCAATTGAAGTATGCGACAATATCGTATGTGTGTTAAAAACGAAACAAGGACGAATTGGAACGGCTACCTTTTCATGGACATATTATGGAGAAGAAGATAATAGTACGACAATCTACTGTGCAAATGGCATATTAAAAATATATAATAACCCTGACTACCCAATTGAAGTGATTATGAAAGAAGGAGAAAGAATCAACTACCAGCTTGAATCAATCCAGACGAATGACAATCAAATAAATAGCGGTGTTATCGATGCATTTATTGATAGTGTCCGGTTAGATCAAGAGCCGATTGTTACTGGGTTAGATGCATTGGCCTCATTGAAAGTAGTATTGGGTATTATCGAAGCCGCGGAAACGGGGAAAAGTGTAAGGATTGAGTAAAGATCGAATAAGTGTAACAAGTAATAAAAAAGGTTGTGCAGTATGAATGTTGAATTCATACTGCACAACCTTTTTTTATAAAGTAAGAACTTTTGTCACACTGCGAGAAATTTCATGCGTATTAATTGTAGATTCTATTTGATTATTTTTCACGCATTTTATAAACTCTTCAACTTCATAGTACATAGTATTAAATTCATGTTTAATAGAAATATCCTCAGTTTGACCGTCTTTGTATTTAATAATAATTTTTTCCGGATCACTGATTTTATCGATTTCGATGACGCCATTCTCGCCCTGTATTTCATTTGGTGAATGGGAATCTGAAATTTTTGAGTACATAATAACAGCTTCAAATTCATCGTAATTTAAGATCATACTTCCTTGACCATCTGCACCAGTGGATAGTAAATAAGTATTTTTAAGTACAGATTTAGGTTCGCCGACTAGATGCACAATAGGCGCGATACAGTAAACCCCTAAGTCTGTTTTAGCGCCATTCCCCAGTTCGGGTTTAAAAGCATTTTCAATAATGCCATCCTTATATTTATCGTAACGCGAAGAATACTGGTTATAATGAAATACGAATCGTCGGAGTGGACCAATCTTAGCTAGGTTCTCTTTTAAGTTGAGAAATGTAGGTGTAACTGTTGATTTCATTGCTTCCATATAGGTTGTTTGATGGTCATTAGATGCTTTAATTACTTGATCCATTTCAATTAAGGAAGTGACAGCGGGTTTTTCGCAAAGAACGTGAATGCCATTATTCATAGCTAAAATACTTTGTTCTGCATGAAACGCATTGGGTGATGCAATATAAACGGCTTCAATATCACCGCTTTGAAACATTTCTATCATATCTGTATACACATGTTCGATATTATGTTTCTCTGCAAATGCTCTCCCTGTCTCCTCAGTCCTTGAATAGACTGCACCGACACTAAATTCGGGATGTTCTTTAGCTGCTGCCAGTAATCGATCTGTAATCCAATTCGTTCCGATAATTCCAAACTTCATAGAAATAGCCCCTTTTAGTTATATATGTTGATGTAAAGAATTTCATTAAAATCGCTACTGCGCTCGGGGATGCCTCACGCTCTAAGACGAGCAGCTTCGCTCAGTTTATATAGATGTTCATTTATACAATATATAGTTGATAATAAGTAGTTCTTGCCCTATAAGGCGGATCTAGCCCTCAATGCCAAATGAAAACACTGTTTGTTTGTCATATAATTCATGGGCCTCTAAGATAACGGAAGGAAAGCCCTTGTGATGCAATGAGGCAGGGGAGGCTTGTGTTTCAAAACAGACACCTAAATAAGGTTTTGAATTACCTTCTGCTAGATTAAGTCCTTCATCGAGAGTATTCGATGTGTACATAACCACGCCTGGTTGGTTGGTCTTAATCGTCATCAGGCGGCCACTCGTTTCTTCTTTTACACGGATGTTTTGTTGTTGAGTTTGATTGAGAATAAAGTAATGATCATATCCATGATTAGCAACCCTATTTTGTGTTGATATGGAGTTAATGCCGTCAACAAGTTTTCTTCCAGTTCGGAAATCAAATGGCGTATTCACTACATTGATTTTTTTACCTGTTGGAATTAGTTCCGTATCAAGTTCAACAAAGTCATCACTCTCCATTGTAACATGATGGTTGTGGATCGTGGCGGCTAGATTTCCACTTAAGTTAAAATAGGAATGATTTGTCATAGTAAGCACAGTCGTTTTATCGGATGTTCCTGAATAATCAAGGATGAGCTCGTTATTATTAGTCAATGTATAGGTAACAGCAACTTCAATAGTACCAGGATATCCACCTTCACCATCTAAACTTTTATGGTTTAATTTCACGCCAACTGTATCATCTGACTGAAAGGGACTAGACTGCCAGATTACTTGATGAAATCCTTCGTCTGCTCCATGTAAATGATGGCCACCTTCATTTGCTGCCAATGAATATGGTTGATCTTGGATAGTAAATGAAGCATCTTGAATTCTTCCGGCAACGCGGCCGATTATCGCACCAAAAAAATTTGGGTTTTCTTCATAATCGGTATAATTTGTATAGCCAAGGACCACATTTTCTAGTTGATTATGCCTGTTTGGAACGCTTATGTCAGTGATGATACCACCGAAGTTCAAAAAACTTACTGTCATACCGTTATTATTTGTTAATGTATACAACTTCCACTTATTCAGTATATCTTGGGTCTCTATTTTCATCTGGCTAGCCACCTACCTATTTAATGTTTGGATGAAACGTTCACACTCACTTTGTACTTTAAAAACGCCTGCATCTCCAAGCACTTTGGCGAATTTAATCCCAAGTTCTTTTTCTAAAATGGACTCAATTTGCTCTAGGTTTGATAATTCTCCATAGTTAGCTTTCATTTGCTCTGCCCATTGTTGATGATAGGGGGCTACAGAAGTTGTTTGATCGAGTAAAAACTTCTTGATTTCAGCTAATTCATCTTTAAGACGAGCCGGTAAAACTGCCAGACCCATTACTTCAATAAGCCCAATATTTTCTTTTTTTATATGATGGACATCTGCATGGGGATGGAAAATCCCTAGTGGATGTTCTTCAGTTGTTCGATTGTTGCGTAAGACGAGATCGAGTTCAAACTTGTTAGCACGCATTCGGGCAATCGGTGTAATTGTATTATGTGGAGTTTCATTACTAAAGGCTCTGATATCCGCTTCCTCATCACTATAACTTTTCCATGTGGTAAGGACATGGTCAGCTGCTTGAATCAATGGCTCAATCTCATCGCTCTGCAAGCGAATGGTTGTTAACGGCCATTCCAGGACAGATGCAGTTATGTTTGGAAAGTTTTCTAACGTAAACGAAAGTGCAGTTGTTGCAGTTGTCATTGGAAAATTATAACTTCCTGCTTGATAATGATCATGATTCAAAATAGAGCCACCGACAATAGGTAAATCGGCATTTGAGCCAATAAAATAATGTGGGAATTTCTCTATAAAAGTAAGTAACCGTTTAAAAGTATCCTTACCAATTTTCATATCACGATGTTCTTCAGCAAGTAAAATACTATGTTCATTATAATAAACATAGGGTGAATATTGCAGATACCAATTTTCATTTACAAGTGGTACTTGAATGATACGATGATTTGCCCTAGCTGGATAACCTGTCCGGCCAGCGTATCCTTCGTTTTCGATACATAATAGACATTTTGGATAATCAACATCATGTTTCAATTCGCTTTCTCTCTTGATTTGTTCAGGGTCTTTCTCGGGTTTTGACATGTTAATGGTAATATCCATTTCACCATAGATTGTTGTAGCTTTAAAATGGATGTTTTTCTTGATGCGGTTCATCTGAATATAATTGCTGTTTTTACTTAATTCATAAAAATAATCTGTTGCGTTTTTTGGGGAGTTACTATATTTTTTCTGGAAAATTGCATTGATAACAGATGGCCTTTCCACAAAGCAATTCATGATTGTGGCTGAAAGTATTTCTTTGTCATCAAAAACATTGTCAATGACATTATTTTCGGTAGCATAGGCAATAATTTTGTCGAGTAGATTTGGAATTGAATCATCTGTTGTGCCTTCAGTTGTTGCAGGCATAGATTCGAGATGGAGCAGTGCAAGTACTTGATTCGTCACATAATTCTGATCAGCGGTATCGATTAGTCCCACTTCGATACCTTTTTGAAGGAGTCCTCTAATATCTGAGTAAATCATTTAGCTGTCACGTCCTTCTGGTAACCATTTGGGTTGTTGACATGCCAGTTCCAAGCATCTTGAATGATTTTTTCAATTGAAGTTCGCGTTGGCTGCCAACCTAAAAGAGTGGCAGCTTTATCAGAGCTTGCGATTAGGATACTAGGATCACCCGCACGACGTTTACCTGAATTCTCAGGGATTTCTTTACCTGTAACTGCTCGTGCTGTATCAATCATTTCTTTGACTGAAAATCCTTGATTACTGCCAAGATTGAAAATATCGCTTTCTCCATCATTTTTTAAATAATTAAGTGCTAGAAGATGCGCTTGAATAAGGTCTTCTACATGGACATAATCACGGATACATGTGCCATCGGGTGTATCATAATCTTCTCCGAAAATAGTGATATTTGAACGTTGTTCGAGTGCTGCTTGGAGAATGATTGGTACGAGATGTGTTTCAGGATGATGATCCTCGCCGATTTCTCCAGATTCCCGTGCACCTGCCACATTGAAGTAGCGTAAAGCAACATAGCGAATGCCATAGGCTTGTTCGCACCATTTCATCATTTTTTCCATCGTCAGTTTTGTTTCGCCATAAGTACTTGTCGGATTGGTTGGCATCTCTTCTGTGATTGGGACAGATTCTGGCTCCCCGTAAGTGGCTGCTGTTGATGAAAAGACAATTTTTTTGACATTAAACTCTGTCATCACTTGCAGTAATATTTGTGTGCCATAGACATTATTATCATAATACTCCAATGGATTTGCCATGGAATCACCGACAAGGGAATTCGCAGCAAAATGGACAACTGCATCAATAGGTTCATTAGTAAATACATTACGCATAAACTCGATGTCTCGACTATCACCTTCGTAAAATGTCGCATCAGGATGGATAGCTTCTCTGTGCCCAGTTTGTAGATTATCAATCACTACGACGTCCGTCTGTTGATCAATTAACTGATAAACCGCATGTGAACCGATATATCCAGCTCCACCTAGAACTAATACACTCATTTAGTACACTCCTTCAGTAAGTTCTCTTGCTCCGTCACCAATTGCAGCGGTGTAAAATGATGCCTCATAACCAATTTTTCCTCTATATATTTTATTTACATTGTTCTTGAAGCTATCAACTTTGTCTATTTCAACAATTGCAATTGCACAACCACCAAAACCTGCGCCTGTCATGCGGGCGCCCACAACGCCTGGTTGATCCCATGCTGCTTGGATAATCGTATCTAGTTCGATGCCTGTTACTTCATAATCCAGTTGAAGAGATTTATGTGACTCATTCATTAATTGCCCAAATGCCTCTAAATTGCCTTGTTGTAATTGCTGAAGAGCCTCAACAGTCCGTAGATTTTCATAGACAGCATGTTTTGCACGTTTTTGGTTTGTTTCATCAGTAATAAGGTGTTTGTGTTGTTCAAATTGTTCTTTCGTCAAGTCACCAAGCCCCTTAATTTGAAGATCTGTTTGCAAGTTCGTCAAAGCCTGTTCACATTGCACGCGACGTTCATTATATTTTGAACCAGCAAGTGTTCGTTGTTTATTGGTATTAATGATGATAATCACATGGTCAGCAAGCTCGATAGGGGCATAGTTGTAGGCTAAAGTTTGGCAGTTTAATAGGATGGCATGCCCTTTTTTACCTTTACCAATTGCAAACTGATCCATAATTCCACTGTTGACGCCGATATAATCATTTTCTACTTTTTGCCCAAGTTGAATCATCTTTACACGATCAATATTTAAATCAAATAGTCCTTCCAAAAGGACACCAGTGACCATTTCAATAGAAGCAGAAGAGGAGAGCCCGGCGCCGGTAGGAATGTCACCATAAAATAAGATATCCATTCCAGTCGTTATTTGGAGTCCGCTTTCCTTCATATAATGAATCATACCTTTGGGGAAGTTCGCCCAATCATGTGCTTCATTATAGTCTAAATCGGCAAGATCACATTCAATGGTCCCAATAGAGGGGAAGTTCAACGAGTAAAAACGTAACTTTTGATCATTGCGTTTTTGAGCAAGTGCGTACGTTCCAAATGAGATTGAGGCGGGGAATACATGGCCTCCATTATAATCCGTATGTTCACCAATTAGATTAATTCGTCCTGGTGCAAAAAACGTGCGTGGTGTTTCGGTAGAGTCGAAGATTGATCGGAATTTATTTGGCAGATCTGGATTAGTCAAAGGTGTTACCTCCCGAAGTTAATAAATTAATTTAATTAAGTATAGTGTACTATACTTTGAAAGACTATTCAATATAGTCCGCTATATGTTGAGGTGGGGATAAAGATGCGTATTCAATCAACTGAAAGGTTGAAAAATAGATTTCTTTCAAAACTGCTTCTGCGCTCTGGGATACCTTTGTTCGGTTTATAATCCATATTCAATATCTAAGCTTATATAAAAAATGTTATAGCACGAAAATTGGTTAGTTGATTTCCGTCAAACTAGCGATTACTCTAGAAGAAAAAAAATGAAGTTAATCTATAATACGAATTAGGATCTATGAATAGTAGTGTGATTTTTTAAAATGTTAATACTCTTACGGATGAAGGGGAAAAGTGAATAATAGGTGGCTGCTTCTAATGATTTATTGCTACACGTGCAACGTGGTCAATTACTTAGTCTCGGAAAAACACCTTTAGCTATTTCAGCAATAGGAATTGTAATATAGAACTAGCTAGTATGGCTACTAAGACTTTAACAATAATTAATATCCCGAAAAAAGAAATAGGTAGAACACTAGCAGACCAATTAAGCTATCAAATCATTGGAAAGGCACATTATGACCGGATAGTTCAATATGATGTGGATTTAATAATAAGAGAGTCTTCCAAAAATACTTGACATTAAAGTATTTTTCAGTATATTCTTAATACTAGGAATGTATTTTTTTTGGGTTCAGGAGTTCGATTTGGTGAAAACTGGTTTTTATTTTGATATCTGGTAAAAGACAGTTAATGAAATGTGTACAATATACGCTATTCAACAGAAACAAGGTATAGTAGCGATGTTAGATGGAACAAACTTACCGGTTCATCAGATTTACGTGTTTAGCATTCTTTATCGTTTATCACAAACAATGATGACTAGGCTTGGCCGACTACAATTCATGTGTATTTATATAATAAGAATGATCTTTTTGTTTTTTAGCGAAATTCAAAACAAAGTTGGAACAATCGTTTTTAGTATTGAAATAACTTTGGGGGCCAGAATATTGGCCTCCTTTTCTATAGTAATAAGACTTCTCTTGCAATAACTTACATATAGAATCAGGGAAATAGTTTAATGAAAACGGAAGGTATGTATTTACGAATTCGTATATTAAATAATGTTAAAGTAATCGAAATAACGACAGTTGGAAATGGACAAGGGCAGTATATTATTAATTGTTCAGATATATATATCAAGTGGTTGGATTGATTTACATGTCCATGCGTTCCCATCATTCAATGCTTATGGCGATGATATCAATGAAATCAGAGTTAAGCAGGGAGTGACAATGATTGTTGAAGTAGGAAGATGTGGCACCGAACGAATTTCAGATTTAATTGCTAGAGGTGAATGAGGTATACAGAATATATCGGCTTTTTTATTGTTTCAGTAATTTCTTGCAGGTTGATGAATTATCAAATTAGAATGGATTAATCGAGCAGTGAGAAAGTATTCGGATCATATCTTCAAATTAAAGGTGCTGATGAGTAAAAGTGTAAATGGAGACAACGGGAATAAACCGTAAAAAATTGCTCGCAAATTTGCGAATGAAATGTCACTCCTATTAAAGTTACATATCGGTTCAGGACCAATAGCTATATTGATATTATGACGTTCTTAGAAAGCCACTTTAAGTAGTAATTGATGTAACCGAACGTGGTGTTTAATTGACGGTGGACATGGAGTGTATTAAAAGGATGAAGGACTAAGTAGTGATTTACTTTTATTTGATTTATTAAGATTTTCTATATTAATATTCTTCCGTATAGATTTAATAAAGCGAATAATATGAACCCTGGATCTAGTAATGAAACTTTTGGCTGAAATCGGTTCTATCTATAGTTGGGTTGAAGATGATTTAAAGGAGGAACTAATCGTATGAAATCTTTAAATGGTATCTTTAAAGCGATTTTTGAAATAGGAAAATGGCTTAGTAAAATGATGTATCTCCACCTCTTATGGGTTATATTCTCATTAATGGGTCTTGTGGTGTTTGGTGTTATGCCGGCGACGACAGCAATGTTTACGGTAATTCGTAAATGGATGGAAGATGATAACGATATTCCAGTATTTCAGACCTTCCTCGCATCGTATAAAACCCACTTTCTAAAATCCAATGCGTTAGGGACATTTTTAGTAGCTATTGGTATATTTTTATATATTGATATGAAAATTTCAAAGCAGCTAGTCCAATCTTTTTATTTACATATTATTTTATTGATTATTGGTTTCTTGTATTTAATTACTTTACTATACTTTTTCCCTGTATTTGTACGATATAAGCTTAAGTATTCTCAGAACTTTAAGCAATCGTTTTATATTGCATTAGCTAGACCATTTGAAACAATCGCAATGGTTATTAGTTTGATACTTCTCTATTATTTATTTAACTTTCTACCGATTCTCTTGATATTTGTAGGGTCTTCACTTATTGCGTATTCGCTTATGTGGTTCGCCTCTCAAGCATTCAAACAAATAGAAGGAAAGAAAGCAACCTAGAATATTTACAACTTTTTTGTACAGAAAGGAAGTTGAATATATGCATTGGCTTAAGAGGACAAAATCCCGATTATTATTTAAGTACATTGTGTCGTATTTATTAGTTTTCCTCATTCCTTTCATGTTAATGAGTGCATTTATTTATTATAGTTCGGTTTACAATTTACGAGAGGAAATCGAACAATCTAATATTAATAAATTGAAACAAGTAGAAAACATTACAAACGAACGGATAAAGGAGCTAGAAAAAATTGCGACAAATATAGCCTATGATCCCCGCTTGACACCGTACATGATGAAACATAATTATTACAGTGGAGAGGCAATTGAAGAGTTGAAAAAATATAAGTCAAACAGTTCAATTATTGAAGATTTGTTTGTTTATTACCATGAAAATGACCATATATATACCTTAAGTGGCTCCTTTTCGCTGGATACATTTACACAGAGAATGTATAAATTCGATAAAGAAGAACAAGAGAGCTTGATAAATGATTTATATATTACAAAGCCAATGTTAAAGACTGTTGGGAACGTAACGCTGAATAATGGTACGCAAGATCGTATAATTGCTTTCCTATACCCAATAGTTCCAAATAGTCTTTACCCTTACGGAACCGTTATGTATTTTATCAAAGAAAAGGTCCTGACAGATCTCACTCAAAACATATTAGGTAACTTTCAAGGAAATACGTATATTTTTGACGAGAATAATCAGAAGGTTGCATCTAGTATTAATGTACAGGAGATTAGTGAGGGGAATTTAAATTTAACAACTATTAATGATCAAGAGATAAGGAATGTAGAGATAAATGGAAAAGAGTACTCTCTCGTTTCTGTCAAATCAGAAATTAGTGGATGGACATTTATAACACTGATGGATACAGATCAGTTTCTTGAACGGGTTTTCCATATGCGAACATTTATCATCACAATTTTGATTTTCCTCCTTTTTGTTGGTATTATAATAGCTGTTTTATTTGGGAGTAAACAATATAAACCAATTCGAAAGTTATTTGAACTAACACAAAAAAACGACAAACAAAATGTGGAAATTATGGAGTTAAATGAATTCGAGAACATCGGAAATACAATTGCAAAGGCATTCCTAACGCATCAGAGTTTGAATGAAACAATCTTTTTACAAAAACCATTTGCAAAAGAGCAACTACTTATTAATTTACTGAAAGGTGATTTAAGGGATAACAAAGAAATAGATGCATTAATGCATGCGCTAAATGTTGTAATGAGGGATGATTGTTATTTTGTTACAATTGTATATTTCGATAAAATGAAAGAAAAAGAGAATTTTCTACAGCTATTATCGAAACTAACAATACAGGATGCCGCAGTACATGGAGTTGATTTGATTTATAATGATGCATTGGCATTAATTATAAGTATGAACCAAGATCCAAATAAAGCTGTCAATCAACGCCGAATACTTGTCTCACAAATCCAACAGTATATACAGGAAACTACTGTAATTAACCCTACTGTTGCAGTAGGGAAAATGTATGAGGAAAAAAGCTATATTAATCGATCTTATATTGAAGCACTTGCGGCAATAGAATATAAGTTTGCAGTACCACAGGGGAGTATCATTTATTTTGAGGAAATAAGTTCCCAGTCAGAACGGGGGTTGGGGTATCCAGTAGAAGACCAAATAAAGCTTGCCCAAAGTCTGAAGCAAGGGGATCATATAGTTGCAACAGAAACACTGCGCGACATGTTTACAAGACTTGCGAAAGAGGAATTGTCCATACAAGTTTTAAAATGTATCTGTTTTGATATTATCAATACGGTAATGAAAACGGCTTCTGAAATGGAATTAACGAAGTATATAGACGACTTCAATAGCATTGTAGATTTTAATTCTATAAAACAATTAGAAGAACAGCTTTGCGAAGTAGCCATAAAAATATGTAAAAAGGTTGAGAGTAAGAAGAGGTCAAATAATGAGGAATTGCGAAATGATGTTCTTGAATACATTAAAGTGAAATATAAAATGTTCGATTTAAGTCTGGAAAGCATAGCAATAAATTTTCATCTTACCTTACCTTATCTTAGCCGATTTATTAAAGATCAAACTGGTAGCACTTTTACGGAGTATGTATTGAAACTGCGCATGGAAGATGTAAAGAGAAAATTAAAGGACACGGATTGGCCAATTAAGAAAATTGTTCTCGATGTTGGCTACAAGGATGTATCAAATTTCACACGGAAATTCAGGGAGAGGGAAGGAATCCCACCTGGTGAATATCGTAAATTGAATAGAAAGTAATCAAATAACTCTAAAGTCCTTCGTATTGTGTGAGGGCTTTTTTTTTTCGTTAATTTAAATGTAGGTTTAAGAACGGATTGGCAGTATGTGCTTCAGTTTCACTCTAAACATGACCTAAATCCTTATGTATTAAATCGACATATGAATATAAAATCGACATATCCATTTCATTATCAATCCCATGTCTCGCAAGTCTGAATTGCGTTACTACTCATCGCGGAAACAAGAATTAATAAAATCAACATATTGCTTACAAATTACATAACGAGCTAAGATGATGGTAGTTTCACATTAATGGATAAAGGAGGATATTTGAATGAGCATGAGTACAGCTACCCAACAAAAGGAAGCAAAATCAAAAAAAAAGCTTGGATCAAGTAAAATCCTACAGAATTGGCAATTATACATATTTATATTGCCAGCATTTTTATACTTTTTGATATTTCACTACATTCCAATGTATGGGGTGCAAATCGCATTTAAAGACTTTATTCCATCATTGGGTATATGGGGTAGTGAATGGGTAGGTTTCGAACATTTTATCCGATTTTTCGAGTCATATTATTTTTGGGATTTAATTAAGAATACATTAGGAATTAGCGTTTATGAGTTGATTGTAGGTTTCCCGTTACCAATTATTTTGGCACTAGCAATAAACGAAGCAAAAGATGGTTTATATAAAAGAACTGTGCAAACGGTTACATATGCACCACACTTTATATCAATAGTCGTAATGACAGGGATGGTCATTGCATTCCTTGCCCCAACAACAGGCATAATAAATCATGCTATTCAATTACTTGGTTTTGAACCTATTTCTTTTATGACGGATCCAAAATGGTTTAAGACGGTCTATGTATTTTCGGGAGTATGGCAAAATGCAGGTTGGGGAACAATTATTTACTTGGCTGCTTTAGCCGGTGTTGATACACAGCAACATGAGGCGGCAATTGTAGATGGAGCTTCACGTTTACAACGAATATGGTATATAAACATTCCGGGGATATTCCCAACAATGGTTATTCTATTAATATTGAACGTCGGGAATATGTTAGCAATTGGCTTCGAGAAAATTTTATTATTACAAAATCCGCTTAACCTCGAATCCTCGAACGTTATCGCTACATTTGTTTATCAAGCTGGATTATTAGATGGTCAATATAGTTTTGCTTCTGCAGTTGGATTGTTCAATGCAGTTATTAATGCTATTTTACTCATTAGTGTAAACCAAATTGCGAAAAAAACGAGTGAAACAAGTCTATGGTGAGGAGGTAAGAATATGGGGGCAGTAATAAAAGAAACAAATAAAGACAAATTGTTCAATGTTTTTAACTATATTTTTCTGACACTGGCAGCGGTAGTAGTGTTGTATCCCTTGCTTTATATTGTTAGTGCATCAATAAGTGATCCCGCAGCTGTAAACTCAGGAACGATGTGGCTACTTCCTAAAGGGATAACATTTGACGGATACAAGTTAATTTTTGAAAATAGTGATATTTGGAGGGGATATCTTAATACTATTTTTTATACCGTACTCGGTACATTTATAAACTTAGCCATTACAATTCCAGCTGCTTATGCATTATCACGTAGAGATCTTGCAGGTAGAAATCTATTCATGGGTATGTTTGTTCTGACAATGTTTTTTGGTGGTGGATTGATTCCAACTTATTTAGTTGTTAAAAATTTAGGGCTTATTGATACAATTTGGGCGATGCTTTTACCTAATGCCGCTGCGGTTTATAATATAATAATTGCTCGTGTATTTTTCGAAGTTACGATTCCAAAAGAATTGGAAGAATCGGCAACTATTGATGGAGCCACCAATTTTAAAATGTTTTTTAAAGTTATACTACCATTATCGGCTCCAATAATAGCGGTTATGGCACTATTCTATGGGGTAGCACATTGGAATGGCTATTTCAACGCCTTAATCTATTTATCAGACAGAAACCTTTATCCGCTACAATTAGTATTAAGAGAAATACTGGTATTACAGGAAATGTCATCACAGAATATAAATATGTCAAGTAGTATGGCTGAGGTACTTCATAGTAAGCAACAACTAGCCTCTATTATCAAATATGGAGTTATGATTGTGTCTACCCTACCTATTATCATTATGTATCCATTTATGCAACGTCACTTCGTTAAAGGGGTCATGATTGGATCACTTAAAGGCTAGTTAAGATGAACGCATAAACATAGATGATATTTAGGGGGTGATGCGTATAAGGATTGAAGCAATTCTTGGGAAATAATAGTAGTTAAAAAAGGAGAATGGAGCATGAAAAAAACAATTACGTTACTTTTTGTAGCTATATTAACTATATTGATTATGGTAGCTTGCTCATCAGATAAAGGGGAAAAGGATAAAGATGCATCCAAAAGTACAAATGTTGAAGTAAATAAAACAGGATTTCCAATTGTTGAGGAAAAAATAAAGTTATCTATGATTGCACCAGGTATTGGCCTAGCTGAATGGAAAGACATGGCTACATTACAAGAATATGAGGAAATGACGAATATCTCTTTTGATTATGAAACACCTCCAATGAGCGACTTTAAAACAAAATTAAATTTGGCATTTGCTAGTGGAGGAATAGCAGATATTATATATGCAGCTGGAACAAATAATTTAACACCAGCTATGGAAACTGACTATGGAGAACAAGGGGTTTTATTACCTTTAGAAGACCTTATAGAAGAGTATGCTCCTAATCTGAAAAAAGTACTTGAAGAAAGACCGGATGTGAAAAAGTCTATTACTACAATCGATGGACATATTTATTCATTACCAGTGATTTCTAGTGGGCCAACATCTATCTGGTATAAAGGACCAATGTGGTATAACGGTAAATGGCTAAAAGCGTTGAATGTTAAAGAGTTACCGAAAACTACAGATGAGTTTTATGATCTATTAAAACGATTCAAAAACGAAGATCCCAATGGAAATGGAAAAGTAGATGAAATTCCATTGCTTGATGTAAAAATGGATGGCACTCGTGCATGGTTTCTAGGTGCTTTTGGCATGAAAGAACAGGGGATTGAAGAAATTAATGGTAAAGTACGATATGCGCCGAAACTTCCGGAATATAAAGAGTATCTAACGTATATGAATAAGCTTTATGAGGAAAAACTATTAGACCCAGAGACATTCTCCCAATCCGATGAACAGAAAAAAGCAAAAGGACAAGCTAATAGAGTTGGGATATTCCCAGATTACTTTTCATTCTTTACAACAGGAGAAAAGGAAGAAGATGCAATGACTAATCCCATGTTTCAACCGTTAACTAGCCCCTTTTCGGATAAACCATTGGTACCACGCAGTCCGGGAATCAAAAGAGGGGCTTTCTCGATCTCAAGTGGGAATCAAAATCCAGAGGCTTCTATACGATGGATTGACTATTTCTATTCACCAGAGGGCTATGCATTTTTAAATATGGGTCCTAAGGGGGCACTTTGGGAATGGGCTGACGAAGAAGGAGGGGCTATAGTAAATCTTGATCCGCCAGAGGGCTATGAATCCTCAGAGGAATACCGTGGGACATTAACACCTGATTACGGAATTCCCGCACCTTCTTTAAGTGGTCCAGTAGAAGGGAAGAAGATATCAGAATTTGATAAGTTTATCGAGTCTGAAACTAATGGGAAAATCGATCCATTTGCAGAAGTACCTTTTCCACTTGTGTACTTAACGTCAGAAGAGCAGAAACAAGTTAACACAATTGAAATAGACCTACAATCGTATATTCAGCAAATGGAAGCAAAATTCATCACAGGTGTTGAGCCATTATCTAATTGGGATAAATATGTAAAAACAATCGAAGATATGAATATTGACAAGTACATTGAAATCTACCAGGTAGCTTATGATCGTTGGGCAGCAAGTTAAGTGAATTGATATAACTTGTAGTTCAAAGAGATGGAAAAGGTTAAAGTTTTCCTTTAGGAAAGGATTGAATATGACCAACTTCCAAATAAATAACAAAGCAAAGAATAAATCTGTTACCGAATTTTGAATAACGAGATATGGCCAGATTTAGATTGTCTGAATGAGGGGTTATTTTTGATGAAACCAAGTGCTGGCTGTTACTCATCTACACTGACATTGTAGATGAGTAGAGCGTTTGGGAATTTTGATTCGTAAGATTGGGAAAATAGGAAGTCCAAGGAGGAAAAAAATGATGAAAAAATTAAAACTGGGTATAGTTGGTTGTGGCGGAATTGCAAATGGGAAGCACCTCCCAAGCTTAAGTAAACTAAAGAACGTTGAACTTGTTGCATTTTGTGATATAGAACTAGATAAGGCTGAAAAAGCAGCTAAACAATATGGGACTGAAAATGCTAAGGTTTATGAGGATTATCAAGAATTATTAAAAGATGAATCAATTGATGTTATTCATGTTTTAACTCCAAATATCTCTCATGCAGAAATTTCAATTGCTTCAATGGAAGCAGGGAAGCACGTTTTATGTGAAAAACCAATGGCTAAAACATCTGAAGAAGCGCGACGAATGGTTGAAGTAGCTAAACGAACTGGTAAAAAGCTCACAATTGGTTATGACAATCGCTTTAGGCCTGATAGTCAGAGCTTGCATAAAATCACAAGACGTGGAGACCTAGGAGACATTTACTTTGCCAAAGCACATGCAATTCGTAGACGTGCTGTGCCGACTTGGGGAGTGTTCCTCGATGAGGAGAAGCAAGGTGGCGGTCCGCTAATTGATATTGGGACACATGCACTTGATCTAACATTATGGATGATGGATAATTATAAGCCGAAATCTGTAATGGGTAATGTTTATCATGTATTGGGTAAAAACGAAAATGCTGCAAATGCTTGGGGACCTTGGGATCCTGAAAAATTCAAAGTTGAAGACTCTGCATTTGGCTTTATTACAATGGAAAATGGTGCAACAATTACCTTAGAAGCAAGTTGGGCATTAAATACACTTGATGTTGATGAAGCTAAATGTTCCCTAAGTGGTTCAAAAGGTGGGGCAGATATGAAAAATGGTCTGCGTATTAATGGAGAAGACATGGGCAACTTGTATACTAGAAATGTAGAATTAGGTGCAGGTGGTGTTGCTTATTATGACGGCGCATCAGAAAGCAATGCCGATCTTGAAGCGCGTTTATGGATTGACTGCATTATTAATGACACAGAACCAACTGTTAAACCAGAAGAAGCTTTTGTTGTGACGCAAATTTTAGAAGCAATTTATGAGTCTGCTAAAACTGGTAAAGCTGTTTATTTCGACTAATAAGTATCTGTATTAAAATGGCGAGATTTGAAAGCGAGTACATTTAGCTTATGAAGTATTTATGACTTAAATATAAAATATAGAAAAGTGAGTGATAAAAATGATTAAAGTAGCCTTATTAAGTAGATGGCATGTACACGCTGATGACTATGCTGGTAATGTTAAAGAAAACGACAACATGTCGATTGAAGTTGTCTGGGATGAAGAAGTCGAACGTGGAGAAGGCTGGGCAAGAGAGCTAAATGTTCCGTTTGAACAAGATTTGCAAGCTGTTTTAGCAAATCCAAATATTGACGCAGTCATCGTAAATACATCAACAAATATGCACAAAGAAGTTATCATTGCTGCAGCGAAACATAAAAAACATATTTTCACTGAAAAGGTTTTAGCATTTACGGTTCAGGACGCTGAAGAGATATATGCAGCCGTTCAAGAAGCTGGCGTCAAGCTAATGGTTTCTTTACCGAGACTAACTGATAATAACTTCCTATATGCTGAGAAATCAATTAATGAAGGTTGGATAGGAAAAGTTACAATGGTTCGTTGTCGTTTCGCTCATAACGGTGGCGTAGCGCCAGAAGGACAAGAAAATGGATGGTTGCCTGCACGTTTCTATGATAAGGAACAAGCTGGTGGGGGGGCTATGATTGACCTTGGCGCACATCCAATCTATTTGACGAATCGCTTAGCTGGAAAAGCAGCAGGTGTTTATGCACGTCTTCATAAAGCAAACAGTACAACTGTAGATGATAATTCTGCACTATTAGTAGATTATGAGTCGGGAGCACTTGGTATTATTGAAACAAGTTTTGTGTCAAATGGCAGCCCGTTCCAGTTGGAGGTATATGGAACGGAAGGGACGTTACGTATTAGTGATGATAAAATTCACATCAATAGTGCCAATATAAAATCACAAGACTTAACAGAAGTATTACCGGCATTACCAATGCCAATGGTGCAGTGGGTTAATGCGATTAAAACAGGGGCACCGCCAACGATTACGAAAGAAGATGTCATTAATTTAACACTAATTAATGAAGCGGCAGTGAAATCTCATGATGAAGGACGTCGGATTGAGTTGTAATGCATTTCAAGTGAAATATTGAACTGTTATGTGGAACTGAAAATAGCTAATTATATAATTGAAACAAGAAAAAATAGTATGTTAAGAATTAGGGAGTATGACCAGCAAAATTAGTTATAAACTAAGTTTATAAAACCTTGCTGATCATCTCTCTTTTTTATTTTATTTACATTTTCAAGGGAGTAGATTATATGTTGAAAGTTGGAGTTATTGGGGTAGGTTCAATATCGGAGATGCATCTTACACCGTATTCTCAAAATAAGGAAGTAGAGTTAGTCGCATTATGTGATATTCATGAAGAGCGCTTAGTTGAGAAAGGTAAGTTATTTGGTGTTAGCCAGTTATACACTAATTATCAGGAACTATTAAATAATCAGGGAATTGACGCTGTAAGTATTTGTACGTGGAACAACACGCATGCGGAAATTGCTATTACTGCGCTCGAAGCTGGTAAACACGTCTTAGTTGAAAAACCATTAAGTATGACTGTCGAAGAAGCATTTGCAGTTGAGGCTGCAGCTAAAAAGTCTGGAAAAACTGTACAAGTTGGTTTTGTCAGACGACATGCAGATAATGTGAAAATTTTAAAGGCATTTATCGATAATGATGAGCTTGGTGAAATATATTATGCAAAAGCATCATACTTGAGACGATTGGGAAATCCAGGTGGTTGGTTTAGTGATCAAACAAAATCAGGCGGCGGTCCGTTGATAGACCTGGGCGTTCATGTAGTTGATATTATGTGGTATTTAATGGGGAAACCGCGACCCGTTTCAGTAAGTGGAAATACATACCATAGGCTTGGCAATCGTAGTCATATTGAAAATCTATCATCTTATCAAGCAGCAGACTATAATCCAACATTAAATGATGTAGAAGATCTAACAAATGCACTCATCCGTTTTGAAAATGGAGCATCACTTTTTGTTGATGTTAGTTTTACACTACACGCTAAGGAGGATGAAACGTCGGTTAAACTATATGGAGACAAGGGCGGGGCTGAAATTGAGCCTGCATTAGCACTTGTTTTGGAGAAGAATAATACAATCTTGAATGTTACTCCTCAAATTGACAATTTAGGTTTTGACTTTGTAAAATCATTCGCAAATGAAATCAATCATTTTGTAGAATGCTGTCAATCTGGCCATGAAACAATTGCACCTATAGCTGATGGTGTCGAAGTAATGAAAATGCTTAATGCAATTTATGAATCCGCAAAAATAGGTAAAGAAGTTTATTTATAAGGGGACTTTAGTAATAAAGTAGGAGGCTCTTTAAATTGATGAAAATGATATTCAGTAGATTTGACAGGATCGACTTTAGAACGACTTTAGAAAATGTAAGTGTTTTGGAGTCTGCTGAACAATTAAGAGAAAATGAAAATGGCGAAGCGATTATCGTCCTAGCAGCTACAGTTGAAAACTTGCAAGCAGTAAAGAATCATGCACACCAAGTTTATATTCCATCAAATCTGATAACAACCAACAATCAAAATCTGGATTCGAGTGTTTATTTTGATTTAGAAAACTATCCATTTTACCAAAAGGCGAAAGAGATTATTAGTAAAGAAGATAAACGTAAAGGTGTTTTTCGCTTTAGACGCACTGTGAAGCATGTTGAAGATGTTTCATTACTTGCGGGAGATTTATATGTGTTATCAGCACTTTTAGGTGAGCCACAAGATGTTCATGTAAAACGGACTGATCAAACTGTAACCCCGGCTTATATCATTATTATGTTGTATTTCGGTAGCGGAACAATGGCTCATATTGAGTATACGGTTACTGATCAGGAACGAATTGAGTTTGAATGGAGTGGGATTAATACTATTATTGAATTTGACAGTGATGAAATGAGACCAGTCCGACCTGGAAGTAAGACGGCATTGCCGTTAACCTATTCAGTTGATTCCATTTTAGCTACAGCATACAAAGTTGATCAGGCGCTTATTGATCGAATGAATCATCTTGGATTGCTTGTCGATGGAGGTGCAACTAAATGAAAATAGGTATGATGAGTTTCGCACATATGCACGCATATAGTTATGCAGAGGGGTTAAAGAACATACCCAATGTTGAATTAGTTGGTATCTATGATGATAACGTTGAAAGAGGACAAGAAGTCGCGGTGAACTATAATACAATACATTACAGTGATCAAGCAGACTTCTTAGCACAAGAAATGGATGCCGTCATTATTTGCAGTGAAAACAATCGACATAAAGAAATGGTTTTGAACGCAGCAAAGGCAAAGAAACATATCTTGTGTGAAAAGCCAATTGCAACCAATCTTGATGATGCTACAGAAATGATTCAAGTTTGCGAAGACAATAATGTTACTTTACAAATCGCTTACCCAGTAAGATTTAGCTCACCAATTAGAGAATTGAAAGAGATGATAGATAAAGGGGAACTCGGTGATATTGTCGCATTTCGTTCAACAAACCGTGGCCAAAATCCTGGAGGCTGGTTTATTGATGAAGAGCAATCAGGTGGTGGGGCTGTACTCGACCATACTGTTCATATGCTTGATATTATGCGTTGGTATTTAAATGAAGAAGTAACCGAGGTAAGAGCGTTTGTCGATTCTTATTTTCATGATGTTGACATTGATGATGCAGGGATTCTTACGTTTGAATTTAACAATGGTGTGATAGCTTCCCATGATGCCAGTTGGTCACGCTTTACTGAATACCCAACATGGGGTGACGCAACAATTGAAGTGATTGGAACGAAACAAACAGTAAAAGTTGACGCGTTTAAAGAGCACTTTAGAATGTTTGGTAGTGGTAGCAAGTCTTTAGAGCACGTGTTTTTTGGAAATGATATGGACTATGGTTTGATTCTTGATTTCGTAAACTGTGTGAAAGAAGGCAGGGAACCCTCCATTACCGGCTATGATGGACTCAAATCACTCGAAGTGTCGCTAGCAGCATATCAATCAAGTGAATTGAAAAGGGCTATTAAGTTATAAGTAACAGGATATAACTAATGAGTAAATGTGGAATTTGAAGGAGGAGAAAGTAATGGGGAAGTTAGGATTACAATTGTATTCAATTAAAGATGCAGCTGAACAAGATTTACTTGGTGTACTTGAGCAAGTTGCTAATATGGGGTATGAAGGTGCTCAATTTGCAGGTTTCTTTGACCATACAGCAAAAGATGTAAAAGCTAAAATGGATGAAGTAGGAATCAAGGCAGCAGGTGCACATATTCAAATTGAGGAATTACAAGATGATGTTGATGGTTTACTACGTTATCATGAAGGTATAGATAATCGTCTACTGATTTGTCCATATCTACCAGAAAACATGCGGACAACTGAGGATGATTATAAACGGACAGCTGAATTATTTAATAATTTGGGTGAGAAAGTAGCTAAAGCAGGTTTTTCATTTGGCTATCATAATCACGCATTTGAATTTGATTTATTTAATGGGAAATCAGGTTTTGAACTATTATATGAAAATACGAATCCGCAATATGTGAAAATGGAGTTAGATTGTTTTTGGGCTGCACATGCTGGGAACAGTCCAGTTGAAATAATAAAAAAGTATGCAGATCGCTGTGTTTCGTTACATATTAAAGATCTAAAGCTTGTTAATAGTAAGCCTGTTTCAACTGAAATTGGTACAGGAACACTTGATATTGCCCAGTTTTTAGAAGCGGGTAGAGAACATAAAGTTGACTGGTTTGTTATTGAACAAGAAGACTTTACAGGTGACCCAGTAGAAAGTGCAGCACAAAATGCTAAAGAACTAAGGAGAATTAGTGAAAAATCATAAATGTGAAGAAAGGTTATGCAAGTATAACGATACTCCGACCATTTTTCTATATGGAGATCAATTTAGCTCCATGAAAAAGTCTGTTGCTTTAAGGAAATGAATAACTCTATTATAGCTGATAATAAAAGAGTCTAAACGAAGAATAGGTTGTTGAAAATAATATTGAATGTATCTTATATGAACGATATCAAACTGATCAAATAAATTGATAAATAGTGTGCATTGACTATGCTCGACTACTTCAATAAAATTGTTTTGGTTTTCTATTGGACATAAAAATATAGATTTTAAAAACTGAATATATAGAATTGCTAATTTCGTAATTAGTATAATAATCTGGAGGATTAAGTGATGACAAAAGTAATTAAAATAGGCATTATTGGCAGTGGTGGAATTGCAGTCAGTCATGCAAAAGCTTATCAAGCAATGGCAGGTGTTCAGATTGTAGGGGTGGCAGATGTTGTACCAGGAAAGGCACAGGAATTCATTAATAACTTAGCGATTGAGGATGCCCAAGCATTTGAAAATCATAAACAAATGCTCGATCTAGATATAGATGGTGTTAGTATTTGCACCCCAAATATTTTTCATCATATGACAAGTATTGATGCATTGCAAGCCGGAAAACATGTACTTGTCGAAAAGCCTTTAGCAGTCACACTTGATCAAGGAATTGAAATGGTTCAAGTAGCGAAAAAGACAGGGAAAATGCTCTCTGTTGGTTTTCAACCACGATATGATCCAAATATGCAAAAGGTAACAAACATTGTTCAGTCTGGCCAGCTTGGAGACATCTACTATGTAGAAGTAGGGGGAGGACGCCGTCGCGGGATGCCAGGTGGCACGTTTATTAATAAAGCATTGGCGGGTGTAGGAGCTATGGGTGATATAGGAACATACTCGCTTGACTTAGCGCTAAATGCATTAGGTCATCCAAAGCCGCTAACAGTCTCGGCATATACATCGAATCATTTTGGGAAGAATCCGATTTATCATCCTGAAGCGGATAAGTTCGAAGTAGAAGATTTTGGTGTTGCCATGATTCGTTTAGAAGGCGGTATGGTACTTAACTTTAAAATATCTTGGGCAATGCATATGGATACATTAGGGCCTACGATTTTTCTTGGAAAAGATGCTGGTTTAAAGTTAATGCCTGCAGGTAGTGGACCCTGGAGTGGGGTTTGGGATGGAGGAATTGGATCAATTAGCATGTTTCATGATGTGGATAGTCATCAAACAGAAACAGCTATTCCTCTACAAGTACATGACATCAACATTTTTGATGCGAAAGTACGCGATTTTGTTGTTGCTATCAAAGAAGATAAACCTGCACCAATTCCAGGGGAAGAAATCCTAATCAACCAAGCAATCATTGATGGTATTTTCAGGTCTTCTGAAAAAGGAAAGGAAGTAGATATTCATATTCCGGTATTATAAATTGGATCCGTTATAAGGCCACTATTTAGACGAATTAAAGAACTTAAGAGAAATATAGACTGCCTTTTTCCTAACAGTAACAGGATATAAGCAGTCTATACTTCTAAAATAAATGTATTAGTTTACAGTTATTTCAGCACAAAAGTTATCTACCTATGCGACTAAAATTGGGAGGGAAAATAATTATGAAATTAGGAGTCTTTGCAGTACTATTTGCGGGGAAAACATTTGAAGAAATGCTAGATTATGTGCAAATAGCTGGATTGCACGGGGTAGAGATTGGTACAGGTGGATATCCAGGTAATGCCCATTGTAATTTAGATGAATTACTTGGGAGTGAAGATAAAAGAAAAGAATATATTGATCACGTGCATTCACGTGGTTTAACCATTAGTGCGTTTAGTTGTCATGATAATCCTGTTTCGCCCAATAAAGAAATTGCCCGAAATGCACATGAGACATTTACCAAAACGGTAAGATTGGCAAAATTATTAGATGTGCCTGTTGTTAATACCTTTTCTGGGACACCCGGGTCTCATCCAGATTCGAAATATTCAAATTGGCCAATATCTCCATGGCCATCGGAATATTCCGATATTTATAAATGGCAATGGGAAGAAAAGTTGATTCCTTATTGGAAAGAACAGGGTAAATTTGCCGAAGATCATGGTGTAAAGATTGGCTTAGAGCTACATGGTGGGTTTTCAGTTCATACACCATACACGATGCTGAAATTGAGAGATGCTACAAACAATTCTATCGGTGCTAACTTGGATCCGAGTCATCTCTGGTGGCAGGGTATTGATCCAGTAGCAGCGATTAAGATTTTGGGTAAAGAAAATGCAATTCATCATTTCCATGCAAAAGATACCTTTATTGACCAGGAAAATGTAAACATGCACGGATTAACTGATATGCAGTCTTATGGAGAGGTACAAAGTCGAGCATGGACATTCAGGTCTGTTGGATGTGGACATAGTATTCAAGAGTGGTCAGATATGATGAGTGCTCTGCGAACATATGGGTATGATTATGTTGTGAGCATTGAACATGAGGATCCATTGATGTCGATTGAAGAAGGATTTTCGCGCGCAGTAAAGAATTTGAAGTCAGTCTTAATTGAAGAGCAACCTACTGATATGTGGTGGGCATAGAATATTTTATCGCAAGCATTATTTTTGACTAAAGATTTAACTAACATATACCAAAATTTCTAGACTAGCCCCGCTATACTACTATAGAAGGAGATGCTTATTATGAAAGTTGGTTTAAGTTCTTACAGTCTATATGGAATATTGAAAAGTAAGGAAATGTCAATTATTGAGGCGATCCAATGGGTAGCTGATCAGGGGGGAGAGCATATTGAAATTGTCCCGAATCTTGGTTTTAAACTTGAAGATAATCCAGCATTAGTTGATGCTATTCGAGAGAAAGCTAGTGTTGTTGGGATTGATATTTCTAATTATGCGATTGGAGCTAATTTTATCACAGAAGGTGAAGAAGCTTTTCAAACAGAAATTGAGCGAGTTAAAAAAGAAGTAGATATTGCTAATCGTCTTGGGGTAAAATTCATGCGCCATGATGTAGCGTCACTACCTATTTCCGACTCAACAATCAAACAATTCGAATCTGACTTACCTAAGCTAACAAAAGCTTGTCAAATAGTTGCAGATTATGCTGGGAAATATGGAATTACAACTAGTGTAGAAAATCATGGCTTTTTTATTCAAGCAAGTGATCGAGTACAGTCGTTAATAAATCATGTAAATCGTTCTAACTTTAAAACAACATTAGATGTTGGGAACTTTATGTGTGTAGATGAAGATCCAGTATCTGCTGTTAAGAAAAACATCTCATATGCATCTGTAGTACATATCAAGGACTTTTATCTGAGACAAGCACATCTTTATCCTGGAGAAGGCTGGATGCAAACAACATCAGGTAATTATTTAAGAGGTTCAATTGTGGGTCATGGGGATATTAATATGAGAGAAGTTATCAAAGTTATTAAAGAGTCAGGTTTTAACGGCTATATATCAGTTGAATTTGAAGGAATAGAAGAGTGTAAACAAGCTTCGAAAATGGGTATGGATAATGTACGTCGTTTATGGGACGAAGCTTGAATAGAACAGTGGATAAAGCAATAGAAGATCACTGAGAGTTCAGTTGGAAATGTTAAGAAAAGTATTGTAGGTACTGCTCCTGTAATTAGTCAATGCAAGAAGGGATTGTGAGTCGTAAAACTTCACCGAATGACATTCAATTGAAATAACTTAGTTTGTTAAAGTAATAGAAGAGAGTGAATTTTGAGGTGTATCAAAAATAAAACAAATTGTTTAAGCTCATTGGCAGATGTGTCAGCAGATAAGGAAATTTTTGATCTACCTATTCATAAAGCATCTGCTCATTTAAATGAAACAAGGTTAGAAATGCTGGTTGTTAGAGTGGAAATAATTGAATTGCTAGAAGCAGCGCCATACGAGAAAAAGGCCATTTAACAAGCCAGCCAGTGGCGACACAGTTCAATCAATTCAAACTTGCCATAACGCAGAAAATCCCTAATTCGATTTCCGCTAAACCAGTGATTACTATAGAAGGAATAAAATCAAGTTAATGGGGGAGTTATATTGACTATAAATGTAGGGATTATTGGAACTGGTTACTTCAGCATATTCCATGCAAAGATTTTATCGGGTTTAGCAGGTGTCAAAATAACAGCTATATATGGGACAAGTATAGAAAAAGCGGAGTCAATGGCATTAAAGTTTACGCATGCGAGAGGGTATAACAATTTGGAAGGTATGCTGGACGCCATTCACTTGGATGCTGTCTATATTTGTGTCCCGCCAATGGCACATGGAGAGATAGAACTGGAATTAATTAAGCGAGGAATTCCGTTTTTTGTGGAGAAACCATTGAGTCAAGACAATGAAACACCTTTAACTATATTTACGGAGATCAAAAAAAAGTCTTTGCTTACATCAGTAGGCTATCATTATCGCTATAGTGATTCGATTTCGCATTTAAAAAGTATACTAAATGACCAGAATATCGGTATTGTCCTTGGGCAGTATATGGGGAGTATGCCAAAAGTGCCGTGGTGGCGAAATCAAGCTAGTTCCGGGGGACAATTTATCGAACAGACAACGCATATTGTCGATTTACTTCGCTATATTTGTGGGGAAGTCGAAGAAGTTTATGCGGTATTTGGTAGCCAGATTCTTTCTACGCAAGACGAATCTGTCACAGTTGCGGATGTAGGAACGGTAACCATGAAACTACGTAATGGGATTGTAGCTAATATATCGAATACTTGTATACTCCCAGAAAGCGTTGGGAAATCGGGAATCACCTTATTTACAAATCAAGGAATGGTAGATTGGTCACCCAAACGTTTAGAGATTAAGATGAAAGGGTCTACAGCAGACTATATCGACACGGTTAATCCTTATCAAACAGAAAATGAAGTATTTATCAATGCAGTACGCACAGGTGACCCATCTAGAATATTGTCAGACTACGGAGATGCTTATAAGACGCATAAAGTAACCACGGCTGCGTTAGAATCGGCAATAAAAGGATCACCTGTGAAATTGAGCAATGCATTTTGAGTTAAAAAATAGATGATTGCTATGTATCGATAAAAAACAACAAAGAAACTCCTCTATAATTAGATAGACAATCGAAGAGGGGGATTTTGATAGATAAAGGAACTATAAGTTTTTCGATATGGAACAGTGTCTATGTCCATCTGTCGGCTTCTTCGAGTTGCCTAAGAATTGATGGCAATGGACAAGATTGCCCTTTCCATCAATTCCTCCAACGCTTTCGCAATAAGGAGCGATTGAACGGCATCCCTCCTTATTGCGAAAGGATGTCGTGAACTAAGGCTACGTTCAAATATAACGGTGCCTTACGACTTACTTAATTTAAAGTTGACGTTGCAGAATAGCTTCAATTGCTAATCCAACACCATCATGTTCATTTGTTGTTGTGATTTCAGTGCAAGCAGCTTTAATTGCCGCTGGAGCATTACCCATAGCTACAGCGCGTCCTGCACGTACCATCATTGATAAATCATTATAGCTATCACCAATTACCATAACATTTTCCATTGAAATCCCTTTACTCTTGGCGTATGTTTCAACTGCTATTCCTTTTTGCGCATTGATATTTGTAATCTCGAGATTTCCCGCTCCAGATGAACTGATAGCAAGTCCAGGCAATAACTGAAGAGCTTCTCTAGCTTTATCCAAATTCAGTCTATTAAAGGACGTTCCAAATACTTTATAAATTTCACTTCCACGTTGGTTTATCAGCTCTTTGTAAGAATCAACTTGGCGGATATAACCTTGTTCTACTCTATCCATTACTTCTTGTCGAATTTTATCTACGACGGGGATCTGGTTAGCTGCCTCAGCAAGTTGAATGAAAGTATCGATTTGATCTTCAATACTATTAATATAAATGAGCGTATCAATATATAATTGATAATCGATTGTGTGAGTATCCAAAATAGATGTGATTTTTGTGATGTCATTTTCGACTATATGGGTTGCGGAAATCAATTCCCCAAACGCATCTCTAATTTCTGCGCCATTAAGACAAATGTATGAAAGATTCAATCCACTATCCCTAACAGGACCATAGGCTTCTGAGAAACCTCTTCCAGTAGCGATTACAACCTCAATTCCATTTGACTGCGCAGCTAAAATTGCTTGTTTGTTTCTAGTACTGATGCTGTGGTCAGGGCTTAATATTGTTCCATCCATATCAATTGCAATTAGGTGTATCATAATTGTCCCCTTTCTTATACATAGAGACTGATAATACCAATGAATGCGATAAATATCAACTTGCCTGTTCGACAGAGTTTTTCTTGTCCTAGCGAAATAATTATTATCAAAATTAAGAAGCTTCCAATGGAATGATTGAAAATGCCCGACAATGAATTCATGAATTAGTATGGAATCTATAGTGAATCTAAATAAGCCAACTTAACGGGTAGTTTTGAGATAACCATTGATGAATTTTTTTGCAAATTATGTTCGTCTGCAGAAAATGGAAAACGTGCAAAGAATCACAGGGGAAGCTCGTCAATCGATATGGAATTTGTCTAATGGCAGCAGACACTAGTTCTATATTTGATTTATAGAAAAGAGATTACATTGCTCAGTATTTGGGCGAAAAGTAGGGCGGTTTAGCTCGAATTCATGCGGCCAAAGGCAATTGGAAAAACCTCGAAGAAAAATTGAACTTTTCACACTCAAACAATGCTGTCTGTCTATTCTACTAAAGAGATAAGTGATAGTATTAATGCTAATGAGCGATTCGTGTAATGATAATAATGGTTAGCCTTTCGAGCATAAATTGAGAAGCTAATAAATATCAACTAGTTAAAGCGTTTTCCTGTCATGAAAAAACGATTTGATTGGTATTATAGATTAATGTGTTAGAAGTAAAATAGGGATGTTATTTATCTATAAATCTATAATAATAGGAGGCTTTAATATGCGGCAAGGCACATTCCAATGGATGAAATCAGTAAACAAGTCCATTATATTAAATAAAATAAGGACGGACGCACCCATCTCTAGAGCGCAAATTGCTAAAGAGACTAAATTAACGCCGCCTACGGTTAGTAGTAATGTGAAAAAGTTGATTGAGCAAGGGCTTGTAAAAGAAAGTAAGCTTGGTGAGTCTCAAGGTGGCCGTAAGCCAACGATGCTCTTAATCAATAACCAAGAATTTTATGTAGTAGGAGTAGACGCGGGACCGGAAATGATAGAGTGTATCCTCACCGATTTGTCGGGAAAAATTTTGAATCGGACTTTAAGTAAGTTGACTACACCACTAACAAACAACCAATTTCTCATTATTTTAAAAGACTGTATTCACAATTGTATAAAAGACATACCCTCAACTAGTAAAAAAATTATTGGTATAGGTATAGCTATGCATGGAGTTGTGGACGTAGAAACTGGTACATCATTGTTTGCTCCTATTTTAAGTCTGACAAATGTTCCGATTAAAGAAGAATTGGAAAAAGAATTTGAACTAGAAGTTAAAGTAGAAAATGATGCACGCGCAATGGCGTTAGGCGAATCTTGGTTTGGAGATCACGGTGAATTAACGAGTATGTTAGTTGTGAATATTGGACGGGGTGTCGGCGCGGGCCTAATCATTGATGGGAATTTATACCACGGGGCACAAGATATTGCAGGTGAAGTGGGACATATGACTATCGATTTGAACGGAGAAATTTGTGAATGTGGTAATCGCGGTTGTTTGCAAACGTTCACAACGGGTCCCGCGATTGCTAGGCGAGCAATGAAGAGCATATCCCAAGAACTTATCACTGCAGAGGAAGTCTATGAATTAGCTATTAGGGGTAATGAAGAGTTTGTGACGTTATTAAAAGAAACTGGAAGAGTTATTGGGATAGGTTTAACAAATTTAATACATATCATTAATCCGCAAAAAATTGTACTTGGTGGTGGGGTAACAAAAGCAAAAGAATTTATTTTACCAGTCATACTAAAAACGATTGAAGAATGTGCATTGACACCACGGGCAAAGCAGACTGAAGTAACCATAACTAAACTCGGGGATGATGCAACACTTATAGGTGCTGTGTCTTTACTGTTAGTTGACGTATTTGATCCGAATTGAATTTTTAACTAAACTAGGATAAAACGCATGGCTGTTAACTAGTGATTTTAATGAGAATAGGACAAGCCCAACATTTGATACGTTGTAAATCCGATGAGTATCTTGTACTCATATAATAATGTGTGAAGAAGTGTGTGCGAGTCCCTTATGTCCTTTGTGGCGTATGGGATTTTTTGGTGAGAGAATTCGTATACTGATTTTTTTGTATTCTGTATAGACGGAATAATGAATGTATGTTATTGTTAAAAAAACATTAAGTAAACATTTTACTGATTGTTTTTACTTGAGTTTTATCTGGATGTGGAGGTTTAATTAATAAGTAGCTAAAAAGATTGTGTGGTGAGTGCTGATGGTGATGAACGTTCGAATTGAACACTATTAAAAATACATATATTTTCAGCTGTGGCAAGTGATACGGTAGTTACGGAAAAGATATGGGAAAATTCATTAAACGTATTGTTGGTCCTGAAAATCATTTCTCTATATTACCCTGTTCTAGTGCATTACGAGATTATAAAAAGGTGTTTTCAATTGTAAGAATAATTTTAAAACATTAATATACCAATTTTACAAACAGTTTAGAGGAGGTAACCAATATGAAGAAGAATAATTTTATGTGGCTTATTAGCTTGATACTTGTACTTAGTGTGTTTTTAGCGGCGTGCGGTGACAAAAAAGAAAGCGCTGACACTGCTGCTGGAGCTGGAAAAAGGACGACAGAAGAATCAGGTAAAGATGTGCCACAAGTTCTAAATTTGATTGAAGTAGCAGAAATTGCATCTGTTGACTCAGCAATTGCTGAAGACGCAGTAAGTACCAAGGTACTAAACAACGTAATAGAAGGACTTTATCGTGTGAATAAAGAAGGTTTACTAGCACCAGCTATGGCTGAGGCTGAACCTGAAATCAGTGAAGATGGAATGACGTATACGTTTAAAATCCGTGACGCACAATGGTCTAATGGAACACCTGTAACTGCGCATGACTTCGTATATGCTTGGCAACGCGCTATTGATCCTGATATGGCTTCACCTTACGGACCGTATTTGATGGCAGGCATGGTTAAAAATGCAACTGAAATTGGTGAAGGGAAAGCGAAAGTTACAGACCTTGGAATTAAGGCTGTGGACGATAAAACACTTGTCGTTGAACTTGAACGCCCGGTTGCCTACTTCCTATCTCTTACTTCTTTCGCAACATTTTTACCGCTTAACGAAGAATTCGTAACTGCCCAGGGCGATAAATATGCGACTAACTCTGATGCGATGATTTATAACGGTCCATTCTCATTGTCAGAGTGGGATGGTACTGGTAACTGGAAATACGCCAAAAACGACACATATTGGGAAGCTGATAGTGTAAAGCTTGATGAAATCATTGTTGATGTCATTAAAGAAACGTCAACAGCTGTAAAATTATATGAAAGCGGCGAGAAAGATCGTGTGAAACTGAGTGCTGAGTATGCAATGCAATATGCTGATGATCCCAATCTTATTAGTGAGGTTGAAACGGCTGTATACTTCTTCAAAATGAACCAACTGCGTGATGGTAAACCAACGCCACTTGCGAATGCTGACATTCGTAAAGCAATTGCAAGAGCGTTCAATAAAGAGGAGCTTGCAGATGCAGTCTTGGCGAATGGAGCTAAAGCCGCTAACTTCCTAGTTGCAAATGACTTTGTGCTCGATGAAAACGGTAAAGACTTCCGTGAATACAGTGAAGACTTCACTGTTTACGATGTTAAAGAAGCACAAGCATTTTGGAAAAAAGGGCTAAAAGCACTTGGAACAGACAAACTAACAATTGAACTTCTTGGCGGAGACACAGAAGATTCTAAGAAACAACAAGAATGGTTCAAATCGGAACTTGAAAGAAACCTACCAGGTTTGAAAATCAAACTGAAAGAAGTTCCTTCAGCAGTGCGTCTGGAACTTGATGACAATAGTGATTATGACATCGAGGCATCAGCATGGGGTCCTGACTTCCAGGATCCAATCTCATTTATGGAGTTGTTTGTAACAGGAAGCCCACATAACAAAATGGGTTACTCAAATCCAGCTTATGACGAACTTATTGAATCTACAAAAACAACTTATGCAAATGATCCAATCAAACGTTTTGAAGTGTTTGCGGAAGCTGAAAAAATCCTCCTGGAAGATGATGCAGCTATCGCGCCGACGTATCAACGCGGAGGAATGTTTCTTAGGAACCCAGCTGTAAAAGGGATTGCCATCAATCCATTCGGTAGCGATTTTAGCTATAAATGGATGTATATCGAAGCGGCTGGAAAGTAAAGAGTGTAAGTTGGAAGCTTAGAAGTTTTCTGGCAGAAAAGAAAGTATAGGGCTTGTGTGGGGAAGACAATCAGCTGAAAGGGCGGAAAAGTCTTCCCTATTCAACCCTGTGTAATTGTAATTGAAGAAGTGTCTTAGTGCTAGATGACCGTTAGAGTGTAGCTCATTACGGGAGATGAGAATTTATTACTGATATTCTGCATAGACGTAATAATAAGTGTGTGGTAATATTGAAAAAAACGTTAGTAATAGTTTTACTAAACTAGTTTACCGGGATTCTAAAAAGTAGATATATAAGTAGAATCTATGAGTACGTGTATAGACTGAACAAAGGCATACATAAAGCGCCAAAGCGGATTGGAAGGAATTCTTTATTTCAAGAGATTGTGTGGTGAATAATGTGACATATGCGCTGGGTGTTGATATTGGTGGTACAAAAATTGCGACCGTGATAATTGATCAAAATGGTGAAATTTATAAACGTTCAGAAGTATCGAGTGATCCGTCAGATAAAGAAAAGATGTTTGAACAGGTGATTAAAAGTATTGAAATGGTACTAGATGATTCAAAAATAAGTATTAGTGACATCAAGGGTATGGGTGTTGGTGTACCTGGAAAAGTAGATCGTGAGAATGGGATAGCGGTTTTTCAAAACAATTTACCTTGGAGGGACTTTCCAATTGTAAGTCGATTACAAGATTACTTTTCGTTTAAAAATATTGTAATCGATAACGATGTATATATGGCTGCTTTTGCAGAATGGAAAGTATCAAACACGAATAAGCAGGATACATTTGTATATTTAACAATTAGTACAGGAATCTCCTGTGCAATTATTCATCAAGGCTCGTTTATGCGTGGGAATGGTTTTGCAGGTGAAATTGGTTTATTTCCAGTATTGGCAGGAGCATCATTAAATGGAATTGAAAACTTGGAAAAGTCAGCCTCAGGTCCTGCAATAAAAAAACTTGCGGAACAGCGATTTAACAATCCTGATCTTACAACAAGCGAATTTTTCTCGAAGTATGAAGATAATGATGAAGTTGCAAAAACGTTACTGAATGAAGTGGTCGGATCTTTAGCGCATGGTATTTATTCAATTATATGTTTGTTAGATCCACACAGGATTGTCCTTGGTGGAGGAGTTGTTAATAAAAACCCATTTTTGTTAGAGTTGATAAAAGAGTCTTTGAAACAATATTTAATCCCTGAACAGCAACATAGCCTAGAACGCTTACATATAAGTAGATTAAAAGGTGATTCAGGAATTGTTGGTGCCGCTTTAAAGGGGATTGAATAGGTAAAGGGAGGAAAGAAGATTTGAAACACTATAAAGATGAGAAAACTTCAAAAAAAACAAAAGCGGTATTAATTGGTGCCGGCGATAGGGGAGCAAAAGCATACGCTCCTTATGCCAATGACTATCCACATGAATTAGAGTTTGTAGCAGTCGCGGAGTTAAATCCTGAGAGAAGAGAAGCATTTGCACAACAATACTCACTTTCGGAAGACCGGTGTTATGCCTCATGGGAAGAGATGCTAGAAGATGATATCGATGCGGATGTTGCTTTCATATGTACATTGGACAGGGAGCATTATGAACCAACAGTAAAAGCGATCAAAAAAGGGTACCATGTTTTACTAGAAAAACCGATGTCACCTGATCCCAAGGAATGTATTTCCATGGTGGAAATTGCAAAGGAACATGATAAACTGCTAACGATTTGCCATGTTCTTAGGTATACACCATTTTGGCAAAACATCAAAAGTGTTATTGAAGAAGGAAAAATAGGGGACATTGTTTCCATTCAATTGAATGAAAACGTTGAAGTTATGCATATGTCACACAGTTTTGTTCGAGGGAATTGGAATAATAGTGATGTATCAAGCCCGATGATCTTGCAAAAATCATGTCATGATATGGATATCTTAATGTATTTGATGGACCAGAAATGTAAGCATGTCAGTTCGTTTGGGTCATTGATGCATTTTAAAGAATCAAATGCACCTGAAAATGGACCGTTGCGCTGTTTGGATGGATGCCCAATTGAAAACGATTGTGTTTTCCATGCTGGGAAATACTACTTAGGTGAAGGAAAAGGGTGGGCGAAAAAGTTCACTACTGATCATTCACGAGAAGGTATTATTCATGCGTTAAATACAACGCCTTATGGGAAATGTGTCTATCGTTCTGATAATAATGTTGTTGATCATCAAGTAGTCAATCTGGAATTTGAAAACGGGGCTACAGCTACATTTAGTATGTGTGGATTCACAAGAGAGCAAACGCGTATTGTGCAAATCATGGGTACAAAAGGTGAAATTAGAGGGAAAATGGATGAAAACTCAATCTCTGTTTTCGATTTTCTAACAAATAATGAAACAGTTACGAAGTTGAATGAACCCAAGAGTGGCCATGGAGGCGGTGATGAAGCAATCGTCAGGGACTTCTTACATGAAGCAAGAAACTACGGTGGAAATGAAAGTAGATCATCTGCCGCTGTATCACTTGAAAGTCACCTTTTGGCATTTGGTGCTGAAGCTTCAAGGCGACAAAATGGTAAAGTCATTCATATCGCTAATTTTGCTAATGAGGTCCTTTAATTTGAACTCTGGTATATACGTTAAACAAATGAATACCTATATTAGTTGACCTTAGCGTGGAAGGCATCCCCTAGCGTCGAAGTGGATTCAATTGGAATTTTTATTTCAACATCTATAGTAATGGCAATGCCGGGAAATATCTACCTATATTATGGAACAAGGCCCATAAAAGTCTCGCTAATAGACACACATAAACTAGGCTAAATCATAGGACAGTTGCTAATCTGTTCTATGACTATAAATACTGTATGATGTATATATTGTAGGTAATCTACTAAATACGGTAATTATAGAAATGGAAAAGGTGATTGAGAGTGGCAACGATTAAAGATATAGCAGAAAAAGCGGGTGTCTCTTCTGCAACAGTTTCTCGGGTGCTTAATTATGATGCAAGCTTATCGGTAGCAGATGAAACGAAGAAGAAGATATTTGAAGTAGCAGAAGAATTATCATACCGAAAAACTTCGTCAAAGAGGTATGTCGATCAAAAGGTCGCTGTTGTGCATTGGTATACGGAAAAAGAAGAATTAAATGACCTTTATTATTTATCAATAAGGCTTGGAATCGAAAAACGATGTAAAGAAATTGGTATGAAGCCAGAAGTATATTTTTTCAATAATATTAAAGATATAAAGGCTGCTGAAATAGAGGGTATTATTGCTGTTGGTAAATTTAGCGAACAACAAGTTAAGGAATTAACAACTATTAATCCAATGGTTGTCTTTGTCGATTACAGTCCTAATGAAGATAAATATGATTCAATTGTCATTGATTTTGAAAAAGCTACAAAGAAAATAATCGATTTTTTCCTTTCCACTGATCATCGTAAAATAGGATTTATTGGCGGGAGAGAATTACTGAAAGGCCAGACCGAACCTATAGAAGATTTAAGGGAAAAGACGTATAAATCCTATATGTGGGAAAATGGACTGTTTGATGAACGATTTGTCTATGTGGGCTCATTTTCAGTTGAAGATGGCTACAACTTAATGAAACAAGCTATAGAAGACTTAGGAGAAGACTTACCGACTGCCTTTTTTATGAGTAGTGATGTTATGGCCATTGGTAGTTTAAGAGCACTTCATGAGGCTAATATAACAATCCCAGACCGGGTCAGTATTATTGGGATAAATGACATGACAGTTTCGAAATATATGTATCCATCATTAAGTACGATTAGAGTATATACGGAAGTTATGGGTGAAACAGCTGTAGATACATTATTAGAACGACTAGAAGGCAGAAAAATAGCGAAGAAAATACTTGTTTCGACCAAACTTATTATTCGCGATAGTGTGAAAAAGTAAGGGAAGTATTCATTGAAGAAGTGGAGGATGTTAAAAATGTTTAATCTAACTTCAGACCAAATTAAGAAAAGCAATGCGGTACATACGTCAAGGGAAATACATCAACAGCCAGTTGTATGGAAGGAACTGGTTACAGATTTATTAGAGCAGCAAGAAACATTTAAAGGATTTCTTACATCCATTTACAAAAAACATGATACTGTTCGAGTTATTTTAACTGGTGCCGGTACATCTGCATTTGTTGGCGACACTTTAGTTCCAGAATTAGCACGACAAAATCAACAAAACGTCCAATTTGAATCAATCCCAACAACTGATATTGTCTCCAATCCAACAGAATACTTATTTAAAGAGATACCAACAATCTTGGTGTCATTTGCACGGTCCGGTAATAGCCCGGAAAGTGTTGCGACTGTTACATTAGGGCAAGAGATTGTTACTGACTTTTATCAAGTTGTTATTACATGTAATAAGGATGGACAATTAGCGAAAAATATTCAAGGCGATGACAAAAGTATTACGCTGTTAATGCCTGAAAAAGCAAATGATCAATCATTAGCAATGACAAGTAGTTTCACGAGTATGACCATTGCTGCTTATGTGTTGTTTACTGAGGATGTCTTTACGAAAGACGTAGCAACACAAGTTATTACTAGTGCGGAACAGTTAATTGAAAGACTAGGGAACACTGTTGATGAAGTATTGGGATTTGATTTTGAACGAATTGCATATTTAGGTTCAGGTTTACTTGCTCAACTGTCACATGAAGCAGCTTTAAAAATGCTTGAACTCTCCGGTGGACAAGTTGTTGCAATCCACGAATCATCACTCGGATTTCGTCATGGTCCGAAATCAATTTTGAATGACAAATCAGCAGTCGTTTTATTCATGTCACAAGATCCCTATACAAGAAAATACGATCTGGATATTTTACAGGAATTAGCGGCAGCAAAATCTGGCATGAAAATTGTAGCACTTACTGAAACGAAGGATGAAGAAGTTGAAAAACTAGCTGACTGGGTTATTTCAGTAAATACTGGCACAGAATCACTTTCAAGCGACTTCCATCTTGCATTATTGTATATCATTTTCGCCCAAGCTCTAGCATTGAAAAAATCAATTCAATTAGGAATCACACCAGACAATCCGAGTCCGGATGGAGCGATTAGCCGTGTCGTTAAAGGTGTTACTATTTACGACTATAAAAAATAAGTTATCCAGTTATCAAATCGATTCAATTCATTAATGGAATAACTAGGGGGAAAAGTGATGGGATACGTACAAAACACGAAAGAAATGCTCATTAAAGCTAGAAAAGAAGGGTATGCTGTTCCTGCTTTTAATATTCATAATCTAGAAACAATCCAAGTGGTCATTGAGGCAGCAGTTGAATTAAGATCGCCCGTCATCCTAGCGGCGACTCCTGGAACGATGGCTTATGGTGGTCGTGAATATATTCAAGCAATTGCTGAAGTAGCAGCAAAGAGCAATGATATACCAATTGCATTGCACTTAGATCATCATGAAACAGTTGAATCGATTGTAGAATCGCTTGAGTTAGGTGTAAAAGCGGTCATGGTGGATGGATCACATGGTACTTTTGAAGAAAATATTGCTCTCTCTAAAAAAGTAGTAGATGAAGCTCACAAATATGGTGCGACTGTCGAAGCTGAACTAGGGAAATTAGTTGGGCAAGAAGATGATATTATTGTTGAAGCAGCAGATGCAGCGTATACAGATCCAGATACTGTACAAGAATTTATTGAGAGAACAGGTATTGACTCACTCGCTGTTGCGATTGGCACAGGTCACGGTCTTTATGAGACTAAACCGAATCTTGACTTTGATCGTCTAGAAAAGATAAAAAACTTAGTAGAAATTCCAATTGTGCTTCATGGTGCTTCGGGAATTTCACAAGAGGATGTTCGAACATGTATTTCACTTGGTTGTGCAAAAGTAAATATTTCGACGGAGCTAAAGATCCCGTTCTCTGAAGCATTGCGCACGTATTTAATAGAAAATCCAAATGAAACAGATACAAGAAAGTATATGAAACCAGCTAAAGACGCTATGAGGAACGCAGTTAAAGAGAAAATAATCATGTGCATGAGTGATGGAAAAGCATGACGATGTGGAGTGAGAGAATATTCTCACTCCATTTGAGTATACAGGGGTAAACTTTGTAATGTATTATTGAGGATGGAGTGGTATACGATGATATTAACGATTACATTAAATCCAGCAGTAGATATTAGTTATAAGCTTGATAACTTATTGCTTGATACGGTAAACAGGGTCGAAGATGTATCTAAAACTGCGGGCGGAAAAGGGTTGAATGTAGCACGGGTATTGCAACAACTAGGCGAAGATGTCGCTGCATCGGGCTTTTTAGGTGGTAGCTTAGGAGATTTCATTCGTACGCAACTTGCGGTAATTGGAATTCAAGATTTTTTTGTTCCGATAGATGGTGAAACGCGCAATTGCATAGCTGTAATCCATGAAGGAAAACAGACGGAGATATTAGAAACTGGCCCAGTAATATCAGTAGGTGAAGCGGCACTTTTTTTAGATAAATTTACTGAATATGCAGAACAGGTTGAGATTGTAACACTATCTGGAAGTCTGCCAAAAGGCTTGCCGACGGATTTTTATGTTGAATTAGTGAAGATTTGCAACCAATATGATACCCAGGTTTTACTAGATTCAAATGGGGCTATATTAACAGCACTAGTAGCAAGTGAACATAAGCCTTATTTAATTAAACCGAATGAGGAAGAACTTGCAGATTTACTTGGTCAAACGTCTCTTGATGAAACACAAATTATGGAAGCGCTAGAATCAACGCTATTTACAGATATCCCTTGGGTTGTTGTCACGCTAGGCGCGGATGGCGCAATTGTGAAAAATAACAAGACCCTTTACAGAGCAAAGGCCCCTAAGATTAAGGCGATTAATCCTGTAGGTTCTGGTGATTCCGTAATTGCGGGGTTTGCTGCGGGAATAGCCCGTGGTTTAGAAGATGCAGCCTTAATCAAATATGGACTATCAATTGGTGTTCTAAATGCGCTGGAAGAAAAAACGGGTCACATTAATGCAGAAAAAGTAGAGTGGGCTGTTGAGCAGATGTTGGTCGATAGAATCGAAAGAGGATAAGTGTGATTGTGCATAATTGAATGAGTGTCGATTTATATTGCAATACTAGACTGAACGTATGGAAGGAAGTTATTCTTGGGAAACTTATATTTAATTAACGCTACACTAGTTTTGGAAGATAGTGTATTGCACGAAGGGTTTATACATATTAAAGAAGAAAAAATCGAGTCTATTGGTGTGATGGGAGATTGCCCCTCTTTGGCTACGGCAGATCGAGTAATCGATTGTAAAGGGAAACAATATGTGATTCCAGGTATGATTGATATTCATGTTCATGGAGCGGCAGGATTCGACTTTATGGATGGTAAACAGGAAGCTTTTGAAGGAATAGCGCTTGCTCTAGCAAAAGAGGGGACAACCTCATTCCTGGCAACAACCATAACGAATCCAGTCTCTTATACTAGTGAAACGCTAAAAAGTCTTGGGAGATATCGAGTAGAAAGCAATGATCCGGGAACCGCGGAAATGCTAGGTATTCATTTAGAAGGCCCTTTTATTAATAAAACACAAAAAGGGGCCCAACCAGAAAATGCTATTATTACGCCGGATGCTAATTTATTTAAAGAATGGCAGGAATTATCTGGATGTTCTATTAAAATCATCACATATGCGCCGGAGTTGGACAACGATTTTGAACTTCTAACTGAACTTAACAAAACCAATGTGATTCCATCGATGGGTCATACAAATGCATCCTATGATGAATCAGTTCATGCCATATCACACGGTGTTAGCCATGCAACGCATTTGTTTAATGGCATGAAAGGAATGCACCATCGTGATCCTGGAGTTGTTGGAGCAGTTCTTTTACAGGACGATATCCATGTTGAAATTATTCCAGATGGCATTCATTTTCATCCAGATTTAATGAAACTCATTGTGAAAATGAAAGGGCTTGAAAAAGTACTAGTCATAACTGACGGGATGCGTGCGAAAGGGATGCCAGATGGGGAGTATGATTTGGGCGGCCAGGAAGTGACTGTGCGCGACGACAAATGTTTATTAACGTCGACTGGTTCTTTGGCTGGAAGCATAGTGACGATGAATAGCGCTAGATTGAACCTCGCCAAGTGGCTAGAGTTGTCTATCCATGAACAACTGCAAATCACCTCAATAAACCAAGCGAATCGTTTAGGGCTATCAGGACGAAAAGGATCATTAATGACTGGTAAAGATGCTGATGTTGTTGTTCTAGGGCAAGAAGGTTCAGTCGAGTTGACAATTTGTAGGGGTTCTGTAGCATATGAACGTAGTGGTGCATTCAAATGACTTTGGGAGGTTATTCATGTGGCGTGGCAAGATGGAGCAGCAAAATGGTTTAATTATGGTGATTTAGAAGTTGCACTAAAGCAACAACTTCTGGTTGAAAAAAACAATAAAGAATTACTGGAAGATTGTTTTTATAAAAATCTCTCATTCGGCACGGCCGGCTTGCGCGGAGAACTGGGGTTTGGTACGAATCGGATGAATATCTACACTGTTAGGAAAGCGTCACTTGGGCTTGCTTTATATATAAAAAGCTGCGGGGAGGTTGCAGAAAATAGGGGCGTCGTAATTGCTTATGATCCGAGGCATCAATCTGCGGAATTTGGTCTTGAAGTGGCGAAAGTCCTTGGGTTTAATGGCATTCGTTGTTATTTGTTTGATGAACTTCAATCTACTCCATTGTTATCCTTTGCAGTGCGGGAGTTGAATACGTTTTCGGGCATTGTCATTACAGCAAGCCATAATCCATCAGAATACAATGGACTGAAGGTATACGGAGAAGATGGTGGACAAGTAACTTTAGAAGCCGCAAATGCGATTACTGCTCATACGGAGAGTATTAATGATCTATTTTCGGTTGAGGTCGCGGAAGAGGCTATTCTCTTAAAAGAGGGATTGCTTACTTATTTGAATCATGAAATGAGCGACCGGTATGTATTGCATTTGAATGGAATACTTTTAGGCGGAGAGCCGGATAAAGGTCTATCGATTGTATATTCTCCACTTCACGGAGCAGGGGGCAAATTAGTTAGTAGAGGACTAGAGGTAGCAGGCTTCTCGGACGTAACCATAGTTAGTGAACAGGCAATTCCAGATCCGAATTTTACAACCGTTAAGTACCCAAATCCGGAGGAATCACAAGCCTTCGAAATGGCACTTACATATGGCTATAAAGTGAAAGCGGATCTACTCATAGCTACTGATCCAGATGCAGACCGAATGGGAGTTGCAGTACGGGATTTAGAAGGAGAATATGTTTTTTTAACAGGTAATCAGATTGGTGCATTACTATTAAATGCATTGTTGGAAGATAAGTCGGACCGCGATACAATGCCGAAAAATGGTGTTGTTTTAAAAACAATCGTCACATCAGAACTTGGTAGGGCGATTGCAGACAAGTATGGTGTTAAAACGATGGACGTCCTTACAGGGTTTAAATTTATAAGTGAAAAAATCTTAGAATTTGAAGAAACTGCAGAGTCAACTTTCTTATTTGGTTATGAGGAGAGCTATGGCTACCTGATTGGCGATTTCGTACGGGATAAAGACGCTGTCCAAGCATCGGTTTTAATTGCTGAAGTGGCCGCTCGTTATAAAGCAAAAGGCCAAACATTATTGGATGGACTACACGAACTGTATGAAGAGCACGGCTTTTATCAAGAAAGTTTGGAATCAATAACGCTAAGAGGGAAGACTGGAATGGCGAAAATTGATGAAATCGTGAATTATTTCCGGTCGACATCATTTGTAAAAGAGTTTACCAAACCCCTTTCAATCATTGAAGATTATTCATCTGGACATTTTGTTAACGTTGAAACGGGGGATCGGCGGCCACTCAATTTACCTATCGCGAATGCTCTTAAATTTATATTGTCTAATGGTGCATGGTTCGCCATCCGTCCATCTGGAACAGAACCGAAAATTAAGTTCTATTTTGGAGTGAAGGGCGCGACAAAAGTTGAAAGTGACGCGCTTTTATTGAAATTAAAAGAGGCAGTTATGACGGTAGTAGAGGGGTTAACTTCTGACTCGTAATGAGGAGGCAAGTAGAAACTGGGAATGTTGAAAAGGAAACTTTGAATTAGTAGATATAAAGTTGTTAGAACTTATGGGCAAGATTTCCTTGTCATAGGGGATAGCAACTTTTTTGAAGTCAATGAATCGATAGATATTCCTTTCGAACAGATTACTAGTAGACTAAAGGATCATAGAAATCAAAATAAATTGATTGACAATTTAGAATATCGGTTCTATAATTCGTTGTAAGCTCATATATTAGTTTTTAAACAAAATCTAAAACGATTTCGCAAATGGTCACATTGAGCATCTCAATCAAAGCGTATATTTTTTTAGTTTAAAACTAAAACGTTTTCGTGAATTAATGAAAGCGTATTCACTGAAGGGAGGACTTTCATTGTATGATGAATTATTCGCAAGGTAAAGGAGAACTCAAGAATTGGGTTGTTTCCGAAGTTGAGTTTTCTCCTGATACATTAGGGAAAAGTGAATCAATTATGTATCTTGGAAATGGATATATGGGATTGAGATCTACTACTGAAGAGCCATACATAAAAGACAAAAGAAATTTGCTTATAAGTGGAACATTTAATAGAGCTGAGGAAAATGAAGTTACGGAGTTACCAAATTTAGCGGATGTTACAAGGTTTGATATACGGATAGATGGTGAACGTTTTAGCCTTGAATTTGGAGAAACGAAGAATTACCAGCGACAATTAAATCTAAAAACGGCTGAGCTGACAAGGTATTTTGACTGGACTTCACCAAGAGGAAAAGAATTACGATTCCATTTTAGACGGTTTGTTTCACTGGATAACTTACATTTAATTGGGATGAAAATGATGGTTGAAAGTCTTACAGATCCAGTTCGAATTTCCCTTGATTCCGGTATTAATGCACAAATGAGCAATTCTGGATCACAACATTTTCTTGAAGGTGAACGAAGAATTTTTGATAAGCAATTCATTCAGTTAGTCCAAACAACTAATGAATCTAAAATTGATGTTGTAATTAACACAACTCATAAAATTACGGTTAATGATGAGGAAAGAATCAAAGTTCCTGAGATGAATATGGATCGTCGAAAAGTATGGTTGACTTATGATTTCAGTCTTCAGCCTACTGATAAACTGGAAATAGAAAAAATAACAACAGTGTTCACTAGCCGAGATAAGGAATTCGAAAAAGCTGAATACAATATACAACAACTTCGCGACCATTCATTACAAGATTTACAAGACAGCTCCGGAAAAGGATATGATACACTTTTTCAGTCACATTTGGAGACGTGGCAGAACAAGATATGGGAAGCATATAATTTCGAGATTAATAGCGATGATGACTTTGATCAACTTGCATTGCGTTTTTCGCTTTACCATTTAACCATTATGACACCAGCACACGATGACAGAATGGGAATCGCAGCAAAAGCGTTAAGTGGAGAAGGTTATAAAGGACATTCGTTTTGGGATACAGAATTATTCATTCTTCCATTTTTCATCTATTCTAATCCCAAAGTTGCAAAATCGCTATTAACCTATCGTTACCATGGTTTAGTAGGAGCAAGGAAAAAAGCTAGAGAAAATGGTTACCTTGGTGCGATGTATCCGTGGGAAGTAGCCTGGCCGACAGATGGAGAAGTAACGCCAGTTTGGGGAGATATTGATATCGTTACTGGAAATCAGACGAAAATTTGGTCAGGATTTATCGAACAGCACATTACTGCAGATATCGCCTTTGCTGTTTATCAATACTATAATGTTACAGCTGATCAGGGATTCATGGACCACTATGGTTATGAGATTATTTTTGATACAGCAACGTTTTGGGCAAGTCGGCTTGAGTGGAACGAGAAAAAACAAAAATATCATATCAATGATGTAATTGGTCCGGATGAGTACAAAGAACATGTAGATAACAATGCCTTTACGAATTATATGGCGTATTTCAATATGAAACTAGCAATCCGCTATTATGAAAAGTTAACAATGGAAAACCCGATGTGTTTAAAAGAACTAACCAAAAAGTTGAATTTGGATAAAGCATATCAACATTGGCAGGATAAAGCAGGAAAAATCTATTTACCAGAACCGCGCGAAGAAGATCTAGTAATACCGCAAGATGATACGTATTTACTGTTAAAAGAAATTGATCTCGCGAAATATAAAAATCAGGAGAAAGTTAGAGGTATCTATCGAGATTATAATTCGGAACAAATAAATAAATTGCAGGTTACGAAACAGGCGGACACATTAATCTTGTTTTACTTGTTAGAACAAACTTTTTTAAATGATGATGAACGCATTTCAGAAGCTGTTAAACGAGCAAATTTTAATTATTATGAACCGAAGACATTACATGATTCATCGCTAAGTTTGGCGACACACGCAATCGTAGCAAATGATATTGGTGACATTGATTTAGCCTATTCTTTATTTAAAAAATCTAGTGAAATCGACTTAGGACCACTGATGAATACATCAGATGATGGTGTTCATGCCGCTTCTATTGGTGGTATTTGGAAATCAGCAATCTTTGGTTTTGCTGGAATCAGGCTTGTCGATGGAAGACTGAGAATAAACCCAAGAATACCAAAACATTGGCATCATATGAAGTTTACGATTCATTGGCAGGCTCAGCAGGTTACTATTTCAATAACAAAATCTACCTTGTCAGTGAAGGTAGAAAACAAGGAGAGCATAATATTTGAGGTTTTTGGTGAAATTCATGAGTGTGATGATTTTATAGAAATACCATTTGGTTTAACAGAGTGAAATATCACTCGATGGAGGACCTGCATCCTCTGCATATAAAGCTAACTAATGCAGGATAACTAGTAAAGGGTGTATTAAATGTTGGTAGTTATAAAATGATTATTCATTTTATTCACTATAAAAATTCAAATGATAAGAGGGGGAAATTAAATGAAGCATCAAAAAAGAAAGATTAGTAGTCTATTGCTAATAGCTTTATTACTTCTTTTAACTGCATGTAGTAGTGGAAAAGAAGATGGTGAAAAATCGGAAGAAAGTACTAAAGAGCCTGAAAAATCAGCAGCTCAAAAAATCACGATTTTCCAAAGTAAGGTTGAAATATCAGATCAGTTGGAAGCACTGACAAAAGAATATACGAAAGAAACAGGCGTCGAAGTGGAAGTCTGGGGGACAACAGGTGATGATTACTTCCAACAACTACAAATTCGTCTGAACAGTAATCAAGGTCCGTCTATTTTTAGTCTTCAAAATGTGACAGAAGCTGAAAAACTAAAATCGTATGCTTACGATATGACTTCTGAAGGATATGTAAAACACATTGCTCCTGGAATGGAATTAGAAATTGATAATAAGATCGTTGGTGTTCCATATGGCGTCGAAGGATTTGGTATGGTTTACAACAAAGATTTAGTTAAACCTGAAGACGTTGCCGACTATGAATCTTTTGTAAGTACATTAGAAAAGTTTAAAGCTGAAGATATTAATGGTTTTGGTCTTTCTAAAGAAGCTTATTTCTTAATTGGCCATATTGCAAACTATCCTTTCGCATTGCAAAACGATCATTACGAGTTCATCGATAAATTGACAGATGGTGGAGTTACGATGGCAGGCACGAAAGAATTCCAAGAGTTTGGGAAATTTATGGATGCTATTAAAACGAATACGGTAAGTCCATTGGATGTAACGTATGACAAAGAAGTAGGTGACTTTGCTGCTGGTAAATCTGCAATGATTCATCAAGGTAACTGGGCGTGGGGGATGCTGTCTGATTTCGATGTGGATTTTGAAGTAGGCATGTTACCGTTCCCATTAATGGGCAATGATAAATTGGCTGTTGGAGTCGGTAACAACTGGACGATTAATGGGGAAAAAGATGAGGCTGAAGTTAAAGCAGCAAATGACTTTTTGAACTGGATGTTTACAACTGAAACGGGTCATCAATACATTGTTGAGGAATTCGGATTTGTTCCTGCTTTGACAAATATCGATGCAGGCAATTTAGATCCACTATCTCAAGATGTATTAAAAGCTTCAAATAGTGGTCAAACAATACCTTGGGCACTAAATTATTTCCCAGCTAATATTATTCCGAATGATTTTGCGCCAGCTGCAGAAGAATTCTTCTTGTCAAAAGATATGACAGGTGATGAATTCATTCAAAAAATGGATGGAGCATGGAAAAACGCAGTGAAATAATATCACTATAACATCATAGTTATCATGAATAGGAAGATAGATTTTTATAATCTATCTTCCTTTATTAACTAGTTGAAAGATAGACAAACTACTAGAAAGTGGTGGTTACATGCCAGGAAAAAATAATAAAGGGTGGTACATATTATTTACTGCTCCGCTATTGCTAATTTTTGTTACGGTAGTGATTATTCCTTTTTTAATAGGAATTTACTACTCCTTTTTCGAATGGGATGGGATTGCAGCAAACCCAAAAGTATTTGTAGGATTTGATAATTTCATCAAGTTATTTGGTGACACACGTTTTCTTGCATCTACATGGAAAACGACATTGTTTACATTTTTAGCAGTTATTTCAGTAAATGTGGTAGGACTAGCTTTTGCTTTACTGGTGACATCCAAACTCAGAATTGCAAATATGGCACGTACAATGGTATTTATGCCCTATTTGATCGGTGGACTAATACTAGGATACATTTGGCAATTTATCTTTTTGGATGTATTTACATTGATAGGTAAAGTGACTGGACTAGACAATGTATTTTTTAATTGGCTAATCGATATTGATTATGCATTATATGCCCTAGTTCTCGTTTTCACATGGCAAATGGCGGGATACATCATGATCATTTATATCGCGGGAATTCAAGGTATTCCCAATGACGTAGTCGAAGCATCTAAAATTGATGGTGCAAATGGGTGGCAAAGACTTAGAAAAATCACTTTTCCTTTATTAATGCCAGCTTTTACAATCAGTTTATTTTTAACTCTTTCATCAGCATTTAAAATTTATGATGTAAACTTGTCCTTAACAGGTGGTGGCCCAGCTAATTCGACGGAAATGTTTGCGATGAATATTTATAATGAAATTTTTGGTTATGGTAATTATGGATTTGGTCAAGCGAAAGCAATTGTATTTTTCTTTGTTGTTGCTGCTATTACACTGACTCAAGTCTATATTACGAAGAAGCGGGAGGTAGAGATGTGATGGAAAAAATACGAGGAATTACAAAAGAAGTATTACTCTTATTGGCAGCACTTTTCTTCTTATCTCCCATTTACATAATCATTGTAAACTCATTTAAAGATCGCCGTGAACTTTATGAAAATGCACTTGCATTGCCTGGGAAATTCAGTTTTCAGTATTATCTAGAAGCTATGGAAAAGATGAATTTTTTGACTGCGCTGGGAAACTCATTATATATTACTATTTTCTCAGTTGTGATTATTGTTGTTTTATCTTCGATGACTGCATGGATGTTAGCTAGAACGGACAATAAGTTGAGCAAAATTATTTTCATGACTTTTATAGCAACGATGCTTATACCTTTCCAAACATTGATGATGCCTTTAATGCAACTCATGAGTACTATTACGAATACGTTACACATTCCAATGTTCAATACTCGTGAAGGTTTAATTTTTATGCATGTTGGATTTAGTTCAAGTATTTCTGTCTTTCTATATCATGGTTTTATTAAGTCTATTCCAATCACTTTGGAAGAAGCAGCTACGATTGATGGAGCTTCAAAGTTTGGGGTCTTTTGGAAAATCATTTTCCCGATGTTGAAACCGATTACTGTTACTGTGATGATCCTAAACGTTATTAATATTTGGAATGATTATCTATTACCGTCCCTAACACTTACTGACAAGGGGCTTCGAACAATACCACTATCAACTTTTTATTTCTTTGGCGAATTTACGATTAAGTGGAATTTAGCAATGGCGGGATTGATGTTGACAATCATTCCAGTTGTAATTTTCTATGTACTTGCACAAAAACATATTATTAAAGGTATTGGGGAAGGAGCAGTGAAATAAATTCGTTCTTGCAGTGGGAAAGAGAATGCAAGTGTTTTCGGGTTTTATGGGAGCATTATCGGGTTCGACTCTATAGATAATGCGATTGCCCGTTATTAATATTAACTAATTAAGGAAGTGATTCTAAAATGACTACAATAAAAGATGTTGCAAAAAAAGCAGGTGTATCCATTGGTGTCGTATCAAAAGCTTTCAATAATTATGTTGATATTAGTGAAAAAACACGACAAAGAATTTTCGCTATCGCAAAAGAATTGAATTATACACCTAATGTTGTAGCCAAAAATTTATCATCAAAAAAGCAAATGACTATTGGATTGATTTCATCTGGCGTTCTTAACAATAATGAAAAAGATAACAACGCATTCGATATATTCAAAGGAGTGTATACCGCTGTTGAAGAAAGTCAAAATGAATTGTCGATTTTTCTAATAGATTCATTGAAGCAGAAACAAAAAAGTTATGCTCAATATTGTCGGGAGCGAAATATTGGTGGTGCGATTTTACAGGGAATACGCACTGATGATCCATATTATAAAGAACTAATCGATACCAATATCCCCTGTGTGATTGTCGACATTATGACAGATATGAACAATGGATTGATTGGCAGTGTCTCTATTGACAACGCCAAAGCTAGTAGAGAGATTGCTGGTTACTTAATAGAACGCAATCATCGAGACATTGTTATCGTGGCGGGGACAAAAGAAACCGATGTAAATGCAGAGAGGATTAAAGGAGTTCAGGAAGCTTTTAAAGAAAATGACTTGGAGATGTGTGATGAAGACGTGCTTTATGCTCAATTTTCCGAGCAGCAAGCGTATATTTTGGCGGAAAAGTATCTGCAAACTAAACAACCAACAGCGTTTCTTTGCTTTAGTGATTTGATGGCATTTGGTGTAATGAGGGCAGTAAAAGAAGCAGGATTAAGAATTCCTGAGGATATTTCTATTACTGGGTTTGATGATTTAGTACTTAGTGGCTATACCCAACCGAAACTTACTACAATTCGACAGGATTTCATTGAAATCGGAAGGCTTTCAGCGCAGTTGCTACAAAGTTTGATGGAAAACAAACTAGATAAGAAGCATATTTATGTCGACTATCAGTTACTCGAACGGGAAAGTGTCAAGGCGTTACGTAAGTAAAGAAGCTGCCAAATCCCGATATAATTACTTAAAAAGAAAGGGGAGTAAGACATGACACACTACCCAAAAGCTTTTATATTCGATCTTGATGGCGTTATCACAGATACAGCAGAGTTCCACTTTTTGGCGTGGCAAAAGCTTGCACAGGAACTTGGTGTATCGATGGATAGACAGTTTAATGAACAACTTAAAGGAATAAGTCGTATGGAATCTTTAGAGCGTATTTTGGAATTGACCCCCTCCTCGCGAAGCTTGTCTTATGAGGAGCGATTAAGACTGGCAAATCAAAAGAATGACCATTATTTGGAGTTTATAGACTTGATAAATCCAGATTATATATTGCCTGGCATTGAAAGTCTATTGAAGAAAATCAAAGCTCAGCATATTAAAATTGCGCTTGGCTCAGCTAGTAAAAATGCACTTAAGGTATTAGAGAAACTTTTATTGACAAATTATTTTGATTACGTTGTAGATGCTACAAAAGTAACGAAAGGAAAACCTAATCCTGAAACGTTTACATCAGCAGCGGACTTCTTGAATATTCCCTACTCTGAATGTATCGGTCTAGAAGATGCAGCCGTAGGTGTAGAGGCAATTAATAAAGCAAATATGTTTTCTGTTGGCGTTGGTGCATTAGAACATTTATCCCATGCAGACTATCTAGTAGGAAATACGTCTGAATTGATTTTTGAAGAAATTGTAAAGCGATATAATGAGAAAATATAATTTAATCAAATTTGAATAAAGAAATTTAAATCTTCATACAAATATTAATTGACTAAGGAGTGATATATCAATGACGTGGAAATTAACGAAGTCAGAGTTAGATAATGAAAACTTACTGCTAAATGAAAGTCTTTTGTCCTTAGGCAATGGGTATCTAGGTGTGAGAGGGAATTTCGAGGAGGGCTATAAGGATACATATAAATCGATTCGAGGTACATATATAAATGCTTTTCATGATGAAACAGAAATAAATTATGGAGAGAAGTTGCATGGGTTTCCAGAAACACAGCAAAAGATCCTGAATGTCATTGATGGGCAATTTATACATATTTATTTGGATGACGAACTATTTTCTATGTTTGAAGGAGAAGTAATTAATGTCCAACGAAATCTGCATATGGATGCGGGTTTTGCCGAACGAATTGTACATTGGAGATCACCTAACGGAAAAGAAGTTAAAATCCATTTTAAACGACTCATTTCTTTTGTTAGAAGGGAATTATTTGCAGTAAATATTAATATAGAGCCTTTAAGCCATATTCAGCAGCTGAAAATTGTTTCGACTGTTAATGGCGATGTCTCTAACTTTGTTGATAAAAATGACCCCCGGGTAGCTTCAGGTCATGCTAAAAGACTACATGTAACGGAAGTTCGAAAGGAAGAAGAATTCAGCATAGTAAAAAACAGTACCTATATTACTAAGCTTGAAGTGGCTTGTGTTACTTCTTCTGTGATTGAATCTGGAAAGTATATGTATGAAAGTAAAACCGCAGATAATTACGTAGAAGAGACTTACTCATGCGTTGGTGATGAAACAGTGCAATTTACAAAATACAATGTTTATACAGATACACTCAGACATGGAGAAACAGTTATTGAAAATGCAATTGCTATTCAACGGCAGCTTAAAGGATCTTCTTTTGAAGATCTTTTACTGGAGCAAAGAGAATATCTAGATAATTTCTGGAGTAAATCCGATGTGAAGATTGATGGTGATGCACTGCTTCAAGAAGGCATTCGTTTTAATCTCTTTCAACTTTTACAATCAGTCGGCAAAGATCCGGTAAGTAATATTGCAGCAAAAGGTTTATCTGGTGAAGGTTATGAAGGGCATTATTTCTGGGATACTGAAATCTATATGTTTCCGGTATTCTTAATGACGAGCCCTGAAATTGCGAAAAACTTATTACTTCATAGATACTCTATTTTAGGGAGTGCTAAGGAAAGAGCTATGGAGATGGGACATGAAAAAGGGGCTTTATTCCCTTGGAGAACGATTTCCGGTCCGGAAAGCTCGTCGTTTTTCCCTGCCGGAACTGCGCAGTATCATATAAGTGCAGATATCGCATATAGTTATATTCAATATTATTTAGTAACGAAGGACGAGGCATTTTTAAAAGAGTATATGGCAGAAGTCCTATTTGAAACTGCACGTTTATGGGGTGATGTTGGTCACATGAAAAATGGCTTATTTAGAATTGATAGTGTAACTGGTCCAGACGAATATACATGCGTTGTGAATAATAATTATTATACGAATGTCATGGCAAAACATAATTTACTGTGGGCTGCTAAAGTATATTATCTGTTAAAAGAAGAGGATGGTAATCATCTAAAACAATTAGCTGAAAGGTTAGAACTGACAGAATTAGAAGTAAGAAAATGGACTGAAGCAGGTGAGAAAATGTATCTGCCATACGATGAAACTTATAAAATCAATGCTCAGGACGATAGTTTTTTGCAAAAAGCGCGATGGGATTTAGAGAATACTCCGAAAGATAAGTTCCCACTTTTATTGAATTATCATCCGTTAACACTTTATAGATATCAAGTTTGCAAACAAGCAGATACTGTCTTGGCTCATTTTCTGCTAGAAGATGAACAAGATTTCGAAACAATTAAAAGATCCTACGATTATTACGAACAAATCACCACTCATGATTCATCATTATCTTCCTGTGTATTTAGCATAATGGCTTCCAAACTAGGCTACGAAAAGAAAGCCTATGATTATTTTAATGAAACGGTTCGCCTAGATTTGGATAATACACATGGAAATACAAAAGATGGCCTTCATATGGCAAATATGGGGGGAACTTGGCTAGCAATCGTTTATGGATTTGCTGGTTTACGAGTGAAAGAAGGGGGCCTTTCATTAACACCCTCTCTTCCTAGTGAATGGAATTCACTCGATTTACATTTACAATATCAAGGCAGGCTACTAAAAATCCATATGGATAGAACTGAAGTAACTTATTTGGTAATAGAGGGAGAGGCGTTAACTATCTCACACAACGGAAAGTCTATTAATCTTGAAAATGGAAAAGAAGTGAATGTTCAGTAACATGAAATGCGGTAAATATTATATATATTGATATATGGAATATAGAATCCCACTGAATTCACTATGACGAGGGGGATTGTCTCCCGCCCCTAGCCAAGGTGATTTGCTGCAACTCTTAGGTCTTGAGTTATGCATTTTAAGTCACCTTTACTTAATTTATTTAGATACCCAGTTGTTCAATATATAGATTTAATAAAAACTAAATAATAATACATTATTATATAGTACTGATATTATATCCTAGAGTCCAGGCTAATAAAAAACCAGCATTATCAAATGATTTGGGGAAAGGGATAGTCATCCCAAAACATCGCAAAGCTTAATTTAATCGAAGGACAATGTGAAAATAGTTCATTAGTGCTTTATGTCAGTGTGACGTAATAGTTTATATACTTCTATTTGTGTTTACTCAATCAAAAAAGACATGTGATTCCTATTGGAACACATGTCTTTTTGGGGTGATATTTGCTTCCACTCAGTTTAAATACAGGAATCTTTATATCCTTTCTTTATAAATAAAATAATCGAAATCAGCATGTCGATTCTGACCTGATGTATCTTGACACTGCATGCCGACAAATGCACCAGTAAAGAAGCCTCCACCTTTGATATAGTCATCAGAAAGCTTATGTGACGCAAATTTGACAGGTATAACAGTCCAATTCACTCCGTCAAAGGAATAAGAATACTCGTAAAAATTGGTTTTTACATCAACTCTGAGGTGAACATATTCTATAGTATCTGGAATGACGATTTCTTTACCTTGAAGCGGTTGAGCAAATATAAAGTTATCGTAAGTGCTGAGTTCAAGGATTCTACCTTTCTCTTCGTGCCAGGAAATCTGAAGTGCTGTCCAGTTTTCTGTATTATAATAGTTGACTAGTCCTGCAGATTGCTGGAAAGAGTTTGGAGTGAAGTTCACTTTCGTTTCTGCAGTAAAGTTAAAATGTTGCCAACGTCTAGCTATAAAAGCCTGAGTGAACTTTGAAGTCAAGGATTCTTTTCCGTATAGTCGCAGGTGGCCAGGATTGTCTTTTAGTGAAACAATATCTTCGCCTAATGGGATACGCAGTGATTGAAAATGATTATTTAATTCATCAATATCAAAGTCATCTTTCTCATCATAATCATTCTTCCATTTTACTTCTTCGATATCAGGTCCTTCAATTTCAAGGGACGGTCCGTTACCCCCAACCACATATGGCCAATCATTTTTCCACTCCATTCTTTGAATGGCAGTTTCCCGTCCAAGTGGGCAATAGCCTCGATCATCCAACAATGGTTGGTTTTCTCTTGGTAAGGGCCTGCCTGTTAAGTGTACTAAAAACCATTCATCTGTATGTGTATGAACAATTGAAGCATGTCCAGACTTTTGAAGTGGATTTCTAGGATATGGCCATGATGTAATCAATGGATTCTCGGGATGCACTTCATATGGTCCCCAAAGATTTTTTGATCGTGCGATCGTGGCAGCATGATCGTATTTTGTACCACCCTCTGCTGTTAATAAGTAGTAATAATCATTGATTTTATATATATGAGGGGCTTCAACTAATTTGATATCTGTCCCTTTAAAAATTATTTTAGATTCTCCAACTAGTTTTTGTTCCTCGACGTTATATTCTTGAAGAACTATACCATAAAAATTATGATGATCGATACGATGATCCCAGTACATGTTCGCTAGATACTTTCTACCGTCTTCGTCGTGATACAATGATGGATCGAAGCCGGAGCTGTTTAAGTAAGTACGCTCAGACCATTCTCCATCAATAGTTTCACTGGTTACAAGGTAATTGTGGCAATCTTTCCATTGTCCTTCTGTTACCTTCACATCCGTATAGATTAGCCAAAACTTACCGTCACTATGTGAGAGTTGGGGGGCCCATACACCCCCTGAATTAGGATTTCCCATCATATTTAATTGGCTTAATCGATTAAGGGGCCTTGAAACTAATCTCCAATTATTTAAATCCTTGGAATGATATATACCCACTCCAGGGAACCACTCAAAGGTAGAAACGGCAATATAATAATCTTCTCCTACGCGGCAAATGCTTGGATCTGGATTGAATCCAGGTAAAATTGGATTCCGAATGATTGTCATTTTAATTCACCCTTTACATAATTTTTATCTTTCACCAAATCTGAGCACCCTGAAAAATAGTGAATGCATGTAAGTGCTTACAAAATGGAGAAAGGTTAAATACAATTATAAAAATACTAATTAATGACCTATTGTTTATCAATAATCCGACAGTTATTGGCAGGGGAGTAATGGGATTAATAAATAAATGAAATCATTAATTAGCAATTTTCACAATACTATATTAGATAATACACTAGTTAATTGGATTAGCAAATTAGTGATAGTTGATTAACGAATGACTAAAGTAACAAAAGGTTTGCCGTTACTACTACTTTAAATTTGAATTATACTTCTTTGTTGGATACTAACACTTAAAAAGTTTTCTATTGAAAAAGCAGCTACGCCTAATGCGGACGAGAGTGTGGATAACTCCGAAAAATCAATTTGTAAATCACTTCGTTGAAACCATAGAGCTTGGTTAGCTACTCTTGTATTCAAAGATTCCTCTAGCCACTTTTTAGAAGAGGCCATCCGATTACCAATAATCACTTGTTGTGGATTAAAGATATTAATAATGTTATTTATGCCTACACCTAAATAGTCCCCAGTTTGTTCAAATAGTTTGATAACCTCTTTATTGCCATTCTCTGCGAGAGTTAATAAATTATTTAAGTCGCCTTCTTTGTTAGAAGGGAGGGGGATATCTAACAGTCCAGCGTTATTGATTAATGCTTGTTCTGACGCATACAATTCCCAACAACCATCATTTCCACAACGACATTTAGAACCATTAACTTGTATTGTCATATGGCCAAGCTCACCAGAAAAACCATTGGACCCTTTATACAAAGAACCATTAAGAATAAGTCCGACACCTATTCCAATCCCAGCACTTACATAAATGATATTTTCAAACTCTTTTCCAGCACCAAATTTCTTCTCTCCGTAGGCACCAGCATTTGCCTCGTTTTCAATAATGACTGGAAGGTTATATTTTTTTTGTAAAATTGACTTTAAATTAACGTTTGTCCAGTTTAGATTTGGCGCTAGCAAAACTTCCCCACTATTATCAACTATTCCCGGTACACCAACACCGATTCCAACGATTCCGTGAGGGCTAGGTGGCACAGAAGAAATTAGGGAATCGATGGTGTTAAATAATTGTTCTTCAATTTCATTATAAGAAAGGTTCTTAAAAGTCATTACTTTCTCTTGAAAAATATTTCCGTCTAGGTCAGTTAAAACGCCGAGTAAGTAATTCACCCCTAGATCTATTCCTATCGAATAGCCAGCTGAATTATTAAATAATAACATGACAGGTCTTCTCCCGCCGCTAGATTCACCTGGACCAGACTCATAGATTAAGTGATCCTCTAGTAATTCGCTCACTAAGGATGAGACGGTTCCTTTGTTTAAACCAGTTTGATTTGCAACAGCAGCCCTTGAAATAGGGGAGTTATTTTTAATTTTATCTAAAACTAAAGATTTATTGCCTTTTTTGACTACATGATGATTCCAAGTTTGATTAGCATCCATCTTCATTCCATTCAACTCTTTCTCTCTTTTTTTTCATTCTAACAAATAAAAACTTGATTAGATACAACTTCGTATTCAACTGATTTGAGTGTCTACCTAACTTTTGTGGAAAGAATTATAACGTCCTTTTCCTATTTTGGGGGAAAAACACAATTGAAAATCACAAAAATAGAGGTAGAAAAAAACTTTGTTCATCCACTAGACTAACAACTTCCTGTTTGCTATAATGAAAATGCATACAACAATCTGAATATTGTTGTTTCAAAAACTTGAGTTGGGGGAGATAAATAATGAGGAAAAAGAAAGCGTTTACAATTCTGTTATCCACTTTTGTTTTGACTTTATTATTAGTAGGTTGTTCAGATTCAGGTAAAACATCTAGTGATACTGAAATAAAGTTTATGCATCTATGGCCCGAGGGGAGCTCTAAACAGCATCATGAAATTGTAAGTGAAATTATTGCTGATTTTGAAAAGGAACATGAAGGTGTCAAAATTGATTTAGAAGTGTTAAGCAATGAGCAATACAAAGATAAGTTAAAGGTTCTATCAACATCTAAAGAATTACCAGACGTTGGAATGACTTGGGCAGCAGGATTTTTAGAACCCTATGTAGGTGGTAATATGTTTGCTCCATTAGATGATCTTATTGATAAAGAATTAAGCGATACATTCATTCCAGGAACTGTAGAGGCTTATGCAATAGATGGGGTGACTTACGGTCTTCCACTAGAGTTGAACATTGCGACAATATATTATAATAAAACTATGTTTGCAGAGCATAATCTCGAAGCACCAGAAACATTTGAGGAACTAGAAAATGTAATTAATGTATTTAAGGCAGATGGAATACAACCTATCGCTTTAGGTAACAAAGATCCTTGGACAGGTTCGTTATGGTATATGTATCTAGCAGACCGAATTGGTGGTGCTGAAGTCCTTAATAAAGCGATCGATAGATCCGGTACTTTCGAGGATCCAGCATTAATTGAAGCAGCAGAAAAAGTACAAAACCTTGTCGATATGGGGGCATTTGTCAAAGGATTTAATGGTCTCTCTGATGAAGAAGCGAAAAGTATGTTTATGAATGAACAAGCACCAATGTATTTAATTGCAACATGGGATTTACCAAATTACACAACAAATGAAGATGTACCTCAAGAATTTAGAGATTCTGTAGAATATCTCAAGTTTCCAACTGTGGATGGGAAGGGAGATATGAATAGTTTTATTGGGGGACCTGGGGTTGGATTATTTGTTGCAGAAGATTCTGATGTAAAAGAAGAAGCTAAAGAATTTGCCGCATTTTTTGTTAAACAATGGGGCGAGAAATCTGTCACAAAAGCTGGCGTTATTCCAGCATCAAAAGTGGATGCTGGATCCTTAGACCTGCCACAAATGTATATCGATATATTGGATGAACTTAATTCAGCAAGCAATATTACTATGTTTGCTGACGTTCAAATGAGTCCAAGTGTAGCACAAGTGCATTTAGATGCGATTCAAGCACTTTTTGGGAATCAAATGACACCTGAAGAGTTTGCGAAAGCGCACGAAGAAGCCCTTTCGAAATAGTAAAAAGCATTCTGCATTGCGTAAAGTCAAATTAACAATGAAGAGGACATATCCTTAACATCGGATGGTCCTCTTCTACTTCATAAGATATGGGGTTGAGTGTAATGAATAAAGTAATGTCAAATAAGCTATATATAGCACTTTATATTTTACCAGCACTCCTGTTGATTACTGTACTAATATTTATTCCATTAATCCTTACGGGTTACTATGGATTAATGGACTGGGACGGCATTGGTGCAAAGAAATTTATTGGATTAGAAAATTATATTAATGGGATTAAGGATCTCAAATTTTGGAGTAGTGCTTATCATTCGTTTTTACTAGCAATTTTCTCGACAATGAGCTTAGCGCTATATTTGTTAGTTTCATTAATATTGGCATCCAAAATAAAAGGCGCTGATTTACTGAGGAAAATATACCTGATTCCAATGCTTTTGTCTTCAGTTGCGATCGCTCAACTTTGGATCAAAGTATACAATCCGTCGAATGGTATTTTAAATGCTATTCTTATCAAAATAGGGATTGATAATCCGCCCGCGTGGTTGGCCGAGCCATCACTAGTATTATTTGCTATTTTCATACCAATTTTGTGGCAATATGCTGGATTTTATATTTTGATTTACTATGCAGCACTTAAAAATATTCCTGAATCGATGATAGAGGCAGCGAAAATTGATGGTGCATCTGCTTTTCAAATTGCCCTTAGGATTAAGCTACCTCTAATTAAAGAAGTAGTAAGCGTCACAGTCGTATTAGCTATTGTTGGATCACTAAAGTACTTCGATTTGATTTATGTTATGACTGGTGGAGGACCAAATGGAGCGAGTGAGGTTATGGCGTCCTATATGTATAAACTAGCTTTTTCAAGTTATGATTTTGGATATGGAAGTGCCATTGGATTCTTATTGTTGATCATTACCTTAGTAGTAACGTTAGTTGTTCGGAAATTTACTACTTCCAACGAGCCAATAGAATATTAGAAGGAGGTTTATGATATGGGTCGCATTGGTTACTTTTTTCTTTACGTTTGTCTAGCAGCTGTAGCGTTGTTCCAGATACTCCCAATAATATGGCTTTTCATTTTCTCATTAAAAGATAATAAAGAGATATTTGCTGGATCACCATTTGCTCTACCGTCGGAGTTTAGATGGGAAAACTACCAAAAGGTTTGGGATGGTGGAATAGGCATTTATTTCTTCAATAGTGTTTGGATTACTGGTCTAGCGATTATCCTAACAGTATTGTTTGCGAGCATGGCAACTTTCGCAATTACAAGAATGAAATGGAAGTTAAGCGGTTTCGTATTGGGGTTGTTTATGGTTGGACTAATGATTCCAATACACTCTGCTTTGATACCACTTTTCAGTATGTTCTTAAGCGTAGACTTAATTGATAATCCTTTCGCTGTTGTCATTACATATACGGCTTATAATTTACCAATCACAATGATGATATTACTCGGCTTTTATTACACATTACCTCGTGAAATAGAAGAAGCCGCAATTATAGATGGATCTTCAGTTCATCGATTGTTTTTCCAAATTATTCTTCCGATGACTGTGCCAGTAATGTCTACTACTGTGGTTATTAATATGATTTATAATTGGAATGAATTTGTATTTGTAAATACGTTTATAAGTTCAGAAAAATATAAAACATTAACCGTAGGTATTCAAAACTTTATTGGGCAATATATGACAGACTGGGGAGCAATCGGAGCAACGTTAATCATTAGTGTGTTACCAATTATTGTTGCATTCATCTTCTTTAGTAATAAAGTCGTTGAAGGGATTTCTGCTAGTGCAGTGAAAGGGTAATAAGTGTATGGCACATAAAAAAACTTCATACAACGGGGGATTGAACTGCTCCGTTGTGTGAAGTTTTTTTCGTGAAAAAAGTCGTTAATTCTCGATATTAACGGGATTGCCATTTTTCTTATTCGTTTTATTAAAAGCATGTAAACTGACCCACATTGTTATGTATGCGTATGAACTTCCACCAAATATGAATGCCAAGGCAGGAAAACTTTTCATAATAAAAAAGAGTGGTACAAGACAGAGTATTATCAATAAACTATTGAAGGGGTTTATTAACATAATAAAAAAGCTGTTTTTCATAACATATTGTACTTTTATATCGTAATGAACAAAGGCAGGAAAGATATAAAATAATAACATAATGAAAAGTAACATAAATGCAAATAAAGGTATATATGTCCATGTTAAATCCCCGTTAGTATTACCTTGAATGTAAATAATATCAATCGTAATTAAGAAGATTATTATACTAATAAATATTCCCAAAAGATTGCTTTTTAAGAAGTCTCTCCGATAGTATTCCCAAAAGGCTTTTAAAATTGGCTTTTCTGTATTTCCTTTTAACCATTCTCGGGTTATTGCAAACATTGCTATAGTAGCTGGGAAAAAGCCGAAAATTATTCCGCCTGCTAATGAAAAAAGTATCCACAATAAATTTAAATAGGCAAACCTTGTTATCCATTCAAAAACGTTATAAATAAAGCCACTAGTAGGATTCATTGACAACCACCCTTATTTCCTGACTTATAGAATAAGCCAATCTCATTATTTAATAGAAAGAGGAATCATTAAAAGCATACACTACTCATATAAAAAGTTCATCATTTCCAGTGATAAATGCAATCAGTTTTTTAAGTTAAAAACTTTGTTCAACTAATAGACAAACTAATGATTTGTGTTATAATTACAATTGTAAGCCTTTACATTCGCTGTTGCTTTGTAACATAAAAAATCTAGGAGGTACAAACAATGACTTATTTCCTAAACATTGACAAGATTAAATTCGAGGGTTCATTATCAACAAATCCATATGCATTTAAATTTTATAATCCCGAGGAAAAAATCGGTGATAAAACAATGGAAGAAATATTACGCTACGGAGTCTCGTATTGGCATACATTTACGATGAATGGCTCAGATCCATTTGGCGGAGGCAACATGATTCGCTCGTGGGATAAGTTTAGTGGTATGGATTTAGCTAAAGCCCGCGTAGATGCTTCATTTGAATTTTACGATAAAATTGATGTTCCATTTTTCTGTTTCCATGATATTGATATAGCACCAGAGGGTAGCAGTTTAAGAGAGTCTAATCAAAACTTAGATACAATTGTAAGTATGATCAAAGACTATATGAAAGATAGTAAAGCAAAATTACTTTGGAATACGGCGAATAACTTTACACACCCACGATTTGTTCATGGTGCTGCCACTTCAAGTAGTGCAGATGTATTTGCTTATTCTGCAGCTAAAGTGAAAAAGGGATTAGAAATCGGTAAGGAACTTGGTGCAGAAAACTATGTATTCTGGGGTGGCCGCGAAGGTTATGAAACACTTCTGAATACAAACATGAAGCTGGAGCTGGATAACTTAGCACGTTTCTATAATATGGCTATTGACTACGCCAAAGAAATTGGCTTTGATGCCCAATTTTTAATTGAACCTAAGCCAAAAGAGCCTTCAACACATCAATATGATTATGACGTAGCTACTGCACATGCATTCTTGCAAAGTTATGGTCTTGAAGATCATTTCAAGTTCAATATTGAAGCAAACCACGCGACACTAGCGGGACATACATTTGAACATGAACTTCACTATGCACGCATTAATAATATGCTGGGTTCAGTTGATGCAAACCAAGGGGATCCACTTATCGGATGGGATACAGATGAATTCCCTACGGATTTATGGTCAACAACACTTGCAATGTATGAAATTCTTAAAAATGGCGGACTTGGTAGGGGCGGCCTAAACTTCGATGCGAAAGTAAGAAGAGGTTCATTTGAGCCAGAAGATTTATTCCATGCACATATTGCTGGAATGGATGCTTTTGCAGTAGGTTTAAGGGTGGCACAAAATTTAATTGATGATAAGGTCTTGGAAAGTATAGTCGAAAATCGCTATCAGACTTACACAGAAGGTATTGGACTTGCTATTGTTGAAGGAAAAACAGACTTCCGTAAACTGGAAGAGTATGCTTATGGTTTATCAGATATAAAACAGACATCTGGTCGCTTAGAACAAATTAAAGCAACAATCAATCAATACTTATTGAAAGCTTTCGCTAACTAATTAAGTTTTGAATGGCAGGAGAGATGTAGCTATGAAATATGTAATAGGTATAGATTTAGGAACAAGTGCTGTTAAAATTTTACTCGTCAATCAACATGGCGCTGTTGTTCAAGAGGTATCGAAATCTTACCCTCTAATTCAAGAGAAAACGGGATATAGTGAGCAAAACCCTAAAGATTGGGTTGATCAGACTGTATCGGGTCTACTTGATCTTTTGAAGGATTTCGATGGGGATCCAGAAGATATTGAAGGCATTAGTTTTTCTGGGCAAATGCATGGACTTGTTTTGTTAGATGAAAATAATGAAGTATTACGTCATGCGATTCTCTGGAATGATACAAGGACAACAGCAGAGTGCAAGCGAATTTATGAAGTCGTTGGAGAAAAGCGTTTGTTATCTATAACAAAAAACCACGCATTAGAAGGATTCACTTTACCAAAAATAGTATGGGTTAAAGAACATGAGCGAGAGTTATTTAGTAAGGTTAAGACGTTTGTTCTTCCAAAAGATTACTTGCGTTACAAGCTTACAGGTAAATTACAAATGGAGTACTCTGATGCAGCTGGAACACTTCTTTTGGATGTCAGTAAAAAGGAATGGAGTACAGAACTCTGTGAATTACTAGATATTGATACCAGTCTTTGTCCACCATTAGTTCACTCCTATCAGGAAGTAGGTAAGATAACATCTGTATTTGCAGAATCTACTGGTCTTGCCAACTCTACACGTGTATTTGCAGGTGGTGCTGATAATGCTTGTGGTGCTATTGGTTCAGGGATTTTAGAGGATGGAAAAACACTTTGTAGTATTGGGACATCTGGTGTCGTTTTGTCTTATGAAGCAAGTCCTGATAAAGATTTCCAAGGAAAGGTTCATTACTTTAATCATGGTGCTCCCGACGCATTTTACTCAATGGGTGTTACTCTGGCTGCGGGTTATAGCTTAACTTGGTTTAAAGATGTTTTTGCGGGGGACGAATCTTTCGATGATTTACTAGCCGATGTTGGCTCTGTCCCTGTTGGATCTAATGGACTGGTATTTACTCCTTATTTGGTGGGTGAAAGAACACCACATGCAGATGCTGCAATTCGTGCAAGTTTTATTGGAATGGACAGTTCTCATCACAGAAAAGATTTTGTTCGAGCAATTCTTGAAGGGATTACATTTTCGCTAAATGAAACTATTGATATTTTTCGTCAAAAGGGCAAACAAATCGATACGGTCATATCAATTGGCGGTGGTGCGAAAAATGAAGATTGGCTTCAGATGCAGGCTGATATTTTCGATGCTGATATTGTTAGACTTAAAAGCGAACAAGGACCAGGTATGGGGGCAGCCATGTTAGCAGCTTATGGATGTTCATGGTTTGATTCATTGAAGGATTGCGCGAATGAGTTCTTGAAGGAAGATAAACGATTTCATCCCAATAAAACTAATGTGGAAAAATATAAAAAGATGTTCGCTATTTATCAGGATATTTACGGTCAAACAAAAGATATTAATCGAAGGCTTTTAGAATTCCGTAGGTAGTCCTTTTAAATAAGAGTCTCAACTAGTTAGTTGGGACTCTTATTTATAGAAATACTAGTAACTATTCTGCATAACGGTGAAGAAGTTAATGACGAACATAACAGCTAAGTGTGAAATTCTGACATAAAAGTCACTAATGAGATCTAACAAGAACAAGTGAATCCAAATAGGATAGAACTATTATATACAGTTTGAAGCATGTTCACCGAAGTTTTGCGGAAATGAAATGGATATGATTTGTTCGTAAAAGAGTGAATAATTAATATTATCGTGAGTGCCAAAACGGCTTTTATTCATTAGTATACGTATTAAAGCTATTGTTCTTGTATTTCAAATCTGTTGTTATAGGCTTTGTTAAAAAATACTTGGATAAGTGGAGTGAGGAAAAATGAATTATCGTCAAATTGGCAATACAGATTTAAAGGTAAGTGAGCTCAGCTTTGGTACTTGGGCAATTGGCGGAGCTTGGGGAAGAACGAATGATCTAGAAGCATTGAAAGCTTTAGACCACGCAATAGGAAAAGGTGTAAACTTTTTCGATACGGCAGATGTTTATGGAGATGGCCATAGTGAGGAACTATTAGCGAAAGCAACCAAAGGAAAACAATCTGAAATTCATATAGCAACTAAATTCTGTCGAGCAGGGGATGTACATGACCCTAAAACATACTTAATGGAAAGTGTTACAAAGTATTGTGAAGACAGCTTAAGACGACTTAATCGCGATCAACTTGATTTGTTTCAAATTCATTGTCCACCAATGGAGATTTTAAAGAATGGTCAAGTGTTTGAAGTACTTGATCGTTTGAAAGAACAGGGGAAAATTCGCTATTATGGTGTTAGTGTTGAAACTGTTGAAGAGGGTTTATTTTGCTTGGAGCAACCTAATGTTAGTGCATTGCAAGTCATATTTAACCTATTTCGTCAAAAGCCGTTAGAAGCACTATTTCCGCAAGCAAAGGAACAGGGGGTTGGTATTCTCGCGCGAGTTCCACTAGCAAGTGGGTTATTAACAGGGAAGTTTAGAGCCAATTCACAGTTTGAAACAGATGATCATCGTAATTTTAATCGAGATGGAGAAGCATTTAATATTGGAGAAACATTTGCAGGGGTAGAATTTGCAAAGGGTATAGAGTTAAGTGACAAACTTACTTGGATAGCTGAAAATAGAGGGAATATGACACGGGCAGCACTCAAGTGGATTTTAGAACACGATGCAATTTCTTGTGTAATACCTGGATTTAAAAGCGTTGCTCAAGTAGAAGATAACTTGCAAACTGTAAACGTAGAAAGTTTTACGGAAAAGGAAATGACCAAATTGGCGAAATTTTACAAGGATGAAGTGCAACGGGAAATTAGAGGGGCGTATTGAGTTTGTAATGAGGCTGTAAAAAGCGTCTATGCTTGTTTCAGCAGAAACTTTTACTAATACATTGGTTATCACAAAAATGCCAAAGGGAAAATTCCTTAGGCATTTTTACATTACTTTGTTTTACTGGAACTGCATCATATTTATGTTTATGTGTAGTTGCAAAAACGGAATCATCTAATTGCAAGGCGTATGTAAGTATTAATGTGGTACTATTAATTTTGACATAATAATCTAAAGTGAAAATGTTTTTCGAAAAAGGTAAAGAGGTGCTTTGATGATCAATCAATTACGTAAAATTTATTCTTCACTTCTTGTATATTCTGAGAGAAAGGATAACCTAGACCGTACATATAAGTGGTTTGTGACAGACGACAATGAAATTATTGGTATTAGTGAAGAAGAATTAACTTCCAAAGATTTATCATTATTAACTACTTTCTTATTACCATATAATATAAACTTACCATTACCTACCGCTGAAGAACAAAAGTGGAGAAACACAGTTCATTCGACTGAAGTAAATTCTAACTTTGAAATTAAAAATCCCTATCGCTTTATTTACTTTTCAATCAAAAAAAATCAAATTGACCCAATTATATTTAAAGATGCCATTCATGAACTATTTGCAAATCCAGTTCCTATTCTATGGGAAAATGGACATGAAGGGATTATCATAGAAGAACAGACAGTCTATGAAGATAGCATCTCTTTTGAAGAGATTAAAGATATACTCATGAGCGATTTATATGTGAAAATCAACTTCTTTATAGGATCTTATAAAGACGGTTTGGAGGACATCGCTCAGTATTATCACTCATTAATAAATGCGGCTAAGAAAGTATTTATATATACGAATAAGACAGTAGTAACGTATATTGATGCTGTGCCCTATCTACTTATCAATCAAACAGAATCAGATTTACGTTCCGATATTGGCAAAACTATTTTACAAGAATACATAAACGATGAAGAAACACTGAAAATGATTGAAACGTTTCTTCAATGTAATTTAAATATATCGGAGACTGCAAAAGTATTACATATGCACCGAAATAGCCTACAATATCGGTTGGATCGTTTTTTTGAAAAGACGGGGATTGATGTCCGACAATTTCATCATGCAATGACAGTTTACCTGGCCCTTTTAGCAAGAAAGTAACTCCATTTGTTAGGAAACTTCGTTCATAGTAAATATGCACGAAGAGTGTCCAGATCTTTGTGCATATTCACCATTACTTAAATAGTGTAAATATTGTATTCTATTAATAGTAGATGAAAGCACTTACATACACTGGAGGGAATAAAATGGCAGACTTGAAATTGGTAAATATAAGAAAAGTATATGATAAAGATGTTGTTTCTGTTAAAGATTTTAGTTTGGAAATTAGAGATAAAGAATTTTTAGTATTAGTTGGTCCATCAGGTTGTGGAAAATCAACAACACTTAGAATGATTGCTGGTTTGGAAGAAATATCAGGAGGCGATCTTTTCATCGGTGGTAAAAGAGTGAACGATGTCCCACCAAAAGATCGTGACATTGCTATGGTTTTCCAAAACTATGCATTATATCCACATATGGACGTTTACAATAATATGGCATTTGGTTTGAAGCTACGTAAATTTAAAAAAGATGAAATAAAAAAACGTGTTGATAATGCGGCTAAAATTTTGGGACTTGAGGACCTCTTAAATCGTAAACCAAAGGCACTTTCAGGTGGACAGCGTCAACGTGTTGCTTTAGGACGTGCTATTGTACGTGATGCCGAAGTATTCTTAATGGATGAGCCATTATCTAACTTAGATGCTAAGTTACGCGTACAAATGCGTGCGGAGATTCAAAAGTTGCACAGGCGCCTGCAAACAACAACTGTTTATGTAACCCATGACCAAACGGAAGCGATGACAATGGCCACGCGCCTCGTAGTAATGAAGGATGGATTTATTCAGCAAGTAGGAGCCCCTAAAGAAGTTTACGATGAACCTAACAATGTTTTTGTTGGTGGTTTTATTGGTTCTCCAGCAATGAACTTCTTAAACGGTAAACTAGAAGAGAATCATTTTGTCATGGGAGATGTAAAGGTTCTGGTACCCGAGGGTAAAATGAAATATCTTCGCGAGCAAAACTATATTGGTAAAGATATCATTCTAGGAGTTCGTCCAGAAGATATTCATGATGAACCGTTATTCCTTGATTTTTCTCCTGAAACAAAAATCAGGGCTTCGATTGAAGTTGCTGAATTAATGGGTGCCGAGATAATTCTTTATTCTAAGGTAAATGACCAAGATTTTGTTGCACGTGTAGATGCACGTTTCAATGTTGTGGCTGGAGAAACAATCGACTTAGCATTTGACCTTAATAAAGCACACTTTTTCGATAGCGAATCAGAATTACGAATTAAATAAGATTAAAAAGTAAAGCCACTAAGGGAATTAATTTTCCTTTAGTGGCTTTGTATTTGGATTCTTTGATGTTGAAAATGGTTGCCAAACACCACCTATATATCTATTTAACATCTTATCTACAAACACTACTTATTGTCGATCATAAAACTCATCTACCGGAACAAATAAACCGACTTTTCCATGCGTTTCATGATCTAACGTGGCGAAAACAATGCCAATCACCAGCCCCTTGCTATTAAATACGGGGCTACCGCTATTACCTCGATAAACCGGTGCCTTCATCATAACGACAGGTACATCCCAATCTGGTAGCTGGATATAATCAATTATCGTACCTTCATTTGCAATGCCCTTAAAACTTAAAGGATTACCAATAAAGTTTATGGCTTCATTAGCTGTAAAAGTCGTTTTTTCAGCGAGTTCTAAATGGGGTAGGTCTTGTCCATTGACTTTTAATACAGCAAGATCGACTGATGGATAGGTATGCACAACTTCTGCCGTAAAACGTCCTTCTTCTGGGAAAAAGACATTTACAGTGTCGATTCCTTTGACAACATGATAGTTTGTTAGAATAGTTCCGTCACTCGAAATGGAGAAACCTGTGCCTTTGCTTTCAGCGGATTGAATAACAACAACAGATTTCTTATAGGTACCAATGTTTTCTTGCTTCGATAATTTTGAGGAAGTTTGTAAGAATTCAATGGCTGGGATTGAATACACTTCAAAAATGATCGCAAATGTGTTGAAAACCATCACAATGGAGATAAGCCAAAATAGCCATTTTGGAAATGGGCGTTTCGTTTTGGGGGTTGTTTTTTCTTGCGCCTCTCTATAAAGGACCTCCTGTTGTGCTTCTAATACCAGTGCTTGTAGCTCTTCATCATCAATTTCCTCATTTGAATCAACGTCTTTTAAATCAGGCGGTTGTTTTTCATTCGAATTCATGCACGCACACCCTAACTATTAAATACATTTCATTATAGTTCATTATAGCAAAGGAAAGAATACAACGTTTTTTCTTTTATTTGTTTGTCATCATTTATTAAGTCAGAACATATAATGAATGGTTCAATGACATTTAGATGGAAGAATGAATATAGTCCAAGCGTATTTTTCTTACACAATTATTTAGTAAAAGGGGAATGAGATATGAGCAGAGAAAAGAAGAGAATGTTGGTCCTTTCTATAGCATTAGCACTTGGGATTGGCGGAGTGATGCCATCTTATACTTTCGCAGCGGTGGAACAAGCTGGATCACACTTTCAAATTGGACAGATTGTCAAAGGGACAGTCGTTGAAAATTGGGGTAATGAAATAATCGTTAAAGGTGATAGCGGTGAACGCTACCATGTAGGATTGCATACTTTTACTGAGGAGAAAATCCAGGCGATGAATTTCTCAGTTGGAGCTTTGGTGCAAATCGAAGGAGAAGTCCTGGAAAGCATTGCGGATTTTTATAGCTTTGACTACTTTGTTAAAAATCTACCGCTCGGGGTGACAAAAGATGAAATTAAAAAGCTTGAACTTCTTTACAATGAGGTAATGACTTTAGAAAAGGATGAGTTATGGGAGGAGGCAGGAGAACTATGGGTGCAAATTAATCGAATAACCAATCCATATTATCTTGCAAATTGGGAGCCTGAAGCATTTGACGTCTATATAAGTATGTTTGAATATCCATTTACGGCTAATGACCTGCTGCAACTGGAAGAACTATATTATCAATGGGTTTCACTTGCAAAAAGTGGGGCGGAGATAGAATCTGGCGTTAAATTAGATCAGTTTTTTGAAATTGTCAATACTTATTATGTAGAGCCCACATTTGAAGAGTATATTATAGATTTAGGTACGACTATTTCCAAAACAGATTTTCCGGTGATAAAGAAATTATATGAGGATGCTCGCCAGGCTAGTAGTGATGGAGACGATCAACTGGCGATGGATAAATGGGAGGCATTTGACTCCGTGATGCGACCGTATTATCGCGCTGCCAATCCAATGCCCACATTTGATGAACAAATGGCTTATTATGATTTCGAAGTATCTAAGGAAAATCTTTCTAAACTACAAAAAATTTATACTGGCATCATTGACTTGGAGCTTAATGGTAAATATGATGAAGTAGATAGTCAATGGGAGTCATTTTATAGCATTTTGGAGCCGTATTTCTCAATGAATGTAAATATCCCATTCCGTGCCACACAAGTCATAATCAACGGCGAGACTTTTCAAAGATAAAACGTATGTTAAAATGCCTATCGTTTCGGTAGGCATTTTTGTGTTGTCTTAAATATAACGTAAATATTTCTAAAGCATTGAAAATTAGTTTTAGGTAGACGTCTGTGTAAAGCTACTCAGTCAATACACCCTAATTTCAGTACAGCTTCCAATTGCTAGCCTGAATAACTTATGACAAGTAAGAGCATATTGATAAGTAAATTACATTTTCACCGCCGATAAACGCATTTAATAATTTACTCTTTAAATGTATTTATCATTGAAAGTAAATGAATATCTTCATTTTATGTAGAATTCATAGGAGGACCTCCATGAAAAGTATTGTCAGGGTAACCAAAGTAGAAATAACTAATTTGAAAAACGTTAAAAATGGTGAGTTTCACACAAATTCAACTTTCAATACATTGGAGAAAGCTGATGTCATAGGGTTTTATGGTCAAAATGGTTCTGGGAAAACTGCGGCAGTGGAAGCGTTCAATCTGTTAAAGACTTTATTATCAGCCAATTATAATGCTCCACTTCCCAAGCTCACATCTAATTTGCTATATTTTAATGAAAAGACTATTCGTTTATTGTTTCAATTTATTATTGAAAATCAATTCGGTGAATTCTACGTTAACTATTCAGTCTCTTTGACGGCGGGAAAAGGAAGGTATCAAATTGTCGAAGAACAAGTAGTATATCGAGAAAATAAGGAAAATGAGCCATTCAAAGTTCTAATTTCGAAAACTGTTAAAGGATTAACGATAGGAGCTAATGAATCACATGAAATGAATGAATCTGCAAGGGTCTCAGTCATAGTAGCCAATAGAATGGCCACTAGTAACTCAACTTCTTTTGTATTTCGAGAAGAGTTAAAGGAAGTATATGAAGAGCATTTAGAAGAAACTGAAATTGAAATCATGAAAAGTCTTTCAGATGACCTTAATCGTGATTTACACATCATTGATACGATTCAATATGGTTTATTAGTTGCCAATCTTGTTATGCCTTTTAGTGTTCATTTGGAAAGAAAGCGTGGACATATACCCTATGAGATGGCGGACACAATGGTGTTACCACTGGACTTATTTAAAACGATTGACCAAGTGGTTAGTCAGACGAATATTGTCTTGCAGACCATTATCCCAGGCCTTCTAATAAAGATAAGGCAGATCAATAAGCAGAAGTTGAGTGATGGCAGTGAAGGGGTTCGCTTTGAGTTTTTATCAAAACAAGGGGAGATTGAACTTCCTTTACGAAGTGAATCGGAAGGTACATTGAAAATTATTTCTATCTTAAGTACTCTTATTGCAGTTTATAATAATCCGAACGCTTGTGTTGTAATTGATGAGCTCGATGCAGGGATTTTTGAATACTTACTTGGCGAAATATTAGAAGTTCTGAACGAAAATGCACAAGGTCAACTTTTTTTCACTTCTCATAATTTAAGAATATTAGAAGTGCTTCCAATTCGAAACTTATGGTTTACGACTCTTAACGAAGAGGATAGATACCAACAATTAAAAGGTGTTGAAAGGCTAAGCAATGCACGGGATATCTATCTACGTGCAGTGCAACTGGGCGGTCAAGACGAAGAAGTCTATGCAGAAACGAATTTATATGATATTAAAACGGCATTCCGAAAAGCTGGGATTATACATGACAAATACTAAAAAGAAGGTCGTGTTATTACTTGTCGAGGGAAGCTGCGAAGAGGTATTGCTATACAATCGGTTACGCAGTCTTTTCGAGCAGCATAATATACGTTTCCATATTCAGCACGGCGATATTTTATATGACTTGGACAGGCCGGAAGAACCTATCAAGTCTGTGATTGGAAATGCAGTAAATGAATTTATGATAAAAAGTAAATTTCGTCCTGAAGATGTATTCTGTGTATTGCATATTATTGATATGGATGGCTGTTTCATCCCTGAAGATGCGATTGTTATTGATGACACCCAAAAAGAATTAACGCTTTACCACGAGGATCGAATAACTGTTCCGCATGAAAAACAAAAGCAACAAATAGCAGCTAGAAATATGGATAGAAGTACAAATATCAATATAATGAAGGCATTGGATAAGATAATTGCTGGTGAAATCGACTACCGTATGTATTACTTTTCAAGAAATTTGGAACATGTTCTATTCAAAGAACCCAATCCAGAAAAGGATAGGAAATTTCCAGAAGTAGAACGGTTTATTGAGCAGTTGGAGATACCAATTGAAGACTTTTTACAGGGATCTATGCCATTGGTAAATGGTGCAGATTCTTATAAGGAAAGCTGGGAAAAGATTTCTGAAAGGACGGCTTCATTGCAAAAATATAGTAATGTGCCTTTGTTATTCGAATTTGTTAAATTACGGTCTGGCTTTCAGAGTCCCTAAAATAGCATATAGTCAGGTGTTAGTGTTCAGTTATAAGACAAAGAAAAAACCACTTTATTTCAAAAGTGGTTTCTTTTCTATGGCTTTCTATTTGATGTATTGACCTGCAACCTTACATGGAACGAATTAAAATATCTCTGACACTTTCTCGATCTAATTCTTTGTAAAGGCCAACCCCAGGTTTGATAAAAGTTTTATCGATAATTAATTCAATATCTTTGTCGTCAATCCCATAGTCGCTCAAACGATTGGGAGCATCGAGAGAATACCAGAATGTACGAAGCGCTTTCGCTCCTTCTTTTGCGACTTCAATATCACTCTTGCCTTTATCAGAAATACCAAAAACGTTCATTGCCAACATTTTTACTCGGGATGGATCATCTTCAAGTACATGCTCTAACCAGTTTGGGAACAATATGGCCAGTCCTCCACCGTGTGGTATGTCATAAACAGCCGAAAGTGCATGTTCTATTCGATGAGACCCCCAGTCACCGCCATCTGTTCCATTCGACAATGTTTCATTAAATGCAGTTGTACTAATATACATCATCGTCTCACGATGTTCATAAGAAGTTAAGTCTTCAAGTAATTTTGGTGCAGTTCGAATCGCTGTTCGGAGTAGGGATTCAATGAATCCATCGATCATAGGCGTGTTTCTTGTACGATGGAAATAACTTTCAAGAGCATGAGACATACTATCGACAATTCCATATACTGTTTGTTTACGGGACACCGAGTACGTATAAGTCGGATCCAGGATTGAAAACTGCGGGAATACATGTGGCGAACCCCAACCAAGTTTATCCTTTGTGTCCCAGTTTGAAATAACAGATATCGGATTCATTTCAGAGCCAGTTGCCGCTAATGTAAGGACAGTTCCGATTGGGAGAGCTGATGTTATCGGAGCTTTTCGGGTAATTAAATCCCAAACATCTCCATCATACTTAGCTCCAACAGCAATAGCTTTCGTACAATCAATTGCACTTCCGCCACCGACGGCTAAAAGAATATCGATTTCCTCTGATTTGCAAATTTCAACGCCTCTATGCACCGTTGTTAAACGTGGATTTTGTTCCACACCAGGTAATTCAAATACCGTAGCTTCTGCTTTAGTGAGTTCTTTCATCACATCTTCATAGACACCATTTTGCTTAATACTGCCTCCACCATAAACTAGAAGGACTTTCTTATGAGCAACTTCTGTTGATAATTGACTAATTTGCCCCCTACCAAAATATAACTTCGTCGGGTTGTGTTGTGTAAATATATTCATCATTATTGCACCTCTTCTTAATAAAATCTTTCATCTCGCTGCAAAGGGGGATATGAGCCCCATTTAAAAAATTACAGTACGAACATTCTAGGTGGGATAACAGCTGAGAAAAGCCCTATTCGTTCAATTAATACTTTATCACGACTAGTGTTCAATCGTCGCAGATGCTGATCTAGGGTAAGGTATGTATCACTATATCTCCTATATATGTTAAGATAATGATGTCTGAAATATTGGACAATATTTTTCGGCTTGGCGACTAAAAAGATCCATCGAGCCTAAGTTCTTTATTTCTATCATAATTGAAGAGAAGAAAATGGTAACGATGTCCAATTCATTATCGAATTGCTTCATTAGATAGTTAGTGTAGCAGGGAATTAACCACCAAGCAAAGTGTATCAGTAGAGATTCAATCTCATTCAAGCTGATATACCGATTCAATTTCCTAGTTAGTTTCGGCAGTTGTCATTTAAATAATACTTTCGGGAGTGAACTACTTTTGGAGAATAATACAATATTTTTAATTGATCAAAAAGAGGGGTTAAGTCTAGAGTTCAGTAAACTGGTTTCTATGATGGATTATACTAGAGTTACAACGATTCGTGAAATCGAAAGTTTAACAGTTGAAGAATTGGATTTTCTTTATGGAGAAGAATCGAATTCAATCGGAATGTTGCTTGCTCATATGATATCGGTTGAAAAGGCATACCAAATCTTCACGTTCGAAAATCGAGATATTACAGATGATGATAGTAGTACGTTAAATCCAGGATTAGATTTAGGGAATAGTGCGCGAGATCAAATTAAAGGAAATAGCATTGATTTCTATTTGGAACAATTAGCTGAAACAAGGAACAAAACAATTGAAACGTTTAAAACATTGAAAGATGAATGGTTATTTGAACAAATGTCATTTTGGGATGGACTACCCACGAACAATTATTTTAAATGGTTTCATGTATTTGAAGACGAACTAAATCATCGAGGTCAGATTCGAATTATAAAAAAGATGATAAATAAACCTAAAGGGCGATAAAGTGAAATAGGTGTCAAGTGACAGAATCTAACGCAAACAAGATTGTTGCAAATACTAGTTTAAAAGAGAGTAGAGAAGGGTTTCATTCAAAAAAATGCAAATTGCAACTAAATATGTTGAATTAAAGAATCCCATTGAATTTACTGTGGCGCTCAATAATGAGAGAGGTGTAATTCGGGGTGTGTAGAACGCTTGACGCCTCTCGCCCTAAGCCTGGATTGGCGCTTCGCATCCAGTCTCACGGCTTCGGCTACCCCTTTGCCGCGCCTACGCTAGCGTTGTTCATTATTGAAGAGAGTTATGATTCGGAGTGTATATGCCGAGATTATAATGTGATTATTTTTTGATAGTGATTTAATTCAAGAAGGACGGACTAGAGATTGCAGGTCTCATTCCGGTAACGAAATGCTCTTTCTCACATAGTCCATCCAGCGAAGGTGCGTCTTTCTGGCTTATCGCGGGAGGCATCCACAAAGCGTCGAAGCGGTATTGGCAGGAATTTTAATTTGCTCTATGTAGTGGGGCTTTTCAGTGGCCACCCAAAAGCCTTTGTAAAGCGTATACGCCGTATTCATTTGTTCAACATATATAGTCGAAAAGCCTATCAACAGCGGAGTGAAATTATAGGACATTATCAACGAGCATGTGGTAAAAATGGTGCTGTCCCAGTCACTGACGAGTTGAAGCGGAAATACGATAGGCGACTAGCTTTTTAGATGAATTGAGGAATATGTACAGTGGAATTGAAACCCAATACTTTACGATGAAAAACGGTTCAAGGGGGTATTATTCCTTGAACCGTTTTTATGTCCATATTAATCATTGTATCTTATTAGAACTTTTTAGTATTTGTTGAAGTGCCTCCCCGATTGTACCAAATGTAAACTGAAAACCTTCCTTTTCTAATCGGTCAGGAATAACCCAACGGCTTTTCAAAATCAATTCCGTTTCAGTGTTCATAAAGATGGCTCCCATTTCGAGCATCCATTTTGGCGAGGGTAATCCGATCTTTCGGTTCATTGTTTTTCGCAGTTGTGTCATGAATACTCGATTCGTGATCGGCTGGGGAGCCGAACAATTGAATATGCCATTCAATTGTTCGTTGCTTTGAAGAAATAGGATGATTCGAAACACATCTTCTATATGAATCCAACTAAACATTTGGTTACCTGTTCCTTGTACTCCGCCGAGCCCAAAGCGGACGAGGTTGAGGTAGGGCTCCATCACTCCACCATCCTCACCGAGGACAATAGCAATTCTTAAAGCGACTTTCCTTGTTTGGGATAGCTGAAAATCAAATAGGGATTTCTCCCAAGCTTGTGCTACTTCTACGGAGAATCCGGTTCCAATATCGCCACTAGCCTCCGTCATAGGTCGATCCTCCGCATGTCGATAAATCGTAGCCGAGCTCGAATTGATCCATAATGGCGGTGGATTTTTACAGGCTAGCAGAGCATTTCCAAGTATTTCTGTGGTCCCAGTTCTGGAGTCTAGGATTTCTTTTTTATTCTTCTCATTATAGCGACAGTTGACGGACTTCCCAGCAAGATTGATGAGCATCTCGGCACCTTCTAAGGAATCTACAATGCCTACGCTATCCGTCCAAAAAAGATGATGGGGCTGTCTTGAAATGATAATTACTTCATAGCCTAAATTCGTAAACTTCTCTTCAAAGTATTGACCTATAAAACCCGTTCCGCCAGCTATGACTATTTTCTTTTTCATATCATCCACTCGTTTCTTGTAGTTCTTTCTAATTGGACGATGCTTTGCTCAATTATGTTGCAAAGTTAAATTTTGACTTAGAGAACCAAGTTCCCTTGTTGTTAGCATGAATTAAGCGACGAAAAATAATGAAACCGATGTTCTTATTGTGATACAATACATGCAAAGCATTTGCATAAGCAGGGGGAGTATGGCGTGTATCTTACCAATATCTGAATCAATATATTAAGGATTTCACTAGCTATATAGAAATCTATTTTCCCAGCTTAATTAGGAGGTAAATAGAATGATTTATGTAAAAGGAATTGTATCTTTTCTGTCCAACAGTAAATTACCAAAAACAAAAACATATATGAAAAACAAATTTGTAAGTATGAAAATTATTGAAATAACCGAGCGGTATTCAACTACTGAGGAAGAACAATCTGTAGTGATCACATGTAGTTTTACTGTTTCTATGGACGAAGACTATGTATGCAAATCACTTGAGGATTACAACGGAAAAGTTAAACCTTTTTTACAGAAACATATAAAAAGTTTAATTTATAGAGTAGAAATTCATCACTTAAATTATTTAAGGAACAGTGAAATGAAATCAACTGCTCGTATATCTTCATATTAATTAATCAAAAATTTCTTCTGATGTGTAAGCAATACTAATCGTTTAGTCCTATGACCGTTTAAATGTGTGAGATATGTATAATGAGCTCTGAAATAATCTGTATAAATAAGGGAGGCAAAACGATGGTCCAAGCATTCGATACAGCAGAAAGTTACCAATGTCCTATTTGTAAAGGCAATAATAATTGCTGTAATTCCACAGAGAAATCTCTAGGTATATGTTGGTGTAGTGGAGAGTTCTTTCCGAAAGCAATTTTCGACCTAGTACCTTACGATCAATTGAGAAAATCATGCATATGTAAAAAATGTCTAGACGAGTTCGTAGGGTGATAGAAGAGAGGGGGAATAAAATATGTACGAACAAAAAATGAAGGCAACAGACAATGATGTTATTGAATTTATTGAGAATGTAGAAAATCCGAAAAAACGTGCAGATGCTTACACGCTACTTGATATATTTAAAGAGACGACTGGCTTTGAAGCAAAAATGTGGGGACCAAGCATTATTGGTTTTGGATCGTATCATTATGTATACAAAACGGGCCACGAAGGTGACGCACCTTTGGCAGCTTTCTCTCCGCGAAAAGCAAAAACTAGTTTGTATTTTGCACCCGGAGATAGCGAACGTGATGCATTGTTGGCGACATTTGGAAAACACACTTCTGGCAAAGCATGTGTGTACATTAATAAAGTCGATGATATCGATACGAACGTATTAAAAGAGTTAATTACTCAATCGGTTACGTTTTTGCAAACACAATATCCGGAGAATTAATTACGATTTATCAGCAGATAGATATGCGTTGACCATTAACTAGATCGAGAACTGTTAATTCTGACAATAAAGAAGAGCTATGTGTATACTTAGTTCCATCAAGCACACACATGGCAACAATAGAAGTGACAAAATAGCGTTTACATTCAATTGCTTAACGAATGTAAACGCTTTATTATTGGTAGTAATCAAACAGTTGTCGCTTTATAAAAAAGGAAGGGAGTGTATGTTTATGGAAAATGAACAGCAAACAAATTCAGGATTCAAAATGAAAGTCCAACGTTTTGGAAGTTTTTTAAGTGGGATGATCATGCCGAATATCGGTGCATTTATTGCTTGGGGGATTATTACAGCATTATTTATTCCGACGGGTTGGATTCCGAACGCAAGCTTTAGTGAATTGGTAGATCCTATGATTTATTACTTATTACCAATTTTAATCGGTTTTACAGGTGGCCGTCTTGTCCATGATATTCGTGGGGGAGTCGTTGGGGCAATTGTCACAATGGGGGTTATTGTTGGAGCACCAGATGCTCCAATGTTCCTCGGTGCAATGATTGTAGGACCTTTAGGTGGATGGTCCATTAAACAATTTGATAAATTAGTTGAAGGGAAAATAAAATCAGGTTTTGAAATGCTTGTCAATAACTTTTCATCAGGTATTATTGGCTTCATTTTAGCTTTAGTTGCTTTTAAAGGAATTGGCCCAGTTGTAGAGGCGTTGAATAAAGCTCTTGGAGCAGGTGTGCAAGCGATTGTCGATGCGAATTTATTGCCAATTGCTAGCATATTGATAGAGCCAGCAAAAGTGTTGTTTTTAAATAATGCTATTAACCATGGTGTGTTAAGTCCGATTGGGCTTGAGCAAGCTACACAAACAGGTAAATCGATTCTCTTTCTATTAGAGGCCAATCCAGGACCCGGTCTCGGGATATTACTTGCGTATATGATTTTTGGTAAAGGGATGGCGAAGCAAACGGCATCAGGGGCAGGGATCATTCATTTCCTCGGGGGGATTCATGAAATTTATTTCCCTTACATTTTAATGAGACCATTGCTATTGGTTGCTGCCATTGCAGGAGGCGCTACGGGCGTATTTACATTTCAATTATTGGGAGGCGGCTTGGTTGCCACGGCATCGCCAGGTAGTATTTTTGCCATCCTTGCCATGACGCCAAAAGGTGGCTTTGTAGCTGTTATCGCGGGCGTGCTCTTTGCAACAGTTGTGTCATTCATTGTAGCATCGATCATCTTAAAAACAGGCAAGGAAACTGAAGAGGATGACTTGTTAAAAGCTACGGAAAAAACGTCTGCGTTAAAAGGTAAAGAGAGCCGTGCAGCAGACTTTATGCAACAATCGATTGCTGAAGAAGCTGTTCAAGAAGTGTCATTTGCAAATGTCGAAAGTATTATTTTTGCATGTGATGCAGGCATGGGTTCCAGCGCAATGGGTGCCTCAATTTTGAGGAATAAAGTGAAAAAAGCTGATATTGATGTTGCGGTTTCGAATATGGCTATCAGTAACTTACCGCCCGATGCGGAAGTAGTAATCACTCATAAAGATCTAACTGAACGTGCGAAAGCAAAATCACCAAACGCATATCATATTTCTGTCGAAAACTTTTTAAATAGTCCGAGATACGATGAACTTCTTGAAAAACTGAAAAAGTAATGAGTGTACACTTAAACTCAGCCTAATTCGAAAGAAATTAGGCTGAGTTTTACCAATGATTATAGAGCATTTCAGTGGGGTGTTTAACGTGGATATTTCAGCTCGGGAAAAAGTTATCTTGGATGAATTGATCAACAGAAGTGAAGAAGTAACAATTAAAGAGTTATCGGAGAAAATAGCAGTCAGCCCTCGGACCATTCACCGCGATTTGAATACGATAGAAAAGTTATTGCATCCATACAACCTTGAACTTATAAGGAAAACTGGGGTTGGCATTCAGATTCTAGGGGAAGAAACAAATAAGGAAATATTAAAACAAAAGCTAAACACTTTCTCCTCTCGCGAGTATACATTGGACGAAAGGCAAACAATGATTCTTTGCACATTATATGAATCAACAGAACCTGTGAAGCTGTTTGCGCTCGCAAATGAACTAGGAGTAGCGATTGCAACGATTAGTTCAGATTTACTAAAGCTAGAGGAACAATTAAAACCCTTTCAACTTTTAATAGTGAAAAAAAGAGGGTATGGAATTAAAATAAGCGGATCCGAAAAAGCAAAACGAAGAGCAATGAGCTACGTGATTGCCAAGACTTTAAAAGAAGACGAGTTGTTTTCATTTATTAAAGAACGTATCCAGAAGAAGTCTGGGAATCACGAAAGTTCTATATCCAAACGGTTATTACATCTTGTTGATAGGAAAAAATTACTTGTTATTGAAGATGTCATGCAACAATTAAATCGAGTACTACCATTTCCAATTACGGACAATGCTTATGTCGGACTCATCGTTCATTTAACTTTGGCAATTGAACGTATTATGTTAGGTGAAAACATTCAGATGGATACGATATATTTGGAGCAGTTAACAAAGGAACCGGAATACCATATTGCACACGAAATTATCACTAAATTAGCGACCCGTTTCCAGATTGATATCCCTAATGCTGAGATTGGATATATTACGATGCATCTTCAAGGAGCTAAGCTTCGTCATAATGAAGGACAATTACTTGAAGCTTCCAATTTGGAAACGTTCATGCAAGCGAAGAAACTGATTCAGTACATGGAAGATGCTACGGGTGAAGATTTGAAGGATAACGCGCCCCTTCTAGAAGGTCTTGTTACACATTTGAAGCCTGCGATTTATCGAATTCGACAGAATATGGGTATCACCAATCCATTGTTGAAAAATATTCGTAAAGACTATGAAGAACTGTTTCAACTAGTTAAGGATGCAGTAGGAGAAGTATTTCCAGAATTACGAGTTCCCGATGAAGAGATAGGTTACTTAGTTATGCACTTCGGATCTGTTTTACTTGGCTTGAGGGGCGAAAAGGACTTAAAAGCCTATATTGTTTGTTCTAGTGGCATTGGAACTTCGAAAATGCTTGTATCGCGACTTCAACGGGAAATACCAGAAATTGCAGAAGTAGTGAATGTATCTCTATTTGAATTGAATGAACTTCAAATCTCAGATAGAGACTTAATTATTTCCACTATTTACTTACAAGATTTTACTAAGGAATATATGATCGTCAGTCCTTTTATGACACAAGAAGAAATTAAGCAAGTTCAGCTGTATGCAAGAAGGCAGATGCTTATAAAAAAACCGGTTGCCTTGTTAAATCGTGTTCGTTCAAGCGTTGATGAAATAATTAACAGAATGAAAAATATCCAATTATACACGGAAACTGTAGCCGAGTTATTATCGGGTTTTCAGCATTCATCACAAAATGAATATATGTCGATAAAAAAGTGTATACGGGTAGCATGCCATCAATTGGAAATGCAAAAAATTATAAAAGATGATGAAATTGTAGCAAATGCTCTATTTGCAAGAGAAGCTCTTGGTGGGATAGGAATACCTGAAACAAAGCTCGCTTTATTTCACACCCGTCATGAACAAGTTCTAAAGCCTTCGTTTACGATTCAAACACTCAAAGACCCAATCGTTATGACAGCAATGGACGGAAATGATAGCGAAGTCAAGCATTTATTACTGTTGTTAGCACCCCATCAATACCATAAACAGGGTTTAGAAGTACTGAGTTTCATTAGTGCACTAATTATTGAAAACGAAAAAAGTGTCGAATTGTTTGAATCCAATCAGGGGACGCTTATCCATTCTTATTTGGCACAGAAATTTGTGCAGTTCATAGATGAAAAAATAAATTGACTAGAGGAGTTTTTATAATGACATTACCAATTTTATCAATCGAAAACATTGTGTTGAATCAAGTACTGGCAACAAAAGAAGAAGCAATCCGCTTAACAGGGAAAATCCTTTTTGACAGAGGCTATGTTCAGTCAAGTTATATAGAAAAAATGCTTCAACGTGAAGAAATGACATCTACGTACATGGGCAATTTTGTAGCCATTCCACATGGTACAGACGATGCAAAACAAGAAGTGAAGGAGTCAGGTATTGCGATTATTCAAGTGCCTGGGGGTGTGGATTTCGGAGATGGGAATATCGTGAAATTGATCTTTGGGATTGCTGGAAAAGGGGATGAGCATTTAGAAATCCTGTCGAATATTGCAATCGTAGTTTCTGATGAAGAAAATGTAGAAGCAATTGTGTATGCATCATCTAAAGATGAAGTCTTATCCTTCTTTGAAGGAGTGAACTAACATGATCGCTGTTCATTTTGGCGCTGGAAATATAGGAAGAGGTTTCATTGGAAACTTATTGTATCAATCCGGATTTGAAACATGCTTTGTAGATGTGAACAGCGAGCTTGTTAATTTGATAAACGAAAAAAAACAATACCGTGTTGAACTTGCAAATGAAGCTCACGAAGGACTACTTGTGAAAAATGTTCGCGCTATTAATAGTGCGACGGATCCGGAATTAGTAATCGAAACAATTGCCAAAGCCGATCTTGTAACAGCGGCGGTTGGGCCGAATGTATTGCCCTTTATCGCGGGATTACTTGCTGATGGACTTAAGGAGCGTCTCATTCAAACGGGACAACCGTTAACAATCATCGCTTGTGAAAATATGATTGGTGGAAGTGCTTTTCTTAAAGAAAAAGTATATGAAAAGTTAACTGAAGACGAAAAATCCCAATTCGATCACTGTTTTAGCTTTCCGAATGCAGCGGTAGATCGGATTGTCCCGAACCAGATAAATGAAGACAAGACAGCGGTTCAAGTGGAGCCATTTTATGAATGGGTAGTTGAGGAATCGGAGATCATTGGTGAAAATCCGCCTGTTAAAGGGATTACGTTCGTTAAAGATTTGGAACCATATATTGAAAGGAAATTATATACGGTAAATACAGGCCATGCTGCCGTTGCTTACTTTGGTTATTTGGCAGGTATCAGGAGAATGGACGAAGCACTTGCGAGTGAAGAAATCAAAACTATGACTGAGAATGTCTTGCAAGAAACCGGTAAATTACTCATTGCTAAATATCAATTTAATGAGCAAGAGCATGGCGATTATATACAAAAAATTATGGGGCGTTTTGCAAATCCCTTTATATCTGATGATGTAACACGAGTGGGTCGTTCACCTTTACGTAAACTCAAATTCAATGATAGGCTGGTCGGCCCAGCAACTCAATACGTGGAGTTGTTTGACGAGACACCGACTTTCTTGGCGATGGGAATTGCAGCAGCATTGCGTTATGATTATTTGGAAGATCCCGAAGCAAAGCTCATTCAAGAAACAATTCAGCGGCAAGGTGTTCGTCATGCAATTGAAACATTTACTGGTTTGAAGGCTGGAACAGCTCTATTTACAGCGATTGAAGAGGGATATCAAAAACTTAAGGGAAATTAAATTACAGTAATGACATAATTGAATGATGGCTGAAAGTATAAGGAGTTGTCATCTATATAAAAAGAAGCTCATTTGCATGCAGATGAGCTTCTTTTTATATAAGAAAAAATGAAGTTAAAATCGATCTTGTTTTGTCAGGTAGAGATGGATTAGCTGCTTAAGCATTTAGAATTTGAGATGGCTATCCATGTTTTCGAGATTACTTGCGGCAGTGATAATCATCCACTTACAACTTTTTCTAAGGGCTTAAGTGCGGGTTTTTCGCCTTCCACTTGAACTTTTCTAATATCAACTCTGATTAATATGGAAATAACGAATGCAACTACAAACAAACCAGCGAAATAGAGCAAGCTGCTTTCGTAACTACCCGTCATATCTTTCATCCATGCAGCGAACATAGGCCCAGCAAGACCAGCTGCCGACCAAGCAGTTAGTATATAACCGTGGATTGCACCAAGCTGTTTCGTTCCGAAAATGTCGGCAATGTATGCGGGAATGGATGCGAAACCACCGCCATAGCATGTGTAAATGACTGCGAGCATAATTTGAAATAGCAGTGCATTTGTTGTGAAAGGCAATAGTGCAAACAAAAAGATTTGGATTACAAAAAATGTGGTATATGTGTTTTGTCTACCTATATAATCAGAAGTAGCCGCCCAGCCAAGTCTGCCGGCTCCATTAAAGATACCGAGGACCCCGACGAGTGCTGCAGCCTGTATAGTTGTCATACCGATACTGTCAATTGCGAGTGGTTTTGCTGCTGATAATATACCAATGCCACATGTGACATTAATAAAGAGCATTAGCCATAAATAGTAAAAACGTTTGGTTTTCACTGCTTCATTCGCTGTCAATTGTGCCAAGTCTCTCTTTTGTTCGATTTTTCCTGCTTTAACTTTTTCAATAAATCCAGCGGGTGCCCAGCCTTCTTCAGGCTTTTCAAGATATAAAGAGGATAAAATCATAACTAAAAAGTAAGAAACACCCAAAATAAAGAATGTGTTTTTTAGCCCAACAGAAGTAATAAGCGCTTCCATAATTGGGCTACTAATAGCTGCAGCAAAACCGAATCCCATAATGGCAAGACCGGTCGCAAGTCCACGGCGGTCAGGGAACCATTTTACAAGAGTGGAAACTGGCGCAATGTAACCAACGCCAAGCCCAATCCCACCCAGTACCCCATAAAATAAATATAGTAATGGAAGCGAGGAAGCGCTTACAGCAAACCCGGAACCAATTACACCCGAGCCAAAACAAATAGCTGCCATGATTCCCGCTTTCCTTGGCCCATATTTCTCCACGAAGTGACCAAGAAATGCTGCAGACAGCCCCAAAAATAGAATGGCGATACTGAATGTGAGTTGTACTTGACTTGTGGACCAACCAAACTGATCGATTAATGGATTTGTAAAATTGCTCCAAGCATATACGGAGCCGATAGAAATATGAATACCAACTGCGGATGCGGCAATCAACCACCTGTTCTTCGTTTTATTCCCCTTCAAACCTTTTCCCCCTTTATGAAAATATGAAATTAAACAGATATAAACCTGTAATCCCCAAAGGTAATTTCGAGCAGCTGAGCCCCTATATTTAAATAGCCTTTTATTTACATGAAAGATGTATAATGTGTTAATGTTAGACATTTCAGTCATCTTAGCATTCATTGCCAATTTTGTCACGAATGTTTTTTTAGTGTTGAAAAATATTGTTGTTTTCTTCGATAATGATCCGATCCGGGTGAGTGTACAGATTGAATGAATTTTGCCGTATAAATCCGACTGTAGTAATTCCGAGTTCTTCTGCGAGTGTCAATGCCAATTCAGTAGGGGCTGATTTTGAAAGTACAATTTCACAGCCGATTTTTGCCACTTTCAATAAAATCTCCGATGAGATACGGCCACTAAACACAATTATTTTGTCTTTTACTGAAATAGTATTTCTTAAACAATGACCGTAAATTTTATCTAAAGCATTATGTCTGCCAATATCCATCCTTGACAGCACAATGCCAGTAGGATCACAGAGTGCTGCATTATGGACACCTCCAGTTTTATGAAACATGTCTGCTGATTGATCCATTTGCTCCATCAGAAAAAAGCAATCTTCCGGGGTAAGCGTTACATGGGTTCCTGTCATTCTTTTCACTGTTAATGCATCGTTAGCAAACACAAAACCTTGTCGGCTCATGCCGCAACAGGAGGTGATGTAGCGTTTGTTCAGCAATTTTTCGTAAAAAGGATACATCTTGTCCGTTTTGATATGGACAATACCCAATTCTTCCTGTAGAGAAATGTCTTTGATATCTTCATACTTTGGGATGACACCTTCAGATGCCAAAAAACCGACCGCCATGTCTTCGATGTACTCAGGCGAGCAAACGATTGTTGCAAATTCTTGGTCATTGATTTTGATAGTGACGGGGTGTTCGACTACAATTTGGTCTTCCTTTTTCGAGAAATATCCGTTTGAGTATCGAAAAACAGTCCGTTTCTTATCTTGTTCCATCTACTTTCCCCCCTTGTGTTCAATTTGCCGGTCGAAAAGAAATACGGAAATTGCAATGTCCTCTTCCAATTTGATGTCCGAGAAAAGGTGGACAAATTTAGCCCCGACGAGTTCTTCCATGCCATCGGGTGGTGCTTTTTGATAGACATCTTGAATCATTCTAGTTCTTGCAGCATGGATCATTTCTTTTCCTTCTGGTGTACTGGCAATAAATTTTTCAGTTGGAGTCAAGTTCCCGTAGAGTGTTGAAATAATCATATTATCAACAAAAACCGTGTGGATTCTTTCAGGTCCCTTCCCGAATAAGTCTTTGCGTAGCTTTCTGATAATATCATTAAAATCATGTATTCTTTTTAACATGTATTTATTCCTCCTCCGTGGTAAAAGAAAATAGTTCAAAAGCTGAAAAATAGATTGTTTATTCTTTCAACTTAAAATATACTAGTGTCTAAGAGGTGTTACAGTATGAACTGCTGTGGCATTATCGAACGTTAAATAGAAATATGGATTGGTAGTTTAACATGTCCTGTTAGAAGACTATTCCACTATGAAAGTGCACTTGTCAAGTCGGTGTATTTTTTCATGGTGGTTTTTTATTTATAAAAAAGGAGGCGCATACATGCCAATCAAGATTAACGGTTCCAATTATGACTTCGTGGAAGGCAAGACGATCCTTGAGGTGATCAATCAGTATCAAATTGATCATCCGCAAATATGTTACTTACCTGAAGTGGACCCAATTGAGACATGTGATACGTGTATCTTGGAAGTAGATGGCCGTCTAATGCGTGCTTGTTCAACAAAAGCTGTCTCTGGAATGAGCGTAGAGCTGGCTTCAACTCGTGCTAAAGAAGCGCAGACGGAGGCAATGGATCGAATTCTAGAAAATCACCTTTTGTATTGTACAGTGTGTGACAACAATAATGGCAACTGTAAAATACATAATACGGTGGATATGATGGAAATCGAACATCAAAAATATCCATATGAACCAAAATGCACACAGGAAAGTGTTGATTTTACACACCCATTTTACCGTTACGACCCAAATCAGTGCATTGCTTGCGGCCAGTGTGTTGAAGTATGCCAAAATTTACAGGTAAATGAAACCTTATCGATTGATTGGGAGAGGGACCGTCCAATTGTTCTGTGGGATGGGGGCGCGAAAATTAATGACTCATCTTGTGTAGGCTGCGGCCACTGTGTTACCGTATGCCCATGCAATGCACTAATGGAAAAATCAATGCTTGGTGAAGCCGGATTCATGACCGGGCTAAAAGAGGAAATCCTGACGCCGATGATTGAACTTGTCAAAGATGTTGAGCCCGGGTATAGCGGCATTATGGCCGTATCAGATGTTGAATCGGCGATGCGCGATACGAGGACGAAGAAAACGAAAACAGTATGTACATTCTGCGGTGTTGGGTGCTCATTTGAAGTGTGGACGAAAGATAGAAAAATTTTGAAAATCCAGCCCGTTTCAGATGCCCCAGTCAACGCGATTTCGACATGTATAAAAGGGAAATTCGGGTGGGATTTCGTCAACAGCGAGGAACGAATTACGACACCACTTATCCGAAAAGGCGATTCTTTTGTTGAAGCTACGTGGGAAGAAGCGCTTGACCTTGTTGCTTTGAAACTAGGTACAATAAAAAAAGAGTATGGAAAAGAAGCTGTTGGCATCATTTCATCTTCGAAGATTACAAATGAGGAAAACTATGTGATTCAAAAATTAGCACGTCAAGTATTTGAAACAAATAACGTTGATAACTGCTCACGCTATTGTCAATCACCAGCGACAGACGGTCTATTCCGTACAGTAGGGATGGGCGGAGACGCTGGAACTATTAAAGACATAGCGAAGGCTGGTCTTGTCATTATTGTCGGGGCTAACCCAGCTGAAGGACATCCAGTTCTGGCCACTCGTGTGAAGCGTGCACATAAGCTGCACGGACAAAAATTGATTGTCGCCGATTTGCGAAAAAATGAAATGGCTGACCGCTCTGATATCTTTATAAGTCCGAAGCAGGGAACTGATCAAGTATGGCTCATGGCAGTGACAAAGTACATGATTGATAAAGGATGGCATGATCAGTCGTTTATTGATGAAAATGTCCATTACTTGGGTGAATTCAAAGAAGTTCTTGAGAAATATACACTCGACTATGCTGAAACAGTATGTGGTGTATCAAGGGATATGCTAATCAAGACAGCGGAAATGATTCGTGATGCAGACGGTACTTGTATTCTTTGGGGAATGGGTGTCACACAAAATACTGGTGGATCGGATACTTCCGCCGCAATCTCCAATTTGTTACTTGCGACAGGTAATTATCGACGTCCTGGTGCTGGGGCTTATCCGCTACGTGGACATAATAACGTACAGGGTGCATGTGATATGGGATCGCTACCAGGATGGCTACCAGGCTATCAACACGTCACTGATGATAAAGCACGTCAAAAGTTCGAAAAGGCATACGGCGTGAAAATCCATGATAAGCCCGGACTTGATAATATTCAGATGCTACATTCCGTCGATGCTGAAATCATGAAAGCCATGTATATAGTTGGTGAAGATATGGCGCTCGTCGATTCTAATGCGAACTATGTACACGATGTCTTGTCTAAGCTCGACTTTCTCGTTGTGCAGGATATTTTCTTCTCAAGGACTGCGCAATATGCAGATGTCATTTTACCGGCGGTTCCATCACTTGAAAAAGACGGAACATTTACAAATACGGAAAGACGTGTGCAGCGTTTATACAAAGCACTTCCGGAATTGGGAGACGCACGGGCGGACTGGTGGATTGTACAGGAAATCGCTAACCGTCTCGGTGCAGAATGGAACTACAGTCATCCGAGTGAGATTTTTGCGGAAATGGCTAGCCTTTCACCGTTATTTAGTCAAGCTGATTATAGCGTAATGGAAGATTGGGACAGCTTCTTATGGGGCAGTTTGGATGGTGAAAGTACACCGCTGTTGTACGTGAACGGATTTAATTTCCCTGATAAAAAGGCTCGTTTTGCTCTGTCTGACTGGGTGGAACCTGTAGAGTTTCCCTTAGAATATGATCTCCACATCAATAACGGGCGTTTGCTAGAACATTTCCACGAAGGCAATATGACGAATAAATCGGATGGAATTCAGAAGAAAGTGCCGGAGGTTTTCGTTGAAGTTTCACCGGAACTTGCGAAAGAGCGTGGTGTGTTAAGCGGTTCCCTTGTACGCTTGATTTCGCCATATGGCGCTTTAAAATTACCAGCACTCGTAACGGACCGTGTAAAGAAAAATGAATTGTTCTTGCCGATGAACTCAGTTGAAAAAGAATCAGCCATTAATTTCCTAACCGGTCCTGCAGTCGATCAGCGCACGAATACACCAGCGTATAAACAGACGATGGTACGAATGGAAGTACTTCGAAAAGAAGGCGAAAACCCGTTGCCTAAGTCGAACCATCGTAATAAAGAGCGTCACCCACAAAATGGTGTTGAAGTGGAGCGGAAATGGGCTCGTCCAGGATATATACAATTAACTGAAGCTAAGAAAGAAAGGTGATATACGATGGCGGCACCAATTACTTCTATTAAATGGAACGAACTGACACCACAAGAAATCAAACAGAATAAACTGGGTGAGCTACAGTCATTAATTGCCGAACAAGACCAGGCACTCAATAAAATACTTGAAATTACTGGGGAGTTGGATGACGCAGGCGTCTTCGATGCACTGAAGGCGATGGTGAAAGCAAAGGCTGATATCGCGAAAATTGCAGTAGACCAAGCATCACGTGACCCAGTAACCAATATTATCAACCATGTGCTACATGCAACTAGTGTGATTTCATCTATTGACCCTGATGTTACAGCGAAACTTGCTGCGAGCGTTAAAAGTGGATTGAATGAAGCTGAGCTTTATAGCGGTAATGGGCAAAAAGTAAGTATTTTTCAATTGATGACTGCATTAAATGATCCTGATACGAACCGTGCCGTGAAATTTGGACTAGATTTTCTGAAAGGGATGGGCAAAGGGTTAGAATAAGATAGCAAGTAGTAGAAGGTTCGAAAAAGTACCAGTAATACGTCTCGATTACACACAAATAAAATGAAATCAGCCATACATGTTAATGGCTGATTTCATTTTGTGTTACACAGTACTTAATTACGTCGATAACTCCATTGTTGGTATTGGAAGCGTACAAAGCAACCTATGCAAAAACCTAGGATTGCGATGAGTGCAGCTATGCCAACCATCGTCGTAGCGATATTAAATAATATAGTCCAATTCAATAAAAAGCTTACACATGCAACGAATAAAAATCCGACAGCCAACCATTGGTTAAATCGTAACTGCGCGTAGTCTTCTTGAATATATTGATTAGCTGGTTTAGCTAAAAAATGCTTAACAAGTACTAAAATCGGATGGAATCCCGTCAATAAACTTGAAACATTTGCGATTAATGGAATGAGTAATATCCAAGCTGACTGTGTTAGAAGTGCAATAATTACAGTCAAAACAATCGTCCATTGATTTGCCATTACTAAAGGTTTTGGTATTGTTTTCACATTAAAACCTACTATTCTAATTGGATTTTATACTATTATATGTTATGGTGACCGGAATGTACATGAGTAAGAGGAATAAAAATAGAGCAGGTTTTAGATATTTACCTAAAATTGAAGTTCGAGGTTTCCATACATATAAAAGAGACCCATTATATTTTGACTTTAAATCATTATTCTATTCAGTGTATTGCATAGTTACTCTTGCATCATTCATTAGTCAAAGCGACAGCATTGCGTTGAAGGACAAGTGACGCTTCTAGATGTAAACAACCAAAATTGTTTTCAGTAAAGGGTTAATTTATGAATAAAAAAGCTTTTTACTTGCGATGTTTACAGTCATTGAATGGGATCAGGATTCGCTACTATACGTGCTAGTTTACTAGGAGGCTATAACCAGGCAATTTGATACTTACTCGGTTTTAATAGTATCTAGCGTTTTCGTAATTTATGCCCTCTGGCTTGGAACTAAATTCCGGTCACCTAAAAAAAGAGGATATTCTGAAGATAGGTGTACTTGGTTAGATTGGGATTAGTGTCTACCACTGGGGAGTTACATATAGAAGAAGTGACAGTTTCTTCAGGTTCCGAAGAAATTTTCATTGCTTCTGCACCTGTTTACACAGCATTGATAGCTGTCATATTTCTGAAAGAGCGGTTAAGTACTCTCGCTTGGGTGGGGGTGTTTGTCGGGATTATCGAAATTTTTCTCATTACAGCTGGATCTAAGGGAACATCTTTCACTATTTCAAAAGGAGTTATTTTCATTTTGAGCGCATCTATTGTAACATCTTTTTTCTTCGTTTTCCAAAAATCACTATTGAGATGTTATCGTTCCAATGAAATAACCACATACTTCACTTGGGGGGGAACTGCCATTCTTCATTTACTTCCCAGGTCTCTTACAAGGCATTCAGGGTGCTACAAATGAAGCTAATTTGTCGACTATTTATTTGGAGGTTTTCCGGAGGCAGCTGCTTATGTTACATGGGCTACGGAACTTTCATTGGGAGAGACGGGTTCAGTTGCAAGTATGTTATATGCTGAACCAGTTGTTGCCATTAATGTCGCCATTGCGAGTGATCCGATTTATGTAAATAAACACGTTATAAATTGTTAATTATTCAAGAAAATGAAAGACACCAGATTCCAAAACAGTCAGAATTGCTTTAGAATCTGGCGCTTTCCACAGTGCATGATACTAAGCTTGAACTAAATTATAAATAATCGAATACGTCGTCATTCAATCTCTTGGCACGAATGTTTTACAATCCGTTTCTTCACTACTTGTTGCTTTTTTTCCTTTTTGGCTGACTACGTAGATAGAATTCGCTTTACATTTGTTTCCGGGACCCCAGAATTTACAGTTACTCACTTCGCAAAGAATTTCTTGAGCCATAGTATCACACCTCCTTTTTATTATGATGAGCAAAAACAGAGGATTAATACTTTTTTCTTTTAAAAGCATCTATTAAGAAAACTATCATGATTTTAAAAAATGGGGTACAATTGAAAACATTGCTCAAGCGCGTAGTATGACCAATAATATTAACTATAGTAGTTGAATAAATGAATACCCTATATAAACTTAATGAGGGCACCTTACAAGGTGTAGCCGAAGTCCTAATGCTGCAGCGAAGCAAGTTAGCATAGGGCGGGAAGTATCCTTAGCGATATAGTTAGTTCAATGGAGTTCTTTATTTCAACACATATAGCATGATTATCATTAGGAGCTGTTCGTAAATGTCTATTAAAACAGAAGTTGAAATGAAATTGAAACAACAGGGAAATCAAAGTGAAAATCGGGGGCGACTGTTAGTAAAATGTCCGGATAAACCTGGAATTGTATCGATGTTGTCGACATTTTTACTTAATCATGATTCGAATATCATTGAATCAAGTCAGTATTCGAATGATCCCGAAAAGGGAAACTTTTTTATTCGAATGGAATTTTACTGTGAAAATTTGAAAGAAAAGTCAGCGCAAATGGAAAGTGATTTTGAGGAAATTGCTACCAATCATTCTATGGATTACCACTTTGCTTACGAAAGTGAACGGAAGCGGACAGCTATCTTTGTTTCAAAAGAGCCACATTGTTTGATTGAACTTTTGTGGGAATGGCAAAATGGTGACTTGGACACAGATATTGTAGTCGTTGTAAGTAACCATGAGGACGCACGGGAGATGGTCGAATCTTTAGGAATTCCTTTTCACTATATTCCTGCCAATAAGGACATTCGGAAAAAAGTAGAAGAAGAACAGATTCGCCTAATGGAAGAATATAGTGTTGATTTACTAATTCTTGCTCGCTATATGCAAATTCTTACGCCTGACTTTGTAAATCATTTTCAACATCGAATCATTAACATTCATCACTCTTTCTTGCCGGCGTTTATTGGAGCCCGACCATATGAACGGGCATATGATCGTGGTGTGAAACTGATAGGGGCTACTTCCCATTATGTAACAAACGATCTTGACGAAGGTCCAATAATTGAACAGGATATCGAGCGGGTAGATCATCGTGATGACGTAATAGATTTGAAAAAAATTGGAAGCCGTATTGAGCGACGTGTTCTTGCAAAAGCTGTAAAGTGGCACCTCGAAAATCGAATTATTGTCGAAGGTAACAAAACGATTGTGTTTCATTAATATTGGGTTTTTGCGTTTGGTACAGATTTTAAATAGTTAAGGAATCTAGTTTCATAGCGCCTGGAATCAGTATGTAAGTCAATGTAACGACATAATAAATAAGGCCAATTTCTCAATTAAACACGAATGATTACAATGTCGTGTTTAGTAGAAACTGGTCCTTTTTATTTATTGAATTATTACTATGTGCACTGAAAAGATATGATTTTATCCAAGTCTATTCTCCATGGAAGCCATGCATAGCCATCCCATTTAAAACCCGTGGTTGTAAAATAATCGATGTAAGTTGGATGAAACCAAAATGATGTTCGGTTTACGAGACGTAGGTAAGTATCGCGATATAAGCAACCTCGTAACGCGCCTGGATCTATGGAAAGTGGTCCAGTTTGTTGTTTTGGGATAGTAGATGGCGGTGGATTGGTCGGTGCTGCACCTTGTTTCGTAAATTGAACTTGTTCTTGATTTTTTGGATAATGTGGCTGTCCAAAGGGGAGTTCCGAGTTATTGGGATTGTGCGGGACTGGAAACTGATCGTCAGACAAAATTGAGTGCCTCCTTTTTCGATATATACCTAGTAGTATATGTGAGAATCATATTTTGGGACCTGGTTAGTAAAGTGCTACCTTGCCGGAATCAAGTAAGTGAAGAATTTAGCTGTCTGCTAAGGGAAGAAGCCAGTATAGGAGTTATGTCCGTTCCTTATATGAGTAAGGGCCGATGATAACATATCGATTACAATTAAATGAAGGATCAGAAATGTGTAATGAAGATGTAAAAGAGGAGTTTTTTTGGGTTAGATCCTTTTCTATCCCGACCCAAAATGATAAGCTTGGTAAGTAAGTATTATTTTAATGAGGGAGTATGATTTAAATGGTTGAAAAACAATTTATAGTTACGGATGAGCAGGGGATTCATGCGCGACCCGCTTCAATATTAGTAAGTACAGCAACCAAATTCAAATCCGATATAAACTTGGTTTACAATGAGAAAAACGTCAATTTAAAATCAATTCTTGGCGTAATGTCTTTAGGTATTGGTTTAGGTGGAGAATTTAAAATTAGCGCCACTGGAATCGATGAACAGGATGCACTTAACGAACTTGAAGAAGCGTTGAAAAACGGAGGACTGACTAACTAATGAGCCTACTTCATGGGATTTCTGCATCAAATGGTATAGCGATAGCAAAAGCGTACCGTTTTGTTGAGCCAGATCTATCTTTCAGTAAAAAAACTGTTGAAGACATTCCGGAAGAACTTTCACGTTTTCAGTCAGCTGTCTCTATTTCGAAAAGTGAGTTAGAGTCAATTCGCGATACCGCTGCAAAAGGACTTGGTGCAGATGAAGCAGCTATCTTCGATGCACATATATTAGTTTTACTTGATCCGGAGCTTCTGACTTCAATTGAAGATAAAATTAAAACAGATCATGTGAATGCTGAACACGCACTCAAAGAAACGTCTGATATGTTTATTACAATGTTCGAGCAAATGGATAATGAATATATGAGAGAACGGGCTTCGGACATTCGTGATGTTGCGAAACGTTTGCTGTCCCATTTGCTAAATGTTGAAATTGTAAATCCGAGCATGATTTCTGAAAAAGTAATTATTATCGCAGAAGATTTAACACCTTCAGACACGGCGCAGTTAAATCGTGAATTTGTAAAAGGTTTTACAACTAATATTGGTGGGAAGACTTCCCATTCTGCGATTATGGCGCGCACATTGGAAATTCCCGCAGTTGTAGGTACGAAGGAGGCGACTAAGCTTATTCAGGACGGTGACATCATTATTGTTGATGGGTTTAAAGGAGAGGTACATATTAATCCTACTCCGGATGTCATTGCTACATACGAAAATGAACAATTGAAGTATGAGCAACAAAAAGCTGAATGGACAAAGCTAGTAGATGAAAAAACAACTACTGCTGATGGTCATCATGTTGAGTTAGCTGCAAATATCGGCACCCCGGAAGACTTAGAGGGAGTCATCAGTAATGGTGGAGAAGGGATCGGATTATACAGAACCGAGTTTTTGTATATGGGCAGAAACCAACTCCCAACTGAAGAAGAGCAGTACGAGGCATATAAGAAGGTTCTACAGGGAATGTCAGGTAAACCGGTCGTTGTTCGGACCCTTGATATTGGCGGGGATAAAGAACTCCCTTATTTAAATCTCCCTAAAGAAATGAATCCATTCCTAGGACTTCGCGCTATTCGTTTATGTTTGGAAGAGCAGGATATTTTCAGAACGCAATTAAGAGCTCTTTTAAGAGCCAGTTCATATGGGAATTTGAAAATCATGTTCCCGATGATTGCAACTCTTGATGAGTTCCGCCAGGCTAAAGCAATTTTGGAGGAAGAGAAACAAGAACTCCTAAATAACAATATAAATGTTGCCACTACTATTGAGGTTGGCATCATGGTAGAAATCCCTTCCACTGCAATACTGGCAGATCAGTTCGCGAAGGAAGTTGATTTCTTTAGTATTGGAACCAACGATTTAATCCAATATACGATGGCTGCTGATCGTATGAATGAACGCGTTGCCTATTTATATCAACCTTATAATCCAGCAATTCTACGGTTGGTCAAGATGGTTATTGACGCCTCACATAAGGAAGGAAAATGGACTGGGATGTGTGGGGAAATGGCAGGGGATGAAATCGCTATTCCTTTACTATTGGGACTAGGCCTTGATGAATTCTCGATGAGTGCCACATCCATTTTAAAGGCCCGTACTCAAATTCTAAAATTGAACAAAAGCGATATGGTAGAACTTGCGAATGAAGCCTTGCAGATGTCAACAGCTGAGGATGTAGTTCAAGCAGTTATGGCCCGCAGCAATTTGTAATTCAAAACAGTTATCATAAAACAGCATCCCAGAACTTGATTAATCGTTCAGGGGTGTTGTCTTTATTTATTGTTTTGCTGTATTCTTGTGTCAAACACCAACACCACTGTTATTCCTACGACGCCATTCTAAAGAATCTTATTTGTTGATGTATGTTAGAATTACCCCGCAATTAGCCTCGAATTAGTATGAAATAAGAATCACACTTTTAAAATTGAACCAAATATGAATTCATTCTGTAATGGGGGAAATAAAATGACTAAAAAAATGATTATGTTTGATATTGACGGAACTCTTTTAGACCACGATAAGAAATTACCTGCTTCTGCGAAGGAAGCTGTTAAATCTTTAAAAGAAGCAGGACATGAAGTAGCCTTTGCGACGGGGCGTGCTCCTTACTTTATCGAAGATTTGAGGAAAGAATTGGAGATTGATTCTTTCATTTGTTTTAATGGTCAGTATGTTGAAATTGAAAATGAAGTCATTTATAAAAACCCTATTGATAGAGAATTATTAGCGCATTTATCGGGTTTTTCCACAACGCAAAATCATCCACTTGTTTATATGGGTGCAGAATTTATGAGATCCACTTTTGACTATCATTCTGATATAGAAGAATCTCTTACCTCCCTTAATATTGATACTACTCAAATAGAAATGGACGCTAGTTACTACAACGATACTGAAATTTATCAAACACTCCTGTATTGCAAAGAACATGAAGAAACATTATATCGAGACAATTTGCGAAAATTGAACTTTATCCGTTGGCATGAATATTCGATGGATGTTCTACCTCTTGGCGGCTCTAAAGCGAAGGGAATTGAAAAGTTCATTGAGAAGAAAGGATTCTCGAAAGATCAAGTCTATGCTTTTGGTGATAATTTAAATGATATTGAAATGCTTCAGTATGCTGGACATAGTGTTGCGATGGGGAATGCTCCTGAGGAAGTGAAAAAAGCAGCAAGATATGTTACGAAAGATGTGGGCGAAGATGGTATTGCTTACGGATTGCAGATGGTTGGATTATTATCTTAACTAATTGGAGACATAAATGATCTATTACAATTGCCTACAGTGAAAACAACAATTAGTCATTCAAATGAATGGCTGATTGTTGTTTTTATTTTCGTGGATTTAATTCGATAACTTACACATTATGTAATATGATTTCATCGCTAAATCGCTAATAATACCCTATTCTCAAAACAAATTTTAGTTGTTTTGGAGAAGGGTTTCTTTTTATTTAATTAGAATGTTTGTTTTTCAAAGATTCGGGGCAATACTTGTGGAAACAAATTATCGATTGCTGTTTAGGATAAGCAATCGTATTTGAAATGAAGGAGGAGACTTTTGTTGAAAATGAAAATATTTTTGTTAGCCCTAATTTTTGCGTTTTCCACTTATTCAGTAACAGATGCGGCGATACTCTCAGATGCCCAACTGAGTGATGATGAACTGACATATTTACAAACCCTTTCAAATGCAGTTGACATGATTTTGGGAGAAGCAGAAGAAAGTAAGGTACCTGATCAAGAAGTAGTAGATCAGGAATTAGTCGCACCAGTGGAATCAACTCCGAAGCCGAAAAGCTATACAGTAAACGCAGGCGATAATTTGTATCGAATTGCACTTAATCATAACATTACTATAGATTCTCTCACGAGTTGGAACGGCCTAACAGGCGAGGTGATCCACCCTGGTGATGTATTAATCGTCAGTGGGCATGTAGCAGATGCGGGAACGAAAGATACAATTGCGGCTGCAATCGTGCCAACGCCACCACCTGCAAGTGATGGAAAAGAGATGCTGGTTACAGCGACAGCCTATACAGCCTACTGTACGGGCTGTTCAGGAACTACCGCTTACGGCATTGACTTACGTTCTAATCCAAATCAGAAAGTAATTGCAGTAGATCCAAAACTTATTCCGCTAGGTACAAAGGTTTGGGTGGAAGGCTATGGAGAAGCGATAGCTGGAGATACAGGAGGAGCCATTAAAGGGAATAAAATCGATGTTTTCATTCCATCTTATAATAATGCAATGGAGTGGGGAGTCAAAAAAGTGAAACTTAAAGTACTCAATTAATAAAGAAAACCTGTGCAAAAATAGTATTTTTGCACAGGTTTTTCATTTTGGTTAAGATAGACGGTTTCTAAAATCGTCATACCCAAACTGTTTAATCACTTGAATACCATCACTAACGGTATTTAAGGCGATAGAAGGTAAGTTAACACCATTAAATGTATTGTTTTTCACCATCGAGTAGTGGCCCATATCACAAAAGACAAGCTTATCACCAGGCTTTAATGGCTCATCAAAAGAATAATCGCCAATGACGTCTCCAGCTAGGCAAGTAGGTCCACCGAATCGATAGGTGTAAGCCTTTTCGTTTGGCATTCCTGCACCAATGATTTCAGGGCGATAAGGCATCTCCAGTACATCAGGCATATGACATGCTGCTGAAGTATCTAAAATAGCAATTGGCATACCGTTGTGGAGGGTGTCCAAAACAGTCGCAACAAGATAGCCAGTATTCAATGCAACAGCTTCACCAGGCTCTAAATACACTTGTACACCGTATTTATTCTTCATAAACAGTATCGAACGGATAAGTGTTTCGATATCATAATCGGGTCTTGTGATATGATGCCCACCGCCGAAGTTGATCCACTTCATATTTTTAATGTATTCCCCAAACTTTACATCGACAACTTGCACGGTGCGCTCCAGCGTATCAGAGTTTTGTTCGCACATCGTATGGAAGTGTAAGCCATCGATGCCTTCAAGTTGGTCCGCTTCAAAATTCTCAAGCGTAACGCCAAACCTTGAATGCGAAAAACAAGGATTGTACATATCGACTTCGATTTCAGAGTATTCAGGATTAATGCGAAGTCCAATTTCTATTTGTTTTGGATGGTTTTTAATTTTTTCTTTGAATTGATTATATTGTTGAAACGAATTAAAGACGATGTGATCTGAATAAGAAAGAATCTCATCAATCTCTGTTTCCGAAAAGGCAGGGGCGTAGGTGTGTACTTCCTTGCCCATTTCTTCGAAGCCCAGTCTTGCTTCGTGTACGGAACTAGATGTTACCCCGTTCAAGTATTCTCCGATTAACGGATAAACTGAGAACATCGAAAATCCTTTTTGAGCAAGTAGAATCTTACAGCCCGTCTGGTCAATAACAGACTTCATTTTTTCCAAGTTTTTAATAAGCAATCCTTCGTCCACTACATAGCAGGGGGAGGGGAGTGCATTTAAATCAATATTCAATTTCAAGCCCTCCTCAGTCAATCAATTCAGGATTGAAGCTTTCCTGCCATGGTAGACCATATTTGTTGAGTGCTTCCATGAATGGATCAGGATTGAACTCTTCGATATTGTGTACGCCAGGATTCTTCCATTTACCCGTCATTACCAGCATCGCACCGATCATTGCAGGGACACCTGTTGTATACGAAATTGCTTGTGAACCTACTTCTTTGTAACATTCTTGATGGTCACAAATATTGTAAACATAATACGTTTTCTCTTCGCCGTCTTTGATACCTTGGAAAATACAGCCGATATTCGTTTTTCCTATTGTTCTTGGCCCAAGAGAAGCTGGATCCGGTAGCACAGCTTTTAAGAATTGAAGGGGAGCGATTTCTTTCCCTTCGAAAAGGATTGGTTCAATAGAAGTCATTCCAACGTTTTCAAGCACTTTTAAGTGGTTCAAATAGTTCTCTGAGAACGTCATCCAGAAACGAATTTTTTTGATACCTGTAATATTGAGTGCAAGGGATTCCAGTTCCTCGTGATGTAATAAGTAAACATCTTTTGGACCGATTTCAGGAAGATTATAGACACGTTTAATTGATAATGGTTCAGTTTCGATGAACTCACCATTTTCAAAATAGCTTCCATTAGCTGTGATTTCACGGATGTTAATTTCAGGATTAAAGTTAGTAGCGAACGGATAGCCGTGATCACCAGCGTTTGCGTCCACAATGTCAATCGTATGAATTTCATCGAAATGATGTTTTAGTGCATGCGCAGAGAAGACGCCTGTAACGCCCGGATCGAAGCCGCTTCCAAGTAGGGCAGTGATGCCAGCTTTTTCAAAACGTTCTCTGTAAGCCCATTGCCAGCTGTATTCAAACTTAGCTTCGTCAAGAGGTTCGTAGTTTGCTGTATCGACATAGTCAACGCCAGTAGCAAGACATGCATCCATGATCGTTAAATCCTGATATGGCAATGCAACGTTAATGACGATATCTGGTTGGAATTTATTAATAAGTTCAACCAGTTCTTCCACATTATCAGCATCTACTTGCGCCGTTTGAATTTTAGTACGGCCGCCATCCAGTTTTTCTTTTAACGCATCACATTTAGATACTGTACGACTTGCGATACAGATTTCTTCGAATACGTCAGGAACCTGACAACATTTATGAACAACTACTCCTGCAACTCCACCAGCACCAATAATTAACGCTTTTCCCATAATGAACACCCGCCTATAATATAGTTTTTTTAGATTGAAAAGTTGAAGTAAAGAATTCCTTCAAATCTGCTGCGGCGCTAGGGGATGCCTCCCGCCAAGATTAGTCGAGATATCCTTGAACCTAAAGGAAATAACCTCTGGACATTAACTGTATAATTTCTGCAAAGTACTCAGAAATTATACAAACCGAACTCTTCGTTGTTCGGTTGGCTATCCCTTTTAAGGCGCCTACGCTCAGTTTATACATGTATCCAAACGCCACACCCCGGTGCCAGTTACTGCCACCGAATTCAAATTGCCAATAACAATTCGCGTAGTACTTTACATGCTACCGCTGTCGAGACACCGCTTTGATCGTAAATCGGAGATAGCTCGTTTACATCACAAGCAACAATATTGAGGCCGCTTACTGTTAACATGGCATTCAGTAATTCCATAAAGCTGACTCCGCCGGCTTCAGGTGTACCTGTTCCAGGAAATACAGAAGGGTCCAATACATCCAAATCGATGGTTAAATAGACTGGTTTACCTTTAAGCTTTTCAACGACTTCTTCTAATCCGTTAAAGTTAAACTTGTTCGTAAACACATGGTCTTTACCCCATTGGAATTCACTGCGGTCTCCAGAGCGGATACCGAATTGGAAGATCTTGTCGTCTCCGAGTAAGTCCCATACTCTGTGAATAACGGTGGCATGAGAAAGGGTTTCCCCAAGATAGTCCTCACGTAAATCTGCATGTGCGTCAAATTGAATGACATGAAGGTCAGGATGTTTTTTGGCAACAGCACGCATTGCACCGAGTGTCACCAGATGTTCCCCGCCAATCATGCAGGGAATCTTGCCGTCATCCAAAATTTGAGTTGTGAAATCTTCAATTTGTCCTAATGCTCTTGTCGTGTTCCCAAAACTTAATTCTAAATCGCCACCGTCAAATACAGCGATATCCTCTAAGTCTTTATCCTGATAAGGGCTATACGTCTCAATTCCAAACGATTCACCACGCATTGCTTTACTTGCGAAGCGTGTACCAGGACGAAAAGAAGTTGTAGAGTCAAATGGAGCCCCAAAAATAACGATTTTCGATTCTTCATACTCATTGTCACAACCAATAAACGTTTCAACATTTCTATTCAACATCTTTTAATTGCTCCTTTACATAGTTTGGAAGTGCAAATGAACCAACATGAATGTCTGTATTGTAATACCTTGTTTTCAGGTCAAGGTCATTCCATGCTGTTGCATCCAAATCTTGAATAGGGTCAAATTTCTTTGACGCAAAACCAAACAACCAATGACCGGATGGATAAGTTGGCATGTGAAATTGATAAACTTTACAAACAGGGAAGAAGCCCACGATTTTTTGGTGTGCTTTCCTCATACCAAGCGCATCCTCAGCGTAAAAGGGACTTTCATGTTGATTCACAAGAATTCCATCTTCTTTCAGCGCTTTATAACAGTTGCCGTAGAATTCTTTTGTGAATAGCCCTTCACCTGGACCGAATGGATCTGTCGAGTCCACAATGATCAAATCATAATCATTTTCGATTTTACGAACAAATTTTAGCCCGTCTTCAAAGTACAGATTAACCCTCGGGTCATCTAATTTCGAGGCTGTCTGCGGTAAATATTCTCTGCAGACATCAACAACCATCTTATCAATTTCAACCATGTCGATTTGTTCAATAGTTGGGTAAGCAGACAATTCACGGATTGTTCCACCATCACCAGCCCCAATGACTAGTACTTTTTTTATAGTCGGATTGGTTGCCATTGCTACATGCGTAATCATCTCGTGATATATAAATTCATCTTTTTCAGTACACATTACGAGTCCATCTAGTGTAAGAACACGGCCAAACTCCGACGTTTGTAAAATATCGATTTTTTGAAAATCACTTTTACCCGTGTAGAGGTGCTCTTCCACTTCCAATGAAAAACGGACATTAGGCGAATGATTTTCTGTATACCATAAATTCATTTCGCCAACTCCTTCAACACATTAATATTTGCAATGTCGCTGTCTTCAGTACCTGTTAAGAAACAGCCTTTATCTTTGGAGTATTGAATGAAATCCAAAATTTCCTCTGTAATCCGTTCACCAGGCGCCAAAATCGGGATACCTGGGGGGTAACACATAACGAATTCACTGGAAATATAACCTGCGCTCTCCGAAATGGGCAACTTTTGCTTAGGCGCATAAAAGGCTTCTTGCGGTGTGAAAGCAACTTGCGGACGAATGTAATCATGGATGAAAACGCTGTTTTTATTCTTAGAATAGCGGCGTTTTATTTCAGCGAGTGCTGCGACTAACCGTTCCAAATCTAGATGCCTGTCACCGACAGAAATATAAGCCAAAATATTACCGATATCGCCAAATTCAATTTGAATATCATACTCATCTCTAAGAATGTCATAGACTTCAATTCCGGCTAAGCCAATGTCGCGGGTATCCACCGAAAGTTTCGTAACATCAAAGTCGAAAATCGTATCTCCATTAATCAATTCTTTCGAATAGGCGTAATAGCCGCCAATCTTATTGATTTCAGTCCTTGTATAGTGTGCCATTTCGGCAACCTTTTGAAATATCTCTTTTCCGTTAAGCGCTAAACTTCTTCTCGAGATATCCAGGGAAGAGAGCAGTAAATAAGATCCGCTTGTCGTTTGTGTCAAATTGATAATCTGCCTCGTATAACCTTCGCTTACGTCATTGTTTATCAACAAAAAAGAGCTTTGTGTCAATGACCCGCCGGATTTGTGCATACTAACGGATGCCATATCAGCACCAACTGACATAGCAGAAGCGGGAAGATTATCACCAAAGTAAAAATGAGTACCATGTGCCTCATCGACAAGGACGAGCATATCGTGTTGATGTGCAAGATCGGTAAGAGCTTGCAGGTTTGAACAAATCCCATAATAAGTAGGATTGTTGATGAGAATGGCTTTAGCATCTGTGTTTTCTAAGATAGCTTGTTCTACATCTTTTACGGCCATTCCTAAAGGAATGCCAAGTTCACTGTGTACGCCCGGATTAACATAGATAGGAACGGCACCACTTAAAATGAGGGCATTAATCGCACTGCGATGTACATTGCGTGGCATAATGATTTTATCCCCAGCTTTGCATGCCGTCATGATCATTGCCTGTACTGCAGATGTGGTACCATTCACCATGAAAAAGGCGTGCTTAGCATTAAATGCTTGAGCTGCTAATTCTTCTGCCTCTTTTATAACCGAAACAGGGTGGCAGAGATTATCAAGTGGTTTCATGGAATTGACATCCATACTCAAGCATTGTTCACCTAAAAATGCAGCTAATTCAGGATTACCTCTTCCACGTTTATGACCTGGAACGTCAAAAGGGACGACGCGCATTGATTTGTATTGATTCAGCGCCTCCATTATGGGGGCTTTATGTTGCAAAAGATGTGTCACGTAATCACCCCTCATTCATCTATATTAGAACCATTAAAAATTTCAGTCATCTCTTTTCGTAGCATGGTTGTGATTTCGAGCCTTTCATTAAGAGGTAGCTCCGAGACATCTGTATTGAACAAATAGTCCTGCAGGTTTATGTCTTTGATAAGTAGCTTTGTATGAAAGATATTGGATTGGTGTACATTTATATCTTTCCAATGGTATTTCAGCAATGTATTGCTGTCAATATAATCCCGAATGGACTCTATAGAATGATCTATATACAATTTTTCGCCTTCCATATTGCGTGTAAATCCACGCACTCGGTAATCAGTTGTAATAATGTCTGAGTCGAAACTCCCGATCAGATAATCAAGTGCATTCAACGGGGAAATTGTGCCGCACGTTGAAACATCAATATCGACTCGAAAAGTAGCGATAGAATTATCGGGATGATATTCCGGATATGTGTGAACGGTAACGTGACTTTTATCCAGGTGACCAACGACTGTTTTACGAGTTCCCAAAATGGTACGTTCACCTTTATTACACGATTCATCAATCAATGCGATAGGAAAGGCTTCCTCCGAAATAAGAATGGTCACACTTGCACCTTGTGGATCATAATCCTGTTTACTGACATTCAAGACATGTGCCCCGATAATATCTGTCACTTCGTACAGGATACTGGTTAATCTATCGGAATTATATTGCTCATCAATATAAGCAATATATTCACTTTGCTCCCGCTCACTTTTCGCATAGCAAACATCATAGATGTTGAAGCTAAGAGTCTTTGTGAGGTTGTTAAAGCCATAAAGCTTCAGCTTATTTTCCAACCCTACCATCACGCCTTTCATGTAAAACAAATCTTATTATAAAGTATAACATTTCTTAGTCAATAGAATTTATTCTTCATAAATTAAAATAAAGAATCCCATTGAATTCGCTTCGGCGCTAGGGGATGCCTCTCGCCTTAAGCCAAGCAGCTTCGCGGCCAGTCTTAAGGCTTCGGCTACCCTTTGTAAGGGGCCTACGCTCGGTTGATATAGGTATATGCAGATAAAATATTTAGTAGGCATTCACTAGAGTTGCAGTAGAAAAAAAGTGGAACTACTTTAAAATATTATTAATTACTTGCGAAAAAATGCCCCTAATTAGTAGTAAGGAAACGACGACTAAATCAGTTACCTATACTATTAAAAGGAGCTTCATGAAAAGTGTAAACTAAAGTTTAATCTTTCGTCAATAGTTTTTAAATTCAGTGTTAGTTGACTGTGAAAAAAATGGGATAGAAAATAGGTTGAAGTAGTGTAAATAAAAATGGAGAATTAATATTTTTGTAATATATATTAATTGTAAAAATTTATTTATTAATTAATTTTGTTCTTCGGGAAATAGGATGCTTTCAAAATGTTAGAAGATTATTTCCTGGGAAACTAATTTTGATTATTCTTAATACAAGGAATTCTTAACGAGAGTATGTGTATTTTAAAGATTACTTTGCGTTAGATAATTTATCTGACACGGTAAAAGATGGGAATAATATCTTTCGTGGCTGTATTTTCAGAAAAATACAACATGTTAATAAAGTGTATCCATTCCGCTTGTAGTTCATACGCTATTGAGTGAGTATGAAACGGAGGGAATATTGCATGATAGATGATGTGAATTTACAGGCGATTATTGAGGAGCATCGAAGACAAATAAAGCCTAGGAGAATGACAAGTGGAGAGAAGCGAGTTCTTTCACTGCAAAAAGAGGACAGACGACTTAACGGGCAAAAGCCCTGACAGTCGTTTTTTTGATTATTTTAAAGGACGTGTGTCGTAGTATAGATGAGTATCCATTGTTCTAATAATTATCTTCAAAACTGATTCTGATTAGGGAAGAGTTATAAATCCATACCAATATAAACTGAGCGAAGGAGCTTTACAAGGGGCAGTCGAAGCCCTAGCGTCGTAGCGAATTCAATAAGGTTCTTTATTTCTACATTTATAGTACCGTAAATACACACGTTGTAGATGAATACACCAAACTGGCAAACTAAAATGTACACTTATTATTTTTGTATAGTCATGTTACACTTAAATGTATTCTTAATTAGTTAAAGGACGTGTTTATGTGATTGGACGTAATGATCCATGCCTCTGTGGCAGTGGGAAAAAATATAAAAAATGTTGTGAATCGAAAGCGACATTTTCAATAGAAGAAGTGCAATCGGAAGAGCTTGAAAGAATTTTGCAAGCGTTTTATGAAGAGTATCCTGAAAAACGTGACCTAAATGAATTCTTGAGCTTGGTGAAAAAATGGAGTGAGCCACTTAAGGAATATTTAGTCGAGGAAATGATTGAAGCGATTGTCATGGATGAATTCTTTTTCCATCACAAACCGGACATTTGGACGAATTATATGAAGAAACAACAAAAGAAAATTATCCGTCCATCTGTAGTGAAAGTGTTAGAAACATGGTCTGATCCACGTATTTTCATTGGAGAAGTAGTAGCTGTAGATGATACATATATGTCCATTAAAAATATATTAGAAGACGAAACGATACGTTTACGACGTGAAAGTGAAAAGCCTGTTCCAGTAGGCGTCCATGTGTATTGCTTCATTTTACCGGATGGCTCATCCAAAGATAATCACTATTTGGCGATTTCAAGCTTGATTTTCTTCCCAACCGATTATACAAAAGCATTCGGGAGATTTGTGAAGCAATTTGAATCACAAGAAGAACAATCTGTTCCCTCATTTTTAAAAGAAAATGGAATTGCATTTTGGAAGCTACTTGGTGAGGATGGCTACGACGGAGGAGAATTTACAAACTTTGAAGCGGGTGTACTCCAAAAAGCAATAGAGTTTTTAGAGGAAAATGAACGTGAATCTGAGCAATTAATAGAAATAATAGAAGATTATTTAGTAGAACAGCAGCCGAACGCACGTAAAGAAGTGGCGATTGCAGCTGGAGCAATTCGATTTGGCCAAGAAAATGCCTTATTTGAACCTCTTACGATAACTGTGAAAGAGATTGCTGAATGGTTTGAAGTGTCTACCTCTTCATTGAATAAATATTATTATGATTTAAATGCGTATTATACTAGCAAAGATTGATCCATATTTTTATAAAGAACATCCTACTCATTTGAAAAAATGGAGTGGGATGTTCTTTTTTTATTTCATCAAAAAATGAATTGATTTGTATCTTAAACTCGTTATAGCAAGTGAATATGCTGACTCTTCACGGGTGGCATTGTCATTCAAAGTCTTGGAGAAAAACAAAAAATCATAAAAACTGTATTTAGTATGAAGAAGACAAAGAGAAATGGGAGGTGCCATTATATAGGTAGATTCACATATTTGTTTTGTCATGAAGCACTGCAAAGGAGGAACTCCATAAATTTTGGAGTCTTTTTTTTATTGCTTATAAGTGTTGGGATTTTCTTGCAAATGTTGGTAAATGGTAATCCTTTAATTGTAATGAAATAATTTAAGTTTGTTAGGGCAAGTGCTGATATAATGGAATTTAACTCTTTGGAATAATCGGTTCTCAGTAAACGCAGGAGGTGACGTAGTCATTTAAGTAATTGGTTATTATGTTAATGGCATACATAGAACTTCTTAACTGGAACGTACGTACTTTTGTGGAAGGGAGTAGAATACATGAAACTGCATTTTTATAATCATGCTTTTGCTAAACTCATAGAAAACTATACACTAACTAGCGAACAGCAACGATTTACGGGAACCCCAAAAGATTCTATTGATCTTTCGAATACGGAAGAGAATCGCTATTCGATTTTAGCGGTAGAAAATGAGCAACTTGTAACGTTCTTTAGCTTACATAAAGGTGAAGGGGTTAACCCTTTTTCTCCTAATGACGATGCTATATTAATTAGAAGCTTTTCAACGGATTTTCATCAGCAAGGTAAAGGTTATGGGAAGAAAGCATTGATGCTTATACCAGAATTTGTTAGAAGTAATTTTATTGGCATTGATGAGATCGTACTAGCTGTAAATATTAAAAATGAGATAGCTCAAGCCCTGTATAAAAAGTGTGGCTATATTGATGAAGGCGTTCGGGAGATGGGGAGAAGTGGTGAACTCATTGTGATGAGCTACCACCTGTAGGGAATTCTTTCATAACGAGCAAGTGGAGGGAATAAACAGTGGACCAACAAGTAATAGTGGAAGAATATCGTAATGACATTTTAGAAAACGTTCATATGGGTGTTATTTGTGGAATCAATGCAGATGGCGATATCCTTTATTCTGTTGGCAACGAAAATCATATGACATTTCTTCGTTCGGCAGCAAAACCATTTCAGGCGATTCCAGTTATTCAAAATGGAGTAGATGACAAGTTCGGACTTACATCCAAAGAAGCTACTTTATTTGCTGCTTCGCATCGTGGAGAAGACTATCACATTGAGGCGCTGGATTCGATTTTACAAAAGGTCGGAATTAATGAAGAGCAATTTTATTGCTGTCCAACCTATCCGCTGAATGAAGAACCAAAAGCGGACTATCATCGAAAGCACGGGAAGCAGCGAAAGCTTTACCATAACTGTTCAGGAAAGCATAGCGGTTTTATCGCTTTGGCAAAAGTGCTGGGATACGACATTGACGGTTATTGGAAGTTGGAACATCCGGTACAGCAGCTGAGCTTGGCCGCGATGGCTGATATGGCCAATTATCCGAAGAAAGACTTTGGCATTGGAATTGATGGATGTGGATTCCCTGTGTATGCAATGCCGCTTCAGAACATTGCTCAAGCGTACCTGAAACTTGCTTGTCCAGATTTGATTCAGCAACGAGAAATGAGAGAAGCTGTCGTTAAAATTACTCGCTATATGAATGCACATCCGGAAATGATTGCGAGTCATGATTTCATTTGCTCTGTTTTATTGGCGGACCCAAATATCGTTGCTAAAGGTGGAGCTAAGGGCGTGTATGGTTTTGCACTTAAGAATGAGCGAATGGGCTTTGCATTAAAAGTAATGGATGGATCCGAGCTTGTGTGGCCAATCATTATTGCATCTATTTTGGAGCAGATCGGTTATGAAAACCATGAAACGATTGAGCGTTTGTATAAGTTAGCGCCAAAAGAAATTATAAATGATAATAATGTGATTGTCGGGGAAAGAAAAGTCGTATTTGATTTACAAAAATAAAATGCATTCATAGGAGGTGTAACCAAAATGATGTTAGAAATTATAGCTACAAGTTTGACGGATGCAATTGCTGCAGAACGAAGTGGTGCCGACCGATTGGAACTTTGCGCAGCTTTGACTGAAGGTGGCCTAACGCCAAGTTTGGGATTGGTGGAAGCAGTGGTTGCAGGTGTAAATATTCCAGTCCATGTAATCGTTCGGCCACATAGTCGAACTTTTCACTATGATGACAACGATTTAGCTGTAATGATAGCTGACATTCGCCATATTAAACGTGCGGGAGCTGCGGGAGTTGTTGTTGGAGTACTAACTGAAGAGCGTAAAGTGAATACGGATGCCCTCTCACGTTTGTTGGAGGAAACTGGAGAGATGAAAGTCACTTTTCACCGTGCATTTGATGAGATAGAAGATCAGCTGGAAGCTTTAGAAGTCATTGCTCGTTTCCCACAGATTCAGCGGATTTTGACTTCAGGGGGACAAGCACCAGCGCCAGAAGCTGCTGAACAGCTGAAAAAGTTGGTGGACAAGTCTAAAGATACTTCTGTCCTAATTTTAGCGGGGAATGGTATGAACCCTGAAACGCTGTCTTCATTGGTGTCTGCAACAGGGATAGAAGAAGTTCATTTTGGGTCGGCTGTCCGTGTTAACAGGAGCTTCATGTATCCGATTGATGGAGCGATTATTACAGCGATAAAAAGTGAACTTGAGCATAGTTAAATTTGGAGAAAAGTGAAATTGTACCTACAAACATTGGGATTACGACAAATGAGATTATAGAAATAATAGTTGAAATAGGTTCGGAGGATCGAATGGAAAACAAAACCTTTATTGGAAATGTGAAATTACTAATACAAATGCATGCTGAAGGGTTGCTTGGTGGTGAAATAATGCCAGAGGATGCTCTGATTGGAATTGTTCCCAAAGATGATTTAATGAATGTACTGACATTAGGAATGGCTTTAAATTATCAAAGAAACTCATATAAATTATGGGAGTCGGTTGCACAAGCTTATTTGGATAAAAGTTCTCGTTGGATCTTTAATCCAAAAGTCGTATCTGAAAGTAATTTGGATGAATTACGTAGTATTTTGGTTTATTACCGAGTTGCTTTACAACCCAATCGCCACCCGGAAATTTGGCAACGTGTGTCTAAGGGAATAACTCAATCATCTCAAAGAGGTGACGTAATAGGATTGATTGAATCTGCTCAATTTGATATAGCCATCTTAAAAAGCATTATGGAAATCAATAGAAAGCCAGAATTTCCATATCTTTCTGGACCTAAGATTTTCAATTACTGGTTATATGCCATGGAAAGGTATACGGGAGTTTGCTGGAGGTCTCGAGAATTGATTACAATAGCTCCTGATACGCATATTTTGAAAGCTAGCGTAAATTTAGGTCTATGTTCTTCTGAGGTATTAGATGGTTCGTCGGATAATAGACAGATAGTTGCTAAATCATGGGAAAAGGCACTAATTGATAGTGAGTTATCTCCAATTGATGTTCATACCCCTTTATGGTTGTGGAGTCGTGCGGGTTTTCCATCTCTTTCAGTCTAATAACTTTGAAATGTTACACAAAAGCTAGCTATTAAAATGAATAGAATTATATGTTTGAGTAAGCAGTAACTGATAATAATAGTGTAGTTACAACTAGATAAGTAAGAGAACCGCTTGTGTTATTAGAATCAAATTATTCCCTTGTATGACATCGGGATAGCAGGATACTTTGATACAAAAGCTAATTAATCTGACTGACTTTTTGTTCTTAAACCAATTGAATATAGGACGAGTAATCAGCCATTTAACGAAAGTGACTGATTTTTTTGATTTCCCAAAACTGTTGTGATCTCACTATCATTCTGCATATATTAGTGAATAGGGGGATTAGAAAAAAATCTAGTCTTACTCTCTTTATTTATTGACAAAAAAACAGCAAGTTATGTAAGATGATAAAGTTGATTCATAGCTACTAGTACTAGATAAGCTATTGGTCACCGCGTGTAAAAGGAGTGAAAATCGCGCGTTAAATGTAAATCGGAAAACAGTTAAAGCGCCAGTGCTGAAGAAATCGGACGTTACTAATTTTCAGCAGACGAGGTGGAGGAGTATCGAACTTTCGGCGGAAGCCTCCCAATCGCGATTGCCCGGTTGTATTTTTTGCTAGTAAATCATTTGAGCAATCGAATGGACAAAGGAGCAAAAAGGCAAAATCATTCAAGCAATATGTAAGGACACTTCGCTAATTCAGCTGAGGTGTAGTTAAGTATTGCTTATTTTGCAAATATCGGAGGAAAAAATATGTGTGGAATAGTAGGTTATATTGGTGATTTAGATGCGAAAGAAATTCTATTAAAGGGACTTGAAAGGTTAGAATATCGTGGGTATGACTCGGCGGGAATCGCACTCCGCAATGAAAAAGGTATTACTGTTATAAAAGAAAAAGGACGTATTGCAGACCTACGTGCAGCAGTAGATTCAACAGTGTTAGCGTCAACTGGAATTGGTCAAACACGCTGGGCGACTCATGGCGTTCCAAATCAAACGAATGCACATCCACATCAAAGTACATCGAGTCGGTTTACACTTGTGCATAATGGTGTAATCGAGAATTATCATAACCTTCAAAAAGAATATTTACAGGACGTTCAAATGATTTCTGACACGGATACAGAAATTATCGTACAACTTGTTGAAAAGTTTGTTAAAGATGGTATGACTACTGAAACAGCTTTCCGTCACACACTGTCTTTACTCCATGGTTCCTATGCAATCGCCATGTTAGATGCTGATGAGGCAGACACTATTTTTGTTGCCAAAAACAAGAGCCCATTATTAATAGGAGTTGGAGACAACTTCAATGTGGTTGCTTCTGATGCGATGGCGATGTTACAAGTAACAAACCAATACGTTGAACTACATGATCAAGAAGTTGTCATTGTTCGTAAACAAGCAATCGAACTGATGACATTGGCTGGCGAAACTATTGACCGTGCACCTTTTACTGCAGAGCTCGATATGAGTGATATTGAGAAAGGCACGTACCCTCACTTTATGCTGAAAGAAATGGACGAACAGCCAGGTGTTATTCGTAAAATTCTTCAAGCATATGAAAACGAGCAAGGTGAACTTGCAATGGATGAGAATATTGTAAATGCGTTTAACGAAGCTGACCGTCTTTATATAATTGCAGCGGGCACAAGCTATCACGCTGGTCTTATCGGCAAGCACTATTTTGAAAAAATTGCTGGTATTCCGGTTGAAGTGCATATTTCAAGTGAATTTGGCTATAACATGCCACTTCTTTCGGAAAAACCGTTATTTCTTTTCATTACACAATCTGGAGAGACTGCGGACAGCCGTCAAGTATTGGTGAAAATAAAAGCGTTAGGCTACCCAAGCATTACGTTAACAAACGCTACAGGCTCCACACTTTCTCGTGAAGCGGATCATACATTACTGTTATACGCTGGTCCGGAAATTGCTGTAGCTTCGACAAAAGCATATACAGCTCAAGTAGCAGTTCTTGCTATCGTAGCTTATGTTGTAGCCAAAAAACGAGGGAAAACAGTAGAAATTGACTTGAAGAAAGAGCTTGCCATCACAGCGAATGCAATCCAAACACTTGTGGATTCAAAAGAGGAAATGGAGAAAATCGCACATGAATTCTTAGCAGTTTCTCGAAATGCTTTCTTCATCGGGCGGAACCTAGACTATTACGTTAGCTTAGAAGGTGCACTTAAAGTAAAAGAAATTTCCTACATTCAAGCAGAGGGCTTCGCAGGTGGGGAATTAAAACATGGGACGATTGCGCTGATTGAAGAGGGCACACCTGTGTTTGCAATTGTTACACAACAAGCAGTGAGTCTCAACACTCGTGGTAATGTTAAAGAAGTTGTCGCGCGCGGAGCGAATCCTTGCATACTGTCAATGGAAGGGTTGGAAGAAGAGAATGATCGTTTTGTTCTGCCCAAAGTGCATGACTTACTTACACCTCTTGTTGCCGTTATCCCCTTGCAGCTAATTAGCTATTACGCTGCTCTTCATAGAGGATGCGACGTTGACAAACCTCGTAATTTAGCAAAATCAGTTACGGTGGAGTGAGGTTAGTTTGAGTATCAATTTTTTTGATGTGATGTAGCTTTGAAATAAAGTTGTGGATTTAAAATAAAGTCGCGATGTTTGTAAAAAAATGCGACGTTTATAAAAAAGTTACGAAACACCCCTTTGGATTTTTATCCAAAGGGGTGTTTCGTTGTAAAAGGGCTTATTTAATGAAATAGTTGAGTGTAAACTGGATTTATAGAAATAAATGAAATGATATATGGAAGTTTGTTGAGGAATGTACTTAAACTCCTAGGAAAATAAAAAAACTCATATTATTGATAATAGTGCATAAATGTACGAGGGGAGTTGAAACTGTACGGGTTCATTAAGGGAAATCTAAAGTAGAGAGCTTCATTCGTACTCGTTTAGCGCATATGGTGATCGCAATGAAGCCGTACTTCAAGACAGATTAAAGGTATGGAAATTTTTTCTTGGATGCGGAGATATGAATCATCCAAAATGGATAAGATGGTAAACAAAATCATTACGGAATTAATCAAGAAATAAGTTCGGAGTACACGAGTCTCTTTGAATGACTAATGGTTTCAGAACCTGGTATCATTCAATAAAAAGTATACTCGAAGTATTCTATAATTAAGGGAATATAGATTTTAAGGAAGGAGACATTTTACAATGGGAACTTCAAACAGGAGCTTACGAATATGTAGCAACGGACACAACTATTATAAAAGTAGTGATTGTCCAAGCTGTCCGATATGCGAGGAAGAACGTGAGCCGGACAAGGGATTTCTCTCAAAGCTCTCAGCACCTGCAAGGAGAGCGTTAGAGCATCACGGTATTGGAACGTTACAACAACTATCAATGTTTAGCGAAAAAGAAATTTTACAATTTCACGGTATTGGCCCAGCTTCTCTGCCTATACTTAGAAACTCTTTGGAGGAAATTGGATTAGTATTTAAACCTTAAAGACAGGATTGGTCTTCTTATTTTTGCGAAGGTACCAAAGCGAATTCAATGGGATTTATTGTATGAGTGTATCTAGGTCGGTACTACGTGTTTGAATTATGAAATCTGCATACCAATCATTTTCAATTAATGTGGCAATAAATGCCATTTTAGTAATCAAAGAGGAGGTTAATCATGTATATTCCCAAGTATTTTAAAGTTACAGACGTAGATGAAATTAAAGAATTTGTTCAAGAGAACTCATTTGGAACTATTGTTACAATAAAACAAAATAAACCAATTGCTAGTCATTTACCTTTGGCGCTAAATAAAAAAGGAGATGATTATTATATTACCGGGCACATGGCATATGGGAATCCACAATGGAGAACATTCGAAGGCTGTGATGATGTACTAGTTGTGTTCCAGGGGCCACATGCTTATATTTCTTCTTCTTGGTACGGGCATGAAAATGTTCCAACATGGAATTATCAAGCCGTACATGTATATGGCATTGCGAGCATTTTGGATGAGGAAGAGTTAAAACAAGACCTAATAATGATGCTACAAAAATACGAGAAGCATCGAAAGAATCCGGTTTTATGGAACAAACTATCTCCTCAGTTAGTAGAAAAAGAACTAAAAGGAATTGTTGGATTTAAAATTAAAGTAGGAGAAATTCAAGCTGCCTATAAATTAAGTCAGAATCGCAATGAGGAGGATTATCTTAACATCGTTGATAAACTGCATGGGGAAGAAGAAACAAGTTCCCAACAAATGGCGAAGGTGATGAAAAAGAGAGTAGAGAATTACGGAGATTCTGATTAATATGTTAATAAATCCGATAATGGCGTGGAAAATCCTTTCCCTAAACGCCAAATAATGCTTACTTGAAAATCAAAAGGGTATTATTTGGCGTTTAGAATAAGAGGTTCACTAAATAGAAATACAAACAACAAATTGGAACTTCAAATCGGTATAATATCTTTTGGTCATGTCCTAACAAAATTTCTTTCGAGTAAAGCCCAATATAATATAGTTAAGTAGAATAATTCACTTGTGAATATAAGTATATTCTTATATGATGATCTAAGGAGGGATGACTAATGAATGAAACAGTAACGATTGATATGCAGCAAGCATCGCAACTCTTAAAATTACTCGGAGATCCAACCCGTTTGACCATGATGCAGCTACTCAAGTCACATGAATGCTGTGTGTGTGAATTTGTTGAGATTTTTAATATGAGTCAGCCAGCAATCAGCCAACACTTGCGTAAACTTAGAGATATTAAGGTAGTGAAAGAAGAACGTAGAGGACAATGGATTTTCTTCTCGATTAACAAAAATCATGAAGACTATCCGTTTATTCAAAGCATTCTTGAACAGCTTCCTGAACAGAATGAGTCTATAGCTAGACTGGAAGCGCAAGGGCTTAGAGTTTGCTGCGAGTAGGAAGGGGAATGGGCGTTGGTTTCAGTAATAATGGCATCATTGATATTCATCATTACAATTATTTTTGTTATTTGGCAGCCTAGAAATTTATCAATTGGATGGTCCGCTTGTATTGGAGCAATAATCGCTTTATTAGTAGGAGTGGTTAACTTTCAAGACGTTATTGATGTTACAGGGATTGTATGGAATGCTACTCTTGCTTTCATCGCCATTATAATCATCTCATTGATCTTAGATGAAATCGGATTCTTTGAGTGGGCTGCCTTACATATGGCTAGATTAGCTAAAGGCAGTGGGATTCGCATGTTTGTTTACGTCAGTATTTTAGGTGCAGTTGTTGCGGCTTTGTTCGCAAACGATGGGGCTGCATTAATACTAACGCCAATTGTTCTTGCAATGGTAAGAAATTTGAATTTCAATGAAAAGATGATTTTTCCATTTATTATTGCCAGTGGTTTTATAGCTGATACCACTTCGTTGCCATTAGTTGTGAGTAACTTAGTCAATATTGTTTCAGCAGACTTTTTCGGTATCGGATTTGTTGAATATGCAACCAGAATGATTGTTCCGAATTTATTTGCATTAGTTGCGAGCATTTTAGTGTTGTTGTTATTCTTCCGTAAAAGTATTCCTAAAGACTATGATGTCTCGGATTTAAAAGAACCGAAGGATGCTATCAAGGATATAAAAATGTTCCGACTAACTTGGCTGATTTTAAGCGTATTACTCTTAGGTTATTTCTCTAGTGGGTTTACGGGATTGCCTGTTTCTATTATTGCTGGGCTTACGGCGATATTCTTTATGGCCATGGCACAAAGAAGCCCAGCTGTACACACGAAGCAAGTACTTAAAGGGGCACCTTGGGCCATCGTTTTCTTCTCTGTTGGGATGTACGTTGTTGTCTACGGATTGCGTAATGTTGGTCTTACAGCTGTATTGGGCGATGTCATTCAATTGGCAGCCAATCAAGGACTCTTTATTGCAACGATTTCTATGGGATTTATTGCAGCGATATTGTCCTCACTTATGAATAATATGCCTACGGTCATGATTAACGCGTTAGCTATATCAGAAACGACTACGACAGGTCCTATTCGCGAGGCTTTGATTTATGCAAATATCATCGGATCGGATTTAGGTCCCAAAATAACGCCAATCGGTTCGTTGGCCACTTTACTATGGCTACATGTTTTATCTCAAAAAGGTGTGAAGATATCTTGGGGTAGCTATTTTAAAATCGGAATTATTTTAACGGTTCCTACACTTCTGATTACACTAATAGGACTGTATTTATGGCTGTCAATCATACAATAAAACACAAAAGGTGGCTTTAATTATGTCGAAAAAAACACTCTATTTCTTATGTACAGGTAACTCATGCCGTAGCCAAATGGCTGAAGGTTGGGGCAAAAAGTATCTTGGTGAAGAATGGCAGGTTCTCAGTGCTGGAATTGAAGCACATGGAGTTAATCCAAATGCTGTCAAAGCCATGAATGAGGCTGGCGTCGACATTTCGAATCAAACTTCGGATAGTATTGATCCACAAATCTTAAATGATGCAGATTTTATCGTCACGCTTTGTGGGGATGCTGCTGACAAGTGTCCGATGACACCACCCCATGTAAAGCGTGATCATTGGGGATTTGATGATCCTGCAAAGGCAGAAGGAACGAATGAAGAGAAGTGGGCTTTTTTCCAACGTGTTCGTAATGAAATTGGTGATCGTATTAGGTACTTTGCTGAAACTGGGAAATAAATAATTAATAAAGGTCGGGAGAAACCATCTCTCGACCTTTATTCCGAAATGCATATAAGTATATTATTATCTTTTTATGAAGGGGTCGATCCCAAGATGAATATCTAACGTACGACTTTGAATCAGCACAAAAAGTGGAACTGGATTTACCAAAAACAGGAGTATGCAATGTGAATCTGACACCAATAAGCAAGAACAGTCTTGATGCTGTTAAGTCAGCTAATGATTCTGCAATAATATAGGCGTTAGGTGATGAGATGAATAAAGAGGATCATGATTTTTATGCAAAAGGAAAAGTATTGTAAACCATTAGTCTTAAAAATAGAGTTGGATTAGTATTGAAGGGAAATCGAAAGCCTCAAGAACGCAACTGGGAGGGGATGGAAGAACGTGATATGCATTGACATACCATTAGGAACAAGTTAGTATAATTTAAGCTTTGAAAGGAGCGATAGAGGTGGGATTTTTACAACTATACTGATCGATATGTACATATTTTGTTAACCACTCTTTTGAGGGGTTATTTGTTGTGCGTACTAGGTTAGATAGGAAGTAGAAGCTTTATCGCTCTACAGATATCTTTACCATTTTTTAAGTACGCAGTAAAATGCGTACTTTTTTTATAGACTCAGGGAGACAGGTGCTATAGTCGTTTCTAAGCAGTCGTATTGTGATTTTATGATTTGGAGGGATTTCACTATGATGATGTTACTTTTCTATTGATACGGGCTTAGTAAGTCAAGCTCGTATCGGTGAAGAATCGATACGCAAATTCAGGAGGTATCGATTATAATGGAAAATAGAAATTGGAAACGAAAATTTATTGCGTTATATACAGGACAGTTTTTCTCATTGCTGAGTAGTGCCGCTGTTCAATTTAGTATTATTTGGTGGTTGACAGATACAACGGGTTCTCCACTTGTATTAGCACTGGCTGGGATAGCCGGCTTTTTACCGCAAGCCTTGCTCGGTCCATTTGCAGGGACGATTGTTGATCGTCATTCCCGTAAAGTGATGATGATTTTAGCAGATCTGATTATTGCACTGGGTAGTTTATTCTTGTTTTTATGGATGTATTATAGCGAGCCAAATATCACGTTAGTCATACTTGTGTTAATTGTTCGATCCCTTGCGACTGCTTTTCATATGCCGGCAATGCAAGCTTCTGTACCATTGCTTGCACCAAAAGAGCATCTTACAAAGGTTGCAGGCTGGGGGCAGATGGTGAGTTCAATGACCAATATTGCAGGACCCGCAGTAGGGGTGTCGTTACTGGCAGTTAGCTCCCTTGAATGGGTGTTATTGTTCGATGTTTTTGGCGCTATTATCGCTTGTAGCGTGCTATTGTTCATCCGAATTCCGAGCGTAACAAGAACAGAAGAAATGGCCACTGATAACTTGATAGCTGAAATGAAAGAAGGCTATCATGCGATTGTGAAACATCGCCTTGTCCTAAAGCTAACCATCGTGATGATTGTTGTAGCTGTTCTATTCATTCCCGTTGGAACTTATTTCCCGCTTATGGTACGGAATCATTTTGAAAAAGGCGTAGTAGAAGCAGGTATCGTTGAGATCGTATTTGCAATTGGTTTGATTGTAGGCGCTTCGTTTTTAGGTGTACTGGGAGATCGGTTCGATAAGGTTAAAACAATGGCAGCAGGCATGATCTTGATGGGCATTTCCTTATTTATTTCCGGTCTGCTTTTGCCGTCGATGTTCTATGTGTTCGTAGTGATGAGTTTTTTAGTCGGTTTAGCTGGTCCATTATTTTCAGCGCCATTCTATGCTTTTATCCAAGCGGAAATTGAACCTCAATTGCTTGGACGGGTATTCAGTTTTGTGACAAGTCTATCGTTATTGGCAGCACCAATTGGATTAGGTTTAGCTGGATTTTTTACGGAACTCACGAATGTAGCCGTCTTCTTTAGCGCGGCAGGTCTCCTTATTGTTCTAAATGCGGCAGTGACTATAAAAGTGAAGTAGGAGGAAGCGACATGCAATTTTTATTATTCTTTTAATACGAGCTTGAAATAGAAGCTCGTATCGATTCTAGCTATCGGTACGAAATTATAATATTTCGGAGGTAGTGAATTTGGAACAAATCTGTTTTGAAATAAAAAATGTTGAAATGACTTATTTAGATAAAGAAATATTGAAAATTGAACGGTTAACTGTCCATCAATTTGACCGGATTGGTATTGTTGGGAAAAATGTTGCTGGGAAAAGTACATTATTGAAATTGCTAGCTAATAATATTAAACCGACACGTGGAACAGTGAAACTTCATGTAGAGGGCGGTTACTTTGAGCAACTGGAAGCCCCACTGTTGTAGAAGCGGACGGGGCCTTACTTGGAAGATTGGCAGTTCCGCAATATTCTGAAGAGCTAAGTGGTGGTGAGCAAACAAGGTTGAAGTTGGCACAGTTGTTTACGCATTATTACGAAGCACTATTGATTGATGAGCCGACTACGCATTTAGATCAAGAAGGTATATCTTTTTTACTCGATGAACTGCGCTATTACTACGGGGCACTAGTATTAATTAGCCATGACCGCGCTGTTTTAGACTCGCTCGTTACCACAGTATGGGAAGTGAATGACGGAGTAGTACATGTCTATTCGGGAAATTACAGTGATTACCAGACGCAAAAACAGCTCGAACGTGAACAACAAAGTCAATCGCACGAACAATTCGTAAAAGAGAAGAACCGTCTTGAAAAAGCAGTGCAAGAAAAAATGAAAATAAACAATTGAATCAAGTGTAATTTCAGTGGCCTGATGGAGAATATTCTGTTCGAGAACTGTTCACATCAGTCAAACTGATATATTGTACAGTAGGAAACCCTTTTTTTATATTAAATTTCTCTAAATTTGCTAAGAACCTGGTTTTTACAAAATTAGTAAGGATATCGATTGCTTACGCTTAGATAAACAAATCCGCAAATGATTTGCAGAAGAGGGGGTTAATTTTAGATTGAAGTAACTTTTGCAAGCTATGGATTTGATTGAGCGGGATAGATTTTGCTTGACTGTCAAGGCTATGGTTCGATTTTCCAAGAAATTATCATTGTAATATATAAATACGATTAGTGTAGAGTGCTTCTCAATTCTTGTGGATAAAACAGTTACATGTGCATGAAAAGATAGAGCAAATCCCACAGTGAGTGGAATTGAAAAGCATTAGGAAATTAAACGTAGCAGGCAAAATTAATAATTGCATTGGTACAAAGAGGCTGTCCCATCAGCCGATAATTTACAACTCATGGACAGCCCCTTTTTAATTTGGGTAGTACAATACCATACTTAAACGAGTCAATGTTTCTCCTGAATTATGATAGCTATGGGGTCTGTCGGCTTTAAATCGGATGGAATCACCGCTTTCAATGGTATACTCCTCGTAATTTACACGTACCGTTAGCTCCCCCTCAAAAATTGTTAATAGCTCTTCGGTCCCCTCCATATGTGAATCTGCACTTAGGAATCCACCTTTGTCTATCTCAACTGCATACACTTCAAAGCGTTTGTCTTCATCAAATGGAAAATGGGGGTATACTCGATATTTTCCATTATCTTCGGACAAGATTTGAATATCACTTTTCGATACTATTATTGTGTCGGGCTGAGGGTGATTGATGAGTGAAGTAAAAGAAACTTTCAAACCATTGGCTATTTTCCAGATAGTTGTAATGGTTGGAGCTGATTCGCCACGTTCAATTTGACCGATCATTGTTTTACTTACACCAGTCAATTCAGCCACTTTTTCAAGACTTAATTTTTTACTCTCCCTTATTGCTTTTAAATTCTTGGCAATGATAAGATGAATTTCCATTTTTAAAACACTCCTATTTCTCTGTACAATATAACGTCTGAACTGTACAATAAAAAGAAAACGTTATAGTGCCTGTTATGGACAGTATAACATATTCATTAGGGGGAGGTCGAATATGCCAGTACTAACATTCTTGTTGTATGTTTTTGTCATGAGTTTTACGCCAGGTCCGAATAATATTATGGCGATGTTATTTGCGAATCAGTATGGATTTAAGAAGACACTTCGATTTTGCCTAGGCGTAGGCGCAGGTTTTTTTGTCATCATGATATTATCGAGTTACTTTAATCTAATCCTACATAACTTCATTCCGAAAATTGAGTTGCCTATGATGCTTCTAGGTGCGGCCTATATGCTGTATCTGGCAATCAAAATAATTACTAGTTCGACTAGTACTAATGGTGATGAGGGCGGTAAATATAACAGTTTTTTGGCAGGGATGCTGTTACAGTTTGTCAATCCGAAAGGTGTTTTATATGGTATTACGGTAATTGCAACGTTCATTCTTCCATATTATAGTTCAACAATTGACTTACTACTATTTTCGTTGTTTCTAGGTTTCGTCGGTATAATGAGCACTTGTTGTTGGAGCCTTTTTGGTTCGATATTTCAGAAATTCCTCTCGGATTATAGAAAGCAATTTAATATTGTGATGGCATTGTTATTGATGTATAGTGCAGTTTCGATTTTTTTGTAATAAGTAATATTAAGTGCGAGGGTTACAAATGAGGCTGTTGTTAAAAGATGCGCGAAGTGGATTGAATACTCTGAAGTACGCAAAACGCATTTAGAACTTGTTTTATCATGGAAGTTAAAATGAAAATACTGAGCTGTCAGTAATAATCTTGATGTTGTTTTCATTCAATTAAGATCTCCCTAAATAGAAAATCCAATCAAGATATAAAATATCTTGATTGGATTTTTAATAGCTATAAATTTTCAGTACACTTTATCTCCATTAAAAATGGAGTTTTTTACAATGACATAATCCACTGTTCGGATGGCTTCAAGTTTGCTACCGCCAGCATAGGAGATGGACGATTGTAAATCTTGTTGCATTTCGTCTAAAGTGTCCATTAGTGGACCTTTATATTCGACGTACATTTTTTTACCTTCAACGTTTTTCTTTTCGCCCTTTTGGAATTCAGAGGCTGATCCAAAGTATTCTTTGAAACGTTGTCCATCTTTTTCAATTGTTTGACCGGGAGATTCTTCGTGTCCAGCAAATAGAGAACCGATCATGACCATTGAAGCACCGAAACGTACCGATTTAGCAATGTCACCGTGTGTACGTATGCCGCCGTCTGCGATGATAGGTTTAGTAGCTGCTTTCGCACACCAACGTAGTGCAGCTAACTGCCAACCGCCTGTACCGAAGCCTGTTTTTATTTTTGTAATACATACTTTACCAGGTCCAATACCAACTTTCGTAGCATCTGCCCCGGCATTTTCAAGTTCGCGTACGGCTTCTGGTGTGCCAACGTTACCAGCGATGACAAAGCTTTCAGGCAGATGCTTTTTAATATGTTGAATCATATTAATGACTGCATTGGAATGTCCATGAGCAATGTCGATTGTGATGAATTCAGGTGTAAGTTCGTCAGCAGCTAGTTGTACAATGAAAGTGTAGTCCTCATCTTTAACACCAACGCTAATAGAAGCGATTAAACTACGTGATTGCATGTCTTTAACAAAGTTTGCTCGTTTTTCTGGGTTAAAACGATGCATAATATAGAAGTAACCACTTTCAGCTAATTGGATAGCGATACTTTCATCAATAATTGTTTGCATATTTGCTGGTACAACTGGAATTTTAAATGTATGTCCGCCAAGTAGTATAGAAGTGTCACACTCAGAACGACTATTTACCACACACTTTGCAGGAATCAGCTGGATATCTTCGTAATCAAATACGTTTTCCATAGATAGCACCTCGAAATCCGAATAATATCATTCGTTTAGTTTTGAACGTTCGCACTTTAATAATTTACAACAATTTAGGTAGTATGTCAAAATATTTAATAGTGATTGGCAAAACGTATAAAATCTGATTCCATTTCCTTTTGAGTTTAATAACTACTTTTTGTTATACAAATAATTAAAAAATAAGCAAAAAGAGCTTTCGTGGACTCTTTTTGCTTATTCCTATGTGTCGATAGCATCTACTGTACAAACACGCAAAGAGAGGCATTGAATGGTGAGTATCCCATATTACCGAATCGGGGGTATCGAAGTTTCAATGGTTTAAAAGTCTGTTATCTTCTTACGAGACCTTTTTATCAATAGATCTTCATATAACGTTCAACTTCCCAAGGGTGTACGGTAATTCGGTAACTTTCCCATTCTAATTTTTTCTCTGCCATAAAGTTTGTGAAAATGTGATTGCCAAGAGCTTCTTGGATAATTTCATCCTTACCTAGCGCGATGAGTGCATGGTCAAGGTCAGTAGGTAGTGTCCCGATACCTAATTCTTGAAGTTCGAAAGGTTTCATTTCGTAAATATTGCGGTCGACTGGCATTGGCGGTTCGAGTTCACGTTTAATGCCATTTAAACCTGCTTTTAATATAGCCGCCATTGCAAGATATGGGTTTGCAGCCGAGTCGACGGAACGGACTTCGATGCGAGTGCTTATTCCCCGAGATGCTGGAATTCGGATAAGAGGGCTGCGGTTTTGGGCAGACCAGGCGATGTAACAGGGCGCTTCGTAGCCGGGAACAAGTCGCTTATAAGAGTTAACTGTTGGATTTGTAATTGCTGTAAATCCAGGAACATGTTCGAGAACGCCAGCCATGAACTGATATGCTGTTGTACTTAATTGTAATTCACCATTTTCGTCAACAAAGGCATTTTCACCGTCTTTGAATAGGGAAACATTACAATGCATACCTGATCCGCTGACACCGAAAAGGGGTTTTGGCATGAACGTTGCGTGCAAGCCATGTTTACGAGCAATTGTTTTGACGACGAGTTTGAATGTTTGAATGTTGTCACAAGCGGTAAGAACATCCGCATATTTAAAGTCGATTTCGTGTTGTCCTGGAGCGCACTCATGGTGCGATGCTTCAACCTCGAAGCCCATTTCCTCTAACTCCAAGACGATATCTCGTCGACAGTTTTCTCCAAGGTCCATTGGTGCAAGATCGAAATAGCCGCCGTTGTCATTCAATTCCATTGTCGGTTGCATATTTTCATCGAGCTTGAATAAGAAGAATTCTGGTTCTGGTCCCAGATTGAAATCAGTAAATCCAAGCTCCTTCATTTCTGTCAATACACGTTTTAAATTGCCACGAGGATCACCTGTAAACGGAGAACCATTGGCAAGAGAAATATCACAGATAAGACGTGCTACCCTTCCTTTTCCTGAGGGCCAAGGGAACACCATCCATGTGTTAAGATCTGGTATGAGGTACATATCGGATTCCTCGATACGCACAAATCCTTCAATTGAAGAGCCGTCGAACATCATTTTATTGTTAAGCGCCTTATCGAGCTGGCTGATGGGAATTTCCACGTTTTTGATCATACCTAAAATATCTGTGAATTGAAGTCGAACGAAATTCACATTTTCTTCTCCTACAAATTTGCGAATGTCTTCTTTTGTATAATTCCTCATCATACCACTCTCCTTAAGTATCATTAATTACGGATTACTCCATAACATTTTTCTATAATAAAGCAAAAAGTTACCATTAACAAGAATTTTATTTAAATCTAATTAATTTGTATAAAGCTAGCTTTCAATAATCTAATCATAATACTGGAAATAAACCATTTTTTGGAAAAATAAGAAAGGGGATTGCTTATTATTCTTAATCTTCTTTTTTAGGGTGAACCGGAAATAATTCAACAGTAATTGAGATAAAAGAGTAAATAGGCTTGCGTAAGCAAATTAAAAAAAGCGAAGCCCCTTTTATTGAAATGGGCTTCGCTTTTTTTTGACAGAATCTATTATACTATAATATGTTGGCATAAAGAATCCTCTCAACAACGCTCGGGGATGCCTTTGCTGGAGATTATATAGAATCATTAGTTCAACTTATAAATATATTTTTAGTTCGTTTTCAAGTTTTTGAGTCGTCTGTCCAAAATGAAATTGCCAAAGGGGATAAATGCTGAAAGAAGGGCACCAATCGTAAACCTAAACGGCCATTTCACCTTAATCATCGTATATACAATTGCTGCGATATAAGCTAGAAATATATAGCCATGAAGTGTTCCGACGATTGTTACTGCACTCTTCATACCGAACCAATACTTTAATGGCATTGCGATAAACAATAGGATCAGTAGTGAAATGCCTTCCAATATACCAATCAAACGAAAACGTCCTAAAGCATTTTTTAACATGATTCCACTTCCTCTACTTACTACATTTCATCAATTACTTTACAATATGAAAATTATCATGTACAGGAATGTGACTTGCTGTGAAGGAAAGGGGCAGGGAGAGTTGAAACTCAGGATTATTGACCTTCAGCCTGTAGCACCTATACTTCAAAGTAGAAATACAGTTAAAATCGTCGATACATTATTTAATTCTCTGGCTTTATTTTAATACCAACGATTGTTGTTTGAGAGAGCTTGCCAATTGTTCGGTGATTTTTTTCATCTTTCATTAATTTGTGGAGGTTACTTTTGAACACTTTTCAAGAACTTGCAAAAACAGTTATTATTAGAAAGGAAAATCGTTGCATTCCTATATAAAAAAGGACTCTTGTCATCATATAGGTCATGATTTAGGTTTTATTGTTCAAATTGAAAGCATTATGGTCTAGGGACTAATCGTATGCTATTTCCGTATGTGAATTGACTGATAAAATAGAAAAACTATAGGTTTTTTAATTAATTTTAGAAAATCCCCAGTAGTCATCGAATTTCGGTTATACTAGAGAGAAGTAAAATCAATCATTATTCAATAGTAAGGAGGATTTTAAATGACTGAAAACAATGAAACAAATGAACACGAAGCGCCAAAGAAAAAGATAAGCTTAAAAGAAGTGATACAACAACAGTTAGAAGCGAAGAAGAACCAAACTGCTGATAACAACGCAAAAGGCAATCCAGCACAATCTGCTAAAAAAATGCAAAGCCAACAAGCAAAAAAAGTTAGCAGTGCCCGTAGAAAAATGGGGTCATAATGTAACAGCGCAAACCGATTACCTATTGGTTTGCGTTTTTTTTGGAGAAATAAAACGTCTGTTGATTAACCATTTTATTGAATTACGTGCAGGTAATAAAGGATTGAAAAACTCCATATTCACTGGATCATTTCCGGTCCGCTTTCGATGAATTATTCAAGGCATCTCGATAATGGTATAGAAGTGGTTCAATTCAAAGCGAACCAAAAGCAACTATACACGGAGTACTTGATATTTGAGTAAGTCTTTTTGGTGAATTTTGGTTAATCAACACATGTGTAAGTCCAGGGGAGATCTAGTAATTTATGTGTTCCATTAATTAAAATACAAAGTTCGAAAAGTTGGCTATATTGAAGAAGAAACAAGCTCATTTTGAATGGTATACTGGCAATATTGGAGATGATGAACTTTGAGTTTACAGAATGAAAAACATAGATTACATCTAGAAGCCGAGCAATTCATACATAGATGTTATGCAGAACTTGGGATGACAACAGAGCAACAGATGAAGCGAATAGAGGAAGTGCGAAGTGAAATAAATGAAACTGGAACGTATAGCCATACTTCGCAAGAACTTCAACATGGAGCTAGAATGGCTTGGCGTAATAATAATCGTTGTATTGGACGTTTATTTTGGGACAGGCTTCAAGTGTTTGACGAGAGGGCATTAGAAACCGCTGAAGATGTGTACAGCGCATTATTGAACCATATTGAATATGCGACAAATGACGGAAAAATTCGTTCATCGATTACGATTTTCCCACCACGACATGGCGGAATTGATCCGATACGAATATGGAACCATCAGCTTATACGCTACGCAGGATATGAAGAGGCTGAACAGATTATTGGAGATTCCACATCAGTTGAATTTACGAGGATGTGCGAAATGTTAGGTTGGAAAGGGGAGAGGACTCCTTATGATGTTCTTCCTCTTGTCTTTCAATTGGAAGGAGAATCGCCCCGAATCATTGAAATACCAAAAAAACTAGTAAAAGAAGTGACGATTACCCATCCACAACTAGAGTGTTTTGAAGAACTGGGTATAAAATGGTATGCGGTGCCAATTATCTCGGATATGCGGTTGGAGATTGGTGGGATTAACTATCCGACCGCTCCATTTAATGGATGGTATATGGGAACCGAAATCGGTGCGAGAAATTTGGCGGATGAAGATCGTTATAATCTACTCCCAAAAGTTGCAGAGTTGATGGGACTGGATACAAGATCAAACCGTTCACTATGGAAGGATAAAGCGTTAGTAGAACTAAATATTGCGGTGTTGAATTCTTATCAAAAAGCGGGTGTTACGTTAGTCGACCATCATACTGCCGCCAAGCAATTTAAAAGTTTTGAAAAAAATGAGTGTACAGTAGGGCGAGGTATCACAGGAAATTGGACTTGGCTGATTCCACCGCTTTCGCCTGCAACGACTCATGTCTTTCACAAACCTTATAGCAATGACGTCGTTAAACCTAATTACTTTCATCAGAAAAATCCGGGTGAAAGCTAATAGGATTTTATACTTCCGCAAAAAATAAGAGTATCCATTTGCACACTTGTTTGAAAAACATAAATATATGAGATAAGAATAAAAACAGCCATGTAAGAGAATGGCTGTTTCGGGCAATCTTTATTCAGGATATAGTAAGGAAAAAAATTAACTATACTTTCATGGAAATCTATCTCGCAAAAAATATTTGAGCGGTTTTATCACTTTTAATTTCCCGGTTATACAAGGGTGCATTTTTCTAAGATAACACCAATCCATCTTTCATTGTAATGATATGATCCGCAAAAGAAAGCATTTCTTCATCATGAGTTACCATCAACGTTGTAATGTTCAATGTTTTCGTCAACTCACGGATCAATGTCATGACGTCTTTCGATCTTTTAGAATCTAGGCTTGCTGTCGGCTCATCTGCAAACAACATCTTCGGTTTGTGGATAATCGCACGGGCAATTGCCACACGCTGTTTTTCACCCCCTGATAATGAAGCAGGGTAGGCATCTTTTCGATGATTCATATCCACCAATTTGAGGATTTTTTCGACTTCCACTTTTTGTTCACGTTTTTTAAGCTTGGTTTCAGAAACGTCAAGCATCAGCAATAATTGTTCTTCTACGGTTAGAAAAGGGACTAGGTGTGAGGATTGAAAGACAAATCCGAACTCGCTCGCTCTAATTTTTCTGATCTGATCCTGATTCATGTCAGTCATGTTTTGACCTTCAAATAGCACTTTTCCGTCCGTTGCACTTTGAAGTCCCGCTGCTATTGTAAGAATTGTACTTTTACCAGAACCTGAAGCGCCTACTAATGCTGTTATTTCACCTTCTCGAAGTGAAATATTAATCCCTTTTAATACTTGTTCGTCCACTTCACCATTCGTAAATGTTTTTGTAACTTCATCAATTGTGAAAATCGTCATATTAAACCTCTCCTTGTTGGATAGCTTGCAATGGTTCTACTTTTTTAATTTGCAGACCGGACAGCGTCGCCCCTATAAAGCCAATGATAAGGAATACAACCGATAATTGAACAGTTGTTTCAAGTGTTAAACTAAATGGCATTCCTTGAGGTGCAATTAAAGAGAAGCCTTGGCTTAAAGCAACTGACAGTCCAAGTGCAATCACGGTGATGAAAATCATCTGGTACCACATCATACCGAACAATCTGCTTGTTTTAACGCCAAGTGCTTTTAAGATGCCATATAATCCAATCTTTTGAACGTTCATCATGTAGAAGAATATTGCGAACAACATTCCGCTAATGGCAACCAAAAACCAAATGATCATATTAAGTGACATCTGTTCTGCACTGTAACTTGGAATTGTATTGAGGAATTCTTTATTTGAAAATGATTGTAAACCCGTCACCACTGGTGCATGTTCTGTACCTGGTACAAAAATCAATTGCATTTCATTGACACGGTAAATTTCTTTATAGTTTTCCATGTTAATAAAAGCAACAGGCGCATGGCTGTATTTCTTTTGTTCAACAAAGCCCATTACTTTAAATTCACCACTGAACTGATTATTGGTTAATATATCGCCAACCTTAATCCCTTCATCTTCTAATGAACGATCTAGGATGACTTCTCCTTTACCGACAGATTCAAACGATTTTGAATCTGTTGAAGTAACGAAAGCTATACTATACTGCTTGTCGTCCATATCGTTGACAAAACCCATCTGAATGGAGAGTGCAGCTGCATCTTTTTGTTCATTTAAAACAGTGGTTTGTACGCTTTCATCTATTCTTGAAAGGTTGTATGTTTCGTTTGCATCAGCGTTCATGTAAAATTGACCATCTGGTAAATCTTTAATTAACGCTGCGTTATCTTGGGATAAACCGTTCGATAACCCCGAGATGATAAATGTTAAAAAGCTGACGAGAAAAATGATTGATCCTAAAATAATAAATTTTGTTTTATTCTTCTTAATTTCTTTCCATGCAATATTCATCTTTGCGCCCCCCGTATTTCTTAATAACTTAACTATAATCTGACTAGGTGAACGGAATATGAACAGATGATTACATGAAAAAAGGTATGTAGTTCAGCAGATAATGGTACAATACATATTGAAGGGTATTGTATTTAATATGTAGCGTTACCCTTAACTAAACAGGATATTGAAATAGAAGGAGATTGGATCACTTGACTAATGGAATTAAAAACGAAATGCCGCCAAATTACGATGAATTACGGAAGGCAGTTAACCGAGCATCGAATTGGAGACTACGTTTAGAAGCTATTGAAGAATTAGGACAATGGAAACATAAACGGACTATCGATGTACTTTTACACAGAATGAACAACGATGCCGTATATAAAGTGGTAGAAGCCTCTCACCGTAATCTTGTGAAATTTGGTGAAGATGTTGAATTACCACCACGAAATCGATTTGAACTGATTAAAGATGCCAACAAAGTTTTCCTTCGAATTAAGAAAAGCTTGCCAAGAGATCACTCGTTCGAAGAGTACAAAGAAAAATTGAAAAATATGAGACTTGATTTGTATGATACCTATGAAGGTGACAAAGGCGATGAATTTGAAGCATGGCTTGAAAACGTTTGGGAGACGGCAAATAAAAAGTAAAACGTTTCAAAGTTATATACATACTGAAAAACGATTGCAAAATAGCTGCAATCGTTTTTCAGTATGTGTTGATTGTCATATTAAGTCGCGGGTAGTTCTTTAGTGGTGTATTATACCTATAGGAAATATGGAGATGAGTCAATAACATGAAATATAGTGGTAGAATAATCGCGATGTTAGTAGTTAGTTTATTCAATATTCTACGGTATTTTTATTATCATCAATATTTGGAGCTTCCATTTAAAGCGAACTTTTTTATTTTGACATTCATCTTTTTATCGGTTGCTTTGTGGTGTGGAATGCAGTTCGATCGAGTAAAATACTACTCTGAAAAAGATCCTTTAACGGATACTTACAACCGTCGAACAGTAGAAAAATATTTTCGGGAAATCACACGAACAATTAGAAACAAGGATCAAAAATTAGGTGTCATTATGATCGACCTCAACAAATTTAAAGAAATTAACGATACATATGGACATCATAAAGGTGATGAACTATTGATCCATCTTGCCTATATTATAAACAAGTCTGTTAAGAAGAGTGATAGGGTAGCACGTTGGGGTGGAGATGAATTTTTGATTCTAGTACCTACAAGTACTAATGATTTTGAGTCAGATTATATACAGGAATTTCAACGAAAATTGGAAAATGAGAACTTTGATGAATTCCCATCTGTAGGAGTATCTCTTGGCTTTTCGATTTATCCGGATGATGGGCAAGATTTTCAAGAGTTGATACAAATTGCAGATGGGGCGATGTATAAGGCAAAAGGAAAAGAAGTGGCTATATGAATATTAATGGTCACTTAATTCCCTTAAAATACGGTCATTTCTTTCTAATTGATCTGGTGTAACGTCTGTACTCCTCCTTCTGATGTGCTAAGTTTTTTGCACATTAGAAGGAGGAGTATTTTTATATTCATATCTCATATGTTTAGTATTGGCTTTGTTTGAGTACGAGGCGAGAGGAAAAAAGGATGAATTTCTCTTGTTAGAGACCTGTCCAAACTCCCATTGTTTAGCACACGGGAATTTTTATCGGAATTGCTATAATTGGAGTTCCAAAGCGCTCAAAAGTCTATTAACTTGTTACGAATTATTGAGTAATCGATTTTAATTGATCCGCTGTATACCGATCGGTGCGGATGGTGGTGTGAGAACTCGGGAGTTAACGACTTACTCTAACTCGATTTTAATTGGACTTTTATCTTGTACAATAATTGAAAAACTCACTGCCTACATCGAACGATGTTTAACGATTTATTGAGGATATGAATCTATATAAAACCATGTCTTTTTACTTGTTTAATTTACAGAAATTATTGAATTATTAGATATGTAGATTGACTTTCAAATACCTTTGTTCGATAATAAAGGAATAGGAAAGATGGTAGTTGCGCTACTGAGTACGGGGAAATTGGCAGGATAGATTATATTAACAGTGACTTTATCAGTATTTTAGTTGTATGATTCTTTAGTTTCTATTGCCATTCTAGTGTGTATGGAAAGCTAGTAAGCGTTTTCAATTCACATGAGACTAAACTGTTTTATCTGATGAAAAATGGAGAAAACAGATTAAAATAGTATGTAAATAGAAGGGGGAAAAGAAATGAAGAAGATTCTAATTTTGGTACTAATCACGATTTTTATGATTGGTATTATTGTGGGTTGTGGTACAGATAACGAAAAAGGGCAAGAAAAAGAAAGCAGTGGAAAAGGCGTGTTGGATCGCATTGAAAAATCGAAAGTATTGAATGTCGCTTTCGAAGGCACATATCCTCCCTTTAATTTTTTAAATGACAAAGATGAGTTTCAAGGTTTTGACGTAGATATCTCCAATGAAATAGCCAATAAATTAGGCGTCAAAGCCAACTTTATTGCAACAAAATGGGATGGACTAATCGGCGGTCTAAAGGCCGATAAATTTGATATCATCATTGGGCAGATGACTGTAACGGAAGAACGCAAAAAAAGCGTTGATTTCACTGACCCGTATGTCATAACTGGTTCCGTATTAATAACTCGTGAAGATACCGATGACATTACAAAACTTGAGGACATTAAAGGCAAGAAAGTCGGCGTTGGTGGTGGAACAACTTTTGAAGAAGTTGCGAATAGCGTCGAAGGTGCTGACGTGAAATTATACAAAGCTGTAAGTGACTATATTCAAGACCTTACGAATAAAAGGTTGGATGTCATTATCAACGACCAGTTATTAATGGCCTACAATATTAAAGAAAATAGCCTTCCATTAAAAATTACAAGTGACATAGTAAATAAAGATGAAATAGGGATGGCAGTTAATAAGGGAAACGAAGATTTTATTACGGAAGTAAATAAAGCATTGAGTGAAATGAAAGAGGATGGAACATATAATGATATTTATAAAAAATGGTTTGGAACAGAGCCTTTAGACAAATAAAAGTAAGCATAGAGTGATCAAAGGGGAGATATTGATTGCTCTATGTTTTATTACATGTAAAAACCAAGTATTGGGGGCAGATTAATTTGCATATTGCCATATTGGGAACCGGAATGATAGGTACGACAGTAGTTAGTGAAATTGCTAAATTTACTGGTATTGATGCAATTACAGCTGTTGATGTTAGTCAAGGGAGTATTGATAAGTGTTTAGAAATCGCCAATAATCCCAAAGTGATAGGGAAAGTGGCCACGTTAGAAACTGAGGATGATATTGCAAAAGTGCTAAAAGATGTAGACGTAGCTGTGGCATGTCTACCACACTCTTTGAGCTTATTAGCCGTAAAAGCTGCAATAAAAGCAAAATGCCATCTAGTGGACCTTGTCGGATCAAACTTTAATGAAAAAATAGCATTGGATAACGAAGCACAAGAAGCAGGTGTAATCATCATCCCTGGCTGTGGTGTTGCTCCCGGAATAACAAACTTTTTAGCTGCGCAAGGTATTGAGATGTTAGATGAAGCAGAAGAGGCAATCATGACTTGCGGTGGCATTCCAAGATATCCTGTTCCACCACTATGGTATCAAGTAGTTTTCCGTCTTGAAAGCGTATTAGGTCTTTATACAAAACCTGCAATGGCCGTTAAAGATGGAAAACTTGTAAAGCTGCCTCCTCTTTCAGGGCTAGAGAAGATTATTTTTCCAGATCCGGTAGGTGTCTGTGAAGCTGTTATTACAGATGCACATAGCACAGCGTTCATTTTAAAAGATAAAGTGAAAAATTTATATGAAAAAACGGTTCGCTATCCAGGACATTGGGGGAAAATGAGTGTTTTAGGCGAATTAGGTTTTTTAGATATCGATCCCATTACAATTGATGGAATTACAACTACGCCTCGTGCATTAGCAGAAAAAATACTAGCAACAAAAATGGTTGGAGATTCGAATGAAGATATTACTGTAGTAAGGGTTGAGGTAAGCGGGGTTAAAGGTGGAAAGTCCACAAAGTATACTTGGGAAATGATTGACTACTATGATCATGGCCGGAATATCACTTCAATGGCAAAAACTACTGCTATTCCTGCTTCATTGGCAGCCAAATGGATTGCTATGAAAAAAATAACAGAGACAGGTGTTGTTCCAATAGAAAGCATAATCATCAAAGATCGGTTTCAACCATTTATTGAAGAGTTGGCCAGTTTAGGAATTGAAATTGAACGTAAAGAGGAAACCATAGTATAATCAATGGTTTTACTGAGTAGCTTGTCTGACAGGGGGAGGATGTATGGACGCCACAATCATTATTGATTCATTACCATCTCTACTTAAAGCTACGTTGATGACCATTTTTTTGGCAGCTATATCAATAGTAATTGCACTCATTATTGGTTTTTTCACAGCAATCGTAAGGATAGTAAAAGTTAAAATCTTAAATGGGATCGCTAGTACCTACATTTCAATAATCCGTGGAACGCCACTTCTTGTGCAAATTTTTGTTATCTATTATGGTTTACCGCAAGTAGGAATTGCTTTAGACCCGATATCATCGGGGATCTTAGCCTTAAGTTTAAATGCAGGTGCTTATCTGTCTGAATCTTTTCGCGCATCAATACTTGCTGTGGACAATGGGCAAATGGAAGCGTCAATGTCAATGGGAATGACCTATTCTCAAGCCTTAAGGAGAATAATACTACCACAGAGTCTACGAATTGCTATTCCCACATTGTCAAACACATTTATCGTGCTTATTAAAGATACTTCACTTGTCTCTGTCATCACTGTAACGGAATTATTACAAATGTCGAGCTTGATAATCGCAAAAACATTTGAACCCCTCACGATTTATTTAATTGCCGCTGCAATTTATTGGGTTCTCATAACTTTCTTTACAACGCTATTAAACAAACTAGAGATTAAAACATCCAACTATTTAGTTCGTTAAATAAAATATTTGAAAATACTAATGTGAGGAGAAAACCATGAGTATTATTCAAATTACCAATTTGAAAAAGAGCTTTGGATTGAATGAAGTTTTGCAGGGAATCGACCTAACTATAAATAAGAGTGAAGTGGTCGTAATAATGGGGCCAAGTGGATCTGGGAAATCAACTTTTTTACGTTGTTTAACTTTCTTGGAGGAGCCATCCGATGGAATCATTGAAATTGGTGAGTTTACAGTGCTTGCAGGTGGAAAAATAGAACGCAAACGAAAAAAAGTAATAAGAGAATTAAGGAAAAAAACAGGATTTGTGTTTCAGTCGTTCAATCTATTCCCTCATAAAACCGCCATTGAAAATGTAATGGAAGGACCTATTATTATTCATGGAACTAAACCGGTCGAGGCGAGGAAATTAGCGGAAGCATTGCTTATTAAAGTTGGACTTGGGGACCGTTGTGATCATTATCCAGCCCAACTGTCGGGTGGCCAACAGCAAAGGGTAGCAATCGCCAGGTCGCTTGCATTGAATCCGTTGGTTATGCTCTTTGATGAACCTACTTCTGCTCTCGACCCAGAACTTGTTCGTGAAGTTTTGCAAGTTATTAAAGATTTGGCTCAAGAGGGAATGACTATGATAATTGTGACACATGAAATGAACTTTGCGAAAGATGTCGCCGATAGGATCGTATTTATGGATGAAGGATTAATTGTTGAGCAAGGAACGTCAGCAGAAATATTTCAAACTCCAAAAGAGGAAAGGACAAGACGATTTTTGTCAAAAGTAGAATAATTGCAGCGCCTCCTTCTATGGCATAAAGTCTTGTAAGTAGTTTTTATGTCTATAAAAATTACAAATTAACGCTTGATGCATATATGTTGAAAACACCTTTTCGCCTTTCATTTAATCTGAAATAATAGGAGCGCAATGAAGTTAATCATCAATCATAGTGGGGGGTCTTACTGCCCGTTAGTGCGCAATAAAGAATATCATATTATAATCAATGAAAATGGCTATTATTTAATTACAGATGTCTGTATTTCTGATTAAATTGGCATCGTGTATGAGGCTGTTAGTTAAGTAATCTTTTAACCATATAATAGCTAATACCTCTTTCGATTTAGAAAGGGGTATTTTTTATCGTAAATTCATAAAAAAGCGAATTATCTTGACAGAGTAATTATTCGTAGCTTACTATTAGTTAAATTCCGATGAAACCTATCGGAATGATTAGCATAATATAAACTACTAATTAAAAGATAGCTTAGCTTCATTAGAAGACATTAGGGGGAGAAATGGTGAATAGCATATTTGTCAAAACAGAACGTCAAAAGACTTGGTTAGAGAAGTTGTATAAGAAAGAAATGAATTTCAAAAATACGTCAGCACAAACTGATGAGTTAGCCATCTTCCCTACGGAAAACATTCAAGAGTTAATCCAAATGGGTTATACGAGTAGTACAATTCCAACAGCTTACGGCGGAGAAGGGTTAAAGGTGTACGATATGGTACTCCTTCAAGAAACATTAGCGAGTTTTGATGGAAATACAGCACTTTCCATCGGATGGAATCTCGGAGTTGTCGGAGAACTTTTCGGAAAAGGGTTATGGAATGATAAAAATCTTGAATTCTTTGCCAAGGAAGTTCTGAATGGAGCTTTAGTGAACCGCTCTGTGAGTGAAGCACAAACAGGGAGTCCAACTCGGGGAGGACGTCCTGGTACAAATGCGGTAAAACAAGATGGTTCATGGGTATTATCGGGACGTAAAACATTTACAACGGCTTCTCCAGTATTAACATATTTTCTAACATCTGCGTGGATTGAAGAACAACAACAAGTAGGATTCTTCCTGCTTCACAAAGATTTAGAAGGACTAACAATTGATCATACATGGGACGTCATTTCAATGAGAGGAACTGGAAGTCACGATCTCGTTCTCGATAATGTCAAAGTCGAAGAGTCAAAACTTGTTGAACTTCCTGACAAGCCAAGTGGCGCTCCGTTTAGTGGTTGGCTTCTTCACATCCCAGCATGTTATCTAGGAATTGCACAGGCAGCACGTGATTATGCTGTGCATTTTGCAAATAATTATTCACCTAACAGCCTGAATGGACCAATTAGTCAATTGCCAAATGTTCAACAATTACTAGGAGAAATTGATTTGGAATTAACCCAGGCAAGGCATCTGATTTATAGTGTGGCGGAGGCCTATGATGATGAATCACGAAGAGGCTATCTGACAAATGAGGTCGCTGTTGTCAAGCACACCATTACGAATTCAGCCATTACGATTGTCGATAAAGCAATGAGAATTGTAGGTGCAAAAAGTCTTCAACGGACGAATCCATTACAGCGCTATTATCGGGATGTCAGGGCAGGTTTGCACAATCCTCCTATGGACGATATGACAATTAAGAAATTGGCACTGACTGCAATTGAACAAGATACAATAAAAAACGCTATCCAAATGTAAGCATATTGGATTGAAGCGAAAAAGGGGATTTCATGATGAGAAGAAGAAGTGTGTTTCAACTTGCGGCAATTGGTTTAGCATTAACTACTATTTTAGCTGGATGTAACTCAAGTAAAGCGGCCGATGGTAATGATTCAGACATACAAAAAGTAAAAATCGCCTATGATCAAGCTTCAAAACCAATGTCCTGGTTGGATGAAAAAGGAAATGCAACTGGATATGATGTTGAAGTGATGAAACTAGTTGATGAATTACTTCCACAATACGAATTTGAGTACGTTGGAACGACAAGCGATGACCTACTTGTGGGTGTCGAACAAGGGAAATACCAGGTAGGGGTTAAAAATGCATTTTGGACACAGGAAAGAACAGAAAAATTTATCTTCCCGAAAGAATTTATCGGCTTAAGCAGTGCGGGTCTTGTGCTTAAGAAAGAGAATGAACATATCAAATCCCTATCAGACTTCGCTTCTGCCGGCTTTTCGTTGGCACCTATTGCAGCTAATAATGCTCAATACACTGTAATTGATGAATATAACAAAGAAAATCCGGGTAATAAAGTGCAGTTGAAAGCTGGAGATGCTTTCACAGTTGACGTTGTTCAGTGGGTGAATGAAGGTCGCGTAGATGGTGGTGTTATCATTGAGGGTCCTTTTGAAAAGCAAGTGACTGCTGAAGATGGCCCGTATCATAATCTGGCAGACGAGGTTGTTTACAATGAATTTGCAGTCATAAAAACATGGCCTTTATTCAATAAGAAAGAACAGGAATTTGCGGATGCCTATGATCAAGCAGTTAAACAATTGAAAGAAGAAAAGAAGATAAGTGAATTAAGCACATCGTTTTACGGCAGAGATTTGTTTGAAGTGTTGGATGCTGTAGAGAGATAACGCTAAAGATATAAAGGCTGTTGGGTGTGCGATATGCTCAACAGCCTTTGTCAATCAAATGGTTACAATTTGAAAATGAAAGCGGGGTGGATACATGGAGAAGTATTTTGACGCATCATATATATGGGAGTCCATCCCACTACTAATTCCTTTTTTAAAAATGACATTTTTGGTTGCAGGTCTTTCCGTCCTGTTCGGTACGTTCCTGGGCTTTATCTTAACGGCGGCGAAAATAGGGAAAAGTAAATTTGCAAGGAAGGTAGCTAATGGTTATACAACGATATTAAGGTGTACACCCTCTATCGTACTCCTTTTTTTAGTATATTATGGACTTCCTGCAATCGGTGATCGTGTCGGTCTGAATTTGAACAATATACACACAGCTGTATTTGTCATTATCACTTTTACACTTCAATTTGCGGCGGCTATGTCCGAGGTCATGCGCTCAGCTTTTCAATCAATTGACAAGGGACAATTTGAGGCCGCAGTAAGTGTTGGGCTAAGCAATTCACAGGCTTATAGACGAATCGTATTTCCCCAAGCTTTTGTAGTCGCATTACCGAACTTTGGAAACAGCTTGCTGGCAGTACTTCAAGAAGGATCGTTAGCTTATACAATCGGGTTGATAGATGTTGTCGGAAAAGCAAATCTTATTATTGCGGGCAACTATAACGCACATGCATTAGAAATATTTCTTGCATTAGCAATTATTTACTGGATACTTTCAATAGCAATTGAACAGTTCTTCTTAAAATTAGAGAAAGTATTTAGTAAGGGGAAACAAGGATTGAAAACTGCATAAGGGGGTGAGAAAGTGTCTGAAGGATTAAATTACAAGTTTTTAGTAGATACATTTTTTATCGCATTATCAGGTGTTCCTATAGCGCTATTCATTACAATTGTAGCTTTGCTCTTTGCGTTGCCGTTAGGATTTTTACTGGCACTAACAAGAATCAATCGAATTCCCGTGTTACATCGTTTTGCACAAGTATACGTTTCTTTTGTCAGAGGAACCCCAATTATCATTCAGATTTTCATCGTCTATAGTAGTGTCCCCTTATTGCTAAGTTCACTATTTACAAAGTTTAATATTGGGATGAATGTGTATGATGTGAATCCAATTTGGTACGCATTCATTGTCTTCACTTTTAACACTACAGCGGTCCTGATTGAAGTTTTTCGCTCTGCACTAGGCACGGTGAACAAGGGGCAGTTGGAAGCTGCCCAATCAGTGGGGCTAACGAATGTGCAAGCATACAGAAGAATTATTATCCCACAGGCATTGGTCGTTGCAATGCCGAATATCTGTACAGCGACAGTCAACTTAATCAAAGCGACATCTCTCGGGTATGCAATGTCATTACAAGAAATTACGCTGAAAGCAAAAGTGGCAGCGAACGTAGGCTACAATTATGTTGAGGCCTATATCGATATCTTTCTTGTCTATTTACTGTTATGCAGTGCAGTCGAATTCGCATTTAAACTATATGAAAAACGTTTGAGTAAATATAAACCGTCAGTCGTTTAAGTATGAAAAGGAGGGATCCGAAGCATGTTAGAAATTAGAGATATCCATAAGTCATTCGGTAAAACTGAAATCTTAAAAGGTGTTGACGTAACAATAGATAAAGGCGATGTTGTTGTTATACTGGGGCCAAGTGGATCAGGTAAGACAACATTACTGAGATGTATCAATTTTTTAGAAAAAGCGGATCAAGGCCGTGCTATTTTTGGGGATATAGACGTGAATTTAAAAACAGCATCCAAAAAACAAATCCATCAGATTAGACAGAAAATCGCTTTTGTATTTCAAAACAATAATTTGTTCAATAATAAAACAGCTTTAGAAAACGTTACAGAAGGACTTATTATCGGAAGAAAAATCCCGACAGCAGAAGCGGTTGAGATAGGGAAAAAAGCGTTGGATAAAGTGGGGCTATCGGATAAATACAATGCATATCCCAGTGAATTATCGGGAGGGCAGCAGCAAAGGGTAGGCATTGCAAGAGCAGTTGCTTTGAATCCAGACATTATTTTATTTGACGAACCAACTTCTGCATTGGATCCAGAATTAGTCGGGGAAGTTTTGACAGTTATGAAGAATATCGCGAAAGAAGGAACAACTATGTTAGTTGTCACACATGAAATGGGTTTTGCGAAGGATGTAGCTAACAAAGTAATATTTATGGATGGGGGAGTCGTAGTAGAGGAAGGAGCACCCCATGAAATCTTTGTAAATCCAAAGGAAGAACGAACACAGAAATTTTTAAAAAGGGTATTGCCCGAGGTCTTTACGTATCATATTTAATAGTCATTATCCATGAGGGTGACTTTCATTATATTAATAATGAAAGATAATTGAAATTTCATTCAAACTGATTCATTATAATAACTAGACCGTCTTTTTAGTAAACCTTGGCTTAAGGTTGCTCAGAAGAAATAAGTTCATAAAGGAAGTTTGTCAATGCAAGAAACTAACATTACGAGAATAGAATTAGACGGTAGAGAACTAATACTTATTGGAACTGCCCATGTTTCCAAGCAAAGTGCAGAACAAGTAAAAGAGGTAATCGACAAGGAAAGACCCGATTCAGTATGCATTGAATTGGATGAACAAAGGTTTCAATCTATAATGGATAGTAATAAGTGGAAAGAAACGGATATTTTCAAGGTGATTAAAGAGAAGAAAGCTACATTGCTCTTAATGAATCTGGCAATATCCTCCTTTCAAAATCGTTTGGCAAAGCAATTTGATATTAAACCTGGACAGGAAATGATTCAGGGGATTGAATCAGCAAAAGAAGTCGGTGCAAATTTGGTGCTGGCTGACCGTAATATCCAAATTACTTTTTCCCGAATTTGGGGGAATATTGGACTTAAGGGGAAAAGTCAGCTTCTGATGTCGGTTTTTTATAGTATCTTCAGCAAAGAGACGATTTCTGAAGAAGAATTGGAGAAAATGAAATCAAAGGACACGCTAAATGCCGTTCTAACTGACTTTACGGAATCATTTCCAAGGTTAAAGACGCCCTTAATCGATGAGAGAGACCAGTATTTAGCACAGAAAATCAAAGATGCACCAGGTAAAAAGGTCGTTGCAGTCATTGGTGCAGCACATGTTCCAGGGATTACAAAAGAAATCTATAATGACCATGATTTAGTCGCATTAGCGCAAACACCACCAAAATCAAAAATCCCAAAAATTAGCGGATGGGCAATTCCGATTCTTCTATTATCAATTATCGCCTACACCTTTATCGCAAATCCATCTGCCGGTTTCGATCAAGCGTTAAGCTGGGTCTTATGGACAGGTAGCCTGTCAGCTATTGGTGCTGCGGTGGCTCTTGGACACCCGCTGGCCATTTTAGCGGCCTTTGTATCAGCCCCTATTACTACCTTGCATCCACTGATAGCGGCCGGTTGGGTTTCAGGAATTGTTCAAGCATTTTTTCGCCGCCCAAGTGTTGGTGACTTTGAAACGCTTTCTGCAGATGTTTTTACGATTAAAGGTTTTTGGGCAAATAAGGTGACACGGGTCTTGTTGGTAATCGTTTTGACTAACTTGGGAGGAACGTTGGGGACCTTCTTAGGCGGAGCCGACGTTATCCGTGTATTCTTTGAAAACTTAAAGTGAAATCAATTGATCAGCATTTTCTTTTAAACGTTTTATAGTAATAATGGGGTGGGGATCGGATGAATCGAATCAGTTTTTGCTTGTTAGTGATTTTGACGACTGGACTAATGGGTTCTTCTTTTACAATAGGGAAGTTAGGGTTAGCCTATTCATCTCCACTCCTATTAGTCGCTCTGCGTTTTACGCTTGCAGGGATTATTATGGCAACTATCGTTAAAATCTTAAACAAGCCACATCCAGTAAAAGCAATCGACTGGGTGTGGATTGTTCTAATTGGACTTTTCCAAACAGCTTTTGTGATGGGCTGTATATTTATGGCACTGCGTACAATCACTTCTGGAGAGACGTCTATCCTAACGTTTATGAATCCTTTACTCGTTGTCGTTTTTGGGACGCTTTTTTTAAAATCGCGTTACCATATTCAGCAATGGATAGGTGTACTGTTAGGTTTTATCGGGGTTTTTCTCACGTTAGGTTCACATCTTGACTTTAAAGTCGGTACCATATTAGGGCTTTTGTCGGCTGTTTCATGGGCGATTGCTACGCTATTGATAAAAATACATGGTTTCAAATTTGATACGTATGTAATGACAGCCTATCAAATGCTTTTTGGTGGATTAATTCTCTTTCTGGGAAGCTTACTACTGGAAGAGACTTTCTTTAAAATGACTACTCAATCTATCCTGATTTTGTTATGGCTTACCATTGCAGCCTCAATTATTCAGTTTTCTATTTGGTTTTATCTTCTCCAAAGAGGTAATCAAGAACGAACTAGTGCATTCCTTTTTTTAGCGCCATTCTTCGGTGTACTCACAGGATGGTTTTTACTCCATGAAAGACTAACCTGGTCTATCCTTTTTGGTGGATTACTAATATTTGCAGGAATCTTTCTTGTTAATTGGAAAAATAATTATGAAAAGGAAATAGAGAAAACCGATGAGAACAACGAAAGGTTAAGTGAGAGTTAACTAACATGTTTCCTAGCGCACTGAAAAGTAGTTTAAAGTGCCTATTATATGTGCAAGAAGATCGCCTTTAATTCCAACTAAACTGATATGATTGAAAATAAATTCTGATAAGTCATTGACTTTGAATTTTCGATAATGTAGTATTGGTCTCAACTTAATAGTTTATATCTTATCTAGAGAGGTTGAGGGACTGGCCCGATGAAACCTCGGCAACAGACTGTTTAGTACTGTGCCAATTCCAGTAAACGAAAGTTTAGCAGATAAGAGGAGTAATATGTGTTCGATTCTATTAACCTCTTCTTGCTCTATTTAGAAGTGGTTTTTTTATTTCTTTACTGTAAAGGTTGTAAGTCATTTATCATTTTAACAATTTCATACATGCTAATTAGACAACTAAAGGCAACTTTCTAATCGATTATTTGAATCGGAAAAAGGTGTCTTTTTTGTATATAAAAATTAAACTGAAACAAATGATTTAGGGGGGCAAACAATGACAGAGTCTACAAATATCGTTTGGCATGAATCAGAGGTAACAAAAAAAAAACGTCAAGAACTAAAGGGCCATAAGAGTGCTATTCTTTGGTTCACTGGGCTATCAGGGTCAGGGAAATCAACAGTTTCAGTAGCGCTAGAAACAAAGTTACACGCGAAAGGCATTCATACTTATCGACTGGATGGAGATAATGTCCGGCACGGTTTAAATAAGAATCTAGGGTTTAGTCCAAATGATCGGACGGAAAATATTCGCAGAATCGGTGAAGTTTCAAAACTAATGGTCGACGCTGGCTTATTCACATTGACAGCATTCATATCGCCTTATCAGGAAGATCGAGATCAGGTGCGAGAAATTGTCAAATCCGATGAGTTTATCGAAATATACGTTAAGGCAAGTTTAGAAACTTGTGAAGAACGGGATCCGAAGGGGCTTTATAAGAAAGCAAGATTGGGTGAAATTAAAGGTTTTACAGGAATTGATGCTCCTTATGAAGAACCTGTTAACCCGGAAATAATCATTGATACCAATCAATTAAATATTGTAGAGTCTGTCAAAGCCATCGTTTCTTATTTAAAAGAAAATAACTATATCTAAAAAAATTACTAAATGCGTAACATATTGGGGTTTTAGGAATAGAATGTATTTAAACCTACTTGACACATAGGATTAATAAAGTTAGTATAAACGCTAATCACATGCCGACTGGAAATCAAGAAGCTAATGGACAATCGTGAACATACGAACAATTCGCTGACTAAAAAATTAGAGGCGACTTTAATCAATAGTAGATTAAAGTCGCCTTTTTTAAAAAAAGATAATGTAATAGAGTTATTGAGTTTAGAGGGGGGATTAGTATGGCGAAGTTGACGTACAAATCTTGGGCTGAGACTAGTGAAGTTTTTCCAATCGATGACGAGTCAAAAGGTGCGTTAAACGTCTTGCGATGGGCTTACGGAGAATACGACGATGAACTTGTATATGCGTGTAGTTTTGGGGTTGAAGGTATAGTAATGATAGATTTAATCTCGCAAATAAAACCAACTGCTAAAGTGGTCTTTCTCGAAACCGGATTTCATTTTCAAGAAACGCATACCTTAATCGATGAAGTAAAGAAACGTTATCCAAAGCTTGTAATTGAAATGAAGACTCCCGGCTTAACGGTTGAGGAACAAGCTGACAAGTATGGCGATCGACTATGGGAAAGACAGCCGGATCGTTGTTGTCATATGAGGAAAGTAATTCCACTCCGTGAAGCAATGAGCGGTACGACCGCTTGGTTATCAGGACTTAGGCGTGAACAATCACCATCAAGAAGTCAGACAAACTTTGTGAACAAAGATGAAACCTTTCAATCGGTTAAAATTTGCCCGCTGATTCATTGGACGTGGATTGATATTTGGGATTATGTAAAAAAACATAATTTGCCTTATAATCCACTCCATGACCAAGGCTATCCCAGTATCGGTTGTTCACACTGCACATTCAAAGGGGATACAACGACGGGGTCGAGGTCAGGGCGCTGGGCAAATCAGGCGAAGACAGAGTGTGGCTTGCATAATGCTAACGAAAATGGGGGAATTTAAATGAGTTTGAGTCAACCGCATGGTGGTACATTAATTAATCGCTGGAATCCTGGTTTTCAATACGAAGGAATAACTGAAACAGTTGAATTAGACGAAATTGCTAGTAGTGACTTGGATTTGATTGGTACGGGTGCTTATAGCCCTTTAAGTGGATTTCTTACAGAAGTAGACTACAATTCTGTTGTTACAACAATGAGATTATCTACTGGAGTACCTTGGACAATTCCGATTACATTGCCAACGACAGAGGTGAACGCACAAGGTATCGCTGTTGGGAAATTTGTGAAATTGGTGAGAGATGGAGTTGTCTATGGTGTTCTCGAAGTATCGGATATTTTCACACCAGATAAGGAAAAAGAAGCTAAACTAGTCTATCAAACGACAGACCGTGAGCACCCAGGCGTCAAGAAGTTGTTTGAGCGCCCTAATGTCTACCTGGGTGGAACCATCACACTGATTCAGCGAAGGCCGCTGAATGAGTTTTCGGAGTACCTATATGACCCGATTGAAACAAGAGGGAAATTCCAAGAGCTAGGCTGGGAAACAGTCGTCGGTTTCCAAACGAGAAACCCAGTTCATAGGGCACATGAATATATTCAAAAGACTGCATTGGAAATTGTAGATGGATTATTTTTGAATCCCCTTGTAGGTGAAACGAAATCAGATGATATTCCAGCAGATGTGCGCCTGGAAAGCTATGAAGTCTTACTAGAAAAATATTATGCGAAAGAGCATGTGTTTTTAGGTGTGTTTACAGCGGCAATGCGCTATGCCGGACCAAGAGAAGCCGTTTTTCATGCGATGGTTCGAAAGAATTTTGGTTGTACACACTTTATCGTCGGTCGTGATCATGCGGGTGTTGGTAATTATTACGGTACGTATGATGCTCAGAAAATCTTTAGCAACTTTACGCTTGGAGAACTTGGGATTACGTTATTATTTTTCGAACATAGCTTTTACTGCAATAAGTGCGGTAACATGGCAACACCAAAAACATGTCCGCATGATGCCAGTCACCATGTGATCTTGTCGGGAACAAAAGTGAGAGAAATGCTTCGTAAGGGAGAACAACTGCCATCGACATTTAGCCGACCGGAAGTGATCGAAGTATTAATTGCAGGAATGCAAAAAGAAGAGATTCATTCATAACGATGATTTTATTGTAGAACTGAGCGGTGAGAGGAGAGATGAGAATGGGAAAAGTATTTATAGTTGGAGCTGGACCTGGAGATGTTGATTTAATCACCGTTAAAGGGATGAAATGTATTCAACAAGCGGATGTCATCTTGTATGATCGTTTAATTAATAAAGAGCTGCTCTCCTATGCAAAACCGGGAGCGGACTTAATTTATTGCGGAAAACTCCCAAATTACCATGCAATGATTCAGGAGACGATTAACCACTTTTTAGTGAAATATGCGAAGCAGGGAAAAATCGTCACACGCTTAAAAGGTGGAGATCCATTCGTTTTTGGCAGAGGTGCTGAAGAGGCAGAAGTTCTTGCAGACAACGGAATCCCTTTTGAGGTGGTTCCAGGAATTACTGCTGGAATTGCGGCTCCTGCTTATGCGGGAATCCCAGTCACGCATCGTGATTTAAGTTCTAGTTTTGCGATTGTAACTGGCCATATGCGTGCTGGAAAAAGCGATTCCATTCATTGGGAAAGTCTTGCAGTTGGTATTGATACATTAGCGATTTATATGGGTGTCGGAAACTTACCTTATATTTGTGAGCAACTGACTAAGCATGGCCGACCTGAAAACACGCCAGTTGCACTTGTTCATTGGGGGACGACAGAAGCGCAGTATACGATTACAGGTACACTATCGACCATTGTAGAGATTGCGAGAGATTCTGAAATTAAAAACCCAAGTATGATCATTGTCGGCGAAGTTGTGAAATTGCGAGAGAAGATTCAATGGTTTGAACAAACAGAGTTGAACCAAAATAGTATTAAAGAAGTATCTGCATACTAGCAGTTTAACTTCTTTCAGCAGGGGTGAGAATCCCCGCTTAATAATAAAGAAAGGTTACCTTAGTACGCCGAGGCGTACTTGATACGAGGAGGGATTAGCATGCAGGCAGTTTTATATGTGGGCCACGGTAGCCGAATTAAAGCAGGTGTCGAAGAAGCCATTCAGTTTATTAAGAGCAGTCAAGCAATGATCGATGTTCCGATTCAAGAGATTTGTTTTTTAGAACTAGCGGCACCAAGCGTGGATGAAGGGATTACGAAATGCGTGGAACGCGGAGCTACTAAAATTGCCATTGTACCTATACTTTTATTAACCGCAGCGCATGCAAATGAAGATATTCCATTTGAAATCGAAGTGGGAAAAATCATGTATCCCGATATCGAATTTACATACGGAAAAGCATTTGGCATTCATCCGAAGATTGTTGATAGTTTATATGACCGAGTTGTTGAACAAAAAGTAGCGATTGCAGAAGATGCTCAAGTGTTAATCGTAGGCAGGGGGAGTAGTGATCCCACAGTTAAGCATGATTTAAACGAAATTGCACAGCTTCTTGCTGACAAGTACGCCTTTAATAAAGTAACTGTTTGTTTTCTTTACGGAGCAGATCCTCATTTCGATGAAGCATTACTGCAACTACAGGAAGCACCTCAAAAGCAAGTTTTCATTATTCCGTACTTATTATTTACAGGTATTTTAATGAATGGCATTGAGAAAAAGATTGTGACACAGTCTCCTAATGACCAGCAGCTTATTCTTTGTGAAAATCTTGGTTATCACAAATATGTCCAGGATGTACTTGTAGAACGGGTGAATGAGTTACTTGAAAAAGAGCAAATCAGTCAGCTTATTTAAATGAAGATATTTTGTCTGAGAGGATGAAAGGGACTATGGAGAAACGGGAACAAAATCTTGAACTTACTATTGAAAATGTTAAAAAGATGCTGAGCACGATGAATTATGGCTCTATCACATTGGTTATTCAAGACAATGTTGTGGTTCAAATAGAGAGAAATGAGAAAATTAGATTAAAATAATGCTCTTTTTATAGCTGTGTATGTTGAAATAAAGAATTCTTTTGAATTCGATATGACGCTTGAGGATACCTCAGCTTAGTTTATATAAGTATTCGCGTGCTCAGCATATATATGTAAAATACTAATTTTGCGGGGTGGGAAATTTTGGCGCTTCAAGTGATAAACAGTCCTTTTAATCAGGAGCAGGTAGAACTCCTAAATCAACTTTTACCAATACTGACGGAGACACAACAAATCTGGTTGGGAGGCTATCTGAGTGCGAGTCAATTAGCTACGCAATCAAACGCTTCAGGCAGCGTGGCTGTTCTGGAAGCTCCGTCAAAAAAAATAGAAGTCATCTCAAAAGAAGTGACAATTCTCTATGGATCTCAGACTGGTAACGGGCAGGCTTTAGCTGAAAAACTGACGAAGAATTTAAAAGCAGAAGAGTTTCAAGTAACGCTTGCTTCTATGAATGAATTCAAACCGAATTCGCTTAAGAAAATTGAGAACTTACTACTTATTGTAAGTACACATGGTGAAGGTGATCCACCAGATAATGCATTGCCGTTCTATGAATTTCTTCATGGTAAAAGAGCGCCACAATTGGATAATCTGCACTATTCGATCCTGTCTTTGGGAGATAGTTCTTATGAGTTTTTCTGTCAGACAGGTAAGCAATTTGATGAACGATTACTGAAGTTAGGTGCAAAACAGCTTAGTCCACGTGTGGATTGCGACTTGGATTATGATGAATCTGCTGCGGAATGGTTTACGAATGTTTTAGCCACATTAAATGAGCAACAAGGATGCAGTTCTACAACGGTCCAACAACCAGTCAACAAGGGTGTTACGGAACAGTTGGAGTATTCTAGAACAAATCCATTTAAAGCTGAAATCCTAGAGAATTTGAATTTAAATGGCCGTGGGTCAAACAAAGAAACACGTCATCTTGAGTTATCACTTGAAGGATCGAACCTTGAGTTTGAACCAGGAGACAGTTTAGGCATTTTTCCAGAAAATGATACAGAATTAGTAGATACCTTGATTGCAGAGATGGGCTGGAATGCTAGCGAAGCAGTGAAGGTCAATAACCAGGGGGAGCTTAAGCCCTTGCGCGAGGCGTTGATTTCTAATTTTGAAATCACTGTATTGACGAAACCATTACTACAAAAAGCAGTGCAATTTACCGCTAACAATGAATTAAAGGAACTCTTGGAATCAGCAAAGGACCAAGAATGCAGGGATTATCTCTATGGTCGTGATCTATTGGATCTAGTACGGGATTTTGCGCCATGGGAAGTCACTCTAAGTAATTTTGTCGCAATATTACGTAAAATACCCGCGCGCTTATATTCAATTGCCAGTAGTTCAAAAGCAAATCCAGATGAAGTTCATCTCACGATTGGAACTGTTCGTTATGAGGCACATGGTCGCGATCGGGTTGGTGTCTGTTCAGATGAATGTGCTGTACGTGCGCAACCAGGAGATCATTTACCGGTATATGTTCAGCGTAACTCGAACTTTAAATTACCAGAAGATCCTAACACGCCTTTGATTATGATTGGACCTGGTACTGGAATAGCTCCGTTCAGATCATTCTTGGAAGAACGCGAGGAGATTGGCGCCGAAGGGAAAACATGGTTGTTCTTTGGTGATCAACACTTCGTTACAGACTTTCTGTATCAGGTTGAATGGCAACAATGGCTCAAAGAGGGTGTATTGACGAGAATGGATGTTGCATTTTCCCGTGATACGAAAGATAAAGTCTATGTCCAACACCGAATGATTGAGAACAGCCAAGCTATTTTTAAGTGGCTAGAAGAGGGTGCTGTACTCTACGTCTGCGGTGATGAAAAGCATATGGCTGCTGACGTCCATACTACTTTGGAAAAAATCATTGAAAAAGAAGGTGCCATGAGTACCAAGGAAGCATCTGATTATTTAGCTGACATGCAACAGCAGAAACGTTATCAACGTGATGTCTATTGAAACAAGTGAGAGAGGAGCTAGTTACATGACTAAAAAAATAATTCTTCCGCCACAACCCGGTCCACCTAGTGATGTTGAGCGGATTAAGAGTGAGAGTAACTATTTACGAGGAACGCTTGTGGAGACGCTTGAATATCCGATTAGTTCGGGGATACCTGACGACGATAATCGATTGATGAAACACCATGGGAGTTATCTGCAAGATGATCGGGATTTACGCAATGAGCGACAACGTCAAAAATTAGAGCCGGCATACCAGTTCATGGTCCGTGTTCGCGCTCCGGGCGGCGTTGCAACCTCGGCGCAATGGCTAGCAATGGACGGTGTTGCCAATAAATTTGGTAATGGAACGTTGAAATTGACTACCCGACAAGCATTTCAAATGCATGGGATTTTAAAGTGGAATATGAAGGAAAATATTCAGGAAATTAATGCGGCATTGATGGATACACTAGCGGCTTGTGGGGATGTGAACCGGAATGTCATGTGTAACCCAAACCCTTATCAATCGGATATTCATGCCGAGGTCTATGGTTGGGCTCAGAAACTAAGTGATTATCTTTCGCCACGGACCAATGCGTATCATGAAATTTGGCTTGATGGTGAAAAAGTAATCGACAGTCAAGAAACAGAGGAAGAAATCGAACCATTATATGGTGCGCTCTATTTACCACGGAAATTTAAAATTGGTGTAGCAGTTCCTCCTAATAATGATGTTGACGTCTTTTCGCAGGATCTTGGTCTAATTGCCATTTTAGAAGAAGGTAAATTAGTAGGATTCAACATTGCAGTCGGAGGCGGCATGGGGATGACACATGGAGATACAGACACCTATCCTCAGTTAGCACGGGTGATTGGATTTTGTACAACAGATCAGATTATCGAAGTAGCCGAAAAAATCATTACGATTCAACGTGATTACGGGAATCGTTCTGTTCGAAAGTATGCACGTTTTAAATACACAATTGATACACGTGGACTTGAATGGGTCGTAAAAGAACTCAATGAGCGATTAGGCTGGGAACTAGAAACCGCGCGTGATTATCATTTTGAACATAATGGAGATCGTTATGGCTGGATAGAAGGAAGCGATGGCACTTGGCATTTCACGCTCTTTATCCAAAATGGTCGAATCCAAGACTTGGATGATTATCCACTGATGACTGGCTTGCGCGAAATTGCCAAGATTCACACAGGAGATTTCCGCCTTAGCCCAAACCAAAACCTGATTATCAGCAATGTTTCGAGTCAAAATAAGAAAAAGATCGTCGAACTGATTGAACAGCATGGATTGACTGATGGACAGCATCATTCTGCATTACGTCGAAGTTCAATGGCTTGTGTTGCTTTTCCAACTTGCGGACTAGCGATGGCTGAAGCTGAACGTTATCTGCCTACCCTGTTGGATAAGATGGAACTGATTTTGGATGAAGCGGGATTGCGTGAAAAAGAGATTATCATACGTATTTCAGGGTGTCCAAACGGTTGTTCTCGTCCTTCTTTAGGGGAAATAGCCTTTATCGGTAAATCTCCTGGAAAATATAATATGTATCTAGGGGCTGGCTTTGTTGGAGATCGACTAAACAAATTATACCGGGAAAACATTGGAGAAGAAGAGATTCTAGCACTACTTAGACCACTATTTTTCCAATACGCGAAGGAAAGACAAGAAGGCGAGCATTTTGGAGATTTTGTTATCCGTGCAGGACATGTGAAAGCAGTCCAATCTGGATTGGACTTTCACGATTAATAAGAAAAGCGCAAGCGCCTAGGTAGACCCGAAAAGCGCTGGAGGGCCTAAAGATAAAGGCGTACTTTGCCTTTAACTTAAGGACTGAAGCGACTCGAGGGTCTAGGCGCTGGAGTCTAGACAATAAGAAAAGCGCAAGCGCCTAGGTAGACCCGAAAAGCACTGGAGGGCCTAAAGATAAAGGCGTACTTTGCCTTTAACTTAAGGACTGAAGCGACTCGAGGGTCTAGGCGCTGGAGTCTAGACAATAAGAAAAGCGCAAGCGCCTAGGTAGACCCGAAAAGCGCTAGAGGGCCTAAAGATAAAGGCGTACTTTGCCTTTAACTTAAGGACTGAAGCGACTCGAGGGTCTAGGCGCTGGAGTCTAGACAATGCTCCAAGTGAAAAACTTATACTTTCTAATAATATAAAAAAGCTAAGTAGGACCGCTGATTTTACGGTCTTTTCCAGAATAACTTTACAGCGGCAGGTGGATAAAACAATGAAATCCTACCCGATTATGTTGAACATCGAAGGCAAAGCTGTAGTAGTAGTTGGTGGTGGTCTGATTGCCTACAGAAAAATTACCGGCTTGCTACAGGCAGGTGCTTATATAACTGTGATTAGTCCGGTGATTCATTCGAAAATAGAACAACTCTTTATTGAGAACAAGATTTCCTGGAAAAATAAATTGTTTGAACCGGTTGATCTTGATTCCGCATTGATTGTTATTGCAGCCACAAATAGTGAAATCGTGAACACATTCGTTGCATCGTCTGCTGGCAAGCATCAACTGGTCAATATCGTTGATAATCCGGAGTTAAGCACCTTTCATGTCCCTGCAAAGCTGACAAGGGGTGACCTAACGATAAGTGTTGCAACGGGCGGCGGAAGTCCGACACTTTCCAAAAGCATTCGTGATGAACTTGCCGTAATTTACGACGATACTTATGGCGATTATCTTGAATTTCTAACGCTGTCGAGAGAAAAAGTTAAGCATTCTATCTTTGATCAAACAATAAAAACGAAATTACTTAAAGCAATCACGAATGACACGTACAGGCAATCTAACAACATGCAAAATGCCTTTCTAGAATTAATAAGTGGATATCAAAACATGTCCTAAATGTAACTGGGAGGATGACAGATATGCGCGTCGTAAACAATATAGCTGAATTGATTGGAAATACTCCGCTTGTGAGATTGAATAGACTGCCAGATTCAGAAGGAGCAGCTGTCTATGTGAAACTTGAATATTTTAATCCAAGCGGGAGCGTAAAAGACCGAGCTGCTTACAATATGATTGTCGAAGCAGAAAAAAGTGGGGAATTGGTTGCGGCGGCAACGATTATTGAACCGACATCAGGCAATACAGGAATAGGATTGGCAATGAATGCCGCGGCAAGAGGTTATGGAGCGATTTTCGTCATGCCGGATAATGCAACGATTGAACGCATTAATTTAATGAAAGCATATGGTGCGGAGGTCGTTCTAACTCCAAGTGAGGAAAGAATGCCAGGTGCAATCGCCAAAGCAAATGAATTAGCTGCACAAATTGAAAACAGTTTTATCCCCATGCAATTTGAAAACTCTGCAAATCCGGATATTCATCGGACAACAACGGCTGTTGAAATTAGTGAAGCGATGAAGTCCATTGGAAGAAAGCTTAATGCTTTTGTTTGTACATCAGGAACGGGAGGGACAGTGACAGGTACCGGAGAAGCACTTAAAGAACTTGATGCTAGAATAACGGTTCATGTTGTTGAGCCCGCCGGATCACCTGTCTTATCGGGCGGAGAGCCTGGTAAGCATAAGCTTGTTGGAACAAGTCCAGGTTTTATTCCTTCCGTTTTGAATACGAACGTCTATGATGAAATATTTATGATACAAGACGATGAAGCTTACGAGACAGTCCGGTCTTTAGCCGCGAATGAAGGGATTCTTATTGGCCCTTCGGGAGGCGCTGCCGTATATGCGGCTTTGACCGTTGCAAGGCGATTGACTCCGAATGATACGGTCGTCTGTATTGCACCTGATTCCGGTGAACGCTATTTATCGAGCGATTTGTTCGGATTTTAAAACCAAATCTTCAATTTACGGAGTGCGTGAATAATAAATAGAGCTACTAAATTAGTTGAACATATGAAAACCTATATAAACTAAACAAAGTGGCCTTAAAAGGAATTCTTTATTTCAACCTATATAGATTTACTTGTAGGGAATTTTAGGGAAGGGGTATTTGAATGTATTTAACAATAGACGGCATTGTGAAAAGCTTTCCCCACAAAGAAAATGGTCATGTCAAAGTGCTGGATAATATCTCGTTAGACGTGGAAAAAGGGCAGTTTGTTTCAATTGTTGGTCCTTCCGGTTGCGGGAAGTCGACATTGCTCTATCTGATTGCTGGTCTTGAAAAGGCTGATCAAGGGGAAATTCGGATTGCTGGAAAAGTAGTGACGGATCCCGGACCAGATCGTGTCGTTGTATTCCAACAGGATGGATTATTTCCATGGTTAACGGTTCTTGATAATGTCACGTATGGCTTACGTTTAAAGGGTCTGCCAAAAAAAGAGGCAGAGGACAAAGCGAGAGAAATGTTGAAAATGGTCCATCTAAGTAATTTTATCGACGCCTATCCACATCAGCTGTCCGGAGGTATGAAACAACGTGTTGCTATCGCACGCGCACTTGTTATGGAGCCCGCAATTTTACTAATGGATGAGCCATTTGCGGCATTGGATGAGCAGACCAGAATGGTGTTACATAATGAACTTCTGGAAATTTGGCAAAAAACGAAGGTGACAATCTTTTTCGTTACGCATAACATTCGGGAAGCTGTCCTTTTATCCGAAAAGATTGTTGTATTTGAAACACGTCCTGGAAGAATAAAAGAGATTTATTCTTCAAAAACAATGAAAGACGGCGTTATGCCAAATGATGTAACCTTTCATTTGGAAAAACAGATATTGGCATCACTGCAAGGTGAAATTGAGAAAGTGTTAAAGGAGGAAATGGGGGATGACTACATTTTTAAGACGAACCCTCTTCATCGGGATTCTAGCGGCGATATGGGAAGTCACATCTAGATTATCAAGCTTACCCGATTTCATGTTTCCGAGTCTCAGCCAAGTATTGCATACACTTTACACAGGTATTTTGAGTGGTCAAATAATGACTGCAATCCTTACTAGCATGAGTCGTCTATTAATAGGATTTACAATTGCGACAATCCTTGGTCTTTTTTTAGGTTACCTCATATGGCGTTCTGAGTTAGTGGAAGACACACTTGGATTTCTTGTCACGGCATTGCAATCGATTCCGAGTATTGTTTGGTTCCCACTTGCAATCATTTGGTTCGGTTTGAACGATTTCTCTATTCTTTTTATTGTAACAATCGGAGCGACTTGGACAATGACAATCAATGCGACAAGTGGTTTTAAAAATGTGCCAAGGCTTTATCAACAAGTAGCTAAAACATTAGGTTCTAGCGGTTTTCACTTTTTGCGAACAGTTATTATGCCAGCATCTGTCCCGCAGCTCATATCTGGATTACGAATCGCCTGGGCATTTTCCTGGCGCGCGTTAATGGCAGGGGAACTTCTTGGTGGTGGAGGAGGGCTTGGGTATCTCTTGGAAATGGGAAGATCACTCGGACAAATGGATTTGGTTATCTCGGTAATGATCATCATTGGTGTTATCGGTACAATCATGGATAATCTTGTCTTTTTACGATTGGAGCGCAGTGTGCAGAAAAAATGGGGAATTAGTTAAGGGAAAAGCGGAAACAGCATGCTACGACGTGACAGGCATAAGCAGGAATGACTTTGAAGGATGGTAGTCTAAATACGTGATATTCATGGCACAACAAGGAGGGGGAAGTTCAATCCCTCCCCACTGATGACCCGAATCGTGCAGACCAAGTGTCTGGGCGTTGAAGAATTGATAATAGATAAAAAAGGGGAGAGAACGGAATGAAACGTAATTTGTTCTTACTTGGGCTTATTTCTTTAGCTGTATTGGCAATTGTATCTGGCTGTGGAAAGACAGAAAAAGGAGCACAAGACAGTAAAGAAGTGAACATTGGTTATTTCCCTAATTTAACGCATATCGCTACAATTGTGGCGCTAGAAAAAGATTATTTCACTGAAGCATTTGGAGAAGATATTAAAATCAACACAAAAACCGTCAGTAACGGCGGCTTGTTTATGGAGGCGATGGTGACTAAATCCATTGATGTAGGAACAGTAGGACCCGGTCCATTACTGAACTTCTACGTAAAAGATCCCAACTATCATATTATTTCAGGCGCTGTAAACGGGGGAGCCGTCCTCGTCGCGAGTGAACATAGTAATATTAAAGAACTTGCTGATTTAGACGGGAAGAAAGTTGCGATTCCTGTAATAGGAAGTACCCAAGATGTAATGTTACGTAAAGCACTAAAAGATGTGGGTCTGAAGCCGACGTCAAATGGTGGCACAGTCGAAATGTTTGCTGCAGCACCAGCTGATACAGCAACGCTCTTTATTCAAAAGTCTGTGGATGCTGCAGCAACCCAGGAACCATGGGGCTACATTTTGGAAACGCAGGCGAACGGTCAATTGTTGTTAGATTGGGAATCATTCGCTTGGGGGAAAGAATCGACAAATACCGTGGTTGCAGCAAGTAAGAAATTTTTGGGAAATGAAACATTAGTGAAGGCCTATTTAACAGCACATGTAAAAGCAGTAGAGTTTATTGAGCAAAATCCTGAAGAAAGTCAAGATCTAGTTATAAAGCACATCAAAGAATTAACAGGAAAAGAGATTGATAAAACTGAGCTCGCAGCCGCATTTAAGCGCCTGAAAGTAACCACGTCTGTCAATGAAGAAGTTATTCAGGAGATGGCTGATATTAGTAAAGAGGCAGGGTATGTTACTAGTAATGATATTGACGGTTTAATTCAATTGAAACAGTTGAAGTCAATAGAAGCAAAATAATAAAATGTAAAGCGTTACTGATTTAGTAGGATTATAAACATCATAATGATGTTTATAATCCTACTGCGTTCGTTAATGGTGCAGTAGTCGTTTAGTCCAAACTGATCCGAAAGCACCTGTACATAGGGTATCTAGTGTTTTATCACAAAAGTAAGCAATCATTTACTGGTTAGCTTAGGTTAATCAACACATGTAATAGGTAATGATCATTATTGGCGGCATCGATACAAACGTAGATAATCTAGTTTTTTTCGACTGGAGAGCAGTGTGCAGAATAAATGGGGAATAAGTTAAGAGGTTATTTATAGAAACAGATGGGGAGAGAAAAGGATGAAACGTAAATTTTTCGTACTTGCGCTTATTTCCTTAGTTATATTGAGTATTTGTGCTGCATGCGCTAAAGCAGAACAAGGAGCACCAGGCAGTAAAGTCGTGAACATTGGATATTTCCCGAACTTAACGCACATGGCTACAATCGTTGCGCTGGAGGAAGGTTATTTCACTGAAGCGTTTGGGGAAGATATTACAATCAACACAAAGACCGTCAGTAACGGCGGACTGTTCATGGAAGCGATGGCTACTAAATCCATTGATGTGGGAACAGTAGGACCAGGTCCTGTACTGAACTTTTACGTAAGAGACCCTAACTATCATATAATTTCAGGCGCTGTAAATGGTGGTGCAGTCCTTATTGCTAGTGAAGATAGTAACGTTAATGAGCTTGCTGATTTGGATAGGAAGAGAGTTGCGATACCTGGAATTGGGGGTACTCAAGATATCATGTTGCGTAAAGCACTAAAAGATGTGGGTCTGAAGCCGACAGCAAATGGAGGAACAGTCGAAATGTTTGCGGCAGCACCAGCTGATACAGCAACGCTCTTTATTCAAAAGTCTCTAGATGCAGCTGCAATACCAGAACCCTGGGGCTATATTTTGGAAACACAGGCAAATGGTAAGCTTTTATTGGACTGGGAATCATTCGCGTGGGGGAAAGAATCACCAAATACTGTTGTCGCCGCAAGCAAGAATTTTTTGGAGGATGACAAGTTGATGAAAGCCTACTTAACAGCCCATGTAAAAGCAGTTGAGTTTATTGAACAAAATCCTGAAGAAAGTCAAAATCTTGTCATTAAACACATCAAAGAACTAACGGGAAAAGAGATTAACAAAGCTGAACTCGAAGTCGCATTTAAGCGCCTAAAAGTAACTACTTCTGTCAATGACGAAGTAATTCAGGAAATGGCTGATATCAGTAAGGAAGCAGGATATATCCCTAGTAGCGATATTGAAGGTTTAATTCAATTGGATCAGTTGAAGTCTATAGAAGGAAAATAATAAAACGTAACTAATTATAGTGAATTGGAAACATCATATTGATGTTTCCAATTCTTTTTTCTCGTAGTTTTGAAAATGTCACAAAGCTTTCCTTTGTCTTACTTGAAAACTAAGAGTAAAATGGAGTTAAGTATGCCAGCCACTGAACGAATTGGGAATCCACCAAATTGGAAAAGCACCTGGCTTTTTTGAGGAGAGACGAATTGATGACTAAAGTAATGGATCCTTCTTGGGAGAAGGTTAATGAAAAAACTGTATCGAAAGAACAAAATCTTTCAACGCTATTCGCAGATCTTAAATCTTTATTTAAGGCGATAGTCTTAATCTCTAATGTGCTACCTGTCCTTACTGGATTTTGGTTAGCACTCTATTTTACGAATGGAACTTTTTTAGCAAACTGGGATGTATTTTTGTTGACGATTTCAGGCAGTACACTTGTTATGGCTGGGGCACTTATCTTGAATAACTGGTACGACGTCGATATTGATACAGTGATGGAGCGGACCAAAAACCGTCCGACAGTTACTGGAAACTTTACACTTAAGTTTGTCTTTAGATTAGGAATCATATTATCTGTAGTAGGTTTAGTACTTCTAGCTTTTACAACAATTGAAGCGGCTGTCTACGCATTTATTGGATGGTTTACGTATGTTATTTTGTACACAATGTGGTCAAAACGTAGATATACGCTAAATACAGTCATTGGCAGTGTATCAGGTGCGGTGACACCTTTAATTGGATGGGCTGCAATTGCACCTGGTTATCATATCGTGCCAATCGTACTGACGCTTATCCTATTCATTTGGCAAATGCCGCATACGTTTGCTATTGCCATGAAGAAAGTGGAAGAATACAGTTTGGCAAAAGTGGCGATGCTTCCAGTCGTTCACGGGTTTAATTTTACAAAGCGGCAAATGGTTATCTATGTCGCATGCTTACTGCCATTACCATTCTTTTTAGGATCACTTGGTACAGTATTTGTTATTATTGCCTCGTTGATGAACATTGGGTGGTTAATTGCGACTATCGCCGGATTTTTCACGAAAAACGATATGAAGTGGGCACATCTGATGTTCATGTGTTCGGTGAATTATGTAGCTATCCTGTTTACACTAATGATTCTTGTTACATTGCCAGTATTTAATTAAACAAGAAATTTCAAGCTATCTTAGAATGGTCAAACCACGTAAGTGTCAAGGTGACAAATAACACAAGTATGCAAAAATGAAAATCCTCTCGTGTCTATAATGACATGAGAGGATTTTTAAATGACAGGAACCTATTCATCCCGAAATTATTTGGGAACTTGTACAAATTATTTACTGAAATACACAGCTATTTCTTTTGTGATTTCTTCAGGTACTTTTAAACTTAGCGGTTCTCCGTGCAAGAAATTGAATACGTTCATATCACTTGTTTGGAGTGCGCCCATAGTCAATCGGGGAACAATTCGAACGTGAACACGGTCAGATGAATTCTTACTTACAGGGATAAACAGGGCGAGGTTAAAGCTTGCGATACCGATTGATTCAAAGTAATTGAAAAAGCCCGTGAGACTTTCTGCGAGATCCTGCCAGTTGGTATCCGTTAATTCACCTAACGAAGAAGCACCTAAAACTCCAATGAAATCAATATGACTTTTAGGTGCGAAAGCATGAACCCAGTCGATGGAACCCACCGTCGCGATAAAACGTTCACCAATATCTTGCTCACTTTCTATTAATGTATCATAATAGTTTCTTCCTGTTTCTGTGTAAAATTGCTCGCTGCTTGCTAATGTTATCAATTGATAGTTGGTCGGCATCTCAGAGGCCAGCACATGAATATGTGGGTGTAAAATGCTACCGCCTGAAGGGGGTAAGTAGTTCCAGTTGATGGATGCATATGCAGTTTCCAGATCCTGGGCAATAACTTTATTCAAATAGTTATGTGCGGCAGAAAAGGAGTTGGCAATCATTGGTGTTGTGAATTCATCGAGTTTAACGTAATGCTGATCACACATTCGGACCACCGCATTATGCTTGCTGTAAGGGAAGAGGTTTGGAAAAACGACGGCTTCTCCTTGAATTATCCTGCCGTCTTCGGTTAAATTATTCGGGAATTTAGGTGTGACTGTGTGTACGTTTTCAATGCAGAATGGACATTTACTACCCGCGGTTTGTGTTGCGAGCTCAGAATAATCTATTGACGTAAAGGATGCACCTGGGTCGAAAATGATTCGGGATGTTTCTCCTGTTAGCGGATCCATTCGAATTTCAGTTTTGCGGTCAATCAATTTTCCATCTTGCATCGGATCATGAAACGTAAAAAATTCTTCTTTTGCTATAAAAGTAATAGACATCTATAGTTTCCCCCTACTGTATATTCTAAATACACTTTCTATTCTACCTGTGATTCACATAAAAGTCAGTAGTATCATAGTGAATGTCTAAAAGGGTGTAGGGATAGGGATTGCCTATAAAAAAAGAGTGTTCCTCGCATTATTATGCGAAGTACACTCCTTATTTGCTTCAATAATTAATCTTCAGAACCAACAGCTGCTTCCACCTCGTGCCAAGAAACACCAAGTGCATCTGCTACACCTTGACCATAAGCAGGGTCCGCTTTGTAACAGTGAACAATATGACGAAGCTGAATATGTTTCTCAACGCCATTCATATTACGACCCGTATTTTCGAACAAAACTTGTTGTTGTTCTATGCTCATTAAGTTGAAGAGTTTACCTGGTTGCTCAAAGTAATTATCGTCATCTTCTCTGAAATTCCATTGGTCTGCTGCACCGAAAAGATCTAGTGCTGGATCTTTATATTTTGGTTGTTCTTTCCACTCACCATAGCTGTTCGGCTCATAATGAAGTGTGCTACCCATATTGCCATCGACTCTCATCGCGCCGTCACGGTGGAAACTATGAACTGGGCATTTCGGTTGGTTGACCGGAATTTGGTGATGGTTCACGCCTAAACGGTAACGCTGTGCATCTCCATAGGAGAAGAGACGACCTTGTAGCATTTTGTCCGGAGAGAAACTGATACCTGGTACAACGTTTGCGGGTGTAAAAGCAGCTTGCTCTACTTCTGCAAAATAGTTATCAGGATTTCGGTTTAATTCCCATTCGCCAACTTCAATAAGAGGGAAGTCTTTTTTATACCATACTTTTGTCAAATCAAACGGGTTGTAAGGCATATTGTTGGCTTGTTCTTCTGTCATTACTTGGATGTACATTTTCCATTTCGGGAAGTTCCCATTTTCGATATTGTCATATAGATCGCGTTGATGGCTTTCACGGTCTTTCCCAACAACTGCCTCGGCTTCTTGGTCAGTCAAGTTTTCAATGCCTTGCTGTGAACGCATATGGAATTTCACCCAAACACGTTTGTTGTCAGCGTTGATCATACTAAAGGTATGGCTTCCGAAACCATGCATATTTCTGTACGAATTTGGAAGTCCGCGGTCACTCATAACAATTGTTACTTGGTGAAGTGCCTCAGGTAGTGATGTCCAGAAGTCCCAGTTGTTATTGGCGCTACGCATATTTGTACGTGGATCACGCTTAACAGCATGGTTCAAGTCTGGGAATTGCATTGGGTCTCTAAAGAAGAACACAGGTGTGTTATTTCCGACAAGGTCCCAGTTACCTTCTTCTGTATAATATCTCATTGAAAATCCGCGAATATCGCGTTCTGCGTCAGCACCACCACGTTCACCGGCTACTGTTGAGAAACGAACGAACATATCTGTTTTCTTACCAATTTCAGAGAAGATTTTTGCTTTTGTATATTGTGAAATATCATGTGTTACGGTAAATGAACCATACGCAGCAGATCCTTTTGCATGCATACGCCGTTCAGGAATAACCTCGCGATCAAAATGCGCGAGCTTCTCCAATAGCCAAACATCTTGTAATAGTATTGGCCCTCTAGGCCCAGCAGTCATTGAGTTTTGATTATCCACAACTGGAGCACCAGCAGCAGTTGTTAATTTTTTATTATTGTCTTTTTCTGTCATAGATTCTCACTCCCTAGATTGTTTTAATTCCTACATGATAATCATACTAAAAAAGAAACAATATATCTACTAATAACATCTACTAAAATTAATTCTTTTATAAAGGCTGCATATCCTCAAGTCGTAAGTAGCTTCGTATGCACTTTTACTGAATGAAGAGGGGGAGAATTACATATAACCATTCTCAATTAGAAGGTATATAAAAAACTTAGAAATGAGACGCAGGCAATTCGGAAAATAGGATTCTCCTTCTATATTAACTTTTATTAACGGAAAAGTCAGTAAAATTATACGGGTATGATAAAAATTAATTAAACGTTAAAGAGAATTCTGTGATTCGGCATATCTCAACAATGAAAAACTGCCTGAACAGTCAACGATAAGGTAGATTGTTCAGGCAGTTCATTTTCTCGATAAAGAGGCAATGTTAACTTGAATCAGCAGAAATCCCTACTGATTAGGAGAATTCAGACTAAAATCGCCTCGTCCTACGGAAACAAGCGCAATTCAAAATTCGGACGCAATTACACCTAGGCGCAATTGCTCTCGCTCGATTGTATGAAGAACTTTTTGAAATGCGTCTTCTATATTTTTCGCATCGATATCTACTTTCTGTATGTCAGTATTTTGATAACCAGAATGTTTATACCTTGGATCGTAATAGTGTTCAAGTAGCAACTCGACTACCCATGCAAACTCACCATTTTCCAAATGCGTTTCAATCTCCTTGGCAATGGGGGTATGTAATCGTTTTTTAATTAATTGAAAAGCCTCCTTGAAACGTTCCGGGTTGTTCCACGGTTCATAGTCTGCTAAAACAATTTTGACCCGTTCCTCAAGAGGGAGGTGAATGACAATTTGCATCCCAATTTCCTTTTTCTCATAAATAAATTGCGGTAAACTTACTTTCCCAATCCTTCTGCTCTCACCTTCTATGAAAACATACTGCTCAGTTTTAAAACGTTCTAATTCACGGACTAATAATGAGTCGAATTTTTTTTGATTGCTTGGCTCAAGTCCTATTTGTCCGAAAATAGAACCGCGATGACCAGCAATGTGTTCGAAATCGATGACTGGATAGCCATTGTTCGCTAGACGCTTCAAAATCTCTGTTTTACCAGTACCCGTATAGCCATTCAATACAATGAAGTTTGGCGGAAAGTTCTCCTTTTCCAATTCATGAACGATCCATTGGCGATACGAACGGATCCCTCCACTTAGTCGAGTGGTATGAATGCCCATTAAATCAAGGACAGTAGCCGCTGTCTTACTGCGCATGCCGCCACGCCAACAGAATACCGTCATAGGCGTTTTAATAAGTTTGAAAGCACGAATAAAATCCGGCAATTTCTCTGAAAAGACTTCAAGCCCTCTTTCCATGGCAACTTCTTGTCCATTGTGTTTATAAAGAGTTCCGATTTCCGCGCGTTCCTCATCATCAAAGACAGGAATGTTAATGCTTCCAGGAATCGTCGCCTCATTAAACTCTTTAGGAGAACGGACATCAATGAATGTATGTGGGCCTTTTTCTTGCAATGTAAATATATCTTCCAACATCAGATCTCGAAACATTCAATACACCTTCTAACCAAAATTTACATTTTATCAAATGACAGTGATCCGTCCTTTATTATCTTCGGTTACTACGCCGATTACCCGTGCGTCTACGCCTTTTTGTTGGAGTTCATCCAACAGTTGACTCGCCTGGTCTCCAGGGAGTGCTATGAGCAGTCCACCAGAAGTAACTGCATCACATAAAATCCAACGGTCGAATTGGTCCATTGTTTCCGAGTACGTGACAACATCCGCTACGTGGGCGAAATTGTTCTTTGTTCCGCCAGGTACTTTTCCAGCTTCCGCCAGTTCTTTTGTGCGGGGGAGTGTTGGTACTTGGTCTGCAAAGATTCGAATACCCACGTCGCTTGCTTTCGCTATTTCAGATGCATGTCCAAGTAGTCCGAAGCCAGTTACATCTGTGGCCGCATGGACATCGTATGTCGCCATTGTTTCTGCCGCCGTTTTATTAAGTGTGGTCATAATTTTTGTAACATAGACAATTTCCTCTTCCGATAATAAACCATTTTTCAATGAAGTTGTGTAAATCCCGACACCGATTGGTTTTGTTAAAAGTAATTTATCACCTGGTTGTGCACCGGCATTTGTTCGTACTTTATCGGGATGAACGATTCCGGTTACGGCAAGACCGAATTTTGGTTCTTGATCATCTATTGAATGTCCGCCGACGAGTGTAACTCCTGCTTCTTTTAATTTATCACCGGAACCACGAAGGATCTCTGTCAGGATTTTTTTATCCAGCGTAGCGATTGGAAAAGCAACGATGTTTAGCGCTGTAATTGGAGTTCCACCCATTGCGTAGATGTCACTGATTGCATTTGTTGCAGCAATTTGACCGAAATCGTAAGGATCGTCGACAATTGGCGTGAAAAAGTCGAGCGTCTGTACCATGGCTATTTCATCAGTCAGTTTATAAACACCCGCGTCATCGCTCGTATCGAGACCAACGAGCAAATTAGGATTGGGAGTCGCAACTGGTAGGCTACGTAATACCTCCGCCAAATCTGCAGGTCCGATTTTACAGCCACAGCCTCCTTTTTTTGTAAGGGAAGTCAATTTTACTGGTTCAGTTTTCTCCATTATTTTTCCACCTTTCGATTACAATTCTATTTATAATCTTAACACAATGGGAAAATAGATTTAGTATAGCAAGTCCTCGCAATCTATTTCTTATGGTAGAATATTCATAGTTCGTGCAAATTTTAAGGGGGTACAGGTTTGATTCAAAAAAGAATAGCACTATCGTTACTATCTGTATTATTGTTCGTTGGAATGCTATTTACAACGGTTCCAGAACATTCAACCGTGTCTGCAGCTGTTTCGTATGAGGGGTTGGAAAACACCATTAATACGATTATGGCAGATAGTAGAATGCGTGCAGCTTCTAGCAGCGTAACCGTGCGCAAAGCTTCAACTGGGGAAATCATCTACCAAAAACAGGGTGATAAAGGGATTACACCCGCCTCCACGCTGAAAATACTCACAGCAGCGGCAGCACTTGAGACACTTGGTGAAAATTATCGTTTCACTACAGATGTATTAACAAATGGCAAAGTAACAAATGGAATACTAGACGGAAATCTATACCTTCGCGGGACAGGCGATCCTACGTTGTTGAAAAAAGACTTTGATGATTTTGCTTCGAAGTTGGCTATACTTGGAGTCAAACGGATTTCAGGTAATCTGGTAGGGGATGACACTTGGTTCGATACGATTCGTTTATCACCAGGTATTGATAAAAATGATGAATCTTATTACTATGCAGCTCAGATTTCAGCATTGACTGTATCTCCGAATACGGATTACGATGCTGGAACGGTCATTGTAGACGCAAAGCCAGCTGCACGCGGGAAAGTAGCAAAAGTAATGCTAACCCCGGAAACTGGCGTTGTTCGAGTGGTCAATCGTTCTAAGACAGTTCCTAAGTGGACTAAAAACACTTTGAAAATTGAACGTCAATACGGTACGAATAACATTATGATTACTGGAAATGTCCCGATTGGTTCCGCTGGCAGGAAAGAGTGGATTACTGTGTCCAACCCAACTGCCTATGCACTTGATATTTTTAAAAAATCATTACTAGCAAAAGGGATAAATTTTGATCCCTCATCTAAAGTATTACGGGGAAAAACTCTAGAAGAATCCAAAATTCTCGTAACTAAAAATTCCATGCCATTAAAGAGCTTGATGAGACCTTTTATGAAATTAAGTAATAACTCACATGCTGAAGTATTGGCGAAGGCAATGGGGAAAATGAAGTATGGGGATGGCAGCTGGAATGCAGGTTTACGGGTGATGCGCGACTATGCTGAGTCAGTCGGTTTAGATGTGAACGAATGGTTGTTTGAAGATGCATCCGGTATGTCCCATGCGAATAAAGTGACATCTGCACAACTGACTGAGTTATTGTATCAAGTGCGAACGGCACCCTGGTACGGGTCGTTTGCGCAAGGACTACCTGTTGCTGGGGCACCGGACCGATTCATCGGAGGTACGCTTAGGAATCGCATGAAAACGGGAACTGCTAAAGGTAATGTCATTGCGAAAACGGGGAGCTTGACAAATGTCAGTGCATTGGCAGGATATGCACAAACAAAAGATGGAGAAACGCTCATTTTCAGTGTCCTAACGCAGGATCACAAATCCAGTACGATTCCTATCCTAGACCGTATTGCAACTGCTATAACTAATTCAACAATTAAATAATAATGTGAATTTGAACATCGGGATATATTTACCTCGATGTTTTTTTAGTGTCATGTATTTTTTTGTAATAATTACTTTCTGGACATTTTGGGTATAGCAAGAAATACATATGTACAATTTGAGTATTCAATGCATAAATCAGATGTCGGGAGGAAGTTATGTGGAGTATAAAGGCAGAAAAGGAAGTTCGAATGTTGAAGATCGAAGAGGCAAGGGAAAAGGGGGTATAGCATTAGCCGGGGGCGGTATTGGCGGCTTAATTCTTATACTTATTATTACTTTTCTTGGAGGCAGTCCAAGTGAAGTTTTGAATGACTTACAAGGTGCGGATTCGGGTCCCTCGGTTCCATATGAAGAAACGGCTGAAGAAAAGGAGCTTGCGGAATTTGTTTCAGTAGTTCTTGCAGATACAGAAGTTGTTTGGACAAAATTGTTCCGCGAACAAGGGTTGGAATACGAGGAACCAATCCTCGTGTTATATACAGATAGCGTTCAATCTGCGTGTGGAGCAGCAGGAGCATCCGTTGGACCATTTTATTGTCCAGGCGACCACAAACTTTATATTGATTTAAGTTTTTATCAAGAACTTCAAGACAAGTTCCAAGCTCCTGGGGATTTTGCGATGGCCTATGTTGTGGCGCATGAGGTAGGACATCATGTACAAACCCTTTTAGGCATCAATGAGCAAGTGAATGCTCTTCGCCCAAAACTGAGCACAGAAGAGTTTAATAAATATTCGGTACGCCTTGAATTACAGGCAGATTATTTTGCTGGTGTGTGGGCAAGGCATCAGAAGGACATGAATTTTCTTGAAGAAGGTGATCTTGATGAAGCAATTACAGCAGCGAGTGCTGTAGGTGATGACCGCATTCAGGAACAAGCCCAGGGGTATATTGTCCCCGACAGCTTTACTCACGGAACTTCTGAACAAAGGAAGCGCTGGTTTACTAAAGGATTTGAAAACGGCACCATTGAGGGTGGTGATACATTTAAAGCAAGTGGATTGTAAAAGAATCATGGAGGTGACAAGGGTTTCCTCCATGGCACAATGAAAAAATCTTGCTTAGGACATAATCGCCATAAGCAAGATTTTAGTTATCAAAAAGCAAGTTAGATAAGTAACTCAAATAACGTGCTATCATTGTTAACCTCTTTAAAAGAGAAACCGCAATCATGCATTCGCTGAATAAGTCCTTCGTAGTCTGACTTCCTCTTTACTTCAATGCCTACAAGTCCAGGGCCGCTTTCTTTGTTGTTTTTCTTTGTATATTCAAATGTAGTGATATCGTCGTCAGGTCCAAGTACTTCATCTAAGAATTGACGTAACGCACCAGAACGCTGAGGAAAGTTAACAATGAAATAATAAAGAAGTCCTTCATAAATCAATGATTTATCTTTAATTTCCTGCATTCGACCAATATCATTATTCCCGCCACTTATGACACATACGACAGACTTCCCCCTAATCTCATCTTTATAAAAATCCAATGCGGCGATAGATAACGCACCTGCTGGTTCTACGATAATTGCATGTTGGTTATATAATTCCAAGATAGACGTACACACTTTACCTTCTGGAACTAGTACAATGTCTTCCAGGTACTTACGGCAAATTTCAAATGTGTGTTGGCCGGCACTTTGTACGGCTGCCCCATCAACGAATTTATCGATTGTATCCAAGGTTGTCACTTCATTATTCTTTAATGCTGCTTTCATACTAGCAGCACCTTCAGGCTCTACACCAATCATACGTGTATGTGGTGACAGGTTTTTAATATAAGTACTCAAACCAGACATAAGGCCGCCGCCCCCAATACTGGCAAAGACAAAATCAACAGGTTCCTCTATATCATTCATGATTTCAACCGCGACTGTTCCTTGTCCGGCAATGACATCGTAATCGTCAAATGGGTGGATGAAAATTCTGTCTTCAGCAGTCGCACATTCGACCGCTGAAGCGGATGAATCATCAAATGTATCGCCCACTAAAATGATTTCTACATAATTCCGTCCAAACATTTTCACTTGGTTAATTTTTTGCTTCGGAGTTGTCTGTGGCATGAATATTTTTGCGTCAATACCTAGATGCGCACAAGCAAAAGCGACTCCTTGCGCATGATTACCTGCGCTGGCACAGACAACACCTTTTTCAAGCGCAGCTGCTTCTATGGTTTTGATTTTATAATAGGCACCCCGTAATTTAAAGGAACGAACATGTTGTAAATCTTCCCTTTTTACATAGACTCGACAGTCGTATTTTTCTGATAGTCGTTCATTCTTTTGTAGAGGAGTATGTGCGACTACATCTTTTAGTAATTGATTGGCAATCAGTATATCCTCGACTTGAATTCCAGTTGGTTCCGTCTTTGTTAGATTCATAGTAATCTCAGCACCCTCCATATAAATAGATCATTTTTCTATACTAACATGACAGAAGGAGAATAAACACATCAATGTTTGTAATTATGAGTTAATTTCGAAAGGGAAAATGGCAATCTGTCTTATCTAGTTAGAATAAGATTCAATGCTTTTTCATGAATTGCAACATGGAGTGGGGTGGACTTTATAACTTCTCCATCGATGATTGCGAGAATTGGCCTGTCTGTTTCAATTGTGATTTCTTTTCCCGTTCTGTATGTAACGCCTTTCCTGAGAATCGGTTGACCCCGAAGCAAAGCAAGAAATAGGCGCATTAAGATATTCATCCGCCCTACATCATGAAGCATTGTAATATTTAACATACTATCTGTTGGAGAGGCTCCGGGACAAACGACTAATCCGCCGCCATAGGAGGAAGTATTTCCACAAGCAGTGAGCCAGGTAATAGCGTATGTATAGGTCATATCATCGATTGTGACTGTACTTTTAAACGGCTTAAATGACAGTAACTCAATTATCGCAGCAATGGTATAAGTGAATGAACTTAAGCCAAGCTTATTTAATATCGGTTTGTAAAATGAGTGATTTACACGTTGACCAATCCTTGCATCAAGCCCGATTCCAGCGACAGTAATGCCAAAACGGTCATTTATGTTTAATAAATCAATGGCAACAGTCCGATGCTCTAATAGTCCTTTGATAAACGATCAGGGTGAGTAGTTAGGCGGAACATCCGAGCAGTGTCATTTCCTGAACCAGCAGGTAGAATAGCGAGTGGAATACCGGTTCCAGCAATGTCTTGTATGACAGAACTCATTGTGCCATCTCCACCGATAACTGTCACAGCATGAATGGTAGTTGACTGAAGGTAAGTTGTGATGAATTTGCGTGCTGTAACTTCTGAATCACTGACAATCACACTGTATTCTCTATTTTTTTGCTTCACTTTCTTCTCGATTTCATCCCATAATGAGCAAGCTTGGCCATTTCCCGATAATGGATTTACGATGAAAAGATACATAACATACCCCAATGCTACTATTTTCATAGTAGCACATTTGGATCTATAGGCTTACGAAGTTAAAGCTTCCTCTCAATATGATTTAATGTTAAAGTATATTGAGTGGTACTATCTAAATTGGAAATTGAGAGGGGTAAATTTATGGGAAGAGTACAGGATAAAGTTGCATTAGTAACAGGTGGGGCATCAGGTATCGGGTTGTCTACTGCTACACTTCTTGCAAAAGAAGGTGCAAAAGTGGTCGTTGCAGACTTTAATCTGGAAGGTGCGAAACAAGTTGCCCAAAATATCTTAAACGACGGTGGAGATGCCGTTGCTGTATTTTTGGATGCTGGGAGTGAACAATCAATTAAAGATGCGATTGATTTCACGGTTGAACAGTTTGGTACCATTACAATCCTCTATAACAATGTAGGGACGACAAATTTGCAAAAAGATTTGGATGTCGTGAATATTGATTTAGATGAGTGGGATCGTTTAATGAATGTGAATGCAAAAAGTGTTTTACTAGGAAGCCGATATGCAATTCCACATATGCAAAAAGCAGGCGGAGGTTCTATTATTAATACTGCATCCATGGCTGCCTTTGCGGGGGATTCTGTCCGTTCAGCTTATGGTGCATCGAAGGCTGCAGTTGTAAACTTGACGAAATATATCGCAACGCAATATGGAAAAGACAATATACGTTGTAATGGAGTTGCTCCTGGTTTGATTTTAACACCTGCTGCAAAACAAAATATGTCACAAGAAGTACTTGATATTTTTGAGAAATATAACGCATTACCATACCATGGGGAAGCTGACGATATTGGAAATACCGTCTTATTTTTAGCTTCTGATGAATCCAAGTTTATTACTGGCCAAACGATTCAAGTTGAAGGTGGTCACTATTTAAGCAACCCAAGTATTGCTGACTTTCATCAGTTAATGTCACAAGCAAAATCGTAAGAATTCAATAGATAATCCATATAGAAAAGTTAACAATAGACGATTTAAGAGAGGGTTTGATTAATTATGAAACTTCAAGACAAAGTTGCAATTATTACTGGCGGAGCCGGAGGTATTGGTAAAGGGATGGCGACTGCATTCGTAAAAGAAGGTGCTAAAGTTGTCATCGTCGATTTAAATGGGGAATTAGGGGAACAGGCAATTAAGGAATTGCAAGTTTATCAACCGGAATCGATTTTTATCCAAGCGAATTTAGCCGAGCATGATAAATTGCCGGAAATAGTGAAGCAAACCGTCGAGAAATTCGGTAAGTTGGATATTTTAGTAAACAATGCACACGCATCGACAAATAAGCCATTCGAAGAGATTACGCAAGCGGATCTAGACTTATCGTTCAACACAGGATTTTATCCGACGTTCTATTTAATGCAGGCTGCATTGCCTTATTTAAAGGAGACGAAAGGTAAAATCATTAACTTCGCTTCTGGAGCAGGTATAAACGGAGACGCTAACCAAGCTACATACGCTGCGGCAAAAGAAGCAATCCGGGCGATTACGCGTGTTACTGCAAATGAATTTGGTCCATTCGGAATCAATGTGAACTTAATTGCACCACTTGCGGATTCTCCTGGGATTCAGCAATGGGCAAAAGCACAACCTGAAGCTTTCGAAACAATGGTGTCTAAGATTCCGTTAAAACGACTTGGTGACCTAGAAAATGATATCGGGAGGGCTGCTGTATTCTTGGCAGGTGCCGATTCTGATTACATTACAGGACAAACATTAATGGTCGATGGTGGAATTACTAAACTTAGGTAAACCAACTAATTGAACAGACTAAAAGAGCATCTCCGTTGAGAAGATGCTCTTTTTTCATATTAACGACTTATTTAACTTTGTGTAAATGGAAAGTAACGATTGCTGCTCTGTTTCTGTTAAATGTGAAAAGACCTTCATGCGGAGATGTTGACCGTCTTTTTGTGCTTGATTCAATAAATCTTCGCCTTTTTGCGTAATTTTCCAATAGATGATACGGCGGTCAGTATCGTCCTGCCGACGCGTGATTAGTTCTTTGTTCGATAGTTTAGTGGAAAGGTGTGTGAGAGATGCAGGTGTAAAGTTTAATAGGCGGGCAAGCTCGGAAGGTCGGCTTTCCCCATTCATCTGTAATTCGTGCAAGGCAACAATATGCGATACACCAAGATCGTAATCTACTTGCTGCCGCCACTTTACATGCATTTTATGTGTTACTTGTTCAATCGTATGTAGTAGTTCAAAGATTGTCTGAGTAGACATGATTTTCCCCATCCTTTTCTCATAATACGTCTCCAAATAACTTTTTATTTTTTCGCGCATTACTAGTGTACCATCATTAAGGGGGATTTTGGGGTGGTAGTTTCGTTCAATTATGTATACCATCATAATGAGGTGAGATTAACATGCAAGGCAAAGAAACCAAACGATATGAAGTTGATTTATATAAACCAGTAAAAGAATATTTCACACAACAAGGTTATGATGTCCATGGTGAAGTAAATGAGTGTGACGTTGCGGCTGTAAGAGATCAAGAGCTGGTCCTTATTGAATTGAAATTATCGCTATCAATTGATCTTTTAATCCAAGCGACAAAAAGACAGCGGCTGACTAATGAAGTCTATGTCGCAATTCCTAGACCTAAACTCAACTTTCGTTCGAAAAAGTGGAAAGATAGTTGTCATTTGGTGAGAAGACTAGAGTTAGGCCTCATCCTTGTCTCATTCTTGGAAAATGATGCACAGGTGGAAATAGTGTTTCATCCCGCGTCTTTTGATCGGAAGAAAAGTATGCAACGTAGTAAGAAAAAAAGAAATGCGATGTTGACTGAAATGGAAGGCAGACTTGGAGACTATAATATTGGCGGGAGTTGCCAGACTAAGATAATGACAGCCTATAAAGAAAACTGCATTCATATAGCTTGTTGCCTTTTGGAATCGGGACCTTTATCTCCAAAATCGTTACGGAAGATGGGGACTGGGGAAAAAACGTTAACAATTTTAAATAAAAACTATTATGGTTGGTTTGATAAAATTCAACGAGGAATATATATGATTAGTGACATTGGAAAAAATGAGTTGCACGAATTCCCGGATCTCTTTAGCTATTATCATGAGGTGGTAAGAGAAACTGCTAGCGCTTACTTGGATATCGATGATGTCGGGGGAAATATGTGAAGGGGAGAACTTGCAATACGTGTTACTATTGAATTAGGCATTTACATATCAAAAGCAAGAAGCTTTTGAATTGGAGGATTATATATGTTAAAAGAAAGTCAATTAATTGCGATTAAACAGCTTCAAAAAGAATGTGAAAAAACGGATGGTATTCAACTGAAGTTAAATTGGGAGATGCTCAGAGAACGAGAAGGACGTCAAATGGATTTTTTTCATGAAGAGGATGGAGAACTTGTCGCTTATTTAGCTTTATTTGGTTTTGGCTCTACCGTTGAAGTATGTGGAATGGTTAATCCGAGGAATAGAAGGAAAGGGCATTTTACCGAACTATGGCAACAAGCATTAGCACCAATCGAACAATATGGTTTTCAAACAATTTTATTGAACACCCCGTCTTTGTCCAATACCGCTAAGGGATGGTTAGCAAGTCAGCCCTATTCCTATGCGTTTTCTGAATATCAGATGCGTTGGTCAGAACAGCCGATTGAAGCGAGCGACGAGGTTCTGATTCGTGTGGCGAAAAAAAGTGATGCGAACCTTGAAGTGAAGCTCGATGTCCTTGCATTCGGAATGGATGAAGAAGATGCGCGTTCTCATCTGGAGCGCATAAAAGAAAGACAGGACGAGCAGTTTTTGATGATTGAGGCAGATAACAGAACGATTGGTAAGGTCCGGATCAATCGCATGGATGGTGAAGCATGGATTTACGGATTCGCCATTTTACCCGAGTTCCAGGGGAGAGGGTACGGTAGGAAGGTACTCCGCAATATCGTGAAAAGTGAGCACGATGCTGGCAATCAAATCTGGCTTGAAGTAGAAGCGAAAAATAATCGTGCACTTGGCCTATATGAATCAGTCGGTTTCGTGAAAATGCAAGGTCAGGATTATTATAAAAAGAATAGGGGCAACTAGAAAAAAGCTAACCGGAATCAATGCTACGAGCCATTCCGGTTAGCTTTTTTTGTCATTTTTTATAGACGAATGTCAAAAACATCTTCTAAGAAGTGTACTTTCTCTTCTATTGAAAGTATTGTTTTAGTTTTAATATTATTTTCGGTTATAGTTACTGTCTGATCTGATAATGTAATTCGACCGGTAGTAGTGGCGCGGGTGACGATATCTGAGTGTGTAAAAGATGATTCTTTTGCAACTTGATTAAATACACAGCCCTCATGAAAATCGACAAGTGCTTTTGAGGTTAAATCGAATCGATATAGCGTTTTTATCTCAGTGTCACTGATTCGTTCCAGATAAAATGATTGATCTAGCTGTTGAATAACCCTATATGTATCGCTTATATCAGTTTGTTCCTCCCCGTTTAGTGGAATCGGTAAAGAAGTGGAGTCACCAAAACCTACGTCTATAAGATAGGGTTGATCAAGTTGTACAATAATAGCTGCATGAGTATCTGCTTTTGCCCACTCTCCGCTTGGCCTTAGAACTGTAGCTGCAACTAAATGTGCATCGTACCCCAATTCGGTTAGTAGCCAACTGAAAAGCCCGTTCAACTCGTAGCAATAACCGCCACGTTTACGACGGACGATTTTATCATAAATATGTTGTAAGTTAAGATAAATTGGTACCCTGCGAATCACATCCAAATTTTCAAAAGGGATATGTTGGACATGCAATCGTTGTAACTCGGTTAAATCAAAGAGGGATATCTCTTTGTTCTGTGTTCCGCAAAACCTAGCTAAGTAGTTGAGGACTTCCATTTCAGCACCCCATTTCATTATTTCGAGAAAAATATACTAGTTAACTGCTCATTAAAAGTACGTATTAATTATTATACTCCATTGAAGTAGAATAATTAAATGAATCTATTTAAGGCGTAGCGGACTCAATGGAATTCTTTATTTCACCATATCTTTATATGTTGAACAAATGAATACGGCGTATGCGCTTAATAAAGGCTTTTAGGAGGTCACTGAAAAAGTCCCACTATTTAGAGCAAATTAGAATTCCTGCCAATACCGCTTCGACGCTTTGTGGATGCCTCCCGCGATAAGCCAGAAAGAAGACCCCTTGGGAGGGATTGAACTGCATCCCTCCTTAGTCTTATCGCTCCGGCTGCCACGAAGTCGCGCCTTCGCTGGATGGTCTATGTGAGAAAGAGCATTTCATTATTAGTGGTGAAATCTGCAACCTGGATTGCGTCTTTCTTGACTATAATTATATATGTTGAATCCGGTATATATACTGAGCGAAGGCGCCTTAACAGGGGTAGCCAACCGAACAACGAAGAGTTCGGTTTGTATAATTTCTGCGTTCTTTGCAGAAATTATACAGTTAATTCCAAGAGGCATCCCCTAGCGCCGTAGCAGTTCAATGGGATTCATTTATATTATATCAACTAGTAATCACCTTACAATCTCGGCATATACATCTCAAAATCACATTTCTCTCGATAATGAACAACCTAGCGCAGGCGCGGCGAAAGGCATCCCCAAAGCACCAAGCGTTCTACAATCCACACCCCGAATTACACCTCTCTTATTATTGAGTGCCACGACAGATTCAATGGGATTCTTTAATTCAACATATCTAATTATATTATTTATCCGTAGGCAATACAGAAGATAATCCCCTCTTATCATAGAAGATAACATCAAAAATAACAGAAATTTGTCTAATTAGGCATGAAACGGACGAATAATCTATGTCTTACGGACTTTGTTTTTGTTGATTTATAGAGTATTATAGACTAGTAGAATAGTAGGGGGAAAAACAATGAGAAATACACTAACGGTACAATTGGGAACGATTATTGTCGGTATCATGGTTGCAATGTTAGCGATTACGTCCATCGCAACATATAAAACAGCTTACGATAAATTATATGATGCCGCAGGTGTTGAAGCGTATGGATGCGCGAGTATTACAACAGGTTTGATCCGGCCGGAAGACGTGGGAAAAATGCTTAAAGGTGACCGCGAAACGATGGATGAGGTTGGTCAACAGCTTAACTGGACACTCAATCATAAAGCTATTTTCGAGACTCAATACATCATTGATCTAGATGGGAAAATTCTAGCACTTGATGACCATTTAAGTGCAAAAGGATTCGAACCAGGTGATTCGGTTCCGGTTGATGAAAAAGCGCTTGCAATGCTCTTGGATATGAAGCATTCAACTTACACAGAGCTCTATGAATTTGCAGGTCTAAAACGTCTATCTGGTTATGCACCGATATTTGAAAATCACGATCCAAATGGAGAAATCATCGCAATCAGCGTTATCGATTTTGATGGTTCAATTGTTGCTGGAAGAACATGGGATGTTGTTCGGAATGGTATTTTAATCAGCCTTATTCCAATGATCATCGCATCGATCATTACAATTATGCTAATCAGACGTAAAACAAAGTCGATTTCAGCTTTAATCGCACATGCGAAAGAAATTGCGAATGGAAATCTCGGCATTGAAGATACAGTTGTAACAAGTAAAGATGAAGTTGGCGATTTAGGACGAACATTAAACATGATGACAGCGAACTTGCGCAATACGATTGGGACAGTCAAAACAACAGCTGTTCAATTAACGCAAAACTCACTTGACACAGCTGCTTCATTAAATGAAATGCAGATGGCGATTCAACAGGTCGCACACAATATGAGTGAAACCGCAGCTTCTATCTCCGACGGGACAATCAATGCAGAACATGCATCCAAAATCTTGTCTTCTCTGGCGAATGATCTTCAGGATTCAAAAGAGAAAGCTGAACTAAGTGCGGGGAACTCTAGGCGGACAATGAAAATTGCAGAAGAAGGTCAGCATAGCGTAAATGACATTAGTAATGATATGGAGAAAATCAGAGTCTCCTCAAATGAAGCAGGTGGTACGATTCAAAATCTAATTGAATCTACAACTAAAATTCAAAATATCACCAGTTCAATTGCAGGCATTGCTGCCCAAACGAATTTACTTGCGCTTAATGCATCGATAGAAGCTGCACGTGCGGGTGAACATGGCAAAGGATTTGCGGTCGTTGCGGAGGAAGTAAGAAAACTTGCAGAACAGTCCAATAAAGAAGTTCTTGAAGTAGAAAAGCTAGTGCAAGATATTACTGAAAGTATCGGTCGAGTTGTTACTTCTACATCAGAGAGCACAAAACTTATTGAATCCGGAACAGAAACGGTTCGTTTGACTGCAACTTCCTTAAGTAACATTTCAATTGCCGTCTCTGAAACTGTTAAGGAAATTAACTTAATTTCAGAATTAACGACAGCTGAAGCAGAAAGTTCAAATCGTGTAGTAGTACTCATCAATGACTTGACGCAATCGATTCATTCAATTGAAGATATGTCTAACAATATCTCGGCTGCAACAGAGCAGACATCAGCTTCAATTGAAGAAGTTGCAACACGTTCTACTGAAATGAGTCATATGGCACAAGATCTGGAGAAACTTGTCGGGCAGTTCAGATTGGAATAATTAAGAAAAGCGAAAGCGCCTGGAGCTAGACACTATTCTAAGTCAAAAAACTAATATTTTCTTATTCTTATTAAAAAAAGACCCGCAAAAAGCTAATTGCTTTTGCGGGTCTTTACACATTTTAATTATGTATTTTCTTGCTACTTTTCTGTGATTTGTGGCTCAAATATGGGTATCGTTCTCCTCATCGCTAAAAATAGCCATGTACTAATGATAAAGGGAGATGTTAATACGGGAAGCCCTTTCGGATAAAGAATTAAATCCATACCTGCTGCAATTGGGACTGTCATTGCAGCTGCAAATATACCCATTAGGGGGAAATTATTTTTTTCATCGAACATTAGACCCACGGCAATCATTGCTAACACGGCATTATAATTATAGAGACCTAAATCTAGCAATTCAACATCGACCCCTAGCGAGTATGCAGTTAGCCAAGACACAAATGTCCCAATAATCGCATAGACACCAAATCTCCATCCAGCCACGAAGAGAGCAATTAGAATAAGCGAACCTGCCCATAGAGAGTCAATAATGAATACTTCACCTACACCTTTTATTAAACCGAGAAAGAAATTGGGTTTACCTTCAACTGGAAGATTCCAGTTAGCAGGAGATGATGTGACAAATGACGGGTTTACATGCATTGCGCTAAAACGATATGCCGCAAAAAGGCTAACCCATGTTACAAAAAGAAATGGAAAAGTGAGCAAGGGAATATTCCACTTGGCTAAAAACTTCGATAAGATAGCCATAAGCAAAGCAGCTGCTATTGCAGCAAATAGTGCAATAACCCAGTTCCAATCATTTTGTAAAAATAACATTACCGCGATACCGGAAAGGATGGCGTTAAATCCATATATTCCATGGCTAACTGCAATTTGGTCTCCTCCACAATATTTTCCCGTCACCGTACCAATCATGGAAGACAGTAGTGCCATTAATCCAAGAAGGGGAGAGTGTAGCATTATCCCTAAAAGAATTAACCCTCCTGAGATTGCATTGTCGATTAACATTACTTGAGAAAACCCTTTAAGTGAAATACGTATCAGGTCTTTAATGCTATCCAACTTGAAAGATCCCCACATTTGGGAACATCTCCTTTTACTTTGAATATAAAACTAATTGTTTATGAATATACCATAATCCCATCACTATTTTTCATTTTTCTCTAATAACCCCCCAATTCTAAACTATCTGTATTCCTAATTTAGAATCATAAGGGTTACATCTTAACTAAGAATGTATTATAATTTTCAGTGGACAATTATTTGTAAAATACTATTTTCAAAAGGAGAATCTCGATGACAAAAGAAAAACATCTTAGTAAAATCTTCCTGTCTTTATTACTATTTTCAATGATGGTTGTTTTAGCTGCTTGTGGTGCTAGTGGCGATACAAATAAGGAGAGTGGTTCTAAAACTTCCACTTGGGAGAACATTCAAGAAAAAGGTGAAATTGTTGTCGCAACGTCAGGAACTCTTTATCCAGCATCATACCATGACGGCGAAAGCAAGGAACTAACGGGGTACGAAGTTGAAATAATGAACGAGCTAGGAAAGCGTCTGAAGCTGGAGATCAAATACGTTGAAATGGGTCTAGACGGAATGCTTACTTCTTTGAATAGTGGGCAAGCTGATCTAGCAGTGAATGATATTGAAATCACACCCGAACGGGAAGAGAAATTCACTTTTTCTGAGCCTTATAAGTATTCATTCGGTACTGCTATCGTACGGAAATCGGATCATTCAGGTATTGAGTCTCTTGAAGATTTGAAAGGAAAAAAAGCGGCTGGGGCTGCAACTTCCGTTTATATGCAAGTTGGACGCGACCACGGTGCTGAAGAGGTGATTTATGATAACGTCACAAATGATGTGTATTTGCGTGATGTTTCTATAGGCCGTACGGATGTCATCTTGAATGATTACTACTTACAAAAATTGGCACTTGCTGCATTTCCGGAGTTTGAAATCATGATCCATCCGGATATCAAATATCATCCGAATGTCCAAGCAATCATCATGAAAAAAGACAATGATGAACTACTAAAGCAAGTGAACTCCGTACTTGTCGAAATGCACGCGGATGGAACAATTTCTGAATTGTCGAAGCAATTCTTTGGTGGGGAAGATGTATCAGTTGAACAAGACTATGATTTTGAATAATCGAAAAGGCGGCTTGTAATGTGAGTGGAATTGAATGGCAACACATTTTCGATTTGCAGCTTGCCATCGAGTCATTTCCGTATATTTTGCAGGGGGTTGGTTACACCATACTCATTTCCTTTGGGGGCATGGTGTGCGGGCTGATATTGGGCTTCTTCCTGGCGCTAGGCAGAACGTCTAAATTAGTACTATTTAGGTGGCCAGCACGTATCTTCATATCCTATATGCGGGGTACACCGATGCTTGTATTCCTATTTTTACTCTATTTTGGTTTGCCTAATATCGGAATTCAATTTTCAGCTGTCACTGCCGCTTTAATAGGCTTCAGCCTTCACTCTTCAGCTTATATGGCTGAGATTATCCGATCGTCGCTTAACTCAATTGATAAGGGACAATGGGAAGCTGCCACTGCATTAGGGATGTCCTATTGGCAGTCATTGCTTTTTGTAATTTTACCACAAGCAACACGAATCGCAATTCCGCCATTGTCTAATGTTCTACTAGATTTGATCAAAGCATCTTCATTGGCTGCGATGATTACTGTGCCCGATCTGTTTCAACGCGCAAAAATCGTTGGGGGCAGGGAATTCGACTATATGACGGTTTATATTTTGGTAGGTCTAATCTATTGGGGCATTTGCTTACTTGTCGAAGTGTGGCAAAATTATCTAGAAAAAAGTTCTTTGAACAACTAATGATTCTGTAACCAGTTATCATTTCAGCAAAAGCACGGTCGTGTGATATAATTAAAAAATAAAAAACAATATTGAGGAGCATATAACATGTTAAAAGACTTCTTTATCGGATTGTCCCAAAACCAGCTTTTGAATAGCGCGGCAAAAAAATACGGCTTAAAAATGGGAGCACAAAATGTTGTAGCAGGAACTAATGTAGCTGAAACTATCCAAAGTATTAAAGAACTGAATGCACATGGGATTTCTTGTACGGTAGATAACCTTGGGGAATTCGTCTTTGAAAAAGAGGAAGCATTAGCTGCGAAAAAACAAATTTTGGAAGTCATCGAAGCTATTCACGAACACGGGGTCGATGCTCATATTTCTCTAAAACCATCTCAATTAGGTTTAGATATAGATATTGATTTCTGTTTGGGAAATCTAAAAGAAATTGCAGCTAAAGCAAAAAGTTATGAAATTTTCATTAACTTTGATATGGAAGATCATGCTCGTTTGCAACCATCATTTGATCTCCTTGATGAGTTGTCTAAGGACTATGACAATATCGGAACGGTAATTCAAGCTTATTTCTTCCGCGCGGTAGAAGATATTCAAAATTACAAAAATTTCCGTTTGCGTATTGTAAAAGGTGCTTATAAAGAGACTGAAGAATATGCTTATCAAGATAAAAAAGAAATCGATGAAAACTATATTCAATTGATCGAATGGCATTTGTTAAATGGTAAATTCACGTCAATTGCAACACATGATCATCATGTCATTAATCATGTAAAACAATTTGTTAAAGAAAATGACATCCCGAATCATAAATTCGAGTTCCAAATGCTATACGGTTTTAGAAAGGACATGCAATTGCAATTGGCTAGCGAAGGGTATAATTTCTGTACATACGTTCCTTTTGGGAATGACTGGTACGGCTATTTCATGCGTCGCCTTGCTGAAAGACCACAAAACTTGAATCTTGTTGTTAAACAAGTGTTCAATAAGAAAACAAATACAATTCTTGGCTTGGCTGTCGGAGCTTTCGCTCTTGGAAGAGTTACCAAGAAGAAATAAGTATAAAAAACAAAAGCGCAAGTGCAAGTGTAAGCGCAAGTGCAAGTGCCTGTTCGGAGGCTTAGGAGTCTGGACGTGAAATCTCTATGTGGTAACTTATCCATAGTACGAGTTTTTATAATATCCTAAGAAACGGAAAAGGATGTAAAATGGGGAACCCCTCAATTTACATCCTTTTTTCAATTCATCCGACAGTCACGATCACTATGAAATAAATAACCATTGCAATCAAGCCAATCGGAACACCAAAACGAGCCCACTCACTGCTTTTAATATTAAGTTTTCCGGCAGCTATGATATTTGGGATGTTTCCGGGTATTAACATACCTCCGCTGATTAACAGTCCAAGTAAAAGGGCTTTAATTGTCGAATCATTCATAACAGGGCTGATTTCTGCTGCAGCTAATGTAGCATTATCAAGCACTGCTGAAATCATGTTAATCCAATATAATACAAGAGGGTTTAAATCTAATAGGTATCTTTCGATAAATGGTTCAAAACTTGCACCAAGCAGTGTAAGGGCCATTACGAACAGATATACTTTAATCCCACGAATAATAATATCCATATACGATTCGGTTCCTTGATTAACTTTTAAACTGTTCAACTTGTTTGAAGGCTTGATTATGATTGCGGCCAGTATTCCAAAAGCAATGACGCCTGGAATGATATCAGGACCGATTAATCGTAGTAAATAGAAAAAGTCTGCATCCAATTTGCTTGTTGCGATTGTTGATAGAGGTTCCCCGATTGGTGTAAGAACAGCACCAAGCCCAATTGAATAACAAGCAATGATGACAAGACGGATTTCTGATTTACGGTCAAGGCGCAAAACGCCTACTATTGCGACCAGGACAATTGCTGCAATAATTGCTGTAATGACACTAGAAAGGATTCCTAAAACGATAACGATAAGTGCTAAGAATAAGCGAAATGGAATTGCTTTGCTCATGCCTCGTATACTTTTTTCGAAAGGTTTTTGTAACCAGCGGAATACTAATCCAGCGATAATAACGGCTAGGGTTATATGTATCGGATCCTCCAGGGCTTTAACGATCAAAGTTGAGTCAAGTACTTGACTGACAAGGACCGCGGAAATCCCCATAATGAATAAAAACACTTCTAAGTTCCGTTCAACTATTTTTACAGTGAACGGCAAAAATAAAACTAGTATTAAAATAATAGACAAGCCAACAATCATAATTATCCTCCTTTTCATTCTAATCTAAAAATAGGGTCAAATTCATCTTATCATTGAAATAGTAATAGAAAAACAATTTATTATAAAAATGAATTCAACAGGATAATTAATTTCTTCTATTCTGAAATTAAAAAAGTATGATTGAGTTGAGATTCCAAATTCTCTATTTGAATGAAGCAAAAAAACAGAAGAAATCGTACTTTTTCAGAAGTTAAATAAACAAAAAAACCACCTAGATTCACTAAGTGGTTTAATTTCTCGCTAAATCTAAAAAAAAATTTGTGTATAGTGCAAAAGATATGTTGAAATTAAGAACCCATTGAATTATCTAGGGGGAGGTGATGCCTACTTTCCTTCGTTAGGCGACTTCGCTCTCTATTTGTTCAATATAAATAAGTACTTTTTTATTCCTTCGAATGTTTCGCCCTTAACAGTTCAAATAGTAGGGGCGAAGTTATCGCTATTTTGTCGCTTGAATTTTTATCAGTCGTAATAGATGCTTGAAACGTAACAGGTTCTTAAAAGTTAAGGTCTTAATCAAGAAACTCGAAATATAATAATTCTCCTTTTGTCACATTAGAGTTATCAGCATTCAAAAAGTCTTGTATATTGATTGTTCTGCGTTGAAAAGACTGCGATTTGTTATTTACTAAGCTATTTAGTTGTTTTGTCCGCCTCAAGGGAATTCATTACGCTTGTGACCGTGGTTTTGTAATTCATATGGAGAATAGAGGGACATGGTAGAATCGGTGGTTATTGCGAACTGGCGATGATTTAATCTTAATCAGTACAATTTGTTATCATAATCATAATATTGGAAAGTAGATGACGAATAATTTAGTGAAGCTTGTAAACGAATTAAAAACTGATATTTTCAAGTGAGTTTGAATCTTGCGATTTTACTCCACTCAATTTGCGTATTTAATTTTCTTTTGTATCGTCTTCCTTTTCTAAGCGTTTAACAATTATCTCCAAAAACTTATTGAGTTTCTCAATATCAGTACTCTGCGAGTTATTCTGTACTTGATCATTTTTTAATTCGTCAATTTGATTCTGTAATTTATCAAGTTCTTGTTGCTGTTGGATGTCAGAAATCCTACTTTCTTCGATTGAAATAGCGGCCCCTAGGGTTTGTAGGGCATCCCCTAAGGTAGAAATTGCTGAACCCCATAATGAAATTTTAGCACCAGTATCCGTTGAACTATCGTTATTTTGTAATCCCGTATTGAATACTGAGTCGCTTCTTCTCAAAGTTATCACTCCTTGACCATATTAACTAACGTATTATTTCATTCTATTAGATACTATATGTTCATCCAATAGAACGGGGAACTTACTGTAAACTATCCTATGTTTAGTTTACTCGAGGTTGTTAAATGCAAGATTTAAGACTTATGTTGAAACAAAACAAGCAGCCCTGTAAACTCACAGGGCTGCTTGTTTTGTTTCAATTGTATTAGCGTACGCCTTTCATAAATCGTTGGATAACCGGCGACATTGCGAATAAGAGGAAACTTAATAGAATCGCTGTTCCACCGATGATTCCAAAATACATCATTTCAGTTTCAGGTTTATATAATTTAACGATCTGTGCGTTAAGCGCTTGTGCAGCAGCATTCGATAGGAACCACAGACTCATCGTCTGCGCAGAGAACGCTACCGGCGCCAGTTTAGTCGTAGCTGACAATCCTACCGGAGATAAGCACAGTTCCCCTAAGACGACGACAAAGATGCTTAGGATGAGCCATAGTGGGTTCACGAGAGCATCTGTCCCACCTAAATAGCCGGGCACTAAAATAATGATGAATGATAAACCGGCAAACAGAAGACCTAACGAGAACTTCTGCGGAATATTCGGTTGCCGATCACCAAGTTTCATCCATAGCCATGCAAAGACAGGAGCCATTGTAATGATAAACAATGGGTTAAATGATTGGAAAAAGGCTGGTGAAATTTGATAGCCAAAAATATTAAGGTTTGTTCGTGTATCTGCATAAACTGCAAGAATTGTTGAACCTTGCTCGGCAATTGCCCAAAATACGACAGCTGATAAGAAGAGCGGGATGAACGCAATTATTCGGGACCGTTCCACATCATTTGTTTTTGGACTCCTATACATAACAATAAAATAAACCGTTGGGATAAGGAAGCCGAGAATACCGACAATTATAATGAATGATTCAAAAGTCAGCCAACCTCGAGGGATGGCAATTGCAACAAGAATCCCAATCACTACAGCCGCAATTGCGAAAATTGAGAATACTTTTCTTTTTTCGGACGGTTGTAATGGATTCGCTACTTGTGTACCCGCTAAGCCGAGACTTTTCTTTTTTGTCAAAACGAACATTAATAAACCGAAAAACATTCCAATAGCAGCAACACCGAATCCTAGATGGAAACTTGTTTTCATTAAACTACCAACGATAAGTGGTGAGATGAATGCACCTAAGTTAATACCCATATAGAAGATGCTGAATCCTGAATCACGACGGTTGTCGTTTTCAGGGTAAATATCACCAACTACACTGGAGACGTTTGGTTTTAGTAACCCTGTACCAATTACGATAAGAATCATCGAAACGAAGAACAGTGAAATGTTACCGGGAATTGCAAGCGCGATATGACCAAGCATAATGAATATTCCACCATAAAAAATTGCTTTTGAGGTACCGAATACCCGGTCAGCTAACCAGCCGCCAATAATACCTGACATGTAGACCAGCGAACCATAGATTGACACGATGGACAAGGCGATAGTTTTATCTAATCCAAGTCCGCCATTTGATACTTCGTAGTACATATAGTACACGAGTATTGCTCTCATACCATAATACGAGAACCGTTCCCAGAATTCCGTGAAGAATAATGTGAACAAACCTTTCGGGTGCCCGAAGAAGCCTTTTTGCGGAACACTCTCCACGATCTGTTTCTTAGTTAGCTGTGACATGATGATGCCTCCTTCATATTTCACTATAATACAATTAAACGTTTTCAATTGTCAAAAATAATTATTGGAAACGCTGTTATTTCAATTAACGTTTATATTACAACGTTTCGATATAGTGATAATTTTCTAAATCTAATAAATAGATATTTTATGATAATAAATTAATTATATAGTAAAAGTCTGGGAGATTAATACACATGTATCCATGTCACTTTTCATAGAGTGTAGGAGATGTAGATGCTAAATTCGATGAATATCCTTAAAAGGTGCAGCTCAAAGTGTGCAATGCACGTCAGTTGTCATAGTATTCATGCACTCTATTTCCCGGCAAAGGCTGATTGTTAGTTCATTACATAACCATTGGCTCTATATGCAACCAACAATTCTGTACATTCACATCCAATCCGTTGAACCTCCACTGGATTTCACATGTAAATTTACGTATTCATTTACTTTATTGAGCAGTTATCCGATTGTAGACTAATTATTCGAGGAGGAGAAACGTTGGAAATCTATGATGTCGTTTTAATTCCGCTTATCATCGGAATCGTGGAATTATTGAAGATGTATGGGATGCCAAGGCGGCTACTGCCGTTCATATCACTACTCTTCGGTGTTGTAGGGGGCATTATTTATATTTATCCTGAAGACATTAAGGCAGGTATACTTGTGGGTTTGATGATGGGCTTATCCGCAAGTGGGTTGTATGCGGGAGGGAGAACGGTAATCGAGAAAACTGAATAGAGAAAATGTGGAAAACCCCTTAGGCAATGGATAGCTTAAGGGGGATCGATACCTATTTTTCATCTAGTAAAAGAGCGATTTTCAATAAAACTGCATCATGAAAGAGTGTTGGGTTATAGCCGCTTATTTCTTCTATTTTTCGAAGCCGGTACGTTAATGTGTGGCGGTGAACTTCTAAGGTTGCAGCAGCTATAGTGTTGTTCTGATTACAAGAAAAATAGATGGAGAGTGAACGTTTCATTTGTTCATTCAATCCCTTTAACACTCTACTTGAAAATCTGAACGTCTCACTCGATGAGGCGTTTTTTTTCAGTAGGGCCAATAACTCGACATCCTCAAAGTATATGAGATGTTGTGTTGGTTGTGCAAATTGCAATGCATTTTTGGCGGTAGTATAGGAGTAGCGAATTTCATCTAAAGAATTGACGGGATAGCCAACGCCAATTCTGACAAGGGAGTCTTTCTGCAAAGTAAGTAGTAAAATAGAAAGTTTTCTCTTCAAAGTAGTTTCAGTCATTCCGCTAATTAAAATGAATACCTCATTCAATTGTGAATGTCCAATGAGAACAGAGTTTTTTTCAAATTGATCCTCCAATTTTTCAATGATTCTTTGAGAGGAAGGTAGGAAGCTCTTAAATTCGATTAAAAGTGTTGTGTATGGATTTATTGTGCTAAATCCCAAAAGAGAAAGTCTCTCCTTAACAATCAACGAAAGCGGCTCACCGCTAATTAACTCTTCAAAAATCAGTTCTTTCATCTTCCGTTTCCATTCCGCCCGCGAGGTAATGAGTGACTGGTGAACCATCATTTCAGTTGTTAATTGTACAAGTGTTGCGATTTCTCGGAGATCTGCAGGATTACCGGTTATTCCAATGACACCAACTAATTGTTGCTGAAAATGAATCGGCATATTGACGCCTGGTTTTGTGCCATGCCAATTTACCATGTTTTCTTCTGTAATCCATAATATTTCCTTCGTTTTTGCGACGTATGCTGCACCTTCATGTATTTTGTTGATGCGCTGTTCTTCACCTGAAGCCAAAATCATTCCATTCGTATCCATGACATTCAAATTACGGTTTAACCGGACCATCGTTTGTTCAACAATTTCATCTGCAAGTTGCTTTGTCAGCATTATTCTATCCCCCATGTATAACTTTTCCGGAAATATTACGGGTAATTCTATACAATTAGCATAACGTATTATCTGAATAGCTCAACTATACTATTAGTAAGCGCTTTAGTTAAGGGGGAAGTATTTTTGAAAGTAGTTGTGGCACCAGATTCATTTAAAGGTAGTTTAACGGCCGTTGAAGCAGCTGAAGCGATGGTGGCAGGCATTTATGATGCTGACCCCTCTATCGAGACAGTTATGCTTCCTGCAGCTGATGGCGGGGAAGGAACGATGAGCAGTTTGGTTGGCGCTACGGGGGGAGAAATCGTATCCGTCGTCGTACAAGATCCGCTTGGCCGAGAAGTCGGGGCGGCTTATGGCGTTCTTGGAGATAGGAAAACGTCTGTCATTGAAATCGCGGAAGCATCTGGATTGATGCTGTTGCACGAAGAGGAAAGAAATCCACTTGTTACATCGACTTATGGCACGGGCGAATTAATTGTTCATGCACTTGACGCGGGCTTACGCAATTTTATTATTGGGCTTGGGGGAAGTGCGACAAACGACGGTGGTGTAGGAATGTTACAGGCACTTGGAATGCGTTTTCTGGGTGGAAACGGAGTGGAATTGTCAAGGGGGGGAGGTTCACTTGGTAATCTTCATGCAATCGATATGCATGATTTTGATAAACGAATTTCAGAAAGCACTTTCCTAATTGCGTGTGATGTCAGTAACCCATTTGTCGGGCCAACTGGTGCTTCCGCTGTTTTCGGTCCACAAAAAGGGGCTTGTCCTGCGATGGTAAATAGACTTGACGAAAACTTGATGAGGTTAGCCCATGTAATTGAACAACTAACCGGCATTTCTCTTCACGGGAAAAAAGGAGCAGGTGCGGCAGGGGGAGCCGGAGGTGCTTTTCAAGCTTTTTTTCCTGGGGAAATGGAACAGGGTATCGACGTTGTGTTGAATGCGATTTCATTCGACAAACAAATTACTGACGCAGATTTAATTATTACAGGTGAAGGCAAAACTGATAGTCAGACATTATCGGGTAAAACACCATTTGGAGTTGCGAAAGTGGCCTATAAAGAGGGAAAGCCAATCATTCTTATTTCAGGTGTGATAGATCAAGAGAGCCGGGATCTATTGGCGCCCATATTCAACGAATTACATGCGATTACAGACGGAACGGTTTCATCACAAGAGTCGATTGCGCATCCAAGTCATTATTTAAGAGCGAAAACAAAGTTGGTAATGGAGAATTATTTAACTAACTATACAAAAGGGGTGTAGAGATGTTATTTGCAGTTATTGCACTTAGTGTTGTGCTCGTTGTTGTGTTGACAGCTGTTTTTAAAGTTCATCCGTTTTTATCTTTACTGCTCGGCGCATTTTTCGTCGGTATTGCTTCAGGCATGCCGTTGCTCACGGTAGTGGAAAATGTCAATGAAGGATTCGGCGGATTAATGAAATCGATTGGGATTGTCATTGTCGCGGGGACTATTATTGGAGTCATTCTAGAAAAGTCGGGTGCGGCATATAGAATGGCGGAAGTCGTTTTACGAGTAATCGGTGAAAAGCGCCCTCAGTTGGCAATGTCAATCATCGGTTATATCGTATCAATCCCTGTTTTTTGTGATTCTGGCTTCATTATATTAGCAAGTTTGAAAAAGGCATTGGCGAAACGTTCAAAAGTGGCGATTGCATCCATGTCAGTTGCACTTGCAACCGGATTGTATGCGACACACACGTTAGTTCCGCCAACACCGGGACCAATTGCTGCAGCTGGTAATATCGGCGCGGAAAATTATCTAGGGACTATTATTTTAATTGGACTTTTCGTTGCGATTCCAGCAGTTATTGTTGGTTATTTCTGGGCGGTAAAAGTAGCCTCAAAAATCGAAGTACCGGAAGATACTGAGGAAGGCGGACTGAATTACGAAGAGATTGTTGAATCGTTCGGAAAAATGCCCTCCACGTTCAAAGCATTCTTGCCAATTGTACTGCCAATAGTATTGATTGGAATCGGTTCTGTGGCAGCACTTACTGGCGAAGACACTGCTTTTATCAACTTCCTACGATTTTTAGGAGCACCATCCGTCGCGCTTCTATTCGGTGTGCTGGCATCGTTTTTGTTACTTCCTAAATTTAATGAGGAAACGCTTTCAGGTTGGATTGGCGATGCATTGAAGGAAGCTGCTCCTATTCTTCTTATTACTGGGGCAGGAGGAGCATTCGGGAAAGTTATTTCAAATTCAGGTATTGCAGACCTTATCGCAAACATGAATATGGAGGCGTTAGCGGGTGGTGCTCTGTTCCTCCTTATTCCATTTATTATCGCAGCCGCATTGAAAACAGCCCAAGGATCTTCGACTGCTTCACTTGTCATCACCTCAACATTAATAGCACCACTATTGCCTTCAATGGGAATTGAAGGAGCGATTCCACTTGCGCTTGTAGTCATGGCGATTGGTGCCGGAGCAATGACTGTTAGCCATGTGAATGACAGCTTCTTCTGGGTCGTTACACAATTTAGTGGCATGACAGTGACGGATGCGTATAAGGCACAAACGATGGCAACGCTGTTACAAGGCGTAACAACAATTATAGTTACGATGCTACTTTGGACCGTTCTAGTGTAAAGCATGAGATAAGGAAGTCTGATCTGTTAGTGAGCTTTCTAGCTAACAGATCAGACTTTTTCCATTCTATTAATAAATCATATCCATATTAATTACTCACTAAGTTGCACAATTGCTAATGACAGAAAATTCAAGGTGTTATATACTATATCAAAATGGTGAGGTGATCTATATGAATATGCCACTAGTATTACCGCAATTTCTCGATCGAGCAGTTGCTTTGTATGGAGAAAAGGATGCGGTACATTGTGAAGAACGTGTTTTTACATACCGACAACTGAATAATAGAGTAAACCAACTTTCTAGAGGGCTACGCGAGTTAGGGATTGGAAAAGAGGACAGGGTCGCTTATTTAGCAGGGAATTCTCTTGAAATGTTGGAAGGGTTTTATGGCGTTTTTCAAATTGGTGCAGTAATGGTTCCGCTCAATATTCGTTTAAAGCCGGAAGATTACGTATTCATCTTAAATCATAGTGAAGCCAAAGTTCTTTTTGTCGACCAAGATCTCTATGGCTTAATTAAACCAGTGATCGATCAATTTGAAACGGTAAAGCATATTATTGTTCACTACAAAGATCAAGAAACACTAGAAACGGGCTATGACGACTGGCTTGCTACTTACTCATCTGATGCATTTGACCGTGCAGAACTGGATGAAAATGATGTCTGTAGCTTACTGTATACGAGTGGAACAACGGGAGATCCAAAAGGGGTCATGTTGACGCATCGTAATAATTATCTACATGCGCTTAGTACGATGCATCATTTGAGGGTCACTGACTCGGACGTCTATTTGCACGTTCTTCCAATGTTCCATGTCAATGGCTGGGGCTCTCCTTTTTACTACACGGCAAATGGGGCTACACATATATGTTCAAGAAAATCGACGCCTGAATCCATTTTTAAAGCACTTCAAGAACATAAAGTATCCATCTTGCATATGGCACCAACCGTATTAAATGCGTTGCTGCTGTATCATGATCAGCATCATCCGGTCATCAATCAAGACATTCGCGTGGTGATTGCAGGATCTGCACCACCTCCTGCCTTCATCGTCAGGGTCGAAGAAGAGCTGGGTTGGGAGTTCATCCAAGTATATGGTATGACGGAATCCTCTCCGCTTAGCCTCATTTCAACGATCCACTCGCATTTGACCGGGTTGTCAAAAAATGAACAGACTGAATTGAAAGCGAAGGCTGGATTCTCGATGATTGGTAGCGATGTTAGGATTGTCGATGAAAATGGAGTGGAAGTTGCCCATGACGGGAAACAAGTCGGGGAAGTGGCAGTGCGGAGTCATGGTGTTATGAAAGGCTATTGGAAAAACGATCATGCAACGGAACAAGCGTTGCAAAATGGCCGGCTTTTAACAGGGGACATGGGGACTATTGATGAAAATGGTTATATCAACATCGTAGACCGAAAGAAAGATGTCATCATTAGTGGCGGAGAGAATATATCATCGATTGAAGTAGAAGGTGTCCTATACGAACACCCTGCGGTACTGGAAGCTGCTGTCATTGCGGTTCCACATGAGAAGTGGGGAGAGACACCTCACGCATATATTGTATTACGCGAGCATAGAAACGCAACCGAACAGGAAATTATTGCTTTCTGCAAAGAAAAGTTAGCCCATTTCAAAGTAGTTACAGGCATAACTTTCGTCAATGAACTTCCAAAAACAGCATCTGGCAAAATTCAAAAAGTCCAAATTCGCGATGCTTACTGGGAAGCGCAAGGAATAACGGGACGTTTGGTGAATTAATGAATGACATAAAAGCTTGCACGTGCATTGAGGAACACCCTCTATATGCACGTGTAAGCTTATTTATTTTTCCTTCGCATAACAAGTAACAATAGTCCGAAAAAAAGCAATGTTGTACCACAGAGATACATAATACTAAATAACTGGGTAGTTTTTTTACCATTGATGTCGTATAACATGCCCATATCAATTTCGAATGCTTGCTTCATGGCAACTGGCGCGGTAGAGAAGGCCTCTAGAAGGGGTGCCTCCATTATTAATTGCCGAAACAGTGCGGCTGAATGGGAAACCGGGAACAGCTTGACAACTGATTGGATGTAATCAGGCAGTCCACCAATCGGAATATAGATGCCAGCTAAAAAACCAAGAAGTGTTCCGATAACCGTGCTTGCTGCGGCAAATGCATTTGACGTTTTGAAAAAGGAAACCAACAGAAGCACCATTGATCCGCTAGCTAATACGGATAAGATAATTACACCGCTTGCCGCCATCATTTTACCGAACGACAGCACCACTTCTCCGGAAACGAAGAGAAATAGATTTGAAACAAGAAGCGTAATCATACACATGATAAAACCTATAACCAATGCGCTGATGATATAGCCACCCACCAACTTTGTTCTTGAAATAGGGGAAGAGTAAAAATCCATGTATGTTTTATTTGCGCGATCTTCTACCAGGATGCCAAATGAGCCGAGTGTCGTTGTCATAGAGGTTACCGCTAGGACCCCAGCAATGAACCAGGTAGTGAGCACTGCCTTTTTTGCAGGGAAGTCCGGAAGCCCTTTGGCGGTCATATCCCCTAAGAATAAAACGTACAATGCGATTAAAATAATGACGGCTAGAAGTGAGAAAATGACAGTGGCTTTATCCCGAAAATACAATAAGATATTCCGTTTAGCAAATGCGATCATCCGGATTCCCAACCTTTCCATTGATGGCGATAAAAACATCATCCAAACTGGATTTCTTCACTTCAAAAGATGAGATGAAAGAAGTGAATTTCACCAAAATTGGTATCGCTTCCGTCGTATGATTAAGGCGGATAGTAAACAGCGACTTTTCGTCATCGAAATCCAATCCATCTAACATGAGCAAGCTTCGCAGCTCATCTGCTCGCTCCGTAGAAATTGTCAGTAAATCTGTTGAATAGTTATTTTTCAACTGTTCAGGAGTTCCTTTTGCCACGATGCTGCCTTTTTTCATAACGACAACATAATCCGAGTTTGCTGCTTCTTCAATGTAATGTGTCGTTAGAAAAACAGTCATACCTGTTTCTTTTTGAAGTTGCAGTATGGTAGCCCATATGTTTTTTCGACTTTCTGGATCAAGCCCTGTTGTCGGTTCGTCTAAAATTAAGATGTTCGGTTTATGAATAAGGGCGCGCGCAATATCCACTCGTCGTCGTTGTCCACCTGATAATTTCCCATAAGGTCGATTCGAAATAGACTGTATATCCACGATATCCATAACTCGAGTAATCGCAACGTTACGTTCTTGCCGCGGCATCCCATAAAAAGATCCCCGAATCGCTAAATTCTCTTTGACGGTCAATAAAGGATCAAGTAAGCTCTCTTGAAATACGACGCCGATTTCCTGGCGAATGGCTTGGTCGTGCTTGCCGACAGTATAACCATTTACATAGACATGACCACTGTCTAGCTGGAGGAGCGTCAAGAGAATTGAAATAGTCGTCGATTTCCCAGCACCATTCGTACCTAAAAAAGAAAAGAGGGCGCCTTTTTCTACATAGAAACTGATGTCGTTTACAGCTTTTATTTTTTCGAATGATTTCGACAATCCAATTACCTCAATTATGTTAGTCAATAGGGACTCCCCTTTTTTTACCTGCAATGGCGGCGTTAATTTGCGTAGCGCTCATTTGATTACCCATAAACGTAACGATAATGACTACGATATAAGTCAATATTCCAGTAGTGATAATGAACGGTGTATCATACCAAGTGAATGGGAAAACTTTGAAAACTGCACCTGCAACAAGAAGTACAATGATGACATCTAGTAATTCGATGAACCTTAAAATGAGCGGATTTTGAATGGGTAACTGATGCGTAATAAAAATCAAACAGATGATGCAAATTGAAATAATCAGCATATGAACAATCATTGCTTCATCCATAGGTGGGAAAACTTTTAACCAACTAAAAAAAAGATAAAATAGACTACTAAATGTGAATGAAATACAACTTGCTGAAATGTAGTGCTTAACTAGGTCCATAATGATCTCCTCCTCACGTTAAAAATTTTTCTTTGAAAGATTTGACGTAATGTCTATTGACGATGACTTTTTCACTGTTCATCAAAGACGCTTCAAACTTCCCATTAAATAAGGCTCGCACACTGTCAATTAGAGCTGTATTGACAATTAAGTTTTTACTAATGCGGATGAAATGTGTGCTTGCCAGCAACTTCTCAATCTCGTATAGCTTCAAGTCACTTTCGTAGATATCTTTTTCATTGTAAAGAAACGAACGGTTATCAATCGATTCAATATAATACACGTTATCGACGAGAAGGGAATATGTCCGCCCATCTTTTGTTCCAGTTAAGGTTATATGTAGTTGGTTAATCTGTTTGATTAATCGTTCAAGTTCATTGTCAATTTGTGGACAGTTGATAGTGATTTCAACCTCGTTATAGGTATTGGATTCATTAACTGTCAAACGAATGATCATCACATCCTTTCGCGGAAATCTTATGGATAGAATCGTACCATTTTGTGGAATTTGGAACAATACTTCTCGGGTAACATGCATTTTTCAACTAATAAGATGCATGCGATAGTACAATACTCTTTTAAAAAGCAAGGTAAATCGGCTATGATAGGATGAGGTACATATTAGAAATGGAAGTGTTGTTATGAGTCAATTGATAATCGAAAACCTCACGAAGACTGTTGGGGAGAAAACATTGTTTAAAAATATAGCGTTTACGGTCATAAGCGGAGAAAAAGTAGGCCTACTCGGAATCAATGGAACAGGCAAATCGACGTTATTGTCAATCATTGCAGGAGTCGAACAAGCTGATTCGATTTCGGCCGAACATCCGAATAGATACCGTATTGTTTATTTACCACAAGAGCCAGAAATTGACCCGGACCTTACAGTGATGGAAACGGTGTTCAAGAGTGACGCACCGATTATCAAGGTCAACTTAGAGTATGAGTACGCACTTCAAGCACTTTCTGCGGATCCGGAATCTACACTAAACCAGGAACAATATTCAAAGTTTCAAATCGAGATGGACGATCTATCTGGTTGGGATATAAACTCAAAAGCACGGACGATTTTGTCGAAACTTGGTATTGAAACGTTCGATAAGAAGATGGGCGAGCTTTCAGGCGGACAGAAAAAACGGGTAACACTTGCAAAAGTATTGATTGAGCCTGCCGATCTCTTGTTACTCGATGAACCGACAAACCATCTCGACGTCGATTCAATTATGTGGCTGTCAGATTACTTGAAAAATGAACAAGGAGCTGTCATCTTTGTTACCCATGACCGCTACTTTTTGGACGAGTTATCCACCAATATTTATGAACTTGCAGATAAAACGTTATATGCACATACAGGTAACTACGGGAATTATCTTGAATCGAAAGCCATTCGTGCGGAGATGGCTGCATCGACGGACGATAAACTCCGAAATCGCTACCGTTCAGAACTGAAATGGATTAGACGAGGTGCGAAAGCGAGATCGACAAAGCAAAAAGCACGAATTGACCGCTTCGATGACCTATCGGAGAAAGTCAAAAAAGAAGATACGGGTGGAGAAATGGAAGTCGCGCTTAAGTCGACACGTCTTGGTAAGAAAGTGATTGAAGCGGTCGGCATCTCGAAGTCGTTCGGCGGAAGAAAAATCATTGATAATTTCTCTAGTATCCTTCAATCAGGTGATCGTATCGCTGTTGTCGGACCTAACGGGGCAGGGAAAACGACGTTATTGAATATGTTTTCTGGAGAAAGTCAACCGGACAGTGGAATCATCGACAAAGGAACGACAGTGAAAATTGCTCATTTCCAACAACACACGCCAATTATGGATGAGAAAAAGCGAATTATCGAATACATTCGTGATACGTCAAATGATATTGAGGGTGCTGATGGAGTACGAATTTCAGCTTCGCAAATGCTAGAACGGTTTTTATTCCCCACACAAGCACACGGGACACCCATCGGTAAATTATCAGGTGGCGAACGAAAAAGACTCTATTTGTTGAAACTGTTAATGGAACAACCGAACGTCATGCTCTTGGATGAACCGACAAATGACCTCGATCTTGAGACTCTTTCAGTACTGGAAACGTTCATCGATACATTCCCAGGCGTTGTCATCACCATTTCACATGATCGATTCTTCCTAGATCGAACATCAACAAAGCTATGGGTAATGGATGGATCAGGGGATGTCGACACATGGTTTGGTATCTATTCTGACTTCCTTGAAACCTATGTACCTAAAGAAAAAGTGGCACATGAGCCAATCGTTGAGGTAGAGATACCGGTTCAGCAGGAAACCAAAAAGAAAATGTCGTACGCTGAAAAGAAAGAGTACGAAACAATTGAATCAGCTATTGAAAATGTAGAGAAGTCAATCGAAGCTACGGAGGCAGAAATGGCATCCACTGGCTCCGATTACGATAAGCTAAGAGAACTGACGGCAACACTTGACGAATTGAACGGCAAATATGAAACACTCATTGAACGTTGGTCTTTTTTACAAGAATTGAATAAATCCTAACGAAAGGGGCAAATACAAATGAAAATCGTAACAATCGAACCAACACCAAGTCCCAATTCCATGAAAATCGTGCTCGACACAGAGTTACCAAAAGGGACGAGTCATAATTATAAAAAAAGTGATGCAGAAACAGCATCCTATCCAGCTTCAGCATTATTGAACATTCATGGCGTAAAAGGAATCTATCATGTCATGAACTTCATGGCCGTCGAGCGAATTGGTAATGTCGCATGGGAATCAATTCTTGCAGACGTTCAGGCTGTTTTCAATGAAGAGAAAAGTGATCAGAATGAATCTATGGAAGAGATTGACGACAACTACGGAGAAGTATACGTACACGTTCAGACCTACAAAGATATTCCCCTTCAAGTGAAAGTATTCGATAGCGAATCTGAGGAACGTTTTGGACTAAGTGAACGTTTTGTGCAAGCTATGGAAAAGGTTCATGGACGTGAAGTGGAAAACTATATATTATTGCGTAAATGGGCAGATTACGGAATCCGTTACGGAGAAAAAGCTGAAATTGGTGAAACGGTGATCCAAGAAATAGAGGCGGCGTATCCAGAAGAACGTTTGCTAGCGATTATCCGTATGGCAAATGAAGGACAAAGTGAAAATATCCAGCGCGGAAGAAAAATTTCACTGGAGGAGTTCTCAGTGGATCAATGGGAGACTAGATTCCAACTGCTGGATCAAATCCCTGACCCCGACATGTCGGATGCACCACTTCTCGAACGAGCACTGGACGATGAAAAGATGTCAATCAGACGCCTTGCAACGGTCTATCTTGGTATGATTGAAGACGACGCTGTCATTCCATATGTAGAAAAAGCGCTTAAAGATAAAAGTTGGGCAGTGCGTCGAACGGCTGGAGACTGCATGAGCGACCTTGGATTTGAAGGGTTCGAACAGGCGGCAATCGAAACATTGAATGATAAAAACAAACTGGTTCGTTGGCGTGCGGCTATGTTTTTATATGAAACAGGAACTGACAAGGCGTTGCCTGCTTTGAAAGAGGCTGAAAACGATTTAGAGTTTGAAGTGAAACTCCAAATCCGGATGGCCATTGCACGAATTGCTGAAGGTGAAGATGCTAAAGGTTCTGTTTGGAAGCAAATGACAGAGGCGCGTACGGCTTCAAAAGAGTAAAGTAACGACTACAATTATCAATATGTTAAACGTTAGTGGATGTGAAAAATTACATTCTGCTAACGTTTTTTCTAAAGAACAAAAACGCTGGAGTCTAGATATGAAATCTCTATGTTGCAGCTTATCCACGCTATGAGATTTTATAGTTTCCTAATCTATTGAAAATGGGAGGAAGACATATGAAACTGTTGAAGATCCTTCTCCTCATCGTATTAATTATTGGTGGAGCTGGGTATGGAATCTATTATGTTGGAACTAATATTGCATCCGACAAAGTAATGAACGTTGTAACTGCTGAATTAGAAAATAGCGGACAGTTAAACGAAATTAAACAAATGGTAGCAAATGACCCTGAATTAATGCGTTTCATTGAAGAAGGTGCAAATGTTGAAAGTAGTAATCTTCCTTTCACAACAAAAGAGCAGGCAACAAGAGTATTAATCAAAAAAATTGGGTTTAGTGAACTCCAAGCTATTCAATCCAACGCCCAAAAGGGAATGTCGAATGAGGAAATACAAGAGCTGTTAAAAGATATTGAAGGAAAGTTAACGGAGGAAGAAATTCTAGCATTAAAGGTTATCGTTTATAAAGAATTCCTTAAATAATGCTGATTTCATTGATAAAGTAGGGGGGATGGTTTGAAACTAAATCATCCTTCTTTAATGTATGGCATTTTGGTGATATAGTAGGATACTTGTGATTCTTCTTTAGAGATTTCATCACATACATAGGAAGTTTTTAAATTATAGAAAGGTCGTTAGTAATCATGGGACCACTTAAAGGAAATAAACGAATACGATTTGCATTACTTCTCGGAACACTAGCAGCGATGGGTCCGTTAACAATTGATATGTATCTACCCTCATTCCCGACAATCGTAAGTGCTTTTGGCACTACGGCTACCTATGTACAGGTAAGCCTAACCGCCTGCCTACTAGGTATCGGGTTAGGTCAACTAATTCTCGGCCCAATGAGTGATGTCCATGGACGGAAAAAGCCGTTACTTATTGCACTTATTGTCTATTTTGTCGCTTCAGTTTTATGTGTATTTTCCCCGAATATCGGGTTCTTCATTGCGGCACGTTTCTTGCAAGGCTTTGCTGCTGCTGCGGGTATCGTCATTTCAAGGGCTGTCGTCAGAGATTTATATAGCGGACGAGAATTGACGAAGTTTTTCGCTTTACTCATGCTAATTAATAACTTAGCGCCAATCCTCGCACCAGTTCTTGGAGGGGGCATCCTTGCGTTTACTGAGTGGACTGGTGTATTTGCGGTTTTAAGCGTAATCGGCTTTTTACTATTTGTCATTGTTCTATGGAGAATGGATGAAACATTGCCAGAAGAAATGCGCGTACCAAGTAATCTAACTCATACATTAAAAAACTTTCTGTCTCTGTTAAAAAACAGACAGTTCATGGGGTATGCACTTGCACAAGGTTTCATCATGGCCGGCATTTTTGCTTATGTCGCCGGGACACCGTTTGTTTATCAAAATATATACGGAGTCTCACCACAGACATTCAGCATATTATTCGGTATGAATGGATTTGGACTAATCATCGGGACCCAGGTAGTAGGGCGCTTAACGGGTGTGGTCTCAGAAAAACGATTTTTAGAATCGGGTTTATTCATCTCTATCACTTCAGGTACATTGCTATTGATAGCCGTGTTAATGAATGGTCCACTTTTCACAATCGTTGTGCCTATCTTCTTTTTCGTCGCTTCGATTGGTGTTATTTCGACATCATCCTTTTCACTCGCAATGGAAAAGCAAGGGCATATTGCGGGTAGTGCATCCGCATTACTTGGTTTACTGCCATTCATTTTAGGCGCAATTACGGCACCACTTGTCGGAATAGCAGGGGAAGAAACCGCAATTCCGATGGGAGCCATTATCTTCGCTTCAAGTTTAATTGCAGTCCTCGCGTATTTCGGACTTTCAAGAGAAAAAGTCGAACAAAACTAACAGAGTTTAAAAGCAGCCACTTACTCATTTGAGTAGGTGGCTGCTTTTTATTGTCTGATAATGTAGACACTGTCTTTCGTGACCTGAATATAATGATTATATCGGATAAATAGAGGAGAGAAGGCAGTGAAAGAAGTCATCATCGCGTTAGTCAGTTCTTCAATTACAATCATCATCACAAGTTTTTTTAACTATCATTTTCAACTAATGAAAGAGATTCGAAACGAAGCGGTTAAATATAAAACAGAAATCCTGAAAAACGTTTACACTCCAGTATTAAAGTTACTAGTAGCGGCAATTGTGCCAGGCGACGGATATGACGGGATTACAAAAGAGTCTTTTTTTGAAATTGAAGAGGTTATTAAAAGAAACTATGAGCTAGTTGATCCTGATTTAGATTCGATTATTTGGTCCATTAAAAAGGAAATCAGATGGGGACACTACGAAGACAGTTTAAAGTTATTTGATAAAAATAAGCGTTTATTGCACCACGTCGAACTGAATTTCAATTTTTATAGGAAACAATTAGGATTGCCGTTTAACAAAACTAAACTCAAAAAGTCTTGAGAATCAACTAAATATATTTGTTGAAATAAAGAAGTCTAGTTCCGGTACAAGGGGATATCGCCGGTCTTAGGGCTCCGGCTACTTTTTGAAAAGCGCCTTCGCTTTGTTTATATAATTATTCATTTGTTCAATATAATTGAGACATCTGAAAACGTTAAGTTTTGGCATGTCCTCTACATATTTGTTTAAAATCGGACAAGTGCCGCCATTCAAAAATGCTTTGTGAATAGTATAGATAGAAAAGTATCTTTGGATTGCTGTGGCAATTTAAAAAAACAAATACTTTTTAATAGGGCACAAAAAGGAGGTGTCACAAAATGGTTAAAATCGTAATCGATGCTGGGCATGGATTCAATACACCAGGTAAACGTTCACCGGATGACGAACGGGAGTGGTCGTTTAACAATAAAGTAGCCAAATACGCTATTGCTAAACTAAAGACATACAAAAATGTGGAAATTCTACGTGTGGATGATCCGACCGGTCAGACAGATGTTCCGCTTGCTACACGCACAACTCTAGCGAACGAATGGCAAGCCGATGTATATGCTTCTATCCATCATAATACCCTTACGGATAAGTGGGGCAGCCATAGCGGTATTGAAACATATACAATGGACAACCCAACAGCGAATCCAAAATCAAAGGAAATTGCTGGTGCTATTCATCCTAGGATTGTTATGGCCATGGGGTTGAGTGATCGTGGTATGAAGCGTGCCAACTTCCACGTTCTTCGGGAATCTGCTATGCCAGCATTCTTAAGTGAGGGAGGCTTTATGGATTCAACAGTTGACATACTAAAGTTACGGGATGATCACTATTTGCAAGCCCAAGGTGAGGCAATCGCAGAAGGATTGGCTATATACTTTAAATTGCAACTGCTAACTGCTTCCGTAGGCAATCAGATATTTTCACCAAAGGAAGGAACAAATAAGTTGTATACACCATCATCGCAATCACTTATCAATTCGACAAGCGCCGTTTTAAAACGACTTGAAAAGATGCCAGATGGCCCGTTATCAGCAACTTGGCATGAAAAGTTATTGAAGGGAACATTGACGGACTCGGATGCAATTGGGCTCTTGTATGTAGCGATTGAGCGTGGCCTTTTGGTAGATGGTAGGTAAGTGCGTGTCATTTATTTTGAGGAGTGTGAAATAAGAACCATCAGCTGCAATAGCGATTATGGTGAGTTTGAAATAGCATAAAGAGCGAGCTTAGAAAATAATAGCTGTTACTATTTCATCTTCATCGAATAAGGGGGAAATTATTGTGCCGCACAACGATAATGCCATCGAAAGGGATTTGCCAAACGGATTATCAAAACCGGCAACACGAGCGCTTTCAGGTACCGGTTACTTGCGGCATGAACAGTTCGCTAAACCTCAGGGAAGCTATTTACATGGTACGGGTCCAAAAGCCATGGATCTTATCAGTGATACTCTTGCCACCAAAGGGCTGTCGTTCGCCAAGGGTTCTTGAAAGATCCTAATTTTATGGTGTAAAACGAAACAAGCCATCTTTTCCTAATAAGGGAAGATGGTTTGTTTTAATTTTCATCAGATTACTCCGAGGGGGAAAAGGTGTACAACCCTATATCACGTATCCATAAATTTGCATTGCCACCATCAATATCAGCCACCCATAAATCACCTTTAGCAGAAACGAAATCGCTTTTTCGTAACCAAGTTATTTTATCGATTGAAGGTAAATATTCGGGCTTATAATCACCTTTATTTTTTGGTGGTGTCGTTATTTTTAGTTGTTTTTGACCAGCTAGCGTTAAAAAGTATAAGGAAGCTTTAGGGCGTTTCTCAGCGTCATTTGACCACTCACTTTCCTTTACCCTTGAAACAATAAGCGAACTATCATTAACCCATGAAAAATCCATCTCCGCATAGTTTTTTGGCGTTAGGTTTATAGAATGATAAGTGGAAATTTCCGTTACCTTTAGATTTTTATTTTTAAAACCAAAAACAATTCTTCCGCCGCCGGCAATATAACCGAGTAAGTTTTCGCTATATGCCCATTTTGGAGTGAATGCCCAGATAACTTCATCTAATACTTCAAATTCTTTTCCGTCTACAGAAATCACACATAGCATATCACTATCCATCGCCCATGAAGCTGTTGGAGTCACAAAGAAGGATATCCATTGTTTATCTGAAGAATAAGCAAATGATTCCGCGTTTATCGAAGGAACTTTCACGTCGTCTTTCACTACTTCTTTTGGAATCACGAAGAATTCTGTCGCGTTTTTCGTTAAATTTCCGATGTTTTGATAACCATTCGCTATAGAAATCGTATACAGGACAGGATTGGTCCATCCATCCGGCCGAAGAGAAGCACTAGAGGAGGCAATAAAACCCTTCCCATCAGGCTGCCATTCGTAATCGTTTACTCCTAAAGCAATATTATAGAATTTTTTAAAATCCGATACATTCAATACGCCACCATCACTAAAAGCAACAATATTTTCAGTTGGAGACCATTTTGGATTTCGTCCATCATAAAAGATTTTACTGTGCTTTTTTGTTTTCATATCATATACCCACAATTGATTTGAGGTCTGTTTATGTTCATTTACTAATTCCTCGACTTCTTTTTGATAAAGAAGCAAGTTCCCATCGAAGGACCATAGTGGAGGATAAGGGTATGTTGCTTTTTCAACAGTCAGTACTTCTTCTATATCATCAATTTTCACCCACAAATAGCCATCCCTAATAAACGCTACTTTTGCATCTGAAGCATTTGTTTCCGAATAAATAATGGATGGAAAAATCAAGCATAAAATAACAAGGATATGAAATAACTTTGCCATAAAATCACCTCTTACGACGTATGTTCTCCCAATAATGAATAATTAGGTATGTAAAATAATGTTTAGTATTTGGGGTAGAATTTTCATTGCAATCCTCGAACTAATCGAAAAGTTGAAATTAAGTTAGCTATATAGGCGCTATTTAGTGAAAAAATACGTAGGACAAGGTAATATGAAAGATGGAAAAACCATTAACAACAAGCACTATTTAAATAGATTGAAAGGGGATTATTAAATATGAACGCTTACGATGATTACATGAAGGGCATCGTTAAACCGATGCGTGAAGAACTTGCACAAAATGGATTTACGGAACTGACGACGGCTGAGGCTGTTGAAGAAACAATGAAGACACTTGAGGGGACAGCTCTTGTCGTTATCAACTCGGTTTGTGGATGTGCCGCAGGTCTTGCACGTCCAGCAGTAAGGGAAGCATTACAGGAAGCTGAACATAAACCAAATCACTTATTCACAGTATTTGCAGGACAAGATAAAGAAGCGACAGCTATGATGCGGGATTTCTTCCCTGAAGTACCTCCTAGCTCACCTTCTATCGCACTTTGGAAAGATGGGGCACTTGCGTACTTTATTCCAAGGGAACAAATTGAGAATTTTGAGATGGGGCAAATTAAAGACCATCTATCGGAAGTACTCGATCAAGTTTGTAAATAATGAGTACAGTCATCACGACCGCTGGCAGGCCTGATGATCAATCGCTGCAGCTAGCACTAGAAGCGTCTGAAACTCTAGGCTATCCTATTGTCGAACGTAAAAAGCAAGCGGTTTCCCGAATACAAAACACGCACAGTTCGGATGTTATTGTAGCGGGAAAAAACCGCTATGATTTGTATCGTATTGGAATGGATGAACCATTTTTCTTTCATCCCAATTCTGCAGCGTTTAGATTGAAAAGGCTATTGAATGGTGAAATGGATCCGTTAATTGAGATAGCTCAATTACAAGAAGATGATTCGTTTCTCGATTGTACACTTGGGCTTGGCTCCGACAGTATCATTGCTTCTTTCGTTACAGGTGAAAGCGGCAAAGTGTTGGGCGTCGAAGCAGACCCAGCTGTCGCGTTCATAACCAGACGAGGACTGCGCTCGTTCCCATCTGAGTCGGAGCAACTAGTTCAGGCCATGACTCGAATTGAGGTCGTCCAGTCGGAAGCGATTGAGTTTTTGAGCCATCAAGCTGATTCATCGTGGGATATTGTCTATATGGATCCGATGTTTCATGCACCTATTACGGAATCGTCTAATTTTACGCCGCTGCGTCAAGCTGGGGTACATAGTGTGCTGACAGATGACTGGATCAAGCAAGCACTTCGTGTATGTAAACGACGTGTTGTTGTGAAAGACCGGTTTGATTCACCTGTATTCGAGCAATTCAATATGCAGCGAAAAATCAGACCGAATACGAAGTTTCATTTCGCTTTTATCGAAAAATGAAAAACGCCGTCCTCCTCAAAATAGAGGGTGACGGCGTTTATTGATATTAGTGGGTGAAATTCAATGAGCTTAGATACACAAGCAATGCCAGCATTCCGATACCGATAAACAGATTCACATCCATCAGTGATACCCTCCTTCAAAAAAACATACAATTATCTTCATTTTTATTGTACAATGAAAATAAGAAAGAAGAAACCTTTTCAATACTTTTTCGTCAAATAAACTATTGTAAACAAAAATAAAAACAATTGCAGGTGAGATGTTATGAAAAAGTGGTTACAAAAAACGCTCATTGTTGCCGTAGCATTATTGACATTCGGTGCGATTTCACCGAATCATGAAATTTGGACAAACTTGCAAGACAAAGATGTTTCGAAGCACGCAGTAGGACCATCACGAAGTAATGATTATTCGATTGGATTAGAAGACTCGTTAGTCGATGATAGTTTAGAAGATAATTCGGATTCAATAGAAGATTTATTTATCACGTCTGCGAAGAAGCTATCATACATGAAATTTGGAACAAAAGTCGGCCCGGTAATCGCCGATGAGTTTGACAGTGTTATTTTCCCGAAAATTGAGGAAGCCATCCAATCGACACTTGCAAGTTCAGGAGACGTACATAAACGCCGACTTGCTATCAGTGAAAAACCTGCCGGAGACTACTCAGAGAAAATTTTCAATGTATACGACCTAGAAGACAGAAAAGATCTTATCCGTTTCCACGTACGTACTGAAAAAAGGCCAAAAGACGGCTACTACTACAATTTTCACTATCATATTGCCGCTGATGAATTTACAGCTCATTATTCAATCGGTGATATCTATTGGGCAAAAGACACACCACCGAAATGGTTATCCTAAAATTGTTGAAACGCCCGTTGAAATTACGAGCGTTTTTTATTTTGTAAACATTGATATATCAACGTTTGTGGAGTTCCAGCGAGATACATACATCAAGTGATTTTGTTAATGATAAATGAGCAAAAAACCATGTACCCCAATTTCACTCTTTATCTTTTTCGAAAGAATCTAAACTGACGATTTCATCCATTAAATTAGATGCCTGAATTTCATCTTTCTCAAACGAGTGAGCATATGTTTTATAAATCGTTTCGGGGGTATCTCCCACTAGTGCTGCAACAGTGGAAATCGGTATGTTATTTGATAACTGGATCGTAACGAATGTATGCCTAAAATAATGGGGTGTGAAGTGGGTAATTTTTTCTTTTTCGCATATCAAGTCGATCACACGCTTCATGTACCGTTCTCCAAGGGGTTCTCCGGCGTAAGTAATGACAATACATAGCCAAGCGGGTTCCGGGACTGGTAAGGCGCCATAGACTGCTCATGCCACTCTTTGTAAACAAGTAAAAGATTATTGATATTTTCACTCATGGGAAACTCTCGGTAACTGTTCTTAGTATTCGGGCTCCTTGTCCCGAAGCGATTTACGCAGGAAATGGTCGAAGAGAAATTCGGCTACAACGCTGAATCCTTTACTGAGTATGACTAGTCACCGGAAGGAGCAGTGCAATTGCTCCTTTCGGAACTTGGCGAAGAGGAGGCGATGACGGCATGAAGCAAATGCAGTGGGAGGCTATGCGAGTCGAGAATGGCCGTAACGGGGAACTGTTGTCTGAAATCGGTCGGTCGAAGGCTGCTTTTGATAAACGAGAGAAAAATGTAATGTATTATGTGGTTATGCGGCGGAGGAATACGTTATAAACGGAGTGTGGGGTTGTTGTATCAGTGGGAGGGATGGAAGTTATGACGACAATGATTACTGCGTTTGAAGGCCGGGCATTTATTATTTCTGCCTTGTTACTCGCGTTAGGGATTTATTATATTGGTCGGATGCACGGTCGGGCAAATTAACGGGCCGGGTTCAAAATCCGATATAAATTAAAAAAAGAAAGAGTAAGTTACTCTTTCAATTGGAAAACAAAAATAATAGCACTAAAGATGTTGTTAAAAACTACTTCGAAATAATTTGGTTTTGGACTTTTTTAGTTAGTTTTTGAAAAACTAAATTATAGGAATGAAGAATTAGATTTTCTAATAGATCGTTGGATAGATTTGAATCAAAATAAATAGAGTTCCAGTGTGTTTTATTCATATAATGCCCAGGAATAATACCTTGATATGTTTCTCTCAACTCTTCAGCACGAGTAGGTTCGCACTTTAAAGTGATAATTGGCTTTCTTTGAGAGTCTCCTCCCATCATAGCAAACATCTTCCCGCCAACATGATAACGATCTGCTTGCCAGTCTACTTGGTAATCATGTGTCGTTCCGGGTAGTGTCTGACAAAATAATTGAAGTCTAGCTTTATCCATTTTTAAGTCTCCTTTTATAAAACGGTCACTAAATACACACGTTCGATTACATTTATTATAATCAATAACCTATGTATTTCAATAACATTATTGTAAATGCGGCTTTACTTGTAATAAAACATGAAAAAATTATGCGTAGTTCAAACAAAAAGCGAAGGAATAAAAAGACCACTGATTAAAAATAATCAGTGGTCTTTATCACAGTCATCTTGTGATATAGCAACAGTATTGGTGAACAAGAAAAACATTAAACGTAGAAGTTTTTGGCAATAGACATAATGATCGATTTTGGCTTTGTTAATAATTATTCATAAAATATAAAAACCAAACGGCATGATTTTGTTCGTCAGCTGAGGCCCGTGTAAAAGCGTCTCTAATAACTGGGTTATCGGTATTTCTTGAAATATCGTGATAGAAGTCAACGGTTTCCTGTTCATCTATAAATGCAGCGAGTACCCCACTTCTATAATCGGCAGGACATTGTTTTGTGATTTGAGGAGAAGGTTTTTTTCCTGTTAAAGAAATATAAAGATGCCAAAAGGTTTCGTAGTGTCTGATTTCATCACTTCTAATTTCAAGAATGCGTTTTTTTATTTCGTTGTTTGGAGCCTGGTTCGCTAATAGTTCATAGCAGTAAATTGCTGTGTACTCACCATTAATTGCTTTCGAAATATCATTTAGAACTTCTTTATTTGGGGAAGATTGCATGGAACTTTGATTCATTTTGTAATCAGCTCATTTACTCAGTGTATGAGTAAGACTAAAAATATGGACCTTGTCTTATGGGAGTGAAAGATTTATTCATAGATGAACAAAGTGATTATTGATTGCTCAAAAAATCAGGATTTAATTTTTGATAATTCACTTGTCAAGACGTCAATTTGTTTTTGCATCTTTTGGAATTTCTGATCTTGTTCTTTTTGATCTTGTTGTTGCTGGACATCATCGAGTATTGATTCTTCTAATGACATAATTGCTGCAATGGTTGAAATAGCATCACCAATTGTGGAAATCGCTGATCCCACAACGGCGAGTTTATCACTAAGATGATCTTCAAGATTATTTGGATTCAATTTTTTCGCCTCCATAACTTAGTCATTTTAAAAGAGCTTCATTGTAATTTAATGCATTAAATTACCTTTGGTGCGGATTTAAAACGAAAGTAAAATAATCAGCAGTATGGTATGCCAAACATTTTGTGAAGGAGGGATAGTAGTGGTGCAGAAACTCACTATTTTTGATACGGTGCCAACAATAGCGTTTGGGCTTGGTGACATGGTTGAACTCGTCGTCAATGTGGAGAAGAAAGAGGTTGAGGATTATTACTATCTCAAATCGCATGAGGGACGGGTTATAAAGGTTTTGCCGAGACAGCCGTACGAGGTTTGGTTTACGAAGTCTAATCGGATTGGGATATTTCGGCATGGTGAATTGAAGAGGAGGAATTATGGATGATTCATAAATCTTTATTTTTCAACCGTTCGTATTCATTTAATAATAAATCAAGCAATTGGCTTGTTTCAACGACTTTTGGGTCAGATAGAGCTTTCTCCTTAGCTAGTTTGTTGAGTTGCTTTCTTACTGTTTCAATTTGATTGTCCATATCTTCAAGTTTTTTATTGGTCATGTTTGTACCTCCCGATTTTATCTTAGTATCTATAACGAAGGTAGAAAATATACATGTCAATAAAATTTCAAAAGTGCTTTATTTTCATATTAATTTAGATTTTTACCAATAATAAAATAAAAATCAGGTGTAATTGATGACTACTTCTAAATTATTATTGGATCAAAATTCATTTGTCATATGACTCAGAAAGAGTGGAGAAGGATGAACAACGACCATGAACGTGAAAAGTTTAAAAGATTGATGGAGAGCTTTTCGATCGCTGAGTGTGCGAATGCTTTAGGGGAAATGGGGAAAATCAACTCTCGAAAACTTATGGCTGAGATGTCGGAAGGATCCAAGATATTCCGTCAATATTTGGAACATCATCCGAGTATTGAAACGGATATCACGGACGAGGACATGTTGTTGTTACAGACTGATATGGCGCTTGATGCGGGGGATATGGAGCATTTAAGGGGTGCGTGCGTGCGAGCGACATAACCTCTCTTACTAGCCCCGATACATACGAGAGATAAATAGAGGGTTTCCCCTTTTTATGACGAATGATGTCATGTGGAGGGTTATATATTGAGGGAATAAATAGCTGTTTATTCCAAGTGTTAGTAATGCATGTTAATAAATTTTTGGACAAATATAATTAAATGAGTAAGGTTGTGATTCTAATGAGTAATGAAATTCCGTTTAGTAGATGTAGTTGGGCTGAAACGAATACAACTGAAAGAGAATATCATGATAATGAGTGGGGGGTTCCCGTTCATGACGAAAATAAACTGTTTGAGCTACTTATTTTAGAAGGTAAACAGGCGGGCTTAAGCTGGATAACGATTCTGAAAAAACGGGAAACTATAAATGAGGCATTTGATTTTTTTGATCCTAAGATAATCGTGAAGTATGATCAAGACAAGATAGATGAACTTTTGAGTAATACAGGTATTATCAGGAATAAGTTAAAGGTTAATGCTGTCATTACAAATGCTAATGCGTATTTATCATTAATTGATGAATATGGGAGCTTAGATTCTTTTCTATGGAAGTACGTGAATCATGAGCCGATTAAAAATAAATGGACTAAAATATCGGATGTTCCTGCGTCAACGGAATTATCAGATCTGATCAGCAAGGACTTAAAAAAACTAGGATTCAAATTTGTAGGCTCTACAACCATTTATGCATACATGCAGGCAATAGGAATGGTTAATGATCATCTTGTAGAATGTTATCGACACTCGATGTTGAACTAATCCATCTACTTTCGCACCCGTCGTGGTGCTTTTTCTATGCCAAAAATAACGGAGGTGGACGGTGATGTGCCAAACTGGGAAGAGATACAGAAAGAGTGGGAAACAAGTGAAATATCATTCAATGATTTAGCGGAAAGCATGGCGTGAAAGATTCCACCATTCGCAGTAGAAAGAATCGAGAAAAATAGTCAAGAGGAAACGTGAAGCGCGACGCAACGAAAAAGGTAGCAAAAGAAGTCTTTGTCGAGACGGATGATTTAACCGATAAGCAGAGGCTTTTTTGTATTTACTACATTAAGAGCTTTAACGCGACAATGGCAGCTATCAAGGGTGGGTATGCAAGAAATAGTGCTCACGTCGATGGAAGTCGGTTGCTTAGAAATGTTAAGGTGGCAGTCGAAGTCAGAAGACTGAAAGGTGAAATGCACCAGGAAGTCTTCATTATCGCGATGGATGTGTTGAATAAGTACATTCAAATAGCCTTTGCAGACATAACAGTCTTTGTTGAGTTCGGAAGTATCGAGATGGAACAACGGCATTCGAAAACGGGCAAGGTTATGTTGGATGCTAATTTCAAACCGATCACCTATAAGATGAGTCATCTTGATTTCAAGAATGACGATGAAGTGGATGGAACTATAATCAGTGAAGTTAAGCAAGGTAAGGATGGAGTATCTATCAAGCTCGCTAGTCGAGAAAAAGCAATGGACTTCCTATCCAAACATTTCGATATGCTACCAGACCACTTCAAACGTCAACTTGAACAAGAAAAATTGAAAATAGCTCATGCAAAAGCATTCGGTAACGAGGATCCTGAACAGTACGAAGATGATGGATTTAACGAAGCACTAGATGCGACAAGGTTGGAGGTGTGGGGCGATGTCGAAAACCCAACCGAAAGCGACGATTAAGTATTTCGCGTTCCTCACGGAGATTTATCAGGTTCCGGAGGCTGAATATTTGGCCGAGCAGGTTGAAGCAGGGAAGTAAATGAAGGATTATTCCTCCTTTTGTAGAATTGTGGGTTAAAGGGGGGATTTATATGTTTTGGAAAAGTAAAAATAAAAAAGAGGAACGCATAATAAATATAAAATTCGAGAATAGCATGTTGATGGCTAAAAATATAATAAACGAAAATACAAATATATCGTTAGATGACTCCGAGCATCCCATTTACCGTGCAATTCATATTTTTGCTTTTTCAATACAGTCTAGATTGTTGCAACCTATTATGACAACTGTAGAGTATGATATTCCTAAAATAGATAATCTTTTTTATCCACCTTATCATGTTTTAAAAGAGAATAACATTCCATTAGAAATTTACGAAGATAGTCAAAATACAACTTCTGTAATGCTTGATTTTAGTAAGGATGTTGTGTTTAGTATTCCGTGGTCTCCGAGAAGATTCATTGGAGCTATTTCTAATATTAGTAGGGAAGAATGGTTATATCATGAATTAAATCATAGAGCAGTATTTATAGAGCCGTTTAAAATAGGATTGATTGAGAATGGATTTCACTCTGGAAGCGTAGGTATACTTAACAGAAAAGGAGTATTACCTGCTGAAAAGTTGAAAATGCATTGTCTGTATGATTGGATTGAAACTGACGGAGTGTATTTTTACAAAAAAGACTCTAGAAAAAAACTATGTGAGGTACAGTCCTTCGAAGAGGCTGTAATATTTGAGATTGGTAGATTGATTATTAATCATACAAGATGAATTCAGCATGTTTCTGTTATTCACTTTCGGACTATTATGCGTCGTAGTGAAATAGACAGGTGAATATAAAAGTACCATACGCCATGAAACCAGAGTATGTGACCATCCACAATACGTACAATGATGCGACGGCAGCTAATGAGATTGCTTACATGACAAGGAATGCAACCGTTGTAGGTTATCGCGTCGCAATCGATGACAAGCACGTTGTACAAGCTATCCCATTTACACGCTACTATCTATCATGCAGGGGATGGACAAGGCAAAGGTAATCGAGCATCTATCGGTATTGAAATCTGTTACTCACAATCAGCCGGTCCAAAGTATGTTTATGCGGATGCGAATGCCGTCGACTATAATCTTAAATTAAAAGCGGTACTTCCACAGATTAGATTATGGATGGGCAGCTTTTCTTACGATTAGTCAAGTATCTTAGATAACTTTTCTCATTTCCTCTGAAGAAATTTTTTCATGAACATTCATGCATTATGAGGATTTTGATTGTTGATCCACACCAAATAAGCCTAATGACTTTTCGTTTTTTCACAAGGCTTGAATATGTTAAAATGATGCTACGGCTATACTAGGGGGCTAACCTGTAGTCGTAGTTTTGATTATGTGTTACAAGAAAGAAAATCGTCTTTAACAACTTGTTCACGCATGCGATGGAGGCAACCTTATGACATTTATTGTAGGGTTGCGCTTTTAATTTATCGTAATACTCCACGATATGATTTCCACCGAATCGTCGCTGTTTAATCATGTTCTGAACGTTTAGATACATGATTTTACGCAAGTGCTTATTCCCACGTTTATTGATTTTATCTCTCGCTAAAAATTTCCCTGATTGGTATCGTCTAATATCGATACCTGCATATGCGTTTAGCTGTCTGTTGTTGTCAAACCTACGAATGTCGCCAATTTCCGCTATGATTCGGACGGCCGTGTTCGCTCCAATAGCAGGGAGACTACGTAAAATTTCATATTCTTTAAGTTCCTCGGCAAGGGACTCCATTTTGTCGATGCATTGATTCTTCTGAAGAAGGAGCTCTTGATATCGTTTTGCATATACACGTACTTGATCACACAGTACATCAGTTGAAGAGGCGGCTGGGTAAGATTGTTTTGCTGCCTTGAGTAGTTCAACTGCCTTTTCCTCCGCTTTTTTAACGGACAATCGTTTATTTGTATTGGCAAGTATCCGATTTTTAATGACCGTCTTTGATTGATTTATGACAAGATCTGGATGCGGATATAATTGTACTACGTTCAGGAATAGCTCGGATTTGGTTGTGAATATCTTCTCGAGCTCAGGAAAGGTTTCCTGAATGACCTTATGCATTCGGCTCCGGGCGACGCTCAATTCATCGTCCAATTCACTGTAATGCCTAGACATTCGTTTCAGTTGTCTGTAAACATCATCCGACACTGTTTCAATCCGTCTTTCGGTCGTAAAGTGTGTGAGTGCCAATTGATGTGCATCACTTCGATCCGTTTTGTGCATACGCAAAGAATCGCATTGGAGTTTTGCTTCCAAGGGATTTAAAAGACAATACCTGTATTTGTTCTCTATCATAAAACGTTCCAGAGGCCTTGAGTAGACACCTGACGCTTCAAATACGATGTGAGGATGCTCTCCATATCCGTCAATTAAGTCATCGATCAAAACTTTGAGTTCGATGAACTCGGGACGATTGTGCTCGATTTCTTTCTCCAACTCACACTTCTTCAGCGCGTTATAAACGACCATATAGCTCTTTCCCATACTGACATCAAATGCGATGACGTGTTTCATATTCACCCTCCTTGTGTGTTTTAAAGCCCTCACCTTCACCTTATCGATTCCCATTTCTTATACACGATCTCGATGGATCCAACATACTTAAACCTGATTCAAATAAGGGGAGTGAAGTAGGTCGGTTTTTTATACGGATTCAAGACCCCAAAGCTGCCACGACCTATTCTTCACCTCTACTATATAAAAAAATAGTAGTGCTAACCAATGCCTTGGTCTGCACTACTGATCTTAGTATGTTTTTTATTTGTCAAATTCCAGAGGTATTCAAATGAATAAGAACGAATAGAGAATAATGCACTGTTTTTGTTTAACCAACACAGCAGTTTAGTGGAAGAAGAAAAGCTATACATAGTCAATTAGTTAAACAGAGGGCGGATTTTGGATATTATCGAAGCTTAGAAAAGGGAGGATATCGTAAATTGGTCAAAAGACGTGGTAATTATGAAATAAGGATTGTAGGTAAACAGCTAAGCTGTACCCACTGTGAAGGTGTCATTTTTAGTCATCGGGAAGTATATATTGATGTAGTACCGTTTGTTGATGAAGAGCAAAAGCAGCAATTAACACTGCAGTCTTTAACTTGCAAAGACTGTGGTAATATTCAGCAGTTCCAACAACTAGCGAAAGGGATGGAAACGAATATCGTTTACAAACAGGTAGATTAGATATGGTAGAAGATTTAAGCTGTGAGGAAAGTCGAATTACTATTTTGAACCGACCGCTTATTTGTCTTTTCTGCGCACATGATGTATTTATTCCGTATAGGACGTACAGAAATGTGGAAAAGCCAGGGATTGATGTGTTTTATGTAAACTATACGGCAGTTTGTACGCATTGTGGTGGTGTGATACAGTTTGGAGATCCGAGCTACTTTAATAATCGAGAGGGTGTTTACGTCTGGGCTTTTGATCAAACTCTCCTTCATGCACGTCCCCCAGAGCCACCTATTATCCGCATAGTAGATGAGGTAAAATTGCAGGCACAAAAAAAATGCTTACATTTAGCACTTCGGCTACTCGTGCAAGAGAAAAATGTAGTTGATACAGTGCTTTCCTTAGCCAAGGAGGAACAGTATTGTAAAGTAATAGCATTATTGGAGTCAAAAACGTGTAAGTTAGTTGAAGAAATCAATGCTGAAAAATGTTTAGCGTCAGCCCTACATCAGTTAATGACGCACTGTATCGTCGACAGTAATCAATTGCTCTCCATCGTAATAAATGAAAGCTATCCAGGAATTGAGCCATTTTTAAAGCAGTATATGAAATGAAAAAGCCTACAGTTGTGGTGCTTTAGTTCAACAAGAGGAGATCGTCAATTGACGGTCTTTTTTATTGGTCCAGTTTTCTGTGGAAAGGTTAAACAAGACCAAATAAAAAGCGGCCCCTCTACAGAATTAATTGTGGTTGGCCGCTTTTTATTGAGTAATGAAGTTAAATACTTCCTCATTCGGGTGTTATGTCTATTAGAAGTAAATGTACATACATCACCGTTTGGGTCAGATTATGCATCAAATTTCTGTCTCGCTGTTCAATTACATCTATTAAACATTGGAGAAAAGTGCCCAGCTGTTCGTTCAACTCCTTCATTCGTAATCCAACTTTCATCTAATAGCCGATCTAGCAGGAATTATTAGATGTTGCAAAACTGTAAGGTAAACGTCACCCGAACCGATGGATAGGTATTGGGATTTATCCTACAATGAAATCAGAAATGGAGTGGAGAAATATAGAATGAATAAACGAATTGAGGAATTGGATTATATACGTGGATTCGCCTTGTTGGGAATCATTCTGGTAAATATATTGGCTTTGCTTCAAATAGGTATTCCTGAGCCGCATACAATAGATGCAAGTTATCAACGATTTTTATTTTTATTTGTAGAAGGTCGTTTTTACTCCATTTTTTCATTTTTGTTTGGAGTGGGATTTTATATCTTTCTTACGCGGGCACGAAGTAAAAAACAAAATGGATATGTATTGTTTTTACGTAGAATAGTAATTCTATTTGTATTTGGGATGGTTCATATGTTTTTTCAACCGGGAGAAGCATTAGCAGTTTATGCTGTATGCGGATTACTTGTATTACCGTTCTTTAAAGTAAACAAGCATGTGAACCTTGCTATAGGCATGATGTTGCTTGTCGTGTTTGCAGTTATGGGAGAGAAACTACTCTTAACATTTCCATTGATTTTATTGGGCTTGGTTTGTGGCCAATATCGTATTTTTGAAAACCTTGGTGAAAAAAGACGTCTCTTTATCTTTACAGCAAGCGCGTTAATCTTCAGTGGATTCGCCTTATATGCACAGTATCAATTAGTACCTTACGAACCGTTTTTCAGTATGATAGTTATAGATGAAGAAGGGCCAATTGACGCGGTAAGTAAATTTTTGAGAGCCGGTATAATGGTCGGCCCAGTACTGTCAGCATTTTATGTAGGATTGTTGCTTCTTTTATTACAATCAAAAGTAATAAAACTTGTTCTTTCACCGCTAAAGCATTATGGTCGGATGGCCTTGACCAATTATGTAGGACAAACTGCACTTATTCTACTTGCTGGTAGAGTTTTTAATCTATCAGCAAACCTTTCGTATATGGGAACCTTATATATATGCATAGTAATTTGTGCCATTCAGATGGTGTTCAGTATGATTTGGCTACGCTATTTTAAAATGGGCCCACTTGAATGGATCTGGAGAGTTATTACGTATTGGACAATCATTCCTTTGGTTAAAGAAAAATAATGTACCGGCACAACAGAAATATGTTGGATTTTTTATCGTGCGCCCTGCATGGGAGTAGTCTATAGGGTGCAAGTCCCGAACTTTGAAGGCAGAAGTAACAGTTAGCCTAACGCAAGGGTGTCCATGGGGACGTGGAATCCGAAAGAAAGAAGGGTTTGCAAAAAAAACAACGACCAATCAGATTAGGGAAAGTTCGTTATATTTGTTTTATTGAACTTCTAATATAATCTCGTCAATTACTTCCTCTAACTCTTTCCTAAAAATCGGACCCGTACATTCAAGTTCAAAGGTATCTTCAGTGATAAGGTCCTCTAGCGTGTGAATGTCATTCTTTTTAAGTATCTTAGTCAACCGTACACTTAGTTCCAGTATTTCAATTGGTTCTTTCAAATATTTTTTTTGTCAAAGTGGATATCTTAACCGTGTGGGGGGGGTTCTATTAACATGGTGTACGAACTGACAAATTTAAGTATAAACATACAGTAAAAAAGGTAATCCAACCTCGATAAGATTGAGGTAGGATTACCTTTTTGAAAATTACATTGACTTTTCCAACAGCCTTCATCTATTTAACCTTTTTGTTGCCTCGATGGCGCATGAAATAAATATACTGTGCCATTAATGTCGCGGGTAAATTAAAGAGATTACCTTGTAGATTAAGTTGTAACTGTTGCTGCTCAAAACTCATTACTTCATATGTATCGTTATGCGTTAAACCAGATTCTTCAAGCTCTTTTTTTGTAGCTACAATATTGCTATATTGAACTGGAATCATAACAAGAAAGTACATCACGAAAACCGAACCGATGATCCAGAATTCCATTACTTCGTTCTCCTCCTTGTCGAATAATTAGTAGTTAGTAGTTTTACGAAAGAAACTGGAAAAGGTTTCATTTTGGGTTATTAATTATTTCGAAATCGATTTTTTGCAGGAAACTCCCTGTCCTGCTATGATAAAGAAGTAAATAGAGAGGGGTTTGATTAACATGAATATGAATTTTGATCTTTATATGAATGATATCCTTAGACAAGCACGTTCAGAGATGGAAGCTAGCGGTTATGAGCAGCTGACAACGCCTGAGCTTGTTGAAGATGCGTTTAAACGTTCTGGCACAACACTTGTAATGGTGAACTCGGTTTGCGGTTGTGCAGGTGGTATCGCACGTCCAGCAGCTGCACACGCAGTGCATTATGACAAACGTCCGGATCACTTAGTAACTGTGTTTGCAGGACAAGACAAAGAAGCGACTGCACAAGCACGTATGCTTTTCGGAGAAGATCACCTGCCTTCATCACCATCATTCGTACTTCTGAAAGACGGCAAGCTTGTCGCTGAAGTTGGACGTTATGAAATCGAAGGACATGATCCAATGTCTGTTGTGACAAATCTACAAAGTCAATTTGAGGAATATTGCGAAGAACTATAAGAAAAGTGCTGGGCGTCTGAAAATGAACTTAGGCTAGACATATAATGCAAAAAACAGTCCGTATGTGCTAGATTGCACATACGGACTGTTTTTTGCTTTTACATGATCATGCTAAGACCGAACATAACACTTGAAGCAAGCATTGCTCCAACCATTACCAAAACAACGACTTTCTGTACTTTACGATTGCTCATTAGTCAAAACTCCTTAAGCTTTATAATTCTATTTTAACAGAATTTATGAATATCACAACATCTAGCCGTTTAATGAGGTAAAATGTACAATAGGGGGAGGGGGAATTGTTATGCAAAAAGTAGACCACGTTGGAATCGCTGTCAAAAGTATCGATGTATCAATAGACTATTACATACATACGCTCGGGCTTACGCTTTTAGCAGTTGAAGAGGTCCCAAGTCAGAACGTGCGCGTCGCGTTCATTGACGCTGGGAATATTAAGCTTGAGTTATTGGAACCACTGGGGGAAGATGGAGCAATTGCGAAATTCATCGAAAAACGTGGTGAAGGGGTTCATCATATCGCATTCGGTGTGACGGATATTCGTTCAAGGATGGCTGAACTGCGGGAAAAAGGCGTTCAGTTACTGCAAGAAGAACCGAAACCAGGTGCTGGTGGAGCGGATGTGGCGTTCCTCCATCCAAAATCATCATTCGGCGTATTGTATGAGCTATGCGATAAAAGCGGCAAAGGGGACTGACAAAATGGATATCTATGATAAAATCAATGAATTATATGATAGAAAAAGAGTGATTGAACTTGGTGGCGGAGACGAGCGAATTGCTAAACAGCATGAAAAAGGGAAGTTGACCGCAAGGGAACGAATTGACTTGCTGCTAGATCCGAATTCATTTGTTGAATTAAATCCGTTTGTTATCCACCGTACGCGGGACTTTGGGATGGACAAGCAAGTCGGCCCAGGCGATGGCGTGGTAACTGGCTACGGGAAAGTTAACGGTAGACCAATATATTTATTTTCACAGGACTTTACTGTTTTTGGAGGAGCGCTAGGGGAAATGCATGCCATGAAAATCGCCAATGTCATGGATCTCGCTGCTAAAAATGGTGCACCATTCATCGGACTGAATGATTCGGGTGGAGCCCGCATTCAAGAAGGTGTCGTCTCACTTGACGGTTATGGTGAAATTTTCTACCGTAATGCTATCTACTCGGGTGTTATTCCACAAATATCAGTCATTCTTGGGCCTTGTGCAGGTGGCGCAGTTTATTCGCCAGCCATCACGGACTTTGTATTCATGACGGATGAAACAAGCCAGATGTTCATCACTGGACCGAAAGTAATTGAGACGGTTACTGGGGAGAAGATTTCGTCTGAAGACCTCGGCGGTTCGAAAGTACATAACTCAATCAGCGGGAATGCCCATTTCCGTGGTAAAGATGAGAAGACTGTTCTCGAAAATGTCCGCAAATTACTTGCTTATTTACCACAAAACAATACAGAAAAACCGCCAGTCGCTGCTTATGACGAAGCTGATGATTACCGTGCAAATCTGGCTGATGTTGTGCCCTATGAAACCATTCGTCCATATGACATTCGGAAGGTTATCGAACAAGTCGTTGATACGGATTCCTTCATGGAAGTTCAAGCTGAATTTGCAAGAAATGCTGTCGTCGGATTGGCCCGTATGAAAGGGGAACCGGTCGGACTCGTTTGTAATCAGCCGAAAGTAATGGCGGGTGGCCTTGATATTGATTCATCCGATAAAATTGCACGTTTTATCCGATTCTGTGACTCTTTCAATATTCCAATCATTACTTTTGAAGATGTAACTGGATTCTTCCCGGGCATTAAACAGGAGCATGGTGGTATAATTCGCCACGGTGCAAAAATTTTGTACGCTTATTCGGAAGCAACTGTGCCAAAAATAACGGTTATCCTACGCAAGGCATTTGGCGGTGCTTATGTAGCACTGAACTCTAAATCAATCGGAGCGGATATTGTCTATGCATGGCCAAATGCTGAAATTGCAGTTATGGGTGCGCAAGGCGCTGCGAATATCATCTTTGCCAGAGAAATTGCCAATAGCGACGATCCGGAAGCGATGCGCGCAGAAAAAATCGAGGAATATCGAGAGAAATTCTCAAATCCTTACGTTGCGGCATCACACGGCATGGTCGATGACGTTATTGATCCTCGTGAAACACGCATTAAACTATTGCAAGCACTTGACATGATGCGCAACAAGCAAGAGACTAGACCGAAGAAGAAACACGGTAATATACCGTTATAATTAAGGGGATGCTTTAAATGAATAAACAAAGACTACTAGAAGAATTTTTGGAACTCGTACAAATTGATTCTGAAACGAAAAACGAACGGGCGATTGCTGATGTTTTAACACTAAAAATGGAAGCACTCGGTTTTGATGTTGAGGAAGATGATTCTGACGATCGCACTGGACATGGCGCAGGTAACCTTATTGCGACTTTGAAAGGGACTGCTGAAGGCATCGATCCAATTTATTTCACATGTCATATGGATACTGTCGTTCCTGGTCAAAGTATTAAACCGGAATTGCGTGATGACGGTTATGTCTATTCTGACGGTACGACAATTCTTGGCGCAGATGATAAAGCAGGAATTGCGGCCCTATTTGAAATGGCACGTACTTTGAAAGAAAGTGGTAAACCACACGGCGTTATTCAGTTCATTATAACAGCAGGTGAAGAAAGTGGCCTAGTCGGTGCGAAAGAAATGGATGCATCATTGATTACGGCGAAATACGGCTATGCTGTCGACAGTGACCAAAAAGTTGGCGGTATCGTAACTGCTGCACCTTTCCAAGCAAAATTATGGACGACAATCCATGGCAGAACAGCACATGCTGGCGTTGCACCTGAAAAAGGAGTTTCGGCCATCAATATCGCGGCTAAATCGATTTCTGCAATGTCCCTGGGTCGTATTGACTCAGAAACAACTGCTAATATCGGACGCTTTGAAGGCGGACAAGCAACGAATATTGTCTGTGATGAAGTTCGTATTTTAGCGGAAGCAAGATCTATCAATCAGGAAAAGCTGAATGAACAGATAGAACATATGATTCGTACATTTGAGCGGACTGCTGAACTAATGGGCGGAACAGCTGAAACAGAAGTTCAGCTGATGTATCCTGGATTTAGTTTTGAAGAAGACGCAGAAGTCGTGCAAACGGCGATGAAGGCCATTAAGAATATCGGACTAACGCCACAGTTAATAACTAGCGGCGGTGGAAGTGACGGTAATGTATTCAATGGCGCAGGTATTCCAACAGTTACACTAGCTGTTGGTTACGAAGAAATTCACACGAAAAATGAGCGGATGCCTGTTGATGAGTTGAACAAGCTGACAGAACTCTTGCTTGAAATCATCCATGTAACGGCAAATAAGTAAAGGGGGGAAAAGGATGAGTGATTTAAAAGCAGTTATTGTCCAATGTGGTAACGAGGAATACGCGATTGCTGTTGATACTGTCGTGTCAATTGAGCGTCTTGAACAAATAAACCCGATCCCACATCTTCCTGAATATATGCTCGGACTTATGCGGATTCGTGGGGAACTTGTTCCAATTCTGGATTTTGAACAGATTCTCTATGGTAAAACTGCACAAGGATATGAAGATGCACGTGTTGTTGTAGTTCAAACTGGCAGTTTATACATTGGTTTACTTGTACTGAATGCGAAAGAAATTCTTGATATTCCAGAAAGTGCTTTAACTTCCTCGGGGCTTATTGCGTACTCAAGAACACCTTATTTCACGACAGTTGCAAATTTAGAAAACCGAATGATTACCGTTGTCGATCCTGAGATTTTATCCCAAACGCTTGCTGGGATGGATAAAATCGGCGAGTATGTGGAAGCACAACTAGCACAAGAAAAGTAACCTGTAAGCCGGGCAGTGCCATCTGTCCGGTTTTTGCATGTTATAATTAAATATATTAAACAAATGAATACTAAATAACCTAACTGAAGACGCCTTAAATGGGGTAGACGAGGCCCTAAGAATGGTGGCAAAGCTGCTTGGCTTAGGGCGGGAGATATCCCCCTTGCACCTGAGCGAATTCAATGGCATTCTTTATTTCTACATAAGTAGTATTAAAGTGAAGGAGGGGAATATGTCTTGACGACGGTTAGTGATTCACAAGCAAAGGTCATTCTTCATCTGGATATGAATAGTTTTTTCGCATCCGTCGAACAAGCGCATGACCCTTCCTTGAAAGGTATCGCAATGGCGGTTGCCGGTAATCCAAAAGCACGGAAAGGCATTCTCGTGACGTGTTCGTATGAAGCAAGATCGTTTGGCATTTACACGACGATGACCGTCGGTGAGGCGAAACGGCTATGTCCGGATCTGGTAATTGTCCCGCCCGATTTCGAAAAATATCGAATCGCTTCGTCTGCAGTTTTCGACTTGTTACGAACCTTTACTGACCTTGTAGAACCGGTGTCAATTGATGAGGCGTATATCGATATTACAACGATTGGTGGATTGACCAATGCTGTAAATATTGCATCAGCTATGCAACAACGCCTTTTACAGGAACTGGACTTACCGTGTTCGATTGGTATCGCGCCGAATAAGTTTCTTGCGAAGACTGCATCAGATATGAAAAAACCGATGGGTATTACGATTTTACGAAAGAGGGAAATTGAATCTATCTTGTGGCCACTTCCGGTTATTGAAATGCATGGAATTGGGAAGAGTACAGAGAAAAAGATGAATGAGTTGGGCCTTTTCACAATCGGGGATTTGGCAAAAACAGATGAGATCACCATAAAATCGTCTTTTGGGAAACACGGCATCCGACTGCATGAACGTGCAAATGGTATTGACCACCGTCTTGTAGACCCTGAAGCTGCTGAAGAACGAAAAAGTTTCGGCAGCTCAACGACATTACCGGTAGATGAAACTGATTTGGATGAATGCCTGAAGGTTTTCAAATGGTTGGCGTCCAAAGTAGCGGCCCGTCTTGATACTAAACAATTAGCCGGCACAGTCGTCATGATCCAGATACGTACAGCAGACTGGCGTAATCATTCTCGAAGCAGGACGGTCCTTAATCCACTTTATAAAGAACAAGATATTTATAAAGAAGCTGCTGATTTATTTACAAGGCATTGGGATGGCGAACCAATTCGTCTTCTTGGTATTACCGTATCAAATGTGGTTATGATGAATGAACTGCATGAACAGCTATCAATTTATAACTTTGAAAAACATGCGAAAGAAGAGACAATGGATACTTTGCTTTCGCAGTTGGAACAAAAATTCGGTCCTGGAACAGTGAAGCGGGGCATGAAATGAAAGGTGGATATCCGTTATGGAACTACAATTTTTAGGAACTGGGGCGGGTATGCCGTCCAAAATGCGTAATACGTCAGCTGTCGTTTTGAATTTATCGGCCGAAGGGGACGGTTATTGGCTATTCGATTGTGGGGAAGCGACGCAACACCAGATATTACATACATCGCTAAAACCACGGAAAATCGGCAAGATATTTATCACGCATTTGCACGGCGATCATATTTTCGGATTACCCGGATTGATTGGCTCGCGCTCATTCCTTGGTGGCGAGGAGCAACTTGACATTTATGGGCCAACTGGGTTGAATGAATGGATTAAGACAACGTTGCGCGTAACCAATACGCATTTAAACTATGAGCTAATTGTTCATGAAATCGGGGAAGGCGTTGTTTTTGAAGATGCCGATTACCGTGTAACTGCGAAAAGTTTACAGCATATTATCCCGTGTTTAGGTTATCGGATTGAGCAAAAGCCTCTTCCAGGAAAGTTACTCATCACCAAAGCGAAAGAAGCGGGTGTACCAAACGGTCCGCTACTGAAACAGTTGAAGAGCGGAGAAGATGTGATATTGGAGGACGGGCGAGTTGTTGCCAGTTCGGACGTCACCGGGGAACCGCAAGAAGGATTTATAGTTGCCATTCTTGGTGATACAAATTATTGTAGTGCCGCTGTTGAACTGGCGCAAGACACGGACATTCTCGTTCACGAGGCTACGTTCGATATAGATACGGGAAATCTGGCGAAAGAATATGGCCATTCAACAATCGGGGATGCAGCACGGGTAGCGCAAGAAGCAGGAGCTAAAACGCTTATTGCAAATCATATTAGTGCCCGTTTCATGCCTAGCGACGTGGCGCAATTGCAAAAACAAGGGGAAGCCATTTTCCCTGCACTCCATATTGCGGAAGACTTCTCACGGTTCGAATGGAAAAACGGTGAAGTTATTCGGGACTAAACATGAATTCAGAGTGATATAGGTGCTTTTCAGCCGTTACATCTACTTGAACATAGCAATATCTTATGTGAAAATATGTAAGCTGAAACCCGATTTTTCCTATTGCAGGAAGAATCGGGTTTAGTGTATGTATCAAACATTATTTTACAGAAATAACTTGTCCATTTGTCATTTTCTCGAGTTCATCTGGTGTTAATTGAAATATTGCTTTCGGATGTCCAGCAGCAGCCCAGATCGTTTCATACTTGAAAAGGTCTTCGTCAATTAAGGTTAGTACAGAGTTTTTATGCCCTAATGGGGGAACCCCGCCAATAACAAATCCTGTGGATTCACGGACAAAATCAGCGTCTGCTTTACCTAGTTTGTCATTTAGCGTTTGAGCAACTAGCTTCTCATCAATGCGATTGATTCCACTCGCAACAACTAATAGCGGCTCATTTGTACTTTTTAGTTTGAATATAATCGATTTAGCAATCTGCGCGACCTCACACCCTAAGGCATCTGCCGCTTCTTGAGCAGTTCGAGCGCTGTCTGTCAATTTGACGACCTCGTTTGGATGTCCTAATTCCAATAGTTTCTCTTGTACTTGTTTAACACTAGTCGTTAACTTCTGCATTTATCTCAATCCCTTCAAACATTTTCGTTTAATAGACAATATTCTACAAAGTTATAACCTTTACCTTTATTTTTGGTGAACACTCAGAAAGGTTATATAACTCCATTAGGAGATATTTGGAACTACTACGTAGAATTGAATGAGTTAGACAAATACTTTATCTGGTTCGTGAAGTTTCCACGAATTTTATATCTCGAGTAGGTGAATAAATTATATTTACTATTGGTAGATACCTAAGAGGATACTCTACAGGCATATCACTAAAAAAGTAGTAGTGCGAACCCGTGCCAGGGTTTGCACTACTACTTTTTCATTTATAAATTACTGTCCAATATTGGCAGGATAACTTATTTAAAACATCCAGCCTCGCTCATACTGTTTCGGCGACTGGATCTCAACACGGAGGTCTTTTGCCGCTGTATATGCCCAGTACGGGTCGCGCAATAGTTCGCGTGCCAGCAAAATCATATCGGCACGGCCGTTTTTCAAGATTTCTTCTGCTTGGATACCAGTTGTGATCAGGCCAACTGCGCCCGTTAATATATCGGCACCATCTTTAATTGTTTCCGAAAATTTCACTTGATAGCCAGGAAATGAATCAATTGCGGCTGGGACGACCGCTCCGGAACTAACATCAATTAGATCGACGCCTTGCTCTTTCATCCACTTCGCCATTTCAATGTACGCAATGGACGTCATGCCTCCGTCAGTATAATCATGTGCAGATATTCGGACGAACAAGGGACCTTGCCAAACAGTGCGAACTACTTCGATAATTTCACGTAACAAGCGATAGCGGTTTACTGCAGAGCCGCCGTAATCATCCGTCCGTTTATTCGATAAAGGCGACAGGAATTCATTAATAAGATAGCCATGTGCACCATGGAGTTCAATGACGTCAAACCCGGCTTTCTTCGCACGAATTGCACCTTCCTTGAATGCTTGTACAGTCGTTTTTATATCGTCTAAAGTCATTTCAACAGGCGATTTATACTTTTCATTGAATGCAATTGCGGACGGTGCATAAATATCGCCGTCGACTGTCGCTTTACGTCCAGCATGTGCGAGCTGGATGCCCGTTTTCGCGCCCTGCTGCTGCATGAGATGGACCACTTCTGTTAATCCCGCAATATGGTCGTCGCTCCAGATGCCAAGATCTTGTGAGGAAATTCGTCCCGCAGGTTGTACTGCTGTAGCCTCAACAATGATAAGGCCAACTTGACCGACAGCACGTGTGGCGTAATGTGTCTTATGCCAATCCTCAATCATTCCGTCTTCGTTATGGCTCGAATACATACACATCGGTGACATAACGATGCGGTTTTTAAATTCAACATCGCGTATTGTAAATGGTTCAAATAACTTTGCCATGTTTTTAACCCCCTAAATGATTAATACGATTAGTATAACAAATGCGGGAATATAAGGCGGGGGTCCCGCCTTGGAAAGATGATTGGCATTAACACGATTTTTCAAAAAAAAGTGTCAGAGAACGACCCCCTAAATAGCAGGAGAAGTTATCACCATTCTAGAAGAGTTATCTATCAAAGGAAAAGTTGGTGGGAAAATGGAATAGTGAATTTCGGTAATTTTCAAGAGAGCTGTCAATAATCAAGATTGTTATTAAGGATTTCAAGGCTAATGGAAAACCTGTTATTTTCATTAGGCATTGGTCAGATGCAATTGAAGTATTGGATTACGAGGAATTTGTCAAAGAGTATAAACTATCTAACTTACGTTGAAGCAAAGATATGACTTAAAACAGATACATTGGGGGAATAAAAGTGAACATAAAAATTACAGAGCAGATTGCAAAAATTCAAAGTAGTAATCATTTCTCAGGTACTGTATTTGTTAAAGATGGGGAAAGGATTTTGGCAGATGTAAGCTATGGTTATGCCAATCGTTCTGAACAATTAAAAAATCAAACAACATCTCGATATGGAATAGCGTCTGGATGTAAGCTTTTCACATCAATTGCAATTTGTCAGCTTGTAGAAGAAGGAAAACTATCTTTTGATACGACTATAGGAGAATGTCTTGATTTAGATTTTCCGTATTTAGACGAAAAGATAACCATCCACCATTTACTGACGCATACTACAGGAATGCCAGATTATTTCGATGAAGAAGTCATGGATGACTTTGAGGAACTGTGGGTCAAAAATCCGATGTATCACTTAAGACGTTTGAGCGACTTTTTGCCACTTTTTCAAAATGAGCACATGAAATCTCCGAAAGTAGGGCGGTTTCACTACAATAATGCAGGTTATATTTTGCTAGGTTTGATAGTTGAACAAGTAAGTGGACTTGTCTTTACTGACTACGTTGAAGAACGTATTTTTAAAGAAGTCGGCATGTTAGAATCAGGATACTTTGCGTTTGATGCTCTTCCGCAAGGGACTGCTTTAGGGTATATAGATAATTCAGACGGAACATGGAAAACGAATATTTATTCACTACCAGTAAAAGGCGGTTCGGATGGCGGAGCATATGTAACAGCAAAAGATATGGTTAGGCTATGGGAAGCCTTGATGAACCATCGACTTCTAAATGAGGTACTAACCAATCAGTTACTCACGGCTCATACTCAAGTCGATGAAGATAGCTTTTATGGATATGGCATATGGATTAAGAAAAATGAAAAAGGTGTATTTAAGTATCATGTAATGGGCTATGATCCTGGAGTTTGCTTTCACTCCGCTTATTTTCCCAATTCATCTCAAATAGTTGTTGTATGCTCAAACAAGTCAACAGGAGCATCTGACATTATGAATGGAATTGAAGAGGAACTGACAAGGTTCCAAGCCTTTAAATAAAAAATGACTTGAACCTTATTAAAATTGACGAAGAGGAGAGTGGGAAAGTTAGATATGGGGATTTTTTTGATTGGGGAATATCTTAAAAGTGAAAGAGTAATAATGCGAGAAATTGAAGAGAAAGATTGGGTAGATGTTCATAAATATGCATCGCAACAACTAGTGTGTCAGTACCAACCGTGGGGACCAAACTCTGAGGAGGAATCTGAAGAGTTTGTAAAACAAGTTATTGTAGATGCAAAAAAGAAACCAAGAAGTCGATTTGTATTTGCCATAATTTTAAGGGGAAACGGAAACATGATTGGGGCAGCTGAGTTAAATATCCAAGATTATAGCAATAAAATCGGAGAAATTGGCTACATTATAAATCCAGATTTTTGGGGAATGGGATATGCAACAGAGGCAGCGAAATTGGTAATTGAATTCAGTTTTAAAAATTTTAATCTCCATCGTATTTATGCGACATGCGACCCAAGAAATGTTGCTTCATCAAAGGTGCTAGAGAAAATAGGCATGACAAAAGAAGGTAGAATACGTGAGGATTTACTACTAAAAGATGGATGGCGTGATTCCCTTTTATACAGTATTTTAGTTCATGAGTGGAGTGGAAAATAGAGTGCTAAATTTTCACCAAAAGATGATAAATAACTTTAATACCGAATCGATTTCTGTGCAAAAAAAACGAGTGAAAGTTACTACTATATATAAATATAGTTTTGACTGATAGAAGGGGAAATTATGAATAGAGAACATTATTTATATGAAGAATTTATATGTATTTCTGGATTATTAAACCAACAGTTAGACATTGTACCCGTCTTATATGGTTCATTAGGTCTTGGAAAAGTAACAAATATCGACTTTTCTCCTCAAGATATTGATATACTTGTGCCCTTAACTTATTTAGAAGAAAAATGGAAATTTCTCCAACATACCATGGAACAGCTAGGCTATAGAATGGTTAACTTACAGGAACATGAATTTATTAAAAATGATATTAAAATTGGGTTTGCTTTTACGGAAGATTTATTGGAATTTGCGGATGTAGATTATACAAGTTTAAACCTATTTGAAGATGCTGGTTCAGAATACTATTTACCTACGATTTTGGATTTCGTTAAAGTCTATAATAAATCGCTAGAAGATGGCTATAGAAGAACAAAAAATAACAATAAGGACTTGGATAAATTAGAGATTTTAAATATAATTATACAGAATACATTATAATTACAATGAATATAAGTTCTCAAAATGGCAAAGTCTAAATAAGGAAATAACTTACATAAAAGTAACTGGATTAAGTTTTACAATCGAAATAATTTTTGGGGCAACTCATTATTCACAAATCCCATATGTAATGCATGGTGACTCCTTTACTTGTAATAATCCACTGTAGTGTATCGCTGACGTTGTGATACAAGTATGGTTAACATGACCACGAAATACGTTTATTTATTATTTGCATTTACACACACACTTCTCTATAATCAATTCAAACCTTATATCAAACGGCAATGACGAGGAAAAGTAATGAGACGATGTTATATAGAGAGCTTCTGTTGGTGGAAATGAAGCAAACTAGTCTGATGAACATGATCTCCGAGCTTTGCACTGAAAATCCGCGGATGAGTAGGCTGCAACAAGATTTGGCACTTGTTACAAATGTCAAAGTATACTCGCAGGATTTGTAGCGACGTACTTACTAAGACAAGTGGCGTGAGCTATTTGTGAACTAAGGTGGTACCACGAGTGAAATATTAACCTCGTCCTTATCGATACGATAAGTGGCGGGGTTTTTTGTATGCCCTAAAAAGGAGGAATTCGTTTGAGCATTTTAATTGGGGGTGCGTGGCCATATGCCAATGGGTCATTGCATTTAGGCCATATCGCAGCGTTGTTACCGGGGGATATTTTAGCGAGGTATTACCGACTAAAGGGTGAATCCGTCTTATATGTGTCAGGTAGCGATTGTAATGGTACACCTATTTCGATTAGGGCCAATCAAGAAGGGCTAGCGATTCAAGATATCGCAGATCGCTATCATCAAGAATTTATAGAAAGCTTTGCGATACTGGGATTTAGTTATGATTTTTATTCCAGAACGGATAGTCAACAACATCATGAAGTTGTCCAGCGGATTTTCTTGCAGCTACTTGAGAATGGATATATTTATAAAAAAGAGATTGAACAAACGTATTGTGAGTTTGACCACCAATTTTTACCGGATCGGTATGTGGAGGGTGTTTGTCCGAACTGTGGACATCCATCTCGTGGGGATCAATGTGATAATTGTTCAACCATCCTTGATCCGCTTGATTTAATTGACCGTAAATGCAAAATTTGTGGCAATGAACCAACCACAAAGGCAACGGAACACTTCTACTTTTCATTAAGTTCATTTCAACATGAGCTAGAAGAGCAAGTTAAGAAGGTTCGGGCAAACAAAGCGTGGAGAGAAAATGCCATCCATTTATCAGAAAGATATTTGACAGAAGGTTTACATGACCGCGCTGTGTCCAGAGATTTACAAAATGGAGTTAGTGTCCCAGTACAAGGTTATGAGGATAAAAAAGTATACGTTTGGATTGAAGCAGTATCAGGTTATTATTCGGCCAGTCAACAATGGGCGATTGACACTAATCAAAGTGATGAAGCTTTTTGGAATGAAGAGACCGTATCTTACTATGTACATGGGAAAGACAACATTCCCTTCCACTCGATTATTTGGCCATCTATTTTATCGGGTATTGGAAAGGACGCTTTTCCAACACATATCGTTTCAAACGAGTACTTAACATTAGAAAAAATGAAACTATCAACGAGCAAAAACTGGGCTGTGTGGGTTCCCGCCATTTTGGAAAGTTATGATCCTGACTCCATTCGATACTTTCTAACTGCAAATGCACCTGAAAATAGAGACGCTGATTTTTCGTGGCGTGAATTCATTTTCAGTCATAATTCTGAGCTTCTTGGTGCTTACGGTAACCTCGTAAATCGGACGTTGAAGTTTATTGACAAATCATTTGAAGGGGCTGTTTCTGGTAACCTGGATTTAGATATTGTAGAAATGACTCAATCTAGATATGGTGAGATTGGTCACTTGATTGAACAAGGTCATTTCAAACAAGCGATTGAAACGATTTTTGAAACCATTCGCTTCGGAAATAAATACTTTGATACAAAACAACCTTGGAAAGAAATCCATGAGAACAGGGAAGAGTGCAAGAATATTTTACTTACATGTGTGCATATTATTGCAAATTGTGCTCAGTTATTATCGCCATTCCTACCTTTTTCAAGTGATAAAGTGAAAGCAATGTTGAATTTAGCACCATTTACTTGGGAACCCATAGAAAAATCAATATATCAAACCTTTCAAGTAAGTCCTTTATTTGAACGAATCGATTTAAATCAGATAGAGATCGAATTAGAAAAGTTAAAATTGAATGCAATATAAGCAAAGGCTCGAGAGTATAACAATAACTAAACCGCTATTCAACGTTGTAAGTTAATAACATCAAGGGCTTACTCCCTAGGAAGCGTTGATGGGAAAAATCAAATGCTGGATAAGGCTAAATCTTTTGTCAGAAAGTCTTCAATACTAAACTATTTCACAAAATATGAGTTACGCTATATCCCTCAAAAAAATCATTTCATATTGAGTGGTTCCGAAATGCGGAATATTATGATAATATCTATGTATCTATGAAAGGTGGAGTTTATTATGAAAAAAACTACTATTATCTATCGATGCAACGTCTTAGGGGAAACGATCGGCGACTAATCGGGTAAATTAAATTATTTAAAAAGACTATTTTTAAATAAAAAGAAATGCTCGATTGCTCGTTCGAATTATAGGGGGAGCATTCATGTTAAATCAGCTAGGATTTAATTTATGGGCGAATGACTATGATCAAACAGTACAAGTAAGTGAAGAAAATAATTTGTATCCGTTTGCTGGATACAAAAAAATATTGAATACTATTTTTAATGAGGTCATGCAAAAGCAACAATCAACCATTTTAGATATAGGGTTTGGCACAGCGGTTTTAACGAGTCGACTTTATGAAAATGGGCATCGCATAGATGGTTTAGATTTTTCTACTCAGATGATTGCGGTAGCTCAGTCTAAAATGCCAATGGCAAATTTGGTGGAGTGGGATATTACCAAGGGCTTACCTGATTCTTTTGAAGTCAATAAGTATGACTTTATTATAAGCACATATGCGCTGCATCATATTGCGGATGAAGAGAAAATCACCTTTATCAAGAGTTTGCTACCTCTACTTTCAGTGAATGGGAAAATATTCATTGGTGATATTGCATTCCATACACGTGAGGAGCTTGAAATTTGTAGAAATGATAGCATTAAATATTGGGATGAGGATGAGTTTTATTTAGTCTCCAATGAAATCAAATCATCGTTAAAAAATGTTTGTAAATGTGAATTTCATCGCGTATCGCATTGTGGCGGTATATTAATGGTTACGAGGTAAATATAAGTTTTATAGTCGAAATGAAAAAATGAGTTGTTTCGGCAACTCATTTTTTCTGTAATTAATGAAGGCAGTTATAAACTTTGAACTCGTGTAAGAGTCAGTGACATTCAATGGTTAGTTTCGATTTTGCTACACTATAAAATAAGGAGCTTACACTACGAGAATACTCAAAAAGCGATTTTCAATTTGAAAGTATTCAAGGCGATAAATCTATCAACAAAGTGAATTGATATGGGGGGAAACATAATGAATGGACTAGCAGTTTTAAAGAGATTCAGCTTTCAAACTCAAGAAGAACCGAAAAGTATTTATCCTTTCTCCCCGGTATATCGAGTTAACAGTGAAATGAATGATTTTATTGTTAAGAAAACACAGAGACCAATTGAGCGTGCACAAAGACTGATGAGGTATACGACCAACTTAAAAGAAAATGGAGTAAATGTGGTAACACCAGTTAGTTTAAGTGTGGAAAACCCTCAATCAATCGAAGAGGATACATATGTAGTTTATCCATTTATTAAGGGAGCGCAGTATTCCGGTAAAGATGACGAAATCATAGCAGCAGGCAAACTATTGGGGGAAATACACAGCCTTTCGCCCATGGAAAATACGTTTGAATTAGAAGAATATGATGTTTTTGATTTTAATGTGGACGAAGTGGCAGAGAGTGTTCAAAAGATAGAAAAAAACGCTGCACGTTATGATTTTAAAATTGAAGGTATTCAACTGAAAAAGAAATTAGTAGAAGTAGTTACTCAGCAAGAAGAATTGAAAAATAGCGGTTTGCAATTTGTACTCACTCCACATGACTTCAAAGCGAATAACTTAATCTATACACCAGATCCTTATTTAATAGATCCTGATAATGCCAGTTGGATTCCACGTATTTTTGATGTAGCATTAGCCCTACTTTTATTTCATAATGAATTATCAACCGCTCCAGACAAGCCATTTACGCCTGAACAATGGCAATTATTCCTGCAAGGCTATAAAAAATATAGTAGTCTTACCGATCTAGATTACGTTTATTGGGAAAAAGCAGTAGAGCATGTTTTTCTAGATGAGGTTATGTGGTTAATGGCCGATGTAGAGGATGATTGGGCTAATCCATCCCAGAGACACCTTTTTGAAGGGCTTATCAAGATCGTATACGATCCTTCAAGCTATAGTCTAAATTGTTAGGTTAAATCTGAATTTATTATGCGTATTTCAATGTTGCGGGAATTCTCCCTTGTGGAAAAGTAATTTTGAAGGTTGCTTTCCTATTGCTACACCATTGGAATATGCAATTGTGGAGGGAAGAATGTATGAGTAGGAATGTATTTGAAGAAAACTTTGAGAAATATGCTGATCCTGAAATGTATGACCACTTATATGAAGGTTATCAGAAGGATTTGAACTTGATTTTAGAATGGGCCAAGCTAGATCAACCGATTATTGAATTAGCGTGTGGTACAGGCCGACTTACCATTCCTATGGCAAAACGTGGATTTCAAATGGTTGGTGTTGACCTGCATGAGGGTATGTTGGAACGTGCAAAGCAAAAGGCGAAAGAACAAAAGTTATTAATTGAGTTTTTATTGCAAGACTGCACGAAGTTGAATTTATCCGTCAAAAGTTCGTTAGTTTTTATGACTGGGAATTCCTTTCAACATTTCCTAACGAATGAAGTACAAGATGACTTAGTACAATCTGTCCGACAACATCTGGTAGAGGATGGAATTTTTATTTTTGACACGCGAAATCCTTTACTACATGAGTTGGCAGCTGTTGATGAATATGAGCAACTGTATAGCGATAATAATGGTAATCAAATTATCGAATTTCACCGTGAAGAATACAATTCGATGACACAGATCTTACATTGCCATACTGATCGACAAATTTATCAAGGAGAAACCTTAATTGCTAAAGAGCAAGATGGAATTTCATTACGCTATTCATTTCCACTCGAAATGGAAAGAGTGCTTAAAGAGAATGGGTTTGAGATCTTACAGGTATATGGTGATTGGGATAAAAATGAGCTCAATGTGAAAAGTACTTCTATGGTGTATGTGTGTAAAGTTAGAAAATGAAAGGAGCCTAATTCTAAGATACATCGAAATCCGGCTCCTCTCTAGTATTAAATCGGCGCAGCTTTTATTGTATTTTGCTAATAATTTGAACCTTTTGTCATACTGCTCGTCTAACTAATGGAAGTAATTTGCAACCCATTGACAAAGGGGGGATATGTACTATGAAGCAAAGGAAATATGTTGTTATTTTAATGTTTTTGCTTGTATGTGTAAGTTTACTCGTTATGAATCCTTTTAAAGAAGATATATGAGATTCTAATTTTAAATTGCTTAAAAATGAAATTTTATCAAAAAATGCAACTAATAAAAAAGTGAATTTGACCACATTTATCCCATTTGAATGGGATAAAGTTTATTCATTCGTTCCATATTTTTCAAAAGAAACGATATATGAAATAATAGGATATAAGTGGGGGAATATCAGTGAAACAGTCAGTGAGGGCATGAATCAAATCGTTTTCATGAAAGACGGAAAAGTGGTTTGTTATCTATATGGTTATCCTGAGAGTAATAAGTTTGGGATATTCTTTGAAGGTACAGATTCTGTAGACAACGTTAAAATTTTATATTCAGAAGATAACGAAGTTTTCGATGTGACGAAAAATGGAGATATTGTTTATTTAAAACACAGTAAATAGGATTCATTGTACTAGTGGAGAATTATGCAATTTTATTAAGGGGAGAACTTGATGCAGCAATTACCAGTTGTTGTACAGACCATTCTAAAGGACTACATCGCCTTGTTTCATGAGCGTTTACCAAACACACTCGAAGGATTTTATATCCAAGGATCAATTGCACTGAATGCCTATGTGAATGATTCAAGTGATATTGATTTTATTGCAATAATAAATCGCCGTTTGTCAGGAGAAGAAGTGGAAGTATTAGCCGAAATTCATAGTATTATTGCCAGTAACTATCAAAAACCAGAAATGGATGGAGTCTATGTTCTTTGGGAGGATATTGGTAAACTAGAAGCTGATGATAATATTTATCCTTTCTATAACGATGGTGAATTGAGTTATGGTGCTTATTTTAACTCTATCACTTGGTGGATACTGAAAACGAATGGAATTAGCATTTTAGGTCCAGAACCAACTGCGCTAAGATTTGAAGTTGATCCACAGCTCTTAGTTTCTTATGTACATGAAAATATGAATACGTATTGGGCACAACGGATCCAAAGAATTGAGAGTTCATTGGGACAGTTACTTCATCTATCAGCTGAAGAGATTGATTTTGAAATTGAATGGTCGATTCTCGGATTGTTACGCCAATATTATACCTTAAAAGAACATAACGTACTATCAAAACTTGGTGCTGGCGAGTATGGATTGCTGCATCTACCAGAGGAATGGCATCAGATAATTAAGGAAGCAATAAATGTTCGTAAAGGTGCTGGGATCGAGTTTTTCACTTCTGATGAGCAGAGAATTGAAATGGCTTTAAGATTTTCGAAGTATATCATTAGTTACTGCAACAGCAGCTTAATCCAAAAACGTATAGTATGATTTAATGTCAATTTTCTCGCTTTTCAACTTACTGCTACTGAAGGGGATTTTTATGGCTTACAAAATTGTGTTTTTCGATGTTGATGGAACAATAACGCACCATGAAGATGGGAGTATTTCAATTAATACTAAAGAAGCAGTCAAAGCATTAGTGAACAAAGGAATAAGGATAGTAGCGGCAACAGGAAGACCATTATCTATGTGCGAAGAAATAAAAGCACTAGGAATAGATACGTTCATCACTGCGAATGGAGCGTATGTCAAACACAATCACCAGGTTATTCATAAAGTGCCGATGGATAAAAATGTGATTCAAGATGTCGTTGAATTTTCCTACACAGAGAATCAAGGTCTTTCATTCTTCACTGAAGATTTTAGCATGAATGGTGTAAAAGATACTGAAATAGTAAAAGCGTTGAAGGAAACTCTATCATTGAATAACTATCCTACAATAAATAAACTGATTTATAATCAAGAGGTTTACTTAATGTGTTTGTATGCAACTGACGAAATGGTTGAGAAATATATTCAAAATTTTCCGTATCTAACATTTAAGAGATGGCATCCTTATGTATTGAATGTACTACAAGAAGAAGTATCTAAATCATTAGCCATTATAAAAGTTTTAAAGTATTTCGACATTGATAAATCAGAGGCTATTGCGTTTGGTGATGGAGAGAATGACATAGACATGTTGGAATTAGTAGGACTTGGTATAGCTATGGGGAATGGGAATGAAAAAATAAAAACAATTGCAGATTTCGTAACTAAAAAGTCAAGTGAAGACGGAATTGAGTTCGCGTTGAAAAAGTTTGGAGTGATTTAATTGATAAATATGTTTCAGTATAATTGGCAAATCAGAGAAGACTGGTTTAAGTGGTGTGAAACCATTCCATACGAAGAACTCACTAAAAAACGTATGGGGGGTATGCAGAGCATAATACATAATCTATTTCATGTAATTGACTGCGAACAAATATGGGTTAATCAAATGCAAGGTACATCAGTCATCATTAAAGATATAAATAGAATATCAAGCCTTAATGATGTTAAGTCATTTTCTAATCTAACCAAACCAGGAACAGAGAGCTTCATAAAATCACATACGTCTGAATCTGAAGATAGAACTTTGGTAGTAAAGAGTAGAAATGGTACTACTAATTCATTCTCGTTTGATAAAATAATTACACATATACTATCACATGAAATTCATCATATTGGACAATTATCTGTTTGGTCTAGAGAAATAGGATTGAAACCTGTATCGTCTGATTTACTATTTAGAGATTTAATTTAGTTAACAATTAAATTCAACAAACTGTTAAAAAAAACGATTCCACCATGTTGAAATGGGGAATCGTTTTTTCGTTTAGTGAGTAACATAACTCGATCTATCAATATTTTTTATTAAGCATATGAATGCAGCCCAGCAATTACAAGGTTCACGAAGACTTGATTGAAAATAATTATTCCAAAACCAATGACTGCCATCCAAGCAGTTCTTTCTCCTTCCCATCCTTTCCCTACCCTTAAATGTAGCATTGTGGCATAAAATAAGAAGGTGATTAAAGCCCAAATTTCTTTCGGGTCCCACCCCCAGAAACGGCTCCAAGCAAATTGGGCCCAAATCATAGCGAATATCAGTCCACCAAGTGTGAACAAAGGAAAACCAATGATGACTGCTCGGTAAGTAATTTCATCCATAGAGTTCGCATTTACTTTATGAGTAAGTGGTTTGAGTAGAGAAATGATTTTTCGCTTCGTGAAAAGACGAATCACTGTGTAGAGCACAGTCCCTACAAGGAATGACCATATTATTGTATTCAATTTTAATGCATCAATCGAGTTTGGAATCTCTATAATACCGTTTTTTTGATCGACAGCCTCATAAGAATTCGCATCCACTGATTGGACAACCACTGAGTTTTTAGGAACGGTAATGGCTGGTAATTTATAGTTATAAACGTCCACCTCAGATTTATGATTTTCGAATTGAAGATTTTTAGTATAACCGACTGCATTAAATGTGCTAGTCATTAGAATGAAGCCCAATACAACTACCATAAAATACATGACGAGCTCCAAACAGAATGTATTCTTGCTTTTTTCAGTTGGATTAACTATTTTTAAAAGGTAGATAATACCTGTAACAAAAGATATGGACAATACCGCACTAGAAAAGGCTACTGTTAGTACGTGTATTGTTAACCAATTACTTTGCAAAGCGGGAATAAGGGGCGTTATATCTTTCGAAAATGCATTTGCATAGCCCAGAATTAGCAGTGCTATCGGAAGAGCAAAGAGTCCAATTACACTTTGGCGATATAAATAATACATAATCAGGAAACTTCCAACGAGCATAATGCCAAAGAAAGTCATGAATTCATAAAGGTTGCTAACTGGTGCATGTCCGGCAACAGACCATCTAGTTATAAAATAAACAATCTGTAAAATGAAACCTACCCAAGTCAGTGTTATTCCAAGTATTGAAAATATCTTTCTTTTCGACCTAACTGCTAGTCCTAAAGGAATAATTGCTAGTAAGTAGATAAAAAAGGATATATAAAGTGCTGTACTGCTTAAACTGATTAATGAACTTGTAGACAAGATGGAACGCCTCCTCTTACATGTTTTTAAGATCTCTTTAAACTACAACCTGAGTAGAATGACTGATGTTTATGCATAAGTCTGATTTTCAATACCGATAGTAACCTCCAACTCACTGTTAATATTGTTTATCTGATTTACTCAGATAAACCAATTTAATCCAGTGTAGCATTCGCAAATTCGAAATGGAGGAAGAGTTCCGACAATTTCATGACTTGAAGTCATCGTATGAATTAGGTTTTACCATTCGAGATGTATTATTGTTAATTTCGGCCCGAAAACCGGCTGATTATGTAGGTTCCTTGATTGCTAGATAGTCGACTTATCATATTTTAAACAACCGTATGATTTCATCGCCCCAATACAGTTTTAGAGCTATTCTATATAACGGTTGAAAAACAAGATATTGTATTAGAAGACTAATAGTAAGCCTTTTCGAAATAATGAGGGATGGACTTTTTATTTTTTGATTTACATACTGCATGGGGGTATGGTAAATTGAAAACATTAATAAAACAGGAGGTGTTCAAAATGAGGGGTCTAATGCAAGTACAAGGGATGTCTTGCACTAGTTGTGTCAATTCAATTGAGGGTGGTGTTGGCAAACTTATCGGTGTGTCTTCTGTCAAAGTCGATGTATGTGGTGATGAGGTTGTGGTGGAGTTTGATAATGCTCAAAGAACTGAAGAAGGCTATAACGTCATCTAATTTCAACATAAGTAAATCAACAGTTGCAGCCGTCATGTACGGGTAGAAAGTAGTTTAGGGGATTATGCCTTTAGGTATAATCATTCTTTTTAAATAAATTATACCCCCATTATGTATATGGGTAATCTACATAATTATAGCCAAACATAAATGAGTAGCTCGACAGTTATACTGGAGAACGACTAAAAGATAAGGAGTGATTTATCATGCATGATCACGACCACGGACATCATCACAGTCACGCTAGAGAAGGAAATAAAAAAGGACTTGCGATAGCATTTATAATTACTGCCGGGATTATGCTGTTAGAGTTTTTTGGAGGTTTGCTGACGAACAGTTTGGCTTTACTGGCCGATTCGGGGCATATGTTGAGCGACGCGGGGTCATTGGCGCTAAGTTTAGTGGCAATTTGGTTTGCTGCGCGGGCGGCTTCACCTAAAAAAACATACGGTTATTATCGATTTGAGATTTTAGCGGCATTATTTAACGGGGGAACGTTGTTTGTCATCGCAGGAATGATTGTTTATCATGCGTATGGACGTTTCTTTGAGCCACAGACTGTTGCGAGTGGTTCGATGATTATCATTGCGTTCATTGGGTTAGCGGCCAATCTACTTAGTGCTTGGTTTTTAATTAGCAAAGGCGATGTGAAGGATAATGTAAATTTACGCAGTGCCTATCTGCATGTCCTTGGCGATGCACTTGGTTCTGTCGGAGCAATTATTGCCGGGATTGTTATGTACTTCTTTGACTGGTATGTTGCAGACCCAATTATCAGTGTTGTCGTGGCGTTGTTAATCCTAAAAGGTGCATGGGGGATTATTAAACAGACGATTCATATTCTAATGGAAGGGACACCGATTACAATTGATCAGCAAGAGGTCAAGCAGACATTAGAAGCGATCGAAGGAGTTATCAATGTACATGATTTTCATGTATGGACAATTACATCCGGATTGGATTCACTTACTTGCCACCTGCTAATAGAGGATAATCAAGATGAACAGCGCATACTTCAACAAGCGATTCAACAAATCGAGAAGCAGTTTAAAATCATGCATACAACGATTCAAATTGAAAAGTCTGATTTGCAACATGCAACACCTATCGTGTAACTAAAGAGATGAAGGAGGATTTAGTTTAGAGAAAATGGTTAAACTAGCAGGGAATGGTGGAATCGCATTTGGATCAATATTAAATTCCGAGCAACTAGCGGTAATGGAAGATTATGGGGGAAGGCGATGAACTGGAGTTGACGACGTCACAGCAACTGTACATTGAGGTAGTGGAAAGAAAAGTTGCAGGGATGACGGATCGATTTAAGGCAGCCGAAAAATATAGTGAACATGGCAAAAGAAGGGAATCTTTTTTCAAATTCGTGCATTATTTTGAGGAAAATAACCTAAAAAGCGAACTCGTTGACCCACACCAAGTAAAATGCTAATATAGGGGTACGGGGTATGCGCACCTGCTTAAGGAGGCAAAATCATGGAGGAATCAACCAAAACAACAGTCCAACCAAATAAACAACAGCTTCTTAACCGGTTAAAACGTGTAGAAGGACAAGTAAGAGGCGTTCATCAAATGGTCGAGAATGATCGCTATTGTGTCGATATTTTGCATCAGATTAGCGCGATTCAATCAGCCATGAACAAGGTTTCTTTAGCCTTGTTAGAAGATCATACACATCACTGTGTAGTCAATGCCATTAAAGGTCAGAATGGTGATGCGGCTATTAAAGAATTGATGGACGTTATGAAAACAATGACGAAGTAAAAATGCTCCTCGCTTGACATACCTAACAGGGGTATAGTAAGTTTAGGGTAATAACAAAAACAGGAGGTTTTTAATTTGAAAGAAACGTTAAAAGTAGAAGGCATGTCATGTAATCATTGTGTTAATTCAATCGAAACGAGCGTTGGGGAACTTACGGGTGTTTCAACAGTCAAAGTAGATCTTGGCAATAATGAAGTATCAGTAGAATTTGACAATGCAACTACATTTGCGCAAATCAAGGAAACGATTGAAGAGCAAGGCTACGAACTCGTTTAACGAATAGACTGTCAGCTTACACCACATGGGGGTATATAGTAGTAGAAACGATTATACTTTTTGGTATGATCCTTCTTTTTGAAATAAATATACCCCTACCGAGTATTGGAGGAGAGACAAATGGCTACTTCTGAAAAAACGTTACAAATTACTGGAATGACTTGTGCAGCATGTGCGAATCGCATTGAAAAAGGGCTCTCAAAAATAGAGGGTGTTGAGAAAGCAAACGTTAACTTTGCATTGGAAAGTTCAACAATCGTCTACGATTCAGCTAAAACGAATGTCAATGAGTTTAAGGCGAGAGTTGAAAAACTTGGATTTAACGTCGTTCAAGAAAAAGTAGCTTTTGACATTTCAGGTATGACTTGTGCGGCATGTGCGACGAAAATCGAAAAACGTATTGGCAAGATGGATGGTGTTTCCAACGCAAGTGTTAACTTTGCGCTAGAAACAATTGCAGTCGAATATGATAGTAAACAAGTTGAAACAACAGAGATGATTACGGCCGTTAAGAAAATGGGCTATGAATTAATTCCAAAACAAGATAGCAAAGACAAAATGGATCACAAGGAACAAGAAATCAAAAAGCAAGAGAAAAAGTTCATTATTTCACTGATTTTAACGATTCCATTACTATGGACAATGGTGGCGCATTTTGAGTTTTTATCATTTATTTATATGCCCCATATTCTAATGAATCCGTGGCTTCAGCTTGCATTTGCGACGCCTGTTCAATTTATCATTGGCGCTCAATTTTATAAAGGTGCTTTTAATTCACTACGGAATAAAAGTGCCAACATGGACGTATTGGTTGCTCTGGGTACGAGTGCGGCATACTTCTATAGCCTTTATTTATCGATTGAATGGATGAATAATGGCAAAGTTGGAAGTCCCGAGCTATATTTTGAAGCGTCCGCTGTCATCATTACATTAATCGTACTTGGTAAATTATTTGAAGTTCGTGCAAAAGGTAAAACGAGTCAGGCGATTCAAAAGTTGCTAGGTTTACAAGCTAAAACAGCGAGAGTCCTAAGAGGTAGCGTTGAAATGGAACTGCCGATTGAAGAAGTTATCGTGGGAGACACAATTCTTGTGAAGCCAGGTGAAAGAATTCCGGTGGATGGCGAAATTATTGAAGGACGTTCAGCCATCGATGAATCGATGATTACAGGTGAAAGTATCCCAGTTGATAAAGTTGCAGGTGATAAAGTCATTGGTGCGACAATCAATAAGAATGGTTCATTGCAAATCACAGCAACAAAAGTTGGAAAAGATACAGCATTGGCACAAATTGTAAAAGTAGTGGAAGAAGCACAAGGTTCGAAAGCTGAAATCCAACGTTTAGCAGACAAAATTTCAGGTATCTTTGTACCGGTTGTTGTCGTTATCGCAGTTGCAACGTTCCTAATCTGGTTTTTCATTGTAACACCAGGCGATTTCCGTTCGGCATTGATACCAACAATCTCGATTCTAGTTATTGCTTGTCCATGTGCGTTAGGTTTGGCAACGCCGACATCGATTATGGCAGGGTCAGGTAGGGCAGCTGAAATGGGCTTACTCTTTAAAGGCGGAGAACATTTGGAAAATACCCGTTCAATTGACACTGTCGTGTTGGATAAAACAGGTACAGTGACAAAAGGTCAACCTGCGTTAACAGATATTACAGTGACAGCAGGCTTTACAGAAGATGAAGTGCTGCAATTAGTTGCAACAGCTGAAAATCAGTCCGAGCATCCTTTAGCACAAGCCATTGTTTTAGGCGTCAAAGAAAAAGGGTTATCACTACTTGATGTGTCTGATTTTGAAGCGTTACCGGGCTATGGTATCCGGGCAAATGTTAGTGGTAAAGAAGTATTAGTCGGTACTAGAAAATTGATGAACGACTATAAAATCGCTATTTCAGACTCGAATGCTGCTATGGAAAAGTTTGAAAGTGAAGGGAAAACAGCGATGCTGATTGCTGTGAATCATAAACTTGCAGGTATTGTGGCAGTCGCGGATACAGTGAAGGAAACATCGAAAGAAGCCATTGCTAGAATGCAGGCATTGGGTCTTGAAGTAATCATGCTGACAGGCGATAACCAACGAACTGCGGAAGCAATAGCTCGTCAAGTTGGGCTATCTCATGTCATTGCAGAAGTGTTACCAGAACAAAAAAGTGATGAAATTAAAAAATTGCAAGACCAAGGTAAGAAAGTTGCGATGGTTGGGGACGGTATCAATGATGCGCCAGCACTTGCGATGGCGAATATCGGAATGGCTGTCGGAACAGGTACAGACATTGCGATAGAGGCAGCAGATATTACACTGATGCGTGGAGACCTTAATAGTGTAGCTGATGCGATTATTATGAGTCGCAAAACGATGCGCAATATTAAGCAAAACCTATTCTTTGCATTCTTCTACAACACAATCGGAATTCCTATTGCGGCAATTGGTTTATTAGCCCCTTGGGTTGCGGGGGCAGCGATGGCATTCAGTTCGGTGTCCGTTGTATTGAATGCATTGCGCTTGCAAAAAGTGAAATTGTAAAAGGAATGAAGCCATGCGGAAATTCTGCATGGCTTTTTTTAGTTTAGAGGGGGATTTAAGTGTAAAAATAGGTAACTGAAATTGTACACTAGACCTATGTGTTCAGATTGCCAAGATGCAAAATCTTATCTAGCTAAGCAAAAAAAGGATGTAATAATATGGGTTATGAGTTACGATAGGCCTTAAGATTATTCAATGATTGAAGCTGATAATGAGCAATATTTTGCATAGACTGATAACAACAGGGGAAAGTGGGGATTAGTTTGCTAAAAAAACCAAAGAAACTGCAACCAGGAGATAAAATTGCAACAGTAAGTCCTTCTTGGGGAGGGGCAGGTGATTCAGAACTTAGATGGCGTTATGACCAAGGGGTTAAAAGAGTAGAAAGTATTTTTGGCCTTGAGGTCCTCCCGATGCCGAATAGTTTGAAAGGTTCAGAGTACCTTTATGAACATCCACAGGCTCGTGCAGAAGATCTAATGACGGCATTTAAGGATAAGAGCATTAAAGGAATCTTTGCGAATATTGGTGGGGAAGAAAGTATTCGTTTACTTCCATATATTGATTTCAACATAATACGAAAAAACCCGAAAATATTCATGGGTTATTCTGATGTGACGATTACTCATCTGTTTTGCCATAAAGCAGGTATATCTTCTTTTTATGGTCCGGCGATTTTAACTGATTTCGCTGAAAACGTTGAGATGGATTCCTATACAATTGATATGTTGAAGCGGATACTTTTTTCTGATGATGTTATCGGTAAAATTAAACCCGCTCTAAAATGGACGAGTGAGCGTTTGGAATGGCATGAAAGGAATAGGAATAGACGCCGGAAAATGCTACCAAATCATGGATATGAAGTGCTTCAAGGGTCGGGAGTTGTACAAGGAAGATTGATTGGTGGGTGTATCGAGGTACTAGAATTCGCGAAGGGTACAGAGATTTGGCCCGAACAGAAGCATTGGAAGGACAGCATTCTGTTCTTCGAAACATCGGAGGAAAAGCCCGAACCTAGTTTTATAAAATACTGGTTGCGTAATTATGCTGCACAAGGTATTCTTCAAATGGCAAATGGTATCGTTTTTGGGAAACCACAGGACGAAAAATATTATGAATCCTATAAAGAAGTTATTCTTCAGGTCATGAAAGAGTATGGCTTAGAGTATTTACCGATTCTCTATAATTTGAATTTCGGCCACACAGAACCAAAAATTGTTTTGCCCTACGGTGTGATGGCAAAGATCAATTGCGATAAGGGGACTTTTTCGATTTTGGAGAGCGGGGTAGAATGAGGTAAGTGGTACTATCATTGTTGGATAAAAGAGTTCGTTTCACTGTATTAATTCCAACAATTCATTCAATTAGGGTACAATAGTAAATAAGAGTTTGACTTTACGAGGATGAATTAGTGTGGGGACAGAGTATCTAATCTGGATTGGTAGTCTAGCCTTATATTTCGTGAAGATAAAAGAGGAATCCACGATATTATAGGTGGTACGTATGTTGCCACCGTTAAACAGGGCGAATAGTGGTGTGAAAATCGAATTGAAGGACGTGTTGATTATCAAAGCGATTATATTTGATTTTGATGGGACTTTAGCGAATACCTTACCCATTTGTTATTATGCTTTTCAGTGTGTCTTCAATGAGTTTGATAGTAGAGATATTTCCATAGAAGAAATAAAGGCAATGTTTGGCCCGTCAGAAACTGGGATTATTCGAGAGAACCTATCCAATAGTAATAAAGACGAAGCTATTGAGTTGTACTATGCAAAGTACTCTGAACGCCATAACCAATTAGTTACACCACATAAGGAAATTGTTGATCTAGTAAAGCACTTAAAAGAAGTAGGACTCAAAATTGGGATCTTTACTGGAAAGGCAAAAAGAAGTTTAGATATATCTTTGAAAGCTTTACAGATGGAGGGGCTGTTTGAAGTCATCATAACAGGGGATGATGTGAACAAACCAAAACCTGATCCAGAAGGGTTATTAAAAGCTTTATCTCTTTTAGGTGTCGAAAGCAGTGAGGCACTATTTATCGGAGATAGTGATGCAGACATAGATGCTGGCGTTCAAGCGAATGTACATACTGTAGGCGTTCAATGGTTACCTGATTATCATTCAATGGAATTTACGATTGAACCTGATGCTATCTTTAAAAGTGTAACAGAATTCATTGATTCTATGAAAATTGGTGTCACTAATGAGTACTAAATGGTTGGAATGGGCGAAGAGAATACAAGCAATATCTCAATCAGGATTAACCTTTTCAAAAGACATGTATGATATCGAGCGTTATGAAGAATTACGCATGATTAGTGCAGAAATCATGGAAGAACACACAGGGGTAGAAATGCAAAAAATCAAGGATTTATTTATGAATGAAACAGGTTATCAAACCCCTAAAGTCGATGTTCGTGGAGTAGTTTTTAAAGATAATACGATATTAATGGTAAAAGAAAATATGGATAATAGATGGTCTTTACCTGGTGGTTTTTGCGATATAGGGTTGTCGCCGTCTGAAAATATTATAAAGGAAATAAAAGAAGAATCTGGCTATGATGTAGTTCCTACGAAACTGCTTGCTTTGTTCGATAAAAATAAACATCCGCATCCTCCGCAACCGTATCATTATTATAAAGTTTTTATTCAGTGTGAAATTGTTGGAGGTATTCCAGCTACCGGAATCGAAACGAGTGGTATTCAGTTTTTCTCTGAAAACAATATACCAGATCTTTCTGAAGATAGAGTGATAGAATCACAAATAAAAACACTTTTTGAGTTTTCAAGGGACCCTGATAAAGAGACGTTGTTTGATTAAATAGGGGGATGGCAGGCTTGAAAATCAATAAAAAAAGGGTTAGTAAACTTTTAGAGATATCTTTTTTCACTGTTAGTGGAGTCTATTTACTAGTAGCAGGGTTAGGATTAATTATCATGATATTTTTTACTAATTCTTATTTTTCGCAATGAAGATGTGATTTATGCGGCTATTATTCTAATACTTTTTAGGAGAAAGAAAGAACTAGCTTTCGTTAACGGGGACTATAATTTTATAAATGAACAGATGAGCCCCTGTTATTATAATTCTTATACTGTTCATCAGAATAAACATCATCGTTTAATAAAGCTATAAAAAAAATGATTTATTGAACGACGGAAAGTGAGATTTAAATGAGAATAGTTGACGTTAAACCTTATGATGAACAATGGGTTTCAAACTTTGAAGAAGAGTCCCATAAATTGCATGAGATTTTCGGTTCTGAAATTATCGAGATACACCATATCGGCAGCACTTCTGTAATTGGACTGCTGGCAAAGCCCATTATAGATATAATGCCGGTAGTGAGGGACATTAATCGAATTGATGAATTTCACAAGGCAATGGTTGCCATTGGCTATGATCCAAAGGGGGAAAATGGTATACCCGAACGTCGATACTTCCAAAAAGGGGGAGATAATCGAACTCATCATGTTCATATTTATGAATCCGGGAATTCTGAAATTGAACGTCATCTTGCATTTCGGGATTACTTACGGGCACACCCAGATGTTGCTCAAAATTATGGGGATTTAAAAGAGAAGCTGTCTCAACGTTTTCCCTATGATATTGAATCATACATTAAAGGAAAAGAACAACTAGCATTGGAGATTGATAGAAAAGCGATAGCTTGGTATAGTTGATTATTTCACTTTGTTAATAATGACCAAGCATAAAGGTAGGCATGAAAATAATGAATTCCTCAGTAAAATATAAAATCAGAACGCTTTTAGGCTTCACTCTATTCATTATCATAGTGGGCTCTCTGTCATATCTTGCTGTCTACAAGCTTTCATTTTTACCAAATGGTTATGATATTGTTTCACAGCAAAAAGACAGTGTAATCGTAAAAAAATTTAATATAATTGGGTTAGAAAAGGATATCATTACCTTATCATTTTCTGAAAATAATTTGTGGAAAATTGAAGAATTGAACTATGGAATAAAGCGGCAGAAAGATTTTTGTTGGTTTCTATTTACTGCAAGTAGCATTTCGATTCTCATTCTTATTTTAAAATTGCGTAAGGGAGAGAAGTTTTGGAATGCAGTCTGGGGAAGTCGTATTTTTTTCGCTACACTGTTTCCGTTACTTATCCTCATGAACTCTTTGAATAGAATACAGGATTTTATTTCCTAATGGTTTAATTCAATACGTTAATCAAAAAAATGTTGCCCTACCTTTTAATAAGACGGTAGGGCACCTGCATACAATCCAGTTTGTTAGCAATATTGGAATGTCACTCGGATACTTTCCGATGATCTCTATGTCATTGCCATTCATCAGTTATGGATTAATGCCAATTCTATTGAATGCCTTTTTAATTGGGGTCGTATTAAGTGTCTATCGAAGGAAAGATTTGACGTCGAGTCATTTTAGTCATATTGAAAGTGGGGAAATTTAGTTATATGTAAACTAGCTCGATAAGATAAAAGGCAAGCTTCTAAAACTTGAACGATAGCTCGAATAGTAGACACGTTTTATAAAAGTGACCTATTATTCGAGTTTTGCGTTCCACTATTTAGTGCAAAATGAATAGCTTTAAGACTGCGCCCCTAACTCACGAGAACGCGCCTCCGCTTTTCCGATACATTGCGCAATCGTTTCTTTGAACATTCCGTTCTCCAACGCATTCAATCCAGCTTCCGTAGTTCCACCTGGGCTCGTCACGTTTTTCCGTAATTCCGCGGGCTCTGTACCTGTTTCTTTCAACATTGCCGCTGCGCCTTCAAGCGTTTGGATGATAAGCGCGCGCGCAATGTCTTTTGAAAGACCTTTACCGATCGCTGCTTCCTCAAGTGCTTCTGCTAAATAATAGACATATGCAGGGCCGCTACCGGAAAGAGCAGTGACGGCATGTAAGTCATCTTCTTCTACTTCTTTCACCATTCCGATTGAAACTAAGAGACCGAGGATATGTTTTTTCAACTCCTCGCTAATCGCATGATTCCACGCGATACCACTGGCAGATTTTCCGATTGTAGCGGAGGTATTTGGCATGGAGCGTGCGATAGGTCTTGCACCAAGACCATTTTCGATTGTCTGAATTGAAACGCCTGCAATAACCGACAAAACCGCTGTTTTATCGTCCAAATAAGGAAGTGCATCCGCCATCGCCTGATGGATATCTTTTGGTTTCGTCGCAAGAACGACGAGATCTGCATTTTTCAGCGCCTCTTTTTCCTTGCAGACAATGGATACACCATATTTATTGTGTAATGAAATTAGCCTTTCATCATCAGATCTATTCATAACAAAAACATTATGAGGTACCACTGCACCTTGTTCCACAATTCCTGCAATAACAGCTTCTGCCATAGAACCGGCACCTATAAATACAATCGTTTTCATTCAAATTACCCCTTTCATTCCATTAATAAAAACGTACGCACCTAGGCGCTGAAATCTGGACAATAAAAAAATGCGCTCTCGTCCCTACTAAATAAGGACGAAAACACATGTTTCCGCGGTACCACCTAAATTTACCGGCATAACACCGATACATCTCGTTCTTTCTTAACGCGAAAGGCACGCCTGTGTTTCCACAGCAGCTCAGAAGGAGGTTCGAAGCGGGAGAGGGGATGTGGCTTTCAGCCGGTGACCACATTTTCTGTTCTCCATTGCCGCAACTACTTGTCTTCGTCAACGCCTATATGTACTTGAATTAGACCGATTATTGCACGTCGTCTAAAAAAAGTCAACTATCTAATTTTTATCGAGTTATCGTTAGGTCATTTTCAAGATAAAGTAAATCGCAATCATAATCGCAATAACTATCCCTACGGCAATCGATACTTTCACGGCACTCACAGGGGATTTCCCGCTTACTTTGCCAGTTTGTCCATTGACGAGGAAGCGATAGACCTTATTGTTGAACTGGAATGATGAAATCCATAAAGGCAATAGAATGTGTTTGTAGGTAATGCTGTCATAGTCGGTGGAGACACTGACTATATTAACAACATCGCCATGAACTCTGCCGTGTATACCACTTGTAATTCCATCGTCTATGACAACTTTGGCATCATTCCATCCATCCTTCAATGGAATTGAATACTTTTCTGCCAAAAATCCAGATAAATAGTCCATTTTATAATCAACAAGTCCATTTAGATGAAAAGGTTCCACTTTATCAATCAATCCACTGGCCACATTACGTGAAGCTTTCACCAATACATCATCGAAGAACTTGCTATAATGACCATGTTCTGTACGCCACCTGATTTTTCTCACTTGTTCTGTTACTTGTTTGGGTTTGCCATCTTCAATTACAGTCCGTGTTTTTGTAACATAATAATACGTACCAATTTGTACGACGTAGGATGAATTCGTCTGAGAATCGAACGTCCAGTAAGGAATATAAGCACCAGCCAAATGGTCTAATTTATACGATTGGATCAGCTTGGAAGGAGCAAAATATTTCTTTTTCATCCACACCTTGAATTTTTCGACCGCTACGTCTTTTGTAATTTGAAAGGGGAGGACCAAAGCTGGTTTGATACCTGCGTGGTTTTCCGTTACCGCAATATGCGACGATCCACAAAACGAGCAAAAATCTGCTACCTTATCTTTATCTAAAAGGGTTTCGGCACCACAATTTCCACATTTGAAAACTCGCTTTTCATCATCCCAACTGTGGTCTTCTTTTTCTAGTGCCTGTAAGAAATCAAGTTCAATCGTGTTTTCTCGCGATGTCGTGATTTCTTTTTCACTCCCACAAAATGGGCATTTAAGTGTTCCACTTGAAGGGTCAAAAACTGTATTACCACCGCAGGAAGAGCATTTATTCACTTCCGTTTGTTCAACTATCATCGCTTCTACACGCTCATTGTTTTCTAAACTGGACACTCGAACACCTCTCTATCCATCACTGTTGCAGATTGTCGCCACAGTCCCCACAAAACTTTGTATTCGGGGCATTTACCTTTCCACATTTCGCACATGTTTTTTCGGTCACTTGTTTTGCGCCACATTCCCCGCAGAATTTTGCATCTTCATTTATTGCCGCCTGACAGCTAATGCATGGCACTTTTTGCTTTTGTACAGTTTCCCCACATTCGCCGCAAAACTTTGCGTTCGTATTAATGAGTGCCTGACAATGAGGGCAAGTCATTTTTTCTGGTTGCGGTGCTGAAGGCGAATTAGTTTGTTGATGGTTGCCTTGGAGAGCGTTTGCCATCACACTGCCAATCGCAGCCCCTGCACCAATGCCTGCACCTGCACCTGCTAATCCGCCGCCTTCATTTTGCGCCGCATCTCTAATTGCTTCTGCCGACTGGTATTGCTGATACTGATTCATGTTACCAATAACACCCATTGCAGTTTTTCGATCCAATACTTTTTCCACTTCTTCAGGGAGTGATAAGTTTTCAATATACAACGAAGTGATTTCAAATCCGAATGTACTGAATCGTTGCTTCATCTTCTCTTTGCCTTTTTCACTTAATTCGTCGTAGTTCATCGCTAGATCTAGAGCAGCAATATTCGATTCAGCAAACAGATCTGTAAGTCCCGACAGCACCATTTTTTTCAACTGACCCTCAATGCTGCTGGTGTCATAGGATGCGCTCGTGCCAAACAGTTCTTTTAAGAAAACAACAGGTTCGGATACGCGATATGAGTATATGCCATAGCCACGTAATCGAATGACGCCAAATTCCGAATCGCGCATCATAATTGGATTCGAAGTGCCCCATTTCTGGTTGATGAACTGCTTCGTATTCACAAAATAGACTTCCGCTTTGAAAGGGGAGTCGAATCCAAACTTCCACGACTTTAATTTCGTTAAGATGGGCATGTTTTGTGTGTATAATAGATGACGTCCTGGCCCAAATACATCCGCAATTTCACCTTCATTGACGAAAATGGCAACTTGTGACTCCCTAACGGTTAATTCTGCACCCATTTTTATTTCGTTGTTTTGGACGGGGAAGCGGTAAACCATTGTACTTGCGTTTTGGCCCGTCCATTCAATGACTTCAATAAATTGACTTTTGAAAAATCCGAATAATCCCATGCTTAAGCCCTCCTAGTAATTCTATATCGTCGTAAATAACTGTTAAAATAGATACTTTGATTATACCATTTTAATACTTCATGGTAGAGAATTGATTCAAAAGATGACGCTTGCTACTAAAAAAGGTACAATGGACTGAATACTCATTCATATTAATAAAGGGGATTTTACATATGATACAGAAAATTGTTATACCAACACCATTCGCAGTTGGCGATGTAAATGCATTTCTGATAAAAGGAGATACATTGTCACTCGTTGATGCGGGGCCGAAAACCCCTGAAGCATTTGAAGCATTGCAACAGGGCATCAAGGAAGCTGGGTATGCATTCAACGATATTGAACAAGTCATTTTGACACACCATCATCCTGATCATGCTGGCTGGATTGACGCGTTTGATAACGCTAAAGTTCTTGGTCATGTGTATAACGATTTATGGCTCAAACGGGATGAAGCTTTTTTCCGCTATCATGATGCGTTTTATCTCGATTGTCTTATCGAAGAAGGAGTGCCTGAGCAGTACCTTGGTTGGGTTAAGAAGATGAAACGATCCACTGCACTTATGGGGGAACGTCCACTGGATAGTATGCTTACCGAGGGTGATGCGCTTCCGGGGCATCCTGGCTGGACAGTTATGGAAACACCTGGCCACGCTCAAAGCCACATCGTCTTATGGGATGAAGAGAATAGAACAATGATTGGTGGAGACTTAGTGCTTGAAAAAGTGTCTTCAAACCCGCTTATTGAACCACCACTTGATCCTGCACAGGGACGGCCGCATTCTCTATTGCAATATAACGAATCGTTGAAACGTATACTGACATTGCCTGTAGACATTATTTATACTGGTCATGGCAATGAAGTACGGAATGCTCACGAACTTATTGAAAGTCGACTAGTGAAACAGCGTGAACGTGCGTTAAAGGTACTTGCTATGATGAACGATGGCTCAAGGACAATTTTCGAATTAACCCGAGAACTGTTCCCGGCTGTCTATGAAAAAGAACTGGGTCTTACACTCTCTGAAACGATTGGGCAAACTGATTACCTTGTCAATGAAGGGCTAGTTCGCGAAACAAGGGATGAAGGCGGCGTCCTGCATTATGAACAAGCATAAATCGATACTCATAACAGGTGCGACTAGCGGGGTTGGATATGCACTGACGAAACGGCTGTTGGCAGTAGGTTATGAGGTGTGGGCGACAGGTAGGGCACTTGCCGTTTTAGAGGAGTTGCAACGTGAAGGTGCACATACGATACCTGCGGATTTTTCGAAAAAAGAAGATGTTGAGCAATTGATGGCGAAAATTGGTTCACCCGATGTCGTCATCTTTTCGGCGGGCGTTGGTTCATTCGATTTCGCTCACGAAACGTCTGATGAAGCAATTCAAAGCATGATGACAGTCAACGTAATCGCACCCATGCAGCTGACTAAACTTCTGTTGCCGAGCATGATGGAACGCCGCAGCGGACATTTGATTTTTCTAGGTTCACAAGCCGGAAAAGTGGCAACACCCAAGGCTTCTATTTATGCTGCGTCTAAGCATGCGATTATCGGCTATACGAACGCGCTTCGTATGGAAGTGGCTCCATTCGATATCCATGTGACGACTATTAACCCAGGTCCGATTGACACACCCTTTCTGGATCTCGCGGATGAAACAGGTACTTATCGCGCATCACTTGGAAGGCATTTATTGACTGTGGAAACCGTGGTCGATGCAGTGGTTAAAACAGTAGGGAAACCAGTTCGCGATGTGAATTTACCTTGGTATATGGGTGTCACGAGTAAACTCCACGCAGTCGCTCCGACGCTTGTCGAACGGTTGGGGCGGAAGTATTTTATGAAGAAATAATAGGAATAAGCATTTTGCGAAAGCCGGCATAATTGCCGGCTTTTTACCTTGAAAAACATATTTTTTGAAGGAGAATTTTCTGGAGCAACAAAGGATCGTGAACAACTTCAGATGTTGTTAGAGGATTTGCGAGGAAATTACATTATTTACGTTTTAGACTTAACTCGGATCACTAGAAGTACGCAGAATTTATTTGAATTGATTGATTTAATACGAGTGAAAATGCAAGATTAAAATCACTCAAGGATACAGGGCTAGATTTATTAGAAAATAATCCATACAGCCCAATTCCATTAAAGAACCGGATAATAGAATAGCAAGGGAATTTGACATGTCACCTTTAGGTGTCCTATAATAAATAAGACAACAAAAGGTGTCGTAATTATTATGAAGTTTAATCAGTGACGTTACAGGAAATATTAATGAAAAGGCGGGGCTGATTTTGAACGAAAAAAGTCAAGTGAGGGATGTTTATGACGCTGTTGCCGATCCAACAAGGCGTAAGTTAATTCAAATGTTGGCGGATGTTGAAGAATTACCCCTACATGAGATAACCGTTCATTTTCAAATGGGGCGTACAGCAGTATCTAAGCATTTATCGATCCTTAAAGAGGCGAATCTAGTAATTGCTCGAAAGGTCGGTAGGGAAACAAGATATCGGCTGAATGCAACCCCGTTGAAAGAAGTTCAAGATTGGGTATCCTTTTACGAAGGATTCTGGAATGAAAGAATTGCTAAATTAAATCTTTTATTGGAGGAGAAAAAATGAAATCAGATGTATCATTAGATTATCAATTTACAAGTTCAATCGAGCAGGTGTGGAACGCTTTAACGGATTCGGACACACTTGCGAAATGGATATGGGATAATGATTTTAAACCAGTCGTTGGACATAAATTCCAGTTTCGGACAGAGCCTAACGAATGGTGGGATGGCATTGTAGATAGCGAGGTGCTCGAAGTGGACGAGCCTCATAAATTATCTTACACTTGGCTAAGTGCCGGAGAAAGCACTACTGTTACATGGACTTTGAAAGAAGGTTCAGATGGAACTGTCCATCTACATTTCGATCAAACTGGATTTAGTGAAGCAACAAAAGCACAACCAGGAGCCATCGAGGGAGCTACATATGCTTGGACGCAAATGGGTGAGCAACTCGAAAAAGTATTAGCAGAACTGTAAAAATGATTTCTTCATCATTTATGATGTCTGCTTTTCAGGACTAACTTTATTATAAAAATAATCCATTCTTCAACAATATGGCGCTTTTCCGGAACATGGAAAGCGTCATTTTTAATGGAAGTAAGGATTAAGTAATCTAACAATTTTTGTTTGAATTATAATTTAGCAAACGTGGCAAGACTAAATTTAGAGAATGGAGAGGACAATACTGTGAAAATAAATCAATTAATTGCGAACAATATTAACAACTTAGATGCAACACTACCAGTAGATAAATCGTTAGGAATTGCTGGTTTGTCTGGATCTGGTAAAACAACTTTTTGTCAAACAATTGGTGAAGAATCCAAGAAGCGTCTCGTTTCCTTATTGCCAAAGTCTGAATATCAGTATTTATTTCCCCGTATTATGGAAACCAATTTCAGTGCCATCAAGATGGAAGAAATGCCTTTAGTCCTTTTTCTCGGAAAATCAGCGATTTCTTCCAATCCGCGTTCTACAATAGGTACACATACAGGCGTATTTAAAGACATTCGTGTTACCCTTGCTGAAAAATTTGAACTGTCTCCAGAAGTTTTTTCATTTAATAATGAGTTAGGCTGGTGTCCAGGTTGTAAAGGTCGCGGAACTACTAAAAATGTCGAATGTAAAAAGTGTGAGGGCAAGCGCTATAATCCTGAAGTTGAGCAATATAAGATAGATTTATTGGATCAACCGCACAGTATTTCTGATATCAACAACTTAAGCATTGAATCAATTCTTTCTCTTGGAGAAGAATTACATATTAGTGAAACAAAACAACATATTCTTAAAAATATTATCAATATGAATATTGGTTACTTAACTTTAAATCGCATTATGGGTACATTGTCAGGTGGAGAATTAACACGACTTTACTTGGCAGAATTCATGGCAACAAGTGAAAATACGGTAATTATAATTGATGAAATCTCCGTGGGTCTTGATCACCAAACACTATTGAAAATTTTAGCAGAGATTAAGCAATTGGGGTATAAGAATCAAATTTGGCTCATTGACCATTCTGACACGGTGCTCGATACAACGGATCAGCAATTGTTCTTTGGGCCTGGTAGTGGGAAATATGGTGGGAAAATTGTTGAAGAATCCCCCCGTCCAAAACCAATCACTTCGGAACGAAATCAAGCAATGCCGACGGAGTACTTTCAGTTTCATGATCTTTACTGTCGTAATATTCAAATGGCTGAAATTCAGATTCCCCAAAATAGACTTATAACCTTTACGGGTGAGTCTGGATGTGGTAAATCTACACTTGTCAATGAGTGTATGGCCAAAGATTTTCTGAAGCGATATCCAAAAGATAAATTGGTAATGGTGGGGCAAAATCGTAACCAATCGATTACCAGTCGGTCAACAGTTGCGACTTTTCTTGATATTAAAAGGAAACTCAAAAAATATAGTGAAGAAATTGATGATATTTTTCAGCGCTCGATTGAAGACATTATTGATGAACTGCCGAATGAAGACATCGCTTATAAACGCCTGAGCCTATTAATTAAACTTGGACTTGGTTATTTGACGTTGGAAAGAAAAACACAGTCTTTATCGAATGGTGAATTTCAATGTGTCCATTTAGTTTCTGAGCTGTTTGCCAACTCGAGAAACCCCCATACGCTTTTTATTTTCGACGAGCCTTCAAAAGGGTTATCACAAAATATTTTAAATCAATTCATTGATAGTATTAGGGTCATTCTGCAGGATGAATCTGTCTCAATAATTATGATTGAACATAACTCTTATATGATGGAAAGCTCTGATTTTATCGTTGATTTTGGTAAAAGACAGCTTGCACCTGTTCAACACCTTGATATTGTGAGTCATGATGATTATTATCGTCAACAAAACAGGACGGATAGAGTTACTCCGTTGCAAATTTCTTCAACCATCCATCAACAAAATGGCGTAAACTACTTAAAAGAAAATCAAATTTCCTATTTTAAAAATGCAGAAAACGTCTATAAGGGCGGTATCTTAAAAAGCTTATCATCAATGGCACGGTTGATTTATGGTGAATACGAATCCGAAACAATTGCACCCGTCATCGCCATTGATCTGGAACGACATTTGTATAGTCAATATAGTTTTCTCTATGAAATGGGTGGATTGATCAACCATATTGTAGCAGCTCATCCGACCAATAAAAATACGCAGAGCTTCGATTTCTATAATCAAGACAATCATTGTCCAAGTTGCTCGGGCCGCCGAGTGATTGAAAAGTTTGATATAGATGTTGTGATTCAAGACAAAAACGCTCCGTTCTGGGATGGCCTATTGCATCCAGATGTGATGGAGGTATTAAAACATTATCAATATTCAAGATTGGAATTCATTTTTGATGAAATTAAGAATGAACTCGGTCACGATATGAGTAAAAGTTATAATGAAATGACAAAAGAAGAAAAGCATACCTTTTTATATGGGTATTTAGAAAAGTCGTTTTATGATAAAGCAGCTAAGGCACAGAGAACATGGCAAGGCTTCAATAGTATAATTGGGATGTATATGTTTATTTCGAAATCGATTATTAAAGAGCATATGAAAGCATCCAAAGAGATAATATCATGTCCGATTTGCGAAGGGTCTGTGTTAAACCATCATAATCAACTCAAGTTTGGAAATACGGATATTCGTGAGATTATAAACCAGCCGATTGATCAAGCATTTAAAACGGTAGGAGCGTTACCTGAACTGATAAAATTGAAATCTATTGTCGGCGGAGATATGACTTTGACTGAAGATGTCTCTTTACTGCCTAGGGAAACACAAGTCGCGCTGAAAGTATTTGAATTGGAAATGGCAAGCTTTGCTGGTTATGAAGTGGTGTTACAAAATGCCTTACCATTCTGGGATAAAATTAGCAGCAATATCGAATCCATCAGCACGAATAACCAGGTTACGATCTGCGATTTTGATAAGATCACTGAGACCAGAGAAACGATCATTGATAAGTATTTCACCAATGGAAAATATAAAAAGCTTGTCTATGTCTATGAAGCCTTTGGATATAAAAAAATTGTAACCCAAATTAATAAAATTAAAAAAAGTCATCCATGTCCATTCTGTAAAGGAAAGAAAGTCATTACAGAAGATAATCTCCATGATGGCGTATATAAATTAACGATCCCATGTGTGAGTTGTAATGAAAGTGGCATCACTGAAGAATTACTTCAGGAAGTTGTCGAAGGTATAGCAGTTGAAACATGGCTTACTGGTAAAGTAAGTGATGTTGTTGAGAAAAACCTATATACTGAGGCCGTTGCAGATATTCCAATCTTCAATCGTATACGTGAGTTAAATAAACGTGATTTGATGGCGGTTTATCAATGCTTGGCTTAAAAGAATATTAAAAGTTTCAATCTAGATAGATGAAAGAACTTCATTAAAGCCCAATTTCTCTATTTTAATTTCCAGAGAAATTGGGCTTTTTAATTTAGAATTTCCTTAACGTTGAAAATCCATATTTTACTGCCAGAACCTCTAAAAATATAATTAAAGGTTACTTTATATTATTTCGAATAGTGTATATATTCCCGATAAACGAAACCTCGCTAGTGCATATAAAAATACAACGCTCGTTACTAGTTTGTTCTCCACTTATAAAACACTCCCGTATAAAGTATTACTGACATCTACTAAGGAGGAGGGATAGCTTGAAATGAGGAAAAAACATCGCAACCGATAATAATATTGATATATGTACTAGCGAGGTGTATGATTATTAAAAATATTAGGGGTTGTCTAATTATGAAGTTACCTTCGTTTCAGCAAGCTGTTGGATTTAGTGTTGGTGATGCCCTATCCTTGTTCTTGTTAAGAACTATTCTTGAACGAGAAAATTATTCAAAAGCACTCTATGAACACTTCAACTTGGATTTCCCAGGACGTTCCGTTTCCTATGAATATGTCGCACGTACTACCAACGCTTTAGAAAATAATGGTTTTCTTTTTTCCCGAACAGAAGGCCGCAAAAAGGTCTTTCAAATTACTGAAAAAGGAAAAGCTCGTCTTCTGGAATACGAAACTATTTATGCACTTCGCTTTAGTGAAGTTTCGATTGTTATAGATAGGTTTTATTACTTTTTAACTAAAAATGGATCGCTACCACAAGCCTCGATTGAGCCACTACACGAAGACTTTAGATTATTTATATCAAAATTGCTATCTGTAAAGGATGTTGTACGATTTATGGCTCTGCGACTTAGCTTAAATCGTCAATCTTTTCATATGGCCGAAGTTCAGGAGCAATTGAATAGTTTGTTTGGTTGGTCTCCATCTAATGGCTATTTGTACAATATAGCGCGTGAAATGGAAGAAACAAATTTATTGGTTGGTTTCTGGCCAGATGAAAGAAGAACTATTCGTAAATTATATAAAACGGATGAAAGTGAACAATTCTACATAATCGTATCAGCTTCATTGACTGAACGAATCATCCAAGTTCGTAGATACTTACATTACGTTTTAAAAATGGTATGAATTACGATTACATTTACATTCAGCCTAAAAAATAATCCATCCTTGAGGTAACGGCTCAAAATGGATGGATTATATAATCCCGATGTCGATTTACTTATAAGGAAGAGACTTTTTCATTGCCCGGTCGGAATTCGCTTTCCGACCGGGCTTTTTTATTTTATTAAAACGTGTAAACTATTTGACTTGTCTTGCAATCATACTCGCAAATTTCTCCGGTTCCTCTGTAAATGGTAGGTGGTTACTTTCATCGAATGTGATTAGCTGAGCATTGGGTATTGCATTAGCAATTTGCACGGAAAATACACGCGGACATTGGGCATCATGCAACCCGCAATAGACGGTTGTCGGTATCGAAATGGCTGAAAGCTGATCCGTTAAATCGTAGTTCGGAAGCTCCGTGTATGAATAATAATCAAGTCTCTGAGGAACGGTACTCCCACTATTCGGTTTATTGAAATACTGCTCATAGTTTTCCGGTCGGTAGAGGGACATTTCGGTCCATTCACGGCTTAAGGGGCTCTTTTCTTCAGCGGGTATTGTTGGATTATTGATGGTCCTAATAATTTCCCCTATACGTTCGTTATTCAGATTCTTTTCACAATAAATACTGCCAGGATGGTGCATGTACTCCTTCGAGGCAGAAGCTCCGCCAATGACCATTTTAGTGAGGGAATCCGGCGCCTGGATGGCATAGACGAGTCCTAGCATTCCGCCCGTTGAATGGCCTGCAAATGCCCATTTTTCAAATTTAAGGGCAGTCCGTATCGCTTCCAAATCCTTAATCGATTCCTTCATACTCAAATCATCTTTATGTACAGATCCAACCGAGTTACCCGCTCCTCGCAAATTGACGAGATAAACGGTGTAATGTTCTGTGAATGGATTGGCAAACGTGTTACCTTTCTCATTGTAGGCACTATATAAGTGCGTTACACAAATCGGTTCACCTTCACCTCTTACAAAAAACTCAAACGAACCTCTTGTTGTTTCAATGAATTACGGTGTCCACATATGCTCTTACCGCCTGATTTTCTCTTGTTTTAGCCGCTCTTTAATATTATTGGCTTCTATTTCACCTTGTTCGGACAGTTTCCGAATTCTTTCTTGACCAAAGATAAATGGTGATTCCGCATGTCTAATCATAAAAAATGCCGTTTCCATATAGTCCTCCTCAACTTTCGTGATTCTTTTGGCCTATTCATAAATCCGATTTATAACTTCAAAACTAATTCTATTATAAGGTAAGTAAAGATGAATGACATATGTGAGTTATTAGATTTATAAACCACTAAGCGCTAATACTACTAATTTTCTCTTCTAAATCTGGTCCTACCTTATTTTTGTTGAGTAAATTGGGTGATACTTTAATAATAGTAGAGCGAAAAGTTTGATAATGTAGTACAGTAGTTTCTATAGAACTAACAGAAAATCCAATTAACGGAATATGGCGAACGACTTTTATTTTTTATCAACATACTTTTGAAGTGATGGGAGAGTTATAACATTGGAATTAAAAGAGTTGATAGAAAAAGATCTTAAATTTAACTACAAAATTTATTAAAGAGGTGGAATTATGACTATTAGACGTTTAAACCCATTGGATGCTGAAGCTTATCTCGGTAAACGATTAGAAGGTTTAAAAAATACACCCGAAGCATTTGGCTCAAGTTATGAAGAGGAAAAAGACCATCCTAGTGAAAAATATAAACGTAAGTTTCAATCGAACAACTCGTTTACTTTAGGTGCTTTTGAAGACACTCAACTAGTTGGAGTTGTTACATTGGTTAAAGAAAAATTGCTTAAACTCCAACATAAGGCAACTATTATAGCTATGTACGTTTCTCCTGAAAAACGCGGGTTGGGTATCGGAAAGTCTCTAATGGTAGAAGTAATAAATGTGGCAAACGATATGGAAGGTGTAGAGCAGATCTATTTAACTGTGGTGACAACAAATGAGCCTGCTAGAAATCTATATGCTTCATTAGGCTTTCATGTCTTTGGCACAGAGAAAAGGGCATTAAAAGTTGACGACACTTATTTTAATGAAGAGCATATGGTTTTATTTTTATGATAAATTACTAGTAAGATATATAGGGAAATTCAATCTCGGGAAGGGTGTTTAATTTGAGTAATGTAGATTTGAAAGCACGGTCGCCGTGGTCAAACTTAAATCAAGTTCAAAGTGTAAGTCTATCTCCACCTGAAGTGCAATCCATTAACGGTGAAATAAGCATACCAGGGAGTAAAAGTCTTACGAATAGAGCGTTGATACTAGCAGCTTTAGCTAACGGAACTTCAACATTATCCGGAATCTTAAAAAGTGATGATTCATATTGGTGTATCGATGTACTCAATAGCCTTGGCATCAAGACCGAACTAGAAGGGGATACGATTACCGTTCATGGCAATAATGCAGTTTGGCCAAATGAAAATGCAGACTTATACATTGGGGCTGCAGGCACGATTGCTCGTTTTCTTCCTGGTGCATTAGCAGTTGCGAAAAACGGAAATTGGGTTATTGAGGCAAGTAACAGTATGAGTGAACGGCCAGTAAAACCTTTAATAGACGTACTTACCGCAATGGGAGCAAAGATCGACTATCTGGATAAAGATGGTTATTTCCCTCTCCGTATAATAGCAAATGAACTCACGGGAGGTTCAGTTAGTATTTCTGGAAAGATTTCAAGTCAATTTATAAGTGGCGTGCTACTGGCAAGTCCGTATGCAAAAAAAGCTGTAACTGTAACGATCCCTGATCACATTGTTCAGCCAGACTACGTTGAAATAACACTAAATCTAATGGAGAAATTCGGAGTACAAGCCCAATTTACTGAAGACCTTAGGGAAATTGTTATTCCTCAATCAGAATACAAGAGCTGTGATCTCGATTTAGAAGCAGATGCTTCAACTGCAAGTTATTTTTTAGCCTTAGCAGCTATTACGAATGGTCGCATTAAGATTACCAATCTTTCACCCGAAAACAGTCAACCTGATATTAATATGATTAATGTCTATGAAAAAATGGGGTGCACTGTTACTAGAGGAGAAGGCTTTATTGAGTTAGTTGGAACACCTACGTTGAAGGGCGGGTTTGAGATTAGCATGCTCGATATGTCAGATCAGACGTTGACATTAGCCGCAATCGCTCCATTTGCAACGGGTCCGATTACTATACGAGATGTGGAACATATTCGCTATCATGAATCCGACCGAATTAGCGCTATTTGTACAGAATTACAAAAGTTAGGCATTAAAGTCGAAGAGTATAAAGACGGGTTAACCGTTTACCCAGGAACACCACAAGCTGCAACATTGGATTCCTATGACGATCATCGAGTGGCAATGTCATTAGCATTGATTGGCGCAAAGGTTCCAGGGGTATTCATTAATGATCCAGGGTGTGTGTCAAAGACTTGTCCAACTTTTTTTGACTTACTGCAGCAATTAGGTGTGAATGTTGAGTATTCAAATTGATTGGTTGAATAAGGGCTTTTGATCAAGAGAGTATTCATGCAATCGAGAAAAGCATTGCTACGAACAGGGAATTAACCAGTTGAAAACAAATAGGAGATAATGAAAATAATATGATTAAAGGATTATACGAAGCCCATTTACCCGTAAGTGACCTAGAACGCTCAATTAAATTTTATGAAAGTTTAGGATTAGAATTTGACCATAGAATAGAGGCTCGAGTAGCATTCCTTTGGATAGAAAAAGACAAAAGTTGGTTAGGTTTATGGCAAACAGACAAAGTAAATCTCGACTATCACCCATCAATCCGACATATTGCTTTCCATGTAGAACTAGAAGATTTACGGAATTCGCGAAAATGGCTTGCAGAAAGAAATATCGAGGCTAAAAAAGCGTTTGGTTTTGAACCAATCGAACCATTCGTTATGCCTAACGAGAGATATGGCCATGCCAAAATACATTTTAATGATCCAGATGGAAACAGTTTAGAATTTATCTGTAAAGTTGAGAAAAACAATCCTAACGTAACCAGTAATATGTATTTGAGCGATTGGGAGAAAGCTAATTTCACTCCTAAATAAAAACAGTCCATTCTTAATCAAACAGTCCATCATTTTTATCCTAAAGGGGTAGCATTCAGCAAATCCAAATTAATAATTTGGATTTCTTAGTGTTGTCAGTGAGAAATAAACCTTTATTTACTTCTTAAAAGCATCAGATGGTATTAAATGAAAATGAATTGTCTACAAGGAGCGTTATTTAATGAACGAACAATCAAAGATTGATGAAATATGCATTGGCCTACAGGATAAAGGCATAATTAATCTCAATAAACAAAGAATTACTAAAATGAAGAGTGGAACGACTGATGGCCTTGTCTATAGCGTTTCGGAACATAACGTACCCAAATATGTGCTTAAATTGGATCATCCACAACAAATCAATTTTGCTAGTCGTTTTTTTCATACGTATCAAAATGTTCGTCTACTTCCTAAACTCTATTATACAGATCCTGAAAAAAAGTTTATTCTGTATGCGTATATAGAAGGTACTACTCATTATAATCGTGGTTCAAAAATAGAATGGATGACCCTTTTGGTAAATGAACTATTTAATCACTACGTCAAATACGATCAGAATGCCAGCTGGGGAAGACTAGATGGAATACCACAACAAACTTGGTATGATTTCAATAGAAGTAGTTTGGAATCAGCGCGTACAAATATAAGGGATTTATTGCCGAATGAAGATTATTTTAAGGTGGAATCAATAGTTGAACGAATAGCTTCGGTTGAAAAACAGGAAACTAAATACTTGCTTCACGGGGATACCGGAGTTCACAATCTTGTGTTTCAAAATAACACACTTAGCGGAATTATAGATCCATCACCTATGGTAGGTCCTATAATCTACGACTTTACCTATGCATTTTGTTCATCATCTGATGACTTGAATATAGAAACATTGCTTTCAACATTCTCATTACTTAAACAAGTGCCTATAGAGGAAACAAGACTTATAGAAGAAGTTATTTTCCAACTTTATACGCGGATCGGAATTTGTATTAGGGTCCATCCGCATGATTTAGAGGGCTATCTTAAAGCTTGGGAATACTGGAAACAACTGAGCTAGCAAGTGCTTTACAGATAAATAGAAAGCGTCACAAAGGGCAGCTCCATAAGTCGGAATTTCAACGACTTATGGGGCTGCCCTGATTTAATCTCTAAATATACTCCCCAAAACCTTCCGATTTCCACGAATGAATTGCATGACGTTCCTTCTCGAAGACCTTTTCCAAGTAAATCATTGTCGTTTCAATCTTCTCGTGTCCAAGGGATCGCATGATGTCGTAATTAACATGAATTTAATGTATGCCCAAAAAAGCCCTGAGTCCTTGGTATGTATAGGTTTCAAGGTTTTTTTATCATATCCGATTCACTTTGAAAGTGCGATTAACGCAATGCATTAACTGTTATATTCCTAGAAGTACCAGAAGCTGAAGATGCAACTTGAAAAACCATCTTACCAGTTTATCTATCATTCGGATTTTTATACCAATCTAATCATTTATAGTAAGCATATTCTTTTTTGACATTAACCAAAAAATCCAAGTCATCGTAAATTTTTAGAAGCAGTCGGGCTTGCTGGATACAAGTGGTTGCGTTGGTTCTTCCTAACTTATTATTGCAAATGGAAATTCTAGCAAAACAAACCGCAAGTGATTGGTATGACATCGATTTTTTATGCTTTTGAATAATTATAGTTAACATTTCTAACGCTTTTAAAAAGTCTCCCTCTTTAATAAGTAATAATGTGAGATTAATTTTAAATGAAATTATTAATTTTTGTGAATTCTGAAATCCATCATAAAGTTCAAGTCTTTCAATAATACGAGAAGAAATTGCAATTGCAGTATCATTTGGAAAGAAATATAAAATTGTATTAATTAGAAGAATATCACTTAAATACCATTGATTAAGTTTTGAAAGCCTATTCCAAACTGGTTCAACAATTATACGAACGATATTAATATCATTCTTAATATTAAGGGATATTAGTGCTTCACATATAAGTTTAATATCCAGTAATAAAATGTTTTGGTGTTTTTTTAAAGCATTATTAATTTCTATTTTTATCTTTTCCAATGCAGTTACATCATTATAGGGTAATGAAAAGAAGTTATTGATTATTTGCTGAACCTGTCCATGTTTGAAATCATTATTAATAAATCTTACTTCTTCCAAAGTCATATCTAATCTATCCAGAAAATTTATATAGGCAATAGAATGAACATCTGATAGTTCAGCTTCAAACTTAGAATATGATGACTGGGAGAGGATGTCTTTAGCAACATACTTTTGTGTATACCCTTTATTTATCCTTATTTTTTTTATTGTATTTCCATTCAGCAAACTATTTCACCTCAACAATATTCTTTTTTGAATATTATGTAGCTATTTAATATTCTTACTTTACTATAGATTCAGGGGGTGCACAATGGAATTTATACTAGTTTTGTTAGATATATGGATTATTGGAGGTGGTTAAAAGAATTGACCGGTAAACCAAAATAAATTAAATTTAGAAAGCAGGGTGCAAATTTCATGCGTAAAAAAATAATTTCTTTATTCGTAATACTTATTGTATCTCTTAATTTGGTATCCCAAAGTGCATATGCTAATAGCGATGGAGAAATATTAACACCTATTAGCAGTGAAGAAACATTAACACCTAGTGCTGTTATTAATCCTGGTTCTGCTGCGGTTGGCGTCACGTTAAAAACAAATCAATTTGTTGCTGTATCGGATAGTATAAAGATTATTGACGGAACAGGAAATGTGTACATGCAAGCAGAAAATGGAGCTGTTACAGTAGGTATTTATTACGTTTATGCTGGTGGTCCTGATAAATTACTTAAAGAATATGTAGTTCTACCAGGAAAAACTTTAAATACTACCATAAAAGACATGGTACCAGCAACTTATGTAATTAAAGTATATAGAGGAAACCCGGATATCACTAATACTTCGGCTTTTGGTTATCTTGCAGACTAATAATGAAAATAAAATTTACTCGCTTGATTTAGTGAGTACTGAATATGCCAAAAAGGGGAATGGAAAATATGTATAAAAAGAAAATCATGTTATCTCTAGCATTAGCAGTATCTTTTTTAGCAACGAATCAACAAAATAATGTCAAAGCAGAAGAAGTCAATGACCAAAATATTGAATTTAAGAGCACAATACCTGAGGGTTACTATGATGAAGTTTTGGAAGGACAAAAAGATACCGCTGAATACATTAAAAATATGCAGTTAGAAAATCAAAAACTAACTAACTCCGATGTAGAAACTTTTGCTGTACCTATACCAGATGGCTCTATGGGGAATACAGGCGATATTCTTTATACTCCAAGTGGATTTAGTTCTACATCCCTACCTGTAGGAGGCCACGCAGCAATTGTTGTTGATCGTTATTCAACAATAGAAGCTATGGGATTAAGGCAGGATACTGATGGGGTGAGATATTGGACGAATAACTTTAAAGAGCGATATAAAGATGCTCGGGCTTATACAGTAATTGGCGCAACTGCAAGTCAAAAGCAAAGTGCAGTTAACAATGCTAAATACGAACTTTATGATCCTTATAACTATTCATTCTATGAAAAAACTAGAACAGATGCTTTCTATTGCTCACAATTAGTATGGAGAGCTTGGTATGACCTAGGAGTCGAACTAGATTATAATGGAGGAACTGCAGTCTGGCCTATCGACTTAACTAAAGGCAGTAAAGTGAAAGCAATTTAAATAAGTGAAAAAGAAAGCAGAATTTGCTTTCTTTTTTTAATAGGGGAATGTGAAATGAAAAAATCTATCTTAATTACTGTAATCCTTTCTCTGCTATTTATGCTGGGGTGTAATCAGAAACAAAAAGAAGACTTTGTACTATTGGAAAGTAATTTAACAGATGAAGACAGTAAGTTGTTGTTCTTAGATTCTAATCTCAAGGAAATAGAAACAAAAGTGATTAAAAGTAATGGGTTAACGTCATTGATCAATGATGAAGAAAAATTGTTATCAATAAGCCCTTATAAATCTGAGTATATTACAGTTAGTAAAGATGAAATAGATATAACTGACTCTAAACTCCCTCACCCCTTATTTATGATTCCGTTTAATAATGAAAAAATGTTTGTCTATAATTATGATAAAGAAAATGATATGAATTATTATACTTATAAGATGGAAGGGCGAAAAGGTTCAGAGCCATTCAGACTAAAAGGAATTCCTTTTTCAATAACTTCTGATAAAAAATCATTATTTATTTACAGTAGAGATTTTACAGAACCTATTGAAAATCAATTTACATTAAGTGTTGTCGATACTATAGACAATAGCATAGTCAAAGAATTAGTAATAGATGGACCTTTGGTTTCGTCCGATTTGTCTGTTCATGACAATCAGTTATATATATCCCTGGTAGACATGGATAATGGTGATAGTTATATATATACATTGAACCTTGAAAACTGGCAGTTGGAAATAAAAAAATTAAAAGAAAAAAATATTCTTGGAGTATATATACAGAAAAATAACGTTTATGCTATATATTCTAACTCTGGGAAGTCATTATTAATTAAATATAATAATGATTTTAGTAAATTACTAGAAAGTACGGAAATAGGGTATACTATTGAAAAACCGAAGTTTAGTAAAGATATGATGTATTTTATTTCAAATAAAGATGATAATTCTACTTTTTTTTCTTTTGATTTAAAAAAATTAAAAATCAATAATGTCACGGAAATCCCTAGTTCAATTATAGATTATGTTATTCTAAGTCAATAAAAGAGATACTAGAAGATTAAGTAAATAGAGAGGTTGATTACAAATGAAAAGGAAATTTAGTATTTATTCATTATTACTAATTATTATTGGTATTTTCATGTCGATTATGTCGTTCCCTCCATTGAATATAACTTTTCTTGGATGGACTGGTATCTTTATTGGATTTAGTATTTACCTACTTGGAATCGTACTAGGTTTTATAGCTATATATATAAAAGAAAAGGGTTTCTTGAAGTACATATCTGTAATCTCTATCTTATTCGGAATTGTATTTGTGACATTTATATTTGCTATTGTTGGTCAAGTATAAAAACAAAGAACTTTGACGGTAATTATTACTTGTTTACATTATTTATCGATGTTCTCTTAGGTTACGGGGCTAAAAAGGGAGAGGACAATAAGTAATTTGATTTTAAAACAATCTGGCGCGATTGTTGGACAAATGTTTTTTAAAAAAGGGTGGCTGCGGTTACTCTTTTTTTATTTCGCCAGTGGAAAAAATAACGGGAAGTGTCAACGATACATTCTTAAAGTTGAGTAATAAAGATGAATCTTTGTGGTAGAAATTGAAGGGTTACAAGGGCTTCTCACGATGTGAAGCCCTTGTAACCCTTTTTATATGTCTTGTTTTGTGATGACGACTTAAGAGGAGTACCCTCGCGCAACAGCTCTAAAACTACGGTTTTAGTTCTGTTATGTGAGTTTTTTTATGCTTAGATGTATTCCCCAAATAAGTTTGGTTTCCATGCATGAATCGCATGGCGTTCTTTCTCAAAGATCTTCTCCAAATAGTTCATTGTCGTTTCAATCTTCTTAGAACACGATTAAAAGGATCCAAGATACTCAAGCCTACCTCAAATGAGGGGAGTGAAGTAGGTCTGTTTTATTATGTTCAAGTTCCCAAGGAGTACACAACCTACTCTACACCTCTGCTATATAAAAAATATAGCAGTATAGACCAAGGCATTGGTCTGTACTGCTAAAATTGGTATGTATTGATACTTTTAAAAAACCTGTATAGCAAGGAATCAAAGTTATGAAAAAAATTCAGTCACAGGAGTATTTTTTATATTCAAGTTGAATCATCTGTTTAAACAACTCATCCTCATAGATTTCTAAGAGAAGTTCTATTTTTCGATTGATTGTGTTTTCTTTTCCCCTTGATGTATACGAATAACATATTGCCATACGATTATAACAAACTGCTAATGGTTTATAGGATAACTCTTGCAAATGTGATTCTATAAGTTTTTCCAATCTATTAAGTGCTTCCGAAAACATACCGTTTTTAATGAGTAGTAACGATAAATTGAGTGTAAGAGTTGATCTTAGCCTTATTGCTTCTTCAAAGTTTTTATAAATTTTAAGTCTTTCCAGAAGTTTATCTGTAATATATATAACCACATCATCATCAAAAAAGTATAAAATTACATTCATCATTTGTATATCCAATAAATACCATTGATCATAGTATGAGATTCTTTCCCATACTTTATTCACTTTTTCTCTTGCCTTCTTAAAATCACCAGTAGTCTCTATAATTAATAGAGATTCGCAGATACTTCTCAATTCCTCTAAGACAATATTTCTATTTCCAAAAAGATGATATTCATCTATTGAACTTATAACTTTAGAAATTTCAGTCTTATTATTATACGGTAAACGGAAAAAACTTTTGACTATTTCTGTGGGTTTATTGAATTGATAATCATTATGAATATAACTAAGTTCATCAGTGGTTAATTGGAGTTGTAACAAAAGGTGCATGAAATTTGTCGAAAGAATATCCGATTTGTCAGATTCGAAATTTGAATAGGTTGCTTGTGTGAATAAGTTTCCTGTAACCTCTTTTTGAGTATATCCTTTATTTTTTCTAATCTTCTTAATTGTCCCGCCATAATTCGACATAATTCCCTCCATTTATTATTTTTCTTATATTTTGTAATTATACCGTACTTTAGATTTATTATATAAGAAAGGAGGGAAATAAATTGGAAATTATTTTTATTATTTTAGATATTTGGTTGATTTCTGGAGGCTGAAAATTAGTTTAATTAATTTTTTCATTTGAAATAAGCTTGATAAACAAAAGTGAGATTCATCCACAATAAAAAGGAGTGAGAAAAATGAAAAAAAGCGTATTTGTATTTTTATTAGCATTAATTGCTTTAGTGCCTAACTCTGTATTTGCATCTAGTAACACAGGTAATTTTGAAGAAATAGTAATTTTTGAACAAGAGGAAATTACGGACAGAGACAAAATTGTAGAAAGGGCTATTAAAGGAGAGACAGATGTAAATGATTTTGATTTTGAAGTGGTGCCTTCTGTAACTGAAATCACTACCAAAGATGGCTTGAAAAATGCAATTGAGCCATCTTTAAGTAAAAGTGACTCGAAAGATATAAATGAAGAAGACTTTGAAGTGTTTAAAACTACACAGAAACTCAAAGAAACTCAATTATCAGACGGGTCAATAGTTACTGATTATGTAACAAATGCTGTAGTAGTATACGATGAAAGATCATCGGGTACCAAAACAGACGGTTCATATACCGTAAGTGGTGAAGTGTCTATCCGTTGGCAGCAAATGAATGACGGGAAAATCAAATGGAAAGTTTTTAGCACCAAAGGAAGTTGGACAGTATTAGATACAGCTTTTTCTCTATCAAATAGAAAAGTGCACTACGGACAAGTGGGATTAGAGGCATGCATCTATAATGATTGTAATGAAGTTAAATCCCCTACCTCAAATTCTTACCTATATCACGCTCCAACAACTTGGCCGTGGTTGAGCATGTTTACTGGAGCAGCCAGCGTGTCATCTAATACTTCAGTTAATGTGAATAGAGGGTCTTCTACATTTGTGTTCAACGTTCAAATAATAAAACATGGTAACTCGGCTGTCGATTAATCAGGAAAAAACCATTTTGAATATTGCATTCAAAATGGTTTTTTCTTTTGCTATTTTATTTTTTAAATTATAATTCAATATATTATGTGTTTTATGTTATAATTGCGAATATCTAGAGAGTTAACGCGTGTGAGAATTATAATCTTTAGCTTATTTCTATGAAAAGGTATGAATTTTCACCTTTGGAAAAGTAATGATTTTATATGATAATTAATTTTCTGTTCAGCATTAGGGACTAATTATTAATCTATTAATAAATACAGTAGAAAGGAGAATTTCATGAATAGAATAAATTTATTGATTTTAATAGTTTTCGTTTTATTAACAGGTTGTTCTAGACAAGAAACCATTCGAGCTGCTGGTGAAGGTGAATATTGGAAAGCGCATGTGGTATACGAAGTGTCCAATTCAGAACTCTCTGATAGAGGGGGGATTGAATATACAGGAGATGAAGAACTTATCTATGTCACTTTTGCGGTAATTACTAGCACCGGAGCTAACCGGAAGGGAGAACGATATCCTGAAGAAAACCAAACCGCTATATCTTTTGGAACGTCCGTAACTAATCATCCACCAACTAAAGATGAAGCAATTATTGACTTAAATCACACTTATATAGAAATTAAATGGCAGACTAAAACTGGAGATTATGAAGAGAAAGTAGAATTGAAAGTTAATTAATTCCGAAAATACTGTATAACAAAGCCTGGACTTTAATAGTCGAGGGGTCACAGGAGCAGAAAAAAATAGTTGTACAGTGAAGTAACTTAGCATAACCCGTCCTTAATTTAGAACGGGGTTATGCTTGTTTTATGTTTTGGTTTTAAATTTAAATACCATTATTTTTACAAATCGGTAGCAGTACGCAAATGATCTGGCTTGTTTTTTTAGGGTAAATTTGATTAGAACTTTTAGTCGAAAGTTGCGGTAACTGAAATGATGATTGATGACAATGGCGATTATGGTATAATAGACTCATAAATCATATGCGACTCAAGAGGAATACCCTCGCGCAACAGCTCTAAAACTACGGTTTTAGTCCTGTTGAGCGAGGGTTTTTTTATTAGATATAATCCCCAAATATATCTGGCTTCCATGCATGAATTGCGTGGCGTTCTTTCTCAAAGATCTTCTCCAAATAGATCATTGTGGTTTCAATCTTCTCATGTCCAAGACTTCTCATAATATCGTAAATATCTACGCCATTTAGCTTTGAGATGATTGCGAAGGCATGGCGGAATACGTGTGGGGTGATCTTCATCGTTTGATCCGATAACTTCAGCTGTTCTAAGCTTGTAATCTCCTTTTTCACATACTGCGATAAATAAGAGGGGGAATATGCTCGTCCTGTATTCGTTGTAAAAAGCGGATCATCCAGATGCGCTCGTTCGATTGGCAATAGGCCCCGTGCATTGCGAAAACTACGAATGCTATGGACCACTTTCTCTTTCAACGGAACATGCCGTCTCTTATTGCCTTTCCCCAACACATCCAAATAATAGCCGCTTTGAATAGAATCCACTTTTAAGTCTTTCACCTGCAAGGTACAAAATTCTTCATTCCGAATTCCGGTTGTTGTTAAGACGTGAATAATCGTAAACATGATTGGTTGCTGCATGTCTCTAAATGTATTCAGTAGCATTACGACATCGACTGGTCCTAAATCCCGATTAGGTCGATCATCTTTTCGAACGGTCGCAATCCGTAATCCCTGGTGAATCGGTTCCTGAATATAGCCCACACGATGCAGAAATGCAAAAAATGCTTTGAGTATCGTTGTTTTCCGTTCTAGCGTTGCAGGGGAGTATGCCCCTTTGCTCACCACATACGGACTTTCAGTTGCTAACCACTCTTGATACCTTCTTAAATGACGTGATTGAAGTGATTTAAACAGAGAACCTTCTATTATATAGGCGACATCTACATCAATTTCTGTACTGTATGTTAAGAGCTGTTCGATGAAGAGCAAAAGTTCACGCTCATACTCTCTAACTGTCCTCTCCGTCCGATCATTTTTTTGGTTCAAGTGGCGGCGTTCGTAAAGAAACCATTTCATCATGTCTGGATCCGTAAAATCATGAAAAGCCTTTTGTCCATCTTTCTCTGCTTCATCTAAACGATTTTGAAGAGCCGGCAAAGTTGATAGATCCTGTAGCTCCATTTTTAAAAAACTTATTTGCAACTGTTTAGTTACACTCACTGAAAATACGATAGACTTAACACCCCTTTATTCAATTCATCAAAATACGCATTATGTCTCTTTAGAATACAATCATTATTTTTATCACTAATTCCACTTTTTAAGTCAAACTATTTATAATAAAACGAAAATTTAGTGTGTCCTGTAAATAATTCGAAAATAGTCAGTTACAACTATTATATTTACCTTTAAAATAGTAAAGATTTAACACTCTTTATTCTAAATCTATATATTTCTAACAAGTCCCTATAGAAATACATTCAACATTTAATTAGATACTTTAATTTTCAATCAACCTATCTATTTTAACACAACTTTAATATAACATAAAAAAACAGTACCTTTGTTTATGTATAATATTTTATTGATTAAATTCTATTGTATTTCGATATGATATTAAGTTGCTATTAAAGTTGAGTTATTTTATAGTATATAAGAATTGAATTTATTATTAATCGAATTATTTCACTGACTTTATCATTGTGAAATTATTTGAATTACTAAATAGAATTTAGGCTATGTCAAATAAAGTAGTAACGCTCATTTAATTTTATTTATGAAGTTCATACACTTAAGACAGGAGAGATTGAATTGAATGATTGGTACACAAGACAAGAGGTAGCGGATATACTTGGTATATCGAAGGCTACTGTCTACCACTATGCGAAACAAAAGAAAATCATTAAAATAGAAGACCCACATCGCCTGATACGAGAAGTGAGGTACAAACGGGAAGAAGTCGACACACTTGCTGCAGAACGACAACGCAATCAACCGATGGGGCTTCGGCCTTCTGAACTCGCTAAACAATTGGGCGTGACAACGCAGCGCATTTATGCCTTAATTCGAGAAACTGATTTACCCGTGGATGAATTGCCTGTTGGAGATGAACGCACTATCTATTCCATTCCAGATGAAACGGCGGTATGGATCACACAAGAAATCGAACGGACAGCGTCTGTGCGGGGGACACGGGTTGAATTTTATGATGCTAAATTTGATATCGTACTATACCAGCTTTTCCGTACACAACAGGGACAAGATATGCGTGTATTGCGCAACGACAACCAGGAATGGGGCTTCTATTTGCAATCGCGGACATGGATTCCTTTTGCGAATGGTATCCATATTTATCAGTATGAAGCGGTGTATCCGATTCATCGTCCGAATAGTAGAGTAAAAGGGTATACAGACTTTTCACTACCAAAAGACTTACAGGAATCGTTTGATTTCCTTGATTTCGTCTATCAAATATGGGGGATTGAAAACATTCGCATCCGTGAGCACGACACACATATTGATTTGTCGATAAAAAGCGGAGAAATTGAGCTATCTATACCTGTTCCGGAGATACTTACAGAAAGTATTATAAAGAGATTTCTCGTATTAGGCGATGTTGTAATTAAAGAAGGCGAGTGGACGCTTATTAGCGGATACAGGCGCACGACATTTGATTTACCAAACAATCTGCTGGATAAATTGCAGGAGATTGCCAAAGAAAAAGACCTGTCAATGAGTGAATATGTGGAAGAGGCAGTGCGGAAGAAATTTGAAAGGGAAGAGAAAATGGAATGATAAATATCTTTAGTAACCAAAAAACGAGCTGATATTTAGCTCGTTTTTTGGTTATGAGGATTATATAAGGAACAAAGTGTCAAGTTAAGTGGGATAGAAAGCTAAACAAATTCAAGTTACATAATATTATTATGTAAACTAATAATTATTTTCAACCTCGGATAACAGTTCAAAGAAAACAAGTCAAACTATTAGCTGGACAAAAAGAAAGGCTGGTTCGAGGACAATTACAAATCAATTTGTGGTAAAGTTGATTAATTCAGAAATATAATAATTATAAGGGGGATTCACGTATGAGCATTCTAAAAGCAACAGGAAATGACCTTGATTCATTAGCAGAACTATTGGACTTATACAGAGTATTTTATCAACAAAAATCAAATATTAATGGTGCAAAAGAGTTTATTAAAGACAGATTAAGCAACGAGGAATCTGTTATTTTTATAGCCTTTGATGAAAATAATCCTATTGGCTTTGTTCAATTATACCCTTCTTTTTCGTCTGTTAGTCTGAAGCGGACATGGATCTTAAACGATTTGTATGTAATGGAAAGTGTTCGTGGCAAAGGGTTTGGCGAAAAGTTAATTAAAAAAGCCATTTCATTTGCAGCGGACACAGGTGCAAAAGGAATATTACTTGAGACCAATGTAGAAAATATAACAGCACAAAAGCTTTATGAAAAAATCGGTTTCACGAAAGAAAAAAACTACTTCTATTTCTTTTCAATTTGAGAAAATACTAGTACCCATTAAATATCTAACACAGAAAATCAAAAGAAGTTTTAGGAGGGACTTAATACAATCCGAAAGTCTTCATTATCAGCATCCTTATCTACGGAGGTTCTTACATGAGTAAACTACATAAACTAGATTATGAATCACCGATTGGAGTAATTGAAATAATAGGTACAGATGAGGCTATATATTCAATAATGTTTTCTGAAGAGGATAGTGTGACAAATAGGATGCAAGCAGAAACTCCCGCGTCTTTAGTGGATTGCTATGATCAAATTGAGCAATATTTTAAAGGTGAGCGTCACGAATTTACATTTCCTTATAACTTTGAAGGAACAGACTTTCAAAAATCAGTTTGGAGCGCTTTGACAAAAGTATCCTGCGCCGAAACGGTATCCTACAAAGATATTGCTGTTTCAATTGGGAATGAAAAAGCCGTCAGGGCAGTAGGAACTGCAAACGGAAAAAACAAGCTAAGTATCGTGATTCCTTGTCATCGAATTATCGGTTCTAATGGGAAATTAACAGGTTATGCAGGTGGTTTGTGGAGAAAGGAATGGTTACTTCAGCATGAGAGGACCTTTTACAAGGCATAACCCACATGTGTTGTTCGTGAACTCTTTCAAGCAATCGTCCTTATGATCGCTTCGCTATTCAAATCGCATTAGTACAAATGAAATAATCCGCCCTTGAGTCTCCAAGAAAATGAGCGGATTATTCTGTAGAGTTTGCTAATCGCCTTTGGAGCGATATTATGTTATTAAAGATCGTTTGGTAATTGCACATCAAACGGTCTTTTTTACTGTGTATTACTTTACCAATGATATCCGTCGTACTCTTCGCATTTTGGTAAAAGAACTCTTAATCTGTTTTCTTTTGTTTCAGAATCAATACCAGAAGGAAGGGAGTACCAGATGTGGATGCCACTACAAGAAGTGTTGGAAAATCAGTCATTGTATAAAGTATCCATCAGCCATACCTAATGCACGTGTTCGTCCACATGCTCTTTCGACACGCTTAGAATCGTAAAGCTTTCAGCGGATGAATCACATCCTTTAAGTGTGTAGATAAATAATTGTTGCCCTTCCTCTTCTAGGAGATCCGTACATGTCATATTCGTTTTGACGGGATCCTTGCCTCTATTTTTATTTTTTGAACGATCTATCTCCAAGTGGATCGTGGAGTCTTGGAAAGAAAGATTATATAATGTTGGATCTCCTTCAAGCGTGTAATTCGCAATACGGACTGTAGCTGCTTCCTCCATCTCCATACTTTCCAAGAACGATTCAAACGCCGGATAGTTATAGACAGGCCCGTGCATATTGACGATATCACCGTTTAGAACAGCTTTTTCACTAGTATACGAACAAGCTGAACTGACTATCATGGCTATTAGTACAAGTAAATATAAGTGTATTTTGTTCCTCATATTTATTACCTCCTTACGATCCGCTAGCGTTTCACCTCAATTATATGAAGAAGCAGCATACATTATCCCATTTTGAAAACTAAAACTACTTCTGAATCCGAATAATTTGAATCTCGGACCTTTTATATTGTTCAGACTTTTGCTAAACTAATCAAAGGTCTAATTTTAATGAAAAGTAGGGGGAGTAGCGTGAAGGTTTTATTACAACTTGGCTGGTTTTTTAAACAGCGCAAGAAGCAGTATCTTTTCGGGATTGCGATGCTTGTTTTCGTTTCCGTATTGCAATTGTTGCCTCCGAAAATTATCGGAATTATCGTCGATGATATTACAAAGGGTTCTTTAACAGCTGAAGGGCTCACAAAATGGCTTATTATCCTAGCTGTAGCAGGTATCCTCATGTACATTGCGCGCTATTATTGGCGTGTTATGATTTTTGGTTCAGCCGTTTTGTTATCCAGAACAATGCGTGAAAAGTTATTCAATCATTTCACGAGAATGTCGCCATCTTTCTACCAAAAAAGACGTGTAGGAGATTTAATGGCTCATGCAACAAACGATATAAATGCTGTGCAGCAAACAGCCGGTATGGGGATTTTGACACTGGTCGATTCCATCTCAACAGGTGGATTTGTCATTTTGACGATGGCCATCACCATCAATTGGAAATTGACATTAATAGCACTTATTCCACTGCCATTCATGATTTTCCTGACAAGCTATTATGGAAAACTATTGCGCAAGCGATTCCGGTTTGCCCAAGAAGCATTCTCGAATTTGAATGACAAAACGCAGGAAAGTATATCTGGCATTAAGGTCATCAAAACATTCGGTCAGAAAAACGAAGATATTGAAGATTTTACAAGCCTGTCTACAGATGTCGTTGGTAAAAATATGCGTGTCGCCAAAGTAGATGCATTATTTGATCCGACGATTACAGGGATATTTGCAATTTCATACATTTTGTCTTTCTATTTTGGAACGAAGTTTATTATTGCAGGCGACATGTCAATTGGAGACATGGTAGCGTTCAGTACATACCTTGGACTTCTTGTCTGGCCAATGCTTGCATTCGGCTTCCTATTTAATATTGTAGAGCGTGGAAATGCATCTTACAGCCGGATTACAGAATTGTTGTCCGTTGCACCAGAAATTAAAGACGTAACGGGTGCGATTGATAGAAGACCAGAAGGCGATTTACACTTCGATATAGACGAGTTTAAATTCCCAGGTGATGAACGCGCTGCATTGCACAATGTTCACTTCACGTTAAAACGAGGAGAAACAATGGGCGTTGTGGGTAAAACAGGATCAGGTAAAACAGCGATTTTAAAACTATTGCTTAGAGAGTTTGAAGGATACAAAGGAAGTATCGTCTATGGAGACAAACCTATCAATCAATATAAGCAGCAACGTTTAAGAGAGTCGATCGGTTATGTACCACAAGATCACTTCCTATTTTCAACGACACTTGCTGAAAATATAGCCTTTACAAACCCTAGAATTGGAACAGAGAAAATTCATGAAGCTGCACGGCTTGCGCATATCCATGAAGACATTTTAGGATTTACGGAAGGATATGGCACTATTGTTGGAGAACGTGGTGTATCGTTATCTGGTGGTCAGAAACAGCGAATTTCCATTGCCCGTGCATTAATTATGGAACCCGAATTACTGCTTTTGGATGATTCCTTATCGGCTGTCGACGCCAAAACGGAAGAAGCGATTTTACAATCACTCAAACAAACACGTACAGGCGAGACGACAATTATTACCTCTCACCGATTAAGTGCCCTCCAACATGCACATAAAATCATCATTCTGCATGAAGGTACGATTGTCGAAACTGGAACGCATGAAGAACTACTCGAAATGAATGGAAGATATAAAGAAATGTATGACCTGCAGCAACTCGAAGTGCTTGTCGAACAAGGAGGCGAGGAATAATGTCAGCAGAAAAACAACCAAAATTAACAGCGAAAGATCAATGGGTTGTCTTAATAAGATTGTTGCGTTATATCATCCCTCATAAAAAGAGCGTAATTATTGCGCTTGTCCTGCTTGTTTTGACGGTCGCGGGCAGTATCGTAGGACCCTTAATTATTCAACAATTCATTGATAACCATCTAGCTACCATGAGTTTTCAAAGGAGTCTCATCACGAATATCGCAATTGTCTATATAGCTATTCAGATATTCATGGTTATCGTCTCTTATTTTCAGTTGATACGTTTCCAAGATATTGCACTGAAAATCATTCAGCAAATGCGCATCGACGTGTTTTCAAAGGTACAAGGGCTCGGCATGCGTTATTTTGATAAAACACCTGCTGGAAGTATCGTGTCACGTGTGACGAATGATACGGAAGCAATCAAAGAAATGTTCGTCAGTGTCATTGTCACGTTTTTACAAGCTATATTTGTAATTATTGGCGTTTATATTGCATTATTTTCACTTAATGCAAAGTTGGCGTTTATTTCCTTGTTATTATTGCCTTTGTTTTTAGCCGTTATTGTCGTCTACAGACGCTATAGTGCTGATTTTTATCAAGATATTCGTGAGCGATTAAGTCAGCTCAACGCTAAAATAGCTGAATCATTATCCGGAATGGGGATGATTCAAGCCTTTAGACAGGAAGATCGGTTAGAGGCAGAATTTGATGATATTAATGAAAAACATTTCCGTGCGGGAATGCGTAACATCAAATTTGACAGTGTCCTGCTGGGTCCAGCAATCGATTTACTGTACGCTGGAGCAATCATTTTTGTACTCGGATACTTCGGATTTTTATCTCTTGCCAGTCCTGTGGAAGTGGGGATACTCTATGTATTTACAACTTTGATTGGCCGTTTATTCCAACCTGTTCAACAAGTAATGCAACGATTATCTATTTTCCAACAAGCGATGGTTGCAGCATCGCGAGTCTTTAAGTTAATGGATGATCCTGATATGGAACCGGAGCAACAAGATAATAAACAAGCCGAAATTCAAAATGGTAAAATCGAATTCCGTGATGTATCGTTTTCCTATGACGGACAAGCCGACGTACTGAAAAATATTTCATTCACCGCGAATGCAGGTGAGACTGTTGCCCTCGTCGGTCATACCGGTAGCGGTAAAAGCTCCATCATCAACTTGCTAATGCGTTTCTATGAATATGAGCGTGGTGGTATTTATATCGATGATGTTTCGCTGAAAGAATACCCGAAAGAAGAATTGCGGAAGAAGACAGGACTTGTCTTGCAAGACCCGTTTCTATTCTACGGGGACATCGAAAGCAACATTCGTTTACATGATAAGGAAATGACGTCTGGGGAAGTAAGAGCAGCAGCTGAGTTCGTCCAAGCAAATGAATTCATCGAAAAACTACCAGACAAATATGCTCAAAAAGTAACAGAACGTGGCTCCACATTCTCAAGTGGGCAGCGCCAGCTAGTTGCATTTGCACGTACAATCGCGACGAATCCTAAAATTCTCGTTCTCGATGAAGCAACTGCCAATATCGATACAGAAACAGAAGTGGCAATTCAATCGAGCCTTGAAAAAATGAGAAAAGGGCGCACAACAATCGCAATTGCTCATAGGCTCAGCACAATTCAAGACGCAGAACTAATTCTCGTCCTGCACAAAGGCGAAATCGTCGAACGTGGAACACACCAGGAATTATTACTGAAAAAAGGGCTCTACCATAAGATGTATCTCCTTCAAAACAATATTTTGGAAGATGTTATCTGATAAATGACTTGAGCTGCAGTGGGTGGCCCATGCAATGAGGAAGGGTTGAACTACCTCCTTCTATGCACCCGTAGCACGTGGCGAATTTAGATTGCCTTCATATTGTCACGAACTAAAACCGCCTGCCCATATTGGGTAGGCGGTTTTTAAGCCGACAGTATATAGGTTTTAAGCAGTCATTGCAGCGAGAGACAGAGACCTGTGACTATGTTCCGCGGAATTGTCATAAACTGTTCACAGACATATTAGACGTAATTTGACGCTTCTTTTGATACGATTGAGGAAGAAAAATTGAAGGGGAGAGAATAATGGCAACAGACTTAAATCTATTTCTCGCTTTCGGTGCCGGTTTCTTAAGTTTCATCTCTCCGTGTACATTGCCGCTGTACCCAGCATTCATTTCGTATATTACGGGCATGTCACTGGATGATCTAAAATCGGATTCGAAACGCATGAGCAGAAGCGGTACACTACATACACTGTTCTTTTTAATCGGATTTTCAATTATTTTTGTCGTACTTGGTTTCGCTACGTCGTTGGTAGGGACATTTTTTGTAGAAAATCAAGAAATACTAAGACAACTCGGGGCAGTCTTTATGGTGTTATTTGGCCTTATGATTGCAGGTGTATACACACCTAAGTTTCTTATGGGCGAAAAGAAACTACAGTTTAAAAACCGTCCTTCTGGTTATTTTGGGAGTGTATTAATTGGGCTTGCATTCGCCGCAGGTTGGACACCGTGCTCAGGACCGATAATCGGGGTAATCATGGGACTCTCTGCGACAAACCCAGGATCAGGAGTTATCTATATGCTGATGTATGTCTTCGGTTTTGCGATTCCATTCTTTGTTCTGTCGTTCTTTATAACGCGTCTCGGTTGGATTCGGAAAAATAGTGGCTTGATAATGAAAATTGGGGGCGCCGTCATGATTGCATTCGGAATTTTGCTGTTCTTCGATGGATTGACGTATTTAACAAGTTTGCTCAGCCCAATTTTCGGAGATTTCCAAGGTTTTTGAGTTGAATGGGAGGGATTCCGATGAAGCAAATCGGATCATTCGGTGAATGGATGGAATACGTTGAAAGAGAAAGCGCGTTACTCCTTTTCGTGAAAACCGATAACTGTTCAGTCTGTGAAGGACTATACCCACAAGTGAAAGCACTTAAAGTAGACTTTCCAATTCCATTTTATACAGTGAATGTGGCAGAAGTGCCAGAAATAGCGGGACAACTTTCGTTATTTACAGCGCCAGTTGTCCTCCTGTTCAATGAAGGGAAAGAGTATGCGCGATTTGCACGTTTTATTCGAATAGAAGAATTGAAGTATCGCTTGGGGGAAATAATATGAACGAACTAATTGAAACAGTTTTCACAAAGGTGCCCCCGGTTTACCTCATTATCGGTTCAACCGTACTTGCGCTAGTTATGGGATTGATTGCGCTGATTGTTAGGACGAAAGCGGCGAAGAGACCTGTTACCCCACTGAAGATCATCTTGCCGCCCCTCTTTATGTCGACGGGTGCGCTGATGTTCATATTCGAAGAATTTCGGGTGCCGCTGTCCCAGGTGCTAGAAGCCCTCCTTGTTGGGATACTGTTCTCAATTATCTTGATAAAAACGACAAATTTCGAACGTAAAGATGACGATATCTATATGAAACGGTCAAAAGCATTCCTATTTATTCTACTTGGGCTTCTTATTGTTCGGCTCGTCGGGAAACTGCTTCTAAGTAATACAATAGATGTAGGGGAACTGGGCGGCATGTTCTGGATTCTTGCATTTGGCATGATTATCCCTTGGCGGATTGGTATGCTTATCAAGTACAATAAAATAAAAGAAGGTAAACAAGTAAAAGGTGTCCGCAATTAAATGCGGACACCTTTTACTTGTTCCTTAGAAAATAATGAAATCTCGCACAGGGAATAATTTAAAACTCAAAGATTTTAGAAGCCCTTTGAGCCACTTTTGTTCAATCAAAATAAATGTTCATATGGTGTTAGATCAATCTTCATTTCGGCCATTTTCTTGCGCAAAAATTTATGGTCCCGTTTTGGCGTTGCTTGTATATATCCGCGGACAATAAGATCGGAATCAATTTTCTTCGCATTTTCCTCAAGTGCTATCTCGCCAATCTTACCCGCGATTTTTTGCTTCGCTACGGGGCGGAATAATTCCGGTACTGGGACAACTAGCTCATTCAACAAAAGTTTCGCCTCGTCATTCCAAAGGTGCAGAGAGCTCTCCACATAATGCTCTTCCCAGTCAAGTGTAGATTTTCCGTCCGCTTTTGGGAACACTTTCAAAAATTTCCGGAACATGAAAAAGCCGCCGATGCCGAATAGCCCTATGAGGACAACGCACCAGAAAATGATGAACCACATAAATAGATCTTGCTGCAACAGTCTTCACCTCTTCCATTCTATTCACCATTATAAGAGCTTTTGTAAAAAAACACACGGACAATGTATTCCTTTCTTTAATTTCAGACTATATAAGGACACAAAGAAGGTGATAGTCATGGCAACCCGCAAATTTAAGAATGCGGTTGGAGGAATTTATTCTGATGCTTTCGAGGTAAATGACTCTCCACTTTTTTTCATTTTATCCCGCATTAAAGGGCAGTAAGACCCCCATTTCAAGTCTTCAAGGACACAAGAAGAATAAGTGGGGGATGAAGCCCCCCCTCTGATTGAAGATTAACTTTATCTCTTGCACCGAATCGAAACGAAACTTGTCGATATATACTATGTACTCTTTTCCTTAAAGATGAAGTGAACTTCACAAATAAGTCACGGATTCGTCATGGAAGCAATCAGCTCCTCGCTTGTTTGAAGCCATTACTTCCGATATGATGAACGTATCAATTGATAGTGGAGGAAGACAAATGAGAAAAAAACTTTTACTACCTTATGTATTACTTGTAGTGCTTATTTTAAGTGCGTGTTCTGCTGGTGGGTTCAAAGCGGAGCATAATTATAAAATTGAACCGTTTGAATTTACAAACCAGCACAATGAAAAGGTTTCATTGGATGATATGAAAGGGAAAGTATGGCTGGCACAATTTGTTTTCACTGTTTGTACAAGTGCATGTCCGCCGATGATGATGAACATGGCAGACCTTGACAAAAAACTTATTGATGAAGGCATTGAAGATTACAAAATCGTATCATTCAGTATTGATCCCGATGTGGATACACCGGAAGCGATGCAAGATTACCTTGACTTGTATGACGTCCTGGATCAAAGCAGATGGGAAATGCTGACTGGGTATACACAAGAGAAAATTACTGACTTCGCTGCGAAGTCCTTCAAGACGCTTGTTGCTGATATACCTGATTCGGATCAGGTAATGCACGCAACTTACTTTTCTCTTGTCAATCAAAAAGGGGAAGTCGTCAAAACCTATGACGGTATGACAGATGTACCATTTGATGAAATCGTCAAGGATATGAAAGCACTTAGTAAAGAAGGTGCGTAACTAAACAAAAGCAATACTGGATCTAACGGGGTGGAAAGATGAAAAAACAAAAACGTAAAGGCTTATCTATAAAAATGAAAGCAATGCTTATCATCCTGCTTATCCCGATTACTGTTACTATCTTCATATTAACAGCTATTATTTGGACAGGTTTGAACAATCCAGAACTAATTCGGAAATCTGCAAGTGCATTGCTCGACATAGGGGAACGTCACACTGCAACGTCAATTCCGGAAGAGTACATTCCTATCTATAAAGAGGCGGCGGAGGTTTATGGTATCCCGTGGACACTCCTTGCAGCACATCACCGCATTGAAACGCGGTTTTCAACGATGGATCCGCTTCTTTCACCCGTGGGTGCAGAAGGACATATGCAGTTCATGCCTTGCACATTTGTCGGCTGGACTTACCCGGGATGTAGCGGTCTTGGAAAAGGCGAAATTCCTGAAAAAGACAAGACAAATCCCGCTATCATCAAAGAATACGGCGGATACGGTGTCGATGGGAATGGTGACGGCATAGCCGATCCATATGATATCGAAGACGCAATTTTTAGTGCCGCCAACTATCTTTCAAAAAGTGGCGCAGCAGATGGAGACTTGGAAAAGGCTATTTTCAATTATAACCGCAGTGAAAAGTACGTACAGGACGTATTGCGATTTTTCAATGAATTCGAAGTCCAACGAGTTGACATGGAAGCAGCCAATAAATAAAATTAAAAAGATGGACCGCCAGTATATTGGGGTCCATCTTTTTATTGCTTTGTAAATTATAAAATTCTTGGCCTAGGGATCACCTATGAAAGGCGATATTTCACGTCTAGACGTGGCAGGCGTTTCCGCTTTTGTACTTCGTTATTAATTGGAATTATGAAGCTTTACGCATTGATTTCATAATAAAGCTCACAATGAACACGAGGATAATCGCTCCAATGAAAGCAGGGAAAATATAGAAGTCAGAAATTTTCGGACCCCATTGCCCAAGTAGCATTCCACCAATCCATGCACCAATAATACCAGCGATAATGTTACCAATAATTCCACCTGGGATATCTCTTCCCAAAATCATTCCTGCAAGCCAACCGATAATCCCGCCAATAATCAAAAACCAAATGAAACTCATACTGTCCATCTCCTTTTTAGTAATTTAAAATTTCCTCTATAGTCTTTGCAATAACCTTTATTACATGCCTTTAAACATCTTGAAGGAAAAAATTACCGAAACTTCAAGAGTGTTAGCGGACAACAGTAACACCTAGCGTATTTTCAAAATGACGAAGTGCCCATGCATGACCTGCAGGATCGAAGCTCGCAACACCTTTTTCGTGGACGACAATATCAAATCCGCGGTTGTATGCATCGACAGCTGTATGAAGGATGCAAATATCCGTACAGACACCAACCAGATGCAATTCGGTAATTCTGCGTGCTCGAAGAAGCAACTCCAAATCTGTGCCCGCAAATGCACTGAAACGTGTTTTGTCCATCCAATGGATTTCTTCTTTGCGCTCATCATACAATTGTTGAAGGGAACCATACAGATTCCTGCCGGTAGTCCCACGTATATTATGTGGAGGAAATTGTTTTGTTTCAGGATGGTACAAATCGTCTAAATCATGCACATCAACTGGCATCACAACGAAATGATTGTCGTCTAAAAATTTCCCCGTTAACTCGGTGATATATTTTTCCAAGTGAATTCCTGGTTCTCCGCATGTAAGTGCACCATCTTCAGCCACGAAATCCATTGTATAATCAATAACTAACAACGCTTTCTTCACTTTATAACACCCCTTTTCATTCCATCATGCCATAATTTAGTGACTACTTCATTAATTTCTGCTAAAAGTGTTCCAAACGCTCCAAAAAGGGGTATGTATTATTAAGTGCTCCCTTCACCGCAGCTCGTCAAATTCACAGAGACGAAATATGCGATTCCCTAGCGTACTTTTGAAGCTTGCATCGAAGAAATTCATGACTTCATGCATGCACATCCATTTTGCGTTCATCCCCCAATTGAATGCATAGTCGCTACTGATGATGATGTTCTTCTCAGTCCCACGCAAGAAGAGGAAACGGAGTTCATCGCGTTTCTTATGTACAAAGAATTGGACGCTTGCCTCTAAATTTAATGGGTATACATGCTAATCGAGATATACAACGGGCGGCCACATTTCGAAAAAGTGAACGATTTGAAGAATGAACAAATGCGGAAACTGTCACCAAATCTCAAATGGTTCATGAACATATCCGACAGCAATATGATCCTTGTCGCGTTTTTATGACAAATTACTTGCAAACTATCTTACGTATTATGAAGAGTTCTTAAGAGGGAGGGGAGTCATAACATTAACTTATGATAGACTATAAAGTTAATGTATTTTACTTATGTGGGTTGATATTATATGATGAAGTAGAGAAAAGACGCTTATTTATAGCCTTTTCAGTAGTTTTCAGCAGATAGAAGGAGGAATTCAATAATGGCAAAAAGCAATTTGCACAACAGCCGTACGTCATTCGATCTGAACGGTAAGACATATAACTATTATCGTCTTGCCGCACTCGAAGAAGCCGGTATCGCTAAAGTTTCCAATCTACCTTACTCGATTAAAGTGCTACTTGAATCCGTCCTACGTCAACACGACGGCTATGTCATCAAAGACAATCATGTCGAAAACTTGGCGAAATGGGGGAAAGATGCGGACGCGGATGCAGAAGTACCATTCAAACCGTCACGCGTTATCCTTCAAGACTTCACGGGTGTACCTGTTGTTGTTGACCTTGCATCACTTCGTTCAGCAATGGCAGCAATGGGCGGCGACCCTAATAAAATCAATCCTGAAATTCCAGTTGATCTTGTTATTGACCACTCTGTACAAGTTGACCGTTATGGTTCGGCAGAAGCGCTTAACCTGAACATGGAACTTGAGTTCGAGCGTAACGCAGAACGTTACCAATTCCTAAGCTGGGCACAAAAAGCTTATGACAACTACCGTGCAGTACCACCTGCAACAGGAATCGTTCACCAAGTTAACCTTGAGTACTTGGCAAATGTTGTCCATGCAGTTGAAAACGAAGATGGCACATTCGAAACATACCCGGATACACTTGTAGGAACTGACTCCCACACGACGATGATCAACGGTATCGGTGTTCTTGGATGGGGTGTTGGTGGTATTGAAGCTGAAGCGGGCATGCTCGGACAACCTTCATACTTCCCGATTCCAGAAGTTATCGGTGTAAAACTTGTTGGTCAGCTTCCAAACGGAACGACAGCAACTGACCTAGCGCTGAAAGTGACACAAACACTTCGTGCACATGGCGTTGTTGGTAAATTCGTTGAGTTCTTCGGACCAGGTGTTGCACACTTACCACTTGCAGACCGTGCAACAATTGCGAACATGGCGCCTGAATACGGTGCAACATGCGGATTCTTCCCAGTAGATGAAGAAGCACTTGATTACATGCGTTTAACTGGCCGTGAAGATAGCGATATTGCAGTAGTTAAACAATACCTAGTTGAGAACGATATGTTCTTCACTGTAGAAAACGAAGAACCAACATACACTGATGTTGTCGAAATCGACCTTACTGGTATTGTAGCGAACCTTGCTGGACCGAAACGTCCACAAGATTTGATTCCTCTTACAGAAATGCAAAGCTCATTCAACGAAGCAGTTGTTGCACCTGAAGGGAACCAAGGTTTCGGATTCTCTCCTAAAGAGCTAACGAAAAAAGCTACAATCGAATTCGAAGACGGACGTTCTGTCGAAATTAAAACAGGTGACCTTGCAATCGCTGCAATCACTTCATGTACAAACACATCTAACCCATATGTTATGTTGGGTGCTGGACTTGTTGCGAAAAAAGCGGTTGAAAAAGGACTTACACCACCAGCTTACGTGAAAACATCACTTGCACCAGGTTCAAAAGTCGTTACAGGGTACCTGGAAGATTCAGGACTTAATGTGTTCTTGGATCAAATCGGATTCAACACAGTTGGATACGGCTGTACTACATGTATCGGTAACTCTGGACCGCTACTTCCTGAAATTGAAAAAGCAATCATGGGCAACGATATGCTAATGTCTTCAGTTCTTTCTGGTAACCGTAACTTTGAAGGACGTATTCACCCACTTGTGAAAGCAAACTACTTGGCTTCACCGCCACTTGTTGTTGCTTATGCACTTGCTGGAACAGTCGATATCGACTTCGAAAAAGATCCAATTGGTAAAGACAAAGAAGGCTTTGATGTCTTCTTCAAAGATATTTGGCCTACTACGGAAGAAATTCAAGCAGTTGTTAAATCAACAGTTACTCCTGAGTTATTCCGTAAAGAATATGCACGGGTATTCACTGAGAACGAAGCATGGAATGCAATTGAAACTACAGACGATTCATTGTATGATTTCGATGAAAACTCAACGTATATTCAAAACCCACCATTCTTCGAAGGACTTGCAAAAGAACCGGCTGACATTCAAGCACTTTCAGGGCTTCGTGTCATTGGTAAATTTGGCGATTCAATCACAACGGACCATATTTCACCTGCAGGCGCAATCGGTAAAGATACACCGGCTGGTAAATACTTGATCGACAATGGCGTAAGCCCTCGTTTCTTCAACTCGTACGGTTCACGCCGTGGTAACCATGAAGTAATGATGCGCGGTACATTCGCTAATATCCGTATTCGTAACCAAATTGCGAAAGGCACAGAAGGCGGATTCACGACTTACTGGCCAACAAAAGAGATTATGCCAATTTATGATGCTGCTATGAAGTATCAAGAAGAAGGCACGGGTCTTGCAATCATCACTGGTAAAGACTACGGAATGGGTTCTTCACGTGACTGGGCTGCGAAAGGTACATCACTTCTCGGTATCAGAACAGTTATCGCTGAAAGCTACGAGCGTATTCACCGTTCAAACCTTGTTATGATGGGCGTACTTCCACTTCAATTCATGAAAGGCGATAGTGCTGAAACACTTGGCCTTACTGGTGAAGAAGAAATCAACGTTAATATCGCAGAAGGCGTTAAACCACGCGACATTCTGAAAGTAACAGCAACTGCGAAAAACGGTTCTGTCAAAGAATTCGACGTACTAGCACGCTTTGACTCAGAAGTTGAAGTTGACTACTACCGTCACGGCGGAATCCTGCAAATGGTTCTTCGTGATAAAATGAAAACGAACTAATTTTAATAGGTAGAGGTGTCCGATTTAATCGGGCACCTTTTTTCTGCTTAGACTTCAGTTCAGCTTTTTCAGCATGGCTTTTGTATAATGGGTAGTGAGGTGATGGTAGTGTTTATCAGTGAAAAAGAAATTGAAATCAGATATGCAGAGACAGATCAGATGGGAATCGTCTATCACGCGAATTATTTAGTATGGATGGAGATCGGACGTACGAAGTTGATTGAGGACTTAGGCTATACATACGCGCAACTGGAGGCAGATGGCTTCTTGTCGCCGGTGACGGACTTATCTATTCAATATAAGGCAGCGATGAAATACGGACAGAAAGCGACTGTACGGACGTGGGTAGAGTCACACGGAAGGCTACGTACAACTTATGGCTATGAAATCCTCCATGAGGACGGCACAATTTCAGCAACAGCAAAATCGGAACATGTCGTCGTGAGAAAAGGCTCATTTCGTCCCGTTTCCCTAAAGAAAATCGCGCCAGATTGGGATGCTAAATATACAGAAGTGAAGCGATGTAAAGACTAATGGCATTTGGGATACAGCGTGTAGAACTGCGAGCTTGGAAAAAAGCAGTTAGTGAAGGGGAAATGGCATTTTTAACTCATTACTGGCTTGATGAACGCTTTCCAGGATACAATACAGTAACCAAAGCAGGTTGCGCAGATATCAGCAAACTTGTCGAATGGGGCAAGCAATATGGATTGAAGCGGGAGTGGATCGATATGAGGGAAGATTATCCTCATTTTGATTTGTTTGGTAAACACGAACGAGACATTTTACTTAAAGAAGGACTCCATAATCAATTAAAACGGTTCAATCTACTTTAATGAGTGTGTAGTATAACAGTTTCAAGTTTTTTGGAGTTAATAATTGTCTATTGTCAGCAAAGCCTTACCTACTCATAAATAAATGAAGAAAAGCGTGAGGCATATGGCCATCACGCTTTTTCGTATGAATAAATAAGTTCATGCAGTTTAGGATCCACATTGACATGTAGGTCATGACCAAGGAAATACCATTTGTCTCGGCTTTCGATATAATAACGAACACTATTATGCTCTGTTTCAATGGCTACTTCATCCGGTTGCTCTTTCGTTACACCAAGTGAAAAGCCTGCCTGAATCGAACTGGATCCACCGTATCTTGCAAAAAAGCGGATAGCATCACCAGGTTCAGCTTCCATCTCCTCTTTAAACCACAAAAGCGCTTCTTTCGACAAAATAATCTTCATTGGAAACACCAGCCTTTCCGTTGCTACATCCATTGTATTATAACCACTTCACTTTTGGCTCGGTTCCTGCTTTGATCCGACCGATATTCTCCCGGTGACGATAGAAGATAAAGGCACCGAAAAGACCAATCATCACCATCAAATAAATATCGCCTGTTCGGAGGTAAAAATAGATACTGTATACAAATCCAACGACAGATACGATCATTGATGATAAGCTCACCATTTTCGTTACTTTTAAAGCGATGAAAAATGTTGCGAGCACAATGATGAAAACAGGCCATTCATAGGCAAGCAACACACCGCCGGATGTCGCTACAGCTTTGCCACCTTTGAAATGGGCGAAGACGGGATACATATGTCCGACGACTGCAAGAAGTCCTGGAATAAGAGGGTGGACGCTAACACTGTCGAAAATAGGCAAGAGCGGCAATAATGCAGCTGCAGTACCTTTTAAAATATCCAGAATAGTTACGGTAAGTCCCGCTGTTTTGCCGAGTACACGGAAGGTATTCGTACCACCTAGGTTGCCGCTACCATGTTGTCGGATGTCGGTCTTGTAAAAAAGTTTCCCAACCCAGAGTGCAGAAGGAATTGAGCCAATTAAATAAGCAAGTAGTAAAAGTATGATAAGTTCCATTGACGTACTCCTTTTTTAGTTTGTCTATGTATAGACCTAGTTTAGCAGAACCGTGAAGTTGCGACAATGGGCTTCATGTGAAGAATGAGCGAACCAAGTTAAGCAGTTATAGCCTGATTTCTGATTTTTGTACCCCTAACAGCTGATTTGAGAGACGAACAATTTCCTGTCTTCGTTGCAATAAAAGTCTATCTTCTATACAATTAATTGAGCAAGCTTCCGAAAACGTTGATTTGACAAGCTTTAAAGGAAGCAGTACGATTATATAATAGAGAACATTTGTTTGATGGAGGTTGCACTTTGACGAAAAACGTAGATAATTATACGTATGATGATGATTCGATACAAATACTTGAAGGCCTCGATGCAGTACGAAAAAGACCAGGTATGTACATTGGGTCAACTGATTCCCGTGGACTTCACCACCTTGTCTATGAGATTGTAGATAATGCGGTAGATGAGGCGCTAGCGGGATTTGGTAATGAGGTAGACGTTACACTTCATAAAGACGGAAGCGTCAGTGTGCGGGACTACGGGCGGGGGATGCCAACAGGAATTCACCAGTCGGGTAAACCAACGACAGAGGTAATCCTGACCGTTCTCCACGCAGGCGGCAAGTTCGGACAAGGCGGATACAAAACAAGCGGTGGACTTCATGGCGTTGGCGCATCAGTCGTAAACGCATTGTCAGAAAAACTCGAAGTCACGATTTTTCGTGACGGCAAAAAGTTCTGTCAACGCTTCGAAAAAGGTGGTAAGCCAGCCACTACACTTGAACAAATTGGAACAACACGTGAAAAAGGGACGCTCATTCATTTCAAACCGGATGCGACGATCTTCTCTACGTTAAAATATCATTATGAAACGATTAGTGAACGCTTACGGGAGTCTGCATTCCTGTTAAAAGGCTTGAAAATCGAGCTAAAAGAAGAAGGAACGGACAAGCATGAAATCTTTCAATACGAAACTGGCATTGAAGCTTTCATCTCTTATCTGAATGAAGAGAAGGACGTTTTGCATGAGGTAGCTTACTTGGAAGGCGAATCAGAAGGCATAGAGGTCGAATTTGCGTTCCAATTTAGTGATGGTTACTCAGAAACGATTTTATCATTTGTGAATAACGTTCGAACAAAAGACGGTGGAACACATGAAACCGGTGCCAAAACCGGTATGACACGTGTATTTAATGAATATGCAAGAAAAGCGGGTTTATTAAAAGAAAAAGACAAAAACCTTGAAGGTGCGGATATCCGTGAAGGTATTGCGGCAATCGTATCAGTCCGTATACCGGAAGAAATTTTGCAGTTTGAGGGACAGACGAAAGGCAAACTCGGGACAAGTGAAGCAAGAGGCGTAACCGATTCAATCGTTTCGCAAAAACTTCTGTATTTCCTTGAAGAGAATGCAGATTTAAGTGCGTCCCTCGTACGTAAAGCAATTCGGGCGCATCAAGCACGTGAGGCGGCGCGAAAAGCGCGCGAAGATGCGCGTTCAGGTAAAAAGAGAAAAAGATCAGATACACTACTATCGGGTAAATTAACACCTGCGCAATCCAGGAATGCTGCGAAAAACGAACTCTACCTGGTCGAAGGTGACTCTGCCGGCGGCTCTGCAAAACAAGGACGGGACCGTGTATTCCAGGCAATCCTTCCATTACGAGGGAAAGTACTTAATACTGAAAAAGCAAAACTCGAGGATATCATGAAAAACGAAGAAATCAATATGATTATCCATGCAATCGGGGGCGGCGTAGGATCAGACTTCCAAGTCGCAGACATCGCTTATGATAAAGTAATCATAATGACGGATGCGGATACGGACGGTGCACATATTCAAGTGCTGTTGTTGACGTTCTTCTACCGTTACATGAAACCGCTAATTGAAGCAGGAAAAGTATATATTGCATTGCCTCCTCTTTACAAAGTTTTCAAAGGGACAGGGAAGAGCGAAAAATTTGCATATGCATGGACTGAAGGCACAGAACTTAATAAAGCGATAGAGAAAGTCGGCAAAGGATATATGCTCCAACGCTACAAAGGTCTTGGGGAAATGAATGCCGATCAGTTATGGGAAACGACTATGGATCCTGAAACACGTACATTGATCCGTGTAACGATTGAAGACAGCGCTACAGTTGAACGTCGAGTAACGACACTAATGGGCGATAAAGTAGAGCCAAGACGACGCTGGATTGAAGAGAACGTCGATTTCGGTACACAGGAAGAGCACAATATTTTAGACAACGAATTTTTGCACGTTGAGGGGGATTTTGAATGACACCATCAGAAAGCTACCAAGACCTTCCCCTGGAAGAAGTGATCGGTGACCGGTTTGGACGATATAGTAAGTACATCATCCAGGACCGGGCATTGCCTGACGCACGCGATGGCTTAAAACCCGTTCAGCGGCGTATTTTGTATGCGATGTTCCACGAAGGTAATACACATGAGAAAGCATTCCGGAAATCCGCAAAAACAGTCGGGAATGTCATCGGGAACTATCATCCACACGGTGACACATCCGTCTACGAAGCAATGGTACGGATGAGCCAAGATTGGAAACTGCGTCATATGTTAGTGGAAATGCAAGGAAATAACGGTTCAGTCGATGGAGATTCGGCTGCTGCAATGCGGTATACAGAAGCACGCCTTTCCACAATAGCAGGGCAAATGCTACGTGACCTGGGTAAAAATACTGTCGATTTCATACCAAACTTCGATGATACTGAACCTGAACCAACTGTTTTACCCGCAAGATATCCAAACTTGCTCGTCAACGGTTCAACAGGTATTTCTGCAGGATATGCGACGGATATCCCGCCACATGCGCTTCATGAAGTACTTGATGCGGTCCTTATGCGGATGGACAAACCGGATGTTACGGTCGATGAATTGATGACAGTTATCAAAGGACCTGATTTTCCAACTGGCGGTACTATCCAAGGAACAAACGGTATTAAAACAGCCTACGAGACCGGAAAAGGACGCTTTATCATCAGATCGAAGTCGTTCATCGAACCCTTAAAAGGCGGTAAATCGCAAATCGTTGTGACGGAAATCCCATATGACGTTAACAAGGCAAATATGGTGAGGAAGATGGATGAGCTTCGTCATGATCGAAAACTAGATGGTATCGCAGATGTCAGGGACGAATCGGACCGGACTGGCCTCCGTGTTGTCATAGAGCTAAAAAAAGACGTCGACGGTAATGCGATCTTGCAATATCTTCTTAAAAATACAGACCTGCAAGTGACGTATAACTTCAACATGATTGCCATCTCTGGGCGCAGACCGACATTAATGTCACTGCCGATGTTGCTTGATGCCTATATTGGCCATCAAAAAGAAGTTGTCACACGTAGATCCCAATATGATATCCAAAAAGCGCAAGACCGACTCCATATCGTCGAAGGGCTTATGAAAGCTTTATCGATTTTGGATGAAGTAATCAAAGCGATTCGCGCATCAAAAGACAAACGTGATGCTAAAAATAATATCATCTCGAAATTCGAATTCTCTGAAATACAAGCTGAAGCAATCGTTTCGCTACAGCTTTATAGACTGACGAACACGGATATTACTGAACTTCAGCAGGAAGATGCTGAACTCCGAAAACTGATTGAACAGCTTGATGCAATTTTGAAAAGTGATAAAAAACTTTCTGCAGTCATCAAAAAAGAGCTCCTTGACATCCGTAAACAATTTGCAGAACCAAGACGCTCTGTTATCGAGGAAAAAATCGAAGAAATTAAAGTCGATCTTGATATCCTTGTTCCAAGTGAAGAAGTTATTGTATCCGTCACAAAAGACGGCTATGTGAAACGCACTAGCGTCCGCTCTTACAGCGCTTCAAACGGCACGGGACAGGAAATGAAGGAATCCGATTATACGCTATTAGAAGCGCCAATGAACACGCAGCATCATCTCTTGCTGTTCACTTCTGCAGGGAACTATCTCTATCAGCCTATTCATGAGTTGCCAGATATTAGATGGAAAGATCTTGGGCAACATATCTCAAGTATCATCCCACTCGGGCAAAATGAAACGATTGTTGCAGCGATTGGCCTTGAAAACTTCGATGAAGAAGCGTTAATCGTCACAGCATCGCAAAATGGGCTAATCAAACAATCAAAACTTGCCGATTTTAAAGTCCAGCGCTATTCAAGGTTGTTTAAAGCGATGGGCGTGAAAAAGGATGATGTAATGATTGACGCAAGGCTCGTTAGGGGGGACGAAGATGTTATCCTCTTCACACAGCAAGCCTATGCGCTACGCTTCGCGCTTACTGAGTTATCAGTAACAGGTATTAGGACTGCCGGTGTACGCGGCATTAACCTTAAGGATGATGACCTGCTTGTTGCTATGGAGATTAATTCAGATGACGGGGCTTCCGTCTTAATCGCGACACAGCGAGGCAGCGTGAAAAGAATGGGCTTAAAAGAGCTCGAAAGTGCTTCCAGAGCGCAAAGAGGTAATGTTGTTCTGAAGGAACTGAAGTCAAATCCGTATCGTGTTAGCGGGGCGTTAATGGTGAAAAATGATGAAATTATTGTTTTAGCGACGGAAAAGGGAAGTAAAATCCCTATCTTAGCAGGATCATTGCGACCAGTTGACCGCTATTCAAACGGTAGTAGTTTAGTCGATGAGAAAAAAGATGGCAGCATAACACATATCTACAAGGATCCAAAAGCTGAAATTGAATAAATAACTTTAAAAGTCATGGGAGTATCTTCCCATGACTTTTAATTTTTTCTAACGTATAATAGTTCGATAAGCGAAACAAATTGCACGTTCAAAAAGAGAACTTGTACTAGATAGGTTGAATGATTGATTTCATTGAATTACGCTTCGGCTACCACTGTCAGGCGCCTACGCTAGTTTATATACCGCATTCAATTCTTCAACCTATATAGAATATGGCACACCCTATAAAAGTGTGAACTTTTTGAGTAATTATTAATAATAGAACGGGGATAGGGTATGTGGAAAAATAGAAACATTTGGATAATATTAACGGGGGAAATGATTGCAGGCTTAGGATTATGGACGGGAATAATCGGAAATCTCGAGTTTATGCAAGAAAAAATCCCTTCCGATTTCGTTAAAGCACTAATAATGTCAGCAGGACTTCTTGCGGGAATTATTGCGGGACCGCTAGCAGGGAAAATCATAGACCAATCAAAGAAAAAAACCGTACTTCTTATATCAGGCGCAGGGCGTATGCTCAGTGTTATCTTTATGCTGATTGCTATATCAACCGGATCTGTTTGGTGGATGGTTGCATTCATGGTTAGCATTCAACTATCTGCTACCTTTTACTTCCCTGCACTGCAGGCAACCATTCCGCTTGTCGTCAAAGATGATGATTTGCTGACGATGAATGGGTGGCATATGAACGTTGCTACGATCTCACGTGTGCTTGGCACGGCCTTAGCGGGCATTATGCTCGTCTACTGGTCGCTTATGTCGCTCTACTGGATATCTATGATTGCTTACGGGGCCCTACTACTATTTACAATGATGTTGCGCATCGATGAGGGAGAGGGAAGAGAGGCCAAAGTGAAATCGGTGGGTAACAAGGGTGGATTCATGGAAGTTTTTCCTGTGTTGAAAGCATATCCTGCTGTCGGCATGACACTCATTATGACGCTTATTCCATTGCTTTTCATCGGATCATTCAATCTAATTGTCATTAATATTAGTGAAATCCAGGATTCTGCATCGATTAAAGGACTTATTTATACATTTGAAGGGGTAGCATTCATGGTCGGAACATTTGCCGTGAAGTATATTTCTAAAAAATGGCGCACGACGACAATCTTATTTTCCTTTGCAACGATGGTAGCAGTAGCAGAATTCATGCTCTTTTTTGCAGACAGTATAGTAATTACGTTAAGTGCTTTTGCCGTACTTGGATTTGCCTTAGGTTGTTTTTTCCCAACAGCAATGGTTATATTTCAGAAACAGATGCCAAAAGAGTACCATGGCCGATTCTTCTCGTTCCGCAATATGTTAGAACGGGTTATGTTCCAGGTCGTTTTACTAACAGCAGGTGCATTTCTCGATATTATCGGATTGCAATCAATGGTTATCATTTTCGGATTAATCAGTTTAAGCATGACAGCAATTTTCTTTGTTCAGATGAAAAAAAGAAATATCATATTAGAACAACCCAAACAAATCGCCGCAAAAAGTATTTAACTTTTTGCGGTTTTTTCTATACATAATGTAAAAAACGAACTTTCCATTTTGGAAGTTCGTCGGCATTTAATCTATGGGTTTTAATGTATCTAGCAATAACTTTTCAAGGAAATCTTCACTTGTTACTGCACGTATCATAGCTCGCATGTATTCGTCACGATCGATTTTGTCATATGTCCATAGAAATCTTTTGGACTTCGCAAAGGCTTCTAGGAAAATACGAATTGTTCGACCATTGCCTTCACGAAATGGATGTAGCATATTCAGCTCTGATTTGAAATAAGCCAACCTTTTAACTGCATACTCTAGAGTATCCCAGTCAGGTTCATTGTCTAATTGAGTGAATAAACTAGACGCGTATGCCTCCATATATTGTACTTGGCAAAAACGCGTATTACCTTTCATCAATTGCACATCTCGGAATTGTCCTGCAAACGAGTAAATGTCTTGGAATAGATGGCGGTGAAGTCCGACAAAATTGGTGAATGAAAAAGCCATGATGTTGTATGCACCTTGTTCAATTTGAGTTGCACGAATCGAGAAAGTAAACGCCTCAGCCTGCTCAAGCTCAGCAAAATTTGTCATACCTAACAAATTTGTCGTTAAAAGATAATCATCATTTTCAAATTCATTGTATTTCGCCATTTGCCAAAGCTTCCTTAATCAAAGCAGGCGTTACTGGAATACCCGAATTGACAATTTCAAGAGCTTTTTGTTGCAGCGAATGACTTAAATGTAAGTTTTCAAGCTGCATATTTTTCAATACGCGGTTAAACTCAGGAGAATTTAATTGAATTTCCTTCACACTAAACGACTCCTTTCTATACTCTTTAATTATAAGCTTTTTAGCAGAATTTATCCACTTAATCAAGTGGGGTTCAACTTTTCACCCCATAATATCCACATTATTGCCCCAAAACTAACTATTTCTAACCACCCAAATTTGGTAAGCTTAAATTAGAAGTTTAGGGCATCGAAGAATACAGGGAGATTTCAATGAAAATTTGGAAGAAGTACTCACTTCTGTTAAGTGGTATAGGCGTTTCATTTTTTGGAAACTGGGTTTATTTAATTGCGTTAAATATTTTAGTACTTGATATGACTGGTTCAGCGGCTGCGGTCGCAGGGATTTACATTGTCGGACCAATTGCACGAATGCTGACAAATTTCTGGGCAGGTTCCATCATCGATCGTGTTAATAAACGAAAATTGATGGTCTTAGCAGATGTCCTAAGGGGTTCGCTTATTTTACTTGTTCCATTTCTTGATTCGCTGTGGATTGTCTACTCCATTCTATTTGCGACAAATATCGCTGGAGCATTTTTTGGTCCAAGTTCGACCTTTTATATCACAAAATTCGTGGTTGAAACCGATCGAAGAAGTTTTAACTCGATCATGAGTATGATGAATTCAGGTTCATTTTTAATCGGACCAGCACTAGCCGGTGTACTCATCGCCTTATTTGGTACAACTTGGTGTGTGATTTTAAACGCGGTTACGTTCTTTTTCTGTGCATTTTGTATTGCAAGGTTGCCTGACGTAGAAAATGAAAACTTAAATCAACGAGAGCCAATTACTTTGAAGATACTGATTTCTGATTGGCAAGTTGTAAAAGGGTTCATTAAGCAGGATCCTTATTTTATGAAGGTTTATTTGCTGTTCCAGACCTCGCTTATGATTGCTTTTGCATTAGATTCCCAAGAGGTCACATTTATCAAGCAGGATCTAGCACAGTCTGACCAATTATATGGCCTCATCGTCAGTATTGCAGGTGTAGGTGCATTAATAGGCGCAGCGGCTTCAGCCGCCTTTGCAAAGCGCTTCTCATTGCAATTGTATTTAGGTATTGGAATGGTCTTAACAGCAGTTGGCTATTTGTTGTTCTACAGTACAGTTGATTTTTTGACGGCAACAGTGGCCTTTATCTTTTTAGGATTCTTTATGGCATTTTGCAATGCAGGCTATGATACTTTTTACCAGAAAAACGTACCAACAGCGATCATGGGACGTTTTGGTAGTTTGGCGTCGATGCTCCAAAGCTTTATGCAAATTGTATTTACCTTTACCCTAGGACTGATGTCTGAGTGGTTCTCACTACAAACGGCAGCTATTGGATTCGCTAGTATCGCAGTAGTCATGACGCTGTTGCTTTGTATTCAAGTCTTTAGTCAGCGGCATAAACATTATTATGAAGAAGCAGATTGAGGGAACTAAGTAATGTAACTTAATCAATAGGGAAGAAGAGATTTATGTTGGTATTTATCGATGTAATAGGTGCAGGTTACTTTACTTTGAAAGGGGTGATTACATGGTATTAATACGATATGCACATGGAACAGATTTAGCTGATATAATTTCTCTTATGTCTGAATTAGGGTATGAAACAACCGAAAGGGAAGTAACTAAAAGATTATCGAAGTTAAATAGCAATCTGCTCACTCATTTTATTTGAATAATGGTTTTACTGCTAAAAGTACAGGATTTGTAATGAAGTTCAGCTGATTTACTTTTTTAAATCAGCATAGAGTGACTTAAAAAACGTTCATCAAGCATCGGTAAATGCTTGATGAACGTTTTTTAAGTTTTTTATACAAGGACAGGAACCTCTAAACACTTGGACACGAGGTCCGAGTTCACCACATATATTCCCCAATGACTAGTAAAACCCGTCTTTTAATCTGTGCTACAGAATGAAATACAACATATAGGCAACCTGAATTTGTAGAGTTAACATTACAGAAGCTTTAATCCTGCAATAACATACTATAGCCACTAAATATAAAGATGTATAGTTACATGAGAAAACGTGAAAAGGAGTTTACTCATGAATATTACATCTTTTTTAATATACTGTTTTATTATTACTTTCACACCAGGACCGACTAATATCGACATACTATCCACAGTGAATAAGCATGGGACAAAAAGGGCAATGCAGTATACATATGGAGCAACGATTGCTTTTGGTTTATTGCTTGCCCTATCTGCTATGTTGAATACAATGCTTATAACGGTAATTCCAAAAATTTTGATTGTTATGCAGATAATCGGAAGCATTTATATGCTCTTTCTTGCTTATCAAATCTGTAAAACGGATAAATCAAAACAAACCGTAAACCAGACTGGGACCTTTATGTCAGGATTTCTCATGCAGTTTTTAAATCCAAAAGTAGTAACATTTACAATGACTGTATTTCCTAGCTTTATTTTGCCCTATTATACCGCAATTCCTGCGGTAACAATAAGTGTTATAGTTATAACAGTTATTGGGTTTTTAGCATTTATGACATGGGTTCTTTTCGGTACAATCTTCAAGAAATTTTTACAGAAGCATGAAAAAGTTGTTAATATAATTATGGCATTATTTTTAGTTTATGCTGCAATCATGATATGGCTGTAGGAATGCTAATGTTGAGGTGAATTAAATGGACAAATTTGTCTATAAAAAATCGGCGGGTATTACTGCGTTGGCTGCAAGTATCACTGACTTTACATATAAAAAGCACTCTCACCAGGAGTATGCAATAGGGGTAACATTGCGTGGTATTCAAGAGTACAATTTAGATGGCAGTTTACAATTATCCTATCAAAATGGTGTGATGCTTTTTAATCCAGAACAGGCACATGATGAGACAGGCCTTGATTATGTCATGCTCTATATTGATCAACAACTGCTGTTGGAGGTCATTAAGAAAAAGGATTTGGTGTGTTTTTCAACCCCCATTGTGTATGATCATGGACTTGAACAAAGAGTATTACGTCTATCCCATGCGATATTAAATGAAAAAGACGAGACTTTGTGCAGTGAATTACTCATATCCCTCACAGATAGCCTAATTCAAACTAATCTTTCTACGGACACTAAAAAAGACGACTCTCTAATTAGAATAGCAAAAGATATGCTGCATACCAACTTGGAAACTGTCATTAAACTTGACGAGATATGTGCAGAGCTTAATATATCGAAGTTCCAGTTTATCAGGTTATTCAAGGCTCATACTGGTATCACACCATACCAATACTTTCTTAACTGCAAGATAGAACATGCAAAGCAGTTATTGGGTAAAAATGGAGATATTTATTCAGCAGTAGCTGAATGTGGTTTTGTTGATTTAACCCATTTTAATAGACACTTTAAAAGCGTCTATGGAATAACGGCATTTGAATATATGTCTCATTTAAATTAAAGAAAAGATTTTCGCATTAATTATTATTGCATCACCAACACCAACGTTAATGGAAGGGCATGCTGAAATACTACTAGACAGATATGGCAGAAAGAATTGTTTAGTCATTGAATTTAAGGAGGAATGGCTTCTGAAAAAATCCAATATTATTTTCTTTGAAAGAAAATTTCCAAGTGCAAATATGATTCTTATTAAGGATCAGCTCCCGATTCTTATTGATACTGGTTTTGGAAGTGATGTGAAAGATACTGAGCTATTAATTAAAGAAGAAGGTGTTTCACCAGAAGAATTACATCTCATCGTTAACACGCACTATCATAGTGACCATGTAGGCGGCAATTATCAACTTCAAAAAAATTATGGCGTTAAGATTGCTGCTCATAAATGGGAAGCCGATTTAATTAATTCTTGTGATACTGAAGCATGCGGTTCAGAATGGTTAGATCAGCCTGTGGAACCTTATCGGGTCGATCTAAGGCTCTTGGATAACGATGAGATTAATACGGGAAGGAGAACCTTCAATGTCCTGCATACACCTGGACATACGTTAGGGCATATTTCTTTATATGAACCTGAAGAAGAGATATTAATTTGCGGGGATCTCTTTCACAAAAATGATATCGGATGGTTGAATATCTTTCGCGAAGGTGTTTCATCTATCCAACGATCACTAGAAAGTTTGGATCGGTTGTCTATGCTCCGGATTCAGCAGGCATATTCAGGGCATGGACCTCAAATGGAGAATCCCCTGGCCGCCATTGATGCAGCGAGGAAACGGTTTGAAAAGTGGCTTAGTATGCCAGACAAAGTTTCATGGCATGCCTGCAAGAGGATTTTTTCATTCACACTAATCATTAAAAACGGATTGGCAAAAGAAGATATCGGTAACTATCTACTAAAATGTGGCTGGTTCCAAGATTTTGCACGCTACTCTTTCCAGGTTCAGCCAGAAGAATTTATTCAAATCCTGCTCGATGAAATGATTCGTTCCGGTGCAGCTAGCTGGCACAACAATTATTTAATCGCTACCGCGCCATACCAAGCACCACAAGAGAAATGGATGAATAAGAACATAAAACCTAAAGATTGGGAACCCCATTACTTTCTCACATAAATAAAATAGGTGGGAAGTGGATGGAAAACTGTTGAATCTTACCTGATAGTAATAGTCTCTTTTTATAACGAAGAAGGATAGTTGAATACCGCTCTCAAGGGGGGAAATTTATATGCCATTAAAAGTAGGAGATATAATTACGTTTGAACGGTCATTTACAGTAAGGGATGTTGAATTATTTATAGAGATTTCAGGTGATGAAGGGATTCATCACTTGACCCCAGATGAACAAGGAAGACTTGTAGTTCAAGGGTTACTAACGGCAACTTTGCCAACAAAAGTAGGTGGAGACAATAATGTGCTAGCTCGTACGATGAATTTTGAGTTTTTAAGGCCTGTTTTTACTGGTGATACAATAATTTGTGAAGTTAAAATCGAAAAATACGAAAGGCAAGAAAATAAAAACAATAGAACAGCTATTACTGCATCTTTTGTATGTGAAAATCAGGATGAAAAAGAAGTATTAAAAGGGGACTTTTCAGGCGTAATACTTTAACATTTTCAACTTTCATGAAAACTCTCGTAACAGTCTGTGGTACAGTGTTTTTGCTGTATGGATGACAAATGGGTAGCGTTAGTAATTATCAGGGTCTTGTAATTAAGATGACGAAAGACGATTGAAAATTAAATGGATTAGCTAATATTTATTAGATGCCTGAATAAATAAGTGTTAACCAATGAATCCATAGGGTTTTGTACAAATAAACTAAACAAGAAAGTCTAATTAGTATAGGTTTTCTTGTTTAGTTAGTTTAAACATTTAGTTTAAACATTCTTGTCATTGTACAATTTCCGTTTTATCTCACTGTTTCAAGTATACTTATCGAATGAAACGCAACTACCGATAATATATATTATGACCATGTAGTTCTATGAACTCGTAAATTCATAGCTCTATCCTGTATCTATGACTAGATTTCTTTGCATCTTCAACATCTATGAACTGAACGCTATATTCTATCACATCATTTAGGAATAACTTATGCGCTTTGGCAAACTGCTTAACCTCATTAAGCAATTCTTTATCACAGCTGTTATTGAATGCTATTCGATCTTTTGGCCGAGTATCTTTATTATATGAGATTTGATTTTCAGACAATAATGACTGTAATCCACTTTCAATTAAATAGTTAACATGCGTGTTATTTTCTTTTGCAACGGATCTAAGATCTTCCAATATTGACTGACTAATATTAGTGACAAAATTGGTCCTTGCTGTATCCGTCGTTTGAATCAATCTGCCATCTACAAGCTTCCACATAATTAATTCACTCCTTATCAAATTTCAAATTTAATTCTGGACTCTTTACTTACTATATGAAATAACGTTGTGACATTCGCTGTCTTTTGTGTAAGATAAAATTATCAGATGCTGCATTATTATATATAATTTCCGCAAGTTTTGGAAGCTCGTATTTGCCTTTTACCCAAATACGATAAATATAATTTCCAGCCGGACTTACTGTTATCGTAATTTCTGAACGTAATTGCCATGATTGAAATACGAACAAGAGCCTAGCTGCAAAATCCTGACTGCCTGACGTAACATTCATAACGTAACCTGATTTTTGTACCCAGCCATCCCCATCAATAACGCCTCTTACAAACGACGCTAAATATTCTTCTGGCACATTGGGAAATGGAACTGATAATGATTTATTAGAAATTATCCCCAACATTTTAAGATCCTTTTTAATCTCTTTAGAATTAATGATTAAAGTTGGTGTAGTTTTTGTTGGCCCTGTAGCTGCAAGCACATAGTCTGCCTCCATGTACTTGGCAATCAATTGAAGAATACGTTCATCTTTTTGAGAAAAGTATATGCTATGGAGTTGTTTATTCACATGCCCATCTGTCACGAATAAACCTAACACCCAAGCCATTTCGTGTGTCCATACTTTAAAATAGTCTTCATTCACTTTATGCTTTCTAGGTTGGCCAGAGTATTGTTCTCGATTCATTGAAATCCCATGCTTATACATCACATTCCGAATTGCCCGATCGGACAGGCCGACGATTGGACCCATTTCTTTAAACGACATGCCACTTTTATACATTTTAATAATGGCTTCGTCTGTCATACCTGGATTTCTCGACACAGCCTTCACTTCCCTCCTATTAGCTTGATAGATGAGCCATTTCTTAATAAATGAACGATTTTTCGTTGATTACATTCAATACCCTCAACAAAATATGCTCATTTGCAGGGTATAGAACTAATGTTCTATTCGGGCTATATATACCCAAATTACGAGTTTTTAAACAAAAGAATCTAAAATAACTTTTCTACTTGGATAATATAGACTGGTTTTGTTTAAAATATCGTTTTGTTTCCACAATAGATTTCGAACATGGTTTCTTACCTCTCAATTATGTTCCTACCGATAGGAACATACGTTCAACCCTCGTGATTTCGGCACTTAAATTAGAATAATCCAATTTACCCCAAAACCAAAACCACGTGTGCTCTTGGTTTTTCCACAATGAATAGCCGTATAGACCAATGTTTTCGCCTGCAGTAGGATTGCTAAAAAAAATAGCATTCCCTTATTTAACAATTCTGCTTCGTTATTACGGAAGACTTTCGCTTCCGCCGCCTTCTCATTAATTTGTACTCCTACGAGCTGTAGAGCATCTGATTCTTCGTAATAGGCTACTTATATCCTTTTTTGAGATTGCCTGCTTATACGAGCTTGTACGCTGGTCTGCGATGAAGATTTAACATCGTTTGAACACATTGTTAGTTAAAACCTTCAAAACTTAAATTTCCTCAACAGTTAACTTACTTTCAACCTCATTAAACAATAGTTGTTTTTCTTCTGCCGTTCAGTCACTTTGTGTTTTTAATTAGTGTTCTTTTAATTCGCTAATATAACAAACGTTTACTGTATTGGAAATGTTACATGATTGATGTTAGTTGGATAAACGCTGTATGCTCCCCTATTTTCATTTCCGCCCCCACTATATCGTGGTTCACAATATCAATACGCATTTTGAGTTGACCGAACTTAGCGCCTTATTTTTTTGATGATGTTAATAGAGTTAAGGTGCACTTAATTGATCGACTTCGAGACTTCATAAAGAGTCTGTTAGGCCGCCTTATCAAAATTCATTTTAATTGCCCAAAAGCGTCTTCTCGATTGTCTTACGTGCCATTACCAATTAAGGCGTTGGATTGTATGAACTATTATCGACTTACTTAAACTCACAATAGCTCATTGATCAATATTTTATATATGGGGTTTCCAATTTATTGAGTACATTTCCCATGAAAAGAAGGTCCATTGCTATTTTATTAGCAATGGACCTTCTTTCTTTTATAATGCTTTTACCGATTTGACCTAAGTAATTGACAATAAAGCGGAATTCCTTAATAAGCGCATTCTCTTCCGCCGCCATTTGTATTTCCTCACTATTACTTAGTATCTATGTAGTCAATATTGAGATCTGCTTTTATGATTGAGTACATATATAAATCATCGAATTTACCACAAGTAAATTCATAATGTCTCAGTAATCCCTCTCTTCTAAATCCTTGCTTTTCTACTAGCTTTTGTGACGGGAGATTCGTCGGTTCAATCAAAGCCTCAATTCTTTCTAACTGATAGTGTTGATAGCCATACTTAACAACGGCTTCCAATGCTTCACTAGCAATCCCTGTACCCCAGTGATCTTTGCTTAATTCATATCCGACTTCAGCTCGATGATGTTTGGTAAGCATATTAAGAAAGCCACAACTTCCTATAACCTCACCAGAGTCTTTTAGCGTAATCCCCCATCTAATTCCTGTACCATCTTCGTATATCGATTTATACCACCTTATTTCATTCTGAGCATCTTCTACTGTTTGGCAAGGTGCTAACCCCATAGGTGTCACAACCTCTTTATCCGATAGATATTTAAACACATCATTAGCATCCTCTGCTGTTACTTCTCTTAAGATTAATCTTCTAGTTCCAATTATCGGAAATTCTTTTCCCATCAAATTTACCTCTTCTCCATAAAGTCTAATAGTTAATGCAAAATTTAATCCCATTCTGATAGATACGATAGATGGTCCAAGTATATCTAATGGGCTTAGGCAGTCTAAACGATTTTAACTTTCACCCCAAAAATAATATTCATATTTAGTGAAATCCATCTTATGTTTCAATGATCTTTGAAAGAAATCCTTTCGTTCTATTGTTATATCGAATCGACCAATCACCGGATGCTCTTCTGACAAATTAAAAATCCTACGATATTCATCCAAAGGCACCGCATTAAGCTCTTCCCCACCTACAATCAATTTACTATCAGCTGCAATTTCATTCCATTCAACCGACCTTATAGTATCTTCCTCGGATAAATTATAGGGTGAAGTAAATGGCTCAACAAATAAACCACTTCTTTTAGCAAAATCAATTGCAGACAACGAATTTTCGCTGGTCCCAATATACATATAATAATCCCAACCAAAATGAACAAAAAAGTTATCTTTAGAATAGAACTCGCAAGATGAAAAATTCCGTAAAATCATCTTACAAATAGTCCGAATTTCTTTTATGGTTACAACCGCATCTTCTTCTAATTTTACATCTTCGAATCCTAGCTCATACAGGTCAGAACATTTATCTCCCTGTGATATATCGACTTTATTTAACCGTAGAATTCTCAATGTGTTACGTTTACTATCGATTAAAAATCGTATAACCGTGTCCACATATGCAGCTTCGACCCGAAGATACTCCTCTAAAGTAAATTCATTCCCATTAATCGTCTTTCCTATTTCAGAAGGACAAGTCCACTCCTCTACTAATGTATAATAGCCATCCTTATCTCTAAAGTCAGGATTATACTTTGTAATGCGCCATTGGTGATTGATTTTAGTCATCAAATTTACTCCTCCTATTGTAGATTAACCCGATTAATTAGAGTATCTACTGTTAGACCATTCTGTGACTACTTCATATATAACGGCCACTCGTTGTTTGAACTGTAATTTCACTACCCACTAAAATTGCATATGATGTCTGCATAATATTGGATCATTTTAACGTATTGCCTTTTAAATAATTTTGCATTAATTCGTTCGGAATCTTCAAAGCTTCGCTCCTATTAACAGCAGGTGCGGTTAACATTTGACCATTTTCAGATGACCAACCACGATTAGATAGAACCGTCTCATTCTTTTGAAATGTGGCAACGGTAACTTCACTAAAGTTACTATTCGTATAAAGTACCCCATAACCATATGTGCCTGGACGTCCATTTTCGATATAACCATATACGATGTGTCCTCCACCGTTATCTAGAAACTTATTTCTAACCCCCTTTGATCTTCCGGTACTGGTATCTTCTCGTCATCTATATCAATGGTTCCTTTGAAGGTTTTGGATCCTGTGATACTCTGATATAGTTTCCCGTCAATATGTATAGTTATAGGCTTCGTGAAGTAATTATTTTCCGCCCCCAACTGATATTTTACTCCTACTAAATTAACCGTATATTGTTTTGGGAAAGCTTTCAAACTAAGGATTACACCGAACGTAACTGCAATTAGCAATGGAATCACGAAAAATTTATTCTTCAACAAATAGCCCCTTTCCTTTGTTATTATAATTAAATAGTTCGCTAACTAAAAATGAAAAAAGTCGCCTTTACATCATGTAAAGACAACTCTAATTCATTATTTGAATTGCGTTAAGGACATATAAAGGCTTTAACGTACGTGATTCTGGTAACTAACCCTATCCGTCTCTTTCAACTCAGCCAGCGAAGCCGACCCTATACCGAACATTGCCATCCGTAGTTCCAATTCCCTCGTTTCCATCACTTCCAAGACATCCTCCATAGACTGCGTGGCTTCCTTCAGAATCGATCTGCCGAATCCGACCATGTCTGCACCAAGTGCAATGGCTTTGGCTCCATCTAGGCCAGTATGCATTCCACCGCTTGCGATTATTGGTTGCTCCACAATTTTACCCCTTACCGAAGTAATGCATTCGACTGTTGGGATGCCCCAATCACTGAACGCTTCAGCTGCTTTTCTCTTTACTGTAGATGTTGAACGAAACTTTTCGACCTGACTCCATGATGTGCCGCCTGCCCCCGCTACGTCGATAAAGGAAATGCCTGCATCGCATAAACGTTTAGCTGTGGCCCCGTCAATTCCCCACCCAACTTCCTTCACACCAACTGGCACTCCCAACTCACTGCAAAGTCGTTCAATTTTCTCCAATAAATCTTTGAAATCCGTATTTCCTTCTGGTTGAATCACTTCCTGAATACTGTTCAAATGGAGGACAAGTGCATTCGCCTCTGTTATGTCAATGATTCGGCGACATTCATCTACGCCAAAGCCATAGTTAAGCTGAACCGCGCCTAAATTAGCGATTATCGGGATGCTCGGTGCATATTTCCTTACTTGAAAAGAAGCTCGATGTTCCGCACTTTCTATCAGCGCTCGTGTCGAACCCAAAGCTAATCCCCAGCCTCTTTGTTCTGCAGCTTCGGCAAGATTCCGATTAATTGTTTCTGCAAAGGCAGCCCCGCCCGTCATCGAACTGATAATAAATGGTGTTTTGCAATCATGACCTAAAAATGTCGTATCGATTGCGATATCATTGAAATTGATTTCAGGCAACGCATTATGGATAAATTTAACCTTCTCGAAGCCGGTTGTGATAGTGTCACCCGTTACGTGCTCATTCAACGTGATTTGAATATGCTCTGATTTTCTTTGGTTAATTGGTATAGTCATTTGAAAACACTCGCCTTTCTCCATGGTGTTAGTGATTACTCATTAATTACTTTAATTAGTAGAAGTCACTGTATTGCTCTGGTGCCTCTCCCCTTGTCTCTTGCACATAAGGATTAAGTATTTGTTCAGCATTCTCGTTTATGTCATCTACTTCTATTAAAAATGTCCATTCGTCACCATAATCGTAAATATACAGAAACTTTTGCCTCGTGATAAAACCAACAGCACAAATTTGTATTTTAGAAGCATCCGCATGACCAAAGTCATCATTAGGAGATGCGATACAATCAAGTGACCATTTTTCACCATCCATGAAAAAAGAATACAGATGATCATCGTCAAATTCAAATGCTTTGATAATGATTTGATGGAAATCGTCCATTGTATGCTTAGCTGAAAAAGTTAGTTTTCTCCATATTTTATTTGTTAGTGAAACCTTAAACGTGTAACGACCATCAATGAATTGCTTTCGGTTTCTAGGCAAGGTATGCATCAATTCATCTTTTGAAAATAAATTTATAAAAGGTTGAAAAAATGGCTGGGCGCTTTGGTCTTCATCGGATAAATACGCACCGAATCTCCCATCTAATATTGAACCTGGTATAACATTGAACTCTCCATCTTCCCGACGCAACGCGATATTCCATGCACATACGTTTCGCGAAATAAGTAAAATAGGCATCATTTGAGTACCGAACTGCGTAACCTCAATCTTTTTGGCGTAATATACACTTTTGCTATCACGTTGTTCTTTACGTTCTACATCCTCTTCGCAAATCCATAAACCCAACCACTCAAAATAGAGATTGAAGTAATACCAATCATATGTACAACTTGCTAGTATCCGCCCGACATCGGTTTTGGGTTCTTCACTACCCAAGTTCGTCCTGGCTCATCCCGACTTAATATAGAAAACACTTCGGGGAGCGTTAAAGCTATTGAATTATGTTGTTTATCCTGAAGTCTCGCCCAATTCACATCGACCCAGAACGTTTCGAGTAAAAAAAGTATTTTTCTACATCTGTTAATTCTTTATACAAATCCATTCTTTCTGTTACTTTCAGTTGGAGCGGTCCCGATTTTACCGACACCTTTTCCAGCAAACATCCGCTTAAAGCCAAGTGATAGATGAAATGGATGAAAGAATAATAGGCCTGTTCAGTATACGATGTACAATCCTTGGTTCTTATGGTCATACGTTCATTAATCGCGGGCAGATGCTTTCTTGATTTGTACTCTTTTGCCTTTGTTAGCTGAACTACATGTCCGCTTATATAGCTAACAAACTCATCAAAATCAGCTACTAAGTTGATTGGAATTGATTCATTATTCATAGCGTTCAATTTTATAACCCCTTTTCCCGTTGGATCAGATAGGATTATTATTATTCCAATAGACAATTCCTAAAATGCTTTCCTACGCTTTTGTCTAATTATACAATTTCCTCACTCGAAGTTGTAGTTTCGTCTCGCCTCTTAGAGTCATCACTGGTTAAGAATACGAAATGATGGCTGATAAAGAGGAAAGGCGATTACATATCTTATAAGGAGTGAATTTATATATAAGCGAGTACCTCTTTGAGATTGTCCAGAACGTAAATGTTTTTCATATTGGAAGATGAACCTACCCCTATTCCAAACCCCTTCATCTTCATGTTGATAGCTAGTTCTACATCAACGATTGAGTCGCCAATCATAAATGATTGATCAATATTAATATTTGGGTATTTCAGTATTGCATTCATAATCATCCCGGTTTGAGGTTTTATACAATCACAACCTTCATCCCTACTGTGAGGACAGTGAAATACATCCAGGATTTTTATTTTATGACATGATAATTCATATAGCATCTTTGCTGTAATGTCATGGTACTGCTCTAATGATATAAATCCTTCGTTTATTAGATATTGGTTCGTGATGATAATTATTTCATAGCCTCTTTGGTCAACGCTCTTTAAAGTCTGAACTGAATCGGCTAAAAACACAGGATTCTTTATATCCGTCCACTTGTGGTCAGGATAGTCTTCAATAATAGTCCCATCCCTATCAAAAAATGCGACCTTCAATTAAATCACTCCTTATTTTTTCATTGATTCATGGGTGATAACACCGCCTGCCTCGTCAACTTGCGTGAAGCTGAAAACTCAAGTAGATTTTAACAAGAAGCCAATTCGAGTATAGAAAAATTTGGAAGTCAGCTAGTAAGCGATGTAAAATAATAAGTGAGTTTCTAGGGTGGTAAAGATCGGAACTATTCCCTTTAAGCTATTTACTTAAATCCAAATATACTAATAAGTTGTCAGGGGCGCAATTCAAACGTATAATGAGGATATAGCTTGACTAGAATAAAAAAAGATTGATCGATGTTGTCGCATCGATCAATCAATGCAATAGTCGGTTCCCTACAAGGGGATCAGCACTTACGGAGTGAGAATAACCCATCCCTATGAGCCGTTAACTCAAGGATGGGTTATTTTTTATGGTTAAATGACAGAATCAACACAATTAAAGTTGCGAAAGCTACAGCAAACATTAACGTTTCAAAAACTGACATCGACATCACCCCCTTTCATGGGGAGTGAGCCGACCACCCTTGAGTCACCTATTCTATTACCTCTTAATTATACCATACAGACGTTCTTAGATTAACTAATAGTTCATGATGAAATAACTCTTCCACTTTTGTCTGCCAGTACTTCCCCAACGATAGTCTCTTCAGATTTCATACTTCATACCGTCCCGCTGTTATTAAACCAGATGACTAACCATTCGTTATCCAAGTAATACACCACCTAACTTCCCTGTTTATCTTAAATATCTATTCTAACGACTTTTTTAATACATAACTCACTTTGTCATACTCCATTTTCTCTTCATAGAACCTATGTGCGTCTGTTCGTTGCAAGCCTGATGACAGCGCAACACTTTCATAGCCGTTGTCTTTTGCCCACTTATGGACATAGGTAAGTAACTTCTCCCCATACCCACTAGACCGTTTCGTGGTATCCGTCACCAAATCACAAATTCAAATGAATCGACCATAATAAAGTGTGATTATTGGCTTGAAACCGATTACTGCAACGATATCCCTTTCACTTTGTACACAGACAGTTGGTAACGATCTTTCTCTGTGCTTCACAGACTAATTCCAAGTAGGTATCTTCATCCAAATGTGTTCGCAACTGCCTCATAATCGGATATGCTTCAACAATTTCGTTACGTGTTTGAAGCTCCTTAATCGTTAATTCATTCCTCACACACAGCAACCCCTTTTTCATAAATATACCATGCGGTTTCATCGCAACATGATTAAATTGTTTGCCGAGCTCATTCGAGAATACAAATATCCAAAAGCTTATTCGAATCAAACACTTGAAAGTTAAACCCCTCAAACGTATAATAAGAATAAGATTAGAATACAATAAAAAAGACCGCTTGGTGCGCTAACACCAAACGGTCAATGTAATAAGCAGGTTCCCTACAAGGGGATTGGCAAAATGACAGGGATAACCCATCGAGCCTTTAACTCAAGGATGGGTTATTTTTTATGGTTAAATGCAAGTACCAATACGATCAATGTTGCAAAAGAAATTGCAAACATTAACGATTCGAATACTGTCATTGGCACCACCCCCTTTCGTACGGAAGTGAGCCGACCACCCTTGAGTCACCTATTCTATTACTCTTCTATTATACCATACATACGTTCCTCCAAACCCAAATTCCACTATTCCTGTATGAAAGATTTATACCTCTATCATCATTTTTATGTAAATATAAAGGCATCTAAAAAGATGCCTTACATTTAAAATGAAAAAGTCGTTTAAAGTAGCCTTGTAAGCTTATCTATCCCTGCAGTTTTTACATACTTTAATGAGTTCTTTCGCTTCCGTTTTATGATTGTATAATAACTTAATTCTATTTCGAGTACACAACGGACAGTCTCCTCTTCCTTTTGAAGGGAGCTTTTTTATTGCTTTTCCTCGGTTTCTTTTCGCCATGACCATCCACCTCCAGAATGAAAATTCTTCTTTCTCTTTATCTAATGATGGCATGGGGAGATCTTATGGGTATTTTAATAATTTATTTATGAAAAACTATTCTGGGTAATTAGATATCATGATTAGGAAGTCCGTTAATTGCCATAGTCCGTCCTTTTTTACTGAGATTATCTACAAGTAGTGACATATATATATATTCAATCATTTAACAGCGGGAATAATACCTTCAAAAATACAAAAAGAGGTATTTCACACTCTTGCAATACTATCCCCCGTCCCTTTTGAATATCATAAAAGAGATGAATATATGAGGAGAGAACTATATGCAAATTCATGTAGTACATCCAGGGGAAACATTATGGTTGATTGCACAACGTTACGGCGTCACCGTAACTCAAATCGTGACAGCCAACCAGTTGGAAAGTCCAAGCAAACTAGTAAGTGGGCTGGCTCTAGTCGTTCCAACACCTACTCAGACACATACTGTACAACCTGGTGAGAATTTAACACAAATTGCACAGCGTTATGGTACAACTGTCGAAGAAATTAGTAAGATAAATCAAATTCAAAATCCCAATATGATTTTATCCGAAACTATTTTAACCATCCCCGCCCATAAACCAGTTATTGATGTGAATGCCTACACAATCAATACTGGGGAAACAGGCGCTAGGGAAATTCAAGAAGTTGGCCAATATTTAACCTATTGGATGCCTTTTGTTTATACGATTCGTGAAGATGGTGGGCTAAGTACCATCGACGATACCGCTATGCTTCAATCTGCCGCTGCCGAAAGAGTTGTTCCTGTGATGGCCATTACAAATTTCAGTGCCACGGCCGCTGGATCTAGTCTGGCGCATTCAGTCCTTGCAAGTACTGATATTCAGGATGTTTTATTAACAAATATTTTAAAAGTCATGAAAGAAAAAGGCTATCAAGGATTAAATATTGACTTTGAAAATGTGTTGCCGGCCGACCGTGAAAACTATAACCAATTTTTGAAGCGTGCAGTGGATCGCTTGCATCCGGAAGGTTATTCCGTCTCAACAGCCCTTGCTCCAAAGATTAGCGATGAGCAAAAAGGGGTGTTATATGAAGCACATGATTACGCAGAACACGGAAGAATTGTCGATTTCGTCGTATTGATGACCTATGAATGGGGTTATCGATTAGGTCCTCCACAGGCAATTTCACCGCTAAATGAAATAAAAAGGGTGCTGGATTACGCTGTTACCGTAATACCAAGAAACAAAATCTTGTTTGGTTTTCAAATCTATTCGCGCGACTGGTTACTTCCTCATGTGCAAGGACAAGAGGCAGAAACATTTAGCCAACAGGAAGCAATTCGCCGGGCTATTCAATATGGGGTGGCCATTCAATATGACCCAATAGCGCAATCACCATTTTATCGCTACACGGATGCAGAGGGGCGTAACCACGAAGTCTGGTTCGAAGATGCCCGCAGTGCACAAGCAAAGTTTGATGTGGTAAAGGACTATAATTTACGCGGAATTAGTTACTGGGTTCTTGGTTACCCATTCCCGCAAAATTGGTTGTTACTGGAAGACAACTTTACTATCCGAAAAATACGCTAGTTTTCATTATCGATACTTCCAATAACCTTAACCGTACAGAGTCACTGAACATAGGATAGGATACCCGATACTTGGAATGGAGGCACTCTTATGCACTATAACCCTTATCCACACTGGGCCAATCCTTATTCTAATCCACGGTGGCTGTACAACGAGCATGTTCAACCACAGACCGTTTTAAGACCGCCAAGTCCTTTTCCATCTATAAATACGCAAGTGTTGAATACTTCGGCCCTAAGATTTCAAGAATTATTGAAACAAGCGGATTTATTAGCAAGCAAGATTGTTAACTCTAAAGAATTCGCACATGAGTTAATGGAAGCAGCACAACTATCAAATACAAAAAAGGTAGATGAATTAATTGTATCAACAGGCATCACATTAAAAATCAAAACATATTTTAGTCCAACTGGAATTCGTATTGAATTAAACAACGACGAAAATCCAGGTGAATGTTGTCATTTACTAATGACATTAAAGTGGTAAGGTTGAGGAATCTTTTTTGTATTCCGGACATAATTCACGCGAAATTAGATTGATTAGAATAAAAAAGACCACTCAATCAGCGTAACAACTGCTTACCAATAAGCTTAAATAACCCATCCTAATGAGCTATTTACTCAGGGATGGGTTATTTTTATATCGTTTTGAATTGTCAAATCTGTCCCTATAATCATTGATTAAAAAGGACTGATTTCACTAACACTAACGAGGACAAGTCTATTTCAAACGAAAGGAGTCTTCCTCTTGAAACAACTGTCTGATAAGAACCAAGCACATACGGAGCAACAATTCCAAGGTCAAAAGAAACAAGCACTACAAGCAATGCAACAGGCAATGCAAACGATTCAGTTGAGCACTTCTACGACTGACCTCCAATTGTTGCAACAAGCACAGCATCAACTTCAACAAGCATCACAGCTGCTGGTTCAAATGCAAGGGACTGCGGTTACCAAATCGACTACCGCAGTTCAGCAACAATTGGAGCAAGTTCGGCAACAAATCGAACAGGCTGCGCAAACCTTACAGCTTATCCACTCGCTAAATAGTGGAAATAATAGCTTCAAAAAAGGTTAAAAACCTGCCTTCGACTCATTCAACCAGTCGAAGGCAGGTTTTTCTTTTCAAGTAACGCCGCTTTTACTGCTTCTTTAATCTCCTGATAGCCCGTACACCTGCATAGATTCGACTGAAGCCACTCTTCAATCGTCTCATCTTCAGCGTCAGGATGCTTTTCAATAAGGGCATGTGCATTGACGATAAACCCTGACGTGCAGTAGCCGCATTGAATGGCCCATTTCTCAATGAATGCTTTTTGAACCGGAGAATCCAACAACCCCTCGATTGTTATAATTGGTTCATTTACCGCTTCAACTGACAAGGATAGACATGAATGCATTGGTTCCCCGTTTACAAGGACTGTACAAGCCCCACAATCGCCGTTTTCACATGCTTTTTTTGCACCAGTTAAGCCAAGTTGCTCGCGTAATGTATGCAAAAGCGTATCGGCAGACCGGATGACCGCGTCATGGGTTTCACCATTCACAAGAAGTTGAATAATTGTTTTTGTTGTATCAATGGAATTGATCACTTTTTCCCCTCCAAAACTTCAAACGTATCTACTAACAGGTTTTTTAACACGAATCCACGGTAAGCTGCGGATGCATGCGAGTCATCCACAATTGATGCTGGAAGATGAGAGGCTATTTGTTCTATTCTCTCCCTCTCAGTTAATGAATCATCATTAACAATCGCTTCTATCTTCTTTGAACGAAATGGAAAACTACACAACCCGCTAAAAGCGACACGGATTTGGTTCTCTTTCAACAAAGCCGCCAAAGTGACGACAGGATAACCCACTTTAGTCATTTGAGTCCGTTTCAAACTAAGATAAGGCAAATCGATAAATGATGCATCGACGATAATTTGAACAAGGAATGTGCCTTCATCTAAAGTCATCTTTCGATCGAATATTTTTTTCAATGAAACAACTTTTTCTTCTCCCTGTGAGGCGATCTTCACCTTTGCATCCGCTAATAGAAATGGTAAAACGCCTTCCCGATATATCAATTGACTATTTATATTACCGCCTATCGTAATTTTGTTTCGTGAAGAATGATTGGCAATTTGCTTAACAGTTTGGCTTAATAAGGGAAACAGATTTGTTTCCACCAGTTTATTTAACGAAATCGCCGCACCAATAATAAGCTGCCCTCCCTGGATTTCACATATATTGCATTCAGGAATCCCTTTAATATCAATTACCACATCGGCATGCATTTTATTCGTCCGTGCGAACGTAATGAATTCTGTTCCTCCTGAATAATAGATAACTTTTTTCCGGAGACTAGTCGCTGTAATATACGTCTCTATAGCTTCCGCAATGGTTGAAGGCTTATAGTAGTTAAAATCGAATGCAATCATTGTCCGCTCTCCTTCTTTGTTTTCCATATTAATTCTGGAATGAGCGGTAGTTCGTTCAATTCAACTTGCGCAGCCTCGGAAAGTCCATTCGCTAACGCCGGTGCCATACCGATTACTCCGTGTTCCCCGATTCCCCGTGCACCATACGGTCCGTCCGCAAATGGTGTTTCGATAAAATCGACCAAATACTCTACCGGCTGTTCCCCGTAACGAAGCATATGATAAGTGCGCAGATCCGCGTTTTCTACTACCCCATTTTCATCAAAATGAAACGATTCACTGCTAGCAAAACTTAACCCTAAATACATGCCGCCCCGCATTTGCTGCGTCGCCATCATGGGATTAATAATGGTACCGCCGTCAAGCACCGTGACAGCTTTAAGTATTTTGTACGTGAAATTACGTTCATCCAATTCGACTTCTACCGCCTGTGAACCGACAGACCACCATGACCCCGGTTTCCCGAAACCAGTCTCCTTATCCATCGGTGTCAAATGGCGCTGAATATAAGAACCAGTTCCTATAATCTGCGCGCCTACCGCATGGCCGCTAGGTAATGTGTAACCTAAAGCAATGTCCTTTATTTCGACTCCGTAAGCGGGGTCAGGTACTAAATAGACGCGTCCGCCTCCCACTTCCAAATCCTCTTCAGAACATTGCAATACGATGGAAGCCGTTTTTTTCATTTGCTTAATTGCACTTTCAGCGGCAGCTAGTACTGCACGTCCCGCCAAGAATGTCGTGCTGCTCGCTACGGTGCTCCATTGATGTGGATCATATTGTGTATTCACTTCCATGATCACGTGAATTTTATCCATCGGCATATTCAACTTTTCAGCAAGAATCTGTGCAAGGGTGGTTTTCGTTCCTTGTCCAAGCTCAATCGCAGCACAGTTTAAATTCACGGCTCCATCTGGTTCAAATGTGATAACTGCTCCTGCTTGGGCATTCGTCGCAGTCTTCGACGTTTTCCAAAACAAACTGATTCCCTTTGCGCGCACTAAATTTTCACCAACTGCGATTCTTTGCCCTTCATCCCAGCCAATCAATTCTTTTACTCGAATAATACATTTTTCAGTATCCCCTATATTATTTGTAGTGAGTACTGTTTGGGTAGGTGTTGTGTCTCCGGGTTTAATCACATTCAATATTCGTAATTCAATCGGATCCATATTCAATTGCTTAGCTAATATGTCCATCGTTCTCTCAACAGCAAAAGTCAGCTCGGGATGCCCATAGCCTCGGTATGACGTTGCGAACGGATGATTCGTATACATGCAGTAGGAGTCACACCATACATTTGGAACATTATATGGCCCCGTACAATCGAGTGCAATTGCCTGCGTTATACCCGCCCCATGGTCTGTATAAGCACCTGAATCAACGAGGAAGGTATACTGTCCCGCCATCAATTTCCCTTCTTTCGTCACACCCAGTTTTATCGTTGCATCAAGTCCGATATGACACGGGGCGGTTATCATATCCTCTTCGCGCTCATACTGTAGCTTGACCATTTTCCCACCGACAGCTTTCGATGCCAAATAAGCAATTGGCTCTAATTGAATAGCTCCTTTCCCACCGAAAGCACCACCAATCAACGGGATGTGAACGATAACATTACCTACTTCAATATTAAAAAACTGGTTAAATACCTTTTTTATCATATAGGGGGATTGAGAACAGGAATGGATAACCACTTTCCCGTCCGGATTGATCTCCACCCGGGTACTTCGCGTTTCCATCGCGGCATGATCGGAAAGGTTGAATGAATAAGAAGCCGATATCGTTTCTGCACAATTCGCCCAGATAGGTCCGATATCTCCTTTACGGATTTTAATGTGACTGCCGATATTTGTACCAGGAACAGGATAGACGTTATCGATTATTTTTGTATAGTCTCCGGAATTGTCATGTACTAATGGTGCGTCAGGTTGGAATGCCTGCTGGACTGAATTCACGACGGGGAGCGGTTCGTATTCTACTTTTACCTTGTTTGCCGCCAGTTTTCCTTGATGTTCAGAATCCGCCACAACAATTGCTATCGGCTCCCCATAATACCGCACCTTGCCGAATGCCAATGGTGGGCGGTCTGCAAGAATCGGGCCAATATGAAATGGGAAAACCTCTCCTGTCACGATTGCACGCACGCCAGGCATTTTCCACGCTTCAGTCGTGTCAATGGATTTGATCAAGGCATGTGCTTGAGTGCTTTTCACAAGTTTCGCGTGCATTAGGCCAGGTACCGAATAATCCCCAACATATCTAACTTTGCCCGTCGATTTTTCTACCACATCAATTCGTTGTTCAGACTTGCCAACCGTTGTCCATATTTTATTCGTCATTCACAAACGCCTCCTGGACAAAATTTAACGTGCAACAATAACAAGTGTATCCGTGTCAACTTCATGCGCTGAAGCATCCATTATCTTCTCTAGTGTCATGCTGATTTTCTGTAATTCCTTTTGATCTTTCACAATGAAAACAGGCGCGCCGCCGCCCTGTAGTGATTCTGGTTTTATCGTGATGATAGCGACAATCTCTGCATGCTGATTTTCCAAACCACTCAACTCCTTATAGTACAGACTCCAGATTACTGTCCTTTAAACGTCACGCATTTTAGATTTAGTTCCCCTATTTTCCTTTATCCGCTTCTTTAGGCATCCGGATTGCACTATCCAATACGGGGACATTGTCTAATACGGCCTTGATTTGATGGAAATCTTTTTCCCGCGGCAAAAAGAACAATGCGATTCGCCCGTCCTCCATATCTCTTTTCGTAAGTGGAATCAATGCCGGTTCACCGGAATCTAGATAACTGCCCAGTACAGTAGCAACATGGTGCAACATTGCTTGTCGCTGCCCTAGGAAGGACAAAGTGACAATACTGTTTTGATTTTTCGGGATGATAATTGCACCAACTGCCTTTTCGGTAATTATTTTTCTTGTATCTTCCAGTCCTACATTTTTAATAAGGATATCACCCACAAAAAGCGTCGGACCTTCAAAACGAATCTCTGCTTCTGTAACATCCGCGATTGCATTCAATAACTGTCCTGACATATTGAACTTCACCATGACTAGCATGACAATCCCACCGATAATTCCCAACCAGAAGGAAAACACAGCACACAATGTAGTGATAAGAGCCGTGAACATCACTAAATAATTCCGACTTTCAAACGCTTGTGCCATCCCCTCAATAAATGGCGTCCCACGCTCTACAAGTTCGAAGTTATCGATATTTTGAAGTGACTCCCTTTCCATCTTCCGAACTTCACGAAACTGTGTAGCAGCAAGACCAAGGAATGTCACGGCAGTCCAATCAGATTCCAACACTGCTGGAATCGCTACGGCACCGATGAATGCCGCAATGAAACCAAAGGAAAGGTGAATGATTCGCCCTGTCGGATACGTTGGGTATTGCCGAAAATCAGTACGTAACAAGAGTGTTCGTGCCACAAATCCAAAAACAATTCCGACTACGACCGGAAGTAAATAGTTATCCAAATACTACACCCCCGAAAAGTTATATACTTCTCTCGCATTCTAACCAAAACAACGACAGATTATAATGTGGTAACGATATTAGAGAATGAATAGAAGGTTAGCTAAATGGCGACAGTGGGTGGAAAGAAATGAGGTGTGGATTTGCAATCGATTCAGCAAATGATTGAAATTGTTTTGATTGATACCCAACCCGTTGTACTTGCGATGATTATTCAGGTGGAAGGATCAGCTTACCGGAAAGAAGGTACTTGGATGCTCATTCAAGAGGATGGTACACATACAGGTATCATCAGCGGTGGTTGTCTTGAAAGTGATTTACATAATCGTGCCATAGAAATGTTTAATACAGGAAAAGTAGAAATTGTTCACTATGACTTAAGTGCTAAAGATGACCTTGGTTGGGGGCGTGGTGCGGGATGCAATGGAGTTGTCTCAGTATTTGTGCGCGATATCGATAATGATTTCCGGCACTTTCTAACCTTAATGCACAAACAGTTCTTGGCCATGGAACCCGTTTTATTTATCCAATCAATAAGTGAGTTTGACAACTATGCATTTTTAAATGAAAGCAAAAACTGCCTCGACCACTGGCAAAGTGAAATCCCCTTCGAACTAGATGCCTTCACTCCGTTTCAAAACAAAGTAGGACAAAAAAGTAAGGACGACGAAGACGAAATCATGTATTTTCAACTTATATGGCCTCAACCTGCCCTTTATATAATCGGTGCAGGCGTTGATGCACGGCCGCTTGCACGACTTGCTGGAAACGTTGGGTATGCGGTTCATCTGCTTGATTCTCGGAGTGCACTTTGTAATGAAATTCATTTTCCTACTGCAGTATCTTTTCAGGTTGGCGACACCGAGAAACTAATCGACAATATCTCTTTAAGTCCACTCGATTCAGTTGTCATTATGACGCATGATTTCCAGTTGGATGCGAAACTAATGCATAGACTCCGCGACCATCAATTATTGTACCTTGGTATTTTAGGGTCAAAAAAACGAACTGAACGTTTACTAGGCGAAGAAATTCCCAATTGGATTCATTCACCTATAGGGCTTTCTATTGGTGCAGATGGACCTGAGGAAATTGCTGTTAGTATTGTAGCAGAACTTATAGCAGTTAGACGCGGGGGAATTTCATGAAAATCGCAGGTATTTATCTTGCCGCTGGAAACAGCAGCCGTATGGGGAGTAATAAATTAGCACTACCTGTTGGAACCATGACAGTAGGTAGCTTAGCGCTTGAAACAGCTTTGAAATCATCGCTCGATAAAGTCTATATCATTACAAAGGATAAGGACGATGCAGATTGGCTTCCCGCTGAAATGAAACTAGATGCGAGATGCTCATTCATAAGGTGTCCAACTGCACATCATGGCCAATCCGAATCATTGCGCTACGGCATTCAACGAGCACAAACTGATGGCATGGATGCCATCATCGTCATATTGGCGGATCAACCTTTCATCACCGTCCAAATGCTCGAAGAAATGATTGCGTGCAGGAAGAACAACCAGATGTGCAGATTCGTCGCTACCACATATGAACAGACAATCATGCCGCCTGTCCTTTTTTCGTCTTCCATGTACAACGAACTGATGGAGTTACGTGGAGATAAAGGAGCAAAAGCAATTTTACAAGGTGATTTTCTCCAAAAGGGAAAGCTATTACCCTGTGCTGATAAGAGGCTAGTATTCGATGTCGATACAGAGGCTGATTACGAAGCACTCCAATTAATAGAAAAAACGAAATGATAGAATGTATCCTATCATTTCGTTATCGTTATTCTTCCATTATCCGTTCTTAATTTAATTAAATTCTCACCATTTCCGAACTTCGTATGTTTGTTTTCATATCCAAAAACATCGATTCTTCCGTTGTCCGTTTTAACGTCAATCGTAGCATTCGTCGGTTCCTTTTCAGTTTGAATCTCGATTTTACCGTTATCTGTCGTTAATTCAATCGGTCGATCTAAATTGTTTGTTACAAGGGAAATTCTCCCGTTATCTGTTCTTCCGACAATCGTACCGTCAACATGATCTAGGATAATTGCTCCGTTATCAGTTTTAACATTGACAGCTGTAGCATCAATGGTTTTTAACTCAATCGTGCCATTGTCTGTCTCCAGTGCCAACTCTTTCGTTTGAATATTCTCCACTTTGATCCGCCCGTTATTGCTTTCCGCTTGGATTCGATCATACTGTTTTTCAGGCACTTTCATGATTAGCTTTAAGTTTAATGAGGATAAACCAAAGTTAATGAAACTTCGCCGCTTTTCTTTAAACTGAACAGATAGTGTGTTTTCTTTTACAACAGCCTCGAAAATGAATTTCGACCTTTTCTTTGTCTTCCCTGAATACGACACTGTCGTTACCGAATCTTTGGTTGGCACGATCTCCACCATTGCATTGGTCGTCAAAATTTCAATACTCGTAAATGATTGATCATCAATCACTTTTTTCTTGGCGTTATTTTCAAAGTGATTCCCGGAATTGAACACCAATGCAATTCCACCAACAATAAGCAATACCAACGCTACGATAATGAACATTTTATTTCTAATAAACATTTTATGCCAAACCTCCTTATTTATGATTTTAAGTTTTTTCTGTATCCGAGGTTCTTTGCATTAAACGAAGCCGATATGAATTCATAGCCGCTTCCCCGAGCTGGTCAAGCAGATTATAGTTGGCAAACGCGCCGACAATCGCCCCGAAGCCAGGAATTAATTGAAACATTTTCACTAAATCAATGTAATCTCGGTATTCTTGCTGAAAGTCCCTCCAATCCATATCAGCAATCAACAGTTTCTCTTCTTCCCAATTCTCAATAATAGATAATGTCTCTCTCCTTGTTTCCTCACTTGAAAATGCAAGTTGGAACACATGTAAAATGAACAATCGCTCTTCATATTCATTCGTATCAAATCCATAAACCGCAGCGGCTTCAAACAGAAACTTCATTTTAATGGATAATAGCAGCGGAAAGTCGACAAGGCCAAGCATAATTCCCCCTGCTCCAGTTCCCGCACCTTCAATGACAGCAGTTTTGCGGAATGACGAAAGCTTTTCCTTAAATAACTCATCCCTCTCATATAGACTTAGCACGGTTGATTGCCTTTTTTTCGTCGTGATAGTAGAGCCGACCAAAGTGGCTTTCACCATGTTTTTTATGCTCTCTGTCATTACCTGATGAAACTTTTCTGGAATAAGACCATTCACTTTCATTTGCGCTTTTTTTGACGTACGGCTAATAATGCCTGATCGCTTTGTCATTTTCCGCTTCCAAAAATGCAACTCCTCTTGAACTTTCATCGTATAGTCAACCATAATTCTGTACCCTTCTCTCTGTTGCAATCAATTCACTGATTACAATTTAGTATAATGGATAGGATTTTAATTCAAATGGACCTGAGAAGTGATTGCAACTCAGTCTTAAGATGTAGTTAACGTGACCCATCACGAAAATGCCACTTTCTAAATAGTAGCCACAAACAGACGAAGATCAAAAATGCTACTCCTTCGAGCGCTAAAATGTACCACGGATAGGGTCCTAAGTAGTCAAGCAAACTTCCGTTGACTGGTTTTTCCCTTAAGAACATATAGTTGCCTTGGAAAAACACATTAACCGCAAATATAAGTGGCAACAACAAGTTTAAAATAATCATTGTCTTGATGATTCCTATAAAAGTAGGTCTGTATTCTTTCATCCACGTAAAGTATAGTGCCGTTATTATGATTCCAATATGCGTGTAAAAAAAGTGGAAATACCTGAAATGCGGGAATCCAACAACTAATACAGGAGTCGCCATCGCTTGAAGAGCCCCTCCAATACCTGCAAAAAAGATGAAATCATACAAATGCCTATTCCCTGTCCATAAGAGAACAATCGCAACAAGTAAACTAATGCTGCATAATTCTAGCGGCAACGAATCGCTAAATCCCCATCTCCCAGTTACAATCATCCAAACATGATAAAAGACTTCCATTACCAATAAAGTCAACGCAAAAAGGCGTTCATACTTCGACGACACCGACCATCGCCTTCTTAAAATAAATAACAATAAGATGGATAGGCACAACACGCCTATTGCCGCCATATGCTCCATTGAAAATAGTAAGAAGGAAGGTTCACTATAGCCAGCCATCCTTGTACCCCATTTCTGTAAGTCCTTTTATCTTGATCTATAAACAATATCCACTTTACCGACCTTATTATCCATTTTATACGTTTTTGCTGATTCCGGATAGCCTATCTTTATGTAAGATACCTTCATAGCGACAGGAAAACCATTGAAATACTCGGAGTTGCAAGTAGGCGTAGTCATCATGTATCCAAAGACTTCTCAGGATCCTTCAATATGTTTTGTTGACACATATGAATAGCTTTCAAAATTGGGCCGCTCATATTGTCGTTAGCAATTACGCGTATCTACATTTCATACACGATTAACTGTTCATTGCCGAATATTTCATCGAACGAAACGGGTTTTCCATTGATAAAAAGGTTTATCGTATCATATTTCTCTACCGTTTTGATTTTATATAATACTTGATATTTTAATTTGGTGTTTGAGTAGTCAGAATCATATTCTTGATTGATAAACACGTTCAATGTGTCTTGTTGAGCACTTACGTTAAAGTCACTAAAATAAACTGCATCATTTCCTTGAGTAACGTAAATTCCATTTATAAATACATACATATTTTTTTCACCATCAAGGTAGAGATAATTACCATTCTTCACTTCAGCATATTCAATAAATTCCTGTACAGCATCATTTGCATTACCTATGCTTATTTCTGAAAATGAAAAATCCGAATTGCACCCGGTTAATAGTAACATCAGAACAATTAACGATAATCGCTTTTTCACAACAGCGCTCCTTGTAATAATAGTGGTTTATTTCTGTTCAGATAGCTAACTCTGCTAAAAGTATCTTTTATCATTAATACGTTACTAACAACCTATTCATTTCATTATTTGAAAATTAAAAACGATGCCTTTATGAGATTTCATTTACTCATAGAGACATCGTTTTCATTATGTTTTAAAACCTGATGAATTGATAGCCAATATTCAATTGATGGGTAGGATGCGAAAACTTATTAATCAAGTGGAATATCCACTTCCACCTTGTCGTCCAAATACAGCGGATAGCTATTAATATTCAGACGAATTGGATTCACTTCATTCTCAAAATCAAATGTAGAGACTGCTGTGATATAAGGTGCTTCTCTGTTAGCATGCATTTCGATTAAACTATTACTTAAATCATTGCCTTCTTTGTCAAATATTCCAGCCAATAGTAGCCAACCGCCAGGTGGATAAGTGACTTCCAATGTATTGCGGGATGGCACTTTCACAGCAATATCCAGTTCACTTGGCACATACAGCACTTTCTGTTGCTCAAAATCGACCTCGATATAATCCGAGCCTTTTGGAAGTGCTTCGATTCTTTCCATTACTAACGTTAGTTTTTTCGGCTGCCTGAAGTAATTGCTTTGCATGAATAAACCTACTTCGCCGTCACGCATTTGACCGCCTTCGCCATTTCTTAGTTGACCCCAATCTTCACCATTCTCATCAATCAAACGAACCGATGTAAATTTTAGTAAATGCATCGTGTTTTGTTCGTCAGTAGCTAGTCGGATTTCTGCGCGTAACGGCGAAATTTTCAACTGTTTAATGTCAATTGTTTGACCATCTACGACAACAGATTGGTTCACTTCATATATTTTTGGTTGTTTAATGGGCTTGGTGAGTGTGAATGGCACGGCGAACTTTGTCTCTGCTGGATCACTCAAGTCCAAATTAAATTCAAATGACCTATTGGCATATGATAATTCATCGGCAGACGTAATTTCAACTTTGTCTTCCTGTACAGTCCTTTCACCCGATCTAGAGACATTGTATGAACTTACGACACCAAATGGAATACCTTGTTGAGACACCTCTAAAGAAGTTATACTCACTTTGGAAAGATCAAAGCGGGATTCAAGCTTATAGAATATCGTCATGCCCGAATGATCAGCTACGACATTCTGTAAAGTCAAGGTATAGTCGCCTTGCGTTACCACAATTCCGAGTTCTTCATAGTAATTATTTTCTACAATGTCACTAATTCCTTTATCATAAGCAATCATGCCAACGACAGAAGAAAACCCTGGAATTTTGGCCACCGCCTGTGCAAACACAGGAGAAACGCGAATCGACGTCACAAAAAGTAGCAGTACAATAACAGCTACACTGGCGACTGAATACAGACGGCGCTTTCTCTTCTTGGTCAACCGATGCTGATGGATGGCCTTTGTACGTGCTTGATGCAATGCTTCTTTAGGAATTTCAATCGCTTCCAATTCCTCAGTTAGCTTCTGCCAGTCCTGCTCATTCAAGTTGGTCATTTATAGTTCCTCCTTTGCAATGAGTACGCGTAATCTTTTTAACGTCTTATGTAGCCTTGATTTCACAGTACCTTCGGGAATTTGCTTCAAGTGTGCAATTTCTCCGTTCTTCAGATCCTGGAAGTATTTTAAATAGATAAGTTCTTGTTGTTCTGTTGGCAGACTTGTGATAATATCGGCCATTTCAAATGGTTGATGATCTGTCGACGCTAGTTCAATTTCATGATTGTAGACTAATTTCTCTTGTTTCTTTTTCATATCTAGGCAAATATTGATGATAATTCGGACAAGCCAGGTTGCTATGTACGTTGGTTCTTTGACGGTATGCATCTTTTTTAAAGCTCGATACGTCAGCTCTTGCATAGCTTCAACAGCATCATGCTCATTTTTCAAATACGCATAAGCCGTACGATAGAGCGTATCTTCATGTTGTGCCAACAGCTTCACCAATGCCTGTTCATCACCCGCAATGGCCCTTTTCGCCAAATCCAGCTCCATACTCCCACCCCCTGTTACCTATTAGACAGTTCAAACTGGTAAATCGTTCATTTTGTTTTTTTTAATAAAAAACGAGTTCAACTAAATTTAGTGAACTCGTTGCTTAACTCCCTCTTATATTAGCATTATCATGCACTTCATAAGAAAACTATTCACCAATTTACATAGTGGTACCAAGATAGAGGAATAAGGAGCTTTAGTGGTGAAAACAATCACATAGAGAGATATAAAATCACTTCTGTTGAATAACCATTTTGTTACATCGGTTGCAAGTACCCGAAGATGAAGTTTCGGGTACTTCATCGCTTTTAATATAGTATCTTTGCTTATTTTAGCAAAGATCGTACAAGTAACAGTGTGACGCTATATAGAAAGTGACACTGCCTTAAAATCGAAAAGGAAATGCTATAAAGATGGATTCAGCAGCCAAAATTTCATCTTTGGCTGCTTCTTGCTAGATAGAAAAGTAGTGATTCCCTCGTTCCCAGGTGCTTTAGCACTTAGTGTATCTGTAACAGCGGAGAGCGGCGGACGAAAGACCACACATACGATTATCGAAAAAACTGTGTAGTGAGAAACCTCGCTTATGGTGTAGTAACCGTTCAGTCCAAAGCGATTAAACAGTACCTGTACATAGAGTTCCTGGTGTTTAATCACAAGAGTAAGTAGTAATTTACTGGTTGTTTTTAGTTAATAAACACATGTGATACGAAAGCAATCTATCTGATAGGGGATGATTTAACTGAGGCTTACATATAAAAACAATCACATGTGGACTATCACTGGGTTTATATGGTCGATAGTTGCTGCATTGAACGTAGGTTTGATGTTTTTTCTTTTGAATGGTATTAATGGTGCATCGGGTTTAGTGATGGGCCCTATACTCCTAATGAACATTTTATTGTCTACTATGCTGGCTGTAAATTACTTCAAATTACATACAATTGATTATCTCAGATTAAAAGACAACTCGATTTCTATTCATATAGGGTTATTTTTCCGAAGAAAAAAAGTAGATCTATCGGAAATTGAACAAGGGCGTGTTAGCGCTAGCAAACTGATCTTGATATTAAAAAACGAAAAAGAAATCGACATAAACTTGAGTCTATTAACAATAAAGGATTACGAAAGACTACATTCTACGATGCTTCATTTTTGTCCAATTCAACGTCATTATTGAATTAACAAAACTTGAAACGTAAAAACGACACCACCATGAGAACTTAATTTCTCATAGCGATGTCGTTTTAAATTTGTTTTATATCGATATATTTGCTTTCTTTTTCGTGAAGTCCACCTCAGGATAATACGCGTCTTTAACCAATAGATTCGGCCCTAAGCAGTTAACCGCGGGACAATGGCAACCAATCGTTTTTGCAAGTGGGCGCTCAAGCCAGCGGTCGAGCATTACAGGAAGCGATTCCGTTTGAATATTGCCCATTGACGGTGTATCACCAAAATCCGTGACAATCACATCGCCAGTGAAAATATTGACGTTCAGACGGGATCTGCCATCTGGGTCATTACGTACTGATACGTTTTTACTGTTGTAAATTCGTTTTAACAGCGCCAAATCCTCTTCGTTATCACTGCACGCATAAAATGGCAATGTACCAAACAGCATCCAGACATCTTCGTCACGATGATCCAGTAACTCATGAATCGCTTTCCGTGTTTCATCTAATGAAAGCACTTCAAGCTGAGAAGCGAAATCACTTGGATACATTGGGTGCACCTCGTGGCGCGCACATTTCATTTCCTCTACGACTTGTAGATGAATATGTTCTAGATGCGGCAACGTTCGTTTATTCAACATCGTTTCCGCTGAAACCATGACACCTGCTTCAGCCAATGCTCGGCTGTTATCGATCATCCGTTGGAATTGCTCAGCTCGGCGTTCCCGAGGTGGTTTACGTTCCATATTGGCGAATCCACCGTCCACGAAGTCGTCGACTGTGCCCCAGTTATGTGAAATATGTAAGACGTCCAAATAGGGTGCAATTGCCATATAGCGGTCGAGTGGCATCGTTAAGTTCGAATTCATTTGTGTACGGACTCCACGTTCATGCGCATACTTCAATAACGGTAGAACATAGTTCTCTACCGACTTTTTAGAGAACATCGGCTCTCCGCCTGTGATACTTATAGTTCTTAATTGTGGAATTTCATCTAGGCGAGACAGTAGCAATGCTACTTGTAATGCGTCAGGATCTTTATGCTGTAACATATACCCGACTGCACAATGTTCACAACGCATATTGCATAAATACGTCGTCGTGAATTCAATGCTCGACAATGTCAGTTTGCCATGCTCCTGTACATCCAAGTATGCTTCCCATGGATCGTAAGCAGGCGTCATTTTTTTGAGTGTTGCTACATCAGTTTTCATTTTTTATTAACTCCTATACGTATAATAAGCTACTAAAATAGTATGCACCTCAAGCGAACCTTTCGCAAGGCATAAAAAATACCCCATCCAAGAAACCAACTCGTGGATGGGGTTTATCTAACTTGTCTAGACTTAAGCGCCTGTTCAGTGGTGCTTCCGCTTTTGTCTCGTCCAGACTCCAGCGCCTTGACCCTCGAGTCACTTCAGTCTTGCTGATAAAGGCAAAGGGCGCCTTTATCTTCAAGCCTTCCAGTGCTTGTCGGGGCAGAACAGGCGCTTCCGCTTTTGTCTCGTCCAGACTCCAGCGCCTTGCCCCTCGAGTCACTTCAGTCTTGCTGATAAAGGCAAAGGGCGCCTTTATCTTCAAGCCTTCCAGTGCTTGTCGGGGCAGAACAGGCGCTTCCGCTTTTGTCTCGTCCAGACTCCAGCGCCTTGCCCCTCGAGTCACTTCAGTCTTGCTGATAAAGGCAAAGGGCGCCTTTATCTTCAAGCCTTCCAGTGCTTGTCGGGGCAGAACAGGCGCTTCCGCTTTTGCTGTTACACTGCAGGTTTATTAGAAAACTGGCTGTTGTACAAATCTGCGTAAAAGCCGTTCTCTTCCAACAGCTCGTTATGTGTTCCTTGTTCAATTACCTTCCCTTGATCCATTACGATGATTAGATCAGCATCCCGGATCGTTGAAAGGCGGTGAGCAATGACGAAGCTCGTTCTCCCTTCCATTAAGCGGTTCATCGCCTGTTGAATGAGGAGCTCTGTCCGTGTATCTACACTCGAAGTCGCTTCATCCAAAATCATAACAGGAGGATTTGCCAGAACGGCACGAGCTATCGTAATAAGTTGCTTTTGTCCTTGTGAAATGTTAGATGCTTCCTCATTCAAGACTGTATCATAGCCCTCCGGCAATGTTCGAATAAAGTGATCGGCATGAGCCATTTTGGATGCAGCGAAAATCTCATCATCCGTTGCGCCCTCTTTTCCGAAAGCGATATTGTCTTTAATCGCCCCATTAAAGAGCCATGTATCTTGGAGAACCATTCCAAAAGTCGTTCGAAGATCTTCACGTGACATATCACGTGTGTCGAGTCCGTCAATTGTAATCTTCCCGCCGTTCAGTTCGTAAAAACGCATTAATAAATTAATCAATGTCGTTTTCCCGGCACCAGTTGGCCCTACAATGGCGACCGTTTGACCTGGGCTCACATCAATGTTCATATCTTCAATTAACAAATCGTCCCCGTAACCAAAGTCGACGTGTTCAAATGTCACTGTACCTTCTGCACGCGTTAAACTCGCTATCGTCACTTCTTTTATTTCTTCTTCCTCATCAAGAAGTTCAAAGACCCGCTCCGCTGCGGCGACAGTCGACTGAATGATATTCGCGATATTTGCCGTTTGCATAATCGGCTGTGTGAATTGACGTGTATACGTAATGAACGCTTGAATATCCCCGATTGAAATAGCGCGCTGTGTTACTAAAATACCACCAACTACACAGATAACGACATAGCTGAGGTTCCCAATCAAAGACATCACTGGCATGATAATCCCGGAAATGAATTGGGCTTTACGGCCAGCATCATATAATTGTTCATTCACCTCATCAAATTCAGCAACGGACTTTCGCTCATGGCCGAATGCTTTGACGACTTGGTGACCTGTGTACATCTCTTCAACATGGCTATTCAATTGACCAAGCGTACGTTGTTGGGCAGCGAAATGCTTTTGTGACCTCTTCAAAATTGGCCGAATGCCAAACAACGATAGGGGTAAACTGACGAGCGCAATAAGTGTCAACACAGGGCTGATCGTTAACATCATGATAAGAATCCCAACAATTGTAACAACTGATGTGATAAATTGCGTCAAACTCTGTTGCAATGTGCTTCCAATTGTATCAATATCATTCGTTACCCGGCTAAGTGTTTCACCAACCGGGCGGCCGTCGTAATATTTAAGCGGTAGTTTCTTAAGCTTGCCGTTGACGTCTTCCCGTAAATCATACACCGTTTTTTGTGCCACACTCGACATGATGTATTGTTGAATATAGCTAAATAGGCTACTGATGACATATAACCCTGCGAGTAAAAGGAGTAACTTACCGATTGCCTCAAAATCAATTCCTGCACCAGGCACACCTGTGGCCTTGCCATAAGCACCTTCAAATAATTCGGTAATCGCATTCCCCATTATTTTAGGTCCTACAATCATAAAGACTGTACTTAAAATTGCCGCAAAAAATACAGCGATTAATGAATTGCGACGGGGTTTTAAATAACCAATCACGCGGCGTAATGTACCTTTAAAATCCTTGGCCTTTTTCCCTGTCATCATCATCATATTTCCTCCGCCAGGTCCCATTGGGGCTCCGCCTTGAGGTCGTGACTGTTTTTGTTCACTCATGCGATTTCCTCCTCCGAGATCTGTGATTCGACGATTTCACGATAGACCTGATTATGTTCAAGAAGTTCCTCGTGCGTACCAATGCCGGCAATTCCGCCGTTGTCTATGACAATGATCTGATCCGCATCGATAACGGTACTAACACGTTGTGCAACGATGAGGACAGTCGCTTGCTCCGTTTCATCTTTTAAAGCAGCACGTAAATTTGCATCCGTTTTGTAATCAAGTGCAGAGAAACTATCATCGAAAATGTAAATATCCGGTTTGCGAATTAACGCACGCGCAATGGACAATCGTTGTTTTTGACCTCCAGACACATTCGACCCACCTTGAGAAATAACAGCATCGTAGCCGTCATCCATCCTTGAAATGAAATCTTCAGCTTGCGCAGTACGAGCAGCATGCTCGATTTCAGCTTGCGTTGCATCTTGTTTGCCGAAACGAATGTTTTCAGCAATCGTACCGGAAAAGAGCAGCGCTTTTTGTGGAACGAAGCCGATTTTCGATCGTACTTCTTCTTGTGATGATTCGCGAATATCAACACCATTGACGCGAATCGTACCGGAAGTAACGTCATAAAAGCGTGGAATCAAGTTAATAAGCGTTGTTTTTCCCGCGCCTGTTCCGCCAATAATAGCAGTCACTTTACCCGATTTTGCCGTAAAGCTAATATCCGATAATGCTGGCGCCTCGGCACCTGGGTAGCTGAATGATACACTGTCAAATTCAAGTGTTCCGGGCTCTTTGTCCGCTTTTTTAGTACCTTCATCCAGAAACGTTGGTTGCATCGCAAGAACTTCGTTAATCCGTTTTGCTGAAACAGCAGCTCGAGGTATCATAACAAACATCATCGATGCCATAACAAGTGCGAACATAATCTGCATAACGTATTGTATAAATGCCATCAAATCCCCAATTTGCATGGCACCATTATCAATTCTAAGTCCACCAAACCAAATTACCCCAACAACGGTTAGGTTCATAACGAGCATCATAACAGGCATTAAAAATGCCATCATCTTGTTAACCTTTATCGATACATCAGTCAGATCTTTATTCGCTTTCTTTAAGCGAACCTGTTCTTGTTTTTCACGGTTAAACGCACGAATCACACGAATACCTGTTAAGTTCTCGCGTAAAACAAGGTTTAGCCGGTCCAATCGCGTTTGCACAGTTTGGAACAGTGGTACTCCTTTATAAAGAATAAGTAACACTGAACCGATTAATATAGGCATCGCCGCAACAATAATTAACGATAACTTTGCATCCTTTGAAACAGCCATAATTATACCGCCAACCAGCATAATCGGAGCACTTACGACCATCCTTAGCATCATAATGACCACTTGCTGCACTTGCGTGATATCATTTGTCGTTCTAGTAATCAGTGATGCCGTGCCAATTTCATCAAAATCTTGAAGTGAAAAATTCTCCACATGATCAAATACTTTTCGGCGGATATCCCGACCTAATCCCATTGCCGCTTTTGAAGAGTAGTAACTTGCAACAACAGATGCAATCGCCCCAAGTGCAGCAACTAAGAGCATGATTCCTCCAATCTTCCAAATATACGGGATATCACCAATAACGACTCCTTTGTCGATAATATCCGCCATTAGCGTCGGCAAAAATAGATCCGACATCGATTGAATGAAAACAAGTCCTAATATCGCTAGTACAATCCATTTGTAGACGGATAAATTTTTTAACAATTTTAACATTCCACAGATTCTCCTTGTTCTATAGACTTCCTGACAATCACTTTCTTAAATTAGCAAAGTAACTGTAAAAATAGTGCCTTCATTCAATTTACTTTGTACTTGAATAGAACCATCATGCATGTCGATGATTTTCTTCGTAATGGACAAACCTAAGCCGCTTCCACCTAGCATACGATTACGTGATTTATCCACTTTATAGAAGCGCTCAAATATATGCGCTTGATCTTCCTCAGCTATACCCATTCCTGTATCCGCAATGGTCACAACTGCTTCCTGCGCACGCTGATATAGAACTATTTTCAGACTACTACCACTAGGTGTGAACTTAATACTATTGTTAATGAGATTAATCCATACCTGACTCATCAGCTCTTCGTCAGCGATGATTTCCACTTCATCTAATGAAATATCCAACTCCAACGATTTAGCAACCCATTGAGGTTCACAAGATAGAATGATTTCACGAATTTGTTTATCCAAACGATACGCTACTGGCTCAAAAGGGTGATGTTGAGATTCTATGGATGTTAGCTTCAGTAAATTATCGCTTAGATTGGCTAATCGCCTACTCTCGGTTTCAATAATCCCAAGATAATGTTCCCGTTCCTTTAACGTTAAATCGCTTTGCTTTAAGACAGTAGCAAAACCACTAATCGAGGCAAGTGGCGATTGGATTTCATGCGAGACATTGGAGATAAACTCTTGACGCATTTGCTCTATTTGATTCAGCTCTACCGCCATCTCATTAATGCTCTCTACTATTTTTCCAAAAGGATGATTCTTTTTATGTTTAAATTGATTCGCCAACTTGACATCATAATCGCCCTTGGAAATTCTTCGCATGGCATCAATCATCATTGTGAAAAAATCCATTCGGCGTGGAGAAACAAACCTCGAAAAAATCCAGCTAGTAAGAATAAAAAGGAAGATCATTGCAAATAGTGTAATCAGCCCTCTAGAGAAGTCACTGATATGCAAATCCCATTTCTTATGAATGAACGAAGTTCCTAAGTAAGCTAGCGACCAGTAGCAAACAGTGACGATTAACCACGCAATTACGGCCGTTCCAATACGCAGCACTTTTCTCAACCTTCTACCTCTAGGCGATAACCTAATCCACGAATGGTGCTAATCTTAAAGGAATCACAGTGATCGGAAAAACGCTCGCGCAATCGATTAATATGCACGTCAACCGTTCGATCTGTACCTTCGTAATCATACCCCCATATATCCTCAATCAACTGCTCCCGCGAAAAGGTTTTACCTGGATAGCTCGCTAATTTAAACAGCAATTCAAATTCTTTCAGCGGTAGCTCCACGTTTCGATTTTCCAAGAACACTTCATATGTTTTGCGATTCATCATCAGTTCGCCTACCTGAACCGTCTGCGAAATTGCAATTCGATAGCGTTTAAGTAGCGCTTTTACCCGTGCAACAAGTTCAGCTGGCTCAAATGGTTTCACAAGATAATCGTCTGTACCCAACTCAAACCCTTTGACTTTCTGTGTCGTATCTCCTTTGGCTGTCAGCATCAGCAACGGGATATCATACTGCTTTCTAATTTCTCGGCATAACTCCCATCCATCCATGTTTGGCATCATTATATCTAATATAACTAGGTCTGCCTTAAATGACTCCAGTGCTGCCAAAGCTTCAACACCATCACATGCTTCAACAATTTCAAGGCCGTCTGGACGTAAGAAAAGTCCGACCAACTCGCGCATATGTGGATCATCATCTACAATTAATACCTTTGCCATGCTTGAACACCTTCTTTCTTTGCTCAACAATTAATTCATTTTAATAGATGCATGTAAACTCAATATAAACAACGGTTATCAAATGAAGGTATTTATTAATTACTAACCCAGTAATATCAGCGTTTAGCGCTTCTTCACATTATACAGCTTTGTAAAAGAAGTGATATAAAACAGGATGGTTGGGGAGGATTTTAAAAAACGCTGATAGGCGCACAACCCATAACGAAAAAAAAACAGCTATCATCTCGATTGAGAAGCTGACTGCTTTTATTGTTCAGCTTTTCAAGTATATTGCTGACTTTATCGCGCACGTCTTCGGATTCTTCTATAAAAACTTCATATTCAATTTACCGATTAAATAGTCTTTCGCCATGTACATCCTTTACAATGACTCCTTATATTCAACAGACGTAACTAATTAATTGCACACACTTGCTTCCCCTTTAGATTCACCATACCGAGTTATTGTTTGTAATATAAATAAAAAACTCATTTCCATAAAGAAATCGAAGTAATTATTTTCCTGTTTATAGCACTGAGTTTAAGTGAACACTATAAGTTCAAACAAAAAAGGGAGTGTTTTTAGTGGATATGAAGGATAAAGTACAAAAAGAATTATCTCAGATTGACGTCGAGAAAAAGGACGAAATTTTAGAAAACTTTAATCGATTCAAACAGTATCTTTCGGAGAAAGTTGAGTTAGGGGAAAACATGGGCTTGAGTGAAGAAAAACTTGCCAAAACTACAGAATTAGTTGCAAATTATCTCGCCAAACACGAAGAGCCCCGCAATAGGGAGGAAAAAATGCTAATGGAACTTTGGAATTCCGGTTCTAAAGAAGCGCAACACACATTAGCGCATATGTTACTGGAAATGGTACGGAAAGCTTAGTAAAACGAGTAGTTCATGTTTATATTAAATAAATGACTGTAATTAATCAAAATGCGACCTATCCGCTAATCTGTGGATGGGTCGCTTTTACTTTATCTTACTTATTTATCGCAACAAGTATATTAACCGCTAACACCCATACAGTTACAGCTGCGGAATATTTTGGACCAGCGGATTTCAATGCAAATAGATGGCCCGTATATGATCTCACGCCCACCTTCAACTAAAGTTCCTTATTAGTTGAAGAAACGATTTGTAAAAACAAACATTATAGGCTCCATTAAAAAATAAAATCAAATCGCCAAGTGTACCAACACAAAAAAACACAACATAATAACTTGCAATCGTGATTTCATTGTTAAACAGTTCTTTGAATGCCTGAATAAACAACGCATTAAACTTAAACTAACTTAATATCCAACCGATTAAAAGAAAACTTACAATCATCATTGCTCTTTCTTGTCCCCTTCTTTAAAACAAATAGATTCGCTATCTTCTTATTCATTTATTATCCATGCTTCAACTAACTTTGAGGCTAACTCTCCGTTTGATGAAAAGCGTTATCCCGAACTTTTCAAGTACTTGTGTAGCCGTTATTTCTACTTCTTCGTTGTTCGACACATCTTCTTTGAAAAAAGTCTCGTCAATACCGGATGAATGTAATTCCTGTACTTTTGCATCCCCAGCTTGTTGATCAAAATCAAGAACGACTACCCATGCACCTTGTTTACCAAATAACGTAGCTGCAGCTGCACCAACAACTGGTACTCTTTCACATTGCCCCTATAATGATTACGACACCTTGACCACCTCCAACACGGAATATAACAAGTCCTAATGACTTACTAGACTATTAAATTCTCTGAAGCAGGATAGTAACAATTACCTCTCCGCAAGATATTTTTAAGTAAATACCGAATTCCCGCTCTAACAACATAAACATGATTAATCAAATAATTAATAGAACAAAATTGCAACTATTAATGCCGGAATAGCTGATAGAATAGGAGCTATTACGCAAGTCATAAAAACATGTATGTATCCATCTTTATGTGTTAGTCCTGTTACAACTAAAGTCGTTATTACTGCTCCATTGTGAGGTAAGGAATCCAAACCACCAGATGCCATTGCTGCAATCCTATGAATTGCGTTCGGATCTAAGTCTAAATTCACATAAGTCTCTGATAAAGTTTCCATCGCTATCCCTAAACCGCCGGATGCTGATCCAGTAATACCAGCTAGAGCCGTTGTTGCAATATAAAGTGAAATCAACGGACTTCCCGGAACATTTGTCATAATATCTACGAAAATAGCAAAGCCTGATGTTGCCGCAATAACAGCTCCATAGCCAACGTCCGCACTTGTATTAATTAGTGGTAAAACTGCATTCGTTGCACCGATGTTGATTGTTTCTTTTTTCATATCGATATAATTCCAAAAGACGATTGTACAAATTAAAACAGAAATCATTAATGTAAATAAGACTTCTATTTTTAATAAGTTTAATAAAACTAATAAAAGTATTGGCGGGGTCATACTTAACATTAAATTGGGTAATTTTTTGTTAGCATACTTATCGATGATTTCCTCATCTTTTTTATCCTCAAGATTTTTCATTGTTGCATAAGTTTCGCCTTTTTTCTCAGACCTATTTAAGGCATATTTTAAATACCAAAGATTAAGCACAAGGACAGCGATGGTTCCTGCAATTCCAATCCATGCTCCCGATGTAACACTAGTGTTTAAATAACTAATTGGAATAATATTTTGAATTGAAGGTGTTCCAGGTAACATTGTCATCGTAAATGTTCCGATTCCAATGAAAAAGGGTGCCAAAAATAAATGCCAAGGTATATCCATTTCTTTGAAAAGTGGTTTAGCAATTGGTAAAACTGCAAAAATAACAACGAACAAACTAATACCGCCATATGTTAAAAATGCACAAATCACCATAATTGAAACCAATACTTTATATTTACTGTTTTTACCTAAAACTTTCAACAATGATTCTGCGATTCTTCTTGCTGCTCCACTGTCATCCATGAATTTCCCAAACATTGCAGCAAAAAGGAAAATTAAGTAGTAATTCTTTGCATAGTTAACAAACCCACCCATATAGTCATTTTGAAATGTTTCTAAAATTGGCATACCGTTTAGCAATATAACAAATAAGCTGACAATCGGGGCAATAATGATAATTGTAAATCCCCTTAACGCAAGGAGTATTAATAAAATTAATGAAAGAACTATCGTAGTTATACTCCACATTCCCATTCCCCCTTGTATATTTCTTTAAGCTAGTACTCTACCCTTTAAATACTCTAGTTCGAAGCGCACTTTCATAATTGATGACTTCAAACCTATGAAAGTGCTCTCTATTAATTGAGTATTTATCACCAACAAGATTAAATTGTTTTTCAACCAAACTGCAGCACAATTTAAATCAGACCGTAGTCTAATTGTAATTCAAGAAGCAATATTCTGTCAACAGGATATTAGAGTACCATTAAAACAATTCCAAAACCCAGTGTTTACTTGAGTATTAATTGCTAAAATGATTGACTTACTATAAAATAACTTTCATAACCAGACCCAAGTACAAATTCAACTGGATTGCAGCCTGATTATGATATAATAGATAATATTCTGACAACACTATATTGGAGTGATTTTTTTGATGAAAAAAGAAAATAAACAAAGTAGAGGTAAAATGACTCAAAAAAGAATTTTAGAAACTGCATTGAAATTATTCACTGAAAAAGGCTATGATAAAGTAACCGTTGATGAAATTTGCGAAAAGAGTGAGTCATCTAAAGGTTCTTTTTATCAGCATTTTTCATCAAAATCAACTATATTTTTAGTGAAATTCTTCGAAGTAGATGACCACTATGCCCAAGTAATAGAAGCTATGCCGGAAGATATCGATGTGTATGAAAAAATATCAATATTTTTTCATGAGGCTTTGTGTATCATTAATGATCAGATGGGAAAGGACTTAATGAAAGTCATTTATAGTTCCGCGCTTGTTTCAAATGACCATACTTATTTCTTAAATAAAGATCGAGAACTAACTCGTATTTTCATATCTTTCGCTGAAGAAATCCAAAGAAACCAACCGATAGATTCTGCTTCTCAAGTAGAGGATTTATTAATGATGATGAGTCAAACAATGATGGGCGTTATATACTATTGGAGTGTTAGCCAAGACGATCGAAAGTTACCTGAGCTGGCTCAATACGTTACAAAAACAATGATTAAAGGTCTGAAAAGTTTGAACGAGGTTCATTTGCCCTAAGTGGATTATCCCCATATTTAAATGGGCACTTACACATCAAAAATTATGAAAGTTTAATTATTCGAGAATGTACCCCTGCAAGCACCCCTTTCTATAAGCCACTATTCGAAGGGAATTTATCAAATAGCTTGGTCCTATTAATTCACTCATACTGCATAAAAAAGGCAGGAATCAGAGGAGATAATCTTCTCTGATTCCTGCCTTTCAATATGCGGTCTATTATTGATTATTCACCTAACCAAAAGAATCGAAACCTTACATTGCGACTGGATTCGCTTCGTTCAATTGCACCTATACAGCCTCAGAAATTCTAACATCTTTTCACTTAAAGAATTCATCAATATAATGAAGCGTTTTAATTTCCTTGTTCTTTTCTTTGGCTTTCACAATTTTAACTACCATATCATTATAGGGGGTTGCAATACCGTGTTCTTTTCCTTTGTTACTAACAACTCCGTTTATGTAATTAATCTCGGTTGTTCTTCCTTTCTCCAAATCTTGCAACATGCTTGCTTTCGTGTCACGGTGTTGATCCCAGGTCTTTTTAAAGTAAGGAAATTTACTTAGTATTTCTTTTGGGGTACGATCATTTAACTCCAGAAGTCCGAGATCCTGGTCCTGCATTTTAACTAAATCTATACCTTGCGCGTAGGCTACTTTAATCGTTTCGTCGGCAAGATGTGCAAGACACCAATAGCCCCTAGGATCGTCTAATACCTCACCAAAAGTACAGCCAAGCGCGGCCGACATCCCGCTAAAAGTAGCATTCATTAATATTTTAGACCATCTAATGCCAAGCAAGTTATTAGATACTTCAGAACCACCCACATTTTGCAGAATTGCGTTAACTGCTTTAATTCTTTCAGTAACTTCTCCATTCATTTCTCCTATTTCAAAGGCAAACTCTTCTAAAGCCTTTTTCTTCGATGTTAATTCAGTAACACCGGGTTTAATCCATGTCGCTCCAAAACCCACAGCTCCGCCAATCGTTCTATCTTTTCCAATAATTTCTGCTACACTTTCTTCGGGAGCCCCGTTTTGAAGAGTACAAATAATACTAGTAGAATGAAGATGTGGTAAAAGCTTATTTAAGACCTCTTTGTTATCGAATTGCTTTGTTAGTAGAAATAACAAATCGTATTTATCAGTTAAGTCATCTAGATAATAAGCATGCCCATGTGTTTTCACTTGAATAGAGCCTCTTATTTCAGTACCATTTTTTTGCATTGCTATTACATTTTCTTTAAAGCCATCTATTAAATCCACTTCAATGCCTTTTGAGTTTAATAATGTTCCTAACACAGTTCCTATTGCTCCAACGCCTACTATACCAATTTTCATTTTCAAGTCACCTTTCTCTTATAATTAACTTAATATGCAGCATGTTAATATCGTGTCCTATATCTTAACTTCCTTGTGCGAAATCAATTTAGTTATTCCACAATCGTGTTTTTCAAAATACCTAACTCAGTTACTTCTAATTCAACGGTATCACCTGGTTTTAACCAAGATTGTTGGACCCCACTCAATTCTAATAGACATCCTGTTCCAACTGTTCCTGATCCAATAATATCTCCTGGGTATAACGTGGCGTTGATTGACGCCCTTTCAATCATATCTGCAAATGAATAGTGAATATCTTTTAAATTACCTTTGGAAATTTCTTGCCCATTAATTCTCGCCGTCATTGTTAAATCATGTCTATTTTCAATCTTATATTTCTGTAGAGATTCTTTAGTGACAATATACGGACCAATTGACGTCGCAAAGTCTTTTCCTTTTGCAGGTCCTAAACCTATTTTAATTTCCTCCATCTGTATATCTCTAGCCGACCAATCATTGAGAATCGTGAATCCAAAAATATAATCTTCAGCATCTCCAGCTTTAATGTCTTTACCTTGTTTTCCAATTACACAGGCAATCTCAAGTTCAAAATCCAAACACTTTGTAAAAGAGGGATAAGATAATGGTGTTTCCGGACCGATAATCGCATGATGATTAGTAAAATAAAAAGCCGGGGCTTCGTACCATTCTTTAGGTATCTCTTTTTCTAAATTTTTATATGCATTTTTCAAATGCAACTCAAAACTCATAAAATCTCGCACACTTGGCGGTCTTGGAATAGGAGCTAGAAGCTCAGTATCCCCTAGGTTATATGTACCGCTATGCTCTTCTTTTAATAATTCTTTAAGAATAGGGGTATATTTTTCATGGTCTTCAATAAATGTAAGTAGCTTAGAAGGTAATATCCCATCAGATAGCTCATTCATGTCGTAAACTTTTTGACCTTCAATCCATCCAGCTCTTTCTTCACCATTTATGTTTATAAAACTTACAAATTTCATTCTTTATCCCCCTGTTCTTATTATTTTTGTTCAACACCGATCAAGTTATGTGAACTTCTGTTTTTTATTAGAATGAACATCGTATTGAAGCAATTTTACTGCCTTCCTGCAAGCCCGCAACTCCAACTAGTTGAAGGCTTATGAAAGCATCGATCTTCTTGTATATAAACACATTCGCGTTCACTTAAGAGCAGATAATCAAGCCCTCTACAAGAAATTGATATGGAAAAAATGTTTAAAGAAAATTCTATTTACATTATTAGAATTCTATTTTTTTATCCGACGCTAGTGAATTATTTCATACATTTCCAAGGTACGCTTTTGCGACATCTGGATTATTAAGTATCTCTTCTCCTGTACCCTCTAAAACAATACGCCCAGTTTCTATGACGTAGGCACGATCGGATATTTTTAATGCACTATTTGCCATCTGCTCAACCAAAAGCACCGTAACACCCGAGGAATTAATTTGCTTTAAAAGGTCAAAAACCTCATTTACAATGATAGGTGCAAGTCCTAGTGAGGGTTCATCAAGAATTAAAAAGGATGGTTCCGTCATAAGCGACCTTGCAATGGCTAGCATCTGTTGCTCTCCCCCAGAAAGGGTCCCCCCTAATTGCATTTTTCTTTCCTCGAGTCGTGGAAAACGTTCGAAAATCGACTGTATTAGAACATGCGTTTTCTTAGAATCCTTTACAATATGCGCTCCTAAAAGAATGTTTTCCATTACAGTATGTTGAGGAAATATCTGTCTCCCCTCCGGTACTATTCGAATTCCCTTGCGCACTAGCTGATCGGGACGATCATTGGAAATCTCTTTGCCTTGAAAGCAGATACTTCCACCTTTCCCCTTATGAAGTGCAACAATTGTATTGAGAATTGTGCTTTTTCCAGCACCATTCGCTCCTAATATTGTAACGATCTCACCTTGACTTACTTGGAAAGAGATATTATGAACAACTTCAGTTTTCCCGTAGCCTACAGTTAAATTCTTTACTTGTAACATCGTTTCACGCCCCTTCACCCAAATAAGCGTTTCTGACAACTTGATTGGAATTTATGCTTGCCGGATCACCCTCAGCTATTTTTTTGCCATAATCAAGTACTGTAATATAATCGGATATTTCCATTACTAAATCCATGTGATGTTCAATCATCAAAACGGTAATCCCAGCCTCCCGGACTTTATTAAGCAACTTAGAAAACTCCATAGTCTCTGTATCTGAAAGGCCAGCACATGGTTCATCTAGTACTAGAAGTTCTGGTTTCATACTCAGAGCTCGCGCCAGTTCTAATAACTTCTGTTGGCCCGCTGAAAGGCTTTCCGGTTCATTATTCGCTTGATTACTTAGATCTATTAAATCAAGGTAATCCATTGCTTCATAAATTGATTTTCTTTCTTCATTCTTCATTTTCCTTGTACGGAACATGGTATCGGTCAGTGAATAGCTATAAAATAGACGTCCCCCCATTGCAACATTATCAACCACCGAAAGATTGTTAAAGAGTCTCACATGTTGAAATGTTCTCGAGATCCCCTGCCTAACTAGATCAATAATACTTTTACCTGTAATGTCCTTATCATTAAAAATAACCATTCCTGTTGATGGCTTATCAACTCCAGTAATTATGTTTAAAGTTGTGGTCTTGCCGGCACCATTCGGACCAATTAGTGAGTGAACCGTCCCTCTTTTAATCGTCATGTTTAGATTTTCTACAGCTGTATGTCCCCCAAATTTCTTAGTAAGATTCTCGATAATTAAAATATCATCATTATCAAAATTATTACCATTACTCACAACATTCCGCTTAATATCAAATACTTTTTGGTCCCTTTTTTCCATAATATATTGATTATCATCTATTTCTCTAAAATGCTTCTTAATGGTTCCTGCGATACCCGCCGGAAGTACTTGTGGGATTATGACAAGAAGAGCGCCATAGACAATCTGTTTCAAGTCAGGTGCTGCATTAAATAATTCTGGTATCATCGTAGCAATGATAGCACCGACTATTGGACCACTCAGAGTCCCTTGTCCACCCAAAACCACCATCAAAAGAATGAATACTGTAAATTGAAAACTGAAGGTATCAGGGCTTAAATAGCCACTATAACTAGCATAAATACCTCCGGCTATTCCAGCCAGTAATGAACTAAAAAAGTAGCCTATTATTCTATATTTACTAAAGTTAATTCCGACCCCGGCTGCTGCAATCTCATTGTCTGTCATTGCAATTAAATCTCTACCCCATCGACTTTTAACGATGTTCCTCTGTACGATAACACAAATTACTACTATTAGTAATATGAAATAGTACTTTTGAAGGGTATCTAGAGTGAATCCGAAAATATTCCAAGTAGGGACGAATAGCCCCTGTGAACCACCAGTAAACCAGGTCCATTCATTAAACACTCGATGCGCCATTTCTAGTAAACCAATACTTATAAGAGCTAGGTAATGGTGTTTTACTTTAGATGCCGGAAGGGAAACTAGCAAACCCACTAAAGCAGCTGCTAGTGCCCCTGCTATAAGTCCCACGAAAAACGGCATGTTGTAGGCGGTAATGGCCACTGCTGAAACATATGCCCCAACACCAAAATGTGCGGCAAAAGCAAAAGAAGTTATACCACTAAAGCCTGCAGAAATGTTATATCCAATTGCTAGGATAATATATATGAATATTAAACTTACTAATCGCAAGTAGTAGCTACCTGCCATTAGTGGAATAACTAAACTAATCAATAAAAGAGCAACCCAAAGGATAGTGAAATAAATTCTATATTTTTTCTGCGCTGAAGTTGCCTTTATTGAAAATTTTGGCACCTAATATCCCTCCCGGTAAAACTATAATGAATATAATCATAACTAAAAAGATAACGGCATCTTTTAATCCACCAGGGATCATCGTTCCAACAATTCCCTCTAACAAACCTAAGGTAATCCCACCAACAAACGCTCCTTTGGTATTACCTAAACCTCCGATTAACGCTGCTGCGAAAGCCTTGATACCAACTGCATATGTCATTGTATAGCTAGCAAAAGTTATGGGTGCAATAAGTGCACCTGCTATTGCCGCAACACCACCTGATATCGCGAAACAGGTCAACACAACGACATTACTTCGAATACCCATGATTCTTGCTGTATCCGGTTTATAAGATACAGCCCTAACAGCTCTACCAAAACTAGTTTTCTGAATTACAAATTGATAAACTATACCTATCGATATTGCAATGATAATCATCATGATTTCGTGCAACATAATATTTGCACCGAAAATACGGATATCCTGACCATCAAAAAGGAATGGGAAAGCTTTTGGTTCCGTTCCGAATAGCATTCGGGCAATATTGTCTATAATGATACTTGCACCGAAGAGAGTTACAATCCAACTTGAATTTTTCGATAAATCTCCTAATCTTTCGACCGCTGTCTTATAAATCAATATACTTAGTAATATGTTAATAAGTATTGCTAACAAAATAGCAACTAAGTAATTCATATTAAAAGCACTTATGAACCAGTAGCTTGTCATGGCTCCTATCATAATAACGGAGCCATGTGCAAAGTTAATGATACGTGTTGTAGAATAAATTATACCTATGGCAAGCGCCATTAAGGCATACATGCTTCCATTAGCAAGAGCAAATATTAGTTCCTGCATATATACTCTCCTCTCCTCTCTTATCTTCCCAGTCTCATCATGTTGTAGCAGCGCCACTTACAATTATGCATTGCCCTGATAAGAAGCTTGCATCATCACTAGAAAGGAAAGACACAACACTGGCAATTTCATTAGGTTTTCCAAGTCTTCCTAAGGGGGTGTTCTTTATATGTTCATCCATAATTTCCTTTGGGACAGTTTTATACATGTCTGTTTCAATATAACCAGGAGCAACGCAGTTCACGATAATATTCTTTGGTCCCCCTTCCTTCGCCAGAGTTTTTGAAAAGCCAATTAATCCTGCTTTTGATGTTGCGTAATTAGCCTGACCTACATTACCAAATGCAGATATGGACGAGATGTTTACAATCTTTCCGATGGCTTTATTCCTCATAATGGGTATAACGTGTTTACAAAGGTAATATGCACCTTTAAGATTTACATTTATAACAGCATCCCAAGCCTCCTCTGACATCTTGTGAAACATACTGTCCTGTGTAATACCAGCATTATTGACAAGTATGTCAATAGTACCGAAATGTTCCTTAGCTTGAGAGACAGCTATTTCTACTTGTTTTTCATTTGATACATCACACTGAATGGGCAGAACTTTAGCACCACTATTATCGAGTCTTGAAATCATTTCTTTCGCCATGTTCAGATCATATTCAAGTACTGCAATACCTGCAATACCATCCTTTAGAAAACGATTAACTATAGATTCACCGATACCTTTACCACCCCCAGTAACAATTGCGTATTTACTTTTTAATTTCCCCATAATATTACCCTCCCAAAAATTAAACCGAATTTCATCTCTGAATTCTATTTTCCAAATGATCACGGCTTCAAAATTTAAACTTATATAAGATTTTCTTTTATTGATTTCCTGGTCATATATAAAGGATAAGTCTCCCACTTACATAAAACCCAAGTTAAGTTGGCCTCCCCAAATTCCTTCACTACCCTAATACTGCTCATCATTGTCAGCTAACCAGATAAAGAAGGATCACATTAAAAATTAAGGAGACCGACATCATATAGTTCTAAACTATTTTTTTATATAAAGATCCCCATTAAACATTTCTGAGATGCTGGCCATATCCAATTCTGCTAAAGGGTATCCCTCGTGAGATTCCTCCGAAAAGGCATATTGTTTTACAAAAACCGATTCGAATTCCTCCACACTATTTTCCAATACCTTTTTAACTTCATCGGTATCAGTTGTACCTGCTTTTTCAATTGCCCACTTTAGTAAATAAACTGCCTCATAACTTGGTACTACGGAAGTAGGGTTTGTATCACGTTTTTCATATTCGCCGTATTCATTAATAATATTTTGATATATCTCCCAATATTTTGGCTCTAACTCTGTTTTACCAGAAGCCACTGCCCAGTTGTTCATAGAAATAACTGACACTTTATTAGCTCCAGGGCCAGCCAGTTCCTTAAAGTTTGGCATGGCCACTCCTGTATAGCCTAAAATATTCAATTTATCAATATAGTCGATTCGTTCCAGAGACCTTACAATCTTTGCCCCGTCAGCTCCTAAGGTCCAGAACAGTGCAACATCTGCGTTAGCCTCTTTTATTTTTTGTGCGATAGGCGTCATGTCTGGATCATCCGACTTATAAGTAGCTATTATAGTAGGCTCAACGCCATATTCTTTTAGCGTCTCTTCCATAACAGCAATTCCATCCACGCCAAGGGCAGAGGTATCAGCAACCAAAGCAATATTCTTATATTTTTTCTCTACTGCAATTTTGACAAGAGCCTTTGCCTGTGTAGCATTAGACGGCGTTATTCTAAAAGCATAGGGATTGTCTTTGCTGATAAGATTTGTACCTGTCGCTACTGGCAACATAGAAATAACTTTACTTTCCTGAAGATATGCCATTGAAGCTGCTGCTGGAGTCGAATTTGTAGGTCCAATCAGAAAGTTTGCCTTTTCCTTGTCCACTAATTCCTCCACAAATGTTTTGGATTTTGTCGGGTCAGCCTCATCATCACGTGTGGCGATTCTCACCTGAGCGCCCATGATACCTCCATTCTCATTAATTTCTTTTACCGCAAGTTCTACTCCTTGTGACTGCGCTTTCCCAAGTACAGCACTTGTTCCACTCATCGCTCCGATATTACCAATTACTATTTCACTAGGTGAACTATTACCTTCTTTAGGTGAACTACTACCTTCTTTTTCATTACTACAAGCGGTAACAAGTAATAAAACGCTTAAAAGAATTGAACTAACAAGTTTTTTTCTCATCTTAATCCCCCTCATTTTTTTCTGATAACAAAGTTAAGTTTAGTATTAAGAAATATTCTGTGACCAACAAATATATCCAAGATACCAATCCCAAAAGCGTGTAAACCCTTACATAATAATCAGCCTCCTTACTATTTACTGAGAGTTGATCACTAGCGTCGCATAAAAAACAACATCTGCGATTGATGAGTTAATGCCTTTCCACACGCCTAATCTAACGAAAACGCTTTCATCATTAGCAACCAAATACATTTTCTTCATACATATTGCCATCGATTGCAATTAGCACTTATGTTTTTATTTGATAGAATTGAATTATTTAAGCCTCAGTATTTTCAATAATAATGGCAATACCTTGTCCACCACCGATACAAAGTGAAGCTAGACCATACTTAGCTCCTCTTTTCTTTAACTCTAAAGCTAATGAATATGTAATACGGGTCCCGCTTGAGCCGACCGGATGGCCTAGAGCAATAGCACCTCCATTAACATTAACTTTACTCGCATCAAGTCCTAATTCTTTAATTACCGCTAAAGACTGAGCTGCAAAAGCTTCATTTAGCTCAAATAAATCAATATCTTCAAGTGTTAAACCTGCTTTTTCTAAAGCTTTTTTGCTAGCTGGTACAGGACCAATTCCCATAATACTAGGATCTACCCCTGCAACGCCCCACGAGACAATTTTCGCAAGCGGTTTTATATTATGTTCGTATATATATTCCTCAGATGCCAATAATACAGCAGCCGCCCCATCGTTAATTCCACTAGCATTACCTGGCGTGACAGTTCCCTCCTTCTTAAAAGCAGGCATCAACTTGGCTAAACCTTCTACAGATGTGCCTTCACGAATATGCTCATCCCTATCAAAGATGATTTCCTCACCTTTTCTACCTTTTAATCTAACCGGGACGATTTCTTCTGCAAAACGACCACTATTTCTTGCAGCAATTGCCTTGTTTTGTGAATCTACGGAAAATTGATCCTGTTCTTCACGCGAAATCGAATATTTTGTTGCTAGGTTCTCAGCCGTCATTCCCATTCCACATCCAACATGATTATCTGTTAACGTCTCCCATAACATGTCCTCAACAATTGGCGCCTTGTTTGGTGATCCAAAACGTGTACTTCTTAATACATGTGGGGATAAGCTCATATTTTCTGTCCCACCCGCTACGATTACATTTGCATCCCCTAAAGCAATGGACTGTGCCCCAGATACAATCGACTGTAAACCTGATCCGCAAAGTCGATTTAATGTTAATGCCGAAGATTTCTCTTCTAAACCACTTTTTAAGCCAATATGTCGAGCCAAATACGCTGAATTTTTATTCGTTTGAATGATGTTACCAAATATAATTTCATCAATATCCGTAACTGGAATACTACTTCGCTTAATCGCCTGTGTTGTTGCGATCACTCCTAAATCGACTTCGCTAATATCCTTTAAAGATCCTCCAAAGGTACCAAATGCAGTTCTTGCACCATCAATAATATAAGTATTCATTTATTAGCTTCCTCCTTTTGCTTTTTTAAACTTGGATAGGTACTTAGTAAATGTTTAATTAAGTCCGTATCACGTTCAATAACATAACCATCAAGGCCCTTGCCTGGATAGTTGTAAAATCCTTGTCCAGACTTCACACCAAATGCACCTGCCTCAATTCGATCATCAATAATTTTGTAACTTCGGTCACTCGATTCAATTTTGGACTGTAATTCGCGAATGGTTATGTTCCAAATATCTAGCCCACCAAAATCCATAATTTTCATTAAACCACTAGAAGAAAATCTAAAACCAGGACCGGCGAAAATAGCTGTATCGAGATCTTTTTCACTGACCACGCCATCTTCAACTAAGGAAAGTGCCTCTCTTGCAAGTGCTATCTGAATCCGATTAGCAACAAGGCCAGCTACTTCTTTTTTAACTTCAATCGTTACTTTATTATTCACTTCTAAAAAATCTTTTACTTCATTAAATACCTTATCATCTGTCTCTTCAGTTCTTAAAAGTTCTACAAGAGGAACGATATGGGCTGGATTGAAAAAGTGTGTCAACATTACTCTATCTTTGTGCTTCTCAACATTCACAGTAATTTCTGAAAGTCGTAAACTCGACGTGTTAGAAGCTAGAATTGTTTGTTCCCCGCAAATAACATCTAATTCTTGAAAGATCCTTTGTTTCAATGCTAAATTTTCTGAAATACTTTCGATGATGAAATCACGGTCTGCCAAATCATTTAATTTTGTTGTAAATGTTATATTGGACATAACTTCTTCAACACTTATAGGAATGTTATATCCCTCTTCACGAAATATTTTTAAGTAAATACCGAATTTCCCCTTCGCAATATCAAGCGCTTCTTCAGATAGATCACATAACATCGTCTTCGTTCCATTAAGTGCAAATTGAAAAGCAATCCCAAAACCCATCGTACCAGCGCCAAGAATTCCAACTTGTTTAATCAAAACGTTTCACCCTTTCCTACTGAATAGAACTTAATCTCAATAACCAAGCTTTCTATCGTTCTAGTACCTTGTCCTTCAAATACGTTAATTCGAAGCCCACTTTCTCACTTAATGCTTCAATAGTGATATCTTCAAGTATTTCAACCACTTTAACACCATTTTCAGTAAATTTAAAAACAGCATATTCAGAAACTAATAAGTCTACCCGCCTTATACCACTTGTGTTATATGTTAGATTTTTGACGAGCTTAGATTCTCCATGTTTGTTAAATAATGTTGCCGCGACAATGACTTTCTTAGCTCCTATTAATAAATCCATCGCCCCACCAACACCTAGAATTGGTTGATTCGGAACCGCCCAATTAGCAATTTCTCCGTTTATATCAACCTGCAACACTCCTAGTATTGCAACATCTACATGACCACCGCGAATGAGTCCAAAAGAGTCAGCACTACTAAAAAATGAAGAACCTTTTAAAATACTCACTGGCTCCTTACCTGCACTAATTAGATCTATGTCAATCTTCTCCTCTATGGGTGAAGGCCCCATGCCTAGCAGCCCGTTCTCCGACTGTAAGTAAATCTTCCTACCTCCTAAATACTCGGTAACTAAAGTAGGTATGCCAATTCCTAAATTTACAATTTGTCCTTCTTCTAACTCTTCTGAAATGCGTTTGGCGATTAAATACCTTTTATTTTGAACCAACGTATGTGCCACCTTTCTTTACATATTTACTTTCAATAATGTAATCTACATAAGCGTGTGGTGTCACAATATATTCTGGGTCTAATTCTCCAACATCGACAATCTCATCCACCTCGGCGATGACAATTTTACCAGCCGTCGCAATCATAGGATTAAAGTTTCTCGCAGTCGTGTGGTAAATTAAGTTACCTAGTTTATCTGCTTTCTTAGCTCTAACTAGTGAAACATCTCCCTTAATGGCCTTTTCAAAAATATAACGTTCTCCATCAATTTCACGCTCTTCCTTACCTTTAGCCAGCTCTGTTCCTACAGCTGTTTTTGTATAGAATCCGCCAATGCCCGCACCGCCAGCTCTAAGCGCCTCAGCAAGTGTTCCTTGGGGTATTAATTCAATTTCTAATTCACCATTTTGCCAAGCAATTACTGCTTCTTTGTTCGTTGTAAAAAATGACCCAATCGCTTTCTTAATTTTCCCTTGCATGAATAATTTGTGTAAGCCTTGACCGTCATCTCCCAAATTGTTACTTACAATTGTCAAATTCTTGATGTCAGTTTCCAATAACTCATCTAAAATTGTTAATGGGGTTCCCGACAAACCGAATCCGCCAACTAATAACTTATCGCCACTTTTAACTAAATCCCTTAATTCCTCTTTTTCAATTACCTTTTTCATTTTTCATCCCCCTTGAGAAAGTGTTTTCTTGTGATTGATGATTAGTTGCTAAAGATTCAGTTGCAATAAATAAAGTCTGTCAGTAAACAGATGCATTCTAATTACTAGACTAGAGTCTAGTTGGACTGTGGTCTAATTGTACTTTAACCGGGAAGATTCTGTCAATATGAATTTTGATTTTTTAAAAAAATTAATCAATTTAAAGGTGTGTAATTTTAATAAATCAAAGAGAAACAGAGTTTTAAGGATTTATTAAAGAGACGAATGATAGGGCGAATAACTTTTGACATAAGCATACTTCCCTCAGATTGAAGCAGGGGGCAGTCGTACAAGATATCCAAGAGCGATTAGGTCATTCAGACATCAATATATTAATACAACAATTCACATTTACGCTAATATGACCAAAAAACATCGAAGAAAAGACCTTTTGTGAGTTCAGTGAACTTACAAAAGATCTTCTCTAAATAGCAGTTTAATATCGTATTGAAATTTGAAGAAGACATTACTCTAATTCTCACCTTACAAATCCTTACATATCAAGGGTTCAAGGTTCTTCTTACATCATGCCGCCCGTAAGGTGAAAGTGTGTAATATCTTTAACGATGTGTTCTAAAAGTACGGTATATCAAAGTTTTAGCTAATCAGAGGTGTAACATCTTTAACGAGAATTAAGCGTTTTTCATTTGATTGCGTGAGCAAAATGTTAGCATCTATTCACACTCTCTTCCTTTGCGGAGTGTTCATAATATCAAGAGTAAAGTGAAAAAATATTTTGACAGCAACCTCTTTGCTTTGACTACATGACTTCAAAGTCGGCATAATTAAATTACTTATTTTATGAAAAACAGGTAAAAAGAATGAAAGATCAAGTTGCATTTATACTGCTTCTTAAGGTCTTTATTTTAAGTTATATACAAAAACCATGCTTTAGACATCGTCTAAAGCATGGTTTTTATTTAAACTAATATTAAACTGCTAAGTTGATTTTTTTAGCTCATCTACTTATTGAGTCTATTAACTGGAAAAAATATTCGGGTTTATGAGTCTTATTTAGGTTATACCATGAATGCAATGTATCTGGTGCAAATACATCTAATTTCTTCATTACTTCCATCGCAAATTCCAGAGGAGCTACCCCTGATGCAGTAACCAAATTCTCGCCAGATACTACAGGTTCCATCTCATAAAATTTTTCTCCTTTATAATTAGGACAGACCATTTTAATATACTCTAAGTCATTACTTGTATGCTTTCTAGAATCTAGGTATCCAACATTCGCTAGTCCCTCAGTTGCACCACAAATTGCAGCAACAATAGTGCCTAGCTTTAAAGCCTCGCCAATTTTTTTCAAAATAGGTTGATGAATATCTTCTCCCCAAGTATTCCCTCCAGGTAAAATTATAAGATCCGTACTCTCAAGAGTACACTCATCAAGGGAAATATCTGGTTTTATGCTCAGTCCTCCCATTGTAGTAATAATTTCTTTATTAGCTCCTACTGTAATTACTTTTAATGGTGCTAAATCTTTTTTGAAATATCTTCCTGAGTTTAGTTCAGCAATTAAATATCCATATTCCCAGTCCGACATTGTATTAAATACATAAAGAAAAACTTTTTTTGTTTGCATCCAATAACACTCCAATCACATTTAATATAGCCAAATATAACATAACTTCCCTGACACCTAGCGTCAGGGAAGTTAACAAATTTGATGAAATTTTATTAATTCCGACAAAACTTCAACCAGTCTTTTCTTAAGACTGATTGGCTCAATAACTCGAATAGATTTACCGTACGGTAAAAGCAAATAAGGTACATATGTATGTATCATATCTTTCTCAAGGAGAAATACTGCTTGATTTGAAGTCCACTCTTGTAAATAATGTCCTAAAAACCAATGTTGGCAAATATCACCCAATGCCCTTTTATCTCCATTAATAACCAAAGAAATAATCCCTTCCTTATCTTCTATAGTTGGAACAAGGTTTTTCATAAAGAAGTCACGTGCTGAAAAATTTTCTGGTCGGTTAAACTTATTTTCGGTTAACATTAGACTTTCCATTCGATCTACTCTAAAACTACGGATATCATTCCTAAGATGACAAAATCCAATCACATACCACTTATTATTCCAATAAATAATCCTGTACGGATCCACCAATCTATACTTTGATTGCCCTTCGCCACTTTTATAGTATAGAATTTTTACAGAGTATCCGTCAGCTACGGCCTGCTCCAATTCCTTCAAAAAAGGTTCCATAGCGAGGGAACTTAATCGACTTATTACTACAAGACTAGTTAAATGTTGATTTATCTTTGTTTCCTGCTCTTGATTCGAATATTTTCTTAGCTTTGAAATAGCCCTATTTAGTGCTTCACCTCCATAATATCCCGCTTCTTCTGCAAAAATAGCAGCGTGAAATAGCGAGGTTTGCTCCTCAAAATCAAAAAAAAGTGGAGCTTCAATAAAATTGTTCAATAAAGTGTACCCACCGTTATGTCCTGCGTCTGAAATTATAGGTACACCACTTATTGAAAGTGTATCAATATAACGATATACAGTTCTTATATTCATCTCTAGCTTTTCTGAAATTTGTTTTGCAGTAATTTTTTCACCTGAACTAAGCATCCATAGAATTACTAGTACATTGTCAATTTTAGCCACAGAATCCACCTCTATATGGAAATAGTTTTATTTTAAAATCACACTAAAAACACTACCTATTCATTGAATTTCTATTTAAAAGTAAGAAAACCGAAAAAGCTAAAACAACTTACCATGTAATTTTTGAACTTGATCTTTTAATTGTTTGTTCTCTTCTTCTAGTGCCTTTATACGTTTTTTTAAGGTCTTTATTAATACTTCCTCTGAACGGACACTTTTACTAGTTTTTCGCGGGTTTAACTCACTCATTTGCATCCCTTAATGTCTCCACTCTAGTTCTAATATCTTTTTGTTTGTAAAGCCATGACTTTGAAACATTTGCTTTTTGTGCAACGGAATTAAAATTAATCTTCTCTTTTTTCAATGTCATCTCTGAAATTGTATTTTCAACCTTAATTCTTGTCTTCTCCGACTTTTCTTTGGATAGTTGAATTATGGCAGTTGTGTTACTCTTTCTAGTCATCTCAATTCGTCTCCTTTAAAGAATGAATAGATGCCAAAACGCGTTTTTTTCTTTATTTTCCGGTCCAAGCCTATTACAATTTTCATATTGAGGCTTTGAATTCCTTTATTTTTTGCATCAAACCCTAATGAATTTTTCAGAGGTAACTAATTATTAAGTCGTTTGTTAACTTCAATCCTAATGAACTCTGGCAAATAGCTGGGAGTACATCCTTTTGCTACTATTTCATCTTTGTAAAGACCCGTTTTCTCACCAAGTTTAATACAACGTGCGCGATTCTTTTCATCATAAACGCCTATCCAGCCTGCGGTGAAATTCATAGCCCATTGAACTTCCGCTTCTTCCTGCGTAATATTAGCTTCTAATGCAGATAGCAAGTCTGCGGTGTTATCAGGCGGTGTTTGTCCAGTCCATCTCAATCGCCCTTGATAATACCAGAAAGCTCGCCTTTGAAGAGCAGAAGGACTATTTCCCCATGACTCCATCAATGCAATTTTCTTCTTGTCTTTGGTGAGCTGATTAGCCATTAACCAATCCATTAAGTTATTTCGCTCATCAAAAGTGTGAGTTTGCATATCCTTATCAAGCTTATTTAGCACATCTTGTGAAAGAAGTTTTTTGTCCATAATTAAGATTGCTAATAGTCTGGGCAAGAACTCTTCGGTTGACCAAAGTTCCACAGCTAGTTCGTGATCTTTTTTAATGTCCTTCGCGATTTTTCGTAAGTCGCCTAGCTTAGTTTTACTATTGATCTGAGGGAGAATGTTTTCTGCTTTTGATGAGCGTTTTATTTCTGTACCTTTATTTTCATTCATTTTATACAACTCCTTTATTAAAGCATTGTTTCTTAATATGTCCTTGACAGGATATATCAAGAACTTAATTTCGTTATAAGTCTCATTGCAGTGGTGTGCCTCCAAAGTTTACCTTTTTTAATATTGTAGCATATATCGTATTAAAGCTTTCTCCACCTATAATAGAAAAGCAACCTTCTTTAATATAAGTAATAACATTTAATTCATTTTAATTGGAAACGAAATCAGTTTCAGTTGGTGACACCAAAAACGAAAAAATCTAGACAGAAAATTGTTGTGGATGAAGATGTGATCAAAGCTTTGAGCCTTCACAAAGAAACTCAAGCAAAAACCATTCAGCAGTTAGGTGATGCTTACAATAATCAAGACCTCATCTTTGCTAAAACAGAGAGACATCCAAGATATCCTATCGTCATTAAAATGGTACAACTCAGGATAGCTAGACTTATTGCAATCACAAAATTAAACAAAGACTAGACACCTCACTCATTGAGACATACACACACTTCACTTTTAGCAGAAGCAGGTGTCGCACTCGAACAAATCATGGGTAGACTTGCCCATTCAGATGATCAAATCACCAAGAATGTTTATCTCCACGTAACACAAGAAAAGAAAAAAGAATGTTCCCAAAAGTTTACACAACTCATGAGAAGCCTCGATAATAATCCTCTATGTAAGAAAAAAACTCTTTTAACCTATATTGCCCCGCTGTAAGTAGCTTTCTGATTTCTACATTCATTACCTTGGAAATCATCCAAAACAATTCCGTTCTCTATTGTTTATCCCAGCAAAGCAAGGGCGTACGTTCTCATCAGATTTTAACAAAGCTACACCTAAAAAAGAGTAACGATTACTCGTCACTCTTCTCTACAGTGTTTTTAGCACTTGAATACAATCCTGAGGCTGATAACCCTAACATTGCACCAACTAATATACCCTGTTTTAAATCAAAGTCAGCCACATAAATCACACCTACAGCAATACCGATTACTAAAGCGATAAACGGCAACACTTTTTTACTCACGCCAGCCCTTTTAAACAACTCCACAATCCCCAATATCAGAGGAATTAAGACTACATCGTAAACTTCAAACATTTAATCACCTCTTTCCCTTCTACTATTTTATGAACTACTCGTCCTTTCGGTAACGGCCTATTTCCTGTATTTCCATTGAATGTTTTGCCACAACAAAGCTACCATTACTACAATGTGGACTCCTACAGTCACTGTGCCGTTCAACATACAATATCGTCTTACCCCCTTATCGAACTTGTAATAAGCCGAATTAGCGGATTCTAAAGCTCCAGTCATGTCATTTTTAGCCATTGTGCTAAAAAAAGTCTTAATGCCCGTTAGATGATCATTTTAACGTCTCCGTCAGCCATTCCATCACTCCTTATTTTGGGTAATTAAAAAGAACGCCTGATTAGACGTTCTTGATTTGTCCCTTACTATTCTTTTTGAAGTCCCTCTTTTTTTACTACTGATAAATTAATCGCGAATTCTTTCTTCACAAACTTATTACGAAATTCAGCAAGCGAGATTTAAAGCAAAAGCTATAAAAACCTTATAATAGTGTTTGGTGACAGCTATTCAAACCGTCACTTAAACACATTTCGTTAATAAAAAGACCATGAATGAACGGCTAGAAATGTATGAACCCTTTCCTTTATCAATCTTATTAAAAAGGTCTGTCCATAAATTATTCTTAATACGTAAACACCAAGTAGTTAGTAACTCGTATACATATAAAGAATAGTTGCACTCTACAAATAATTAGCAAAACCAACCTACCCTCATGAAAAAAGCGAAGTTATTCACTTGCATTTTGCAAATTATTTACCTCATCTATTTACATGCCGCAATTTATCGACAATTTAATCACTTGCAAAATGCAAATTTCGCACATAGTAATCCCCTCATCCCTGATTACTACTTAGTTCCCTCGCAGCTTTACCTCCAATACATGCATAGAGCGAAGGACTGTTTCACGTTCAAAGTCATTCATAGAAGCCAAGGCATTCTCCATTTTGGAAGCAATGATTCCATTGATGGCCACCACCATGTCACTGCCCTTTCCAGTTAACGACAATAAATATATTCTCCGGTCTCCTTCATAAGGAGTTCGGACGACCAGCTCTTTCTTCTCCAACGTACCAATCTGTCTGGAAAACGTCGTGATGTCCATACCGACAGCTTCAGCCACCATTTGCATGGACGGTTTATTCATTAATGAAATCTCATAAAGTATTGAACTTTGAACGATTGAAATCACATTGCAACTCGACTTATGAATGCCACGCATGCTTTTAGATAACGAGTGAAAAATAGGAATGATTTTTTCCATTAATGAATTCCCCCCACCAACTCTTTCTACAATTATACAGCAAGAAAAGTATAAGTAACTGTATTGATAGAAAATTCAATCCCTTGCATATGAGTGGCTTTGGCGAAATGCAAAAACGCGTCCATATAGTTGGACGCGTTGGATATCATGTATATGTAATTTCGCCTTCATCTTGGATATCAATTCCATTTTTGAGATGAACCGTGGTCTTTAAAATAAGCGTTTGGATTCGAGTTTCCGATTCGCTCTCCCATCGCTCGTCAGGTACCATTTCAAACGAAATCATCCATGTTTCTTTTGATTTGATGTCACTCATTATTTCAATAGATTGTTTTGCAATAATCACTTCATCAATTTCCGACCGTTTCAACAACTCAATCACAATAAAATCGACGAGTTCATCACTGGCATCCCCATCGATATAAACCGTGCCGGAAAGTGTTTCACCAAAAGCGACATTCGGTCCATCGACGTTTGTATTAACGGTCATTTCTCCATATTCAATCGTTGATAAAAACTGCCTTACCATGTTCTATTCCCCCAATCTTCGACCATCCGGATCTTCATAATATAAGCCTTCAGCAGCTACATGTTTATTATACCGTATTTTGAACAATTTAAATAAATGTGTTACCCCAACTTTAATGAGTGCATATCCCGGGATTCCGAGAACGACACCGGGCACACCGAACAACGATCCTGCAGTGAGTAAAACAAAAATGATAGTGACCGGATGTGTATGCAATGATTTCCCCATAATTTGCGGTGAAATAAACTTCCCTTCGATGAGTTGAACAATTGTCCAAACGATTGCTAACTTGATAAGCATGAAGGGCGATGCCACAGCGATAATGACTGCAGGAGTAATTGCGATAAGCGGTCCTAGGTACGGGACGACACTTGTAAACATTGCAATGACACCGAGCAGTAACGCGTATTTCATTCCGATGATAAGAAACCCAATTGAAACCATGACACCAATGCAAATCGCGACAAGAATTTGCCCCTGGATATAAGAACTAATTTGGTGATCCGCATCGCGAAGAATGGTTTTAGCGTCATTACGCATGTGCGGAGGCAGCATCTGAACAAAGTAACGTGGCAGCTTCTCCCCATCTTTCAATAAATAGAAGAGAATAAAGGGCACCGTAATAATTGCAAGAACAAAACCAGTTAAAGCAGAAATGAAAGAACTAAGACCACTTGCAATTCCACCGACCGCATCCGTGAAATACTTTCCGATATCCCCTTGCCCAGATTCAAGGATATTTTTTACATTAATATCCAAACTTTCATAATAAGAAGCGAAAATCGATGTTCTTAAAAACTCATCGATTTTCAGCACCATCTGGCTGAAATATGTAGGGAAGTCTTCGACAAGGTTATTAAACTGTATTTTCAAGAATGGAAATACCATAAAGACCAGCAAGGTGATAAGACCCATGGCTCCGATGAATAGAATTAATATACCCCAGATTCGTGGTATTTTGATTTTTTCTAATAAACGTAAGATGGGCCTTAGTAAGTAATAAGCAATTGTTGCAAGAATGACTGGCAATACTACCGTCGAGAAAAAGACAGTAATCGGATAAAAAATGAAAGAAATCCGATTAAAAATAAGTATGATTAAGCCAATCAATAATAGTGAAATGAGAACAAACAACGTGCTACGCCCACCTAAAAAACGAATTATATTCGAAATCGGTTTATTTCTATTCTCATCAGCTTCCATGGGCATCCTCTACTCTCGTCAAGTTTGTGCTATTAATCCAACTTCATATTAAGGAATTTTGAGATCGCCTCTTTATTTTTCACTTTATCCACTTCAATAACAGATCCAGCGTGTGGATACGAATTAAATGAATAGGATCCCTCTATTGGAACAGTCATCGTTTCAACTTCTGCACCTTTTTTCATTATAAGGGAGATTGCACGTGAAATTTCGTCTTTTGACGTTAAGTCCGTATTGATGAAACCTGATAACGCTCCTGCAAGCTTCGGCACATTTGCAATCATTCCTGGTCGCATCGCTTCGTCCTTCATCGCAGAGATTACTTCTTGTTGTCGTGCAACTCGACCAAAATCACCTTCTTCATCTGCACGAAAACGCGCATAGCCAAGTAATTCCTTGCCGTTCAACTGTTTTTTTCCTGGCATAAGTGTAACGCCAATCTTTTCTGACATTTCTTTTTTAACATCAATCTCTACTCCGCCTGGAAACGCAATATCAACAATCGATTCAAAGTTAGCAAAATCAACAATTGCATAGTGATGAATAGGGACACCAAACATCCCTGTTATCGTGTCTTTCGTAGTCTGCAGTTTGCCGAGATAATAGGCGGTATTTAACTTATACGACTTGTATGCTGGAATCTCCGCATAAATATCACGCATAAATGAAATCACCCGTATCTTCCCAGCACCCTTATCCCAAGATAGCACCATCATCGTATCTGTCCGCGATTTCCCACTGCCATCATCGTCCACACCGAGCAGTAAGTAATTTTCAACGGATGTATACTTCGGATCTGTAGCATCCCCTTTAAACGGACCCGGGTCAATCCCATTGTTTTTTGCCAACGATTTCCCCGCATTGTATTCAGTATATGAATACAACCCAGCTCCGATAAAACAGAGTGTGACTATTAAAAAGATGACCCTGCCGATGCGAAGTTTTTTCTTTCTTCTTCTTTTCGGTACTGGCCCTTCATAATGTTCTTCCATTATTGATTCCTCCAAAAAGTGATATCTCCATTAGGACGAACAGGAAGTCTCTTGGTTGCGTCTAATTATTTCAATTATAACACGATGGGCCCTTGAGGTTAACCTTAACTATTTTTTGCGCGGATCTAGGTCTGTTAATGTAGTTATATCCATTAATATTTATTCTATAATGGTCGATTTACAACAGTTCCCCACTCCCCCCATTACATCCCTGCATATGTTACATAGATGTTGGTGAAGAAAGGTGGTGTAAGATATGGGACGTGAACATGGTGGTGGAGAAGGTAGCTCGTTTGCTTTGCTTGTTGTGCTTTTTATACTATTGATAATCATTGGCGCAAGCTTCATCTATTAATATAAAAAATAATCCAATCTCAACCGCTCATTAGCATCTCTCAACTGTAAGAGCGCTTAGTAGGCGCTCTTTTTGCTGTTGTACTAAACAGAGGCAAACAACTATTTTCTACTATTCTAATTATGATACAATTTACTTATATGCAATGAAAGGGTGTTGGTAACGATGACTAAAGAAATAGTTGAAAAAGCCACATTTGCTGGTGGTTGTTTTTGGTGTATGGTGAAACCATTTAAAGAGTGGGACGGTATCCACGACGTCGTATCCGGTTATATGGGAGGACATGTTGTGAATCCTACATATGAAGATGTCAAAAAGGGCGACTCTGGTCATTTAGAGGTCGTCGAAATCACATATAATCCATCCGTTTTTTCCTATGATAAATTGCTGGATGTATTTTGGCAGCAAATCGACCCGACCGATGCAGATGGACAATTCCAAGACCGCGGACATTCATATTCAACAGCTATCTTCTATTATACAGATGAGCAGCGTCAAATTGCCGAAACGTCTAAAGATAAACTTGGTGCAAGCGGTACATTCTCTAAACCGATTGTGACACCAATCCGTCCCACTGAAACATTTTACCGTGCAGAAGACTATCACCAGGATTATCACGCAAAAGAACAAGAGCATTACGAAGAAGACCGCGCACTTTCTGGTCGGGATGAATTTATCGCAGGGCACTGGTCGTAACAGTAAGAACTGGAGTGCCCGACAATGTATTTCGTTAAACTACTAGCAATTTCTATGATATTCTTTATTTTTGGGATTAAAGCAGGACTTCCAAGCTAAGTCCCATCATATATGTAAAAAACTGAATAATGAGCGCTTATCAAAGTACTCATTATTTAGTTTTTCCTGTTCTAAAAGAATAATCAATTTTACTAGAATTAAGATTGATAAACTTCTATTATTTAACTACAAAATGTTGGATATACGGCGTCATATCTTTTAAAACGGCACGTAAACATTCAGGGTATAATGCGACTTCATTCAGTTCTTTGATTGGTGTCCATTTAAATATTAATCGCTCGCCTTCAATGCCATGAAAAGGGGCTTCGTTATATGAAGATGGATTCCCCTTTGATGTTATCGCATAATAAAAGCCAATTTCATGAAAATCTCTCCCGCCATGTTCAAAGAAATTCTCGATGACCAAAGCCATTCGGTCCACATGCACGTCAATTCCCAATTCTTCACGAAATTCCCTTTTAAGGCTGCTTTGCGAATCCTCCGCAATTTCAACTCTTCCCCCAGGAAGAGACCATTGCGACTCATTTACATCCCGATGTAATAAAACATGCCCATTTTCAATCCAAATTCCAGCTACTCGATAATTAAATACAGCTTTTTCAGTTTTAAATACAACATCCATGAATTTCATTCCCTTCAAGTCAAGCTTTCTTATTTTGACTAGTTGTATAATCAAATGCAACAACCTTAAAACATGAAAAGCCACAGACAAACCGTGTATGATTAGGTCGACTAAAACACAATCAATACGGAGGTTTATCTATGGCACAAACACATTCTACCACATTTAAACGCACCTATAAACGAGGCATGATTGCAGCGCTTCACGGCGAAGGGAAAATCCATGCAGGACATCTCAAACTCGATCGACTATGACCGTAGTATAATCTGGCGTGAATTAAAGCGTGGTACCGTAACACAGTTGAAAACCGGCCGCACCATGTACGAAGCCCACTTCCCAGAGACAGCCCAAGTCAAATACCAAGAAAATCAGAAAGCTTGCGGTGCCAAACCCAAGCTTGATGAAACCATTGAATTTATCAAGTTTGTAGAGGCTAAGATATTGTATGATGAGTGGTCACCCGACGACGTCTGCGGATTTGCGTAGCGCAACAATCTCTTTGATAAGGCACGCGTTTGTACAAAAACATTTTACAACTATATTGAGCTCAGACTCATCACTGTCAAAAATATTGATTTACCTATGAAGGTTCGCCTAAACACAAAAACAAAAAGAAGCCGGGTAAACAAGCGTGTTCTTGGTCAGAGTATCGAAGAACGCCCGACTGAAGTCGAGGATCGTGAAGTATTCGGCGATTGGGAAATATTCGGCGATTGGGAAATCGATACTGCCATCGGAAAGAAGAGCCAGGACGAGGCACTTTTCACAATTACTGAACGTAAAACCCGTAAGGAGATCACCTTAAGGATTCTTGCCAAGAGTAGCTAAGTGGTAAGTGCTGCTTTCTGTGAACTACGAGACTAACTTCGCAAAGCTGTTTAAAACAATTATCGCTGATAACGGATCCGAATTCTCCGAACTTAATACTTCCGTCTTCCGTGAAGGTACAGAGGTCTTCTTTGCCCATCCCTATACATCTTGCGAACGTGGAACGGATGAGGACCATAATGGATTAATCCATCGTTTTATCCCGAAGTGGAAAACAATCACTTCAGTTTCTGAAGATACAATTTGCTATGCAGAAAACTAGTGTAATCGCCTGCCTAGAAAGATTCTTGGGTATCAAACGCCTGATGAATGCTTCTTAGAAGAACTCTCCAATATAGCTTGAGTAACGGTTCGTCTGTACTTTCATGATTTATTGCATTTAAGGTAGAAAAATTAATAGTGTTTAGCTTATAATTTAAATGGGTGATTAAAAGTGACTATTCAACGTAAAAAGTTAATTGATACCTGCGATAACCGCAGGCTGTACAGTAAATATTCACAAAAAAGTACACCGAGCGTAATTTTCATAGCTGGATTAGGCGATAGTTGTGAGACTTGGAACGAGGTCCAAGGCCGAATATCTCAGGAAACATCTACCTTTTCTTACGACAGGGCGGGTGTTGGCAGGAGCCGTGTGACATCCGCCCCGCACTTGCCTTGATCTGGTAGAGGAGCTTTCCGAATTGTTGCTAGAGCTTGAGGTCCAACCGCCCTATGTATTGGTGGGGCATTCTTTTGGCGGTTTGGTCGCCAGATTGTATGCAAGCCTTTATCCGCAGGTCATTTCCGGTATAGTTTTGGTTGATGCTGCGCCCGAATATAAAGAGCTTGCGTATGAAAAGGTTTTGCCTGAAAAGTTGGTTGCAGGAAATAGGGAATATTTCGAGAATCCTATGTTAAATAGTGAGAAGATCGATAAGGTACAGAGTTATAAACAAATCGTTGATTATTTCCGAATAAGTGACATTCCTCTCTCAATTATCACAAGAGGCTTACCGGATAAGAGTGACGGGGAATGGCCTGATAAGGAAATACTGGAAATTGAGCAAAGGCTGCAAGTAGATTTCCAGTGGCTGTCAACGTCAAGCAAACACCGGATTGCTGGTCGGAGCGGACATTATATTCATCACGATGAACCGGAAATTGTGATCGAGGAGATTATTATAATGCTGAAGGGGATGGGAAAGCAAACGATGCAAGGATGAAATTTATGTTGGACCTTCAAATAATTAATAGTGAGCATTACCGGCCTTGTGAAGGTGAGTTGCTGCAGGATTTCGTAACTCTGATGTGGAAGAAACAATCCGTTACGCCGAGGACTGGCGCAACCGTCTACCTAGAAAGATTCTAGACTACCGCACGCCATAAGAGTGCTTGTTAGAAGAACTCGCTAACATCGCCTGAGTCATGGTTAATGGGGACTTTTATGTTTTGTTGCATTTAATATTACATTTTACGTAAAAATAATAGCAATAGTATCGGAAAGTAAAGATAAGTATTAAGTAAACGTATGCGTCAAACTATGCCCAACTAAAAAATGCCTACTCAGAACTGAAATAACTAATCCAGGTAAGCATTTTTTATTATTCGATGTCGGTTTGAAATAATTCGTAATGGACGATATCATCTCGATTCAATATTTTTTTGACTTTTGGTTTTTCTATAGGAAAACCAAGACCTAGAATTGCAACAATTTTAGGTCTGACGGGATGTTTAAAGCTTCCCTCACATCTGTTTCACGAACCCTCGACTCTTCTGCATCCTCTGAATGATAGACAGCATCAAACCCAACGCCGAGCTGTAGATCCGTTGCAGCTAACCACATAAATGCTGTCGCGATGGATGCATCTTGCAGCCACTATTTACTGATACCAGGTCGCCCAGTCACAACAATCGCCACTTGCGCAGTAGACAGCCATTTCATGAAGGGTGTCGTTTTTCAAAACAGCCAATTTTTCCACGTTTTTCAATGACGATAAATTCACGGGAAGGAAAATTATTCCCTGAAGGTGCATAAAGCTGAATCTATGATTTGATCCAGTAGGTCCCCAGAATTTCTTTCTCCTGAAAACTAGTGATTTCACGTCTTAAACGTATAACTTCTACTATTGACAATTCCCCCCTGTACTTATAGGAAAGATATACTTTTAACTAATTATACCGTCAATTCCAACTACTCACAATTTCGAAGATTTGAGATTCTTAAAGGACACGCTGCTCTATCTGTTGTTTAATCAACAAAGCAAAGCCTTCAATAGATAAACACTCCGTTTTCTGACTACCAAATTCCCGAACATTCACCGTTCCATCACTAACCTCTTTGTCACCAAGAATAAGTGTATAAGAAACCTTCTGAAGTTGGGCTTCTCTTACCTTGTAACCTAACTTTTCGTTCCGCTGATCAATTTCAACACGTATGCCTTCATTTCTTAAAACGGACTGTACACACAATGCGTAATCCAAATGTACACTTGAAACAGGAACAATTTGTACTTGCCTAGGAGCGAGCCATGTTGGAAAAGCACCTGCAAAATGTTCAATCAGTATGCCGAAAAAACGATCGATTGAGCCAAAAATTGCACGGTGAATGACCACCGGCCGAACTTTTTCGTTGTTTTCATCAATATACGTGAGGTCAAACTTTTCAGGCATTTGGAAATCGAGTTGAATTGTGCCGCATTGGTGGCTGCGTCCAAGTGCATCTTTAATATGGAAGTCAATTTTTGGTCCGTAAAATGCACCATCCCCCTCATTTAATTGATAAGTAACCGCTAGATCCTCTAATACATTCTTTAGAGCCTCTTCTGAATCATTCCAAATCTCATCACTTCCTAGTGATTGTTCTGGCCTAGTTGAAAGTTCAATCGAATATTCAAAACCAAAAGTTCGATAAACTTCATCAATAAGATGAATAACTTGCTTTATTTCGCTTTTAATTTGATTATGTCTCACAAAAATATGCGCATCGTCTTGGCAAAATGTTCGAACCCTTAATAGTCCGTTAAGAGCACCACTAAATTCATGGCGATGGACTTGACCGAATTCAGCCATACGTATTGGTAAATCACGGTATGAATGAAGACTATTTTTGAAAATTAGCATATGGCCAGGACAGTTCATCGGCTTCATCGCAAATTTTGCGTTTTCCACTTCTGAAAAATACATATTCTCATGGTAATGATCCCAGTGCCCCGATTGCTCCCACAGACGTTGATTCATCATGAAAGGCGTGCGGACTTCTGCGTACCCCGCCTTCGTCTGAAGTGCACGTGAAAAGTTCTCTAGCTCAGTGCGTATTATCTGCCCATTCGGTAAATAGAACGGCATGCCTGGTGCTTCCTCAGAGAACATGAATAATTCAAGTTGCTTTCCAAGTTTTCGATGATCCCTTTTTTCTGCTTCCTCCAAAAAATACAAATGCTGTTCTAAGTCTTTCTTTTTCAAAAAGGAAATTCCATAGATACGTTGCATCACTTGATTATCACTATCTCCCCGCCAATAAGCACCTGACACCTGCGTTAACTTGAATGCTTTTATCCATCCAGTTGACGGTAAATGTGGTCCGCGGCAAAGGTCTATAAATTCTCCTTGTTTATAAAGGGAAATTTTCTCGTCCGCTGGTATGTCTTTTAATAGTTCTAACTTAAACAATTCGCCACGCTTCTCAAATAGTTCTTCTGCCTCTCCATACGTGACTTCTATACGTTCAATTTTCAAATCTTCTTCGATAATAGCTTGCATCTTTTTTTCAATCATTACTAAATCATTCGAAGTGACGCTTGTATCCGATAGAAAGTCATAGTAAAAACCGTGTTCAATTATGGGTCCAATCCCTAACTTCGAATCGTCATAAAGTCTTTTAACCGCCTGCCCTAGCACATGTGCAGTTGTGTGCCTTAGAACTTCGAGTCCTTCTATCGATTCCTTTGTGAAAAGTGTAATCGCAGCATCCTCCATAATGCATTGTGATAAATCATATAATTGTTCATTCACTTTTCCCGCTACAACATTCTTTCTCAAACTTAAGCTAATGGACTGTGCAATATCCGCTAATGTAATACCTAGAGGAAAATTCTTTCGGCTACTGTCTGGAAATCGAATCTCAATTTGCTTGTCATTCATCTTAAAACACCCCATCCAATTTTTTGTATAAAAAAATACCCGTCCCAAATAAAGGGACGAGTATGATTTACCCGTGATTCCACCCAAATTTCTAACACCATCCAACAATGGTGTTAACTCATGGCGCTGTAACGTAGCATTAACGGAATTAGTTACTTCATTTCACTAATACAGCTCAAAAGTGGTAAATTATCTTCTGCGTTAGGAAGTTCTCAGCAATACTTCCCTCTCTGGAAACCATCAAAATAATTCATGTCTTTGTCATCGCTTTTATCGTTATTCAGTTATATTTCTATACAAATAAACACACCCATCCCTAGTAAAGGGACGAGTGTGTTTGCTCGTGATTCCACCCAAATTTCTAACACCATCCAACAATGGCGTTTGCTCATGGTGCTGTAACGTAGCATAGACGGCTTCATGCAGCTCAAAAGTGGTAAATTGTTTTTCTAAGTTAGGAAGATTTCAGCAATACTTCCCTCTCTGGAAACCATCAAAACAATTCATGTCTTTATCATCGCTGTTACAAGTATAGTTAAAATTCATTGAAATCGAATTAGTTAATATCCTACAACAAAGAAAATGGATTATCAAGCTTTTTTTGGTTGCATCCAATACAGTTTATGTATGATTAGTTAAAAAGGATACTCATAGTTAGGTTCATACTGGCCCGTATCCTCAAATCATTTCATACCTAAAAAAGTAAAGCCGACCTTTTCCAATACCTTTAGTGACCTTTGACTATCAGGACTTCCAGATGCTGTGTACACGTGCACTTCTACATGATTTCCGGCAATTTCTAAGTAAGACTACGCTGTTTCTCTTGCGAAACCTTTGCCACTATATTTTTCATTATAATGATAAGTTAATTCTATATTAATTAATAAATTCATACAATTAAATTCAGCAGTATTTATAATTTCATTAGCTACGTCAAAGGAGTAATTAATTATAAATATAACCTGAAATCCATGTTCATTTTGTGGTTATATTCTCAGGGGTTTCCTCTCTTTCTTAAGGTAAGCGAAAAATCCTTTTGAACGAAATAATATGGGAATAATAACCCCAAGGATTATGCTAATTCCCGTGGGGTTACTTTATTCACACGTCAAGCAAGCTATATAAATGAGCGGAGTCACTGACATAAAACGTTTGCTGCTTGCGGCCACTTAATAACAATAAAGAACGAAGGAGATTAGTTATCAATGATGTTTATGTTGTAGTTTACTAACCACATGTTAATTTGGGATAGGTGGGCGATGAGTTGGGGGCCTGTCATAAGCTGACCGAACCAAGGAACTTTGAATGAGGATCCGTCTGAATTGATGATGTCCTTGACTCTTTGTTTTGAGACAAGTTCTAGTAGGGGAGATGTTTTATTATCTAGGATGTTGTTTAACTTAGTCTTTACGAGTTTCATATATGTTTGATGATGTGTTTTAGGGTACGGACTCTTTTTCCGGTATAGAATTTCATTAGGAAGTACTCCTTCTAAAGCCTTTCGTAATATTCCTTTCTCTTGGCCGTTCAGCATTTTCATTTCCCACGGTATGTTCCAGGCATATTCAACAATTCGGTGATCGGCGAATGGAACCCGTACTTCTAAACTTGCTCCCATACTCATGCGATCTTTTCGCTCCAGAAGCGTTGACATAAACCAAATCATATTTAAATAAGACATTTCCCGGTGCCGTGCTTCTATTTGGGTTTCTCCCCCTAGAAGAGGCACTTCACTAATCGTTTCGTTATAGCGATCCCTCACATACCCTTCCAAATCGAGTTTCTTTTGCCAATGTGGAAGCAACAGCTGCTGTCTTTCCGTTTGTGACCGCATCCACGGAAACTCCTTTCCGTGCAGCAGTTCTTCTTTATAGAACCATGGATATCCTCCGAAGATCTCATCCGCACACTCACCAGACAATGCAACTGTATAATCTTGTTTCATCTGTTCGCAAAACCATAACAATGATGAGTCTACGTCTGCCATACCAGGTAAATCTCTCATCATCACTGCTTCTTCCAACAGATTTGCCAGCTGATCATTATTTATAATAGCCGAGTGATGAATAGACCCCAAATATTGTTGCATTTTCTCTATCCATGGTGCATCTTGATCAGGCTGAAAGGAACTCGCTTTGAAATATTGATTGTTGTGCTCGTAGTCAATGGAGTACGTATGAAGGGTACCGCGTCCCTCTTTTTTAAAATATTCTGAAGCAAATGAACTAATAGCACTCGAATCAATTCCTCCAGATAAGAATGTACAAACAGGTACATCAGCAACTAACTGGCGCTCAACGGCATCCTTTACAAGAATTTTTACTTGTTCAGCCGTCTCATCTAACGTATGATGATGCTTTTTGCTTTCTACATTCCAATACCGCCAAGTTTTCAGTCCATTTCGATTGTAAATTAATGCATGAGCTGGGCGAAGTTCATTAATGCCCCGAAAGACACCATGACCAGGAGTCCGGGATGGACCTAATCCAAATATTTCCTGAAACCCCTCCCTGTCCACTTCACTTTTCACTTTTGGATGTGCCAGTATTGCTTTAATCTCTGAACCAAATATGAGCGATCCGTTTTCTTCACGGTAAAATAGAGGTTTGACACCAAGTCGGTCTCTTGTCATAAAAAGCTGCTCTCGGTGTTGATCCCAAACAGCAAATGCAAAAATTCCATTTAGATGCATTACGCAATTTTCTCCCCACTCGATATATGCCGTCAGTAACACTTCCGTATCGGAATATGACTGAAAAGAGTACCCTCTTTGTAGTAATTCCTTTCTAATTTCTTCTGTATTATAAAGCTCTCCGTTATATACGATAGTAAAAGTATGGTTGTTTTTTTCTATTGACATCGGCTGTATACCTCCGGCAGGATCGACAACTATAAGCCGGGTATGACCAAGTAACAGATGGCGCGAACTCCATACATTAGAAGCATCCGGACCACGCTTCGCCAATGAATTCGCCATCTTTTCCACAATGAATACTTGCTGTGTCAAATCTTGATGCCAATCAATCCATCCTGTTATTCCACACACTCGCAATCACTCCTTCTCATTAGAAATTTACATATTAGCTTTTTTTCACTATCCACCGCTTCATTAATATTGCGACAGATATTGATCGCGTTCCCATGGGTGTACTTGTGTCCTATACATATCCCATTCAATTTCTTTTGCTTCAATAAACCGTTCCAACAAATGGCTGCCTATAGCTTGAGTAATCACTTTGTCTGCTTTTAATTTTTTTAGTGCCTCAGCTAAAGTAGCCGGCAAATCAATGATTCCGGTTTTTTCCCGCTCTTCTTTTGACATCACATAGATATTTTTGTTAATTGTTTCAGGAGGTGTTAATTTATTTTTAATGCCATCTAATCCCGCAGCTAACAAGACAGCCATGGCTAAATATGGATTTGCAGCAGGGTCAACACTACGAACCTCTACACGTGTACTCATTCCACGTGATGCGGGGATTCGAATAAGTGCACTTCTATTTCTTGCTGACCAAGCCACATAGCATGGCGCCTCATACCCGGGAACTAACCTTTTGTAGGAGTTTACAGTAGGGTTTGTAATAGCAGTAAAACTCTGAGCATGTTTCAGAATTCCTGCCACAAAACTTCTTGCAGTATCACTTATTTCTAGCGACCCGTTTGGATCATAAAATGCATTTTCGCCATTTTTGAATAAGCTCAAGTTACAATGCATGCCAGATCCATTTATGCCGAATAATGGTTTAGGCATAAATGTCGCGTGTAGCCCATGTTTGCGAGCAATAGTTTTAACGATAAGCTTAAAGGTTTGAATATCATCACAGGCTCTTATGGCACTTTGATATTTAAAGTCAATTTCATGCTGGCCCGGTGCTACTTCATGATGGGAAGCTTCAATCTCAAATCCCATTTCTTCCAGTTCAAATACGATATCGCGACGGCAAGTTTCCCCTAAGTCAGTTGGTGCAAGATCAAAATAACCGCCATGATCATTCAATTCCAATGATGGTTCACCCTTGTCATTGAGTTTAAATAAGAAAAATTCAGGTTCAGGTCCAACATTGAAATCAGAAAACCCAAGTACTTTCATTTCATTTAAAATCCTTTTGAGATTATTGCGAGGGTCACCTTCAAATGGTGTTCCATCTGGATGATAAATATCACAGATGAGACGCGCGATCTTTCCTTTTTCTGTTGTAAAAGGAAAGATAATAAACGTATCTAAATCTGGGTATAAATACATATCAGATTCTTCAATACGTACAAATCCTTCAATTGATGAGCCATCAAACATCATTTTGTTATCGAGTGCTTTCGGCAACTGACTAATCGGAATTTCAACATTTTTAATTTTCCCGAATAAGTCTGTAAATTGTAGTCGAACATACCTTACATTTTGCATCTTAGCCAAATCTAAAATAGATTCTCTGTTCATACTTAGATCCTCCCCTTTTGTCTAAAATCATTGCCTTCATCGATTACTGAACCATTAATATAGGTGTCTCTCCCCAATTCTCCATGGCAGATATATGTTGCTTTACCTCTTTTCCAAATGTGGCCATGTTCATCCCAACTTACCGTCAAATCTCCTCCAGGTAGATGAACGGTTATCGGAAGATGTCTATCCAACATATCGTTTAATGTGGCAGCTACTACCGCAGCGCAAGCCCCTGTTCCGCAAGCCATTGTTATACCCGATCCACGTTCCCACACTCGATAATCAATTTCTTGGCTGTTCTTGACATGAACAATTCCGACGTTTATTCGTTCCGGGAACAAATCAGAGTGTTCAATTACAGGACCTATTTTATCTAATGGCACTTCATTCACATCATCAACAAACATGATTGCATGTGGATTCCCAATCGATACATAAGTCATGTAATACACATCTCCTCCAAAAGAATGCGGTTCATTTATCGCTACCGAGAATGGATCTCCTTGCATCGGTATCCTATTTTTTAGTAGTTTGGGCTCGCCCATATCAACAGTTACATACTGCACGTACTTTTCATGGTCTACATCTACTTCCAAACGCACCACCCCACCCAACGTTTCAATTGTAAAATGGGATGTTGTAGCGTACTTTTGATCAAAAAGAATCTTTGCTACACAACGCAATCCGTTGCCACAATTCCTTGCTTCCGATCCATCCACGTTAAAAATTCTCATTTGAAAATCTGCTATATCCGAAGAGCCTATTATTATTATGCCGTCAGACCCGATACCGAAGTTCACATCAGATACTATTTGAGCAAGCTGATTATAGTCTTGGTAGTCCATTTCAGTTTCTAATTGATTGAAAATAACGTAGGAGTTTCCCAAACCATGCATTTTAGTAAACAACAACTTTATCCCCCCCTTAAAAGATGAATTTGGATGTACTCAACCTCGCTTTGATTTCAGTGATTACTCGTTGCTCTTCTTTCACTCCTTTCGCTTGAAACGTAACCGAAAATCGCACATAGTGTCCGGCATCATCCCATGGAACACTGGATATTAAATGTTCACGTAATAAATATTGGCTAAACTCTTCCGCTGACTGAAAGTGAGGACCGCTTGCTACCGCTTTTGGTATCTTTGTATATAAGAAAAATGATCCTTTCGGTTTTTTAACATTAAAGCCACACTCACGTAAAACTTTTTCCAAAAGATTGTGACGCCGTGAATACTTAGCTACAGTTTGTTCTGTAATTTCTGGATGAGAAAGGGCAAATGCCGCTGCTTTTTGTATGGCGATAAATTGACCAGAGTCAATAGTGTCCTTCACTGTCTTAATCACTTTGACAAGTTTCGAATTTCCTGCCATAAAACCAATGCGCCAGCCTGTCATATTGAATGATTTCGATAAGGAATGAAGCTCTATTCCAACCTCCTTTGCCCCGGGTACAGAAAGGAAGCTTAACGGCTTTTCATCATCGAATACGAGAGCAGCATAAGAAGCATCATGCACAACGATCAATTGATTTTTCTTTGCAAATTGGACTACTTCCTCAAAGAATTCTACAGTTGCTACAGCCCCTGTTGGGTTGTTCGGATAATTCAAGTAAAGTAGCTTCGCTTTCTTGAGAATACCCTCATTCAATGAATCTAGTTTTGGCAGAAATGAATTACTCTCCAATAGCGGCAGATGGACAATTTCTCCTCCGTAGTATTCTGTGTGAGTGCCTAAAATAGGATAACTGGGCGATGGCATAAGTGTAATATCACCAGAATTGATGAAGGCTGCAGGAAGCATCGCCAAGGCTGACTTTGATCCGATCGAATGGTTGATCTCGGTTTCTGGGTCGAGGTCATACACTCCAAATACATGTTTCATATATTTGGCAGCTGCATGCTTCAACTCAACTATCCCATTATCCGCATACATGCGATTTTCAGGCTTCTTTGCTTCTTCTGCCAATATTTCCACAACTGCTTCATCTGCCATTGCATCAGGCTCTCCAACGCCAAGATCGATCAATTCCATATGAGGATTTGCCTGCAATGCTTCTTTTTTTATTCTTTTTATTTTTTCGAATTTATAGATTTCCTCTTTTAAACCAAATTGCGGACCCCCTAAACGGTCTGCAAACAGTTGTTGTATATAATCAGCTGACATATCTATTCCCCCAAAACATTCATGACATTTTGCTTATGATGTACTCATTACATTCAATGACTACCTCCATACTTCTTGAATAGCCCAACCTACCTCTGTTCTCCTCTACTATTTGAATTCATTTTCTACTTTTATAATATCGATTATTAAATGGAATTGATTTAGACTTATTGCTTAAACATTTGCACTTTTTTAGTGATACCGTAAATTTGCAATAAAAAAAGCCAAGCATAAGAGCCTGGCTAGTTTAACGAATTTCTGAAGGGTTTTTACCTGTGTACTTTTTAAATTGTCTGCTGAAAAAATGGAGATCGCTGTATCCAAGGACATACGCAGCTTCTGTCACTGTCATACCTGAATAACGGAGTAAATGTTCCGCTCGTTCAATGCGCGAACGAATGATATATGATCTAACCGTATGGCCAATTATTTGTTTAAACTTCAGAGAAAAATATCTTGGAGAAAGATTGGCTCGAGCTGCTAAACTTCCAATTGAATGTTGTTCACCGGGATGCTGCTGAATATAGTTAGCTATTTCCCGAACAGTTTCCAGCAAGATATTGCTCGTGTAAGCCATTTGCTCTACCTTTTCTTCTTCTGCTCTCAATAGGTGAATCATTAGTTGCTTTAAGATGAGCTTTGCCTCTATTTCCATTCCAAATGTTTTCACTAATAACAAGCGAACGTATTGAGTTAAGAGTGATTCAAAACTGAAAGTATTTTCAACCATCCGATGGGCGGTAGGGACCAATTGTGGTGTTTCAGTTAAGTCGAAATGAATATAGGTTAATACTAGGGGGTCTTGGGGATTATGCGTGGCAGTTGTCACGTCTCCATGTTTAAAAAGAAAACAGTGCCCTTTTTGTATATCATAAGACTTTCCGTTTAGTACCAATATTCCTTCACCGCTCCAAACATAAAATAAATCATAATTAGGGAACGGTTTATCGCGCTTTTTCCATTTCCAAGTCGGCTCACAATGAATAGTGGCAAATGCCGGTTTCAAAATAAATTGATCCGGATTCAAATCTAACATGCAGCACCCCCTTATTTTTCAGCAAACCTTTTTAGGTAATTCCTAATAATGCTCGTCTACCTTTTGTCTTCGTTTAACTCTATGTAACCATATTCGATAAAACTCGCTAAAATTACTATCAACAGTGTATTCAATACAGTCTTGAATGGATAGAAATCCTTTACTTGCTATTATATGTCGTAGATGTACCGCATAAAGCTTCCAAGCACAGATAGCAAGTAGGTATGAAAAATTTGCCCATCTTGAGGTGATTGTCAAACTGTTTTTTAAAGCAACAGTATTTCAACCGTTGATACATACGCGCGACGGTAACATAAAAAGCGAAATCAGAGTTGCGCGTGAAGCATAAGGGACTACTCTATCACGAAATAGGAAAAAAAGAAAAGAGGTTTTAGAGATTTTTTTATTATCAATTCATTATAGTTCGTAGATTATTTATAACTTCTATATCCTATATTCATAATAAAGTTCTTCTTGCTCTGTATCTTCAAACCATTTCATGCATTTAAAAGGAAATCCAATCTTTTCTAATACTTTTAAAGACCCTTTATTCTCTGGACTTGCAGAAGCAGTGATAACCTGTACTTCCCCATGATTTATGGCGATTTCTACACAAGCATACGCCGCTTCTGTTGCGAAACCTTTGCCCCAAGATTTTTTTACTATAATGATAAATTAATTCCACATCGCTTAATGAATTCACACAATTAAATCCAGCAGCACCTATAATTTCTTTAGATTCTTTATCTTTTACTGCGTACACGGATAAACCGTTAATTTCATGACATTTCCTATAGCCTTCGATAACTCGACCCAACACATCACTTGAAGAAGCACCATCGCATAATGCCATCACTTCTTCATCACCCCAAAACTTTTTCACTGAATCTAAGTGAGAGTCATTAAACACACATAGATATAAACGTTTAGTCTCATATATAATTTCCATTTTTTTCACCTACTTATTTATTGTTAACTCAATTTCTGTGATTTTATCAGCTTTGGTAAATGTTATTGTTGATTTTTCTCTCCAATTTTTCACAGTTAAACGTAGCTACTATTCTAAATTCTACCTTCTTATTGTAGAATCACAATAAAAAGAACAATTGTTGAGCATGCCCATTTTATAGAGGCAGTTTATTAGGATTGTTGAATGACCTTTCAATCAATATAAATCTGATAGTGAAATTCATGCAAAGGGTTTTTATTACTTATAGAACGTTAATAACACACTTGTTGATTAACCAAAAACAACCAATTAATAACTTAATTGACTACTACGCGATCGGTTTACAGTTGCTTCTGGCTAACTTTGGATTGAACAACTTCTATACATAACTGAGCTATTTTTATGTATAGGAATGCGACTTCGCCGCATTCCTATACATTTTCTTCAGTAATCGTCTGGTGGTCGTTCATCCGTCGCTCTCCAAAGGCAAAGGTACACGAAGTGCTAATGCTTTTGGGAACGAGGGAATAGAGGGGTTCCTAATTGGTTAAAAGCCGCCAAAGATACAATTTTGGCGGCTGAAACTTTCTTTATGGTCTTTTCTTTTCTTATTTTAGGAAGTGTCACTTTCTATAGTGTCATATACCTTACTAAAGAACAGCCTGTACAATGTACCAGGGTGCCCGAAATTGCATCTTCGGGCACTGATACCTTTTGAAAAAGGTAGCTATTCTTTACTTCTAAAGCAGCTGCACTTTTCACTTAAACAGTGTAGGTTTGCGATAGGTACTTATTCACAATAAGATGATCGAAAAGGGTGTGCCGTAAGCGAACCGGAAATGATCCAGTAAAAATGGAGGTTTTCAAGCCTTTTCTTACTTGTTATTTATGCAAGAAAATGGTTAATCAACAGACGTGCGTTAATAATTATTATCGTAGGCTCAAGGGTGGATACAATGTTTTAACGGGGTTGTAACAAAGTGTCTTGACAATCATCCTGCTTTGCTTTAAGTATTAGAAAATATTAAACACCCAATTAAAAAACAACATTAAATTTTCACAGTGCCAAATCAATGAATCGATTGTTCATTGTTCCCTATTTTTAAGATTGTGAAAAGCATTACACATAAAATGATCAATAGTCCTCCCAATGCTGGAACAAAGTTATCAAAAACATCAATTGTTAATCCAATAAATGCAGGACCGAGGGCCCCGAGTAGATAACCACCAAATTGCATCATCGCAGACCAAGACACTGTTTCTTCAATATTTTTGGCCTCTTGAATAGGTAGAAGTAGTGCCAAAGGAAACAAACCACCAGCCCCAATACCAAGGAAAACTGTAGCTATCCACGGAGAGTAATTTAGCAGTAAAATCAAAATCCCTACTATTTCTGAAAAACTACAGACTAGTAACCAAACTTTTCTATTACCCGTTTTGCTAACGAGTATAGGTAGTAAAAAGCTTATGGGAATTTGGATTACTGTAAATAGAGTCAGAATCAAACCGGATTGAGAATAGCTGAAACCCATTGATTGTACGATTGGTGCTAACCAAGCTGTTAGCGAATAAAAGATAGCCGCCATGCATCCAAAAAACAACATGAATAATGTCACCCTTTTATTTTTTACAAACAAAGCTGAAATAGGCAGGGTATCTGTACTCTTTTCTGCTTTTTTTAGAAGTGGAATAAGTAGTAAAAATGCAGGAACCGCTAATATACTCCAGAAACCTAATGCGTGTTGCCAAGATTCATTCATCCTCTGGTATGTAGGCACAGAAAGACTGGATGCAACCGCTGCACCAATCACCATTGACACGGAATAAACCCCCATTAAACCATGATTGTTGGGAAAGTATTTTTTTATAAATCCTGTAATTAATGGTCCAGCAATCCCTATTCCAATCCCCGAGAATAAAGCTGTCGCAAACAACAAAAAGCTATTATGAATGAACATACGAAGGAATGTAGCAACGAATATCAAAGTCATTGCTATAAGCAGAGACTTCTCCATTCCCAAACGCTTATTTAACTTAATGGCCAATATGGAAAATAGCCCCATACAAAAAACCGGTAGTGCGGTTAGTAAACTAGCTGTCACCCCGCTCATACCTAAATCCGTTTGGATGATATCAAGTAAAGGCCCAACAGAAGTAATCGACGGTCTTAAATTTAATGAAACAAAAAATATAATCATCACAAGATAAACAAAACGCATGTGAAACATCTCCTTCATTAAGCATTGCATTCATTGTATATTTGCGCTTATAATAGTTCAATACTATTTTTTCTATACAAACCATAGCTGTAAGCAATCATAAAAGGAGCATGTTAAATGGAAATCAGGCAGTTACACTATTTCCTTATGTTATGCAAAGAACTTCATTTTACTGAAGCTGCCTACAAACTAGGTATTTCACAACCAACCCTAAGCCAGCAAATACGGGTATTGGAAGATGAATTAGGCCTACCTCTGTTCGATCGCCTTGGAAAAAAAACCGTTAAGACCGAAGCAGGTAATCTCCTTGAGCACTACGCATTGCAAATTGTTCAACAACTAGAAAACGCAAAAAATGCTATAGAAGATCTTACAAATCTGAATACCGGTCACTTACGTGTAGCAGTATTACCATCCGATCTTGATTATCGATTAACAGCATTACTAATCGATTTTCACAAAGAATTTCCAAATACTAAAGTGCAAGTGATTCCATCTATTGATATTTTAAATAAGGTGTTAGAAAATGAAGTTGATATTGGTTTTGGGCTAGCGATTCAACCAGACAGTCGTTTAAATCGCATCCCTTTTCATACCGAATCGTATAGTCTTTTCGTTACTAAAGATCATGAATTAGCAGACAAAGGTATTATCTTGCCGGCTGACTTGGTAAATCTGCCTTTAGTTATGTATCCGAAGGGATTCTCTGGACGTGATTTGATTGAGACTTGGTGTTTAAGTCAAAAAATTGCTATCGATGCCCTGATGGAAACAGGATCAGCCACATCTTTGTTTCAACTTGTAAAAGCAGGGATTGGGGCTACTATTCAACCTAGTCAACTAATTGAAAGTTTCCAATCACTCGGTATCCGTGCTATTCCAATCAAGGATTCCCCTACTAGGAACTTAGAGATGTTTTATCGTACTGATAAATATTTAAGTCAATCTGCAAAAGCATTCTTGAACCGAATGGAAACCTTTTTTTAATGTAAAAATACCATTTAAATGTTTATTTATAGCTGAAGTGTAAAAATAGTTCTATTCTAAAAGCTCTTAAATTGAATAAACCCCACAAAGAACATATTTCTCTGTGGGGTTTTCACTCTATTTACTTCATTATTCTTCACGCATTTTTTTATCGCCAATCATAAACGTCAGGATGAGCATCATCACATACAGTAACATGATAATGCCGAACGTATAATGATGGTTCGCCGTCCCGTCATAAACAACTGCAATCAGAAGAGGCAATAATCCCCCTATGATGAAACCGCCTGTTTGCATCATTGCAGTCCAAGAACTTGCTTCCTCAGCTGTCTTTGTCTCGTCAAGTGGTAAAAGAAGTGCTATGGGGAATAAACCGCCAAGTGGTATCCCCATGATGAATGCGCCTGCCCACATGAGTGGATGGATCCCTGTCCAGAACAGCGCAACTGCGAGCATCCCCGCAATAAGCATTAGCATAAGCCAAAACTTTCGTGCTGGAAAACGCTCCATCAGCAAAGGTAGGAGAATGTTTAAAAAGATTTGGACCGTCGTCATAATGCTAAGGAGAGTTCCCGCCTGCAGCAATGTCATTCCGGAAGAAATTGCAATTGGCGCGAGCCAAGTAATAATTGAAAAGAATGCAGATGACTGCAAACCGAAAAATAGTAAGAATAGCCATGCCTTCCGTGTTTTCCATGGGGATCTCACCTTTTTCTGTTTCCCCTTTACGACAACGGAATCGAGTTGACGTACTTCCATGTTCCCTCTCATTGCTAAAAACCAGGCAACTAGACCGAGAAGTGCTAGCATGGACCAAATACTAAGTGCAAACAAGTAGGATCCTGTTCTATCAAAAAATACAGCCGTCAGTCCTGCACTAGCTGCAGACCCGACCCCCATCCCGAATGAATAAATTCCGATAACAGATGCAGCGCGGTCCGGGAAATACTGCTTGATCATTGCGGAAAGGAGTGGCCCGATTACTGCAATAGCGATACCTATAAGGAAGGCTGTTCCGATTAGAATTAAAAAACTGGAAATGAACCCGCGTAAAGCGGTCATTAGTCCAATTAGTATAAGCATTGCATAGATTGTATACTTCAATCCAAATTTCCGGTTCAACACCGGTGCCATTGAGGCAAAAACGCCCATACAAATGACAGGTACCGCCGTCAATAGACTCACCTGTGCATTAGATAACGTCAACTGCTCACGAATTGTTTCAAGCATGGGCCCAATGGAAGTGATAGCTGGCCTCATGTTAATGGATATCGCAAAAATCGCGAAAATAATAAGAAATGCGTTTTGTTTAGTTACTTTTTTAGACATTTACTCGTTCCTTTCTTTCAGTAAAACAAATAGCTCTGGGCGTTCATTGCTGAGGGAAACTCTGGTCATCCCCCTAAAACGGACAAAGTAGGGTATAGTCTAGTCTATGCAAGAACTCTAATTATCCTATCTAGGATGGAAGGTTTTCTTCTCCATATTGATCAAGGAACTGTCTTTACATCACTTCAACACCATAAACAATCAAAGAAACTTGGCTTTATTCCAAGCATGTCAAGAAGAGAAAACTGCTGGGACAACACTGTAATGGAGAGTATCTTTTCACACTAAAGTGGCATGTAACACTAAATAAAATAAGCCGTCTTACAATTAAATAAATCTTCATAGACGGCTCTTTGTCATGCGTACCCAAGTGGTTCGCTATTTTTTATAATTCGAGCTTTCTGTCTAGCATAGCAAACCGTAGATTTAAAATAATAATTAGTGTGTGGTGCTACAATCACATATCCCAGTGAAAACACAAAATAACCAAACATTCAATAGAGTGTCTAGTTTACATTCTATCACGTTATGAGGGTAGTGTTGCGAATAGTGCCATGTGTGTATAGCTAACCGGAGTACTTATCCACTATAGCAAACTCTATTATCAATTCCGCCATTACCAATCCCCTCCCAGTGTTATACGAGAGGAATTCGGACTTTTTTCATTGCTCATAACTTCTCTTTTCAAACTTATATGCTGAAACCTTATAATCAATAAATGCACCAATGAACCCTATAGGTATACCGCCTGCAGAGGTTGAAAGTAAAATAATAAAAAGATCTACCCTCCCTACTTTTTGGTACAAAAAATAGAAGACTAAAACGGTTCCAATTGCTGTGAATATCACCGTGAAATAATAAGTTATATTCACACATTCTTCCTCTCCCGTCAATTTCTCACTCATACCATACCCTCATTTCTTGGAACAACAATAATGTACTTTTATTATTCACTTACTTTTGTTGTTTCAATCAATTTAGGCATGATATCCGTATTATCCTCACTCGGAAATACGTGCGCGATATGCGTTTGATATGTTTGCTATTAAGTTTATCGGATTCATATATTGCTCTTTCGCTTAATGTTCAAACTGCGTATTAAACAGTTTTCATAATGTGTTTCGATTGCCTCTGTGGTACTATCATTTAATACATAATGAAAGGAACTAAAGCCATGATTATATTAATACAGTTGATCAGCTCAATACCCAGCTTGTAGGGCGTGCTGCAACACCCCTTGACGTGCCTTGCAAGCTCGGGTTTCTCCAAGGGAGCTGATCCAAATGAAAAACCGTTCCAAAGCCTATACTCGCCATCAGCGAGAGAGAATCATTCAAAGAAAATGGGCAATTCTAAAAGATGCTCTGCAACGAGAAGGCGAGTCCATGCCCGTGCGTGGGACATTTAGCAAAGGAAAAGTCCATTGTTCTTGTAGAATGTGCTGCTATGAACAGTATCATGGCATCCCAAAATCTAAACATAAAGCACAATGGGCAGCGATGCAGAAGGAAATAGACGATTAAGTCTATTTCTATTTTTAATGGCTTTTTTTATTTCACATAATGTGTCCACTGTTTATCGGACCGCACATGTATCAGCGCAAGAAAGTAAATGACCCTTCACACTAAAGTGGATTCATACATATCCTGTAAAAGTATGCTACCAATGCATATTTGACATCATATAAGGAAGGATGTACTTATGAGTTCGAATATTGATTACACTTCACCAGCAACTCAGTTCACTTTTGACGTAAATGACAGTCCGATTTTCAAAAAAGACAATCAAAATTTTATTAATGTGTTAGGTATCAAGCAATTAAACACATTAGAAAATGTGTCATTACTTGATATCTTTCTTAGCGCTGGCAATGTCATCGAGCCACATTACCATCAACATGCTGCAGAGCTTGTTTATTGTATTTCTGGAGCTTGTACTGTTTCATTTCTGAATCCTTTTACAAAAGAAATCCAAAATTATCCTATTACCCCTGGGCAAGTTGCAAACGTGCCGCAAGGATGGTGGCACTATATAGTAGCTACTGCTAATAACACTCATTTTTTAGGTATTTTTGATGCACCAACTCCGGAAGTAATTCTAGGGTCTGACCTCTTAAAATTAACGCCTTCGAATATTATGGTACATACCTATTGTATGGATGAGAGTCAATGGAAAAAAGCAATTGCTCCCGTTGAGCCTTCTACATTTATCGGACCCCCAAAGGACTGTAACAGAGTGAAAGAAACCACCTCATATCCAGTCCCACATTCTGTAGAGCAATACGCCGACCAAATGTGTCCATATACTTATCAAAAATAACAATTTATCGTTCTTTCTCTTTGAACGCGTCCATCCCATTCATTACTTTACTTGATGTTCGAATTGGCGACCTCCTCACTAATCTGTGGACGGGTCGCTCTAGCTTTGTTCAATTTAACCTTCTCACTGACAACGAATCGAGCTGCTGACGATTGTGTCGGTCATTTTTTCACTTCACGTTGAACTTCTTAATAGTTCTACTCCAGACTGATAATCCTCTTTTCCGGGGCCTGTACTATATCCTGCATGTTCTTCCCCTCCACTTGTCTCCTCACTCCCCTTTTCTCTATTTATGGGTAAATAAAAAAGAACGCCCGGATAGACGTTCTTGTTAATCGATTAATGCATACAGTTATTTGTTTTTTATATAGTCCATCCCTTGCGTTGTTATTGCTAATACTAGATTATCTGACCCTTGCCCACTGTCTATGGCATATTCCTTTTCGATTAGGTATTCAATAGCCAGTTTGCTGTTTACGTCTGCATTTATCATTGCTTTGGGTAATTTATAACTTCCTCCATTATTAGCGAAATGATAATCATAAAGACTTTGTAATAGTATATCTGATAATTTATTTCTTTCTTCATTAGTCATATGTAATCCCTCCTCTTCCTTCTACCATTCGACAAATGAGGAAGGAATCCTTTAAATAAATAATAGCCAGTGATGGACGAACGTTATAGTATTACTCGATTTCACTTAATTTCAATTCCGTAAAACTTTTTCTGATAATTTCTTCAGAATAAAAATTTATTTTCCCACATTCTGTAACCTCTTTGTATTTTACTCGGTAGCATTTATTGCTTATCCTAACAATGTCCGCATCCATCATCAATTGCGCAGTTTGAAAATCAACAATTCCTTCACTGCTCCCTCTAGCTCCCAGTCCAAATTCAGTAATAGCATAAACTTTGACAGCCCCACTCATAAAACCACTCCTCATATATCTAATACTTTAACACTCTAACACCTTAATGCTTAAATACTATAATATCCGACAAAAAAAGGAATATCAATCCTAATAAAAGGATTCAGATTGGTCATAAAAAATACACCTCTCAACCTAGGTGTTCGTTTGTTGTAGAAATAGAATCAAACCAAGATATTTTATAGAATTGATTAAAGCTGAAAATCATATCACCTTGACTATGGTGACATAGTAATTCAGGTTCCCCCTTAATGATTGCATTGAGTTCTGTCTTTTCGCTCGCAGGTCTTTTAATTTTCTACCATCATCTTCAGACACATCTTGCCCAAATACCCATAACTTTCTATTCTGAGTATCCATCGATAACAAAAATTAAAGTGAAATGAATACTTTATTTTCTTGATGTTGATAAGTTAGCGTTGGAGAAACTTCGCGTATTTAACTGAATCTCGCCGTTAATTTAAGAAAAGCTCCTAACGTTGCACACAGATTCCCTTAAAAATATAGTCTTTTATAATAATCAATAATAGCTTAGAGTTGCTATTCAAGGGATGAAGTTCTTTCCTTAAACAAATGCACAAAATTTATATTTGAGAGAGGTAGTTAAATGAAAATCGATTCACCAAGAATACCAAACGATTTACCTACAATCAATTTCCAAGATATTTTTTACCAAGAAGATCCAGAACTTGAATTATGTATAATTAATGATTCCTTTTTTGCTAATGAAGTGTTGCATAGAGTGCGATTATCTAAAATGACTTTAAAAAATTGTAAGTTTAACAATACTAATTTTAGTAATATCGACATTACTGATGTTATTTTTGATAACTGCGATTTTTCAAATGCTAACTTGAGTAGTTCTTCTATACATAGGACGGTATTTAAAAATTGTAAATTATTAGGTCTGGATTTTACAGAGTCTCGATTTGGCAATGTTGAGTTTGATAATTCTTCACTGAACTTAGCCTCATTCGGAAATTCAAAACTAGAAAAAGTTAAATTTCTAGACACATCATTAGTAAGCTCTGATTTTTATGATTGTATATTTAAAAACGTCGAATTTAGATTATGCAACATAAACAGTGCAAACTTTGAAAAGACACCACTTAAAGGAATCGATATTAGTAATTCTACTTTTGAATCACTTACAGTATCTCTAGCAGATCTTAAAGGCTGCAAAGTGAGTTCTTTCCAAGCAATTCAATTTGCTTCTCTATTAGGCTTGATAGTTACTGATTGAATTTATTCTAGTTATATAATTAACTTTGCCAACTAAACTTAGACAAAAAATGGCCATTATAAAATCCCATTCATCATAGTCGTTAGCTGACTAACAATAAGAGGAATTTTTATAATGGCACACCACTGAATATCATACAAAAACGTAAGATGTTTCTTCTATAAGATTGATGTAAGGCCCCTTTAATTGGTTTTGCATAGAAAACAATTAACAATGAATGATACTTCTCCAACCTGTAGCACATTTATTATGCACACTAGTTTCCTCTTTTCACCAAACGCACAGAATGAATGCTCTTATTCCGAACAAACAAGAGAAGACCGTCAATAGACAATCTTCTCTTGTTCAACTATTACATCCATTAGTGAAATATCATATTTATTTTAAAGTTGTTTTAAACACATAACTAGTTTTGGCATACTTCATTTTATCCTCATAAAAACGGTGTGCATCTGTACGCTGTAATCCTGAAGATAAAGAAACACTTTCATAATTATTTTCTTTTGCCCATTCATGAACATATGTAAATAGTTTTTCACCGTATCCTTTTGAACGTATAGTAGTATCTGTAACCAAGTCACAAATCCAAATAAATCTGCCACTAGAAAGTGTTATCATCGGCTTCAAACCAGTAACTGCAACAATTTCACCACCATCTAGTAAAGCGAACATTTTATATCTATCATTCTCTTGCGCAGCAATTACTATTTCAAGATAAGTATTTTCATCCAAGTGAGTTCGTAACTGCTTCATAACAGGAAATGCTTCAATAATTTCATTGCGTGATTGAAGTTCTTTAATTGTTAACGTATCCATAAGTGGAAACTCCTTTCCAATTTTTCGCCGAATTGAATCTAACATAGTTTTTCGTCTACCTTACTTATTGAAGATGAATCGGCTATTCTTAAAGATTTTATCCTTTTTCCAACTGATGCTCCAGTAAGTTGAATAAGTATTAATTTGAACAAGCCCTAATTAAAAACACAAATACTATAATCATAATGAATGAAATAATATTTATTAAACAGCTACCACTTGGTGCACCTGTGGTTGCTTGTGCCCACGTATTATTTAAAGTGCTACCTGGATTTTTCTGTTGTTCTTTTGCCTTTAATCTCTCTCTTTCTTTTTCTTCTGCAGACATATTACCACCACACCCATTACATTTTTTATATTTACTACTATCAATAATTTGTTTATCCTTTTTTGATAATTCGTTATTAGTTAATGATTCATCATTATATTTTCGACAAGGATAATTTGCAAGGTCACTTTTCATTAATACGATTAAGTTGTTTCTATCGTAACGCATTTACATCTTCCCCCACACTTGTAATTCGACTTACAGTGAGGAAGTCCTCTTTTTGGTTTGATATTACGCAACTTTTTGCTTAACGTAAAAAAGCGACCCAGCCACAATTTCAATTTGTGGACAGGTCGCTTTGGCTTTGTACTTATTTAACCTTCTTATGGATAACTAGGCAACGTTGACACAACAGTGTTCTCGGATTGTCCATATTAAAGACTGTCAATAGACAATCTCCTGTTGTTCGACTAATGCGCCTGCTAACAATACATATAGCGCAAGGCCAGAGCTGCACCATAGAGGATGAAAATGTGTGCTGAACGGGTATTGGGTCGATCTACTATGATGGGCAGAGAAGCCCTGGCTCCAACGACCACAGTGCATCACAGACTGTCGTACCCAATATTGGCAGCACTTACGGGAGATCAATCCTACTCTGGTTACTGCAACAGCCTTGCCTATATTCTAGGGTGGGTGGATGTATGGGGATGATTTTTCATTTACCTATCCATTCCATATTATCATTCTTATAGCTCAGCTTTTTTGGTTATGCGCTATTATCAATAAGCTTATTAGCTCAATCCCCTATTTTCTTTTCGGTTTTGGTTAAGAATTTTTCCAATGCTTCACTAATATCAATATCCGTGCGGTCAGCCAAATTAATCAGCCACCACATACATTCACCAAGCTTATGTTCAAGTTCAGATTCAGTTTCTCCATTTGTTGGCCAACGCCCCTGTTGAGACATTGTTAGACGACCTACCAAACCAGCATCTGTCAGGAAAGCTAACGCATCTTCTTCTACTGTCCATTCTTTTTCATGATACTGTCGCTCCAAATTATGGTAGGTTTTTCTTATTTGTATAGAACGTTCAACGGCTTCACTAAAATTCATATCTTTCATTTTGCTTCCTTTCTTTTATAGACATGTATGGTTCATCTGTTTGTATTTTGATAAGGGCATCTATCTTACTCCCATAAAATAAAAATAGCGCCAATTTCTCTTTAATAGAAATCAGCACTTCATTTATTCACTCTACGCTGCGTGACGCTTTTGGCGGTTGGCACACGTCACATTTACGTTGGTTATTATTATTAAATTTCGTAAATGTTTTTTCAAAGTTGCTACCACATGCACATTTAAATTGTAACTTTTGAGAAAAACCGAGATATTCAGTCGTTAACAACTTACTTTCCGAATTTTTCTCAACAAATTCTCTAATTTTATCGATCGTCCATCGTTTAATCATTCTCTTACACCTCCATATTTTATCCATAGGCGGAGGCTTTTTTGGGGCATCCGTTCAATTATGAGTTAAAGTCGTAATTATCCTAAGCTCCTCATTATAACATGAGCTGACACACAATCAAACAGATGGAAGGGATCTTATTTAACGAATCAGTCCCGCCAGTTGAATAAGAACAGAGCATTGTTCTTTATTCGCCCATATTTATACGAATACCACTTTATAATCAATAGATTTATGGTTGATTCTTAGATTGATCAATGCCTTTCTTGGAGCACCAATACCACCAAACAATTCAAGTATTTTATTCACTACTTTCACCTGTCACTTGGTTCTCCCATTCGTTGCTTCTTTGTACTGATCACTCACCTTTAATTGACTTTATGTCATACTCCTTAACGAGTTAAAAAGGGAGGGATATCCAATAGGGTCTTTCACTCCGATATTTATTTTCATTATTTATTTGGTTATTATCTGGTTCGTTATCAGTTTTATCAATGTCCAAAAAGAACGAATTACTATACTTAAAGAAATTCCAAACAAATTTAACGATAAAAAGACAGAGTGATTTGTCTCTTTTCCTACATTTAATGTTCGTACCGTGACTCAATTATTATTGAAACATTTGAAACTTATTGGTTTTACATACGTAAATTAGATAACTCCCCCTATAAATGTTGATGCACCAACGGTTATCACCATTTTTCAGAGTGCCAAAAAATATTTTTCAACCGTCCTAGAAACACATAATGTAATTTGTGTTAAAAATTGCAAGTATGGTAATACGCTTCGCCGAAACCAGTTCTAATAACTGGTTTTAATCCAATATGTTATGCACATTGGATCTCTGCGTTTTCTTATGTCGACGTACCCTTCCAAGTCTCTTGGCATCATGTACCCACATTCCTTCGTTCCTTCGTTCGGTCTATTCATAAGGCAGAGGCCAGCGAAGCTTATATTTAGAAAGTTGGTGTTCTACTTGTTTATATCAGAGGTAACTAACAAAGTTATAAATATTTTCCTTTTACTTGTATTGATATATGTAATTCTATTCCTCCAAAACGGAAGTATACTGATGAAAGCGTTAGCAGTCTCTATATTCTCAGTTAGGATTTTATATGACATCTACCAAATAATAAAAATCAAGAAACCAAAAGCTGATTAAACCTAATCGGCTTTTTTTTATATGCGCTTTGTTTGTACTGTGTGTTACCTTCTTAGTTCTTCAATAGGGAATCCGCGTTTTATAAAGTCTTTAAAATCTTCAAACTTAGACCTATAACAGAGTTCCAAATATATCAAATGTAAGTCCTCTCCGCTTAATTCAGTATGAAAGTATTTATTGAGTTTTTCTACCAACCTATTAGCTTGTTTCTTTTCTAAACCCTTGCCAATCTGACGACAAAGATTAAATACAACTACCATTTTCACATTCTTTTATATCCGCATAAGTGTTGCTTGCTACGTCTATAATCAACTCGTTGTACTGGTTCGAGACGTTAATTCCATAATTTTGCATAAACCGAAAAACCTCGCTGATTTTCTATATCTTTAACGACTCCTGTAAATGATTCATACCGCTTATGGGCAAATATCATAATTCCAACTTCTACGGCGAATTCTATTGATTCACCAATTCTCCCGCCAATTTCAAGAACATCTGTTCCTATTAGTTTTGGGCCTACCGCTGCAGCCTTTGATTTCGGTGGTTTTGGAAGTGCTACCATTTTCATCATTCTTTCTGTACCAGTCTCTTAATTCCGCTAGGTGTTCCCTAAACATCAGTGATATGGCCAACTCTTCAGCGCTCTGATCAATCACGTTGTAGCAACTCCCCTTATGCCTTGATTTTCTACCATTGCAAAATAAATACCAATCAATTCTTCCGTCCTGTTACGTAGCCGTATATTCAAGTAGCGTCTCTTGTCCTCATAGCCGCCATGAATAAATGCATACTCGGTGAACGCTCCATATTTTCCCATTTTAATTAACTTCATGTTTTTTCTTCGTGCATAATTATTCGTTTCTGCCAATTCAGCTCGAACGGTCTTTAACGCACTTTCAACGATATAGGTGTAAGGTCCTTTCAACTTGAATGAGCTTGTTTCAATCACTTCTCGGTCTCTCTCCAAGATACTTATAATCATCGGTAAATAAATCATATTCTCGAAATACGGTAATGCTTCTCCTGGGATTAACGGCATTAGATCACCATTCTTTCTTTATATACGATGGGAACAAGCGCCAGCACGTTATCAAGTGTAAATTTCTGATTGGGGTTACGTAGAAACACTAGGCACGGAATGATATCTCAGCGACCTGCAGTACATTGATTCTTCGTTTGCTGATTAGATTCGTCTGCAGCCATGTATATCCATATCTAGGGATTCGTCATATTCAACTGACTTAATTAACCGATTACGTACATTCGTTCCCTGTCCTGATTCATTATACCGAATAAACGTTCGTCTAGCAAGCAAATGTAAGACCGTCAATAGACGATCTCTTTTTGTTTAACTAACGCTCCCGGTTATTTCAAAAACTATTTCATTTGCATTAAGCTTGTCCACAAAAACTCTTCTCCGAAAAATCACTTGGTTGAGTAATCTTTTTCATTCTCCTGAAATTAAGGATGTCAAAGTCCTTTGCGAATACTTCTTTAAGTCTCTTTTCTGTATAACCTATACCTTTATTTAAACTACCCGCTCTATAAACTTCCCAATCAGAAGTATCTAATGCACCATCTGTATTGAAGCACACCAAACCAAAATAGCCATTTGGTTTAAGTGCTTTTTTAATTACTTCTAAATGAGGATCGCCTATTATCTCTTAACACGCAAAGAAATGTATATAGACTTAGGCTAAGATTATTTCGACAAACAAAAACAAAATCCATTGTACGGTATTCTGTTCGAAGGCTCGAAAACTTAGGGTACAACGTTACAATCACTGAACCAGAAGTCTCCTAATCCAACAAATAATCTGAGTCAGGAACTAGACGATGCACTCTTATTTATAAAATATTGAGCAGCGTCACCTTTAGTGTTGTCATTTTCGCGAAGTTTGGTGTTTAAAATTCAATTTTATCCTTTTCAGGGCTCAGTCTTTTTTTGTTATGCAGATTTATGATCTTGAGCGTTTTTTAATTTTCATGGGAGTTGAATAAGAAAAACTATTCTTTCTCAACCTTTTTTATAAAAGCATCTAATACTTTTGTATATATTTCTGGCTGTTCAGAATGTACTAGGTGCGAGGCAAAGGGAATGATAGACACGTGAACGTCCTCCTTTAATAACGGGTACAAGATAGCCCCCTTGGTTTCACCTTTATTTCCTTCACCAACCATATATAAAACTGGCGAATTAATACCATCCAAGTCTTTTGTCTCGTGAAATGGATACCAATGTTCATTTTGTCCCATATATAAGAATTGTTTCCAATCAGAACTATGTAATTTATCAAAGTAATTAACTACATCTTCATTTTGTAATAATAGAGCTTGAGATTCTACATCTTTTTTGTGCATTTCGATCCAGTTTTCTGGTTTTTCAGATAATAATCCAGAAATAGTTAAACTTTTAACTTTATGAGGGAATTTTTTAGCGAAGCATAATCCAACTAAAGCACCTAATGAACAACCAACTAGATGAGTAGATTTCACATCTAATTTATTTAGTGTTTCTTCCATATCCATTGCAGAATCTTCAAAGAAATTCGATAAATTATTTTCAATTGACTTACCGTGTCCCCTTAAATCGGGAAGAATAACTTTAAAGTTGTGTTTAAAATATTCTCTCTGATATTCAAAATCAGTTAAACTAGTTTGTAAACCAGTATGAAGAAATACAATTGGTTCCCCTACTCCAAAAACTTCAGTATGTAATAGCAAAATCATGCCTACTTTCCAAGTTTATATCGTTTAATTATGTCTACTTCGCCAGTCTTTTAATAACACCTGCTTGTTTAACTAACTTGCCAGTTAGTTAAACAAGGAATTCGATCACTGAACGAGCTTGTATAGTCCATACACACCAGGTTAACATAACGCCAGTTCACAGAAGTAGTTAACTCCATTACTCAATAAGAAACATACTAAGATCAGTAGTGCAGACCAAGGCATTGGTTAGCACTACTATTTTTTTATATAGTAGAGGTGAAGAATAGGTCGTGGCAGCTTTGGGGTCTTGAATCCGTATAAAAAACCGACCTACTTCACTCCCCTTATTTGAATCAGGTTTAAGTATGTTGGATCCATCGAGATCGTGTATAAGAAATGGGAATCGATAAGGTGAAGGTGAGGTCTTTAAAACACACAAGGAGGGTGAATATGAAACACGCCATCGCATTTGATGTCAGTATGGGAAAGAGCTATATGGTCGTTTATAACGCGCTGAAGAAGTGTGAGTTGGAGAAAGAAATCGAGCACAATCGTCCCGAGTTCATCGAACTCAAAGTTTTGATCGATGACTTAATTGACGGATATGGAGAGCATCCTCACATCGTATTTGAAGCGTCAGGTGTCTACTCAAGGCCTCTGGAACGTTTTATGATAGAGAACAAATACAGGTATTGTCTTTTAAATCCCTTGGAAGCAAAACTCCAATGCGATTCTTTGCGTATGCACAAAACGGATCGAAGTGATGCACATCAATTGGCACTCACACACTTTACGACCGAAAGACGGATTGAAACAGTGTCGGATGATGTTTACAGACAACTGAAACGAATGTCTAGGCATTACAGTGAATTGGACGATGAATTGAGCGTCGCCCGGAGCCGAATGCATAAGGTCATTCAGGAAACCTTTCCTGAGCTCGAGAAGATATTCACAACCAAATCCGAGCTATTCCTGAACGTAGTACAATTATATCCGCATCCAGATCTTGTCATAAATCAATCAAAGACGGTCATTAAAAATCGGATACTTGCCAATACAAATAAACGATTGTCCGTTAAAAAAGCGGAGGAAAAGGCAGTTGAACTACTCAAGGCAGCAAAACAATCTTACCCAGCCGCCTCTTCAACTGATGTACTGTGTGATCAAGTAAGTGTATATGCAAAACGATATCAAGAGCTCCTTCTTCAGAAGAATCAATGCATCGACAAAATGGAGTCCCTTGCCGAGGAACTTAAAGAATATGAAATTTTACGTAGTCTCCCTGCTATTGGAGCGAACACGGCCGTCCGAATCATAGCGGAAATTGGCGACATTCGTAGGTTTGACAACAACAGACAGCTAAACGCATATGCAGGTATCGATATTAGACGATACCAATTAGGGAAATTTTTAGCGAGAGATAAAATCAATAAACGTGGGAATAAGCACTTGCGTAAAATCATGTATCTAAACGTTCAGAACATGATTAAACAGCGACGATTCGGTGGAAATCATATCGTGGAGTATTACGATAAATTAAAAGCGCAACCCTACAATAAATGTCATAAGGTTGCCTCCATCGCATGCGTGAACAAGTTGTTAAAGACGATTTTCTTTCTTGTAACACATAATCAAAACTACGACTACAGGTTAGCCCCCTAGTATAGCCGTAGCATCATTTTAACATATTCAAGCCTTGTGAAAAAACGAAAAGTCATTAGGCTTATTTGGTGTGGATCAACAATCAAAATCCTCATAATGCATGAATGTTCATGAAAAAATTTCTTCAGAGGAAATGAGAAAAGTTATCTAAGATACTTGACTAATCGTAAGAAAAGCTGCCCTGTAAAGGCAGCCGATTGTTAAATTAACGCACCTTTTAATTCAATAAGCATTTTTTCTCTGTTTAACCAATTCTCTCTCGTTAAATTCATATTAATAGAGTCAATCCATTCACCTTCGAATTCTAGGTCGTTTTCATCAATGCTATATATTACAAAGCCAACCTTTTCATAAACATACTTTGCCCTTGGATTGAAGTCAAAAACACTTAAAGTTAGTTGATTCAATGTAGTGTTTTTAAATACATAATCAATTATGAGTCGAGTTGCTTCCGTTCCTAATCCTTGATTCCTTCCCCTCGGCCCAATAAGTATCCTAAAATTCATACTATGATTTTTTTCATCGTATAAATTGACCACCACCTCTCCCACTAAGAAGTCCTGGGATTGGTCAACAATAGCAAGATCCAAGCGATCGGTTTGTCCATTTCTTGTGTTGTACCAATGGAGAATTGATTCCCTATCAAAATCCGAACTGCTTCCTGTTAGTTTTAATACTTCCGAATCCTTTAAACATTCCACTATAAAAGGAAAGTCTTCATCCTTAAAGGGTCTGAGAACAACTTTCTTCCCTACTATTAGTGGTTTATCAGCTAGATATACCATTCCATTCACACTCCATTAATTCTATTTAACTTTTACCCACATTAATTATTATGTAATTTAACTAAACTGCTCCTTTACTTTAAGTACATTTCTTCACAATATATTCCTAATTTCGAAAAATACTATAAAACTGTGATCCTCAACAAAATTGGCCCGTTTATTGAAGAAACCAATTCGTCCTAACAATTATATCACTTTCTTATGAATTATCTAACTTCGTTTCAAAATTCTAATAATCTGGCCCGATTGTTAAACGCAAGTTAAACAACACTCTTCAACTAAACTGACCCGTTAGCCATACATGTTGCGCAAAATCAACGCTACATCTCAGAGGATGAAAATATGTATGCAGAACGGGTATTGGATACTATGGCTGGCGAAGAAGGTCGATGAACTATAGTGTCATAGAGCCCATCCGTTAGTCTGACTCCAACGACCACGGTGCATCACAGACTGTCGCACTCTATACGAGTAGCACTCATGGGAGATTAATCCTACTCTGGTTATTGCACCAGCCTTGCCTTTATTCTAAGAGGAATGAAGTTGGTTTTTGATTTACCTTTTAACTTCATATAATCATTCTAAAGGCTCAGCCTTTTTTCAAAAAAACTTTTTCCGAGCTTTTTTTGTTATGCTGTTTTATTGATTCTGAGCGTTTTTTAATTTTCATGGGAGTTCAAGAAAAAAAGGAGATGCTTTAGCAACTCGATGATTTTCCACTTAAGCAGCTTTTCTTTAATGTAATAACAATGAATTGAAAAGTTCTTCCAGCGAGGTTCTTCTTCATTGCATAATTAATAAATGAATGGCATATGGACAGTTGCTAAAGCCAGTAAAATAACATCGATTCCTGTAATACTAGAATAGGACAGATGCGAAGTTAATAAAAAGAATTGAATTATAAGGACTGGAAGATATAAAAGAGAAGCACGAACCCTTTATTTTGCAGATAAATACTGGACACCTTCACAATAAGCACATCTCAACTTGATTCTAAATACCTGAGTGATGGCGTCTTTCCAACTCCATTTCCGACCATAATTCTGACAAGTTGGCATTTATACAACTCCCCTCTTTTTTTAGTATCCTGCCCCGTTAGCACAATAAGAAAAGAATTACTGTTGTTACACTAAAGCATTCGTTAGCTTAAAATTTTTTTGATTTTAAGTCTATAATATCTACTAACTCATCTATGCTTCCAAAGCACTTTTCGATTTCAGTTAAATGATAAAATGTACTGGTTGTTTCAATGTTATCTACTTCTTTGTTCGGTGAGTAAAGGTAAACTTGTTTGTCATTTCCAATAGCAATACCTAGTTCAATATGGCTTCCTTTTCCAGCTGGTAATAAAACTACAACAAAATCAGCTTCTATTACAGCATTTTTCTCCTTTTGACCTATTGCCTTTAGTTTTTCCAATGTTGTTACGTTCTCATTTACAGTCCAGTCATATGTATGGATAAACCCTTTATTTTTTAACCTTTTACTAACATATCTAACCTGGTCTATATTTTTTAAGCTAGATGCAATATAAAATTTCATAATTTCTCTCCTTTTTATTATCATATATCTTACTCCCCCCTATTCAACTAGACTGCGTCGTTAGTTCAATAAGAAAAACTACCCTTACAGGCAGCCACTTGTTTAACTAAAGCATCCGTTAGCTTAAAAAGTGTAAATGGCAACAAAAAATAAAAATGCTGCTGCAAGGATAAAAGATATCGCACTTGTTTTCTTTTTTGCTTGTAGTTCTGAAATCCCCGTAACCAACATAAACACACCTAAGAACAACATCATATATGGCATAAACTCAAAGTTTTTAGTAATTAGACCATAACCTGCTAATGCTATAACAATAACTGATAAGATAACTTTTAATATTTTCAATATTTCCATCTCCCCTATTAAGTCCCTGTACAATTTCTTGTTTAATCATATTATTTCGAACTCTTTTTTTATTATAAAAATGGAATTCCTTATTGAACTAACATGCTGCGTTAGTTCAATAAAGGAAAATGAGAGGTATCATTAAACTTATTTAAAACATTCTGCTGAAAACTATTTTGACTTAGAACTGTAATACCTCCTACTGATGAAGAAAAGTATGCGTTAACAATCCTTTTAGGTTCAAATTTCATCCACCAAGCCATAATATAACCCAAAGTACCACCATGTGTGACAATCAATAAATTTCCCCCCTTTTCCATTTCATATATCCTATCCATGCAACTACAAACACGACTATAAAACTCTCTCCATGTCTCTCCATCTTTAAATTCTTGATAATCTAAATCAAATCCACTATTTTTCCTTGGTATTCTATTTTCTCTTGCCCAATCCTTTGTTTTTCCTGCTGCAACACCAGTATTTATTTCACGAAGTCCTTTATTTTTGATGACTTTTAAGTTTATCTGATTGCCAATTATTTCTGCTGTTTGTGCTGCTCTTAATAAATCAGATGAATAAAAAGCATATTCGTTATTATCTACTATTTCCTCTTTTAATTTGTCCCCTATAAGTTTTGCTTGTTTTCTCCCTAAATCTGTTAAAGGTGTATCTGTCCATCCTCCTGACATGTTATTTATATGGTGTTCTGATTGACAATGCTGTATCAAGATAATGTTGCTCATTCAGACTTCCCTCCCCTAAAAATTAATTTATTTCAAATTATCCTCACTTGTAGAATTATATCAATATTTTAATATCTTATTAAGCTAAACTGCTTCGTTAGTTCAACAAGAAAAAAAGCTAACTAAGACCTCTCGATCTTAAACTAAAGCATCCGTTAGTCTGACCCCCATGATCCCGGTGCATCACAGACTGTCGCACTCTATACGAATAGGACTCACGGGAGATTAGTCCTACTCTGGTTATTGCACCAGCCTGCCTTTATTCTATGAAGAATGGAGTTGGTTACTGACTAACTTTCAACTTAATATAATCATTTTGTAGGCTCAGTCTTTTTTGTTATGCTATTTTATTGATTTTGATAGTTCTTTAATTTTCATGTGAGTTTAAGAAGAACAGAGACACTTATTAAACAATTGCACACTATTATGGAATAACGAATATAGAAACAAGAATGCTAATTAGCTTTATTTTTCTTCAACTAACAGTCTCTTATTATAACAAAAGCCCCTTTCAGTTGGCACTGACTGTCGTTTTTGAGACAGTAAGAAAACACCTTATAGTGCAGCCAGTTGACGGTATTTTACCGGCGACTGGCTGTTTAATTTCGTTTGAATACGGATATTGTTATAATAATCAATGTAGTCTTCGACGATTTGGATGACATATGCATTTGTTGTCCGGTGAATTTCGTCGAGATAGAACGTTTCAGACTTTAGTGAGGAGTGAAACGTCTCAATTCGGGAATTATCAGCGGGCGTGCCTTTGCGGGACATGCTCATGGTAATTCCTTTTTCTTTCACTGCGTGTTGATAGGCATACGACGTGTAAACCGAACCTTGATCACTATGCAAGATACAGCCCTCTGGCAAGTCTGGCAACTGCTTGAGTGTATCTAAGACAAATTGTGTATCTTTCGTTTGCCCAATCGTTTCGGCAATGACCTCGCTATTAAACAAATCAATAATACTTGAAAGATATAACATGGATTGACCAAAAGGCAAGTAAGTAATATCTGTGACCAGCTTCTCAAACGGTTTCTCCGATCTAAAATTACGTGCTAATAAATTCGGCGCAATATAAGCTAGCTGTCCAGTACGCTTACGTTTCTTCACTTTCACACGACATTGCCACCCGTATTTTCGCATCACATCTTGGACTGTTTTCTCACAAATTACTTGTTCACTTTGTAAGATGCTTGTCCTTCTTTGTTTCAATTCCACTTTCCTTTTTCCAACGGTAATAGGTTGAACGAGGTACACCCAGATGCTTACAAATTTCCGTGATTGGCATAATTTCGCTTAATTCCTCGACAAGCTGCACGACTATTTTGGGAACCACGTCCTCTCCAACTCTGCGTACTTTTTTAAGACCTCAATCTGTTGTTTTAAATAACGATTTTCTACTTGTAATTTAGCTGTCTCCGTTTCGTACTCAGGACCTTTGCCGAAGGCATATTGTTTTCCAACTGGTTGTTCTAGGCGGTGTAATTGACCCTCACGATACAATTTCATCCATGTCTTTAATTGAGAGTGGTTCCGAATAGTTAACGTCGCTAATACCTCTTTCACGGGTATTCCGGCCAAACGCATCTCAATTGTCTTCATTTTCACTTCTACTGGATAGCTCACTCTTGTTCCCATAAAAAAACACCTCCACGTTGTCTAGTTAGGGTATCAATACCCGTTTTTCAACGAAAGGTGTTTTTATTTGTCTCATATTTCTAGGTCAGTGCCGTTTACGGTTGAACTAAAAGGAGCTTTTTATTATTTGTTATTATCATATAAATCTTTATACATAATACCAACAAGAGTAAAAACAAATACAGGGATTAAAAAAAACCTATTATTTGTCAGGCTATTCGCTGAAGTATTATCGAATAGTATACTTACTATTAAAGCAATTATAATAATCACGCTAAAAATAATAAATATCATTTTATTTACCAAAAAATACTCTTTTTTTATTTGAATCACTAAAAATACTATTGTAAAAACAATTAAAACAATACGAGTTATAAATAAAAATTCATATTGAAGAAAAAAAGTTGCAAATAAATATAAAAGAACTATTAAATTAAAAATTATAGGGAAATTAATTTTTTTCATAATAAACTCCTAAAAGTAGATTGATTGGCGTTGTTCAACAACCTGGTCCGATTGTTGAACACAAATTATAAAAAACTCTTCAAGTAACCTGCCCCGTTAGCCATACATGTAGCGCAAAATCAGCGCTACACTACAGAGAATGAAAGTGTGTGCAGTACGAGTATAGATTAGGACGGCTGGCGAAGAAGGTCGATGAACTATGATGCCGTAGAGCCCTATCCGTTAGTCTGACTCCAACGTCCACGGTGCATAACATAATGTTGCACCCAATAAGGGTAGCACTTATGGGAGATTAATCCTACTCTGGATACTGCACCACCCTTGCTATATTTTTTTGAAGAATCGAGTTGATCCTTGATCTACCTTTCAATTCAATTTTATCTTTTGCAGGGCTCAGTCTTTTTTTAAAAATTTTTTCTGAGCTTTTTATTATGTGCTATTATCAATAATAAGAGTTTTTTATTTTCACGGGAGTTGAATAACAGTCCACTAATACTATTCAGATTTTTAAGCATATATCTTTCAAAAATCATATCCCATTAATAATTAGTACCCTTTTATAGACTGAACGGCTTAGCTATAACTAATGCTTTCTATTTTGAATACGTTTAAAAATTCAACTAAATTAAACCTACTCGTTAGCTGAAGAAGGAGTCTTGCGTTTTACGGTTACTTTAACTTATATGAATGTCTGTTCCATACCGAAGCAATTTTAGCCTCCTTGCCAAAGATTGGGATGCAAAGTTATCCCACGATGTGCTATAAAGAGCAATTCGTCCTTGTTTTTGCACCTCTGTTGCCCAAACATTTGTAACATCTATACCGTATCCTCGTCCACGGTAATCTTCATGTGTGAATATACTTGCTTCGTCTACTTTTGTGGTACTTCTTGCACTACAACAAATGGAAACAGGAATATTGTCCTCAACTATGACAAAACAAGGTTGCTTATGCTCAAAATCCTCAAATGTATATGGAAAATAAGGCTTTAAAAGTTCTTTATTTTCATGAGTTACTTGTATTGCTTCTGTATGGGCCTTGTTCCTTACATCAGAAAACACATACGCTGGTCCAATCCATAAATTATTTAATTTACTGTCTATGCTTAAAACATTGATTACTTCTCCTAAATAAGCATCAGGATTTGTACCAATAACCTGTTCTAACTTCTCTACAAGGCTCGCATCCAGCTTATTTGAATACCTTACTACACTCCCCAGGTTGGTGCCGCCAATGAAAATTCTTGGTGCAACATCGTATGGTGGTTCATTCACGACTGTTACTCGATTTTCAGTATCGTGTTTAAATAACACGTTCACATGATTTTCCATCAATTCTAAGTCAGATAACATAAACATTCCTCCATAATTTAAACCTATCAATCTAGGCGTTGTTTTTGTATTTTGATGTACTGACCTGTCCGTTAGTTGAATACAAAAAACTAACAATAGACCTTAATAAAGCCTATTGTTTCAATGCAAATACAAAATACCCTCTCGCTCTATACGTTAATAGCTTATTTAACTACGACCAATGAAATGTACCCTCCTTGTCATGTTTTTTACCGTTTCATACCTTCTGGATGATCAAAGGTAGGAAATCAGTTTTTCCGGAATTGATAATGTTATACTTGTTATATAAATTTGACTGATTTTCAATAAGATCAACCTTTCGCAAACTGGCCAGATTGATTGTTAGATAGAGATTTAAATATCAATATTTTTTGGGGGATAAGATTGTTAAAGGTTTCATTAGTGCCGCATAATAAAACCTATGCAAAATCAATGTCTGCACTATCATCAGCACCCCAGGTAAAAGATGCATTAGGACTTACCAATGACCAAACTTCACTTGGAGGTACTATTGATTTTATCAAGTTTATTCTGGTGCAAGAAAGACTAGGTAAGCAATATTCAAGAGTCATTCTTGATGAAACCGAAAATTTAATTGGCGCAATCACACTAAAAGACATTGATAGCATCACTAAAACTTGTCATATTGGTACTTGGATAGGGCATCAATATTGGGGAAAAGGTTATAACGCATTAGCTAAATCAGAAATTCTATATATTGCCTTTACAATATTGAATTTAGAACATGTATTTGCAGGAGCGAAGTTATCAAATGTCCGTTCTCAAAAGGCCCAAGAGAATCTTCCTTATATAAGAATTGGTGTGCAATCAGAGTTTCTAGAGGAACATAGTAAGTTAGAATCGCAAGTGAATTCACCATGCATTTTGAATGTAATAGAGAGAGAAATGTTTTTGAAATGGCATCCAGACAACAAATAATTACTCTTCCACAATCGGGCCAGATAATTAAGTAAGGATTAATAAATTTGTTGACTATACAAATTGTTAATTAATACACACAAAAAATAATAATTTGGGGGTAAATATGGACTTAGAATTATTGAAATTTCAAGAAGATGATTTTGATAGTTATTATAGTCTTGTTTCGAACGCGAGTGTAATGGCGCAAATAACAGAGCGAGCTATCCCTTATGACGAAGCCAAAGTAGATTTTCAAAAGTTGTTAAAACGCAATGAAAAATATGAGAAATACGGATCGTATAAAGTCTATGATTGTTTCGATGAGACCTTTGTTGGACTTGGGCATTTGACACTAAATGAAAAACAAATTAGTGAAGCAGAAATTGGATATATGTTGCTACCAGAATACTGGGGGAAAGGTTATGGGACTGAGACGGCCAAAAAATTAATTAAAATTGCAAATCAATTAGAAATTATGGTGTTAAAAGCTATTATTGATCCAGAGAATCTCCCTTCTAAAAAGATATTGAGTAACCTGGGTTTTGAATCCCAAGAGTTTTGTGTAATAGACGGTTTATCAGGGGAAGTCCTAAGTAAAAAAATATAAATCACTTTACCATTCCTTTGTTCCATTAACGGGTGCTATTATGGAAGATCATAAGCCTAATTCCTCGTTCAAGATACGATGGGGTTAGGCTTTTTTATCTTTCAAAATCCTTACCATTGTAATTTTGCTCTTTCTTGACGTTACCACATTGGTAAACTCATTGGCAACGAGTGGTTAGTCTTGCGGGAATCGCTGGTGAAAAACATGGCAGAAGCGGTACATTCTTATGACCGTAATCACTAATATAGTGGGCAAATCATTTATAAACAAAAAGGACTTCAAATACAGTAATGGGTTCTATTTAAGGGGAAAATGATAAAAGACATAAACAGTAACACTTATTTTATAGACCAAAAAAGTATCAATTATAGCACTGATGCTTTCTATTTTTGAATACGTTTAATAATTCAACTAAGTCGCCCGTTAGCCATACATGTAGCGCAAAATCAGCGCTACACCACAGAGGATGAAAATGTGTGCAGAACAGGTATAGATTAGGACGGGTGGCGAAGAAAATCGATGAACTATGGTGCCATAGAACCCAATCCGTTAGTCTGACTCCAACGTCCACGGTGCATCACAGACTGTCGCACTCTATACGAGTAGCACTCATGAGAGATTAATCCTACTCTGGTTATTGCACCAGCCTGCCTTTATTCTATGAAGAATGGAGTTGGTTTTTGATTAACTTTCAACTTAATATAATCTTTTTGTAGGCTCAGCCTTTTTTAAAAAAACTATTACTGAGTCTTTTTTTTATGCCATTTTATTGATTTTGAGAGTTCTTTAATTTTCATGGGAGTTTAATAAAAGATATTGTAACACTACTAAAATAATTTCCCTATTCAGTTAGATAGTTCCCTAATTCGAGTCTGCTTTTTCTTTCTTTCCAATGCTATAACCAAGTACAATACCTAAGATAAGGAAAATTAATACATCCATTTCAAAATCTTTTGTTATCAAACTTAATACTACCGCTGCCACAACTGCCCCTAAGATTGCTTATAATAAATTTTTCACAAATCGCCCTCCCTCAACCGCGTAAGTTCAGATTGATTTAATATTATAATTTTATACTAACATTTATTTATTATAGTTGAAATGTATTATTCAACTATAATGCCCCGTTAGCCATACATGTAGCGCAAAGTCAGCGCTACACCACAGAGGATGAAAATGTGTACAGAACGGGTATTGGATATTTAGGCTAGGAGAGGAAGGTCGATCAACTATGGTGCCATAGAGCCCATCCGTTAGTCTGACTCCAACGACCACGGTGCATCACAGAATGTCGCTCCCTTACGAGTAGCACTCATGGGAGATTAATCCTACTCTAGTTGTTGCACTAGCCTCCAATACTATTCGCCGTAGAAAGGATGATTACAATGGAAGTAATCATTGAGCATGCATGCGGTATGGACGTTCATAAAGATTCGATTACTGCGTGTATTATGACTCCAAAAGGAAAGGAGATTCGAATGTTTTCTACCAAGACTGTATTTCTATTACAGTTGATTGACTGGATTAAGGAGCATTAGTGTACCCACGTCGCGATGGAAAGTACAGACGTCTTTTGGAAGCCTATCGTTAACATACTAGAATCTGAGAATATTGAGTTTCTAGTCGTGAATGCCCAACATATGAAAGTAGTGCGGGTCGCAAAACCGATGTGAAGGATGCCGAATGGATTGCCAAGTTACTTCGTCATGGACTACTCAAAGCGAGTTTTATTCCTGATCGAAATCAACGGGAACTTCGGGGTTGGTTCGCTATCATCGCAGCATTATTGAAGAGCGTGCAAGACAACATAATCGGATTCAACAAATGTTAGAAGGAAGCGAATATCAAGTTGGGCTCCGTAGTCTCCGATATTATGGGTGTTTCAGCTCGTGACATGCTTAATGCCATCGCAGATGGCGAGGATGATCCTATAAAACTTGCGCGCTTCGCTCGACGTACAATGAAAAAGAAAAAAGATGATCTTGAACTCGCTCTTCGTGGATACATCAATTCACACCAACGGCTCATGATAAAAACCATTCTCACTCATATTGACTTTCTAAGTGAGCAAGTTGAGCTACTAAACCAGGAAGTAGCTTCTAGACTATCCTCACACCAAGAAGATATTGAGCGGTTGGATTCTATTCCTGGCATTGCCACACGTATGGCTGAATAAATCTTAGCTGAAGTCGGAACCGATGTCGGAAATCAATTTCAAAGCTCTTACCATCTATGTTCCTGGCCATAACGAAAGTGCTGGCAAAAGGAAATCCACGAATATGAAAAAAGGAAACAAATATTTAAAGTCAGCTTTATATAGAAGCCGCTCACTCAATAAGAGGGTCAAAAACCTATCTTGGAGTCATGTATAGGCGCACTGCAGCACGAAAAGGTAAAAAACGTGCAGGTATTTCAGTCACCCATGCCATTTTAAGGATCGCCTATTATCTCTTAACACGCAAAGAGATGTATGTAGACTTAGGCGAAGATTATTTCGACAAACAAAAACAACAATCCATTGTACGGTATTCTGTTCGAAGGCTCGAAAACTTAGGGTACAACGTTACAATCACTGAACCAGAAGTCTCCTAATCCAACAAATAATCTGAGTCAGGAACTAGACGCTGCACTCTTTTTTAAAAATATTGAGCAGCGTCTCCTTTAGCGTTGTCATTTTTGCGAAGTTTGGCATTTAATTTTTATGGGAGTTGAAGTACAATATTTCATAAAATTTGGTTATACTGCTCTATATCTTGAATTAACCTCCGGACTGATTGTTGCCAAAATTCCAACTCAGAAAGATCTAATTGGAAATGTTTTTTAATTAGTTGTTCAAGTGGCAGCATCCCAGTTTCACTTAGGAACCCTTTAAACTTTTGATTAAATGATTCATCCGTTTTAGCAAGTTCTAAAAGTCCAATACTTAACAAGAAGCCAAAAGAGTATGGATAATTATAAAAGGGAGTATTCGCTTGATAGAACTGTCCATATTTAATCCATACAAAAGGCTCATTTTCACTTAAACTGCTTCCATATGCTTGTTCCTGAAATTGTAACGAAAGTTCTTCCATCTGTTTTGCATCTAATTGTCCATCTTTTCTAAACTCATAAAACCTTTTTTCAAATAAGAAGGCTCCTCTAATAGACATCAAGTAATTTAGGGAACGCTCAATCTTCGAACCAAGAATTGCTTTTTTAATAGACACATCGTTTGTGTTTTGAATTACATAATCAATAAATGCAGTTTCGAAAAAGATTGAAGAGGTTTCCGCCATTGTCATTTCAAATGTATCTTCTGAGAACGAAAGGGATGGAACATATTTCATTTGTTGGAAATGCCAAGCATGACCTAATTCATGTGCAAGTCTTCTAGCACTGTCTATGCTATTGTCATAATTTAATGAAATCCGTGATTCGCCTTCTGGAGTAAATGGAGCACAAAACCCACCCGAAGATTTTGTTTTACGTTGTTCTGCATCTACCCATCCCTTTGTAACTACTTCTTTTACAAATTCACACATACTCCTGTCAATATTTACAAGAGACTTTGTTATTCCATCGATCGCTTGTGAGAAAGTAATCTGAAGAGAAACTTCTTGAGATGAAGTCATCAACTCATGCCAAGAAATATTCTTTTTCCCTACTTCTTCTGCTTTAATTCTTAAATAGCCGGAAAGGTCATGAATATTGGAATCTACTGCATCCCACATAGTATTAAGTGTTGATTTGGATATGCCATTCAATTGTAATGATTCATCAAGGTAATCTACTTTTCTTATCTTGTTTTCATTAAGTCTTATTCCAACCATTTGATTATAAATAGAAGCAAAAATATTTGCTTCTATTTCAAGGGTTTTGTTTAGTTCTCTAAATACATTGTGCCTTTTAGATTGTTCTGGCTGAGACAAGGATAAATTGCTAGCTTCAGCAAAAGAAATTTCATTTTCTTCATGATTAAGATAGACTTTTACTTTCAAATTGTTACGAACTTGTCCATAAAGGTCTTCAAGACCACTTAATGTTTCTCGAGTAAAGTTTGATATTATTGTTTCTTCACTATTTGTTATTTTTACATCCTTTAGTAACTTAGCTATCAAACTTTTTTGATTTATATTGTTAGACCAATCTGTAAATTGTTTTTCACTCATATTACTTAGGTTCTCTTGCAAATTTGATATTATAAAGCGTACTTGGGATTTTAAAGCTGATATGAATCCATTTAATGATGTAAGAAGGGAAGGGTCAATATTTTCTGTAGTTAAGCAGTAATAAAAGGATTCTGCTGATTCAATCTTATTAATTGCTTGCGAAATAATGATCAATTCGCCGTCATTCAAGTTATTTGTTTTTGAATACTCCTCGACTTTTATCAATTTTTCTTTAATACTACCCAAATAATTTTTAAACTTTTCCATGTCTAGACCACATAGAAGATTACTCAAATCCCAACGAATTGATGTATCAAATGTTTCCATACACTTCTCCTCCTGTTATTGATTATACTTTAAATGCTACACACTGATATTTCCATCAAGCCCCAATAATTCTTTGTTGAATATTAATAAATCACAAAGAATAAATCCCCTTTTTTTAACTAAACTGCCCGTTAGTAAAAATGCGCCTCTACTTATTTTAGTAACGCACGCGTTCGCCATACATGTAGCATAATTTCAGCGCTATATGTATGGCGAACGGGTAGGTTAGTTGAATAATACTTGGGATTTGCACCCTATAGATTACGCCCATGCTTGGCACACCGAAAAAATGATTGAAAATTAAATCCCAATCATTTTTATCTTTATAACACTAAATTCCCTCTATATTTTAACTCTTCGACTGATAAATGATCTGCTTCGCCATCTAAAATATGTTCCACATCTTGTAGCGTTTGTGACATTGAAACAGCTTTACCTTGTTGTCCTGTATATGCTGCTGCTACGAATAATGGTTGTGTGAAATACGCCTCTAGTCGCTCTCCGAGATTATATGTCTCTAACTCGACTGCAGGAATTTTCTCAATCCCATGCACAGCTACTACTGAACGTAACTCACGATATCGACGAAGTAATTTTTGTGCACGTTGTCTCAAATTAAAGTGACGTTGGTCCAAGTCAATCCCTTCCAAAATAGAAGAAGTTGAATAAATTGGATGTATAGCTGGGTATTGGTGTCGTGTAGCCAAGTCTGCATCCAATTGCCACAATGTTTCAAGTGGACCATATGGCATCTCTTCGTCCACAGCTTCTCCAGAGAGATCAACAAGAATTGTTGTGATGTTTTGAACTCTTTCTGCCACTAATCGTTCCTGCAAATCTAATAGTTCACCAGACGCATTAAAACTCTTGTCTGAAATAAAAATTACATCTCCGTTTTGTGAAGTTAACTTTGAGAATGTCTCGTCAATTGTCGCCGTCACTATATCAGCCAATTCAGTCGTGCCTTCAAGCTCCGGATGATTCGTTGTTGGAAGTAAAAAGACCGTTGTGTAATCACTCTCTTTAAAACGGTGCATTAATTCGGCTAATATAACAACTTGCCCCATGCCTGGACGAGCCACTAATCCAGTAGTACCTCCTTTTACAAGTGGTGCAAAAAAATCCAATGTTTTAATTTTCGTTTCAATCATATTCAGTTTCTCCCCTCGAATTATCAAGTCGTCTACTGAACAGTTAGCTAGTGTTGCGAGACCGACTAAAGTGCGGACTTCTGCTTTTCCTAAATCGATTTTACCTGTGCATAAATTTGACACCGTAGCCGGTCGAATTCCAATTGATTTTGCTGCGGATGTTAAATTCGGCACTTTTCTTCTCAATAATGCCACGTTTAATCGAATATCATCCATTTTGGAAACCCTCCTTCGTTACTTTAAACAGTAATTTATTTTACTCCCAAACGCAACACTTATTACTTTTAAAAATAAAAGAGACCATCTTCTACAGTTCAACGAACGCACTCGTTGACTTAATAAGAACTAACTTTCCAACTCAATATACTCTATAGTTGTTTCCATTTATCCCCACCTATTTCCTTCTTTTCTCCTTACAAACATACATCGAGCAGTAAAATTCTCTCCATTTATTAGATTCTTTCTCTCCCTAAAACTAAAAATCCAAATTCATTTTTTCGAATAGTGAATGAAACAGTTTCAAAACATTGTTCAGGTCATTAGGTATGGTAGTAGACATCAGGTTTATCAATATTTGAATGTACCAAATAACCCACATAATCTTTAGACATACAGCTCCTAATTTTCGCGTTGGTCTGATTTTTCTAGCACCGCAATCTTTACTGTTTGGACATCAATTTGTCCGCTTTAATGTCTAACTGTTTTAAAAATAGATGATTCTATTGTTACATCCGGCATCCTCCATTTCACTCCCCTTCGCTATTTTTGAGCAAAGAAAAAGAACGCCCAGTGGAACGTTCTGACTTGTTGCATATAATTAATTTACAAATAAAATACGCTAGTTTACTACTTAGTAATACCTTCAAATTCCTTCATTGTCTCATTAATTTTAGATTGAGTTGAAATAACCGCCCTTTGCGAATTCTCCGTTACTTCACTGACCTTCATTACTTCTTTTGTAATGTTGTCTACGTTGGCATTCACTTTTTTTATCGCACCTTCGACATCACCAGCCAATTTTCGAACCTCTGTTGCCACCACATTAAAACCGGGTCCATGTTTCCCTGCTCGAGCCGCTTCAATAGCTGCATTCAATGCCAAAATATTAGTTTGCGAAGAAATGTTTCGTATTGATTTAGAAACTTCACTTATTAAATTGGTTTGTTCCTTCAAAGATTGAAATGCTTTTATGTTCTCCGTAGAGTTATCAGTAACCATTTCCCCTAAGTCCTCAGACAACTTTTTTAATTGAGAAACTATTTCTATCGTTTTATTTTCGCGTTCTGTAATATTTGTTGCGATTTTAAGTACAGCATTTACTTCACCTTTATCGTTTAGAACGGGAATATAAGTAGCTTCTAGGCAAAGTAAATCCTTTGCTTTACTAACCCTATGAATCTTCTCTTGAAACTTTTTACCTTTCCTTAGATTATCCCATAGCTCAGCATATTCCTTACTATTCCAGAATTCTAAGGTGCAAAATTGTTCATGTGACATATTCTTCATTACGTCGACACTATACCCCAAAGTCTGTGCAAAGTTCTGATTTGCCCAAATAACCTTCCCATCCAAATTGAATTCTATCATAGCTAAATTAGATTCTAGTGAAGCTAAAACCGCTCTTTCATTCAATACTTGGGTACTAATATTAATATTTGTAGCAATGTTCATGTTCATGTGCCTACTTCCTTTATAATAGATTTCCTATTCTTAAAAACATAATAGAAAAGAGTGGAATTACAGATTTTATTTCCCATAATAATTCCTCTACACTATACTACTACAAAGGAGGACGAAAGACCTTTTTATCACCATCAAGTATTACAGTGCCAAATTACCTAACTCATCACCTCCACCATCATCGACTCAACACAGCATCGGTTTACAAATGTAAAAAACGCCCGAATGGACGTTTTCACATTAATAATTATTCAATTTCACTACTTTGCAGTTTGTTCCTGCTGCGCGTTACGCATTTACACTTTCGGCTTTGCGACCCTGTCTTGCATGTAATCTTTTCATCGCAAATCTTGCTATTGGCTGTGCAACCAACAGTTCAATCCAAAATGCTATACCAAAGTTTCTTGGCCAAATGTGAAAGAAATTTTTAAATGGTTCTAGGCTTATTTGTTTCGTACCAACCCAAGTTCCGATAATCGATAGAATAATAGATAATACCGTAACATTCAATAAAGTATTCAATAGAATTCTGGCATTAAACCCATCTGATTGTCCCACGAATTTTGGTATCAGCTTACCAACAATCGGTCCCGCAATCAATCGTACTGATAAAATTACGATTATCCACATAAACGGAATAATCTTTAATGTATCTAGATATACCTCTTTACTGAAGCCACGTTCCAACCCTGTAATAATAGGGGCGATTGTGTTTACTGAAATAATTGAAATGATTAATAAAAATAATATACCTTCTCTTCCGTTTCTAGGTAGTCTTGTTTCTCCATGCATGTTTGTCATCTCCGCGAATAATATTTCAGATGGCAGACGTATCATGAGACATATATTTTTGGTTAATGAGAAAGCCAATATCTCTACACACTGATTTACTAATCATAGCATTTTCTTCAAATGAATGTCACCTCTCCGTCAGCCATTCCACACTCCTTATTTTTGGATAACCAGACTAATCGCATTGCTATCCTAGCCTTATACCTTCTCTATCTTTCGGCTTTCGTTTCGCGTATGCAGCATGCCGTCAACGGTAGATTTGTTTTCTTTTCCCTTAATTAATAGAAAACCACCAAACGCATTGTTTGCCAGTTTTCTTTTGGGAAAGTAAAAGAACGCCCGGTTGGACGTTCTCCATTTGTACTTATTCTTAGCGCTGAACCTTAACGTATAAACGCCAAATCTCTCTCAGCCAAAGCATCTTTCAGCCAGCAAGGATGCATTTTCAACAAATCTGATGGCAAATCTTGTTGTTCGAAATATTGAATATCGAGTGATTCCGAAGAATTGCATCGAAGTTCTCCGCTTATAATTTCAGCTAAAAAACAGGTTGTTATAAAATGAACTATTTTTCCTTTAGGGTATGAAAACACCTGTGAATCTGGATCAGAGTAAACACCGATTAACTTAGTAATTCGTATATCTAAATTCGTTTCTTCCTTCATTTCCCTAATAGCTGCTTCGGATACTGTCTCCCCGATCTCTACATGTCCTGATGGGATCCCCCATAGCCCTACATCAGCTCTTTTCTGCAATAATACTCGATTATCTTCATCTAAAATAATAATAGCGACTCCTGCTTTAAGTTCGTTAATTTCCTTCATTTCAATTATCCCCTTAAGTAATAAAATAAGGCTGATTGAGAAAGTTTCAACGCATCATATGCAAAAAATTTCCCCCTCGAACCTTTTATGTCAATAGGCACCTTATGCAACTTGAAAAGGTATGATCCTTGGTTTCAGACTTTTATGAGCAGAACCCTAATTACAGTTCTCCAATTTATTGATTTGACGGACTATAAATCATGATACCTATAGTACTATTTAAATTCAAGAGATACTCCAAGAATTCATTCAACGCCAATCAAAATCTCGCGAACACACGTAATTGCATTGTTAGCCATGAACCTCAGCTCCTCGATTCGCTGCTTGTCGCTGAATCTGGGCGCTAATAATAATGCGGGGTTTGAATCGGATGGTTGCTAAGCTGTTGGGTTGGGTTGTAACTTCGGAAATTGTTTAGTTGGCCATTGTTGCATCGAGATTACTGGTCAGGTTCAATCGGTGTATGCAGCAAGCAAGCCCACGAAAACACTTGACTGAACGTAAGAAAAGCACCCAGCAAGATGCTAAATAAACTCATAACTTTTACCTGTTGGATACATGAAAACGTTGTACCATAGCAAGATTATATCCTTTTATATAGGAATTCCCCATTATATCTTGATGAATGTGTTTATCTTGTATCATTTGAGTAACTTTTATCGACGCATCTTCTAGACTACTCGCAGATAAGTTCATAATGAAAGTTTCATTATCATTAAAATGAAGTGTTATCTGAAATTCAAGCATTTTCTCACCTCCCGCAACCGATGTTATCAGAAATATAGGTAAACTAAAAGTTAACACTCGTATGTAATTGGACTGTTGCATAGTTCTACATACAAATTATCGCACTCCCGACTTGCCTTTAAGTTTATCTTCTTTATTCTCTAAGAACAATATCTCGACGTATTTGGCATTTCTGACATTTGCATCACGATGGAGCCTTTCAGGTGTCGGATGGGACATGCTTATCCAAGAGTACTTCTTCACCTCAAGAATCCAACGAAGAACTTCTATCCCTCTCACATTTCCAACTACGTGGATACGCTCTTGAATTATCCTTAACTTCGTTCCTATCTAATGACTTGTTGGAGATGCTTACTCCTTCGAAAAACATCTCTAATCCTTTCAGTTTGATTGATTCCCATCGACTTTTCCTACTTTGGTGCCCCATTAGCTGTTTTCGGGCAAAATAAGTGCAAAGACTAAAATCCAATAATAAAACTAAAAACAACCGTTTAGTTGAATCAGTGTCCTCATTTTTTCCGATAGACGATTATTTTGATTGTGAATAAAATTTTCATTTTGCTTGATACTACGTTAGTAAAAATATATAAATGAGGTGCTAAATGTGTATTACTACAAAGAAGAATTGATCAATCCCGTCACTCCTCCCGATAAACCCGACCCTGAAGCTGCAAAAGTAATGCAAGAAATTCTAGGTGGGCATTTTGGAGAAATGCGTACCATGATGCAGTACTTTTTCCAAAGCTCCAATTTCAGAGGTAAGGAAACACAATATCGCGACTTACTTCGTGGTGTGTTTTTGGAAGAAATCGCTCATGTTGAACTTGTCCAGAATACAATCAATCAATTGTTAAATGATTCAGGTGAATCTGCTGTACCAGGTAATGCTGGCGTCGATCAAGCACCTCTCGATGATGCCGTTAGACACGCAAATCCTCATCACTACATTATTGGTGCTCAAGCCTCTCTCCCTGTAGATGCTACTGGGAATCCTTGGAACGGTTCTTGGGTTTATAGCCATGGCAATTTGATTAGTGATATGCTCGATAACCTGGTGTTAGAATCAACCGGTGTCTTGCAAAAAACTCGAATTTACGAAATGAGTTCTAACAAAACATTTCGAGAGACATTAGCTTTCCTAATCGTGAGAGATAACGCACATCAGAATGCTTTTGCAAAAGCATTGGAAACGCTCGGCGTTGATTGGGGTAAGCTGTTCCCTGTCCCGAATTACGATATAAATAAATATCCTGAATGCAGAAAATTTGTGGAGTTAGGGTATCACAATGCCCAGTTCAATTTCAGATTAGACCCAACTAGAATTGGGGAAATTTACCAGGGACAGTCCCCTAGTAGAAATAAGGGCGAACTTAAAGTTACTCCTCCACCAGCTGGATTCCCGGTTCCTTTACTGCCTGACATGCCAAATGAACATAGTCCAGGTATTCAAGACATGAATAACTAAATTCGTTCAGTCCCTATATAAGGGACTGTTTTTTTATCTCTTCGTGTAACTAACCTCATTAAATAGAACCTCACAGAACTCAGATTTATAGGATTGTTTCCAAACTGTCACCGATCCATAACTGACTAACCTATAATTAAGCAGATTTCGTAGTAAACTTACATTAGATAAAGTCAGAATGGAGACTATCAAATGACAGTTACAACATGGATTTGGATATGGATTTGTATTATTATCTTTGTTTTAGAACTCATTTTCATCTATTTCGTCGTCCATAAAAGTTATCGATATAAACATACGATTGATCCGATTGATGATCATATAGAAGAAATGAATAGAGAGTGAATCGATATAGATTAATGAATTATTTCTATGAAAATTAATTTATACATATAGAGCGGACCGGCATATGACAGTAAAAGTCCTTTCTATCATTTTGACAGCGCATCAAAAATAGTAAGTTGCTGCACCACGGTTAACACTCCCTCACAGAATGTTTGGTGCTGACGAATATACGGATCGTCCTATCGCTAGCACTCCACATCCAATCCCTGGTGCGTCGTTCAATATCTTTCAGCACCTCTAACAGTAACCGGGTTAAAAGTTTGATTATTTCTTCGTATGAGATCATTCAGTTATCTACTTCGCTTTTTGGTCAGACTATGCGTTCCCACTTATTGCACTAGCTTGTAAATTTGAAATAAACTCCTAAAAAAAACACTTTTAGTTACAGTAACCATGGTACAATCATTCTAAAGGAGGGATATCCTTGAGATACATTCTAAGTGTTATTATTTCGATTCTTGTAATAGTTTTACTGCTTAAGCTAATAGGCGTACTGTAAACAGTCACATTATCTTTAAACTAAAAGTCAGTGGTTTTTTTCCAGGTTCTGCTTCTATATCGCTTAGGTGCCTGGGGGAAGAAATTGATTTCGTTATGATAATATCTAGTCCTCTTCTTAATTTACTGCATATAATGGGTCTCCCATTTCCTCGTACTGTGCGTTAAAGTAACGAACTGTCAGCCTGCAAAAAGCCATTTGTGGTGCTTTCAAATTCCTGTAATAAATCCCTATCTGTGTGATCCTGCGTATTAGGCGCATTCATGAATTTCATAAATGCATATTCTTTAGTCCGTAGATTCGGTTCGGCCTCGTTTAGAATTTCATCCACACTTTCCGCTACAATGACTTCGATATACATTTCTGTTGCCTTTTTATAAGGAGTTGTCTTCAAGTCGTTTTCCTCCACGTTCACCGCTACCAAGCCTTAATGCTCGTTTTTATTACATTCGCAATAAAATAGTTTAATAAGTTTCCATCACATCTGCTACATATTTTGGTCGAACTGCGTACTACATTTTGATGGCTTTCACTGCATTTTCACTTTGCAAAAAAGCAAGAATCCTCAAGGAACATTGAATGTAATAAGCTAATAAAAAGCATAAAGAATATTAAGGTATAGCCAGTCATACATTTAATCAATGTTGTTGTTTGTAATAGATATCAAAGTATTACAGAGGGAGAATAGCTATGAGCGTTGAGTTTGTTTTAATGGCACCAACAGCTCTTCAAGTGTTTAAGGCAGGAGAGTCCAATCCAAAAAAAGTAAAGCGGATTGTTTATGGGCAAGCTACATCTGACGCAAATGGTATAGCCACACTTTATTTCACAGAAAACGGATTATCTAATGGTATTCCATTATTAACAACTATTGACTATGCTGTATCAAGCGTATATTCTACAAATCCTTCGATAAATGCAAGACCGAGAGTACAAATGCGAGAAAAGAATGTTGCTGCAAAATTCGTCTCTGCTAATGTCACAAATAATAGTAGTATAGTAGTACTAGGAATTAATGTATTAGGTTCAGAAAATCCAGTGAGTGGAATTCTTGTAGATTTTATGATTTTAGGTAGCTTTGATAGGTAAGAGAAAGCGACAATAATTTTGAAAAACGTGGATTAACAATGGTTGTTCGAAATTTCCGGGCATAAATCTCAAGATGACTGTGATAAAGACTGCTGATTATTTTTAATCAGTGGTCTTTTCTTTTCGGACAGCACATGTTAATAACCCACCTATTTGCCTACTACTCCTTTGTATTAGACTCTTTCATAAGATTGTTCTATCAAAGTATGTTAGTTTGTATATAGGCAAACTTATCGAAAGGTAAGGACGCAAAGCCAAGGGCCTAATACAACTATTTGTAATGGTAGCCGGTTACCAAGTGTATTGCTTTCTATCACTTGTTAAAAAGGATGAGGATCATTTTCAATAAATCAGTAATGCTCGTAGATGATTCAAAATTCATGAGAAATCTATTAAGAAAGATTATCGTAAGTAACGGTTATTATGTCGTAGCTGAAGCTGGGAGTGGAGAAGATGCTGTGCCTCTTTATAAATCACACTTCCCGCATATCGTTTTATTGGATATCACTTTACCAAATATGAACGGTATCGCTACGCTAAAAGAAATTAAGAAAATAAACCCCAATGCTCGTGTTGTTATGTGCTCAGCCTTAGGGACTCAAGATTTAATAATTGAGGCTTTAGAAAATGGAGCCGCAGATTTTATCGTGAAGCCTTTTTTTGATGGACTTATTACCCAATTAAATAAAATCTATTGAAAAACATAGTACACTAACATAAAAGACCAAGAAATTACGGTCTTTTTTTCATCTTAAATGTACAATTCGTGTTTACTCCATCACTTCCCCCGCCCATGCATCCAACCAATTTAATAAAATCCTAACGCGATTAACAAAGTCAAAATAATGAATGTCCATCCTTCAAACGAGGTCATTACTGTCGCCATAACTTCCAAGCCTCTTGCCTTTTCTCATACAACTCCCGCTGCAACAATGGCTCGTACACCACAACCTTGTAACGGGATGGCCACTCATTTAAAAACCTCGAAGTCAAATTAGCGAAAGCCTACAGTGACACATTCACTTTTCAAATTGGTGGAATATTTGGATATTGTTTTCATTTAAACCCCTTATAAGCCTTGAGGCATAAGCATTGTTGCTACTATGAATTATTTCGTGCTAGACTAATCAGCCGTTTCGTACGTACGTTCTGCAAGTGTGATAATATGATAGTTTCAGCATCCAGGTACTAATCGACTATGCCACGCCGTTAAAGTAAAGTCGTAGGAAATCTTTTGAATTCGTGTGGTTGGGGGACATTCAGGGGGACACATTAAATGCGGACAGGCGCACGACTTTTAACATAATAACAGCCACCTTCTCAATCGAGTTGGTGGCTGTTTTTTTACTCACTTTTCATTTCCCAGCTTTTCAAACAAGTGGTTGACTTTATCACACATTTCTTCAGTTTCACCAGGATCAATCTCTTGTCTATTTCTTTTTTAGTAATCAACAAGGTGTTTGCCCTTCATTTCCTCTTTTGCAAGAATAGGATACTACAGATGGAGGTGAAAGAATGAATTTTAATAACCACTTCTCTAATCGTAAATGTAGTAAATGTCACATCAGTCCATGTTCTTGCAAAAATATATGTAGAGTACCAAGAGTGTTCATGGGGCCAATCAGGGCTATCGGGCAGGCTGGCTCCACTAGTACTATCGGAGCCACATGCGGGTTATGCGAATACGGGTATATTTACAATCTAACTCCTCAAACGGTACCTATAGAAGCTGATGTTTTGTTTGATTCAAATGGATTAATGACACCTGGAATTGTGCATACCCTTGGAACCTCTCAAATTATGATTAACGTTCCGGGAGACTACGAGGTTACTTTCTCTGTATCAGGTACGGAACCTAACCAATTTGCACTGTTTTTAAATGGATCGCTGGTTCCCGGAACAGTCTATGGTTCAGGTGCTGGCACTCAGCAAAACAACGGGCAGGCTATTATTGCCATAGTAGCCAACGATGTTCTTACCCTTCGAAATCATTCTTCTGCTGCAGCAGTTGGTCTTGCGTCTGTGATAGGTGGTACACAAGCTAATGTAAATGCTTCTATTGTCATTAAGATGTTGAATCCCAATGCTTAGGTAGAAATTATTCGGTATAAAACATCTTGGTTTCACTGGATTTTAATACAGGCTTCAACAATCACCTGATGCAAAACTTCTAAAAATAGAGGTGAAAAGTCGGAAGTAATTACTATCCATAGAAGAAACTCAAAAACAAATCGACCTTTCCCTATTCGGATTGGTCGTTTTAATTTACCGGTTCAATTAAACAAGTCGATGCCTCCATAAATAAACAAACGATTCTAATTTGCGCACCGACAAACTTCAACATGTTCGCTGCATTACAAACGAATGCAATATTCAATAAATTCCTATCCGGTATTATCCCAGATACCAGATTGAAAAGGCGACCTTCTTTCGTCGAGAGGTCGCCTTTACCCTGTTTATTATTCAACACATTCCACTCCGATTATGTCCTCCACCGGCATACGGCCCCTACCGAATGGACTATCGACCGTAATCCACATCGCCTCAACATTTATTTCTTTTATGACAACCATGTAAAAAATGACTTTCCCTTCCACAACTTTACGTGTACTTTGCATTCCCTTTTTTGCGCAACTTCTATTTCCATGCCAGTCGTGGACGGAAAATTTAAAGTTTCCAGTATTTCCGCTTGTATATCCTTGACTGTTTGTTCTGGATCACCCCACAACTTTTCAGTTCCAGTTAGATCAATAAATCATTCATCGTTTCTGTTGTCAAGTAATTGTTTACTATTTGTCTTCTAAATCTTGGATTTTGTGTCACTTAGAAGTAAATTTCGGTCAACAGCGTCATGTAAACCTGCATTTTTCTGTAATTTAAAAGAATCCATATTGAAAAATTTAATCAAAATAGATTCTTTTTATTAAAGCCTGAGTTTACATAAAAATTATTTAATTAGAAACTTAAACATCTATTAAATATACTAAAAAAGATTTAGGGCATCTTGGGATAAGTCTGTTCAAAATCCCTTTTTTACAAGCCGCTAAATGGAAACTGAAATTTTTGAAAGAAGAAAAACAGTAAAGACTTTAAAGGGGTTCGAAAACAATGGATTTGGATTAACCGGTTGTTTGATTGGTCAAGTATGAATAATTCAGGATGAAGATAGTTTTTCAATCCTACCCATTCAGCGTGTTGTATCCAAACGATTTCACATTGAATTTGCTCCCGACTTCCCCATAATAAGTGAACCAGAAACTTCCCCATTTAAATTCACCATTAAACATTGTTGCTATTAGCAAAATATTCACGAGTATCTTTGCGCGATTGTGGGGTTAATACGCGATCAAGCTCTTCATTCAACCAAGTAAGTGACTTGTTACGAAGAATATTGCGCATACTATCTTCTGCTTCGAGCATAACTAAGTTAATCACACAGGGAGAAGCTAGAGCGCATGCTGCATAGTCTTCATCCCGGCATAGGTAGCTATTATTTTTAATATTTTTACATTGAAAAATGGGGGAAGCACCTTCAACAGCTTCAATTACATCCCAAAAAGAAATTTCCGCAGGAGACTTGGCCAGTTTATAGCCTCCTTTTACACCTGGAACAGAACTTACGATACCCGCTTTTGTTAATTTACTAAAAATCTTCGAAAGATAGGTCTCTGAAACGCCTTGAAAAGCGGAAAGTTCTTTAATCCCAATTGTATCATTAGGAGGAATATCAATTAAATATACCAAGCAATGCAATCCATATTCAACACCAATACTATACTGCATGCAAACACCTGCTTTCTACATATAAAGATTGCTACTAACCATCTTAGGTGGATTTAAAACCCTTGTCAAATATGGAAATTTTCAGCTATTTTTTTTTGTTGACAGCCATAAACGAAAGAGTTATATTGTGGTCATAACCTATCGTCGATTAATGTTATCGACGATAGGTTGTAGAGGCAAGGACAAATTTAGATTCACGGAGGAGATTACTATGAAGGTTAGATTAAATCATATCAGTGCAAGCCCAGGTGCTTTGCAGGCAATGATGAAACTGGAAGGGTTTATTAAGACAAGTGGATTGGATGCTAAGCTATATGAATTCATTAAGATCAGAGCATCACAAATTAACGGGTGTGCTTATTGTATGGACATGCATACACGGGATTCAAGGAAAATGGGCGAGACGGAGCAGCGGATTTATTTACTTAACGCGTGGCGTGAAGTACCCTTTTATTCCGACAAAGAAAGAGTGGTGCTTGAGCTTACGGAAGCTGTAACCCGTATTTCAGAGCAAGGTGTGTCGCAGGATTTGTATGAAAGAGTTCGGGCACATGTGGATGAGGCAGAATATGTGGCAATCATTATGGCGATTAATACCATTAATGCATGGAATCGAATCGCCATCTCCACGGGGATGTTCCCTGAAAAGGAGTAAAGAGAAGCTTACTGAGAATAGTGAAATTTAATAAGAATAACTTTAGGATAGCTCTTACAATTGTATGTCCATTGAAGACCGAGGCCGGTCTTCATGGCTTACCTTAATGAGCATCGCTAATCAATTAAATTCAGGTCCTAGTTAACCTCGAGGAGAAATCAATCATGTCAACCGTCTTATACGTAACCGCACACCCACTAGATAAGAGTGAATCCAATAGTTTGTCTGTAGGCCACGAGTTTATCCAAGCTTACCATGGAGCAAACCCAAACGATGAAGTTATTCATCTAGATCTATATAAAATAGATATCCCGCAACTAGACACCGAAGTGTTAAGTGGTTGGGGCCAATTGAGAAGCGGCAGTTCTTTTGATCAATTGAGCGCGGGTTCTCAGGCTAAAATAGTTCGTTTGGGTGAACTGGTTGATCAATTTCTCGCTGCAGATAAAATCGTCGTCGTCAATCCAGTTTGGAATTTCTTATTCCCACCTGTATTGAAAACTTATATTGACGCCATATGTGTACCAGGAAAAACAGTTAAATATACGCCAGAAGGCTTTATTGGCTTAGCATCTGACAAAAAACTGCTTCATATTCAAGCTTCCGGCAGCGTGCTCTCCGAGGGACCAGTGGCAGGGTTCGAATTCAGCCACCGATACTTGACAGCTGTATCTAAATTCATAGGTATACCTTCAATTGATATTATTTATATCGAGGGTATGAGCGCTGCACCAGATCAAGCACTTACGATTAAAGAAAAAGCTATTCAACAAGCGATCGAACTAGCCAAAAGCTTCTAAAGTTCGTGAACTAAATAACTGAATCGGGTGTGACAATGAATCAAATATTTCCAGTATCATCTCAGCACCATGCTGTATTTGGTTGGTTAAACAGTAACTTGAGTTTCTCATTTGCAGATTACCATGATCCTAAAACTACGAGTTTTGGACTCATGCGGGATTTGAATGGTGACTTTATATTAAGTCTTCGTGGTTTAGCGATACACCTCTATCAAAACAGGAAAGTCGTATCTATCGTTCTGAGGGGCCAGTTAGAACTCAAAAAAGCATCGTGAAATACATTTTATTTGTTTTAGCTGGGGCATGCAACTTCGGTTTATTATCTAATTTTGTAAAGAAGACTTATGAGTCTGGTTTCCATGTCGGTGATGTCGTCGGTAGCCATGTACATCATATCTAGGTGTTCACGATATTCCACTGACCTAACTAATTGATTATGCACACTCGTTTCCCATTTTTCATTAGCATTCAGAACAATCGTTCCTATCACAACTGAATATCAGAAATTAATAAATTATACCAAATGATATTTGGACAAATAAAAAAACGGCCTTCCACAATCTAATCTGTGGAGGAGCCGCTTTTGCTATGGTCTTATTTAACAAAAGTCTACTTATTGATTAAGTCTGTACCATATGAGTTGTCGATTGCACAAAGCCATTCGCCTTGTGAATTTTTCTTAAACACATAGGTTGACCTTCTATCCATAGAATATTTCGTTTCATTTTTATCAGCCTCAAGTAGCGTTTGAGAAATAACTAATGCAGTATCTCCAGCTTCTAAAATAATCATTTCTCCCTGTACTGGGACAAGACTGTTATTGAAATATTTCGCAATTTTAATGAACGCTTGCTTAATTTCCTCTTTTCCTCGTGCAATCATATCTGGTTTTACTACCAGAATCGCATCATCAGTATAGTAATTCTTCAGAGTGTCAAAATCTTCCTGTTTTATTGCTTTATCACACTTCTTGATAAACTCCTTTAATTCGTGTTCCAAAATACACCACTCCTTATCTTTATAATTTTAAATTTCCCAATTAATCTCTAATATCCTGTTAGTTGAAGAAGAATAGAGCATTGTACTTGATTCGTCTCCATTAATACGAATACCTCTTTTATTCGACAATTGAAAAGCGACGGTCCATGTAGAAATACTTCTCCTTTTGAATTTTCGCATTGCAAGCAAATAAAAAAGCACCTCGTGAGAGATGCTTGAATAAAAATCAATGACAAAATGGAATATTTATTTTATCGACTTACGTGTATAGAAAATATATCTATTTCTACTAATTGGGCGTTCCGTATGTGAATTTTAAAGGAGTGAAAATGCGACAACAGCAACATTTGATTAATTGAAGCGCCACATCATGCCGCTTAATGTGAAACGTAAGAGTTCTTATGAAATCGTGTAACTGGAGGACTATGCTGGGGGACGTTTGGGGAAACTTTAAATAACGCGGGCAGGCGTACGACTCATAACAAATAACAGCCACCTTCTCAACTGAGTTGGTGGCTGTTCCTTCTATTACAATTAACCCTTCACATTGCGCCCCGATGATATCCGACACCGGAATCCTCTCGATGTTATCAAGTATGACAACCATGGTCCGTAAATCGATTCCTTCTATAATCCTCCGTTTTGATTCCCGCCATAGCACCATGTGTGGCACAAAATCCTAAAGTGCAAGCTGTATCAATACTAACTCCTGTATAGGTATTTCACTCCAATTAACAATGTGATGTTAACGGGAACATAAAGTTACCCTTCAGCAATGACTTTTTCGTTAAGACGAATAAAGCATCATCATCATTTGGCATAATGGTTGCTGTCATGCCTTCGATTGTAAAATCAGGTGTGAAATAAAATACCACTTTTTTCGTTGTTTCCTTTACAATGCTTGCTAATACAGCCTCTATATTTGGCACTTTTAACGAAATGATATCGAAAATATGCAGTGTGTCTTCCTCTTCCTCCATTAGCACAATCGTTTCTAAATTCTCCACATAGAAAATGGCTTCACGGAATGCTAATGTGAAATAAAACATTAATAAACTTTCATTATTCTCAACATCTAAAATCGTTGAGTTTACATGGCGATTTTCCGCAAATTTTTCAAGTAATGCAAGGTCAATTTCAATAGTAAGCCGCTTTACTTTCGCATCCTTATTCATTTGAATTGAACTTTTTGCTAGGTCTAAGCTAAATTCACTTTCATTTAGACGTGTAAATCCAAACTTCGGGTAAAAATCTAATACAGTATCATTCGCAAAAAGATACATGAAATCACAAGTATTTTCGTATTCTTTCATAATATGCTGCATTAATTGCTTAGCCAAACCTTGATTGCGATAATCTTCATCTGTCATTACTGTACCAATCTGAATCCCTTCACACATTTTACCATTAATAACTATTGACATTTTATTAATTGAAGCATTTGCGATAACCTTACCTTCATCGACAAATGAATATGGTATATATTTTTCATCCCAGTACCCTTTTTTGTACCAGCCTCGAAAATCTAATTCGAATGTTTTCATAGCTAAGGTATTAAAATTCTCCTTCAAGCTTTCATTATTACGATAATCACTTACTAATTCATATTTCCCCATTTAAATTCCCTCCGATTTTTGTTTCATTCACCTTGGTGCATTACATGTGTATATGGGAATTATCACCTCCTAAAAACAGAAAAAAAGACTTTATGAGAATAAACTCATAAAGTCTTCTTATACGCAAAAAATAAAATTAACCGGCCTAAATCAAGTGTTTGCCTTTAGTCGGATTAAATATATCTGCTTATATGAATTAGACATTATATTGCTTCTCTTAGTTATCGCAAAAGGACATCACAAATAAATCTATAAATAAATTATAGAATAGCCCTCCTATTAAATTCATTGGAATTTAAATTGCGATAATAAGTTTTAGCATAAAAGTCTAATCTCCCATCTGTTTTTAAGAATGAATCTATAGTAACACATTGTTAGATTTCTGTCTTATTTTTGTTTCATGATTTTTTAGTATCAATGCTCTATAAAGAACGACTTATACTGAAGTAGTTTTATTTATATAAATTATTCGTTTCTCACCTTCTTCTCTTCGACATAAAAACACCCCTTTGGCTAAACGCTACCAAATAGGTAAAACAGTATAACTTTTTTTGGCAATTTGTATATCTTTATTTGTTGAACTCTGCAGACTTAATTAATTTATCACGCACACTCGTTCTCTCCTTTTGATTCAGCATATCGAATGAACGTTCGTGTCGCAATAGAACATTCTGGATGTATTGTAATATTATTCATTCACTTTCAACTGCCAAGAACAAGTCTTTCCTACCTATCTTCTTAAATATTTATGAGAGCTACCATTCCTTCTACTGTAACGCCTTGCTTAATGCATTGTGTTTTCCGGGTATTTTGTGTAGTAATGGAATTTGCGTTAATTAAAGTAAATATATTAATTTGGAGATAATTATTTATGAAGAAGATGCAGAGGGTTCTTGCTTTATTATGTCTATTCGCTTTATTCACTACTACTATCTCAGTTCCTTTGGCCGGTGCAGAAGAAAGAGATTTACCAATTTCTAGCGATTTTAATCAACTTGAAGGGGTTTTCCCTAACAGCATTGATGAGTCTGAGCAGAAATTACTTGAAATAATTAAAGAGTTAGAACTATCCCAAGGAGAGGTTCTTGGAGAAGAACCTCTAGAAGAAGACTTAAATACACTATCTCTTCGTGGAAGCACAGTGGCAGGGGAATATCAGCTCGCAGGTATCGGAACGGTTACCGTGCTTGTATCAGGTGCTATTATTATTAATAATGTAATATGGGAAGCCGGATCAGCGATGGCGAAGAAAGTAATGGATCTAATTTTCCCCGCTAAAGCCGAACCTGTATACAAGACAGATGCAGAGGCAAAAACAGCCGCAGACAAACTAGGGTATACTAAAGTAAGTGAACGATGTGGTAAAGTTGCGATTTTCAGCAAGGATAAAAAGACCAAAAAGGGACCTGATTATATTTCTTGTGATATAGATGGTCATATTGGTGGAGCTTGGAAGGGCGGCTCTTCACCCAAAAAAATCTGTAATGAAACTACTAGGAGTGGTACATATGATAAGGACCTCAACCGTATTGGCAAATAAATCCATTAAGGCAAAGTCTGGAGTTACATTAACCGAGCCGTGGGGTTCTTCAATGTATTTTGATTCACCGATGGAAAACCGTGTTAGATTTTCAACGGATTATTTTAGAGAAATTCGAGTAAAAGGGATTCAAATGTTTATCGATTACCTTACAACGAATGAACCAACTGTCGATTTATTCATTTCTCTAGAATATAATACAAGAAATAAATATATCACTAATAACTTATCAAAGCGCTTACGGTTAACAAATTGGAAGGAATACAAATTCACTAGTGAAGAATTTGATCTTCATGAGGGGTTTGGCAAAATTGCTTTAATAAAAGATGTTTCAGTAAATGAAACGATATTATATACAACAGACGCACTTCTCTACAAAAATAATCGCGCCACCAAAGCTTTGTTTATTATTGTCACAAGTAAGTATCTGATCCATATCGGAGGGAGTGGAGACGTAATCAATCTACTTTCTAAAGACCCTAAGAATATTGAAAATTTAAAAATGAAGTATAAAGGTATTTTCGATACTTTTTACGATGAACCTTTAGACTAATTTCAGAAGTTAGAGTGAAAAAACTTTATAAAACTACCACTTAGAACCGAACAAAAAAAGCGACCATCCACACAATCTGTGGATGGTCGCTTTTACTTTGTACTTATTAAACTTTTTCACAGACAACTGGGCAAATAAAAAAGACCGTCAATTGACGATCTCCTGTTGTTGAACTAAACCAGCACCCGTTAGTTTAAGTACAACCTCTCACAACCTGGAGAGAAACTGCCAAAATGGCAGCTATGCCCCGTTCTTAAACTCTTGCGTCTGAGGGTTGAATATAAGTGTGCTTATATGTGATTTTACATTCTATTTTTCATCAGCTCCGCCATTTGCTCCGAATTTGAATTCCCTTCATTTTGTAATTTACTAATGATGTTAATATAATCCGATTCATTTCGGTTCTGACTTAATTTATATGCAGCCTGAATTTCTCCCATCTTAATCTTAAATCCAACTATCCCTTTCAGTTCCTTTTCTAAAAGATGAGTAGAAAGTTTATCCCATAAAACAGGGTTTTCACGATTTCCTTCATATTTTTCCAGCATTTTTGTTAAATCTTCTATTAACTCATCATTCTCTAAAATGATTGCTTTACCATATACATGGACAGCTTGATAGTTCCACGTCGGGACATTTTCCTGATTATACCAAGAGGAAGAGATATAAGCGTGTGGTCCTTGGAACATAATCAATACATCTTTACAGGTTTCGAATGTTCTCCATTGAGGGTTCCCATAAGCCATATGTCCAGTAATATAGTAATCATCCCCTTTTTTATTTAAGCCTAAAGGCAAATGAGTGGCAATTGGTTTACCTTTTTTCGTTGTGACAATCGTACCAAAAGAGTTTTTTTGAACAAAATCCAATATTCCATCAACATTTTCAACTTTAAAACATTTTGGAATATACAAAGTGATCCACCTTTCAAAATGGTTATATGAGTGTTTTGGTCATTATAAAGTCCAATTGTTCATCCTCACCCATATAAAAAGAGTGGGCTCCAGTTTGAACAAACCCCTTTTTCTTATAAAAGGCAATCGCATTTTCATTTTTTTCCCATACGCCTAGCCAAATTTTATTTTTCTTACATTCCATCGCAATTTCCATCGCTTTATTTAGGAGGCACTTACCAAGTCCCTGTTTTTGAAACTTGTTCCTAATATAAATCCTCTCAATTTCAAGTAATTCATCGCCCATTTCTTCAGACTGAGCATTATCAGTGTTAACCTTCAAATATCCAGCGACTTCATTATTAAAATAAACAAAATAGAATTGCGAAGAAGGATTGGATAATTCTTTTGTTAATTGCATTAAGTTAAATGCCCTTTCCAAATAGACATTCATATTTCCGGCTGAATTATGATGCTTAAATGTCTCATTATACGTTTCATGACTAATTTCTCGAAGTTCACGTGAATCTTCAAGGGTACACTTTTTTATATTTATAACCATTTGAATATATCACTCCTTTATATAATCAATAATTTCTCTTGTTTCCTTTTTTTACAAATACCCAGTCTTTTTCTACATTTTTTCTTATTCTTTGAAGAAGATTGAAAGTGGTTTCTGCTTCTTTCTCGGAAAGTCCTTCTAATGCCATGATATTGGAATAATCATTTTCTCTTTTTATGAAAGGATAAACATTTTCCCCCTTCTCTGTTGGAATCAGTTGTTTATTTTTTTTGTTATGTGCATCTTCCCTCTTTTCAATAAAGCCATTCATTTCAAGTTTTTTTATAGCACGAGCTGCTGTAGTTCTATCTACTTTTATCATCTCAGCTAACTTTTCTTGAATGATTCCTGGATTTTCACATATTCGTACAAGGTACAAATACTGCCCTTTTGTAAGGTCATATTCTTTAAACTCTATATTACTAATAGAGTCTAATGCCCTTGCTATCATTCCAATTTCACGAAGAATTCCCTTCATAACTTTACTCCTTAGAACATATTTTCATTGCTTTTGGGATAAAAATAACATACATTAAGTTTACCTTATTATTGTTGCATTTGCAACAATAAATAATAAAGGGGTCGAGTGAAGTGAAATATGTTTTTTATGTATTATAATATTAACTCTAGGTATTTCTTTCACTATACAATCAGACCTTGGAACTTCACCTTTTGATGCACTATTGGTAGGGCTGTCTGTAAATGTGGGGCTTACTGTGGGAAGTTGGGAAGTAATAACAGCTTTAATATTGATATGTTTTAATTCTTTTTTAAAAAGAAAAAGGCCAGAATTTTTGGGGTTGTTAACGGCATTTATAACGGGTATTGGTATTGATATGTGGCTTTTTTTATTACACAATTTGATAACGCCTGAACTATGGTACAGCAAAATTGTTTGCTTTGGAATAGGCTTAGTTGTGATTGGAATAGGAACTGCAACATATTTACACACAAATTTCGCACCGATTCCAGTTGATCGATTAACATTAATCATACAAGAATTAACCAGCACAACTATATTTTTTTCGAGAACATTCATTTACCTCTTATTCTTGATAATGGCACTGATTTTTAATGGACCAATTGGCGTTGGTACTTTATTAACTGTTTGTTTAGGGGGGCAAATACTTAATTACTTTATGAGATTTACTAGAAAAGTATTAGACCACATATTAACACAATCCAATACATCACTAAATTATGATAAAGATTAAACCATTCACTATAGAATGGTTTTTATTTTTCTTGTTGAACTAAACTGCTCCGTTAATTCAATAAGAACAGAGCATTGTTTTTTATTCGTCCATATTCATATGAATACCTCTTATTCGACAAACAATAAAGGCATCCGCTTAATTAAATGAGTAGTCACCCTTTGCTCTCAATAATCAATTTTATCTTTCCACGTTTACTTTTGTAGGGATAAGTGAATTATGTATGTAAACCAAGAATAGATGACTGTGTCTTGGCAAATAAAAAAAGCGGCCTACCACAATTAAGTCTGTGGAGGTTCCGCTTTTTCTTTAGTCTTAATTAACCTTTCCTCAGATAACTGGACAATCAAAAAAGACCGCCAATAGACGATCTCCTTTGTTTCAAAAATTGTTTTCGTTTGTTCAAAAACAACAGGTTAGAGAAATAGATATAAATTGCCTCACTGGTTGGTTAACAACTTTCCACTTAATTCATAATCAAACCACATTCTAGAATAACATTTCACTCAAATTATTAGTACTACTGAACAAGAATTAATTATAGGTGATATTGTAATTTGTATTTTAAGTATATTTAGATAGTACCCATCTTCTAGTAACTTCAGAAAATTTTTTAGTTGCTGGTGAGGGCGGTTTTCTTACTGCTAATCCAATCGTTCGATAGCTATCTATTTCAAGTGGAATAGCCTTTATAGAATCGATAGATTTCGGGATAATCATTTCTGGCATAATACTAATCCCCAGATTATTCTCTACCATCGAAAATACCGAATTCTCATTCATATTTTCGAATCTAATATTAGGAGTTACTTTGTTCTCCTCAAAGATTTTTTGTATATCATGATAGCATTGATAAATTGGCATAATAAAAGGGACACTTTCGATTTGTTGAATAGATATTTTTCTTTCCTTACTTAATGGAGATTGGTCTGATACAACACATAAGAGGCGGTCTCTCTTCAATTGCGCGATTTCAAACGACTCTAAATATGTTTCATTATTAATAAACCCACAATCTAATTTCCCACTTTGTAACCATTGCTTAATCTCTGTATAGTTGCCTTCCAATAGTTCTATTTCTATATTAGGATAATCATCTTCCATTTCTTTAACAATACTTGGAATCCAATTTGTTGAGATACTAGTAAAAACTCCCACCCTTACTGTTCCTTTGTTTAGACCATTGATGGCGTCCACTTCTTGTCTCAACATGTTGTTGTAATATAGAATTTTTCGAATAACAATTAATAGACCTTCCGCATTTTTTGTCAACGTAATTGTTGAGTGATTACGAATAAATAAAGGGAGAGAAAACTCTTTTTCCAAACTGGTTATAGCATGGCTAACAGCAGATTGAGTAACTCCCAAAGCTTCTGCAGTTTTGGTAAAACTATTTAGCTCTGCTACCTTGTTAAAAATTTCATACTTAACTAAGCTCATTAACGCTACCTCCTCATGAATTTTATTCATGAGGTTCATTATAATTTTTCGCTTTATTAATTACAACCCTCTACTTATACTAAGTTCATGCTTTATTTTACAAATTGTTTTGATAGATAATTTAGTGGTGAGAGGATGAGATATGATGCAAAGAATATTAATAACAGGTGCGGCAGGTAGGATTGGTCAAGATGTCGTAAACATTTTAGGTAGACAGAGAAACTACCAGTTAAGATTAGCAGATATTAACTTATCTGCTTTAGAGGTTTTCAAAGATGCGAGTCATGAGATAATTTATTTAAATGTCTCTGATTTAGCAGCTTGTCAAGAGGCTATCAAAGGGATGGATTTAGTTATACACTTAGCTGGTGATCCTTCACCAGAAGCTGATTTTTATGGCTCATTATTAGAAAATAATATAAAGGGGACATATAATATTTTTAGGGCCTCTAAAGATAATAACGTATCCAAAGTGATAGTTGCTTCTAGTGCCCAAACAATCGAAGGCTATCCACTGGATTACCAAGTGAATACTAATTCACCTATTAGACCTAATAATATGTACGGAGTCAGTAAGTGTTTTGTAGAGGCGGTTGCTTCATATTTTGCTTATGCAGAAGATTTGCAAAGCATTGCTATCCGCATTGGAGCGTATGATGATTATAACCCAAATGGAAAACCTCTCTCAGCCCGAGATATGAGTGCTTACCTAAGCCCTGAAGATTTTATTGACCTTCTTTTGAAGTCAATGACTGCAAAGAACTTACCACCCTTTTCGATTTTACACGGCATTTCGGACAATAGGTTTAAACGGCTTGATATTGAAGAAACGAAAAAATTAGTTGGGTACAACCCAAGTGCGGATGCATTTAAACTAAGCGGGGTTAAGTTATTTGATAAATAGAAAGTCCAAATAAGGAAAAGGTTAAATTTTGATTGTCCCCCAAAAAGGTCATACCCCGCGAAAACATCTTGAAATACCACGACATATTGTGTCAAAAATCCATTTAAACCTTTTTGGGTTTGAATCAAATTTTAGTGAATTCTTGGTATTGACTCTAGAAAAGAAAAAATATAGCGACTCTTCCACAATCCAATCTGTAGAGGAGCCGCTTTTTACTTTGTTCTTACTTATTTACCGCAACAGTATATTTAACCGCTACCCCCAATACATCCGCGTCTGTTAGCGTGCCATTCGCTAACTTGTCAGCCCACGATGCATGAGCCCCCGCCTCCACAGCTGCAGCTACGATGATTTGACGATGCGCTTTACTCGCTAGAGATGTTTCTGTTTCAAATTTTAATGCCGGGCTTGAAAATTTCAATTCCTCATCCTCCTCTTTTAGTGGTGTAGGCGTGGGTGTCGCCGTTATTTTTAGTTTCAACTTGAAGTACTGAAGTACACAGCTAGACCATCCGCGATAGCCTCACCTTGGGCTTTCAGTTTCGCATCACTTCTTAATGCGCCGATGTCTGTTGTCGAGTCCATGAAGCCACCTTCCGTTAAGATAGCGGGCATGCTTGATTCTCTCAACATGTGAAGGTTGTCGGTTTTTACTCCTCTATTACGTAGGCCCATTGCTTGTACAATGCGTGGCTGAATAATTGCCGCGATTTCTTTCGATGCTTTACTTACGGTAGTCTCTTGAACAAGTGGTTCAACACCTCCGTGACTGCCCCACTTACCATCAAAAGCATTGTGATGAATAAGATACAAGCGCATCTGCTCCCCAAGCATTTGCCTTATTGGTACGCGTCGCAAGGGATACATCTGTGTTTCCAGTCGGGCCATCCAGTCTGAGGATCTGAACGTCCTGGTATTTATTCAGTCAGACTGAACATGCCAATAACACTTTGTTATTAAATGACCATTCACGTTCACCATCAGGTGTTAGTTTGCCCGCAGTATTGATACCATGTCCGGAGTCTAGTGCGATTTTGACCAAGTTACCATCCTCCTTGTCGTATTTAGTTAGCTCATATCGCTCAATCAATTTATTAAGCTTTTCAGGGTAGTTAACATCTGTTGCATAACCGGCGTCTTTAACTGCAGCTGTTGCCTTCATATAATCTGTTTGATTTAAAACTGCTGCGTATCGGTTGTGAGACTCCCATCCAGTTCCGTTAACGTATTTACCGCATAAATCAATAACACATCCATCTAGGGCTGGATACTTCCTGAATTCTGCGGTTACACGATATGGCGTCTCGTCGGTTCGTTTTTCGTAAACGGGACCAGTCCAGTCACTGCCTTTTTTTATTCCAAAATGGTTGTTTGCGTTCTTGGCCAATTCAGATGTCCCGAATGCTGATTCCAAAATGCCCTAGGCGATAATTAAAGAAGGAAGGACTCCATGAGCCCTCCCGTGTTTTATTGCATATGGTGTGACGGTGTCAATGAATGACATTAGCCCTCATCCTTTGTGTAGCCTTCATTTTTATTCCCCAACTCAAATAGTCCAGTTGCTGATAATCCCGCTAGTCCTCCTACCCACAATCGCAAGACTAAATCCAAATCCGTAAACAGAGATGCTGCAAATCCAATAAAAATGCCCACCACGAATGCGATGAGCGGAACGAAATTCTTTTTTATTGGTGCAGTTATTTTAATCAGTTGGAGCGCCGCCAAAATGATTGGTGCTAGAATTGTTGCGGAAATTAATACGTCTGTAATTATTTTTCCTCCTTTTAATTAAAAAACTGTGTAGCAGCATAAATGATGACACCAATAGTTCCGGATGCTACCGATAAATTAAGTGCCTTTTTTCAAAACTGTGACAACTTAATTTTATTTGTGTCGAGATGATGGTCGATTAGTCTATTGAATTATGCTTTTTGTTCGGCTCCCTCTGTTTCCACTGCGGTTTTCACGCTATCCATTTTGTGAGATAGCCCGGAAACTGTTGTCTCAAGAATAGTTATACGCTGTTCATGATTTTGTAAAATAGGCATGCCTTCCGATATCCATTCAATCACTCCTTAATTTTGGATAAAGAAAAAGAACGCCAGATATGGACGTTCTTGTTAATCACTTAATGCATACAGTTACTTGTTTTTTATATGTGACCGCAAAACTAAAAAGCAACCAGTCCATAAGCTCTTTCGGGTGATCGACCGGATATTTCAGAAACTTTTCGTCATAAAAACTTGTGATACTGGAGTATTTTCAAAACCACTTGCCAGTAAAGATGAAACTACACGACCATTTCCTTTTAAGAAGTTATAAGTTGTACGATTGATAGATTGGTCATATTCTAATGCGTAAGCAAGGAGTTTGTTTAGAGCATCTTCATTCCCATTTTCCTTCACCTGAAATAAAGTAATGCTTTCCGTTTCATTGCCAAACACACGTTTTTTCCGAATTAGACAAGCTGCCTGCACCTCTCCATTCTTTGATATCATCACAGCTTCTCCACCTAGTTTTGACGTGTTACTAGCATCCGTTTGCCAAGGGACGATAGTTGAAAATAAATCTGATCCAATAGATTGGGTAGCCGGAATTCTTATTATTTCATAATCGTCTAGATCCGGTAACTTACTATCTAAAATTTCATTTGCACGTAAAAAGAGTAAATCGTCCTCTACTTTGTAACCACACTTTTCATATAAAGATATAGCAGCCTTATTTTCAGAAAGCGCCTCTAAAGTTGCTATAGAAACATTAAGTTCCTTTATGATTTTTTCCGCTTCCTCCATCAAGGAATAACCCAATTTCCTCCCCCTGTATTCTCGATTAATACCTGTTCCACCATTCCAAGAAATCTTTTGACCATCCACTTCTCTAATTCCTTGGAGCACAAAGCCGATTGGATCTGTTCCATCATATGCAACGATGGATAATGCCGCAGATAATCCATCATTACCAAAACGACTTACGAATGTATCAAAAGTTAAATTCATCGGCACTAAATAACCTTCAAATCCACGATTAAATAGGATATGCGCTTCTTTAAAACTTAATGAAGACATCAATTTATACGAAATGTTCATGGCTTACCCTCACTTTTTTAATAAAATAAGAAACACCTTATGATAAATACTTTCTTAATATTCCCCTTGATAATTTGTCTAGCCTACAAATTTATTCAGATCTAAAGCCTTGTTTAGCTCCTTCAACTAACACTTTAGCTATCCCGCTGCCAAAACCTATTTAACCATAAAAAAGCTTTAACAATAAGGCTACTTTTAAAATGAAGTTAAGCAATCTTCATTGACTGGAGATATCTCTAGGAGCACTGCATTTACTTCTTCTCGTTTATTATAATAACGCATAAGGATCTGACTATTCCCATAGCTAATCTAACCTTCAGGCATCGGTGCGCCTCCTTCTAACAACTTTACTTCTTTCATAAATACTCTAACGTTTTCAGCAATTTCTTTGAATTTGGTATGGTGCAAATAATGTGAACCATCCATGGTTACTACTTTTCCATTTAACGAGTCTTTGACCTGCCCTTCATGCAGGGGTATCCATCCTGCTACACCTTCATTATTCGCTTGTACAAAGAGAAGAAGTGGAAGAACTTTAGGGAAGGCTAAACCTTGAGCCCCTTTAAAATTAGACGAAATATTGTCCATCTCATTCAAGGTAGTCTCATTATACATGTTTTTATTCGAAATCATTTTCATTTGCTCTACGGTTTTTTCATCAAATGCCAGTCCAGCATAGGGGTCAGCGCTTATTTTCATGGCCAATCTTAAGAGACCTGATTTTTTGAGGAATGCAAACGTTTTTAATGGGAATTTAATATCCATTCCCGGTTGTGTTGCAACACTGCTATCGATTCCGACAAATGCAGTCACCTCGTTTGGATATTTGTTCACATAATCAATTCCATAGATGCCTGTAATGGAGTGGCCCATGAGTATGTATCTATTAATATTAAGCTGCTGTAGAGCTTCATGAACTTCACTTACCAAATTCTCCGTGGTTCGCTCTTTTTCAGTTTCATCACTTAATCCATAACCGAAAGGCTCTACCGCAACAACTTTGTAAAATAGAGATAATTCATCGATAAGAAGCTTAAAATCAAGCCCTGGTGTAGCTGTTCCATAACCAGGCAGGAGAACAATCGTTTCTTCGCCCTCGCCTTGAATTAACACATTCATATTTTTCTCGTCTACAGATACCTGCTGACCGTAGGGCACTATTCGTTTTTTCTCCGAATGACTACTCATCCCATTAGCGATATAAACAATACCTAGAAAAAGAACAATGGCTATAACGATTGCTCCTACTATTTTAAGCAAAATGTTTCGTACTTTCTTTATTTTCGTTCCATTCCGCATTTTCTTTTCCTCTTGTTGTGTCACTGTCATTCTCTCCTGTCCTGATCTGTTTGTTTAGCTTTCTTCATGTGCTGCTAATGAAATCTTAACTAATGAATATGTACTCCCCATGACGACAATATGAACTGAATATGAACAAGCAAAAAAACTACGGCTCACATACAAGATTGCTTGCATGTGAGCCGTAGTTTAGAGAATATCGGTTTAGACAATCCGATGGATATTTGGTGTATCTAACTATCGGTTGGTGTAGTGAGTGGCAACGTGACAATGAAGGTAGTTCCTTTACCAAGTTCACTTTCCACTCGGATGTCACCTTGATGAAGAGCTACGACCTGTTTTACGATTGCAAGTCCCATACCGCTACCGTCATACTTTCGACTGTGCGAACGATCGGCCTTGAAAAACCGCTCGAATATACGCTTCTGGTCTTCGAGAGGAATACCGATGCCCGTGTCGGTTATTTGAACTGTCACGTTTTTGATGTCTTGTTTGGTACTGACGTTAATTACCCCGCCATCCTCGGAAAATTTGATGCTATTGCCAAGGATGTTCGTCCATACCTGATTCAACTGGTTATGATCACCCATTACTTTAACGGTCTGTAGATCAAGCTCAAAATGAATGATGCGAGCAGACCATTGCGGCTGGAGCGCCACGATTACCCGTCGAATTTGTTCATCGAGACTGAGCGTGACGAGCTGCAGTTGCTGCGACTGTGATTCAAGCAAACTCAGCTTGAGCAGGCTATCGCTCATCTTGGACATTCTTTTCGCTTCAGCGATGATAATATCTAGATAACGACTTCGTTCGTGATCTGAGAGGTCAACTTGCTTAAGCGCTACAGCATAACCGGATATCGAAGTGAGCGGAGACTGAACCTCGTGCGAGACGTTCGTTACGAATTCCCTTCGCATCTGCTCAAGTTGCTGCAGATCGTGCATCATTTCTTCGAAGCTGCGAGCCAACGTACCAAGCTCACTCGTTTGCTTAATATTCAGCTTGACGTTGAAATCTCCAGATGCTATACGCTTGGTCGCTTTTGTCAGCTTTTTGATCGGTCTTACCAGGAATAAAGAGGCAACTAGAATGAACACGCTTCCTGCAATCAACGAACAGGTTGCAAAGATCAATGCCCACTTTGTGACAAAAGAAGCAGAAGGGGGGGCGAGCGTTTCCAAAAACATCGCTTTCGTTCCCATTTCCGTTTTCAACGGCACCCCTAAGAGGACCGTAGCAATACCATTCGGAGTGTCCTGAACAACGCCTCCATCTAATACTTTCTTTAGTTGCTCCATCGTCACAGGTGCAGGTTTGTGTCCGTGAAGTTTTCCATAAGACTGGAACTGACCCGTAGCTTCGTAAATTCGAATATAATAAGAATCGAGCTGCTTCATTTCACTTACGAACGAGTCCGCTTCACGTAACGGAAGAGTCTTGTAAAGCTGGACGATATCATGGCCAAAGTTACGTAAGTTAATTTGAGCGTTTTCGTTCAATTTATCTTCGAATATCCAAGTTGACACAAAAAAAGAAATAATCGTGCCTCCGATGACGGAAATTAGAAATGTCAGGACAACACGTATATATAAAGATCTGATCATTCATAAACCTCAAGCCGATACCCAAGCCCACGCACCGTTTCGATCCGAAAATTGGGTGTCGACGCGAACCGTTCACGCAGTCGTTTAATATGTACGTCTATCGTTCGATCATCTCCAGCGTAATCGATACCCCAAATCTGATCGATCAACTGCTCGCGCGTATAGACTTGTCCGGGTGTTCCAGCTAGCTTATACAGCAATTCGAATTCCTTTAGCGGCAACGTAAGCGACTCCGTCCCTCTCATCACCTTATAGGTCTGTCGATTAAGAATGACGTTCCCGAAATGGATTGTCTGAGTGGAGCCAATCTTGTATCGTTTGAGTAGTGCCCTAACACGAACCGTCAACTCTAACGGATCGAATGGTTTCGTTAAGTAATCGTCCGTCCCAAGTTCGAAACCTTTCACTTTTTCCCATGTTTCTCCTCTCGCAGTCAGAATAAGTAAAGGAAGATCAGGATTGGCTCTTCTGAGTTCCTTGCATAACGTCCAACCATCCATATTTGGCATCATAATGTCGAGCACGACAAGATCGACATGCGTTGAGGTGTAGACGGCCAGTGCTTCCTTGCCGTCTGCGGCTTCGGCTATTGCGAATCCGTCGTTGCGTAGAAATAAACAGACGAGTTCACGAATGTTCGCATCGTCGTCAGCAACCAGTATAGTAGGCATCAGTTCCCTCTTTCCCCTGTTTTCCATCGCATTATTGAAGTAATCATTATACTATAGATCAAATTGATATACTCCCATTCTTCCTATAATTAAGGACAGGAATATCATTAAACGCGCCCTCGTTTGCTTATTCGATTACCGGAATGCCGAACTTTATATGTAATTGTTCAGCCCTTCCCATTCTTCTAGAGTTCGATTGGCGACGGGATAAACGCGGACATATCTACGTTTGTGAAGTGGCCAAGAGCTTAGGAATCTACGACTTGGGCGCTTTTACTTATTTACGGCAATAGTGTATTTAACTGCTAACCCCAATACATCCGCATCTGTGAGTTTAATATTCATCTGGTAATATTTCTTTTAGTTCTTCATTATTGCCGTCGATATACAAAGCGGAAATCTCCATTTGTGAAATCTAAAATTTTTCATCTAACAGATTCCACCAATTTTTACTCATCGCTTTAGAACCTTCATTTCGATCAGCTTTTATCGAGTTTGACAATGCATCCCACTTAATATGATCAGAACCTTTTTATACGATCATGCAGTGCTTCCCCTCAAGCCGTCTTCCTGTAACGGGACCCGTAAATAACGTAAAACTCTTCGTCTATAATTTCGAATAATGGCCGCCTTTTTGATTTCAAAATAAAATAAGAATCTGAATATTATTTGCTTTGTTTTTTTCTAAACTTGTAAATAAGATAACATATTACGCCTGGAAGAAGTGCTCCGAATACGGGTGTTGATATATTTACCATTTATAACATTCATCCCCTTACAATCTCAATCAGTTTATATTAACACAGAAAAGTAAGTGTCAAATACACCTTCTAACCTCATTTCATCAGAAGTATTTGGTTAAGGTTAGACGTACAAGAAAAATAACTCTGTTTGAATATAGTATCAATATACGATAGAAAGGGTGTGCCTCGTGGGGAAAGAACAGAAATATTATAAAACGATCAAGTTTAAATCAAATCCAAGTTGTCGTTGTCGTTGTTTTTGCTGTTGTTGTAGTTGTAGTAGTTGTTGTTTTTGTTTTTGTTTTTGTTTTTGTTTTTGTTTTTGTAGTTGTCGTTGTACAAAGCCACCATTTTTACCTGTACCACCAATTTGTAGCTTTCTCGTATATGTTACAGACGCTGGTCAGTTAGAAACTCCTGATAATAGAGCATCAGTGATTGATACAGCGACAAACACTATAGTCGCTACCATTCCAGTAGGAAGCGCTCCTCTAGAAGTAGCGATTACACCAAATGGAGCATTTGGTTATGTTACAGCTTTCTTCTCGAATAATGTAACGGTTTTTAGTACTGCAACAAACACTCCAATCGCTACCATTCCAGTAGGCGTTAATCCTCTTGGTGTAGCAATTTCACCTAATGGAACACTTGCTTATGTAGCAAATCACGGATCTAACACTGTATCAGTAATAAATACAGCAACAAATACCGTAACTGCTACTATTCCAGTAGGACTCGCTCCTCAAGGTATAGCTTTTACTCCGAATGGTGCGTTTGCTTACGTTGCAAATGAAAACTCAAATACAGTATCTGTCATTAATACAGTAACAAATACGGTGGTTGCTACAATCCCTGTAGGAGTTCGCCCTAGATCAATAGTTTTCACACCGAATGGACAATTTGCTTACGTTACAAATCAAGGTAGTAACACAGTATTTGTAATCAATGTAGCAACAAATACGGTGGTTGATACAATCCCTGTGGGAACAGAACCTGTGGGAACAGCAATTACACCTGATGGAACACTTGTTTACATTGTAAATAAAGGTAGTAATACTGTATCTGTCATTAATACAGCAACAAATATGGTAATTGCTACAATCCCTGTAGAAGAATCCCCTGACCAAGTAACCATATTGCCGGATGGAACACTCGCTTATGTTACAAATCAAACCGACAATACTGTGTCTGTCATAAATATAGCAACAAATATGGTGATCGCAACAATCCCAGGATTTAGCGGACCAACTGGTATTAAAACCGGGACAATCTGCAAATAAAAGATAAACATTTTATATCAACGAGTTGATTTCATAATCTAGGGCCCTTGGGGCCCTTGAGGCCCTTGAGGCTCTTTAGGAACAAGTTTCACTAATTATAAATATATAGCGTAAGTACTATTCAGAATATCGAATTAAAATCAACAAAAAAGGTGACCGCTCAAATTAAGATTAGTCGCCTTTTGCTATATTTCACTTATTTACCGCAACAGTATATTTAACAGCTAACCCCAATACATCTGCATCTGTGAGTTTAATATTTATCTGGTAATATTTCTTTTAGTTCTTCATTATTGCCGTCGTTATACAAAGCGAAAATCTCCATTTGGAAAATCTCGAATTTATAATCTAACAGATTCCACCAGTTTGTACTCATCGCTTTAGAACCTTCATTTCGATCGGCTTTTACCTAATTTTCCAATGCATCCCACTTTATATGATCATGCAGCGCTTCCCCACAAACCACCTTCCTGTAACGGGACCCGTAAATAACGTAAAACTCTTCGTCTATAATTCCGACTAAATAACACTTTCTTTTTAGCATACTGCGATAAACCAATAAATCACCAATCGTGATTTTTATGTTGCACTCCCACCTCTCTAAGCCATTATTCGAGGAGGGAGCAAGCCCTTCTACTATCCTTTAAACTCTATTTGTCACCTCAACTACATGATCATCTATTTAAAACAATAAAAGGCGACAACTCCGTAATGGAATAATGACCGCCTCAGATTTCTTAATCTCTATTATTAAAAACGTTTTCAGAGTGCCGAATGGTTAATATCATATCTTTCGCATTGATCGAAATAACACAATCCCAAGTTGGTTTAATTTGCATCTCGTTTTCCTCATCAATCCAAATCATTGCATTTAGTTCTAGGGCACCTTCCATGATAACCATTTTTTTCGTTGAAGTATCAGTGACTGTCATCAAATTATCTTGTAAACGTATTTTCCAATCAAAAAATGATAATTCCTTCATATTCTCATCCTTTCTTTTACTTATCTTTGAAACATACTTGTTTTAGCTACATATACAAACGATTATTTTTGCAATTGTCTTCCTAGCAAGCAAAAAAACCTACCTAATGTACACAAATTTTCTTGAATGGCACGGATTTTAAATTTAGCGTTATATTGAATGGCGCGATCTGATACGGATGTGACATTTGGGTTTGAATCTAGTTGTCTCATTTGATGTTCGCCGAAAAGTATTCTACTTATTTAAAATTCTCCCGTTCCAAGCCATTTTTTCTAGTATAACGGGTTTTTAAACTAAAAAACCCCGAATGGATCACTTTTTTTAAAGTGTCCACTATTCGGGGCTCAGTTGAATTCGAATTTAAAGTCACCTTTTTTAGAAAGTCATTTTTTAAAAAAGTGAGTTTTTCTGCGACCTCGAACAATACCAGAGTTATCTTATTGCAGTAAAACTATTCACTTTTTCTGGTCAATACAAATCCTCAGCCGTATTCTTCATTTGCAGATATGTCATAGGATTATGAAAATCTTCTTTGACAATGCAAAGACTTTCACAGGAAAAATAAAGATGTTCAAGCCAATCAGCGTCGTTACATTTGATGGCTTCGTCACATTCCTTTTCTATATACGGAACACTTATTGTCTTCCCTAAAATCCTAAAGAGCTCGATAGTATCTAATGCTCCTGGCCAATTTCTATCTTGTAATAGGCTTGCTAGTTTCGGCAAAGCTTTTCTATTTCTCGGATAACCCATTTCTTTCAAAATGTACACTCCGTTTTCCCAACACGACTTGCCATATTTCGGGATTATCATGTCAACTTTCTCAGGTGGAATTTTAGATAGTATCTCAATAGCCTCTTCTTGAATTTCCTTTGGAAGTTGCCAATTCAAGTTATATACATAATAATTGATTTCTTCGTCTTCTATATTAATATAGTCTCTCATAATTACCATCCCTAGTTGTTTGATGATATTGAAATTGCTTGCAGTAGTCGAGTAAATTTATGTGGCTTCTTATCTGCATTCGCCCTAGAATTTATCCATCCCTGCATATCAGAAGCTTTTACGGGCTTGACAGAAACATGATTTCCACCATCAAGAACAGCCTTAAGTACCTTTGTACTGTCAACTGCTTCCTTTGTTGTAACTGTAAATTTACCTTTAGGCATTGTTTTGTAATAAGATAATCCATTCTTATCTGTAGTTCTTAGCGTATGATTAGTTGCTGTCGAAGAACCTCCCCTATAAATTATAGTAGGATTCTTACGTTTTAATCGCTCTTCTAGCTCAGCTTTTATTTTATCTTTTGAAACAACTATAACAGTTACTAAGCTTGCCGCAAGTGCCATTGCTATTAAATGTTCTAAAACCCATCCCGAAACAGGAATTAATGGAAGAGCAAACCTCTGGGTTACAATACCACTCTCAATTCCATCCGGAGCCGGGAGTACTTTCCCTTCTCTAATTTGTGCTTCTTTTAATTCTTGAATGTCTAATTCTTCTCTAGTATTGACGTCGTACGCTTTCGCTTCATAAGTGTCATCGGTTATAAAATAGGTCAATACATATTCGATATCATCGTAGATAGTCGAAAAAATTCGTTGATTAGGAGTTTCAGCAAAATCGATTTTCTCAGTTTGTAAATAACTTTTTAATTCTGAAGTGACTTCTACACTTTCAAGATTAGTCTGTGCTGATGCCATATTGTGATTTTGAAATACACCAAAAAAGAACATACTAAAAACTAGTGCTAGAGTGATAACTTTTTTCATTAATTTCATTGTCTTTTCCTCCCCTTCGATAGAACTGTTCATTAGTTATTACTGCCCAATACTGCTATTTCGTGGTTAATTATCAGCGGTAAGTCGAACACCATCTACCTTGAATGTTTTACAGTATACAAACACGGAGATATTGGAAACTGTAATATATGTCAAACACAATATGAGGGAATCTTGAAAATCACTATGACCCCCAGCCGCTTTCGGCATAGCTGCCTCTAATCCATACTGAGCTGTACAGTTACCACCAACATCATTCAATCCTTCACGCATAATTTTTACGAATTAATAATCCAGTGATAATCCTTCAACAGCTGTTCAATTTGCTTTTCTGTCATATGCCCGCCCCCTATTTATCGTTTACGAATAGCCCCGTTCACCCGTTTATAGGTCTGTCGATTAGTACCCATCAATTCAGCCCATTCCCTATCAGACAGCTGTTCTGATGACCTGTCTTTAGCCTTAGTACACTTCTTATCTACTTCGCCTGTACGAGCATCAGGTAGCCTTTTTCAACCAGTTCCGTTTGCAACGATCTCATTTCCCCACTCCTTCAACGAAAAATTTTGCGGACCATGAATTTCGGTTTATTCGACAAGACTTGACTGCGTTTACGCGTATCCCAATCTAGATTCCAACCGTGCATCGCTTCGCTTTCTGTATTCCATAATGCTTTCTCATGGTTTTCTAGAATGATTTCTTTCATCGAGTTCCATAATTGAGATAGCCCCTCTACAAATGGTTTAAGCCATTCTGAAATCCCCGGAACCCCGACTATCACACCGTCAATCATTCTTGAAACTTCCTCTATTGGCATCTGGTGGCGTTCTGCAAGTTCTGCCTTTATCTTATCCAATCGCTCTTGATTGATTTCCATCGTCTTTTCCTCCTTTTTGAAATAAAAAAAGAGGACAACAAATGACACAGCGCAATGCTGTAATCAATCGGTGTCCCCGGTTGTTCCAGTAGACTTATTTAGTTATGCATACCCTTTCATAGTCCCGTTTTTACACCAACCAGATGTGATAACAGTTGATATACTGCCATTTAAAGCGTGGTAAATTACAAGCGTTACAGAAATCAATAGCCTGTAAAACTAATTCTGCTTTTTGATACTTATCAAAGCCTGATTAAACTTAACTGACTCTTCCCATTGTGGAAAATGACTTGAATTTTCGAACCAAATGAGTTTTTTTGTCGTTTTTATTGTGTGATAGTAATCCTCTACTAATGCGGAAGAAACATGCCTATCATGACGCCCCTCAAAAAATGTAATAGGGACATCGAAACTCTTGTATTTACTAAAATCAATTTCCATGAGCTCTTGCCACAAATATTGTATTGATTGTAGACTCCCTTTTTCACGATTGATTAAATCTTTAAATGTGTACTTTGATGAAAAAATGAAATCCCTTACCAGTTGGTTATAATTGCTTTTTCCATATAAAGAATGTCTGTATTGAACCACTAATTTAGTAACAAATAATAAATCGTTTAACCAATCTTTTTGAGTCAATGAAAGGTCAATATTTTCCAATCGCTGAATAATCTTTTTTTTATTTCGTTCTTGACTTTCTTTCAGAACAAAATCATATTGACACTTCAACCCTTTTTTCATGTTAACTACTTGACCGCATCCAAAATAACTGTGTACTAGCTGAGGATATTTTTTAATGAAAATTAAGCCTAGGACACTTCCCCAAGAGTGCCCTAAAATATAAACTTTTTCTTTTTTATACGTTTCTAACAAATAATGAATTAAACTGTATAGGTCTTCAATATAAGTTTCAATAGATATTTGTTCCTCTTTCGAAAAAGTATAGTAAGATTTCCCAGCCCCTCTTTGTTCCCAGACTACAATATTAAACGTTTTTCCAAGTTCTGAGTTATATTTATAAATCAGTGGTAAAGCAGCATCACCTGGACCACCATGCAAATACACTAAAAGAGGCAGATTGTTATCTTCACCAAAAATAGAAATAAATTGTTTTGAAGTGCCAATTTTTATATAGTTTGACAGTTGAGTTTTCATTTCCTTCTCCTACCTTACTATCATTTTTGAGATTCAAGATAACATCTTTATATTTGTTCCACTAATTGTAATCGCCTCGCCGCTTTAAATAACGAACAATTCAGTTTTCGATTTGTGACTCTTCATCAAAATGTGTACTTGACTGTATATTCCGTTACAGGTGGATGCTTTCCGCAGGCACGGCTTTCCTGTACTTGCCGCTTTACTTTCGGTACAAAAACTCGCCACCTTCCACACCAGATCCAGTCTATTGAATTGCAAATACATATTTTGGTGTTGCCCCTGAACTATATTTATTGTATCATTTCCCCATTTTCTTCTTGACGTATACTGTTTTAATAGGGAACTTGAGTATTGAACGTCTAAGCAACAATCATCCTGCCTTTGTGTTGATGGGTAAGCCTGTGTAGTTGAAATATGGCTATCTCCTTTGCGACTAGGAAACAAGTAGATTGTGCTTTATGGTAGCGTTTCAATCTACGCCATTACATGGGATAAGATCACTGTACACAATTTCCGTGCTGATAAATCTTTCCGCTCAGACCCAACTCTGCCCATGCATAAATTACTTCATCTCTATTTATCTGGTCAGATATTTCATTAAGTGACAGCATCTCGATGCCCTCATCACCTTCACGCAATTTCAATTGATTAATGTCGATAACGTGTTGATTAATGATTATCATCAAAAATCCATCACGGTAAATCATAGTGTTTCCTACATCCTCCATACAAATCCCTCCTACCTCTTCGTATAACTAACCTCATAAAATAAAGGCTTGTCATCTTGCCATGTAATAACCTGTTTCCTAAACCCAACACCCGGCTTATCCACCTTCTTGATTTCACCGTCTATCACCCTGTACACCGCGTTTTCTGATAAAATTACTTCTGCTGTTTTACTCACAGGACCCCTCCTCGTGTGCTATACTTTCCTTGTCAAGGACGGGAGGAATCCTGTCTTTTTTATTTGCTCAAATCTTATACCCAATCGTCCTCATCATCTTCTCCGCATCCGCTACATAATCCGCTTTAAACTTCGGAAAAGCATCAAACAAAAACCCTTCATAATCCAATCCAAAGTAGTCACAATACCGAATGACGTCTTGCAAATCTGCCCTTTCGACACCAATTTCTAAATTCATAATGCGTTCACGATACAGTCTCCCCCCTGCTGCCAAGTCTTTCAGATTCATTCCTTCAGACGTTCTGAGGAATTTAACCTTTTCAGCGATGTGTTGGATCTTGCGTTTTTCTTCTAAGCTCATTTCAATCCCTCCAATAACTCAGCAGCCTTTGCTCCGCCATCCATCATGACCTTAATTTCTGGTCCCCACTGATCAACAACATTAATTTCGTAGTTTTTGTTGTCTCCATAAAACTCCAACGCTTCACGCAATCGCATGTTTTCACGTCGATAATCCAAGGTCGCTTGAAAGTTCCCTCTTGATTCTTCTGAAAGGGTTTGATTTCGAGCTCCCAACTCTTGCGCCCGTTCTGCTTGTTCGATTAGCGATTGCAAATCATCAAAATGTTCGCTCGTACCTGCTAAAATTTTGATCCGCTCCAATCGTTCCTCATTCGTCCCGTTTACAACAGCACCTCCATCCCTTTACAATTCATTAGTAAGCCTCATAAACAACTCCATATCCCCATCATCAAGCGCCATATCAATCTGCAGCAACAGCATGTCCTTGTCCGTGACATCCGTTTCAATGCTCGGGTGATGTTCCAAATATTCACGGGACATCTTGGATCCTTCCGACATCTCAGCCATAAGTTTCCGAGAGTTGATTTTCCCCATTTCCCCTAAAGCATTCGTATACACAGCGAGAGAAAGCCCTCCATCAATCTTTTAATTTTTTCACGTTCATGATCATTGTTCATCCCTACTCACTCCTCTTCAATTCATCCTGCCTAACTGTCACCAACCCGTAACTGACTAACCTATATTTTTGTAGTAAACTTACAGCAAGAAAGGAGACTATCAAATGACAGCAACGACTTGGATGTGGATTTGCATTTGTATTGCTACCTTGATTTTACAGTTCATTTTTATTTTTATCGTCCTCCATCAAAGTAAGCGATTTAAACATACGATACATACGATTGATCCGATTGATGATCGTATAAAAGAAATGAATAGAGAAAAAACCGACATAGAGTAATGATTGTATACTTACGAATGGGACGATACACGACAGTGAACGTCCTTACTGTCATTTCATTCACTCCTCTTCAATTCACCATGCCGAAATATCCTAACCTGATTAGACTTCGCAAACAAAACCTCATACTGCCGTTTAGGTAAAAACCTCACAATTCTTCCCTTCTTCCCCCATACAATTTGAGAAAGGAATAATCCTCAACATCTTTCTCCTCCACATTGACGACGACTTCAACCATGTCCCCAAGCTCAAACGCTATTGTTGGCACCGCATCAAAAATAGTAAGTTGCTGCACCATGTCGTCACTCCTTCACAAATCTCTTCGCATATCGCAACTACTGATGAATATAAGGATCATCCTCATTGCCACCGCTCCACATCCAGTCACCAGTACGTCGTTCAATATCTTTCAGTACCTCGAACAGTAACTGGGGTAAAAGCTTGATTATTTCTTGATATGCGGTCACTTGGGTTCACTTCCTTTAATTCACTATTAATCAAAATACTTTCATGAGACAATGAAATATCTTAAGAAAGGATGATCCGCGTGCTAATTATTTTCGAAAACGTAGGAGTCTTTTTCTCACCAATTTTATGTTTCGTTTTCATTTCCAACTGCGTTGCAATAGCTAAAAAGATTAAAAAAGGGGATGATAATACTTCAATAAACACTTTTATTACCTGTCTTTCTTTTACGCTGATTGTATATTCAATTATCTTGATAGCATATTAGAGTTAAAAAAATAATTACTGAAATGCACTATTGTTGCTTGTCATTGTCGAATTATGACTCATTTATTATTAAAATATTTGAAACTTATTGATTTTAAATGCGTATTCTGGATATGCTTAATTATTGAAAGTTGGTGTTCTACCATGTTTAAATCAGAAATAACTAACAAAGTTCTAAATATTATCTTCTTGCTTGTATTAATGGCAGTATTATTATCCAACGACTTAAATACCACATTTTCTAGAGTATTTGTAATCCTAGTATTGTCGGCAACGATTTTACATGATTTATATCAAATAATAAAAATCAAGAAACAGAAAGCTGATTAAATTTAATCGACTTTTTTATTTGCGCATTCTGTGACACGCTGTGTACTAACTTGCTATCGTATCTACCCATTTCACAAACGCACTCATTAAAGGTGGTTTGTTACCACTGTCCGCCCAACCTGCAAATCCTATAAAGCCGTCTGAATTAAAGCTGATTGCTTCTCGTTGAGTGAAGTAATGACTATTCAAGAATAAATAACATTCCTTTACATTTCCGGTTGTATTGTACTTGCTTTTTATTTTTCGACTCATTCTCATAGTGTTTGTGGACATTATGCCTGCCTTATTGGCTTCCTTAACGTGCTTGTTAAGGAAGGTGAACAAAACACCAATATCGCTTTCTGTAATATTTTCATAAGTTAGTCCTTTTTCGGAGAAAAGTTCTCTAGCTTGTTCTGAAGTCATTTTCTCAGCTCCTTTTGGTTGTATTGTGCTTTATAGTAGAATATTTCTAAATTAATTACATTTAAGATATAGTTGAAAGAAATGCTAAGGAGGTTTTTATATGTCTGTTTCTCTTCAGGAAATTTTTGAAAATGAAAAAATAATTTTACGCAACTTATATTCCTTTTATCTTCATGATCTGTCCAAGTTCACAGCTAACATTACTATTGATGAAAATGGATTTTTTAATTACGAGGATCTAAACTCATTTTGGACAAATGATGGCATTTCTCCTTACTTCATCAAATTTGATGGCAACATTATAGGATTTATTCTTCTTTTGGAAAGGCCATTTTTAAAAAAAGAAAATGATTTCGGCATTAATGACATCTTTATTCTAAATAAGTACAAAGGTAAGGGTTTTGGAATACAGGCAGTAGAAGAGTTATTTGAAAATAAAAAAGGAAAATACTTTGTTATTGAACTTGTTAATAACCTTCCCGCTGTATCCTTTTGGAGAAAAGTATATAAAGATTTTAAAATTGATTATGAAGAAAAAAATCAATTAATTGATGATGAACCTTGTATAATCCAAACATTCAAAGTCTAAGCTTTATTAAAGAACGGTAACTAATAAACCGTTCTTTTTTTATTTCTTTTGCTTCACATAGTGTGTCTACTTTCACTTACTCAACCGCCCACACCCATAACTACGAGTACGACTCCTTCCCAAAATGGAATAACTGTCATCCCCCCCATTTCCCTTCCACAACTTCCAACCTTCTTGCCTCTTGTCGTACAATTCCCGCTGCAGCAGAGGCTCATATGTCCAAACCTTATAACCGTCCTCACACCGAAACAACAATCGCCAAACACCGTTCATTGCCCTCCCTCATTTCAAGTCAGTATTTGATACAAACAACAACTTTTGGTGACAAACTGTAATAATTCTGAACCGTCAGATTCACCACTTGACTGTCATCCTGCCAAATGACTTTTGTAAGGCCGTCCTTGATTGCCTTCACATAATTGTCGACATCCGGTTTCGTCGTCGGTCGCAATCACCCGACTTGATAAGAACCTGCTTCGGCTTCGTTTGAAGCGCCTTAGGCCGTGATTACCACGGAGTACGTAAAGCAAAACGAAAAATAGCAATCGAACAATTTTTGTCGACGATTCCCTTTTAAATCTATTGAAGATGTATAGATTATGGTGTAAAAAGATCATGCTCACTTATGGGAAACGATGGATGAAAACAGATTACGTACTGACATCAGAAAGATTCGGAACTCCCGTTAGTGAAAAAGCTATTTCAAATCCAATTAAACGCAACCCCAAGAATCAGGAATGAAATCTATTTCTCACACAGTTTTAGACATCCCAATGCAATAATTGGGTTGAGGAAAGGTATTCCACTACAGACTATGGCAGAACGACTAAGAAATACTTCTTTGATGATTTTAAGTATATATAACCACTCATAAATAAAACCTCGAAGTCAAATTAGCGAAATCCTACAGTAATGCATTCACTTTTTAAATTGGTGGAATATTTTGAGGTCGTTTTTATTTAACCACCTCATAAGCCTTGAGGCATAAGCATTGTTGCTACTATGAATTATTTCGTGCTAGACTAATCAGTCGTTTCGTACATACGTTCTACAAACATACAAACATGATAGTATCAGTATCCAGTTAACTAATCGGCTATATCACGCCATTAAAGGCAAGTCGTAGGAAATCTTTTGAATTCGTGTGGTTGGGGGACATTTAGGGGACACATTAAAAGCGGACAGGCACACAACTCATAACATGACAACAGCCACCTTCTCAATAGAGTTGGTGGCTGTTTTATGTTCTCTTCTATTCCTCAGTTTTAATGCAAAACGCGATTACTATTTACACCGTCATCAAAATTGAAATCCGGATTATTCATCATGAGTATTAATTCTAATGCAGACATATTCGGTAGATTCGTTAAAAATTCGTATGCGGATTCAAGGTCATTAAAAGCAAATGCCTCTAGCTCCATTTCTATATAGTATTTGAAGTTTCTTTTGTTCAATAGATATAGCCTTATTACTGATAGCCCATTCGTATATTGTTTAGGTTCCATATTTTCGCCCATAATCAAAATGCCGATATCTTCTTTCGTCGGACTCATTACGGTACTAAGGATTATCATATTCGCTTTCAGTTCTTCCGGGATTACAATTTCATTATCTTTTATCATATACACCCCTCCTATTGTCACTATTCGACAGATGGGAATTAAGTACTTTTATAATATTTAGACAATTAACAACAAGTAAAAGTCCCCATCCAAGACAGGTTAGGGATTTTATGCATTACTCTGCGCATTGGACACATATAATATCCTCCACCGGCATACGGTCCCTCCCAAAAGGACTATCAACCGTAATCCACATCGACTCGACATTTACTTCTCTAATGGTCCCCATGTAAAACACGACTTTCCCTTTATCCCACAACCTTATGTGTACTTGTCATTCCCTTTTTTGAGCAACTTCTATTTCGTACTGGATAGCTTGTAAATCATAATCATCAAGCTCAGGACGACCTTCGTAGTTATCTTCATTTTGCCATCTATGCAACTCTGCGACGTGCTCTGATAGCATCATCGCAGTCCATTTAACGTTTCCTCTATCCCGAATGTTTTCTAGCATCTCATTTCACGCTCACTATATTATTCATGTTGATTTTTATGTTTTCGTAGCCCACTTGTAGCGACAATTTGCCTTGTTGGCCATCGATTTCTGTAACCATCCCTGTAACTGACTCGAACCGCTTTTGGGCATAAATTGTGATTTCAACCTCTACGTCGAATTCTTTTGATTCCCCGATTCTCTCGCCTATCTCAAGAAAATCAGTCTCTGTTAGTTTTGGACTTGCCACAACCTTTGATTTTGGTGGTTTTGGAATTGCTGTCAATTTCATCATCCTTTCAGATTTGGGCTTTCTGACTTAGCGAAGTACACATTTATCAATTCTTCCGTCCTGTTACGCAGTCGTATGTTCATGTAGCGTCTTTTGTCTTCATAGCCGTTATGGATAAATGCATACTCAGTGAACGAACCATCTTTCCCCTTTTTAATCAACTTCATATTTTTGCTTCGTGCATAATTATTTGTTTCTTTCAATTCTGCTCGTACATTCTTTAATGTATTTTCAATGATATTGATATAAGGCCCTTTCAATTTGAATGAGCTTATTTCAATCACTTCTCGGTCTCTTTCCAAGATACTTATTATCATTGGCAAATAAATCATGTTCTCGAAATACGGTAATGCTTCGGTTGGGATTAACGGCATTAGATCACCATTCTTTCTTTATGTGCGATGGGAACAAGTGCTAAAACGTTATCAATTGTAAAAATACGTTTGAATTTACGCAGAAAACAGTATGCACGGAATGATACCTCACCAAACTGCAGTACGTTGATTCTTCTTTTGCTAATTGAACCGTCCGCAGCCAAGTACATCATATCTAGGTGTTCACTGTATTCCATCGACCTCACTAATTGGTTACGCACACTCGTTCCCCCTTTTCCGTTAGTATATAGAACAATAGTTCTTATTGCAACTGGATAACGGAAATTATAAATATTACCAATTAACCTTTGATACGATACATCTTAGATATTTGGGCAAATAAAAAAGACCGTCAATAGACGATCTCCGCTTGTTCAACTAAACATCTGTTAGTTGAACAAGTGAGTCTCTCAAAATTTACTTACTACGAAATAACTACTGTATTATTGTTTACCAGTTTTTCAGCAAGTTTAATATTTCCCTTTAAATAAATAGGTAAATTAGAGTTATTCAGAATTTGCTGGGTAGTCATCCAAATAACGTCGTCAACTTCATCAGGACTCTTAGCAAATGCTTCGCCTGATTCGTGGTCACAAAGAAAAACAATGTCAACCACATTTATTCCTGAATCAGTAACGAATGATGAGCTATTTACATATCGAAGATTCGAAACCTCTATACCCACTTCTTCAGCAATTTCTCTTATTAGTGTCTTTTCTAAAATGTCTGATGAGGTACCTTCTTTTTCTACCTTTCCCCCAACAAGAGACAATGAACCTCCAGCGTGTTCTTCTTTCTCGCTTCGTCTTATTAACAACCATTTTTTATTTTTGTAAATTGCACCCTCTACATTAACTATAAACACAATATCTCCCCTTTAAAATAACCCTTAAGTGTATTTCTATAATTCAAGACATTGCTTAGGTGCTTGTTCAACTAACCTGTTTCGTTAGTTGAATAAGCACAATGTTCTGTTTCTTTATTCGTCTATATTCATATGAATACCTCTTTACTTCGACAAATAAAAAAAGCGGCCCATCCACAATCTAATCTGTGGAGGACCGCTATTTTGGACTTACTTAATTATTCATCTATTCCCCAGCTTTTTTGCAACTTACGAATATAAATGATTTGACCAATATGATATGCGTTATGGGTTGTAATATTTGCGAGTATCCCCCACCACTTCACAGGTTCAGAAAAACCATTAACTTTACTTTCACCTTTATCTTCAGTTAATAATTCTTGCCAATGCAACAGTACCTCTAAAAGTTGTTTTTTCAATTCGATAAATGCGTAACCCTCAGGAATTACAAAGATTTCATTATTATTTTCTATGGCTGGAACAGCATTGACATTAGACTTTTGGTACCTCGTTTGCCATGTTTGATTCCAATATAAAAGATGCCAAACAATTTCAGCAATGCTATTACTATCTTCATTTGGCTTTCAGAATGCTTGTACCTCGGACAAGTTTTCCACAGAATCCGAAAATGGCACATACCAGCTAGGATCATTAGCATTTGCTAACAATTGGTCAAACAAAACATCTTTGGAATGAAACATATTTCCACCCTCCTGCTATAAAATGATTTATCATTAAGAACAAAATCCTGTTCCTTAATTCTTTAATTTTATTATTCTATTCTATTAATAGGAAACCCTCTTTTGGTCAAATAAAAGGCGACCCGTCCATAATGGATAGGCCGCTTTTTCTAGGCGTATTAGATGTCCTTCATACTTTAATTATATCACACTCTTACTTATTTACAGTCACAGTATATTTAACCGCTAACCCCAATACATCCGCATCTTTGAGTTTAATATTAAGCATCTGGTAAAGTTTCTTTTAGTTCTTCTCTATTGCCGTCGATATATAAAGCGGATATCTCCATTTATACTGTGATTCGGAAATTTCCTTCGTTTTTATGTTCGAGGTGAGTATCAGTAATTCTCCTTCTCTCTTTACGGTATTACTCACCTGCAAATAAATGGATAATTGATTACAATTCGGTAACAAAATGGTAACAATTCTCCGATAATGTATACTAAAATATTATTTGATGAGACAATTCTTTTAGAACAAGTCATTGTTCATGCCATAAATTGGAGGTGACTCATGTTTGTAATCATACGAAACAATGATGGTGAAACAGAGTTCTTAAAGGACTCCAGTACCCAGTCAGACAAAACCTTTGCTGATTTTTACACAGCAGATTTGTTAATGCAGCAACTGAATCAAAACGTAATTCCTTCCAAACATTGGACTGTTTCTGAAAAGTTACAATAAGTAGCTTAAAAAGTGCTTAGTTACTTAGCGTTAATCTTGGATGTTTATTGACCGGGTGATTCGCCAATACTGTCGCTATATCACAAGGTGACTGTGATAAAGACTGCTGATTATTTTTAATCAGTGGTCTTTTTGTTAGGAGTACGAATTAACTAGCTATTGATTCTACCCATTCCGCAAATGCATTTGTTAATGGCACCATCATCTGCCCAACCTGCAAAACCTATAAAGCCATCTGGATTCAAGCTGATCGCTTCTCATTGAGTGAAGTAATCACTATTCAAAAATAAGCAGCATTCCGTTACCGTTGTATTTACTGTTAATCTTTTGGCTCACTCTCATGGTGTTTATAGACATTGTGCCAGCTTTATTAGCTTGCTTAACGTGTTTGTTGAGTAAGGATAACCAACACACAAATATCGCCTTCTGTAATATTTTCATAAGTTAGTCCTTTTCCAGAGAAAAGTTCTCTAATTTGATCCACTTTGTAAGTCGCGAACTCATTGCGTAATTTTTTAATTTCATTCTGTAATTTAATAATTTCCTGTTTCCATTATCAGTCGTTATCCACTATGACCACTCACTTTCAAAGTTTCACTAGACTGCTAAGATGTAGTACAACGTCATTTCCCGTCGATTCTAAACGCCCTACAGTTGATTTGGTGTAAACTCCATATTCACTTTAACCTACTAAAGCTGATAAAGACCTGTTGTGCTGGATTTCAATGGAATAAAATAGATTTCGAAAAAAAGACCATCACAATCAAGCGAACCCGTACTACCATGGAGTTCATAAACCAAATAGCAAATTAACAAACTTTGTCGACGATCTTCTGCTAAATCAATTGAAGATATACAGATTTTGGCGGAATAAGACTTTGCGCATTTTTTTGGAAAGAAGTTTGGAAACTGATTATGTACTTACCTCAGAAAGACTCAAAACTCCCATCAGCGAAAGATCTGTTTCAAATCCAATTAAACTCAACCTTAAGAATCAAGAATGAAATCTATTTCTCACACAGTTTAAGACATCCCCAAGAAAAAATTATGTTGAGTAAAGGCATTCCACTACAAACTATTACAGAACGACTAAGAAATACTTCTTTGATGATTTTAAGTTTATATACCCACTCATCAAAAAACCTCGAAGTCAAATTAGCGAAATCCTCCAGTGATGCATTCACTTTTTAAATTGGTGGAATATTTGGAGGTTGTTTTTATTTTAACCCCTCATAAGCCTTGAGGCATAAGCATTGTTGCTACTATGAATTATTTCGTGCTATAATGGGAGCATTGTGAATTTAGGAGGATTTTGAATGATAGCAGTCAGTAATGTAAGTCTTCAATTCGGCGACCGCAAGCTATTTGAAGATGTGAATATACAGTTTAATCCGGGCCATTGTTATGGTCTAATTGGTGCAAACGGTGCGGGAAAATCGACATTCCTTAAAATTTTGTCAGGTGAACTAGAACCACAATCTGGAAATGTAATTATGAACAAAGACGAACGTCTTGCTATTTTGAAACAGAACCATTTCGAATACGAGGAAAGTGTCGTACTTGATACAGTCATTATGGGCCACAAACGTTTATATGACATTATGATGGAGAAAAACGCCATCTATGCAAAAGAGGAATTCTCAGATGAGGACGGCATGCGCGCAGCTGAACTTGAAGGTGAATTTGGCGACTTGAACGGTTGGGAAGCTGAATCTGAAGCAGCAATCCTTTTACAAGGACTTGGTCTCGCAGATGAATATCACCAATTGAAGATGTCTGAACTAAACGGTTCTGATAAAGTGAAAGTGCTTCTTGCACAAGCTTTGTTTGGTAAGCCTGACGTTCTTCTTCTGGATGAGCCTACAAACTCACTTGATCTGAAAGCAATCCAATGGCTCGAAGAATTCCTTATGAACTTCGAAAACACGCTTATTGTTGTTTCCCATGACCGTCACTTCTTAAACAAAGTTTGTACGCAAATTGCGGATGTCGACTTTTCTAAAATCCAGATTTATCCGGGTAACTATGATTTCTGGTACGAGTCAAGCCAACTTGCACTAAGAATGTCACAAGACCAAAACAAGAAAAAAGAAGAAAAAATTAAAGAGCTTCAAGCATTCGTTGCCCGCTTTAGTGCCAATGCTTCGAAATCTAAACAAGCTACTTCACGTAAGAAAACGTTGGAAAAAATCGAATTGGATGATATTAAACCATCTTCAAGACGTTATCCTTTCGTCAACTTCCAAATGGGCCGTGAAATTGGAAATGATGTTCTAAGTATCCAAGAAGTTAACAAAACACAGGATGGCAGAGTAATGCTTAAAGATGCTTCATTTACAATTGACAAAGAAGACAAAGTCATTCTTCTTGGAGATCCTCTTGCAAAAACAGCGCTCCTTCAACTGCTTGCCGGAGAGTCTGAGCCTGATTCAGGAGCTATCAAATGGGGAGTTACGACAACACATGCATACCTTCCTATCGATAACAGTAAATACTTCCAAGGTTCGGAAAGTTCACTTGTTGAATGGTTACGTCAATATTCACCTGACGACCAAACCGAGACATTCCTACGCGGATTCCTTGGCCGTATGCTGTTTTCAGGTGATGAAGTGAACAAGAAACCATCCGTTTTATCCGGTGGGGAAAAAGTTCGCTGTATGCTTTCAAAAATGATGCTGACAAGTTCGAACGTTCTTCTTCTGGATGAACCGATGAACCACTTGGATCTTGAATCAATTCAAGCGCTTAACAACGGACTGATTGCATTCAAAGGTGCAATGATCTTCACATCACATGACCAACAATTCATCCAGACGGTTGCGAACAGAATCATTGAAATCCATGATGATGGTACAATCTTCGATAAATTGATGAACTATGATGAGTACCTAGAGTGGAAAGAACAACAAGAAAAACAAAATAAAAAGAAATAATTTTAAGCCGTTTCCCTTGATTGGGAAACGGCTCTTTTTATTGCTAAATGATGTTGGATTTCCGATTGCAATTCCTACACTTGCGTATGATATCCGTCGAAATGGGTATAACCAATAGAAAGGAGTGTTTTCATGAGGAAAATAAATCTTTTCATTTTTCTGTTAGTAGCGGTCCTTGTCTTTTCAGGGTGTTCGAAAAAACAACCGACTGCCCTTGATAATTCGGGGTCAACCAATGGCACAATTGGTGAAGGTATCGTCAAAGAAAGCGAAAGTGAGAGCGATGGTGAAATTTCTTTAACTGATCTTTTTCTACCGGATGGTTCAAAGGCGCATTATCTAGGTGAAGGAAATGAATTTGCAGAACTTGATGTTGAAGTCGCACGACCATTTGAAAATTATGTTGTCGTCCATGAGAATAATGGCGGCTCCCTGGTTCGCCATATTTATAAAATCGAACCTGACAAAATAAGCATCTTAGACGAACAGACTGTCGAATTAGTCAAAGACTTCCCCACCCTGGCAGAACTGGATGCAATGGATCCAACTGGTGTTTATCTTAAAAAACCCATAAAAAAAGGAACAACATTTGATACGTGGACGATTGTTGAAATAGATACAACTGTCGATACACCGTATAAGAAGTTTGATCATGCTTTCGTCATCGAAATGAAGACGGATGACTTCGTCAACCGTAAGTATTTCGTTGAAGGGTTTGGTGAAGTCAAACGGGAATCTATCATGCAGACGGATGACGGTGAATTCGTTGTTACCTCCACGTTGAAGACAGTCGACAAATAGCGATGTAAAGAAGCGTCCCTCGTTAGGACGCTTCTTTACATCGCAGAATAAATTCACATCTTCCAAAAGGTACCGAAACTAACGATTACCTTTTGGAAGATGCGAATCCGTATTTATTTCCAATGTTTTTTTAGCAGAAAGCATTGGGCATCCCGTCCTTCATTAAGATAACACCATGATACAGTTGGAGATCTTCATCACAGCCTTCACAGAAATTTATTTCGTCTTCAGACCAAAAGGCAAAAAAACAGTCTTTTTTCATAGCCTCACGTTTATGCTTTTCTCGTAATTCACTAGTCAATTTTTTAAAGTGTACCTCAGCAAGTACTCTATCATCGAATGAATGGCGTGAACGGATTGTTTCTTCCCACTCCTCAAACATCCACCATGGCTCATAATCTGCTTTCATATAAATCACTTCATACATTTCCTAAACCTCCTATGTAACTCTTAGTTGAATGTCCTTCATTTTAACAAACTCCCTCCTGATGTCCAATTAATTGCTTCCCTTTTGAATTCAAATGGTAGGTGTAGATTGCATTTATCGGGTATAATTGAACTACTGACATGAAACTTTATTCGTTTTGAAACGTATACAGTATAGGGTCAAAGGAGGTATGAATATATCATGAAAGAAGTTAAACAATTTTTTATAAGACATTTTATAACAGCACCAATCAGTTTTGGATCCTGGCTCTTCTTTGTTATGGGTGCAGGTATGAATATTTTTGCGGCTACTGGCCTTTTGGTAGCGATCTACTTTGGCGGAACGTTTACCCTGAAGCAGATTCAACTTTCATCCAACTTAAAAAAACTCGGGATGTCCCGTTCTGAATACAGTCATATAAAAGGTCAGATTACTGGTGCGAAAATGAAAATCAAACGACTGAATGGTCTTTATGGACAAGTTAGGTCAATCCAGGCATTTAGGCAACTTCATGAAATGAATAGCCTATCTAGAAGGATTCTTGGCCTCGTCCGATCAAACCCTAAAAAGTTTTACGACGTAGAGAAATTTTTCTATGCCCATCTTGATTCCGCAGTCGAATTGACTTCGAAATATGCGTTGCTTGTCAACCAACCATTGAAAGATAAAGAACTTCGCATCGCATTACAAAATACGCGTGAAACGCTTGGGGATGTTAACAAGCAATTGGAGCAAGACCTACGAAGCGTTTTAGCGTCTGATATCGACCAGCTCCAAATGGAAATTGACTTTGTTGATGTATCCATGAATAATAAAAAGCCGCTTCTTGAAATGAAAGGAGATCCACATAATGACCGAAAATAATCCTATAAAAACAATTGATGATTTACTTGATAGTCCTTTTGATTTTCAAGAACCCCTTCTTCCTAAGGAAATGCAAACAGAAAAGAAAGAGGCTGAAACAAGCGTTAAACTGATTGACCGTCTATCTCCTGAAGAGAGGGAGAAGGCAAAAGTCCTTGCACAACAAATTCCTGTCGGTAACTATGAAGCAATTATTACGTACGGCGCAAATGCTCAAAGCGAGCTTTCAAGGTTCTCCACTCAAATGCTCGATCATGTTCAAGGCAAAGATATTGGACCTGTTGGAGATGTATTGAAAGATTTGATGGGTAAACTTTCTGAAATAGACCCTGACGATTTATCAGACAAGAAGAAGTCAGGTCTAAGCAGATTGTTTAATAAAGCAACGCGATCTGTTCAAGAAATGATGACGAAATATCAGAAACTTAGTACTCAAATCGACAGGATTGGTGTTCAACTTGAGCATTCGAAACGTGGCCTTTTAGAGGATGTTAGAATGCTTGATAATTTGTATGATCAAAATAAAACCTATTTCCAAGCGTTAAATATCTACATAGCCGCGGCTGAATTAAAACAGGATGAACTCGCCAATGAAATCATCCCTGAAATGCGCAAAAAAGCTGAGCTATCGAATGATCAAATGGCATTCCAGGAAGTGAATGACATGGCACAATTCCTTGACAGGTTGGAAAAACGCCTTTACGATTTGCAGTTATCACGACAAATCACCATTCAGAGTGCACCTCAAATCAGGATGATTCAACAGACAAACCAAACACTTGCAGAAAAAATCCAGTCATCCATTATGACATCCATTCCCCTATGGAAAAATCAGATAGCAATTGCCTTAACGTTAAACCGACAAATGAAAGCTGTAGAGTCTCAAAAACTTGTTACGAAAACGACAAATGACTTGCTGTTGAAAAACTCGGAAATGCTGAAAATCAATTCAATTGAAACAGCTAAAGAGAATGAACGCGGCATCATCGAAATTGATACGCTGAAAAAGACGCAAGAAAACTTGATTCAAACTATTGAAGAGACACTTATTATCCAAGCAGATGGTCGTGCAAAACGTAAAGCTGCTGAAATAGAAATCGGACGAATGGAAGATGAGCTGAAACAGCGCCTTCTTGCTGTTCATGAAAAAACACAAAACCGTCCTCTCTAAGGGCGGTTTTGTGTTTTCACCTTGTATATTATCTAGGAGTTTACTCGCGGTTCACGTATTTCTTATTACAATCGCGAGTAATTTTCTAAGTATCCGCAATGTCTGATCTGTGAAACTATCGACCGAGTTGGATGATGCGGTTTTATTGCCAAACATCATTGAAAAAAGTGCTTTTTGGTCAACAGTCGGTTCTTCAGTTGAAAGGAATAGATGAATGATGGAAATACCTTTTTTTTCAGTTTCCATTACCGCTTCTGCTGTATCTAGGATACCGTTCCGATCATAACCAAATGCCGATGGCTCCCCGTCTGAGAAGACTAGCAAAAACTTGTGCTTCTCCTGCCTCATCGCAAGCTGATCGGCCATCCATCTAATCGCGAATCCGTCACGGTTGTCTTCATTAGCATCAAACGACAATATCGATAAACCGTTATCCTTATTGCGATCTGTAAACGTATGCATAAGCTCAAATACATTCGGTTGCACTTCTTTTGTAGCGTTATTTGCATCCTCATAATAGGACGAAATTTCATGAAATACACCAAGTTGACGGAGTACATCATGAAACAATAGTACAGCCTGTTTTGTTTCGTCTAATTTGTCGAGCATCGAAGCTGAACCATCAACTAGTAGACCGAATACCGCATCTAGATTAACAGATGGTGCACTCTTCCTATAAAATGGTTTCGGTCGTTCATCCACAACCATCGTCGTTAATTTCGTAGACAGTCGTCCCTTCATAAGGCGCTCACGTTTTGAATCCTGTTTCAAATCGATTCGTTTCTTCATCTCCTCGACGAAGGAACGAACATACGGCTTTTGCTCTTCTCGCCAAACGGTCAATAGTTGACGATTTTCAACCTCGTCTATGACTTCTATCCGTTGTTCCTCATACACGACGTTCACATGCTCTTTTCCAAACATCTTACCCGCTTTCATCTTTCGATCGCGTTTGTCTGTCTTATCACTGGTGTCATCCGTCCAACGATCGCTGTCATTCCCCTCTGAATCACCTGAGCCCGTCTCTTCGACCTCAGCATCTTCATGGCCTGGCGTTGCATCGTTGGCATCACTCTTCCCAGAGCGTCCGTGTTCAAGTTCAAATTCAAGGTGGACGCCTGATTCACTCTCGCTTTCACGATGCCAGGATCTAAAAACTTCTTCGATTGTCTCTTTTGGACCTTCCTCGCCTTCTTCGGCGTCAGACATCCCTTTATGATAATGAAATACAGTATTTTCTTCTGTAATGGAATCCCCCGCTGAATAATACTGTTTGACAAGATCCTTGTCAATTGACCTTTCTACAATCCCTGTAATTCTATCCGCAATAAATGTATTGTCCTCTGTACTTTTTGAATCGTATGCGTGTTGCAGAACGGATTGAATGAGATCATAGTCGATGGAATGAGCATCCCAGTCGATGGACGTTTCTGCAAATAAGCCTTCATGGAGAGATATGAATAACTGATTCATCATCGCATCCGCAAGTTGATTTTTCTGCATATTCGAAGACTGTGCATTGCGGTGGAGGTAAACGTAGGCTTCCCTTCTAACTTCGAATGCACTTGCGGTTCCAGGTCTTTCCTTCGTAATTACATCAATTAAACGAAACTCTTCCAGCATCAATAATAATTCAGATGTGAATTTCCGGAGTGGATATAAGCTAATTGACCGGCTAAATTTAATCCATGACTTAACACTAAAATGCTTCCAATAACCTGATGTTAACAAATAGATATCAGACAGACGGCCAGCGTGGATCACTTCGTCTGTTCGGTGACGCCAAAAAACACTCATCGAGATAATACCTTCTTGAGGTCGGAATTCAAGAAGCTTTCGTTCCGTTAATTCAATGAATGGTGCATCTGCTAATGCGCGCCCTAATCGTTCATACAATAAAAGCGTCTTGGCATCGACCGTTTCATCATTAAATTGAATGAATCGATTCATCTTCACCATAGCAATCGCCTCATTTCACCCAAGTATCGACTAATTCCATGACAAGTCTACGTTCAATTGTATCATCTAGCTTTTCAGCGATGGCATACTGGACTGCACGTTTCACAGGGATATGTTCTGCAAGTGCCATAGCGTCTAGCAGACTTCTCACGGATGCTGCCTCATCGGATAATAATCCGTTCATTACCTGTTTCTTCAAATCGATACTGATATGAAGGAATGTCTCAACAAGCTGTTTTGAGGCAAATGGATACGTATCCTTCATAACTAATTCTAATTGTTCTCCAGTCAGGTACGGGACTGTGAACGATACAAAACGGTTTTTCAATGCTTCATTCATTGGAGATGTTCCAACGTATCCTTCGTTTATGGCTGAAATGACCGTAAAGTCTTCATGCGCATAAATGACTTCACCTGTAAACGGATTTGTCAGCATACGACGATGGTCCAAAACACTATGAAGGATGGGTAACGTTTCAGGTCTGGCCATGTTGATTTCATCAATATATAAAATATGTCCTTTTTTCATAGCTTGTACTACGGGACCTTCTACAAATTCAATAATAGTCTCTCCGTCTTTGCTAATTATCGTTTTGAAACCAAGCAATGCTTCAGCATCCAAATCAACCGAACAGTTTATGCTTTGCATTGGCTGATTGAAATAATGTGAAATTGTTTGGGCTAACTTCGTTTTTCCAGAACCAGAAGGCCCTTTCAATAACACTGGTTTTTTCAATACAATACTGATAAGGACGTCATCCAATAAATAGGGACTTGGGGAAACGTAACCACCTTCTTGTATTAATCGTACTGCTGCGGTATCATGCGTTTTCGTTGAACGAAGCTGCTGTTCTTTTTCTACTAGCGAGTTCATAACCTTACCTCCTTATAAAAAAGCCCGCACACCAACAAGTGGGTAGCGGGCTTTAAGTTCACGTCTAGAAAACAGTAAAATCTTGTATTGTGAATAAATTCTAACATGGAGATTTCACGTCTAGACTCCGGGCGCAAAATGCCGGATCATAATTCAGCCCAGCTGGGAAGGATTGAACTGCATCCTTCCCGGGCAAAAAACGCCGCGTCGGCCGGTCCCCGTCATGTCTGTCGCGGGCCCCCTACAGGATGTAAGGTCACGCAGCCTATTGCCACAGGACGTGGCAATGGCTGCGTACCTTTATAACGGCGCACTGTGCCTTTGTTTATTCAAAATACGTTTTATAATAGCCTCCGACTTTACCGGAATTATCGAGAATGAAAATGAATTCATCTGTTTCGTTTTTCACTTCATACTCTTTACCTGGTGTCAGAACATTGTTCACTACATACTTTTCAGCGTCTGCATGCTTACAGACGACAGTACGGATTGCAGGTGCAGTCATCCAATCTTTGAATGTCATTGTTAATCACGCCTTTTCTATGGAGTGTATAAGGAAAAATCGACCCGCTAACAATAACGGGCCGATTACCTAACTATTTTTTGTCTAGATTTCGAGCGCTTTTCTTATTAAGAACCTAGAAGTAGATCTTCCGGATTTTCAATCAATTCTTTTACCATTTTCAAGAAGCCAACTGAATCTTTACCATCGATAACACGGTGGTCATAAGAAAGAGCAACATACATCATTGGACGGATTTCAACATTGTCACCAATAGCTACTGGACGCTTTTGGATTGTATGCATGCCAAGGATTCCTACTTGAGCACCATTCATAATTGGTGTTGACATAAGTGATCCGAAAACACCACCGTTTGTAATTGTGAATGAACCGCCTGTCATATCTGCGATTGTCAATTTGTTGTCGCGTGCTTTTTTCGCAAGTTCTACGATAGTTCCTTCGATTTCTGCGAAGTTTTTACGATCAGCATCAACTACGTTTGGTACAACTAGTCCGCCATCTGTTGATATAGCGACCCCAATATCGTAGAAGTTTTTAAGAATGATTTCATCGCCATCGATTTCTGCGTTAACATAAGGATATTTCTTAAGTGCAGCAACAACTGCTTTCGTGAAGAATGACATAAATCCTAGACGAACATCGTTTTGCTCGAAGAATTGGTCTTTCTTACGTGAACGTAGTGCCATAACGTTTGTCATGTCGATTTCATTGAATGTTGTAAGCATTGCTGTTGATTGTTTAACTTCAAGAAGTCGTTTTGCAATTGTTTGGCGACGACGTGTCATTTTCTCGCGAGTTACACGTCCGTCCTCTACTACTGCTGCTGCTTTTGGTGCGGCAGCTGCTGGTTGTGCTTTAGGTGCAGTACCGTGTGCTTCAACATCTTGAACACGAACGCGTCCCATTGGGTCAACTGGTGATACCGCTGCAAGGTCGATGCCTTTTTCACGAGCTAGTTTACGTGCTGCTGGGCTTGCGATTGTACGGTCTGATCCGCTTGCATCTTCAGTAACTGCTGGAGCAACTGGTGCTGCTTCCACTTTTTGAACTGCTTCCACTGCTGGTGCAGATGGAGCTGCAGCAGGCGCGCCTGAACCAGAACCAACGATTGCGATAACTTGGCCGACTTGGACTGTATCGCCTTCTGCTGCCAGATGTTCTTGAACAATTCCTGCTTCTTCTGAAATGATTTCAACGTTTACTTTGTCTGTTTCAAGTTCAACGATGAATTCACCTTTCTCAACGCTTTCACCTGGTTGTTTCAACCACTGTGCAACCGTTCCTTCTGTAATCGATTCTGCAAGTTCTGGTACTATGATCTCTGCCACAATAAATTCCTCCTCGAGTCTACCGTTAGTACGGTGTTAACAATCAATATTTCATATGTTGATTAAATTAAACTAAATAAGGCTTACTTCTTCAATGCCTCATCTAGGATGCGGTTTTGTTCGATCTTGTGAGATTCGCCGTCACCTTCTGATGGGCTTGAACGATGAATTCGTCCAACATAGGATACTTTCTTACCATCCGCAACTTCGCGGATATAAGAATTTGCAAAATGCCATGACCCCATATTTTTCGGTTCTTCTTGTACCCAAACAAGTTCTTCGGCGTTTGGATAACGAGAAATGATATCACTAATTTTATCAGCTGGGAACGGGTAGAGCTGTTCCACACGGACGATATGCAGATGATCGAAGCCTTTGCCATCTTTCACACGTTCAGCAAGATCAATCGCCACTTTACCACTTGCAAATAGGATTTTCTCAACTTTATCAGTATTCTTGCCTGTTCCAGGTTGTTCAAGCACCGTTTGGAAGTGGCCTTCTGTCAAATCGTTGACATCAGCACCGACAAGCGGGTGACGAAGAAGCGATTTGGGTGACACAATAACAAGTGGACGCATCGATTTATCACCAAGCATTTTTGCTTGTCTGCGAAGTATATGGAAATAGTTCGCCGCGCTAGAAAGGTTAGCGACCGTCCAGTTATTTTCCGCACAAAGTTGCAGATAACGTTCAAGTCTTGCGCTTGAGTGTTCAGGTCCTTGCCCTTCATACGCATGCGGTAATAGCAAGACGAGTCCGGATTGCTGACCCCATTTAGAATAACTTGAAGAGACGAACTGATCGAACATTACTTGTGCCATATTCGAAAAGTCTCCATATTGCGCTTCCCAAATTGATAATACTTTTTGGTCTTCTAAGTTATAGCCAAATTCATAACCGACAATTGCAGCTTCTGTCAATGGGCTGTTATATGCGACGAATGATGCTTTTGAACCGCTAATATGGTGAAGTGGTACAAGTTCGTCACCTGTTTTTTCATCGTGAAGGACTACGTGGCGGTGCGCAAATGTACCACGTTGGACGTCCTGACCTGTCATACGGATTGGATTACCGTCTTGAAGGATTGCACCGAATGCTAGTGTTTCGGCATGTGCCCAATCGATTTTCCCTTTTCCGTTGAACGGATCTTCACGACGTTTCAGGATTTTTCCAAGCTTCCCAAATACATTGAAGTTTTCAGGATATATGAGTAACTCTTCATTGATGCGGCGAAGATTAGCTTCGTCCGTGCCAGTTTCAAGGTCTCTTGGATACCCTGCAAGTACTTCTTCAGGCGTAGCGTTTGAAATCAATGTTTTTTCTGAAGTATGTTCTTTTACTTTGTCGTATGCTGCTTGCATCGTTGCAAAAACTGAAGCGTCCAGTTTCGTTACATCTTCTTCTGTCAAGATGTTCTCAGATGCAAGTTCAGATCCGTACAGTGCACGAACTGTTGGATGTTCATGGATTGAATGGTACATAACCGGATTCGTCACAAGAGGTTCATCCATTTCATTGTGTCCATAACGACGATAGCCAAGAAGATCAATCAGAATATCCTTGCTGAACTTTTGACGGTATTCGAATGCGAATGATGCAGCTGCGATAACTGATTCAGGGCTATCCGCATTGACGTGTAATACTGGAACTTCATAGCCTTTTGCAGGGTCTGAAGAATAATGTGTTGATCTAGAATCGTAATATTCAGTTGTGAATCCAATCATGTTATTCGCGATGACATGAATAGAACCGCCTGTTTTGAATCCACGAACACGGCTATAGTTGAATGATTCTGGCACAATTCCTTGTCCTGGGAATGCTGCATCCCCGTGGATAAGTACTGCGTAAGCAGCATCTGTTTCTAGTACAGGAATACCCGGGTTATCCGTATTTTCCTGTGCAGCCCTTGTTTGTCCTGTAACAACAGGATTGACGACTTCCAAATGGGATGGGTTATACGCAAGGAAACGCTGCATGCCCGATTGCCCCTTGTATAAGGCACCCATATGGTATTTCACATCGCCGAACCAACCGCGTGTAGTTTCAAGTGAACCATCTGTTGGAAGGAATGGTTCTTCAGGAACACCCGCAAATTGTGCAAACATTGTTTCGTAAGGTTTATTTAAAATATGTGTAAGTACGTTTAGGCGACCACGGTGGGCCATCCCAATCAATACTTTTTTCATTTTTTGTTCTTCAGAAAGACGAACAAGTTCGTCAAGGAAGACAACTAATGTATCAAGACCTTCAATAGAGAACCGTTTCGCTCCGACGAAAGTCCGGTGGATGAATTTTTCAAACCCTTCAATTTTCGTCAATCGTTCGAGAAGTGCTTTTTTCTCATCTACAGATAGTGTAGCGGAAACATTCCCGTTTTCGATTTTAGATTGAATCCAGTTTCTTTCTTCTTCGTCAATAACATGATCGAACTCATAGGCGATTTTACCTGTATATAATGACTTCAAATAATTCACTGCTTCAAGCCCATCTTCTACACTTGCAGGAACATTTTTAAAGAAAAGAGATGCTGGCATTGCTTGTAAATCACTTTCTGTAAGTCCATAAGTGGAAAGTTCAAGACGTGTTGAATCTTTTGGACGATCGCTAAGCGGATAGATATCTGCTGCAAGATGTCCGTATGTACGGATGGCTGTTTGCAACTGATAGGCGGAGAATACTTTACCGAAATCGCCAGGAGCTACTGCCCCGACCGCTTTGTCTTGCTCTGTGTTGCTCATTGTAGGCGCACCAAAACGGCTGAACATCTCGGCAAGTTCAGCATCTATAGATTCAGGTGACGTTTTGAACAGTTCGTACATTTCCATTATATACCCAAGGTTCGGACCCGAAAAAGCAGCATAGGGGGAACGATGAGCGTCAGCATTGTTCGACATGTAAAATGACCTCCACATTTGCCAAAAGGCATATTGTGTTTATATTTTTTTATCCTCGTTAATTTTAACACGCAAACACTTTAACTTAAAGGGTTTAGCGTTAACTCTTTAACTTTATTACCGTCAACAAGAATACACTGGATTCTCATTACTTGCAACCATTCATTAACCCACCGAAAAACTGAGAATAGTCTCTTCCAGCTATTTTCGGTGTGACAGGATCATTTCAACCATTTCTTCCGGTATTTTGGGTGTTGCTACTTTCTTCATATTCCCGATCAAACTGTCTTTCTCATCTACAAAAGATGCGAATTCTTCGGATAGTGGGCGTAGCTCCACATCTTCCTCTTTCAATACATGTGCGAGTCCGAGCGATTTAAAATGATTGGCATTCAAAATCTGATCCCCTCTGCTTTTTGCAGCAGAAAGTGGAATAAGCAGCATCGGTTTACGTAATGCCAGTAATTCAAAGATTGCATTTGACCCTGCTCTAGAAACCGCAAAATCAGACGCCGCTAGTAAATGTGGTAACCCCTCTGTTACGTATTCAAATTGTGTATAGCCGGGTGTACCTTCAAGCGTTTCATCTAGATTTCCTTTCCCGCAAAGATGAATAATATCGAAATCATGCAAAATGGCAGGTAAATCTTTTCGAACAGCATCGTTGAGTATTGAAGAACCCTGACTTCCGCCCATTATAATTTGGACTGGTTTCTCACCTGACAGGCCGGCAATGCGCAAGCCTTCTTCCCGGGTGCCATTGAACAACTCGGGTCTGATGATTGCACCGGAGCAAGTCGCTTTGCCAGCGGGTACATAATTTAGTGTTTGTTCGAACACTGTAAAAATATGATTTGAAAAAGGTAAAGCCATTTTGTTCGCAAGTCCTGGCGTTACGTCAGATTCGTGAATGACAACAGGTACTTTCGCCATTTTCGCCGCCAAGACGACAGGCACTGATACAAAACCGCCTTTGGAGAAAATTATTTCTGGTTTAACTTTCCTAATAACCGCTAACGCTTGTAGAACCCCCGCACCAACACGGAACGGATCTGTAAAGTTTTTCATAGAGAAATAGCGCCGCAGTTTACCACTTTGAATGGGATGATAGACAACTTCAGGATAACCATCGCCAATCAGTTCTTTTTCAATCCCTCGATGCGACCCAATGTAATGAATTTCATACCCTTTTTCGCTAAACACAGGGATAAGCGCTTCATTCACGGACACGTGTCCCGCCGTGCCGCCCCCTGTCAATAATATAACCGGCCGTTTCATGGGCCATTCACCTCTTCTATATTAAGAAATATATTGTAACTTAACTTTACCTCATTGCCATTATAGCAAAGGAGTCATGATATAATGATGTTTAATTGAAGAATAAAGGGTGATTTATTTGGAAACTGCAGTTCCACTGAAGAAAAAGCCGTTCAGATTGGCAACAATCGTCTTGCCAATCCTCGTTACACAAGTCGCTCTGTATATGATGACGTTCTTCGATATTCTTATGACAGGGCGATATGATACATACCATCTTGCCGGAGTTACTATTGGATCTTCTTTCTGGGTACCAGTTTATACTGGGCTTGCTGGAATTTTAATGGGGCTTACACCGATCATCGCTCAATACATCGGAGCACGCCTCCACGCGGAAGTCCGACCTTCCGTTCAACAAGGCCTTTACGTATCGGTCGCACTGGCTGCAATCGTCTTTGCCATTATTCTATTCGCAGTTGCACCTATACTAGAAGCAATGCCGCTCGAGGCTGAAGTACGCATTGTAGCAGCGGACTATTTGACAGGAATGAGTTTCGGCCTATTTCCCCTCTTTGCCTACACAGTGCTACGCTCATTTTTTGATGCGCTTGGAGCGACACGCGTTTCGATGTTCATCATTTTATTATCTGCCCCTATTAACATCTTCATAAACTATTTGCTTATTTACGGGAATTGGGGCTTTCCTGAACTTGGCGGAGCTGGGGCCGGATATGCATCCGGTATAACGTATTGGCTCGTATTCTTCATTGCTTGTTCTGTCGCGTGGAAGCATAAGCCCTTTAAGGAATACGCACTTTTCAAAGGATGGGAAAAGATTTCATTTAAAAAATGGAAAGTGATTTTATTCATTGGTGTGCCAATCGGGATTTCAATTTTTGTAGAGACAAGTATCTTTTCCGCCGTCACACTGATGATGAGTAACTATTCAACGGCTGTAATTTCCGCACACCAGATTGCGCTTAACTTCACTTCGTTGTTGTATATGTTGCCGCTAAGCATTTCGATGGGGGCGACAATACTTGTCGGTCAGGCCGTCGGTGCAGGACAGATGCGCGATGCTAAACAGTACAGTTATCTTGGTGTCGGGCTTGCCGTTGCGTTTAGCTTTGTGTCAATTGCTATTCTTCTCGTTTTCAGGGCGCCAATTGCTTCGCTTTATACAACAGACGGACAGATTATCGGATTGGCAACTCAGTTCTTCATCTACGCTGCACTGTTCCAATTATCTGATGCAATTCAGGCTCCGGTCCAAGGCGCCTTACGAGGCTATAAGGACGTCAATATGACATTCGTCATGGCGATTGTCTCCTATTGGGTCCTTGGTTTACCCATTGGTTATATGATGGCAACGTTTACTGAACTCGGACCATATGGCTACTGGGTTGGCCTTATTGCCGGATTGACAGTTGGCGCGATTACACTGACTGTACGGTTAATCTATATTCAAAAAAAGAAATTTATATAAACACTAAAACCCGCAATGCAGTATGCATTGCGGGTTTTCACTAATTTAATATACCGGTTCTTAAAATCTCAGTTTTCACCTTGACACTAATGGGCAGTTCGGAAAATGTGTCATTCCAATCCCCCTTTTCCCAAAGCGCGGGATGGAATGCACGAACTGGTCGTCCGAACCCTATAGCATCACTTTTAGCTGCTTGTAGTTTTTTAATCACTTTAGTAAAATCCTTTGTTAATTCCTTTGATAAGAAATCCTCAACTTCCTTTATTGTTTTCTTTTCATCTAGACTGTCATGCGGAAATTCCTCAACGGAAATTTTTAATTCATAGGTCGCATCGATCTTGTTATCTGAAATTTCCCAGTCCTTATTAATTCTAATCACCTCAACTGTAAGTGGACTCTCTGCCTTACCACTTTTCCACATATAAGAAAGCCGTGTATACCTGCCTTGTTTCTTACTTAGTAAATTGAAAAGGACCGATTCCTCTTTATCTAAAGTTTCCCCAGTAAATTCCCTTTTATTAAACAACGCAGTACCGGCAATTTCGGGTATACCGCTTTCTTTCCCAATTTTAATATAGGGAAGTGCTAGAGATATATCTTTTTCAAAAAGTAGTCTACATACTTGTTGAATATCAACTTTCGGGACTAATGTATATCGGACCGCCGTATCGATTAGTTCTGAGTAATACGTTGAAATATCATTCCCTAGACTCTCGTGCTGTTCAAAATAGGGAGCCAGTTCCCCTTCGACAATTGCCAAATGAGCGCTAAGTCGATTGCGTGGAGCTCTGTATAACGCATCGATATACTTATATAAGTCAGATTTGGCTGATTCCTCCGTTATAAGCAACACTTGAAGTTCAGCTATATCGAGCCCTTCCGTCGTATTCGTGTCGTTTTTCGCGTCAAGAACAGTGGCACCACTTCCTGTGATTGTTGTATAACTTATAGACCCATCTTCAAATATTGGAAACGCAAATTGCGCCTTGATCTTCCCCGGCTGACCTTCAACCCCAAAAAGAGATACATTGGTTACATCCTTATAATGTTTTTCATCCCAGCAGCCGCTTAATAACAATGAACAGACCAATAGGATTAGTAATCTCTTCATTTCCTTTTCCTCCTGTTCACGAGTATGACTACAGTTGGAACAACAATTATGAAAAACAAATGGAAATAGACGAGTGAATCTTGAATCATATCAACACGTTCTTTCGAATTTAAGAACAGCGGTAATATGACGAGCAGGATATGAAAAATAATCGTATTTCTTTTCCGGTGACCTTTCGCATGCAGCTGATGCACGTACATTGTAGTAAAGGCAAAAAGGGATATCGTGATGATACTCCACATCATCCACATATAAATGAAAAATAAATCAAGCCGTTCTACAAACGAGAAAGTTTGCGATTTCAAAATATACATGATTGGCTCAGGAATCCTTTCTATTTCCTTTAGTGGGAAATAGAGAAGGGTGATCAAGACCGTACTGAAAAAAAAGAACATCCATAGCATTTGATATATGAACAGTGGTAAGCCTTTAATTTTTTGTGTGCTATCTACATGCTTCCTAAAAAATAAAAATAGTTCAATACCAATGAATGTAAACTGCGAAGCGAGAATCCCTTTTAACAAATCTGAACCGTCTATCTTAGCTACAGGGAATAAATTCGTCCATACGAATTCAGGCCATGCGAGTAACAAGACAAAGTAAAAGATCGGTATCAGCGGGACGAGGATGACTGTTAGATTAATGACGGTTTCGGAACGACTTAAGTTTGCATACAACGATACGCCTACCATGATTGAAATGACGACAATCTGGGGCGTTTCAGGGAATGCCCATACCGCAAGTGTATAATCTATATAAGAAATGAAGGAGACGATGATAAGGAGCCAATAGCCTTTATAGAGCCAAGATACAATCGGCCCTGGCGTGAAGTATTTATAATTCCTTTCATATAACAGCAATAAAACATAATGAAAAATGCCTACTCCAATGAAAATAAGCCATGCATCACGCCCTGTTACATTGATGAATGGCGTTTGAAAGGATAGAAAAACAGTGCCTGTTTGTATAACGAACAGAAATAAAAAAAACTGGGTTCTTGACAATTTAAACGTCAACGGTCCCCACCTTCTTTATTTGCACCATGCGTAAACGATTTCTGTTGTTTTTTAAAACGAACATATGGTGACCTGAAGAAAACATCTTTAAATTTCGACGGATCAAAAGGAACGATAGGCGTAAAATAGGGCTGTTTCAATGATGATACATTCATCAGATGGATGAAAAGCACAAGTGTACCAATTGCTATGCCGAAGAAGCCGAACAGCGAAGCAGCAAGCATAAATGGAAAACGAATAATTCGGATTGTCATATTCATTTCCCAAGAGGGAATGACAAAACTCGAAATGGCTGTCATCGCCACGACGATCACCATGAAATTCGATACGAGACCGGCATCAACAATTGCATTACCAATAACGAGACCACCGACAATCCCTATCGTTTGACCAATTGGCGTGGGGAGACGGATAGCTGACTCCCGTATGAGCTCGATAAACAATTCTAGAATGAGCGCTTCAAAAATAGGTCGATACGGAATTGCATTCACCGCTAGCTTCACTTGTTTACCTAATTCCAGTGGAATGATTTCAGAATGAAAACCGATGACCGCTATATAAAATGCAGGTAAAAAAATGGCCGTCACAAAACTTAATATGCGGAGAATCCGATAAAATGAACCCACTAGAACACGTGCATTATAATCATCTGGAGACTCATAAAAGGAAAAAAAATTGACCGGTGCTATCAGTGCGGTTGGAGAATTGTTCGTAAAAATCGCTATTTTCCCTTCCAGCAAATTTGCAACAACACGATCAGGTCGTTCCGTATTGAGAAATTGTGGAAACGGCGACCAAACGGAATCTTCTAAGTAATCCTCTACTTGACCTGTACTAATAACTTTATCCGACTTAATGTTCTCCAATCGTCTTTTCACATCGGCAACGACATTTTCATCCGCTATTGAGTCAATATATATATAATTAACAAGGGTTTGAGTATCATTCCCGAGCCTCAGTGTATGGACAACGAGATCTGGAATCGCAAGCCGTTTGCGAATCAAAGACATATTCGCATCAAATCCTTCGACGAATCCTTCATGTGGACCGCGGATAACATGTTCATTTTCCGGTTCGTTAGGGCTGCGAACAGTAAACTTCGGCATCATGATTTGCAATAACAAATTTGTTTCAGGAAAAATAACGGCTACGAAACCTGAACTAATACTATGGGTAAGCATAGAAACGGAAAAAGCATGAACAGACGAGATTGCAGTTTTTCCCCAATCGGCAAGTCCGTCCGCTGCCCTTTTCCTGATTAGTTCAAGCTGTCGGTTCACTTCTGCCCCTTCAGTCATTGTAGTGAAATAACAAATGACAGCTGGACCATTCTGCCACTCCATTTCTTCAACATATAAATCGGAAGAATTATGAAATACCTTTTTTATGTATAAAATCAAACTGTCAGTCGATACAATGTCCCCCATCATGCTCACCTCCTAAGAAGAGTTTGAGCATGCCAGAAAACTTTTAAACATTTACTTGGAGAAATCCGTTTATAAGTACGACGGTTTAAGACAGTATGTACACGAAAAAATAGCAAAAAAAAAGCTATCTTCCAAACCGAATTAGTATCAGTCTGGAGGATAGCTTTTAACTTCTCTTATTTTTGAATGAACTGTTGTGTCCAGTAGTTGCCGTTTTTGTCATAGCCGATGCCGATGTGTGTGAATCCAGGCGTTAAGATATTTTGTCTATGTCCTGGCGATTCCATCCATCCTTTTACAACTTCCTCAGCCGTACGTTGCCCCATAGCAATATTTTCCGCTGCCGATTTATACGTTATACCATTAGACTTCATTTGATCAAACGGTGAGCCGTATGTCGGGCTTGTATGTGAAAAGTATCCTTTTGAAGCCATATCTGTTGATTTTTGTCGTGCAGAGTTCATCAACTTCGCATCTGTTTGTAACGGTTGAAGACCAGCTTTTTGTCTTTCAACATTTGTAAGGTCAAGTACTGCTTTTTCAATCGCAGAAACAGATGCATCTGATGCTGTTTCAACAGGTTTAACTGGTGCTACTTCAGCAGGTTTTTCCGGTGCTGGCTTAACCGGTGTAGTTGCTTCCGGTGTTGGTACTGGATTAGTCGTAGCTGGTTTTTCTACCGGCTTGACTGTAACTGGCTTATTCACCGGCTTCTTGATTGGCTTGACTGTAACTGGCTTATTTACCTGTTTGTCAACAACCACTGTATTTTTTGTATAAGACTTCGCTAAACTGTAAAGTTGCTCAAAATTAATATTTTTTTCAAGCAATACCTTGTACATATCGGGTTGTTTGTCCCCCCCTATGTAACTTTGAATGTACTGTTGTGCTTTTTGCACCTGTACATTGTTGTCCAATTGTGAAGCTTCTACATTATTGTTGTTCGGCAGTAAGAGCGCCGAACCGAGCATGAGTACTGCAATCGATTTTTTCATCTCATTACTCCTCCCTTCGCAATCTATCATAACGCGTGGGAGATTTAGAATATCGGGTTTCTTTTCCAGTTCATCCAGTTCTTAAATAAATACCCTAGCAAAGGACCTCATATTCTATGGAAATGGATAAGTCTGGTCAACTATCATTAATTTTCATCTAAAAAGGGGTTGACGGCCTTATAATTCAACGTTTCGATCCCTTCCCCGATGATTACAATACGGGCTTCCATCTTGACATATTCGGGGAGCCAGTTGACCATCCCATACGCATATTGAAATAAAAACGGATTTTTATAACCGCTAATAGGTACATAACCTTTCATCCGATAAACTGTATCAGGAAGGGATTTCACCCAATTCTCGAAATCTTCTTTAGTAACACTCTCAGTGAATGTAAGGAGTTTTGAAGAAAGCGGTAAGCCTTTTCCTGATATGATTTGCTTATCAGTCCCTTTTTTCGATGAACTTAAGGTTTTCTCAATGAAGGAGAATGCAACTTTTGCGCCCACCGTTTGTATAATTGGAGCAGATTCATTGAAACTCGATAGTTCAAATGTTACTTTCGCTACTTCCTCTTCAGTTAGAAGATCGACTTTATTCGCCAGTAGTAAATGAGCATGCCGAATTTGCTCCATGAATAAAGCGCGTACTTGCGGAGATAGCTTATCGCGTTCCAGCCAACGCTTCGAATCGGCAACCGTTACAATTCCTTTTATGTTAAGCCGGTCTGCGAATAAAGGTGAGTAAATAGCGTCGAGTGCTTCCACTGGGTGTGCAGCACCCGTTGTTTCTATTAAGATGACATCGATATCATCGTTTTCTTCAAGCAGTCCCTGAAGCTGTGCCTCTGTTTTCTCTGAACCTGTACAACAGATACATCCATCTAGCAGTTCTTTAAGCGGAACTTCAGCTCCCCCTTCTACAGTATTTGAATCGAAAGGCAATGCTCCAAATTCATTCATTAATACAGCCGGTTTTTTTCCTTGTTCTTTCAATTGTGCAATTGTATGAAGTAACAGTGACGTTTTACCGCTTCCTAGAAAACCACTAAATAAGTAAACATCAATCATATGTACGCCTCTTTTCATTTTATTAGAAAAAGTCATAGCATCCTATCGGATTAGAACACGATGGACTAGATGGGTTGAAATAAAGAATTCCCTTGAATCCGCTTCAGCGCTAGGGGGTGTCTCTCGCCCTAAAACTAGCTAGATTAGCGCTATCTTAGGGCTGGGCTCCCCATGAAACACCCTTCGTTCAGCTTGTATAGACATTTAAAAAAGCGTCCGGCCGGATTAGGACTGGACGCTTTTTAGTTATTTCCCTACTTTTTCAAGCAGAACTTCTTTTGCTTTCATCAGCTGTGGATCGTCTTCTTGAATTTTCGTCCGAAGTTTTTCCATCAGACCGTAAGTTGTTTCTCCTAAGAGAATACCGTTCGTGTCCAGCGCTAAATCTTTTTGCAACTTTTTGACAGCCTGAGTTGTTTTTTCATCAAACATGCCATCAATTTCACCTGGTTCATACCCAACGGCTTTAAGCATTTCTTCCGCTGATTTAATGGAAGGTGAAAGCATGCCCACTTTCATTTCTATTGTTGGATCAAGAAACGGAAGCATTGCATAAGATGGATACGGCACTTCAATATCGGGCTTAATTCCTTCTTTATGAACCCAATTGCCATCAGGCGTCAGCCATTTTGCTGTAGTTAATTTTAAATTCGAGCCGTCAGGAAGATTTTTAGGTGATTGAACTGTTCCTTTACCGAATGTTTTCACACCAATAAGTGGCACATTGGCAGATTCTTTTAACGCACCTGCCAGTATTTCTGATGCCGAGGCACTACCGTCATCGATGACGAGCGTAACCGGAACTCCTATTTTTCTTTTTCCAGAGGCTGTAAAAATTTCTGGTTGTATACCTTTTTCTTTATACTGGAAAATGTTCTTTCCATTTTCCAAAAACAGATCGGATATTTTGATGGCTATGTCGAGTCTACCGCCTGGATTTTGGCGTACATCGACAACTAACCCTTTCATTCCTTTAGCTTCCATCTCATCAAGGGCAACAAGCAACTCATCGTATGTTCCTTCCGAGAAGCTTGTGAGGTGAATATGTGCAATTCCATCGTCAAGCATTTCAGCATAGACTGTTTCAATCGGTATAACGTCACGTTTGATTTTTACGTCTACTGGCTCAACTGCTTCTCCACGTTTAATGCTTAAAGTGACAGTTGTCCCTTTTTCTCCTCTAATTAGAAGAACCGCTTCTGATGATGACATTCCCTGTATACTTTCACCATCGACCGCAATGATGGTATCGTTCGGTAATATCCCTGCGCGTTCTGCGGGTGAATTTTTGATTGGAGAAACAACGTTGATGTATCCGTTTTTCTCTTGAATTTCAGCACCAATTCCTTCGAAACTTGACGAAATACTCTCGTTTAATTGTCGAGCTTCCTTCTGATTTAAATAATCGGAATACGGATCTCCTAGTGCATCAATCATCCCATTGATGGCACCATCGATGACAGCTGTTTCATCGATATCTTCGAAGTAATTCCCTTTCATTTCATCATAGGCATTATATAACTTTTCAAATTCTTTTCGGTCCTTTAGCGATTGCTTTTGTGGACTCACAACTTCGACAACTTTATCATCACCTGTTGTTAACACGAAAAACGTTATGGCGGCAGTGGCCAGTACAAGTCCGAATACAAGCATGACAAAAGAGAACGGTTTTAATTTTATATATCGGTTTGCCGGCGGTTGACTATTTGGTTCAATTTCTTGTCTGTGGCCATTATTCTCTTCCATCCCATTCCCCACTCTCTACTATTAATACAAAATTCAATTCAATCTTATCCAGCAGTAATGGCTTAGTGGCCCAACATCCTATGGACCTCCGAGCGGCTAACGCCTGGAGCTAGATACTATTCTAAGTCAAAAAAACGTATACTTTCTTACCTGCTAAAAAAGGACCGCTGTATAGTGGGCGGTCCTACTTCACGCTTATTCCTGAATTGCTGCTTCGAGCGCCACTTCAATCATGTCGTTGAATGTTGTTTGGCGCTCTTCTGATGATGTCGCCTCACCTGTTAAGAGGTGATCGCTCACAGTAAGAATTGCCAGTGCTTGGCGGCCAAATTTCGCAGCAAGTGTATACAAAGCTGCAGCTTCCATTTCAACAGCTAGGACGCCATACTGAGCCCATTTTTCATGTTGTGCATATTCATTATAGAAAACGTCTTCTGTAAATACATTTCCGACCTTCAAATCAAGCCCCTTTTTAAGCCCAGCATTATACGATTTCAAAAGAAGATCGAAGTTTGCAGTCGGTGCATAGCTGATACCATTGAATATGATTTCGTTCATTTTAGAATCGGTCGAAGCACTTTGTGCGAGAATAACGTCACGTACATGAACGTCTTTCTGAATCGCACCACAAGTTCCGACACGGATTAGTTTTTGCACGTCGTATTCTTGCATCAATTCCGTTACATAAATAGAAATGGATGGAACACCCATACCTGTCCCTTGAACAGAAATTCGTTTTCCTTTGTATGTTCCCGTATAGCCGAACATATTCCGGACTTCGTTATATAGTGTTACATCTTCCAGAAATGTTTCGGCAATGTATTTTGCACGAAGCGGGTCGCCTGGAAGTAAAATCGTATCCGCGATGTCACCTTTTTTTGCATTGATATGTATACTCATACTAAATAGCCTCGCTTTCAAATTTTCTTTTTTAATCATACATTCAACTAATCCATTATGCAAAGAAGATGCAGGTGCAACTTATAAAAATCTCTCTTCATATAATAGAAACAATTCATCGAAAACGACGGATGGCATTTTAGCATCCGCCTTTTCTTCGATATATCGCGATAATGGGTCAAAAGATTTTTCTTCTTTTGGAAAACTCGAATCCTTAAACATATATTCCGCAAACGTTGATTTTAAATCATCCATCGCCCCACCACGGAAGGATAGGGCGAATCGATAAAAGGACCGATCCATCCGTTCATCTCCCTTCTCAGCTTCAATCAATTAAAATAGTTTCGAGTACTCTCCGAAGCCTTCTTTTTCAAGGTTGTCAATGGATACAAAGCGGAGTGCAGCTGAATTTATGCAATAACGCAATCCGTCTTCACCCGGTCCATCCGGAAATACATGACCGAGATGTGAATCCGCGGTTTTACTGCGCACTTCTACTCGTTTCATGCCGTGGGTTATGTCTGTTTTTTCTATTACTTCCATTGATTCAATCGGTTTCGTAAAGCTTGGCCATCCACAACCAGCATCATATTTATCTTTTGAACTAAAAAGTGGTTTTCCTGAAACGATATCGACATAAATCCCATCTTCATAATGGCTGTCAAATTCATTTCGAAACGGTGGTTCAGTCCCATTTTCCTGTGTGACGTGGTACTGTATTTCAGTTAATTTCTTCTTCAATTCTTCTGTCATGATTCTTCACCCCAGTTGTCAGATTTGAATCGTTCACGGCCAGAGCCAGTTGCATATCTATTATAATGTGTCGGGTTTTTCATGTAATAATCTTGATGTCCTTCTTCAGCCGCGTAAAATGGCTTCGCAGGTATAATATCCGTTGCGATGGGTTTGTCAAACTTCCCAGAAGCATCTAGTTCAGCCTTTGTTTGCTCAGCGAGTTGTAGTTGTTCAGGTGTATGATAAAAAATGGCTGTCTGATAGGATTCACCCCGGTCAAAAAACTGGCCACCCGAATCAGTTGGGTCAATCTGTCTCCAAAAGATGTCAATCAGTTCGCGATAAGAAATAACTTCATCTTCAAAAGTAATTTGAATTGCTTCACGATGACCGGTCGCATTCGTACAAACCAGTTCATAAGACGGATTTTCGACATCGCCGCCCGTATAGCCAGAAATGACTGAATGGACACCTTCATATCGGTCAAACGGTTTCACCATACACCAAAAACAACCTCCTGCAAATGTGGCCAATGCTTTCGCCATTGTAAAACCTCCCTATTCTTTTGGAATTATAATTTCCAAGATAATCTCATCATCCGCCAAGTTAAATGTTTTTGCTTTTACTTGTAAATCACCTGATAACGGGATTGCAGAGAGATCGATGAACAGTTCTTCCTCCTTAGGACGAACAATCATCCAAGGGGGAAGCTTCACAGAATCCCTTAGTACTTTTAAAACAGTCGCAGGCGGGATGTTCAATTGTCCGATTTCCATCGACGATTGTTTTAATATTAGATTACCGTCTTCTCTAACAATTGGGTCAAAATGCATAATAACCGGCAATGTATAGGAAAACACCGTCATTTCTGAAAACAAGACCACATCATCTTCAACTTTCATCGTAACCGGAAGCGGCTCACCTTTTACTGCTTTTCGTATAAATGTGTTTGCAATACCTTCAAAATCTTCTTTTGTCGCCCTCACTGTTAAAACATGGTCCGCTTGATTCGAAACTTTCATTTCAGGAAGCGGAACCGACTCGGCGGAAGATCCAATAAGTACTATAACAGCTGCAAATGCTGCCGCAATAAGTCCTGCAAGTACAAAAAAACTAATTTTCCATCGATTCATGCGATCAGCTCCTACATTTCCAATTCCCCGTCCGATAATTTTTGCAAGTCACATTCTTTCAGCTTTTCAAGGTAACGTTCCGCCATTGAGTCATAGCCCTTTGCATTCGGATGAAAGAAATCGGTGTGGTACACCATGTCCGTATTTGAATCGAACAAGTCTACAACTGGTACAAAGCACGACCTTCCGTCCATCATGGCACGAACTTCAATCGCTTCATTCCAGTCAGTAATAATATCTTCAAATTCATTTGTTTCATCCGTCACAATTGAAAACGGATTATAAAGACCTGCTACAATAATGATCGCATCGCCGTTCAAGTCTCGGATAATACTAAATAATTCATCGAGCCTGTTTTCAAACTTACCGAGTTCAACGTAAAATGGTTCCGTCTGCAAATTGAATAGATTGGACTTAACGACTTTCATAATATCATTTCCGCCAATTGTCAAAAAGATTAAATCTGCCGTTTTCACAGAAGATTGAACTTCAGGGTCTACCAGTTTGTCGATGAGCTGGTCACTTCTTCGACCCCGCTTTGCCAAATTGGCCGCATCGACATCCTTAACCCCTTTCCATTCATCCATCTTGTTAGTTACTCGGCCAAAATAACCTTCTTTTTTCAGCTCATCCCCGACACCCTGGGTCAGTGAATCACCTAAACCAATCACATGGATATTTTTTGGAATGAAGTACCCTGGGATTGCCCACTCAGTAAATGCAATCTCTTGTCGATCAGAAAATGCACCTGTTTTTTCGATTAGCGTTTGTTGACAGCCGGACAAAAATAATGAGAAGGCGACCACAATCAGAAATACTCTTCTCATACGTAGAGTTCCCCTTTTCTTCAATAAAGAATCATTTATTAATCTGCGTAATACATAAAACCTATCGCTCCCTCACCAGTATGCGTACTGATGATTGGAGCAGTAAATGTAAGTTTCACATCTTTTATGCCCGAGTCTTGTATCATTTTCTTCAATGGTTCACCCATTTTTAAACCATTGGCGTGTGAAATGCCGACTCCTCGAATAATCTTGCCAGCAGTCTCTTCTTTGAAAACTTTGAATAGATGGGCTACAACTTGTTTGTGACTGCGTGCTTTTGCGACGGGTGTATAGACGCCATCCTGCAAAGTCGCAATCGGTTTTATATTCAACAAGGAACCAATCATTGCTTTCCCTTTTCCGATACGGCCGCCTTTCACCAGATTATCAAGTGAATCGACAACAACGAAAAGCGTTGTATTATTACGGATTGAGTTCAACCGTTCAACGATCTCAGTAACTGACTTTCCTTGCTCGGCCAATTTCGCCGCTTCCATTACCTGAAACATCAACGCATGTGAGATGAACATCGAATCAATGACAGTAACTTTGGAATCCGTCATTTCAGCGGCTGCCTGGGCAGATTTCACAGTACCACTCATGCCACCAGTCATATGTATGGAGATGATTTCACTGCCATCCTCACCCAGCTTGTCATATAACTCCTTGAAAACACCTGCTGCCGGTTGGGAGCTTTTAGGCAATTCCTCAGAACTTCTCATCATAGTTAGAAATTCTTCGGGTTGTATATCTACACCATCGATATACGTTTTGCCATCAATTTGGATGGTTAGTGGAACAACATGTAGGGCATATTTTAGAATGTCCTCTTCTTTTAAATCGGCAGTTGAATCCGTGACGATATGGACTTTTTTCATAATGCGCACTCCCCTCGATTAGTAGCAGTTCTCAATAAATTTTAGTATAGTAAAAGGTAAGGAGGTTAAAATCATGACTGTTGCATTTGATTTTAAAAATGGACGAGAAGAGTTGTGGAATGCGATCACACACGGTATCGCACTACTTCTCAGTATACCCGCCCTTGTGTTTTTAGTACTTGACGCTGTTCGGCATGGCACAGCGATGCATGTGGTCAGCTACACCATTTTCGGTTTTTCTATGCTTCTCTTATTCCTTATGAGCACACTGTTGCATAGCATGCCAATAAAATTCAAACACTTGTTTTCCATACTGGATCACTCAGCCATCTATATTCTGATTGCAGGAACCTATACGCCGTTTCTCCTTGTCACTGTAAAAGGAGTACTAGGCTGGACACTGCTCAGTATCGTCTGGGGTCTGGCCATTGCAGGTATTCTATTCAAAGTTTTTTTCATTCATCGTTTTGAATTTGTTTCGCTTATCTTTTACATTGTTATGGGCTGGCTTATACTAATAGCCATCAAACCATTATACACCCATTTAACACTCGCTGGATTCGCGCTACTCGTTATAGGCGGTCTATTGTATACGTTTGGTTCGATTTTCTATGCGTGGAGAAAGATCCCGTACAACCATGCAATTTGGCATGTGTTTGTTATTGCGGGCAGTGCCTCAATGTATTTCTGCGTCCTCTTATATACATGAGGACGTTTTTTATTTGTCTTGACTCCAGTGCAAAACCTCTAGTCGCATCCGCTTTAGTTATTCCTTTTCGTACATGAGAAATGAATACGGAATTTCATCTTCTGTACTGTGTTCTTGCGTAGACGATATGAGCTTCCATTCAGGGCCATATGAAGGAAAAAAAGTATCCCCTTCGTATTGTTTTTGAATATACGTAATGTAGAGGCGATCCGCTATTACTAGTGCCGCATGGAATATTTCCGCACCACCGATAATCATCACTTCATCTGCATACTCTTCTGCTCTTGCAATCGCATCATTTAGATTGTGTACGACAACAGCACCCTCAGCTGTATATGCTTCATTTCGTGTAACGATAATGCTAAGCCGCCCAGGTAAAGGTCTACCGATTGACTCAAACGTTTTACGTCCCATTACCATCGCTTTTCCCATAGACACCTTTTTAAAGTAAGCAAGGTCCTCTGGAATATGCCAAGGCAAATCGTTGTTCATACCAATGACCCGGTTCGGATCATGGGCTACAAGTAGTGAAATCATGGAAATCCACCTTTCTTTAGACAGCAATTGGTGCTTTGATTTTTGGATGTGGTTCATAATTTTCAAGTTCGATGTCTTGCGTTTCTAATTCAAAAATCGATTTGCCTTCAATATTCAATTTTAATGTCGGAAGAGTTCGCGGTTCCCGAGTCAATTGCTCATTCACTTGATTGACATGATTCGCGTAAATATGAGCATCCCCCAATGTATGGACGAATTCGCCAACACCAAGTTCGCATTCATGTGCAATCAAATGAACCAGAAGTGCATAGGATGCAATATTAAATGGTACGCCAAGGAAGATGTCCGCACTTCGCTGGTAAAGCTGGCATGATAGCTTTCCATCTGCTACATAAAATTGGAACAACGCATGACACGGTGGCAAAGCCATATCTTCGACTTCAGAAGGGTTCCATGCAGTAACAATATGCCTGCGGGAATCGGGATTGTTTTTGATGCCTTCAATTAAATTGGCAATTTGATCAATCGATTGTTCTCCATTTGACCATGATCGCCACTGTTTACCATATACCGGTCCAAGATCTGCGTATGTCGCAGCAAATTCTTCATCTTCCACTACGCGTTTTTTGAATGCATCCATTTCAACTTTATAGACAGCCGCAAATTCTGGTTCTTTTGCAGCGCGACGTCCGAAGTCTCTCATATCTGGACCACTATATTCGGAACTTGTCACCCATTGTTCAAAAGCCCATTCATCCCAGATAGGATTTCGATCTTCAATAAGCGTTTTGACATTCGTATCGCCTTTTAAGAACCATAACAATTCAGATGAAATAAGACGGAAAGCCGTTTTTTTCGTTGTCATAAGGGGAAATCCTTCATTTAAATCGAAGCGCATCTGATAACCAAAGACACTGATTGTCCCTGTCCCTGTGCGATCTTCTTTTTTTTCACCTGTTTCAAGAACGTGTTTACATAATTCTAAATACTGTTTCATTAAAAAGCCTCCTTGCGCTAGTGTTCAGTATATCAAATATGATCTAGCTATCATAATAAAAAACACAGCGCTGGCGTGGTTATTCTAAATAACCATGTCAGAACTGTGTTTTTCGTCCTTGATAACGAGAAGACTCTTGGATTACCCCATTGTTCATTACACTTATATGAATATTTACTCAAGTAAACTTCTAGCACAAACTAAACCCCTTTACCATTTGAGAACTCCAATGGTAAAGGGGTTATAAAAAATCACATTGCGAGGCCTAGATGGCTATATTTTAATAACCCAAGCCTCTGCCTTTTTCAGTCATTTTGTGAGCAAGACGAATAATTGAAACTGCCAATTCTGCGTATGTCGCTTCTCTATCAGGATTAAATTGATTTTGTTCTGTCTTTAACAACCCTAATGAGTTCGCCAAGGCAACATGACCAATGTATTCTGTTTGGACTTTATTTGCATCAGCAAAACTAAGTTTATAAATACTATTATCTTTAGCTGCTTGTTCAAGTCCTAGAACGCGTATATACCAAGCTGCTAATTCATCCCTTTTGATTGGAGAATCAAGTGAAAAACTTTGACTATCCGGCTTAATAATGCCCATTTCAACTGCTCGTTCAATCGATTGATATAACGGATGTTTCGGGTCTATATTCTCAAAAGTTTGGTTTTTGTTTTCTTTTTCAGAATAATAACCACCGTAATAAATATAAGTGAGTGAATTCATGATGACTTTTAGTGCTTCTCCTTTTGATACTGAGGCATCCCCATTAAAATCTTTACTATCTTTTATCTCTAAGACTTTAGCATTGATAAGATAATTAAGTTCCTCTTCTGCCCAAGGATGTGAAATAACAGATGAATTTTTCTCACCAAACAGACTATTCCATTCTCCCGTGTTGGCATTTAAATAACTAAACGGATTTTCGTTAAATACAGGTAAATATACTAAATCATAATGATTTTCGTCTTCACTTTTCTCTTGTTTCATATAGGTAAGTTTTAGACTAAGTGCCTTTTTCAATAGAACTATTGCTTCTTCCTCAGAAATCACTTTATTAATCGTTGGCCATTGTTCAACTTCTTGATAATTGACATTAATGCTATTTAAGGAGCCATCAGCTGCTATGCCAACATTAATTTGATCACCTATCACAACAATGCCATTCTTAATTCTAGGGAAATTGAATTGATAGGCACCTAGTCTCTCTTCAAAATAGGGTTCTTCTACAGGCATAGCATAGTTGTGCAGAGAGGAAGGAGCCCATTCTTTCACATATTTTACTGCTTGCGCAAGGGCTTCCTTACTAGAAAGTGAGTCCTTTTTAGGTTTCTCTCCAATTTGCTCTAAAATCTGGCTTGTTATATCATTATATTGAATAATTTCTCCGGTATTTTTACTTATTTCCATACTTGTTCCGTGTCCGCCATTCTCATAATTATACATGTACTGAATACTAATTACTGCCTGTCCATTATAGTTTTCTATCTCATCGATAGATTGAATACTTAATTTAACCTTTTCAGAATTAATTTTAAGGAATTGCTCTGCAATTTTCTTTGCACCCTCTAAAGTCATTCCATCTTGTTTTGGCGGTAGTGGGTTAGCTATAACCTTTACAATCTTTGTCTCCTCAGGTAAATCTGCTGAGTACCCGTTTGCAGTTAACCACTTACCTGAAGAAGCATGAACTCCACGCAACTTTGTTGTTGGTTGGTAAACAAGTTGAACACTGCGATCACCCGTTTGATAATCATGATTAATTTGATATTGCAAATCGACTGAAAGATTTCCTTTTACTTTCTCTAAAGTTTCATTTTTATCTTTTATTTGTTTTATATCATCATAAGTTGATGAGTCCAACTTCTTAGAATCTCTGTAAAAATTAACGACTTCACCATTTCCAAGAACAGATACTTCTATTCTTTGATCAGAAATGGATATTTGATTTTTAGTACGAGAAAATGAGAATGAGTACCGAATTGGTTCTGTTAATATTTGTTGTGGAAAGTAGTTGAAGGGATCTGTTTCTAATTGATAATTCTCTCCATCAATAAATTCCCCAACAAAATCAACTGCTATTTTTCTAGCCTCTTCCTTTGAGGTCTTTGCGGGAAATAACGCTTCTGCTTCATTAGACGGTTGATAGTAAAATTGCTCAATTTCTAATTCCTCTCCAACAAATACAACACTACCATATAACTGCTTACCATTAATTGTCTTAGTGAACACTAAATCATAACGTAACTTATCGTCATTAGGATAAAAGTGACTGCCACCCATTTGAAAATCACTTTTCGTTAAGAAGTCAAACCGATTAGGAAAAAACTCATTAAACCTCTTTATTAAATCGTCTTTTGTGAAAACTGTTTCTGTTGAAGCAACCTGAATTTGTACTTTTCCAGGCTGCCCACCCACTGTGGTTGAAGCACCGGCAACAGACGCAAACATTCCAAAAGATAAAGCAGAAGAGCTTAATACAATACCAATTTTCTTTAAATTAACCAATATAACCCTCCTAATATCAGTAGTCCCTAAATCGTACATCTAACTCCATTAATTGTTAATTAATTCCGCATTTCATTTACTCTTTATTAAAATATCCCTACACTTCTTTAAACAGTACCGAAGTTTCAGGAGTAATTAACCATTATTAAAATAATATCTGAACAATTCCCCCCTTTGCGCACAGCTTGTATTAAAATTATTCAATCCTCCATTTCTATTGTTGATTTTAAACAATTAAATTTATTTTATGATTGCTACTAATATAATATACCTATTTTTCCCACCTATTTGACAATTAGAATGACCCAGGTATGCAATAATGTTCTTCTTATTCTTATTTGCGGGATATGATTGGTCCTGGATGTTATATGATCTGTTGGCTACGGGGTATGATTGGTCCCAGTGATATATGATCGGTTAGCTGTGGGGCATGATTGGTCCCGGCGTTATATGATCGGTTGGCTACGAGGTATGATCGGTCCCGGCGTTATATGATCGGTCAGCTGCGAGGTATGATTGGTCCCAGTGTTATATGATCGGTTGGCTGCGAGGTATGATCGGTCCCGGCGTTATATGATCGGTTGGCTGCGAGGTATGATCGGTCCCGGCGTTATATGATCGGTTGGCTACGGGGTATGATTGGTCCCAGTGTTATATGATCGGTTGGTTGCGGGACGAGATTGTTCATATACTATTCTCGTCAAAAATCAAAAAAAACATCGAAGATTTACCAATAAATCTAAAGGCGATAAGAGACTATTTATTAGAAGGTATTGTAATTAATTTTCTACAAGTACTACTCTTATGTAACTGTTCAAGATCATTATTGAACTGTTAGTGGAACTGGTTTTGAGTGCTTAAAGGGGATTGACATCAGAAAGTTGAATCATTCTTGTAATGATTTTTCGAGGTTGTGCTAGAAGGCCAGACTATGAAACAGTAGATTAGGTAATAAATATTAAGTATGTTTGCACCAATTGAAAAAGATGCTTGAGTACAAGATAACCAAATCAGAAAGATCGACTTCCCTGATAAGCAATCGACCTTTTAAGCTTAAATGCTACATTCGTGTAATAGTAGACATCACATCCGTTATGGGAGCTGCTGAAGTATTTTTTATTAAGAATTATATCCAAAAGAAATTATAAAAATCAATGAAAATAACGAAAAGATTATTAATAATCCGAAAATTATTATTGTTAGTGCAGCTAACGATTTAGGGATGTTGACACGTTTTTTCCAAATGGAACCTATTATTAATAAGCTTAGAAGCATTATGATTATAAAAATAGAAATAAATACATAACTTTGTTTAATTATAATCCATAGGTCCATTTTACATCTCCTTTGTCTCAAAATTCTTGAATGTCTTTGATCAGGATTAAAAGCCATGATTTCACATCTTGAATAGTCCTACTTCTGTATCAATAATATTTATGAAATAAGATCTGCTCATCAATAGAAGGAATTTTAGGTGGCTATCTATAATCCCGCAACTAATACTATTTGTTTAACAAAAATATACTCCTCGTCCACCAAATATCCATCACTTTAGATGGAACATACAAATCATTAGATATTGTTTCTACTAATTAAGTTTTCGTAGAATAGCTACAAAGTTCAATTAATGTTCCATCAGTTGAGGCGGGATTAATATAAATGAGTCTTCTTCCACGTGCATTAGTACGTAATGTGTCCTCTAGAAAACGAACTCCATTTTCACTTGCCTCGAGTATTGCTTTGTCCAAATCGTCAACTCGATATGCAATATGATGCACTCCTTTTCCCCGTTGCTTTATAAACCTAGCCATTGGAGAGTTCTTGTTGGTTGGTGCGAGTAATTCAATTACTTTATCATTAGTTCTGACAACAGCAACGTGCACTTCAACGCCAGGTGTATCACTTGTATAACGGTCCTCTACTAATCCATTTAACACATTAAGATAAAAGGGAAGAGCATCATCAATACTTCTAACAGCTATTCCAACATGATCTAAAACATATTCCAATTTACTTCCTCCGTTCAATATTATTATCCTTAATAAAGACTTATTCTATTTAAGTTGAATTTATTATCATCCAAGTTTAATATATTTCTATTATAATTATTTGGGCACTAGTTTTAATATAAAATGAAATCCCCTTCTAATCCCACATTTAATTATACTGTATCTTTACTGGAAGAAGTAAAGATACAGTATAATTGTCCGAGTAATGCACTCATTAGTTTAAGTGCACCAATTCACATACTTAGTTGAATTCACTTAGAAGTTACAATTTGTTTCAAACTCATTTTCATTAAAATATCCCGATTCCTTAGTTACTATGCCAAGGAATCGGGATATTAATCTCAATATTTTCAATTACTGGCAAACATTTCCTTATTGCACTCTTAAATTATCTATATGAATCATGACTTGGATGAAACAAGTCTTCCTTTGCATTTCTCACAATTGAAAAGTGTTCAACATTGTAATGACCATGAAGTGTTTCATTATGGTGCTTTATTATTTGTTCTGCACTTAAAAAACCACTGTCTATTGTTGAATGGGCATCACCAACTAATGTAACATCAAAACCATTAATAGTTGCTGTTCTGACTGCACTATCTATACAGTGTTGTGTTTTACAACCCATAATAACAATATGTTCAACCTCTTGCAATCTTAAATGATTGAGAAGTCCTGTCCCATAGAAGGAGTTAGTTGCAGTCTTATCGAAAAACTTTGTATCAGTAGGCACATTAATTTCATCGTGAACTTGAAACCCTTTACCTTTACCTTCAGCAACATCTAAATCCCTAACAAAGACAACTGGAACATCAGATTCCCATGCTTTTTCGATCAGAAAATTTATATTCCTAATAAGTTGCTCTTTATTAAAAACTGCACTTTCTACTTGATTCCCATCAATTAATTCTTGTTGAGCATCAATAATTAACACTGCTTGATTCAAATGTTTTTCCCCTTTCAAGTGTCAGGTAACGCAATAAAATAATTTTTTTTAGACGTATACCTCTTAGTATTTTTTGTTATTAGTCATAATATCTACTCTTGAATTAGCTTTCAAAATCCTTAGATGATTTAATTTTAGCACAATTTCTTTTAATAATAAATGGATGATTTCCACACACTTATGAGCTTATACGGACAGATTGAAACGGAAGTGATTTACATCACACGCAACTACCAATCCACAAAACAAATTATCGAATTTACACGCAGACTAGTACCTAACGGCTAACGGATTATCCCTTTCGAACGCGACGGCGAGCTACCCGCGCTGACACAATTGCTCGATCACACAGAACTCCACCGCAACATCGCATCAAAAGTCGTGGATTTACGAGATCTTGGCTATAATAGTATTGCCATAATATGCAAATCAGCTAAGGATAGTTAAAGTGCATATGAAGCCCTGTCTAACATTAATGAAATTATGCTCTTGAAGAACGGCTCCATTGAATATGAAAAAGGAGTTATTGTCATACCGTCGTATTTATCCAAAGGTATCGAATTCGACGCTGTCATCATTTATGACGCATCTGAGCTAGTATATGGTGATGAGACCCTGCGTAGAGTTTTTTACACAGCCTGCACCAGGGCTATGCATTTTTTACAGCTATACAGTGTAGGTAAACCGAGCCCATTCTTGCGAAACGTTTTGCAAGAAAATTTTATCCAAGCTTGAATTAGTCGTAATTTTAACGATAAACACTTTGGGCAATTAACAGCCCCACAACTTAATTGCCGAATTTAAAAATGTACATTTTCTCGTCTTCAAGGGTAACCTGTACATCTTCAAGATGTTCGTTCAAAAAAGCTAATCACTCATTTACATTTTCTGTTTTACCTTGTTTCACTCGATATCGCGTGTACTCAATATTCACTTTGAATCTTTCCTTCCTATTAGTGGGTCCATATTAGGTTTACTATATTTTAACGGAACTAACCTTATCTCCTTCTACAACTATAAAAGTACGCCTCTACTTATTGTAGAAACGCATTAGTTAGTTTAAGTATTATCCTGCACAATGGTATTGAGCCCATGGACTAAATTGGATCTTTAAATTTTATGGTTTTAAAATCCATATAAAAAATGATCGGGGTTACTTTATATAATCAATAAAGTACGTATCATATGACTCTTTAAAAATGGATCCAAGTTTTTCAGCTAATTTAACAGATTCATTATTGGCTCCATCCCAACTTGGATATATTCCTCTCTCTAGACAGTCTAATATCAACGCAGAGGCTGTTATTATTGCCAAGCCTTTTCTCCTATGTTGTGGATGTGTAGCAATTTCAATCTCAATTCCATCATTATAAATGCTAAATGATGTTGCTCCACATACCACTTGTCCCTCCTTCAAAATAGCAAAACCTACACCTCGGTCTATAAAATCATCTATCGAATTAAACTGAGCTATAAAGTCTTCTGATAGCTCATGCAAAGATGGTTCTTTTGCTATCGTCGCATCTATTTTTTTCAGTTCATATCCCTCTGGTAATGGAGTTAATAATTTCTGTATGTGAGTTTTATCAAGGTGTTCTGGGTTTTTGTTAAATTTATACCGTTGAAACTTCTCTATTGAACCTTTATGTATTGTTTCGATACGATTTTTCCATTCTTCAGTATTAACAATAGCAAGACTATACTCCGACAGATTATATAGAAGTTCTTCCGCTATCTTTGTATAAGGATTTCCAGCAAAAAAAACAAAAATCCCCACTGTTACTTGAGCAACTGTAGGATTTTCAAGATCGTCAACCCACGCGGTTCCCATATGCCCTTGAAGACATGAAAGAATAATAGTGCTATCCATACCATCGAACATTGGGATTAACTTTTTTCTCAAATCATTACTTAATTCATAAATCATTCAATTCCTTCTCTCTATATATAAAATATTCAATCTTTACGACAATGATATCATTAATTATTTATTTAATGTGAATCCTCTCTAACATTCATCACATTTTTCAGATAAAGATTAATATTAATATGAAAAAGTAATAACTTATTAAAATAAACTCGACCTTTAGTTGAACAAGAAAAAAGAGTAGCATTGCAACTCAACGATCTTCCAATAAAGCACCAATTAATGAATAGTACTTAATTTGATATACATTGAAATTAAATACAGTAATATGGTTCTAGAATCAAAGCTTTTAGTTTAATTACCTTTTAAATCCACCTTCCGAGTGTATAATCTGACCTGTAATCCAATCTGCTTCGTCGCTCACTAGAAATTTAATCATTTTTGCTACATCTTTCGGTTCACCAATTCTACCAAAAGGGAACATCGGTGTTAATTCACTTTTTATCTCCTCTGTCATCCACCCTGTATCAGTTGGACCTGGATTTATTGCATTGACCGTTATTCCCAAAGGGGCTAGTTCGGCCGACAATGTGATAGTTAAAGCATCGACGGCTCCCTTTGTTGTTGCATATGCTAATTCACCAGGCATCGGTCCTTGAAATTGACCTGAAGTAATATTGACTATCCTTCCACCAGATTTCTTATCAAATTTTTGGGCAAATTTACTACTTAATAGTGTCGTCGCACGAACATTTACCATATAATGTTTATCTAATTCTTCGCCAGTTATATTAGAAAAATCGTTATTAGTTGAATATGCTGCGTTATTTATCAAGATATCGGGATAACCAAGTTGTTCAGAAACTCTACTTAAAAGTTGTTCAGGTGCATCATATTGAGTTAAATCCAACTCCATACTTGATACCTTAACACCTTTTTTTATTAATTCTTCTTTTAATATCATTGGCTCATTTAAATCAATACTCCAAGGCATTTTTTTGTCATAGTCTGTCCAATAGGTAAAAAATATATGATAGCCCGCTTCAGCTAGCTCTTTACAAATAGCCGCTCCAATCCCTTTTAGGCGGCTTACACCCGTAACAATAGCAATTCCCCCTATTATTTGGTTCATTAAAACATTCCTCCACTACAATATTAAATTTAAATACTTCTCTACCATGCCCCGTTAGCCATACATGTAGTGCAAAATCAGCGGTACACCTGAGAGGATGAATATGTGGGTAGAACAGGTATTGGATACTACGTCTGACGAATAAGGTCGATTTACTATCGTACCATTGAGCCCATCCGTTAATCTGACCCCAACAACCATGGTGCATTACATAATGTCGCATTCACACCGAGTAACCCTTATGGGAGATTAACCCCACTCTGGTTATTACACCAGCCATGCCTTTATCCCAGGAAGAATGGGGTTGAATCCTGATTTCCTACCATCTCAATATAATCATTCTGAAGGCTCAGCCATTTTTAATAAAAGCTTTTTCAGAGTTTCTTTTGTTATACAATTTCATAGTTTTTGAGCGTTTTATAATTCTTATGGGAGTTGAACAAGAAAAAAAAGAGACGCATGTTAAACAATCGCACCCGATTGTTTAACAAAGACAAAGTGATCATCTGGGTCCCATACGTGCTGCTCATCAGCAATGTATCCACGCAACCATAGGTCTCCTTTAATGCGTCTGAGATAGAACCCTTTAGGGAAATTTTCTTCATTGTTAAGTGTCTCCGAGGATACTGTGATGGATCCGTTAGGGGCTTGGTGTTGCTGAGAAGATTTGCCTTCAGGTTGATCCAGATATCCGAGTCTCAGATAAGGTCCAAGCTCTAACGGACACAATTCTAAACCAAGGTGATTTGCTCTTTCGTAGATTTTGGTTAAAGTGTCTCCCTTCGGTAAACCAAGGTCACGTATAGTGAGCTCAACTGTCTCTAAAGAGAACGTTTTAGCAGAAGTGGTAAAATAATCATCTGTGAATAGCTTTTCTCCTAATTCATTCATCAAAATAGAATGTTGTTGCATTTTCTGCATTAGTTGCGATTTAGTAAGACCACCCACTTCTACCGTTCTTGTGATGGACAGACAATCAGGATATATTTCCTTATTTTTGATGTTCATTTATTGTCCCCCTTCTGAGTCTTCCATTACACATAAATATATTCCTTTAAATGGACCGATTGTTGGACACAAGTTAAACACCTAACTGTCTACGCTTAAGGGCTACTGTAACCAGAAGCCCTCCAAGACTCGCTACGAGTGAATGGCTAGTTCTTTCTCGATGGGAATCCCACCCGCTATATGATACGACCTAGGCCTGGCCGCACAAGGGAGAGCATTATAATAGTTTTGCCATATAGAATTCATCAACAAATTCATCTTCAATAAATAAAGAATGTTTTTTTGTTCCCTCTATTTCAAATCCTATTTTTTTATATAATGCTAAACCTGCTTCATTCCTAGCCACTACTGTCAGTTCTAAACGATGTATATTATGGTTAGATGCCCATTGTTCCAACTCTTTAAATAACTTTCTTCCCACTCCTTGTCCTCTATAATTCTCAACTATTCCAATAACAATATAGGCAGAGTGTTTTCTTCTTGCATTACTGCCAATAGCCATCAAGTACCCCACTAACACATTGTCAGTTTCAGCAACAAATATAGTAGAAGTCTCGTTTTCCTCGATACTCTCAATGATTTTTTCTTGTTGTTCGGGTTGAATATTTCTTTCTCCTGCTTCCCAGAGCATATATTCAGAACTTCCCTCGACTTGCTGAGTAAGATAGACAAACTTTTCTGCATCTGAAGTTTTTATTTCTCTAATTATCATTACTTTTCTCCCCCTCAACAAACCATAGGTTATATAAATTCTTGCATAGGTTGCACTCCCAAGCTAATCATACCTAACTTCAACAAAAAACAGTATTCCCCTCTATTAATTGCATTTACTTTGAAGAGATTAACTCGAAAGAATTAACATCTGGATCATCAAAATAGATTGCAGCATGTGCATAAGGATACTAGTGGTTGACGTTGTTCATTAAATCCAAATGCATTACGAATAGCTATTCCTTTTTCATTCAACCAGTTCTTGTATAGTATCCTCTTTGTCTACGCGAAATGCGATATGTCGTATAGAACGGTGATAAGATACCTCAACTTTGTCACTTTCCCATTAACCAAGCCAGCTTTCTCCAGTGTCAATCCAGAAATGCGCTAATTCCCCTTGTTTATATGCTATCTCTAACCCTAATTTCCGATAAAATAAAATTGGATTTTTCAGGTCACTTACTGGTTAATGTAATTCATATAATCCTGTTATTAACGATGACTCCTCTTTTTCAAATATTATATTCTCGCAACAGTTTGGCGCGTTATTAAATTAATCACTACAACACAATAATTTTTCACCCATTATCTCATATTAAGTGGCTTTAGTGACTTTAGTGACTTCCGTTTTTCAGCTAATTATGATTAAATGAAGTATAACTATTATTTTCAGCTGCTCCTAGAAATAGGGTATATTTGGAACGTTCTAGGATTGTTATTTAACGTTCCCTTAAAAATCAGTTTTTTTCATCTAACTAGTTAACACTGTAGGTACCTTGAGTTTCAGTTATTCAGCCTGCGTTCAAAGTTATAATGACAAGTCAACAAAAAGCGTAAACATGCTAATTAATCTACTAACACTGCCATAGGTTGAAGGGGGATAATCTCAATGAGTAATGAAGCTAAATTACAAAAAGAAGCTATGCATGTACTAAAGCTAACAAGTAGAACCTTTTATATTCCAATTAAGCTGCTCAATCCGACATTAAGAAAGACGGTCGGCTCTGCCTATTTATGTATGCGTGCGATTGATGAAATTGAAGATCACGAGGACTTAGAAGCTGAAACTAAGCAGCACTTGTTGCGTTCTACTAGTAAACTTTTACAGACAGATTTTGATGACGTAGCCTATCAACAACTCTTAAAGCCCTACGAGAATCTTTTACCAGAGGTTACGTTAAGACTGGGTGATTGGCTTTCCGTATGCCCGGAAAGTATTATTGACAAGGTTAAAGAGTCAACAAGTATTATGGCCGATGGTATGGCCCGTTGGGTAGAAAAAGACTGGGTTGTAAAAACGAAAGAAGATTTAGATGAGTATACATATTATGTAGCTGGCTTAGTTGGCATTATGTTATCTGATATATGGGAGTTGTATGACGGTACGATAACGGATCGAGACTTAGCGATTGGCTATGGCCGAGGCTTGCAAGCTGTCAATATGCTACGCAATCAAGATGAAGATGCTGATCGCGGCGTCCGTTTTATACCCGATGGTTGGGATAGAAACGATATGTTTGCCTATGCAACAGCGAATTTGAATAAAGCAGATGAATATATAGAATCGATTGACACAAAAAACATTTTGTTGTTCTGTAAAATTCCACTTGCCTTAGCAAAAAGCACTTTAAAAACATTAAAAAATGGTAAAGAAAAAATGTCACGTACAGAAGTAGAATCCACTGTGGACGAGATTATTAATGATCAAAAACACGTTTAGATTGTTTCAGTGTTTTTAATGACTTTCGAAAAAAGACGACTGTACATTCGAATTTTGAATGCGCAGTCGTCTTTTTGATTAGCCATTAGGCCACTTATGCTTTTTGTGTAAGCATTAATCTAAATACTAAATCCCCCCTCTTTTAAAAGCAAAGAGCAGAATTATAAAAAAAGAAATCAACCACATTATACAGCTGAATTCTTCCTCCCTTTCTTCTGTCTATTTGGAAATGACAATAGTTGACGAATTTTAAAACCATAGGAATCCATCAATGCACACATATTCCCTTTTATATAATCACAAAACAATACCAATGATAGTAGCCGAAATTACAGAGGCTAGTGTTGCACCTAATAACAGTTTTAAAGCAAATTTCGAAACATAATGACCTTGTTTTTCACTAATTGATTTGATTGAGCCAGCAACAATACCAACAGTTCCAAAGTTTGCAAAACTAACCAAATAAACCGATACAATTGCCACTGTTTTATCAGAAAGATTTGAAGAAATTTCACCAAAACTCAACATTGCAACAAATTCATTAGTAACAAGTTTTGTAGCCATAATTCCACCCGCTTGTACAGCTTCTGCCCATGGCACACCCATCAAGAAAGCGATTGGTGCAAAGATATAACCAATAACTGTTTGGAATGAGACTTGAAATACGCCGAGAAAAATCACATTAATTAATTCCATCAAAGCAATAAACCCTAATAGCATAGCAGCAACGGTAACTACGAGTTTAAAACCATCCATTACGCTATCTCCAACCATTTGGAAGAAAGGAACTCTCTCATCTTCATCCACTTGAATTAATTCATCATCACTTTCTAAATCATACGGATTAATAATATTTGCAATTATGAGTGCACTAAAAATATTTAAAACAACAGCAGTTACAACATATTTCGGCTCTAACATCGTCATATAAGCTCCAACCATTGCCATACTTACTGCACTCATCGCGGAAGTACAAATTGTATAAAGTCTTTTTGAAGATAAATGAGGTATTTGTCTAATAATTGTCAAAAATACTTCTGGTTGTCCAAGTATTGCAGTAGATACTGCAAAATAGCTTTCAAGTTTACCCATTCCAGTTATTTTACTTAAAAATAAACCTAGATATTTGATAATGTAAGGTAATAATTTGATATAGTTTAGTATACCTATTAGGACCGATAAGAATACTAGAGGTAATAACGCTACAAATATAAAAGATATTTCACCTTCATTCACGATACCACCAAATACAAATTGAATTCCTGTATCAGCAATAGCTAACAGTTTCTCAAAAAACTTACCAACACTGGTAATAGCAATAAGACCTATACTAGTATTCATCATGAAATAAACTACAACGATTTGTACAGCTAACATAATCAGAATACGTTTATATTTTATCTTTTTTCTATCATTACTAAATATAAACGCAATAAAAAAAACAAGTAATATCCCTGTTATTAAGAATAGAAATTTCATGTAAATCATCCCCTTTTATGTTAGCGCTTTCAATTAATTGATAATACTAGTTCCTTTTCATATTTTTGTAAAAATACGAAAAGGAACTAGATGAGTGAATTTATAGTAGTAAAGATCAGCTTATCTTAAGTAATAGTTTTATTGTTCGTTTGTTTTGCTGTTTAAATTAACTGCAATTTGAGCTCCTACTTTAGCATTGTGTTTTACTAATTCAATATTTACATCAAGGCTTTTACCATCTGTTAATTCTTTAATTTTACCAAGTAAGAACGGTGTAGTATCTTTACCAATAATATTATTTTCTTCTGCTTCTTTGATTGCTTGGTCAATAATTCCATTGATATAGTCTTCATCCATAGCAAATTCTTCAGGGATTGGGTTAGCAATTACTACCCCACCTTTAAGATTTAATTCCCATTTAGTTTTCAATACATCAGCAATTACATCAATTGAATCCGTAGAGAAGTTTAATTTAAATTCACTATTTCTTGTATAGAATGCTGGTAGGCACTCCGTTTCATAGCCAAGCACAGGAACCCCTTTTGTTTCAAGGTATTCCATCGTAAGCGCTAGATCTAGGATTGATTTAGCTCCTGCACAAATTACCGCTACGTCCGTCTGAGCTAATTCTTCAAGGTCAGCTGAAACATCCATTGTAGTTTCTGCACCTTTATGAACGCCACCAATACCGCCTGTTACAAAGATTTTGATGTCCACTAATTCAGCACAAATCATTGTAGTTGCCACAGTTGTTGCACCTAGTTTTTTTGTAGCAATAATTTGTGGTAAGTCGCGTCTTGACACTTTAGCAACATCTGAACTTTTACCGAATAACTCCAACTCTTCATCTGTTAAACCGATTTTGATTTTCCCATCAATAATAGCAATTGTTGCTGGAACAGCCCCGTTATCGCGAACAATTTGTTCAACCTCTCGAGCCATTTTTACGTTTTGGGGATAAGGCATCCCGTGAGAAATAATTGTAGACTCTAATGCCACAATTGCTTTCCCTTCCTCTTTTGCCTGTTGAACCTCTTTTGATAATTCAATATACTTTTTCATTTTAAATTTCCTCCATATCTAGTTTAAATTGTTTTTGAGATAATTCTTGTCTAACTGTATGCTTTGACAAAATTGTTTTTTGGGCATTGACCAAACCGGACTTAATAATGTAATCAAAGTCTTTCTTTTGTAACCAGGAATAAATAACTCCCGAACAAAATGAATCCCCCGCACCTGTAACATCCACAACTACTGGTTCTTCGATAGCTGGAAAATAACGAATCTCGCCATTTTCACTACCTGTAAGCACACCTTTTGATCCGTTAGTTACAATAACATTTTTAACTCCTAATTCTAACCATCTCTCAACTGATTTTTCCCAATCTTTATCATCATTAATTTTTATATTCATAAAAGTTTCTGTTTCATCTTTATTTACGATGAGCCAACTAACCGCATCCAGTGTTTTGGGCAGTCGATTCATTTTTGGAGACGAAACAGGAATGATAACTAGTGGAATAGTATGCTCAGTTGCGAAAGAACAAAGAAATTCAACCGTTTCAACCGGACAATTCAAATCAACTACAATACATTTAGCGCATTTAAGAATATTGCTGTCTTTTTCCAATAATTCAGGAGTAATTTCTTCGAAAATATCCATATCTGCTAATGCAATTGATAAATCACCGCTCTTATCCAATACCGCGGTATAGGAACCTGTTGATGCATTTTCAAATTGAGTAACATGCTCTAAATTCATAAATGGAGAAGACATATCATAAATCTCTTTCCATTCTAAATCGTTACCACTTGCTGAGATTAATACAACTTGCTCACCCAGTCTACCTAGATTTTCAGCAATATTCCTTGCTACTCCTCCAATCGTTCGAGAAGATTTTACTGGATTAGACGTTCCATTAGATATCTCAAACTTTGCATAGAGTTTTCTATCTACATTAGCTCCACCTATACAAATAATAGGTGAGTTCTCATTTAAAACATAAGCATTCCCGGAAATATGCTCATTCTTGATTAGCCCGGAAATAATTTCAGCAATTGAAGAATTTGGTAAACCTGTTAGTTCCGACAATTCGTGTTGAGAAATAAGTGGTCTTTCTTTAATCATACCTAAAATTAAATCCTCATTTTCATTAGCGATTTTTTCACACCCCCTCATCCTTGAAACAAAAGTTTATATTGTAAACATATGTTTAGTATACGACTTTTTTATAAATTGTCAATAATAAATTGCTCTATTTCCACTATTGTCTCAACAAGATGAGAAAAGAGTAATGCTCCCGCTAGACGTTACAGACAAAAGCCGATCCAGCAACATAACTCTCTTTGCCACATAGCTAACGCCAAGTGTCTAAACACTGATCCAATTAGAAAAACTTATTCTTATCTTTTAAAATAAAAAGGACTCATTCCAATACATCTTCTCTGTTAAGCGATAACCTCAACAATAGAACTTGTAATTATTCCTGATTCAGAACCAGTAATCGAATATATATAACTAAAATAACCCTTCTGAAAATCTACTCTAAAAAAAAATGCCCCACCCTTTTTATCAAATTGGATGAGGACTTGTCTATTTACGATTACGTTTATAATGCTTTAAAAATTTTTGAATCTACAATTTATCCTTTTTTAAGACTGTTGGTAAAATGATACCCATAATAATGATTACTATACCTACTATTTGTAGTGGAGTAACGATTTCACTTAATAATATAACTGATACCAACACCGCAATCGGCAATTCAAAAGCACTCAATATTGACGACATACCCAATCCTACTTTAGGAACTGCGATGGTAAATAAATAAACCGGTATGATCATACCGAACAATCCTAATGCCAAACCATATACCCAGAGTCCCTCACCAAACAGGGTTCCATTCCAAATGATTTCTGGAGACTGAAAAGTAGCTGTTGTCATAAAAGCAAAAAAGGAAACCAATAGTAATCGGTTAGATGTATTCATACTCTTAATTGGCTTGCTATTAACAAATAAAAATAAAGAAAAACAAAGAGCTGCAGTTAAACCCCATAACCAACCTTGAATAGGTATTTGAGATAAATCTACATCAATCAAACCTGCAGCTGGTATAGTTCCTGCAAACAAAACGATTAACGAAATAAACTCGATTCGACTTGGGAGTTGCCGTTTTGCTATACAAGAAATCAACATACCTATCCACGTAAATTGAAACAGAAGTACCACCGCTAAAGAAGCAGGTAAATAGATTAAAGAGCGACCATAAAAAATATTCGTCAATCCTGTTAATACTCCTGCTAAAATAAGAATTTTAATCCCTTTAAAGCTTATTTTTTCTCTATTTGTTAGAAGAAAAATACATACCGCTATACAAAACCCTATAAAAAATTGGCTTGTAATTGCTTCTGAGACCGAAAAACCACCTTGTATTGCAAGTTTAATGATAGTTGACACTAAACCATAACTACTAGCTGCTAAAACTACTAACAAAGGGTATAACCACATTTTCATTGTATTATTTCCTCCAATTGTTTTGTATATATATGGATGTAGTGCATTTACCAAACGATAAGATTGATGTATGATTGTCGTATCAGGTTTCCTTTATAATGGATTTGGACAAGCGTACCAATTCCTAAATAAAGGATCTTTTTATACTTAATGCGTAATTTTCAGGTTATGAACGAGATTCTTAACACCCATGAATTACTTTCCCTTATTTCAAATCAGCATTACAGACAATAGTTTACATTGTAAACTATTGTCTAATTAAAAGCGAGGTTATTTTAATGTCTAAAGAACATCAAATATTACATCATATTAGAATAAACCCTTTTATTTCACAGCAAGAACTATCAAATAAAGTCGGTTTATCACGTTCAGCGGTTGCTAACTATATTGCTACACTGACAAAACGCGGTGAAATCAAAGGGCGTGCTTATATTCTCCAAGAGGAATCTTCCATCGTGTGTATCGGTGGAGCAAACACAGACCGGAAAGCGCGATCGAATCAAAAAGTGCATTTGTATTCATCCAATCCTGTTGAAACAACTGAAGTTTGTGGTGGTGTGGCACGAAACTTTGCCGAAAATTTAAGTCGGCTTGGGTATAACACTTCTCTTATGACTTCTGTGGGAGACGACAAGGAAGGTAACTGGATACTGAGGGAAACGAAAAGCCAAGGAGTAGATGTCAGTCAAGTATGGGTATTGCAGACAGAACGAACAGGTACTTATACCACTTTATTGGATGTTAATGGTGAAATGATTGTCTCTATGGCCGATATGAACATCTACGAAAAAATAACGATTTCTATGATCGAAGAGAAATGGTCCTATATAGTGGCCTCACAAGCCGTTTTTTTGGATACTAATATTTCTAAGGATTGCATAAGTTATTTAATTAAACGTTGCAGGGATGAAAATATTCCCTTGTACATTGATCCTATATCTTCAGCCAAGGCGCAAAAACTTCCTTTTCAACTTGAAGGAGTAGAACTATTGCTCCTCAATCAAGAAGAAGCAGAAATACTTGCTGAGTTGAAAATTACTTCGTTTGAGGATTGCCAAACTGTCTGTGAAAAGATTAGACTACGCGGCGTACAAAAAGTTATTATCACGCTTAATGATCATGGAGTTTATTATTCTTCACCACAAGAATCTGGGCATTTATCCCCTTTCAAAACTGAAGTTGTAGATGTCACAGGGGCTAGTGATGCATTTTCTTCATGCGCAATATATGGGCTTATGAACGAAGAATCACTATTGCGGGCTTGTCAATTGGGGCTTGCAGGTTCTGCACTTACCCAGCAAACTGAGGAATCTGTCTCTACACTTTTAAAACCCGAAAAAATTCATGAAATAGTTGAGGGATTTATGTGATAATACATTGTTCTACTTTCACCGTGAAGCGAAACTTTAGTATGAAGTGCAAGAATAAACGCAAACCATTCATTTATATACAAAAAAGATCAGACATTTGTGTAAATGTCTGATCTTTATTTTATTATTATACAATTGTAGTTTATTTATAGGATAGTATCGTGTTCGTTTATTCGTTTTATTTGGCATCCACTTGAACAGCGAAAATATCTCATGCCATTAAACGTCCTTCTTATATCTTGTAGCTTTATCCAAACAAACGATCGACTGCGCCCGTCACAGTAAGATTTCCCTCAAGTAGCCCCTTCTCTAGTTTTACGACTTCCTCTTTCTTCCCAGGTTGTGCAAAAAAACTATCGATAAGTCGATCATTAATCATGGAACGGAACCAATCTTTCGTCTGTGATTGCCTGCGCCCTTCCCAGAATCCGCTACCATCCATTGTCTCTTTAAATGATACTATCATTTCCCAAACTTCTTCAAGACCTGTATTTTTAATTGATGAAACAGGAAGTGCAGTCGAAGTCCAACCGGGTGATGCAGGTTGGAGGAAGTGAAGAAGCTGACGGTATTCCCGTACTGTCTTCTTCGCCAACCTTAAATTATCACCGTCAGCTTTGTGAACAACAACCCCGTCTGCCAGTTCCATAATCCCTTTTTTCATCCCTTGCAGTTCATCTCCGGCACCAGTTAGTACCAGCAGCATGAAATAATCGACCATTCCACGGACAACCGTTTCACTTTGCCCGACTCCGACCGTTTCTATTAAAATAACGTCATAACCTGCCGCTTCACAAAGTAACATCGTCTCGCGCGATTTTTTGTGAACACCACCAAGTGTACCTGCAGACGGTGAGGGGCGAATGAACGCGTTCGGATGCCTTGCAAGTTCTTCCATCCGCGTTTTATCACCAAGGATACTACCGCCTGTTACAGTTGAGCTTGGATCTATAGCAAGCACGGCAACTTTGTGGCCTGCATTAGCTAGCATTAAGCCGAATGCTTCAATAAACGTGCTTTTCCCTGCACCTGGAACTCCGGTGATGCCAATCCGGATGCTATTGCCCGTTTTAGGAAGCAAATTGAGCAACAGCTGCTGCCCGGCAACTTTATCATCTAGAATAATACTTTCGAGAAGCGTAATCCCTTTTGCAAGATGAAGCCGGGAGCCATTTGATATCTTTTCCGACAACTCTTCAACCGGGATTTCGCGGCCCTTTTTCACAAAACGTTTCCGCGCCGTTGCTGCCATACCATCATGTGAGGAAGTAATCCCACCCATCACATTCAATGCACTGTCATCAGTTAAACGGTTGTTGTCTTTCAATCCGCCACTTCCTCATAGCCAAGCCTACGATAGATTTCTTCAATGACTTTTTGCGCTGCAACCGGAATGACGGTTCCTGGACCGAAAATTGCCGCAGCACCATTTTCACGTAGGAATGCATAATCTTGCGCAGGTATAACCCCACCGACGACAATAAGAATATCTTCTCGACCAATTTTGGCAAGCTCTTCTCGTAGTGTCGGAACAAGCGTTTTATGACCCGCAGCAAGTGAACTTACACCGATGACGTGGACATCATTTTCAGCGGCTTGTAGTGCCGTTTCTTCTGGCGTTTGAAATAATGGCCCGATGTCTACATCAAAACCAAGATCTGCAAATGAGGAAGCGATTACTTTTGCACCGCGATCATGACCGTCTTGTCCCATTTTTGCGATAAGGATACGTGGACGACGCCCTTCATTTCCAAGGAAATCTTCTGCCATCATTTTTACTTCGTCAATTTCTTCTGTGTTCGAGAAATTCGAACTGTAAACGCCACTCACCGAACGAATCACCGCCTTATGTCTACCTGATACACTTTCAATCGCATCTGATATTTCACCGATGGTTGCGCGTGCACGTGCTGCATTAACGGCACATGCTAAAAGATTACCGTCGCCACTACGTGCAATTTCAGTCAACTCGGCTAAGATAGTCGTTACTTTCGCTTCGTCTCTGTCTGCTTTCATCTGATTGATACGATCGATTTGTTTCTGGCGTACTAGCGTATTGTCAATGTCCAAAATATCGATTGGATCTTCAGTATCTAAACGGTATTTATTTACACCGATAATTGATTCTGCACGGGAGTCGATTTGAGCCTGACGTTTTGCGGCCGCTTCTTCGATTTTCATTTTGGGAAGGCCGGTTTCAATCGCTTTCGCCATTCCGCCGAGTTCCTCGATTTCTGTGATTAATTCCCAAGCTTTATCCATCAACTCATCTGTCAATTTTTCAACATAGTATGAGCCGCCCCATGGATCAATCACTTTGGTCATCATCGTCTCTTCTTGCAGGAACAATTGCGTATTCCGAGCAATCCGTGCTGAGAAATCTGTCGGCAATGCAATTGCTTCGTCAAGCGCATTGGTATGGAGTGACTGTGTATGCCCCATCGCTGCAGCATTTGCTTCTATTAATGTTCGCGTTATATTGTTGAACGGATCTTGTTCCGTCAAACTCCAGCCTGACGTTTGTGAATGTGTACGTAGCGCAAGTGACTTTGGATTTTTCGGTTCAAACGTCTGCATCATTTGCGCCCACATTTTCCGTGCCGCGCGCATTTTGGCAACTTCCATGAAGTAATTCATGCCTACCGCCCAGAAAAACGATAGTCTAGGTGCGAATGAATCGATATCAATGCCTGCTTTCAAACCTGTCCTGACATATTCAAGACCATCCGCAAGTGTATAGGCAAGCTCGATATCCGCCGTTGCGCCCGCTTCTTGCATATGATAGCCAGAAATTGAAATCGAGTTAAATTTCGGCATTTTAGTGGATGTGTAATCAAAAATATCCGCAATGATTTTCATCGACATTTCTGGCGGGAAAATATACGTATTTCTCACCATATACTCCTTCAATATATCATTTTGGATGGTACCAGCAAGTTTTTCAGGTGACACTCCCTGTTCTTCAGCCGCAACGATATAAAACGCCATAATTGGCAATACCGCGCCGTTCATTGTCATAGATACTGACATCTGATCGAGCGGAATACCATCAAATAGGATTTTCATATCCTCTACCGAATCAATAGCAACGCCTGCTTTTCCGACATCCCCAGTCACACGTGGATGATCAGAGTCATAGCCGCGGTGAGTCGCAAGGTCGAATGCGACAGATAATCCTTTTTGCCCCATTGCCAAATTTCGGCGGTAAAAGGCATTGCTTTCCTCAGCAGTTGAGAATCCGGCGTATTGACGGACTGTCCACGGTCTAGAAACGAACATTGTCGGATAGGGACCCCTAGTATTTGGTGCGATGCCAGGTAAATCAGTCAAATGGGATAGGTTCTCCGTGTCTTTACCGGTATAGAGCGTTTTAACATCGATACCTTCATTTGTTCTAAAAAGTTGCCCTGACTGGGTTACTGTTTTTGCCGAACTGCTAGCAATCTGCCGCAAGTCTACTTTGTTGAAATCAGGCTTGTTCATCAGACGCAGCCCCTTCCAATTTGTCGTTGATAGCTATTAGTTTTCCTACTTTATCTTGACCCGCATAGATGAAGCCATTTAGACCGGCATTAAGCCATGTTTCTGACAGTGCAGAATCGTACTTTCCTGCCACATCCAAGACAAGTCCTTCTGGGCGTCCTGCTAGCAATTGTTCCATTATCGTTTCAGTTAGGCTGGATGTTGCACAAACAATTGCATAATCCGGCTTATCATCCGCAAGCCATGAAACAGCTTGTTCTGCATTATCGAATGTTGGACTCCATTCAGCGCGCATACCGCCTGTCGCTAAAAAGCCGCCGACAAAATCTGCACGTGGTTTGAAATCTTTTAACTCGCCGAACGTCAGCAATGCAATTCGCGTTGCACTATCTTTTTGCAGTGCAGCTAGTTTTTCGAAAGGTTCTGCAAGACGTCCTTCAAATTGAATGCCATCCCAATCAGTAAAGTTCGTATCCGTCAATTCAGCGTAAACATTTGTACCAATCAACGACTGTTTCCCTTTCGAAACATCGCCCCTACGTTGCTCAAGTAATTTCCCGAACTTGTCACTGGCAATGAATGCATCATAGCCGCCTGTAGACTGTATTTCCAAAAAGAGTGTCCATGATTTATCAACAAGTTCAGACGTCAAGGTTTCCATGAAATAAGAACCGCCTGCAGGATCAATTACTTTATCGGAATGAGTTTCTTCTTTAATAACAAGTTGGATATTACGTGCCATACGTACAGAACTGCTTGTCGGTCCAGTAATAATATTGTGTGGATGAACTGTAATAACGTCAGCGCCGCCAAGAACTGCGGCAAATGTTTCATTGCCTGCACGCAAGACGTTGACATACGGATCTAGTTTTGAGTAAGAACGCAACGATGTTGTTGCAATGATTGGTACATATGGAGCTTCAGCTACCCCATACGCAGAACTGAATGCTTGCCAAAGAACACGAAACGCACGGAACTTTGAAATTTCCATAAAGAAATGCGTATCAACTGCAAATCGAACAAAAAAGTCATCGGCAAAATCACTAAAATTGTCCACTTTTGAAGCTTGATCCGCTGCATATGCGAGGACTAATGCAAGTTCAGTCACTGCATCCGCGCCTTTGTGATGTGCAACCCATATATCCGCGCTAGCTGTCCGGACGTTTGTGTATCCTGCTGGAAGAGTCCAACCAGAGACCGAAATTGCCCCGTTAACGGAGGAACGATCCATTTCTGGGACAAGGGAAAACGCTTTCAGAAATGAGTTATCATGCTTCATATTTGTAATGAAAATCGGATATTGCTTCATAAGTTGGGCGATTTCAGCGAGAGAAGACTCTTCCCAGTGAAGTGTTTTTGCCCCATCGCAAACAATCGCTTCATTGCCACGTTCAATCGAACTTTTCAGGTCAGCGACGAACTGTTGTCCATCCGTAGCATATTGTTGCTGTGCAACAATCCAGCCTGTCTCTTTTTTTGCCGCACGAATTAGCTGTGCACGTTTCGCAAGACTTTCCTGCGTATATAATGGCTGAAGGTCAATCCCTTCAATCGTTTTCGTGATAAGCGAATCGAAAGGCTTTCCTTTCAATGACTGGACAGCGACTTCTTTCCATTGTTCAAATCCCGCTTTATCGAATGTTGTTGTTTGCATGTTATGTATGGTCATATTTTGCGCTTCCCTCCTCAAAATAATCAATCTATTACTAGTTTACCCGAGTAACGCTTTTGTTGAAAGATAAAATAAACCCCAGCGCTATATTTTACGGCACTGGGGTTTACAATTTTGATCAGTAAATGGATGTATTTTCTGCAGTTACGTTTTCGAGTATCGCTTTCACTCGTGCGAGGAATTGTCCGCAAACAAGACCGTCAAGAACGCGGTGATCGAGTGATAGACATAAGTTCACCATATCACGCACACCGATCATGCCGCCGTCCATCACAACAGGACGTTTAACGATTGATTCGACTTGTAGTATTGCTGCTTGCGGGTGGTTGATGATACCCATTGACTGAACAGAACCGAATGAGCCGGTATTATTCACTGTGAATGTACCACCTTGCATTTCGGATGATTTCAGTTTACCTGAACGCACTTTACCTGCAAGCTCCTGAATATCACGCCCAATGCCTTTGATTGTTTTTTCATCAGCATTATTGATGACTGGAACGTAAAGGGAATCTTCCGTCGCCACTGCGATGGAAATATTGATATCTTTTTTCTGAATGATTTTGTCGCCGGCCCACATTGAGTTCATCATAGGGAATTCTTTCAATGCTTGAGATACTGCTTTCACGAAGAATGCGAAGTATGTCAGGTTGAAGCCTTCCTTCTTTTTGAAATCATTTTTCAAGGAATCGCGGTATTGAACAAGACTCGTAACATCGACTTCAATCATCATCCATGCGTGTGGCGCTTCGTGTTTTGAGCGCAGCATATTGCTAGCAATGGCACGACGCACGCCTGTAACAGGGATTTCGATATCGCCTACTGCAACAGGTACATTGGCTGGCTCCGCTGCTTTCGGTGCAGGTGCCGCCTGTGTAACCGACGTTGGAGCTGCTGTTTCTACAACAGGCGCTTCAGTAGTTACTGCTGCTGTCGGAATGTTGCCACTCTCGATTATAGCAAGCAAATCTTTACGCGTGATGCGTCCTTCTTTCCCTGAACCTTCCACAAGTGACAAATCAATGCCGTTATCCTGTGATAGACGAAGTACTGCAGGAGAATAGCGTCCTGCTGCCGTTCCTTTTTCACGATTCAAAGATGAAGCCGGTTTTTGAGAACCTGCAGCAGGCATTTCTTTTGCAGGTTCTGCCTTAGCTGGTACCGCTTCTACTACGACTTCCGCAACTCCTCCACCTTCAGTTTCAATCGTACAAACAAGTGCTCCAACTGCAAGCGTCTCTCCCTCCTGTGCGATCAATTCCTTGATGACACCTGTAAATGAAGAAGGTACTTCTGCTGTTACTTTGTCTGTATTAACTTCTGCAAGTGAATCATATTTGTTAACTGTATCGCCCGGTTTGACAAGCCATTTCTCGATTGTGCCTTCTGTCACACTTTCACCGAGTTGGGGCATTAAAATATTTTCAATAGCCAATTGATTGACCTCCTTCCCGATTAAAATTCTGCGAGTTCACGCGCTGCCTTCTCTACTTTGTCTGGATTGACCATGAAGAATTTCTCCATTGTCGGTGCATATGGCATCGCTGGAATATCTGGTCCAGCAAGACGTTTAATTGGCGCATCAAGTTCAAACAGGCAGTTTTCAGCAATTATTGCTGCAACTTCTCCCATAATGCTTCCTTCTTTATTATCTTCAGTAACTAAGAGGACTTTCCCTGTTTTCGAAGCTGCTTCAATGATTGCTTCTTGGTCAAGTGGATAGACAGTCCGAAGGTCAAGGATATGAGTAGAAATTCCATCTTCTGCAAGACGTTCAGCGGCTTGCAATGCAAAATGGACACATAGTCCGTAAGTGATGATTGTAATATCATCGCCCTCACGTTTAACATCTGCTTTGCCAATTGGCAATACGTAGTCATCTAAAGGCACTTCGCCTTTAATTAAACGATAAGCGCGTTTATGTTCAAAGAATAATACTGGATCTTCATCGCGGATTGCCGCTTTAAGAAGCCCTTTTGCATCATATGGCGTTGACGGTATAACGATTTTTAATCCCGGTGTGCTTGCGAACATCGATTCGACAGACTGCGAGTGATACAGCGCCCCGTGGATACCGCCTCCGAATGGTGCACGAATAACAATTGGACAAGACCAGTCGTTATTCGAACGGTAACGTATTTTTGCTGCTTCCGAAACAATTTGGTTCACAGCCGGCATGATGAAATCAGCAAACTGCATTTCAGCAATTGGACGTAACCCGTACATTGCTGCACCAATTCCGACACCTGCAATTGCAGATTCCGCAAGCGGTGTATCAAGTGCGCGGTATTCTCCGAATTGATCGTAAAGACCTGCCGTAGCCTTAAAGACTCCACCTTTACGTCCAACGTCTTCTCCGAGAACGAAAACGCGGTCGTCTCGTTCCATTTCTTCTTTCATTGCAAGTGTGATTGCATCGATATAAGACATAACAGCCATTATTCGTTCCCCCCATCTTCAGCATACACATGGAGCATCGCAGATTCAGGTTCAGCGTACGCAGCGCTTTCCGCATAATCGGTCGCTTCGTTCACTTCTTTCATGATGCGTTCTTCCATTTCTTTTTCAAGTTCATCAGTTAGTGCGCCTACTTCTTTCAAATAAGCTGCGAACATTGGAATCGGGTCAAGTTTCTTTTCATTTTCAAGCTCTTCTGCATCACGGTATTGACGTTGATCATCGTCTGATGAGTGAGCCGTCAATCGGTAACAGATTGTCTCTACAAGACTTGGACCTTCTCCACGTCGTGCACGATCTGCTGCTTCTTTGACCACTTTGTATACTTCAAGTGGGTCTGTTCCATCAACTGTAACACCCGGCATTCCGTAACCGATTGCACGGTCGGAAACATTAACACAGCCAAGTTGTTTTTCAACAGGAACTGAAATTGCATATTTATTATTTTCAACCATGATAACAGTCGGTAATTTATGGACACCTGCAAAGTTCATGCCTTCGTGGAAATCTCCTTGGTTAGATGAACCTTCCCCAAGTGTAACGAAAGTAATGAAATCTTCCTTCTTCATCTTCGCCGCAAGAGCTACCCCAACTGCGTGCGGTAGTTGCGTCGTAACAGGAGATGATCCTGTCAAAATACGATTTTTGCGCTGACCGAAGTGACCAGGCATTTGACGACCACCTGAGTTCGGATCTTCTGCTTTTGCGAATGCGGACAGCATCAAATCTTGCGGAGTCATTCCAAAATGTAGAACAACGCCCATATCCCGATAGTATGGTGCAATCCAGTCTTTATCTTTATCAAGAGCGAAAGCTGCTCCAACTTGTGCTGCTTCCTGCCCCTGACATGAAATAACGAATGGAATCTTTCCTGCACGGTTAAGGAGCCACATACGTTCATCAATACGACGAGCCATTAACATCGTTTCAAAAATTTGCAGTGCATCTTCATTTGTTAAACCTAGTTCTTCATGACGCGTTTTTGCCATTTCTAAAATCCCCCTTCTATGGTTCGCAGTCTTGTGTCTTAGACTAATTGAGACTCTTTTTTACATATGAATTGCTTTGCCATCTACGGCTAAAGCGGCTTCGCCCATTACTTCAGAAAGCGATGGATGTGGATGAATCGTGCTTGCCACTTCCCACGGCGTCGCATCGAGCACCATCGCGAGTCCTGCTTCGGATATCAAATCAGTCACGTGTGCACCTATCATATGAACACCTAGAATATCGTCTGTCTTTTTATCGGCAATGATTTTTACAAAACCATCCGAATTTCCATTGACAAGTGCTTTTCCGATGGCCATAAACGGGAATTTCCCGACTTTGACATCAAAGCCCTGTTCTTTCGCTTGCTTCTCTGTTATGCCGACGCTTGACGCTTCGGGACTAGAATAAATGCAACGCGATATTTTTGTATAATCAATCGCTTCATTTTTTAGACCTGCAATATGTTCAACAGCCGCAATTCCTTCGTGAGAAGCAACATGCGCTAGTTGCAGCCCGCCAATAACATCACCAATTGCATAAATATGATGTTCTTTTGTTTGAAATGTTGGTCTTGTTTTAATATAACCATTGATGATTTCAATTTCCGTATTGTCCAGACCAATTCCTTCGACATTTGCTTGACGACCGACAGAAACAAGCATTTTTTCAGCTGTGAACGCCGTCGTTTCGCCATTCATTTCCGCAGAAATTGTGACAGTTCCTTCTTTTTTAACGAGGGTTTCTGGGAGAACTTTCGCACTTGTCACAAAAGTGATTCCTTTTTTCGTCAATAGCTTTTTCATTTCTTTCGAGATGTCATCGTCTTCAGTCGGAATAATTCGATCTGCATATTCGAGAACAGTGACTTCGACACCGAAATCATTGAGCATAGAAGCCCATTCTATACCGATGACTCCACCACCAACGATGATAATCGACTTAGGAAGTGCTTCCATAGAAAGCGCCCCATCAGAAGACATGACTTGATTTTCATCAATTTCCAAACCGGGTAATGTACGTGGTCTAGATCCTGTTGCGATAATCAGGTTTTTCAAGATGAGCATTTCGTTTTCGTCACCATTGTTCATTTCAACCGAAATAGTACCCGGCATTGGCGAAAAGATTGATGGTCCAAGCATTCTGCCAAGTCCATCAAATACGTCGATTTTCCCTTTTTTCATTAGGGCAGTCACGCCAGCATGTAGCTGTTTAACGATACCGTCTTTTCGTGCTTGTACACGACTGAAATCCAGTGATACGTCTTTTGTATTTACCCCAAACTCTGCAGCCTGATTTTTTGCCGTATCGAATACTTCAGCACTTTTTAACAATGCTTTACTCGGGATACACCCTTTGTGCAAGCATGTGCCGCCTAGTTTCCCTTTTTCAACAAGTGCTGTTTTCAGTCCCAATTGAGCGGCGCGAATCGCAGCGACATAGCCACCCGTTCCGCCTCCTAAAATAACTACATCATATTCCCTCGCCATTATAGATGGCCTCCCTCACAACGACCCGTCAAGACGGGTAGATTTTAGCTATTTCTTCACCAGTTAGAACGCGGAGTGCGCCTTCTGCAAGTGCTTGTAGTTCATCTTCTCCAGCATACACAACTATATCCGCTATCCAGTCGATTCTGGATGTAATATCCTTCACAAATCCTTTGCCGTAAGCAAGGCCACCCGTAAGGATAATCGCATCCACTTGGCCGTGAAGGACAGCAGCCGCACTACCAATTTCCTTAGCAACTTGGTAGGCCATTGCCTCGTAAACTAGTTTTGCTTTTTCATCACCATCTTCAATTCGTTGTTCAACGCGAACAGCATCGTTCGTTCCGAGATAGCCAACGAGACCACCTTGACCAACAAGTTTTTTCATTACTTCGTGACGGAAGTACTCTCCAGAAAAACATAGTTCGATGAGATCCCCCGCAGGTACGGTTCCCGCACGTTCAGGGCTGAATGGTCCATCTCCGTGAAGTCCATTGTTTACATCAATTACTTTGCCGAATTCATGTACACCGACAGTTATACCCCCGCCCATATGGGTGATAATCAACCGGAGTGTGTCGTATTTTTTACCGACTTGTTTTGCGTAGCGTCTTGCAACCGCTTTTTGGTTCAGCGCATGGAATATGGATTTTCGATTAATGGCCGAAAATCCAGAAATTCGCGCGATTGGTGCAAGTTCATCGACGACGACGGGGTCGACGATGAAAGCGGGAAGGTTTAGGCTGGTTGCGATTTCATGCGCAATTATGCCCCCGAGGTTCGATGCATGTTGACCTGAATAACCTGTTTTCAAGTCTTGTATCATCGCTTCGTTAACAGGGTAAGTACCACCTTCGATCGGACGGAGAAGCCCGCCCCGACCGCAAATGGCAGCTAGTGTAGTGATGTTAATGCCTTCTTTTTCAAGTGACTCAAGGATTGCCTCTTTACGAAAACTGTATTGATCGATGATGGAAGGGTACTGTGCAATTTCTTCTGAACTATGCCTCAACGTACTTTCCATCAGTTGACTTTCGCCTTCAAAGACACCTATTTTTGTTGATGTAGATCCTGGGTTAATAACTAGGATCCTATGGTGATTCTCATGCACAATAGGTCCTCCTTCCATATCAATGCAGCCTTTTCTTTTCTTTATGTCTAGCTACTGCGACCAGACGCTCGGGTCATAAGCTATCTGGGAGGGATTGAATTGCATCCCTCCTGTGCACGACAAAGAACGTCGTTTCGCCGGTCTATCTTATGCCTGTCGCGTCTAAACAGGTCGCTTTCGCTTTTCTTTATTAGCGTCTTGAAAGTACGCTTTTTTCGTTTTGTAGGAAAGTGCTTCTTGTATTAGCAACACGTGCAATACGCTCTTCCGCCATGCGGTCAGCTGCAACATACGTTGGGATATTATCACGTTTTGAGATTGCGAAAATTTTCCCGATTACGTCATAGATTCCTTCTACGCGTTTAAGTGCACGTTCACGGTTATAACCATCAAGCTCATCTGCAACGTTGATAACGCCGCCCGAGTTGATAACGTAGTCAGGTGCGTAAACAATACCCATTTCATGGATTAAATCGCCGTGACGCGTTTCTTTCAATTGATTGTTAGCAGATCCTGCAATAACTTTTGCTTTCAATTGTGGAATCGTCTCATCGTTTATGATTGCACCTAGTGCACATGGTGCGAAGATATCTGCTTCTTGAGAGTAAATTTCATTGATGCCGACTGCTGTTGCACCGAATGCATCAACTGCACGCTGAACTGCTTCTTCGTTGATATCCGTGATGATTAGTTTTGCACCTTCTTCGTGCAAATACTCACAAAGTGCGTAAGCAACGTTTCCGACACCTTGTACCGCTACTGTTTTGCCCGCTAGCGAGTCGTCTCCAAATGCTTCTTTTGCTGCTGCCTTCATACCGTAATAAATACCATAAGCAGTAACAGGCGAAGGATTACCAGATGAACCCGCTCCAGCAGAAGTACCTGTAACATAATCTGTTTCAAGATTAATTAAGTCCATATCCGCTTCAGTTGTTCCTACATCTTCTGCAGTGATATAACGACCGTTCAATCCTTCAATATAACGACCGAAAGCACGGAACATTTCATCGTTTTTGTCTGTTTTTGGATTCCCTATAATAACTGTTTTTCCGCCACCAAGATTCAATCCAGCAGCCGCGTTTTTGTAAGTCATACCGCGCGCAAGGCGAAGTGCGTCTTCAATTGCTTCTTCTTCACTTGCATACGTCCACATACGTGTTCCACCAAGCGCCGGGCCGAGTGTCGTATCATGAATAGCGATGATCGCTTTTAGTCCTGAAGCTTTATCCTGACAAATAACAAGTTGTTCATAATCCTGATGTTCCATATATTTGAAAATTTCCATTGTAAATTCCTCCTAAGGGTATCGTTCATTTTTATTTTTAAGAAACTAAAAATCTCGTACTGTGGATAATTTATTCAATAGAGTGTTCACTTCTAGACTCCAGCGCCTAGAGACTCGGGTCATAAGTTGGTCAAGCTGTGCGGCAAAGAACGCCGCTTCGCCAGCCCGTCTTATGTCTGTCGCCTCTGAACAGGCGCTTACGCTTTTGTTTTTTACTTTATCGAAAGAATTGCTAGTGCTAGTGAGTAAAGTTTACTTTCGGCACTGTCCGCCCTTGATGTAAGGACGATTGGTGCTTTGGCGCCTTGGATAATCGCACCGACTTTCGCGTTGGCGAAGTACATAAGTGATTTGTAGAGAATATTGCCTGCTTCGATATTCGGAACGACAAGAATATCGGCTTTACCAGCTGTTTCCCCTGTAATTCCTTTTTGCGCAGCAGCCTTCTCTGATACTGCATTATCAAGGGCAAGTGGACCGTCAACAATGCAACCAGTGATTTGACCACGTCGATTCATTACTACTAGCGACGCGGCATCTGTCGTTGGTGTCATTGCCGGATTCACCGTTTCGACAGCAGCCAAGGGAGCGACGATTGGTTCAAGCACACCACACGCATGCGCAGTAGCAACTGCATTACGAATGATTTGTGCTTTTGCTTCTAGGTCAGGTGCGATGTTCATTGCCGCGTCCGTCACGAAAAGTAAACGGTCATAACCGGCAACTTCGAACGCTGCGACATGCGACAGTATTTTCCCTGTGCGTAAACCATAGTCGCCATTCAACACCGCCTTAAGGATGGTAGATGTTGCTAAGTTCCCTTTCATCAGGACATGTGCTTGTCCACTTGAAACCGCTTTCACTGAGAGTGCAGCTGCGTAGCTATCGTCTTCAGCATGATGGATACTAATTTTTTCATTATCTAGTAACCAAGGGAAATTTGTTTGAATCATCTCGCTGATACGACTTTCATCAGCGAAAAGCATGAATGAAGCAATGCCTTTTTCACTAGCAATACTAACCGCTTCAAGCACTTCTCGATCTGCTGCAGATGCGACAGCAACAACCGGACCGTTCTTCGATGCGGCCAGACTGATGAGTGAGTCAAGTGTAACCATTGTCTCTCCTCCTTTGACTACATGACGATTAAATGAGGCTGAATTTCTCAAGTTTATAATAAAGTGAGCGCAGTGAAATACCAAGCCTATTGGCAGTTAATGATTTGTTACCAGTATTTTCACGGAGAGCCGTTTCAAGTATGGTTTTTTCGTATTCATCCATAATCGAAGTAAGTGTGCTTTTTTCAGGAAGAATCTGTTCCTCTTCCTTGTTTTCCCTAGATGATAGGGATTTAACCACATCTATCAATTCGATAACGGCATCTCCCGACTCCATGTAAATCATGGCGCGGCTAAGTACATTTTCAAGTTCACGTACATTTCCTGGCCAGTCATATTGCTTAAGACGCTCTTGCGCTTCATCGGTAATTTTCTCAATATTCATCCCGAATTCCTGATTTAACCTTACTAGTAGGTGCCCAATAATGGATGGAATATCTTTTTTCCGAGATCGTAGCGGCGCAATTTGGATTGAGAGTCGGTTTAACACATAATAAAGTTCTTCAATAAACGCTCCTTCGTGCATTGCCTTTTCTAAGTTTTTCGTAGACGCTGCAATGACACGAACGGACAAATGAACGGGATAGGTCCCCCCATTTTTGAAGATTGTTCCGCTTTTTAAATAGTTAAGCAGCCTCGCCTGAACCACAAGCGGCAAGTCAGCCACTTCGTCAAGGAATAACGTTCCCTGTGCAGACTCTTGAAAAAGGCCTTGAGTGCTACCATTCCCACTTTGAGAAACCTCAGATTCTTGTCCAAATAGCTCCGCTTCCAATTTAGATGAATGCATTGCCGAACAATTCACACGGATAAACTTATTAAACCGTCGTTCGGAGCCACTGTGAATGGCATGCGCAAACAATTCTTTCCCAGTTCCCGCTTCTCCTCGAAGAAGGACTGGAATGTCAGATTTGGCAGCTAACTTGGCCTGCTCGATTGAAATTTCAATATCAGACGAACCGCCGAAGATATCATCGAATGTATAGGTTGATTCAAGTTTCCTAATAATTGTCCGTGCCTGGTCAAGTTCTTTCATCAAGTTGCGCATTTCAGTGATGTCATGAATGACACCAACACTACCCTTCACTTGGTGATCGACAATGATTGGTGCAACATTGACAATTACTTCCCTGTTATTTTCACCTATACGCATATTGACGCCACGAACCGGCTTTCTCGACTTAAGTACTCTCATATGAATACTTTCACCTTCGTTGATGTCCGCATTCGCGGGCTTACCTATTATTTCATCTTCAGTAAGGCCCGTAATCCGTGTATAGGCTGGATTGACAAGGATACCATTCCCCTTATCATCAACGACTGAGATGGCATCGTCACTCGAATGTATGATTGCTTCCAGCATTGTCTTCACTTTTTTCAAATCTGTGATTTCCTCCGCTAGCGCAACTACTTCCGTAATATCTTTAAACACCGCGAATGCACCGACTTTTTTCCCGGCGGAATCAAAGAGTGGATAACGAGAAGTAACTATTTTCAAGCCATTTCCAAGAATCTGTTCCTCATTCAATTCCGCCACGCCTGAATCGAATACCCTTGGAAGCTCTGTCGTCGGAATTACATCCGTAATCATCCGACCAAAAGCCTCTTCAATTGGGAAACCAATCATCTTAGAGGCACTTTTATTGAAGAAATCAACAGTTCCTTCTTCGTCGATTCCAACCATGCCCTCTTCAATTGAATCAAAGATCATTCGCTGCTTATGCATTTCTATATGAATGCGCTTAATGTATGTATCGTTCTCCTCAAGCAGCCTTACAAGGAGATTTGCGACGGAACCAGGTATAAGTACGGTATGGGCAGGCCTCGCTTTTAATAGCTCAGCGAATACAGACTTGTCACCGGTCACATCGAAAATAATATGCAAATCGTCGGTCAGGTAACTTGTCCAATCCATCCCATATGCGATGCCCTGTTTTTTTGCACGTATTATTCCCGGTGCATGTTCATCAGTATCAATGATTGCGTTTACATTCATGAATTCTAAATTTTGGAGAAGGTCCAGTATTATCGATCCGCCTGTCCCCGCCCCGACAATGAGAACGTTTTGCAAGGATGTTCATTCTCCTTTTTTGAACCATGCAATCTTTTGCAATTACAATTTCATCATACATGAAAGCGCTGTTCTTGACAATCAAATTAGAGTAGGTAAAATTAGATTCGGTAAGGAGTTGTCGTATATGGCACGTCTAGCAGCATTTATGGTCTTGCTAATCCCCGGACTTTTTGCGGCCGGCGGTATAAAATTAATGCGAGATTCGATATTTGGCGTATTATTTAACCCATTTCCGTTCATTTGGCTTCAATTCGTTGTAGGCTTATTATTGTTCGCGGGAGGTCTATGGTTTTTTGCGGGCTTTTTATTACGTCGCGATCGACGAAAAGGACGCGTGCAAGAACGGTTTAAACAAAAGTAACAGTGTATATCGTAACTGAGAGCAATCGTCTACAATCTATTTGAGCGAATTGCAAAAGGACCAAGACTGAACAGTCTTGGTCCTTTTGCTTATTTATTGAATCGATTTGGATAATCCGTTATCCAGCCATCTATATAAGGAGGCGGATTAAGAGTGATTGGTTCTGTTCCAGTCATTCCATAAACCCGAATCTTTTTCCCGGTTTGAAGGAGATTGGTCAAAAAGGGCTCTTTCAACAACCGTTTGTGAAAATGGAATCCATCTGCACATGAATACTGTTTAAGATTAGTCCAATCTACGCTTTTCTTTCCAATAAGAAAGGCTGTTTCCATTCGTTCGCTTTCCTCTTTGACCACTTCAAGTAAGCGATAATCAAATGAGGAAATATGAACATTGCCCATAACAGAAACAATATCAACAATCATTTTGATCAATTCAGGGCGATCCGAAACCGTTTCTTTCAATTCAACATTAAGTGCTAAATCATGCATTTCGCAAAATGACACCGCTTCTATCAATGTCGGAATGCTATGACCACAGAATAAACGTCTATATCTTCTTCCCACTCGAATTCTCATGAGCTCTGTACTTGTCATGGATGAAATCATTTTCCGAATGCCAGCAAGCCTAGATAATCCTGGATCGTGGATGACAAACGGCACTCCATCTTCTGTCAATTGGACATCTAGCTCGATGCCGCCAGCACCTTGATCGACAGCCTTCTCAAATGCTTTCATTGTATTTTCAAAGCAGATGCCAGAAGCGCCTCGATGTGCAAAAACTGTAGGATTAGACATTTAAGACGCCATCTACGATTTCAAAAATGCCTTTTGCACCTACATGAAGCGTAGACGATTTCAATCCAATTTGAATGATTGTACCTGGATAAGCTTCTCTTGTCACTTCAATTTGAGCGGGAACTGCTTGCTTAATTTTACGCAACCCAAGTTGAATTTCTTTATCTAGTTCAACTATGGCATCTCTATTCGATTCAATCGTTTCCAACATTTTTTCAAAGGCTTCTGCCTGTGGCCCCTTCAGAAGACTTCCACTATTCCTAAATGGGAGAGCGTGTTGCTCAAGCTTTTCGATGATTCCTTGGCGTTCTTTCAAACTTTTAGCCATTTCTTGAATTTCCATATACATTACTTCCTTGTCAATCCCTTTTGCACTAAGGATTGTCTTCCGTTCATGACTGTTACCCGCAAATGCACATTCAATTTTATAAAGTGCCTCAATTTTCCCACCAATAATTTTACCTTTGTTTTTATCAATAAATACAGATTCTGCGATAATTTCTGCGCCGAGTAAATATAAACCGACATGTACTTCTTTTCCATACAGTTTGCAATTGTTCGCGTGTTTAACAAAAATATTACCTCGCGCTTCGACAATCGTCAATCCACCGCCGAAAATCCCACCTTTTATGTAGATGTCTCCCTCAGATGACTGTATCTCCTTCGCATTTATGATACCTTCATTACCTTCTACAGAAATATCTCCAGTCGCATTTACTGAAAATCCTGCAATGACTGTTCCTAATACAACAACTGATCCGTCAAATTTAATCGAGCCAGTTTCAGGTCCTACATCCCCGCTGACAATTAACTGCTTCCCTACACTAATGATACCGTCAATGCTTTCCAAAGCCCCACCGTGTGACGCCCTCAGAACTACTTTGTCCGCTTCTTGTTCATCAGACACTGATTTCCTGTCAAAGTAAAGTTTCACATCATCCCCTCGCCGCGCAGGAAGATCGTTACCTAAAACATCCTTACCATCAATGCCCTCTTGTGCCGATGTTTTCTCGCCAAGCCAATCACCTTGCTTGATAGGCGTAACGAAATTCATTTCAAAATAATCAGCAGAACCGTCTTCACGGATCATCGGCCTTCTTTCAGGTATTTCTATATATGATACGACTGCATCTTTACCTTTTTGTGGCTTTCTCCCTACAGCTGCGATAATCGATTCACCCGGTTTAAACGGCTCATCTTGCAAAGTTGTTCTGCCGTAAATCACTCCGGCATCATCAAGCACTTTATCAGCCTGATTTAGGATTGATTGTCTATTTTCTTCAAATTCCTTGGTTGACACGTTTATGTAAAGTTGAGCAATCATTTTATCAGCAGCAATAGCTATTTCTATAGTTGGAATCCAATTGCCTATTATATGTTCTGCCTCTAGTTCAGTAAGCGCTTTCCTTAATATCGGGAATGAACTGATTTTTAATCGTGGATGTTCACGCGTAATTGAATCGAATGATTTAAGTGGAAAACCATTCTTCTTAGTGCGCAAGATCACTTTTTCCTCTTGTACTAAAAGATCGAAAAACTCATTTTGAACTAACACTGCCGCTTCATCCTTTCCCTTTTATCCATTATATAACATCCTCAACCTATTTGTCAGATTAATTAATCTCTAGTTTAAAAAAGCCTACCACACGAAAATAGATTCGGAGAGTAGGCGTAGCTATTACCATAACTAGGTGTTTTTCAATCAGCTAGCCATATGTTCAAGTTGGAATTGATAGGCTTTTCATGCTCTCACTGACAACGATATATTAATTTATGAATGCAGGTGCATCGTCATTTTCAACCTTAGTTTATCACTCGATTAAGCATATAGGAACCTACCTATGGGATAATTTCTCATGAGTTGTTGTATCTTCTCTTATGGCTCTTCTCTGTTTATAATTTAGTACCAAAGTAAATAGGTTGTTTTTTCACTATTTTTTCAGTCCATATAAAAACAGTGATTCAATTCTTATTTTTAAACATTTAGTTAGCCCAAATGTACTTATATTATGAGTTTCATTTTTTCTATCACTTTCGTTAAAGTAGAAATTGAGGTCAATGTGTCAATTTCTACTTTTTCTAAGGAATGGTTTGCCCCTAGAATTAGCTCAATGTAAAAAGTAGTTTTCTTTTTTTATTTGTTCAACTTGCTCTAAGTTATTTTTATTTATTCAACTTGCTCTAAGTTATAATGAGGGTCTTTGTCACAAATAACTAGCAAGCCTTGGTGATTACTTCTTAATATATCTTTATATAACATTTTTATAATCTACGACATCACTATATCCGATTATTCTATTAAGCTGCCTTATAATTGAACTGTTATATCCTCAATATTTATATGTCCCTATACAAAGGACCTGTTACTTTGTCCAAGTTCCAGTACGTCAGAATACGTTGTTTTTTGCCAATCTCTTACACTTGGAACACAAACCTCTTTGCGACTGCTTCCACTAATTCGCGAAAAATCATCTCGGTTACGAAGTTTTCGCCTTTTACTGGATCGTTTACCTTTTCCTCCTTTTAAGAATCCTGGAGCCAGGTGACTCGATGTCATGGCAGTTCAGGATACCTATCAACCACTAGTATCTAAAATCGATTAGAGTCGTCAGAACAGCGTCGTAATGCCTGTAAACGTAAAAATCGACCTGTCCGCATTTACGCCGATAGGTCAATTTTCGATTCCGCAGAAATATGTGCTACACTACGGGCACGTACGGTTCGGTAATTTGTTGCAAAGATTACGTAAATTTCATAGGAATGATGACCGGTTTAATAATAATAAAAGTGCCCATTCACTGTTTCAAATAACATAAAACGCTTTCATAGCAACGATTAGCTCGCCATATGCTCAAGACGGATTTTATCTGCGATCATCGCGATGAATTCAGAATTCGTGGGTTTGCTTTTCAAATGGTGCACAGTGTAGCCAAACATTTTGGAAATGACATCGTAATTTCCACGGTTCCATGCGACTTCGATTGCGTGGCGAATTGCACGCTCTACACGGGATGCTGTCGTATTGTATTTTTTTGCGATCTCCGGATAAAGTACTTTCGTCACTGAACCAAGCAAATCGACGTCCGTATAAACCATTTGAATCGCTTCACGAATGAACGCATAGCCTTTAATATGAGCGGGTACACCAATCTCTTTAATAATTGCTGTAATTGTAGTATCTAGCACTTTTTGGCTTACTGTTCCTGGCGCATACTCTCCGCTAGCTTGGGCTATCGGAACTATTGGTTTTCTTGTTCCTGCTACTTGGAATATCTGGTTTGCAAGTCGGTCGAATTCAAACGGTTTAAGCATGAAATAGGAAGCTCCTAGACTCGCCGCTTGTGTCATAACATCTTCCTGCCCAAATGCCGTCAACATAATTATATGAACATCGGCAGTTTGTGCATTTCCACTCAACGTTTCCAAAACCGCAATTCCATCAAGATGTGGCATGATGATATCAAGTAATAAGACATCTGGCTTTTTTTCTTCCAACATCGACAGACATACTTTTCCGTTATGCGCCGTCCAAATGACTTCGATTTCAGGATGTCTTTCAAAATATGTCATCATAGTCCTCACTAGTTCCTTGTTATCGTCAGCAATCGCGACTTTCAGTTTATCCATTCCCATTTCCCCCTTGTACGTTTATGACGACTTCTTTCCCTAAACATTAGCAACATTCTCTTAACTACACAAGGGAAATTTCGACGAATAGTGGAGTAACCCTCTTTTATTTAGCAAAAATGAAACTTCTGACATATGGTTTCCCTAAACTTCGACTAATTCTATTCTTTTCTCAACGTTTGTCGAATCGTTCTCGCTAAGCTTAACACGACAGGACAAAAGGGCCAACTCATTATACGAGTTGGCCCTTTTATTAATTTTCCCCGCTACGCATTTTCTCCAAAAATAGGGCTGCACCTTTTTTAGGATCATCGACAAACATATGCGTTACCGCGCCTGCAAATTGCCCGTTTTGGATAACGGGACTTCCACTCATCCCTTGCAAAATTCCTCCGGTTGCTTTGAGCAATTCGGGATCTGTTAAAACGAAATGGAACTGGTCTTGTTCTACTTCTATAATTCGAATTGAAAAGGATTCAACTTTTGTCCCTTTAATCGTTGTGTAAATTTCAGCAGCGCCTTCTTTTACTTCTGCTGGCTGCATAATCGTTAAAGGTTCGGTTAACACTTCCTTATAGTCGCTGTTCCACGACCCGAAGATGCCATAAAGACCGTTTATTCGAATCGTCCCTAAAAAATCATCATCATCGACAATCGTTGAAATTTTATAACCTGGAATTCCGGGCACGCTTTTTTTAATTTGATCGATTTCTGAAAGATAAATCGCTCCTGTTTTAAACGAAGGTGGTGATTTCAGTGCACTGTCGATGATCTGATGACCGAGCGCTCCGTATGTCCCTTTGTCCGGATCGACATACGTCAAGGTACCTGTCCCTTCTGTTCGATCTTTCAGGAATGGAAGGAGACGTTTCATCGCTTCGCCATCTGCTAGGATTTGACTGCTTTCCTCGTTTCTGATGACGTGCAATACGATTTCTTTTTTGTCTCGCATTGAGGATGATACTTTTTCGTACTCATGAAGGGTACTGACTGCTACATCGTCTAATTGTCCGATTAGATCACCTGCCTTCAACCAGTTATCTTTACTGATCATGACATCATTTGTGATGTAGACTCCCGACAAATCCATTTTAATACCAATCGATTGTCCCATCGGTATCAGCGTTCCATCTTTAGCAAATGCTGCATTTGTAGTGAATGGCATGACAAGTAAAAGCACAGAAAACGAAACGGCCAACTTAAACTGTCTACTCCATCCCATATTTCACCTCCCTTAATAAGATACTGTTGGTATGTCCGTTCAGGGGAATGTTATGAAAGGGTAAATAAAGCAAAAGTGGAACGTACATTAATTTCATTGCATTTTGTAACCGATGAGTAAAAAAATAAAAAAACGTGCATAATGTAGTATGCACGTTAAGTGATTATCTAAACGATTTCTTACGTTCTGCGGCCAATTTCAACAATTCTTCCGCATGCTTTAATGTTAATGGCGTAGTTTCAGCTCCAGACAACATCCTGGACAATTCTTCAGTCCTGTCTGATTCGATGACATCATGAATTTCCGTCATCGTCCTATCACTTATTACATTTTTTTTAATGAGGTAATGGTGATCCGCCATTGCGGCGACTTGCGGTAAATGAGAAATACAAAGCACCTGAGAATCTGTTGCAATTATTGCTATTTTTTCCGCAATTGCTTGTGCAACTCTTCCGCTTACACCCGTATCCACTTCGTCAAAAATAAGTGAAGTAACTCCTTGATGTTTAGAGAATATTGTCTTTATCGCTAACATTATACGGGAAATTTCACCGCCCGACGCTACTTTTACAAGTGGTTTCAACGGTTCCCCAACGTTTGTCGAGATCAAGAAGTTCACATCGTCATATCCATTTGAATCGAAAGTACCTGCTGCTTTTCGAGTAATTTCCACTTTAAAAGAAGCTTTTCCCATATGAAGTTGCTCCAGTTGTTCCATAATTGCATTTTCTAATTGAATAGACGAATTTTGGCGGATAATTGATAACTCTTCTGCTTCGATTTCAAGATCTTGGAGAAGTTGCGCAAGTTTTTCCTGCTCGGCAAAAAGACGTTCATCCCTACTTACTAAGTTTTCAAGTTCCTCTGTGATTTTATCACGATACAAAAGAATGTCTTCAATCGTTTTGCCATACTTCCTTTTCAAGGAGATGTGGAGTGCTAGGCGCTCTTCAACTACTTCGAGTCTTGCAGGATCAAATTCCATATCATCAAGTATACTTTTGAGCTCGTGTGCAGTATCTTGTAAGGCATAGAAACTTGTTGCAATCGTTTCAGCATGCAGTTTCAAGCTTTTATCGACCGACGCTGCATCCTCCATATCACTCATCGCAGAACCGACCCAGTCAAGCGCATGTGTATCTCCACTGATTGACACATATGCGGTATTCAATCGCTCAAATAAGCGATTGAAGTTTTGAAGCTTTTGTTTTTCTGCTTCGAGTTGGTCCTCTTCACCAATAACGAGTCCAGCTGCATTAATCTCTTTTAGCTGGAATGAATACAAATCGATACGTTGTGCAACTTGTTGCTCATTATCGTCTGCCTTCTCAAGCTTCCGTTTCAGTTTTCGATAGCTTTCATACAGCTCGAAATAGTTTTCATAGGCATGCTCTAGTTTTTCACCCGCAAAATGATCGAGTAAATGAATATGACTTCTTTCATGCATTAATTCCTGATTTTCGTGTTGACCATGTATGTCAATCAACTGTGAACCAATTTCTCTCAAAATTGCGATCGTCACAAGCTTTCCATTGACACGGCAAACCGTTTTCCCATTTGAATTCAAATCGCGCCGCAATATAACAACGCCATCCTGTGCATCAATACCAAATTCAGCTAATTGTGCAATAATAGGATGCGATTCTTCTTCAATAGTGAAAAGCCCTTCCAGTTCGGCTTTTGTTGCTCCATGACGGATAAATTCCTGTGATCCTCTTCCACCCGCAAGTAGTTGGACAGCATCGATAATAATAGATTTTCCCGCGCCTGTTTCTCCAGTTAATACGGTTAGGCCTTCATCAAATGTTATTTCAAGGTTTTCAATGATTGCAAAGTTTTTTATGGAGATTTCACGTAACAATTGCTTTCACCTCTTTCAGAGCATCGCCAACAGTTTTTCTTTCACTACTCCTGTCAGTGATTCATCACGACAAATAATCAAACTCGTATCATCGCCACAAATCGTTCCAAGAATTTCATCCCATCCGAGATGATCCATTAAAGAACCGACAGCTTGTGCATTGCCAGGAAGCGTTTTCAAAACAATAAAATGACCTGCTGCATCAATACTGACAAATGCATCAGTTAGCATTCGGTGAAGTTTTTGTTCTGTATTGTACTTATGTACGGGTGGCAAACTGTATTTATAGCTACCATCAGACAAAGGGACCTTAATAAGATGCATTTCTTTTATATCACGTGAAACGGTCGCTTGTGTCACGTCCACTCCCGCTGCTTTTAGGCTATCTACGAGCTGATCTTGTGTTTCTATTTCAAAATTCGAGATAATATCACGAATACGAATTTGCCTATGCCCTTTATTCATACTAATCACTCCCATACCATAATAATATCTTACTTCATACTGTACCACCCATTATTTCATCCAACAAGAATAGCACGCAAATTAATGCGTGCTATTGCAGTTCCTTGTACGCTTCTTCGACAAGATTGTCGAATGAAACATCGTCAAATGATGTCAAAGCATGATCTTCCGAAGTCAGGTGGAATAGAAACTCAATATTCCCTTCCCCGCCAGTGACAGGAGAATATGAAATTCCGCGAAGACTGAAACCTTCTTGTATAGATGCATCAGCGATTTTTCTTAAAACTTCAAGATGAATGGATTTTTCCCGGACAACACCTTTTTTCCCTACTTTTCCTTTTCCAGCCTCAAATTGAGGCTTTACAAGGACCATGACGTCGCCACCGTCTGCAAGAATGCGTTTTAAAGCAGGTAGGATAAGCGTCAATGAGATGAAGGATACGTCTATTGTTGCAAATTGAGGTATGCCCTCGGTGAAAAGTTCTGGTGTAGCGTGTCTAAAGTTTGTTCTTTCCATTACAGTTACGCGCGGATCCTGACGTATTTTCCATGCCAGCTGATTGTACCCAACATCAAGCGCGTAGCAATGTGACGCGCCATTTTGAAGGGCACAATCTGTGAAACCGCCCGTTGACGACCCGATATCCAACACAATTTTGCCGTTAACGTCAGCATCAAACTGCTCAAGCGCTTTTTCGAGCTTCAGGCCACCCCGACTGACATACTTCAGTTTCGAACCTTTGACTACAAGAGGTGCATCCGCAAAAATTTTTTCGCCTGGTTTATCGAGCCTTGTTTCAGCGGTAAAGATGATGCCCGCCATAATGGAGCGCTTTGCTTGTTCCCTTGTTTCAAAGAGACCACGCGCGACCAGAAGGACATCTACCCGCTCTTTCGGTATACGATTTGTCATACTTGTTCCCTTTCCACTGCTTGCATTTTAATAAATGATTCCATATTCTCAACTAGATGACCTGCAGTCATACCGATTTCTGCAAGTAGTTCGTCAACATTCCCATGTTCAATGAACTGATCTGGAATGCCCATCCGTCTAATTGGGGCAACGTTCTGAAGTGTGTCATGTGCATATTCAAGTACAGCACTGCCGAAACCGCCAGCGAGAACCGCCTCTTCAACTGTTATAATCGGCATTCCTGTTGCAAAAATTGTATCTAACATTGCCGTATCAAGTGGCTTGATGAATCTTGCATTTATGACTTTTACATGAATCCCTTTAGCAAATAATATGTTGGCGGCTTCCAATGCCATCGGAATTGTTGTTCCAAATGTCAAGATGACGCCATCATGGCCTTCACGTAGTACTTCCCATGAGCCAATCGGGATTGGACGTAATGTTTCATCCATAGTTACACCGAGTCCATTTCCTCTTGGATAACGCATTACTATAGGTCCTTCATCATAATCTATAGCCGTTTTCACCATATGCTGACCTTCGTTTTCATCTTTCGGCATCATAATAACCAGATTCGGCATATGCCTTAAGAATGCAATATCGAAGACGCCCTGATGCGTTTCACCGTCTGCGCCAACCAGCCCAGCACGGTCAATACCGATAAAGACGTTTAGGTTTTGTCTAGAGATATCATGAAGCATCTGATCGTAAGCTCGTTGCATAAATGTCGAATAAATTGCTAAGAACGGTTTCATCCCTTGCGTCGCAAGACCTGCTGCCATCGTCGTTGCATGCTGTTCAGCAATACCGACATCAAAGAATCGATCCGGGAATTCCGCTGCAAATGATTCTAATTTCGAACCGACAGGCATTGCCGGCGTTATTGCGACGATACGTCTATCAACTCGAGCAAGTTTTTGAACCGTACCTGCAACAAGTCCACTCCATGAAGGTGCCACTGAAGAAGATTTGACGAAATCACCTGTCTCGATTTTATAAGGTCCTGTGCCATGCCATGTACCGATTTTATCGTCTTCGGCCGGGCTATATCCCTTGCCTTTTTTCGTAATAACATGAAGCAAGACAGGTCCATCCATTTTCTTGGCGTATTGAATATTGCGTTCAAGATCATTGAAATCATGCCCGTCGATTGGTCCAAGATATGTGAAGCCAAGTTCTTCGAAAAAGACACCCGAAACGAGAAGATATTTCAAACTATCTTTCACACGCTCCGCAGCAGCAGCAAGTTTACCGCCAACCGCCGGAATTTTTTTCAATATATATTCAAGTTCATCTTTTGCACTATTATATTTACCGGCAGTTCTTAACTTTCCAAGGACTGCATGAAGCGCACCGACATTTGGAGCAATTGACATCTCATTGTCATTCAAAATGACAATCATGTTGGTTTTTGCATGACCGATATGATTAAGTGCTTCAAGTGCCATACCACCTGTTAGCGCACCGTCTCCGATGACCGGTATTACATAGTTCGAATCTCCCTTGACATCTCGTGCAGCCGCCATTCCCATAGCCGCCGAAAGAGAGGTAGAACTGTGACCTGTTTCCCAGACGTCATGATCGCTTTCAATCATTTTGGGGAATCCGCATAAGCCTTTGAATTGCCTAAGCGTATCGAAATCACCAGCACGACCTGTTAAAATTTTATGGACATATGCCTGGTGGCCGACATCCCAAATGATTTTATCATCAGGACTATCAAAATGACGATGCAAAGCAATTGTCAATTCAACTACTCCAAGATTAGGCCCTATATGACCACCAGTAACTGATAACTTTCCAATAAGAAATTTCCGAATTTCTTCTGCTAATTCCACCATCTGATCCCTATTGAGTTTTTTAATAAAAGATGGATTAGTAATTTCTGTGAGTTCCATCATTATCACACACCTTCACATATTAATTGCCACGGATAATTCTGAACTGCATACATTATATCAATAAGGACGATCAGCACAACAATTTAGTTCGCTTTACGACTCTCGTTCGACGATATAATCCGCGAATAACCCTAGAAGCGGATGCTCCGCTTCCAAAAAAGCAAGAGATTCTCTTGCGGATTGGTGATGTTCTGCCAGACGTGCCATTGCACCCTCTAGACCAAGCAGTGATGGGTACGTGGACTTCTCACTTAACGCATCGCTTCCTGCAGTCTTTCCAAGTTCTTCAGTCGTAGACGTAATATCTAAAATATCGTCCTGTATTTGAAATGCGAGTCCAATATGGTAAGCAAAGTCTTTCAACTTTGCAGACTTTTCTTCATCTAAACCGGCTAATATGGCACCAGCACCAATACAAAATGACAATAAAGCCCCTGTTTTATTTACATGTATTGTTTCAAGCTCCGATAAAGACACGCTTTTTGTCTCGCCTTCAATATCAAGCATTTGTCCGCCGACCATTCCTGTCGCTCCAGAAGCGTCCGATAGTAAACGGATGATTCGAATAGTGTCTTGTGCGGATGTATCTGATAAGTGAGTTAAACTTCCAAATGCCAGCGTCTGTAGAGCATCTCCTGCAAGTACAGCAACCCCTTCCCCATACACGATATGGTTCGTCGGTTTACCGCGCCTAAAATTATCATCATCCATACATGGCAAATCATCGTGAATGAGGGAATACGTGTGCAGCAATTCAGCAGCACAAGCTACCGTCAAAGCATCTTTAGATTCCACGCCAAGATCTTCGAGCGTGGCTAGAACGAGGAGAGGTCGGATCCTTTTTCCACCGGCATTGATTGAATAGGCCATCGAGGATTTCAATGTTTCAGATACATTCGTAGCCGCAAGCAAGCTATTCAATTTGGCATCGATAATAGGTAATTTTTTTGTGATAAATTGTTGTAATTCATTATGCATTCGACTCAGAACCTTTCGCAGGATCGAATTCTGCCTTATTGCCATCTTTGTCGATAATGGAAATGAGTTGTTTTTCAGCATCCTGTAATTTCCCGTGGCAATAAGCGGATAGTTCCATCCCTTTTTTGTAAAGTGTAATTGCATCCTCAAGTGGTACGTCCCCTGTTTCAAGCTTTTGGACAACTTCCTCTAAGTTAAGCATCGCTTCTTCAAAGCGGATTGGCTCTTTTCCCAATTAAATTTCCTCCCCTTCATGCAATGTAATCTTTTGGACCATCGCTTCTACGGTTCCATCTTGCAAGCGTATTTGAATGTTTCCACCAACCTCAAGCGATTTGGTAGAATTAGCAACTTCGTTGTTCTGATAAACAATCGAATAGCCGCGCTCCATAATAGTAAGTGGGTTAAGTGCCTTTAGCATACGAACAGATGCATGGAAACGATCACTTTGTATGCGAACGTCTTGATGAACTCCCCTAGTCAAACGTTCCGTGAGTGCCACTGTATTCCTGTGACCTTCTTTGATTCGCTGTTCAGGTGAGAAAGTGGACAGCATACTATTTAACCTTTGGTATTGGGATAGCCGGTGGCCTGTAATATCTTGTCCGCTTCGTAAGAGTCTGCCCTCAAGTCCAATCAATCTATCAGTGAACGGACGATAAAGACGCTCGGGAAATTGAAGTGGATAGGATGTTTGTAAGCTTATAAGATGTTTGCGTTCATTTTTTATCTGATTGGAAAGTGAATTATAAATAGCACGTTTCCGGTCCAATAGCCTTTCAAACAACTCGTCACGTGCAGGAACGGCCATTTCAGCTGCAGCTGTCGGAGTAGGTGCCCTTCTGTCCGAGACAAAATCGGCAATTGTCGTGTCGGTTTCATGCCCGACAGCGCTGATAACCGGAAGTCGGCAAGAAAAGATTGCTCGTGCTACCGACTCTTCATTGAACGCCCACAGGTCTTCTATAGAACCCCCGCCGCGTCCAACGATGAGAACATCGATGGAACCATATGTATCTGCCTGTTCAATTGATTTGACAATGGAAGGTGCGGCTTGCGGTCCCTGAACAATCGCAGGAAACAAAATGATTTCTGCAAGTGGATAACGTCTTTCAATTGTTGAACAGATATCTTGAATTGCGGCACCTGATTGCGCCGTAACTACACCGATTTTAGTTGGAAACAAAGGTAGCGGTCTTTTCCAACGCGCATCGAACAATCCTTCTTTCCCCAGACTCTCTTTCAATTGTTCAAACGCGAGATAAAGCGCACCGATACCATCAGGTTGCATTGATTGGACATATAATTGATAGTTTCCGCTCGTTTCAAAAACTGTTACATCGCCTGTAATCAGTACGTTCATGCCATTTTCAGGCTTGAATTTAAGACTTGATGCGCTAGAACGGAACATCGCTGACTGGATCCTACTTTTTTCATCTTTCAAGGTGAAGTATATATGTCCGCTCGGATGACTTTTAACGTTCGACAGTTCCCCTTTAACAAATACATTACGTAAATGGGGATCTGCATCGAACTTCCGTTTAATGTATTTCGTTAATGCTTGTACAGACAAGTGTGGGTGTCCGGCCAACAGTCCCGCCTCCCGTTTCTTGACGTATAGAAACGCTGTCTTTTCAATGAAAAACAGCGTCCGTCCGGTTTTTTATAGTTGTTGTGAACATCTTCCCTCTGCAGAAGCCTGTTCTGCACTATGAAGTGTGTTTTTCAGTAACATCGTAATTGTCATCGGACCTACCCCACCTGGAACCGGTGTAATAGCTGAAGCTTTCGTTTTTGCCGATTCGAAATCGACGTCTCCGCATAATTTACCATTTTCATCGCGGTTCATACCAACATCTATAACGACAGCGCCTTCTTTAATGTGCTCATCTGTGATGAACTTTGTCTTGCCTATTGCGACAATGAGAATATCAGCCTGTTTCGTAAATGAAGCTAAATCCTTGGTTTTAGAATGACAGTATGTGACTGTCGCATCGCGCTGTAAAAGCAATTGACCCATCGGTTTTCCGACAATGTTACTGCGTCCAACGATAACAGCATGCTTACCGCTGATTTCAGTATCTGTTCGTTCGAGGAGTTTGATGATACCGTATGGCGTGCATGATAGAAATGCTTTTTGACCAATAATCATTTTCCCAACATTTTCAGGATGGAATCCATCTACATCTTTTGTCGGGTCAATTGCACTGATGACTAGGTTTTCGTCAATATGGTCGGGTAACGGAAGCTGAACCAGAATACCATGAATTGAATCATCATTATTCAGCCGTGTGACATGATCGAGTAACTCCTTTTCGGATACTGTGACTGGAAGTTCAATCAGTTCCGATTTCATGCCCACTTCCGAACTTGATTTCTGCTTGTTCCTAACATATGTACGGGAAGCCTGATTCTCGCCAACCAGAACGACCGCAAGCCCCGGCTGACAACCGTGCTCTTTCAAAGCAGTTACTCTTTCCTTGATTTCGTCTCTGATCTCTTGCCCGATTACTTTTCCATCAATCAGTTTTCCAGTCATCATGATACCTCCAAATGGTTTCAATTATTTTTCTTCAAACTTGGATAGTACACCGTTCACAAAACGGCCTGATTTTTCATCGCCGAATATTTTACATAGCTCGATTGCCTCATTCAAGACCACTCTATGTGGTACTTCCTCATTGAACAGCAATTCATAAACTGCGATTCTCAAAACAGTCCGCTCAATTTTCGGAAGTCGGTCCAATGACCAGTGTTCCAGTTTTCCTGTGAGGACCTCATCTATTGCTTCTTTATTTTGCACAGTTCCCCGTACAAGCTGTTCATAAAAACGATTTGCTGGTTCTTCAACAATGTAGTTAATTGCTTCATCTACACTCAATTCTGTATTATCAAGTTGAAAAAGGGTTTGTACTGCTTTTTCACGTGCTTCTCTTCGTTTCATCTTCTTATTCTCCTCCACTACCATATCTCTAGGGCATTATCATAGCATAAACAGGTTGCCGGATACAGTAAGACAAGTTGAAAAGCATCATCCGGCTGGACGATGCTTTTCAGATCATTCCGTTTCCGCTCCAGCCTCAAACTGGATCCCTGTAATATGGACATTGACTTCTTTCGTTTCAAGGGAAGTCATGTGGAAAATTGCATGACGAATTTGCTTTTGGATATCCACGGCAATGGCAGGTACAGAATAGCCGTATTCGACAACGCAATATACGTCAATCGTCAGACCCTCTTCAGACCATTCCGTTTTGACCCCTTTCCCATGGTTCACTTTACCGAACTTTTCCGCAACTCCAGTGGCAAAGTTTCCTCTTGTATTCGCGACGCCTTTTACTTCCGTCGTCGCAATTCCGATAATCACTTCAAGAACTTCGGGAGCAAGCTGGACACGTCCGAGCTCACCATCCCCCGCCGGAGCCATCCCGACGAATGTTGGAATTGTTTTATCAGTCATTCCAAGTCCCCTCCCTTTCAGTTCATAATCGTGTATCTTTCAAGAAATTTCGTATCGAAATCTCCTGATTTGAAGACTTCATTATCCATAAGCTTCAAGTGGAACGGGATAGTTGTTTCGACACCCTCAATGATAAATTCATCAAGTGCACGTTTCATCCTAGCTACCGCTTCTTCCCTTGTATCTGCATGAACAATTAGTTTCGCAACCATCGAATCGTAAAACGGCGGGATTGAATAGCCCGTATACATGGCAGAATCTACCCGAACACCAAAGCCGCCTGGAGGCATGTACATAGTTACTTTCCCCGGTGAAGGCATAAAGTTTTTCGACGGATTTTCTGCGTTGATGCGGCATTCGATTGACCAACCATTGATTTTAATATCTTCTTGGCGATAGGCAAGTTTTTCACCTGACGCAATTTTCAGTTGCTGTTGAACCAAATCAATTCCTGTAATCATCTCTGTAATCGTGTGTTCTACTTGGATTCGCGTATTCATTTCCATGAAGTAGAATTTTTGATTGATATGATCGAAAATGAATTCAACTGTTCCAGCACCCTCGTAATTGACAGCTTCTGCCGCTTTGACCGCCGCGTCACCTACTGCTAATCTCAGTTCAGGTGTCAGAGCTGGTGATGGCCCTTCTTCAACAAGCTTTTGCATTCTGCGCTGAATCGAACAATCACGTTCTCCTAAATGAATTGTATTACCATATTTATCAGCAAGTATTTGAACTTCGATATGGCGGAACACTTCAATAAACTTCTCAATGTAGACTCCAGGATTGCCGAAAGCAGCAGCAGCCTCTTTTTGAGTGATTTTGATTCCATTGATTAATTCTTCAGCGTCCCTTGCAACACGAATTCCTTTACCGCCGCCGCCTGCTGTAGCTTTGATGATAACTGGAAAACCGATTTCTTCAGCGATTCGGAGACCATCTTGTTCATCAGCAACGATTCCAGTAGAACCTGGAACAATTGGCACACCTGCTTCTCGCATTGTTTCACGTGCTACGTCTTTCGTACCCATCCGTGAAATATTGTCCGAAGTAGGTCCAATAAATTCAATGTTAACCTCTTCACATAGTTCGGCGAAACTCGCATTTTCCGCCAGGAAACCATATCCCGGATGAATTCCATCGCAACCAGTTAGTTTTGCAACACTGATGATATTTGAAAAATTTAGGTAGCTGTCTTTAGATAATTTTGGACCGACGCAATAAGCTTCATCTGCTAATTCGACATGAAGAGCTTCCTGATCAGCTTCTGAATAAACCGCGACTGTTTTCATACCAAGTTCTTTACAAGCCCTGATAATACGTACGGCAATTTCACCGCGATTAGCTATTAAAACCTTCTTCATTTTTCATTCCTCCTTAATTAGCTCTTACAAGGAAGAGAGGTTGTCCGTATTCAACGAGCTGACCGTCTTTTACGAGAATCTCAACGATTTCCCCTGAAACTTCCGCTTCAATTTCATTGAATAGCTTCATTGCTTCTACGATGCACACGATAGCTTCCGATTTCACGCTATCACCTTTTTGTACATAAGCTGGTACATCAGGGGACGATGCTGAATAGAATGTTCCAACCATCGGTGATGTAATTTTGTGCAGCGATGGGTCTTCCACTTGTACTTCAACAACGGGTACAACTGGTGTTACCTGTTGAGGAGCAATTACTTCTTCTGTTCTCTGAACTTGCTCAGCAGAAACTCCCTGTTGAACAGATTGTTCTTGTTCGACAACTGTTGTAGCTACTGCAGCTTGTGCCGCACTACCTTTTTTTAATACGAGTTTTGCACCATCTGATTCATAAGTGAATTTTTCAATTGAAGATTGATCAATTAGTTTAATAATTTCACGGATTTCTTGAATTTTTAGCATGATCGATTCTCCTGACTCCATTATAATTATGTTCTTTAACTATTTTAGCTGTTTTCGTCCCATATTGAAATAGATAATGGTTATTTACATTAAAGTTTGCTGTTAAAGAACAAAAGCATAGGCGTATGTTTAGCCCCGATATGTAGGAGGGATGCAGTTCAGTCTCACCCGGAAGGCCAGTAGGCAAAGGCCTAAAGTGACAGAGGAAGGCAGTTTAATTCCGCGACATCCTGTTGCAATAGCTGCATGACCCACGTCGTGTGGGCCAAGGGATAGGCGCTGGAGTCTAGACGTAAAATCTCTACGTTACAACTTCTCCACAGTACGAGATTTTATTATCTCCTCTATAATAAAAAAAAGACCCTATTTAGGGCCTTCATTTTCCATATTCATTCCATGTCACCAGTAAAAGTAATATTCACTGCTTTTGCGTCTTTCCAGCTCGTCATGACGTAATGAGTAATCTCTTCCGCCATTTTAGATGAATGGCCTTCGTTGGAAAGGACAGTAATTTTCACTGCACCGTCTTCATTGTAGACAAATGCTTCAGGATATCCCATTGCTTTAATTTGTAATTCCATTAGCGCCTCAGCCGATTCGCGTTTAGTCAGCTGACCCATCTCTTCGTACACCTTGTTTTTTTCTTCGGCTGTATCAGACGTTAATATTTTAGACAACAATTGCTCCCCAATTTTGCTTCGTTCATCACGGATCTGCATTCGCATTTCTTCGAACACAACTGCTTCTGCGAAGACTGGTTGTGTTTTTTCTGCATCATTCGAGTTTTCGACCAGTTGTACAGCGCTTTCTGAGTCTTTGAAAATGTTGATCCCATCGAACGGCATTGGTGATTTTTCCTTGATGTAATAGATGGAAATGACTGCAACTAGACTGAGCAATGTTAAAAACCATACTGTTCTTTTATTCGTTCTCATTAGTGTTCCCCCTATTATTCATTTTAGCGATGACAATTCGATGTTCGGGCAGCTGGAGGACGGTTGACAGGATCTTCGATAGTTCGTTTTGAATTTTGAAGTCTTCCGCACCTTCCGCAACGACAAGAACGCCTTGTAGCTCACTTCCCTTTTTAGCCGATGCAGTGGACGTTGAAAAGTAATCGGTTAGCTGATTAGTAGACTCCCTATTTTCATAATGGAAATATAACGAAATTTCCCCGATCCCTTCAATTTTCATCAGCGACTCTTGTAGTGCTGCAAATTCCCCGCTCTCCTCCTTCTTTCCCTTCTCCCCCCCGATGACTCCAAGACTAGAATTGATGAAAATGATGACCAGGAGAACAATCGTCCCGAGGAGGATCGTATGGGTTTTCCTTGTTGGTTTGTGCATATTATCACCATTTCCACTCATTGTGCCGCTTGTACGACCTGTCATCAATGAATCATTTTATGCAGTTTCATAGAAGGCTATGACCAAAAATCTTGAAGAATGATTGAATCATCCAAATGCCCATAGCGAGTTTAACAATTGGCAGGAAATTTTCTTCTGTTTCATTTGGAAATAACAACAGAATTGTTGAAGCCAAAAGGGTGATAAGAAGAACACCTATTAAAAAAGACTCCATTCCACGCCTCATTTCATCGTAGTAATCAACTTCACAAGGATTATTGAAAAAAGTGCAGTATAGATAAACGCAAAAGCTATTAAAAAAGAAACAGCACATAACACAAATAACGTTCTCCCAATATCGTCCAAAATTCCAGTGATATCTTCATTCGCAAATGGTTCAATGAGTGCTGCGGTCCATCTGTAGAAAAACGCGGTAAGGAGTGTTTTAAACGACGGAATGAGTGCAACAGTCCAAATTGCCGATATAAGCCAACCTCCAGCGAAAACACTCGCCCCCGACGAATATCGACCCATCGTTCCCATGCTTTCGGTCATAAATGAACCAATAAGAGGGACGTTTTGACGTATCAGCTCTTTAATAGGTTCGCTCGCTAGCCCAGTGAGCGCCCAAGTCATCGTGCCTCCCACGGTTATAAAAATGGAGTAAGCTGCAACGACGGCCGAAACCGTTCCCAGAAGGGTCGTCCGAATTAAATCTGCCATTTTAGTAAACGGAACGGCCGGTAGTATCCTAGATACAAGATCTAAGATAAGTGCAGCTGTTAAAAGTGGTATCAGTACTTTCTCCGTGAGGACAATTGCACCATTTGCAAATAACAGCATTGCAGGCTGAAAGTTCAGCATACTGAATGCTCCACCCGCAGCAACCATGCTGGCAGTCAATATCGGATAAATAGAAATGAACATCATCGATATCGAGTTTGCAATATCACGAATGAGAGTTAGATGTTCAAATGCGGGTTGCAATACAACCGTTACAACAATAAATATCAAAATCATCCTCGTCCATTTTGCAAACGATGGGAACAAAAAATCTACCAACAATGCCATAAAAGTTGCAATGATGATAATGACAAAGCTTGACAATACGGTTCCGAGTATCGATTCTATAAAAGAAATCATGGATGCCCCGCCTGTTCATTTTGTAATGAGTTTTGAAAGGATTTCGATTAATGCGGACGTCTGCTGCATCCACAAAGTCAGTATGACAATTTTTACAGCGAAATGAGCTACTGCGGCAAGTGAGCCGTATCCTGCCTCTTCGATATGTTTTGCGATGAGCTCAGAGACATAAAACAGAATGGCACTGCCGATTAATAATTTTGCAAATGGATCAGGTAATGGTTCAAACAAAGCGACAAAATATTTTCCGAACGGAAAGACGATTGTATTAAGCAGGTGGAAGAGAAAATAGAAAAAAATAGATGCATACAAAATTGGTTGCAATTTAGGTACAGTAAATGAAATGAGGAGGAGAATAAGGAAGACAACAATTAACTGAATTAAGGTTAACATCAGACTGACATCGACAACCACTGGAAAAACTCCGTGATTTCAGTGAAGAAAATCTTCAGGAAGCGGAGCATTTCAGCAGTGATATAGATATAAGCGATGAAAAAAAGAAAAAAGGAAAACTCTTTCCTGCCAGTTTGTTCGAAAAAGATATGCAGAAAACCGATGACTAATCCGATACCGGCAACGCGTAGCAAATCATTTAATTCCATCCGGTATTCCCCCCATTGCACTATCCTATGTGCAGGGGACCTGTCATATGCAAAAAAACACCTTGCATCCCGATTTGGAATGCAAGGTGTTTTTTGAGTTTTCATAAAGTAAACTGGCAAAAGAACGATTCTTCCTTATGCGCGAGAAACGTATTCAGATTCCACTGTGTTAATGATAAGTTTATCTCCGATGTTAACGAAGAATGGCACTTGAACCACAACGCCAGTTTCCATTTTAGCTGGTTTAGAACCACCGCTCGCTGTATCGCCTTTAATACCCGGCTCAGTTTCTGCAACTTCAAGGACAACTGTTACAGGTAGTTCAACACCAAGTACTTCATCTTTAAACAAGATAACATGAACTTCCATATTTTCTTTTAGGAACTTCAATTCGTCTTCAATCTGCTTCTCTGGAAGTTCAATCTGTTCGTACGATTCGTTATCCATAAAGACATGCTCGTCTCCATTTGCATACAAATATTGCATGCGGCGGTTATCAATTTGTGCTTTCGCCACTTTTTCTCCAGCACGGAACGTTTTTTCATTGACGTTGCCTGAACGTAAGTTACGCAGTTTCGAACGAACGAACGCCGCACCTTTACCTGGTTTAACGTGTTGGAAATCCATAACGCGCCAAATATCCCCGTCAAATTCGATTGTTAATCCTGTTTTAAAGTCGTTTACTGAAATCAAGATGATTCCTCCAATTAATAATAGATTATAAGATAAGTAGTTCTTTTGTTGAATGTGTTAAACGTTCGTTACCATTTTGTGTCATAATGATATCGTCCTCGATACGGACACCGCCGATTCCAGGAAGATAGATACCTGGCTCAACTGTGACAACCATATTTGGCTCAAGTACCGTTCCAGAACGGAAAGATAATGCCGGTCCTTCGTGCACTTCAAGACCGATACCATGTCCCGTTGAATGACCAAATGCTTCACCGTAGCCTTTAGATATGATGTAATCGCGTGCAATTGCATCCGCTTCTATTCCGGTCATACCCGGTTTAATCTCTTTTAAAGCAAGTTCTTGTGCTGCAAGAGTCACTGCGTAAATCTCTTTCAGTTTATCAGAAGGTTCACCGACAGCGACAGTACGCGTAATGTCAGAAATATACCCTTCATACAACGCGCCGAAATCGAGCGTAACAAGATCTCCTGATTCGATTACTTTGTCCGTTGCAACTCCATGTGGAAGTGCTCCGCGTAAACCAGATGCCACGATAATTGAGAAGGAAGATGAAGTTGCCCCTTGTTTACGCATCGCAAACTCAAGTTCATTTGAGACTTCTAATTCCGTCACGCCCGGCTTGATAAATGTACAAATATGCGTGAATGCATCATCTGCAATTTTAGCTGCTTTTTTCAAAATAGCTAGCTCATCTTCTGTTTTCACCATACGCAGTTTTTCGACGAGTCCCGAAACAGGTTTTAGATCCGCTTCGACTTTTCCATTATATAGTTCGTAAAGACCAAATGACATATCATCTTTTTCAAAACCGATTGTCCGAAGCTTCATGTTTTTCGCTTGCTCGGCCACTTCTTCAATGATGGTAGTCGTATGCTGAACGATGCGGAAGCCATTGATTTCTCGTTCCGCCTGTTCAGTATAACGGAAATCTGTAATGAACACTGCATCGTCAGACGAGATAAGAGCAAGTCCTGCTGTCCCCGTGAAGCCAGTCATATAACGACGGTTGTACGAGTTCGTAACGAGTAGTGCATCAATGCCATTTTCTGTTAACAGTTCACGTAGTTTTGTCAATTTCACAGTTTCATACCCCTTTTCCCCGGAGAAGGAAAGCGTGGAAGGCGAGTTCATATCCGTCCGTGCCGAATCCAGCTAACTGGCCGATACAGACTGGCGCAATAACGGATGTCTCTCTGAACGGTTCACGGCTATGTATGTTCGAAATATGGATTTCGATGACAGGTACATCAACAGACGCGACAGCATCACGCAGAGCGATACTATAATGCGTAAACGCACCTGGATTGAAGACAATACCATCCAAGCCAGCGTCTTCTGCTTCATGGATTCGGTCGATTAAAGCACCCTCCCAGTTAGATTGGAAGAATGATAGTTCAACACCATGTAACAAAGCCACTTTGTCTAATTTACGTTCAACGTCTTCCAATGTTTCTGCGCCATAAATACCCGGCTCTCTCTTTCCGAGCCTGTTAAGATTGGGTCCGTTCAGAATTAGTAACTTCATCGCCACACCATTCCCCTCACCGTTGTCTATCCCATTTTATCATATCGTTCTTTTGTAGCAACTCATTTTACACTTTCATCCGAAAGTTTCTTCATAAAAACGGCCGTACCAGTAATAAACCTGAAAACTATAGCCATAACGGCAAAATATGGGAGTGATATGGATTTTATAGCTTCTAAAGGTGTTTTCGGTGAGCCAATCGTCCATTCGACTGCAAAAACAACGATAATTCCGATGATTAAGGCAGTAATAGATGGAGGAATTGACGTTGTGAATGAAACCGCAAAATAAACAATAATATATAACAATACTAGCGCTACAAAAAGCAAAGCCCATTTGATTGTGAAATGTGCCGAAGCGAACAACTGCCACTTTTTTGCCCAGCCAACAGGCGACCAGCTTATAAAATTAAATGACTGCAAAAATTTAAGTGCTATTGTGGTGAAAAAGGCGCCAATTAACGCGGTCCATATTAATGTTTTATTAATCATGAAAATCCCTCCTGTACAAAGTGTCGGGAGGTTCAGAACATTTTAAACATCATTGTGGAGTGTATGGCTGTTTTTTAGTATAATGAATTATAGGATTTAGTTGATATAAAAGAAAGCGTGGGTAAATGTATGGGAAAAGAACAACAACCTCCCGCTTACGGGGGACAAGCACTTGTCGAAGGGGTAATGTTCGGCGGTAAAAATCATACTGTGGCGGCAATTAGACGGAAGGACGATACAATCGATTACTTCCATCTGCCTAAAGAAAAGAATAGTGTCCGGATGAAACTGAAAAAAATCCCATTTGTTCGGGGGATCGTTGCATTAATCGAATCCGCTGGCGTCGGATCGCGGCATTTAACATTTTCAAGCGAACGGTACGATGTAATGCCGGGAGAAGAAATAGAAAAGGAAGAAGAGACTTCAAAATTAGCGATGGTTCTTGGTGTCGCTGCGGTCGGAGTATTATCTCTGCTTTTCGGGAAATTTGTTTTCACACTTATCCCAGTTTTTCTTGCACAAGCATTGCAGTTTGTTGCTCCAGGGAAAACTGCCCAAATTTTACTTGAAAGTTTGTTCAAACTTATTTTGCTACTGACGTATGTTTCCCTCATCTCGATGACTCCCCTTATTAAACGGGTATTCCAATATCACGGGGCTGAGCATAAAGTAATCAACGCTTATGAAAACAAATTGCCCATGACAGTCGAAAATGTTCAGGCACAGTCAAGACTTCATTTCCGTTGCGGCAGTAGTTTCATGCTATTCACTGTAATTGTTGGGATGTTTGTCTACTTCCTCGTGCCGACCGACCCATTTTGGTTACGCATTGTGAACCGGATTCTTCTTATTCCGGTTGTGCTTGGTATTTCTTTCGAGGTTTTACAATTAACAAACTCACTTCGTAACGTTCCAGTACTGAAATATTTAGGTTATCCTGGATTATGGCTTCAGTTATTGACGACAAAAGATCCGGATGACAAGCAAGTAGAAGTTGCAATTGCTTCATTCGAAAGATTGTTAGAGATTGAAGAGCATGGCGCTGTGGCTATGGAAGTTGTAACGAAGAGCGATTCTGAAACAGAAACAGAAACTGTTCCTGTAACTTAAGAAAAGCGGAAGCTGCCAATTATGGCTACTTCCGCTTTTTCATTTAATTAGGTATTATTTCTTAAATGTCCAGTCGTCATTTGCATATTTAGTACGTTCAATTTCGAAGACATATTGGAGCTGTTGCTCTGTTAATTCCATAGGTTCCAGTTCCATATCGAGCGCTAATTCAAATCCTTTTGAAAACGCGTCCGCACATTCGCTAACCGTCACTGGACGGTCAACCAATCTATCGATCGCTACCGCTTTCTCAGGCAAGCTTGTACGCATTTGTTCACGCTGCACTTCTGACTTGAATGTAAAAAGGGAAACGAGCTTATCAACATCCAGACTTAGAAGTATCGCACCGTGCTGCAAAATGACACCTTTCTGTCTCGTCTGCGCACTGCCAGCCACTTTCTTTCCTTCAACAACAAGTTCATACCAACTAGGCGCATCAAAACACACGGCGCTTTTTGGTTTTTTTAAATCATCGCTCTGTTGCGCCGTTTGGGGCACTGAAAATGTTGCATCCAGCCCAAGATTACGGAACCCTTCAAGCACACCACCCGAAATAACGCGGTATGCTTCCGTAACCGTTTCAGGCATATTCGGATAACTTTCACTGACAATTACGCTGTATGTAAGTTCATGTTCATGGAGAACGCCTCTTCCTCCAGTAGGTCGCCTGACGAAACCAAGCCCATGTTTTTTCACTTCATCCAAATTTATTTCTTTTTCAACACTTTGAAAATAACCAATCGACAGTGTCGCCGGCTCCCATTCATAAAATCGAAGCACTGGACCAATTTCCCCTTTACTATGCCATTCCAGCAATGCTTCGTCGAGCGCCATGTTGAACGAAGCGCGGCATTTCCCTGAATTAATGAAGTGCCAAACCTTTTTCCCCATCCGAATTCCCCCCTTCACAACGACTATCATTTTAACATTCCCATCAACACTTAGGCTATCTATTTTCATCATCTAAGATCAAAACACCATCCGTCATGTTATATACCTTGTCACAATAGCCAACTAAACGGGTATCATGCGTGACCACAATAGTCGTAGTGTTCTTATTCTTAGTTTCATTTTTCAACAGTTCCATCACTTCATAGGCACGATCTGAGTCTAGGGAAGCCGTTGGTTCATCAGCTAAAATAATAGATGGATTACTATAAAGTGCTTTGGCAATTGCCACTCGCTGACGTTCACCACCGGACAAATCAGCTGGATATTTAGAACGCAAGTCGCCAATTCCCAAGTCTTCATAGAGTTCTTCGAGTTGTTTTTTTGTCATATTGTCTTTTTTCACTTGATCCAACAGTTTTAATTGATTTGCGACAGTTAGGAATGGGACAAGATTAGACGCCTGTAAAATGAATCCAATTTCCTTCAGCCGAATTTTTGACCGTTCCTTTTCATTTAAATCCGCAAGATTCTTATCGTTAATTATTACATCTCCTGAAGTAGGCGTAAGAAGCCCGCCCACAATCGTAAGGAATGTGCTTTTGCCCGAACCTGAAGGACCGATAATTGCGATAAGTTCTCCTCTTTCTGCAATGAAGTCAGTTGCCTTCATTGCTTCAACTTGTTTATGACCGCTGCCAAATGTTTTTTTCACTTGAATTAATTCTAAAACTGCCATCATTTATCCTCCTATCGCTTTCAATGGATCGATTCGCACAATTGTAAGGACCGAGAACAATGCGCCCAATATCGCAACGGCAATCAGAATCATTCCATAGATGAGCATACTTACAAGGTCAAATGCAACAGGCACCGCACTTGGTAAAAATGCTCCCGTAATTAACGCGAATCCAAAACCTATGGCTACACCAATTGCCGACAATAGGAATGTCTGTGCAACGACTGAGCGAGACAGATACCTATTCGAGATGCCTTGTGCTTTCATAACACCAAACATACTTATCTTCTGGACTGTCAATACGTACAAGAAAATTGCTACGATGACCGCCGAAATAACAAACAAGAAATAGATCATGAAATTCAACGTCAAATTCTGTTCTGTATAACCAGGTAAACTCCGTATGAAAGTTTCAATCTCAATAGCTTCGAGTGAATCATCCCGAATGAGACCTGAAGTATCCCCAGTTCGGACAACAATTCCATTTATGCTTTCCTTATTCGCCTCAGCCGCTTCTCCAAACTTGACCCGTTGGAAAGTGGTAAGGTCACTATAAAGTACTGGAGCTGCATTAAATCGCGCTTTGTCTGTGAATCCGACAATTGTTAAAACTTCATCGGAGGAAGATAGTTGCAATTCATCGCCTACTTTAAATCCGTCTTCCTTTAATGCATCACTCGCGACCACTTCGTTACTGCCTGCAAATACTTCTCCTTCCGTAACCTTTGGCATTATGAATTCATCTTTATTTATCCCAAAAATAGAGACGTTGCTCTTCTGATCTCCGTTTCCTGCGATAGCATTTATTTGACCAATTACAGCAATTTCCTTTGTATCGATATTATCCACATCAGCCAGTTTAAGAGATGATTGATTCATACTTTTGTCTGATTCCTCAGTCAAAATGATTGATGTCGCTTCCCATTTGTCGACGGATTCTCGATTCATATTTTCCAAGCCATTTGCGAGACCTGATAGAAAGAATACTAAATATGAAACGAGCATTAATATTCCTATGATTAATGTAAATCGCAATTTATTCTTTTTAATTTCATTCCAAGCTAAAAACATTGTCTCACATCCATTCTTTTTATATAGTAATATACCATAAATCGGCTTACACTTCGTTTCATACAATTTTACAAGTTCTATATCCTGTGAGGAAGACCAATCTAGTCTAACTTGTTTCTCAATTTAGGATATGTATACGGATCAACCGACAGCATAGATAGTCGTAATTTAGCTTGTTCGGACAGTAACACTTCTTCCATAATACAGTTTCTATATGCATATTGCAGATTTAAACCCTATCCCGTAACCTTTTCCCCTTTGAATAGTCAGAGCGTAAACAACTATTTCTTTTAAAAAGGATTCCAATCTATTATAAATACACGAAAAATTAGCCCTAAAAAATGAGCGCACCGATATTCACCTTATCGGCACGAGTGCAATCGACTATGCAACTAAGAATTTTTTTTGCAATCCTATTGATCAAAAATAAGGCACCGGCTTGTTTAGCCGGCACCCGCTATTCATAATTCAATCATTTGCGGTTCTTCACCATTGTTATTCATTAAGCGTATTGAATCGGGTAAAACTTTCAAAATGATGAGATTCGGATCTTCTGGACCACTAAACCATGATGCCATATGCTTATTCCAAACCTTCTCTTTAAAGCTTTCATCGTCTGAAATAGTGACAGTCCCTTCAATTTCTAGATAGTCATCTCCAATACCTTTTCCATCGTAGCCGATTAATATGTGCGTATATGGATTATTTTCAAGTTCATCCACTTTCTGCGTTTTTATCGATGTTGCGGTGTATAGTATAAATTCATCACTGAAAAACGTCATGTATCTTGTATGGGGCTTATTCTGTTGAATAGTCGCCATCGTACCCACGAAGCTTTCTTTTAGGATTTTCAGCGCTGTTTTTTTTGCATTCATAATGATCTACTCCCTTTTTTCAACATTATTGTAGTTTGCCTCACTAATTAAGAAGCTAAACACAGTTTGTGTACATGGAAAAATTTAAAAGGAATGATGGCATGATTTTAACAAAGACAGGATTGAAAAATGCTATTTTATACGGATTACTCTCCGGTTTAGTTTTAGCAACATTTTTGAAAGGCGTTGAACTAATTACTCACTTAACAGTTTACACACTGTTATTAAACGTCGATTATATTCCTTATATCAACACGTTCGCTTTTCCAGAACTAATTGAAGTAGGTTTTCACCTACTCGTCTCAATCGCTTTAGCAATTTGTTTGTATCTGTTGTTTGTTCACCTAAAAATATCTTCCCGAAAGCAAATCATAGTTACGGCTACTACTGTCTGCCTCATTATCGGTATCGCCCTTTTTCCTACAACAACCTTTTCAGACAAAACACCAGACTTCAGGAGTTTTCCTTCTTTTTCATACTGGATGGCTGGGCATATTATTTATGGTTATATATTAGGTTATTTACTAGCTAAGTCGAAGGACAACTAAGTACCTTACTCACTCCGCTCTCTTCTAGTGAAAAAGTATCTTGCCACTTTTACTTCCTGCGATAACACCACATGACCGAAATCCGAATTATAAAAGGAGGGATTAACCAGTAAAAGTTCAAACTTTTGATCATAATGGCTTTTTAACCGACATCAAAAAAGAGCTTGCCCATTGAACAAGTGCTGTTCAATCTTTATAATGAAAAGGTAGAGAGAAAGGGGAAAGTTGTTTTGAATTATATATTTTTAGGAGCCGTCGCTCTCATCGTAATCATTTATTTCGTTGTGACGATGCTACGTCTGCGTAAAGCCGTTACAAACTTGACGCAGGAGCAATTTATCGAAGGGTATCGGAAAGCACAACTGATTGATGTACGTGAGGCAAAAGATTATGATGCCGGTCATATTTTAGGTGCGCGCAATATCCCTTATTCTCAGTTCCGTCAACGGTTTAAAGAGATCCGTTCAGACAAGCCCGTTTATTTGTACGATCAAAATGGCGGAAAAAGTGCACGTGGAGCATTATTCTTAAAGAAAAAAGACTATCAACAACTGTTTCACCTGCAAGGCGGTTTCCGTCAATGGACAGGTAAAGTGAAAAGTAAATAAAACAGAAACTTCTTCCTTCATTGGAAAACGTTCGTAAGTGTGTAAGTTTATTTGAATTTAAAAAGATGATATTCCGTTCGTATTCGAACGAAATATCATCTTTTTGTTTAGAGTTTCTTACTCTGATTTCGAAGAAAGGTATGATGATGAATAAGATTTCCAACGTTAAAAAGAAAGCACATTAACGTTCAATTAAATTCTTACTTCCTACATTACTACCTTGAGTAAAATGCAAAACAACTACTAATATTAGTGCTAACGTGGGATAAATCATCAATAATCTGACTGCAATCGCCTGTGATTGTTCAGTCATAGAAAACACAAGCATAAAGTTAGAGTAAACAAAAAAAGTCAAAAAGAAGAGCCCGCTTATCAAAATTACTTCCGTAACTTTTTCACAATAATTCTTGCTGATCAATAAATATAATAGAAATGGTACCACACATAAAAGAGTAAGTAATAAGTAATTCAGATTGGTTAGTCCACCATCTAATAAAAAATTCCCTAATAGAAGTCGTAAGACGATGGCTGATCCGTAAACTACTAGAAAAACGCCTACAATACACAGTACAAATAAAGTCCTTTTTGACTGTTTTATCTTCCCCACTCCTTTTCTTTAATTATATGTAGTAAAGAAAAGTAAAATCACTTCCATAATGCGAATTGAATATGATCGGACAAAAAGAGAAACCAATGGATTTATAATTGATTTCTCATTTTCCTAACGAACCAAGCTACGTTTCCTAACCTCCACTAATTATTACAGTACCAATTCAGCATTACCCTCGGGATATAAAGAGAATTCAAACAAAAATTGTTCCAATGTGATCATATCCTTCTCCATTCAAAGTTACTCCTAAAAATGACAAAAAAGCATGCAGAGAAATAAATTACTTTCTCTGCATGCTTTGCTTTTTCACTAGCGACTAATTACAAACTTATGCTTTTGTATAACGAAGTACAGGGAAACGTGCCGCTTTCGTTTCATCAAGACGATTGATAACAGTTGTATGCGGTGCGTTTTGTACGATTTCCGGGTTTTCTTCCACTTCTTTCGCAATTTGAATAAGTGCATCACAGAATGCATCGAGTGTTTCTTTCGATTCTGTTTCTGTAGGCTCAATCATCATGCCTTCCTCAACATTAAGTGGAAAGTAAATTGTAGGCGGGTGATAGCCAAAGTCAAGCAGTCGCTTCGCCATATCCAGCGTACGCACGCCAAGTTTCTTCTGACGGCGACCCGACAGAACAAATTCATGTTTACAATGACGGTTATATGGCAAATCGAAATGTGGCTCCAATCTGCGCATCATGTAGTTCGCATTCAATACGGCATATTCCGTAACAGCTTTCAGGCCATCTGGCCCCATTGAACGAATATACGTGTATGCACGCAGATAGATACCGAAGTTACCGTAGAACGGTTTAACACGACCAATCGATTGTGGTAAATTATATTCAAATGTGTAAACTTCATCTTTTTTCACAAGGACTGGTTTCGGCAGGAATGGAATAAGATCCTTCTTCACGCCAACCGGACCTGAACCTGGTCCACCGCCACCATGTGGTCCTGTGAATGTTTTGTGCAAGTTTAAGTGAACAGCATCGAAGCCCATATCGCCAGGGCGTGCTTTAGACATAACCGCATTCAAGTTTGCGCCGTCATAATAAAGTTTTCCGCCAGCAGCATGAACGATCTCAGCCATTTCAAGAATTTCTTCTTCAAAAAGACCAAGTGTATTCGGATTCGTCAGCATAAGCGCCGCCGTGTCATCCCCTACATGTCGTTTCAGGTCCTCAAGATCTACAAGTCCGTCTTCACCTGATTTGACTGTAATCGTGTCGAAACCAGCAACTGTAGCTGATGCCGGGTTTGTACCGTGTGCAGAATCGGGAACAAGTACTTTTGTACGTTTGAAGTCGCCGTTAGCTTCATGGAAAGCCCGAATCATCATCAATGCTGTCCACTCGCCGTGCGCTCCTGCCGCCGGCTGAAGTGTCACTTCATCCATTCCTGTAATTTCTACAAGATGCTCTTGCAGGTCATATAAAACCTCTAGTGCACCTTGAACAGTCGACTCTTCTTGCAATGGATGAATATTCGCGAATCCAGGATAACGTGCAACGGATTCGTTGATTTTCGGATTATATTTCATCGTACATGATCCAAGTGGATAAAATCCTGAATCGATACCATGGTTACGATTGGAAAGTGCAGTGTAATGACGCATAATGTCAAGTTCAGAAACTTCCGGAAGTTCAGCAGCTTCCTCGCGTACAAATCCCTTTGGTAATAGATTGGAAAGGTCAAGTTCAGGGACATCAAGTTCAGGAAGACTATAACCTATCCGTCCTTCTCTAGTAAGTTCGAAAATTAACGCCTGGTTATCTTTATGCATGAAGGGCCTCCATTTCCTGCACAAGTGCATCGATTTCTTCTTTCGTACGCTGTTCTGTAACGGCGATTAGTGCATGGTTAGCAAATTCAGGATACGTCAGGCCTAAGTCATAACCACCGATAATCCCTTTTGTAAATAGGTTTGCATTTACTTCTTTTACAGACCGTTTGCAATCAACGACGATTTCGTTGAAATGTGATCCACTAAATTTAACGTCGAAGCCAGCTTTTTCAAAGGTTTCTTTCGCATAGCGTGTTTTAACAATGTTCTGGTAGGCGATTTCTTGTGCGCCTATTTTACCGAGCGCAGTCATCGCTACAGAAGCAGCAAGTGCGTTCAACGCTTGGTTTGAACAGATATTAGACGTCGCTTTATCACGGCGGATATGTTGTTCACGTGCTTGAAGTGTCAACACGTAGCCACGACGGCCTTCATCATCAGTTGTTTCTCCAACAAGACGACCTGGAACTTTACGCATCAACTTTTTCGTCACCGCAAAATAACCACAATGTGGTCCGCCAAATGATTCAGGAATACCGAATGGTTGTGCATCACCAACTGTAATGTCGGCACCAAGCTTACCTGGTGGTGTTAGTATGCCAAGTGCAAGCGGATTTGATGAAACAACGAACAGTCCGCCTTTAGCATGTGCAATTTCACCAATTTTTTGAATGTCTTCGATTTGACCAAAGAAATTTGGGTATTGTACAAGGACAGCAGCTGTATCCTCATCCATCATTTCTTCTAGCTTAGCCATATCAGTTACTCCATCTTTTTGTGGAATTGTTACCACTTCGATATATTGCCCAGACGCATAAGAAAGTACAACATCACGCGATTCAGGGTTAACTGTTTCAGAAATAAGAAGTTTTTTACGGCGTGTATGACCTGATGCAAGCGTACCCGCTTCTGCAAGAGCCGTTCCGCCGTCATACATAGATGAGTTTGCAAGATCCATACCTGTCAGTTCACAGATCATTGTCTGGAATTCAAAGATAGCCTGCAATTCCCCTTGCGAGATTTCCGGTTGGTAAGGTGTATAAGCCGTATAGAACTCGGATCGTGAAATGACATGGTCGACAATGATCGGCTTGTAATGATCATAGACACCTGCGCCAAGGAATGATGCATATGTACGCGCATCCGCATTTTTCGCTGCAAGTTTTGAAAGTTCTTTTGTCAAAGAAGACTCGGATTTCGCTTTTTTAATATTGTACTCGCCTTTAAATCTAACCTTTTCAGGAATATCTTCAAAAAGTTCATCTACGGAAGTAATTCCGATTGTTTTCATCATTTCATCGCGATCGGTTTCAGTCATTGGAATATAACGATGCTGCATGTCCTCTTAACCCCTTTTCATAGATGGTATATGATTAGCGTTTATAAAATGGTGTAGCGATAATTACTGCTTTCAAACGCTTAGCACGAATTTCGACTTCAATTTCAGTTCCTTCAGCAGTGTGTTCACTGTTTAGAAGTGCAAAACCAATGTTCTTTTTAAGTGTCGGTGATTGTGTACCCGTTGTTACTTCACCAATTTGTTCTTCGCCAAGGAATACTTTATAACCTGTACGCGGAATTCCTTTGTCGATCATTTCCACGCCGACAAGTTTACGCGGCACACCATTTTCTTTTTGGGAAGCTAGAACTTCTTTACCAAAGAAATCCTCTTCTTTATTCAACTTCACAACGAAGCCAAGGCCCGTTTCAAGTGGTGAAATATCTTTTGATAGTTCTTGTCCATATAGTGGTAAACCAGCCTCAAAACGTAGTGTATCACGTGCACCAAGACCTGCTGGTACAACACCTTCACTTGCGCCCGCTTTCAGAATAACACTCCATAATGCGACAATTGCTTCAGGAGAGCCGTAAATTTCGAATCCATCTTCTCCCGTGTATCCAGTACGCGAAACAAGAACTTGGTGTCCGGAAATGTCAACATTTTCTTTGAAACGGAAAAACTTAATGTCTGCTAAAGGCTCATCCGTCAATGTTTGAAGTACTTCTTGCGCAATAGGTCCTTGCAATGCAAGCAGTGCGTAAGAAGATGATGCGTCCTCAATTTTGACATCGTCCGTAGTATGGCTATTCATCCACTCAAGATCTTTGTCGATATTTGAAGCATTGACTACCAAAAGGTAATTATTATCCCCACGTTTGTAGATTAAAAGATCATCCACAGTCCCGCCACTTTCATAACACATAGCCGTGTATTGAGCTTGTCCGTCTTTAAGTTTCGATACATCGTTCGTAACCATCTTTTGCAAATATAATAATGCGCCTTCTCCTGTGACAAGCACTTCGCCCATGTGCGAAACATCAAAAAGACCTGCTTTTGTCCGTACAGCTTCGTGTTCAGCTTTAATGCTTGAAAACTGAACAGGTAATTCCCAACCACCAAAATCAATCGTTTTACCGCCGTATTCAGCGTAGCTGTCAAAAAGAACCGTGCGTTTCAATGACTCTGACAAGTTCTATTCCCCCTTAAAAATTTGATAAAAAAAGACAGAGGTCCCCTAATTAGGAAACCTCTGTCCTTGTACCTGAAAGTTTGACCTTGCGGCTTTCCTCGTTGGTGACCAGCTTAACCGGCGCTCTCCAGAGATGCGTCATGTATGAGTCTTGTTACCTGAGAGATTCATAACAATAAGTTACTTGCTCCTTCGGCGACGCCATTGCGTGCTCTCCCCATACAATCATTCGCGTTATTCAATTGAAATAAAGATAACTAAGATTCGGACAACTAATGCCCTTTCGCCTTATATCTTAACATTTCATTTTTAAAAGCGCAATACTTTTTAATTGACAGTCGTTTTAACGAACTAAAATAGATATTAACTATAAATCGTTCGTCTTTTTGGTCATTAATTAAATTTTCGTCCAATTAAAGGAATAAGAAAACGATAATCGGTGGTTTATTTTCGTCTTCATTTATATTTCCCCTTTAAGTCTTCCTATTTGGAATGCGATATAATCCACAATGTCACGCAAAGATCGATTTTCCGTTTCGACTTTAAAATGTGCACCTTGTAGATATTGAGGTTTTCGATTATTAAACAACTGTTCAAGGTCGGAGCGTGTCGATCTTTGTACAATCGGACGGTTTCGGTCCGTGGAAATCCGTCGCCATATGTCACGAAACGGAGCATTCAGAAAAAAGACAAGACCTGTTTCCCGCATAATCTCCCTATTTTCTTTACGCATCGCCACACCACCACCTGTCGCAATGATACAAAATTCATCACGGAACGTGCGAAGGAACTCCGTTTCCATTTCACGAAAACGTTCTTCACCATACATTTCAAATATTTGGGGGATCGTCAAACCAGTCATCCTCACGATTTCAGTATCCATATCATAATATGGCATTTTCGTCGCAAAGCTGAGTCGTTTACCGATCGCACTCTTCCCACATCCCATATAGCCAATCAAATACACTTTTTTCATGTCATCACCCACTTGGCAGAACGAATAGTTTTATCCGTTCCGTTTCATTGTTCTCACCGTTTCGTTTTCATAATACGTTTCAAGCGAATCGTAACTTCTTTGAATACTATCTTACACTGTAATTCGGCTATATTCTACAATCTTCTGAATGGCGTTTGTTTTCGATGGTTGTGGAACTGATTTAATTTTCTGTTTCCATTCATTCCAGTAACGTTCCGTTACTTTTGTGAGTTTGTAGTTAGTTTTGTGATTGATTCAAGAAAATCCGAAAACAAAACAGCCACCTTCTCAATAGAGTTGGTGGCTGTTGTTGTATTCACTTTTTATTTTTCAACTTCTCAAGCAAGTTGCTGACTTTATCACGCATGTCTACAGTTTCTACTATTAATACTTCGAATTCATAAACAGAATCTGTTTTGCTGATTAACACAATGCTTCCTTCTGAAATTTCAACATTAATTTCAGCTGCAGGAATGAGTAATTGATTTTCTTCGTTTTGATGCTCCAGGAAAACATACTGGCCATCTTCGATTTTATCAAGCGTGTATTTTATTTTATTCACAGGCATGCCCATCACCATCCCGATCATGTTTTTTCGCGTATGCAGGATGACCTCTCTCTACTCCGTATGGATAATCTTTGCGCAATGCCGTGCAATTTTTGTAATAAGATTGCACAGGAGCCGGTTTAGGTTTTGCAGCTGGCTTTTTTACTGGTTTAGGTACTGGAAGCAGTGTAGGTTTCACAGTCGGCTTTGGTGCCGGAGTTTTAACTACATTACCATTTTTACAAGTACTTGCTACAGAGTGTTTAACACCGTTTGTTGTAACTGTAATATTACAATCAAGTGGCGTTTTGTACACTTTAGCCCCGACTTTCTGCAGTCGGCTTTCTACCGATAGATCCGGGTGGCCATATGAGTTATTTTTGCCGTAGCTTAGAATTGCTATACTTGGATTAACATTACTGATGAATGCTGCTGAACTGCTCGTGTCAGATCCGAGGTGCCCGTTTTTAAGCACAGTAGCTTTGACATCATACTTTGATCTGATTTGGTCTTCGATCGCCGTATCCGCATCGCCCATCAGTAAAAATGACACTTTGTTGTATGTTGCTTTTAAAACGATTGATGCATCATTAGAGTCTGCTGCATTTTCATCAGCATGTAGGACGCGGATGATTACGTTTGGATCTAGTGCAAGCTTGTCCAACTCTTTAGCGATAGTAAACTTGATGTTTTTCTTGTCGATCAGTTCAAGCATTTCGAAATATATTTGCGAAGTATGAACATTCCCGCTGTCTATGAAGTTCGTAACAGGGAATGCATTTATAACTGGAATCAATCCGCCGATGTGGTCCGCGTCCGGATGTGTTGCGACTACGTAATCAAGTCGTTTTACACCTTTTTCTTTTAGGAACGAAACAACTTTTGCACCAGCTGCTTTCGTACCAGCGTCAACTAGCATGTTTTTACCGTTTGGTGCTTGGATTAGGATTGAATCCCCCTGCCCAACATCGATAAAATGCACCTTTAATTCAATTGGTGCTGCAGTTGCAATTGAAGCGGGCAATAAACTGATGGCTAATATAAACGCCATGATAATCGATAAATACTTTTTCATCATTCATGTTCCTCCTCTAATTCTATTTACCTACATATTTGATGGTAGTTGATAGATTTGGGAAAGTCTACATGAATTAGCAGTAACTTAAAACAACTGTTAATATTTCGACAATTAACGACAAATAAGAACGACAAACTAATTTTGGTCGGTCGTTGCGAATTTTTTTTTTATTTCCTACCCTCGTCGACATAAACTGAATCGTTCGATATATTGCAAATGAATACACAATTCAAATGAATACCGATACGGCGTTATCAAATACACCGTATCGAAAGGCGACCTCTTCCGCAGAGAGGTCGCCTTTCCTCCGTCTACTATTCCGCAATCTGCACACTGATGATGTCTGATACCGGCATGCGGTCCCCTCCAAAAGGACTATCAACCGTAATCCACATCGCCTCAACATTTACTTCTCGAATGACACCCATGTAAAAAAACGGCATTCCCTTTATCCCAAAACTTTACGCGTACTGTGCATTCCCTTTTTTTGTGCAACTTCTATTTCATACTGAATAGCTTGTAAATCAAAATCATCAAGCTGCGGACGTTCTTCGTAATGATCTTCATTTTGCCATCTATGCAACTCTGCGACTCTGCGACGTGCTCTGATAGCATCATCGCAGTCCATTTAATATTGCCTCGATCTCTTATCATGATAATCCTCCCATTACTTGTGACCGCCGACTAACTTCGAACGACCGATTGCGGTACCATCTTCCGTGAGCGACACGGCTCTTAGCATTGCTGTGGATCCATACCTATCACGAATATTATCCATAACCATTCCTATTTTGCGACTCCGGACCTTATGTTCATCAAAAAAGCTTAGCTGCATGGACGTTTCATCTTCAAGATTGGTGATTGAAATCGTTATTTTTCGCACAGGACGGCCATCATGAAATTTATCAAATAGAGCCATGCAAGTTCGATAAATTTTCATTGTGTCATTTGTAGCTTCTTCTATTGAGAGAGAACGACTAAATCCCCCGCCAAATGAATGCTTACTGTAACCAATTCCAAGGTGAACAGTCCTGCCTTCTCTTCTTGCCTCTCTTGCCCGACGAGAAACATCCTCACACATCTCCAATATGACAACGAGAACGGATTCACGGGTCACGTAATCCCTATATAGCGTCTGTCCTTTGCCGTAACTCTTCGCTTGACCTTCCAAGAGTGGAGCTCCCAGCTCTGACAAATCAATTCCCCATGCGTGATGATAATATTGATTGCCCATAACGCCAAACTTCTTTTCAAGTCTTTTCAAATCAGCATTTGCTAGATCTCCAACCGAATATATACCGATGTCGTTCAAAGATTTCTCTGTCCGACTGCCAATCCCCCACATTTCACTTAAGGGTGCTATAGGCCATAGCTTCGTCGGCACATCTTCATAGATCCATTTTGCAAAGCCTGTTTTCTTTGCTTCGATATCCAGAGCCAACTTTGCCATTAACATGTTTGGTCCCATGCCAGCCGTTGACGGTAAATTTAACGTTTCCAGTATTTCTGCTTGTATGTCTTTGATAGTTTGTACGGGGTCGCCCCATAGCTTCTCGGTTCCTGTTAGGTCAATAAACGATTCATCGACCGAGTAGACATGTATAGCCTCTGCAGGTACGTATTTGTGGAGGATTCGTGTGATGGACATTGACATTTCAAGAAAATGTGCCATTTGCGGCTCGAATAATCGAATTTCGGGATGGCTAGGGATTTCAAATAATCGATTACCTGTATTAATTCGAAATCTCTTTTTCATGGGTGGACTGGCAGCCAATACAACGGACCCGCTTTGTTTAAAACTGCCCACAACTGCAATAGGGACTGTCTGGACATCTAAATTATGCAATGTAGCCATGCAGCTCGCGTAGAAACTCTTATATTTAGTATTATATACAAAACCCCTAAATTACTGACTTCAAACAATAAACACATATCCTCATACTTTAATCGGTAGTGTTAGTTAATAACCCTAATCAAGGTTCTAACAACAATATGCAAAATTATATACTAAGCAAATTTGAACATAAAAATATCAGAGTTATTATTTTTAATTACCAGACCATTTATTTGCAAAAAAGACTACCCCAGTTGCAGTCTTAGTTGTCGTTGCCCTGCACTATTCATGAATCTCATCATCTAAACGCGACTTCTACTTCTTCTTGAATGCCTTGTAAATCATAATTGTCTAGCTCTGGACGTTCTTTGTAATTATCTTCTTTCATCCAAATACGCAGTTCTCTAATGTGCTCCGAGAGCATCATTGCAGTCCACTTGATACGATCTCGAATCATACTAAACCTCCCATTACTTGTGTCCGCCAACTAACTTCGAACGACCGATTGCGGTCCCATCTTCCATGAGTGACACAGCTCGTAGAATAGCTGTGGAGCCATACTTATTCCGGATATCATCCATAACCGTGCCTAACTTACGGTTCCGCAATTTATGTTCATCGAATAAACTCAGCTGCATGGATGTTTCATCTTCTAAGTTGGTTATCGAAATTGTAATTTTGCGTACGGGACGGCCATCGTGAAATTTATCAAATAAAGCCATACACGTTTTATATATTTTCAACGTATCATTTGTAGCTTCTTCTATTGATATCGACCGATTAAAACCACCGCCAAAAGAATGTTTACTATATCCGATTCCAAGATGAACGGTCCTGCCCTCTTTTCCTGCTTCTCTTGCACGACGAGAAACGTCCTCACAGATTTCTAATATGACGAGAACCGATTCACGAGTCACGTAATCCCTGTACAAGGTTTGCCCTTTGCCGTAACTCACTTGGCCCTCGACGAGTGGTGCTCCGAGCTCAGATAGGTCAATCCCCCATGCATGGTGATAGTACTGGTTTCCCATTATGCCAAACTTCTTCTCGAGTTTTTTAAAATCAGTATGGGCCAAATCACCAACTGTATATATCCCTATGTCGTTTAAAGACTTTTCCGTGCGGCTGCCAATTCCCCACATTTCACTTAAAGGAGAAACTGGCCATAATTTCGTCTGCACGTCATCGAATGTCCATTTTGCGTATCCCGTCTTTTTGGCATCAAGATCCAGGGCGAGTTTGGACATCAGCATGTTAGGCCCGACACCGACTGCAGACGGTAATTGGAACTGCTCTAACAATTCATCTTGTATTCTTTTTATCGTTTGTTCAATCGGTCCCCACAGTCTTTCCGTTCCACTCAAATCAAAAAAGCATTCATCAACGCTGTAGACATGTATGGCTTCTGTAGGAACGTATTGGTTTAATAAGCGCGAAATCTCCATAGAAACTTTGATAAAGAATTCCATTCTCGGTTCAATAAGTATAATGTCCGGGTGTTGCGGTATTTCGTATAAACGCGTCCCCGTTTTGACTCTGAATCGTTTTTTCATAGATGGGGAAGCTGCTAATACGATACTTCCCTTTTGGTTCAAATTGCCGACAACTGCGATCGGATGTTTTAGAACATCAATACCTCTATCGACAGCTGCACAACTTGCAAAAAAGCTTTTCATATCAATACAAGCGATGTTTTTGTTAGGAAATTTGCTGTAGTCAATCATATAACGACACGCTCTGTAGTAACGACGGGAACAAGTGCGAGCACATTGTCGATAGTAAATGTTCGTTTGGACCCACGAAGATTACAGTACGCTCGGAACAATACCTCACTGACCTGCAGTACCTTAATTCTTCGCTTACTGATTGAACCGTCCTTTGCTATGCACGTCATATCCAGTGACTCGTTATACTTTATCGACTTCAGTAATTGATTACGCACATTCGTTCCCCCTTTTAACCAGTATACAGAATGAACGTTCGTATCACAAGTGAAAATATGTTATGATGAGCTAAGAAGTAAATGTGTAAATGTCACACCTTGGACTATATAACTGTCCGGACAGTAATAGAACTCAAAAAAGTGACAGCTCCAATTATGGAAACGGTCACTTTTTAAACTGCCAATAAAATTGTTGACTCAGCTTTCAAAGACAACTCGTATTCAAGTTGTTTATTGTGGAAAGTAATTATCTCTTTTATCCCAATCAATTGCATCCCTATCATTTTTATATGCATATATAAGCAGTTCATCCACATTTACCGATGAATCATATGATGCTTTATCACAATAAGAGCAATAAAAATGAGGGACGTTTTTTAAAGCGATTTTTTCTGTCTGATATTAAAATTACGGGTTCCGTGTCGAAGCTCAGCTTTTTTTGCCACAAATACAAGTAGTTTCTGTTTTTTGTGATTTTCGCTCTCCAGTCATTAACATGACCCCACCTCTCCTTTACGCAACCCTCCAAATATTTGTAAAGCTACTCCAAATGCAATGTCTGGTGTCTCGTGCGAACTAACCTGCCTCGTTAGTTCAATAAGAACAAAGAGCTCCCTTAGAAGCCCCTCTACTTCAACTAAAGCACCCGTTAGTTGAAGATACAATTTTGAATATATTCTTGGATTATTGGTAAATCGGGAGGACTAATGTTCGACGGAAGTTCGTTGAAGTGAAAGAAATATAGTTCTTTCACTTCACTTTCTTCTTTGTTCAATACTCCTTCATAATCATTACATATGTAAGCTGTTACCACATTATAAATCTCATCACCATGCGGATATCTATAGTAGAATTTTTCGCCAGAATAGACATTGAATAACTCTAATTTATTTGCGACCAAACCTGTTTCTTCAAGTAATTCTCTTTTAGCTACTTGTTCCAAAGACTCACCCATTTCTAAAGAACCACCAGCTAATCCCCAACAGTTATTATCCTTACGAAGTTGCAATAGTATCCTATTATCTTTATTTAATACGATGACACATGCCCCAGCCATAATAAGCGGACGACTACCTACTAACTTTCTTAAATCCATAATATAGCCCATATAATACCTCCACAATTAAATTATCTAATTAATTTTGCATCATAAATATATCTCTTCAACAAACCTGCTGCGTTAGTTCAATAAAAAAGTGTTACCCAAGACTTAAAGTAAAGCACCCCTTTTGTTCAGTAATTTACATATATTAACTTATATAACACAATCGCAAAAAAACCTTCTTGTTCAACTAACCTGCCCCGTTAGTAAAATCACTCCTTATGTCTATAACTCTATTAAGTTGGCAATAATTCCTTTAACATTACTACTTTAGGGGGAATGGAATTGTTACTGTCAAAAGCATGGTCTTCGTTTGAAGCTGATAAACGAATAGAGGGTTTTTCACTACAAACGTTGAAGGCTTATCAGTTACAGTCTTTGCTACTAATTGGTTATTTTAATGATGTAGAGATGGAATTGTTGGATACAAATCAACTGAGGCAATATCTTGCTGTATCAGGCAAGCATTTAAAACCAGCTAGTCTTGCACATCGCATCCGCTTTATGAAATCGTTTTTTCGTTGGTCTCATGAAGAAGGCTACTTGAGTAAGAATCCAACTTCCAAGATTAAAGAGCCCAAGGTAGGTAAGCGGATACCCAAGTATTTAACCGAACGGGAGATTGAACACCTTCGTGAATCCTGTCATTCCCCTATGGAAAAAGCAATTTTTGAATTCATGTTTTCTACCGGTTGTCGAATTGGAGAAATAGTTGCGTTAGAAAAGAACAATATTAATTGGTCCAATCAATCCGCGATCGTTAGAGGAAAAGGTGATAGGGAAAGAGAAGTTTATTTTAATACACGCTGCGACATATGGCATAAACGCTATATTGAAAGCCGTAATGACAATAACCCTGCCATCTTTGTGACAGTAAGGCAGCCACATAGAATGAGTGTTGCCCAGATGCGATACATCATCCAGCGGATCTCAAATCGTGCTGAAATCAATAAGGTGATTCATCCACACCAACTTAGACACAGCTATGCAACTCATTTGCTGAATAATGGAGCTCCTATTGAGGTCATACAAAGTCTTATGGGGCATGAGAAAAGTGAAACCACAAGGATATACGCTCAATTAAGCGGAAGGCTAAGGAAAGAGTATTATCAGGAGTACTTTTAAATGGAAATGAGCAACGTCTTAAAAGGACGTTGCTCTACTTGACTAAAGCACCTCGTTAGTTGAAGAAGAGTTATAACAATAATGAAATAAAAACACAGATTATCGGTACTTTCTGAAATTCTGTGTTCTATCTATTCACCACCGACAAATATGAATTTAATTTTCATGTCCTTATCAAAATATTTTTATATCATACTACTTCACCAATCCATATTAGCTTCTCGACTATATATGTAAGATTCTTTTTCCGCGAAAATCTCTAAATTTTCATCCGAATCAATTGCCATCTTAAGTTCCAGAATATATCCTTTATCAAATCTCATATCAATACCCCACTCTAAGATTTTTAGTGCTCTTGACCAATCTGAAGTGGATAAATAAGATTCAAAAGCATCTATTATTTCACATGCTTCTTTAAGCTTAACATCTTTTATTAATGTGAAAGTAAACACTTCTTCACTATTAGATGGTAATTCAACTGGAATAGCACCGACACCTTTAACATGTGATAAAATGGATCCTTCACCTTTTTCAAATCCACCATGAGCATATTTATTCCTTAACTCTTTTAGGTTTCTTAAATCATCGAAATGTTTCATCAATTCCGGATTTTTGGCAGACAAAAATATTTCATTAAATTTCTTTGTCCAATTTGAATTCATTAAAAGTGTAATCCTTTTTACTTTAAAGTCAATATTTGTGAAAGGCAACAATAATATCAGAAGGTGTTCTTGATAGCTAAAATATGCATCTAACATTGCTTGTGTATTAAATATAATTTCCTGTTCTAATTTAGTTTTTCTATTAATTCCTATAACTATAGTTTTTGAATCTTTAAATTTTTCGTCCTTATACTCAGAATAAATTTGGTCAGCTGTTTCTCTAAAATATAAATACCTCCGTCTAAGAATTCCTGATTGGTTTTCAATAGTAATATCGCCATTATCAATGGACTCAGTAATAATTGGTTTGAGAAGTCTTTCCGCTAGCTTGGAGGCACTTTTTATTTTCTTAAATATATTTTTTAGTATAGCTTCTTCATTAGTATTAATAATAAACTTTAATCCAAACTTCTCCATCGAAAACATACAATAATATCCTTGATATTGAAAAGGTATTTCATACAACACCTTTTCCATTTGCTCATAAGTATGTTCAAATTCTAGGAACTGAACAAAAACAATGTAAATCATATATGGCTCGATATAATCTGCGTCTAAATATTTGACTTTAGAAGCATATAAATTTTTATTTTCTAATTCTTCTATTTTTATACTTTCGAAATCTTTAGTACACATTTCAAAATTACTCCACGTTCGAGGGTATTCAAGCATTAGTCTATCTTTAATATTCATTCTTACTTCCCCCCTGGTAAAAGAAACTGACCTAGAGAATAATTAATCTAGGTAACCACACTTATTTTAACTCAATTATCTAGTTGATTGTTATTTAATATATTGACTTCAATTTTAAACAGTGATTATGCCACAATCTGGACCGATTGTTGAACACAAGTTAAACAACACTATTCAACTAACCTGCGGCGTTAGTTCAATAAGAATTTATTCCTTCATTATACACCCCTAGTTCATTTTCTAAATATGACACTATATATCATGAAAAGTTTCAATCTTTATTAAACTAAACTGCCCCGTTAGTTCAATAAGAAAAAGAGTTCCCTAAGAAGCCCCTGTTGTTCGACTAAAGCACCACGTTAGTTCAAGAAGAAATAAGAGACGATTCAACAATCACACCTGATTGTTCAACTGTTAAGGTGCTACAAATTCCACTTTTATTCTGTCTGGATCCTCAAAGTAAACAGCGTAATAGTCAGCTCCTCCAGCGAAAGGATTCTGCTTTGTATAAAGTATGGTAACTCCTCTATTTTTTAATTTCTTAGTCATTTCATCAACTTGTTGGCGTGAATCAGCATGAAATGCTAAATGATTTAAACCTACTCGACATCTATGATATTGGACATCCAGAAATCGTTCTTCTGCTTGAACAAAAACGATATAAGTATCCTCTACCTTCCAACTTTGTCCACTTCCCCATTCTTGAAAGGGACTGTATCCCAATTCCTCAAGAAACCACCCCCAAAAATCAATTGACCTTTTTAAATCAGAAACATATATCTCAATGTGGTGAAGTAATCCCTTTGACAAGAAATAGTCCTCCTTTCTTTACTCAATTAAATGGCCCGATTGTTGAACACAAGTTAAACAACACTCTTCAACTAACCTGCCCCGTTAGTTCAATAAGAAAAGCATTACTGTTGTTCCACTAAAGCACCCGTTAGTTGAAGAAGAAAAGTGAAGCTTATTCAACAATCCCGCGCGTTAACGGAATAACTGGTTTACTTTATCTTCATCATCCAAATGTTTTTGTATGAATGTTTTTAGTTCATCTTCACTTTGCAACCCGCTAAAATCTTCTCCATACCAATTTTGCAGATTTTCTTTTGTTATTTTGTATTCTTGGTTACCAAAATTAAATGTTATCCATTCTACATTCTGAACTAATGCAAATAAAAAAGTAGCGTTATAAATAGCTGTTTTTTTATAGTTTTGTTCCGACTCCGACCAATCATAATTCAATATAATGCCATACGGCTTCTCGTTTGTTTTAAGTTCAAATCCTTTAAAATGCTCTGCACCCTGTAATTGATTCACAATATTTCCTATTGCACTGTTATCTCCAACATACGAATCCTTAAATTTAAATATATCTTCTTCCCCGTTTTTCGTATTACACCCACTCACGATTAAAATTGCCAACAGTAAAAAAGACGAAAGTTTAAGTATTTGCTTCACTGGTATTCCTCCCAATAATAAATTATCTACTCAAAAAACTACCACAACAATTCAACAAAATGGTCCATTTGCCACTAGGAATTTCCCTATTCCGGTAGTCGAGTAGAAGGGAACCTCTCTACCTTACGGTAGATTGTGTTCCTCCCCCCTCACAGAACCGTGCTTGCGCTATTTACGCACACGGCTCCTCCAAATTGTCATTCACAAAATGATAATTCTGCTATCCTCAATAGTTTAGTTTACATTTATTATTTCTACCTCTGTGTGTAGTAAATGTGTCCCTAGTAAGGGTGATAACTTGGTAGCAGCCTTTCCTCCATCGGCATTACCCAACTTCATTGGTACTACGCTGCTATCCGACTCCCTACAACGGCATTTGGCTTCCTTGCTTATTATCGCTTGTACACCATACTCTTCTATAAGCAGAAAAGACCGGTAGGGTCTCCCGAGTTGCCGTATCATATCAATGTGTGACGTGCCAAGGTCTCTGACTCCAGAGAGGTTTTATCCTTCTTGCCTTTAACGATGGATAAAATGTAGCTTTCTGCTGTGCTTAAGGCATCAGCCCTCTCGATTTACTAACATTATGGAGCTCAATCCCTTCAACCGGTTGGCTTTCGGCCCGCCACCTAACTGTCTACGCTTAAAGGCTACTGTTACCAGTAGCCCTCCAAGATTCGCTACGAGTGAATGGCTAGTTCTTTCTCGACTGGAATCCCACCCGCTATATGATACGACCTAGGCTCGGCCGCACAAGCACCAGTTAGTTTAAAGACGTTTATTTAAATCGATTGATTGAAAAAGGAGAAATGTTTTGTTCTGTCTTCCCTGAAATAATCAATTCACTTAAAATCTGTCCAACTACACTGCTAAATTTAAAGCCATGTCCTGAGAAGCCTGATGCAATGGCAACGTTTGAATAGTTTGGATGCAAATCGATAATGAAATCTTCATCAGGAGTCAGTGTATACATACAGGTTTTACCGTACTTTAATTGTTGTGTAGAAGGCATATAGTTATGTAAAAATTGTCTTAAATCTGTCTCGTCTTTCTCTAGTTCACCAAATCCCAGGATGGCTTCATCTGGATTGATTGTTTCTCCTCCATCATGTCGGCCTACTTTTAATCCGGAACCATTGATGCTTGGAAAACCATAATATTGTCCTTGAGATGTCTCAAACGAAAAGGCTGGAAAATCTTTAAGATTATACAAATCTTCATTGACATCAAACCAAGCAAATGTTTTTCTAACTGGATTTAAAGGGAGATTTAAATCTAACATGGAAAGGAGACTTCCTGACCATGCTCCTGCTGAAACCACTAACGCATCAGCGGTAAAAGTTTGACCCTCGGTTTTGATGGTAACTCTTTTATCATGAACCGATAATTCTCTCACCTTACTATTGGTTAAGATGGTAGCTCCGTGTCGCTCTGCAAGTTCTCGATAGGCTGCAATGCATTCCTCACATTTCAGCACTCCTGATGTTGGTTCAAAGCACCCAATATACTTGTTTGGTAAAGTGATGCCCGGCCAACGCTTATTCACTTCAATAGAATCTAAAACCTCAAGTGGCAATGAATAGGCTTTTGAACTTGAGATGATATTCTGAATAAAATCCGTTTTTTCATGGCTCACGTTTAGAACTCCGGTTGGGAGAAATAATTGTTTTCCCGTCACTTTCTCTAATTCGTTCCATAATTCTTGAGCCTTGAGCGCCAACGGAACGTATTCTTCACCTTCACCATACGCATGCCGAATGATTCTCGTGTCACCGTGATGACTCCCTTTGTTATGGGGCGGGCTAAAGGAATCTAATAATAAAGTTCTTTTCCCACTCTTTGATAAAAAATAACCTGCAGCCATCCCCATCGAACCTGCTCCAATTACAATTACGTCATAATGCATAGTACGTTACCCCCCTCGTAAATAAATACCCATACCACTAAAGTCTTAAGTATTGGGTAATATCCTCTTATTTTAACTAATCTTCTAATACTTAACAATCAGGCTAACCTGCTTCGTTTAGCTTAAGTACAATCCTCACAATCTCATCGATAAATACCGATTTTCTTTTAAAATGCTCCTCCACAATATGGCCCGATTGTTGAACACAAGTTAAACAACACTGTTCAACTAACCTGCGGTGTTAGTTTAATAAGAAATATTTAATCTTTTTAATCTGAAGCCCTGTGCGTCCTGTTTTCCCCTACATTACCTATGTAAACCGTCAAATCAGGTGAAAAGTGTAGTAGGAGTATGTAAATTGTGCTCGCTGAACAAATTCACGAGTAATTATTGATTTCCCATTTACTTTGAACTCCAGTAAAGCATTAACGGCCTTATTCACAGTAGCTGTAGACATGCCTGTGACTTCGGCAATGTGTATTTGTGTCGGGCAACAGTTTCCCTTGTCGTCTATGAATGACGCCATCGCAAGCAGTGTCGTGCAATTTACAGGTCTCAAATCTTTGGCCATCCCTGACCCAAATAATAAAGAATATAGCTTTAAAAAAATCTCACTCTTTTCCTTCATAATTGTCCGTCCTTCCAAGATTCCTGCATCTTCTTTATTTGTAGTTGTAGGATTATTTAAAATACCAATAAAGACGCCCCTCCTATTAATCTATTATTCAATTCTTTAGCCTTTATTCTATGGGTAAAGTTTGAACCTTGCAAACTCGCTTAAACAAAAAAGCGGCCCATCCACAATTTTATCTGTGGAGGACCGCTTTTTTGGACTTACTTACTTACTTACTTACTTACTTACTTACTTACTTACTTACTTACTTACTTATTCATCTATTCCCCAGCTTTTTTGCAACTTACGAATATAAATGATTTGACCAATATGATATGCGTTATGGGTTGTAATATTTGCGAGTATCCCCCACCACTTCACAGGTTCAGAAAAACCATTAACTTTACTTTCAACTTTATCTTCAGTTAATAATTCTTGCCAATGCAACAGGACCTCTAAAAGTTGTTTTTTCAATTCGATAAATGCGTAACCCTCAGGAATTACAAAGCTTTCATTATTATTTTCTATGGCTGGAACAGCATTGACATGAGACTTTTGGTACCTCGTTTGCCATGTTTGATTCCAATATAAAAGATGCCAAACAATTTCAGCAATGCTATTACTATCTTCTTTTGGCTTCCAGAATGCTTGTTCCTCGGACAAGTTTTCCACCGAATCCGAAAACGGCACATACCAGCTAGGGTCATTAGCATTTGCTAACAATTGGTCAGACAAAACATCTTTAGCATGAAACATATTTCCACCCTCCTGCTATAAAATGATTTATGTTAATCCACTCAGAACAAAATCTGTCATTTATTCTATTGTTCGACTCTATCAATACGAATACCTCTTTACTTTTTTAAAAAAGGCGACCGCTCAATTAAGGAGGGCACTGAAAAACTTACGTTATTAATTTCATAACTATCTTTTCAACAAAAATAGGCAACTTCCTGTTCGATTTTGAACAGGAAGTTGCCTATTTCTTGGTGTTTTTATTCTTTTTCTTTTAACAGTGTGATAATCCGCTTGAGATTGACCGCAAATATTGCTGTGGCCCCTTGTATTTCCATGCCAAATAGACCCGTAGATGATGCTGTATCATACCCGTGTCCATTTTTCAGCTCACTATTTTTCGCTTCAATTTTATAACGTGATTTTGCGATTTCTTTGAATTCTTCCGTATTTTGAAATGTCACTTGTTCTTTATGTTCAGTCGACTTAATTGTGACGCCATATGATTTACTTTTCGCACCTTCTTTATAACACCCTTCTTTTAAAGGACAGGTTTTGCATTTTTTAATGTCAAAATAATACGTATACTTTTGATTGGCACCTTGATTTTTCTTTCCTTCACGAGCTTTTCGAATCGCTAAATGCCCGGCTGGACAAACGTACATACCGGCATCCTTATTGAAATCGAACTCATCTTCCTTTTTTCGGTGACCTTCTGAAATATTTGGATTCAATTTCGAAACGAGTTGCTAGAAGCTGAGAATATTGAGTTTCTAGTCGTGAATGCCCAACATATGAAAGCAGTGCCGGGTCGCAAAACCGATGTGAAGGATGCCGAATGGATTGCCAAGTTACTTCGTCATGGACTACTCAAAGCGAGTTTTATTCCTGATCGAAATCAACGGGAACTTCGAGAGTTGGTTCGCTATCGTCGCAGCATTATTGAAGAGCGCGCAAGACAACATAATCGGATTCAAAAAGTGTTAGAAGGAGCGAATATCAAGTTGGGCTCCGTTGTCTCCGATATTATGGGTGTTTCAGCTCGTGACATGCTTAATGCCATCGCAGATGGCGAGGATGACCCTATGAAACTTGCGAGCTTCGCTCGACGTACAATGAAAAAGAAAAAAGATGATCTTGAACTCGCTCTTCGCGGATACATCAATTCACACCAACGGCTCATGATAAAAACCATTCTCACTCATATCGACTTTCTAAGTGAGCAAGTTGAGCTACTAAACCAGGAGATAGCTTACTATCCTCTCACCAAGAAGATGTTGAACGGTTGGATTCTATTCCTGGCGTTGCCACTCGTATGGCTGAACAAATCCTAGCTGAAGTTGGAACCGATGTCGGGAATCAATTTCCAAGCTCTTCCCATCTATGTTCCTGGGCAGGATTAGTCCCTGGCCATAACGAAAGTGCTGGCAAAAGGAAATCAACGAATATGAAAAAAGGAAACAAATATCTAAAGTCAGCCTTAATAGAAGCCGCTCACTCTATAAGAGGGTCGAAGACCTATCTTGGAGCAATGTATAGGCGTACAGCAGCACGGAAAGGAAAAAAACGTGCAGGTATTTCTGTCGCCCATGCCATTTTGAGGATTGCCTATTATCTCTTAACACGCAAAGAAATGTATGTAGACTTAGGCGAAGATTATTTCGACAAACAAAAACAACAATCCATTGTACGGTATTCTGTTAGAAGGCTCGAAAACTTAGGGTACAACGTTACAATCACTGAACCAGAAGTCTCCTAATCCAACAAATAATCTTAGTCAGGAACTAGACGCTGCACTCTTTTTTAAAAAATATTGAGCTGCGTCTCCTTTAGTGTTGTCATTTTTGCGAAGTTTGGCGTTTAATTTTCATGGGAGTTCAATAAGAAATAAGAGCTCCCTAAGAAGCCCCTGTTGTTGAACTAAAGCTATCCTATAGTTTAAGTGCAATATTTCACAAACCTCTAACTAATAGAAAAGAGACGGTGACTTACATAAGTCATTGCCCGATTTTACGAATGATTCAATGCAATAATAGAATTCCACTCGATCCCTAAAATGAGCTACTGTAACTGTTTATTCTTCCCCGACCGGAAGTTCAACAGTAAAAGGTTTTAAATCTTCAGAAGAGACAAAGCTTGAAAAGTCGAACAGTAGGATTGTATTTTCCAGCTTATAGTTCTCTATTTTTTCTTCTCCGTTCAAATAGAATGTAGATTGGAAGTGCGCTGTTTCTTTATCAATCATTTCTACTTTATTAAATGGAATTCCGTGGTTTTTAGGAGGCCATGGATTTTCCGGGTCGATCTTGGTTAAATACTCCTTATCGACCAACCAGAAATTGTACTCCAAATTATGGTTAATTATTTCAAGTTTACGTTTACTCAAAGTCTTGGGAAGCCCTGTAAATTGATAATCTATTACCAATTTCCCACCTTTTTGAGTAAAATCATTTACCTGCAGTCCTACTTTAAGGCGCTCGTTTTTTAAAGTAAATGATTTCTTATCCAATAGCTGCTCTACTTTTGGGTCTGCTATATTTAACTGCGGATAAAAAGTAAGGGAAGTAGCGTTGGAATTTAGCTTGGGCATCTCTGTCCGAACGGTACTATGATATCCATCTCCTTGTTCAGAATCCTGGAGGACTGTTTGGTTTCCAAACCTATATACATTTCCATTATCATCAACAGCTTTTGAAATAATAAAGTCATCACCCTTGTATTTTTTCACAGTCTCATAAACAAGTGAAGATGACGCTTTTGCGGTAAGTATTTCTTTAATACGGATTTTGACTCCATCTTCCGGGTATCCTTGCTCATGATTTAAGGCAAGTGTAGTGTTTTTATCTTGTTGAATAGGTATATTAAAATTCCATTCACCTTTTATACCATTGATATTATGAATGGTTATAGGGAGAGTGAAATTCTCATTGAATGATTTATATGGATATTCGATTTTCCATTGAAAGGAGGTATATCCATTATCTACTTTCTTTATGCGCGTTGACTTTCCGTTCAACCAAGGGTCATGATCCCCTTCATTGTGCTCAAAGTTAACATCAAAACTTACTTCCCCTTTTTCATTTCCCCCATTTTCAACTTCTTCGTCTACAAATCCTGTAATTGACACTGCACTGCCATCAAAGTAAGCGCTAGTTAATTTGACAGTCACTCCATTTTTTGTAATGGCTTGATTTAGTTCAGTAACGGCATTTTGATAAGCTAAATCAACACCTGTTGGATCGTTAAATTCTTGGAATATTGCACCTATTAAAGGTGCATTAGCCAATACATTATTCATGGTAGGATTAAAAAATCCGGAGGCCACGGTGATTCCAAGAATAGCAGCCGTAGCCGCTACACCAGCAAGAACCTTCTTTTTCTTTCCATATCCTCGATCCACATTTTTGTTTATCCCTTTGGAAATGGCGTTAAAAACTTTTTCTTTTGGCACAGGTATTTGTTCAATTGAATCATTGAGTTCTTTATTATCCATGGCATTTGTCCTCCTCACTTTTATAAACCTTTTTTAACTCTGCTTTTCCTCTGCTTAAATATGTTTTGACGGTATTCTCTGGGATTTCCATCACACTACTAATCGTTTTGATCGAGTAATCGTAATAGTAGAATAAAATAATGGCTGTACGATAATTCAGTCTTAGCTGCTGAACGGCATGTAGAAGCTGTGAAGACTCTTCAATGTTTGAATTCGATTCATCCGGTAAGTTGGCTAATAATTCATCACTCATTGGAATAACATTGTCCCTTTTCTTTATCACACGCCCCGAACATCGAATCACAATCCTGGTGAGCCAGGTCGTATAAGACTCCGGATTTCTTAACGAGTTGATGGATGTATAGGCCTGATAGGTTGCCTCCTGAACCACGTCCAATGCATCTGATTCGTTATGTACATAAAGATAAGCTGTCCGGTAGATTCTTTCATAGTGATGTTGAACCAACTTTTCAAAGGCGTTTTTGTTACCTTTAATTGCTTTTTTAACTAATCGGTGGATTTCCGCTTCCATCAATTCACCCCCTTCACCTATTAGTGGACTCTATCATCAATAAAAGTTTCAAGAAATTAAGATTTTTTCAATATCATGCAAATAAAATCCTGAGCTCAAAAAAATAAACAGAAACCATTTTTGGTTTCTGTTTATTTTTTTGAAACCTTTACATTTTTTTAGTGTGTGCTGCGACATCATACAAAAGCACTTCTTATTGAACTAAACTGCTTCGTTAGTTTAAGTGAAACCTTTCACAATATTTAAATTTGTTTTAACAACACCACATAATGTCTTCAATTTGGGTGCGTATTGATGTGTTAATTAGTTTGTCAAATCGACTAAAGCATTGATATAAAGAGCCGTTTCAGGAAACTTTTTTTAAACATAAAAAAAACACCCCCTATTCCTAAAGAGTGTCTTCAACTACTTCATAAAGAGATTCCAAATATTCAATAACATCTTCATTTCCATTTTTTAAAATTTCTTTAACTCCCTGTGGATCTTCCAAATATTGAGTAACACACATACACAAATTAAGCTTATTAATCTCGTTACTAAGTAAATCTGATAATTCCTTATTCTCCTTGTCTAAATCAATATTAAATAAACTCATAACCTCTAAAAAATAATCCAAAGAATTAGCAACCAAAACAATCAAATGACCAAATAGTTTATTTAACATCCAAGGATTATACATACCACCAATGCAAACTCCTCGTATAGAATTACGGTTTGAGTGGACAAGATCGCATAATTCTCCATATATTCTGCCAGTTACAGTATTACCATCAACAGCCTTCCTTCTTTGCCACGGTTTAACACCATCTTTTATCCAGCCATCAATTTTATCAGGATATTCAATAAAATATTTCAATAACCAAGCATTTTCAAGTGATTGTCTATACATAGTTAAAAATTCATCTTCAAGCCCCATTTTTAACAATTCATATGAAGCAGCTATATTATTAATCAACCGTCCAAAAATAAAATAACGAGCATTCCAAAATTTTAAATCCTCATTGACATGTTTAGGTTCCTGATTTAAGGCATTTAATAAACTTAGCCCTGCCCAAAAGTCCCCATCTCGATCATCCAAATAATCGAGAATATCATTTCTTTTACCAAGATCATCATAAAGCCCTCTAATATTGATAACTTCCAAAAGCTCACCCCCAGAAATAGATAAATTAATCTTAGTTTTAATTACCTGACCCCCTTATACCTAAGAAGTAATAATATAGGGGGGACAAAATGACAAAATTTTGTTTTGTCATTTCAGCCCATAGTTTCTCCACTTATTTTATATGTAATTTATATTCTGTACGGTCTAAATTAGCTTGTTTAATCGGTATATCACGTTCGGCACATAAATCTGAAATCCAAGCTTTATCTTCTTTTGAAGTTTTTGTTCCAAAAATAACGGCAGTCGGCTTATCTAATTTAAATTTTTGTTCTTCTTTTAAAAATGATATAAGTCGCCATTCATTTTCGTATTTCCAACATTCAAATTTACTCAGTGCAGCCAATTGAATTCTATCAATAGGAGTTCTATTCGGATAATTATTCATATCAAATAATTCATTAGTATATTTGACAGGGGAAAGAGTAAGCAACGTTCTACTTGTATAGTCAATATTTGAAAAATCGTATTCAATACAGATACCTTTATGATATTGTGCATAATGACTCCACATTAGAATGTTGTCGTTTGTTTCACTAAAACAAGCTGTATAGATTGTTGACTGATATATATCGTTCAGACTTTTTATGTAGTCTTCATAAACATCATAGGTTTTTTCAATGATATAGTTGATTTTCGATTTAAGATTAGTATTTTCTTCTTGTTTTAATGTATTACCCAGCATATCCCCTAAGTATTTTATAGGTACATCTTTAGTAATATTTTTCACCATTGTATAAAAGCTTTCAAAACTTTGATTTGGATACAAATAGTGAATTTCCTTACAAAAGTCAGATAATACATTATCCTTTATTTTATTTAAATGGATTTCGTTATAATCTACAGTTAAACCACTATCATAGGGGTCATTAAATTTATCTGCGGAACTTAAAAAAGCAATATCGTTCATAAGTGTATCTTTTAAATAATCATTAATAGGTCGATATCTATATAATTTATTGGGAATAATTTGTAGTTTTGAAAGTATTAGTTCAGCAATATGATTCGGTCCTACTTCTCTTGCGAAGAGTAGATCAAAATATTCTTCTTCTTGTAGCATTTCCATGTAATGCCTCCTTGAGTTAACATAAATGGCTCAAACCCTTACCACATGGGCGTTTTTTCCATGGCGATATTTGCTTTTTGAAACACCTCTTCTACCTCATCGATAAACTTCAATAATGAAATAACGTGATTACAAATTAACTTACTTTCGATTTTGTTTAAAACGTCGTTATCGTGAGCAAAGCTTTCATTATTTCTAACAAAATTAAAATTATTCAATACATTTGTATTCAACTTTAAAATCTGTATCGTCATATCTGATTGAATATGTCCAGATCCCACTATAAATTCACGATAATTCTTTAATAATGTATGTAATCCATCATCTTTTTTAAATTCCAAACTATGTTTTTTACCTAGTTCTCTAAAAAATCGAACACTGAATGTATGTAATCGGTCCAAAGCCAACTCTGGTTCATTTCCTTGTATCTTTTCTTTAATTTCTTTTGATAACAACTGGATTGATTGAGAATTCAATACATCAATGCTAGAAAAATCATCCATATCTTCAACTATACTGTTACCCTTTAATACTTCAATAATGAACTTACATTTTTCATACAAACGCAGCTCATCATCACTAAATTCATAACCATAAACTTCTTTAGGATCATACCAGTGGGAGATTAGATCAGATAGTAACTTTTGAGTTCGAAAATCATTTTCCATCTTCCAAAAATGTCGTAATCGTTTGGCTTTTGACCCAACACCTACGTAAATCCCATCCTCAATGTCAATACCAACAGATTCTAGGACAAAAATACGCAAGGTCCGATCATTAAAATTTAAAACCCAGCCCCCACTCATCTCTAAAAGTTGTTCAAACCAAAGCGAATCTTTCGTAGTTAAAGAACTCACAACAACACCTCCAGGATAAGTATATACAGGTAAAGTATAGCAAGAGGACAGTAGATAAGATAACAAACGATCGGGGAACCCAGACCAGCAAAAGAGAGAGGAGTATTGTTATCAAATTTTGCCCATTTAAAAACCGCGTCAAATCAGCGTTTCTAAAAAAAATGGGTTTTTTTTGTTCATTTTTTTAAAAAGTGGGTCAAACCCTTGCTTTCGTTTCGATACAACGAAGAGTCACCAGGAAGCTCATTTCGACGTGTCTCCCAGACGAGACGATGTTTCACCAACTGATTGATCAAGAGCCCCTTAAAACGAATCCTCTTTCATTTCAGAGGGAATCTACAACGCTCCTTCAACGTTTCGTATTTTGTCTCCAGCAAAGCACCGTTATTGCAACCAGAATGACTTTCTCTATTAAGGTAATTTTATAAGTAAATCAAAATAAATGACAATAACTATGGAAAGTAAAAATATAAACCCTTCGCTCATAGTTAAAATATATTGTTTGGGGTTCTGCGAATACTTACACTCAAATAATGCCCTTACTGTGTAATCTAATACAAAGTAGAAAATCATTGCAATTATTATTAAGTTTATCGAATAACCTTCAATTATGACCAAGGTATTGGTAACGATAAGTACAATCGTAGAAGTAATTCTGATGGCCCAATCAATTTTTCTATGCAATTCGTTTATGTGATTGTAAGAAAAAAAGGACTTTTTCTCCTTCTCGATCTTGAGTAATTTTCTCAAAAGCAACTTAACTATTATATTTATAACAAACACAATCAACACAATAAATGCGAACTTTATCCAAAACATACAATACCTCCAACTTGAACTATTTGCTCCGTTCGTTTAAGAAGAAAAGAGCTTCACTCCTTCTTGAAGTAAAGCACCCGTTAGTTAAAAAAGAAAAACTATCCTGCAGCAATCTTCTTTTATTGGACTCTTGCTACTAATTGGCGTCGGCAGCCAGGTTGAAGTATTTATCTGATGTCAAACTATATTTGTTTACCAAACCTTGTTCTTTCCATTCAATTTGCCCATCGTATTGCATATCGATTTTTCGTAAAATTCTTTCGGATGCAATATTCTTGGGATTTACCGCAGAAACAAGTATTTTAAGTTTCAGTGTCTCAAAGGCATATGGTAAAGTAGCCATTGCTGCTTCTTGCCCATACCCCTTTCCCCACGCACTTCGATTATATCCGTAACATATTTCAGTGCCGTTCAGTAACTCACAATACTTAAAACCACAATATCCAATATACATCCCTGTTGATTTCTCAATGACGGAAAAGACCTTACTATCACTCGATTCAAACCTGTCGCACACCTTTTTACGAATAGCTAATGTTTCATCGTAACTTAATTTAATAACGCCACCTGTATATTTCTTTGCCTCTGGGTCGTTATTCATCTCCCAATACTCGTCAAACTCCTCTATACTTGGAGGTCTTATTATTAATCTTGCTGTTTCTATTTCCAATTTCATTTCACCCCCAAAAATATTAATAATCTTTTTCATTTTAAACTAATTACTCTCTACCTCATTCAATTCGGTATCGGGTCTAAATATTGCAGTTTGTTGAACTAACCTGCCCCGTTAGTTCAACAAGAAACTGGATTCGATCGCTGGACGGGCTTGTATAGTCCATACACAACAGGTTAACATAACGCCAGTTCACGGAAGTAGTTAACTCCATTATTCAATAAGAAAGCTGCCCTGTAAAGGCAGCCGATTGTTCAACTAAACCAGCTAATAGGATGTCAATATTTTTCTCTAAAATTCTTATTAACCCTATGTTATACTATTTTGAGCATGCTAAACAGCCCTCCAAATAACTTTTGGAAGGTTTTCTCATTTATGATTAAAACCGTTAATTAAGCTATATCAAGGAAAGATTCTTTTCTGTTTAATAATGCCTTTGTGACAGTAAGGCAGCCACATAAAATGAGTGTTGCCCAAATGCGATACATCATCAAGCGGATCTCAAATCGTGCTGAAATCAATAAAGAGATTCATCCACACCAACTTAGACACAGCTATGCAACTCATTTGTTGAATAATGGAGCTCCTATTGAAGTCATACAAAGTCTTATGGGGCATGAGAAAAGTGAAACCACAAGGATATACGCTCAATTAAGCGGAAGGCTAAGGAAAGAGTATTATCAGAAGTACTTTTAAATGTAAAAGGAGCAACGTCTTAAAAGACGTTGCTCTACTTGACTAAAGCACCTGTTAGTGAAAAATCATAATTCAGACTTACTATTTTTATCCTGGCATTCTTTAAAATCTGGAAGAAATAATTACAAAAATATATATGCAGGCTATTAAAAAAAAGATTCCAATCCCCAAAAAAATAACCCCAGTAACAACGTTATATTTATTTTTCTTTCTCAGCTTAAACATTAAAAGTAGTCCCGTGGTCGTTAACATAAGAAAAATTATAAAAAAACCGATAAGCACAATATACATTTAATTCCCCCATTTTTATGGCTTATTGTTAAACTAAACTCCCCCTTTAGTTGAATAAGAAAAGTGTGCTTAACCCCCTAATTGAAGTAAAGCACCCCGTTACTTGAAGAATATCTTTATGAATTTGTAGTGAATTTTAAATGTTTATCACCTAAGATAATAATGTTTATATTCCATCTTGGGTGCATAACTAAATTATTGTTTTCATCAAATTCTAAAGCCATATGAATTTCATCATCTGCAGCTGTAAGAATAGCCATTCTCTTATTTTCAATATCTATATACGGTTTTAAACTTTCTACCATTTCTATTTTCCAATCAAAAAAATTCATCATTACACCTCCATTTTTCCTAACTATATCAATATTACCTATTAAAATATTTTAGCCAGGTCTTCTTCAACTAACCTGCCCCGTTAGTTGAAGTGCATTTTTCCGCAAACTTCCATATATCATTTCAATTATTTCTATAAATTCAGTAGTTGGTCTGGATGTCGCAAAAGGTGAAAGTCAGGTTCAAATGTTCTTGGATAAAAAAACGCACTATAAAAGCAGTGTGAAGATTGAACATACGGTGGAAGGACTTGAAGAGTTACACTCTTATTTACTAGATTTAGAGCGTCAAACAGGGTTAAAACCCGCATCAAATCCATTGTCTTGGCTTCCATCAAAGCTTCTAATTTTTGAAAAGTCCAGGTCTAGCTATATATAACCGCCTTTTTTGTATCAAATTTCAAATTTATATATAGCATTTTTTTAACGATAAAAAACGGTAACAATTGATTGTGATTTATTACTACCCAATAATTTTTTAAAAATAACTATAAATAACAGATAAGCCCTCTTCAAATAGACCCTATCTATTTTCCATTTTATACGCTCGTTCTACAGCTCTTGACTGATTTACATGCAAAAGAAAATTCCGGTTAAATTTTCAAATATAAATCACTAAGTTTACTTTGAAGTTGTTTTTTTAAGTCTTTATTTTCTTCCTCCAACTTTTTAACCTTTTGTCTTAGACTTTCTATAATAACATCTTTAGATTTATCGCTAGTATTATTTTTTACTTTTTTTGGAGAAGAAAGACCATTTTGTTGATTACGTAAGAAATCTATTCTTTCCTTTAGAGTTTTATTTTTGTATAGGAAACTTTTTGATACTCCTGACTTTTCCGCAACAGTATTGAAATTGATTTTTTCCTTACCCTTAATTAAATCGGTAATAACCTTATTTACTACTTCCTCTTTTCTAGTTGTTTTATTTTTATTAAATTCAATTATTTTCTGAACATTAGGATTATTATTGGTCATATCTTTAATATCCTTTCATCTTCAAAAACTTCACGCTTGTCTTTCGGAATACCAAAAACCCCGCCATTTTCCTGAATCGCACTTAGAATCTTTTCATAATTTCGAATTCTTCGTTCAGATAGTTCTACGGAGCGAACTCTTCCTTGGCGTTTATACAATATTATATCCTGCTCTAATTGAATTATTTGAAACTGATAATAATCTACGAACGTATTATCAACGTGGAAGCTGCGACAATTATTTTTAATACAAGGGGTCTCTACCATTTCCTCCAAAAAACTACAAGGCATTTTTGGGCTTTTGATACAGTAGCCGTGGTCCATTCTTAAAGAATCATAATTATGTCTTATCCATTCCAATTCAATACCATTTTCCTCTGCTGAGGATTCTAACTGTACAGGAGTGAATTTCCAGTTGGACTCTAACCTTAATGCACCTTGTTCTCTTGATGTTTCCCATGCTTTTCGTTTTGTATTATCTAGTAATTTAGCGTATACAACTGTCATTTCTGGGCTCGCATGAGCCATAAGCTCTTGGATAATAATTATATTCACTCCTTTATTTACAAGGGTCATTCCATAGCGATGGCGAAATTGATGTGCCCTAAAGTGAAATATTCGGCCGTCTTTGTCGTAAATATCGCATTCTTCAGCTAGTTTGTTTAAGACTCTTGCAATGTTTGGAGTAGAAACAGGTTTTCTTACTCTTCTACCATTTAGGATAGGGAATAGATAGTTTTTAGGATTGTTTTGTTCATTAGACTCTTGTTTCACAGCTTCTATCTGAGCTTGTAAAACACTAGCTAATTCCACAGAAATTGGAACCTTGTGATTCTTCTTTCTAACTTTTCGCTGGTCTCCCTTTAGCCAAAATTCACCTTTTCCATCCTTATAGACACAATCCCATTTCAATGAACAGATATCTGTGATCCTAAAGCCTGATTCTTCTATTGTTAATGCCATTATTTTATATCTGTTTGGAAGCTTGTCTATATTTTCCACAACCTGTTCCCAAACCTCATCAGGTATATATTCAATTACATCTCCATTGTTTTCTCTTCTTTTTTTATAACTGTTTGGCTTTTCTGCTGAAGTTATTAATTTTTTTACCGGTACAGTCGGTGCCAGTTCCCATTCGTTCACTTGGATATAGTCAAGAAATACTGATAAGCACACCATAGTTGTTTTCACATGAGAATCTGTAGGCTTCCTTTGGTATCTGGTGCCACCCATCGGCGTAGTTCTTAAATAATGAAGGTACTTAAGCACAATACTTCTAGTTAATCCTTTTAAATCTGTCCAGTTAGGATATTCGACGAATAACCAACTAAAAAAATAAGTTAATCTAATAACAGCAGAGACCGCAGTTGAAGGCACTATCTCTTGAATTACCACGCAACGTTCTTTGATATACCTCTTTGTAACAGCCTTCCAAGGCTCCTTAATCTCAGTAAAATCTAGGGACCTCTTGCTTGAAGCTTCATTAAAGTCAATACCCAATTTATCAAAGTTCCAGATATCCTTTTCGAATTCTTCACGTTCATCGTAAAAATCAAAGAAAAAGTCATATAAAGAATTAAAGAAAGAAATCGCTGCTGTAACTACATTTTGTTGTGGATTTTTCCAATTAGCTCTAGTTATTTTATAATTATTTTTGACCATCCAGGATCTAAAAATCGTCAATAATTTTTCTTTTCTAATTTCGACTATAGAATCTTTTAATACTTTCTCCTGATTGATAAACGCAATAAATTTTCTAAAGCAAAGAGCATATTGAAGCCAAGCTGTTCTCGGATTAATTACTTTGCTTTCTATTTGGTAAGCAAAAAAGTATTTTAATTCAAGTTTAATAGTCTCGGATTTAATGTTAGTAAAATCTAAAATGCTAAAAATTTTTCTATCTTTTTCTACGTCTGGATGGTAATAAGGGCTTTCTTTAAACCTAAGGACGTCCTTTACCCAAAAACCATCCAAATACCCATTAATAAAATCTTTCATTTCAGTGCGTTTACTACTTTTGAGTTCAAGCAGAACATTTTCCTTTCCTATTAACCCCATCAATGCAACTCCTTACTTTTTGAAAAACGCTTATCATATTCTTTGCGAATAAATTCCTGGGAAGGGTGAGAGTAGATTCCTAATGTTGTTTGAATATGTTCATGACCAAGTATTTCCTGGACGGCTTTAATATCTACACCACTTTCAAGCATTTCTGTCGCAAACGTGTGCCGGAACATATGTGGATGAAAACTGATTTTGGTCTTTTTAATTAGGGTTTTCACTTTGGAATATACAGTATTATATTTATGCCTCTTGCCTTTATTAGAACCCCTTAAGGTTACAAAAACGTAATCTGAATCAATATCATTATCCAATAATTCTATAATGTAGTCCTGGAAAATATTCAAGGTTTCAGACGATACATATACTGTTCTTCCTATTCCAGCTTTTGTTTTTGATTTTGTAACTGCAACAGTACCTTTCGAGATATCGAAGTCCTCAAACTTCATTTCAAGGGCCTCATCTATCCGTGTTCCTGTTTCATATAGGACTCTAAAAAGTAAAATATCTCTTAAGTTTGAACATGCCTCAATAATATATTGAACCTGTTCTTGTGTTAAAATTTTCACTGGACTTTTATGAGTTGGTAAGTTAAAAATGTTAGTTTCTTTATTTTTGTCATTTGATATATGATGTAAAAATGGCTTATATGAACTAAATCTAATTGATACTGTTTTCATTGCTTTTGATTTTAATTCATCCTCAAACTCCTCATACAGATACAAATACTCATAGAAATTCAGTATGCAATTCACTATTTGATTGATAGAAGAATTACTAATTTTTTTCTTCTTCGAACTATTCGGATTAATTTCAGTAACTTTTAATTGGCGATAAGGTTTTCTTAACCATCCTATAAAGTCCTTTAAAACGCTTAATTTAACATCTAGATAACTAATGTTACTTTGTTCTAAGAATGAAAAATAATGTTTTAATTGGTAGCAATAATTCCTCAGTGTATTGTATTCCCTACCAATGTCATCTAGGTATTTTAAATACTTAACTACAGGAACAACTGGTTCCCCAGATTCGTTAATAAGCATAAATCTTTCAATTTCTTTTCCACTATCAAATGCATCAGGTATTTTTACAGTTACAACTCTCATATTATTCACCTATCCAGTCATAGAAATTTATGCCGCTATCCTCTGGGTACATAGAAGTAACCTATACACTTTTTTATTAGTTTTTATTGGGAAATCAAGTAGGCATATATCTTTTGCTCTCCTAAACCAACCTAAATTATTCCTGATTTGAGGGGATTGTTTATAACAACAAAAGTTTTCAGCTGTCCTCTTTATGCCTATAGAAGTGAAGAGATTGGCTAGTTCTTCATAGGCTTCAAAACCAATCGTTGGAAAAATCATATTAACTACAATCTGTTTTACCTCGTCTTCCCTGTATTCCTTAATTAATCTTCCATAAATTCCCTCGTTTTTTTTGTTATAAGTGTCTTAAAGGAGGCTAGTAAGGAACCTATACAAACAAAATAGCGTTCAAACTTTTATGTTTATAAGAATATTCTAACTCAAACATAAGTTCTTTGACAACTATAAACACTACAAATATTCCGTAAATATAATATGTGTTTAAAGATAAAAATGAGTAGTTATAATATCCATAGAATACTATAACTACTCCTATAAAGCGTACTCCATATAAAAGCTCATCATATCGATACAGGCGATTTGTCGGTCGGGAAACTTACTGTAGTCCATCATATAACTGCACGTTCTTTTGTAATTACGGGAACAAGCGCGAGCACGTTATCAATTGTAAAAGTACGCTTCGATTTACGTAAGAAACAGAATGCGCGAAATGATGCCTCACCGACCTGTAGTACGCTGATTCTTCGCTTGCTGATTGAACTGTCTGCAGCCATGTACATCATATCTAGGTGTTCGCTGTATTCCACTGACTTAACTAATTGATCACGCACACTTGTTCCCTCCTCTACCTCCAGTATAGAGAATGAACGTTCGCATCACAACTAAAAATAAGATGTTAATTTTAACCAAATAAAAAGGCCGCCAATAGACGACCTTCTGTTGTCACGTTAGTTCAAGAACACGTTATTAATTTAGAACTCCATAATGTAGTTCAACAAATTGATTGAAGTTCCTTGTACCTTTTAAAGAAAGGTCTAATTGATAATCTCCTTCTTTAAATAACGGTATTCCTTTTCCGATTATGCTTGGGGCAACTGTTATTATTAGTTCATCAACTAATTTTTCTTTTATAAAAGATTGTAACAATTCTCCTCCACCAACAATCCAAATGTTTTTCCCTTCTTGACTTTTCAGTTTATTAGTAAAACTAATGATATCTTCATTTGTAAACTTTACATCGACCGTATCTTCAATTGGCGACCTTGTAAACACATAACACGCCTTGTTTTTATACGGGAATTCCCCTGTTTCGTGTTTCATTATCCAATCGTATGTTTTTTTGCCCATTAAAACTGTATCTACCGACTCATAAAAATCTGAATATCCATTATCACCTTCCCCTTCAACATTAAATAGCCATTCTAAAGACTCATCTTTTGTAGCTATGTAACCATCTAAACTCGTAGCAATAAACAGTACCAAATCACGTTTTTCACTCATAAATATCCCCCTTTTTCACAAGTATACAGAACACAAGTTCTCACCACAACCATAAACCTGAAATTAAAAAATATTACTAATTAACATTTGTAATGGTACAAGTTAGATATTTGGGCAAATAAAAAAGACCGTCAATTGACGATCTCCTCTTGTTGAACAAAAGCTGAGCGTTAGCACAATAATCATTTCATTTTATTATTACTACGTCTTGAGGTAAAGTACCTTCCTGTATCCACTTTCCTATCATCTGGTTAAAGAAATCAGGATTCACCAAAGATATTCCGTGACCAGCGTTAGGAATAATTATTCCAGTGCAATTTGAATTATTTGAAACTATATCTATCGCTGACTTTTTCATTACTGCTTTTTCTTTTTCACCAACAGTAACTAATATCTTGCCCACTGCTTTTTTAAAATCGTTGGGTATTTCAAATGACATATTTTCTTCTAATATTCTAATAAGTGTATCTGATTTCATTTGAGTGCTTTCCTTATAATATGTTTCAAGGTATTCTTCATCAATATAGAGTGTTTTCGCTTGAAGTTTTGAGAAGGATTTAATTTTAACTAAAGGAAAAGTTAATTTTATGGACGGTCTTATCATTTTCCTAACAAATGAATTGGGTCTAACCAATGCACTGTTAATGAACGCATAATCAATCAAATTGGTATTAATGCTTAACATTTGAATAGTTATTTGTGCACCTAATGAGAAGCCAATAACAATTACTTTTTTACCGTTTGCTATTTTATCTATTAACTCATTTACTATTTCTGCACTTAATTGAATTGTAAAGTTTTCTGTATATTTACTTGCCCCTTGTTCAGGTAAATCTATTGTAATGCAATGATAATTACTGAAGTATTGAATTTGTTTATCCCACATCCAACTACTTACTCCGCCTCCGTGTAAAAACACCATTAACGGAGCGTTCTTATCTCCATACTCTTGATAATATAAGCCCAAACAATTCACCTCTTATATGTCTTTTGTTATTAAAGTAACGTGCCCCGTTAGCCATACATGTAGCGCAAAGTCAGTGCTACACCACAGAGGATGAAAATATATGTAGAACGTGTATTGGATACTACGGCTGGCGAAGAAGGTCGATGAACTATGGTGCCATAGAGCCCATCCGTTAGTCTGACTCCAACGACCACGGTGCATACAGACTGTCGCACTCTATACGAGTAGCACTCATGGGAGATTAATCCTACTCTGGTTATTGCACCAGCCTGACTTTATTTTATGAAGAATGGAGTTGGTTACTGATTAACTTTCAACTTAATATAATCATTTTGAAGGCTCAGCCTTTTTTTAAAAAAACTTTTTCTGAGCTTTTTTGTTATGCAGTTTTATAGATTTTGAGCGTTTTTTAATTTTCATGGGTGTTTAAGTTGCACTATGAATTAGAAAGACTTTTATTTTCTAACGCAACTTCCTGATTGCAATACTCATCATAAAGTAATTTCATTGCATCAATAATTATTTCATCTGCTAATTTCTCTTTATATCGATTTGGTAACTCCTTTGCACCCAAAATAAATAATAACGGGTTTCTGGAAAACTCTCCCATTATACCGATGTCAACTATTACATTATCTAATCCGCCAGTCATATGATTTAAGAAATGGCTTGGTATACCTTCTATATTACCTCGTTGCCTAACTAAACCATTAATAACCGGAATCCATAAATCATGATTAGTTTTGTACCCTTGATATATTAATCGTAAAAGTTCTAGCATCTCACTCATTTCTCCGTTGTTATCCAAGTCTCTTGGATTTTGAGTAATATTTATGTTTTTAAAATATGATTTTATTTTATTGTTAATCATTTCCCATCCACCACAAAATTGAACAATTCTATCTGCAACAAAGCTATCATGACAGGCTATCATCACTTCAACCGCATCTTGGAGTGCCAAATTCTCTCTACTTTGAAAGTGAGGATACACTTCGTTACTATCCTCTTCAGGATTTAAAATTACATCTTCAATAATGTCAGTCCATTTATAGTGTCTTTCTTCAACTAATTTTGCTATACAAAAGGCAATTGCAACTTTTGCCGCAGAAGCAAGAGGTATTATTAAACCTTTATTTAATGATAAAAGTATATCCTGTTTTACTTGAGAATATATAATAATTCCCACTTCACCTGACTCTAATTCTTTTAGTTTTTCAAGAACTTTCTCCATTTTCGAACCCCGCTTTTCACTATTTTCTATTAACTTATACTCTCTGTAAACTTGTCCTTTTTCAACCCTACTGCTCCGTTAGTTTAATTAGAAATATTTATTCTTTTTAATCTGAAGCCCTGTACGTCCTGTTTCCTACATTACCTATGTAAAGCGTCAAATCAGGTGAAAAGTGTAGTAGGAGTATGTAAATTGTGCTTGCTGAACAAATTCACGAGTAATTATTGATTTCCCATTTACTTTGAACTCCAGTAAAGCATTAACGGCCTTATTCACAGTAGCTGTAGACATGCCTGTGACTTCGGCAATGTGTATTTGTGTCGGGCAACAGTTTCCCTTGTCGTCTATGAATGACGCTATAGCAAGCAGTGTCGTGCAATTTACAGGCCTCAAATCTTTGGCCATCCCTGACCCAAATAATAAAGTATATAGCTTTAAAAAAATCTCACTCTTTTCCTTCATAATGGTCCGTCCTTCCAAGATTCCTGCATCCTCTTTATTTGTAGTTACAGGATTATTTTAAATACCAATAAAGACGCCCCTCCTATTAATCTATTATTCAATCCTTTAGCCTATATTCTATGGGAAATGTTGGAACCTTGCAAACTCGCTTAAACAAAAAAAGCGGCCCATCCACAATTTTATCTGTGGAGGACCGCTTTTACTTTGTATCACAATTAAATAAAATGGCGATAATAATCATGTGGTGATTTAAGTGCACACAGTATGGAAAGGTGCCATACCGTTCGGTTTTGTAACAATTCATGTTAAATTACACGCCGCCACGGAAGATAAAGGAATTAAGGTGAGGCAGATTCATGATAAATGTAAGAAGCCGATTAAACAGGAAAAGGTATGTCCACACTCTGTGCAATGACGAGATAAAATCATTTTTCAACGAGATCGAAGAGCTTTTCAAATAAGAAATAGAACCTCAATAATTTTCTCCTTTGACTTGCAATTCATTTATATCTGTTGCATCTAGCATTTCTTGAGTGAATGCTTCTATATATAACGGTGTTTGCTCCATTCGAGCATTTATTATGATTACCACCAATGAAATGCACCTTCCTTAACATATTTTTACGCAAAATGACAAAATGTATATCACTGAATGACAAACTCCTGATTACAGCCACGAGAATGTACCACTACTGCCATAGTTTTTACCAGCGATTGTCATGGATTTTACCACCCGTTGCCAATGAGTTTACCAGTGGTGTAACGTCGAAAATGTAAAATGTTAAGGATTTCGGAAGGAAAAAGCCTAACCCCACGTACCTTGAACGAGGAATTAGGCTTATGATCTTAAACAAACACACCCGATTATTGACTAACAAAGTCATTGTTTAATTGCTCATTGTCTCAATATACCTGAGAATCCGTTGTCATTTCCATATTGGAATTTCCCGATTTTACCTTCTTCTTTTGTAGAAAAAAGGACCAAACCTTCTACATTAATTATTTTTTCTTCATCCCCATTTTTCTGATACCCTACCTTTGCTACGAATGTATACCGATTTGAGACCTCTTCATCCTGCTCAATCAAGGCTTCTTTAAAATGTAACGTATATCCATTAGAATCAGCGAAACTTTGATAAGTAGTACCGAATGCCCGCATGAAGAAATCTAGTTGGCTCTCTGTGAAATACTCTCCATAAACCTCTTCTATATACTTATCTAATTCTGAATTTCTTTCTGCCCCATTTTCAACAATCTTGTATTTAGGATTCCACAACAAATCCATAAACTCCTTATCTGGTCCCGTAAATTGGTGCTCTAGTACTTTTAGAATGACTACCTTATTTGGGTCCCCTGTTTCATCTTGCGAGCAACCAGAAATTAAAAATCCTGATATAGACATAATTATAGTCAAAAAAATAATAAGTGTTTTGTTCTTTCGTTCAAGCATTACATAACCCCCTTAGTAACTTATACTGTTTAAAATCGAAGAAGACTCAAAAAAAATTTATGAATTTCACCTTTGCTTTCTGATACTCTATCTTTAACTGGTTTTTGGCACAACAACAAGTTTTTTCTTATTAAAGTAAATGTCCCGTTTGCAGCATAAAGACTTTATTACGAATTAGCCGAGTTTGTATAGCAAGTATAGAATTTCCATTTCTGAAAAGTATATTTATTGTCTTTAACTATCCAAAAGGTATGAAGTGGTAAAGGTATTGTCTCTCACTGGTACAATCTATGTCACTTGGTGGTAAAAAACATGTCACTAGTGGTACATTTCATTGGCTGTAATCAACTCCTCACTGCTTCACACTTTTTGTATAATTGATTACTGCATTCGGGAGCCATAGATACATACCGACGTTGCCTATTTTCCTTACAACTTTACACTGAGAAGTGGGGCAACCGAGCTCGTGTTACTTACTAGCTTCTTGTCATTCATGTGCGTCGTGCGTTACGCCTTAATATTGTAATAAATGCGCTTTATTCCCCAGCTGATATGCATCTTCACATGTTGGTGCATATAGTGGAATTACCTGGTAAGCTTTTCGGCATTCGACGGTAAAAAAGATGTCGTGAGTAGTAAAATCGAGTGGTCGTAATCAACCTTTTAAGAGCATCTTAAATTATCCATTAATATCTGACATGAGCAAACCCTCGCTATTCCTTTTTCACTTACTAACTATTTTCTTTACCGCTTGCATTACAAACTTTCATTTTGTATTTCTAAACTTATCCCCTTAATCTTCGAATAGCCCTCCTATTTGATGGCCCTTTCACATATATTTCTATAAAACAATCTTGTTCACTAATTTTTCTCGAAATAGTTAACTTTTCTACTGTAAACCAAAAACGCTAGTATTATCTAGAAAAAGGGGTCGGTTTCTATGACATATCTCTGGAAGAAAATGACTAACGCAGAAAAAAATTTATTAATAGCAAAAGAAGTACTAAAATTCAATTGTTTTGATACAAATGAAGGTCTAAATTGGTACCGAAAACACTATGATTTGGGTCAATGGCGTTATTGCACAAGGCTATCAGATGCTATTGATTTATCTGAAAGGATAATAAAAGATATTAGTATCAATTTTCAAGTCCTGATATCCAGAGATAAATATGAATGTACCTTAGTTAAATCCACTGAAGACAGAACCCCTTTATTTAAAATAGAAGGCTCTACTTTGCCAGAAGTTATTTGCTTAGCGGTTCTTTATTTAAAAGACATCGAAGTTAATTAGAAAAACAGACGTGACTGGTCACGTCTGTTTCTTTTAAGCTTTCATTTCAAAATTACCGTAACTTGTGAAATGAACATGTGAAAAATTCACACCGAAGTTTTTCATTTTGTGCGAGATGAGTCTCTCCAATTTCTCATCACAAGTAGTGAAAAATAATTGGTCTATGAATTGGTTTCCTGATTGATTTTCTGGTGCCAACTCTGCGCGCAACAAATCAATAAAAGATAGGATATTAAGGTCGTCCATCGTTTGTATAGGATCGTCCATAAAATAACATTTAAAAGGACTCTCTTTTTGACCTAACGCAACAGAAATAAATATTGCAAGGGCAACAACAGATAATTGTCCCGCGCTTAATATATTTGTCGCAAATATCTCTTCATCTTCGTTTGTATTCGCCCATAGGCCAGCAATTTTATTCGTTCTTCCTTCAATTAATAAATTAATATCCTTAATGTTTGTGTGTCTATTAATTCTTTTATAAATTTTTCGCAAAGGTTCCTTTATTTCATCAACTCGGTCCTTATCCCATTGAACCCTCAAACGCTTTAAATCTCTTGATATCCTTTTGAATTCATCTAATTCCTTTTTACTCCTGGTATATATTTTTTCACTCTCTTCAAGCAACCCTCTTTGTTCCTTAATTTCAGAAGAAATATTCAGGATTTCTTTATCATTCTCCACCAATAGGATGAATTTATCCAAGGCAGCGACTTTATTCACCAATAATTCTATTTTTATATCATTTAAATCAGTTTCAATTGCTGTACTTTCTAGTATATCCTGATAATAATCTATAAATTGAGTTAAACCACTGATTTTATCAGCAACATTAAATGCTTTAAATTCTTGCATGCTTACTTGTTGCCTCTGGTTATCATGACTAGTGATTGCCAAAAGAACACTCTGTTCAGTTACTAATTGCTCCAAAATAGTTGTTTCTAGCGTTACAAGAACTGACTCCTCTTTTAACTGATTCTTGAAATCCTCTTGCTTTGCTTCTAGCAAAGATTGATTAAGTTGATTAATATCTATTGAGAAAGAAGCGCAAGCCAAGATATACGATTGAAGATTATAGAAATTATTGATTACTTGTACTAATTCTAATAAAGTATTTTCAACTTTGCCAAGTAAATATTCATAAAATGTCTTATACGTCTCTTTTAATTCTCTATCGCAATCATCGAACTTTTTCTGGAGATCAGCTCTTTTTTCATCAACTACTCCTAAAACATCCCTCGCCACTTTCGCGAGTTCTAATTCTTTATTGGGGAAGTTTTCTTCACTACCGCATAACGGACATGCCTTGTGTTCTTTTTCCCTATGTTTTTCGAATCCTTCGGCCTGATCAATTAACAATCGCAAAGCCGTGAGTGCTTTGTCAGGTGTTTTAAATCCTTTTAATTGATTTGATAGTGAATCATGAGTCACGAACTGCGATATACCCATTACAAAGGCTGCTAATTGGGCATCGTCGCCATCAATAACTTCCAGACAAAGTTCCTTTAGTTTTGAAGCACTGTCTTTAGTCGGGTTCTGAAACTTCATTAAATTTATTTTAAGTGACTCTAACTTCTCTTTTTTGAATTTAATAGTTGCTAGATCTTTCCCCTGTATGCTTTGTATATCCTCTTCTTTAAGGCTATATGGTTGATAAACCCTCTCACTAAAAACAGTGTATGTTTTCTCTTTTTCTAAATCCTCTTTATATTTTTTAGACTCGTTATAGGCTGTGCTATATCCTTTAAGAAACCTTAGTTTCTTTAGCTTATTTTTTTGATTCTTGAATTGAATTAACTTCTTATCAACATCATTACCTATTTCATGTAATGACATGGTGGGCATCATTTCATCAACGAACGCCTTATCTTTTGGATAATTACTAATAAGTTCAGCAATATCAATACTTGTCTCTTTTTCTTTAAGTAATGTATCTAAATTAGATGCCATCTTTTCATAAGCGTCCTTCAAATTATTGTAATTTGGTTTATAAGCTGAATTAATTTTGTTTTCTAATTTACTTATGAGTCCTTCATTTGCACCCCCGCCATCTAAATTACCAATGGCAACTTGAATGTCTTTCGTACCTCCCAAAAAGGAAGAAAACATTGCATAAATATCAGTCCTATTTTTTTCATAAATCGTAATATTCTTCTCGTAGGAGCATGTAAAGCGTTCATAAAAATCAGATGCAATAGATTTGCTAATAATAAAGTCAATTGTATTATTTTGTTCAATTAAAAGGCCATTCACTTTGAAGATGCTATTTTCAGGATCAAATGCTTTGCTTTCATCAGTTTGATTAAATGAGCGTTCTATTTCTAATTGCACATTATTAAAAAAAACGTTTATCTTCACCCATACTTCCATATCACTTGGATTATTTCTGATTAATGATTTTAACAATTTGTTATTACTATCTCTTCTTGTACTATAATCTTCTTTCAATCTATGAACCGATCCTGTAAAGCACCATTCAATTGCATCTAATAAGGATGTTTTACCGTACCCGTTAGGTCCACCTAACAATATTAACCCACGGTAATTTTCTCTTCCTTCAAAAAAATCGAATTTTTGATTCGAGTAACCCCTAAAGTTTTTTATCTCTACATCTTTTATAAAAAAGTTACTATTCACTTTGAACATCATCCTCAATAGTTAAATGATTAAGTATTTCCTCTAGATTTATTTCATCTTTTTCTTTCAATAATTCTTGATATATAGTCTCATCAACAACTTCTTTTATCCTCTCTTTTAATTCACCAACTTTTTCTCGGGAAAAGTCACTGTTTATACTTATAGGGAAAGATGGAAGAATCGCTAACTCTTGATTAAATTCTGCATTAGCAGTATTTAAAATTATTTTTCTACACGTGTATTTGCTTCTTTCAAAACTCAATAAATTAGTTATCTCTTCCGTTTTATCTATTGCATTAAGTGGGCAAAGAAGCAATAAGTTTATGTTATATTTTATAGATTCTTTGTTTGATAAAAATTGAATAAAGGTAAGGATATCATTTTCCATTTTATTGATTTCTTCAACAGTGAAATGACTGCTTTTCTCTTCGATGATATAAATTTCTTTTTCGTTGTTGTCAACAAAAACACTAGAAAAAGGGAGGATATTCCTACTCATCTCTTCTTTCTTTCCCTCGGCATTGCTAATTGTCCATGTGCGTATATACTCTTTTTCTGAAAAACCATGATCTTTCAGAAACTGGCTTACTATTTCGATTTTCAACTCTTTCTCATACCTCTCTGCAACCATGAACAAATATCTCATGGACTTTAGAATTATTAGAATAGCTCCCCAGTGATAAACATCTCAAACATTGTATGTGAAAATGATCTTCGGTAGGGTCACAAAAGTATGGTTCGAAATCTTCCTGTCCCTCTAATGGAACATCTGAATAATCGTGATCATATTTCATGTTTTTAGATGCATTAAAAAAATCATCATCATGTTTAACGTACCAAACATCAGGTCTTAATTTCTCATTCCTCAATCGTGGTAAAATGTGACGTAATGAAGAGAAAACATCTGACGAAAAATTACCAGTTATCACGCCTATTCCCCTTTGCTCTCCTGGGTATTTAAATAGCCAACCTTGGTCATTAATTTCAAACCACTCATCTAAATTAAATGCCTCTTCACCAGTGTCTAGATAGTGGTAGATGATTTTAGAAAGCTTAGATAACAGTTCTGAAATAGCAACACTCGCTTCAGTGAAAGCAATATATTCATCTAAAGTATTTGCTTCAAACTTTCTAATTTCTTTAGGGCTTGTAGATAATAGAAATGAGTTTCGATATTCACTAGTTTTAAATTTCTCTTCAATGAAGCCAGCAATATCTATATATATCCTCTCGTAATGCTCGTAAACACCTCTACCTAGCGGGTTCAATTCGACATCAATACTATTTGAATCAATTATTCCCTTTACATAGTCCGTTATTTTTAGAGCATAGAAGTTTTCCAATTGTTCTACTTCTCCATTAAAATAATCATCCAACTCGCTCAAAGAAATTTCGTTTCCATTTCGCCCCTCTATAATTAACTTACTTATTGAAGCTGCATACAAGAATTCATCGCTATTGAACGAAGAGAGGTGTTGATAGCGTTCTTTGAGTTTAGTCTTTAGTATCTCGATTACATCCGCTTGACTCTTGGTTTTAATAAATTTTGCAATAGTTGCAAAGGCTACTCTGTTTTCTTCACTGTCTAACCGCGTCTTATAAATTTTATCCAAAAGATCTTCATTACGTTGGATTGCTTTACCTTTCTTTTTTACCTTCTCCTTGTCAGCTTCTATTAGCTTAGTTTTTTTCTTCTCATGTGATTCGAAAGCTGAGTCAAGGATAGGCCTAACATTTCCTTTATCTTTAGATAAATCAAAATGAAAAATTCTTGCAACATATTCCGTATCAGGTAAGTCTTTTTCTATAAAGTTCAAGTAATTATAATAAAGAAAAAGAACAGCATTATAATAGGTTGATGGACTTTCCTTATTTGAATGATGCTTAATTTGTGCAACTCTAATAAAACTCTTTTCGTCTTTATCAAAATACTTAACGTAATCCTCGATTCTTTCAATCATATAGCTAGATTGGCAATCAATATCTTCAAATGCATCATTTGTGGCCCCATCATCAAGGATATGGAGTAAGGTTAACTCGAATTGATAAAAATATCCGTTTATTGAGTGGTACGCATCCCTATTTATATTGAGGTCATGAATTTGTTCTATTGTTTCTTTTGCAGTGGTAGTCATCCCATTACCCTCACAGTCTTTTTTACATTTTTTGTGCGATTCAAAATAACAATTACTGTTTTCTTATTTGTTCATAAAAATTTACTATCTTTTCAATTTCCCTCATCATAATTGGAGAAAGCTCTAAATCTCTAATATTTATTGTCAACCAGTCGATAGAATCTTCTGGGGTAAAGTTATCCCTACTTATTAAATCGGATATTGTAATAGCGGTAGTGCGGGATAACCCTAAACTCATTAATGAAATTTGAGTTTCGATTGATGCACCGAACTCCAACCAAACATTCATATTAGGTATTTCTTTCAACAAATCCGAGTTCACTTCAGTTTCTACATAATATTTAAGAATATCATTATAACAGGAGGAATATTTAATAAATTTAAACCTTGCGTATTCTTCTATATCTCTCATGGTGTCTCTTATTACTGTGCCCAGTTTTTTGGGTTTATCTATTCTGTCTTTCCAATAGTTCCAATTTCTATTAATGATTCTTGATAAACTATGCCCTCGCACCCAATCATGAATAAGTCTTGCGTGGGGATAAGTTGCTCCAGGATGATCTCCAGATAAATATTCACTTATTGCTTCAATAATGTTTATAAATCTCCCCAGTGCTCCTTCGTCATAAGGATCAATCGGGAAATACATTTCTATTAGTAATTGAGATCGAAAAAAGGCAAGAAGATCTTGTTGAGCAAGTGGACTTATACCTGGATGTTTCAAAATTATTTCGTCTGGTATTTCAATTCCACTCATTTTCTGACTAATTACAACATCAATTTCATCAATAACGTTTTTATCATACTGGTTTAGCAAAGGTGACTTATTTAATTCACCATGTCTAATCTTTTCACCTAGTAGATATACAAAGCCATATTCTAACTCGAATTTTCCCGATAACTCATCTCTTGGAGTTCCACGCTTAATATAGTCCATTAACTCATCAGCATCGCTAATGACATGATCAACTGATTTCTCTATTTCGTATTTTTTTCTAATTCTTGGAGGTGGGTTCCTCCACACATCTTTTTTATCTGGATCTACACAAATTATATTCCCTTGAAATTCCTTTCCTTGTCTTCCCGCCCTACCAGCAAGGTTCCAAAAATCCACCTCACCCATAGGTTTTCCAATTCCTTTACTTGGTCCACGAACAAAAATGGAACTGGAAGGTAGATTCATACCTTCAATAAGCGTAGAAGTACAAATCAAATATCGGATTTTCCCTTTCTTAAAAAGCGCTTCTACTTCATTTTTTATAATAAGGGGCATATTCCCGTAGTGAAAAGCAATACCCCTTGACAGTACCTTTACAAGTGAAAAATCTTTATGAATAACCTTCTTAACAAGAGAAATTAGTGACTGAACTTCTTCATCGAAAGTCTCATTTTCTTCTCCAACAAGGTCCCGAAGCACATATGCCATATCTTCGGCATAGGAGGGCTTATTTGCGTAAATTAGATTTCCACCCAATGGGGAACCCAACATGTAAGCAATTGTTGGAAGTCTTTTCCCATCTACTTTCACCGCTGCAAGAAGAGTTAATGAACCAATGGGTGTCGTATCTGAACCCGAGCATAAATTTACTTCCCATTGTTTTGGTTTACGATAAACCTGTGTTGCCCAAATTAAATTTTGGTTTACTATTACTTGTTCAGTTTCAATGATTTTATTTATTCTCTGATCCGATAATCTTGGTAAAAGAACTTCGGGATTTGAAGCCATTGGGCTCGAATAGATTATCTTTGACTCATCGGAACGTCTCCTTATCTCTTCGATCACTTGTTGAAGCAATATTCCCCTAGACCCATCTCCAATTTTTTGTGCTTCGTCTACCAAGATCAAATCAGGAACAAATAAAAGGCTGTCAGCTAATAGCCATTGTAACCTTTCTTGAGTTAACACAAAAATCAGATTTAAACCATCACTATTTTTAGGAATTACTGGTACCGCCGTAATATAAGTATTTTTTATCTTATTTTCCAAAAGCAACTCTTGTATATCCTCTTGAACCTGCTGTATCAGTGATCTTGTTGGCACAATATAAATAATGGTACTGCTTAGATATTCTTCAAGCTCCAATTTAATAATTTGAAGAAGGATAAAGGATTTCCCAACAGATGTCGGGGCAGAAATACTTAAGTTAGTAGACTGTTTATACCCCTCAATAACATCATGTTGAAACCGATTGATCGGCAATAGCTTATTTTTTTCCTGATCAAATAACGAAAATTTCATTCCTCTTGAAATCATTTTCAACTTCAATGGCAGGGGAATTGATTCTTTATAATCTTCCTTAATGATATTCTTCTTTAAAGCTAATTGAATTGATGGGTGGTTTGTCATCGAATCAAAAATAAAAATAGCAGCATTTTTTTGTGATTCGTCCGTTTCCTCACTATTTAGACAATGCTGTGCAATCCGATACGCTACATCTTGATGTGCTGATTGAGAGGATTGGGCAAGAATACTGCTGCAAAGCAGTAGATAGCTCCAATCTATTTCAACGCTATTTTTTATACCTTCTAGTTTAATGAATTGTTCGCTAACTGATTTAACTAACAATGGTTTGTAGAGGTCTTTAAACCCCTTCAAGTCATAAAGTTTTGTTGCCAATGATTCTTTAGACATACTGTAATCCCCCTAAAAAGGATTTTCTGAACTCTTCAACAGATGGAAATGGAATCAAAAAGATTTCTAGTTTAAACGTATCAAGAGGGTTCCTTTTTTTTATTTTTGTACTAAGCTTACTTTGCCAATTGATAAGAGATTTACTTATATCGTTCATTACTAGATCTTCTACTTTTTGGTTTGGACCCGTGGGGTAAGCAGCTTCATCGAAGCCTATTAAACATACAGCCCTATATTGAAGCCTCTTATACATTGGATCAGCAGGGTCCAAGAACTTAAGAAGAATCTCTTCAAGTTCTTCACTTATCACATCCAAGTTTGAGGTGATAAGTTGCATATCTCTTTCAGTGGCTCCATATCCAACATCATATAAAAATGGTTTAATACTATCTAGGCAATTCGAAATAGCATTATCGATTGATTGATAAAGCTTTGACTCTCCCCAATAAAGTGCTAGTTTTTTGCTAACTTCATCAAAACCTACATGTATTCCATCCGAACCATGATAATGAACTTGACTACTTGTTTTTAACGGCATTTTACAAAGCAGTTGAGGATAACCGAGAAAGCTTTGAACGAGCATATATAAAAGCATTTCGCCACCTTCACCCGTATTCGAAATAGAAGTAAACAATTTCTTAGCTTTCATCTTTAGCCTAACTGTATTAACAGAAGTATTATCTTGAAAATCTTGTTGTTTCGCTTTTTCAATTTCAGACCTAGGGATGGCATAATCAAGAACCCTTGTTGCAACTTCAATTGCCAATTGCTCTACCCTTGGAACATCATTGCCATCATGACCAATCATAAAGCAGTGTACATTTGTTTCCGTCCCTAGTAATTTTTCATTAATTTTAACTTCGGTTAAAAAAGCATCTAACTCATTTCTTTTTCCTCTCAATAATTTTTCTAGTAATTGATCTATATTTATAGTCCCATTTAGTAAAGGTTGAGCAAGCATGTCTAACCTCCTAATAAAATTGATATTTTTGATAATTTTTCTATTAGTATACCATATATCGACACATGATAATTTGGTTGAGTATTTGAAAACCTTTTTCCGAGTCGAACCATGGAGTAACCCCAAAATATGCCAGGAGGATTGTTATGACTAAAAAATTATTGATAACATGTGCACCGAAAATCTGAAAAATGTAGAACGTGAAAAATATTGATTAATGATAAGAACATTAGATCTGCTCAAAAATCGGAAAGAATATTAAAGGTTAGACCTAATAATGAATACACTAATGCATTTTCCCAACATGACTCATCTCAGGAGCTTGCGAAAAGGATGAAGATATAATCCAACTTAACTACTACATCAATGCACTGATTTTAACGTCAAAAAAAGCATCGGTTATAGCACCAATGCTTTCTATTTTTTGAATGCGTATAATAATTCATTTTTTACTCAACTAAACTGCCCCGTTAGTTCAAGAAGGTATTTGATCGCTGAACGGATTGGTATGCTACATAAGCCTCTGATTACATAACACCTATTCACGGAAGTAGTTAACTCCATTACTCAATAAGAAACATACTAAGATCAGTAGTGCAGACCAAGGCATTGGTTAGCACTACTATTTTTTTATATAGTAGAGGTGAAGAATAGGTCGTGGCAGCTTTGGGGTCTTGAATCCGTATAAAAAACCGACCTACTTCACTCCCCTTATTTGAATCAGGTTTAAGTATGTTGGATCCATCGAGATCGTGTATAAGAAATGGGAATCGATAAGGTGAAGGTGAGGGCTTTAAAACACACAAGGAGGGTGAATATGAAACACGTCATCGCATTTGATGTCAGTATGGGAAAGAGCTATATGGTCGTTTATAACGCGCTGAAGAAGTGTGAGTTGGAGAAAGAAATCGAGCACAATCGTCCCGAGTTCATCGAACTCAAAGTTTTGATCGATGACTTAATTGACGGATATGGAGAGCATCCTCACATCGTATTTGAAGCGTCAGGTGTCTACTCAAGGCCTCTGGAACGTTTTATGATAGAGAACAAATACAGGTATTGTCTTTTAAATCCCTTGGAAGCAAAACTCCAATGCGATTCTTTGCGTATGCACAAAACGGATCGAAGTGATGCACATCAATTGGCACTCACACACTTTACGACCGAAAGACGGATTGAAACAGTGTCGGATGATGTTTACAGACAACTGAAACGAATGTCTAGGCATTACAGTGAATTGGACGATGAATTGAGCGTCGCCCGGAGCCGAATGCATAAGGTCATTCAGGAAACCTTTCCTGAGCTCGAGAAGATATTCACAACCAAATCCGAGCTATTCCTGAACGTAGTACAATTATATCCGCATCCAGATCTTGTCATAAATCAATCAAAGACGGTCATTAAAAATCGGATACTTGCCAATACAAATAAACGATTGTCCGTTAAAAAAGCGGAGGAAAAGGCAGTTGAACTACTCAAGGCAGCAAAACAATCTTACCCAGCCGCCTCTTCAACTGATGTACTGTGTGATCAAGTACGTGTATATGCAAAACGATATCAAGAGCTCCTTCTTCAGAAGAATCAATGCATCGACAAAATGGAGTCCCTTGCCGAGGAACTTAAAGAATATGAAATTTTACGTAGTCTCCCTGCTATTGGAGCGAACACGGCCGTCCGAATCATAGCGGAAATTGGCGACATTCGTAGGTTTGACAACAACAGACAGCTAAACGCATATGCAGGTATCGATATTAGACGATACCAATCAGGGAAATTTTTAGCGAGAGATAAAATCAATAAACGTGGGAATAAGCACTTGCGTAAAATCATGTATCTAAACGTTCAGAACATGATTAAACAGCGACGATTCGGTGGAAATCATATCGTGGAGTATTACGATAAATTAAAAGCGCAACCCTACAATAAATGTCATAAGGTTGCCTCCATCGCATGCGTGAACAAGTTGTTAAAGACGATTTTCTTTCTTGTAACACATAATCAAAACTACGACTACAGGTTAGCCCCCTAGTATAGCCGTAGCATCATTTTAACATATTCAAGCCTTGTGAAAAAACGAAAAGTCATTAGGCTTATTTGGTGTGGATCAACAATCAAAATCCTCATAATGCATGAATGTTCATGAAAAAATTTCTTCAGAGGAAATGAGAAAAGTTATCTAAGATACTTGACTAATCGTAAGAAAAGCTGCCCTGTAAAGGCAGCCGATTGTTAAATTAACGCACCTTTTAGTTCAATAAGCATTTTTTTCTCTGTTTAGCCAATTCTCTCTTGTTAAATTCATATTAATAGAGTCAATCCATTTACCTTCGAATTCTAGTTCGTTTTCATCAATGCTATATATTACAAAGCCAACCTTTTCATAAACATACTTTGCCCTTGGATTGAAGTCAAAAACACTTAAAGTTAGTTGGTTCAGTGTAGTGTTTTTAAATACATAATCAATTATGAGTCGAGTTGCTTCCGTTCCTAATCCTTGATTCCTTCCCCTCGGCCCAATAAGTATCCTAAAATTCATACTATGATTTTTTTCATCGTATAAATTGACCACCACCTCTCCCACTAAGAAGTCCTGGGATTGGTCAACAATAGCAAGATCCAAGCGATCGGTTTGTCCATTTCTTGTATTGTACCAATGGAGAATTAATTCCCTATCAAAATCCGAACTGCTTCCTGTTAGTTTTAATACTTCCGAATCCTTTAAGCATTCCTCTATAAAAGGAAAGTCTTCATCCTTAAAGGGTCTAAGAACAACTTTCTCCCCTACTATTAGTGGTTTATCAGCTAGATATACCATTCCATTCACACTCCATTAATTCTATTTAATATTTACCCACATTAATTTGTATGTAATTAAACTAAACTGCCCTTTACTTTAAGTACATTTCTTCACAATATATTCCTTATTTCAAAAAATACTATAAAACTGTAATCCTCAACAAAATTGGCCCGTTTGTTGAAGTAACCAATTCGTCCTAACAATTACTTTCTTATGAATTATCTAACTTCGTTTCAAAATCCCAACAATCTGGCCCGATTGTTAAACGCAAGTTAAACAACACTCTTCAACTATAACCTGCCCCGTTAGCCATACATGTAGCGCAAAATCAGCGCTACACCACAGATGTTTCCACTATCATGATCTCGCCTTCCTATCCTCTGTTTTTTTGTAAATGAGAATCCCTAAGAACTTGTATTTTGTTATTATGATCGGATACGCACTCACGACTGTTTTACTAAACACGAATCATCATCTCCTATTATTTTTTTATTAAAAAAGCCACACCCGTATTGGATGCGACTTAAAAAAATTTTATATACTTTCAAGACTACTTACCATATCGAGTCCTAATGATAGCTAACTTCTGCATACTACGATACTCCATTAAAGTAGCTGCTACCTACTAGCCCGCGATTATTTTGTGACTGTGTGATATGTAGTCTTCAAAGCATAATAAAAAGTCACACCTGGTTAGATGTGACTTTTTATATACTACTTTTATTATAATCGTTGCAGGATTTCTGTTGGTAAATTAAGTCCAAGCTTATTTGTTACACTTCTTAACCTGTAATCTTCATCGTTTGCCTTATCAGAGCTTTCTGCATGATCTTTTGAAAGAAGGTCTGTCCAAACGTGATTTTCATAATAGAATGCGATTGCTCTTACTATTGTTTCTTTATCTTCTTGATGCAACTTTTGCTGATTCATAATTAAATCACCTCCCTCCACACCAATCATAGTATGAATGGAAATGATTGTCACTAACATAATTCGACGTTACCAGAAGCACCTAATATGAAATGTCTTAAATTATGTATTCTTATTCCTCCTTCATATCCATTTGAATTAAATACTTACATTTTGGACAACGACAAGATAATTTATAAGTTTTCTTTTTCGGATTAAACTCATCACCCAATGAATTGACCATGCCTGGAAATGATAAAATAATAGCAAAAATTGAAATCATGGTTATTGAATCTGGTTTTCCTTTGAAACCTTCAACTATTAATGTGAAGATTGAAAAGAATAAAAAGAAAATTAATGCTATCGCAAGTATTATTAAACTCATACGATTATATACTCTTTTTATAGTTTGCCACATAAATATTCCCCCTTCACTTACTTACGAATATCCATGGGAAAAGTTTCATAATAAAAAGCCACACCCGAGTGGACGTGACTTTTATGTAATATTATTAATAAAGAATAAGCGCTGATAAAACTACAGCATCATTATTACCTGTCCCTTAAGTAAATTTAACGTCTACTATTTCATTATCATTCAATTCCACTAAGGCTTTATAAGTACCTCTTCAATTTTTTTCTACTCATGCTTTTAACTTTACTTTTCATAATCACCTCCCTCCACACTAATCATAATTTAAATAAAAATTATTGTTGTTACCGTGAAAAAAACTATCAATAAAAGAGCGAGTATGATTAAACTTATTCGGTTATAAATATTTTTGTTTTTTTCCACATCCCAATTCCCCCTTCATGACAACATTCGTTAAATATGGTGTAAATCCTCTAATAGTATAAAAGCACTTCCGAAGAGATGCTTTTAGTTTTTCTTCTCTGTTAATAGGTATACATTCTTGATCAATTTTACTGCCCGGAAATCCTGCTCAAAAAAATCATTTATTTTCGTAATTAAAAAGGCATCTATCTCGATATCTTTCATGCTTGGCTCAACCATCTTAACTCTCCATATTTTATAACTGGATACAAAAAACAATGGGCAAGCAATAATATAGTCTATCTTAACAAGAAGAGTAATAATGAAAACAACAACAAAAAAACAAACTATCGTACTCACAGGTGATGAAAAGTCCACGGTTATTAACGGTAAGATTAAAGTTAAAAGGAAAAAAGTATAATCGTTTAAGTTTAGCTTCTCAAAATGCTTTATCTGATAATCTCCTCCTTTTTCTCCCGTCGCTAACTTTCTTTCTAATTTACGTAATGCAAGTTTCGGGGTGTTCATATAGATAGTTATAGAAACTGCTAGAATAGTGATAACTGATATGATATCTATTGTATCCCCTGAAATCTCGTATTTATAAATAGTCAACTCTGAGATTTGATTTTCAAAAAAAAACCTGTATGATCCTATTGAAACCACAGGTATGTAAGCAATTATCCAGAAAAAAGTCTGTTCAAGTTTGCCCCACATTCTCGCACCCTCTCTCGGAGACTATTCATTGCAGGCCTATCATCACTCGAATTTCTTTTGTTAAAAACGACTCGACAATCTTGTCTTGAAAGAAATGGAGTAGGGGTTTTGGGTCATCCTGTTCGTTAAAGATTATAGAGTTGTTCTTAAAATCTATACAATCTATTAAATTGTTTAATTCCCCCATTTTACTCTCGAATAACTTCTTTTTTTCTTTATCTTTTATCTTATCCCGTTCAGTTTTAATTTTACGTAGCTCCTCGATTCTGTTACCGAAGTGCTTTCCGACGTTCTTTAGGGTTTCAGGTTTGATATTAGCTAAGCCCCTCGCTAGCAAATGATGGCTCGATGCGTTCTTGAAATTATCCCTGGTTTCTTCATCTGTAAAGAATTTCATGCTTGTAATCTTTTCTAAGTTTTCTCCGCTTATCTCGCTTATGTGATCCCTGTAATCGAATGCATACTCGAAGCTTTTAGGATCTATTATATATAAATCGGTATCATCCATGAAAAATGCTATTTTCCCTCCAAATTCAATCATTTCTGATTTTATTTCCTTAAACTCCTTAGAGGTGAACATTGCCACTTTTATTGTTTTCGCATTTTTCTTAGTCCCTCTGTAAAAACAAAAAGATAGTTTCTTTCCTCCGTAAATCAGGGTGATTATTTGGAATTTAACTTTGCTTAAATCTTCTAAAGCGTCTTTTGCCATAGCCTTATTTAGTAGTTTCAGATTTTTTACGGCTTTATTCTCTTCCCCGAATTTCTTCAGGTTAAATCTTGCCATGTAGTCTGGTAATGCTAACTCTTGGTTATATTCTTTGACAGGTAAAGGCTCGTTCATATCGTCATTCTTTAGGAGTAATAGCTGACTCCTTATGTGATCCCTTAAAAAGATCTTGATTTTTTCTTCTACTTCAACTGATCTGGAAAAGTAATAATCTTCTTTATTTTTATCTCTAACTATCAAATGGACCCCTATATCTATCTTAGAGAGATCATCTAATTCAAGCATTTGATTAACTACATGTGTTTTCGCGTTTACTGGCATTTGTTTAATCCCCTTTAACTGTATGAATTTAATAATTCAATCATACATTAACTAGGTTAATAGTTATATCAAAAGGACTAAAAAGAACGCTCGTTCCGTTAATATTATATCATTTTTTCGACATTATCAAACAAAAATAATCGGTAATTTTTAAAAGGGACTAAAAAACTCATCGTTTATATCTGATAAAATACACCCGCACAGTAGCACACCACGATTAACAGCATGCTTGTTCGAATGTATAAAAGAGGGGAAACTATTCGTTAGTCATTTATCGAAACAACTTACAATATCAATTTACATTGTATTAGTTCGAACTTACGTACCCCTAGCAAGTTCGATATGGATAATGTTCAGACTGCGAACTAATTTAACGTATCAAAGCATAATAAATTACGTACAGCCAGCTAAATAATCCGTGTATACAAGCCCATAAAATAGATTTGTGTAAACTCCAAGAAATAGCAATAGCTAAAGCTGAACCGAATGTAATGCCTGAAGAAACTGTTGATTTAGTGTTGTTACTCATTACTGCACATCCCCTTTGTTTCGTATTTTATGCCTACTACATCATACATATCCAATCAATCTAGCTGTATCATCTAATAAGTTGTTCCGTATTCTCAACACCTTATAGCGCGTCATGCCGAGTTCAAACGCGATGTCCTCCCATTCCAAAAAGTCCCTTCCGCTACACCAATAGCGTCTGTCTACAATTGATTGAGCATCTTCATCAAGTTGTTCATATAAGCTCTTCACGACATTTGTGACAGTGGTTAAATTTTGATGCAGTTTATCTTCCAACAGTATGATAGCAAATTGTTCAGTCTGCTTAGATATCTGACGAACCGAATTACTACCACCACCGCTATTCTCATCATCGGAATTCTTACTCATTAATTCCTATTCACGAAACTTTAATTGTTTGATATTTTCATTATAGTTTATCCAGTATTCTTCAAGTTTTTTAATATCGTGTCTGTTTAGTGTTTTCACGTATTCACCACCCCGTTATTTTGAAATATAAAAAAATTTTACTGACGTCAATTGTCTAATTATGCACAACCTTTAGCAATAATCTGTTACTTCGTTGCTAATCTCCTAATTCTATTCCTATAATAGGAATATAGAAGGAGGTGATATACATGGCTGTTTATTCAGTAACGTACGATTTAAGAAAAGAAGGACAAGATTACAGCGGTTTAATTAAAGCGCTTGATTCATTGACTTCCCATAAGTATCAACAATCAGCATGGCTGGTTAAATCTCCCCTAACTGCTCAAGATGTCTACAACTCGTTAAGTTCATTTATCGATAAAAATGATTGGTTATTGGTAATCGAAGTTACGAACAACAAGTACGGTTGGTTACCAAAGAACAGTTGGGAAGCTATTGACGCTCTCTTTAAGTAAGATTCAAGGCCGACAAGAGTTGCGGCCTTTTATCTTTTTAATAGCCGTTATCCTGTCGAAAATGATTTGTCGCATTCTTCTCAAAATACGCAATTCCAATTTGTTCCCACTCAAATCCTAATGCTCGTCCGAGTGTGAGCTGGGAAATAGTCGACGTTTACAAAGATGCCGATAGTGGAACTAAACTTGATAAAGATGGACTGGAAGCGATGCTAGACGCCATAGAAGAGGGATTAGTGGACATAGTGCTATGCATCGAACAAGATCGCCTTTCACGCCTGGACACAGTCAAATGGGAATACCTTAAAAGCGTACTTCGAGATAACGATGTTAAAATAGCTGAGCCGGGCAGTATTGTGGATTTAACTAATATAGATGACGAATTCGTATCTGATATTAAAAATCTGGTAGCACAACGGTCGCGAAAAGATATGTTACGGAAAATGGTGCACGGAACAAAACAGCGAACTCGCGAAGGCAAAGTCTAGGTCCTCAACCTGAGGAATACCCCTACGATAAAGCGACCGGAATATTGAAAGTTAATGAGAAAAAGGCCTGGATAATACCGTTCATTGACGGAAAGTACCTAACAGAAGAATTGAACCCTACTGCCATATCAAGGGAGTTAAATAATAGATGTAAAACCGCCGAAGGCAAAGAGTGGACTGATTCCCAAGTTGTCGATAAATTAAAACGCAAAGCGTATCACGGAGACTTTGAACGAAAATTTAAAGCTGAAACGATTACCGTGCCGAATATTTATCCGAAATTAAGAACGGAAGAAACTTTTAACAGGATACAAGCCGAGATTGAAAGAAGGTATAATTGGAATCCCGCATCACCTCATATACTGCGAGGTATAGATATTAATTGTGCAAATTGTGGAAATACCTTAACCATCAGTAAGTCTACCGCCTCCGACAATAGTGGTGATCAGGAGTACACCACATACAGCTTAGAACACTCAGGTTATTGGAAGCAGAAGGACAAATGCAGCAGCAAGCCCTTCATTAATGTAAAACGAATCCAGCACAATTTGAAAGAAGCTGTGAAGTATATTCTTATAGACCCAGAAAAAGCGAAGCTCTATATAGATTCCGGGTTTGATGCTGACGAAGTTTCTAAATTAAGCAAAGAAATCAAGAGACTCGAAGCTCAAAAGCAATCAGTCCAAGAAAAAACAGACCACTTACTGGATCTGCACCTCCACGGAAAATGGTCACTTTCTTTCATTTGAATCGAAGATGGTACATGTTTATATACATCCTTAGGATGTTTTAGACCTCTTTCATTTGAATCGAAGGGATTGTTGAAACTCGGAAAGAATAATTCTCACCTCGTATCTGTTTATGAAAAGAACCACTTTGGGGTTTACGCTTATCGCTAATGTCGAGTGAGGATAGGAATTTGTAAAATGAAATCATGCGGCCCGCCAACTGTGGGGGAAGAATACCGGACCGGTTCAGCCTTGAATCTTTTTTGAATGACACATCATATCCTTCTTTCATAGGAACAAGGTGAATGTCAGTCGCTTCGTACTTAATCGCTTTCTCTAATAGTCGAAAACTTTTCTGTTCTACGACGTTATCATTCTTAATCATTGAACACCCCTCTTTCTTTTGGGTTGAGTGAAGTTCAATCCAACCCAGTCGGATAAATCGCAATTCATCCTTGGGCACAGTATACGACTTACAAATACGTATTGGAATAATTTCCCTCAAAGTCGAATTGTGTATCCCCAGAAAGAGGGCGATACTTGAAATTCGCCCCACTTTTCGACAGCAAATATCATTTTTCGTGACAATCACCCTTATACACGTGTTTGTCACAATGAAAGAACGATTGGAGTTTACATCTGCTGTCGTTATCCCTTATAATGAATGGGAGCTTATTGTAATGTTTTATTAAGGAGGGACGCACACATGGATAACATGTTCAAGTTGATGGGCTTCTGGACAGGCATATTCGCAGTTATGTTTTATATGGGAGACATGCTGCCAGCCGCACTTCTTTTTGTTGCGAACACTGGGTTCTTCCTGCTACTTGGATATTTGAACCTAACAGAGCGGATGTACATGTACTTATTTGGAGCATATCTGATGATATTTATGGTCGGATTCAGCTACTACACAACGTTTATACACGTACCAGGCGCTGGCCACTAAAAGAAAAGTACATACAAAAAAACAGCCTTTTTTTATTGGCTGTTTTTTTGTTTTTCTATACTTATATTGGTCAAAATCCATTCAAAAATGGATTCGAATCTTTTTCCTCTTCTGGAGTTGTAGACGGTCCATGACCTGGATAGATGATAAAATCATCATCTAGGGAAAGCAACTTATCATGGATAGATGTCAGCAAAACCCCTGTATTCCCCCCCGGTAGATCTGTCCTTCCGACTCCCTGCTGGAAAAGTGTATCGCCAACAACGGCAAAACGAGATAGTCCGAAAATATACGAAATACTCCCCGGAGAATGACCGGGCGTATGCCTCACTTCAAACTCGAACGGGCCCACAGTCATCATTCCCTCATCGCTGATAAGTTTATCGGCTTTTCTAATGCGGACGTCAGGTAATCCTTGATACTTGGCAGAACCGTTTAATCTCGGATCAGACAGCCAGTCTTGCTCCTCTTCATGGATATAGACCGGAATAGTATAACGGTCCCTTATGCTGTCAACCGCCCCAATATGATCAAAATGCGCATGTGTCAATAAAATCGCGACAGGAGTCAACTCTTTACTTTTCACTTTATTAATAATACGTCCACTTTCTTCACCTGGATCCATGATTAGACAATTCCCTGATTCGTCACTGATGATGTAACAGTTTGTCTGGATTGGTCCGAGCGGATATGTATTAACTTTCAACATGGTCGGCACCTCCTGCAACTTATATTACGCAATGTGAAATACGATTTCAAACAATCGTCACTAATATCCCTCGACAAATTTGATTGCAAACAGTACAATAGAAGAGGAATAGCGCTAAACCGGACTTGCACAGTATGTGCTGACTTCTGTATTGCTCACAACAGATCGTGAGCGGTTTTAGCAGAAGTTCCTATTGAAAGGAGTGTCTTCCCTATGAACTTATTGATGATTATTTTTGGACTCATCGCAATTTTAGCGGTGGTCGGTACGGTCCAAGCATTCAAAGAACGTAACGTTTTAAGTATTCTGTTCAATCTTGGAGCTGCAGTCGTTTTTGGAGGCTTCACAATTGCTACACTTGTTTTCCAAGGATTCCCACCAACTCTATAATCGAGAAAGTGTAAGTCTAAATTTGGACAACCAAAAACACCCTTTGTGTATTTATACACAAAGGGTGTTTTTTTGTTTCCTTAAAGTTAATAAAGTCTTGAGCTGTGAGTAACAATTAGCAGATGATTTCACAGCTAGATCCAGCAGCTTGCTACTTGCCTCATCTAAGCTTGTTTTATTTTTACTCAGGAAACGTTAACCACGTCGTCTGCGTTTTCTTTTTTATATCAATCAATTTTTCCGCGGAGTAACCAGTTAAACACTTTTGCCCCGACGGTGAACATCGAAGAACACCCGCCGTGATATCATCGGCTACAACGTCTTGACGTCCTTCTATAACGCGAATAAGTCGATATGGTGATAGGAGTTCATCGAGTTGCCCCCCCTCGTCAGGAGCGGGTATGAACACGGTTTCACTTGAACCCCATTCAACATCAGGTATTACCCACTCTGAATAATTACTAATGACGGGCATTGTCCATTCCGAGCTAATCATCCCATCCTGTCCCATGATGGTGTAGTGCGCATCCTTGTCTCCATTTATTCGCACAACGAGTAGCGTATCTTCATATGTATCAAAGTAAACAACACCGCTAATATCTAGCTGCCCCCACTTTTTAGTAAGTGGTTCATATGTATGTATCTCTCCACCATCAAGTACGTGGCCTTCGACATATCCTACAGCAATTTTATCCTCACCTAGCCATTTCGGGAATGGATCTTCAATCGCAAGCAGGTCCAAACTCTCTACTTTTCCGTTATAAATAAATAAATCAAAAGTCCAATCTTGATGAAAAGCCGTGAGAAGAATAAGTGAGGGGTCAGTATCGTTCCATTCAATCGCCAACTCTGTTGAAGCAACTATAACTTCATCTTGTACCGCACCATCCATAGTCACGATTTTAATTGTTGCAGATGCAGCATTATCACTAGTATGTAATAATAGATATTTTTTTGAAGGATGAATGAGGAGGTCGATGATTATAGATTCATCCTCATATAACGTGTCTGTCTGACCTGATTCAAAATCAAAACTATTCACTTGATAATGCCCATTTACCTTTTCGACGTAGATAACTTTTGACTCGGTTAACCAGTCTGCAACGAAATGGAACTTCGAAGGATCAGCAACTAACGTTTTAGTTACTTCCTCTTTAATCAGTTCGTTATTCCCTGGTTGTTCAACGGCAGTTGGTCCATCGATAATTTCATTCGTCTTCTTTGAACAGCCCGTTAGTAACATGACTGTTACACAAAAGATGAATATTCTTTTTCTCACCGCGCCTCCCCCTTTCTGTATTTAAACTGAGTAAAGCGCAAGGTCCCGTTCCAGATACGACAGGCATAAGACGGACCGGCGTTCTTTTACCTAGGAAGGATGCACAGTTCAATCCTTCTTCCTAGCTGGCTTGACTTATAGCCAGAGCGCCTGGAGCTTGACATTGTCCCTGTTAAAAAACTTATACTTTATCTTAAAAAAAAGGCTGCACGGAAAGTTCCGTGCAGAACCTTATCATTCTTTACTTTTACTGTTTAATTTCGGTGATTGTTCCTGTTCTTCCTTGAATCTAAGTAAATCTCCATTAATGATCATATCGGAATAATTTAGCTCAGTGGCAGCCCGTTCGATAAACGGCTCACATTCAGCCATATCAGTTTCTTCACCAGTTTTACTATCATAACAGACCTCTTGCGCGTAAACATTTTTATCAGTTACAAAACGGCCATCACGGAAAATAGTAAACGGTTCATGATCAGGCGAGAATATGTCTGAACCAAGGTACATATCGTCTTTTGTTTCAAGCCCCATTAAATGTAGGAGGGTAGGCTTCAAGTCGATTTGTCCCGATACTTCATCCATTGTCTTCCCTTTACCGTAGCCAGGAATGTGAATGTACAATGGAACCCTCTGTAATTTCGCATTATCATAAGGGGTAATTTCCTTGTCTAAATACATGCCCATTGCCTTGTTATGATTCTCGGATATACCATAATGGTCTCCGTACATAACAATAATCGAGTTGTCATACAAACCGCTTGCTTTCAAGTCTTCGAAAAGAACTTTTATTGCCTCATCCATATAGCGTACCGTTTGGAAATATTTATTCAACGTATTTGAATTTGATGTATATTCAGGAATAAGCTTATCTTCTTCATCCAAGTCAAATGGATGATGGTTTGTCAATGTAATCAGCCTTGAATAAAAAGGCTGCGGCATTTCTTTCATCAACTCTACCGATTGGTCAATGAACGGGATATCTTTCATGCCCCAGTTGACCGCTTCTCCTTCTCCGACTGTATAACTTTCAAGATCATAAAACTTATCGATACCGAGAGCACCGTACATGATATCGCGGTTCCAGAAACTTCGGTTATTTGCGTGCATTACATTCGTGAAGTAGCCATTTTCACCTAGCTGAGCCGCCATCGATTGGTAAGTGTTTCCACTATGCGTGAAAAATACAGCACTACCATTTCTCGGGTACAGTGAGTTTTCAATGATAAACTCTGAATCCGATGTCTTTCCTAGACCAGTATTGTGATAAAAATCAGAGAAATAGAATGTATCCGGATCCTTCGTTAATTCATTCAAAAATGGCGTAATGACATGTCCATCCATTTCCTCATTAATGACAAACGACTGCAAGGATTCAAGCGAGATTGCAATAATATTACGACCTTTTGCAACTCCGTACATCTCAGGATCTGGAGCAGCGTAATTCGCATTAATATAGTTACCTACTTCTACTAGTTCACTGCCATCCGCAAGTGCACGTTGAGCATGGGATTTGGATTGAATGAACAAATCGTAAATATGGTAATTATATGTTCCGATATTTTTCACAAGAAGTTCTCTATCAAAACTGCGTGTTAATAGTTGTGGTCTTTCCATTTCGGCTAGACCAAGGTTTACCATTATAACTGCAGCAGTCATAACGAAGTAAAGTTTACGTCCAATTTTATTTGATTGTTCCACCCGATCAGTCTTAGGTATAAATTTGATTGCCAAAAAGATTATGAACACATCTGTGAAAAAGAATATGTCCGTGACCATTAGATTAGCAGTAACTGAAGATGAAAGATCTCCGAAGTTACTCGTTTGGAACAAGACTGGCAAGGTAATAAAATCATTGAAAAATCTATAGAAAACTGCATTACTAAACATAACAATTGAAGTCATCACACTTATTGTCAGTATATAAATGTTGCGTCTTTTCGTACTCTTGATGAATAGTGCAATACCATAAACAAATAAAAGGAAACTAAGAGGATTCAGAAAAAGAATGAATTCCTGCATTATATTATCGATTTTCATATTGAAGCTTGTAAGATAACCGAAATATGTTGTCAACCAAGTCGCCACTATTGCTACTACGAGTACGGAATGTTTTGACCATACTATTTTGTTCACTCCATCTCTTCCTTTCGAAAATAGATTCACATAAAAAACGTTCGAACTAAATCTTACTACATAATAGACGGGGTAGCTGAAGAAAAGTTTCACTAATTACCAAAACAAGTCCAAATGAACGATGATACTGGGTCTATCCTCATAGTTTTGCTATTTCACTACGCAAGATTAGCACCGCTTTCAAATAGTCTTCTTTCATTAGCAGTCCATTGTCATAAAGATCCTTCACTTCTGATTGCACCATATCGATGTCATCTTTTCGATTCCCCGTATAGACATAAATCCCGAAACGCTTCAGCAATTGGAGGACACCCAGATAGTCTTTCATATACAGATAATCTCTTTTTCATCTGTAACTATTTTGCTAACAGGAATATCGTGACTTTCAACAGGTATCCTATGCCTCGTTTGAGCTACAAATGCTAACGACAATGTAGCACCATTGTAATCCGACATGTAGCGGTCATAATATCCTCCACCAAAACCAATCCTATATCCTCCGTCAGAAAAGACTAGCCCAGGTACAATTTGCAAATCAATCTCGTTTTTCTCAACCGACAGTGTTTCATCAGTTATCGGCTCAAAAAGGCCCATATAGACCGTTTCCAAACTTTCATATGATGTAATAAGACGAAAATCCATCTTCCGGGTTGCATGGATGCATTTAGGTACAGCAATTCGTTTACCAGCTGCCCAAGCCGCTTCGATAAGCGGGCGTGTGTCCACTTCGGGATAACGAGAAATCGTTACCCCGATTGTATCCGCACTTCGAAATTCATCTGATGCAAGTACCCTGTCTGTAATCTTCAAAGATTTTTTTAGATGTTCAGTTCGATTTATATTATTCAATGTAACTAACACTTGATTCCTTAAAATCTCTTTATTCATTTAGTATCCCCCCGTTCTGAAATGAAAAAACCAAAACCGGTGAAGGTTTTGGCCTGAGCGATTATTTCGTTTCACGGTGCAAAGTTTGTTTCTTTTCACGTGAGCAATATTTTTTCATTTCAATCCGTTCTGGATTGTTACGTTTGTTTTTCTTAGAAATATAGTTGCGTTCACCGCATTCTGTGCAAGCAAGTGTAACATTTACGCGCATTGTTGGTCCCTCCCACTCATCAAGAATGTAAAGTTTTATATGAGCATAACTTATACGACCTATCAAGTATACCACATCAACAGCAAATGTCCACTAAAAAAACCAAAATTTCCACAACAGCTTTCTTATGATAAAATAGTAGCAAAATGATTCACCAGAGGAGTGGTAAAATGGACATCACGATAATACTGATTATTATTGGACTTATATGTATAATAACTTCATTTTTCCTCGGCAATTCTTCATCCAGCTACGCCGATGAATTGGAACAGGTTTCAATTAGTATTCATCAGGAAACGAATGGCTTAAAGAAAAGATTGAAGGCTGTTGAAGAAGAGTTAATGATTGGTGTTGGTCCGCTAACTACAGTCGGCAAAACGCAAACAACTGCAAAACCTGTTCACGTAATCATTGTCAATCAAATTCTATCATTGCATTCCCAAGGTTATTCTATCAGTGATATCGCTGTACGTTCCTCCTTATCAAACGACGATGTAATCGCAGTGTTACAATCGAAAGGCGTGATTACATGATCCGTGAAATTTTACGGGCAGTCGGGATTGGTTGTATTCTTGCCGCGGGAATCCTTTATTTCACCATTGATAGTAAGGTTCCTTCAGACAATGACACGCAACAATTGCAGGCAAATGTTGAGAAACTCCAAAGTGAACTTGCTAAAACGAAAGAGCTATTAGCTACTGCACAGACAACATCTTCAGTTAAAGAAAATGTTCCAAAAACAGATGCAGAGAAAGCCGTTAGCAAGAAAGATGACGCAGCCAAAAGTACCCCCTCCTCCGATGCGATTGTTAAAACCATTTTAACGATTGAAAATGGTTCGAATTCGACAGTTGTCTCAGCAACCCTAGAGGAATTGGGTATTATCGAGAATGCAGCCATCTTCGAGTCATATCTTGAAGAATATAACTTAACTGGCAAAATACAGATTGGTGAACACCAAGTCGATTCTTCAATGAATTTCAAAACAATCGCCAAAGAAATTACGACAGTAAAAAAGTAGGAAAACCAAATGGTTTTCCTACTTTTTAATTGGACTCTACTTTAGGTGCTTGTATGATAGGTTGTTTAGCCGCTGTGGACGTTTCTTCTTTAGCTCTTTTTGCTTTCAATTTAAAATATTCATCCACAGCTTGTTCTGCAATTTGATTGTTTGCATATGTGTAGCCACGCGGAACTGTAGAGATATTAGGAATGACGACTGCATAAGCTATTTCTGGGTTTTCATAAGGCGCAAAACCGACATGTGATAAGTTGATTGTCGGTTTTCCAGAGCTAAATGCCTGCGCCGTCCCCGTTTTCCCGGCTCCATCATATTCTTTTCCAGCAAAGAAATTCGGGGCCGTCCCTTTAGCCCCGTAATACACGTAGTGCATTCCACGCTTCACTTGAGCAATTTCCGCATCAGTATTCTGGATCCTATTTAAGATGTTGACCTCTGTTTCTTGAATAAGGGGACCAAGAATTTTACCGTCTTCAGATGGTTCGCGAATTTCTTTTAACACTTTCGGAGCCACCCGATAACCACCATTTGCAATTGTTGAGACATATTGAGCAAGTTGTAGTGTTGTATAAGTATCGTACTGTCCAATGGATAAATCCAATAAAATACCTATTGAATTACTATCCCCAATCAGACCGCCTGACTCACCCGGTAAATCAATGCCGGTTTTTGTTCCAAGTCCGAAAGAAGCGAAAGATTGCCGGAACGTATCGAATGCATTTTTTCTAATAAGTGCCGAGTCTTCAGAGCTATTGTTAGAATTCGCCAAGGCCAATGCAATACGGAACATGTATACGTTCGAAGATCTACCGATTGCTTCAATATCAGTTACAGCAACCCTAGAGTTTTGATTAAACAGCGATCTTTTTGTAATACCACCGATTCTAATTGGTTCATCTATCTTCGTTTCGCCGATACGTACCACATTTTCCTGATACCCTGTAAGAAGCGTCGCCATCTTCACTGTTGATCCAGCCTCGTGAAGTGCAGTGAACGTACCAAATGCATAGTCCCATATTTCGAGCTTGCCTGTTTCTGGATTCGTAACAACCTGCTTACCTACAAGTGATAGAACTTCACCGTTATTCGGATTCATCATGACTAAGAAAGCCCTGTCCAATTCTCCGGTATTTGGTTTTCTTTTTAATTCCAACAGTTTATCCGAAACTATATTTTCAAGTGTCTCTTGCAGTTCGCTATCAATCGTCAGAATAAGATCCTTGCCAGGTTCGCCTTGTCGGATTGTTTTCGTTTCGACGACACGGCCGCTACGATCTTTAATATTCTTCACAATTGTTTTTTGCCCTTTTAATAAATCTTCATAATATTGCTCAATATAACTTTTTCCAACACGGTCATTTCTTGAATAATCCCGTGCCAGGAAATACTTCTCACGAGATTTAGGAATACCTTCAATGGGACTCGTGGTTGTCCCTAGAATCGTATTGTCTGATTTCCTCACACGCTCCCAATCTGTCGTTGTATCCACGCCCGGTAACTCTCCTAGACGTTCAGATACAGTTGCGAATTCCTCGTCCGTCACATTCCCACTTTTAACGATTTGTGGGGAGTACGCATAGCCCGACATCATTTCTCTGTAAATCGCAAGTACTTCTAGCTCCTCTTCCGTAAAAGAATCAATTTCTTCGTCCGTAATTCGTTCTCGTGTAAGCCTATTAATCTCCTTCTGCAATTCCGTCCGTGAAAGTGTACTATCCTTTTCCAGCGCCTCTTGTTCCTTTATAGAAACCTTTTTCAACGCAGCCTCAGAATTCTTTAAAATCCAAAAATCTCTCTTATCCCCAATGGTAATCCTTTTCGTATCTTGTTCAATCAAGATCGCAAGTTGCTCAGCGACTTTTAGCATATCTGCTGAAGTCGTCGACGTCATTTTAGTATATGTAATGGCGTTTTTCGGATCATTATCAACAAGAACGCGTCCCATGCGGTCAAATATTTTCCCCCTTGGCACGCTTGTATTGATAGGGATTTCTTCCTTTTTTTCCAACTCGCGGGAATATTCTTCCCCTTTAACGATTTGTAAATAACCAAGGCGAAAAATGAGCAATGAAAATAGGACAAAGATTGAAAAGAATAGGAAGTTCATTCGGAATGCGATATGTTTTCGTTGGCGTATTTTAGCCTGATCCGCCTTACGCACCTGTTTTTTCATAATGTCCCCCCTCGTTAATCATTTTGAATTATAACACTCAAAACAACAAAAGCACACATCTTGACGAACAAGATGTGTGCTTGGTTCCTTCTAGATAAAGTTATAAATTTATTTACCGAAACGTTTTGCAACTTCGTCCCAATTAACAACATTCCAAAATGCTGAAATATAGTCAGGGCGACGGTTTTGATAGTTTAGATAGTAAGCATGCTCCCAAACGTCTAGTCCTAGAAGAGGCGTTTTGCCTTCCATGATTGGTGAATCTTGGTTTGGGGTTGACATAATTTCAAGCTCTCCGCCATTCAGTACGAGCCAAGCCCATCCTGATCCAAAACGAGTTGCACCCGCTTTTGCGAATTCTTCTTTAAATGCATCAAAGCTACCAAACTTGTTGTCGATTGCTTCAGCAAGTGCGCCTGATGGATTGCCGCCACCTTCTGCTGATAAAAGTTCCCAGAAAAGTGAATGGTTTGCGTGACCGCCACCGTTGTTACGGACAGCCGTACGTTTGCTTTCAGGTACTGCATCAAGGTTCGCAATAAGTTCTTCGATAGATTTGTTTAGAAGTTCTTCATTTCCTTCAAGAGCGTTATTCAAGTTCGTTACATATGCATTATGGTGTTTAGTGTGATGAATGTTCATCGTTTCTTTGTCGAAGTGTGGTTCAAGTGCATCATAAGCGTAAGGTAGTTCTGGTAATTTGTAAGTCATTTGTCCATTCCTCCTCAAGAGATTCATAAATATGCTACCTTTCAACATTATCAAAATTATGAATAACGTTCAAATAAAATGGACTATTTAGGAACGTTTCATTTGATAAAGAAAATAAAGACTGCAATCATCACAACCATGACAAGTCCTTTTGTCACAACCGAAGTGAGAAATCCAACTAGCGAACCAATGCCTGTCTTTACAGACTGCTTCACTCCGGACCGAGATACGACAAGTTCCGCAATGACCGCACCTAAAAATGGCCCAACTAAAATACCAGCAACCGGAATGACGAAAGGACCGATAAGAAGTCCAATTGTACTTCCCCACATCCCCGCCTTAGAGCCACCGAACTTTTTCACACCGACGAGATTCGATAGTGTGTCTGCACCGAACAGCAAGATAACGAATAATACCTGAATGATCCAAAACCAAATAGTCATCCCTTCAAATGTATCGATGAGTCCATATAGAAGGAAACCTCCTACAATGAAAAGAGCCGTTGGAATGATCGGATATACGAGTCCGGCAAAAGCAATAATAAACATGGCAATTGCAATAATCCAACCTATAACTTCCAAAAAACCATCCCCTTATTCGAACGATTATGCTCTGTTTCCAAGAATTGCTTCGGCTATATTTACGGCATGGTCACCGACCCGCTCTAAGTTAGAAACAATATCGACAAATACCATTCCAGATTGCGCAGTACAACGACCTTCATTAAGCCTCAAAATATGATTTTTTCTAAATTTCCGTTCCATCTTGTCAATGAGAACTTCTTTTTCAGCAACCGTTCTTGCCATTTCCATATCATTTTGATTGAGTGCGTCAACAGCTTTCTGAACGGTTTCAATCGTTAGCGTGAACATTTCCGTCAAATCATTCATCGCATCTTCCGTCAATTTTACGCGGTTAACATCACGATAGTCAATGAGTTCAATGATATTTTCGAAATGATCACCAATGCGTTCAATATCACGAACCGTATCCATAAGCATAAAGTGACGTGCAGATTCAACTGGCGAAATACTAACTGAAGTAATTTCAACAAGATAGTCCGTAATCTTGCGGTCCAAGTTATTAATGGCATCTTCAATTTGATAAGCAGTCTCTGCGTGTTTTTTATTACCCGTTTTCAAGTATTCGAAAGACTCCTGTAAACCACGGACACCGAATTCACCCATACGAATAATTTCTTCTTTCGCTTGTCCGATTGCAACTGCAGGTGATTGTTCTATAAAGTGCCTGTCCAAATGCTTCGGCTTGTATTCTATTAATACATCTTCACCTGGGATCATTTTTGTAACCAACCAAGCCCATGCTCCAATTAGAGGGAATTGGATGATTGTATTGGCAATGTTGAACGAACCGTGTGCAAATGCAATTTGCATTTTATTTTCAAGGGTCAATACCCCTGATATCCACTCGACATACGCAGTGAAGGGTATAAGAAGTAGCATGAATATGACCGTTCCGACAACATTAAATAATACGTGTGCTGCGGCAGCACGCTTTGCCGCTACCGATGCTCCGATTGAAGCAAGCACAGCTGTAATCGTTGTTCCAATATTATCTCCAAATAAAATTGGTAATGCTCCATTGATATCGACGAGATTTTCTGCATAAAGCCCTTGCAAAATACCAACTGTCGCACTGGAGCTTTGAACAATCAAAGTAAATACCGTTCCAACCACGACGCCGAGCATAGGCTGGTCACTCATCGATATCATTAGATCTGTAAACGTTTCTAATTCCCTAAGCGGCTTCATCCCACCACTCATTAATTCAAGTCCTAGAAACAGGCCACCAAATCCAAAAATAACTTCACCTATATTTCTAATTGAACTCTTTTTAATGAAAAAGATTAGGAACGCCCCAAACGCCATAATCGGAAGTGCATAGGCTCCTACATCTAATCCGATGATAAAAGCAGTAACAGTCGTTCCGATATTCGCTCCCATTATGACGCCAATCGCTTGACGAAGCGTCATGAAACCTGCGCTCACAAGTCCTACGGTAATAACAGTCGTCCCAGAACTCGATTGAATCAAGACTGTGACGATAATTCCGACAAGTACACCCATGAACGGATTCGTCGTGAATCGGTCAAGGATTGCGCGGAGCCTATCACCCGCCGCTTTTTGAAGGCCATCTCCCATATACTTTATAGCGAACAAGAAAATTCCGAGTCCACCAAGAAACTGAAACAGCATTTCCTGCCAGTTTACCTCCATTACGCAGTCAACCCCTCATTATGCTTTATGTATTGCATCTCATTATGAGGATAGTCACCCCAAATTGTAAATAGTAGTAGTCGAATCTTTACATTCCCTTTACAATTGATTTACGTAACGTCATCAATCTGTCGAAAATAGTAGCGCGCACAATTGCGTCGTAAAATGATAGACTGTTATTGATGGAGGGGGTTTTATAGTGAAGTTCCACCAACTAGTCAAAGCAGCAATCCATGAACCTAAAAAATTAGCAGCCTTTCGCCTATTACCTATCGGCAAAGTGTTTCGCTATGTTTTCATTTTCGTTGCGTTGTTCACATTGCTATCATTCACCCGTTATATAGCAGGAGATGCAGTCTTATTCGAATCATCGCCAGAACTGCTCGAACACGGAGAAATAATCGGTGGACTCATTTATCCAATTGCATTTCTTCTGCAGCTCGTTATCAGTACGACTTATATCTTCATCCGAATCAGTATTTTTGGTTACGTGGGAATCCTGTTGTTAAAACTGATGAAAAGACGAGGAGAATACCGTCATATGTGGAGAACTTCCGCTATCGCGATTACCATCCCTGTTCTTCTGACCATCGGATTTGATTTCTTTCCGGCAATGAAAAACGTTAGTACAGGTATTACATCCCTTGTCCACTTCGCTTATATTGCGGTGGCTGCTAAGTACTATCCCAAAATACCTCGATGAATACTTCCTCTTTTCGTGCATATAGTGGCGAAAGGGGGAATTTCCATGAGAATACTACTACTCGCAGCCTTATTATTCGTAACCGTTCATTTCATCCGACTCGATTTAATGGAAGGCACAATCCCGCTTGCTTCTTTTGTTCAAGAACAGCCTGCATGTGAAGAAGAACAAGTCAAGACGATACCTGTCACAACAGTTGATGGAGATACGATTGAATCACTATTCTCATTGTATCCCGATCCCGAATCTAGCTTCATTGATAGATTGGCTTCCTTCTATTCATTGAACCCACATCTTCAAAATCAACAGATTATTGGAGGCGAGAAAATCGTACTCCCACTTACCGTTATGCAAACGGAAAAATGCATAGAGTCTAATCGATAAGGGTTGTCCCTTGTCTTTTTGCTATGAAGATTGCTAAAATAGTTATAGTTATGAGGCTAATGCCGACTAAGGAGCGAAATAAATGAATGCTATGATAAACAGAAAAAACACACGTCCTGTACGAGTTGGTAACCTGACAATCGGCGGAAGTGATGAGCTTTTCATCCAAAGTATGACAACGACCAAGACACATGACGTCGAAGCAACAGTCGCAGAAATCATGCGTTTAGAAGATGCCGGATGCCAAATTGTCCGTGTTGCGTGTCCAGATGAGCGCGCGGCATATGCTATCGGTGAAATCAAAAAACGTATCAACATTCCTCTTGTCGTCGATATCCATTTCGACTATAAATTAGCGTTGATCGCTATTGAACAAGGGGCAGACAAAATTCGGATTAACCCTGGTAATATCGGAAGACAGGCAAAAGTCGAAGCTGTCGTCAATGCAGCTAAAGCAAAAGGTATTCCGATTCGAATTGGTGTCAACGCCGGTTCACTTGAGAAAAAAATTCTTGAAAAATATGGCTATCCAACTGCCGACGGAATGGTAGAGAGTGCTCTGCATCATATTAAAATATTGGAAGACCTTGATTTCCACGATATCATCGTGTCGTTAAAAGCTTCCGATGTAAATTTAGCGGTCGAAGCGTATCAAAAAGCTGCGGCAGCATTCGATTATCCCTTACACCTCGGCATTACAGAGTCTGGGACGTTGTTTTCGGGGTCTATTAAGAGCTCTGCGGGTCTCGGCACCCTTCTATCAGCAGGCATCGGCAACACGATGCGTGTATCACTGAGTGCCGATCCTGTCCAAGAGGTTAAAGTGGCAAGGGAGTTGCTAAAAATATTCGGTCTTTCCTCAAACGCCGCGACACTTATTTCATGCCCTACATGCGGACGAATTGAAATTGACCTTATTACGATCGCAAATGAAATTGAAGAATATATTTCGCATATTAAAGCTCCACTTAAAGTGGCAGTGCTTGGCTGTGCAGTCAACGGTCCCGGCGAAGCGCGTGAAGCGGATATTGGAATCGCGGGTGCACGTGGCGAAGGCCTTCTCTTCATGAAAGGAAAAACAGTCCGCAAAGTACCGGAAGCAACGATGGTTGAAGAGTTAAAAATCGAAATCGACAAGCTTGCGGAAGAGTATTTCGAAAAGAAAAGACAGGAAGAACTCCTCCTGCAAGGTGAGACAGCGGAATGAGAAACCTCCGCTTCGGCATCGACATTGATGGTACAGTGACATGCCCCACTTCTCTCTTGCCGCATATCAATGAACAGTTCGGATGTAATCTTGTCCTTGATGATATTAAAGAATATGACTTAACAAAAGCATTTACAGTAGATGAAAAAGCATTCTACGAGTGGTATAAAGGTGCGGAGGCACATATTTACAAAACGTCTCCCGCACAACAATATGCCAAAGACATTTTAACTAGCTTTCAAGCGCAGTTTGAACTGTATTACATTTCTGCCCGTGGCCATCATGTCTATGACTCCACGCTGGACTGGTTCAAACAACAGGAAATCCCGTACGATCATATCGAACTTGTCGGAAGTCATTATAAAATTGAGACCGCGAAAAAGTTCGGTGTTCATGCATTTTTTGAAGACAAGCATGACAACGCGGTTGAAATCCATGAAGAACTCGACATTCCTGTCATACTATTTGACACACCGTATAACAGGATGCCGATTCCTGAAGGCGTCATCCGAGTCTACGATTGGCAAGAAGCGAATAGTTGGATCAAGAAGTTATTTCCTATAGAAGAACCTTCATTTAATTAAAAAAACGGTGTGAAACTCTCATGATAGAGTTTCACACCGTTTTTTCGACTTAGAATTATGTTTAGCTTCAGCGCCCTAGACCCTCGAGTCGCTTCAAGCCTTGTAGAGACGCCACTACGTACCTGCAAGGCTGCTGGGTACGTAGTGTGGGGAGGGATTGAACTTCATCCCTCCTTGTCGCGACAGGACGTCACGGTTTTAAGACCGCTTCCTCTTAAGTGGCGCACTTATGCTGCGTTCCTTTTAGGCGCCTTCCGCTTTTCATTGTGTCTAGCTTCAGGCGCCAGCCGCTCTGGTCATAAGCAATCCAGCTATGTGGCAAAGATCGCCACGTCGCTGGATCGACTTATGCCTGTCGCATCTGGAAGGCGCCTTCCGCTTTTCATTGTTCCACACATAGCGGACATTTTCCGTAGATTTCGAATTTATGTCCTTCCACTTCATAGTCGGGTAAATTAACAGTAATCATTTCCATAGGGCAATGCGGGATGCTGCGCGTCTTACCACATGCAGTACAGATGAAATGATGATGGTGGATGCCTGGATCACATTGCATACGGAAATTTCGTTCCCCATTCAAATCGGTTTCTTCCAGAATACCGAGTTCAGAAAACGTCGTCAAGTTTCGATAAATTGTATCGAAACTTATTCCAGGGTTATCCTTCGCCATGAAATTCTTCACTTCAAGAGCCGTTAAATAGCGGTCTTTATGCGAAAAGAACTGTAAAATTGTATCTCTATTTTTCGTCCGTTTAAATTGATTTTCCTGAAGAATCCGCCATGCCTCATCGAGTGTCATACCAACTCCCCCTTCACTGTACGGGCATTACGTCCGCCTTGTATTTTCTTCAAAGCGAGTACCACTAACAAAATAACTATCGATGTGACGACAATCGTTCCCCCCGGAGCAATATCAAGATAATAGGCAGAAACAAGACCAATGATAACCGCTAACTCACCGAAAATAATGGAGTAGATCATCGCGCTCTTAAAACTTTTCGCAAGTTGGATAGCTGCCGCTACCGGAATCGTCATAAGTGATGATACAAGTAAAATACCGACAATCCGCATAGAAGCCCCAATAACAAGCGCTACAATGATCATGAACACCATCTGGATATAGCGTGAATTAATACCAGAAACCTTGGCATACTCCCCATCGAATGATAAGGCAAATAGTTCTTTATAAAGAAATCGGATATAAGTGATGACAATGATTGCAATGATGATAACAACGAAAAGATCCTGCCTGCTAACCGCTGACACTGAACCGAATAAATAGCCAATCAAATCAGAGCCATAGCCTTTCGATAATGAGATGAAAATAGCGCCAAGGCCAATACCTGCCGACAAAATAACCGGAATTGCAAGTTCTTCATAATGACGGTATGCCTCCCGCAACTTCTCAATCAGTAGTGACCCACCTACTGCAGATGCGATCCCAAGGTAAACTGGGTTCAGCGCAGCAAAGAAGAGCACTTGCTGGCTTAAATAAAGGCTTCCAGCGATTCCCGCAAGTGCAACATGACTGAGCGCATCCGCAATCAGGGAAAGACGTCTGACGACGATAAACAAGCCAAGTAAAGGAGCGATGACACCGATGATTAAACCGGAAAGAAATGCATTTTGCAAAAACTCATACGATAAAATATCATTAATCATCGTTCCACCTCATCCGTGTGCTGATGGACGCGGCGAACTGGGTGTCCATACCATCTAGAAACGTCATCATCTTCCATCTTTTTATAATCGGATTGTTTACCGTGAAAATGAATTGTTCGGTTCAAACAAGCCACATGGGTTGCGAGATCAGTAACAAGGTCAATTTCATGTGTCACAAGTAAAATCGCAATTCCGTGCTCACGATTTAATGTATTGAGCATAGAATAAAACGACGCGACATTTTGCTGATCAATACCAACTGTCGGTTCATCCATAATAAGAAGATCTGGTTTTCCTGCAAGCGCTCTTGCAATGAACACACGCTGCTGCTGGCCACCGGAGAGCTCGCCCATATTCCGTTGTGCGAAAGTGTCCATACCGACTATGCTAAGCGCTTCTAATGTTCGCTGCTCATCTTTTTTTGAAAAGCTTTTGAACATTCCTACTTTCCGAGTTAATCCGCTCCGCACAACTTCAAGAACGGTTGCTGGGAAACCAGAGTTAAAAGAATTGGATTTCTGTGAAACATAGCCAATCCGTTCCCGGTGCTTAAATGATTCTATTTCCGAACCGAAAAGCTTTACTGTTCCACTCGTTGGTTGTAAGAGACCGAGAATAATATTGATGAGTGTTGATTTACCAGAACCATTTGGCCCTATCAACGCCCAAAATTCACCCTCTCCTACCTCAAGAGAAATATGATCAAGGGCGATTGACTGTTCATAATTGAAACTGACATCGTCCAATTGAATAAGATTATTTGTCATTTTACTATCCTTTCTTTGAAACAGGAATCATTCCGATTCACTCGTCAAATTATAAACCATGACACGACCGGATACAACCATTTAAGAAAGAAGGGATTATTAGTGGATTATGCTCAACTACTGAATGAAGTCAAAATGAGAAGTGATGATGAAGTGAAAATCATTGCAAAGCAATATGGAATTGATTTTTCTAAGACAGAAATAAGGGCACTTCGACCATTGCTTGATGAAATTTCTTTCCATTGGCTTTTCACCGGTGTTCCTGAAACGTTTATCAATAAAATCCGTGGAGCTATTGGTGATAGAAAGACTGAAATCCTATTCAAGAAGTATTTAGACTCCACCAAGTGATAAATTTATTTAAAAGAAGAAAACCCGCCTGCGTATATATACTTTGCAGGCGGGTTTTCTATTTAAATTCTTAGCAGATCAATCTTATCTGGTTGAAACGATTTCGCCTTAAACATTTCTATCTCAAATTTATAAGGTGCCGATTTTTTCTTTGGATCCAGACCCACAAATGGTGTTTCAAGAATTTTAGGAATCGATTGGAATCCTTCATGATGGACAATATAAGAAAGTGGTTCAAAGCCGATATGGCCGAAACCTATATTTTCATGTCGGTCCTTCATTGCACCGCGCTCGTTCTTACTATCATTAACATGAATAACAGATATTCTGTCCATGCCCACAATTTTATCGAACTCGTTTAGCACTCCTTCAAAATCACCAACGATATCATAGCCCGCATCATGAACGTGACAAGTATCAAAACAAACCGATAAACGCTCGTTATGTGTGACTCCATCGATAATCGCGGCAATTTCATCAAAGTTACGACCGCATTCAGTCCCTTTCCCCGCCATCGTTTCGAGAGCTATGCGGACGGGATAGTCCTGGGAAAGCACTTCATTTAGTCCTTCGATAATTTTCGCGATCCCTAGGTCAACACCAGCACCAACATGCGCGCCTGGATGAAGAACAATCTGGTCAACGCCAAGTGCAGCTGTGCGCTCGATTTCACTTTGAAGGAAGTCGACACCAAGTCTGAATGTCTCGGGCTTTAACGTATTAGCAATATTGATAATATACGGAGCATGGACGACGATATTTGACTGACCATTTTCCTCCATACTAAGATGGCCCGCTGCAATATTCAGTTCCTCAATCGGCTTCCTCCGTGTGTTCTGGGGTGCACCGGTATAAATCATGAATGTAGTTGCTCCGTAACTTGCAGCTTCCACGCTTGAGCCTAACAACATTTTGCTTCCGCTCATCGAAACATGGGAGCCAAGCAATAGTGGCTTATCATTTGTCATTTTTTACGTTTCAGTCTCCTTTCTCTCTTTTTGAAGCTCTCTACTTGCTGAGCCATTTTCTTTTTATAGCCTGGTTTCACTTTCGACGGCTTTGGTACGAATGAGATTGCTTTACGGTCAATATCATCTACTTCTTTTACTCGATTTCGTCTTGAATGACGCTCTTTTACTTCAACCCACTCACCATTTTTTACTTCTTCATGAACAAATGGAATACCCATCTTTTCAATTCTGACTACTTTATCGTCTTCAGAAGGTTCATACAGTGTAATTGCCGTTCCCTTAAGCCCAGCACGTGCAGTACGTCCCACGCGGTGAATGAAAAATTCAAGGTCATCAGGAAGTTCGAAGTTAATAACGTGACTGACACCAGGAATATCAATTCCGCGTGCCGCAAGGTCTGTCGCTACTATATATTGGAATTCTAGATCCCGGATTTGCTTCATCATTCGTGTCCGTTCACGCGGTGTTAAATCGCCGTGAATTCTTCCGACTTTAATGCCGCTTTCTGCAAGGTAAGTTGCGAGTCCTTCAGCGTTTTGTCTTGTATTCATAAAGATGATTGCCAAATAAGGATTGATCCCTTCCATTACTTGCAGTAACTTTTTCTTTTTACTCATACTGCGAACAGGTACTAGGGAGTAGTGCATCCCTTCCGTCAATGGTTTGCGTTCACCAATTTTCACATGAACAGGTGATTCCATGTATTTAGTTAGGAACGGTTTTAGCTTTTCCGGAATCGTTGCAGAAAATACGTACATTTCAAGTTTAGCAGGCATTTTTGCTGCGAACTTATCGATATCTTCAATAAAGCCCATGTCGAATGCAAGGTCCGCTTCATCTATAACCAAGATTTTTGCTGTATGAATTACAAGTGCCCCATTTTCGGACATATCATTAATTCGTCCTGGCGTTCCAACGATAATATGCGGATTCGATTTTAATTTCCCGATAGACCGCTGCTTGTCCGTACCACCTATGAGCAGCGAACTGCGCAACTCCGTTCCTTCTGTCATCTTCGCAAGTTCATTGTACAGTTGCGTCGCCAACTCTCTTGTCGGGGCCGTGATAACTGCTTGCAGTTCATCGACAGTTGCATCTGTCCGTTGTAATATCGGTATAAGGAAACTGTGGGATTTCCCCGTTCCTGTATGTGCTTGTCCGATTGCATTTGTACCCTTCAGAATAAGCGGTATGATTTCCTTTTGGATCGGTGTCGGATTTTCAAAGCCGAGCCTCCCGATTGCTTCCCGTAAAAACGGTTTAAATTGATAGTCTGTAAATTTAGACATTCGTAACCCTCCTAATGTACACCTATTATAACACGATTTCGTTCCGCCGTATGCGATTTTCGCATAGTATACTATGTGAAAGTCCATTCTGATTTATTGAAAGGAGATAATTATGAGATATGAATCCTTTTATCCATTCGCGCGACAACAACCGCCACCGGCTCCAATGGGACAAATGAACTTCGGACCACCTCCTCAAATGGGGCAATTGCAGGCACCTATACAACCATTCATGAATGGTCCACAGAACGATCCATTTGGTGGCCCTATGGGGGGTCCACAGAACAATCCATTAGGTGCTCAAATGAATGGCCCGCAGAACAATCCATTAGGTGGTGGCCCTATGGGTGGTCCAGGAGAGCAACCAATTCCATCAAAAATGGAATCGTATATGCAAACGGCAAACCAATTCTTAAACACAGCCCAGCAATTCGCTCCTGTGGTCCAACAATTCGCGCCAATGGTTCAAAACTTGCCCGCAATGTGGAGATTGTACAAAGGCTTTCAATCACTTCCGGTAGCCGGTGCCGCTAGTTTACCTACAAGTGGAGCAGTTGCCGCACGGTCAGTTGCTAATGTCACTTCCGGACTGTCAGCCCCCCGTATTTTTCAGCCGCCCATCCGATAATTTTGAATCCGCCGTCCAACTCCGTTATAATGGATGGTAGATCCTATTAGAGGAGTGAAACGACATGAAAGTATTAAAGATTACCCCTAGAGGTTATTGCTATGGGGTTGTCGATGCAATGATCATCGCAAGAAATGCGGCACTCGACAAAACATTGCCGAGACCCATTTATATATTGGGAATGATTGTCCATAACAAACATGTTACAGATGCGTTTGAAGAAGATGGCATCATCACGATTGATGGTGAAAATCGTCTAGAAATTCTTGAAAAAGTTGAGACGGGTACAGTGATTTTCACAGCACATGGTGTTTCTCCTGAAGTGCGGGAGCTTGCGAAAAGAAAAGGCCTTGTATCGATTGATGCAACTTGTCCTGATGTAACTGTCACCCATGACTTGATTGGGGAAAAAACTGCAGAAGGCTACGACATCATTTACATCGGAAAAAAATATCATCCAGAACCAGAAGGAGCAATCGGTGTGGCACCTCACGCGGTCCATTTGATAGAAACGATTAAGGATGTCGAAAATCTTACTGTACAGAACCCTAAATTGCTTGTCACAAACCAAACAACAATGAGCCAATGGGATGTTGTTCACATTATGGACGCACTTAAACTGAAATATCCACATATCGAAGTTCATAAGGAAATTTGTCTTGCTACTCAAGTAAGGCAGGAGGCCGTCGCACAGCATGCCGGGGAATCAGACCTTCTTATCGTCGTAGGAGATCCGAAGAGCAACAACTCGAATCGCCTGACACAAGTCTCTGTCGAAATTGCCAACACTCCATCATACCGAATCTCGGATCTTTCGGAACTCGATGTGAAGTGGTTGGAAGGTGTTGAAACTGTCTCTGTCACTGCGGGTGCTTCGACACCAACTTTGATTGTTCGTGAAGTAATTGCTTTCCTTGAGAAGTTCGATCCTGAAGATACTTCTACACATCTTCCAGAACGGAAATTCCTAGTAGAAAAAATTCTACCTAAAATTAAAAACCCTACACCTGTGATACGAATTGAACCGTACACAACAACTTAAGATAAGCTTCTGGCGCTTAGAGCTAGACACTATTCCGTGTTGAAAAACATATTTTCATCTTTAAAATGAACCAGCCTCTTTTACAGAGGCTGGTTTTTTTCGTCAAACATTATCAAATGAAAGTAAACGGTTCTGTGACAATTTCCGATTCGATAAACAAGACATTATAGCTAGCCTGCGCGCAAGCTGCCTGCATATAGTCCGCAACACCTTGAATCATTACTTTCTCAATATTGTGCCCCGGGTCGATGACAGCAATACCCATCGCTTCTGCGTCATGTGCAACATGGTAATACAAATCCCCGGTTACCAGAACATCCGCTCCGCTTCGTTTAGCAGCTCCTATATATTTATTCCCATCTCCGCCCAAGACAGCAACTTTTCGAATCTGCTTGTTTGGATCACCCACAAATCGAAGTGCCGGGACATCAAAAGCTTTTTTTACAAGTTCCGCAAATTGTCCAAGCGTTGTCTTTTCCAAAAGTTTCCCAACACGACCAAGACCATAGTCAGTTGACTGTTGATCAAGAACGACTAAATCATACGCAGGTTCTTCGTATGGATGGACTTCTAACATCGCTTTTAGTACCTTACTGCGAATAGGTCCAGGGACAACCACTTCGATTCTTTCCTCTTCAACTGCCTCACTTTTACCCATTTCACCAATAAACGGCTCAGCCCCCTCGACAGGTGTGAAACGCCCAATACCTGATGCGCTAAAACTGCATCCGACATAATCGCCAATTGCACCAGCACCCGCTTTTTCCAGCGTTTGTCTAATGTCATCAGCATGTGTTGCGGGGCTGAAGACAACCAGTTTATAAAGTGACTCAGAATGCGTCGACTCAACTATTTTAGTGTCAACCAAACCAAGTTTTTCAGCGAGCATATCATTCACTCCGCCCGGTGCAACGTCAAGATTTGTATGTGCCGCATAGACAGCTATATCATTTTTAATGCACTTTTCGATCATGCTACCTTGCGGCGTGTCTGTTAATAGGCTTTTCAACGGCCTGAAGATTGGTGGATGGTGCGCGATAATAAGGTTGGCACCTTTTCGAATCGCCTCATCAATCACTTCTTCATTGACATCCAATGTAACAAGCACATTTTCTACAGTTCGATTCAATTGCCCGATATGAAGACCGACTGGATCTCCATCCATTGCAAATCGTTTTGGGGACCACTTTTCAAAAAGCGCAATAATTTCATGACCATTCACTTTTTTCACGTTGTCAACACCTTCCTAACTAACGCAATATGACGTGCCAACTGTACTTTTTTCGTTTTTATTGCCTCTGTTTCAATTGTTTTTTCGAGGGAATCAAGTACGCGATTCCATTCCGACAATTCACTTTCCCACTTTTCAATGAATACGTCGGTTTTTGAAGTCAATAACAAAGGTCCTGCCATTAATTCTAGTTCCTCATAGACCGCTTGCCCTTTTTCCATCACGATAATTTCATATATTTTGCCGTCTTCTTTCAAAATGTGTTCTTTTATTATTTTCCAACCGTTAGAAACGGCCCATTCTCGGATTGCTCTAGAATATATATTCGGTTGTGCGATGATTCGCTTCACTTGAGAAAGACGGTCTTTTCCGCTCTCCAAAATTGTAGCGATGAGCGGTCCACCCATCCCCGCGATTGTCACCGTATCGACAGCATCATTTTCTTCAATAGCGAATAAACCATCTGCCAATCGCACGGTAATCGCATCGGAAAAACCTTCACGTCTCACATTTTTAACCGCAGACTCAAATGGCCCTTTGGCTACTTCACCTGCGACTGCCCTCTTCACTTTCTTTGTATGAATGAGGAAACATGGCAAATAAGCATGGTCGCTGCCGATATCTGCAACGACTGCACCCTCGTCAACGAAAGAAGCAACCGCCTTCAATCTGTTAGATAATCGTTCGGAATTCAATTGATCGCCGCCTTTCAATACTTTTATTGTATTGGATTTTGTCGTATTTTGCACTTTATCCTATTTGTTAAAATTAAGAATCCTATTGAATTCGCAGCGGGGCTAAGAGTAACCTTCGCTTTGTTTATGTAAGTATTCAATTGTTCAACATAAAAAACAGAAAAAGCCATCAGTTTACAGAAATGCTCTGCTAACTGACAGCTCTTCCTAATTAAGGATTATTTAAGTGATAAAATATAATCTGCCATAGCGTCAAGCTCGGCATCATCCGAAACGAGTCCTGCTGGCATTCCGCCATCAGTACCGTCTTTTATGATGTTTTTAATTTCATCCTTAGACAGTTTAGTTCCAACCAGTCCTGGTCCCATTCCGCCTGTAAGGTCTCCACCGTGACAGCCGATACATTTCCCTTGAGCAACTGCTTCAGCATCAAATTCCGCAGAACTTGGAGCTTCTTCAGTTACCCCCTCTTCGCCTTGTTCAGCGATTTCACTTTTCTGTTCAAGTCCATAAAGGGACATGAAGAAAATAAGACCGATTCCAAGCGCAAAAATAAGAATATAAGGAATTATTGGATTTTTTCCCATTGAATTACCCTCCTTTATCAGGATCTATTCTGTAATGAATACAGTACACAACTATTATTGTACTGTATTCAATAGAAAACTGAAAGGGTTAACGATGATCTTTTCGGTGTTTGTGACAATTTCGACAAATATTTTATTATTATCTAGCAACAGGCACCAAATGCGCGGGTCTAAGCGGGTGCAAGACGCTTTTATTGTTAACAGCCAATTAGTCTGGCAATGACCATTCTTTGGACTTCCGAAGTTCCTTCTCCAATTTCAAGAAGCTTGGCATCCCTCATATAGCGTTCGACTTCATATTCTTTCATATAGCCATAACCGCCATGAATCTGGATTGCTTCACTCGCTACTTCCATAGCAATTTCCGATGCATATAGTTTACACATGGAAGCTTCTTTCGAGAATGGACGCCCTTGATCTTTCAGCCATGCTGCTTTATGGACCATATTGCGTGCAAGCTCAATTTTCATCGCCATATCTGCCAGCTTAAATTGTGTTATTTGGAATTCAGAAAGAGTTTTGCCGAATTGCTTACGTTCTTTAGAGTAGCGGAGTGCCCGGTCAAATGCCGCCTGAGCGATTCCTACTGCCATAGCACCGATCCCAATACGTCCACCGTCTAACGTTACGAGGAATTGTCGGAAACCGTTACCTTGAGTCCCTAACAGGTTCTCTTTTGGTACTCGGACGTTGTCAAGCACAAGTTCTGTCGTATTAGAAGCATTTAGCCCCATTTTTTCATAGTTATCAATAACCGTGAAGCCTTCTGCATCAGTCGGAACGATTATTGCACTAATTTCTTTCTTTCCGTCTTCATTCCCAGTGATAGCAGTAATTGCAAGGTGCTTGGCATAGCTCGCATTCGTGATAAACACTTTAGAACCGGTGATGACATAATCGTCCCCGTCTTCTTTTGCTGTCGTTTGCGTCCCCCCCGCATCCGAGCCCGCATTCGATTCTGTCAATCCAAATGCGCCTAATGATTCCCCTGTACAAATTGGCGTCAAATACCTCTGTTTCTGTTCTTCAGTGCCAAATAGGTTGAGCGGTGCCCCTCCCAAAGAAATATGCGCCGAATATGTAATTCCTGTTGATGCACATGCCCGGCTCAGTTCTTCCGTAACAATTGCGAAACTTACTGTGTCGGCTCCTCCGCCCCCATATTCCTCAGAAAACGGTAAACCCATCATTCCCATTTCGGAGAGCTGTTTAAACACCTGTACTGGAAATTCTTTTGTCCGGTCGCGGTCGATTGCACCTGGTGCAACAACTTCATCTGCGAATTCCCGAATCATTTTTTTAATCATCTGTTGTTCTTCTGTCAAATCGAAATTCAACATCTTCATCCCCTTTGTTGTGAACGCTTACAATTTCAATTATAACGAATTGTCTACCGTTTTCACAACTATTACTGAAAGAATAGGAGAATTCAGAACGAAACAAGTAAAAATACGATGATTAATAGTAGCCCAGCTGCACCAGAGATTGTGAAATACTGTAATTTTAGCATACGTCCTGCAAATAGCCAGAGCGCACAGTTCAACATAAGTAATCCGATTAGTAACATCGTATGCCCATCGAAAAAGACAACCCATAGCTTCAGTGACATTAATAACAACATTAAGGATGCCAGTATGTATAAAATAGGTGCTATTCCCATTTGAATCATTGATTTACGCATCGTCAACAGGAGAAACGAGAACAAAACAACAGCCGTCAAGGTAAGTGTCCACCCTGGGTATTGGGTAAATACGAACATGCCTCCACTAACGATTATCGCTAGTATGGTCATCAAAACAATTTTCCGTTCCAATTTCTTTTTTTCCTTGACAAGAATGGCTTCGGTGGCTTTCACTTCCTTCTCATCCTGCCCTTGAGCATAGAGAGTAATTAGAAAATCACAGTAATGTTCCGGCAACAACTTATTCTGCTTCCAATATTTTATTTCCGAAATAATCATTCGTTTTCGCTGTGGATTCATAGTATAAATCGCTCCTTGAAAAGTGTAGGTAAATCGGAGAGCGCCAATCAGCTGCCCTGTTGCTTAACAGTGAAAAAAGCATCGGCACAAATTATGCCGATGCCCTTTTTTATTCAAGAAAGTCTTTTAGTCGTTTACTTCTAGATGGGTGACGCAGTTTGCGTAATGCTTTTGCCTCGATTTGACGAATTCGTTCACGGGTTACGCCAAACACTTTACCGACTTCTTCAAGTGTTCTTGTACGACCATCATCAAGACCAAAACGCAGACGAAGCACGTTTTCTTCCCTGTCTGTCAACGTATCGAGTACGTCTTCCAGTTGTTCTTTCAATAACTCATATGCTGCATGATCAGACGGTGACTGAGCCTCTGAGTCTTCTATGAAGTCACCGAGGTGAGAATCATCTTCTTCCCCAATTGGCGTTTCAAGTGATACAGGTTCTTGTGCAATTTTTAGGATTTCACGTACTTTTTCAGCAGTTAAATCCATTTCTTCTCCAATTTCCTCTGGAGATGGTTCACGACCAAGATCCTGTAGTAATTGACGCTGAACACGAATCAACTTATTGATGGTTTCAACCATATGAACTGGAATCCGGATTGTACGGGCTTGGTCCGCGATTGCACGGGTGATTGCCTGACGTATCCACCACGTTGCGTACGTACTGAACTTGAAGCCTTTCGTATGGTCGAATTTCTCGACTGCTTTAATGAGCCCCATGTTTCCTTCTTGAATTAAATCAAGGAACAGCATGCCACGTCCGACATACCGCTTTGCAATACTTACGACTAGACGCAAGTTGGCTTCTGCAAGCCTCTTTTTCGCCTCTTCATCGCCATCCAGGATGCGAATTGCAAGTTCAACTTCCTCCGCACCTGTCAGTAAATCAACACGCCCAATTTCTTTCAAGTACATTCTTACAGGATCGTTGATTTTAACACCTGGTGGGACACTGAGGTCATTCAAATCGAACTTTTCTTCTGCCACTACTTTCCCCTCATCGCCGGCTTCTTCATCGGCTTTGCGGTCCATTTCAATTCCTTGTACTTCAATCAAATCAAGGAATTCTTCGAACTGTTCAGGTTCCATTTCAAACACAGATAACTTCTCAGTTACCTCATCGAGCGTAAGTTCACCTGTTTTCTTTCCGGCCTCCAACAGGTTTGCCTTCACTTCTTCAACAGTCATTTCAATTTCCATATCTTCTGTTTGCTCTTTTTTGCTCATCTTACCCGTTCCTCCTAAGTACACCGGAAAACGACTACAATGTCGTCAATGATTTCCGGAGCTGTATAATTTCCCTGGCCAGCTCCAGCGCCCGGGTATGATCATTTATTTTTTCTGCTTCTTTCGATTCATGGATCTTTGCATGGATTGTCAAACTAATTTTATATTTTTCAAGGTGACTGATACAATCAGCTATTTCTTCCGCAGCGTGTTCAGGATCTCTTTCCACCATTGCAGATTCTAATACAATTTTTCTAAGTTCTCGGTCTTCCAACGATTCCGCAAACCTGTGGAAATCAGGTATTCCGTGTTGTTCATAAAACCCAGCGAGCCGAATGAAGATAGCAACATAATCTTCTCGAACGAACAGGTTTTGCTTGTCCAATCGTATTCGATCAAACAATTCCCCATCACTTAACAGGTGAAAGAGCAACAATCGCTCTGCACGCTCAGTACCGGTCTTCTTTCTGATTGGAACAGTAGGTTGAGGACGCATAGTTTCCCCATGCTTTGGTTCTGTTTTTGCTTTCTTCGCTTGATGTCCCGCCATTTTTATAAACTGCTGATTAATGGCTTCGATTGATACACCAGTCACGGTTGAAAGCTGCCGGAAATAAAGATCCCGCTCTACTGGCGATGAACGCTTCGCTAATTCTTCCAATACTTCATGGATATATTGCAACACATCGTTTTCATAAGATAGGTTCTTTGATCGCTTTGCATATGCCATTATGAATGACATGAATGAATGGGGATTACCGATGACCTTTTCGCGAAATGCATCACCGCCATGCTCTGTGATGTAGTCGTCGGGGTCCATCTTTCCAGGCAACAACGCGATTTTAACATCCAACCCTTTTTGGGTGGCCATGTCTGCGAATCGTTTTGCCGCTTCCCATCCAGCATCATCTCCGTCACAGCAAATGATAAGATCTTTAGCAATTCTTTTTAATTTCAGCAGATGTGTATCTGATAAAGATGTGCCCATTACGGCAACACTATTCGTCACACCAGCACGATCAGCCGATATCGTGTCCATAAATCCTTCAAACAGTATTACTTTACCCGTTTTCCGGACGTTAAGACGTGCATTGTGAAAATTGTACAGAATATGACTCTTTTCGAATATTGGGGTTTCGGGACTATTTAGGTATTTGGCTTCCTGTTTTGAACCGGTAAGTATACGTCCAGAAAATGCTACAACGTTACCATTGTCGTCATGAAGCGGGAACATGATACGTGCTCGAAATCTGTCAAAATAGCCAGTCCCATCGTCTTTCATGATGCAAAGCCCAGCACGTTCCATATCCCTCATATCGAAACTCTTACGCTTTAGTAGACCCGACAGCGCTTCATTATCATTTAGCGACCACCCGATTCCATATTTTTCGATACTCTCTCTCGTAAACCCTCTTTTTTCAAGATATTCTAGTGCTTCTTCACCTTCTACAGTGTTTAGGAGTAGATGACTATAAAAGTTTGCAGCAAGAGCATGCGCTTCAATCATAGATTTAAATTCATTATGCTGCTTTGCTCCGGATCCTTCACCCACTGTAGCATCGATTTCAATACCAGTTCGTTCAGCGAGCTTTACAACGGCTTCGGTGAAAGGGCTATTTTCAATATCCATAATGAAGGTAATCGCATTTCCACTAGCGCCACATCCGAAACAATGGAAGAGTTGTTTATCTTCTGTAACTGAGAAAGAAGGTGAACTTTCATCGTGAAACGGGCAAAGCCCGAACCAGTTCTTTCCTCTTTTTGTAAGTTGCACATATTCTCCAATTAAATCTACAATATCAGTCTTTGATCGGACGGCTTCTATAGTCTCTTCTGGTATTCTCGTCATCCTATCACCAACCACTCTATCAAGATTAAATTCGAGATAGTATTCAAAAACCCTTCATTTTCGACAAAATATTTTCGATTATGCTCGGAATCTTTCATACTACACTAATAGTAAAGCTTTATCTCTATATGAACCTCATATTTCAAAAAAAAATTCTTCATCCGCAAAAGAAGAACCAACCCGTATTAGCGGTCGGTCCTTCTACATCACTGTGTCCTGATTATGAATACCCTTCCACCTCAGGATTAACAGTAACTCCCACTTCTTGCTTACGAATGACGATTCGTAAGCTCACTTAGTATAACATTTGCAGTTTCCTCTACAGCCCGGTTTGTTACATCGATAACATTGCAACCGATTTTCGAGACGACATTATTAAAATGCGTAATTTCAGCTTCAATCCGCTCAACTCGCGCATAATTCGCATCATCTTTTAAACCAAGTGCGATGAGACGTTCTCTGCGGATGAAGTTTAGTTTTTCCGCAGAGATAACAAGTCCGTAACATTTAGCTGGGTCAATCATAAATAGTTCTTCCGGCGGCTCGACTTCAGGTACTAGTGGAACATTCGCCACTTTAAAACGTTTATGTGCAAGGTACTGCGATAAGGGTGTTTTCGACGTTCTTGAAACACCTACTAGAACAATATCTGCTCTCAAAATACCTCGCGGATCCCTACCATCGTCATATTTAACGGCGAATTCAATTGCTTCAATTTTTTTGAAATAATCTTCATCAAGTTGCCGCACAAGTCCAGGTTCTTCTAATGGCTTTTCACCAAGTTCCATACCTATCCGTTCGATAATTGGCCCAAGGAGATCGATGCACTGAATTTCTTTAATTCGACATTCTTGCTTTAGTTTTTGACACATTGCACTTTTCACAAGCGTATAGATAATGATTGCATTTTGCTGTTTCGCTAAATAGACGATTTCATCAAGTTGCGATTCATCCTCTACATGTGAAAACCTTTTAATTAATACGGTTTCTAGCCCTTGTCTGAATTGACTTGCCGCTGCTTTTGCAACAAGGTCGGCCGTTTCACCGACTGAGTCAGAAACGATGAACAAAATTAGCTTCTTCATAGTATCCCCCTCATAATTCGTGATCATCCGCAAGTGATAGGAAGGCTGCAGTAATATTGGTTTTGGTTACCCTACCAACAACTTCAAGCCCTTCCCCATTGTCAACGACAACAGGTAGCGAATCAATTTGCTGGTCTATCATTTTCTTCGCCGCATGAAGGAGCGTATCCTGCTTATCACAATACGTAATATTTGGCATTCTCGTCATAATGACATGGACCGGAATTTTCTCCAATTCATTGTTCCCAAGACTCGTTCTTAGTAAGTCTTTCCTCGAAAGAACTCCGGTAAGAAATGAAGATTGATCGACGACGAATAATGTCCCAACATCTTCTAGGAACATTTGACAAATTGCATCATAAACCGAAATATTTTCTTCCACAACGACCGGAATTGACTGAAAATCACGCACCCTCATGCCGGTCATACTGTCAGCAACTGATTGGGCAGGTCTTTTTCCCGAATAAAAATAGCCTACTCGAGGTCTTGCATCCAAAAAGCCAGCCATTGTTAAAATAGCTAAGTCAGGACGGATTGTAGCCCTCGCTAGCTTAAGCCGCTCCGCGATCTGTTCGCCAGTAATTGGGCCATCTGCTTTAACGATTTCAAAGATTTCCGTCTGACGCTTATTCAGTTCCATATATGTCACCGCCCTAAGCGTTCAATTGTTTATCCTTGATTATTATATACGAAGACGCGAGCTATTGCGAAGAAATCGGAACCATGCTAAACTAAGTTAGAATTGAATAGGCGAAGATAGGTCTATGAGTAATGTCAAATTGAAGCGAGCGGGGATAGTGAAAGCCCGTACCGACATGAAACGGCAACCTGGAGCTAATGCACTATTAAAGAGGGCTGTTCGTCAGCCAATTAGGGTGGAACCGCGGGTAATCATGCACTCGTCCCTGGACATATGTCCAGGGATGGGTGCTTTTTAATTTGTTTCAGCATAAGCCCCCGCTGAACAAAATTAAAGCCTCCGGCGGATGTCACAGATTTTGAGGGGAATTATTTGAGCAAGCTCAATTCAAAATCTGGACGCAAATCCGCCAAGGCGTATTTGATTAATAATTGGAGGGATTTATTATGTCAATGGAACAAGTCGTTAACTTAGCAAAGCAAAGAGGTTTTGTTTTCCCAGGCTCTGATATTTACGGAGGTCTTGCAAATACGTGGGATTATGGCCCACTTGGGATTGAATTAAAAAATAATATCAAAAAAGCTTGGTGGCAGAAATTCATTCAAGAATCGCCGTATAACGTCGGTCTTGACGCGGCTATCCTCATGAACCCGAAAGTATGGGAAGCTTCAGGTCATATCGGAAACTTCAACGATCCGATGATTGACTGTAAAAAATGTAACACACGTCATCGTGCTGACAAACTAATTGAAGATGCACTTGATGCAAAAGGTATCGAAATGGTTGTCGATGGTCTATCTTTCGATAAAATGGCAGAACTTATCAACGAACATAACGTTGTCTGCCCTACTTGTAGCGCTATGGACTATACAGATATTCGTCAGTTCAACTTAATGTTTAAAACATCACAAGGTGTTACAGATTCATCAGCGAATGAAATTTTCCTTCGCCCTGAAACTGCACAAGGTATCTTCGTAAACTTCAAAAACGTACAGCGTTCGATGAGAAAGAAAATGCCATTTGGTATTGGACAAATCGGAAAAAGCTTCCGGAATGAAATTACACCTGGAAACTTCACATTCCGTACGCGTGAGTTCGAACAGATGGAACTTGAATTCTTCTGTAAGCCTGGCGAAGATATGGAATGGTATGCTTTCTGGCGTGAATTCTCAAAACAATGGTTATTGAACCTTGGTTTGACAGAAGGCAATATGCGCTTACGTGAACACGATGAAGACGAACTTTCGCATTACTCAAAAGGAACTGTTGACATCGAGTACAAATTCCCGTTTGGTTGGGGTGAACTATGGGGCATTGCGAACCGTACTGATTTCGATTTGAAACGTCATATGGAACATTCCGGTGAGGATTTCAACTACCTAGACCCTATCACAAACGAGAAATTTGTACCTTATTGTATCGAACCTTCACTTGGTGCGGACCGTGTGACACTTGCGTTCCTATGCGATGCATTTGATGAAGAAGAGCTAGAAGGCGACGACAAACGTACTGTTCTTCGTTTCCACCCAGCGCTTGCACCGGTAAAAGCTGCGATTCTGCCATTATCGAAAAAACTCGCGGAAGGCGCAGATGAAGTCTATGCGGAACTGCGTAAACATTTCAACGTTCAATACGATGATGCACAATCAATCGGTAGACGCTACCGTCGTCAAGATGAAATTGGAACACCATTTTGTATTACGTATGATTTTGATTCCGAAGAAGATCGTCAAGTGACAGTTCGTCACCGCGATTCAATGGAACAAACACGTATGCCTATTTCAGAAGTGAAAGATTATATTGCAAAACAGCTTGAATTTTAATCTATCCTAACGTGAAAAAATTCAGATGAAAGACTAAACCACCTGCCACCAATGAATTTGGTGTCAAGTGGTTTTATTTTATTCAAATTCGTATTTCTAAGGGAATAATTGTATCTATTTTACCACTTTGATACAATAAAAAATAACAGGTACAAATGTCAATTTGACCAATAAGGGGGACGTTGAAATGAAAAAAATTTGATCACTCTCCAATTTTCCATCCATCCAATGACTAACAACTTTATCGAAATCATAAAAGGTGCACTCCAAGGAGTCAACACTTCAAATGTGACAATGTCTACAGACGACGTAGCTTCAACTATGATTGGCGAGCAGGAAGCTGTCTTTGACGCTGTGAAAGCGATGATAATTCACGCCTCAAAAAGTGGAACTCATATAGCATTCAATGGTACGTTTTCCTCGGGATGTCCTTCGGTAGTTCATGAATTCCATGAACCTTCCGAACAAAAATTCCGTATTAATCAAGAATCATACGCTCCATTTCAACAATATGTTTCCGCTAAGTTCAATTTATATCCTTTGGGTCAACCTGATTATATGGATAGTATAGGCTCCGAAATTAGCCGGTTGAAAAACAGTGATTTGTACAATGCGACTTCAAAAAATGGTAGTGGTTTACACGGCGATGTTCACCCAGTATTTTTATTCTTAGAGGATAGTTTTTCAAGTGTTCAGTCACATGTAATCATGACCGTGAATATGAGTGTGAATAGTCCCTCGCATAAGAACGTTTAATTTTAGGTGACAATCGGCCATACATCGAATTTCGATTGACTGATGCACAATGATGAGGACCGTATTTTGGATTAAAAGCAAAGCGTTCTCTAGCGGTGCAATCGGCACTGATCAACTCCAGGCAATCATTGAGAAAGAATTACTAAAACATGCCAACTGACATCATTCAAAAACCCCTTGTCTCTTATTGAACAAGGGGTTACATTTTCATTATCATTAAGAACCGATTTCACGATCTAATTGTTTCAAAAAACCTTCCATATAGTCATGTCGTTGCTCCGCGAGCCGCTTCCCTTCTTCTGTCACCATCAACTCTTTTAACAGCAACAACTTTTCATAGAAATGTGTAACTGATGCCGTTTCCTTGCTACGGTATTCTGTTTCAGACATATTAACACGAACCATCTCGTCTGTATCGTATAGCTTCCTTCCCCTTGCACCGCCGAACGCAAATGTGCGTGCAATCCCAATAGCACCGATTGCATCAAGCCGGTCTGCATCGCGCACAATGGCTCCATCGATGGACGTGATGTCCTTCGCATTACCACCACTGAATGACACGCTTTCAATACACGCTACTACTTTCTTAGTTAATTCATCTTCGAGACCAATTTCCTGTAAAATGTCTAGGATGGATGGGTTGTCATCTGATTTATATTTAGCATCTTCGATATCATGCAACAAAACAGCAAGACGGACAACTTCCTCATTCGCTGAAGGCTCCCGAACCAAGATTTCTTCCGCATTTTTCATTACGCGTTGGATATGAGCGAAATCATGACTTGCATCGAACTTATTGTAAATTCCAATGACTATCTGCATGCATTTTTCAATCGTTTTTATCATATAATCACTCCTATAAAAAGATTTTTTATGTGAAAATGCGTCTGAATATTTAGGCATATCGTTGACGCACAATGTCGATTCATGTATAGTTGATGCATCCATGTATCTAATGGATGGGACATCGAATCGCCGAGGAGGAATATACATGTACCAGGGAAAAGTCAAATGGTTCAGTAATGATAAAGGCTATGGTTTCATCGAAGCGGATGACGGGGAAGATGTGTTTGTCCACTTTACCGGTATTCTATCTGAAGGCTTTAAAACGCTTGATGAAGGACAATCCGTATCCTTCGAAATCATCGAAGGGAATCGCGGTCCTCAGGCAGCGAATGTCTTAAAACTTGGAGATGAATGATCGAACACAAAATCCCGCTGATGCAATTTCCAGCGGGATATTATTTTGTGTTTTTATTCATTTCCTGGCCTAGAAACCGAAGCTGCTCTCCGATCGTACACACGGTAATACAAAACTTATGTGATCCCGACTTCCCTTTGTCTTTTGACAGCTGTGTTTTCAGGAAGCAGCCATCGCAATAGGCATCTAGAATTCCATCTATTTCATTCATAATGATTGTTTTATTCATAATGACTACCCCCAAAAGACACGATTCATATATTCTAATACTATTTGAACACTGGTGCAACAATCCAATTAAATCGAGGTGCTAAATCAAATGATTGAGTTGTACGTAGACGGCGCAAGTGCAGGAAATCCCGGGAAAAGTGGTATTGGAATTTTCATAAAAGGTGAGGGCCATGCAATAAAGTTATCCGAAAAAATCGAACCTACGGATAATCATTCTGCCGAATTCCAAGCACTGTTACGCGGCTTGGAAGAAACATCCAAACTGACGACTGGCATGGTATCAGCTCGTTCTGATTCCCAAATCGTTGTCATGGCCGTGGAAAAGAAATTCGTGAAAAATGAAGCATATAAAGAATACTTGAAAAAAATACTTGAGTTTGCAGACACGTTTGACTTTTTTTTCATCAAATGGATTCCCGATGTAGATAACCGTGCTGCAGACGCACTTGCACGAGAAGCAATTCACAAAAAAGACTGAACAGTTATCTGTTCAGTCTTTTTTGTTAGGCTTTCATAAAAGTAACCGTATTCTCCGATACATTATACAGCGCCCATTCTCGATCAATGACGACTGCCCCTACATTCACGAGGACCTTGTCACCACTTACATCATATGGAATTCCAAATTCAATTGCTTCATTCACACCATTTCGGGATAATTTGGACGTATGACTATGCCCATAAAACACGGGAGATTCATCCACGTCCGCTTGAATAAGCGCCCACGGTTCACCGCCCCATTTCCACTGATGACCATGGATTATTTTAGCCGTCGCAATGTCCAGCATTTCCGGCATAGTGCCCAGTTTTTCTCGAAGCGGATCGTCTGTTTCTGTAATCATCATTATTCGGTCTTCCTGATTGCCGCTAACCGACAAGAATGTTAATAGCTCGGTAAACCCTTCTGGAATGATCATAACGTCTTTAAGTTTCGTAAACTTCTGATCAGTAATATTCTTTTTACTAATTATGCATTCAAACAGATCGCCCGTCCCGACACGGACTGCTTCCGGATACTTCTCCGAAATATCCATGAGTACTTTTTCTAAATCCTCTTTAGAGGAATGTATGTCACCAAGAAGTGCATAATGCATTTATAAGCCTCCTGAAAGTCAATCTTTTTCGACTTTGACACCTTGTTGTGATATCCAGTCGCTATAGCTTCCGACATACAGACGGGCCTTCTCATAGCCATTGTGTTTGAGTAAAGCATATAATGGGGCTGCTGTTACACCGCTACCACAATAAACCGTTACTTCTTCTGCCGGTTCCACCACAGTATGCAATTGCTCTCTTACAGCACCATCCAAATTGAAGGCGCCTCCTTTTTTTAATTGCTCCCAGTCAAAGTTTAGCGCTCCTGGAATCCGTCCAGCGATCGGGTCTATTGGTTCCTTCTCCCCCCGGTATCTCTCTGCTGAGCGGGCATCTAGCAGGACACTCGCTGTTTTTCCAGCCACTGTTTCTTCAACGTGCTCTCTAGGGGCATAGATTGTTTCATCCCACTGAGGAGTAACTGAAGTCCTCAGTGGCTCCGGTGGACGATTATCTAAAGGTAAACCCGCTTCTTTCATTGCCTGGAATCCTTCAAGTGCGATATATGAATTGTTAAATCCAGCATATTGCAATAGCCACCAAGCACGAGTTGCAAAAGGGCTTCCACCGTCATCATAAACGATGATTTGGTCGTCAATTGAAAGTCCACTCGTTCTGAAGAGCTCGGTCAAAGTCGCCTTCTCTGGCATCGGATGTCTTCCTTCCGATTTCGTCATGTCGGACAAATCATGTTCGAGATCCCAGTAAACTGCCCCTGTTACATGGCTTTTTGTGTATTTCTGCTTGCCTTCATCCGCATCTTGCAATGAAAAACGTGTATCTACCCATTTGAATTTAGCATGATCAATATCTTTTATCGAAACAAAAACGGTAGCCAATCAAACCCACTCCTCAGTTTGTAGTTTCTCATATACTGTACGCCATTCGCTTAGTTGTTCCGTTCCTTGAAGAAGTGTTCGCTCAGAGGCAATCTGATTCAAACTCTCTTTCAACAAGTGCTGTCTAAGCCCTTCCGCTTCACTGTCAATCCAACGGTCTGCCCACTTTTCAAGCAGTTCTTTTTCAAGCCCAAGATAGATTGATGCATCTGTCTTCAATAATTCTTCCAGTCGTGCTTTCAAGATATCGCGCTCTCCCTTTTCGAAGAATGCTTTCTGATTTTTGAACAATCGGTTGACACTTCTATATTTATTAGAATCAGTGTATGGAGCTCCGAAAGACAACATATCAGCATCTTGTGGTTCATACGGTGAAGGTGCTATGGAGTTATCTTTTTCATATAACCCCGAAATTTCTAAACGCTGCCGATTTGTCAACTGCTTTTTCATGAAGTTTAGCATCCGTAAATTTGTCACCTTAAGCTCTTGTGTCAAATCAAATCCAATCATCTGCACGGTTTCAGCGAGTGCACCATTCAATGCCCGGTCTGCTGAATTGTTAACGAAAACAGATGGACTGTATGCCTCTTTGAAGAAATCACCAAAACGTAAAAATACACGTTGTAAAATGTAATAGACAAGTTCGCTTAGTTCATCATGAGTCGCTTTTGTTAGCACTTGTGTAAACTTATGTGCGAAATGTTGACGCACTTCTCCTTCAAGTTTGTTCAATTCGTCCAATCTTTCTGCCTTACGAGTTCGATTCGTTTCTGTCCGGCTAATAAGTGACGAGAGTCGTTCAATCGTTTTTAACGCCTCTTCTTCGAGTGCCTGAACAGCAAGTCCTTTTAGATCGTGTTCAAGGAAATGATGGAATTCTTCTTCAAAAGGCGCCATAAATGGATCCATCCGATTATCCACTTTCGCCTCGAGTGCCTGCAAACTTGAAATGCCATGAACTCTAGGATTACGGATACCAAACTTCCGTAGTTCATCCCCTACGAACGTTTTAACTGCTTCCGCCTCTTCCGCGTCAGATGCAAGGTCAATTGCATTGACAACAAAAAACATCTTATCAAGCTCGAAAGCATCCTTCACTCGACCAAGCTGGACTAGGAACTCCCTGTCTGCCCTCGCAAATGCATGATTATAATACGTGATGAAAAGAATCGCATCCGCATTTCGGATATATTCAAATGCAACATCGGTATGACGCGCATTAATGGAGTCGGCCCCTGGTGTGTCAACGAGGGTGATTCCTTTCCTAGTCAATTCACAATCATAGTAGAAGTCAATTGATTCGACGAAACAGCTTCGGTCTTCTTCAGCAACAAATTTAACGAATTCTTCCTGCCCGACCTTAATAATTGTGCCAAGTGCTTCATGATAAAGAGGATACCCTCTCTTGAATGCGGCAATAAATGCTTTATGGATATGGAGACTCTCATCCGTCAATTCTGTATTTAGTGCATCATCTGCTTTTTGAAAAGCATCAGTCAACGATGTTGCGCCAACACCAAGTGCTTCAAAAGAGCGGAAAACATCTTCTGTCATCCGGTCTGTTGTTTTCAATAAAATATCGGCCGTTTTATCTTCTTTTCCCACTGAAATCGGACGTATTCGATTGATGGCTGCAGTAGTTGGATTTGGAGAAACCGGTAAGACATTTTCACCAATTAATGCATTGGAAAAAGATGATTTCCCTGCACTAAACGCACCGAATAGTGCAACAGTGAATTCTTGCCCATCTAGTCGGTCAGCTTTTTTTCGAAGGTAGTCTGCTGTTTCCATAAAACCTGGAATCGCTTCAACCGAATTCGCGATACGAATAGCGTGCTTAACCACTGAATCTGAATCCAAAGTAGCTACTTCTCGCTGAACTTGCTCGACTTCTGCCGTGTGGTCAGAGGTATTCTCTAGGATAAGTACTTCTTCCGCTTCGTTGTATTCGACTAATTGTAGCGTTTTCTGTACTTTCCACTGTTGAAGAAGTGCATTGACTTCCGCAGTCGAGCCTATAATTTCATGTTCGAGATTTGCCAATTGAGCTTCCACTTCACTTACCTGTTGGATTGCATGTAACTTCTCATCCAATCGGTACACTTTTTGTTCAAGAATACCAGCGTTGTCATTCCCCGCTACTAATGCAATTTCGGACATTGCGTGTTTCCAATCCTCGGTCATTCGTCTAAATGTGGCTTGAATCGTTGTTCTCATGCGTTCAGAATAGTTGAGGACGGTGTCGCCAGTTATGGTATCAGATACATTAAACTCTTTTTCTATATCAGAAAATGGGATCGTTAAGTTGATTTCGTCAATCACTAGTGATTGCTCATCCGTTAAAATCCCCGCTTCTTTCAACGATTTTTTCATAAGCGTCTTTAGATGGACTTCAATTTGGGCATGAACAAGTTTGCCCATATTGTCAGCAAGTGCATCTTTCCTTCGTGCCTTTTCTTCCGCCGTCTTTTTCGCACCGAACAAAATACCAACTTTAAATCTAGACGACAGCGATTCCAAATAGTTTTTCAGCAGTTCACGTGTTTCATATGGTGTAATTGCCGCCCCTTGCAATAGGTCATTTCGTTCTTTTTCAAATGTTAAAGAAAATGCATCCCCCGAGAGAAGCTTCAGCATTTTTTTAGATTCTAAAGCCTCTTCTTGAAGCTCAACTTGCTTTGTCCATTCATCTTCTAAAACAATCTCGGAGAATGTGTTTTTTCGTTCCACTATTTCATCAGACAAGAATTGGCTATGCTCATCCTTCAGTTTTACTAACGTCATCTCAGCATTGTCGACGAATCGTTCTTGCCAGTTTTCCATCGACCCATCAACAATCGCTTTCACGGCACTAAAATCATTATGCGGGTGCGTTAAATCTTTCAATGAGGTATAAAAAATCCCTTTCGGTACGACACCCCACATTTTAAATGAATCCTCAACCGATTTTTTGAACTCCACAAATGGTAACTCACTGTCACGGTGTTTATCAATTTGGTTGACAATCAAATAAACGTTATCGTTGTAACGCATCAATTCTTTCGTGAAACGGAAATTCAATTCCGATTGCACATGATTGTAATCCATCGTGTAGAAGACGAGATCCGCGAGATGCAGTGCGGATTCTGTCGAAAGACGATGTGCATCATCCGTTGAGTCCACACCGGGTGTATCCATAACGGTAATTCCTTCTGGTAAATTCGATTCCGTATGACCAATTTCAACGAGTGAAACGGCCGCACCATCCTTACTAAACGACTTAACGGCAGCCGGAAATCCGTGCCCGCCGTATTTCACTGCGGTACCGTCCGTATGATGGATAATAGCAAAATCCGTTTCAGTTTTCCGCACTTTCACAATGTTAGCACTTGTCGGAATCGGGCTTGACGGCAGTAAGTCTTGGCCAGTCAACGCATTGATCATCGACGATTTACCGGCGGAAAAATGACCGGAAAATCCAATCGTATATTCTTTATCTATGAGTTTTTTGGCGAATAACGCCGTTTTCTTAAAGCGGTCTTCATCATCATTTTTTTGAAAAACTAGGCCGTATGTCGCGGCTTGTTGTAATAAGTTATCTAATTCTGGCATTTATCTTTCGATCCCTTCGTCAATTGCTCTTTTTATCATACCATTTATCGGCGTTCGAATTATCAACAAATTTTTCTGTGCATATTTTGTCGTTTTTTGTTTATTCTACCTTTCGTCATGATATAATCGACCTATCGTTATATTTCAGAAAGGCGGAAGCTAAAATGAGCACTTCGAAGAATGTACAAATGATTTTAAATGGGACAATCTCTTCACTATCAACTGTTATTCCGGTCAAATTGGATGTCCTTGCTCCGTCGATTACAGTTCAACCGTATGAACAAAAAGAGATAAGCGTCTTAATTGGACTTGTCGGAGGCATAAAAGGAAGGCTTATCATTGATGCATCTTTAGACGCCATTAATACGATTGGACAAGCAATGTTTGGCATGTCAATCGAAGGTGAAATGATTGAATCATTCACAGGCGAGCTTGGCAATATGGTTGCTGGAAACTTATGTACAATACTCGAAAAAGACGGCCTCATCCTTGATATTTCCCCCCCTACCGTGATGACGGGAACAACGAAATTTTATGGCTTCAAACAGGCATTTAAATTGCCAGTCAAGATCGACGGCGGCGGAATGTTGACTGTCCTATTAACAATTGATGAAAATTAAAGTTCACTAAAAACAGTCCCCTCCCTGGATTATTTCGGGTTCACGGGACTGTTTTTACTTTTTATAAGTTATATAACTTCGTGTATTTTTCAGATAAGTAATCGGCTAAATATTTGGCGTTCAATCCTTCACCTGTCGTATCTTTAATAATTTCAAGTGGCAGTTTCATCTTGCCGTATTTGTGAACATGTTCAGTTAACCAGTCAAGAATCGGGCCAAAATCACCATTTCCACAAAGTTCATCAAAATTAGGTAGGTCTTTTAACATTGCCACTTTCAATTGAGCTGCGTACATATAGCCAAGTGCATATGACGGGAAATAACCGAAGGATCCGCCAGCCCAGTGAACGTCTTGTAAAATACCTTCACCGTTATTTTTTGGACGGATACCCAGGTATTCCTCATATTTATCATTCCAAATTTCAGGAAGGTCTACCACTTCATAATCGCCGTTAAAAATCCCTTTTTCAATTTCATAACGAATCATAATGTGAAGTGGGTACGTCAGTTCATCTGCTTCAATCCGAATAAGCGATGGTTTTGACACATTGATTGCACAAAGGAAATCTTCGAGCGCTACGCCTTCAAACTGTTCAGGTGATTGGCTCTTTAATAAATCAAAATTATACGTCCAAAAGTTTTCATTATGTCCGACAAACTGTTCATAGAATAATGACTGCGATTCATGAATCCCCATCGAAGTACCATCTGCAACTGGTAATCCTTCAAGTTCTAAATCAATATTTTGTTCGTAAAGTGCATGTCCACATTCATGAATTGTTCCAAAAACGGCGGAACGGAAATCATTTTCATCGTACTTCGTCGTAATTCGGACATCCCCTATATTGATGCCTGTGGCAAATGGATGAACGGTTTCATCCAATCGACCTGCATCGAAGTCATAACCAAGTTGCTTCAATATCTCATGACTGAATGCTTTCTGATTTTCTTTCGGAAATTTTTTGAATAAAAATGACGTATCGGGTTGGTTACCTGATTCTGAAATTTTCTTCACAAGTGGCACGATTGTCTCTTTCAATTGGCCGAAAACTTCATCGATGATGTCTGTTGTCATCCCCGGTTCATATTGATCGAGCAATGTATTGTACGGATTTCCATCTTTTTCTCCCCAATAGCCAATGAACTTTTTAGTCGTTGCCACGATTTTCTCAAGATATGGAAGGAACATGTCAAAATCAGCTTTCTCTTTCGCTTCTTCCCATGCTGATTCCGATTGAGAAGTCAGAACGACAAATTCACGGTACTCCTCCGCCGGAATTTTTTTGCTTAAGTCATATTCTTTTTTTACTTCTTCAACTGTTTTCAACAAAATCGGGTTAAGTGTGTCTTTCCTATTGCCTAGTTCCTCGAGATAGCCACCCATTTCCTCTGAGACACTCAATTTAAATAGTTCTGTCGATAATGTACCGACTGCTTCCGATCTTGCCGGAATGCCTTTTTTCGGTGCGCCCGTACGCATATCCCAATACATGATTGAAACGGCTTCTGAGTATGCACTCATTTTCTTTAGCAAAGCTACGAAATTCTCTTCTGTAGACATATCCATTCCCCCTTACTTACTATACTGGTCTTTATTTTAACATAATTCGGGCAACTCATATAGTCTCCTAGTAGGAGATCAGTTTTATTTCAGTAATTAAACTATGCTGAAATAAAACAATTAGCTAATGTCACGTCTGCTGATTAACCATTTTCTTGCATAAAAAGCAGGTAAGAAAGGCTTGAAAAACGCCATTTTAACTTGATCATTTCCGGTCCGCTTTCAGCGAAATAGTCATGACAACTTTACCGAGGGGCGAGTGCGGCTACAACGTTTAAGTGAAAAATACAGCTACTTTTGAAAAAAAGAGTAGATGACTCTTTATAAAGGTTGTAAGTGCACGAAGATACAATTTCGGGCACTCTAGTACTTTGTACTAGGTGTTCCTTGCTTACTTTTAGTAAAGATTACGCGTATTATCATGCGATGTACTATAAGAAAGTGACTCTTCCTTAACTAAAAAAGACAAGACTATGGAGAAGACTTCAGCCGCCAAAATTGTATCTTTGGCGGCTATTATCCAAATAAAAAGTTCCGCTATTCTTTCGTTCCGGTTTAAGCACTTTGCGTACGTATACATTTGGAGAGCGACGGATGAATAAGCACCATACGATTATCGAAAAAGATGTTTAGGGATGCGATGAAGTCACATCCCTAAACATCAAGAAATCTCGATAATCGTATAGAGCCCGTTCAATCCAAAGCGATCCAAATATAATGTACATGAAGCGCCTGCTGTTTGATTAAGTTATTTACGGGTTGTTTTTGGTTAATCAACACATGTGAGTTAATGTAGAACCCCAAATTATATGTGCATGACTGAATCTTTTTTATAGGACCTATTCAGACCCTTAATAAGTGTTTTTTATTTATTGTCCTTCACAACATTTATACATTTCTTGTATAAACAGCACGAGCTGGACAGTCCTAAATAATAGCGTTTCCCTCAGAAATACAAAAAGGCCTCCCAATATTACTAGGAGGGCCTTACAAATTATAATTAAACTGTCATTTTCATTTTAACAGGGAAAATACTTTCAATTTCAGCTTTCATTTCCTGTTCTTTACCTTCTAGTAAAAGATGTACTGTTCCAGAATCGGCTGACGTCCGTATGAGTCGTCCTGCACCTTGGCGTAGCCTTAGTAGCATGAATGGTAAGTCTACTTCACGGAAAGGATCCTTAGCGTGCTGACGTCTCGCGTCGAACAACGGGTCCGATGGTGGTAATGGCAAATCGTAAATAATGACGCGTGTCAATGCATCTTGGGGAATGTCGAGCCCTTCCCATAAGTGATAAGAGCATAAAACAGGTACTTTCTTCTGTTGGAAGTCACGCACGATAGAAGACAATTCTCGTTCACCTTCGAAAGCGATACGGTCTTGCCACTCGCTAGGAACGCGCTCTTTGAAATGGTTCATCGCTCGTTCTGACTTGAAGAGAATCAGTGTTTGCTCTCCATCTTCTAAAAGTTCAAGCGCTCGCTTCGCTTTGCCACCGGCTTCTACATCCGTCGCAAATACTTCCATCACTTCATCATAATCAAATGGAGATTCCACTGAGAATGACAAGTAATCTTGGATACCAAGACCATCTGCCAAATAAGTAAACGTTTCACCGACTGATAATGTAGCGGATGAAAAGACGATTGGCGTGTTGGATGAAAACAGTTTCTCTCTTAAAATGTCCGTCACTAGACGTGGCATGATAACCAGTGTGGATTCGCCTTCGCGACCTTCAAGCCAGTCGACTGCATCATTTTGAGAGGTGAAGAGGTCCATTGAGTAAATGTATTGATCCAGATATTCCTCGACCATTCTCAAATCATATGCCGGAATGATATAGAGTTCACCTTCAAAAACAAATTCTTCAAGAAGCGCATTCGAGATTTTCACAACCTCTTTTCCAATTGCCAGAAGTTCAGGTGTTTTCTCAATCGCTTTCCGTTCATTCTCCGTTGTATCCGCAAGCGCATCGAGTAATTTAAAAAATGCTTCATGCGAATCAATTAGGCGCTCCATCAGTTGAAGTGTCGACTCTCTTATTCCATCGACCATAATTCGTTCAAGCAGATTTAGCAATGTACTATTTTGTACCTCATACGTCAAAGCACGCTGAGCCGAATACTCAAGAAGATGGCCTTCGTCGAAGACAATCATTGACGGTTCTGGTAATAATGGTAATTGTCCCTGTCTTTTACGGGATTCTTTTGTCCAAATATGCTCCATATAAAAATCGTGAGAACAAATAACGAGTTCGACCGATTCGCGATAATGATTTCGGTGAATTGTCTGACCACATCGATTACGAACATCACACGCAGCACATTGCTGGATGGGATGGAAGTTCACTGTTTTCCACTCTTCATCACTTAAATTTGGATAATCCGAACGTTCTCCGTAAGGAAAAATCGATTGCAATGAACCGGAACCGTAAACGAATTCAGGTAGTTCATCTGCCACAACATCAACATAGTCTTCGTCAATCGTATTACCCGCCTCTTCCAATCGTTTCAAGCATAAATATTGGTCACGTGATTTAGCAAGTCGAACATCGATATCAAGACCGAGCGCTTCACTAATTTTCCGGATATCACCGTCTTCTTTTACAAGCTGGTCAATCAGTGTCTCATCCGCACATGAAATGAGAGCCGGTTTGCCAGTATAGCGAGCATAAGCGATTGCAGGAAGTAGATAAGCAATTGTTTTACCTGTCCCTACACCCGCTTCCGCAAAAAGAACTTTCTTTTCTTTCAGTGCTTGTTCAATTTGGAACGCCATATAGATTTGTTCATCACGGCATTCAAATCCTTTTTCAGTCAGTTCATCGTATAACGTATCCCCTATCCAGTCGTTCAGTGACTCATAGAACGATTTATCTTTTGATAACGGGAATGGCATCTTGCTCTTCATCGTTTACCCCTTCCTTATTACATGCAAAAGGAAGAGGAGTTTCCCTCTTCCGCATTCTATCAATTATTGACGTTGGCCCCAGAACTGATACAAATCAGTACGAATAAAACCATTGAATAATTTCCTTTTCTTCGTTGCTCTATGTCCGTACATTTTTTCATAATTTTCCAATGAAGACAACATATAAACAGACCATGATGGATAGTTTTTCATTATACGGCCAAGTTCCTGCGTAATTTCTTCAGCCTCTTCTACCTCACCAAGACGTTCACCGTATGGCGGATTCCCCACCATAACTCCGTTCAAGCCCTCTAACGTCAAGTCCCGCACGTCACATGTTTGGAACTTGATCAAATCCATGAATCCAGCTCCTGCCGCATTCTCTTGTGCCACTTTAATCATTCGGGGATCATAATCAAATCCTGAAATATCAAGTGGTTGGTCGTATTTTGCGAGGTCTTCCGCTTCTTCACGAACTTGATCCCAAATATTTTTATTGATCCATGGCCACTCTTCACTTAAAAATTCACGATTGTATCCAGGTGCAATGTTTTGCCCGATCATCGCAGCTTCAATTGCGATTGTACCTGAACCACAAAACGGGTCAACGAAAGGACGATTTGGATTCCAACGTGACACTTTCACAAGCGCTGCTGCAAGTGTCTCTTTCAACGGTGCATCCCCTTGTGCAAGTCGATATCCGCGTTTATGTAGTCCCGTTCCACTTGAATCGATCGTTAATGTTACTTTATCTTTTAAAATCGATACTTCCAATTTGAATAAAGGACCTGATTCATCAAAGAAACCAATTCGTTTATAAGCAATCTTCAAGCGTTCAACAATCGCTTTTTTTACAATGGCCTGGCAATCAGGCACGCTGTACAAAGTAGATTTCACTGATTTACCCGCAACTGGAAACTCTGCGTCAACTGGCAAAAAACGTTCCCATGGAATCGCTTTTGTCTGTTCAAATAAATCATCGAACGTCGTAGCTTCGAATTCACCTGCAACAATACGAACACGGTCCGCTACTCGGAGCCATAGATTCGTTTTTGCAATCGCCAATTCATCGCCCTGGAAATAAATCTTCCCATTTTCCGAAGTCGTTTTATAACCAAGAGCTTTTACTTCATCTGCCACAAGTGATTCAAGCCCCATTGCAGATGTTGCCACTAGTTTAAATTCAGTCATGCATTTCCAACTCCAATTCTATACCATCAATCATTTCCATGAATTCATCAAGGGTTAACTTTTTATAGTATTGCCAATATAACCATATTTTTTTCACACTTTAATTCTCCAAAAGAAAAGCTCCCCATCTTATTGGAGAGCAATCAATTTAAAAATAATACCATAGGAAATTCGATAAGCCATGTTTTGTTCCCGTGTACTCAAACGGCTCACGCCTCGTACTTAGGGTGGTAATCATCTATCTACAGGTATACACCTGTCTCTTCCTACAGTTCATTTCCCTCGGAAGAGTGCCCCTACCATAGTTTGGGTTTCTCACTCGTGGGGTTTACCGCGTTCCATCTGCCCCGTTTCCGAGACAGCTACGTCACTGTGGCACTGTTCAGGGAACCTCATCCATATCCGAAGACTTAGGATTTATTCCCGCCGTCAACGCGTTATACGCGAAGCCACGGCTTATTCTTTCGCCGAGCACGAACACTACGGTCATCTCAGATCCGTGTGAGCATGGACTTTCCTCTACAACATAGGATGTTGCAGCGATTACCTAAATTCCACTATGATATTTTTAGTATACCGTACTTATGTTTCATTTACAATATATTATTCTTGGTCGAAGAGTTTACTTCCGAAAACATGCTTTTCCAGATTTGAAATTCGCTTCAATATATCAAAGTTCGTTGTTCCAGCACTTCCAGCCGCAGGGCGTTTTTGTGCAGATTCAAGTTCTCTTTGCATGCGTTCATTTTCGGTACGCAATTCTGTAATCGTCTTTTTAAAAGCTTCATAGTCATGAATAATATCATCAAGGAAGAGATCTACTTCTTCCTGATTATAGCCGCGAAGGCCCGTTTTGAATTCCTTCTCAAGAATCGTTTTTGTATCCAATTTAGTGTCCATGAAAAATCGCCCTTCCGTCTCTGTTTACATACCGTTGATTATAACATATATTGTCCGACTTTGTCTTACTAAAGCCGACTTTCAACCGTTTTTTGTCGCTTCGTGCGCTTGCCTGGGAAATAATTTTCTAGTTATCCTTATTTCCCTTTTCAAGAAATCATTTCTCGAACGTGCCCGAAATCTTTCCGCCAAGTAGGAATCCGCCTTCAGGAGCTTAATCGCCTCTTTCGTGGAGTCTAATGCCTTGTTTAACTCTTTCAGCTTATGCTCGTAAAGCTTCGCTAATTCCTCTAAAGCGATAATTCGTTCACGTCCGGTAAGACCTGTTGCCGCTATCTTGAATGAAGAGACTGCGTCCTCGTAAGCCTGTTCCTTTTTCAAGATGAACCCGAAGTGAAAATGTGTCGCAGGATGATTGATCCCATACTCGGCAATGACACTTTCAAAGATTTGTTTACTACGGTCATGCGACTTTAAATCACCAAACCATTTCCCAATATTCGTATGGGTCACGGCCGATTCTCGGACATCGCTTTTCAATAGCAAATCGGTTGACCGTATATAAAGCGCAACTAGTGAAAGGATATCCCATTCATTATGGACGAGAACTTTCATTAATAGTTCCGCGCGACCATTCTTAACAGCATCTTGGTAGATGATTGGCGCCATATGCCCTGGGATATCTCCTTGTCGGAAGAAACCAAGTTGTTCCTCCTCAATTGCAGGTAGTCGAAACGTTGCCATCTCACCTTTCCAAATACGTCTGGAACCATGCAACAAATCGATTTGGGTATGCTTGAGAAGTGGCGGTAATTCTTTACGGTTCATCGTCCATCGTGTTTCCACCATTGGGATATCAAAACTTTTGCCATTATACGTAACGAGTGTCGACGGCTTTTCCCATAATCCAGTTGCATAAAGGAATGCCGCTTCGTGATCAGGACCCGGAAGGACATACTGCGTCATTTTAAAAGATGATGCCGTCTGTTCAATGAACCCCATGAGGAATATCAGTGTACCTGCTCCTTTTAAACCTGTCGTTTCTGTATCAAAGAAAACAAGCGGTTTTGAAAAATCCGGAGACAGTGGATGCACTTCACCGGACTTCTTCCATTTATCGATCGTTGACTTCAAACCCGAAAGAATAATGTTTCCGTGCTGATGGTCAGTGTCGTATTCAACAATGCGTTTATAGACGATGCCATGTTTATTTACGGCTTTTGTCAAACCCGCGTCCAGCCACTGCTGTTCATAGACAGGTACTTTTGCAACGGGTTTTACAACTTCTGGCACATCTTCAGCTACCACTTTAGAAGTTGTTTTTTTCAACAACTTCTTCATTTGCATCAGTTTCTGTTCATATGACATTTCTTTCCCCTCCCGCTAGCGTCTTAAGAAGGGATCCGACATCCCGTTTCATGCCCATACCAGCTTCTTGCGCACCGATACAAACCGGACAACCCGACTCGCAGCGACAGGTGGACACATGATCGGCTGCTTTTTGCAACAGCTCATCCCACCGTTCAAAAATCTTTTCACTCAGACCTATTCCGCCTGGATAACTGTCGTAAATGAAAATAGTTGGCTTTCCGGTATGAACAGCTTTCACTTGCGGCACAACATGGATATCCGTTTTATCGCAGCGGACGAATAACGGGATAAATGACTGGATCGCATAGGCTGCACCCGTCATCGCATCCGTCAGTCCAGCGCCCGTCCATCCTTCAGGTATGTCGAATGTGTACCACGTGGAAGACGTATGTAATTCTTCTGCGGGTAATGAAATCGGACCAGAACCGATATTATCATGTGTATCGAATCTGATTTTCTTGAAAATCGTCGGGATTGCAAGTACAGCGATATCACCATAAGCGGCCTTGTTATCTCCGAACTGTTCGGCGATATCTTCATTCATCACTTTCAGTTCCACTGCAAGATTGGCATCCGTGAAGTAATCGACATCGACTTCTGTGACATAGGCTTTCTTTTCATCCCAATCCAATTGCTCAACTTGGAACTGGGTTCCTTGATGGATATAAATTGCTTCTTCATGGAGGAGCGTCATCGCACTAAAACGATCCATCTCCCCTATGACCTTCGTTTCTTTTGGATACGTTTTATCAATAATGATGACGTTTTCCTGTGTTGCAGAGCGAAGACTCACTTCACTTGCTGGAAAACTGTCTGTCATCCAATGCCATTTGTCTGTAGTCTTTATCAAAACTCCTTCGCTTTCAAGGAACGCGAGTAATTCTTGTACGTCAAATTCACCATATGTTTCTGTCGAAGAAAATGGCAGCTCAAATGAAGCACATTTAAGATGATCCATTAAGATAAACATATTATCCGGATGAATCCGTGCTTCTTCCGGTGATTGGCCAAGAAGATAATCAGGGTGTTCAATAATATATTGATCGAGAGCCAGGGATTGGGCGACGTAAATAATGAGCGCCTCATCTTGCCGTCTTCCCGCACGCCCTGCCTGTTGAAATGCACTCGCAATATTTCCCGGGTAACCCGTCATAATACACGCTTGTAGTTGCCCGATATCAATGCCAAGTTCAAGTGCATTCGTACTAACAACCGTACGGATAGCTCCATCCCGAAGCCCTTTTTCAATTTTCCGGCGTTCTGAAGGTAGGTAACCTCCCCTATAGCCCATTACTGTTTCATCGAACAGTTTCTTTTTCGTCAATGCTTTCATATACGTGACAAGCATTTCAACTCGTACTCGGCTTTTTGCAAAGATAATCGTTTGGATGCCTTCCCGGTATAAAAGCGCGGCGATATCTCGCACTTCAAGTACAGCACTTCTTCGAATACCAAACGTTGGATGAACGACCGGTGGATTATAGAAGACAAAATGTTTCTTTCCGGCGGGTGCTCCATTTTTGATGATTACTTGAACGTCCTCATTTATCAACGACTCCGCTAGTTCTTGCGGATTTGCAATTGTCGCAGATGTGCAGATGAACACTGGATCACTGCCATAATAGTTGCAGATTCGTTTCAACCTTCGCAGCACATGTGCGACATGACTGCCGAAAACACCTTTGTACGTATGCAATTCATCGATGATGATGTACTTTAAGTTCTCGAATAACGACACCCATTTTGTATGATGTGGCAAGATACCTGAATGCAGCATATCGGGATTTGTCAGCACGATATGACCCGACTTTCTAACCTTAGAACGCAAGCCAGGTGCAGTATCCCCGTCGTATGTATAACTGAGGATGGTTTCCCCACTCGCTTCAATCAGCTCATGGAGGTCCGCCAGCTGATCTTGGGCCAGTGCTTTTGTTGGAAACAAATAAATGGCTCTCGATGTATCATCTTCGAGGATACTTTGCATAACAGGTAAATGATAGCAAAGGGATTTTCCGGAAGCTGTCGGTGTAACGGCGGTAATAGAATTTCCGGATGATGCCAGGTCGAAGGCTTCTCTTTGATGGCTATATAATTTATCAATTCCTTTGGATGCAAGTGCTTTAATAATCGATGGATGGAGTTTTCCCGGAAATTCGGCGTAGATTGCTTCTTTCTCAGCAATCGTTTTAGTATGGATGACGTTAGCGGAAAAAGAGGCGTCAGTGCGCAGTTTTTCTAACACTTCGTGAACCGCTTTCTTCTTTATCATCGTACATCGCCTTCTTGTTCAAGACGTAGTGCGTCCAAAATTGTTTTTAACGTATATTCAGCTGAATTAATCGATAAGATAAAACGTTTTTTACCTGTCTTTTGATAAAATGACTGGACGATGAATTGCTTCATAGAGTCAGTCAGTGTTTCAATTTGAATTGGATGAACATATTTCGGCTTGGCTGTCTTGATGAATTCAGATACTTCCTCTGTCCATTCATCAAGCAACGTATGATATTGATCTGCATATGGTTTTACTTCTATGAAAAAGTCGGGTTCCCGATCGAGTTCTCTCATCTGCGCATGGCGCTCGAAGCATTCCTTACAAACAGCAAGTAGCGCTTCAGTTTTTTGTTGTAGATTCATAATGATACACCCTTTCCGGACGTTTCTTTTATTTTAACAGATATGACCGAGATGCACCAAATTCATAGGAACGTATATTCCTTGGTATTACTAATCCTTCATTACTAGATAAAGTGCTATTTAGGTTGAAGTATTGAATACGTCATATGAACTGAGCGCAGGCGCCTTACAAGGGGGCAGCTGGAACCATAAGACTGGCAGCGAAGCTTGTCAGGCTTATGGGAGGGCACTGAAAAAGTTCTTTTTTATAGTAAGAACTAGTTGATTGTAGTGAAGAGCGGCGACTCCAGCGGGAACAGCGCGAGCTGAAGACCCCGCAGGAAGAGCCGTTACGAAGAACGGCTTTTGCGAGCAAAAGCACTAGCGTTGGGAGCACGGGGCAAGAATGCCTTAATTTCTGCAAAGAACGCAGAAATACGGCAAATCGAACCCTCTGCTGTTCGATTGGCTGAAGCCGTGCCCGCGGAAAGCGTCCGCTCGGAACGGAAATCAACGGGATTGAAGGAAATCGTACTTTTTCAGTGCCTTAGTTTATCGCGGAAGGCATCCCTGAAGCGCCGAAGCGTTATTGAATGGAATCATTTAGCTCAATCTATATAGTTAATTTTCAACAGGACTAAATGTAATCTCCACTTTTCCCCAGCAGAATAACGTCTTTGATACAAGTGTACATCATAATTATGTTCAAATTATGTCACAGAAATTAAAACTTCTTCTCTATATGACAACTAATACTAGTGCTCCTTTAACGTGTAAGGTACATTAACGATAATAGATAGCTTGTTTCAACGTTAAAATATGCATCATTAAGGGAGAACTTTGTTAATGGCTACGAAAATCGCTTGGATTACTGATACAGCTGCACAACTAGACGAATCTTTTATACGAAAACATAACGTACATATATTACCATTGAGTATCGTATTTGCTGATGTTGTTTTTAAAGAAACAGTCGATATGACACAGGAAGAGTTTTACGACAAATTACGTATTGCCAAAAATCCCCCCAAAACATCCCAACCCGCTATTGGTGAAATGGTTGCCCTTTATGAAAAACTACAGGAGCAAGGCTATGATTGCGCAATTGCCTTGCATGTGTCTAGCGGCCTATCCGGCACATTTGATAGCTCGCAAACAGCTGCACAAATGGTAGACTTCAAGGTCTATCCAATTGACTCGAAAATCGGCTCCTATCCGATGATCAAAATGATTGAAATTGGCAATGAACTACTAGAACAGGGACATGACATTAAAGAAGTCGTTGCAGCCATCAAAAAAATGACGGAAAATTCCAAGTTATCCTTCATACCTGCTAATCTAAATCAGCTCCATAAAAGCGGTCGTGTCTCTGGAACACAAGCATTTCTAAGTAATTTGCTAAATATTAAAGTGGTCATCTCGTTTGAAGATGGAAAACCAGTGATGAAAGAAAAAGTTCGTGCCAATAAACGAGCTAAAATAAATGTGACAGATTTACTGCGCAGCGACATGGAAAATAGCAGCATCCCAGAAATCGCAGTGATCCACTGTAACAATGTAATGAATGCTGAAAGTTGGAAAGAAGAGCTATTGCAGGAATTCCCAAACTTGAAAGTACAAGTTCTCCCCCTCAGCGTCTGTGTGGGCGTACATGCAGGTGAAGGTACTACTGGGCTAAGCTGGGTGAGGTATTAAAATGTAGGAACTAGATTATGTTTACGAAAATAATAAGCTGACTGCCTTGTACTAATCGGCAATCGGCTTATTTTGGATTGTAATTGGATGTCCATTCTTCTATGATATAACAGCTTTATCGTTACATTTTATTCACATACCTTGTTCCCTTTCTTGTATCCACTCCCCTTTCTACTCTTATCGGCTGTCCTAATTAGTAGCCTTCATTATCTATATCGCCACATTTTTTACGCCCTATATGATAAATAATTATTTCCGATTTATTGAATAGGTTTAAGCTTGTTCAATATCTGGACATTAGATTGCAACTTTCCGAGCACTAATCCGTCCAATTGATATGGTATGATAGTGAGATGCGAGGTGATACCTATGACAATACGCTATCCGAACGGCAAGAAATATATACCCATTCAGAAGATAGGCCATCAAAAAAAAGTCGATCTTTCATTCAGTAACCGAGGGAAGTCATTGGAAGATGAATTGAATGAAACGAATGAGTTCTATTTAAGTCGCGGCATTGCTGTCATCCATAAGAAACCCGTTCCAATCCAAGTCGTAAACGTGAATTATCCGGAGCGAAGTGCCGCTGTCATAACCGAAGCCTATTTTAGGACACCGTCTACAACTGACTTTAACGGAGTATGGCAAGGGAACTATATTGATTTCGAAGCAAAAGAAACCAAGAGTGCGACATCTTTTCCATTGCAAAATATTCATGACCATCAAGTGGAACATATGCAATCTGTGTCAAAGCAAGGTGGAGTTGTTTTTTTCATTGTCAAATTCACTTCGCTTGACCGCTATTTTATCGTCCCTTATGATAATTTTGAGAAATATTGGGAAAGAATGAAAAAAGGTGGAAGAAAATCGATCACACTTATAGAGTTTGAGACCATGTCCTTGGAGATTCTACCACGTTTCAATCCAAGGCTCGATTATTTAAAAGCGGTGTCTATTATGACAACGACATCAAACAATGCAACTGAAAGGCAGGAAGATGTATGAGCGATAATATATATTCAAGAGCTGGACGCCGGAAAAACATTGAGGCAGAACGCGCAAAGAAAAAAAGTAAAAAGACGAATAAGGGAAAAGGCATCATTAAGAAGATAGTTCTGGCAATCGTCGCCATCGGAGTTGCCATACTAGTTGGCGGCGCGGGCTTATTCGCTTTTTATGCAAGTTCTGCACCTGATCTCGACGAAAACCTTTTAAAAGACCCCTTATCATCTGATTTACTTGATATCCACGGTGATGTCTTCATGAAATCGGGCGCTGAAAAAAGGGAGTTCGTTCCCTACGCTGAAATCCCGGACCCGATGCAAGATGCAATACTTGCAACGGAAGACGTCCGTTTCTATTCCCACCACGGGATGGATTTTTGGAGGCTTGGTGGTGCAGTCATCGCGAACTTTAGAAGTGGTTTCGGTTCTCAAGGAGCGAGCACACTTACCCAACAGGTCATTAAGAACTCATTCCTGTCAGAAGAGAAAACGTTAAAAAGGAAGGCACAAGAAGCATGGCTCGCTTTCCAGCTTGAACGTAAGTATGAAAAAGAAGAAATCTTTGAAATGTACTTTAATAAGATTCTGATGTCCGGAAATAACTACGGATTTGGAACAGCTTCAAAATACTTTTATGGTAAAAATCTGAATGAACTTGAACTACACGAAGTCGCTATGTTAGCAGGACTTCCACAAAGTCCAAACGGATACAATCCTTATAAAAACCCGGCTCGTGCTAAAAAACGACGCAATATCGTACTTGGGCTAATGTACCAGCATAAAAAAATTACTAAAGTCGAAATGGAAGCAGCACAGGCGATGCCAGTCACAGGAACATTACTGGCTGACGACAAAAGACAGGTTAGCAACACAAAATACCCAGCTTATGTCGATCTTGTGCTCTCTGAATTGGAAGAAGCGGGTATGTCACACTTGCTTGCTGAAGGCGTAAAAATTCAAACGAATTTGGATCCTGCAGCTCAGCAATCTGTGGAGAATGCATTAAATACGAACGATTTATATGAATCCGAAAAAATGCAAGCCGGAATGACCGTTCTTGATACCAAAACGGGTGCAATCGTTGCAGTCGGTGGAGGGCGTAATTATTCTGGAACGGACTGGAACTTTGCTACAGACCAAAAACGTCAACCCGGATCGGTGATTAAACCGATTCTCTCTTACGGCCCAGCCATCGAAAACCTTAGCTGGTCAACAGGAAATACGGTCGTAGATGAACCTTACAACTATAAAGGGACAGATAAAGCCATTCGGAACGTCGACGGTAAATATCAAGGGACCATGACAATTCGAGAAGCATTATACAAATCCCGCAACATTCCTGCAGTAAAAGTGTTTGAAGAGGTCGGAACTGCAAAGGCAGGCGCTTTTGCGAAAGGGCTCGGACTTCCGTTTGATAAATTGAATTCTTCCAATGCACTTGGCGGCGGAGAATATGATTTTTCTACACTTCAAATGGCAGGAGCCTATTCAGCCTTTGGTAACGGTGGGAATTACACAAAACCGTATGCCATCAAGGAAATTATTTTTAGAGATGGAAAAAAAGCACCTAACATGACACCAAAATCAGAAACAGTCATGAAAGATTCGACTGCATATATGGTAACGGACATTTTACGTGAAGTATTAACAGCCGGAACAGGAACCAAAGCAGCTATTTCAGGTCTGGATATTGCCGGTAAAACTGGGACAACAAACTATCCATCTGAAATCATAACAAAGAACGGCTTGAAAAATTCAGACGTTCCCGATTCATGGTTTGCTGGCTATACGACAGATTACACAATTGCCGTATGGGGTGGTTACGAGAAATATGCAACACCTATCACTACATTCGATAAAGGCAGGTATGTCCCTCAAAATCTGTTTCGCATGGTCATGAGTGACATTTCTGCTGGGAAAAATACATCACGGTTCCAAAAACCTGACTCTGTGGAGGAAGCGACGATTGAATACGGTTCAAATCCACTTGTTTTAGCAAGTCGGACGACACCTAGCAATAGGAAGCGTACAGAACTATTCGTCAGAGGAACTGCGCCCGTAGAAGTTGCTGAAGAAGAAATTATCGAACTTGAAGCACCAAATAGTTTGGCTGCTCAATATAATGAAGAAACGAGTTCTATTGATTTAAACTGGTCCCATAATGCTCCAGTTTCGGAAGCTATCATAGGCAATGTAGAGTTCACCGTATTAGTGGGTGTGGATGGTAGCGATATGCAAGAAATGACAACGACAACAGACACGTCAGTTACATTCTCAGGAGCCGAAGCTGGTCGGAAATATACGTTCTCCGTCGTTGCTAAACTCGACGACTTAGTTAGTAGTCCAGCTACTACGACCGTTCAGATTGAAGAGGTTACCGAAGAAGTCCCAGTACCTGATGAAGAAATTGATACTGAAAACCCAGATGGTGAAGACTGGAACAATGGCAATAACGGTAACGACTGGAACAACGGCAATAACGGTAACAATGACAACAACGGTAATAACGGTAATAACGGCAACAATGGTAATGGCGGTAACGAGGGTACGCCCCCCGATGATGGGACCGGCACCCCGGTTCCACCAGAACCAGGAACCGGGACTGATGGAACCACTACTGATGACGGTACTGGTTCCCCGTAACTAAACTAAAAAGCAGAAAGCGAAATGCCTAATCAGCATTTCGCTTTCTGCTTTTTTATTTCTTTTGTATCGCCAATCTGGCAACTTTCTTTTTGGTTTCTGTAAATAGAGCATCCAGTTGAACATGAGCGTAATGGCTCGTTATTTTATCTTTCACAAATTCGAAACGCTCTATGCCATTCAGTGGAAGTAACGTATAAACAACCTTTCCTTTACGGTCATCTAACACTTTCCCACCTTGTTCAAGTAATTCACTATAATTGTCAATCGCCACATTCATCAACTCAACTGCTTGATGATCTTTTTGGTCATAAAAAGCTTCAATTTGATCCCGTACTGTTTCCCATTGATCAAAATAAGGTGCCAGTAGCTCCTTACTTATACGATTTACTTCATTTGGCATTTGCTTTCATCCTCTTCTTCCCTTCCCTGCATAACGGCAGGAGTGGACAAACATTACATCCGGGATTTTGCGCTTTACAATGATACCTTCCGAAAAAAATGATTTGATGATGCGTATCTGTCCATTTTTCCATTGGTGTCCAGCGCATGATTTTTTCTTCAACAGCTAGCACTGAATCTTTCCACCTGTTCATACCAAGTCGCTTCGCTACACGCTCTAGATGTGTATCGATAGCAATAGCAGGTATGCCAAATGCATTCGATACGACAACATTCGCCGTTTTACGGCCAACGCCTGGTAACGTCATCATAACGTCACGATTAGCCGGTACTTCCCCATCAAAATTATCAATAAGCATTTGACTTAGGGCTTGAATATTTTTCGCCTTATTGCGGAATAATCCAATCGACCTGATATCCGTTTGTAGTTCCTCGACATCAACCGCTAGATAATCTTCAGGTGTTTTATATTTTTTAAACAGCTCCGCCGTCACCCGATTCACGAGAACATCCGTACATTGGGCAGATAGCAGCGTTGCTATTGTCAATTCAAAAGGATTGTCATGCACCAGTTCACAATGTGCATCTGGGAACATTTCGCCAAATTGTTCAAGGCAAAATTCCCATTGTTTTTTTGTCAGCATGTACTCCCACCTAATCCCGTTCTTCCAGCCAGTTATAGAAAGGAACACGTTTTACCGAAACAGTTTTTTCTGGCTGCTGTGACGGACGTGTCCCTACGGTCCGGAATGACTTTGTTTGACGTTCAACATCAGACAATGTCTTAACATTTTTCTTTTTCCACTCAAAAAGAATCCGATCGATATACCGGAGACTTAATTTTTGTGCTATGACAGCTTCTTTTAATGCTGCACGGATAATTTCGACTGTATGTCCATCGTCATCCAGCCACATCGTGATTGATTCGCACTCCATTGGTGACAGAAAGCGTCCAAACTCTTGTTCAAACAGCGAAAAAATTTCTCCTTCCGCGTTCTTATGGGTCTCTTCCTTAGCCTCATTCGTTGCGAATGCAATCTGATCGACTAATCGATCCCACAATGGCTGCAAAGAAAAAGTTTCATGTAAAACCCCTTTTTGATCTTCACTTTGACCAATTCGGAGTAAACCGTGTTGCATTAAACGTTGTAAAACCATGGATACTTCATTTTCCGTTAAATCCATACGACTTGCAAACTCGTTAGGAGTTGGGAAATGATTGCCCTCGGATTTATATGCTGTCATATGCATGATTAGCATTGCGTCCAAATCTTTGATCCCGAGACTTTTATAATTGTGAAAAAAGAGCTGGGAAATGTTTACATTCCCCTGCTCAATCCAAATTCGGAGCCGTTCTTCGTGTTGCATGTCCGAACTCCTCTCTTCTATTTAGGTATTAAGGATACAATCTGTTCAATAGACGTGGGAACGGAATCGTTTCACGTACGTGTTCTACACCGGAAATCCAAGCGACAGTACGTTCAAGTCCGAGCCCAAATCCTGAATGCGGTACTGCCCCATATTTACTAAGGTCCAAGTACCATTCATAAGCAGACTCATCTAGGTTATGCTCTTTAATTCGTTGTTTCATCAGCTCATAGTCATGAACTCGTTCAGAACCACCGATGATTTCTCCGTAACCTTCAGGAGCTATCAAATCCGCACACAAGACAACGTCGTCTCGGTCAGGATGTGGTTGCATGTAGAACGGCTTGATGCCGATTGGGTAATGTGTGATGAATACTGGCATATCATAACTTTCAGCAATCGCTGTTTCGTGCGGCGCTCCAAAATCTTCTCCCCATTTAATGTCATCAAAGCCGTTATCATTCAGGAATTTGATGGCATCATCGTATGAAATACGTGGGAATGGCGCTTGAATTTTTTCAAGCTTAGACAAATCACGATCAAGTCTTTCTAGTTCAATTGGACAGTTTTGTAGCACTGATTGAATAACATGCGTCACATACTGCTCCTGTACAACCAAGCTTTCTTCAAACTCAACGAAAGCCATTTCAGGTTCAATCATCCAAAACTCAATCAAATGACGGCGTGTTTTTGATTTTTCTGCACGGAATGTCGGCCCAAATGAGAACACTTTTCCAAGTGCCATAGCCGCAGCTTCCATGTAGAGCTGACCTGATTGTGAAAGAAATGCGTCCTCATCAAAATATTTTGTTTTGAACAGTTCAGATGTCCCTTCTGGTGAAGAACCTGTCAAAATGGGAGGATCTACTTTAACAAATCCGTTCATATGGAAAAACTCATACGTTGCACGAATTACTTCGTCGCGGATTTTCATAACAGCATGCTGTTTACGAGACCGGAGCCATAGATGACGGTGGTCCATCAAAAACTCAGTTCCATGTTCTTTCGGTGTGATTGGATAATCGACTGCTTCATGAATAACTTCAATTTCTTTCACTTGTAGTTCATAACCAAATGTAGAACGCTCATCTACAGTTACTTCTGCTGTAATATAAAGAGAGCTTTCTTGTGTCATTGATTTTGCTTTTGCAAAAATATCTTCGCCGACAACTTCTTTAACTACGACTCCTTGGACGAATCCCGAACCGTCACGTAGCTGTAGGAAAGCAATTTTTCCGCTAGAGCGTTTATTGGCAAGCCATCCACCGATACGAACTGTTTCACCAGCGTGGTTTGGCATTTCATGTATCATGATTGTTTTCATAATAACCTCCGAAAGTTAAACTTCTCTATTTTTTAAAAGACATGAAAGTATAAGTTTTTCAACTGGAGTAGTGTCCAGACTCCAGCGTCCAGCCCCTTGGCCCACAGGACGTGGGTTATGTAGCTGTTGCGACAGGATGTCGCGATCCTAAGATGCCTACTACTGTCGCTTCAGGCCTTAAGTTTTAAGGCCCTCCAGCGCTTGTCGGATCTACCAAGGCATTTGTGCTTTTCTTATTCTTTCCAATTTGCTTCTACAAATGCATGAATACGTCGAATTGCTTCTTCAAGTAATTCGATTGATGTTGCATAAGACAACCTAATAGTATCCGGAGAACCAAAACCAGATCCAGGGATTACAGCGACATTTGCTGTCGTCAATAATGCTGCTGCGAAATCATCCACATTCGCAAACCCTGTGTTCTTAACTGCTTCTGATACATCCGGAAGAAGATAGAAAGCGCCTTGCGGCTTAATAACGTTAAACCCAGGAATAGCCGATAGTTGCGGATAGACCTGTTCCAAACGAGACTCAAAAGCTTTACGCATCGTTTCAACTGCATCTTGCGGCCCGTTATAGGCTTCGATTGTCGCATACTGGGAAGTTGTCGTCGGATTTGACGTCGAGTGACTTGCAAGATCTGTCATCGCATTAACAACTTCTGCATCACCCGCTATATAACCAATCCGCCAGCCAGTCATTGAATGTGATTTGGATACGCCATTAATAAGCAGTGTCCTTTTTTTCGCGTCATCGGAGAGCTGGGCAATGGAAACATGTTTTGCCCCATCATATACAAGTTTTTCATAAATTTCATCCGAAATGATCCAGATGTCTTTGTCTTGACAAACATCGGCAATTTGCTGTAATTCTTCTTTTGAGTAAATCATGCCTGTCGGATTTCCCGGCGAGTTGATGATGACTGCTTTTGTTTTAGATGTAACCGCGTCACGGATTTGCTGGGCCGTCACTTTAAATTGTGCTGCGGCAGTCCCTTCGATATGTACAGGAACTCCTCCTGCTAACTTCACTTGTTCTGGATAACTGACCCAATAAGGCGATGGAATGATTACTTCATCGTCCGGATTGAGAATAACTTGGAACAAAGTATATAGTACATGCTTTGCACCAATCCCAATCATGATTTCTTTTCTAGAATAGTCTAATCCCTGGTCTTTTTGTAGCTTTTGAATGATGGCATCTTTTAGAGCAGGCAGACCACCGGCAGGCGTATATTTCGTCTTGCCTTCTTTCATCGATGTATACGCCGCTTCAATAATGTTAGCAGGTGTATTATAATCAGGCTCTCCCGCTCCAAGACCAATTACATCTATACCTGATTCCTTCATTTCTTTCGCTTTTGCCGTTATGGCAAGCGTCGTTGATGGCGAAAGAGTATTCACCCTGGATGCTAATGATTTCGTCAATTGTATCGCTCCCTTAGAGATTCAATATTCGTTTCCACCATTGACCGTTCTCGAAAAACACATAAACGTAATTAAGTTTTCCGTTATCACTTTTAAATGCGACTTCCCAAACTGGGCCCTCTTCCTCTTGGCCAAGCTTTACATGAAGAACTTTTTTTACATCCAGTTCCTTTTTGACGTTTGCAACAGCCTTTTCTGCCGAAATCCCATCCGTCAACTTCACTTCTTTAAAACCATCTTTTGAGTTTTCATCAACGAAGACCGCTTTTTCTTTGCCATCCGCGTCCACACCGAATACCGTTACAGTCGGAATTGTACCATTGAAAACATCAGCAGAACTTACTGATGCGAGTTGTCCCGATTGAACCGCGGATTCGATTGCTGCCTTTTTAGCCGCCGAAAAAGGTTTTTCGGCATTAACTAAAACCATTACGGTGATGACCGAAGTTAACATTATAAGGAAGACGACGATGAATTTAATCCAATTCAGCATAAATCTTCACGTCCTGTACGTCGTAAAAATGTTTTTTTCGAATCATTATGACTCGCTTCCTTTAAGATACCTATTCATTATAGCAATTTTCGAGTTCATTAACCATATGTTCGAGTGACACTTTTTTCACAGGTACATTTGGAAATGCCTCCAAGAAACGCGGGCCATACGACTTTGTTTCAATCCGCCTATCCAAAATAATGAAAAAGCCCTTATCTGAAGATGAACGAATGAGTCTGCCGAAACCTTGCCGTAATCGCATAACCGCTTCTGGTAATGCATGCTCAGTGAATGGATTCAGCCCAGAAGCCGTCAGCTTAGCCGCCTTCGCCTTGTAAACTGGCTCTTCTGGGGATGAAAACGGTAGCCTGACGACGATAACGGCAGCCAACGCATCCCCAGGTACGTCAACACCTTCCCAAAAGCTGTTCGTTCCAAATAGAACGGAATTAGTAAACTGCCTGAAAGACTTCAATAATCGGATCCGACTACCTGAACTAATTCCTTGTGCAAACAACGTATAATCCTCTAACTGCTGACTTTCCGATATTAGATCATAGGTTTTTCTGAGCATATCTTGTGAAGTGAACAAGACAAAGAGCCTTCCGCCCGTGGCCAAGACAGTCTGAACGACCGCATCTGTAACGGCTTCGATATAATCTGATTGACTGACTTGCTGAATATCAGGCATATCATTAACAATGAATACTTCCGCACCTTCATAGAAATGGGCAGGCGCATCAAATGTTAAGAGTGGTATAGAATCAGTGATACCCAGCTGTCTTGCAATGAAACGCTCATTTTCCGGAATCGCAAGTGTTCCAGATGTCCACACAATGCCGGTTTGTTCATCCTTCAGCCTGTCAATGAGCGCACGAATCAGCCCAGATCCATCTAGTGAACGTTTGATAACAGTTAGACTCCCCGGAATACTGCGCATATCTTTTTCCATCCAAACTGTAAAATCATCTAAATTTTCATCTACAAAGACTTCAACCCATTCTCCCGCTTTGATGGTCATTTCACGGACCCAAAAATCCCATTCCGAAAGTAGTGCCTGTTCATTCTTGGTCATATTGTCAAGATGAATTGCTAAGCCACTTGTGAACAATTCAGCTTGATGAATGTAGTCTGACATCGCTTCAGCAACTTTTGAAAAATCGTTTCTACCATAGTTCAGTTCAGCTAACGAATAAATGATTCTGTTGCCCTGTTGCTTCTTGCGCTTTGCAGGGTTAAATGTAGTCAAGATGCCTACCGCATAATCGAACAATGTCAAAAACTTCATGAATGCAGAATCCAACTGAGCTCTACTGCGAGATTGATTTGTTCCGAATTGAGTATTAAGCCTATCAACCTGATGCAACAGTTGTCCCGTCGCATCAGACGTTATTTGTCCCATTACATACTTCCAATTCGTGTAGGAAAATACGGTTTCATTCATAAATGTTGCCGCTTGAACAAATTGATGGGCCTCATCGACAATGAGTCCAGCGAGTGAGCTGAAAATCTTTTGCTCTCTATTCATATCAGAAAGGAGCATGGAATGGTTTGTAATGATTAAATTTGAATGTCCGCATCTTTCCAGCAACCTGTAATGATAATCAGCAACTTGTTCATCTTTTGCAAGCACATTGGACCGCTTTCGAATTCGGTCTACAAACAGCTGGCCTCCACCCGATACATTCAGTTCTTCCAAATCACCGGACACAGTTTCCGTAAGCCAGACAAGCGTTTGCATGATGGCAAACGTTTCATCGTACGACTCATCAGCAATTCGTAGCAGTTCCTCGAATTTACCAAGTGAAATGTATTGTTCTCTACCTTTCAATACGGTCGCAGTCACATCAAATCCAAGTATTAGTCTGGCTTTACCTAGTTCTTCGTCCAATATTTTATCAGCAAGATGATTGGTGTATGTACTGATAACCACTGGTTTCCCAATCGCTATTGAATGAATTGCTGCTGGTAAGAGATAAGCCATGGTTTTTCCGATTCCAGTCGGCACTTCTGCAATAATTTCTGATTGTCCAGACAATGCAAGCCACACTGTATCCATAAACCCAAATTGCGATTCCCTTCGCTCAAAATCAGGATAAGCTTTTTTCAATTGAGCCGTTTTCTCCTGATTGTCAATTGGGTACACAGGATGATCAAAGTGATTATCCCTTGCAATGGACATATTCCGATAAGGGATTCCCCGGAAAAATGAATAATCCGGGCTTATTTTTTTCATCCGCGCCATTTTTAGCGCTTCGTAGAAAAGGGTCGAAAGATCGGATTTCAATCGAAACGATCTACGGTGCAGAAGATTCAGCGTATCCTCTGGTAATGTATGCAATTTAGTCATGCAAATAAGAAACAGCTTTGCAGTTGCTTCTGCATCATCATCAGCGCGATGGGCCGACCCCAGCGGTATCCCAAGCTCTTCAGTAATATCTTGTAACCTGTAACTTGGAGCGGATGGGATTAAGATTTTAGAAAGTTCAACCGTGTCGATTTTCTTCCCTGCCCACTTACCAACACCGCATCTCGCAAACTCACTTTGGAGGAAAGACAAGTCGAAGTCAGTATTATGTGCTATAAATACCGTCCCTTCCAAAAGGGTGGCAACTTCTGCCGCAATTTCATCAAAAAACGGTGCGTCTTTCACGTCTTCATCGGAAATAGCCGTCAATTGACGGATGAAAGCTGGGATTTTTTGTCCTGGATTTACAAAACGGACATACTTCTCCCCAATTATTCCATCTTTTATAAACACAATCGCGATTTGAATCATCCGGTCCCCTTTAGCCGGTGAATGGCCGGTTGTTTCAAGATCGACGACTGCATACGTTTTGTTGTGCATTCAATCATCAACTTCCTGTTTAACATACTACTGCAGATTGTATCACATTCTGGCTTTCGAGTCGGTACTAAGCCCATATATATGTTGAACAAATGAATACTTCTATCAACTGAACCAAGACACCTTATAAGGGTCAGCCGAGAGCGGCGGCAAATTCAATGAAGTACTTTATTTCAATATATACAAATTGACAAGATATATAAAAGGCTCATTCGGAATCATGCGTACCGATTCAAAATGAGCCCTTTTTAATTAGATAGTCATACCTTGTTTTTCGCGAATAATTTCTTTCACTCGGTTTTTTTCATCCATGATAAGAACGGTCGGTTCATGCGTACGCGCTTCTTCATCCGTCACATAGACGTAAGATAGGATGATAACGATATCGCCACGCTGCACTAGTCGTGCAGCCGCGCCGTTGACGCAAATAACACCGCTCCCGCGTTCCCCTGCAATGATATACGTTTCAAAGCGTGAACCATTATTGTTGTTAACTACATGTACTTTCTCATTTGGCAACATACCTGCTGCGTCGAGGAGATCAGCGTCAATCGTAATGCTCCCGACATAGTTTAAATCAGCCTCTGTTACAGTTGCTCGGTGTAATTTACTGTTCATCATCATTCTGAACATGATAACCATCCTTTGTTGACATAATTGTATTATCTATTAACCTTGTTCTTCCGAATTTCACAGCGCATGCAAGAATCGCCTCGTCTGACGAATCATCGTATTCTGTAAGTTCCGGGTAAGACAGCAGCGAAACATAATCCATTATGCCCGAACTATTTTCCGTAATATAAGCTGTGATTTCCCGTTCAATTTCATTGATCGAAACACCTTCATTAAACAACAATACACCCTTTTTAAGTGCTTGCTGGATAATTGGTGCCTCTGCACGTTCCATCTGAGTAAGATTGACATTCCTAGAACTTTTCGCAAGGCCATCTTTCTCGCGTACAATAGGAACCCGTTCAATTGACGTTCTCAAGTTATAATCACGAACAAACGTCTCAATAATCGCCAGTTGCTGCGCGTCTTTCATACCAAAATATGAACGGTCCGGGTCAACAATATTAAAAAGTTTCAAGACAACTTTCAGAACGCCGTCGAAATGACCGGGACGGGATGCTCCGCATAGAACTTTTGACTGAGGTCCCGGCAAGATGCGAACACCGCCGTCTTGCGGGTACATTTCTTCTGAAGTCGGCATGAACAAAATGTCGACCCCTCCCTCTTTAGCCAGACTTTCATCACGTTCTACATCACGAGGATAGGCTTCAAAATCTTCTCCAGGGCCAAACTGTGCTGGATTGACAAAAATACTCATGACAACGATATCATTGTGCTCTCTTGCATGCTTCACAAGCGTCAAGTGACCTTCGTGTAAAAACCCCATCGTTGGCACGAATCCTACTGTACGACCCTCGCGTTTATTACGATCAATCATACCTTGCAGGGTCTCAATCGAGTGAACGACCGCCATTTCAATTGCCATCCGTATTGCCTCCGTATAACGCCGTTAATTCTTCCTCTTTCATCGTAAAACGATGGCGTTCTGCCGGGAATGACCCATCTTTCACTGACGACACATACTTTTTCAAACCTTCATGGATAACTGTTCCAACATCCGCAAACGCCTCAACAAATTTCGGGACGTGATGACTGCCATACTTCACAGTGTCATGGTATACAAGCACTTGGCCATCCGTTCCCGCTCCTGCACCAATGCCGATTATTGGTATCGAAACTGCTGCAGCAACTTGTTCCCCGAGCTGATAAGGAATACATTCTAAAACGATCATAAATGCCCCTGCTGCTTCACACGCACGTGCATCATCTATAAGTTGCTGAGCCGCTTCCGCCGTCTTCCCTTGTACTTTATAACCGCCGACAACGGATGCCGACTGAGGCAATAGACCAAGATGTGCCACAATCGGAATTCCTGTTCCAGTTAGGAGGCGAATCGTTTCGACCACGTTCCCTGCACCCTCAAGCTTTAATGCATTAGCACCTGTTTGTTGAAAAATGTGGACCGCATCTGTTAGTGTTCTGTCTGCGCTACCGTGATAAGATCCGAATGGCATGTCAACAACAAGAAACGTCTCCTTCGCCCCTCTTCTAGTCGCGCTGCCATGATGAATCATGTCTTCTGACGTAACCGCGATTGTCGAATCATAGCCGAGAACGACCATTCCTAGTGAGTCACCCACGAGAATAATATCGACTCCCGCCTCCTCCGCAAGTTTTGCTGATGGATAATCATAAGCCGTCAGCATGACAATCTTTTCATTGGCCTTTTTCATTTTGATAAAATCAACTGTGCTTTTCATAGTATTATTCCCCTCTCTTTGAGAAGAAACCGGATATAAAAACCCTTCTGCGCCAAAAAATGGACAGAAGGGTTGTATCATCTTGTGATGGTTTCCTCCGTCCCTGTCTTTTAGTAAAGATCAAGGCAGATCATATTGAATTTAAGTTTACCGAAATTTCTAACAGGTGCAGTTCACACTAGATACCGCCCTTCGAAACTACTATAACAAATTGGATGTTACATGTATAGCGATCAATTTGAAAGTTCGATATCTGCCGAATAGATACCTCGGATGGTACCATCATCAAGTTTAAGTTCGAGTACACCTTCTTCAGAGATACCGAGAGCTGTCCCGACAATCGTTTCATTGAGCATAACCGCTCGAATTCGTTTCCCAGTCGTATTAGAGTAGCCTTCCCATAACATCTTGATCGGCCCAAATCCGTGTTTAACATAGAGTTCAGTATATATTTCAAGAAATCCAAGCGTTTTTGCAATCAATTGCGAACGATCAATGGGCTTCCCGGTTAGCATTTTTAGTGATGTAGCTATGCCTTGGAGTTCCTCCGGAAAATCCGATTCGTTCTGGTTAACGTTCATGCCAATCCCTAGAATGACTGCCTTTACTTGATCTGGATCTGCTTGAAGTTCCGTTAAAATACCCGTCACTTTTTTTCCCTTAATCAGGATATCATTCGGCCATTTAATATCTGGATCAATTCCTGTCATTTCCTGAATGGCACGTGTTACAGCGACCGCTGCAACTAACGTCATCTGTGGGGCTTGTTGTGGTGTTAGTGATGGCCGTGTAATTACACTCATCCAAATCCCTTTACCCGCTGTGGAGCTCCATGGACGCGCCATACGGCCTCTACCAGCAGTTTGTTCTTCCGCTATAACAACAGTTCCATCTGCCGCACCGTTCTGTTCTTCATCATGCGCGATTAACTGCGTCGACTTACACGTTTCGTAATAATGGATGTGCTGACCATACTTTTTTGTTGTTAAATATTTTTGTACATTCGCTTCGTTCACCCGATCCGGTGATTCGATAAGATAATACCCTTTTTTTCGAATCGTCCCAATCACGTAGCCATCCTTTTCGAGCTCTTTTACGTATTTCCAAATGGCAGTCCTTGATAACCCGAATTGATCAGCAATTTCTTGTCCGGAGACGGGTTCGCCTTCTGCTTCGAACAGTCTTTTCAACAATTCATTTTTCACGATTGAATTCATATAGAAACCATTCCTTTATGTCGTTTGGATCATTTTTACATGTCCCGTGCAAGACGGCTTGTTCGATTTTCCCTATCCATTCACCGATCCATCTGCCGCCCTTTTGGCTTGTCCACTCCATCAGTTTTTTACCGTCTACAGAAAGATCTGCTATGGACTGAATCGGTAGTGACTGTTTCATCTTTTTAATTTCCGTAAATGAAATTGCTTCGCCATTAGCGTGAATTGATCGAATCAACTTTTCAGCTGTAATCAAAGTAGCTAAATCATAATTGTAATAATCATCAAGCGTAAATTGATAATCCATTCGATTCACGTACGCATCTTTTACGGTTGATAGAAATGTTCTTTCAACGTTTGATAATTTATACGCTCTTGCAACATCCGACGGTGAAAAGTTACCTACAATCATAAAACAAGCCCAACCTTCAACTGCCGATTCGAATGGCACAGTACGGTTGAGTTTTTCGGTGTCTGTTGGAAATAGAGGCAAATGTAAATTTAATCCTGTATTTTGTATGTTGTGAAAAGCTTTAACTACATAATCACCTGCAAATAATTTATCCATTTCAGCTTTTAGTCTTTCTACGGATATGTAACGAATTTGCGTAGCATTATCACGAATCGCTTTAAGTGTCTGTTCTTCTATATCAAAACCAAGGACAGCAGTAAAACGGATAGCCCTGAACATTCTGAGTGCGTCTTCGTTAAACCGATCTGCTGCGTTTCCTACAGCTCTAATGATTCGTTCAGCCATATCTGCCTTACCACCGAACAAATCGATTAGCTCACCATCTTTTGTCATCGCCAGCGCATTTATCGTAAAATCACGTCTCCGTAAATCTTCCTGTAAAGATTTGACGAAATGAACTTCATCCGGTCGACGATGATCTGTATACGTGCCTTCTGTCCGGTAAGTAGTCACTTCAATCGGTTCACCATTCATCAACACAAGGATCGTACCATGTGCTGTACCAATATCTACAGTTGTCGGAAATACTGCTTTTACTTCTTTAGGTTCCGCAGAAGTTGCAATGTCGATATCCGTCGCCGTTTTCCCTAAAAGGTGATCCCGTACCGCACCTCCGACAAAAACAGCTTCATATCCTGCATTTTCAAGGATATGGATAACTTCGCGGCTCGGCACGGTTCCGAATGATGTCGTCATTTATTACCCGCCACCTCATAATAAAGTTTTTCATACTGATTAACGATTGTAGATGAATGGAACTTGTCTGCCGCTGTTATCAGTCCGTTTTCCCTGAATGTAGCACGTAAGTCATCGTCTTTCAATAGTAGCAACGCTTTTTGTGTTGCCGCATTTGTATCACCCACTTGGACAAGAAAACCGTTGACACCATCTTCAATCACTTCCGGAATCCCACCGACATCTGTCGCAACTGAAGGTAATCCGCAAGCGAGCGCTTCCAGCAGAACAAGGCCGAACGCCTCTTTTTCCGACAAATGAAACATGACATCGCTGATAGCTAGAAGTTCAGGTAAGTCATCCCGTTTTCCCGTGAAAATAACTTGAGCCTGCAAACCTAATTCCATAACGAGCGCTTCCATCTCCACTTTTTCAGGTCCGTCCCCGACAAGAAGCAGTTTTGCATCGATTTCTTTCAATACGCCCCTGAAACTTTCAATAATATCGGGAATTCGTTTCACTTTCCTGAAATTCGAAATATGGACAATCACTTTTTCATCCGACTTAATCCCAAAATCGCTTTTTAGTGTACCAGGATTGACCGGATGGTATTTGTTTTCATCGATGAAATTATAAATAGTTACCAGATCTTTTTTCGGTTGAATCAATTCCAATGTCTCTAATCGAAGCGATTCGGACACAGCTGTTGTAATCGTAGATTTATCGATTCCATAACGCACTGTGTTTCGCAGTCCCGGATCATGTCCAAGAATAGTTACATCTGTTCCATGTAGCGTCGTGATGACGCCAATCGTGGAATTCGCCATATCTTTACCAAGTGCAGCCGATACCGCGTGAGGTACAGCATAATGGACATGAAGAAGGTCAAGTTTTTCTGTCTCGATTACTTCCGCAATACGGTTGGCGAGCGCGATATCATAAGGTGGATATTTAAACACCGAGTAACCATCGATTTTCACTTCATGGAATTGTATATTTTGGTGTGCATCCAGAAATCTGAACGGTTTACTCGATGTGATGTAATGCATTTCATGGCCCTTATCTGCCATCATTTTTCCAAGCTCGGTTGCTACAACCCCGGACCCCCCTAGAGAGGGATAGCAGATTACACCGACTTTCAACTTTTCCAATAACAGTGCCCCTTTCGACTTACAGTACTATTTCCTCACTATTAGTCGATAATATTTTCAAGTCCATAAACCAAATCTAGACGTTCCATAACATTGTGTATCGCCATAAGAATCCCCGGCGCAAATGATTTTCGATCGAAAGAATCGTGGCGAATACTTAGCAATTCACCTTCGCCGCCAAGCAGCACTTGCTGATGTGCAAGTAGCCCCGGCAATCGGATGCTATGTATTTTCATACCTTCGAAATCCGCTCCCCGTGCTCCGGCTTGATGTTCTTTTTCGTCTGGATGTCCTTGTCTATGTGAGTCCCTAACCTCGCTAATCATTTCAGCTGTTTTTACTGCCGTTCCTGATGGAGCATCGACTTTATTGTCATGATGCATTTCAAGTATTTCTATATCACCTAAGTAACGCGCTGCAATGGCCGAAAACTTCATCATCAATACCGCTCCGATTGAGAAGTTTGGCGCAATGATCCCACCAATCAGATTCTTAGCTGCTAAATCTGTCAAAAGGGCAATATTATCCTTAGAAAGCCCGGATGTCCCTACGACAGGTCGGATTCCAAGTGTGATGGCATCATGTACATTTTTGAAAACAGCATCTGGATCTGTAACGTCAAGAAGTACATCTGGCTTGTTGGCAGTTGCCAACTTTTCTAATGATGTATATATCGGGATCCCGCTCGCATCATCATTCACTTCAGTTCCATGTAAATACTGACCTTCATACTTATAATCGAGAACAGCAACCAGATCCATATTTGGAGCCTTCATAATCGCAGTTAACGCCGCGCTCCCCAATCTGCCTCGTGCTCCGGCAATTGCAACTTTTATTGTCATATCGTTTCCTCCTTTTTTGTCCAGCGGTCGGCATCCCGATCCTTGAATTTATCAAGAACTGTTGAAAGTGCCTTTTCCAAACTAATTCCCTGTGAATTGGCGAAACAAATAAGAACAAACAACAAATCTCCTGTTTCTTCTTCCAGTGATTTTATCGCCTCACTCGATTTTTTCTTTTTCATGCCATATACATGTTGTACTTCTCTCGACAATTCCCCAAGTTCTTCAGTCAACCTGGCAACCAGTTCCATCGGGGGGAAGTAACCTTCTTTAAAGCCGTTTATGTACAAATCTACTTCTTGTTGTAGTTTTTCCATCGTCTGCGATTGCTCCATTTGCGTCAACTCCCTCTACCATCGTATAAATTAATAACACTATTGTCAAAATAAAAATTATAGCTGATAATAGTTATATTGCTTGAAAAAGAAAGGTGTGCGCTACATGCTCGACGGGATCAAATTCAAAAATATTTTTTTCATCATTCTTGGCGCTGCAATTTTCAGTTTCGGTCTCGTCCATTTTAATATTCAAAACGAACTTGCCGAAGGTGGTTTTACAGGAATTACACTGATTCTCCTGTTCGCTTTCAAATGGGATCCAGCGATTATGAACCTCATTTTGAACATTCCAATGTTTATTATCGGTTGGAAACTATTGGGGAAAAAAGTATTTGTCTATACAGTCATTGGAACAATTGCTGTGTCTGTTTTCCTTAAAGTATTCATGATTTATCAAATTGATATCCATCTAAAAGACGATATGTTTCTTGTTGCCCTGTTCGCGGGTGTGTTTATCGGCATCGGGCTCGGTATCATTTTTAGATATGGCGGAACAACTGGTGGTGTAGATATTATCGCACGTCTTGCTCATAAATACATCGGTTGGAGTATGGGAAAGACAATGTTTCTATTCGACGCGCTTGTCATTCTCGTTTCATGGGCTGTCTATCTAGACCACCGCTCGATGATGTATACGCTTGTTGCGCTGTTTGTTGGCGCCCGCGTCATCGACTTCGTTCAAGAAGGCGCATACGCAGCTAGAGGTGCTTTCATCATCTCTGATAGCCAAGATGATATCGCAACGAAAATCACTGAAGAAATGGATCGTGGTGTAACCGTCTTCAGAGGATACGGTCATTTCACTAAATCTGATCGAGAAATTCTCTATTGTGTCGTCGGAAGAAATGAAATTGTTCGTTTGAAAAACATCATAACGTCAGTCGATCCGCATGCCTTCGTTTCACTCACCGATGTTCACGACGTAATGGGTGAAGGCTTTACGCTGGATGAACAAAAACAGCCGCTTGAGCGATAAGTAAAGCGGAAAGCGCAAAAGTCTTCATTTGGACTAGTATGTTTCCAGCTCGCTTTCGGCTAAACTAATCACGACAGTGTTACCGGGGCACAAGGGTGGCTAGCAGTGACTTCGTCACTACTAGCCACCCTCTTTTCTATAATCCTGTTCCGATTAGTTGCCTGTCGCGTACCTACAACGTTCGAGTGAATATTGAAGTTGCTTGCAAAATAAGAATAGATGACTTTCCACAGAAGTTACAGGTGCCCGAAGATACAATTTCGGGCACCTTTGCATTTTCTACAATGCGTGCCTTTCTTATTTTCAGTAAAATCACGCTTGTCCTCATGTGATTTCCTGTAGAGGTTAACGCTTCCTTAAAATAAAAAAAGAAAAACCATAGAGAAGGAGTGAGCAGCCCAAATTGTATCTTTTGCTGCTTTTATCCAGATAAGAAGCCGACTATTCTTTCATCCAAAAAAGCTTTAGCACTTCGTGTACCTTTTCAAAGCGACGGATGAACGACCACCATACGATTACCGAGATATCTTAATCTATAGGAATCGTTCAATCCAAAGCTATCTAAATCAACTGTACTCGGAGCGCCTAGTGTTTGATTCAGTTGTTTTCTGGTTGCTTTTGGTTAATCAACACGTGTGACTTTCTTTTCTACTAAATGTAACCGAAAAAAAATCCGTTCCTCAAAATATGAGGACGGATTTTTTATATTCTACTTAGTCTCTGCCCCTAAAAATCAGGATAAGACGAACCAGTTCAAGTACTGCAACAGCAGTTGCTGCGACATAAGTCATCGCCGCTGCGCTCAATACTTTTTTTGCACTTTTCTCTTCTTCATTGCGAATAATACCAAGTGTAACAATCTGATTCATCGCACGTGTAGATGCGTTAAACTCAACTGGTAATGTAACAACTTGAAACAGAACCCCGACTGCTAGTAGCGCGATACCGATTCCAAGCAAGGAATTCATGCTTGAGAAAATCACACCAATCATAATGAAAACCCACGATGCATTGGAAGTGATGCTCGCAACTGGCGCTAAACGGTGACGGAAACGTAAAAATGAATAGGCTTCCTTATCCTGTATTGCATGACCAACTTCGTGTGCGGCAATTGCTGTACCTGCGACAGATGCCTCTCGGAAATTATGTGTGGATAACGCAATAACTTTCGTAATCGGATTATAATGATCAGTCAGAAATCCTTGGCTTTCAATCACTTGCACATTTTGTAACCCATTTTGGTCAAGGATAAGACGCGCGACCTCCGCACCTGTCATTCCAGATGTAGAACGCACTTTAGAGTACTTTTTGTATGTGCTTTTCACTTTGAATTGGGCATAAAGCGGCAATAGTATAATTGCACCCAAGTAAATCCAGAACATAGTCAACTTCCTCCCTTTTCTCTATATGACCTATTCTATAGCGGTCACACTTCATCCGCAACTATTTACTATTACCATATAACAGTTTTCGACCTCTTCTTCAATACCCAAAAAGCAAGTGAAATACAGGCAATCGATAACCAGAATGTAAAGTAACCAATATGATCCATATGCTTCATTAAATCATAATAGATTGGCATTTGCCCGTAAACGTAATCGATGACATCGTTATGAAGTGTCCAAACCGCCGCAATTGCAATATGGACAAATGAAAACCTATACAACGGACTGTATAATACTGCCTGAAGCGCCATCGCGAAATGCGAACCGATAAGCATCCAGCCCATCCAGCCGATTGAACCTGTCTCGACAAGCGTCAATAGATTCATGACGACCGCCCAAAGTCCGTATTTTACAAGCGTTATAAGCGCAAGCGCTTCGATTAACTTAAAGTTCCTACCGATTAGCCAACCGATGATGGCAAGTGTGAAAAACAAACTGGCCGTAGGACTGTCTGGCACAAAAATCCAAAACTTTGGCTCCGTAATTTTAAGTTGCCACATATACCAATCATAGCCGAACACCGTTCCACTCAAGTTAATAAATAACAGAATCCAAAGAAATGATTTATGAGAAAGCACGAGCCAAATTTTCTGTATAAATAAACCCATGGACACCTCTCCAAAATAACTTAATATGTATCAATAAAAGCGTAAGCGCGTGTTACAAATAAAAACAACCTAAGTACGCCACTTCCTGTGACAACAGCTGCATGATCTACATCCTGTAGACCCGCGGCAGGCATAGGACGTGTAATGGAAGGCGGTCTAGTTTGTGACATCGTGTCACAACAAGGAGGGATGAAGTTCAATCCCTCCTTGTTGGACCGACAAATTAAAGAACACAACCATGGTACGCCACGTCCTACAGCAGTGTCTGCGTGACTCACATCCTGTGGACTATCCGAGTCTATATGTGCTGAAGTCTGGACGTGGACTATCATCTCTCCTAGATTACCCACTAACCTCGAACTTTATTGTTTCCTAAGTAATAAAAAAAGAGTCAGTTTCCTGACTCTTTTTTGTTACTAGTTTTTCAAGCCTTCAATAAACTCGGCAAGTATTTGTAAATCTTCATCTGAGCCATCCCATTGTCCAGGAGGCATATCGCCTACTCCATCGTGAGAAATTGTCACAATTTCATCAGCAGTAAGTCCTGTATTTATTAAGGGCTTACCTAGTCCACCCTGGAATGCATCACCGTGACAACCAATACAGCTCGCTCCAGCGTAGATTTGATAACCTTCAGATTCAGTGTCGAATTCAACTTCTTCGACAATCGCACCTTGTATTTTCTGTTTATCCCAATCATGGTTCACGTATGATTCCCATGTCAAGTAGAACAAAGCTGCGAATGAAAGAAGCATGAATGCAGTAGGTAGCGGACGTTTAAACGGACGGCGCTCCTTTGTAGTATCCATAAATGGAACAAGCATCAGGGCACCCATTGCAAGACCTGGCATGATAATAGCACCAATAATATTAAACGGTCCTGAAGCAAATTGATACTTTAACAATTGATACATAGATAGGAAATACCAGTCTGGAACCGGCATATACATCGTATCCGTCGGGTCCGCTTGACGTTCAAGCGGGGACGGATGAGCAACTGTCAATATTAAATATCCAATAAGGAAAACTGCACCAATCAGCCATTCCTTCAAGAGGAAGTTTGGCCAGAATGCTTCCGTTTTACCCGGATATTCTGAGTAATCTTTCGGGACGTTCGGCATCTTGTTATTAGCCTTAATGCGCGAATCTCCGACAAATTTCATCCCTTTTCCGCGGTGCATAATGTCCCCTCCTTATTAATTTCATTGGACGCCAGTCAATCTTATAGCGGTCCTGAAATACCTTGTCTTCTGATCATGATAAAGTGTGCTGCAAGCAACCCAAGCAAAGCAGCCGGTAAGAAGAATACATGAATCGCGAAGAAACGTGTTAGTGTTTGTGCACCAAGAATCGTTGAGTCTCCTGCAAGGAGAACTTTAATTGATTCACCGATGAACGGGACGGAAGCCGCAATTTCGATTCCTACTTTCGTAGCAAACAATGCTTTCATATCCCATGGCAGTAGATAACCAGTGAAACCAAGGCCAAGCATGACCATGAAGATCAATACTCCGACAACCCAGTTAAGTTCACGTGGTTTCTTATAAGAGCCCGTAAAGAATACACGCAGCGTATGTAGGAACATCATAACGATAACCAGTGACGCTCCCCAGTGATGCATCCCACGCACAATTTCACCGAATGCTACTTCATTTTGAAGGTAATAAACGGATTTCCATGCATTTTCAATGTCCGGTGTGTAATACATTGTAAGGAACATACCAGAAAGAATCTGGATGACAGTGATAAAGAATGTCAGTCCTCCGAAACAATAGATGAATGCAGAAAAGTGATGTGCAGGGTTTACGTGCTCAGGTACTTCGTGGTCAGCGATATCGCGCCAAATCGGGGTGATATCCAACCGTTCGTCAACCCAATCATAAATTTTATTTAGCACTTCGGTCGTACCCCCTTACATTTTTAAACTAATGTGTTCGGTTTTGTTTTTCCAAGATACACGAATCCGCCTTCGAGTTTAACATCAAATTCGTCAAGTGGTCCAAGCGGTGGCGTTCCTTTTACGTTGTCGCCATTTTTCATATAACGTCCTGCGTGACATGGACAGAAAAATTGGTCTGGATGCTTTTCATCGCCGCCCCAGTTCACTGTACAACCAAGGTGTTTGCAGACAGGGGAAAGCGCGATAACCGTATCGCCTTCTTTATAAACCCACGCAGTGTTTGACACGTCAGATTTATACCAGGCATCCTTACGATCTTTGATAGTGAAATCGACACGAACCGGTATTTCCGATAGCTCGTCCACTTTGTATTGAGTATGGATGAAGTCACCTTCCTCTTTCGTCTGCAAGACAGGGTCGATTGCAAAACGGACCATTGGCATCAACATACCTGACGCCATGAATCCACCAACACCCATAAGTGTATAACTCATGAATTGGCGTCTTGACACTTTCTTGCTCATTAATTTCCCTCCTCTTACTTAAAGGTCAGTCCAACGGACATTCTTTTGCTAATTGTAATACTAGGACATATCTATGATATATCAATACTAAAGGAAATTCAATCCTGCTTTCCGAACAGATGTAAGTTTGTGAACAAATATCGAATTTTACTGCTCCGACCATTTTTCCGTGAAGCGTGGTAAAACCTGTCGAAGCTGATCTTCAATAATTGTTTTTCTTAATGGTGGATCCATGCTTTCCAGCGGAATTGACGGTAACCAGATCACTTCACCATCTACTCTAAGGCTTGTCCACGTAACATCAGTCGTCAAGAAAAATACATGTTTAAATGGTGCCGCCGCAAAATCCCGAGACAATGTTGCAGCCAGCTCCGTCAGATCCATTGACTGCGTATAAGCAAATGGTGGCATTAGCATCATACGCCCTTTGAATTGCGTTTCGATGAAAGTCGTAAGATGCATCAGAAACTCTGAAGATGACGCGCTGGTTTTCATATTCCCCGGCACAGTCTCTACTTTAAGTAAGGGTACTATAAGTGTATCGATATATTCTTTCTGTTGCAAATATGTATCCATATCTTGTGCAGTCCAGTTCATTGCAAAATTACCTCCTTGAAAAATCAATAAAGAACTCCACCAAATTGGGCGGAGTTGTTAGTTCTTCGATACCTTCATGTCATTCAACAGCGCAGATAATGCGATAAACCGTTCCTTATCGTTTGTATCGAGGGCCTCATCAACCCTTTTCATAAGCATATCAACGGTCATTAAAGCAGCACTTTCCTCCAGTAATTGTTCTGCAATTTCCCGATCGCCTTCACTTACCTGTAAATAATCCGGAAGAAAAGGATTTTCCTCACGAACACTCGCATATTCTGGGCAAGAGTGGCTGTTCGAAAAATTTAATTGTATATACATCTTATCATCTGGATGAAGTCTTAAGTCATGAAATGACTTCTCGGCATCAGCAGTCATTAAGTTCCCTTTATAAAAACGAAACGGAATGCTCTCCGAACCCGTTGTTGACATCACCATCGCCCTTGGACAGTAATGTGCTTCATCCGTAAAGTGGACGTTTTGCAGAAGCTGTTCGTGGCTTAGAAGGTAATTCAAAATCCACACACATTCACGGCGCTTCAATTTGTAGCGCTTTAAGAACCATCGCACAAAGTCCTTTTTAGCAGCGACAGGAACCATGGCCGTCATGTCACACCTCCTCGTCATTTTGTGCTTCCAGATAAGCTCTCCAATTCTCATCGTCAGGGTCAAGTTCAACCAATTCCTTGACTATTTTGAGGGCTTCATCACGTTTTCCTTCTTCAATCAGGAATTTCGCGAAGTTTCCAAGAAAACTGTGGTCATCCTTCATCCCAATATATGCCTTACCATAGGATGTGTATGCATCTTCATATTGTTCTTCACGTTCATATGCATAGGCCATAAACGCATCCAATAAAGGTATGTCAACTTGATTATCTTGTGAGTACGTAAGTAGATCGAGCAACTCAGGGCTCTGTTCTCTCTCATTGTACAGCGAGGCAAGCGTAATAAGTGCTTCAATGTATTCTGGATCGAGTGCCAATGCTTCTTTCAAATGTTCTTCTGCTTTTTCTGGAATACCTAATTTCAATGCTGATTTCCCAGCGGTCAATTGCAGTTCCTTATCAAATTCGTCCCTGCGGATTCCATCTTTGAACATATCGTATGCTCTTTGATCATCACCTAAAACTGACAAAGACTGTCCTGCCAGCATATAAGCAGAAAAGTAATCTGGATCCATTTCAATTAAATCGTCTAGCAATGTGACTGCTTTTTCTACATTGCCACTTTGGAAGTAAGCAAATGCCGCCCCGAAAAGTGTATCTGGCAAGGCGTTATCCTGTAGCATTTCTTCGTAGTAAGGTATTGCTTCTTCATAAGCAGCACCAGCGCTATATGTTTCCGCAAGTCTTGAAACAATACGAATGCCGCCAATTTCTTCCGTTTCATCATTCAAATCAAGATACATCCGTGTAGCCTCTCCGTACTTCCCAGAATCAAGGAGCAATTCCGCATACGCAAACCGAATGACGGGCTCATCAGGTACAAGTTCATGAGCTTCCTTAATCTTCGCAAGAGCTGCTTCCGCCATTCCGGACATCTGATAATAATCCGCTAACGCTAAAAGGGCTTGGACATATTCTTCGTCGTCCGGCCCCACATCCGTGAGAAGAAGAAGCGCTTCGTCCTCTTCCCCGAGCTCCAGTAATGTACCGGCGCGATCAATTTTCAACTGGGCTTCATCCGGTAAATGAAGGCGCAACGTTTCAAAAAGGCGATCAGCCTCCCCCATAAATCCATAACTAGCAAATAAATCTGCCGCTTCATAGAGCAAATCGAAATCGGTCGACCCCGTTAACTGATCGATAACACCGGTGAGTACTTCTACATCACCTTCTAAAATAGTTCGTTCAATTTCTTCTAACTGTCCCATATTTTCACCTGAACTTTCAAAATGTATACATCAAGCTGTTATCCTTTTGTATTTATAGAAACAGCGAGCTTTTCCAAGTCTGTGAAAAATCCTGGATATGAAATAGCTATGCATGACGGATCTTCGATTTGGATTGGAGCTGAGGCGACAAGTGCTGCAATTGCAGCCATCATACCCAATCTATGATCGCCGTACGAAACAAGTGTGCCACCCGAGAGTTCCGTAGGTCCATGAATGATCATCCCATCGTCCGTCGCTTCGATATTTGCACCCAATTTTTTCAACTCTGTTGTTACCGCAGCAATTCTATCTGTCTCTTTGACCCGTAGTTCCCCGGCGTCTTTGATAACTGTTGTTCCTTCGGCCTGCGTTGCGAGCAATGCGATAACAGGCAGCTCATCGATGAGCCTTGGTATTAAGTCCCCACTGATTTCAGTACCATGCAAACCTTCGTAGGATACTTTTACAGTACCATACGGTTCGCCAGCCCCGTTAACTTCTTCAAGGATTTCAACACAAGCACCCATATTCGTAAGCACGTCCAATATCCCCGTCCTTGTCGGATTAAGCCCGACATTCGTAAACGTAACGGAACTTCCCTTAATCATTGCAGCTGCAACCATGAAAAATGCCGCTGATGAAATATCACCTGGAACTAACACATCTTTGCCCCGGAGCACATTCCCGCCCTTGACACTAACTTTAGTTCCGTCCACCTGAACCTCTGCTCCAAATTGCTGCAGCATACGTTCAGTATGGTCGCGCGAAACTGTCTCCTCACTAATAACAGTTGTCCCTTCCGCATTCAAACCAGCAAACAGAATAGCCGATTTAACTTGGGCACTGGCAACAGGCATGTCGTATTCAATTGCAGAGAGCGGTCCACCCGTAATTGTGAGTGGCAGGAGATTGCCATCTGGTTCTCCTACTACAGAAGCTCCCATGGACGACAAGGGTAGTGTAACTCTATTCATTGGACGCTTTGATAGTGATTCATCGCCTGTCAGAACAGACTTGATAGTTGAGCCCGCAAGTATTCCAAGAATTAGACGTGCTGTTGTCCCAGAATTACCTGCATAAAGTTCCTCTGACGGCGTTTGCCACCCTTGCATTCCAGGGCTATCTACCGTGACGTTAGTACCATCCCTTTCAATTGATACGCCGAGTTGTCGAAAAATATCAATTGTTCGTAGGCAATCTTCTCCGTCCAGGAATCCGGTAATTTTTGTTTTACCTTCGGCGATGGAACCGAGCATCACGGCCCGGTGCGATATCGATTTATCACCTGGAACTACCACATTACCCTTCAATTCTGGTTTATTGAACGCCACTAGTTTCGTCTCCACCAAGAAAAGCCCCCCATTCAAACTATGTACATGCTAAAATTCATTGTTTTGGAAAGAGCGGATTTTGCTCGTTCCCGGTCATCAGTAGTTTGGAAGCTGATAACAAGTATTCCAAAGACATCCGTCCGCGTCTCAACGATTCGGATATTTGTTAAACTGATCCGTTCATCCGCAAGTATTTTTGTGATTTCCGAAATGATACCAGGGTGATCAGGAATATCAATATGCAAATCGAATGTCATATAGAATGCACCCTGAGACGTAATCGGTAAGTCGTCTCGGAACTGTTTCGCCCCTGCAAAATAATTATATATTTCGTCGGGGTCATTCGATTTTAGCATATTTCGAACATTTTCCATCTCTTCAAGCCATCCGTCCAGTTGCTTTAACAACTCTTCCCTGTTCTGCGTCGTAATATCACGCCACATGATGGGATCTGCAGATGCAATTCGAGTCAAGTCACGAAACCCGCCCGCCGCAAGTTTTTTAACAAACGGTTGCTCTTCTTGTTGTGCTGATAGCCTTCCAACGAGCGAAGAAGCGACGAGATGTGGAAAATGGCTAACGATTGCCGTCATCCGATCATGTTCTTCAGAATCAAGCACGACAATTTTCCCTTTCGTTGGACCAAGTAGAACGCGGAGCTGTTCGACCTTTGCACTGTCTGTTTGTGAATCTGGTGTCAATATGTAATACGCATTTTCAAATAGATGCTCTTTAGCCGCAGTTACTCCACTTTTATGAGAACCCGCCATTGGATGGCCACCGATAAATGTAATTCCACGTTCAAGCAAATGTTTTGCAGCATCCATTATTGGACCTTTTGTACTGCCCGTATCCGTCATAATAACGTCAGTTCTCAATTTCCAGTTGACCGCTTGATGCATCATTGCAACCGTCGTATTGACCGGCGTTGCAAAGATGATGACATCCGCATGTTCACATGCATTCTCAATAGATGTGGCAATTGTATCAATGATCCCCCTACGGAAGGCTTGTTCCAACGTACTGAAGGATCGGTCGTACCCCGTTACTTGCAGACCGGGGTTACGTTTCAAAGCAAGCCCGAGCGAACCACCAATCAGGCCAAGTCCAATTATCGCGATATTCGGTTTCATACGGCTGAACCCTCGGATTGCAACAACGTATCAAATGCTTTGAAGAAGTTACTAGTCTGTTCTTCTGACCCAATTGTCACCCTTATATAACCGGGGGTTCCAAGTGCATTTCCGCTTCTAATGATGAATCCCTGCTGCAACAGCTTTTCTGAAGCATCATCTGCATCACCTGGCACTGCAATTAAAACGAAATTTGTTTCGGAATCGAATAAATGCAGTTTATTGTCCGAAGCATACTGTGTAAACCGTAGCCTTTGTTCATGATTCAGGTTACGACAATGTTCGATGAATGCTTCATCTTCGAGCGCTTTTTCCGCAACTGCTAGACCAAGCGAGTTATTGTTGAACGGGCTCCGCACTTTATTGAGATTAGAAATGACCTCCGGGTGACCAATTGCATAGCCAACTCTGAATGCAGCCAATCCGTACGCTTTGGAAAACGTCCGTAAAATAATGACATTCGGGAATTTTTCCAGCCATGAAATCGAGTCGATATGCTCAGAGCCAGTAATGTATTCGAAATACGCTTCGTCAAGAACGACTAGGATATTTTCTGAAACTTGTTCAAGGAATCCTTTTAACGTGTCGCTAGGAATCAAGTTACCAGTCGGATTGTTCGGATTGCATAGCCAAGCAACCGAAGTCTCACCATCGATAGCTCCCAAGAACCCCTCCAAATCATGATGACCATCCTTCAGCGGTACTTCCCGGATTTCGGCACCTTCTATTCTTGCATTATGAGCATATTGAGGGAATGTCGGTGTCGCCATAACAGTATTTACTCCTTTGCCAAGGAGCGCTCTTGAAATGATCATAATGATTTCATCTGACCCATTTCCGAATAACAAAGAGGTTTCGTCAACTCCGTGTTTCTCCGCAAGTTTCTTCCGTAGTCCCCCCGCATAGCCGTCTGGATACAATTCATGTTGGATTGCGGCTGATGTCAAATAGTCTCTGACGGATGGTGCACAGCCATACGGGTTTTCATTTGAAGCAAGTTTTACAACATCATCCAGACCGTATATTCGTTTTGCTTCGTCAATCGATCTACCTGGTTTATAAGGTTGCATACTATCAAGCGCTTTTTTCCAGTTCATAAAATTCCCTCCGGTCAATAGATATGGGTTATTTTTGTAAATCCGGTCGTAACTTAACTGCATTTTTTTGATAAATATGTTTTACATAACGTTGCGGAATATCAGTATTCACATGCATAAGCGCTCTGATGCATAATGGCATTGCTCCCGGGACGTCCATCTCATGCGTACACATAACCGGTACGTATATCCATCCATCAATCGACCGAACTGCTTTTGCAGGAAAGGTCGATTTGATGTCCGTCGTAGTAGAGATAAGTACCGAAATGATATCCCCAGGTAAAACACTGTTCTCTTTCGCCATTTCTTCGACCAACGCTTGCGTCGCTTCAAGAACAGCTTGTTCTTCGTCGTTCTCGACTGTCGTTGCTCCCCTTAATCCTCTTACCATCATTTCTTCACATCCCCTTTCGTTCTTTGTCTCAATTGATGGAATGCTTGTTCACATTGCGCTTTTGACAGTTCTTTTACATAGGGTTTTCCTATCCCATCAAGCAAAACAAAATTAAGCTTTCCGAAAGAGACTTTTTTATCTTTTTCCATGTAATTCATAAATACATCGAATCCATGTTCATGAACCGGTTGGAATGTATAGCCATGCGTATTTGCAAATTGAATGAATCGAATTGTCAACGCTTCATCAACCGCGCCAGTGTCTTCACTTAAAATAAGACTGTATACCATGCCAATCATAACCGACTCTCCATGGCTTAAACCACCGAAACCACATACACCTTCTACAGCATGGCCGAATGTATGACCGAAGTTTAGATACTTTCGAGTCGAATGCTCAAATTCGTCTTCTGAGACAATTTTCGCTTTAACTTCGATTCCCCGTAACAATTCGCGTGATAACCATTCAATGCTTGGTTGAGAAAAGGAAGGGGTAGACAATAGCTCAAGCGTCCATTCCTCATTTGAAATAAGCGCGTGTTTCAACAATTCTGCCATACCCGATCTGATTTCTCGAGGCGGAAGCGATTCGAAGAGCCTTGTGTTGAATAGAACTCCGACTGGCTGATGAAAAGAGCCTACCATATTTTTCCCTTCCGGCATATTGATTGCCGTTTTGCCCCCCACTGCACTGTCATGAGCCAAGATTGTTGTAGGACATTGCAAGTACCTAATCCCCCTCATGAATGTCGCAGCGACGAACCCAGTGAGATCACCGCATGCGCCTCCCCCAAATGCGATAAGGAGAGAATCCCTGGTGAATTTTTCATTTAACAAAAAAGATAGGCAATCGACATACACAGCGGATGTTTTACAGCTTTCTCCAGCTGGGACTGTTTTTACACTAATTTCACAGTTTACAGACTGCAACGACTTTTGTAGCAGCGGCAAGTAGATAGCTGCTACCCGCTCATCCGCAATGATAGCAATTCGGTCGACTGTGCCTAGAAGTTCAGCATATTCTGTGGCGAATAGCTCGTACGTATCTTGACCTATATGGACGTTATATTGATGATCCCGGACAGCAACTGTAAGTTTCCCCATATTAAAACTCCTTTACATACCGTCTATATTCTTCAATATCCTTTTTTAGACCGTCCATCGTGTCCGAACGGAATTCTTCCATAATGGCTTTCGCCATTTCAGTTGCAATGACATGTTCTGCAACAACAGAAGCTGCAGGTACCGCACAAGGGTCTGAACGTTCGATTGTAGCAACAAACGGTTCTTTCGTATCAATATCGACACTTTCAAGCGGCTTGTACAAGGTAGGGATAGGTTTCATGACGCCCCTGACTACAATTGGCATACCTGTCGTCATTCCACCTTCAAGGCCACCCAATCGGTTTGATTTACGGAAATAGCCTTGTTCTTCACTCCAAACAATTTCATCATGCACTTTACTGCCTGGCATTTTTGCCATTTCAAACCCGAGTCCAATCTCAACGCCTTTAAATGCATTGATGCTCATCATCGCTCCCGCAAGCTTACCGTCCATCTTCCGATCGAATTGAACATAGCTCCCGATTCCAGGTGGACATCCTTCAATAACCACTTCTACGACGCCTCCAACCGTATCTCCACGGCCTTTCGCATCATCAATTGCTTGGACCATCAGTTTCGAAGCCTCAGGGTCTGCACAGTAGACAGGGTCATTCTCGATGATATTGCGGAGCTCTTCCGTCCCTTTTCCTGCATATGTATCTGGATTTGTTGTGAATCCCCCAATTTCTGTTACATGTGCGACAGTTTCGATACCCAGTTCGCGTAGGAACTGTTTTGCGACCGCACCGATTGCCACACGCATCGTCGTCTCACGCGCGGACGATCGTTCTAGAACGTTGCGCAAATCTCGATGACCGTATTTCATGCCGCCCACAAGATCTGCATGACCTGGTCTTGGACGCGTTATTTGTCGTTTCACATCTTCTGGCTTAACATCATCAGCGAGTGGTTCTACCCCCATAATCGATGTCCAATGTTTCCAATCATCATTAACAACAGTCAACGTCACCGGTGACCCAAGTGTTTTACCATGGCGGACACCTGATGAAATGACAACCTGATCTTTTTCTATTTGCATACGTCTTCCGCGCCCATGCCCACCTTGACGCCTTGAAAGTTCCCCATTTATCATTTCAGCAGTCAATTCCATTTGAGCAGGTAGCCCTTCAATGATTGCTGTTAGTTGCGGACCGTGTGATTCACCGGCTGTGAAATATCTCATTCCATTTCCTCCTCCGACGAATGGATTAACATTCGTTTTATAGCACTCTACCAAAGTAAGATGCTTTTGACTATATGTTTATATTAAAAATATCCGGAAAGTTATCCGGATATTTTAAATTTTCCTATAAAAGAATGTGTCTTCTGATTCTAATCCGTATTTTGAAGGATTGAAAATCTGTTCTGTACTTCCCACAAAAAGAATCCCACCCTGTTTCAGCGACTTGGAGAAGTTCGTGTAAATCTGATCTTTCGCTTCTTCTGTGAAGTAAATCATTACATTGCGACAGACAATTAAATCGAACCCTGTATCGTATCGGTCTTCTAACAAATTTTGTTGCTTAAATGTCACAGTCCGTTTGATGTCATCCTTCACCTGATAAAAATGACCTTCATTGACAAAATGCTGTTTCACGATTGAGGTAGGCACTTCCTTCAAAGCTCTTTCAGGGTATAAACCGACTTTCGCTCGTTCAATGACGCCTAAATCCAGATCTGTCGCCAAGATTGATATATCACGCAGTGGCACATGTGATAATAAAACGAGTGCTATCGAATATGGTTCTTCACCCGTGGAACAGGCAGCACTCCAAATCTTCAGTTTTTTACTTTGAGCAAGGAGCTTGGGGAATATCTTCTTTTCCAGCACGTCCCAGCGCTGGGCATTGCGGTAGAATTCAGAAACGTTGATGGTCATCCGATCAAGGAATTCCTCAAGTAGCTCTTTATCATTATGTATAGCTTCATAATACTCTATAAAATTTCGGTACCCTCTTTTCTCATATAGAGAAGTGAGTCTTCTTTTCATCTGTGCTTCTTTATAAAGTGACAGATCGATACCCGTCTTTTTCTTGACGTTTCCAATAAATACAGCATAATCCGGCAACCTGCGTCCCCCCGTTCATATATTCTTACTATTATAACGGATTGGAACCCATTTCGAAAGAACAAAAACAGCCTAGCGAAATTCGCAGGGCTGTTTAAGGTAATTAATTGATCCAGTTGTTCATTGATTTGTCATAAGTAACAAGTTCTTCTTCCTTGAAGAAAAGACCGATTTCACGAACAGCTGATTCTGGAGCATCTGAACCGTGAATGATGTTTTTGCCAACAGTAACAGCGAAGTCACCGCGGATTGTTCCAGGTGCAGATTCTTTCGGGTTCGTTGCGCCTGTCATTAGACGGCCAACTGAGATAACGTTTTCGCCTTCCCAAACCATTGCGAATACAGGACCTGATGTGATGAAATCAACAAGCTCGCCGAAAAAAGGACGCTCTTTATGTTCGCCGTAGTGTTGCTCAGCAAGTTCTTGTGAAATTGTCATAAGCTTAGCGCCTACAAGTTGGAAACCTTTACTTTCGAAACGACCCACGATTTCACCGATTAGATTACGTTGTACGCCGTCTGGTTTAACCATTAAAAATGTTCTTTCCATATTTAACACTCCTTCTTATATATGTATCAGGATTTCTCCTTTTCGATCGTACCACCCGATGCCTGATTTTTCAACTGTTAATGCACTAATACTTACGTCTGCCAATGAAAGCAGATATTTGCATGAATGCCTTTTTAGCATTTGCATCACCATCAGGCAACTCATTTATTTCATCCATTGCTTTTTGCAAATACAAATCGCTCACAGCTTGCGCCATCTGAATGGCCTCTGTACCGCGAATATAAGTCAACATTTCTTCACGATCAGATTCCGTTAAAGTCCCGTCAAACGACCGCTTCATATAAGGTTGGAAATTCACATCGTCTTTTATGTATAGGATGGGCAAAGTCAGATGACCATTCAACAGATCACTGCCTGCCGGTTTTCCAAGCTCTTCATCCGTTGATGTAATGTCAAGAATATCATCGACAATTTGAAAAGCCATGCCTGCAAAATAACCGAAGCGACGCAATTTCCTTACATTCGCAGGGTCCGCTCCTGAAACAAGCGCACCAAGTTCACAACTGGATGACAGGAGAAGTGCGGTCTTTCGTTTAATGCGGCGCAAATAATCCCGAATCGTCTGATTGGTTTTTCGCTGATGATCAATCTGGATGACTTCACCTTTACAAATTTCAAGCATAGTCTCTGCAAGTAGCTGATGAATAGCAGGAATTTCAATCTCACCTATCGATGTAAGTGCACGTGAAAAGATGAAGTCCCCCGTATACATCGCAATTCTGTTATCCCAACGCGCCCTTACTGTTTCGAGGCCACGACGCATATCTGAATCATCGATAACATCATCATGGACAAGAGACGCCATATGGACAAGCTCAAGTGAGACAGCTACCTTTGCCACATCCTCCAACGAATAGTTGCCAAACTTGGATGACAGGATAACAAAAATAGGTCGAATCCTTTTTCCACCCGCACGAAGCAGGTGAAGTGATGCTTGCCGAATGATAGGGGAAGATGAATTGAGGGATCGTTCAAGTTCCTTTTCTATATAAGCGAGATCCTTTCGAAAATCACCATAAAGTGACAATAACTTCAATTTCTCCAAAACGATTACCTTCCCCTGCTGTCTTTATTGTTTATATCCAACGTGACCAGCCGCGGCGCCGCCACTGTATGACTTAAAGGACACTTCAGTGAAGCCCGCTTCCGTAAATAGCTGGGCAAGTTGTTTCATCCCTGGAAAATCATTTGCCGATTCTTGAAGCCATGAATATTCTTTGTAACTTTTCGCGAAAATTTTCCCGAGAACGGGCATGATGAAATTGAAATAAAATCGGAATAATTGCCTGTAGCCTGGAAGTTCAGATTGAGAAGTTTCTAGACATGCAATCATTCCACCAGGCTTTAAGACACGATTCATTTCTTTTAATACTGTTAAATAATCCGGTACGTTACGCAATCCGAAACCAATTGTAACAAAATCGAACGAGTCGTCAGGGAACGGCAATTCCATCGCATTCCCTTGTACAAGCGTAATAGTTGGATATGCTGCAACTTTCGGCCGGCCGGCTTCTAACATGCCTTCACTGAAATCGAGTCCTGTCACATGCCCAGAGGCACCTGTCGCCTCTGCAATAGCGATTGTCCAATCAGCAGTTCCACAACACACGTCCAATGCACGAGCACCTTCGTGGACGTTCATGCGTGACATGATGTCATCGCGCCATTTCTTATGTTGGTTAAAACTGATCACGGAATTCATCTTATCGTAATCGACGGATATTTTTTCAAAAACGGTGTGGACTTTCTGTTCTTTTGATATCGACAAGAGTTATACCTCTTTTCTTCAATTCAGTTTACCAATTAGCGGTGTCACTAGGTTACGGATTTTTCGCTGTAAAAAAGGCTGAAGATAATCTGCTGCATCAAGTGCTTTTTGCATTTCAGCATGAAGCTGAAAAACCGCATGATCCGCATCAGCAGCATTCATTGTGCGGCGTGAACGCTTATCCGAAATAGAATTGCATTCAGCACTCCCTTCTTCAAACCATAAAAGCGACAATGCTGCACTGGCTAGCGGGACATATTGTGCAAATCCGAATGTATATAAAAAATCAGTTATACACCCTGCTTCGATGATTCTAACTGTTTCAATCAACTTTTCAGGTCCATTTGGTAATTGGTCGTGAAAAATCGTTTTTGTCTCGTTGATTTGTCCAATTGTTTCAGACAAGGAACGGATGAAACCAAATTCAGGCAGAGATGCGAGTAGCCGATAATGGATTCCGCTGAAATAATCCCCCGACAAAACAGTAAGTTGCTGTTGCTTTGATGTAGCGTCAGATACATTAATCGAATCATGCGCATCAAAAGCAGCGTGAACAGCACCAACTGCGATTGACGCTGTATGTAAACGATTGTTCCACCTTTCCCCGTTCAACATTGGCAACAGGAGAATAAAGGCTTTTACAGCATCGATTGTTATTTGACCAACATCTCTATCCACAATCGGCTCGCGAATTGCATTCTCTACTTCACCTATATAATTTTCGATATGCAGTTTAATTTTTTGGGTTTCCATCGTCGAATCTCCATTCAAAGACGTCTACGGAAAAGTGTGTCAAATACGAATTAGTCTTTCCCTTCGCTTGACAAGACACCGTATGCGGTATGAACGTCAGCTTTGCCACGTATTTTCATTGCTGACGTATGATCAGTAAATTGTGCGATCATCACTTCACCACGGTCTAATTTTTCCGTATGATGAAACTTCGTATCGTTTCCTCGTGTCAGACCGATTACGTTCACGCCGTCTTCTTTCGCTTTTATAACGATATAGTCGGTTTGTGTCATTTTCACCTCTCCTGTCTATTCTTTTATGGTCTTATCATATCATAGAAAAGGCGTTACTCGCAAAGGCTTCAAGACATCTTTATAAGTGATAGGATCTCAGCCCGTTTCACATCGTCCTGTTCGTAAATACCACGCGCAACTGTAGTCACTGTCTTCGCGCCTGGTTTCTTGATGCCTCGCATCGTCATACACAGATGTTCCGCCTCGATTACTACGTAGACACCAATTGGATTTAGCATTTCCATCATCGCTTCCGCAATTGTGGATGTGATACGTTCTTGAAGTTGTGGCCTTTTGGCAGTCGTTTCGACGGCTCTCGCTAATTTACTCAGGCCGGCAACAACTCCATCACGCGGTATGTATGCAATATGCGCATTCCCAAAAAACGGCACAAGGTGATGTTCACACATCGAGTAGAAAGGTATATCTTTTACAAGTACGACTTCATCGTGATTTTCATGGAACACTGTTTTGAAATAATCCTTAGGGTCTTTATTCAAACCTTCAAATACCTCAGCGTACATCTTTGCGACACGCTTTGGAGTATCTATCAGTCCTTCACGCTCGGGATCTTCACCGACTGCTTCCAGGATCATTGAAACTGCTTTCTCTATTTTCTCGTAATCGACAACATTCATCATTCGAAACCTCCCAATCGGAAATAAAGCCATTCCAACAAAAATAGTAGCATACTCGCCCATTTCCGTACAGTTCGTTCACTCTACATTGGACAATAAGATAAAAATGGAAAGAAGTCCGCCCCAAGTATCTAATGAATTAGATACGACGGACGGACTTCTATGTAAACTTGAGAATTATTTCACTGCGTCTTTAAGCGCTTTACCTGCTTTGAAAGCTGGTACCTTGCTTGCAGCGATATCGATCTCTTCCCCAGATTGCGGGTTACGTCCTTTACGAGCTGCACGCTCACGTACTTCGAAGTTACCGAAACCGATCAATTGTACTTTCTCACCACTTGCAAGAGTAGATTGGATCGTATCGAATACAGCTTCGACAGCTTTTGTAGCATCTTTCTTAGTTAGTTCTGCTGCTTCAGCTACAGAGGTAATCAATTCTGTTTTATTCACACCATTCACCTCCTCTCAAAGGGCATTAGCTAGCTTCTAATACTGTAAAAAGAGTATCACAAGAAAATCCCTGACGCAACAATATTATCGCGTAATCGCTAATATCATGCACTTTTAGCTAAAAAAACGGAAAAAGATCCGCTTTTGACGGATCTTTTTCCTTTAGACGATAAATGTAATCATGCCTTTATTTCCATCATTCACCATCTGTTCAATCGTCTCCCGCAGACGTTTTCTTGCTTTCATCGGAACAGAAGCTGTTTTGAAACGAATGCTTTCTTTCATAACTTCATGGAGCGGTGTTCCGAATAGCTGTGTTTCCCATAATGCCTCTCTATCATGCAAATAAGCATTCTTTAATTCTTTTAATAAATGATGGCTATGAAATTCGGAACCGATTAATGGAGAAAATTCGGCTTCCATATCAACCCGAATAATGTGAAGCGACGGTGCCGTTGCTTTCATGCGAACGCCGAAAAAGTTGTTCTGTTTGATAAGTTCCGGTGCAGAAGGATTGAAATCCTCAATTGTCGGAAGAGCAACACCGTAGCCTTGCTTTCTAGCTGTATCGATTGCTTCCGAGTACATGTCATACGACTTTTTCGCTTTGGCCGCTTCCTGAACAAACAACAACCAGTCTTTTTTCGAGCCGATTTCCTGTCCCATAATTCCTTCACAAATTTCACGGAAAGCCTGTTCATCCATAGTAATTTTCACGATTGCTTTCCCTTTACCAGCATCTACTTCAATGACTTCTGCATGCCTAACATATTTTTCATCTTTTAAACTTTCTGCCAACTCCTGTATTTTACGGATTTTTGATACACCCAAAAATCCTTCGTTAATCACTCTGTCGATGTTGGCATTCAGTTCATGTTCACTTCCGAGCACTTCCATCCAATCTGGTTTTTGGACTTCAATATCAGAAATCGGGAATTCGTACAATGCTTCTTTTAAAATAAGTTGAATTTCCTGTGCGTTTAACTGATCAGCACTTATCGCAATGACAGGAACCCCATATTTTTCATGTAGTTCCTGTTTTAATGCGATCGTTCTGTCATTGGCCGGCATTTTAGAATTCAGAACAATAACAAAAGGCTTACCAATATCTTTTAACTTATTAACGATTTCCTCTTCAGCAACTTGTGCTGCTGCCCGTGGAATATTGTTTACTGTTCCATCCGTTGTAACAAGAATACCAATCGTAGAATGATCACGAATCACCTTATCCGTACCAATACGCGCCGCTTCTTCAAACGGTATTGGTTCGTTGTGCCATGGCGTGTGAACCAATTTCGGGCCATTCTCATCTTCATAGCCTTTTACGCCGTCTATCACATAGCCAACGCAATCTGCAAGCCTGATTTGAAACTTCAGCTCACCATCCCCTACAGATACCGAAGTCCCTTGGGCGGGCACAAATTTCGGTTCTGATGTCATAATAACTGAGCCTGGTGAACTCTGAGGAAGCTCATCCTGCGCACGAATTCGATCCGATGCTTCCGTCATATTTGGAATAACGACTTCTTCCATAACTCTTTTCACGAACGTAGATTTCCCTACACGAACAGGTCCGACGACACCGATATAAATATCACCGTCTGTGCGTCTAGCCAGATTTTCATATAATTCCTCTTTCATTCTATCGTCCTCCTTTAGATGCGCATATTAGTTTATGTAAAAAAAAAACGTTTCATGCACGTGGCATGAAACGTTTTTCATTTTGATTTATTCATGAATATTGGTTCGTTGTCTGCATTCACTGTATAAGGTAATGAATAAGCCGGTAAAACAGGATAGTTATCCGTTAAAAGGTGACGAATATCCTCCCCTGGTTTAACAGTCTGGGTCTTTTCTTGCAACATTCGGTTTAAATCAATCGAATAATCGATGTAAAAAACACCATCCCCACCGATAACAATCGGTAAGATTGCATCTGAATAGGGGCTAGGAACCGTCAGCGGCTCTTTAAAGCCCATTGCTTCGAAATCGACTGTATAGACATGGTCACCCACGGACTCCTTGAATGGAGCTCGACCATTGACGTTTTTCCTTAGGTTTAAATCGCGAATATGTTCCGCTGAGCGCAAATCAACAAGCTTTACCGTTGGAGTCGTTTCAACGTCTATCAACACATATTGATAGATCCCACCAGTTTCATACGCATTTGAAGGCATTTTTTCCGTGTAAGCTGGTACAACTTTGGAGAACTCAATGGGATATTTGATGTAAATATCTGTTTCAAGATCACGTGTTTTGATTGGCAATAATCCTCCCGAATTTTTCTGATAAGCATCAACCGCTTTTTGCATTGATTCCAGCTGATCAGCATACGGGATTTCCTGTCCAGTTGTTTTTTCGGACGGGTACATACATCCAGATAGAACAAAAACCAAGGAAGATATGAAGAGTAACCCGATTTTTTTTACTGACATAGTCATCATGCCCCTCCTGTCGGCCCATTAAATACGAGATAAATCATCGCAAAAAATGAGAAGATTAATAAAGAATAGGCTATTATAGCAAATAGTAATTTCAAAACTTTATTTTGAAGCTTATGCCGACTCACATAAATAAGACCCATGGAAATAACCATGAATCCCATCGCATAGAACGACAGCCACATTTTATCCATCGAGGACAAAGGAAGTCCTCCTTTCGTATAATCAGTATTTAAAAAGGCAGAAGAAAAGGACCAGTGAGCATAGCCCCAAGTCCCTCGCTTGCACGTAATGTGCTGGCTTTTATACGTGTGGAGCGGAGGGGGAGGCTAGCAACGTAATCTGACGTTTTTCACAAGTCTTTTTGAATTACAGAGTCAACGGTTGCCGAAGAGATCTTCAACTTCCTGCTTCTTCATACGGTTCATAAGTTGGTCCACAGCTTGTTTCGGCGGTATTCCTTCAAATAGTATGGAGTACAGTGCCTCTGTGAGCGGCATAGAGACTCCGTGCTGGGCTGCAAGCTGATGTGCCGCTTTAGCCGTCCGTACACCTTCGATGACCATACCCATGCCTGATACGACCTCGTCTAGACTATTCCCTTTTCCGAGCATATTGCCCGCTTTCCAATTGCGTGAATGAACACTCGTACATGTAACAATCAAATCGCCTAGACCTGTCAGACCTGAAAATGTAAGTGGATTCGCACCCATTTTCACGCCAAGTCTTGAAATCTCCGCTAATCCGCGCGTAATAAGCGCAGCTTTGGCATTATCACCATAACCTAGTCCATCAGAAATACCGGCTGCCAATGCAATTACATTTTTAAGCGCAGCTCCGATTTCCACACCAACTATATCCGGATTTGTATAGACACGGAAATAATGGTTCATAAATAGGTCCTGAATCTTTTCTGCCGCTTCCAAATCGAATGATGCAGCCGTTACTGTCGTCGGATGACGCAGAACAACTTCTTCAGCATGACTTGGACCCGAGAGAACAACAATAGCCTTTGTTTTCGAGGAATCTAGCTCTTCCGAAATCATTTCTGAGATTCGTTTTAACGAATCTGGTTCAATACCTTTTGAAACATGGACAATTAATTTAGGGCTAATCGCCATTGCATTCAGTTCAGAACAGACATCACGAATCGCCTTGGTCGGAACAGCGATGATGACAGTATCACTATGCATCGCCGCCGCTTCCAAATCTGATGTTGCTTTCAAATTAGTAGGTAAAGAAATACTTGGTAAATATGACTTATTTGTATGATTTTCGTTAATTTCAGCGGACTGGTCAGAACGCCTCGCCCAAAGTAAGCAATCATGACCATTTTCAGCAAGAACAAAAGCAATCGCAGTTCCCCAGCTTCCGGCTCCGATAACAGTTACTTTTTCCATTTCATACAGACATCCTTTCTCCCGTAACGTCGATCAGCTTCTTGCTCGAGTAATAATCCTGATCGGAGTTCCTTCGAAGCCAAATGACTCCCGAAGACGGTTTTGTAAAAAGCGTTCATAAGAGAAGTGCATGATTTCTACATCGTTCACAAAGACGACGAAAGTTGGCGGTTTAACAGCTACTTGCGTAGCATAATAAATACGCAATCTGCGTCCTTTATTATTAGGTGCAGGGTTTCTTGCAACAGCGTCTTCAATCACTTCGTTCAAGACACTTGACTGAATACGTAGTGCATGGTTCTCATTAATTAATTTAACTTTTTCAAACAACGTATTAACACGCTGTTTTGTTTTTGCTGAAACAAAAGCAATCGGTGCATAATCGAGGAATAGGAAATTATCACGGATATCCGCAATAAACTTGTTCATCGTCTTATCATCTTTTTCGACAGCATCCCACTTATTAACAACAAACATGACGCCTTTTCCAGCATCTTCTGCGTAGCCGGCGATGCGCTTGTCCATCTCACGTATGCCTTCTTCACCATTGATAACGATAAGAACGACATCAGAGCGATCAATCGCTTTTAGTGCACGAAGAACAGCATATTTCTCTACATTTTCATACACTTTCCCTTTTTTACGCATACCAGCAGTATCAATAATTTTATACTTCTGTCCATCATATTCATAAGCCGTATCGATAGCATCTATTGTTGTTCCAGGTATGTCACTAACTATGACCCGTTCCTCACCTAAAAATGCATTGACAAGTGATGATTTACCAACGTTAGGTCTCCCAATTAACGAAAACCGGATGACATCATCTTCAATTTCTTCAGCACCTGGTTCTGGGAAATCATTCGCTACTGCATCAAGCAAATCCCCTAAACCTAGTCCATGCGCACCAGAAATCGGATACGGTTCTCCGAATCCAAGGGAATAGAAATCATAAATCATGTCCCGCATGTCTGGATTATCAACTTTGTTTACAGCAAGTACAATAGGTTTTTTCGTTTTGTACAAGATCTTGGCAACTTGCTCATCAGCATCTGTTACCCCTTCACGACCATTCACAAGGAAAATGATAACGTCCGCTTCGTCTATTGCAATTTCCGCTTGTAATCGGATTTGCTCAAGAAAAGGCTCATCTCCAATATCGATTCCTCCTGTGTCAATAAGGTTGAACTCATGTGCGAGCCAATCTGCGGAGCTGTAAATACGGTCACGTGTAACACCCGCAACGTCTTCTACGATTGAAATTCGTTCACCAACGATTCGGTTAAATATTGTCGATTTCCCGACGTTCGGCCTACCGACGATCGCTACTGTTGGTTTATTCATAATCTAACATCCTTCCAGCTTATCTTCTGCATATTATACACAATAATCATTAACACGTCTAAACAGGCACATTTATAACTGTAAACACTGTCTTTGTCACACTACGACAGTATATCATTTTTACGTGAATTTAACTTACGCAAGACTAAACTATTTGTATGTGGGGCTTTTTGAGAACTTTGAAAATGAAGTAAGTCCTACAATTCATATTAATAATCGAAAGAGCGACTATCCCATTTCTGAGAAGTCGCTCTTTCTTATTATTACCAATTAATTTTCCGCATATCCACTATCACTGCTACTGATTTTCGCGAAGCATAAATGAAACCTGCAGCGCTATACTTTGCGAATTTTAAATTTATTTCTTCTATTAATAACGCAACACTTCATACTACAATCTGTAAACGTCTAACTGTTAGATCACGGATCTTTCTTTTATAATGATGGGAACAAGCGCCAACACGTTGTCGTTTGTAAACGTACGATTCGACTTACGCAGAAAACAGTATGCTCTGAACGATACCTCACCGACATCCAGCACCCTTATTCGCCTCTTACTAATTTGACCGTCATTCGCCTGGTACATCATATCTAATGACTCATTATACTTCATCGACTTGACCAATTGATTACGCACACTCATTCCCTCCCCCCCTCCCTTTCCACCAACATATGGAGCGAACGTTCTTATTATGACAAATAAGAAAAGCACAAGCGCTTGGTAGACCGGAAAAGCACTAGAGAGCCTTAAGATAAAGGAAGGCTAGGTGCTGGAATCTAGACACCGCTCCGCTGAAATCTTATACGTTCTTTTCTTTTGAAAATGACGACTGTCCTTGATGGATTTACCGCCTTTTGATCTTCCCTACCTTAATTACCTCATCTGCGCTGGTCAATAAAGACTTTTAGTGCGAGTGCATCATCTAGTGACAACTTACCTGCCCTAAAGTCCGTTAACCATTTGTCGGAAATTAAACCTTCTTTTACGGCATCCGACAAGTATTGTTCATAAGCAACTTTTAACGTTGCTGAGCTTGGATTAAACATGCGTGCATCCTCCTTTGGTAGCGTTGGGATATTCAATTCTGCCAGACGTTTAACTATGGCATTGCGAACGGTCGTCATACGCCCCTCATCTATGATACGGTGCGGACATTCTTTACCACTCCAATCCCGATGCCATTTAACACGATCTATACCCCAGCTGTATTGCTTAAGTATGCGTGCTATATAGTCGACGGCATTCGCTTCCGCATTAACATACTTTGGACCGCCTGATTGTGAGTAACAGATTTCAATCCCTATGGATTTCCGATTACCTGCCCCTTGACCATCCCCAGCGTGCCAACCGTTGCGTGTAAACGGGATAGCTTGCACTGCATGTTTATCATCGATTGCTACATGATACGACGTCGCAGTTGTGTTCCGCGTCATGAAAGCAATCTCGTTGATTGCCGTCGCATCATTGGCTGTATTGTGGATGGTGATGTATTCCGGCGTCATCGGATACGTTGCTTTCAGAGGATAAAGAGACGTCGGAATGTAGTTGTTGATTATTGTATATGGCATATTATTCACCTTCTTTTTTTACTAAAGCCCTGTCGGCGGAATAAAGGCCTCTTACTAATCCCCCACTTATCACGCCGACAAGAAAATACCTTGCTTACTATTATATGCAACTATTTAGACAACCCCTATGACAATTCCTACGTTATTAATTATCCCGGGATCGGGAATAGTATCATTTCCTATGCAACAAAAAAGATGATGATGCCCATAAGGGGCATCATCATCTTTTCAAATTCTCGTTCATTAAGTTCACAAATTAGTCACATCAAGTAAATTAAACAACATTTCTTAGTCAATCTTTAGTTGAAAAGTTCTTCAGCTGATCTCCGATGACATCACTCAGTGAAAAACCTGATGCTTCTTCTGGCATCTCATAATTTCCATAAGAGTTATTGTCTTCTTTTTCAATAAGATCCTTAATGCTTAAAGATAGACGTTTATCGTCCGTATTGACTTCTAGTACTTTGACATTGATTTTTTGACCTTCTTTCAACACTTCATGCGGAGTACCGATGTGTTGGTGGGAAATACGCGAAATATGGACAAGGCCCTCGACGCCAGGGAACACTTCTACAAATGCACCATATGAGACGAGACGTTTCACAGTCCCCTCAAACTTAGATCCTTTAGGAGCCTTCTCTTCAATTCCTTCCCACGGACCAGCCAATGTATCCTTGATGGATAGTGAAATTCGTTCTGAATCACGGTCGATTGAAAGGATTTTCACATTCACTTTGTCGCCCTCTTTTAGAACGTCTGAAACTTTCTCGATATGATCATGAGAAAGTTGAGATATATGAACAAGTCCATCAATGCCACCGATATCAATAAAAGCACCGAATGTTGCAAGACGTTGAACAGTCCCCTCCAGTACTTCACCTTCTTTGAGATTATCCAAAACTTCACCTTTTTGTGATGCTTTTTCTTCTTGGATAACTGCACGATGAGAAAGAATTAAACGATTTTTTTCCTTATCCATTTCAACAATTTTAAATGTCATCATACGACCTTTATACTCTTCAAAAGTCTCGACGAAATAATCTTCGACAAGTGATGCCGGAATGAAACCACGTACACCAAGGTCAACAACTAGTCCGCCTTTAACAACGTCTTTTACTTCCGTTTCGATTGTTTCTTTATTATTGAATTTCTCTTCAAGAGAACCCCATGCATCTTCTGCATCGACTTTACGTTTTGAAAGGACATAATTATCTTCTTCCACTTTAGTGATAATCAGTTCAATTTCATCGCCTTCTGCAACTGCATCCTCAGCTTTTTCAATGTGAAGGCTCGATAGTTCGCTGATTGGAATAACACCATCAAAAGGTGCTCCCGCAATTTCAACTGTCACAGACTTTTCTTCGATTTTAGTCACTTTCCCAGTAACACGGTCACCTTCATTGTAGATGTTCGCTGCTTCTAAGTTCATGTCTTCAGTCATTATGTAGTCCTCCTTCATAAAGAATCCTACTTCTATATTATTCGAATCTATTCAAAATAACAAAAAATTACCCTTATCTTATTTATTTTGTTCGATAAGTTTTTGAATTTCACTCATGATGATCTCTGTCATGTCTTCAGCTGAAGTCCGACTTTCACGATAAGTTGTCAGATCTAACGGTTTACCATAGACAACTTTCAATCTTCTAAACACTTTGTAAGGCCCTATAATTGCACAAGGCATAACGACCGCATCGCCACCCTTCAGCGCGAAGAATCCTGCGCCTGCAAGCCCTTTACCAAGTTCCCCCGTCTTACTTCTCGTTCCTTCTGGAAACATCCCGACAACTTTTCCCGATTTAAGGATTTTCAATGTATTCCGGAATGCTTCCCTGTCACTCATACCCCGTTTCACAGGATATGCATTCACTTGCGGAAGAATACTTTTTAGCAATGGCATTTTGAATAACTCTTCTTTTGCCATGAAGTGAACAGGCCTAGGACAAGTACTACCGACAACCGGAGGATCGACATTATCGATGTGATTCGTGCAAAGCAGAACACCCCCTTCTTTCGGGAAGTTCTCCGCACCAATTACTTTAATGCGATATAACGGATAAAATATTGCACTGCAGAGCATTTTACCAAGTGGATATAAGTTCATAAGTTCATCCTCTTTTCTGCAAGTTCACTGATTTTTTCCGCCACATCTGTAATTGACATCGAAGTCGTATCGATAAGAACAGCATCTTCCGCTTGTCTGAGTGGAGACACTTCTCTTTCACTATCCGCGCGATCACGTTCAGCAATTTCAGCTTTCAATTGTTCAAGAGACGTTGTGAAGCCACGTTTTTCGTTTTCAATATGACGTCTCATCGCTCTCTCCTCAACAGAGGCTGTCATGAAAATCTTTAGTTCTGCATCCGGCAGGACAGCCGTCCCGATATCGCGCCCGTCCATTACAACACCTGCACCTATAGCTAGAATCCGCTGTTTATCAACCATCAGCTGACGGACACCCATATGAGTAGCGACAGAGGATACAGAAGCCGTCACTAATTGTGAACGGATGTCTTCTGTTACGTCTTTACCATCTACAATGACCGCTTGGCCGTTTATTGATGGCCTAAGAACTATCTCCGTCTCTTCCAATAACTTTTCAAGTTCTTGTCCATTCCTAGTATTTATGTTGTGAACTAACGCTTTATGCGTTAGTGCGCGGTACATAGCACCTGTGTCGATATACGTATAGCCCAATTTTTCAGCTGTGATTTTAGCAATTGTACTTTTTCCAGCCGCAGCCGGACCATCAATCGCGATTTTTATCTCTAATGCCATTTCATCTACCCCCGTAGTCAATTAGACAATATTGTATCACAAGAAAAGCGTAAGCGCCTGGGTAGACCCGAAAAGCGCTGGAGGGCCTTAAGATAAAGGCGCTTTTTGCCTTTAACTTAAGGACTGAAGCGACTCGAGGGTCTAGGCGCCTAGAGTCTAGACACCAAGAAAAGCGTAAGCGCCTTTGTTAACTGGCTGGAGTTTGGGCAATTAAAAAGGGAAAAGTCTCATTCACACAGACTCTCCCCAACTAAATTCTATTTTTCATTTCTCATTTGCAACTGCCGTTCAAAACAGAATCGGATAACGTATTGACGCTCAACTTGATTGATTGTCTCAAATTGTAATGAGGCAATTAGTCTGCCATCTTTCTCAAAAACCCTTATAACCCGTGCATCAGCTTTGACATATTTAATTTCACGGTTCATGAAAGGGAGCACGATGGTCAGCGATAACAGCTCGTCTTCTTTGAAAGTGTCGGGGTTAAGGAGAGTTAGCGCGACTCCGCCTGCGCTAAGGTCTGCCGCCACAAACTGGCTGAAGCGTCCATCTTTCTCAACAGCAATATCAATTGCTGATTCTACCCGTACAAATTCACGTCGTTGAATCTTGATAAGCTGTTCATCACCAGGATAGGATAATTTAATCATTGGAATTCCCTTATTAAGGCGGCCGCTCACTTCAGTCCGGAAAGCATAAGACATTTTCATACTATCTATGAATGTAACGTGCAACTGCGTGCCATCCATAAAAAATGCTGTCCGTCCCGTCTCAATATGGCTTGGGTAGTCAATCATTACGAAACCGTCTCCTATATCAACCACTTTACTTTTGAACTTTTCGCTATCTTTTGTAAAGTCTTTATCGATAACAATAATCGTCCCAATCGAAAGTAGCATATTAAAGCACCCGCCATCCCTATGTCATATGGTCTAGCTTCAGGCGCTATCGGCGCGTGTCGCTATTCATAGATACTATTATGTCATGACGGGATGGAAATTCCAATGACTATTTACACTTCATTTTACTGTAATTTCTCGGTTTTGATCACTTCAGAGGTCTCCGTATCGACGATTACTGCATATGTGCCTATTTGCCCATTCTCATTTATCGTAACTGTCAAATAGTGCGTTAGCCTTTGTTCTAACCGATCATTTTCAACATATGCATATTCTTCTTTGACAATTTCGACGCCCGAATGGAAAAATGTCTTCCAATTCTTCTTCGTGATCGGCTGTCGTTCAGTCTTCTCTTTCCGAATATACTCGGAAGCATCCAGACCAACGATGCCCGCATTATCTTTTGCAATCTTTAAATGGATTACATCTGAAAATACTTTCGCTCCATATTCCGGTTCTACTCTGACAAATACCATATGCCAAGCCGTATTATTTTCCCTTGCTTCCTCGTAAACAAGGTCCTTATAACCTGCATCTTTTAAAAACGTCTCTGCTTTCTTTTTAAGTTCGTCAAACGGCTGAATCTCCTTGCCAAATGGCCTTTCTGTAAGGAATGAAAGGACATGCCCCCCTTTTTCCGTGATATCAATATAACCGACTGACTCAGCTTCGGCAAAACGAATGTGATAAAACGGATAAGGTGAGCCTGGTTGACTCATTTCTACACCGATAGTCTCATTAGATAGGTGTGGAAAAAGTTTTTTGAACTCAGCTATGGCCTCTTCACGAGTCACTTCAGGATCCGCAATATTTTTCAAATCTTTTTTCTTCATAGAATCCGACTCACTTGCTGTCAGTGGGAAATCACTCTCCGTATACTGTTTAACACTAGTACCCATAGCGGTCCAATCATGGCCTGAATCAGCAACATCCAATCTCTGTTTCCAACCGTCTATCGATAAATTCCCACTTACCATGCCCGCAGTTGCCACTTGCCACTCATCCGCCATTGAGCGAAGGTTCTTAGAAGCCAGCTCCATAACCCGGTGATATTCGACGTTATCGGCTACACGAGTTGCTTCCTTGGCATAATTACCAAGACGTCCAAGATAATTCAACCACGATGTTGAAAAGCTTGGATCCATCGGTAATGAAGAAACAGAGTTTTTAATATCGGATGACAGACGCCAAATGTCATCTCGCGCTTTTGAGGATCCATCCGCCTCATTAAATAATAAAGTCTTTTTCACCGCATTATCCAATTCTTCCAGTTTCTCCGATGCATCTGTCATTTTACTGGCGTATTGTCCACTTAGTGCGATAGATAATTGTTCATTTTCAGCTGCTTTACCGTAAGAAAAGATTGAAAGTGCTGCTATTGAGTACACTAATACAAAAATCATTTTTTTCATATTTCGGCAAAATATCGCCGGAAACTTTCGTTGTTTCCGGAAAATTCCGCCTCCCCTCCTTTATCACTAGTTTTCAATACTTTTCCGTATTGATTAATTGGCAAATATATGCAAACCAATTTTTTTAATTTGAGGTCGTGACCAAATCCACTTGCTCGTCGCTGTAATTGGATTGAAGTAGTAAATTGCATTTTCGGAAGGATCCCATCCATTAATAGCATCGAGAACGGCTTCTTTTGCCCGTTCGTTCGGTGTTAGCCAAATTTGCCCGTCAGCGACCGCTGTGAAAGCAAGCGGTTGAAAGATGACACCGCCAACTGTATCTGGAAAATCTGGATGTTCAACCCGGTTCAATATGACTGCAGCTACTGCAACTTGCCCTTCGTACGGTTCTCCTCTTGCCTCACCATAGACAGCATTCGCCATCAGCTTAAGATCCTGATCCGAATATTTTGCTGGCAATTGGATATTTTCCGTTTTACCCGCTCCTTGACCTACCTGAGATGCAAGCGGTTTACTTCCGTAATACGTGAACTTATTCCCTTTATTCAAATTATCTTTTACGAACTTCTCATCATACTGTGATGCATCCACCAATTTTTTCCGAGTCTTCAATCCTGCAATTCCGTCTACCGGAAGTCCATACTTCTCTTGGAAATTGCGCAATGCCCAATAGGTTCCATAGCCAAATGTTCCATCAATCGTCCCAGTGTAATAACCAATATACTGAAGTCTCGACTGCAGCTCGATTACATCATCTCCAAATGCGCCGCGTGCGACATTTTGGGAACTGAATGCTTTTATTTGGACAGGTGAGGTTGCATAAGCACATCCAAGGAGCAAGATGATTGTTATCATACGGATGACCAGTTTTTTCACTTTCATTCCTCCTTTTTCTATAGTTTGTCCAAAATCAGCAATATTATTAACAAATAAAAAATGATCCAGCTAAAGCTGAATCATTTTGTGTTTGTTCGTGCTTTGCGTCTGAATTGCTGCATTGCGAACGTATGTGCATATTTAACTCTAGTTAAGCCAAACCACCAAAGAAACAGCATGAAAGGAATAATCAGATAGAGCCAGAGATTATCTACAGCGAGGATGCCATTATAGATGAAGTGAAGACTATATGGGGCAAGGAATGCTAGAAACAAATACATATTGATGTTTGATTCTACTGCAAATTTTGCTCGGCCAAAATAATAGCCCATTACTACACCGAATAGTGCATGACTGGAAACCGGCAATAAAGCCCGAAGAAATGCGGTGTCCGCTCCAAATGTAAGTAGATAAATAATATTTTCAACCGTCGCAAAACCTAATGACACGCTGGCACCATATAAGATCCCATCGTATGCATCTTCAAATTCAACATGCCTATAAATGGCAAGCAACAGGATGAGCCATTTAAAGAACTCCTCAAGTCCACTTGTAAAAATAACATTCCGGATGAAAAAGTGGGAGAAGATGTTTTCCTCTTCAAATACGTGTTGGATAAACATTATCGGAAAAGTCATGATAGCGCCGTATATGAATGTATGAAATAATGTAAGTGATGGTTCTTTCGCAATCTGTTTTCTCAAATAAAAATAGCTAAAGAGCGCCAATCCCGGCGCAATCGCTACAGTGAACAATATGAACATCGGCCGGCCCCCATTTTGCTTTATTATACCATGATTTCCCTTAAACAGGAGGAACTACTATGAAGAAAAACATTCTGCTTGTTCATACAGGCGGTACGATCTCAATGGAACTGGATACCAAAACCGGCGGAGTAATGTTAAGTGCTGCAAATCCTCTCGCATTAGAAATAGACAACATCCAGCAATTCGCCAACATAACAGAAGTGGAAGCTTTTAATTTACCTTCTCCACATATTACACCAGCACGAATGCTTGAACTCGAAGAGCTGATCTCCCGTCTGACGGAGAATAATTCCTTTGATGGTATTGTCATTACACATGGCACAGACACGCTTGAAGAGACAGCGTATTTCCTTGAACTCTCAACAAATTTCAATATCCCAATTGTATTGACGGGTGCAATGCGTTCTTCCAATGAAATTGGATCGGACGGCGTCTATAACCTGATGTCAGCTGTCAGAGTTGCCGCAGCAGACGACGCAAACGATAAAGGGGTACTCGTCGTACTTAATGATGAAATCCACACAGCGACGAATGTGACGAAAACACATAGCAGCAGTGTCTCTACTTTTCAAAGTCCGCAATATGGACCCATCGGCATTGTAACGAAGTCAGCCATTCATTTCCACCATGCACCATTATCAAGAACCTATCTCCCTGTCGTGTCCATCAACAAAAAAGTAGCCATGTTTAAAATCTATGCGGGAATGGAATCCGACTTGCTTGTTTCGATATCTTCTCTTGGCTATGACGGTGTCGTACTTGAAGGACTAGGACAAGGGAACGTCCCACCTGATGTGGTCGGCGGAATCAGACGTCTACTTTCTGAAGGTCTTCCAGTCATCCTAGTTTCCCGATGCTTCAATGGGATTGCACAGGATATTTATGCGTATGAAGGCGGAGGTAAGATGCTGAAAGATATGGGTGTGCGCTTTGAACACGGGCTCAGTGGCCAGAAAGCACGCTTAAAACTATTACTCGAACTTTGTACGAAGTAAAATTGTTGTAGATGTAAATGTCAAAAAGCTGCCCTTCAACCTGTTTTCCTAGATTGAAGGGTAGCTTTTATTTTATACTATTTTGTTTTGCATCAATCGTACGCGCAATTATTTCACCATGAAACTTACCATTTTCGATGAAAATCTCATTGGCATTATTCCCCGCAGCAATAACACCTGCAATAAAGAGCCCTTCGACATTCGTTTCCATTGTTTCTTCGTCAAAAGAAGGGCGACCGCTTTCTTCTTCAATCGAAATACCAACCTTTTTTAGGAAAGTGTGATCGGGATGATAGCCAATCATTGCGAAGACATAATCATTTTCAATGTCAAACAATTCCCCTGCGATATCAATCGTGACGGAAACATCCGTGATTTTGACAACATCCGCATTAAAATGCATAGCAATTTCACCACTACGAACAAGGCTATCGAAACCAGGTAAAATCCAGGGCTTAACACTTGGTGAATAATCGGAACCGCGGTAAACAACTGAAACCAGTGCCCCAGCACGTTCCAATTCGAGAGCAGCATCGATGGAAGAGTTCTTCCCTCCAATTACAACCACTTTTTTTCTGAAGTAAGGATGTGCCTCTTCAAAATAGTGGAAGACATTCGGGAGGTCCTCCCCTTCAATACCGAGATGATTTGGATTGTCGTAGTAGCCAGTCGCGATTACCACATTAGTTGCTAAATACTCGTCTTTATCCGTCAAAACATGGAATCCCGTACTTATTTTCGCAACATCAACTACCTTTTCAAAACTATTGATAGGAATTTCTTTCAGTTCCGCAACTTTCCGGTAATAAACAAGTGCGTCATTCCGCTTTGGTCTATCTATAGCCGTTATAAATGGAATATCCCCTATAGACAACTTCATACTTGAACTGAAAAACGTCTGATGCGTCGGATAATGATAAATCGAATTGACTATATTGCCCTTTTCGATAACAAGAACATCCAGTCCCTGTTTTTGCAGTTCTATTGCTGCTGACAGGCCACATGGACCTCCCCCTACCACTATTACATCTTTTTGTATCATTTTATTTAATACACTCCTTTAGTACACTTCTCCATAATTTATGACGATGACGTGACATTCAGGCGCCGCACCAAGCCTCAGTGGCAACGTAGACGTGCCGTATCCATTACTGATTAGCTTCGCTCTACCCTTCTTCAATCGGAACGATCCTTTTTCCTGTAGACCGTATTTCCCGATTCGAATTTGTCCGCCATGTGTGTGCCCCGCAAGCATCAATCGAGGCTCATATAACTGCTCCACTTTCCTAAAAAGCGAAGGCGTATGCGTGACCAAAATAACATTGTCATACTGACTGACAACACGGAGGGTCGAGTCAATATCGACATTACGACTTGACGGATCGTCCGTTCCAGCTATACCCCAACGCGGATGTCCAGGAATAACACTACTTTCGTTGTCAAGGATTTTCCCGCCATAACGAGTAATAATCTCTCGCATTTCTTCTTCTCCAACTTCACGGTCATTATTACCCCAAACATAAAATAACGGTCCCAATTGCGCTAACTTACGGATATTTTCAGCTATCCGTACTAGTGGTACTCCTCTTTCAGCTAGATCACCGCCAATGATAACAATATCGATATCATGGGCAGATTGAACTTTCGCTAGCAATTTATCATCGATTTTACGCCGATGGATATCTGAAATGAAAAATACCGACATTTTTTTGTCAGCCTGACTATCAGACGCGACATTCATATTATGGTAAATAACATTCCGTCTTCTAGCACTCATAAACATATATATTAAAAATCCAATCATCAGCGAAACAGATGACCATATCATTTTATTAACCGTAATCATGCCCACCTTTCATATGATAAGCGCAAAGTGCCGTGTAGATGCGACAGGCACAGGGCGGACCGGCGAAGCGGCATTCTTTTGCCGATTAGCCGGGTTCACTTATGACCCGAACGTCTGGCGCTTGGAGCTTGACACAGTTCCGTGTCAAAAAACCCAGATTTCCCTATTATCATAAGAAAAAGGCAAAGAATCTATACTTCGCCTTTTTCATACTGCTATTCCTCAAGGAATGACAAGTCTCTGTCCAACCCCAATTTCATTCGATGTTAAGCCGTTTGCGCTTTTGATTTTTTCGACGCCTCCACCGTTACCATAATATTTCAAAGAAATACGATAAAGGTTTTCATTACTACCAACCGTATGCGTTTTTGCTACTGGTTTAGACTCCGGTTTTACTTCCGGTTTCTTCTCCGGCTTCGTTTCTACTTTTACTTCTGGTTTCTTTTCTGGTGTTGGATTGACATTCACTACTGGTTTAGATACTGGCTTCTCCTCAACTTTTGCTTCAGCTTCAGTTTTCACAGCACTCTTTTCGTCCTCATTACTAGTTGCTTTTTTTTCATCGTCTTTATCAGCATCAGCAGTTTTTTCAACTGGCTTTTCACTGTTCATTTCAAAGAGCGTGCCGGTTTCCCCACCTTTTGCTGACGTACGATCACCCGGAGTATAAAAATCGGAAATAATATACACTAAAATGAGTACCGGAATAAGTGTGAATAACCCAAGAATAACATTAATCATCGTATGGCTGGATTTCTTTTTAGGTTTACGACCTTTCCTATGCAATTCGCTACGCGATGGAAGCTTGCTAACCTCATGACCATCGTCTAGACCGATTTCCTTCCTGTGCTCTTCAAAGTCAGTCTTATAATCATCATTTTTCATCGCTACATTCTCCTATCACATCGTGCTATTCTTTCATTATGACGAATTTTGTCGTAAAAATCAAATACACCTTGCTGTATTTGCACCAACAGGATATTGGTTACTCAGAGGGGCGATTGAACTGCAACTTTCCTTGTTCCACGAGTCATCAGGCATAGTTCTTCAGAATGAAGTTAAATGGACAACGGATCTGTTATCCAAGAAGCCCCGTCAACCTTTCCTCCCAATCCACCATTCGTTTATCCAACACGATTGTTTTTTGTACATCAAGCTTTAGACCATCCGCTGTTCCACAAACCGAACAGCAAAACTTCGGTTTCATTCCACATGCCTCGCCGAAAAAACCTAAAATCTCTTCCCGAATACATCTTTCAGAATGAACTAATCGAAGCATCGTCTGTAGTTGCGCTTCTTTTTCACGTATCAATTCAGACATACGAATAATGACATCTTCAATCGGCATCCGTTCGATGTAGTAGTCTATGACACGTTTTCCTGTTTCGCTAATCCGTGCCAGTTCAGCTGCTTCAGCAGGCGGATAGTTCTCTACGAGAAGACTTTTATAGTGCTTGATTTCCCATTCTTGAGGGAGATCGTCTTGGATAATGAAACGCGTTCTTCCTTCGTCATCGGACGAAAAAAGTAACGTCGCTGCCGCTAAATCACCATCACGTCCCGCACGCCCCACTTCCTGAATGTAACTTGCGATAGCTTGAGGTACATGTTCATGGATCACTTGACGGATATCGTCTTTATGTATACCCATTCCAAACGCATTTGTAGCACATATCCAGCTAATTTCACCAGTGATAAATTGTTCCTGAATGAACGCTCGATCTTCTTGCTCTTTGCCGGCGTGATAAGATGCCACAGAAACACCCTCCAGCTGAAGAAGCTGAGATAGTTCATCAGCCCGCTTTCGCGATGCCACATAAATGATTCCAGGACCCGCCGTCGTTACTATACGATTCTTAATCCACTCCGTTTTCATCATCCCATTATCAACTTTGACAATTGAATAAGAAATATTAGGGCGGTCCAACGAATGTTGATGAATTGCAGGCATTTGAAGTTGCAGATACCTGCAAATATCAGCCTTTACTTTATCATCGGCCGTTGCGGTAAGAGCCAAAATACCTGGTCGATTCAATCCTTCAAAAAATTCTCCTAGCCTCAAATATTCTGGTCTAAAATCAAATCCCCATTGAGAAATACAATGAGCCTCATCAACAACAATTAACGACAACTGAATGTTACGAAAATGAGCAGTCACATTTTTTTGCAACAACATTTCAGGTGATATAAAAATGAATTTATAGCTGCCTAATTCCCCCATTATTCTGTTTTTCTCCGAATAAGAAAGAAATGAGTTTAACGCAACAACCCTTTTTTCACCGTTCCTTTTCATGATTGCCACCTGGTCTTCCATCAACGCAACGAGTGGTGAAACGATTAAGACAGTACCTTCAAGTACATAGGCAGGTAATTGGTAGCAAAGTGACTTCCCTATACCTGTAGGTAAAATTGCAATCGTGTCCTTGCCCGCAATCACATCTCGAATGACATCTTCTTGTCCTGCCCTGAATTGATCAAAACCGAATCTCTCTTTTAATAATTTGTGAATAGCCATTAGTTGCCCCCTCCCGTCCGCGCACCTAAGATGAGACGAAGTTGAAAATAGGAAAGCGTTTCGAATTCAGATTTCAGCAAGCGAAGTCTACGGGTTCCAATTTCCTTCACTTTTCCAGCTACTGCTTCTGCATCTTCCTCAGAAACAAACTGTGTTAGCGGAAATTCTGTATCATTAATAGACATTTCTACAAAATGATCTTCAATTGTACTCTGTTTCAAGTTGCGCGCCATCGCAATTTCTTCAAGAGAAAAGCCACAATCAAAAAGTTGCTTCGTTTTTACAGAGGAATCCGTCAAATATGTCGAAACCTTGACGCTTTCAGCTATTTTTCGCAAAAAAGGCAAATCAGGAGACAGAATAATGACAGCAAGCATCATATGTAGACCTTCTATAAATAGTAGACGGATATCGAATGGATTTAGTTTCAAATTATCTGCTAACTGATCCCATGTCCAGCCTGTCAGTCCGAAACCACTTAAGCGATGAGTGATAATTGTTTTTTGTCTTTCATCCATTTCACTTCGAGTAATACATAGCCGAATTTCTTCGCTGACGCCTTTAGCAAATACTGGATCACTGATTCGCTGATTATGTAGTAGCATTTTAACAAAAGTTTGAATATCACGGTCTTTTTGAGCGGGCATAAACGATTTTTCCTTTGCTTTGAAATTCGAAACCGTCTGCACAACAAGCGATAACCTTCCGAAAAAAATCATTTCCCTTCCTCTATAATCCCAGCCGTTAAATCGGTAGGACGGTAATTTGCCAACTTCCACGCGACCTTGCTCCGTCAGTTTGACGAAAGAATCATCCATTGTTGAGATGAAACCCCTATCACTTAACTGTTTAGCCGCCTCATCGAATCGTTCAGCTGTCAGTTTTGGTACAATACCAAAGAATTCCTTCAAACCGTAGTATTCAACATCTTGCAGTGTTTGTCCCGATCGTTTGCCGCGTAATAGGTGAAGTCCCGCATAGATTGTTCGTTCACCGTCTATTCTGCCTATGATGGTTAATAGTATTGAAGATAGTTTCATTTTGAATTCCTCCGATTAACAAATGTTTTTTGTTGAAAACTCTTGTCAACATCATTAGAATGAAAGGTGAAGTAAATTGTTTGTACGGAGAAAAGAGGAGAGAAAGACTATGCCTAAATATACAATCGTTGATCAGGATACATGTATAGCGTGTGGTGCGTGTGGAGCTGCTGCCCCGGATATATACGATTATGATGATGAAGGAATTGCTTATGTTATCCTCGATGATAACATGGGAACAGCTGAAGTTCCAGAAGAACTGATGGAAGACCTAGAAGACGCTTTCGATGGCTGTCCAACCGATTCTATCAAAACCGCCGACGCACCATTTGATGGCGATGCACTTAAATACGAAGATTAACTAGGCAAGCGCTGTCGATAACAGAAGTCGCTTTAAAACTACGACAACCTGTCGTGAGGGTTCCCAGACAGACGTTACTCTACAATAGTGTTAAAGACACGTGAGTGGCTCTACCAATTGGCTGAGAGACCACTGTCACGAAGCTAGATAAATCGAACGTGGAAAGGTCGTCCTGGAAAATCCCGGGACGACCTTTTTTTATATTATGAAGTTAATTGGGTACGCTGTTGTGCAATCCATTTTTTCATACTCTTGAAAAGCAGCATGGAAATAATCATTAGCATAATTCCCTTGATCAAGTTAAATGGTAGAACTCCTAAAACAATAAAAGTAGCTAACTCATTCCCTGCCATGGCTGGGAAATTCATGAAATACGTATACATTGGTAAAAACAGTAGGTAATTCAAGACACTCATGCCAATAGCCATCGAGACAGTTCCAGCAATGAGGCCTCCCGCTAGACCAATAGATGTTTTAAATTTATTAAAGATAAAATAAATCGGCATTATGAAAAGCACGCCTGTTGCAAAGTTTGCAATTTCACCAACAGGAACACCTGTCGGGCTACCTGACATGAACCAGTGCATTATATTTTTAAGCAGTTCGACCGCAATACCTGCTACAGGTCCCATCGTCATTATTGCCAAAACCGCTGGAATCTCACTGAAATCAATTTTCAGGAATCCAGGTAGTGCAGGTAGTGGGAAGTTAAACTGCATCAAAACAGTTGCAATACTCCCTAACATCGCGATGAGAATCATCTTTCGCAACTTTTTGTTATTCATTTGTTCCTCTCTCCTTTTGCGATTCACTTCAAAAGAGGAAAGGCCGTTCCATCTTGTATATGTCGACAAAAAATCCCAAAAGCAAATAAGCTCGAGGGATTTGAAAGGTATACTCAAATAGAGAGTAGAAAAGAGACTATTTCTTTCTCTTTTAACCCACATTTAAATAAGCACCTCTTTTTGTAGACAACACAAAAAGATGGCCGCACCTTCACCTTCTCCCATCCAGACTATACTGTCGGCTCCGGAATTACACCGGTATCAGCTGTTAAGCTCGCGGGCTTGGAAAGTGACTTTCCTTTACCGCCGGTCGGGAATTACACCCTGCCCCGAAGATGAATCAATATTTTGTTACAACCTTATTGTATACAAAAAAAAGACCTTTGTAAACAAGGCTGTTTACAAAGGTCTTTCTATTTACTTCAATATAAGTGGAAGTGGATTAGATCCAACCGGTACCGGTAAAGGCTGGCTGAAGTTAAAACCGTTCCATTCTTCTTGAACGACATTTTCGAATTGAAGCTGTTCACCAAAATCAGCTGCTGTCAGGAGCATGCCCTCAACCATTTGCATCGCTTTTTCCGGCTCCATCGCGTCCAAATCCAGTGGTTGTGTGAATTTGATGGTCGTCAATTTGTCATCTGCCTTTACTTCAAAATTTAAAGTACTTGGAATGACTGGCTTGAAAACATCATTCGGCTTCACTTTCATCTGCTGTAATGCCTCGTTCAACGATGGCTGCGGTTGGGAAAAGTTCGATGTAAGAAACTGCTGTCCATCTTGTTGTTCAAACATATAGTAATTCAAATGATTACGACCACTTTTCAAAATCAACGGTGTGCTCGGTTGACCTACTTCAGAGAACATGGTCGCAGTTCCATCCTCGTTCTCAAATCGGACCTCCTGATAACCGTAAAACGTATCTTGTAAAGAGTCGAGATAGACTTCCATCGATCCCGAACCTATGTCATAACCATGACCTTGCGGTAGCTGGTGGATAATTACATGATCCTCTGCGGCTATATTGCCTTTATAAGGATGGTACTCTTGAAAACCTAGTGCACTTTCATCGAGACGACTCGCATACTTTTTGTACAAATCATAACTCGTTGGCTCCAAGAAACCAATATCCTTCTTGATTTGACTGTTCGGAATGATAAATGTAATGGGAATGCTTAAAGCTTGATCACCTGCAAGACCTAAATGGAATAGTGTACTATCGATAACGTCTTCGGAGTAGACAGCAAAATGGTGTGTCCTCCCTGTTTCAGATGCCATCTTAGTAGAAAATCCATCCATTGTGCCCATTTCCGCTTCTTCATCCGTACTCGATTCATTTTCCAAACTCGCACCTCTTGCAGAAGGCTCGGCGTCCTCACTTTGCATCATTTTATTGTCGGTACTTTGATCCTTCATTGACAATTCATTTTCACCAAACATAGAAGGAACCAACAGGCCGATAACAAGCAAAGCAGCAACAGCGACAAGTGCTGGCATCCATTTCTTTGATTTTTTACGGTGAGGCGTATTCAGCCGTTCATCTTGCTTCAGCCGTGCCAGTATTTCCGACATTGGACGATTATCTGATATGTCAGGCACATCACCGAGGAGTTTTTCAATCTTGTTGTCGTTCCAATCTTTGTGGGTCATCTAGTTTCCCCCCTTCTGTCGGAAGAGCATTCAATTTCTTTTGTAATGCTTTGATCGCCCTATGTTGTGTTGTCTTCACTTTGCCTTCTGTCCAGCTAAGAATTTCGGCTGTTTCAGCTATGGAAAGATCTTGGAAATAGCGCATGATGATAACCATTTTCTGATCACCAGTACATGTATTAAGTGCTTGCAGCAGCTCTTGCATCTCTTCACTGAGTGTTACGATTTCTTCCGGCAGGATACCTGTCGATACGAGTTCGCTCTTTTCCCAGTCGAATTTATCGAACAGATGCTTTTTACGAACTGTATTTTTCCTGAAATGGTCGATTGCTACATTTTTAGCAATTGAAAAGAGCCATGTCTTCTCGGAACTTTTCCCCTCAAAACCGGCGTAGGCACGCAGTACCCTCACATAGACTTCATGCATGAGGTCCTCAGCATGGTCACGGTCTCTCGTCAAATAGATAAGAAACTTGAACACATCCTGATGGTACTGTTCGTAAAGCCGATGGAAAACGGAGTCGTCCATGAAATACCCCCGTTCTATCAATTAGTCGTATTTCAAGCTATTAAGTTACATCTTTTTTAAGGGCAATATGCAACTGAAAATCGTTCCTTCAGTGTCGCCTTTTGTTGCAGCGATCTTGCCACCATGTGAGTCGATAATGCTTTTCGCGATGGCGAGTCCAAGACCTGTTCCACCTTTTCCTCTAGTTCTCGCTTTATCTGCTTTGTAAAAACGTTCGAAGATATACGGTAAGTCCTCTTGCGGAATTCCAACACCTGTATCTGTCACTGTTATTTCAATCATATCAACTTGTTTTTGTATTCCAAGTCTAACACTTCCCCCATCAGGTGTATGGCGGATTGCATTGTCTATTAAATTCGTCAATACTTGCTCCATACGGTCTTCATCTACATTTGAAATGAGTACTGTATCTTCCAAGAATTCGAAAGTCAAATCGACATTTGCTTCACGCGCAACTTGCATGAATTTATTGACTATCCGGTCGAGAAAAGGAATCATCGATAGATCGTCTTTGTAAAGTCGCATATGTCCTGATTCCATCCTTGCGAGATCGAGAAGATCCGTCACAAGTCGGCCCATCCTTTTCGATTCATCGTGTATGATCTGTACCATTTCGTCGCGCTCTTCATCACTTGTTATAACTCCATCAATAATGGCTTCACTGTACCCCTGCAACATAGATATCGGTGTCCGAAGTTCATGGGATACGTTTGCTATGAAGTCGGATCTAAGTTTCTCAAGCTTATGCTGATCTGTCATATCACGTAAGACAGCAACTGCCCCACGAATACTATTTCCGCTATACAACGGGCTAATAGAGATTCCATAAAACTGTCCACCTAATTCTAATTCATCTTCAACTTCCTCAGCGAACGTAATAACATGTTCAAGCATATGAAAAATCGCCGGTGGGATATGATGGTTACCCTCTTGTGCGCCATTTTTAAAATACCAATTCTGCAATAACTGTTCAGCTTGTGGATTACTTAGCAGGATTGTATAATCTCGATTAAATGTAATGACAGCATCAGTCATCGATGTAAGGATGCTTGAAAGCTGCTCTTTATCCTGATTAATAAGTTCAACGTGGTATTTAAGCTGTCTACCCATCTGATTGAATGCAGTTGCAAGCTGGCCAATTTCATCATTTTGCATTACAGGCAATCTTGTATCGAAATTCCCTTTCGATAATTCAAATGCCGCCTGCCTCAATCCACGTAAAGGGGAAGTAATTCTTGTTGACAGGAAAAAGGCGAAAAATGTTGTTAAAATAAAGGCAATAAATGCTGATAAGAATACGATACGTGTAGTACTTTCTGTTGTCCTATGGACGGCTTCAAGGCTTTGATAAATGATAACTGAGCTACCGAGTTGCTCTCCTTTTTCAAGTGGATAGGATAGAACAAGGTATTGTTCCATGACATTCTCTTCATTAATCGAAGGTAAGATCATCTCTTTTACAACTTGTTTATTATTCTTTTCAGCGGCGTAAAACATGGATTCATAGAGCACTTTATTTTCTATTCTATCCTTGTTCAATCCTTTATGGAATGAATGCGTAACTTCCCCATTGGTATCGACGATCATCGCATTCGTTTCGTCGTCAAGAATGTCATCAATAATCAAGTTCATCGAAGTTTGACTTTCGTGATCATTAACAATTTTCCCGATCGTTGTTGCTTCCCTTCGCAATGATTCCTCAGCCTGTTGTGTATGGAAGTCATCTAGGAATTCAAGGAGCAAGGCCGTAACAATAAATAATACAAAAGAAACGAGAAGCAATATGGTTGCCCATAGCTTCCCGACAATTGAATTCCATATTCTATTCATTAGGAATCTCGAACTTGTAACCGACTCCCCAAACAGTAACAATCATTTTTGCTGCTTGTTCAGAAACGCGGCTTAGCTTTTCACGTAGCCGTTTGACATGCGTATCTACTGTACGGAGATCTCCGAAAAATTCATAATGCCACACTTCTTTTAATAGCTGCTCTCTGTCGAATACTTTGTCAGGCGACTTCGCAAGAAAATAGAGCAATTCGTACTCTTTCGGCGTCAGCCCAACTTCTTCTCCTTCAGCTGTAACCCGGTGTGCATCGTGATCTATCGTTAATTGAGGGAAGACGACCAAGTCCTTCGATGTAGATGATGAAGCGGCACCTGGAAACGTAACAGACCTTCTAAGAATTGCTTTAACCCGCAGAACAACTTCACGCGGACTAAAAGGCTTCACTATGTAATCATCAGCACCAGACTCAAAACCAGTTACTCTGTCTGACTCTTCGCCTTTTGCCGTCAGCATCATGACAGGCGTCATAATTTTCTTTTCTCTCAGTTCTTCTAGCACTTCTAATCCATCTTTTTCAGGCATCATTAAATCGAGTAAAATACAATCATAGTTATTCACAAGCGCTTTTTCGAGTGCATCCGCGCCATCGACAGCCTCTTCGACTTCATACCCTTCACGAGTAAGATACATATTTAACAGACGACGGATTCTCTCCTCGTCGTCTACTACTAACAACGTCACTTTTTCTTCCATAAATGATTACCCCTTTCAACTAGCTACTATCCTCATTGTACAAGTCGTTGTGCAAAAAAGAAACAGAAAAGCCGTAGCGACGTTCTTAAGCGCAACTTCAAAATGGCGAACCGGTGTCTAGTAAGATCAAAAGTGAACACACAACCGATCATAATCGACGCATGACCAAGCATATACTCTTGACTACCGATCATAAACCCCACATGAACGAGCATATAACCTTGCAACCAATCATAAACGACACACAAACGAGCATAACCTTGCAACCGATCATAATCGACACACACCCACCATATACCCTTACCAACCGATCATAAACGGCCCCAAGCACTTAACTTGATACCTCGAAGTTACAACACATTGACATTACCGAATCTTATAATCCCCCTTTATATATGTTGAGCCAATGTATAGCATAAACTAAGCACCGAAGTAGATTTGAAGGGATTTTTTATTTCCACTTATAAAACAAAAAAACTGCCTAGTAGTTAACTACTAGGCAGTTCTCGCTTAAGCGTATGAATGCAACCCTGCGATGATCAAATTCACGGCAATCAGGTTAAACATAATGATGACGAAACCGATAACCGCAAGCCATGCCGATTTTTCGCCATCCCAACCGCGTGATAAACGCACGTGAAGGAATGCAGCATAGAATAACCATGTGATAAGGGCCCATACTTCTTTTGGATCCCATCCCCAGAACCTTGACCACGCTTCGTGAGCCCAGATCATTGCGAAAATGAGAGCACCTAGTGTAAAGATAGGGAAACCAATCATAACCGCACGGTATCCAATTTCATCCATTAGTTGCGAATTCGCTTTTTTAGCGAATGGCTGCAACAATGCCGCAATTGGACGACGGAAAATGAGTCTAAGAATCAAGTAGAGAATGATTCCGCTTGCGATTGACCAGACGAACGTCGTCAGCGTCTTCGCATTGACGATTGGTGGCATTTCAGCCCAAGGCGTCATCGCGTCCGGTGTTAGCGATTCATAGCCAGACATACCGAAAAGTGGTGGATAATTGTACTCAATTTTAGCAGCTTGTTCATTTTTATCAATATAAGTGAAATGTGCTTCATAGCCAGTCAATTTAAACGTTGACGAAGATAATACGAAACCGACTACTAAGATAAGCGTGAAAATAACCGCCTCTAGCCAGAACCGCTGTTTCGACTTTTTCGTCAAATCGATATTCTTCAATAAATAGATTAACCCAGCTACGGCACTAATCGCGAGGATCGATTCACCAAGTGCAGCTGTAATTACATGAACTGTCAACCAGTAACTTTTCAGTGCTGGAATAAGTGGTGTAATTTCCTTCGGGAACATACTTGCATAGCCGATAATAATAATCGCAATCGGCAAAGCAAACAAGCCGAGTGATGGTGTTCTATATAAGTAATACAGAAGAATGAATGCCCCAACGAGCATCATCCCAAAGGCAGTCGTAAATTCGAACATATTACTTACTGGTGCGTGACCTGATGCAATCCAGCGTGTGATGAAGTAACCTACATGGGTAATGAATCCGATGACCGTGATGGTAATCGCAATTTTTCCCCAACGGTTATTTTTATAAGATGCTTCAGATTTAGCGCCTTTCACCGCGCCGCCAAAAAATAGCGTCGCGACGAGGTAAGCGATAAATGAAACTAACAGCAAGTTAGCGCTTAACGATGCAAGTCCCATTATACTTTGTCCACTTCCTTATCTCGCAAGATAGATTCCTTGTCCTGTCTGTCTTCATAGGACGGTAAATCAGCAACGTCTTTCACTTGATCTAACTCTTTTTTCAAGGAGAACCAGTTTTTATTCGTATGTCCTGCAACTAGTAGCTCTCCATTAGGTCCTTTTTGAATCCAGATTCGTCGATGATTCCAATAAGATCCTTGCGAAACACCAATCATAAAGATAATTCCTCCTAGTAAAAGGAGATATAATGTTTTATCTTTGCGTACTGTCAGCCCAGATATATCACGGGTTTCTGCACTAACGAATTTCACCTTATAATCGTTGACTTCCGTTTCAAGCGTTTGTTTGATGGCGACGAAACTCATCTCGCCGTCCGGCTTGGCTGGGGTCACCATTTTAAAGATGAATGCTGGATTATTCGGTACTGGAGATTTCGATTTCGGTTCTCCGTCTTCAATCCCGTCATAATCCGGATAATAATCGCTCAAAATAACGCGCGCGCCATTATCAAGTTCATATTCACGTTCCGGATTAGTAAGATCGACTGTAAACTCCCCAAGTGAAGATTCCGTAGCTTTTTCAGTTAATTGGAATGTCATCGATTTTAATTCATCTAAACGAAAATCCATTTGGAAAACGTTGAATCCATCAAATTTCAATGGCTTATTAACAATGATAGAGTATTCTTTAACGAAGTCCATTTCATCAGATCCTGGAAGACCGCCTTCAGGTGTCTGATATAGAGCGACATCCGTCTGATAGTTTTTCGCAATCATGCCGACACGTTCAAGCGCATCGCCGAATACCTCATCAGCTTCCTCTTTCGTGTAGTTTTCCATAATGAAATTTTTGCTTTCCAAATAATAACCTTCTGCACCTGGAATAGAGCGTGTTTCCCCTTCGCGAATCCACATTGTTTCATCAACATAAAACCCAGGGATACCGCGCAGTAGAATACCAAACAGAAAAATGATAAGTCCTAAATGATTGACGTACGGACCCCATCTTGAAAAACGGTTTTTCTCTGCAAGCAAAGCTCCGTCTTCGATTTTCACATTGTAACGAAGTTCCTTCAGTTTCCCCTCAGCTTTTATAAGTGCAGCTTCTGGGTCTTCCGACGGTCCTTCACCATAGACTCGTTGTTTTTTCATGAATGAAGGATGGCGTTTTGTACGTTGCCTTTTCAATGATTTATAAAGCGGTATAACTCGGTCGACACTGGCAATAATGATGGAAGTTCCAAGCATCCCGACCAACGTGATGAACCACCAGCTATTATACATGTCATGAAAACCAAGTTTGTAATAAATCGTGCCTGCCAATCCATAAAGCCGTTCGTAGTAAGCTGCATACTCCGCCTCAGTTGACGCGGCTACATACAGTTTCTGTGGAAAAATAGTACCTATCGCAGCAGTTGCGAGAACGGCAACGATAATACTAATTCCAATTTTTACACTCGAAAAGAAATTCCATATTTTATCGATGATCGACCGTTTATATGTCTGCGATCTTCTTGCCGCACCTTCGTAACGCATGTCGACAAGTTTGCTTTCTTTCGCTTCTTCAGTCTGCGGTCTACCACATCGCTCACAAAGCACTGTGCCAAATGGATTATCATGACCGCACTGGCATTTGATTTTGCTCATTTTGGATTTACTCCTTATTAGGGTTGAATGCTTTCCATGAGTGAAATTATCTCATTTTCAGACATTTCCCTTGTTATAATTTGTTCGATTTTGCCGTCTTTATTGATAAGGAAGGTCGTAGGAAGTGGCACTATATTATAGACTTCCTTAACGCTCTTATCTTTATCAATAGCGATTGGGAAAGACAGGCCATACTGGTCTCTGAACGTTTCAACCTTCAAATTAGACTCTGCGATATTGATGGCAAGGATATTGACACCTTTTTCTTCGAATGCTTTATGTTGATTTTCCATGTATGGCATTTCTTTTTTACATGGTCCGCACCAAGTTCCCCAAAAATTCAAGAAAACTCCCTCACCTTTATAATCAGAAAGTCGTTGTTTGTTACCTTCCAAATCGACAAGCTCAAAATCGGGTGCTTTATCTCCAACTGCTAATACCTTCACTTTATCTTTTGAAGCGATTGTATAGACAACTGCCGAGACGAGAAGTAACAGGACGATTGTCCTTATAATAAGACGTGTTTTCTTTTGATCCGCCTTAGCCATACGTAATGCCTCCTTACAATAAATAAGTTCTGCCTTTAATTATAACAAATAGACCTTTGTATAAACGCATCATAATTGAAGGGATTGTGAACAATTGCCGTAATCAGTAGAAGTCTCCTACTAGTTACGGCAAGCCCCAGGCGGATGTCACAAATTTTGACAGGAGTTTGGGAAGGCAACCTGAGTTCGCCGCGTCCTGCGGCTACAAGCGCAATTCAAAATTTAGGCGCAATTAAATCGAGGCGCAATTGACTCACAATCAGCCTATTTTACCTGTTTCCGCGAGTACACGTAGCTGTTTCACTTCATGTTTTGTTAATTCCCGAGCTTCTCCAGCATTCATTCCGTGAGTTGTTACGTTACCAAATGATTCCCTGCGAAGTTTTTGGACCGGACATCCAATTGCATCGAACATACGGCGTACTTGACGATTTCTTCCTTCATGTATTGTAATCTCAATAAGCGCAGTTTCAGTTTTTTTATCTACTGACTGCATTTTTATATGTGCAGGGGCAGTTTTACCGTCTTCCAGGTCAATTCCAGTCTCAAGTTTGCGCAACGCTTCACGACTAGGGATTCCTTTTACTTTTGCAATATACTTTTTCTTAATACCGAATTTCGGATGCGTCATTAAGTAAGAGAAATCGCCATCATTCGTCATGATAATAACACCGGATGTATCATAGTCTAGACGTCCAACCGGAAAAATCCGTTGTTCGATTTGCGGGAATAGGTCTAACACCGTCTTCCTGCCTTTCTCGTCATCCACTGTCGAAATGATTCCTCTTGGTTTATATAATAAGAAATAGACGTAAGTCTCTTTAACAAGCTGAACTCCTTCAACTTCTACACGATCCGAACTAGATACCTTTGTTCCAAGCTCTGTTACGACGACACCGTTCACTTTCACTTTTCCTGCAACAATTAGTGTTTCTGATTTTCTACGTGATGCCACGCCTGCTTGTGCCAACACTTTCTGTAATCTTTCCATTAAGTCACCCCATCTTCATTCTGTAAGAAAAGCGGAAGGCGCCCGCTAGACGCGATGGTCATAAGTCAATCCAGCGACGTGGCACTCTTTGCCACATAGCTGGATTGCTTATGAGCCAAGCGGCTGGCGCCTGAAGTCTAGACACTGTTCCATGTCAAGAAACTTATACTTTCTTACCTTTGAAAAAATTATGTCACACTTTGTAGCAAATGAAAAGAAGACTGACCTATATGGCGTCAGTCTTCCCCAAACCGTCACAATTGCATATTTTCGATTAATATTCGCTTGAAGTTTGCTGTGTTTTTTGCCATTGGTAACAAGTTCATTGTTTTATAAGTACTTCCGTCGTAATAAGTGGCTCATTACTGAGTGACACGGTCCAATGCCCTGTACTTTTTTCATTTTTTCCACGGGGGATAATAATAACATTTGATAGTTTCGATTTCTCCCCTTTTTTCAATAACAAACGGATTGGCTTGGACAGTTCTGCTTCTACACCGGGTAGAATATCATATACCCCTTTTTTAGCGACAGTCACCAACTTGAATGAGGAAAACACGTTATTGGCCAAACTTTTATGTGTATTCCAGTCGTCACCATCGTTCAGAGTGACAACGATGATGTTTTTGCCATCTTTCTCGAAATAAGTTGCAAGCGTTCTGCCCGCGGCTTTTGTAAAACCAGTCTTTCCTGCAATCGCAGTCGATTCGGAATGTAGGAGGCGGTGTTTGTTACGCCAGCTATAAGCTTGAACCTTCCCCTGATAACTAAAATTCTTTGTGGTAGCAATAGTACGAAACTGGTCATTTTCCATAGCATAATGTAGCATGAGCGCTGTTTCGTATGCAGTAGACAAGTGACGTTCATCATGCAGACCTGACGGATTCGAAAAGACAGTATCATTCAATCCATACAACAGTGCCTTGTCGTTCATCAGGTCCACGAAGCCGTCCATTGAACCGCCCGCGTGTTCTGCTAACGCACGCGCTGCATCGTTGCCTGACCGTAGCATTAGACCAGTTAGCAGGGCATCTGCTTCAATCTTCATCCCTTGCGGTAAATAAAGGGACGAACCTTCGGCCGAAGCAGCTTGTGGCGAAATTATGACGTCTCCGGGCTCTGTAACACTTTCAAGGAACGTAAAAGCCGTCCAGATTTTTGTTAGACTGGCTATCGGCAGTCTAACGTTTTCATTATGACCTTCCAACAATCTGCCTGTATCAGCGTCAATAACAGCCCATGCTTGGCCGGACGCAGCGACTTCTTTCAAACCTCCGCCAACTAGTAACGTGAAAAATAGGACAACGATTATCGCCCGTTTCAAGAAATGCTTCCTCCTCCATCATTTTCCATCGCAAACGCTTCTTGGAACTTTGTCATGAACAAGTCTGTTTCAACTGTCTCGCCTTCTTCTTCCTGCGAAAGGGGTGGCAATCCATTTAGTGATGCCAAACCGAAACGGTCCAGGAACAAGTCTGTTGTGCCAAAGAGAATCGCTCGTCCACTTCCTTCCGATCGACCTTTTTCCATTATGAGTCCCTTGGCAATTAGCGTATTGATAGGTCCCTCGGATTTAACACCCCGAAGATCGTCAATTTCAACACGTGTCACAGGTTGCCTATATGCGATAATTGCCAATACTTCAAGTGATGCCTGGGTCATGGATTTCGGAGATGGATTTTCCAACAACCGTTTTATATCTTCCGCGAAGTCAGCTTTCGTCACAAGACGATATGCCCCTCCAAACTGCTTCAGCATAATGCCGCTCTCTTTGCGCTCTTCATAACTCATACGTAGCCAGTCAATTGCCTCAGTAACCTCTGATTCTTTACGCTCAGCTAGAGATGTTAACTGTTTAATCGTTAACCCTTCATCCCCTACTATGAATAAAAAACTTTCGATCATCCCAGGCAAACGGTCTTTAAATTCCATTTCACTCATCCTCCCGTCGGTACGATACTGTCAAATCGTCAAAATTACCTTCCTGATTGACAATGATGTCCCGCCGTTTCATCAATTCAAGCAACGATAAAAAAGTTACGACAAGATCTGTTGTTTCGCCTTTGTCGAATAAGGAGTAGAAATCACATTTCCCGCCGCCCTTTTCTAGTATTGCCATAATTTCATCCATCTTTTCACTGATAGAAACTTCCGTCTTAGATATACTTGCTATCATAGGTGCCTTCAAACGTTTTCTGTTAAGCATCTTTTGAAACGCGCCAATTAAATCGAAAACGTTCAAACTTTCATCTAATTCACTCGCCACAATTTCACCAAACTCCGTAAGATCTTCGGGTGGTTTGGTAAAATGACCGGATCGCTCATCTGCAGACTCTTTCAGACTAATTGCTGCCTCTTTATATTTTTTGTATTCAATCAGGCGCGCAACTAACTCGTCACGTGGATCGTCTTCCATGTCAAAATCAAAGTCGTCATCAAACTCATCTCCTTCGTGGACTGGTAGAAGCATTTTGCTCTTAATTTCAATCAGCGTCGCAGCGAGGACGAGGTATTCACTTAACTCATCTAATTGCAGTACTCGCATCGCTTGGAGGTGTTCTATGTACTGCGCTGTCAGTTCCGCCATCGGGATATCATATATATCAATTTCAAGTCGGTTGATTAAATGCAATAATAGATCTAGTGGCCCTTCGAAAGCCTCTAATTTTACTTGATATGTCATTCGTGACACCTACCTATCTTTCAGACTATGGAAAGGGCTGATTACATGCATCCGTATCATCATCCGCTATTCGTAAATTTTATTGTTTATTTCAATGGCAATCAAGACTATTTTGAATGCCACGAAGTACTGGAGGAGTATTGGAAGTCTATTCCTGACAGCGATAAAGATCACCCGTTGACAGCCTATATCCTCCTTGCGACAGGAATGTATCATTGGCGTAGAGGCAATAAACCAGGAGCATCCCGTACACTTAACAAAGCAATGACAAAGTTTCCGACTTTCCTTGCTAACTACCCTAAATACACGGAAGAAATTGATTTTGACCAATTAGTTTACGATGTTACAAAAGCAGTCAACCGTTTGGAGCAAGATCTGCCATTCGAATCGTTCCCCATCACTATCCTATCAGCTAACGTTACTGACCTGGCTAGTAAGTTGGAACAATCTATGACACTTCTACCATTCGGCAGTGATGCTGTCATTCATAAACATATGCTCAGAGACCGTAGTGATATTCTTCGGGAACGCGAAGAAAAGAAGAAGGGCAGACGTTAATTAGTCTGAACCTTCTTCTTTAGGCTTACATTTCTGTATGAATAAATCAGTTTCTTCAGTTCCAATACATGTTTTATCAGGGAAGAGCGCTTGCAGCTTCATGACCATTTCTTGACCAATTCCTTCACCACGGAAAGATGGATTGACAGAGAGATGCTGTAAAGTGTAGTCTTCTTCCCCTAATTCGATGCCTATCAAACCGATGAAGTCCTCATCTTTTTTCAAAAGATATAGTTGCCAACTATCATCTGTTTCATATCGTTGAATCCATTCCTGCAATTTCTTGACGGTTTTATCGCCGGGCATATAAGAAAGCAGCCCCATCGCAATTTTTTCGTACGTTTTCTTATAACGCAAAAGTATCAATTGAATCCCTTCTTTTCTGAAAACACTTTGGTCATTGGATAGAACTAACTACGTTTTCCAATGATAAGCAGTTTCCTTTATCGCGCCTTAAATGGGCAGTAAGAGCCCATTTAAGGCCTATATATATTGACATACAGAAATCCCACCGTATTCGCTGCGGCGCTAGGGGATTCCTTCCGCCATCAGTCAGGCAGCTGCGCAGCCATTCTTTTGGCTTCTGCTACCCCTTGAAAGGCCGCCTTCGCTCAGTTTATATAGGTATTCATTTGTTCAATATATATAGTGATTTAACACATTAAGTGGAGGACCCACTTCCGGAAAAGCCAGATCAATCGGAACATAATCCCTGTGGCCGCAACTAACAATCAGTGGAAGAAAAGCCCCCTACTGATTGAAGTTTCACTTTATCGCGGATCAATAATTGGCATGACGAACTTCCAGTATACCGCTCCCCACATAATAGCTGCAACTACAATGAAGATGAAAAGGAGGATGTTGCGTTTTCTCAAATCCTCTCCTCCCGTCTTACTAGTTGCAACGGAATGTCTAATCTGACAATGTCTTCATAAGTTTCCCTGCGGACGACAAGCTGATGTTGTCCATTTTCACTGAATACAACTGCCGGTTTTGGAAGACGGTTGTAATTACTAGCCATCGAATAGCCATAAGCACCTGTGCAGAAAACAGCGATGATGTCTCCTTCAGTTGGATCAGCGAGTTGAGCCTCTTCAATAAGCTTATCACCGGATTCACAACATTTCCCCGCTATCGTCACTTTATCGACGTGAGGTTCGTTCATACGATTTGCCGAAACGGCAGTATATTTTGCACCGTACAACGCCGGTCGAATATTATCCGACATTCCACCGTCAACTGCGACATATTTCCGAATACCAGGCACTTCTTTTGAGCTACCAGCAGTATACAAAGTTGTACCTGCATCTCCGACTAGCGATCTGCCGGGTTCAATCCAAATTTCTGGCAATGGGTAGTTATGGCTCCGCGTCATTGAAAGAACAACCGTCGCCATTTCTTCGACATATACTGACGGTTCAAGCGGTTTGTCTTCTTCAGTATAACGAATACCAAATCCGCCACCTAAGTTCAGAACTGTGCAGATGAATTCATAATTATCGCGCCAGGCAACCATCTTATTCATAAGCGCCTCTGCCGCTAAACGAAACGCATCTGTTTCGAATATTTGAGAACCAATATGGCAATGCATACCTAACAAATTGATGTAAGGATGATTGTACAACTGAAGGAAAGCCTCATCTGTCTGGCCATTTTTCAAATCAAAACCAAACTTCGAATCTTCCTGGCCTGTCGTAATATAATCATGTGTAGAAGCTTCCACTCCCGGTGTTACACGGATAAGTACGTTCATAGACTCTTTACGAGATTCAGCGATTTCCTTAACCAGTTCGATTTCAGAAAAATTGTCAATAACGATACATCCTATTTTTTCATCAAAAGCATATTGTAATTCGGTAAAGCTTTTATTGTTACCGTGGAAATGAATTCGATTACGCGGGAAGTCCGCAGACACCGCTGTAAACAATTCCCCTCCAGAAACAACATCTAGAGAAAGTCCTTGCTGTTCGGCGATTTCGTAGATAGCAATAGACGAAAATGCCTTACTCGCATAAGCGACTTGCGCACGGATGCCCATCGATTCAAATGTTTTCTTAAAGGCGCTTGCCCGTTCACGGAACAAGGCAATATCATAGACGTTAAGTGGTGTTCCATAAGTATGTGCGAGATCAACCGTATCTGTGCCACCAATTGTCAGATGGCCACGTTCGTTGACTGATTGTGTTCCATATAAATGCATGTTGCCTGCCCCTCTCGAATTAGATAACTAAAATTTTATCATATAAAGAAGGGTTGAGGCAATGATCTAAGAGACACGGTCTCGATCAGGAGAATCCGTTATAAACGGTCTAGGTGCATCGGCAGTCATTGGAAACCTAATAAGAACACGTAACATTGCCTTTGGAAAAAATGGTACAGCGGGCCACAAATACGGTACCCCCATTGGCTTCAATGCACATAAGTAATAGAAAAGTACGGTGATGGACAAGAAAAATCCGGGTGCTCCTAATAATGCAGTCGACAACAGAATACAAATCCTGAAGATTTTTGTCGTAAGACTTAATTCGTAAGAAGGTATTGAGAATGTGAAAATTGCACTTACCGCCACATATAAAACAACTTCTGGGGTGAAAAGACCAACGTCTATCGCTACTTGTCCAATGACAATCGCTGCAACAAGCCCCATCGCGGTCGACATCGGTGTCGGTGTATGAATAGCCGCCATTCGAAGTATTTCGATTCCGCCATCTGCGATAAGAAGCTGAACAAGTAATGGGATTTCCCCGATATCTTTCGGTCCTATATAACTGAGGAAATCGGGTAAGTAGTGTTGGTTCGTTGCGAGCAAGTACCAAAATGGTAAAAGAACAAGACTCATGGTAGCTGCAAACAAACGCATAATCCTGACAAATGTTCCAATAAGCGGGGCTTGACGGTATTCTTCAGCATGTTGTAAATGATGAAATAGTGGAGCCGGAACAAGTATAACAGAAGGTGATGTATCCACGATGATAGCGACATGCCCTTCCAATAAATGCGCAGCGCATATATCAGGACGCTCTGTAAAACGAACGAAAGGCATTGGATGAAACCGCTGTTTGAACAAAAATTCTTCAAGCGACTTATCCGTCATTGTCAGCCCATCATGGTGAATAGCATCCAGTCTTTCACGAATATAATCAAGATGTTCTTTACTTGCTGCCCCTTGCATGTAGGTGATTGTAACATCTGTTTTCCCATTCATCGTCACTTTATGCATTTCAAATCGTAGATCCTCAGTACGAAGCCGCCTTCTAATAAGCGCGGTATTTTGAATAAGATTCTCCGTAAATCCGTCTCTCGATCCTCTGACGACTTTTTCATTGTCAGGCTCTTCAGGTTGCCTGCCTGGATAAGACCGAATATCAATGGTAAACACATAGCCATCAGGCGTGATGAAGGCTGCCTGTCCACTTAATATTGAAGTAAGTAATTCGTCCCTATCTTTCACATTGGAAACGGCGTGATACGGGAAAAAGGAGAGGAATCGTTCCCCTCCATCCTCCTGGTTTTCGTCCTCTTTTCCTCTAGCCCCTTGCATTTCAGTCAATAAAGTCGTGATTGTTTCACTGTCTATGAGTCCATTAATATAAAGCAACAGAGCAGGCATATCCCAAAGATGCAATGATCTGGCAGTAGCATCGAACGTCTTGTCTTTACCGAAACAGGTATAGAACCACTCTTCCCCTTCATTCACCGATTGGAATAGCTTTTCCATTAGTTCAATCCGTCCTCACATTTAGTATAATTTCTTCCGAATCAACGCCCATCCATAATTTCAATTGGGCTAAAATTTTCTTTTCAAGCCGTGACACCTGGACTTGTGATATGCCAATTCTTTCTGCAATATCACTTTGCGTGCAATCCAAATAGTAACGCATATAAATGATCGTTTGATCTCGTTTATTTAATTTAGAAATGACATCCCGAAGTGGGATATGGTCGAACACTCTTTCAGACCGATCATCTCGCAACTGATCCATCAGCGTTAAGCTATCCCCTTCGCTTTCATATAGCTGTTCATGAAGTGATGCAGGATCACGTAAAGCATCAGATGCGAGAACAATATCGTCGACGGATACCTCCAAGACTGCTGCAACCTCTGAAATCGATGGCGATTTTCCATGCAATTTAATATAATCATCAGTTGCATGCCGGATTTTGAAACTAAGTTCACGGATGGATCGACTCACTTTCACCATTCCATCATCCCTTAGAAAACGCTGAATTTCTCCGACAATCATAGGTACCGCATAAGTAGAAAATTTCACTTCATACGACAAATCGAATTTATCAATTGATTTCATAAGCCCAATACAACCAATTTGGAACAAATCCTCGGGATCTGCGCCACGGGAAGCAAACCGCTGGACAATAGACCAGACAAGCCGCGTATTTCCCTCCACCATCATTCTTCTCGCTTCTTTATCACCTTCTTGAGAAACTTTAATGAGTTCTCTCATCTTTTCTTGGGTCAACAATGCAGGTTTCACTTCAACGGATGCGTCCATGGGTCACCTCATTCTGCTTGCTTCCGGGACCGGAGAAAACGTTTTCTCGAACTTGACGATTGTTCCATTTCCCAATACTGATTCGACGGACAAACTGTCGGCAAAGCTTTCCATTATCGTAAATCCCATTCCTGAACGCTCCATGAAGGGGCGTGTCGTAAACATCGGTTCCATCGCCTGTTCTACGTCAAAAATACCCATTCCTTCATCGCGGACCGTCATTGTAACTTTGTTTTCTTCAATCACAGCGCGGACTGTGACAAGACTCTTCCCATCACATTCGTAGCCATGAATAATTGCATTCGTCACGGCTTCCGACACAATGGTCTTAAATTCTGAAATTTCTTCAATAGTTGGGTCCAACGGCGTTATAAAACAAGTCATTGCCATCCTTGCCAGTGCTTCGTTTTCCTCAATTGCGACGAATGATAACGTCATTTCATTGTTCATGTAATACCCCTCCGATTTCACCGATCGCTAAATCGACCGTACTATGTCTTATATTTGGTCCAAGACCGGAAAATGTGAATATCTTCTCCATTGTCGTGGACGGATTCAAAATGAGCGTTTCCCCTTCCACAGGTGCTAAATCGCGCATCCTTCCAAGAATGAGCCCGATTCCTGCGCTATCCATGAAACCAAGCCTCGACAAATCCCAAATAATCGCTCGGACTTGTCCGCTATAAATAGATGAAGAAATGTGGGACCGGATTCGATTTGCCTCATGATTGTCCAATTCCCCTTGCAGTGTTGCAATTAAAATCCCATTGTCAATAATTTCGATGTCAGCCATGCTGAACCCCCTCCTTCCTGCGAAATATTCCACATTTGGAGGCCGAAACCCTTTCGCCTGACAGAACTAGTCACAGTCAGCGTAAAGTTCTTATGTTTCGACATTGCCCACTACTGATGAAAGTATGTACGTCTTCCATACGATTTACACATCCGATAAAAAAAGAAATGTTTTGGGGCAGATATGCTCGGTTTGGCTGTGTGTATGATTGGGTGGGCTCGGATATGCTCGGTTGGGTTTCGGGTATGATCGGGTGGGGACGGATATGCTCGGTTTGGCTGCGGGTATGATCGGGTGGGGACGGATATGCTCGGTTTGGCTGCGGGTATGATCGGGTGGGGACGGATATGATCGGTCGGCTGAGGGTATGATCGGGTGGGCTCGGATATGCTCGGTTGGCTGTGTGTATGATTGGGTGGGCTCGGATATGCTCGGTTGGCTGCGGGTATGATTGGTTTGGGCTGGATATGCTCGGTTGGGTTGCGGGTATGATCGGGTGGGGACGGATATGCTCGGTTGGCTGCAGGTTTGATCGGTTTGGGACGATTATGATCGGTTGGGCTGTGGGTATGATCGGTTTGGCTCGGATATGCTCGGTTGGCTGCGGGTATGATCGGGTGGGGACGGATATGATCGGTGGGGCTGAGGGTATGATTGGGTGGGCTCGGATATGCTCGGTTGGCTGCGGGTATGATTGGTTTGGGCCGGATATGCTCGGTTGGGCTGCAGGTATGATTGGTTTGGACCGGATATGCTCGGTTGGGCTGCAGGTATGATCGGTTTGGACCGGATATGCTCGGTTGGCTGCAGGTATGATCGGTTTGGACCGGATATGCTCGGTTGGCTGCAGGTATGATTGGTTTGGACCGGATATGCTCGGTTGGGCTGCAGGTATGATTGATTTGGCTCGGATATGCTCGGTCGGGCTGCGGGTATGATTGGTTTGAGCCGAATATGCTCGGCCAGACTGCAGGTTTGATTGGGTGGGCTCCGATATGCTCGGTTGGCTGGGGGTATGATTGGTTTGGGCCGAATATGCTCGGCCAGACTGCAGGTTTGATTGGGTGGGCTCCGATATGCTCGGTTGGCTGGGGGTATGATTGGTTTGGGCCGAATATGCTCGGCCAGACTGCAGGTTTGATTGGGTGGGCTCCGATATGCTCGGTTGGCTGGGGGTATGATTGGTTTGGGCCGAATATGCTCGGCCAGACTGCAGGTTTGATTGGGTGGGCTCCGATATGCTCGGTTGGCTGGGGGTATGATTGGTTTGGGCCGAATATGCTCGGCCAGACTGCAGGTTTGATTGGGTGGGCTCCGATATGCTCGGTTGGCTGGGGGTATGATTGGGTGGGCCGGATATGCTCGGTTGGCTCCGGGTATGATTAATTTCAAAAATCTACCCTATCAACCAAACTCGGTTGATAGGGTAGCTTTTATTTTCAACTACTATTTAGCCTGTAATCATGTCGCCTATAAGGCGCGGGCTTTCCACAGCTTCTTTTCCAATCGTAATATGTTTCTGGATCAGTGTCATGGATTGTTCTACAGCTTCAGTATTCGAATGGATAATGGCAAGTGGTTCTCCCTCTTGCACAGCATCTCCGATTTTTTTAGTAAGCACAATACCTACCGCAAGATCGATTTCATCATCTTTTGTTGCTCTACCCGCGCCAAGAAGCATTGCGGCAACACCAATGTCATCCGCTTCCATCTTCGTTACATAACCCGATGAAAGTGCAGGTACTTCAATCTGATATTTCGCTGTCGGTAATAGAGATGTATCATGAATGATTGCCCCATTTCCGCCTTGCGCTTCAATCAGTTTACCAAACAGTTCAAGTGCTGAACCGTCAGTAATGACCGCTTTTAACATTTCCCTAGCTTCCTCAACTGAAGTAGCTTTTTCGCCTGCAACAATCATCTTGCTACCAAGAACTAGACATAGTTCCGTCAAGTCTTCAGGACCATTCCCTTTTAGCGTTTCAACCGCTTCAATCACTTCAAGCGAGTTCCCAATTGCAAACCCAAGCGGCTGGCTCATATCCGAAATAACCGCCATCGTATTTCTACCGACTTGTTTACCAATCGCCACCATCGAATGAGCCAGAGCTCTTGCGTCTGCCTCAGTCTTCATGAATGCACCGTCACCCGTTTTAACATCGAGGACAATCGCATCTGCACCTGCAGCAATTTTCTTACTCATAATTGAGCTGGCAATTAGCGGGATACTGTCAACAGTTGCTGTCACATCGCGCAATGAATAGAGTTTTTTATCAGCAGGTGTCAAGTTGCCACTTTGGCCGATGACCGCTAATTTTAAATCATTCACTTGCTTGACGAACTGCTCTTCTGTCAATTCGATATGGAACCCTTCTATGGCCTCTAGCTTGTCGAGTGTCCCGCCTGTATGACCAAGACCCCTACCACTCATTTTCGCGACAGGAACGCCACACGCCGCGACAAGAGGGACAAGGATTAACGTAGTCGTATCGCCAACTCCGCCCGTAGAATGCTTATCGACTTTAATCCCTTCGATTGCGGATAAGTCAATCTGATCTCCAGATTCGACCATCGCCATCGTCAAATATCCCTGTTCTTCTGCAGTCATCCCTTTAAAGTAAATTGCCATAAGGAATGCACTCGCTTGATAGTCCGGAATCGAACCAACTGTATAGCCGTTCACAAAAAAGGTGATTTCTTCTTTTGTAAGGACTTCACCGTTTCGTTTTTTCTCAATTACATCTACCATTCTGAACAATTTCATCACACCTTTTCTTTTAATAAACGCAAGAAACTCTTACCAAACTCAGGCATTTCCACCTCAAAGTTTTCCGCAATCGTAGCACCAATATCTGAGAAAGTCTCGTTCAGTGGCATTTCCTCACCAGTTTTTAATGAAGGCGAGTAGACCACGAGTGGGACATATTCACGGGTATGATCCGTTCCAGGATAAGTTGGATCATTACCGTGATCCGCTGTAATAATAAGTAGATCGTCATCACGCAGTGATTCTAAAATTTCTGGCAACCTGACATCAAATTCTTGTAGTGCATTACCGTAACCAAGCGGATCTCTCCGATGTCCAAATAACGCATCAAAATCAACGAGATTCGTGAAACTGAGGCCCTTGAAATCTTTTTTCATAACATCAAGTAATTTGTCGACGCCGTCCATATTACTCACAGTGCGAACGGATTCGGTAATGCCTTCACCGTTAAAGATATCAGCAATTTTGCCAATCGCCATAACATCATAATCCGCAGACACCAATTCATTCATCACTGTACGATTAAATGGTTTAAGTGCATAATCATGTCGATTTGTTGTTCGTGTAAAGTTGCCCGGTTCTCCAATAAATGGACGTGCAATGACGCGACCAACTAAATATTCTGGTTCCAATGTCAACTCACGTGCGATTTCACAAATCCGGTATTGTTCTTCAATTGGAATAATCCCCTCGTGCGCCGCAATTTGTAGCACAGGATCTGCAGACGTATAGACAATAATTGCGCCCGTCTCCATATGTTCCTGGCCAAATTCATCAATGACTGCGGTGCCACTAGCCGGTTTATTGCCGATTACTTTACGTCCTATTCTTTGTTCAAGTTCCGCGATCAATTCCTGCGGAAAGCCGTTTGGATATACTTTAAATGGCGTGTCAATGTTAAGACCCATGATCTCCCAATGCCCCGTCATCGTATCTTTCCCTACAGATGCTTCCTGCATTTTACCGTAAAAAGCAAGTGGTTCTTCCGCAACGGAAATACCTTGAATTTCCCTAATATTAGAAAGACCTAGTTTGCCCATGTTCGGCATATGCAGGCCTCCCATTGCTTCCCCGATGTGTCCCAGCGTATCAGCACCTTCATCGCCGAATGCAGAAGCATCCGGTGATTCTCCGATGCCCACAGAGTCGAGCACGATTAGATGGATACGTTTGAATTGTTGTTTCCCCATAAGTTAGTCCTCCTTAAAAATAATCTTTCCTGTAGAATTCTATGCTCTTGGATGGAATTTCACATAGACCTCTTTCAACCTCGAACGGCTGACATGTGTATAAATTTGCGTAGTGGAAATATCGGCGTGTCCGAGCATTTCTTGTACTGCCCGCAGATCCGCCCCGTTTTCGATGAGGTGAGTAGCAAAAGTATGACGCAATATATGTGGCGTCAACTCTTTCTGTATACCCGCTTTTAGGGCATGTCCATTCAACAGTTTCCAACAACCCTGTCTAGTAAGTCTTGTTCCCCTCATGTTGACAAATAATGCATCGGCACCTTTTTGTTTTTCTATAAAAATTGGACGTGCTTCTTCGATATAACGCTTACACGCCGTAATTGATTTCCCCCCGAGAGGGATAATTCTTTCTTTCCCACCTTTACCGAATACACGGACAAACCCCATCGTGAGATGAATATCATTCATATTAAGTCCAATCAGTTCACTTACACGCATACCTGTCCCATACAAAATTTCGAGCAACGCAGTATCTCTGACACCCTGTGGCTTTGAACGATCTGGCGCCTCGATTAGTCTGTCTACTTCGTCCATTGACAAAACACGTGGTAATTTCTGCTCAAGTTTCGGCAGTTCCAAATGGACTGTTGGATCCTGGGTCGTGACCTTTTCCCGAAGAAGGAATTGATGAAATGAACGGATTGATGAAATATGTCTGGATATGGTCCTAGCCGATTTCCCGCCTTCTTTCAATCGATGTAAATGCCCCACTATAACAGGACGATCTACGTCATCCAATGATTCGTAACCTGCCTGTTCCATATAGTCTAGATATTCGGCAAGGTCACGCTTATATGAAATAATTGTATTTCCTGACAACTGCCGCTCCACTTGTAAAAAGTGCATGTAATCTTCAAGCGCAAAACGGATGTCTTTCATAACAAGCGGGAAACAGAAAAACCGTTTCCATTTGCCTTTAATTTGAACAAATCCCTTCCCCCCTTCGATTGTTACAGGTTTGAGTCCAAGACAAAAGTGCTGGAATCTGAACGTGGAATAGCTTTTCCTCAAGTTTTCTACAGACCTAAATTTTATAATTTCCTACCCAACGACAAAAGGGACAGCATTATGCCATCCCTCTTCTTACTTCTCACCTTCATCTACATCCGATTTACATCTTTTGCAAATACCGTGAAACGTTAACCAATGGTCCTTAATAGCGAATTCAAAGCGACTTTCAACAATCTTTTCGACATCTCCGAGAAGATCTTCTTGAATTTCATCCACTGTTCCACATTCGATACAAATAAGATGATGATGGAAATGGGCAGCACCTTCCTGCCGCAGATCATACCTCGATACACCGTCACCAAAATTGATTTTATCGACTACCTTAAGATCTGTCAGCAATTCCAACGTACGATACACGGTAGCAAGCCCGATTTCCGGTGCTTTCTCTTTGACTAGCAAAAATACATCTTCAGCACTCAGATGATCTTCCTCATGCTCAAGGAGGACCAAAACCGTCGCTTCGCGCTGAGGTGTCAGCTTGTAGCTGGCCCCATGCAATTGTTTTTTTATCCGATCGATTCGGCTCTCCATACGACGCCCCCCTCAAACTGTATCCATTATAACAAATGGGCTTTCCTTATGACAACAGAAAGGGAGCAGACAGATAATTAAAGACGAAAATATTCTACTTTAAAATGAATTGAAAGACGATAATTTCGATAGCAAGTATGGCAATCGAAATGCCGACAATCATCGGTAATGCGCGTGTATTAGGGCCTTTCCCCATCGTTGAACGCATAAAGTAAGGTGGACTTAGGATTGCGCAATACACTAAAAACAGAAAACAAATAAGAAACTGAAACGGAAACCACCAAATTGAATAAGCCATTATTTTCGTGCCTGAAGCTAGTAAATAGGAAGAAGACAATCCGAAAAGAACACATTTCACTGCTCCGAAAAGTAATACGGTGAATCTTGTTTTCCTAAACATCGCCAGTATAAACGCAATGATAAAAAAGAGTGCTGCCATACCCACAGGTTTTATATAACCTGCATCATGCCCTAGAACGACCCGAGCATCATAAAATGTAACTACCCTCTCTACCGCAGTTGTAGGCATCTCGCGAAATAAGAGCGCTCCACCGATAAAGCCAATTGCAAGAATGACAAATAAGTGGATGAACGATAAAGAACGGACCAAAGCTTCACCTCCGCATAGTTTATCCTGCATTAACGATGACAGACAAGCCGACTAGAAACACCACTTCCTGTGGCATCATCGGCATTAGTACGTCAAAAGAACCCCATTTAAGTTTTGGCGTAAGAATAAACGTAAATGGGGGTCAACTGTCCGTAAAAGCCCGATTGGTTCGGGCCAACGAGGAGGAATTGCAGTTCATTCCTCCCTGTCGGTCACTCAGAAGGGAGGGATTGAAATTCATCCCTCCTTTTTGCCATAGAACACGGCGTAATAAGTCTGAGTCCTGCCTCAATCCGCGGGGGGATAAGACTTCCCCCATCGATTGAAGTGTCACCTTATACAACATATGCTTGTCCGTGCAAAATTAGGTCACTTTGTTAAAAGGTTTTTGGCATAAAGAACAGCGAACGCAGTTTTTGCATCGAAAATTTCTCCTGACACAACCATTTCTTGCGCTTCTACGAGTGTCACTTCTAGTAGTCCAATGAATTCATCTTCATCTCCCGCTGCCGGGTTTTCGATTTTATATAGATCTTGTGCTAAATACATATGAATTACTTCATCTGCAAAACCAGGGGACGTTGCAAAGGACTGGATATAAGTAAATTCTTTCGCGCCGTATCCCGTTTCTTCTTCCAGTTCGCGGACCGCCGTCACTGCCGGTTCCTCTCCCGGATCAATTTTCCCCGCTGGAATTTCAATCAGCGTACGTTCCAGCGCTTTTCTATATTGTTCAACGAGTACAATTTTTCCATCAGCAGTAATCGGAATGATGGAAACTGCCCCCGGATGTTTGATCAATTCACGTGTCGCTTTCTTACCATCCGGAAGTTCCACTTCCTCAACACGCAGTGTGATAATTTTACCTTCATAAAGTGTTTCACCTGAAATTGTTTTTTCTTCATATTTATTCATCATTTCCGACTCCTTTTTATGGATAATAGTGTGACGTCATTGTACCATGAACAAAACAGGGGGTGCTTTCATGAAGAAAAGAGAATTGGGTAAAAGCGGTCTATACATTTCCGAAATCGGACTCGGATGTATGTCACTGCCAGATGATTTAACCGAATCGAAAAACATCGTCGACGCTGCGATTCACTCAGGCATCAATTACTTTGATACAGCCGATTTGTATAATAGCGGTAAAAATGAAGAACTCCTGGGGTCTTCGATAAAAGGAAGACGGAATGATATTATCCTTGCGACGAAAGCCGGCAATAAGATGAATCCGGATGGTGAAGGATGGACATGGGATTCTTCAAAAGAGCATATTATGGAGGCAGTCAAACGGAGTCTATTGCGCCTCGACACAGATTATATCGATGTCTACCAGCTTCATGGCGGGACAATGGAAGACAATGTGGAGGAGACAATTGATGCATTTGAAAGCTTAAAAAAAGATGGACTTATTCGTCAATATGGCATTTCTTCGATTCGTCCGAATGTTATTAATCGATTCTTGGATACTAGTTCAGCAGTCTCTGTAATGATGCAATATAACCTGCTTGACCGCAGACCAGAAGAATGGTTTCCAACGATCCACGAGGCCGGTGCCTCTGTTATTACGCGTGGGACCATAGCCAAAGGTTTTTTAACATCGGAAGGTTTATCAAGAACTGCAAAAGCGAATGGATTTGTCGAATATAATGCGAGTGAATTAACACAAACAGTCCAAGCGCTGAGTGAACAATCAGAAGACCTGCACGCGGCGGCAATTGCTTTCGCCCTTCATGATAAAACAGTAGCGTCAGCCCTCGTTGGTGCGCGCACAACTGAGCAATTGCTCGATTCAATCATCGCTTACGAGAAAAAAACGACTGACGAAGAAATCACTCAGTTAGGGCATATCGCAAAAATACACAATTACAAAGAGCATCGCGTTTGATTCTCTTCTGAAGGAACAAACAAACAATTAACTAAATACATTACTGCACCTCAGATTCAAGGCATTTCTTGCTGGAAAAGCGACCGTCCATCTGATTATGACCGGCATAGAGCTCGTTATGCTCGCCATAGACACACTTATGACCGGCATGAGACCTGTTATGCTCGCCATGGCTCCGATTATGACTGGCATCTGCCGTATTATCACCGCCACGGGTTACCTACACAAAAAGGAGCTATAAACCGCTATGGTTTTAGCTCCTTTTTACTGTTCAATTAACATCTCTCATTTAATAGCATCAACAAACCTTTTTGTAATATCCATAGGTCTTGTTATTGCTGTTCCAACAACAGCAGAGTAAGCCCCTAGTTCGAACACGCGCTTAAGTTGTTCTGGTGTCCAAATACCGCCTTCTGCGATAATCGGGATAGGAAAATCCTTCACTAGCCTCTCAATTAACTCCATATCCGGCAAACTTGTCCCTCGCGTATAGTCGGTATAGCCACTAAGTGTTGTTCCTAGGCAATCAAATCCTAATGCATAAGCTTCTTTCGCTTCTTCATACGTTGAGCAATCAGCCATGAATAGTTGATCACTATATTTTTCGCGAATAGTAGGGAAAACCTCGCTTATGAGTTTACCGTCCGGCCTGATTCTATTAGTTGCATCTAACGCAATAATGTTCACACCTTCTCGATAAAGTAAATCTATTTCTTTTAGAGTTGGTGTGATGAAAACATCAGATCCCTTGTAAACACTTTTAATGATGCCAATGATCGGCAATTCCACATTTTTTTTAATCTCTTTAATATCTTCAACGCTATTCGCTCTAATTCCTTTAGCCCCGCCCTTCATTGCGGAATATGCCATTTTCCCCATTATAAACGAACTGTGCATTGGTTCTTCTGGAAGTGCCTGACAAGAAACAATAAGTTCATGTTCTATAGCAGCAAAAATTTCCGCTTTAGTTTTCAGTTAAATACACCTCCATGTAGCCCTGCTTTCATTTAAAATATTCCTTAAATTCATTTGCAAAATTATGCCCCATCAGCTTATAGCCTTCTGCATTCGGATGAAGTTCGTCCGGTAGTAAGCCGGCGTAGTCTTCCCCCAGGATATCCAACCCGTTCACATAAAAAAGATGATAATCACCATTTCTTCTAAATATCTCTACAATTTCTTGTATTTGTTGTCTCATCTTAATAAGCGTAAAGCCGACTAGATTAGGGGTCCCCTCTCTAAATGCTCCATAAATAGGAGAACTTAAAACTATTGGAACTTTCGACTGTTTTTCACGAATAATTTTAATAAATCCAATGATAATCGCTTGAAATGTTCGTTCATTATAACTGTTTGCACCGTATATATTTATGCCCGCACAGAGGGAAATAAAGTCAACGGGCGTATCCCTAATCGTTCTAGCAATCATTGGTTCATACTGGCATTGCCCACTGAATCCCAGGCAAGTTAAATCCAAATCTAATTCGGCCGCGGTAATAACCGGCCATGTCTGTGAAGGGCTTTCTGCCGCCTGGCATTGAGTAATGGAACTCCCATAGGCCAGCCATTTCCTCCTTAAAGAAGGGTAAGCGTTCCAATTCGCTTCTTCAGCAATATAAACATTCCTTACGGCCATTTTTTGTCGTTGCGATAAATAAATTTCAACAACTTTATTACTTGCTAAAAGACCATCCACTGTAAAAGACGTATCCTTAGATCTAACTATTATCGTTTTCACTAATTCCCTATCAATCACGACATCGAATTCTACTTCAACTTCAGATGCTGCAAATTCCACTTTAATCGTTGGGGAGTTTGTTTCAAACGTTATTCGAACGCCGGCAGGTATCTCTGCTGTTCGGTTAAGTTGATTTGGCGTATAAAAATCTTTATCTTCATGAAAAATTCTCCAAGGACTAATAAGCCCTCCACTTTTTTCAAGTGATATAGCGCCCAAAATCGTTTCTGAATTCAATACAATTGGTTTCATTTATCCACCGCCAACATTTTAATTTTGAGTCTGATAGTTCATTATTACTTCGTCAATCCTAGTCTTAATACCTTCAACTTTCTCAATATCGTCTCCAGATACCGGCTCTAATGGGCCTCTAACGCTACCAATATTTACGCCCTTTAGTTTATAGATTTCTTTAATAACGGAATACATTGAACCATTCAATGAACATAATGCCATAATGATATCATTAATGTCATGTTGAATTTTCCGCGCTTCTGAGAAATCCCCGGCTGATACAAACTCTTCCGCTTTTAGGAACAACTCTGGCATCACACCATAAGTTCCGCCAATCCCGCTATCCGCACCAATTAACCTTCCGGATACATATTGCTCATCTGGGCCATTAAAAACAATAAAGTCGTCATGTGCTGCCGCTTTAAATCTTTCAATATCCATGACTGGCATCGAAGAGTTTTTCACACCAATTAGCTTGTCGTTCTGTAATAACTTCTTGAGTAAGTTAATGGAAAGATTGTATCCGGTCGTTTGAGGGATGTTATAAATAATAAACGGCAGGTCCGTTGAATCCATAATTTCCGTCCAGTACTTTTCAATTGCACTTTCAGGCAGTTGAAAATAAATTGGCGGTATAGCAGACAACGCATCATACCCTAATTCTTCCGCGTACTTCGCTAATTCAACGCTTTCTTTTGTTGATGGTGCTCCAACATGGGCAATCAACGTAAGTTGCCCTTTCAGGCTTTCGGCAACATATTTCAATGTCGCCTTTCTCTCCTCAAGATTTTGATAAATACACTCCCCCGAACTGCCACCAACGTAGAGACCTTGTACTCCTTTTTCATAAAGATGAATCGCTAACGCTTTAATTCTCTCTGGTGATATTTCTCCTGCTTCATCATAACAAGCATAGAATGCTGGAATAATTCCTTTATACTTATCAAGTAACATATTCTTTTCTCCCCTCTTGACTATCTATGTATACTGAGCGAAGGCGCTCTACAAGAGGCAGCCTTTCGCAGAGCGACGAAGCGGGTGTTTATTTGACTGAGCCCATCGTAATTCCTTGTGTAAAGGACTTTTGGAACAATGTGAATATGACGATCATCGGTACAGATGCAAGTGCTGCTCCAGCCATCATGACCCCATAATCAGTCTTATGCTCACCCTGCATCGTAGCAATACCTAGTGGTAGGGTCATCATTTCCGTCGAACGAGTGATAACAAGTTGGCTGAAATAATCGTTCCAACTTAACATGAATGTAAAGATTGCCAAAGCACCTAGAGCTGGTTTTAGCATCGGAATAACAATATGCCAAAACGTACGAATTTCACCACAGCCATCTATTTTAGCAGCTTCCAAAAGTTCATTGGGTATCGTTTGAGAAAACTGTTTCATAAGGAATACACCGAATGGCCAGCCGATTGCCGGAATGATTAACCCTTTATATGTATCTACCCAACCGAAATCCGCTAGCATTGTGAACAATGGAACAAGAATAACTTGTTTAGGTAGTGCCATTGCAGCAATAAGTACAATAAAGATCAGCTTGCGCCCAGGAAATACTTTTTTGGCAAGAACAAAGCCCGCTGTAGCGCTTACAAAACAGACAGCAATCATTTCACTACTTGCAATAAAGAAACTATTAAATGTCCAGCGCCAAACCGGATTACTAAATAGTGTTACCCAGTTATCCAATATTGGTTTTAGTGGAAACCATTCTGGTGGTATCGTTATCGCAACAACTTGAGCTTTGAATGCCCCCGTGATAATCCAATAAAACGGAAAAACAAAGAATAGTGCAGAGAGAATCAGTAATAGTGTAGCTATTATTTTGAATGCGCTTAATTCACGAAACCATTTTTTATTACTAGATCGATTAAACTTTTTCTTCATGTTTAACTGGGATTGTGCTTTCACGACGTTTCCCTCCCCCTAATACTCAACATCATTGCCTAAGTATTTAAATTGAATGATAGAAATCACTCCAATGACTAAAGCTAAAATGACCCCCATTGCAGAAGCTAAGCCAAAATTACCAAGTAGGAATGCTTGTTGATATACGCCATACATCACGGTCGATGTACTATAAATTGGACCTCCAGAGGTTAGCAATTGGATGAGAGCGAAACACTGAAACGAATTAATTGTCGTAATGACAATCACATATAAACTTGTCGGCATCAGTAATGGCCATATAATTTTCCGGAAAATTTGCCACGGTGTAGCTCGATCAATCTGGGCTGCTTCAATATACGTAGTCGGAATGTTACCGAGTGAAGCAACGTACAGAATAATTGGCTGTCCAACGGAAGTCGTGATTAATATAACTGTAATCGCCATCAAAGCTGTTTTAGGATCTCCCAGCCAGGAGACCGGCTCTATTCCAAAAAAACTAGTAATATAATTAAGAATTCCAAAGTTAGGATGATAGATCCAACCCCATACGACAGTAACACTCACCACTGAGGTTACAGCAGGTAGATAGAATATCCCCCTACAAAATGATCTTATAAATTCACTTTTCTTATAGATGGACATCGCTACAAAAATAGAAAAACCAATAACGATAGGAACAGCAACTGCAACAAGTACAATTGTATTAATCATAGATTTATGGAACGTTTTATCATGATAAAGAGTTACATAATTATCCCATCCAATAAATTCAAAACTCGTAATGTTGTAATCGAAAAAACTCATGTATATTCCTCGCAGCATGGGATACACAACGAAAATGAGGAAAAATGTTAACGCAGGTAATAAAAACAAATAACTCATCATCCAATCACGTAATTTGTTTTTGTTTGGTTTACGAATGGTAGCTAACAATTGTTTCACCCCAATCTAATTCTTTATGGAAAGGAGCAGCGAATAAATAATGCTGCTCCTCTTCACTTTATTTATTCGCTGCTTTCGCTTTCTCAATCGCGGCATTGGACTTCTCCGCAAATTCATCTAATGCTTCTTTAGCTGATTTCGTTTCAAGGATTGCTTCTTGCAGTGCTGGGAACCAGAAAGTACGCACTTCTGCATAGCCGTCTGCAATCGTTGGTGGATCTGTTATGAATTTACGTGCCAGCTCTGAATACTCATACTCAGACCCTTCATATAGGCCTGTAACTGAGTTCCGCGCTGACAAACCTCCTGTTTGAATCAAGTTTTTCTCGCCCCATTCAGAATCGTTCACGATGAAGTCAACTAATTTTTTTGCTGCTTCAGCTTTTTTATCGTCATCATTATTAAAGACTGCTAGACCACCAAGAAATGGTTCAAGCTTCGGATCGGATCCATCCGGTGTTGGATAAGGAAGTAAAACATCCTCAAAGTCCTCTGTTTTATTTGGAGCAAAAAGTGATTTAAGTACAGCAGAATAGTTAATAGCAAATGCCATTTTACCTTGCAAGAATAAATCATTATGATCCCCAGCATCTAATGAAGCAGCTCCCGGTGCCACCAGTCCATCTCTTGAAGCTTGAACAACCCATTCAAGCCCTTTAATCCCGCTTTCTGAGTTAATCGCAACAGCGCTATAATCTTCATTCAAAAACCGACTAGTTCCTAGATTAGTAATATATCCTCGTGTCCCTTGGTCTCCCGCAACGCTTTTTGCATAGAAACCAGATGGAATGATACCCGGAGCCTTTTCTTTAACTGCATGTAACGCTTTCTCATACTCCGCTACAGTCCATGTCCGATCTGGTCGATCTAATGGTAGCAAATCAAGTTCGCCAATGTCCTCAAATAAAGTCTTGTTGACAGCCATCATGAATGGCCCTGTATTGAATGGATACATATAAACCTGATCTCCAACCATCGATTGTTTCATTAACGCTGGAGATATATCATTTTTCACATCGTCAGGCATCATGTCATTTAGTGGTGCAAGTAACCCTTTCTTACCCCAATCAATGATGCGCCCTGGAGCATCGTATATCATATCTGGTGCTGTGTTCGTAGCGATTGCTACATTCAGCTTTTCAGGCCCACCTTCAAAAGTAAGCATCTCTAACTTCACTTTAATGTCTGGATTTTTTTCATTGAATGCGGCAATAATTTCTTTCTCATACTTACCTACTTCTCCATCTAATGCTTGGAAGTTCGGGAAATTCCACCACGTTATTTCCACCTGTTTTTCGTTACTTGGATTTTTGTCTGTGTCTTTGCCACCTTCGCTTTCCTCGGCTGTATCTTGACTACAAGCGGTCAAAAATAGTGATAATACAAGAGCCATTACAACTAACAAGACAGAAACCTTTTTCGAACCTCGCATAATATCTCCCCCCTCCTTGTATTTCCGGAAATAGTGGTGAAGCGCTTTCATTTCCTGTTTTAAGCATAAAGTCAATAACCAGACATGACAATCCCATGAACTTTACATTCATAGCCCTATTCTGACATAAATGCTCCACACCCCTTAAAATTATTTTATAATTCCAACTCCAATACACTGCCATTAAAGATTAATCTCCACAAAATGTTTGAATCTTCTCCCAATTCCTTGTTGGGGAAACTTTTTTTATCGTGTACACTTAAAATAGATTCACAAAATGGCTGTTTAAGTAAGTAATAGAAATTTAGAGGTCATTTAACACATTCCTAAAAAACAACAACTACTATCAAATTATTTTTGGGGGAATACGATGTATAAATTGATGATTGTTGAGGATGAACCTCTCATACGTTCTGGATTAAAACAGTACTTCGATTGGAAAGAGCTAGGGGTCCATACAATTATTGAGGCGGAAAACGGGAAAGACGGAGTGGATAGAGCTTTAATCGAGCTCCCCCACTTGGTGATTACAGACATTCGTATGCCTGTAATGGATGGACTTGAAATGATTGGACAGCTCCGATCAAAACTGCCCGATACCCTTTTTATTATTTTGACTGGCCACAATGAATTCGAGTACGCGCAAAAAGCCATTCATTATGGCGGTGTATATGATTATTTACTAAAACCATTGCAATACGAAAAAAGTTTTTCAGTTATTGTAAATTGCTTAGAAAAAATACGCCTAAAGCAACTTATGCCACAATCTTTCGAACGGCTGACAGATCCAGGTACAAATCAAGGGGTTGGAATTGCGCCTGAAGAAGGCCTTCAACTTTTCGAAAAAATAGAGTCCTATATCAAACTGCATTTGGATCAAGAATTAACACTCAATATGGTTGCCGAACATTTCTTTTATCATCCTTCTTATTTAAGTCGGCTATTCAAAACAAAATTAAATAAAAACTACATGACTTTTGTAAGCGAAATAAGAATTAATTATGCGCTACAATGCCTGAAGGTGTCGCAACATTCCATCGCCGACGTGGCAAGTTTATGTGGGTATAAAAGTTATAAACATTTCGTAAAAGTATTTAAAAGTGTTACCCAAATGACACCAACAGAATATAGAAAACAGTTAAGGCTATGATATTATGAACCAATTGAAGCGCTTCTTACCATTTTTCCAATTTAAACATGTGAATCATCAAATTTTTGTCCTTATGATTTTGACGATTACCATCCCGCTGCTGATTTTATCCGTAATGATTTACATGTTTTCAAATCAATCAGCTAAAAAAGAGTATCAAAATAGTTCGAATCTCATTCTTAATAATCTATCTTTTAATTTCGATCAATATTTGCAGAGCATCGAGATGGGGGCGCTTACTGCACAGATGGACAGTAAACTACAAAATGCGCTTGAAAATTGGCAAGGAGATGACTCAGAACGAGACTATGTTCAAATTTTAGAATACGAAAATGCGATTGAACATTTTATCAGTACAATTGAAATAACAATTGAGAATATCGATAGCGTCCAAATTTATATAGGTGACCATGTATTTTATTCGACACTAAAAAAATCCGTTTACGATGTGAGTAACTTAACAAACGAAGAATGGTATAAACAAACCATTGAGCAAAAAGGTAGAATCGTCTTATTTGGTACTCACCAACCATTTAATAGGGTAAATTCCAATGAATCAGTAATATCAATCGCAAGGGTAATTAATAAAAATGGAAGCAGACAACCGTTAGGTGTTTTGCTTATTGATATCCGTTTAGATTCATTACGTAACATTCTAAATTTATCAGAAAATCATAATCGGAATTTCGTTATTTTGGATGCTCTTGGCAGTGTTATTTACGCTTCTGACCTAGATCAAATCGACTCCAATATGACATTTAAACCCGCTATCCAGCCTTTCCTTTCCGATTCAAATAAGGAATCTGGGAATTTTTACGCACCGGTAGACGGGGTTAATTCATTTTTCAATTTTGTCACTTCTCCCTACTCAGACTGGACAGTTATTCAATATATAGAAGAACAGGAAATGACTAAGCATGCGGAAATGCTTCGCAAAGTTATTTTAGGGTTAGCTTTCTTTTCGATTGGTATGGCGATGTTATTTATGGTGATCTTATACATACGTGTAACTGAACCAATTATCTTTTTAAGTAGGCAGGTGAAAATAATCGGTCGCGGAAAATTCGATGTTAACTTGACTAGCAAACGTCAGGATGAATTTGGCGGACTTTATCAGGGAATTAGCAAAATGGTCACGGACATACAAGATTACATTGAACGGTCCTCTGTGTTAAAAGCTCAACAAAAGCTAGCACATTACCGCGCGCTAAAAAGTCAAATCAATCCGCACTTTTTAGCTAACGCACTTGAATCGATTCAAATGAAAGCGGTGTTAAACAAACAACGGGATATTGCTGAAATGATTGGGGTACTCGGACAGTTATTTCGAATTAATATCCAAAGTGGGAAAGAAACAATCACATTGGAAGAAGAATTGACCCACATTCGCCTGTATATCCAAGTACAACAAATGCGATTCGGAGATAAAATTCAGTACGTCGAAAACTTAGCTCCAACTAGTGAATCTATACGACTTTTGCATTTCTCCCTTCAGCCCCTTGTCGAAAATGGTATTGTCCATGGGTTAGAGCGTAAATATGGAGCTGGAATACTTGAAGTTTCATCTATTTTTTCCGGCCAGGATATGCTAATAACGGTGAGTGACAATGGGGTCGGTATTGATGAAGAACAGCTACAATACTTGAAAAATCGCCTTGCACAATCCTCCAGTACATTAACCGAAGAACATATCGGGCTTAAAAATGTCCATGATCAAATACGGTACTATTTTGGTGATCAATATGGCATTGAGATTGATAGCTCGCTCGGAGTAGGCACGACGGTAACCATACGAATTCCAGCAAGAACATGAAGTTACTAGTTAGGAAACAGGACTCTAATTACTATGCTTCTTTCACCTATCTGAAAAATCTAAATGATTCACACGATAAAATGTGGGTATTACAAGAACATGCACCATTCATCTTAGACATACTCTTGGAGGAGATTTAAATGGATTTAAAACTTAAAGGCGAAAAGAAATGGTTAAAGCTAGGAGCGGCAACATTGCTCTCAGTCGGAATGCTTGCTGCATGTGGCGATGGGGATGACGACGATGTTGACGTGGATGTTAACGAACCTGTAGAAGATGTCAACCCTGAGGATGGAACAAATACGGATGTAGATTTAGATACTGATGATGAAACAGATAAAGATGTTGAGGTTGATGACGATGGCGTCGTTGATGATAAGAAAGATGACGACCATATCGAAGATGGCAGCGACGGTTAATTAGATAATCTGCTGTAGCACTTAAACCAAAAAGGACTGGATGGCATCGTAGCCGTCCAGTCCTTTTTGGAATTCAAATTTTCATTTTCAAATGAACATCCCTGCAATAGCGGCACTCAATAACGAGGCTAACATCCCAGCTGCCACCGCACGAACACCCAGTCTTGCAATGTCAGGACGTCGACTTGGTGCAAGAGAACCTAATCCGCCAAGAAGAATTGCCAGTGAACTTAAGTTCGCAAAGCCACAAAGTGCAAAGCTCACGACGATGACTGTTTTAGGGCTGAGTGATGCAATTTCAGGTGCGAATGATGCATACGCGACAAACTCATTCAACACAAGTTTTTGACCAATGAATCCACCTGCTGTTACTGCCTCTGACCAAGGAACACCGATGGCGAATGCGAGGGGTGCAAATAGAATGCCGAGAATCCCCTCAACGGTCAACGATTCAAAGCCAAACACCCATTTACCGATTCCGCCTAACATGCCATTCATCATAGCGATAAGCGCAATGAACGCCAATAGCATGGCACCGACATTCAAGGCAAGTTTTAATCCATCTCCTGCCCCACGTGCTGCTGCATCAATAACGTTCACAGATTCCTGATCCTTACCCATCTCAAAATCTTCAACTTCTGACTTCTCCGTTTCCGGTATAAATATTTTCGCCATAATCAATCCTGCAGGTGCAGCCATGAAGCTTGCTGCAATTAAATACTCAAGTGGAACACCCAGGAGTGCATAACCCGCGAGAACAGAACCAGCAATAGATGCAAGTCCTCCTGTCATGACTGCAAAAAGCTCTGACTTCGTCATGTTTGCCAAAAAAGGTCGGATGACAAGTGGAGCTTCCGTCTGTCCGACGAATATATTCGCGGCCGCAGAAACCGATTCTGCTTTACTCGTGCCAAGCAGTTTCGATAATGCGCCTCCGATCAGTTTGATAACCACCTGCATAATTCCAAGATAATATAGCACGGAAATCAAGGAAGAAAAGAAAATGATGATCGTCAACACTTGGAATGCAAAGACGAAACCGAATCCTTCAACGTCCGCTACCGGACCGAAAAGAAATGCAACCCCTTCGCCAGCGTAGTCAATGACATTTTGCACGAGTCCAGAAAACCATATTAATCCAGCTCTCCCCGCCTCCCATTTCAAGACGACGAATGCAAATGTCACTTGGATGATTAAACCAACAACGATAGTCCGGTAATTAATCGATTTCTTTCCATTAGATAAAAGAAATGCAATTCCTAATACCACAACTATCCCTAAAAGCCCCCACAATAAATTCAACTAGTACACCTCTTCATATGGAAGTTTTCCATTTATAATTTTGTTACTAATACGCCAATTCGCACTATGGAAAGCTCATTTTCGTTGTCTGACGTCATACAACTAAATGAGTTTAGCAAACGAAATGACATAAGTAAATAAATTGTGCGGAAAATAGGAAAAACTATGTTTTCCAAATGATTCAGCAGTTAGTATTCCACATTTATCCGAAATTACTCGTCGTTTTTTGAATACGCTCACATTTTAAGACAACAAAAAAAGACTACCCTTTAAGTCAATACAGCTGACCTATAAGAAAGTCTTAGTACAATCATCTTCTATATCCTGTTACCAATGTCTATTTTTACGAAGAAAAGAAATAACTGTAATCAAAAAAATGGATTAAACGATGGTAAGCAGTTGGTCTTAGAATGACTTTCAAAAAATTACCCATCCTATAAAAAAGGAGATGTCATCAATTATGAGAAAAACATTTATTGCACTTGGAATTATTATTACAGTTAATTCAGCACCAACATATATCCCAACCATTGCTCATACACCACCAGAAATTCCAGCTTACGCTAAGTGGGGTAAACTCGCTATAAAAGAAACACAATCAAAATATCCCAATGCAACTATTATTGACTACCTTCATGAAGGAAGCGAATCTAGAAAGGATTCAACAATTGAAAAGTTTAAGCTATGGTTAAAAGATGGTGACCACGAATTCGGCGTTTTTGTAAGAATTGAGTATACTACCGAAACTGAAAAAGTAGTTACTATTGAATTTGAAGAAACTTCTAGGTAAAACTTCACAGTCGTGGCCATTTTTTTCGGAATTTGATAATCCCCATTTTTCAAGGGATATTATTTTTAAATCCAAATAATCAAGAGGCTTAATTAAATGGAAAAACTATGCCCTTACCTAAATTACTGAGACAATATAAAACACCTACGTAATTGACACACTTATTAAAAGTGCATCTATCGTAGGCGTTTTTTCATTAAGTAGCCCTATTCAACTATTTTCAACACCAAAGGAAGTTACCTCACCATCATTCTATCATTGCTCCCAAAGGCTCTAAAACAAATTTTTCGATTGCATGGAGCACTCCTTCTTCATTGTTCGTCAGTGAGATATAATCCGCAAGGTCTTTCAATTCCTGGACCCCGTTACCCATCGCGATACCTAAACCAGCCGTCTTAATCAGTTCAATATCATTGTGATTGTCGCCTATAGCGATAATTTCTGTACGATCGATACCAAGATTACTCGCTAGGTGCAATAAAGCACTTCCTTTGTTAGCTTCCGGATGCGTCACTTCAAGATAGTTTACTAAAGACTTGGCGATATGTGCACTCCCTCCAAACAATGCCCGCAATTCATCCTGTAAGGTTGCAAGGTAGGCAGGCTCTTCGATAAAGAGTGCTTTCGTAAATCCTAGTTTCGCAAGTTTGCCAAGATCCGGTTCTATTTTATACGGGACCTTCGATTTTTTGGAGTACTCAATAATCTTGTCATTTTCTGATGCAGCATAAAGAATATCATCTTGATAAACTTGCAAATGTATTTTTTTATCACGAGCAATCTCAACTAGTTTTTGTGCCATGTTAGGAGGAATAAGTCGTTCATACATCACTTCATCGTCATCAATGCTTTTAATGATTGCACCCTGATACGTAATAACTGGTACATTGATGCCAAGTTGCTGTGCAAATAATTTCGCAGATGGAAACATACGCCCTGTCGCAATCGTGACAACTGTTCCTAATTCCACCGCTTTTTGAATAGCCTCGATTGTTCTTGGCGTAATCAGTAATTCATCCGTAAGTAATGTCCCATCAAGGTCAATCGCAATTAGTTTATACATGGAATTCCCCCTTTACTTAATGCTATCTAGTTATCGTCGCATGTTGTGACTTACACTGTCTAGTGAAGATACTTTTCATCTCGCAATAATTGCATGTTAAAATCGAGAGGTGGAAAATAAAATAGTTATGTCACTAACTTACAGGCGTTTTTTTGTGGCTACCTCGAGTCACGATACGTCAACATTATTTCATTGAAATTCTCTAATTGATGTTCGTTGATATTTTACTATACCCACTCCATTCACCAACAGTTCCTGTTGCGTGATTGTATTCTCCCCTATAATTCTAGTATTCTTAATAGATGTAATTTATCAGCTTAGCATCCCCTTGGCTTTCACTTGAAGTAACCAGTCTGGAAACTCTGTAAGCAACTTATCATACAGCTCTTCATCGGAAACCTTTGCAACATTACTGATTTTAAAGAAATCTGCATTGTCTACATACCTGTCTTTAAGGTCGTCTAACTTTTGCAAGAAAGCAAATTTTTCTTTACCAATCCCAACAAACTGCCAGAAAATAGGTTGATTTGCGCTTTCACGCACAATCCGTGTTGCCTCACTTTTATCAGAGTTATTCCCATCCGTTATAAAGAGTACAAAAGTAGGATGTTCAGGCTTAATAGGAATTTCTATTGCTTTCTTACTGAATAAACCACCAAACAAACTTTTCTTAGCAGGTTCTTGATTCCCACTCAGTGCAATTCCATATTTACTCACTATCAATTCCATAACTGGAGCATATTTCGTTCCACCACTTACAGTCATTTTAGTGTCCTTTACAAATGTTGCATGGTTCGCTTCTGTTGCTGTACCAACAAAATTTGCACCGTTATTGAACTGAAATACATCAATTTCTTTATTAGCGTCCATGTTCATACCAATGGCTAGTAAACGCTCTATAATCTGCTGTACAGTCCCATTCTTATATAGTGAACTCATTGAGCCTGATTGATCGATTGCTAATATGATTTCTGCTTTAACACCAGTTAGTTTCTTCTTCTCTAATACAATACCTACTTTTTTAGTTAAATCTATTAAGTTTGTCATTTAATCATGCTCCTTATCTTTTTTAATATTTAATTTATGCCACACAAAATTATTATTTTCTCATTAAAAAATCTGAAGTCGTAAAAAGTACCAACATCTAAATATTCTCATTAATCCATCAACAATTACAACTGATTGTACCATAAGTTTATGGATAGCAAGATGGTGTCCCTGATTAACTTCCGCTTTTCAAGAAATAAATGTAGTTGTTTGTTTTCTTATTAACTTCTCTCAGATGCATTATTTTTCACACAAAAAATGTCGCTCCTTAATCTAAATGATTAAGGAGCGACATACATCATAGTCCATATCAAAACATGTGGACTATTTTATTCAGTTTTAAATTTCTTCTTACGTGAAGGCAACATATTAAAGAGTATATTCAACACAATCGCAGTGACACTTCCCGCGACAATACCGTTACTCGTTAATATTTTAAGATCTGAAGGGAATTGTGCAAAGAGTTCAGGTACGACTGTCACACCAAGTCCTATCCCGATTGCGCAAGCAATGATCATAGAATTCTCTTGAGAATCAGTAATAATTTTGCTTAACATTTTAATTCCTTGGGAAACGACCATTCCGAACATTGCGATCATCGCGCCACCTAAAACAGCATTTGGAATAATTGTTGTGAAAGCTGCGATTTTTGGAACAAAACCGAGCGTAACCAACATAATACCCGCGATTAAAATAATTTTTCGTGATCTGACACCTGACATTTGAATTAAACCGACATTTTGTGAAAACGTCGTATACGGAAATGCATTGAAAATACCGCCTAGTAAGACGGCGATCCCTTCCGCACGATACCCTTTTTCAAGATCTTTTCTCTTTATATCGCGCTCACAAATATCACCTAGCGCAAAGTAAACGCCTGTTGATTCAACAAGGGATACCATTGCCACTAAGATCATTATAAAGATAGCCGACCATTCGAAAGTCGGCATACCGAAGTAGAAAGGCTCAACCATATGGAAATAGGCTGCATCCCGAACGGCCGAGAAGTCAACTTTCCCCATAAACGTAGCAACAACAGTCCCGACAACCAAGCCGAGTAAGATGGAAATAGCCCGCATAAAACCAGTGGAAAACTTGAAGACTAGGAGGATAAAAAGCAACGTTCCGAAAGACAATGCAATATTCGACAATGAACCGAAATCACTTGCACCTTGTCCCCCACCCATATTGTTAATAGCCACAGGAATTAACGTAATACCGATAATCGTAACGACAGAACCTGTTACAACTGGAGGGAAAAATCGTACAAGCATACCGAAGAAACGGCTAATAACAATGACGAAAAGTCCCGATACGATAATTGCCCCATAAATAGCGGAAATTCCAGACTCGGTGCCAATCGCAATCATCGGTCCTACCGCTGTAAACGAACAGCCTAATACAACGGGCAATCCGATTCCGAAGAAACGGTTATTCATAATTTGTAAAATCGTTGCAATCCCACACATTAAAATGTCGATGGAAACAAGATAAGTCAGTTGTGTAGAAGTTAGGCCCAGTGCATTACCGACGATTAATGGTACGAGGACCGCCCCCGCATACATCGCCAAAACATGTTGGAGCCCTAAAGCAGTTGACTTAAGTGGATTGCTCACTTGGAAGTTTCCTCCTCAATAAATGTCACTTGCCCATTTTCGAGTGAAGCAATATTCGCAAGTGACTCTACACGGATGCCGCGTTCACGGATGAGCGCCCCGCCAGGTTGGAAACCTTTTTCGATAACAATACCAACGCCTGCCAACTTCGCTCCAGCTTGCTCAATGATATCTAGCAACCCAAGTACAGCTTGTCCGTTTGCAAGGAAGTCATCGATGAGTAAGACTGTATCTTGTGCAGTAATGAAATCTTTTGAAACGGAAATATCATTTGTTTCGTTTTTTGTGAATGAATGGACACTCGCCGTATACAAATGGTCCACTAACGTTAGTGATTTCCTTTTACGTGCAAAAATTACCGGTACCCCTAGTATCAAGCCCGCCATCATTGATGGAGCAATACCCGACGATTCAATCGTTAGAATTTTTGTTATTCCCGCATCTTTAAATCGTGTTGCAAATTCTTCCCCAACCGCCTGCATAAGAGGTGGATCGATTTGATGATTCAAAAATGAATCTACTTTTAGCACCTGATTCGATAATACTTTACCGTCTTTTACAATTTTATCTTTTAACAATTTCATTTTATTTTTCCTCCTTCTTGTTTTCACAATCAAGAGCCACAAAAATAAGCCCTATGACCATGCATCCAATCAAACCATGAGAGGAGCAATGTCATTCAGGCTTATTTGCTGAATGGAAAAGAAAGAGACATACCCAATTAAATGAGTACGACTTTTTCAATTCGTTGCTTCTCATAGTCGATTTATTTACGGTAAATCGGTAGATACTTGCGGGCCATATTCCCGCTATTATATGAGCGAATGCTATTAGAATGTTATTAGTATAGCACGGGAATTTCAGATTTCAACATCCTCAAAAGTTAAATAATGATTCATTCAATTCAATGAACGTACTATGTGCGGTGAATGTGTTATTGTAGATGAAATAAGTAGACTTTGGGGGCATTATCTTGACCAATCCACATTCCATGAATACAAATAAAAAATTAAAATTCACACGAAATACATGGTTTCTTCTTATCGGAATCATTTTCATCGCGTCCACACTTCGGTCGCCTTTAACATCTGTCGGACCATTAATCTCTTCCATTAGAGACAGTTTGGCCATTTCAAATGTATTAGCGGGATTCCTAACGACCATTCCTCTGCTCGCTTTTGCACTTATTTCACCGTTCGCTCCGAAAATTGCACGTCGCTTCGGAATGGAACTGACATTATTCGTATCACTCATTTTATTGACAGCAGGTATTATTACTCGTTCTCTAGGCACAACACCTAATTTGCTCATTGGCACTTTCCTAATAGGACTTGCCATTGCATTTGGAAATGTCTTATTACCAGGTCTAATAAAACTCAACTTTCCACTGCATATGGGTCTCATTACCGGTATTTATTCGGTCTCTATGAATTTATCCGCAGCCATTGCGGTTGGCGTCAGTGCACCACTTTCTCATAATACACAGTTTGGATGGAGAGGCGCATTAGGAGTTTGGGCGCTACTAGCATTTATCGCTCTACTCGTCTGGCTCCCGCAACTTAAAAACAAGAAATCACCAAATTCATTGGATGTTCATTTGGAAAAGGCCAAATCACCCTCTTTATGGCGTTCTCCATTGGCTTGGAGTGTTACCTTCTTTATGGGGTTCCAATCTTTGATATTTTATACAACTTCCGCATGGATGCCTGAGGTGTTAAAAACGCAAGGAATAAGTCCAGATAGTGCTGGATGGATGGTTTCCCTCTTGCAATTTGCGCAATTACCAATGACTTTCATCGTTCCGATTCTAGCAGGAAAAGTAAAAGATCAGCGCTGGATTGTAGCGGGTGTCGCACTATTATACCTCTTGGGCTATGGCGGTATCATGGCAGGCACAACTGCACTTGTTCCACTCTTTATGATTTTGATTGGAATTGCAGGTGGCGCAGCATTTGGACTTTCAATGATGTTCTTCTCATTACGCACACGGACACCACATGAAGCTGCAGATCTATCAGGTATGGCACAGTCCTTCGGCTATTTACTTGCGGCGGTTGGACCAGTACTCTTCGGATTATTACACGATTTCACATCAGGTTGGACAGTGCCGATGCTGATTATTATCATTGCATCTTTAATTGTCCTCCTATCAGGCTTGAAAGCAGGGAAAAACACCTTCGTTACTCCAGAGTAGGTGCTTAGAAATCTTCTACTACCAAAAAAGTGCTGTAAACCAATATTGGTTTACAGCCTTTTTCAAGTTATCATTTTTTTACTCGGCTACAACATCCGTTTTGACCTTCTCCTCTTTATTCTACTGGGCTATCAAAAGAACCTCTCTATCAAAATAGCAGTTAATACTAACCCAACTATAAATCAAATACAGACAACTCCCCTAGAGTTCTTGCCGTTTCTACGAGGCAAATTGATAAAGTTCTCTTTCATTCTTTTCATTTTTGCATCAGTTGCTACTAATCAAATGGGTTCAACAGGTAATCGTTAACGTGAATTCAATATGCTTCAGCAGCAAATTGCGGATAGGTTTTATTATTTGAAAGCTGGGTATTTTAAAGACTAGCACTAACACTATAAAAATCTTAGGAGGCAATTTGAAATGGCTGACAAAAAGTTTGTAGGTACATTCCATAATGAAACCCAAGTCTTGAATAAGATTGATGAGTTAAAAGCGCAAGGTTATACTGAAAACGATATTTATATTGTGACGAATGATGCAGATACATTATCGATTATCCGAGGAGAAACTGATGTGGATCTCCGATCGCCTGAAGGTAACTGGATGGACAAGTTCATCGCTTTCCTGAGCGGAGATGAACCCGTCAAAGGTGCATTCACTAACATGGGATTCACCGACGAAGAATCCAACCGTTATTTCAATGAAGTCAAAGCTGGCGGAATTCTTCTATACGTGGACCAGGAATACGGTAATCTCTATGGAAATCAAGGAACGGAATATCAAGCAGGTTATACAGATCCTAATATCGGCTCAAATCTTGTTGTTGATGATTATGATAATCCCAATCTAGCAATGAACAGCCAAGGGTTAGGGTTAGGAACAGATGCAGAACAGGAAGAACAGGAAGAACATCTAAGATTGCACGAAGAGAAGCTCAATGTCGACAAAGAACGCTATCAGGCGGGTGAAGTGAACGTCAGTAAGCACATTGTCGAAGAGACACAAACGGTAGAAGTGCCCGTCACACGTGAAGAAGTGTACATTGAACGACGCGCAGTAACTGAAGAGACTGCTGCCGGAGAAGTGTTTGATGATGGTGAAAATATTCATATACCTGTTATGGAAGAGCGGGTTGAAGTGACAAAACGTCCTGTCGTTAGTGAAGAAATCGTCGTTGGCAAACGTGAAGTTCATGATACAGAAACGGTTAACGAAACCGTGCGCCGTGAAGAAGCGGATATCGACCGGACCGATGCAGTACTAGATGAACGTGATGGGACGGCCATACATTCATTGGATACAAATCCATTTGAGCGGAATGAATTAAATAATGATTCTTTAATCGACCGGAAACGATTTTAATAATTAAGAAAACCGTAAGGCGCCTGGAGTCTAGACACTGCTCCAGATTGAAAAACAGATATTTTCTTATTCCTTTAAAAAGGAGCTTGCTTAAGTAGATGATCTACTAAAGCAAGCTCCTTTTCGTTTTCCGGATTGACTTCCATCACTTTTTTGGTTTGTTCAATTGACAGGTGACGCCGAATTTATCCCCTACCCAACCAAACTTGTCACTGACCGGCGTTTCAGAAAGCAGCATCAGGACTCGTCCATCCTGTGATAGCTGTTCAAAAAGCCGACCAATTTCCGCTGCCGCGTCACATGCCACAAACAATGAAGTGGAAGGAGTGAATGTGAATTCTTGGTTGATAGAACTGTCGATGCACATGAACGCCTGTCCTTTTATTGTGAATGTGGCGTGCATAATCATGTCGTTTTCTTGATGGACTACATTTAGAATTTCCGATTCATCAAAATAGCTGTGTAAAAATTCATGGCATTTTGTGCATTTCCTTCAATCATAAGCAAAGATAAGCAACGTCGTTATTTTTGGTCGGTAGTCCCTATAAGTTATTTCCCCTAACATCTTTATTTATAAATCAATTTCTAAAACAATCGGACAATGGTCGCTGCCGAGTATATGTGGATGGATGGTAGCATCTTTCAATAGAGATTCCAATTGTTTGGAGGCTATGAAATAATCAATCCGCCATCCAATATTCCGCTCCCTAACCTTACTCATGTACGACCACCAAGTATATGCTCCTTCTAGATTTGGATTGAAATACCGATACGTATCGATGAATCCTTCCCCTAATAGCTCCGTCATCTTTCCGCGTTCCTCACTGGTGAAGCCCGAATTACCGATGTTCGATTTCACATTTCGTACATCTATTTCCTGATGCGCGACATTCAAATCACCACATAGAATGACTGGTTTCATATCATTCAGTTTCTTTAAGTAGTCACGCATGTCGTTTTCCCATTCCAAGCGAAATGGCAATCGTGCCAAATCCCGCTGCGAGTTTGGCGTATAGACGTTTACTAAATAAAACTGCGCGAACTCAAGCGTAAGAATCCGTCCCTCTTCTTGAGCATCTAAATCGCCTACACCGTATTTCACAGTCAATGGTTTTTCTTTCGTGAATACAGCCGTACCTGAATAGCCCTTTTTTAGTGCGTAATTCCAATATTGATGATAACCATCCAACTGTAAATCAATTTGACCTTCTTGCAGTTTTATCTCCTGTACACAGAAGATGTCTGCATCCACCGTTTCAAAGTATTCTAAGAAACCTTTACTAACACATGCCCTTAATCCATTGACGTTCCATGATACTAATTTCATATAGATTGACTCCTTTGATTAACCTCTGCGAATTCTCTTTCCATTCTTACTATAGCACAAAAGAACATACGTTCAATTTTTCACCTATTAAAAACGAAAATTCTGCTACAGCTAGCCTAGTTGGTTCATTCATCGCCAAAAAATTCCGATTAGAACGATTGCTCCTAATAGAAATTTGCCAATCTGCCCGATTTGTTCCGAGGTGATAAATGGTTTTGGCACAAGAAATTCCATTTCCTTGATTTCATTCTCCAAATGATCTATTTTGGCTTTCAGCGCTATCATTTCTTTGTCCAGATTGGTTTCCCATTCATCTTGTCCATTCATATGTATTCCTCCCATTTTTTGATTTAACTTACTATACGTTACTTACTCAAATTGGTTTCATTTTTTCATTAATAAACAAATCTCAACGGCTTTGTTCGGGATCTATAAACCTCGTTTATTGAACTCCCCTATGTTCTCTAGTATCTCGCTATGGACACTAATATTCCATGTTATAAAGAAGATAAGACATACTACATATCACGTCTGTTGATTAACCAAAGTAACCAGTGAATAACATGATTAACTACTAGGCGCTACGTGTAAAGTTGACTTTGGATTGCTTTGGATATAAAGACTTCTATACGATTATCGAGATGTCTAGAAATGTAGTGATGCGATTTTGTCGCATCACTACATTTCTTTCCCGATAATCGTATGGTGGTCCTTCATCCATCGCGCTACAAATGCATAAGTATACGAAGTGCTAAAACTTTTTGAGACGAAAGAATAGAGGGGCATCTACCTGGATAAAAGCCGCCAAAGATGCAATTTTGGCGGCTGATGCATTCTATATGGTTTTTTCTTTTTTAAGTAAAGAAGTGTCACTTTCTATAAGGTATCACATGATTAGGAGCATACTCTTTGCTAAAAGTAAGCAAGGAACGCATTTTACAACGTACTAGAGTGCCCGAAATTGCATCTTCGGGCACCTACACCCCCTATAGAAAGTCATCTATTCTTTTCTTTCCAGGCAACTGCATTATTCACTTAAATATTGTAGGAACGCGACAGGCAACTATTCGCAACAGGATTAACGAAAATAGTGTGGCTAGAAGTGACGGAGTCACTTCTAGCCACACATGCCTCTCGATAAATGTGTCGTGAATATTTCGCCGAAAGCGGACCGGAAATGATCCCGTGAAAATGGATTTCCCCAACCCCTACTCACCATTATATTTTGTAAATAAATGGATAACAAAAAGACATGCCTACATATAATTGTACGAACCATTTAAAGGTTTTTCTTTGTCTTGCAGCTGATTGAAATATGTATGCAAATAATCCGATAAATAACGAGATTATAATCAAATCGGATTGCCATATACGCTCTGCTGAATTAACAGGAATCATTACCTCTTGTAAGATTTGTATAGTGTTATCATCATTAATTTGTATATTATATTTTTCTTTGTTGAAAAAACCTTCTTCAATCGTTATGAAAGATGCACTTTCATCTAAATTATAATGATAGCCAATCAAATTAAAATTAGTTAGTATTGTGAACGATAACAATAGCATCATCACAGGTATAAAAATGAACCCAAGTGGCATCTTTTCATCAGGCTTTAACATAATTATTCCTCCCGTAATTATCGTTTGTTATTCTATTTTATTCACAATAGTTGTGGGAATACCTCTTTAATTTGGAAAATAATTCGCAATACGAAAAATGCCTGTACTGAACACAACTTCAAATTGTGTTTAGCACAGGCAAGGAAGCATTAATTTAAAGAGAAGAATGTTTACATTTTTCTCTTGGAGCGGTGTCTTGACTTCAGCACTATTCTTACTTCATCTGGTCTGTTACTGTATCAACAAGTAACAAAGGATCTACCGTATATACCTCGTAAACGACTTCCTCTTCCTGCCACATAAAGCTATTCGCAGCTGCACCTTCACTATTCATATCAAACATCCCAGCCCCGATCTTTCGTGGAGCTGGTAATAATTGATTTTCCAACTTTGCGACAATCTCTTTTGCCAAATCGTTCATTTTCGCACTTCCTACATCGCTATTCCGATTACGAATCGAAAATGACCAGCGCCCCTCATGCCATGTAAGGAAAATACTCCCTGCACCGGCATCTTGGTATCCCGTAATGCCATTTCCCAAATCAACTTTTTGAGCGCCATCATTGATGGGTTGGTAATTTATTTTCGCTTTAGCACTAGCCGCTGAATCATACCTTGTCCCATTCACAATCATATAAGGGTGTGCATCGTGCAAGGTAGAATCATTTACAGGAATCGGTACATTTGTGACATAAAAATTTACTTCGTAATTATTTTTGCTCGATGCAGTAGTCGCCGTCAGATAACCTTCCCCTACAAAAATATCCTCTGGCAACATCAATTTCACATCAGTTTCTATAGCAGATGTTACCTGCGCTAAGATTTCTTCATGTGTTTGCTCAGGATTAGTTTCAGGGCTTTCTATTTGTTTTTCGGGTGTATCCGTTTCGGTAATATCTGGTGTCTCTACAACTTGATCCGCGCTTGATGAACATCCACCCAGTATGAATAAAGCGCTAATGACAATTACACTAACTCTTTTTGATTTCATATAGTTCTCTCCTTATATAAACCACAAAAAATACTCAATTTTATTCTTATTCCCCTTTTTCTTGCTTGTTAATCCTTTTTATAAGTACGATGCGAGAAATAAACAGGTTTAACTGTCCATTAGCGAGAACCTGAAGTGTAATTCCGAAAATAGTTTATTCATCAAAAAAACTCATCATTCATTGGAAGAATGATGAGCCTTTTATTGAATAGACAGTTGAAACGGATAGCTTAATGCGCGTCAGGAAATACTCGCTTCATCGCATCTGAAAACTCTTCAAAGAATCCTTCCACTGGTTTGTCTTCTCTAATCTTAGTTCCATATTCGTCCATTTGTTTTACAAAATCGGGATTCATCGATACATAAACATTTTTAAAGTTAGCATCAGTCGACCTGACCTCATCCGCAATCTTATTCTCAGTCACTTCTGAACCATCTGCTCCTTCTTTTAGCACGACTGCCACATAAGCATTTGTGTCAGTTACGATGACATTGGCGCTTTCCACTTCTTCCATTTCCACTATTTTATCAGCAACATCATCAGCGACCGTCAGCTCTTGATTACCTTCACTATTTGGATTGGTATCCGTTGCCGAGTCGTTTGTAGTACCGTTTGTGGTAGTATCGTTTACATCCGTTTCTGTTTCTGTACCCACCGCATTGTCCTTCACTTCTTCATTTTTCTTCGTTCCACATCCCATCAAAGAAAAAATGACGAGCAAAGTGGCCAAAACACGCAACATCTTAGTCATTGATAATCCTCCTTCAAATTTGTCAGTAACGATAGCATGGTCTGTTTGTCTTTTTTTATGTAGTCGTTTTAAAATTTTTGCCAATAAAAAATTCTCAAGCCGAAATACGGCTTGAGAATGAAATAAATTATGGTAATACATTCAGGCGACTGTCACTCAACTTTGATTGCACTTACAACTTTATACAACTCAATGTCTATGTCAACCGGTTCATTCATTGCTAATTTTGCTAGTTGTTTACCTAAGAAAGGTCCGACAGTTAGTCCTGAAGCACCCAATCCATTCGCTAGTAAAATTCCTTTTGCTCCTGGAACTTCTCCAATAATCGGGAGGAAACCTGGGGTAAACGGACGGTAACCTACACGTACCTCGGTAAAAGCGCTGTCTGCTAATCCTGGCGCGACTGTTAGAGCTTTACCTAATACCTCATGCAAGCCTCCAGCAGTAACGCGCATATCAAACTGTTTATCATCTTCATGCGTTGCTCCAATGACTACTTTTCCATCATCAAATGCAAGAATGTATTGGTCAGTTGGTGGCATGACGACTGGCCATTCGGTGGTTTGTGTTTTTTCAAGTTGTAGATGGACGATTTGTGCTTTTTGAGCACTCACTTGTAGATGAATGCCTAACGGCTCAATTAATTCTGCCGCCCATGCACCGGCAGTGACTATGACTTTATCCGCTAAAAACTGTTGATCTTCTACTTGAACTCCCGTGACAACTTTGTCTGTAGCAATAAGTGCTGCAGACCCATTTACGAACACTGCACCATGTTTTTTTGCGGCACTGACCAACGCATTTCGTAAAGCTCGCCCGTTTACACGAGCCGCTCCACTAATTTGAATAGATTCATATTCCCCAGAAAGCGGCGGAAATAAAGCCGATGTTTCACTTGCATTCAATTGACGGATATCGCCAATTTCAGGTGCATCTTCTCGTCTTTTTACCGCACGTTCTTTCATTTTCTCGAGTTTGACAGCATCCGTGTGCAAGCTGACCGCACCAACGCGTCGGTACCCCGTTTCCGTTTCTCCGTCTTCTTCAAGCTGTTGGATGAGTGACGTATAATATGCCGCCCCGCCTTTCGCAAGGGCGTACCAAGCTTTATTTCTCCGTTGGGATAGCCATGGACAGATAATGCCCGCTGCCGCATCCGTCGCCTGCCCCGCGTCCTGACGATCTATAACTGTCACTTTAACTCCAGATTTGGCTAAATGATACGCTGTCGACGCTCCTAAAATTCCTGAGCCTATGATGATAAATTTCTTCATTATAAAACACCTTTTCCACTTTGAGTTTATTCTAATCATACCAGTTCTTATACTGAATTTTGACCGATTAACATGGTTTTGTCGAATTTACCCGCGACTCCATAAAAAACACCACAACCATGTCAGGTTGTGGTGTTTTATCCTTATTCACTTCACACAGATAACAACGCGGCATCACTGTTTAACTTTTCACCGCGAATGCGTTGGAATTCGGCCATTAACTTTTCGATCGTCAACTGCTTCTTTTCCTCAGCTTCAACTTCCAAAATGATTTGCCCTTTATCCATCATAATGAGCCTATTGCCCAAATCCATTGCTTGCTGCATATTATGTGTGACCATCAGCGTTGTCAACTGATCCTTTTCTACAAGTTGTTTCGTTAGATTCGTGATCAATTCTGCCCTTGATGGGTCAAGAGCTGCTGTATGTTCATCAAGAAGCAAAATAGACGGTTGTGTAAAAGTAGCCATTAACAAAGAGAGTGCTTGACGCTCCCCACCTGATAGCATACCTACCTTGGCATTCAATCGATCCTCTAGGTTCAAATGAAGTGTTTCTAGTGATTCCCGGAAGAGTTCACGACGTTTCTTGTGAACTCCTTTACGCAATCCACGTGTTTTATTGCGCGAATACGCCATTGCTAGGTTTTCTTCAATTGTCATAGAAGGAGCTGTTCCTGCCATTGGATCTTGGAATACTCTGCCGATCATTACCGAACGTTTATATTCAGGCAGTTTCACAACATTTTTACCCGCGATTTCAATGACACCGAAATCAGGCGTAAGTGCTCCTGAAATCATATTCATCATTGTTGATTTCCCCGCACCATTACTGCCGATGACAGTTACAAAATCTCCTTTTTTCAAATGTAAGTTGATTTGATCAAGTGCGATTTTTTCATCGGGAGTCGCTTCGTTAAATACTTTATTTATCTGTTGGAGTTTCAGCAATTGCATTCCCTCCCTTGTTTAATACATGATCATAAGTTGTTAATCGTTCGGCATGACGTTTCGCTTTCCTCTTATTTTCCCGTCTTTTATCAATGTATTGCGGTAAAATAAGTGCAGCTATAACAATAACGGCGGTGATTAACTTCATATCTCCTGTATCGAGAAATTCTACTCGAAGTGCAAGACCCAATACGATTCTATAAATAATAGCACCTGCAATCACTGCAAGTGTTGTTCGCATAATTGTTTTTGTACCAAAGATTGCTTCACCAATAATAACAGAAGCTAGTCCGATAATAATCATACCGATTCCCATACCGATATCGGAAAACTTCGAGTACTGAGCAATCAATGCACCAGAAAAAGCGACAAGCCCATTAGATAGGCCTAACCCTAGGATTACAAGAGTATCTGTATTCGCTGAAAAGCTGCGAATCATTTTCTTATTATCACCAGTTGCCCGTATTGCAAGCCCGATTTCTGTTTGTAAAAACCAATCTACAACGACTTTAATAAGCAATGTAGCTATAATCATTAAAAATAACGTTCCCCATGTAGAAGGTAAGTATGTAACGCCTAGCATGCTGAAGAATTGATTGATTGACTCATCAATGCCAAGCGTACTCCAAAATACATAGAATTTACTAAACAACGTCTCTGCATTTAACAAAGGAATATTGGGACGTCCAACAGAACTATCCGACGTCATCCCCATAATCCTTAAATTGATAGAGTACAAGGCAATCATCATCAAGATACCCGCAAGTAATGGATTAATCTTTCCTTTCGTATGTAAAAGACCCGTAATACAACCGGCAATAAATCCAATAACAATGGCGACTCCAGTTGCGAATAACGGATGATACCCAAAGACAATCATCGTTGCTGCAACCGCTGCCCCTGTTACAAAACTTCCGTCAACCGTTAGATCGGGAAAATCTAGCACCCGGAATGTGATGTACACACCGAGTGCCATGATTGCATAGATGATTCCTTGCTCCACAGAGCCGAATATAGCACTAAACATACAGAATCATCTCCTAATTTATTCGCTTAATTCAGCTTTCCATTCGTCCTTGATATTAAGACCAAGTGTATCAGCTGTAGCTTTATTTATAACAAATTTTAAGTTCTGAGGAATTTGAACGGGCAAGTCAGCCGGTTTACTTTCGCCTTTTAAGATCTTAACAGCCATTTGACCTGCTTCAAAACCTATATCGTAAAATTCAAATCCATATGCGCCTAAACCACCGCGTTTTACGGAGTCGAACTCACCGACTAACAACGGAATCTTATTGGCATTCGCAACATCTATCACCGATTCAAGTGCTGACACAACCGTATTATCTGTAATAATGTAGAAAGCATCTACTTTACCAATCAATGATTCAGTAGCTTGCTTCACATCCGCGGATGTTGCAACTGGCGCTTCCTTTACAGTCATATCCATATCTTTCAATATTTCTTTAACCGCATCAACTTGTGAACGTGAGTTTTGCTCTCCAGCGTTAAAGACCATTCCAACATTTTTAACGCCTAATTCTTCTTTCATGAACTTCATAGTTGATGGAATTGCTTCAGGATGATTATCAATTGTCCCAGTCACATTGCCGCCTGGACTTTCCATTGAAGCAACTAGTTCAGCACTTACAGCATCAGTTACCGATGTAAATACAATTGGAATTTCTTGTGTCGCTACTGCGACTGCTTGTGCACTAGGCGTCGAGTTCGCAAAAATTAAATCAACGCCTGAACTGACTAAGTTATTAGCTATCGTTGTATTAGAGCTATTATCATTCTGAGCATTTTGCTCAACGTATTCCACGTCAAGACCTGCATCAGCCAATGCTTTTTTAAATCCGTCTGCCGCAGCATTCAAAGATGGATGCTCGACAATTTGAGTCATACCAATTTTATATTTCTTCGTTTCTTCATTAGTTCCTTGCTCTTTTTCATCATTTGATGGCTTGGATGCATTCTCTGCTTTGTTTTCTCCACATGCCGCAAGGATGAAAATAACGCTAAATAATGCCACTGCATACTTTAACCAATTTGTTTTCATTTTTGTTCCCCCTTTTTCATTATCGCCTTCTTTAATAGACTTGTCTTTACGACGATAATTATTCGTAACAATACACTGTTTGCAAATGTTAGTCAATGGAATTTTAAGTATTCTAAACATTGAAGCGCTTACATTTTCTAAATAGTGTTTTTTGTTTTTTAATTATTAACGATTCATTATAATGTATAAAAACTCAATGAATTACTTGGGTCATTTTTACGTACAAAAAAACGACCAATACCCGCCGAAGGAGTTTTGACCGTTTTTCTACACAATTAGGGATAATCCGCATTTGAGCTGAGTAATTACTTCATTTATTACGATACTTTTTCTTGATATCTATTAATTAACTCATCCAATTCTTGACTACACGCGACAACAAGGGGATGCGTATATCCGAAAGTTTTTGCTTTTCTATACATGACTTTTCTCTTAATCCCAATTTGAAACAACAACGCCTTTTCATTCAGTAGCCTTTTCACAAATCTTCCTCCATATAATATATTCGGCTTCAAATTATGCGCTCTTTATCTAGTAGGTTCGGAAGCAACTAGTTCATCGTACAACATGATGTTTAAAAAAAATGTCGTATTAAGGCAAGATTACATTAATTCATAAATTTGTCACAAATCATAGGAATATAAGTCGTATTAGTTGATTCTTAAAGCTTTGAGCATGTTTTTATTCGTGGATTGTTTGTATTTTTAACTATTTCACTTAAAATGGTTTATATCATATTCAGCTGGGTATAGATAGATTACAAGGTGAAACAACCTGAAGAAGCTATTCGTAGACGAGTAACCTACAAGTAACTTCTAATGGATGAAATGCACAGCCTTGGCGGAAAATTTGCTTTACTGGCGACTAGTTACATTCGATGAGAACCACCTGATTTAGAGTTAAGTTGTGTATCACTTAGCTATTCATCCGGCATTAGGGATGAATAATTAAGGCTTTAACTAAGTAATACAGGTTAATCACGAAGTGTTAGACCAAGCAGTAAGCGTTACGTTTTTTGTTTAAGTGCAATTTGAATACTGACAGCTATGCCAAAAGTGGCGGCGCACGTCAAGCTTATCAAGCTGAAAGACGAGTATTAAATAATCGTCAGTAAAAACAGTTTGTATCATTGAAAAAACAAATTTTCCGAGTGCACCCCTTTCATAGGGGAATGAAAAAGCATGGTCCTTCATGGATCATGCTTTTTTTCGTCTCAATAAATTTCTTCACAGCTAATACGAATTGAAATCGTTTTTGAAGCCATATTAACGTAGAATACACTTATTGAAATGGAGGGTTTATTATGACAAAAGATAATCCAAAAGGAAATACCGACAAGTCAGCCCCATCGAAACATAAAAAATTAAACTCGAACACAATGAAAGAAGAGATTTCGCTTGAGTTAGCCGAACTCGGAAACTTAAACCCGAAGCATGAACCGATGACAAAAAACGACAGGCAAAAGAGTGAATCGGAAAAGACTTATTAATAATAGAAGATATTTACTGAAAACCACTAGGTATAACCAACCCTAGTGGTTATTTTTTCGAAGTACCCTACGGCAAAAACAAAACTGTTGAGGAAATTCCATCAATATGTTCCTTATCCGCCCATAATATAAAGTAATTATAAGATATTCCATCAATCATTATCGGACTCGGATAATTTGCGATAAAGGCTGCCTGCCCCTTCATTTCAGCTGGTTGATCGGCAGAAGGTAAAATAGTGCATGACTGTTCATATGGGTTTTGTGATTGTATTATTCGAGGCACCGAGCCATAGGGCATTAGTTTTTGAAAAGCTTCGTCATGGCATACCTTGTCGATCGAATCGGATCCCAAAAGAGCTGAAATCTGAAAAAAGCCATCATCGCCTTCGTATCTTTCATTGTTTACCCTATGCCAACTTGCGGGATATTGAAAGTTAACGTCAAAAGTCTCGTTCGTAAATTCCGCTTTTGACAAATCCATAATCGGTGTTGGCGACCATTGCACTGACGTGATAGTCACGTCTTCAATGAGCCTAATTGGGACAGGATGGGTTAGATCAAGCACCCACAGCTCATTGGCAAATTCCTGCTCTTTACACCCAGAAAGGTATGCAATTTTTCTTCCATCAGGCGACCAAGTAACTGGTGTCGAAAAGCAATTCGAAATCGCCCATATCCGATCATCATTCCCAAGTCGCTCCACAGTTCTTATTTGCGTAAAATAGCCTCTATCATCAGATGCGGTCGCACTATACGCGATTCGTAAAGAATCAGGTGACCATTCCGGGAAATAGTTTTTCCCATCTGGTCCCCCTTTCACTTCATGCACAACACCTGTAGCAAGCTCCACAGTGTAAATAATTGAAACACTTGCACCTGGTGTTGTATAGAGAGCAAAGCTACCATCGGGTGATAGACGCGCATCATGAAGAGGACCGTTCGTATTTCTAGTAATTTGCTTTTTAGCCATTCCATTTGTATCACTGCTGAATAGCTGACTTATACCTGATGCATCCAGAGCTTGAAACATTAACTCCGTGCCACTCGGAAACCAGCTCACTTCTGATGCACCAGGTTGCCTGATCGTCTTCGCTGCATGCACCGTGGCGTTATACAGTATAATCATTCCTCGGGTCGCATAAGCTAAACTTGAACTGTCTGGAGACCAACCCAGACTGAAATCTCCCCCTTCCTCCAACTGATCAATACCAGCGATTAAACTCGTTGCTGTATAAATAACATAGATAATCCTATCCTTCCCAACAAATGCGATTCGGCTGCTATCCGGCGACCAAATTGGTTGCGAGCGTGCATCGCCTAAACCACTTGTAAGTTGTCTATTTTTCCCGGTCCGCGGATTATACACCCAAATATCATACTGCCCTCCGCGATCAGATGTATAAGCTAGAAATCCTCGATCAGCGGTAGGTGCGAAAGGAATACTTAATTTCATTCCAGGAGTTAGAGCTGTGGATGGCAGTTCGTTGGTCGTCTGTAAATACTTGGGATTACTTTGACCACCTGTTGTCACGTTGAAACGCTTGGCAATCTGAACCAATGTGTCCCTAGGTTGAACGACGTAATAAGCAACACCAGGTGGGATTTCAAGTAATTGACCTATCTGTAAGGCATATGGTGGCCTTAGCCTATTTGTTTCGACAATCAAAGAAACAGGAACACCATACATTTGAGAAATCCGGTACACGGAATCTCCCGACTTAACGCGGTATTTATTGACGCCAGGTGGAATTGACAACTGTTGCCCGATAGTGATTCTATATGGTTGCGTTAAATTATTTGCGGCAATAAGGGATTTCACTGGAAGTTCCCACCGCTTAGCTATGTTATTTAATGTGTCGCCAGTCCTAACTACATAAAAAAATTGCATCGCTAACACATCCTTCCATTTTGACAACATCGTAATTTCCCAAGTTAAATGTGAACAGAATTCAATTGCTCTACCCACACCTAGGTTATTCGTCTAGCGGGCGGTATGTTCTAACTATGACATTCATTCAAAGTAGAAAGCACAAAAAAACGAACGGCTCTTTTTAAAAAAGAGCCGTTCGTTTTTCCAATTTCGCTTATCTACTTTTCAAAGACTTGGTGAAGCACATCACTCGGTTTGCTATTATTCAAGTTTTTATAGATGCAGCTTGCTGGTTTTTCTCGCAACGTTTCGGCGAAAGCGTTTGCTAAATCAGCTTCACCCGACACATGTATTTCTTGCCAGCCGCGTTCCTTTTTCAATTTCCCAACAATTTCACCCATTCCTTTATAGAACCGCTGAAGGTTTTCTCTCAAACGTGGTTCTAAGGCGTCGTCACGAGTAGCCCCGGTTAGTGTTTCGTTAGGATCTTTTTTCTGACTTTTTCCCCATCCTTCCAAATTCGCGTCGAATACATAGGTGGCTTCATCAATAACGGCCCCCATTGCTGTATCTAAAATGCGTACTTCCCCAAAGCTCGGCAAGATAATCCCCGCTTCCGGATATGCTTTGTACATATATTCCATCTCTTCAGTGACTGGGTGGTTTTCCCAGTGGAAGCTTGTTTTCACTGGGACTTGAACATAGTGAACTGCCCATAATTCCGGCTCTAATGATGCAAAAATCACAACACCTTTGCTTAGATCATTCTTATTATCCTCGACTTCTGTTTGAACTTTCTTTCTAAGTTCAGTAAAATTTTTCAATTCCTTTTCATCTTTGGAAGCTTTAATATACTCGTCAATCCGCTTCAATCCACTCTTCAAATGAATTCTCCATGCCCCGTTTAGTTGATCAGGATCACCGGGATTAGTGTTTAAATAGACACTCAATACACAACGGTCATCACAGTGAAAGTCTTTTAAGGTTTTAAGTTCTTTGCTTAATGACATAATTACATTAACCTCCTTAATTTTCGATTCACTATTAGCATACCCTCACGTGCTTAGTCTAAAACGAATTGTGAGTACACTTACATTTACAAGTTAATAATGGATTAGAAAAAGCTGTTTTCAAAATCCTCTGCACATGGACTTTGAAGACAGCTTTTCATTTCATTAAATAAATAAGCTAAGTAGTAATACAACACCAAGACCAACAATCGAGTTCGTGAATAAAAGAAGGCCCCATGTTTTGAATGTGTCTTTAATGGATAAGTTGAAGTACTCTTTAAACAACCAAAACGATGCGTCATTTACATGAGTAATCGTGTTACTTCCTGCGGCTGTTGCTAAAACCATTAATACAGGATTCACATCAAACGTATGAATAAGCGGACCTACGATTCCAGCAGCGGTTATCGCAGAAACAACGCCTGTCCCTGTTGCAATACGAAGCATTGCCGTGATGACCCATGCCATAATTAACGGAGATACACTTGTATTTTCCATCATTCCAGCGATAAAGTCACCAATTCCTGTATCTAAAATGATTTGTTTGAATGCACCACCGGCACCAACAATGAATACAATCATCGCAATACCCTCGATTGCCCCGGAAAAAGAAGTCATGATTTCCGGCATTGTTCGACCTCTTCGTGTACCGAATACGTAAATGGCAACTAATACCGCAAGTAACATACTAATTTCGGCACTGCCAAGGAAATTAATAATTTGGTAGAACATCGTTCCTTTTTCAATAAATAGATCCATCACGGTAGCTGTTGTTATAATGATTGCTGGCAACAATGGAACAATTATACTGATTGCAAAACCAGGCATTTCATCTTCTGTGAATTCTTTCGACTTTTTCAACAATGGTGGCACAGGACGATCTAAATTACGTAGCATTCTAGGTAAAATAATACCCGCGGCAATAACAGATGGGATGACAACAACCAATCCCAATATATATACCATACCCATGTCCGCACCGTATGCCTGAACAAGTGCAGTTGGACCCGGTTGTGGAGGGAATATACTATGCGCCATTGTCGCGGATGCAACCATAGTAATCCCTAAACGTAAATAAGGAATTTTTGCTTCTACAGCAATACTAATTACTAGTGGAGCCAAAATGATGAAAGCAACTTCGTAAAAAACCGAAATACCGAAAATTGCTCCAACAATTAATATTGCCCACTCAACGTTTTTCACTCCAAATTTGTTTAATAAGGTAGAAGCTACGCGTTGAGCAGCCCCGGAGTCAACCATCAATTTACCAAGTACAGCACCCATTCCGATAATGATTGCCAAACTTCCAAGCGTGCCGCCAAAACCTGTTTTGATCGACAGGACAACTGCATCTAGTGTTAAACCATTTAATATACCTACCAGTATCGCGACGATCAAAAGAGTAAGTACACTGTTTAGTTTTACAACAATGTTCAAATAAAGTAGTAAAGCTACTCCAAGAGCTACCCAAATAGTAGGCAAATAATTTATAATCCATTCCATATTCATTTCCCCCAAGCCTATTTTCTTCCCCAATATGTATATTTTTTAATTATTCGTATTCTATTTACGCAATGATTGTATATCTGGAGCTGTATAGGTTAGCTTAAAAGCCGCCTTCAATAGCAGTTTTTGTCGATTGGATAATTTCTTCTGCATCATTTTCCCGGATAACGGCAACTTCTTTAGTTTCTGTGAGTTGAGTAAGAAGCGAGTATTTCGATATCTTCATTTGTCCTCCTTTAGTTATGATTTGGGATAGTTTACTGGCTTAATTTCAAATTCCCCACTCAATGTATACGCTTTCAATAACATTTTCAAATGAAAATATCTTGCCGGGACACTCCCCACGAATTTCTTTATCAGCGAAAGTTCTCGGGTAACCTTCTACAAATCGTACTTCAACCATGTCGATACTTTTGCCACGAGAAAAGATAATATAACACATCCAAATTCGTGAGAAACTTGACACAAAAAGCGTAAGTCTTCCACCCCAGAAGAATTAAACGTAATCAGAGCGCCGCCTTGCGTAAAAACACAAGATAAATATATGGCAACTCGAACTCCCCTTTCCGATAGTAAATATCCTATTTTTAATAGTAGTTTAAATAAATCGGTTTAGTAAACCGATTTAGTGTTCTCATTATATAGTGAAATCGCATTCAAAATCAATCATTAATTCTGAATAGCCTATTTCCTCTTCGTGATTCCCTCTTTTGTCCTTCCAGCATCTAGCTTTGAGACGCTTTTTACTTAATAGGAATTTCCCTAGAACTGGATCAATACTGCCTAGTATTATTTTAGAATGAACTTTCAATTTTAGAAATCACTATATTTTAAAGGTAAGAGAATTATAGTGAGACTTCTTAAAGCACCCTGCTATTATTAAATTATCCGCCGTTTTTTTTTCTATAAAATAAAACCGATTGCACTATATGCAATCGGCCTCATTTTATATCGCTAATAAGCAAATTTGAACATGGAACTAAAATACAACTAAAAATATGAAAAATAACCAACTATCTATTCACTAAGTTCAGCTTTCCACTCTTCTTTAATCTCAAGACCAATTTTAGATGCGCTATCTTCATTAACAACAAATTTTAATTTTTTCGGAACTTGAACGGGTAATTCAGAGGGCTTGCTTTCTCCTTTTAAAATCTTCACAGCCATTTGGCCTGTTTCATAACCGAGATCATGATAACTAAAGCCGTATGCTGCTAAACCGCCTCGTTTTACGGAGTCTAGTTCCCCGACCATCATGGGTAGTTTATTGTCGAACGCAACTGAAGTGACAGTTTCAAGCGCCGAAACAACCGTGTTATCTTTAATGATATACAAAGAATCGACTTTACCAATCAATGAGTCGACCGCTTGTTTTACATCCGCTGATGTGGCAACAGGTGCTTCAACAATAGTCAAATCCATATCTTTTACTACTTCATGAATCTTATCCACTTGAACGCGTGCATTTTGCTCCCCCGCGTTATAAATAATGCCTACATTTTTCGCACCTAATTGTTCTTGTAGGAACTTCAATGTTTGAGGAATGACATCAGGATGTAAATCAATCGTGCCCGTTACATTACCTCCCGGACTTTCCAATGACTCTACTAATTCAGCACCAACAGCATCTGTAACTGATGTGAAAACGATTGGAATTTCTTGAGTCGCACTTGCTACAGCTTGTGCACTGGGTGTCGAATTTGCAAAGATTAAGTCTACACCCGAATTAACAAGATTTGTAGCAATTGTTGTGTTAGCACTATTGTCATTTTGTGCATTCTGAACTACATATTCCACGTCAAGCCCTGCATCTTCCAATGCCTTTTTAAAGCCATCATAAGCGGCATTCAATGAGGGATGTTCTACAATTTGCGTGACACCTATTTTATATTTCTTTGTTTCCCCATTAGCACTCGACTCTTTTTTCTCTCCTTCTCCACATGCCCCAAGTAGTAATGCAGCACCGAAAATGACAACCGCCATTTTCTTCAAATAAATCTTCATTCTTTTTCCTCCTTTAATTAAACCTGCATATTTTGTGAAAATTTGATTCTAACAGTTAATTTTTCATAATGCTACACTGCCTGTGATTGATAGTCAATAAGGTTCCAAACATTATGAATATTTAAGCGCTTACATTAGATTTATTCGCATTGGCCAGTTCCCAGCATGTTCAAATCGAATCCAGTTGAAGCTATAATTTAATTTGTAGGTCTTCTTATTGTTTCGTAATCGCTAGTTCATTCCAATACAAAAAACACCCACGAAAAAGTTAACAGGTACATTTTCGTAGGTGTTTCATATTGTTCTATAGGTTAGTTCAGTACTTAAGCCATAATTTTTGGTTGTCTTTGTGCTAATAATGGTTCTTGACACTCTATTTCTTCACCCGTTTCAATATCAATGAACGTACTTGTTTCATTAAACCAACAATCCGGTGCTTTGTGACCCCAGAATGTTTGGCGAAGTGGATCATTTAAATCCCAGCGTTTCGGCTTTAAATCTGGGTCGCTTGTTAAATAATCGCCCGTATAAAGTTCAATGCGGTGGCCATCTGGATCTCTTAAATAGAGGAAGAAGGCGTTGGATAATCCATGGCGGCCGGGTCCCCGTTCAATTGAATCTGCATAGCCCATACTCGCTAAAATATCACAACAATCGAGCACGCTAAGTCGATCTGTTAATGAGTAAGCAAAGTGATGCAATTTTGGTCCAGGACCGCTCATGAATGCTTGATCATGAACAGTCGGCTTTCGATAAAGCCATGCTGCCCATAAGTCCCCATCCTCAGTATCCGTATACTCTGAACACGAGAATCCTAAGTGATCAACATAAAAATCAAAGGCTTTTTGAACATCTGGTACTGCACAGTTTACGTGGTCAATCCTTTGAATTTTCGCTCCTCGATAAAGATCATAGCGCTGCAACATCCGGTCAACGATAGTCATTTCTGCAAAAAACTCTAATGGAATTCCTGAGATATCATGCACTCGAAGGGTTCTTCCAATTGCATGTTGTACCCCTTTCGCTACCCATTTTGTTTTCAGACCTAGTGAGATGAAAACCTTTTCAATTTCATCGAGATCCTGTTCTTTTTCCACTTTGTAACTAAGTACCTCAACAACGGCTTTGTCTGCTTTTTTCAATAGTAAACTGTGATGCGAATGTTCTTCTAAACCTCTTAAGTAAATATGATTTTCATCACTTTCTGTTTCAATCATGCCTAATCCCTCAACATAGAACTTACGGGACGCCTGCAAATCTACTACATGAAGAACCGTTCTCGCGATCCGTATGATTGAAAAATCCATCGTGTTCACCATACCTTCCACTATTTTTTCCCGAACTGCTGAATACGATGATCAGCAATTGAAACATGAATAATTTTCTGTTCAGTATAAAAATTGAAGCCGTAATGGCCGCCTTCACGACCGATACCAGAAGATTTTGAACCTCCAAAAGGTGTTCTTAAGTCACGAACGTTCTGAGCATTCACCCAAAGCATTCCTGCTTCAACTTTTTGCGCAACACGGTGACCTCGTTTAATATCGTTCGTCCAAACATAACCCGCAAGTCCGTATTCAATACTGTTTGCCAACCTAATGACTTCTTCTTCATCTTTAAATGTCATCACGGTTAGTACTGGACCAAAAATTTCTTCTTGTGCAACGCGCATATGATTTTCAGCATTTAGTATAAGTGTCGGTGCCACAAAGTTTCCTTTAGCTAATTCAATTGGGATATCTCCATTAATCACTTCGGTACCTTCTTCTTTTGCAATTTCCAAATAGCTTTTGACCTTATTATAATGCCCTTTATCGATTAGTGGTCCCACCTCCGTATATGCGTCGAGGGGGTCACCAACTTTAATATTCGCAACACGTATCTTTAAAGCGTCGATAAATTTGTCTTTAATCTCTTCTTGCACAAATAAGCGTGAGTTCGCCGTACATCGTTCACCGTTAAAAGAGTATATTCCCCAGATACAAGCATCTAAAGCACGATCGAAATCAGCATCTTCAAAGACGATAATTGGTGATTTCCCACCAAGTTCCATCGAGCAACTTTTCAGTGTATCGGCACTATTTTTTATGATTGTTGTACCCGTCGTTGTTTCGCCAGTAAATGAAATAAGCTGGACATCAGGATGCTTGACTAGCGCATCCCCCGCTGTCTCGCCGTAGCCATGAACAACGTTGAAAACACCTTTTGGAAGATCCGCTTTATGAATCACTTCAGCCAATAGATTTGCCGAAAGTGGCGAAAGTTCTGCTGGTTTTAAAACAACTGTATTTCCTGTCGCAAGTGCTGGTGCAACTTTCCATGTCTCCAACATGAAGGGGGCATTCCATGGCGTGATTAATCCTGCAACTCCTACAGGCGCATGAATCGTGTAGTTGATAAATTCATCATCTACTTGATAAGCATCTCCAACAAGACGGCTTTCTACCATACGTGCATAAAACCGAAAGTTTTCTGAAGCACGGCTTACCATATTTCGAGTTTGACTAATTGGAAGTCCCGTATCAAGTGATTCCAAATAAGCGATTTTCTCTATATCTTCGTCAATCAAATCTGCAATTCGATAAATATAGGCCATTCTTTTTTTTAGCTTCATCGTTTTCCATGGACCATGATCAAAGGCTTCCCGCGCAGCTGCCACTGCTTTATTAATATCATCAGATTGCCCTTCAGCAACTTCATTGATTTGTTCATTAGTAAACGGATTCATATTTTTGATCGTCGTCCCACTTAAAGCGGGAGTGAACTCTCCATTTATATAGAGTGAAATATTCTGTTGTGTTTCATGTTTATAAGAAACTACCCCATGGGTTGACACCATACTTATCACCTATTTCCTTCTTATATATGTTGAAATAAGGAATCCCATCTAATTCGCTTTGGCCTGCAGGATGCAGGTCATGCAGTCGTTGCGACATGACGTTGCGAACTTAGACTGCCTTCCTTTGCCCCCCCTGTAATGCGCCTTCACTCAGTTTATATAGGCATTCATTTGTTCAACATATATATTATTTTTTTAGTCAGTTTGCAGTAACTTCCTTAGGTAAAATAGCAAGTTCAATTAGTGATTCACGAACTTCTTGTTGGATTGCAGCTGTTGGTAATCCTAGAGGTAAGCGAAGCTTCGGCGTAATTTTCCCCATCATACCAAGTGCTACTTTAACGGGGGCTGGATTGGTATCTTTGAAGAGTGCATCATTTAATGGCATTAATTCGAAGTGAAGATCTTGTGCTCTCGCAACGTCTCCAGCAACCCAAGCATTGTAAAGTTCGGCTACTTTAGTTGGCTCAACATTTGCTGTGGCACTAATAAATCCAGCCCCGCCAATTGCCAGCATTGGATAGCAAAGCAGTTCGATTCCTGAGAATAATAGGAAGTCTCTTCCACAATTTAGAAGTACACGATTTACATGTTCAAAGTCTTTGTTTGCTTCTTTTACACCAATAATGTTGGGACAGTCCTCAACTAAGCGTTTCATCGTGCTAACTTCCATATTGACGGCGGATCGACCTGGGATATTGTAAATAATGATTGGCGTTGTAACTGAATCAGCAACCGTTTTAAAGTGCTGATAAAGTGCTTCCTGGTTCGGTCTATTGTAGTAAGGCACAATAACCATTGCAGCATCTGCACCTAGTTCTTCTGCATATTTCGTTAACTCCATTGTTTCATCATGATTGGTAGACCCTGTACCAGGTGCAAAAAATACACGTCCAGCAATTGTTTCTTTTGCTAATTCCATAACTCTTTTTCTTTCAGCAATTGTTAAAGAACTTGGTTCACCACTCGTTCCTGTAACAGAAATCCCATGACTTCCACTGTCAATTTGCCAATTAATCAACTCAACAAATGCTTTTTCATCGATTGCACCACCGTCAGTAAAAGGTGTTACTACAGGGCAAATTGAACCTCTTAACTTCTTTTTGGCTTCATCGTATATCAAAAGAATCCACTCCTTCAAAGTTATTAAATATCTGTTTCAAGAAAAGTATTCCAGCTGTATAGCTCGCCTACTCGACTCTCTTTCACACCACGAATAAGGTAAACTGGCACACTCATTATTCTTCGAGTTCTTTTAGTTCACGGTACTTTCCTTGACTAAATAGTAATGGATCTTTTTGTTCAAGTTTAACGCCAGTAACATGACCAATAAAAACCGTATGATCTCCTACTACGTATTCGCTATACAGTTTGCATGTAACAACGGCTAACGCATCTTCTAGAATTGGCAATCCTTTATAGGTGGCAAATGTAATTTTAGATTCTCCATTAAGCTGACCCGAAAATTGCTTTGACACATTTTGTTGGTCAGACGATAATATGTTAATCGCGAATTGATTAGCATTTTTGATATGCTGATGCATTCTTGCATTTTCTCCAATACTAATTGCGACCAGCTTCGGGTTGAGAGATATGGACATAAAAGCATTTGCTGTCATGCCATGTACCTCTTTAGCAACTTCTGTTGTAATAACCGTTACACCCGTTGCAAAACTGCCCATAGCATTTCTGAATAAACGATCATCAATCTCGTGATCTACTTGTTGCATAATATATTCTCCTTTCCACTTTCAATTCACCTGTTTAATTATTTCGAGATAAGAAAGTATAAGTTATTCGACACGGTACAGTGTCTAGGCTTTAGGCGGCCATACGTTTTTCTATTCAAAATACTATTCCAGCTTCTTTTTTAGTTTTATTTAAAAAGTTTGTAACCATGTCTTTATAAGGTTGCTTATCAAATCCATCATAATAGGCATTCGACATTCTCACTGGATCTCCAAAGAAATAATATTCATAGAGAGCTTGTCGGTTACCGAACGCACTAATAGAAATATCCCATGCTAAACGGAATAGCTGTACTTTTTCTTCGCCGTTAATGTTCGCACCTTGTGTATATCGATGAACTAACGGTCCAACATCCGTATTGCTAAAGTCTGCTTCAGTTGGAAGCGCCATTAATCCCGAAGCGCCTAGAATTTTAATGATTTCATTCATACGCTGATACATTTTCGGGAACCAATTACGTGCTGCATTTAGTGGTTCAAAGTCCGGCGTCATATTACCGTATTGATCGATTTTTGCATTGTGCTCCGATTTGAATAAGTGGGAACGCATCACTTCTAAAATAACCATGATTTCACTCGCTTTTTCTTTAACATGCATGAATTTATCAATACCGATTGCTTCCATCATACTGATGACAACACCAAGGATGAACTCTGTTTTGACAACGTTTTTTGCAATAACTTGATGCGTCATATGTATAACCGCATTTGTCTCGGTATACGTACGATTACATATATCTGTACTTTCACTTACAAAAACTCTTTCCCATGGAACAAATACATCTTCAAATGAAATGATTGCATCACTCTCATCAAACCTAGCACCTAATGGATGATCCCATTTGCTTTTACCATAGTCGAATGATTCACGGGATAGGAATTTTAAACCTTTTGTATTATTTGGGATCGCAAATGCAAATGCGAAGGGGTCATCTGTCGTACCTGGCGTTCTGTTTATAGTGGAAGGAAATACGACGAGTTCATCAGTGATACCGCCTAATGTTGCCAAGAGTCGACAACCGTTCACAATAATTCCGTCTGAAGTCTTTTTCGTAATACGTGCGGAGAGAAATGGATCTTTTTGCTCTGCTTGCGTTAGCATCGACCTGTTTACCTGTGGATGAATTAATGTGTGTGTTAAACTAATGTCATTTTCACGTGCATATTCATAGTAATCTGCTGCATTTTTGGCGAATTGATCACTACCACCACCTTCCTGCGCAAAGAATTGACTGGCTGTACCGAATGCCATAATGCTAGTGTTCAGATAGTCTGGGGAACGTCCCATCATGCCGCCGGAAAAAGTTGCCCACTCCGTATGCATTTCACGTCTTTTGAACAAATCTTCTTTCGTTTTAGGAGCGATAAAAGAAAGTCCAACTTTTTTCCCAGATGTCGGTGATGTATAAAGCATTTTTTCAGGCTTCTCATGTTGTAAATCATAAAGACCTGCAACGCTCTCCACCACATTTTTAAATGCTGGATGTATGGTAACGTCGTTTACTTTCTCACCATGTATCCATACTTCCGTGTTCCGTTCTTTAATACCTTCAATATATTCTTTCCCCGTTCGTGCGCCCATTCTATTTCCTCCTTATTTTTGGATAAAGTGAAATTTCAATATGACAAGCGACATTTAACAGTTCATACTATTTAGATTTAAATATAGAATTCCGTTGAATCCGCTGCGGCGCTTGGGGATGCCTCTCGCCCTAAGCCAAGCAGCTTCGCCGCCAGTCTTAGGGCTTCGGCTACCCCTTTAAGGCGCCTACGCTAAATTTACATAGGTAAGGAAATTACTAGTACAATGAAGAAAAATGTATTGTTCCAGTTACTGACACTGCACACTGAGTAGAAAAGGCCACACCAAACAATCTCCAAGAGCGTAAGGACATAAATAATTCAGATGTGCAGTCCATATATATATTCGGCACTACTTATTTAGAATTAACTAGGTGGTATACCTCACCCGTATAACGAACAATTCTAGCGAAGGAGCGACAAGTGTGAGCCGGAGCAATAAGACCGACAGTAATCTTCTGGCGGGCTTATTGCGTGAGGCCATCACCGAGCGACAAAGCGGTGTTGGAAGAACAGTCTATTTGTTAAGTGCCGACTATATAGTCATCTTTCACTTCTTTTTAAATCTAGCATGAATATTATTTTGTTTATAAGTACCCGCTTCACTAAATTCGATTACTTCCATTGACAATGCTAAATAGCGCTTGGACATTACTTGTGAGAAATGTTCTTTAATGACTTCAAATAGCGCATCACAAACTTCTTTTATTATTTCTTCTGAGCGTCCAGCCCCTATTTTCAACTTGGCATGGACAAAAGCGTCATCCTCAGCACCATCTGCCACCCGATACTCCTTTAATTCAATCGCTCTTGAGCGGATTCCCCCTATCGGAAAAATCGTATCTCGTGCAATCAAGACTTTATGAATCTCTTCAAATAGCTTTGCAATATTCGCTTCATCTTTAATATTATCCGTGTACTCTACAATAAAATGTGGCAAGCAAATTCTTCTCCTCTTTACACTATCGATAGATGAAAGATTCATCTCCGATAATGGTATTTACTAACCGTCCGATTCCCTCAACTTCCGTGACGACAACATCTCCGACGGCAGTATTGACAGAACCTTTAGGAGTTCCTGTAAGAATGACGTCATTTTCACTCAATGTCATGAAACTACTTAAGTACTCAATAAGCGTGGGAATATCGAAGATCATATCCGCTGTAGTTCCTTCTTGTACGAGTTTGTTATTGACATGCGTCGTCAATTTTAAATTCATTGGGTCCGCAACATCTGCCGCCTCAACAATCCACGGACCGAATGGTGTCCCAGTATCACGATTCTTCACGCGTAAGTTGGGACGGTAATAATTTTCCAAATAATCTCTAATCGCATAATCATTAGCGACACTATAGCCTTTAACATAGTTATAGGCGTCTTCTTTTTTGACGTTTCGAGCTGTATCACCGATGATGACGGCCAATTCACACTCATAGTGCATATAAGTAACGTCTGAGGGACGACGAGTATATGCTTGGTGCCCGATAAATGTATTCGGTCCTTTTAAAAAGACAAGTGGTTCAGATGGAGCGGCAAATGCAAGTTCTGCTGCATGATCCGCATAGTTAAGGCCTAACGCAAATACCGTCCGTGGCTCTATCGGCGTAAGCCAAGTTACTTTGCTCTCGTCTACTAGTCGACCATCATTTAATTTGAGTTGCCCTTCCCATTCAATTGCTTCATGGATGGCACCCCCATATGCTATTCGTGCTTTTTTCATATCGTCCCCCTCCATTTGGATTCTTTTTCGTCAACTATGAAATTTTCTAAACTGCCAATACCCGCTATTTCGATTCGAACTTTATCGCCTTTCTTGGCTTGCGGTGCTTCTTCGGGGACCCCTACGAGTAGCACATCTCCTGGATTCAACGTCATGAACTCAGTTACATCGGCGAGTAAACGGGAGGCAGAACGAATCAAATTTGATGTTGAATTTTCCTGTTGAAGTTCATCATTGATGAATACACGGATAGTTAAATCATCTGGGTTATCCACTTCTTGACGGTCGATAATCCATGGCCCGATAGGACAAAATCCATCACGTGCTTTGTGCCGGACAGCTGGACGGTATACGCTATCATGTGGCACGCTGACATCATTGATAATCGTATAGCCCGCCACATAAGCCAGCGCATTTTCTTCATCCACAGCAACGGCTTGCTTTCCTATGACCAATCCGAGTGCCGCACCCATTTCCAGCCTTGAAAGCCCAGCTGGCATAGGGATTTCTGCACCGTAACGGTTGAAAGTATTTGCCGGTTTAATATAAAGAACTGGGGCAATTGGTGGTGCACTATATGGTTTGTCATTTACAGCATCACCAAGTCTTTCAAGTGCCCCTTTATAGTTCAGCAGTGTACCAAAAACCGTTCCTGTTATCGGGATGTCGAGTTGTATTTCATTAGCACTTACCACGCAGTCCTCTATCGTGATTGTACTCGTAACTATATTCACATCCACTGAAACTAATTCATTTGCCCCAAACACTTTAATCCTTGCTCTACTCATCCATTCCACTCCTTTGCAACAAACAAAGAAAACAAATTACTATACTGATAACAATGCTTTATCGCTCGTTAACTTTTCACCGCGAATGCGTTGGAATTCATCCATCAGTTTAGGAATGGTTAGTTTCCTCTTCTCATCTGCCTCTATTTCTAAAATGATTTGCCCTTTATCCATCATAATAAGCCTGTTCCCTAGATCGAGTGCTTGCTGCATATTATGAGTGATCATCAGCGTTGTGAGCTGATCTTTTTCAACAAGTTGCTTTGTTAATTTTGTAATTAATTCGGCTCGTGCTGGATCTAGTGCAGCAGTGTGTTCATCAAGTAGCAAAATAGATGGTTGTGTAAAGGTAGCCATCAACAGTGAAAGTGCTTGCCTCTCCCCGCCAGAAAGCATTCCTACTTTTGCATTCAATCGGTTTTCAAGGTTTAAATGAAGGGCTTCAAGAGATACGCGGAATAATTCACGCCGTTTCTTATCAACAGCCTTTTTTAATACACGTTTTTTGTTTCGTGAATAGGCCATAGCAAGGTTTTCCTCAATCGTCATTGTAGGAGCTGTTCCCGCCATCGGATCTTGAAATACCCTTCCAATCATTTGTGAGCGCTTGTATTCAGGCATTTTTGTAACATCATTAGAAGCAATTTCAATAACACCAAAATCAGGAGAAAGAGCACCTGAAATCATATTTAACATCGTCGATTTTCCGGCACCGTTGCTTCCAATCACAGTCATAAAATCTCCTGGATTTAATGTTAGATTAATTTGATCCAAAGCTACTTTTTCATCAGGTGTTGCTTCATTAAATAATTTATTAATCTGACTGAGCTTTAGCAACGGGATTTCCCTCCCTCATCAGCAACTGTTCATGCTCTACTAGCCTCTCAGCATGGCGTTTAGCTTTCCTGCTTTTTTCTCGCTTTTTTTCAAAGAACTGCGGTAATATCAACGCACCAATTACAATAACTGCTGTAATTAATTTCATATCACCCGTATCGAGAAAGTCCACTCTAAGTGCAAGTCCAAGTACAATTCTATAAATAATGGCTCCTGCAATTACAGCAAACGTCGTTCGCATAATCGTTTTCGTACCGAAAATTGCTTCACCAATAATAACGGAAGCTAGCCCGATGATAATCATTCCGATTCCCATTCCGATGTCAGCAAACTTTGAATACTGAGCGATCAATGCTCCCGAAAAGGCAACGAGTGCATTTGAAAAGCCAAGACCTACAATAACGAGTGTGTCTGTATTAGCTGATAAACTACGAATCATTTTCTTATTATCACCAGTAGCCCTTATCGCAAGCCCGACTTCGGTTTTCAAAAACCAATCGACGACAAATTTGATTAGCAAAACGATAATAATCATGATGAACAATGTACCCCAGGTTGAAGGCAAGTGTTGGAATCCCAGCATGCTGAAAAAATTGCTAATTGCAGTGTCGATACCTAATGGGCTCCATAATGTTTTGAACTGAACAAACAAAGTTTCGGCATTTAGCAATGGGATATTCGGACGACCAATCGAATTCTCAGATGTCAGTCCCATTATGCGTAAATTTATGGAATACAAGGCAATCATCATTAATATTCCAGATAGAAGTGCATTGATTTTCCCTTTTGTGTGCAGAAGGCCGGTTACACATCCAGCAAGAAAACCGATAACAATGGCAACTACTGTTGCAGCCACCGGATGATATCCGAAGATAATCATCGTGGCGGCTACCCCAGCTCCTGTAACAAAACTTCCGTCAACCGTTAAATCTGGAAAATCCAAAACTCGGAATGAAATATACACGCCAAGTGCCATAATTGCATAGATGATTCCTTGCTCTACAGAGCCAAATACAGCTGAAAACATGTAGAATCACCCTCCTATCTATTCACTAAATTCAGCTTTCCATTCGTCTTTAATGTCGAGTCCTAGAGTAGATGCGGTGTCTTTATTCATAATCAATTTCAACTTTTGTGGAATTTGAACTGGTAAGTCAGCTGGTTTACTTTCACCTTTTAAGATTTTCACAGCCATTTGTCCTGCTTCATAACCGATGTCAAAGTATTCAAATCCATATGCTGCTAAGCCGCCTCGTTTTACAGAGTCGAATTCGCCAACCATCATCGGAATTTTATTGTCATTGGCGACTGAAATTACAGATTCAAGCGCCGAAACAACCGTGTTATCTGTGATGATGTACATAGAATCTACTTTGCCAAGCAACGATTCAGTCGCTTGTTTCACATCTGCGGATGTAGCAACAGACGCTTCGACAACAGTCATATCCATATCTTTCAGCATTTCTTTAACTGCATCTACTTGAGCACGAGAGTTTTGCTCTCCAGAGTTAAACACCATTCCTACATTTTTTGCATCCAATTCTTCTTTAAGGAACTTCATTGTATTGGTAATTGCATCAGGATGCGCATCAATTGTTCCTGTAACGTTGCCTCCAGGGCTTTCCATTGAGTCAACGAGTTCCGCCCCAACCGCATCTGTTACCGATGTGAAAATGATTGGAATTTCCGTTGTAGCACTAGCTGCTGCCTGAGCACTAGGAGTTGAGTTCGCAAATATTAGATCGACATCTGCGCTGACAAGATTTGTCGCTATCGTTGTGTTTACACTGTTATCGCCTTGAGCAATTTGAACATCATATTCCACATCAATCCCTGCATCTTCTAAAGCCTTTTTAAAGCCGTCATAAGCTGCATTGAGGGATGGATGTTCAACAATTTGACTGACACCTATTTTATATTTCTTCGAAGATGTTTTCTTATCCTTAACTTCCCCGCTATTCCCACATGCTGCAAGTAGTAAGACAGCACTAAAAATAAATACCAACATTTTTTTCGAACCGCTCTTCATTACAATTCCCCCTTTTTATGCTAGTATATTTACTATTTATTTGAATCCTAGGAATCAGTGTGTGATGCGTTTGGTTTGCCTAGTTGAATTGATGAACTAAGCGCCAAAACGGGTTGAATGAGATTTTTATTTCCTTTACTCCTTTTTAGATGCGTTAGATCGTCAACATGTCTTTTCTTTTTATCGGCGCAGCATGAATCGCTTGTCCGATTAGCCCCTCTACCGCTTCAAGTAGTCCTTCATTGAACCCTGGATGTGCATAGTGTGGGAATTTAATATCTTCTTCTTTCGCAGCCATTTCAAGCAACTGCACAAACGAACCTGACATTTCAACGGCCCCTTCACCAATCATGTGAATGCCTTGAATGATTTCAGTTGTTGCATCAGAAATAACTTTAATAAACCCATCCTTTTTACCAGTAATTGTTGCATAGCCATTGCCACCAAGTGCAAATTGACTGACACGAATAGCCAATCCAAAATCGCGCGCAATTTGTTCTGTAAGCCCTACAGAAACGATTGGTGGAATTGTATGTGCCACAACCGGCATAAATGTCAGATTGACTTCAGTTTGTTCTCCTGCAATTGATGCTACGGCAGCTTTTCCTTGTTTAATTGCTTTCACAGCCGATAGGGGACCTTCTGTTACATCACCAATTGCATATATAGAAGGTATCGATGATTGCATATTTCCATCTACTTTTATGAAACCCTCGGCTGTTTGTACAATTCCGAAGCGGCTTATGCCGAGAGCCTCCAAATTGGGTCTCCTAGTTCCAGAAACGAATAGATATGATCCCCTAATTGTCTCTTCTACGTTTTTATCCGTTTGAAATGTTAGCGTAATTCCGTCTTCCGTTTCATGTGTTGATATGAGTTCAAGTTCTTTATAGACTTTCATTTTTCGCTTTTTAAATAAACGATTTAATTCCTTATTAATAGATTCGTCAAATGGAAAACCTGCTTGATCGTCAATTACAATACTTACTTGCGCTCCTAATGCTGCAAAACTTGAAGCTGCTTCGAGTGCAATGGTATCTTGACCTCTAACAATAAGATGCTTAGGTATCTCTTCCAGTTTAAATAGTTCATGAGGCAATAAAATCCTTTCCCCTTTTTCTTGAATTGTTGGCGGCATAGTTGGGGAACTTCCTGTTGCGATAATAACTTGCTCAAATTCAAAGATATCGAATTGATGGCCATTTTCTACACCGATTTTGTCTACTGCGAGGAAAGTAACTTTGCCCCGGATTATTTCAATTTTGTTTTCATTACATAGACTTTCTACGCCAGACCTGAGCTGTTTGATAACTTTGTCTTTATAGGAAACCAGCTTTTTGATATCAATTATTTTTTCCATATTCCCAATTCCAAGTTCTTGAAAATGGGCTATATCTGAGCGCATACCTGCTGCATGTGTAAATATTTTAGATGGAATGCATCCTTCATTCAGACAAACACCGCCCAATTCTGCCTGTTCAATTAACGTCACTGAGAGACCAAGCTGCGCACCACGTATAGCAGCAGAGTAGCCGCCCGGTCCCCCTCCAATGATAATGAGATTTCTTTCCTGACTGATTTCTCCAACAACCATTTTAAATCATCTCCATCATCAGCTTGTGAGGCTGTTCAATTAGGCTTGCAAAACGATTCGTGAATGCAATGGCTGTCGCACCATCAGCAACACGATGGTCAAACGCCATTGACAGTGTCATGATATGACCGATAACAATTTCATCATGCTCATTGACAATCGGTTGTTTTTTCGTTTTGTGGAAAGCAATTAGAGCTGTTTCAGGGTAGTTGATAATTGGTGTGGCACCCATACCACCCAGGGGCCCAACGTTACTCACCGTAAATGTGCTGTTTTTCATTTCAAACGGCTGTAATTTGCCGGCGATTGCTTTTGCTGTCAAACTTCTGACATTTGCATTAATCTCTTTGATGGATTGTTTATCAACATCATGTAAAACAGGTACAATTAGACCGCTATCGGTATTTGTTGCGATACCGATATGATAGTTTTTCTTGAGTAGTATCCGGCTATTTTCTTCATCAAGTTCAGCATTGAATATCGGGAAATCCTTCAACGAAATAACCAGTGCCTTTATAAGAAATGCTGATACACTAACTGATTCACCATCAGCTTTCAATTGCTCTCTCATTTTAAATAAGTTCGTCATATTGACCTCGTCAAAATGAGTAACATGCGGAATTGTAAAGAGTGATTTCGTCATCTTTTCTGCGATTTTTCTTCGAATTCCTCTAAAAGGAATTTCATCAGGAACCTCTTGGTCGACCTCTACCTGCTTACTTTCCTTCTTTGATTCCGTGTCGGTTTGTTGTCCTTTTAAGAATCGTAAAACATCTTCTTCGCTTATTCTTCCAGAGGGATCACTAGCATGGACATCTTCAATATTTATATTGTTATCCCGTGCAATCTTGCGTGTGTATGGTGCAGCTAGTATTCGATTAAAAGGCATATGAGGGGATTTCTCTTCTAGTTTAATTGTCGGGATTGCTTGCTCCTCAGCAATTGACTTCGTTTCTACGTATGATTTTTGTACAGCTCGAACAGCTTCATCAATTTCAATATAAAGTAGACTTGTTCCGACCTGAACGATTTCCCCTGCTTCAATACGTATTTCTTTCACAATACCTGAGCAGGGTGAAGTAAGTTCAGCGACCATTTTGTCTGTTTGTACCTCAACAAGCGGTTGATCTGTCATAACCGAATCCCCAACTTTGACTAAATAATGGAGCACTTCCCCTTCGGTCATTCCTTCCCCGACATCATGTAACTTTACTTCGAGCATTCCATTTCCTCCTTAAAAATGAAGCACTTTTTCTATTCCTTCAACGACACGTGCCGTAGTTGGAAGATAATGTTCTTCTAATGTAAAGAATGGAACCGGTACGTCGAATCCCGTCACGCGTTCAATTGGAGCTCGTAGATAAAGGAAAGCGGTATCGTTTATAATCGAAACAATATCATTGCCGAGCCCTCCGGTATTATGCGCCTCATGAATGATGACCGCTCTCGTTGTCTTCTGCACAGATTGAGTAATGATGTCCCGATCGATTGGATACAATGTTCGCAGATCGATAATTTCGCAACTAATCCCCTTTTTCCCGGCCAGTTCGGCTGCTTTTTCTGCGATTGAAATCATTGCTCCCCAAGCAATAAGTGTGACATCCGAACCTTCACGCACGATCTTCCCTTTACCAATTTCCACAGTATACTTCCCAACAGGTACTTCTTCTCTCTTCGAACGGTAGTTTTTCATAGGCTCCAAAACTAGAACAGGGTCAGGATCTTCCATCGCCGCAATCAATAACCCTTTCGCATCGTATGGATTAGACGGACAGACTACCTTGATGCCAGGCATATGTGTGAATAATATTTCTGTACTATCAGAATGTATTTCGGGCGCACGAATTCCTGCCCCGTATGGTGCTCGAATGACTATAGGCACAGTAAAACGAGACATCGACCGCATTCTAATCCTTGAAACATGTGTCATAATCTGTTCGTACGCAGGATAGATAAAACCAAGGAATTGGATTTCTGCAACCGGTCGAAAACCGTTAACTGCAAGACCTATTGATGTGCCAATAATTCCTGCCTCTGAAAGCGGAGTATCGACTACCCGGTCATCCCCAAACTGCTCCTGAAGTCCTTCTGTCGCACGGAACACTCCACCGTTTTTACCGATATCTTCACCGAGTATGATGGTTCGCTCATCCTCGTCTAGCATCAAACGCATGCCATCATTAATCGCTTGGATTAGTGTCATTTGTTTTGTCGTTTCGTTTTTTGGATCCGACTCTTTCAGTTGTGTCATCAATTATTGCCTCCCTAAATGTGCAAGGTACGCTTCTTTTTGTTCAGCGAGTTGTGCTGGCATTTCAGCGTATACATGATCGAAAACGTCAGCTACATTCGGCGGCGGGAACTTTTCCATTTCTTCTACTGCTGCTTCAACTTCACTAGTCGTTTCTTCTTTAGTCGCTTGGATCCACTCATCATTCCAGTAGCCGTAATTCTTCATGAATAATTCTAATCGGATAAGAGGGTCAACAAAATTCTCTCCTTGTTTTTCAGGACGATATTTAGACGGATCATCAGCAGTCGTATGAGCTCCTTTTCGCCAAGTAACCGCTTCTATTAATGTCGGGCCATTTCCACACCGGGCATAGTCAAAGGCCTTTTTCGTTTCAAAATAAACTGCAAAACAATCATTACCATCAATTCGATACCCTGGCATACCATAGGCAACTGATTTTTGAGCGATTGTTGCAGAATTCATCTGTTTTTCAATCGGAACCGAAATCGCATACCCATTATTTTGATTAAAAAAGACGACTGGTACTTTGAATACGCTCGCAAAATTCAATCCTTCATGAAAATCCCCTTCCGAGGTAGCACCGTCGCCGAAATAGGCAATTGCAACATTTTGTGTTCCCCTTCTCTTTTCAGCCCATGCAGCGCCTGCGGCATGGGGGAGTTGAGTCGCAATTGGAACAGCTGGCGGGAATATATTCCTATCCGCTGGAGCTACACAACCTTCTACTCTCCCATTCCAATACAAAAATGTTCTGGCCATACTTTTCCCGAACGTTATCGTCGCACCATGATCACGATACGTCGGGAACACCCAGTCGTCGGCATTTAGTGCGAGTGCGCTACCAACTTGAGCAGCTTCCTGTCCTTCAAAAGGCGCATAAGTACCTAGACGTCCCTGTCGTTGCAAATTAATTGCTTTTCTATCAAATGTACGAACTCGTAACATGTGATAGTACAAATTTTTAACCAATTGCTCATCTATCTGCTTTTCAAAGCTTGTATCAACAAGAAAGCCTTTATTATCTACTATTCTTTTTATAGGATAGTTATGTTCCACTTAACTTGCCTCCAATCAGGAATGATTGCGAAACGACCGCTTTGGTTTAGCTGGTGCTGAGTAAAAGCTATTCCTTCTTCCTCGATCCGCTATTCTTTTCTCGCACATTGCATTAGCGGATTCCTCTGTTGTTTTTCCACTATTCGCAGCTTCCTCGTAAACTTCCAAAATTGCATCGTATATATGTTTCGTTTTCACAAGTACCCGCTCATGGTTAATGCCATACAATTCATCTGCCACTTGAATAAGCCCACCAGAATTGACGATATAATCCGGTGCATATAATATCCCTTTATCTCGTAATAATTTACCGTGTCTATCATCTAATAACTGATTATTAGCCGAACCTACAATCGCTCTTACTTTAAACTGAGGAATTGTAGCGTCGTTAATAATTCCACCAAATGCACACGGAACAAATATATCCGCTTCCTGCGAATAAATAGCTTCATTTGCAACAATTTGTACGTTACCAGTAGTTTTTGTTGCAACTTCTTCAATTGCCCGCAGACTCTCTTCATTAATATCCGTTACGAAAATGCGAGCTCCTGCTTCAAGCAATCCACTTGCAACTTTGAATCCAACTTTTCCAAGACCTTGAATCGCGTATATATGTTGGCCTAAATCGTCATTTCCATAGAGCATCTGATTGGTCGCTTTTATACCGTACAAAATACCTGCAGCTGTTGGAATTGATGAGTCTCCGCCGCCCCCATATACTTCAGGGAGACCATTGACGAAATTGGTTTCTTTCATTGCGTGAACGAAATCATCCATTGTCGTTCCCATATCCGTTCCCGTATAAAAACGGCCGCCCAGTGAATTCACAAATTGACCGAACGCACGAAATAATTCCGGTGATTTATCTGTTTTCGGATCACCGATAATAACTGCTTTCCCACCCCCGAAATCGACATCGGCTGCCGCACATTTATAGGTCATTCCTTTTGAAAGGCGAAGAACATCTTCTAACGCTTCTTCCACACTGCTATAAGGTTGCATGCGACATCCGCCGAGTGCTGGTCCAAGCGTTGTGTCATGAATTGCAATAATCGCACGCAAACCTGTTGAAGAGTCATTACAAAAAACGACTTGCTCATGCTCACTCATTCGATCGAAGAGTTCAAATTCCTTTGTCATTGACGTTCTTTCAGCTAGCATTACTCGATTCTCCCCTTTAAGATTGGTCATGAAAACCTCTTTTTTCAGGATGAAGCTTCATTCAGCTTTTCCGCAATTTTTTCCTTTAACAATATAACTTGCATCACTTCACCTTTTCCGATAAGCCCTAAATGATTTTCTGCAGTGACTTTTGTCACAACCCTATTGTCACGAAACTCAATTAAATTGGCTGTCAAGGTTACTCTAGATCCAAGTGGAGACGCAGCAAGATGCTTTAGTTGGACTGATGCACCCATTCCCTCTTCATGCTCTTCCAAAAATGGAAGAATAATTTTTCGAGAAACCCACTCCATATGATATGTCATTGCTACTGTTGAATAGACGGGATGTACAACTTTCCCCTCAAAAGAAGCAAACATATCCTCTGTCACAATTATTTCGATCGTCTCTTCTCTACCAATGTTTAACCCACACTTCATCCGCTATCCCTACTTAAGTTATAGTTTAAATTACTCATTTTTCCTTATGTCCTTAATTTCTTCTATCGATTTATTCAGTTGATTTTCTGCTTCTTCCATCATGCTATCAAGTAGAATCTTCACAGTCGGGATGTTTTCAATTAATCCTGCAATTTGGCCGCTATTGACAAAACCATTTTCCATATCGCCTTCGATTGCACCCAAGACATGTTGTTGTTCCGAAGTCATTTCACTATATTGTTCCAATGTCATTCCTGCTTTTTCTAAGTCTTTTAGTTTCATTGCGTATGGCGTTTTTAATATCCGTCTCAGCCGCCCTACACTGCGTCCAATAAGTAACGTTTCGGTATCACTTGCATTCACAAGGTTGTGCTTGTACGTGTCATGAAATGGAGCTTCCTTTGTCGCTATTAAACGGGTACCCATTTGCACACCACTCGCCCCTAACGTCAGCGCAGCTGCCAAACCTTTACCGTCACCGATTCCCCCCGCAGCAATTACCGGCACGTTAACATTCTTCACTATTTGAGGGAGTAGCGTAAATGTCGTCAGTTCCAAGTTAGAGTTGACGCCAGCTGCTTCAAACCCTTCTGCCACGAGAATATCTGCCCCCGCTTCCTCAGCTTTAAGTGCGTGTTTTACTGAGGCTACAAGCGCAATGACTGTCACGCCTTGTTCATGTAGTAGGGGAATATAAGGTACTGGATTTCCTGCTGATAGCGAAACAACTGATATATTATGTTTAATGACAAGATTAATCAGCTCTGTTACGTATGGTGAAATACTGATTGCGATGTTGATTGCGAAATTCTTGTTTGTCAGTTTTTTCGTTTCAACTATTATTTTTTCGACTTCATCTGGAGTCATTGTTCCGCATCCAATTGTGCCGAGTCCCCCTGCCTCTGAAACAGCCGCTGTCAGTTTTGCGTTACTGATATTCCCCATTCCACCTTGTATAATTGGAAGAGTGATTTGAAGCACTTTACAAACGTATATCATTTTTCTTCCACCCCTGTGCAATTATGTTATGCTAAGAAGAGTTAAAAGATAATTAAGATTAGTAAACTAATTTGAGGGGGAATAGTTTTGTTAATCACATTTAAAGGAAAAAGCCCTGTTCTTGATCCTTCGGTTTTCGTCGCTCCGGGTGCAAAAATTATTGGAGAAGTTCAAGTTGGGGCAGAATCTACTATTTGGTTTAACACGGTCTTGCGGGGAGATGAAGGGCCGATTACAATCGGTAATAAATGCAGTATCCAGGATAATTCAACAATTCACTTATATGAAGATGCTCCAGTCGTTATTGAAGATGAAGTTACCGTTGGGCATAACGTTATCCTGCATGGCTGCAAAGTCGGAAAGCGATCGATTATTGGAATGGGTTCTACAATTCTTGACCACGCAGAAATTGGTGAAGAATGTATTATTGGCGCCAACACATTAATCCCACCAGGCAAGAAAATCCCCCCTCGTTCATTGGTTGTCGGTTCTCCAGGAAAAGTAGTAAGGGAATTGAACGACAAAGACTTCGAGATCATTCAATTATCGATCGATTCATATGTTCAAAAAGGCTATGACTATCGGGAGATTTTTAAAAACGAAGGACAATAACACGTCTGTTAATTAACCATTTACTTGCGTAAAACACTAGTGAGAATGCTTGAAAACCCCCATTTTCACTGGATCATTTTCGGTTCACTTTCGGCGAAATATTCATGACAACATCTTTCCCCAAGGGCAAGTGTGGCTAGGAATGACTTCGTCCTTCCTAGCCACACACTTTTCGGTAATCCTGTTGCGAATAGTTGCCTGTCGCGTCCCTATAATACTCAAGTAAAAAATTCATTTGCTTTTTAATGAAAGAGTAGATGACATTCTATAGAGATTGTAAGTGCCCGAAGATACAATTTCGGGTACTCTTGCACGTTGTACAATGTGTTTCTCGCTTACTTTAAGCAATGTTTATGCCTCTGATCATTCGATGGTCTATAAGAAAGTGACACTTCCTTAAATTTAAAAAAGACAAAACTATAGAGAATGCTTCAGCAGCCAAAATTGTATCTTTGGCTGCTTTTATCAAGACATCTCGGTAATCGTATAGACGTCGTTCAATCCAAATTAATCAAACATACTGTACACGAATTGCCTAGTGTTGATTAAGTTATTTCCTGGTTAATGTTAGTTAATAAAAACACGTGATTTATTAACAACAAAAAAACGCTGAACTATTCAGGTTCAACGTTTTGGATGCATTTCAATATCACCGGCTTAGAAACTGGTGGTTCTTAATTCGCTTGACACTTTCTCTGGCAGTCCGCACTTTTAGACCCTAGCCCTTTTTCATCATAGAATTCGGCTTAATCTTCAGCATTACCACCTTGTACCTCAGCCCAGAAACTAAAAATATGGAATGTGGTAACAATTCTCTGACCTTTTTTGCATCAGATGGATAGGTTGCTCCGACGACTGCAAATTTACAACAAATTAGCATAACAATTAGCTATGCTTTTATAAGTTATTAATGTCATCTATTACACTTTTTAAAACCTCAATTGATTCGACTGTGTTATTTTCATATTCCAAGCTATGATTGACATTAGGAATGAGTCTCGCAACTATTTTTGGGTTGTTTGCCAATTGATTATACCTTTCCTCGGTATAACAATGATCATTATCTCCGATGAAACATAACCCACTATTAGTACTGCTAACCATTGCATCGAAAACATCATCCCTTTGAATCAACGGAGTTAACCATACTGCTTTAGCTTCTTCGAAGATATCCCTCCTTAACTCTGAGCTCATAGCAATTGTTCCAAGAGATTTGCCGATTATATAAAAGTTTTCATACGAAGTTCCCTTTAAAACAGTATCAATTACTGTTCTCACATCGTATTTAATTGCTTCGCTTAATTCTTCCATACTAAATTCTGCATAGACTTTATCATTGTATTGATAATTAACTTGCAATACATCAAAGCCTTTATTTAAAAATATATCTGTTGAATAATGAAACAGAGGACTCCGAATGGTATATCCTGCACCTGGAAGAAAGATGGTCAAATTTCCCGAGTTTTCTTCGGCTCTCAACAACGTATAAGAAATATTCATTTCTTTATATCCCTTAACGCTTTCTATATTTGTTTTCAACATTGATATCTCCTCCATTCCTTATCAATTATACATATTGTCCTAAACGAAATATATAAATATTTCAATTTATTAGTTTTTATGTCCGCGTTTTTTTATTCAATTCAACTGCCTTTCAACAATCGAACTACCACATCTTAGAAAATACAAAAACAAAAATGCACATCAATAAGTAATTACCACCGAAAAAAGTCTTTAATAATGCTACTTGTCACGGACAAATACATAATACTATTTACATCCACCTTCGTTTTAAACATTTCTCCCAATTCCACGTTCTTCCTGATTCTATTGTTTTGTCATGCGCTGACCTATAGTTAGTCTGGAATATACCTTCATATTTTGATTCGAAAAATTCGTGATGTAATTATAGCTTGAAAAACTGAAGGAACGGCAAGTGGCAATCCGCGTAAAATGTACGAATTGCGTTGCCGCCTTCGCCTTTCAACGAATCTTCCATCGCAACGAGTCCTTGAACCGCTCGATCGATGGTTTCCATTTCGTTTCCTAGACGATCAAGCATGGTGATGTTCCGATGGAGTCGATTCTTTAATGGATGAACATCAAGTACCTTCAAAAAGCATCCCCCCCCCCCGATTATCCGGCAACAATGACAATTACTTTCAACTGTAGATTTAAAATAAAGATTGATCATTTGTAATAAAGTCCGATAATTTGTAAAAGGTTTGATACAATTGCATTGACAAGATGGATTATGACAATTCAACAAACGAGCCATTTTGCGGAATAAGGTTTAGAAATCACAGGGGAAAAAGAGTTAGCATTGGTGAATATTTTGTGTACCCTATTTCGAGAATTATGGAAATGATGTTTGGAGTGTTTTAGGCCAAGTGTAGAAGTGGCTTGTCTTAGGAGAGGAGAAAAAAATGATTGGATTACGAAAGATAACCGGGGATAACATAGATGAAATAGTAGCACTTGAAGTTGAAGAAAACCAGGAAGACTTAATAGAAACTACTAACCTTAGAAGCTTTGCAGATGCTCATATGTTGAACTCAGACGGTATACCAGCAACTCCCTTTGCCATTTATGCCGATGAAGTTGCGGTTGGGTTTTTGATGTATATTTATGATACGTTGGATCATGAATCGTTTGAAAATGAAGTTTTTTACGGGAAGAAGAGCTATTTCATTTGGCATATTATGATTGAAAAGAGTTACCAGGGGAAAGGTTATGGCAAACTTGCTTTTGAAAAAATGTTGATGGATATTGAAACTACGCCAGATGGAGAAGCAGAATATGTAGCCCTCTTTTATCGAACAAGTAATGTCATAGCTAAAACATTATACGCTTCATTTGGTTTCGTAGATACAGGAATCATTCAGGATAATTCGATGTTGGCGATTAAAAATCTAGATGGGAAAATAACAGAATCCTTAGTAGAATAGGATCTCCCGCAAAGAAATGTAAGCTATCAACGTCTTGAACCATAGTAGACACAAATATCCAGAAGAGAATTCCGATTTTTTAACTCTGTCTTAGCAAAATCATAATATTTATACCGCAATCGGGCCCGATTGTTTTAGAATTACTAGGTAGAAAATGATCATGCTTTATTATAAAAATCGCATAGTATTTCACAAAGAATTAACCCGTTTTGATCAATCATTTTTCAAAACGAGTTCTTATCATTTAACTTAAAATATGGATTTTGGGGATATTTCAGATCAAATTTTATTCCAAACCAACATCAACTGCTTCCAATCTCTTTTAGTAGCAAATAATCCCCTAACGATAAACATCCCTCTCCACGCCGCATTCAAAAATCTGATGAATGAAAACATTTACCTATTATGTCATACGAATATAAAGAGGAATAATTTTCCCATTTGAGAAAAAACGCTCCATAAGGCTTATTTTTTCCGATATTTTCATTACTAAAGTTACGAAGTCATAAGGCAAGCGCTCTTTATAGCCGAGATGCAGGATTATATAAGAAAAAAATAAAAGCACCGCTAAATGCGATGCTAATTGATACTCTAAAAGCGTGCCGATGGGGACACCGTTTGATCTGTTAAATGACCTTTTATCAGCCGAAAAGAACCCGTGACTTTGGGCAGCCAGTTACTTTTTAGTTTGTTAAGTAGTCACTAATAAGCGGGTGGTCATCTGCGTCATACGTTTTATCTTTCCTTCGCATGTCATTGTCTTCTTGGAATACCTGTTCGAAAAAACGGCTTGCTGATTGAGCGAGCAATTTATAATATTGTTCAAATAACAGAGTAGCGTGATTACCACTCCACACTTCAGGCAGCAGCTCTTTTGGGAGACCTGGATCTGTAAAGAGAAACTTTCGGTATTCGTGCACAAGATTGGTGCGCTCCACGAAACACTCTGCATCCGTCATTTTACCTTCGTTTATTATACTTTGGTGGACAATGTATTTTTTGCTGTACGTCGCAATGAATTCTTGATATTTCCCTTCAATTTCTTGAAGTGGCCAGCTTTTTTCAACGAGCAACTTGTCCGCTTGCGGTCCTTTGTAGTCACATACAAAGAAATCTACGTAAAACTGAATATCATACTTTTCAATAAGAAGGTTCACTTCTTTTTCGAGATCAATTGGCGAAATCCAGCATCCATTTGAAAAACTTCCGAATCCGCTCCATAATAACTCTTTTCGAAGTTCATCACGAATTTGTCTTTTTTCTTCCGGAATCGTATACATAAGCATGCGCCATTTTCCGTCCCACTCAGTTGGGTTTAATTTAAAAATACGAATTGCCGCTTCTTCAATCCGTGCTTCCCCTCGCACCGTCAAGAAATAATAACTTTTGTTGCCTTGTTTTTCGGATTGAATCCATCCTTGTTTCATCATTCTTGAGACAGCTACTCGAACCGATTGTTCATTATGACCAAATTCCTTCAATAACCGAATCAAGCTGCCAATCCATACTTTGTTGCCGTAATGACGGATATAATCACCGTAGATTGTAAAAATCATTGATTGTGTATTTGCCATGATATTCACTCTTTCTTTTTTCGTTCCTTATCGATGTATCACGATTCGACAGTTCTTTTATTATTCCGAGACATTCTCAATAATTGCCGCAATTCCTTGGCCTACCCCGATACACATTGTTGCGAGTCCATATTGAACATTCCGTCTTTTCATTTCATATAAGAGTGTCGTTAAAATTCGGGCACCGCTCGCGCCTAAAGGGTGTCCAAAAGCGATTGCTCCACCATTGACGTTTACTTTTTCAGCGTCCAACTCTAACTGTCTAATGCACTCGAGTGATTGGGAAGCGAAGGCTTCATTCACTTCGACGAGTCCTATATCATTCATCGTCAATCCCGCACGTACTAGCGCTTTTTTTGAAGCAATAATCGGACCAAGCCCCATGACAGCCGGTTCAAGTCCCGCCGTTGCCCCCGCAACATATTTTGCTAAAGGTTTAAGATTTAGTTCCTTCGCCTTTTCGGCACTCATAAGAAGCAATGCACACGCGCCATCATTAACACCTGATGCGTTGCCTGCTGTAACTGTACCGCCCTCAAATAATGGTTTTAATTGTGCCAGTTTCTCAAGCGTAATGTCCGGCCGCGGATGTTCATCTTGATCTACAGTGATTTCATTGCCTTTTCTATCCGTATAAACAACCGGAACAATTTCTTTGGAAAATCTGTTAGCTTCTATTGCTGCCTTTGCACGTTGTTGGCTTTCATATGCAAACAAATCCTGATTTTCTCGCGTTATCGTGTAACGCTGCGCGACGTTTTCAGCGGTACGCGGCATCGAATCCGTTCCGTACATTTCTTGCAGTTTTTCATTTGTAAAGCGCCAGCCAATTGTTGTATCTTGTAGTTCCATATTACCTCGTGGATTTGCCTTATCCGGCTTTGCCATAACAAGCGGGGCACGCGTCATACTTTCCGTTCCGCCTGCAATGTAAATATCACCATCCCCAACTGCAATTGCTCTTGCAGCGTAAATGACAGCGTCTATGCCTGAACCACAAAGACGGTTAATCGTCGTGCCCCCCACCTCGACTGGAAGACCCGCCAACAAACCTGCCATACGTGCAACATTGCGGTTATCTTCTCCAGCCTGATTGGCGTTTCCGAGAACGACCTCTTCGATCTGCTCTGCGGGAAGATTTGGATTTCGATCAATAAGTGCCTTAATGACGATTGCACCTAAATCATCTGGACGTACGTCTTTTAACGCGCCATTGTACCTGCCAATAGGTGTACGAACAGCGTCTACTATGACTACTTCTCTCATTTCGTAATCAACTCTTCTCCATGTGTATAATCGTAGACACCTTTTCCGCTTTTCCGTCCAAGACGCCCCGCTTTTACGTATTGTTCTAGGAGAGGCGCTGGACGGTACTTTTCTCCAAGCTTGTCATATAAATAGTTCAAGTTGTTCAAACGTGTGTCAAGACCCACTAAATCCACGAGCTCGAATGGACCCATAGGGTAATTTAAGCCAAGCTTAATTGCTTTATCAATTTCTTCTGCTGTTCCAAGTCCCTCTTGCAGCATATAAAATGCTTCATTGCCGACAAGCGCACTAATCCGGCTTGTTACAAACCCAGGAAATTCATTAATAACAACCGTTTCTTTTCCCATATTGACAGCAACTTGTTTAATCGTCTCTACCGTTTCATCACTCGTTTCCAAGCCCCGGACAATTTCAACAAGAGTCATTTTATGTACGGGATTGAAAAAGTGCATGGCGATTGTTTTTTCTGGGCGTTTACCGAAAGAAGCAATTTCTGTCGGACTCATCGTCGATGTATTCGTTGCAAAATAACAATGTGCTGGTGCATATTCTTCAATCGTTTCAAATACTTGCTTTTTAATGGCAGCCTTTTCAGGAACAGCTTCAATGATTAAATCCGCATTCTCTGCGGCTTTTGCCAAGTCACTTTCATAATTTAAATTACTATGCGCTTGTTCAGCCTGATTTGCTGATATCTTTCCGCGTGCGAGACCTTTTTCAAAGATACTATCAATTTCTTGTTTCGCATTTTCCAATGCGGATCCATTGATGTCGACAATTGTAACTTTATATCCGCCAATCGCTCCGACATAGGCTATTCCTCTGCCCATCACACCGGAACCGACAACAACTATTCGATTAATCATAAGTGATCCTCCTTTTTATGATGAAAGAATACGGACAGGAGATCATACATCCCTGTCCGTCGTTTTTAAAAAGATAAGAAAACATTAGTTTTTCAATTTGGAGCAGTGTCTAGCTCCACGCGCCACCCCCTTGGTCATAAGCAATCCAGCTATGTGGCAAAGAGCGCCACGTCACTAGATCGTCTTATGCCTGTCGCGTCTTGCGGGCGCCTTTCGCTTTTCTTTATAGTCCAAATGGATTTACTGGACGACTGCCAAAGTACGACATAATGCTTTTTGTTTCAGTGTAAAGATCAAGCGATCCGATTGCTAGCTCACGGCCAAATCCGGATTGTTTATAGCCACCGAATGGTGTACCTGGGAATGCAGAGAATGGCGTGTTGATCATAACGATTCCCGCTTGAATTTGGTTCGCAACACGTGTTGTAGTTGCAGTATTTGTTGACCAAATAGAAGAAGCTAGCCCAAAATCTGAGTCATTTGCTAATGCAATTGCCTCTTTTTCGTTTTTAAACTTCGATACGACGACAACTGGTCCAAAGATTTCTTCACGAACAACTTTCATGTCTTGTGTTACGTTTCCGATTATTGTCGGCGCATACCAAAATCCGTTTTCAAAGCCTTCTGGTTTTAATTCTTTACCACCAGTAAGGATTTCAGCACCTTCATCAATTGCAGATTGAACATACATTTTCAATGTGTCCAACTGGCACTGATCAATAACTGCGCCCATATGTGTTCCTTTATCAAATGGATCCCCAATTACAAGTTTTTCTGTTTTAGCAATAAATTTCTCAACGAACTCATCGTACACATTTTCATGAATATAGATGCGTGTACGCGCATCACACGATTGACCTGTGTTATTGAAAGCTCCGTAGAGTGAACCATCAACGGCTGCTTCAATATCTGCATCTTCAAAAACAAGGCTTGGGGATTTTCCACCAAGTTCTAGTGTTACGCGTTTTACTGTTCCTGCTGCTTTTGCCATAATGTCTTTTCCAATTGGTGTAGAACCCGTGAATGCAACTTTATTCACTAGTTCATGTTCTACCAAGTAATTACCGATTTCAGATCCAGATCCTGGCAAAATGTTAACGACGCCTGCTGGAACCCCTGCTTCGTAGCAAATTTCTCCAAGAATAATAGCTGTAAGTGGCGTGAGAGACGCTGGCTTAATAACGACGGAGCACCCTGCTGCAATAGCTGGAGCAATCTTCCAAGCAGCCATCATAAGTGGATAGTTCCACGGAATAATTTGCGCGCATACACCAAGTGGTTCTTTTTCTGTGTAATTATGGAATTGACCAGGTACATTATTCACAGAACCCCCATGTCCAACAATAGCGCCCGCATAAAATTCAAAGTCTTCAATGGCTTGTGAAATCTGCCCTTTAGCAGCTGCAAGTGATTTACCCGTATTCAAAATTTCTAGTTCTACCAGCTCATTAAAGCGGGAGCCCATAATTGCTGCAATTTTGTTTAGTACACGTGCACGCCGTCCTGCAGGAGTTATTTTCCATTTGCCATTATCAAATGAATCCCTGGCAGCTTGAACAGCTTTTTCAGCGTCTTCTTTCGTTGCTTTCGCTACTTCAGCAAGTAGTTCACCCGTCGCCGGATTATAAATCTTTGTGCGCTCGCCACTGCTACTTTCGACTTGTTCACCGTTGATAAAAAGTTTGTAGAAATCACGCTTCATCGTTTCTTGTTCGATTTCGATTTCATGGGTTTTTGTCATATGGTTTACTTCCCCCTATTGGCCTGTAAAAACAGGTTTTCTTTTTTTCATAAATGCATTGATGCCTTCGCGATGATCTTTTGTTAAACCAGCTATTCGCTGTCCTTGGGCTTCATGTTCAAGATATTCTTCAAAAGAAAGTTCTGATATCGTCATCAATGAGCCTTTGATTAATCCGATTGCTTTTGTTGGTAAAGCGGCAAGTCGTGTTGCAAATGCAGATACATCCTCTTCCCATGTTTCTGATGGAATCAGTCGGTTTGCAAGACCCATTGCAACCGCCTCTGTAGCTGGCACTTTTTCTCCTAAAATGGCTAATTCTGCAGCTTTAGATTGTCCGACTAATTGTGTTAAATAATAAAGATTACCTGAATCCGGAATAAGCCCCACATGGATGAATGCATTTAATAAACTGGCACGCTCAGACATTAGTCTAAAGTCACAAGCAAGCGCAAGGCTAAACCCCGCCCCTGCTGCTACACCATTTACTGCTGCAATGATCGGTTTTTCACATTTTCTGATTTGCTGGATCATCGGTCCATAATGATCTCTTAACACTTGACCATGATCCATAAATTCATCAATTTCTGATAAATCTTGTCCAGAACAAAATGCCCGTCCTTCACCTGTAATGACAACACAGCGCACTTGTTCATCGTATGATGCCGCTTTGATTGCATCTTTTACTTCACGATTCATCTGCGAGATAAAAGCATTCAGTTTGTCAGGTCTATTTAAGATGAGCCACGCAATTCCATCTTTGACATCGTAACGAATTGTCTCAAACATTTAGCACACTCCTTACTTTCCTTGATAATCCGGCCTTCTTTTCTCAACAAATGCGCTCATACCTTCTTTTTGGTCCAGTGATGCGAAAAGAAGGTAGAAATTTTTCCGTTCATACTGCATTCCTTCATACAAGGGATAATCCACTGCTTTATTAACCGAATCTTTAATAAGGCGCAGTGAGAGCGGTGGTTGTTTGGCTAGTCGATTTGCAAACTTCAGAGTTTCTTCCATTAATAGTTCAGGAGCAACAACTTTGTTAATGACTCCATGTTTGAGTGCTGTTACCGCGGAAATACGCTCTCCTGTCCAAAGCCATTCGAGCGCTTTCGTACGTCCGACAAGTTTCGTCAACCGCTGTGTCCCTCCTGCACCCGGCATGACGCCGAGGCCTGCTTCCGGGAATGAAAATTCTGTACCGCTTGCTGCAATTAAAATATCACAGCACAATGCAAGCTCAAATCCCCCTCCTAAAACAAAGCCTTTTACTGCACCAATGATTGGCTTTTTAATAAGTGTAAAACGGTCCCAATCAGCAAATTGGTTCAAGAGTTCAAGGCTGACTGGGTCATCTCCAGTCATTTCATCAATATCAGCCCCAGCTGAAAATGAACGGCCTTTTCCAGTAAGGACGATAATGCGAACTTCTTCTTCTCGATCAAACATTTCCATTGCAGTAACGATTTCACAAACCATTTTCCGATTCAACGAATTTAACTGGCGAGGACGATTCAGTTCAATCACCGCGATGTTTCCCTTTACTGTCGTTTCAATGAATTCAAAACTATACACTAGGCATCCTCACCAATCATTAATGTAACAAGATCACCCGCAAACCCCATCAAATCTTTGCCTGATGCCTTTCCTTCAGCTGTGCGCAAACCTGCCTGTAACGCTTCTAGATTGTCATACTTCATCTCACATGTGAGGTAATATTTCCCTTCACCTCCCATTGGAGATCCTGATATTTTTGTTACCTTCATTTCACGGAGACCTGGGATTTTTGCTGTTAGCGGTGAATGTACATTGAAATAATGATCATCAAAAGCCTCTTTGTTTTCTGGGTGTTTGTACAAAGCAATTAGTTTAGCCATTTTTTCTTCTCCTCACTTTACATTAATGTAGACACGGGTTTCATTGCCTCAAATACGTTTTTACAGCTTTTGCAATACAAAATACTTCTGCAGGCCGTCGGTCCAAAAATATTTTCCATTGATACATAGCCAGATCCGCAATAGGCACAATCCACATGCCATGATCCATCTTCCTCAAAATAGCGGGGCGGTGGAGCAATCCCAAATTTTTTCAGATTCACATGACCTTGTTCCGTTATACGGTCTGATGTCCATGGCGGATGAAAGACGAATTCTACTTCAATCGTTTCAACTTCCGGTAGTTTTTTCACAGCATTTACTGTATTCGTTTTAATAAATTTGAGTGCAGGACATCCCAAAAAAGTCGGTAGAAGTGTGATTTTGACGTTATTTCCTTCGGTTGTAACTTCGCCCACCATTCCAAGATCAATAATACTCACCGAATCAATTTCCGGATCTTTCACATTCATAAGTACTTCAAAAATACGCTCAGTTGAAACATCTACAGAAGCAGTCATATTATTCACCTCTTTCCTGGTACCGTTTACCAGACAGCTGCCGGGTCAAGTTTGTAAACTTCGGAAAGCGTGCCGAGTGCTTCATCCAAGTCTTTTGTGTGCTCACCGTTTCGTCCGTTCATCACGGGATGATTCGGGATCAACGGTACTTCCATTTGGAGGGTTTCGAACACTGGATTGATGATAGCTTGCCATTGTTTCTTCATTTCTTCCTCACTGTCTATTAAGTTACTGCTTTCAATCTTTTGTTTCTGATTTCCAAAAGAAAATACATCTCCAAAATCATTCAAAACAAGCGTAATTGCATCATTCATTTTCTTTTTTGCCACATCTGTAGAATTCATTAACTGCTTAAACCACGTTTCCCAGTGCAACTTGTGATAATAAAGTTCCATTTTCACTTTTATCGCCACTTCAGCAATAGGTTTGTATGAGCTTTCACATAACGAATCCATTTTTACCTTTTTCGCTTGTATATAAAAATAACTCCTTACGACTTGATAGGCCCAGTCATAATTGGGTGTTTCCATATAATAACCTTCGCCGTTCACCCGTTCCGTCAAAATGCTGTTCTTTCTTTCATCTGCCGGGCGTAAATGGGCCAAGTCATCCGCTTTTCCAGCTCCAAGCTCTTCAAGCAATTGGTAGTACATCGCCGCATGCCCCATACTGTCTTGGCTAATGGATGAGGAAGCAACGTCTTCTTCAATGTGGGGAGCGAGTCCGAGCCATTCCGAGCCGCGGAATGCGTACAGAAAATCATCATCTGCTAATTGGAACAACAAACTAGTGATTGCTTCTTTATATTCCGCGCTCATGCCATTGTCTGTTATGCTCATTTCCTCTCCCCTCCCCATGACAAAATTTCTTTTTCATCAAGCACTTGCTGTTCATATTGACGCCATTTTTTCTTTAAGTAACCATAGCCTTTTGTCGTCCTGTACTCTTTATTGTCAAGCCTGGTGAGCGTCATCTTCTCTTCGGCATTCATTTTCCTAACATTCTTTCGATTTATAATCCAAATGTCTGCAACTGGCTCACGGCGCATGAAATTTTCCTGTGCCAAAATAAGTGCCATATCTTCATTTGGAGCCAGTAAGCTGAATTGGTGTTGGAATGCCGAGCTCGGTGTCCGCTTACTGAACACTTCATATTCTTGATAAAATGTTTTTTCTCCAGTCATTTTACTGACTCCTTCCATTAATTAACGACTGCACTTAAAGCATCTCGCACCCATGTATTATTTTCATAGGATGTACGACGCAGGTTCAGGCGTGCCTGAGAACGAGGTCCTTCATTTCTAATAATTTTCTTGAATTCATTCCAATCCGGTTGTTTGTACGTCCATAATTTGCTTTCAGCATCGAATTTTATGGTCGGATCTGGGATTGTTAATCCAAGAGATAAAATACGCGGGATATATTTATCAAAAAAGATTTGCCTGAACTCTTCGTTTGTTTTTGTCCGGATTTTATATTTAATAGTCAAATCTTGTTTCGAAGATCCTGTTGTTTCTTTACTCGCAGGTCCGAAGAACATTAACAGAGATTCCCACCAATAATTGATTGAATCCTGAATCATCGATTTTTGATCATTTGTACCTTCCGCAAGTGCCATAATAATAGATTCACCATGCTGTGCATGAAACACTTCTTCAGCGCAAATACGCTGTAACGCTCTCCCGTAAGGCCCATAAGAAGCCCCAAGCATATTTGTTTGTGTAATAATTGCAGCCCCATCAACGAGCCAACCGATTATTCCAGCATCTGCCCATGTAGTTGTTTTCATGTGAAATACATTATGAAATTTCAAGTCTCCATTGAATAAGTCCTGCATTAAATCTCCGCGATTCTTGCCATATGGTTTAAGTAAATCTTCAGTTACGCGAAGAAGCAGTTGACCGTGACCCATTTCGTCTTGCACCTTGGCCATAATGCCTAACTTACGAGAAAGGGACGGGGCTTTCGGTACCCATTCTTTCTCTGGGAGAGCCCCCATTATTTCGCTCATTCCATGCATGGAAATCAATTTAATCAATGTCAGCCTATATTCTTCAGGCATCCAATCATCGGCTTCAATTTTGTCACCTGCTTCAATCCTCTGCATAAAGTGAGCTAACTTTTCTACTTCCGAATTGTATAAACCCGTCATTTCACAGCCCCCTAGTTTAAGGTATGTGTTTCCGACTAAACATATAACACTTACATAACGTTAATCTAAAACTCAGTTATATTTATAGACATACCAATCCGATAATACCGTGTGCCTTTTCCATAAACAGTCTCTTTACTTAATGCTTGGTCGCCCACTTTAATAGAATCTGTCGGACATCCGACTTATGCATCTTCTAAATCTTCAAGAAGATGTTCAGGTACTTCTGCTGTTCCTTCATTTCTATACTTTGAATACCTTCTGGGACAATTCCCAAAAACAAAAAAACACCGGCAAAATTCTGCCGATGTCCATTTTTAATACGTAAATCAATTGCTCATGCTATTTTTCTCGATGCTTTCAATGTCTTGAATAATCTCACCATTTTCCACTTTTTCTCCATTCTCCATGTTTATAAACAACTTGCCTTCCGCCATTTTACGCGCTTCGTTTTTGAAGTTGTCAATAACTTTTGCTTCAATACGCGCTCCGTCAGCAGTGACACCAAACGGTACTGTCCAGTAACCTACATAGTGACCTGGTGATGTCTCACTAAATGGAAGTTCGGTGGCATTTGTCACTTCGTTGCCTACATTTGTCAGTGGCATGTGGATTACAAAACTAGCTTTTAGTCCTGGGGCACTGTCAAATTCTATTTTTACACTTTTGCCTGTTGTTAAGTAGACATCATTAGTTGGTGTTAAATTTTCGATTGATGGTGCATTATATTGAGCTGTAACTACCACCGTCTTCGAAGTTTGGTTATTCGCTTTATCACTTGCAACAACCGTAATTTCGTTTTCACCGTTATCAAGTAAAATACGCTTAGAATAGTTTCCATTGATGACTTCTGCATTTTGACCGTTTACTTTTACCCAATCAAGGTTAGCATCAGAAACCGTCCCTTCAACCATAACCGTTTCACGATTCGATTTATCACCGTTTTTCGGGTTATCGATTGTCAGTTCAGGGTTTTCAGTATCTAATGTCACTGTAACTGGAGCAGATTCGCCTGTCACTTTGCCATTAAGCGTGGAAACTGCCTTGAACTCATTTACTCCTTCTGCAAGCTCAGTTTCGATTGTGAATTTGCCGTCTTCCCCAACCACTGCCGAACCTGCATCTTCTCCGCTGTTTTTCAGCTGGATTGTTGTCGTCGGTGATGCTGTCCCTTCGATCGTAATACTTGATTCATTTGTCGTGAAGTTCTCTGCAGGTGAAGTAATAATTGGTGCATGGACTTCATAGCTGACACGTGCACGAATCATGTAATTCCCTTCCGCCGCAGGTGCTGCTGACCACGCGCCCGATACATATTGATAACTTCTTCCCGCGTTCGTTCCAGTTTCATCTGTCGCGAGACCAGGTGAATTTGGACTTGGATCTTTCTGGATGTAAACCATGTAAAAGTCACCGCTGACAACTATGTTGTGCTCAGTTAAATCTACAACTGTCCACTCTCCGTTACGCAGAGCCTGTGCATCGATTGGTCCTGCAAGTTTCTTGCCAGGAGTTCCGTCAGCACCCGTTGCATCCCATACTTCTACTGCAAAAGCCGTCCCTCCTGGAACTGGCCATTCCGTATCCCAGAAGCGGAGTACGCCGTCTGTGACAATTCCGGATTCTTTACCTTCTGGAAGAGACATTTTCACTCCCCAGCCATTACCTGCATCGTAGAATGCACGCGCATTCTCGCCTGTGCCGTCGTCATACCCAATTTCGCCGCCTGGATATGTGTAAAATGGTTCTAGTGCGAAATCTTTTTCAGTCGTGCCGTCGCCAATTGTGATAGCCGCTTCTTGACTATGGTAGCCACGTGCAATCACCTTCAACGTGTAGTCGCCTTCATAAGCGGTGATGGAATAATTCCCATTTCCATCTGTTTCGACAGGTGTAATGTTTGCATCTTCGATTAGCAGCAATGTTGCTCCACCAATTGCTTCACCTGTTGACTGATCAGTAATTGTACCGCTTACCGTGGATTGTGTAATTTCATTTAGCGTGAAATTAACTTTCGTTGAACTGTCTGCTTCGATTGTTACGGATTGCTCTTCAGATTGGAATCCGTATGCTTCTGCTTTCGCCGTAAATGTTCCTGCTCCATGCGTCAGTGAATATTTTCCATCAGCAGGGTTCGAATAGACCGAACGCCCTGTTTCAAGCACACTGACTTGTGCACTTAAAGGAAGCAGTGTAGGGTTTGCCTTTTCGTCTTGGACTGGCGGTTGTTCTTTCTTAGGAACTACCGGGTGAATTTTTGTCGGATCGATAGGTTCTTTGAATGCATCTTTTTCTTTTTCTTTAATAATACCGAGGTCTTTACCAGATTCGGTTTTAATAGCTTCAAGATTTTTACCGCTATTTTTCTCATTGCTTCCGTTACTATCTTGTGTAGTTCCTTTTTGCATTTTGCCGGTTTTTGAAGTAGTTGTCAGTGCTACATCATCAATATACCAGCCATCTTTTACAACGCTAGCGTCGGAAAATGCATTGAAACCGATGTAAACACGTTGACCGCTATATTCCGACAAGTCAACTTCACCGTCAATCCAACCGTCCGATTGACCTTGAACCATGAGTAGTTGGGTCCATTCCACCTGATCTGTGGAAATGAATACATGACCGTAATCCCATGCTCTGCCGGCCGAAGATTGCTCGAAGTTATGCCATTGTTTAAATTGCAAGAAGGAATCCCCTTCTGGCAAGTCAACTGGAGGCATGACAAGTGTTGCGTTCATATTGGTTTCATATGTGCCTGCAAGATTTGTCGCATATACTTTTTCACCTGAAGAGGCGCTATTTGGGCCAGATGTTGGTACGCCCCACTCCCAGCTGTTCTTCTCGCCAAATGAAGTCCAACCAATCGGCGTTGTTTCAAAGTCTTCTGAGAAGCCGATTGTGATGCCCGGCTTCACTTGAATCGTGTATTCTTCACTTGTCACTTCATTATTCCCAAAGTCATTGATTGTCCATTTGTAAGTGAATGTATTGCCTGCGATACTTTCGCCCGCAATCGTTGCTCCAAATTCACCTGACTGGTAATTACCCGACTTACGGCTAGCTTCCACCGCTTGCCACTTGTTAGCTGCGTCCTTATAGTTCAATGTGACAGACGCGATACTAATATTATCTGTCGCTTGAACTCTCAAATCTAAATCCATTCCTGCATATGTTTCTGCAGGCGCATCATGCTTGTATGTTGGTGCTTCATGATCGTCACCTTGTTTTGAAACTTGACCTTCAATTTTCCCAAGGCCACTAGCGATTGATGAAACAGCTTCGTAAGCATCGACAAGTCCATATCCATAGCCGTGGTTCGGAGACTGTGGATATACTGCGTCAGTCAACGGTGTCGCTGTATCAAGTAAAATCTGTTCCATTTCATCGACTGTTAAGTTGGCGTTTACTTGGCGAAGGAGTGCTGCCACGCCCGATACAGCCGGTCCTGCCATTGATGTTCCATTCCAGCCGCCTTCATAACCGCTGCCTGGAACGGATGAACGAATATTCACACCCGGTGCAGAAATGTCGGGTTTAATTTCTGCATATGGAGAAGGACCACGTAGAGAAAAGCTGCCTACTTTGTTATTAATGTCCGTTGCGCCAGTTGCAAAAGATTCAGGGTAATTCGATGGAGCTGCAACTGATCCGGGTCCGCCTGGATTAGATAGCGTCGTGTTTCCTGCAGAAAACTCTGGGAAGATTTCTGCTGCTCGCCAGTTTTTGACAACATCACGATACCATTCATCAAGTCCTGGACCACCCCCCCATGAATTATTCACGACATCTGGCGCTAGATCGACGCGTACATTACCGTTGGCGTCTGTCGGTGCCAAAATCCATTGAGCTGCAGCCAGTAAATCTCTATCTGACCCACCAGCCGTAGTGAATGCTTTAACAGCGATCCACTTAGCACCTGGAGCAACACCGATTTGGTTAGATCCATTCGGTTCGCTACCGACCATTGTGCCAGTAACATGTGTTCCATGACCGACATCATCATATGGTGTAGCTTGTCCTACAGTTGCGTCAAACCAATTGAAGTCATGGTTCACATCACCTGATGCCGCATTATACCCTCGATATTGTTCTTTCAATGCGGGATGGTTCCATTGAACACCTGTATCGATGCTCGCAACAACCGTACCGGAACCGTCAATGCCCATGTCCCAAACTTGCGGTGCATTGACACGCTCAACGTTCCATTCTACATTTGCAATTTTAGATTCAGGAGCAACTGCATTTTCAGTTTTTGTTGCAAAAAGTTCGCGCGTTTCATTGGGTAGCACTTTTTCAACCTCTGCGAATGTCGCTACCTTTTGCGCGACTTCCTTCGTGGCCGTAACAGCCATACCGTTTACGATAAAGTAAGAGGTGATGTCTTTAGCGTTTCCTGCTTTAACTTGCTGTTCAAGATACTGTTTAACATTTTGTTGTGTTTCGATAGATGTTGTTTTCAGCTCGGATACGACAGCCGATCGTTGCATAAGTTCCGCTTTTTGTGCCGATAAATTTGCATTAATTGCATGTTGCTTTGCTTCACTCGCTACTTTTTCCGTATCCGTTTTTTCTTTAAATTTTATCAAAAAAGTGACGGTGTCAGCTTTTCCGAAGCTTTCCAGCAAGCGATCACTTACTTTGTCCTTTGAAATTACATTAGAGTTATTTAAAGATTCGTGGAGTTTTTGATTCGGCTCTGCGTTCGCAACTCCAGGTGTGACCAGGGAAAACACCATGAGTAACGATGCAATAATGCTGAACACTCTTATTCGACTACGCTTCTTCAAATTCATTCCTCCCTCCGATTTTTAGAACAATTGAACTGCATTTTTTAAATCAATAAAAAACACCCCTTGCCCCCTTCCTAAAAGTTAGTGTAGGTACCCGACGGTGTCGCTTGTGAAAATCTAGTTGATACTACTAAACATACACGGATACTAAATCTCTTTTTGTCGAATATTGACAGAACTTTACCAATTGATAGTTTTTATCTACTCTAACCCTATTTATTCCAGTAGAAAAGTTCTATGGAAATAATTAGCACTTCGACAAATGAGTATGCTATGCCCTTGGTATCATTGCGTTTTCTTGATGACTTGAATTGAAGATAGATTACCATTTTTTTGCATCATAATGAATAAATACATAGATATGACTAGGTATGATAAAATAATGCCAATTTCCAATTATACAGATAGGAATAAATAGGTATTTGTAACTTGTGTAAATAGAAACAAAGCATGCATAAAGTACTAATTCGATCATATTTCATCGATTTAATTCCTATTCTCAGTAATGTAGATGCCCAGACGTGAATTTTCATTTTAGGGGGGATTTCACCACTGAAAGGATTTGAAGTTCTGGAGAACGATAAAAAAGTAGTAATGGCGAACTATTTATTGACTATAAAAGCACAAAAAACCGGGTTCTAGAATAATCCCGGCATAAATTTTTCCGATAATAAATTTCATCTTCAATCAGAGGGGGTTTTCTCCCCCTCACTGATGGATAGTTTAACCATTCGGGCTTTAACGGGTTATTCATCCCCCACTTATTCTTCTCGTGTCCTTGAAGACTTGAAGTGGGGGTCTTACTGCCCGTTAATGCGAGATAAAAAAGTAGTAATGGAGAATTATTTATTGACTATAAAAGCACAAAAAAACCGGGTTCTAGAATGATCCCGGCATAACTTTTTACTCGGTTATAAAATAGTTTAAACCCATTTTATTACCTAGCGCCCTTCACTTTTTCATCAACGAAAATCTCACTAACAATGTCGTGGCACAAAGCAACAACAATCCGAAGATCCCAACCGCAATACCCGTGTTTTGTAATGTTAGGGTCGATGCAGGCAAACCGCAAAGGGTGGGATCGAAAGAGATAGCACCTAACATCGTTCCCATGATTGCTGCTACTCCTCCATTAAAAAAACCGGCAAGAACCGATTGTTTCTTTGCCACCGAACTGAATTGAGTGCCTATTACAATACCAATCCATAGGTTAACCGTACAGATAACAGTAAAATCCATCGGAAAAACCAAATATAATGTGATTGCGATGACAAAACTGGTAATCTGCCCCGCGGCTAAGGTAACTGTAAAGCTGAGACGGTCGCTGATTCTAAAACGTAACTTATGGAATAATGCATACATATAAACGCCCAACAAACTACTTAACACGAGCAAAAATAATCCAAATAAGATCATCGCATGCCTCTCCTTATATTTTTCGAGAAGACTTTGTCGCTTTAAACAACATCATAAATGAACACAAGACGAATAATTCCATCATTATGGCAAACGGAATACTGTATGATGCGGCAGCTCCAATCATTGGTGCCATCATTCCCGTCATAAGCCCGCTAATATATCCGGTGAGCAACGTTTGATTGTCAAAAATTCCTCCGAACAAACTTCCCACCAGCATCCCTGTCAAAGCAGCTACTACGGTCACTTCCATATAATAGACCGGGAATTCATAAATCAAGAGGACGCCCGTTCCAAGAGCCAGTCCTCCGCCCGCTACCATGGCGATATTCATGCCCAGATGAAAATCTATCAACTTTCTTCGCCTGTATAAAAACTGATAAGTGACACCAGCAAGTAGAAATTGAAAAATTAACAAGCTCCAAATCCATGCCGACAAACGGATTCCCTCCTCACGACATTGTATGAAAACGGGGAGTAAAAGAATCAAAAAAATGCCAAGCACCAACACAATTTAAAATTGCGTTGGTGCTTGGCACCGATTTATTCTGATGAATTGTTTGTTAGTCATTTATCAACCAAAAGATATCACTTCATCGCATGGCAGTGAAAACACCCCACTATTATTTCAGTTAACTAATCGCAATTGAAACATACTGCGACTCTAAGAAGGCTTCAATCCCTTCACGTCCACCTTCACGTCCAACCCCACTTTCTTTCATCCCACCGAAGGGAGCTTGTACTGCAGAAGGTGTTCCATCATTCCAACCCACAATACCAAAGTTAAGTTGTTCGATTAAACGTGTCCCTATAGCAATGCTATCCGTAAATACATAAGCAGCCAAACCATATGGTGTATCATTTGCTAATACGATTGCTTCTTCTATTGTTTCCACTTTCTGAATAGGAGCCACAGGTCCAAATGTTTCTTCTTTCATAATAACCATGGACGGATCCGCGTTACTAAGGACTGTAGGGGCATAGAAAGTCCCCCCATCTTTTGTAATTAGCTTGCCTCCTGTCATAAGGGAAGCGCCTTTAGACAGTGCATCCTCAACATGATGCGACACCTTCTCAAGACTTGCGCGATTTACTAATGGTCCAATATCTACATTTACATCTGTACCATTTCCTACTTTCAACTGGCTAACTGCTTCAGAAAACTTTTCTACAAACTCGTCATGAATACCTGACTGTACATAAATACGATTAGCACAAACGCATGTTTGTCCAGCATTCCTGAATGCTGACGCAATAGTACCTTTCACTGCTAGATCTACATTGGCGTCATTTAATACAATCAAAGGCGCATGACCACCGAGTTCGAGTGATAATCGTTTTACCTGATGAGCACTTTGTTCGATTAAAATTTTACCGACTTCGGTAGATCCAGTAAAGGTAACTTTTCGAATTTTTTCATTTTCCATGATTGCTTTCCCTATTTTGCTTGAAGATCCAGTTACCAAGTTAATGACACCTTTAGGGAACCCAGCCTTTTCACATAACTCTATCATTTTAATGGCTGTCAGCGGACTTTCACTTGAAGGTTTAATAACAATGGTACACCCCGCTGCTAAAGCCGGCCCCATTTTCCTCGCTAACATAGCGGCTGGGAAATTCCAAGGAGTGATAGCGGCTACAACGCCAACTGGTTTTTTCCACACTTGCAAACGTTTGCTCGTCGTATGTGTTGGCAAGATTTCACCGTAAACGCGCTTGCCTTCCTCAGCAAACCATTCTAGAAAAGCAGCGGCGCTTGTCACTTCTCCTATGGATTCATTAATTGGTTTGCCCATTTCCATCGTCATCGTTTGAGCCAAATCATCACGATGTTCTATCATCAGTTCATAGAGCCTTTTCAAATAGTTCGCACGCTCATAAGCTGTCGTTTGTGACCACGTTTGAAATGCATCATAAGCAGCGTCAATAGCCACGTGTGCTTCTTCTTCCCCACCAATTGGCACACTACCTACGATTTGACCATTAGCTGGATTGATAACATTTAATTTTTCTAGATCTCCCCCAAGCCATTCACCGTTTATATACATTAAATGATGTTTCATTTCCTATTACCTCCACTCTCTATTTATTCAACAAACCTATCTATTTCTTTACTACCCTATTTATTCCCTAAGTATACGCTTTATTTCTTGCTTCATCTCTTCATGGGACTTCGCAGTTCCACATCACTACTTACTAGCCCCATCCTAGTTTGATGATTCGTAAAAGTCAAACTAATAGTGTTTTTTCGAATTAAGAGCAGCCCCACAGTAAAAATGCCCCTGATGGAAATAGAATCAATCCAACTAAAAAGAGCCATTTATAAAGACAAGAGATTGTAAAGCAAAATCTCGTCTTTATAAATGGCTACTAGCTCACATCTGTTGATTAACCAAAAGTAACCAGTGAATATCATAATTTCCTACTAGACGCTACTTGTATAGTTGCATTTTCGAGTGCTCCGGATTGAATGACTTCTATACAGTTACCGGGATGTCTGGCTGTGTAGGGATACGACCTTGTCGCATCCCTACACAGTTTTTTCGGTAATCGTATGGTGGTCCTTCATCCATCGCGCTCTAAATGCATAAGTACTCGTAGTGCTGAAACTTTTTTTGTCGAAAGAATAGGTGTCTTCTTAACTGGAAATAAGCCGCCAAAGATGCAATTTTGGCGGCTGATGCTTTCTATAAGACATCACATGAATTTGATGCATAATCTTTACTAAAAGTAAGCAAGGAACACATTGTACAAAGTGCTAGAGTGCCCGAAATTGTATCTTCGGGCACTTACACTCTCTGTAGAAAGTCATCTACTCATTTCTTTCAAAGCAACTGCATTTTCCACTTGAATAGTGTAGGAAGCCGTCCGAAAATAGTGCAGTGAAAATGTAGGTCATCAAACCCGACTCACCAGTATTTTATGCAAAAAACTGGGTAATCAACAGAAGTGCTGCTACCTATTATATATGTTGTAATAAAGAATCCTACCAACAACGCTCTGCGCTAGGGGATACCTCCCACAATAAGCCAGACAGAAAATCACTCTCAGTCTTATTGCTTCAGCTACCCCAGTAGACGCCTTCGCTGAAAATTATATAGTTGTATTATAAGGTTAATCTATTACCTTATCAAAAGTCATCGTACTCAATTAGATTGTTATAATTTATAGTCCATTACAATCGTTTTCTTCAATTGTTTTAAGTGGCGTTTTTCATGCAATCCAACAAAAGGAAACCACTGAATCAGTGGCACTTGCCCAAAAATTGGGTGTTTGAATGATTTTTCACGAAGTACGTCCTTTGTACTTGATTCATATACATCTAATAAAAAGAGGCGCGAATCATATAGTGCATTTTTCATCTCTATTTTTGATTTGTACTCTTTCGTTGGTGCAGTATAGCCTGGAGCTTCCACTTTTATGAAACGAATCGTAGAAAGTGCAATTGGTTTCTTCATCGATTTCGGGCTATCAGGATTTGTTAGTTCTTTGGCTATATTTGTCGCAATGACTGTCTCCATACGTACAAGGTGTTCAAATATTTGTTTCGGAGACCATCCGCCATTTGAAGGTATTTTATTGAATTGTTCATCCGTTAACCCTTCAATTGCTTTAAATAACTCTTTTCGGATGATAGTATTTTTTCCTAAAATCATTTAAATATCTCCTTTGATAACCTCAGAAATCTTTTCCGTTATTGTTGTTTGCAAGTGGTACGTTTCACATGATAGTACAGTTAATGTGTACGCCTATTTGATAGTGTAGGAACTGATTTAGTCATCTTTTTGTTTCCCTACCTACAATAGAAGCTTTTCTCTTTTTTCGCAAGTGATTTAGTGAAAAACACTTTTGCTAAAGACATTTTTATGTCGTTTAAAATGAGGGATTATTCAATTCGTTTTTTTAGTAATTATCCAGATAAAGTTAATCTACAATCAGGGGGGGGTTCTTACAGCCCGTTAATGCGGGATAAATACTAGGACATCGACTACTCGAATACACTCAATCTTTAAAAAGTATTCCTCTCGTTATCGATGAAAAGTTCCCTAATTCTTTTCAGAATTCGCGAACCAGTATGCCGCCCCAACGAACACAGCTCCACCAATTATATTGCCAATTGTTACTGGTACTAAGTTTGCCGTCATCCCGGCCAATGAAACAGTGTCCGGGTGAGGGATCATCAACGAGAGGGAAAGCAAGGTCATATTTGCGATACTATGTTCAAACCCCGAAGTGATAAAAGCAAATAAGCACCAAAAAATCATAATCAATTTTGCTGTTTCATCCTTAAGTTTAAATGCGCACCAAACAGCCAGACAAACGAGTATATTACACAGAATTCCACGCATAAGCAACTCTACAAATGGCGTATTCATCTTGGCGCTTGCCGCTGAATTGATATAGTCCGCCGTCCCACCTATGGCCAGTCCCGAATAGACAAAAAGTGCCGCAACGAGAATAGAGCCTGCAAAGTTTCCAACATAGCTGAATGTCCAAATTTGTATGGTTTCATACCAAGTCGTTTTCTTCGTCAATATACCAATCGTCATGATCATATTATTACTTGTGAAAAGGTCTGCCCCTGCCATTAACACTAAACTTAACGCAATCCCAAATGTAACGCCCATAATAATTTTCGTTCCTGCAAAATCAGTTGGTCCTAGCAAACCACCAATCGTAAAAATAAGTATGATTCCAAATCCAACGAAAACCCCAGCCATCATTGTCAATGTTAGGTATCTACTTTTACTCGTATGTAATTGATTCACTTTAGAAATGGCTGTATCACCCAACACAGCGATTGTTGCTTTCATTTTTTTCCCTCCAACTACCATTAGCATGACTTTTTGGATGCCTAGTATCTTTTTTTACCCAAGTATATATTCTATCTCTAACGACTATACTACTAATCACAGATATACGGTACTTCCGACGGAAAACGGATGATAATACAACGACCAATCCGAGATATGGGGTTGGTTTTTCGTCATTCAGACAATACACCCGGTAAACTAAACCTCCTACTAAGATAACAGTCATGGCACTGGGTAACGCCAACAGACCTTTTCGTAATTCAAGTGTATGATTGTCATGTATACTAGGCATAGTCCTAAACCCATTGTCCTATCATTAAGGGGAACTTAAAATCATTTGAGGTGTCTATTTATGAAAAAAACACGCTATGAAAATACGGATAGGAATGCATCACTTGCCACGTTTAAAGATTTACTACAGTGGCGCAAAGAAAGAAAAGGCAAACTGAAAGATTTATCATTCCAAGTGCCACTAGTAGATAAAACGGAAACAGCGTTCTTGCAATCAAACCGGACGATTCCAACAATCACTTGGATTGGCCATTCCACATTTTTAATCCAACTAAATGGACTAAACATCCTAACAGATCCAGTTTGGGCAAATCGTCTTGGCACAGATAAACGGCTGACACCACCAGGACTGCCAATTAAGGAATTACCGCCAATCGATATGGTCCTAATTTCACATAGCCATTACGATCACCTGAGCTATGGTTCTATTAAAAAACTAAAAGGTGATCCAACTTTTTTTGTGCCAATTGGACTTGGTAACTGGTTTAAAAGAAAAGGATTCAACAAAACTGTGGAATTTAACTGGTGGGATGAGCAACAAATAAGCGGATTAACGATTTCCTTTGTTCCAGCTCAGCACTGGTCAAAAAGAACGCCGACGGATACAAATCACTCTCATTGGGGGGGATGGATTATCCAAAATCCAAATCAAACACTCTATTTCGTAGGAGACAGCGGCTATTTCGAAGGCTTTCACACTATCGGAGAAAAGTATGCCATTGATTATTGCTTGATGCCGATTGGCGCATATGAGCCGGAATGGTTCATGGCTGCTCAACACGTAAACCCTGAAGATGCTGTCAAAGCCTTCATCAATACACAGTCGAAAGTGATGATTCCGATGCATTACGGCGCTTATAGGTTAGCCGACGATACACCTAAAGAAGCACTTGATAGATTACAAGCTGAATGGGAGAAAAGAAAGTTAGATGGCAAGAAGTTAACTGTTTTGAAACTTGGGGAAACTATTCAGATGGAGACTCCAACTACTTGAGCTAAAAAGAGCGAACTCCCTATACTTTCAAGGGGTTCGCTCTTTTAATGGGCCACAACGCCGGAGACTTGGGTCAACAGGATGTTGGTTATTCAGTAGAAGTGGTTGAATTCTGCTAAATCAAGTTAAATTTCAATAATGACTGGAAGAATCATCGGCCTTCTTTTTGTCCGCGTATATAAAAGTGTTTCAACCGATTTTTTTATGTGTTGTCTGAGATTAATTCGTTGGTTTCCACTTTCGCCTCGCGAGTTGTTAATGGTCGTAATGACTAACTGATTCACTTCATTCAATAGTGCTTGTGAATCATTCCTATAGACGAATCCGCGTGAAATTGTATCCGGATCGGAAATTAGCTGTCCATCTGTTTTACTTAGCGTTAAAACAATAACGAGCATGCCCTCCTCAGAAAGCAATTTACGGTCACGTAACACGATGTTTCCAACATCACCAATGCCCAATCCATCTACGAAAATGTTCCCCGATTGGACTTTTCGTGTTTGGCGGGCAACGCGGTTGTTAATATCGACAACATCACCATTGTTAATAACGAAAATATTTTCTCTTTCCACACCTACGGATTCTGCTAATAAACGATGCTGATAAAGCATTCTAAACTCACCATGAATGGGAATGAAATACTTCGGCTTCATTAAGGTTAGCATTAATTTCAATTCTTCCTGACAGGCATGTCCTGAAACATGCATACCCGTTACAGTCCCCGATCCATAGATCACCTTGGCTCCCAAAAGATATAAATTATCAATAATACGTGATACACTTTTTTCATTTCCAGGAATTGGCGATGAAGCAAAAATAACCGTATCATCAGGGTGGACTTCTACCTCACGGAAGTTTGAACTGGATAGACGTGACAGAGCCGCCATAGGTTCTCCTTGACTTCCCGTGCAAAGAATAACAACCTTCTCCGGATCCATTCCTCTAACTTCATTTTTATCAATTAACATTCCTTCAGGGATAGTCAAATACCCGAGTTCTGAAGCAACCGCTACTACATTCACCATACTTCGGCCAAGTAATGCAAGCTTACGGTTCGTTTTTTGCGCGGCATCTACTACTTGCTGTACACGATGAACGTTAGAAGCGAAAGTAGAAATAAATACTTTCCGACGGGCTTTGCGGAATGCTTCTTCAATATGCCCTCCTACAAGTATTTCAGACGGATTAAAACCAGGACGTTCCGCATTGGTACTTTCTGATAACAATAGCAACACACCATCACTGCCGATTTTAGCCATTTTATGAATATCCGGATAGTCATTATTGACAGGCGTTAAATCGAACTTGAAATCACCAGTATGCACAACTGCCCCCTCTGGCGTATGAAATACAACGCCTAAACAATCAGGAATGCTGTGGTTTGTTTTGAAAAATGTTACTTTCACTGTTCCAAACTCCAAATCCGAATCAGAATCAATCAGAACTAACTCAGTTTGCCTAAAAAGTCCGTGTTCTTTTAACTTAAGCCCAATTAAACCTAGCGTTAATCGTGTCGCATAAATCGGCATATTTAATTGCTTTAATACGTACGGAATGCCTCCAATATGATCTTCATGTCCATGAGTGATAACTAACGCCCGAATCTTATCCTTATTTTCCTGTAAGTATGAAATATCCTGGATAATCAAATCAATTCCTAATAAACTTTCATCTGGAAACTTAGCACCACAGTCAATCACAACGATATCGTCTTCATATTGTAGGACATACATATTTTTCCCAATTTCATTAATACCACCTAGTGCAAAAACTGATAATTTATTTTCAGTTTTAATCAAATTTAATAGCCTCCTACTTTTGAAATAGTACTCAAAGTATGCCCGTAAAAAATTCTTTTATGACTTAAGGTTCTTAAGAGAACATTCGAGTAGCAGTTTGGCTGATGATAAGTTCGACTGTCACTCTTTTTAGAGCTACCTCTTCCAACTATCTGCAGACATTAAAGTAAATAAAAACCGATTGCCATAATCAGATAAGCGGAGAAGAGGATTAGACCCTCGAACCAATTTGATTCACCATCACTGCACAGAGTAATGACAAGGAATGTTGCGGATACCATCGCCACTAGCTCTGGCACAGTGAAAACAAGTGCCATTGGTTCCGACATTGTTAGTGAAATGAGTACGAGGATTGGCGCAACGAACATGGCGACCTGCAACGTGGAACCTACTGCAATTTCCACAGCTACATCCATCTTATTCTTGACCGCCATTGTGATTGCGGACACATGTTCCGCTGCATTTCCAACAATAGCAACGATAATGACACCAATGAACAATTCGGTCCAACCAAACTTTTCACCAAGCATTTCAAATGTATGAACCAACTGCTCTGATACGAAAGCAACCGTTAGCGTTGCTAAAAATAGTACAAGAATCGACTTGCGCTTTGTCCATTCTGGCGTTTCCTGCTCCTCCACTACCTTATCAGAAGAGGCGAAGACGCCACGGTGGGTGACGAGTTTGAAAAATAGACCTGCAAGATAAAGTGTAATTAGTACAACAGATATGCCGATACTCAAGTTAAATGTCGTTTGTGTATCCATTGACATGGAGAAAATCTCAGGGATGACAAATGCCACGATGACAGCAAAAATCAGCAATCCCGAATTGTATTGTGCATCATGGAGACTGAAATTTTGACGTTTGAATTTGATGCCCCCCGCGAAGAAGGAAAGCCCGAGCACAAGCAACAGATTCCCAAGTACAGAGCCTGTGAGCGAAGCCAAGACGATGCCCACCATTCCTGCCTTCAATGTAAAAATGGAAATGATGAGTTCGACTGCGTTGCCAAATGTCGCATTCAACAACCCACCAATCCTTGGTCCACTAACGATAGCAAGGCTTTCTGTAGCCCGGCCTATGTATCCTGAAAGCCCTATGATGCTTATACAGCAAAGGATGAACATCAAGATGTCCGACCAATTTAGGAATGCACCAGCAATCACGAGTGGGACACCGGTGATAACAAGGATGGCAAATAACCGATTCAACAGAATCACCTCTTGGGATAATTGAAATCTTCTCCCTATCTTTCCCTTATGAAGATAAAACAAACTTAAAAATGTGTTCATAACTTATTTTGATGCAGCCATATCGGAATACAATGATAGTTAAAAAAACCAACCGGATTACTCTCGGTTGGTTCTTAGTTTTTCTTATGCATTTGTAAATTGTTTACCAACTAATTTCATGCACCCGACGTCAATCCCGGATTTTTTAATCCAATTTTTAACAACTAACTATTTTCTACTATCACTTCTGTTGACTTGGCTTATGACGGGAGGAATCCCCAAGCGAATTCAATGGGGGGTTTTTATTTCAACCTATATATCATGACATTTCCATTAACTTGATTTTAGGTGCTCTTGAGCATGCAAACAATCTATAAGTTCTTTTACGGCAACTTCACCTGCATGAATCCACCTATTTTTATCAACGATTTTCCCATCTGGATCAATCGGTTTTTGGAATTGGCTAAAACCAGTTGCATTTAACAATGAACTTTCATCACTATCTAGACCAACATGCACGACATGCTTAATCACATAAGGTGTTTCAAATTCTATGGAAGCATTATATTCATCAAGTTCTCCGTCCGTTACGAAAAATGGAATTCGCACATAAATAGTTTCACCGCCTTCGCGGCATAAAATATGGTCAAAACATCCTTTATGATAATCCCAGTTTCCACCTAAGTGATAGCCGAGCCCTTGAATACAATCACTCACAACACCAAATGAAGCCCTTTGCCCATCAAGCTCAGTTTGTAATTTCAACATTGTTTTTCCTCCTTGTAAATTGCTCTATAAACAGCATTCACAAAAGAAGGCGGAAAAATACTACCAACATTTACAAGGACAACAAAAGAAAAAATGTAGCAAGCAGTCTCTTTATTCCCTTCCCTATCCGCATCAAATTCATAGTGTGTTAAATTATTTCCAAACCGTTCGACTATTTGATTGATTACGAGGCATTTCCTATAATGTCCCCATTTCAGAACGTTAATTCTCCATTTCTTTTGCTAACATTGAGAGCTTGTTGATTGTTTTCCAATTCCGCATCGTTGAAGGAACCTCTAGTCTTTGTAAATTATTCGCAAGCTTAGCGTTTCGAACACCACGCTGGAACAACAGATAGACTTCCCGCCCTTCGATCAAATACTCATCATTGTCACTTTTATAAGCACCCAATCGATCGATTCTGTCTTGTGAAGGCTTGTCCTGCAATAAAGAAACGTAAAGGCTTTCTCCTTCTGAAGTAAGTTTTGCTTCTGCTACAGCTTCCTCAGTAAACGGACAATTCTTAGTAATCCATTCCAACTCTGCAGCCGTTCTGATTACAACATTGATCGAAAATCCGAAGACCTTCTCAATCTCCCCTTGAATACACTTGATTAGGGATTGCTCACTTTCATCTGATTCGAACAAAACGTTACCACTTTGAATATAGGTCTGCACCCGGCTAAAGCCCAGCATTTCAAATAGCTGTCGTAGTTCTACCATTTTTATTTTATTATGCCCACCCACGTTAATGCCGCGTAGTAATGCAATATTAATTCTCATCCCAATATCCCGCCTTTCTATTAGTAACAACCATTCATTCAAACAAAAGGTGTCTATCTTCTCTACCCAATCTATTAGTAAATTCCACTCATTTAGCCTAATTCCTCTAGCGTGTCATTACAATACGGTTTCGATTAAGTCACGCTGCGCGTTTTTTGCGTGTTAAAGGATATCATTACCATGAGATGGGTTATGACCGTCTTGAGTGGAGGTATGATCGCCATGAATGGCTTTATGACCGTCTTTAAGCACATTATGACCGCCACACACGAGTTTATGCTCGCCATGCCCTTTTTCTCCATAAAAAAATTGATTGTCTCCTAAAAAAGAGCCAATCAATTTCCATTGAATATTTATCCCAATATATCATTCACTCGCTTCACATATGGTCTCTTATCATAGGAACGATATAATTCACACGAAAGTTTAATAGGATCGCCAAAGAAAAATCGTTCATATAACGTTTCGCGAGTACCAAAAGAGCTCATCGTTAAATCCCATGCTAAACGAAATATTTTGACGCGATCCTCTGCATTTTTCGATTTAGCCTGCAAATATTGATCTAAATCTTTTCTAACACTTGATTGAAAAGCTTTTTCCGTTGGAATGGACATCAAGCCACTTGCACCTAAAAGCTGAATAATTTCAGTAAATCTCGGGTAAACCCGTGGAAATATATTAATCGCGATTTGCAGCGTTGTTCGATTGGGTCGCATAAATCCCCATTCATCGATTTCAGCTTCAATTTCTGATTTCATTACCAATGCCTTCATTGTTTCTAAAGCTACAATAATTTCAGAAGCCTTTTCTTGAACATGCTGATATTCACCGATATTAATGGTCTCGATGATTGACTGAACTATTCCCAATACAAATTCCGTTTTGACAATTTGTCTAGAAACAACTTGATGCAATGTAAATGGTAAGAACGAACTCAAAGCCACGAAACTGTTCGATACTTCTATGTTGTCGTAGTAAAACACGCGCTCCCATGGGACTAATACATTGTCGAAAACAACGATCGTATCCATTTCCTCATACCGCGAACTTAATGGATAGTTAAATGTGGAGTCGCCCCCAACAAATGATTCTCTGCAGACAAACTTTAGACCATGACTATTACTAGGGATAGAAAACGCAAATCCATACGCTTTATCATCAACCCCACCCGCTGAAATCACCATGATTTCATCCGTTATGCCGCCCTGTGTTGCCAGCAACCGCGCACCTTTTATAATGATTCCCGCTTCGTTTCTATCCATCACTTTGGCAGCAATCGGCTCATCTGAATCTTCAAAATAGAATTGCCCCCGGTTTACTTGTGGGTCAATAAATGTATGTGTCATGGACAAATCATTTTCACGTGCATATTCATAGAACGCAAGTATGTTTTCCGGGAAACAATTTTCTTTTCCTTCCAATAAACCCACAGACGATGCAAGAGCCATTAACACAGTATTCATATAATCTGGACTTCTTCCCATCATACCATTGTTCGATTTAGCCCACTGTTGAACCATTGCCCGCCTTTTAACTAAATCCTCTTTTGATTTCGGCTGTAAATAAGACAGACCTATTGAATCTCCAGTTGATGGCGATGGATAGGTCATGACGTCTTTACATGTCGCATCATATTGCAAATCATATAGCGCTGCCTGGCTTTCCATGACACCTTTGAATGCAGGATGTTTAGAAATATTGTCCGTTACAAGTTTACCATCTATCCATACATTCGTTTGTAGCCGATCAATTCGTTCAAGATAATCGTTTCCTGTAATCGCTGGCATAGACACACCCCTAACTAATAGTAGCGGATTGTTTTAGCATCCATCTATTTCTTTAGTTGTATACTATTATTATGTTCTTTCGGTTGTTACAAGGTCATATCTATGCCCATGCGTATTATCAGCAAATCTTACTTAAAAGCGATAGCGGCTTTGACTGCTTTTTGCCACCCAGCGTATAAGTCTTCGCGTTGTTGCTGCTCCATTTTCGGTTCGAAAGGTCGGTCTAGATTCCAATGAGCCGAGATTTCTGAGCGATCCGTCCAAAAACCAACGGCAAGACCTGCTAAGTAAGCGGCTCCTAGTGCAGTTGTTTCACTAATCAGTGGACGCTCGACAGGTACATTTAATAAGTCTGCCTGAAATTGCATAAGGAAATCGTTTTCAACTGCGCCGCCGTCTACACGTAACGTTTTTAAAGAGATTCCAGAATCTGCTTCCATTGCATCAAGTACATCCTTTGTTTGATATGCAAGTGATTCCAATGTTGCACGAATAAGATGTTCTTTCTCTGTACCACGTGTCAATCCGAAAATGGCACCTCTTACATCGCTATCCCAGTAAGGTGTTCCAAGGCCGACAAATGCTGGCACAACGTAAACGCCTTCTGTCGATTCAACGCGTTTAGCGTATTCTTCACTTTCAGATGAATTACGGAACATTCTAAGTCCATCACGCAACCACTGAATGGCAGATCCTGCAACGAAAATACTACCTTCAAGTGCATACTCTACTTTTCCGTCGATTCCCCACGCAAGGGTTGTCAATAGACCATGATCTGACTTGACTGCTTTATCCCCCGTATTCATTAACATGAAGCAACCAGTTCCATATGTGTTTTTTACCATCCCACTTTCAAAACAAGCTTGCCCGAACAATGCGGCTTGTTGATCACCGGCGATTCCAGCAATCGGAGCAGCATGACCAAAGAAGTGACTTTTTTCCGTATGCGCATAAATCTCAGAAGAGGGACGGACCTCTGGTAGCATTGACGCAGGGACGTCTAAGATAGAGAGCAATTCCTCATCCCATTTTAATTCGTGAATATTGTACATAAGTGTTCTCGAAGCATTGGAATAGTCGGTTACATGCCTTTTCCCGCCAGATAATTTCCATACAATCCATGTGTCAATTGTTCCAAATAGAAGATCTCCACGCTCCGCTTTTTCTCTTGCCCCTTGTACATTGTCCAAAATCCATTTCACTTTTGTGCCTGAGAAATAAGCATCGATAAGTAAGCCAGTTTTATCTCGAAACAGATCATTGTAACCGCTCTCTTTCAGATCGTCGCATATTTCAGCAGTTTGACGTGATTGCCAAACAATGGCATTGTAAATTGGTTTTCCTGTATTTTTATCCCATATAACTGTTGTTTCGCGCTGATTTGTTATGCCAATGCCTTCGATTTGTTCAGCTGCAATATTCTTTTCTGACAATACACCTGCAATAACAGCTAAAACGGAGCTCCAGATTTCGTCTGCATTATGTTCGACCCATCCAGATTGAGGAAAGTATTGAGTGAATTCCTGTTGGACTGTATGTAATATCTTACCGCTTTTATCGAATAGAATTGCCCGCGAACTTGTTGTGCCTTGGTCAAGAGCCATTATATATTTTTTAGTCATTATTTAGTCCCCCATATAGTGAGTTTTTATTACATAATGTATGAATCTTCTTAGCTATTCTGTAACACTTTGTTTTGCGTCTTGTGCCGACTCTTTTCTTAATGAATACTGTGCACCTAACAATACCGCTAACACAATACTACCAACAATCCAAAATGCAATGCTAGTAACACCTTCAAACACTTGTTGATAAAACAGCGCACCAAATGTTCCGCCCAATAACGGACCTACGACAGGTATCCATGCGTAACTCCAATCCGACTTCCCTTTCCCAGGAATCGGCAAAAAGAAATGGGCTATACGCGGGCCTAGATCACGGGCTGGGTTAATGGCATAGCCAGTTGTTCCACCCAATGAGACCCCAATGGCAACAATCAACGCACCTACAATTAGTGGATTCAGGCCTTCCGTAAACTCATTTGCACCGATTGCTAGTAAACCAAGCAGTAAAATGAACGTACCAATTATTTCACTCGTTAAATTGGAGAGTGGATGACGTATTGCCGGAATTGTAGCGAATACAGATAACTTCGCCGCTTCGTCTTCAGTTTCCTTCCAGTGAGGCAAGTAATGGAAATAAACAATGATTGCTCCACAAATCGCTCCAAGTATTTGAGCTAGCATATACATGGGGACATCAGCCCATGGGAATTCACCAATCGAAGCCATTCCGAGGGTCACCGCGGGATTCAAGTGTGCACCGCTGACACCACCAACTGCATATACCCCCATTGCAACGGCGAGTCCCCATCCAACTGTGATCACAATCCAACCAGAGTCTTGGGCTTTCGACTTCTTCATCAAAACACCACCGACGACTCCAGCACCGAAAATAATTAAAACCATTGTCCCAACTAGCTCTGCTATAAAGGGTGTCATTTTTAATCCACCTTCGTTTCTATTTTGTAGTGGTTGATTTTAGACATGAAAAAGCCCACGTTTAAACACCTACATTACGTAGGGTTCAAACGTGGACTCCTTAGCTCAACCACTTACTATTGACTTGCTATTAGTATATTCTTATTAAAAAAGACTGTCAATCTTTGATGAATGAATCCCACAGCTCATGGTCTGATGTTGTTACTGCGACAGCACCCGCATCCAATGCATCTTGGACATGTTTTTTTGTCCGAATCAAGCCTCCATTAATAATTGGAATTCCTGTTCTATCATACACTTCGCTAATGAGTTCTGGTATTACCCCCGGCAACATTTCAATATAGTCAGGAACTGTCTGATCAATCAAGGAATAACTTTTTTCCAAAGCGATTGTATCTAAGAGAAACATGCGTTGAATAGCGATAATTCCTTTGGCTTTCGCTTTCATGATCATATTGGACCTCGTCGAAATAATGCCAGCTGGTCTTATGTCATTGCATAGAAAATCGGCAGCAAAATTATCCGTTTTCAATCCTTGAATCAAATCGGCATGGATGATTACTTTTTTCCCATATTTCTCTGCTTCTGTTTTGAGCGTTTTAAGATTGCCAACATGCACTTCTAAAAGAACAATGTATTCAAATGGGCTTTTTAGCAACTGTTCAAACTGCTTTAAGCTTCGCGCAGCGGGCAATATCTTTTGATCGTGAAAAGGCATCTTTTGCACTGCCTCCTTTCATGCTTCCTGTCTCCAATATAGCATGTTACAACACTGTTGTTGCAATGGTCAGCTCATCAGCCAGTTCTTTTTCGTATTGCTGACGCTCTGCATCTGTCCACTCGAAAATGAATGCCATTTCATCCAGCACGTCTTTTTTCCCAGCTTTAACGTTGTCAATATTGAAGAACATATCCCCAGTTCTCCGAACAAAGAAATCAGTTGGTTTGGCAACCATTTCGGATTCAATTGCATAGCGTAATTTCACATAAAGAATACGTGGAATTGCTGTGTTTGCTTCAAAGGGAATCGCAAATACTTGGTCAACATTGGTGCCATATAGTGTTGCCAAGTGTCGGCTTTGTCGTTCCGTAAATCCAGCTAATTTACCTTCCTCAATCGCTTGGGCCATAAAACGGTTCATATTTGATGAACCACCAATATCACCACCTGAGATTGGCAAATTCTTCGTCACACACTTATTAAAATGACGAATTTCTTCATTTCTAAGCTGATCAACTATTTTATCCACCACAGTTTCCGCCATTTTACGATAGCCGGTCAATTTCCCACCTGCAATTGTAATGAGACCTTTCTCCGATTCCCAAATCTCATCTTTTCTCGATACTTCCGACGGACCTTTGCCCTCCTCATGGATGAGTGGCCTGACACCTGCCCAACTCGACTCCACGTTTTCCGCTGTCAATTTAAGACTTGGGAACATATAATGAATCGCATTTAAGATATACGAGCGATCCTCTTCCGTAATTTGCATCACTTTTGGATCTCCTTCATAGAATGTATCCGTTGTTCCCACATAAGCTTTTCCATCGCGAGGCACTGCAAAAATCATACGTTTATCGGGTGTGTCAAAATAAACTGCTTGGTGCAACGGAAAGTCTTTTTGATCGAATACAAGATGCACACCTTTTGATAAAATTAAGTGTTTTCCTTTTGTTGTAGCTTCGCCTTCGATCCCCTTCACATCATCTACCCAAGGTCCAGCCGCATTGACAACTTTTTTCGCCTTAATAACAACTTTTTTATTTGTTAATGTATCTAACACTTGCACACCGGCAATTTTTTCTTGTTTATAAATAAAGGTTTCTGCTTTCGCATAGTTTGCTAAGGTTGCGCCTTTTTCAGCGGCTGCTTTCATAACTTCAATTGTCAGGCGAGCATCATCAGTGCGGTATTCGACGTAAATGCCACCGCCTAATAATCCTTCTTGATTCACAAGCGGTGCTTTCTGAAGGGTTTCTTCTTTTGTTAACATCCTTCTTCTTTCAGCTTTCTTAACGCCTGCGAGAAAGTCATATACTTTCAAACCAAAGGAAGTCGAGTATTTGCCAAACGTTCCTCCTTTATGAAAAGGAAGGACCATCCATTCTGGAGTCGTAACATGTGGTCCATTTTCATAGACGATTGCCCGCTCTTTCCCAAGGTCCGCTACTTCTTTGATTTGAAATTGTTTTAAATAACGTAATCCGCCATGGACAAGTTTTGTCGAACGGCTTGAAGTGCCAGAAGCAAAGTCTTGCATCTCGACAAGCGCTGTTTTCAACCCACGTGCCGTAGCGTCTAAAGCGATTCCAGCTCCTGAAATTCCGCCTCCGATAATGAGTAAATCAAATTCCTCTGTTGCTAATTTGTCTAATGTCTCTTCCCGTTCTAATGATGAAAAGTTTGTCATTTATCTCGTCTCCTTCTAAATAATGGTATTTTATAAGTGAAAAAGAGACCTCAAGAAATAAGTTGCGATACGCAACCATTCCCTGAGGTCTCTCATTAGCTCAAACCCAATATATTAACTTACATCTAGTTTATCATATATCCAATGAATTACATAATAGTTTGTTTCATCGGTAGATACAATCATCACCCCCTTGTTCATGTGTATACAATGATTTTTATTTTCAGGATTCAATACCAATGAATCCTCCACAATCACCTGCAAAAACAAGCCATTTGGAATCCGATAATGCTTGTTTTTTCATTAAATTACTTTTCAATCAAATCCTCACATTTATCGGAATTCCATCATGAATTTGATTATATTTTGATAGTTTTTTTCTCATTACTATCTACTTTAATACTAGTAATTGTTGAATCATTTACCTCTTGAACACCTTCTACCCTTTCATTCACCTCATGAATTCCCTCAATTTTTTTAGGAATTAATACAAGAAATAATAAAGACCCTACCGCAAGTGCTATAAAAATCAATGATGTATTAGCTAACGCATTTACTCCATTGCCTTTAGCGGCGAATAAAGCAAACCCTACTAGTGCGAAAGAAGCCCCTAAACGTTGTGCAACATTCTCTATCACTGAATTTGTAAATGTAATAACATTCATACGGGATAAGGTTGCTTTTGAAACAATAATCGCTTTTATTACAGGGTTATTGAAACCAGAGCCAATTCCTATTAAACTCATTGCGATAAATAGATACGTAAATGAAGCATCTATCTTAACCATGGTTAGCATTACTAAGCCTACAATAAAAGTAACTATACCCGTTCCGAGCATCACACGAGCAGAAAACCTTTTAATAATTCTACCACTCAATATTGCAGCCCCTGAAGCCCCTAAGAATATCGCCATTTGCAAGATGCCAACAGTCGTAGCAGATTTCCCTTGTACATTTTGCACAAAAATGTCAATAAATACATGACGCCCGCGAACCCAACCAGCAACAAAACAGCCATCACTGTCGGAACCCAAAAACTTCGGTTAGTCACATAATTCAAGTCAAGCAGAGGTTCTTTCCGTCTTTTTTCAACTCTAATTAATAAGAATAAGCCAATAGCAAAAACCGCAAAAGAAGGCAGCCACAAACCGGAAGAAAATCCATAATTATTAATAAACGTTGGGATTGTTAAAAGACCTACTAATACAACTAGTACGAAAACCACTCCCAAGAAGTCGAAAGAGCGTCGAGTCTCCATTTTAATACTTGGTACGCCTAAGAAAAACAATGAAAATGCGACGCCTCCAAGAACTGCAGTAAACCAAAAACTAGATGTCCATCCTAAAGTATCTACAAATATCCCGCTTAATACCGGACCGAATAGGGCACCAATAGTAGATAATGCGATAAATAAACCAAGTGTCTTTCCACGCTTCTCGCCCGTAAAAAACCTTCCGGCATAAGCAATGCCGGAAGGAGCTATAGCAGCGCCGGCCATTCCTTTGAAAAAGAGACCTACTACTAATACCCAAAAAGCTGGTGAAAGTGCAACTAACATAGATCCTATCACCATAAATACTGCGCCTAAAAGAATAACAACCTTTAGACTAAAAGCATCACCTAGCCATCCTAATAAAGGCTGGAATCCAGTTAGGCCTAGAGCAAGTCCTAACTGCATCCATACCGCATGCCCTGGACCTAAATCAAAACTTGCTAACATGTGGGGATATGCTGGTAGGTGTGTAGCTAAACTTAACATAACAAAGAATGTCCCAAAGCATATAAAATAAAAACCTCTAGTAATTGATTTCTCATCAAATAATTTTTCTTCCACTCTTATTACCCCCTTGGTTTTTAAATAGATACGTTCTGGTTGGAGTAGTAGGAAATCTAACTAATTATAACAATAATAATATTCAGTTATTTACATAGATTTTCTTTTGCTTAACACCCCTTTTGAATTATCTCCTACTTCCATTTCCACATTGAACAAACGTATCGAAACCAGCAAAAAAAGTGTTGAATACGGAGCACTTATTCAGAATTTAATACTCACTTCAACTTAATCCCCAAACAGTTCACTTAGAAAAGAGCGACCAAGAATTAATTCACTTAAATTAACGTCATCAACTTCTCAATTTCATTATAAAAATGGGGCAACTGTATAGTTGCCCTTAAATTTACTATCCTAGCTCAATAACACACGCTTTTTTATGCGTGTATTCTAGTATCGAATCGGTGCCGTATCCACTTTCTTTAAATCCACCAAATGGTAATCCAGGACCTACCCTACCATAAGTGTTCACCCAGATATTGCCTGCCGATATTCTACGAATCATCTGATGGGCACGACTCAGATCATTCGTCCATACCCCTGCACCTAAACCAAAAGAGGTATCATTTGCAATTGCAACCGCTTCTTCTTCTGTATCAAAAGGCATAACAGTTGCAACCGGACCAAAAATCTCCTCTTGACAGATGCGAAGGGAATTACTGTTAACCTTTAACAATGTTGGTTCAACCCAATAACCATCGGATAGTTGCGGCTGGTCAGAAAAGACAACTTCTCCACCATGTCTTCCACCAAAGACTATTTCAGCTCCCTCTTCTACACCTAAGTCAATATAAGAACAAACCTTCTCATACTGCGCCAAGTTAGCGATTGGCCCCATTGTACTTTCCGGTTTCATTGGGTCACCCAGTCTCGTTATTTCTGGATTCAACATTTTTCCTTTTATGCGTGTTATCATCTCCGCGAAGATAGATCGTTGAATAAGTATTCTGGAACCGCCGACACATAATTGCCCTGCGTTTCCTGTAAAAATACTTCCGGTTATTCCATCAGCCGCTTTATCTAAATCTGCATCTGCAAAAACAATATTTGGAGACTTTCCTCCAAGTTCAAATATTAATGGTTTAGGATTTCCAGCTATAGTTTGAGCAATTGCCTTAGCAGTTGTTCCAGAACCAGTTAAGCTCACTTTGTTGATTTCTGGATGACTAACTAAAGCATCTCCTATTTCACTACCTAAACCAGAAATAACACTAAGTACACCTGGAGGTAGAATTTCGGCTAACAATTCACCATAACGTAGTGAAGATGCCGCTGCGTGCTCTGATGGTTTAATTATTACTGTATTACCTGCTACAAGAGCATAGGCTGCTTTTATCGTGAATGTAAACAATGGTGCATTCCAAGGCGTTATCCCTAACACTACCCCTAAAGGTTCACGCAGTGTACACCCGAAGCTACTCTTTCCCATTTGAATCGTTTCACCTTCACTGCCTTCAGACGCGGCTCCCGCGGCATCATACCATATTTGTTTCAGCGCAGGAATAAGACCATAGCTAGTTTCCCTAATGACCCACCCATTTCCCCTTGTTTCCAACGCTGATAATTCCTCACCATGCTCGGCTAGTAAATCACCAATGCGCCTCATGTATTCTGCACGTTCTATAGAAGGTAGTTCCGCCCAGCTTGGAAAAGCTTTACGTGCTGAAGCTACGACCGTTTCAACATCTTCTATAGTACTTCTTGGTATTTTAGCCCAAACCTTGGCTGTTGAAGGGTCAATATTATCTAACATGTCTCCCGTAGATGCTGGAGTTTGATCCCCGTTTATTAGATTATGATACTTTTTCAATTCATTTGCAGTGATCAAAACTAATTCACCCTTTCTAATGGTTGGGATAAGTAGATTTATATTACCATCCTAATGCTAAAGCTACCTGTTCATTGTTATGTTGAGTTGAACCAAGATAATTTTCAAAGAACCGAGCACGCTTCAAATATAGGTGACAATCGATTTCTTCAGTGAACCCAATTCCACCATGGATTTGGATATTTTGCGAAGCTATGCGGATAAAAGCTTCTGTTGAAAAAGATCTTGCACTGTGTATCGCGCCTTCACGATCTTCATAGTCATTTTCAAGTGCCCAGTTAGCGTAATGACTTAAAGAACGAGCTGCTTCCAAGTCCATTTTCATATCTGCAATCCGATGCTTAATTGCTTGAAAGCGACCAATTGGTTGACCAAATTGCTTGCGAATAGTTGCGTAATCTGTGGCCATATCAACAACCCGCTCCATACCTCCAACCATCATGCTGCTAAGCGCTGCATTCAAGTATAGTAATCCCTCTTGTAAAATTGGCCACCCTTGATTGATTGAGCCAAGTAGTTGTTCTTTCGAAATTCTTACATTAGTAAAGGTTAACTCAGTTAGGTGACGCGTTTCATCTATACATTGTTGTACTTTAATTACTGTTTCATTTGTGCGATCCAGAAGCACTAGGGATAGCCCATCTCCCTCTTTACCTTCATCCGTCCGAACGAGAAGTAGAATTGTATCAACTAGATCCCCATCAGGAACTAATGTTTTAATCCCATCTATAATCAAATCATCGCCATCTAATCGTGCCCAACACTCAATTTCATCCGGATTGTAGTCTTTCTTCGGTTCTAACCAAGCAAGGGTTATACTTCTAGATCCTGATGCAATATCCGTTAAGTACTTTTCTTTCTGTCCTTCCGAACCATACTTCTCAAGTAGCGGGACCGCCAAAGCCATTGTTTCCAAATAAGCTCCTGGCAATATCACTTTTCCGATTTCCTCGAAGACAGGCACGAGGTCTAATGCTTCGAGACCTAGACCTCCATATTCTTCTGAAATAGTGATACCCATACAACCAAGTTCGGCCAAACCAGAAAAGACTGATTGTAACGCTTTCGTATCCCCTTTAATGAACTCCCTAGCAACCTTGGTTTGTCCAACGTCATTTAAGTATTTGCGAACAAACCCACGAAACATTTCTTGTTCTTGATTTAACGAAAAGTCCATATGATCCACACCTCCATTTAATCTATCGCCCCAAATCTTTTGGCAAACCAAGTATTCTCTCTCCAATTGTATTGCGGAGAACTTCACTTGTGCCTCCGCCAATCGTCATTCCAAATGACTGAAGAAACTTCTCTTGCCAGCTAGAGTTCACAAGTGCATCTTCTTTCCATAAAACGCCCTGATGACCTTGAATCGACATAGCAAATCCAAATAACTCTTTTGTTAATTCACTGACCATTAGCTTATCCATTGAACCTTCCGCACCAGGTTGACCATCTTTAAGCGTTTTTGTCAGGTGTCTATAATAATTCAATAGAGAACCACGAAAACGAATATAGATACTAACCATCCTCTGACGTATAAAAGGATCTTTTAACATTGGCTGTCCATTTACACGAAGTTCTTTTGTTAACGCCACTAATTCATCAAACTGTTGCTCTAACGTAAATAATTGAGCTCCAATACCTGTACGTTCATGCATGAGCAAGGCAATCATGACTCTCCAGCCTTCATCAAGCTCACCTACCATATCAGTGTCATATGCAACTGCATCGGTTAAATACACTTCATTAAACTCTTGCTCTCCGTCCATCTGCACAATCGGTTTAGTCTCAACTCCTGGTTGATTCATATCCAAGAGAAATACAGTGATTCCTTTGTGTTTTTTTTCTTGATGGCTTGTTCGAACTAGTAAGAAGCATCGATCGGCCAAATGGCCAAAACTCGTCCAAACTTTCTGACCGTTAATAATCCATCGATCACCGGACTTTACAGCACTCGTTTGAATAGCGGATAAGTCCGATCCAGCATTTGGTTCTGAGTATCCTTGACTCCAGACTTCTTCTCCGGTGAGTATTTTATTAATATACTGCTCTTTCTGTTCTTCAGTGCCTATTTGCATTAATGTCGGAGCAACCATGTGAAGACCTATATAATTGACAAGTGGTGGTGCCTTTACACGTACCATCTCTTGTTGATAGACGATTTCTTCCATCAATGTAGCATCTCGCCCCCCATACTTTTTCGGCCAAGCAATAGCTGCCCATCCACCTTCATATAGAGTATTTTGCCACTTTCTCAAGAAATCTGAGTACTCATCCACTTCTTCGGGCAATTTTCTATTTCCTTCTAACCATCCTGCTGGTAGGTTATTTTCTAGCCATGTCCTTAATTCCAAACGAAATTCTTCTTCTTTCTTTGTGAATGAGAAATCCATAAATTTTCCCTCCTCCTTATGGAGTTATCTATTTGACTGCAATCCATTGCGGAAGGGCTCTGTCTTCCAAGATACCTTCCCATATCATTTGAACAGGCATGCCAATTTCAATATCTTCTGGTTTACACTGCAGTACATTACATGTAATTTTTACTTCTGGTACTTCTTCTAACTCAGCTTGCGCAATAATCAATGGCAAATCATCCTGGAAACCAGGTAAGAATGGGCGATAGGAAATGACATACGAATAAATTCTTGCTTTTACATCACTGCCAAGATTTATCCAGCTAAGTTCCGTGCTTCCACACTTTGCACAACTTGGTCCAGGTGGATGTGCATACTCATGACAACTATCACATCTTTGCAAGCTCAACTCATGGCGATCGGCCGCATCCCAATAAGGACTGTTATCTTGATTTTTGAGTGGAACTGGTTTTTGGTATCCCATTGTCATCCCTCCTAATTTCTAAGTATCATTGCACCGGCAATATCTGGACCACTCCAGCCCGTACATATGCCAATTTCACATTCTTTCACTTGACGATCTGTTCCTTTATACTGATGGCGCAATTGCCTAACAATTTCTAGCACGTTATTCATACCGTGTGTATAGCCTTCGGATAACATCCCTCCAGCTGTATTGGTTGGCAACTTGCCACCTATCCGCAGATTACCTTCTGCAACAAAGTTTCCGATTTCCCCTTTAGGCGCAAGACCATACGCTTCAAGTTGACGAAGAACTACCCAGCTAAAACAATCATAGATAGAAGCAACTTGAATATCTTCCGGCTTCACACCGGCAGACTTATACAATTCAGCTGCCACATAATCCGAAGCCACCTGGTCCAAATCGGACCAATAATGAGCATGTGGATGACACTGCCTAGCTGACATCCCCATAATATATACAGGTTTTGATTTACAATCCTTAGCTCTCTCCGCCGATGTCACAATAATTGCGTTTGCTTCATCCAACTCAAGACAAGAATCATGTATATTAAATGGATAACTGATATCCGGAGTTTCTAGATACTGTTGCATTGTCAAAGGTTTACCATGCAAAAATGCTTTTGGATTCCTTTGCGCATGCTCATAGAAACTTGTGCAAACATGCCCAAGATGTTCTTTAGTAATTCCCGTTTTATGCATATGACGAGTTGCAAACATACCAAACCACTGTGAAGGGCTTGCGGAACCATATGGAATAATATAACTTCCACCTGGTAAAGCTTCTTGTAACATATCAGGATCATATCCACGACCCACACGTTGCCCTGAACTACCATTCATAGAGCGGAAGATTAAAACAGTATTTAATTGTCCCGTTTCAATTAGTCCGACAGCATCTGCTATTAACATCTCCGTACTGCTCCCACCACCTAAAATATCCTTAACATACTTCGGACGGACACCTAGATAGGTTGCCAACTGATGGGAAGTACAAGAGTCATTCTCGTTATAACTCATAAACCCATCAATATCTCGAGCATCTAGACCAGCATCATTAAGGGCTGCTCTGGCAGCATCTAATGCTAAATGCAGTGGAGTTGTTCCAGACTTTCGCGAACGTTCACTTTCTCCTACTCCAACAATTGCATAGCGGTCAGCTATTTTCCCCATGATAAAACCTCCGTATTTCTATTTACTTGGATTTTTCTTAACGAAAACGTAATGTGGACTTACCGGAACCAACCACCTCACCAGGTGCTTTTTCAGCTTTTAATGCTAAATCAACAAAGCGTTCACCAACTACTTCATAAACCTTTTCTACAATTGCTGAACATGTAATTCGGTCACCTGGTCTGGTCACTGCACCAAATCGCATACGAAATCGAGAAGGTTCGGCAAAATCTCCAGCGATCCCCATGACATATTCACCCAAAAACCCCATCACCAACATGCCATGGGCAATTACGCCATCCATTCCAACCTTTTGAGCAAATTCATCATCCGTATGTAGCGGATTGAAATCTCCTGAAGCACCTGCATACTTCACTAATTGCACTTTTGTAATCGTTTGCTTTGTTAATGATTCAAGCTGCTGTCCTTCTTTCAGTGACTCAAATTCCAACACCATTCGATTCCCTCCATTTCTTAGTTGGCCAAATTCCGATACACAATCGTCATTTGACTGATTGCCACCATCTCTCCAGTACCATCCCTCATTTCAGTATCGAGTACTAAGAACTGCATGCTCCCACTTTTACCAACACGCTCATATAAATCAGCTATCTTCATTTGGCAGTGTAGATGATCTCCCGGACGAATAGATTGGTAGTAAATAAATTCCTGTTCCCCATGTAGCATTCGTCTAGTATCAAGTTCAATTGGCAACTCTCCACCTTCCGACGCAACAGCAATTGGAAAGGTGGGAGGTGCAATCAGTCCTCCATATGCTGTTTTGGCAGCATATTCTTCGTCAAGGTATAATGGATTAGAATCACCGATTGCTTCTACAAATTGTCGAACATGTCTTTTCTCTACTTCAAAAATAAATGATTTCCCTGATAAACCAATAATACTTTTATCTAAATCCACCTAATTTACCCCCCTACTAATGTTGTCTGATTTACCGAATCTCGGACTACAAGCATAGCGTCTGCTGCTTTAATTCCTTTCTCGTATACAATAAGAGGATTTATATCCAATTCATCTATATAATCACCATAATCCGAAACTAATGCTGATACTTTTAATAAAACATCGACAATCGCATCTACATCGACTAGCGGTTTTCCACGAGCTCCTTTAAGGATTTTGTAGCTTTTAATTTCTTCAATCATCTCAAAAGCATCATTTTTTGTTAGTGGTGCAACTCTAAACGAAATATCTTGAAAAACTTCCACAAATATTCCACCTAGACCAAACATAATAACGTGTCCGAAAACGGGGTCATTTGTTACACCTACAATCACTTCGACTCCTTCGGGTAACATCTCCTGTACTGAAACACCATTGATTTCAGCATTCGGATCATAGTTTTTTGCATTCCGAATAATTTCTTTAAAAGCGTTACGTACTTCTAGTTCATTTTTTATATTCAACCTAATAGCATCTGCTTCTGATTTATGGAGTATATCCGGCGAATCAACTTTTAGGACTACAGGATATCCTATCTCATTCGCATAACGAATAGCTTCTTTTTCCGAGGTGGAAATGACTCTAGTAGTTGTCGGAATCCCATATGAATTCAATATATCACTGGCTTGGGATTCGCTTAATTTGATCCCGGGTAGTAATAAATCTGCCAACTCTATTTCCCCCTTGATTTCCGGAACTTTTTGAATAGTACCTTGTTTGGCTTTTCTGTATTTATCACTATATTTAACTAACTTCGCAAGGGCTCGTATAGGATTTAAGTTTCCCGGAATGACAGGGATTCCATTTCTCTCCAGCTCAGAGGCCGATGCCGGAATAGACATTCCTTCTAACGGAAAAGTTGTTATTAAAATGAATTTATTTGAATTTCTGCACAGGTCCATAAACTCTTTCAGCAATGGATCATCTGCTTTCCACCGCATCGGAAATTCTGTAAAAATGATAATATCAGTATCTGGATCATTAGCAAGAACTCTAAGGGGTTCAAGATATAACTCTGGATTTGAAACAGCTGCAGCTGCTGTTAAATCTATCGGGTTGGAAGTACTCGCAAATGGCGGGATATTGCGTTTTATTTCCTCCTGAACGTTAATTTTCAAAGGGTTAATTTTAAGTCCGTAAGCTTCACAACGGTCCGCTTCATTAATTCCTCGACCACCTGAACTCGTAACAATTACAGTATTTCCACCTGTTGGTAGTTTTTTTGTGAGAAATAGTTTAGAGAAAGAAATGATATCTTCATAATCATCTGCCCGAACAATTCCGGTTTGTTTAAAAAAGCCATCATAGATTTTATCTGAACCCGCTAATGAACCCGTATGAGAGGCCGCCGCCCTAATACCTGCTGAACTACGCCCTGTCTTCAAAATAATGATTGGCTTATTTATAGTTAATGCTTGTTCCGCAAGCTGTCGTAATTTCCCAGGATTCTTTTCTCCTTCTAAATAGCCACTAATTACGCTAGTTTTCGGATCATGAATCATATACTCAATTACATCTGAAAATTCCGTTTCCACTTCATTTCCCACACTCACAAAATAATTGAAGCTAAGCCCGCTCTGGGCAGCTGCAATATAAGTTAAAACTCCAAATGCGCCACTTTGTGTAACAAAACCTACACTTTTTTGATCATTTAAAGGGATATTTGTGAGGCCCGCCGAAAAAGTACCGATTAATCCATTAGTAGTATTCACTAACCCCACACAATTTGGACCGATAAGTCGAATGCCACTCTCTTTGGCAATTTTGCAAATTGATTGTTGTTCTTTGATCCCTTCTTCTCCTGCCTCGGAAAACCCCGAAGCAAAAATAATTGCGGCTTTAACCTTATTTCGAACACACTCCTCAAGACTTGACTTCACCCTGTTAGCGCTTACACAGAATATCGCTAAATCAATTTGCTTCGAAACTTCTGATAGAGAAGAATAGCATCTTAATCCTTCAATCATTTCCGATTTCGGATTTATCGGATAAATATCGCCCTTAAATTTCCCATCCAATAATGCTTTCACTTGCATGTACCCTATTTTCCCTTTATTTTCAGATGCTCCTAGGACCGCTACAGAGGTAGGATTAAATAATGGTTCTAGCGTTAAATGTGAAGCCGGTTCATGAGTCATTTCTCAACACCCCTTCTTATATTAATGAATATCCTATTAGTAATCTTAAATGATTGAGTTATTTTATTCTGAAAATTAAATCAACTGAGTTAATTTAATTGTTAAGCTGTGAAATTATTAAATAAATGACGATAACGCCTTTCATATCAAGGGTTAAAAAAAGCTCCAGATTATTTATGATCTCAATAAGCCCGACAACCGTACATACCAACCCCGACAAACGACTAATATGAACGCAGCAATAAAAAAGAACCCCATGCACAATGCTTACCTGTGCACAAGATTCTTCTACTGTCTCTCCTATAAGACTGCTTCATTGCCTTCATTGAGCTTAAATTTCATGTTATGTCGACAGAAGATTTCCCCCAAGAGATTCCACCCACTTTATCATACGTGTTTGTATTTTATTTGATGGCATTTTTATTTCTCTTTCAATATTACTTAAATAGGAAACTGATATATCTAATTCCTCTGATACCTGCAATAAAGTAAATCCAAAACTTTTTCGGATTGCTCTAATTTGTTCACCGATGTGTTCCACATCTCTTTGCTTATCCATGAACTTTGGTTGTTCGGGAGATTTACGTTGAACTTTTCGATTTCTTTCTATCGGACGATAATGTTCCTTAATTGTTACGGGGGGCTCAATCAGAACCGTTGAATTTCCCCAAATTCGGGACCACCCATTAGTAGATGCAATCGATTCATCCCATTTCTCATAATGCCACGCTGCAATGACCCCATCCTCAAGTAATGTGTCAAAAGCTTGTTCCAATCTATCTCTCGTACGAGACGGTGTACGCTCGTTCATTTCTTTACCTGTCGCATCTAATAGGGTTCTTATTTTATGGGGCTGCAAATAGTCTCCTTTTCTTGCTTGGGTTCTCCACCTCCAACTTAAATATCTAATGAGGTTTTTTTCCCATCTTTGTCGATAGGGATTATATTGTAACGCTTGTACGGGAAGTAGTGCGACCTGTCTCCCTGATCCGTAAAGATATTGGGAAAATACTTCACCGATAGTAAACACAAACTTCTTTTCCATCGGTTGTTCTTCTATATGATGCTGATCGCCATTTTGATTATTAAAAATAAACGCGCGTCCTTGTAGTTTCATCTGAATAGGCTTTCCTTTTTTATAAACAATTGCTTTTTCCAAATCAATCCACAAACTCTGCACTCTTGAGAGCGCTTTCAAAACTTGTTGTCGTTGATCAATTTCATATCCACCTCTTCGACCACTCCCCCCCAGTTTTTGTTTTAAACCGCGAATGGATAACAAATCATCAAGATGAATTTCTATACTATCTTTATGATGCTTTGCCTTGGATAAAAAAAAACAACAAAGTGCGTCAAATATATCAACATCCAGTTCCGATAATTCCTTTGTTAGACTCCAAGCCTTTTGAACTGTAGTGTCATCAATTGATATTACTTTGTCGCTATATTTGCATGGGATTATTTGTACTATTCCTTCGACACTTCCTTTACTTAATCGAACTGTTGGCCAAGGCGTGTGCTCATAACTCATAAATTTCTTTTTAGAAAGTGCTTCCCTTACCAATTGATAAGGTGCATTACTCATCACAAGTAAGTTGCCTTGATCAATCAATGTAAATGTAATATCTTTTTTCACTACCAATCCTGACTGCTTATCTAACTGCGCTTCTTCTTTAACATCAAGCAGTTCCATTATTCCCTCGACCGAAATTTCATCAATCCCCATTAAGGACATCACTTTTTTTATCCACGCTAGTGTATAATTATTTATTATTTTTGTGAATTTCTCCATGAACGCTAAGTCTTCCGAAAAACTTTCAGTAATAGACTTGTAAAATAACTCGTTCAATTCGCTTTTATCTAATTTTTCCATTTCACTAAAGCCAATCGAACTTTCTATATCTTCAAGAATCCAATCAGTTAGATAAACTCTAAACCAATTGCAAAAGTCTTCCCAAATAAGGTTTTCATTCAAAAATGTATCCTTTTTCAAAATGGAATCGAATTTTTGTATCAAGTGATCTATAAAACCTTTATCATTTAATTTCGAATGAGTTTTTATAGGAATTCCAAGATAGCCTTCATATTTTTTTATTAAGTAACCAACAATATTTTCACCTATACGCAAAATTAAATTATTTCTAGCTGCTAGGCGTAAGTTTATAAATAACTTTTCATTTTCTTGATAGGATTGCTCCCAAATAATAAATGTATTAGATTTGAAGTTATTTTGGACAACTGGCATATTTGTTATATTTCCCTGAATAATATTCTTATAAAGCGATTCCTCAGAACCATTATCACTAGGCTTTATTTTTTGGTTATAAATACATAGAACTTGAAAACTATTAATCTTACTTGACAAATTTCCAGATAAGGACTTATTTCTATTAGTTGAAGGAACAATGTCATCTATCTCAAAACCATTAAAATTTCTCAATTTGGAGACCCCCTAGCCAGCTAATTCTATTTAGCTTACCACAAAATATTTATTAATTCAGCATTTTCAAATTACCATTACTTTCTTTGCAAGAATCGCTCAGACTTCCAGCTTCATGAGTATATGTAATGTAATCATTTTGATAGATAGGTACTAATTCTGATACTTGTCCAAGCCGAGAATAAACACCTTATTACTTTGTAACATCCAGGGGTTCTTCAAAAAAACTTCTCTAATTCAAGGTGGTGAAAATAGAAAGATTCTAATCTCAGCCGTAAAGCCTGTCTAAGGGCTTTTCATTTTTCTCTACTAATAGAAGGAAAGCAAACATACACTTTAGTAACTACGATTAGGGGCAGGCTAATATAGCTGGATAACAAAGGGTGGAGGCGTCTTATTCATTGATGGAAAAAGCACTTATTTTCATAATTTTATTGAGAATTTTATCAGGAAGTATTGATATTACAGCGGCAATGTTTATGTTTAAATTTAATGATTTAGAAAAAGCCTTTTATATCAACACCCTACTGGCCTTAGTAGGTCCATGTATTTTAATTATTACGACAGGAATAGCATTGGTTGGACTAACTGAAAAAATTTCATTCGTAAGGATGATTTGCCTCTTTGGCGGAATTTTACTCATCCTTATCAGCTTAAAATCTAAATAAGAAAAGCATAAGTCCCTTCGGTGAATAAACCAATAGGACTATAAGATTGCAACCTTGTAAAAAAAAGTTTATTTTTCTATTGCATTATAATAAATTAAATGTTATTATCCGAATAGAAGTTTAATAGCGGATCACATGTTACTGACTCGATCAGGCGTGGTGGTAAACTTAGAAGGTTTTTTTAAAATCTTCTTTTTTACCCCATGCCTTTTCTTGTTTGCTCGTTGTGATTGCACAATATAAATCGAGGGATACGAGCCCTACATCACCGACAATAAAGGAGTCCACAGACATGCTATCAAAATTATTCAAGAAGAGTAAATTACAGATATTCGCACCTATTAATGGAGAAATAATCCCACTTGACCAAGTTCCGGACCCAGTCTTTAGCCAAAAAATGTTGGGCGAAGGAGTCGCTATCATGCCAAAGCAAGGTAGTATTCATGCTCCTATAGAAGGAACTGTCATCTTAGTATCCGATACAAAGCACGCCATTGGCCTCCGTTCAAGTGATGGGACAGAAATTCTTATTCACGTCGGATTGGAAACGGTTTCATTAAAAGGAAATGGCTTTACAGTATTAGTCAAAGCAGGCGACGCAGTTTCAGTCGGTCAATCACTTATTGAAGTAGATTGGGATTATATTCGCGAACATGCAAAAAGCATTATAACACCCATCGTGATTACAAATAGTGCGGAACGGAATGTAAAGTGCGAAGTTGCAAAAGAAGGCATCATGGGAGAAACAGTGTTAATGACAATTTCCACTAAGTAATGCATGAGTATATCCAGTGAAAAGAGGCGGTGACTTTCGATGAAAATAACAAAGATTCTCAATAATAACGCTGTCGTCGTACTAGATGGCCAGCATGAGAAGATTGCTGTTGGCACTGGGATTGCTTTTAATAAGAAACGCAACGATATTGTGAATGTCAAAAAAATCGAAAAGTTATTTGTTATGAGGGAGAATGACAAGTTACAGCAGCTTCTAAGTCGAATTCCAGAAGAGCATTTCACCATCTCAGAAGAAATTATTACATACGCAGAGGCGTATATGGGCACGAAATTAAACGAGCATATTCACATCGTCCTTACTGATCATCTGTCATTTGCAATCGAAAGAATTAGAGATGGTATTCATCTAAATAATAAGTTATTGCATGAAATAAAAATACTTTATAGAAGAGAATTTGAAATTGGGCTTTGGGCAATCCAACATATAAAAGAAAGATGTCAAGTGGACATGCCTGAGGATGAAGCCGCTTATATTGCCCTTCATATCCATACCATGAAACCGCAAGGAGGTGATTTGCATCAAACCGTAAGACAAACGGCGATTATTAGAGACATGGTCCAAACAATCAAGGAACACTTAATGATCACGATTGAAGAGGACGATATTTCTTATCATCGCCTAATTACGCATCTTCGCTCCACCCTAACAAGAATGAATCAGTATGGGCTTCACACGATGGATGAGGAAATGTTGGTCATGATTAAAAAGAAGTTTCCTCTTTCATATAATTGTGCAACCGAGGTTGCAAAGGAATTAGTTGTGTTACATGCAGTCGAGCTGCATGAACAAGAGTTGGGCTATATCGCACTTCATATTGAACGATTAAGAAAACAATAAAGCCAACATGAGTCGTCATCATATATATTCTTCCGAACAAACTATCTAAAAACTATGAATAGGGGTGAGTTTAACATGATGAAATACCTTCAAAAGCTTGGCCGTTCTTTGATGTTACCTGTAGCTGTATTACCTGCTGCGGCAATTTTAATGGGAATCGGGTATTGGATTGACCATGATGGTTGGGGTTCAGGAAACGTATTTGCTGCCTTCTTAATCAAAGCCGGGTCTTCGATTCTCGACAGCCAAAATATGTCTATTCTTTTCGCAGTCGGGGTAGCACTGGGTATGTCCAAAGATAAGGATGGCTCTGCCGCGTTAAGTGGTTTGGTCGCTTTCCTCGTAACTACGACATTGCTATCAACAGATTCGGTAGCTATGTTACTTAGCACGGATATTGCTAATGTAAATCCTGCATTTGAAAAAATTGAAAACCAATTTATCGGGATATTGTCTGGAATTATCGCATCCATTATGTACAATCGTTTTAGTCATGTACAGTTACCGGATGCACTTGCCTTCTTTAGTGGAAAACGCTTAGTTCCCATTATGACAGCTGCCGCTATGTTAGTCGCTTCAGCAGCATTATTCTTTATCTGGCCTATTGTATACACAGCTTTAGTTAGTTTTGGTGAAGGTATTAGTGGATTAGGTGCTACTGGTGCAGGATTATACGGCTTCTTTAACCGACTATTGATCCCTACCGGATTACACCATGCATTGAACTCCGTATTTTGGTTTGATGTTGCTGGTATTAATGACATTGGTAACTTCTGGGCTGGAACAGGCACGAAGGGTGTTACCGGTATGTATCAGGCAGGTTTCTTCCCAATTATGATGTTTGGGCTACCAGCTGCAGCACTTGCAATGTATCATACAGCTAAAACAAAAAGAAAAAAACAAGCAGCATCTTTGATGTTAGCAGCAGGTTTCGCTGCATTCTTTACAGGTGTTACAGAACCACTTGAATTTGCATTTATGTTCTTGGCACCAGCTCTTTATGTTGTTCATGCTGCGTTAACAGGTTTATCCTTGTTTATTGCCGCTACGTTCCACTGGACAGCAGGATTTGGATTTAGTGCTGGTTTTGTCGATTTAGTCTTGAGTTTCAGATTACCACTTGCTAATCAACCTTATATGTTAATCGTTCAAGGTTTAGTCTTTGCAGTCATTTACTACTTCCTATTCCGTTTCTTAATCGTGAAATTCAACTTAAAAACACCAGGTAGAGAAGACGATGAGGATGTAGCAGATGAGGACGTAGACGGAGTAGCAAGTACTACAACAGGTAATAAATTCTCAGGCATGGCCGCTACGATTTTTGATGGCTTAGGCGGAGACGCTAACGTAACTTCCGTTGACTACTGTGCAACACGCTTACGTGTAGAAGTAAAAGATATGAATGCGGTCAACCAAAAGAAAATTAAAGATACAGGCGTACCAGGGATAAACGTGGTAGGGCCACAAAGTATTCAAGTTATTGTTGGCACAAATGTACAATTCGTTGCGGATGAAATCGAAAAAATCCGCAAATGATAACATGCGATTATGAATGGACCAGGTCTCTGCAGACCTGGTCTTTTTGTATTTTAAAAACAACTATATATGTCGAACAAATGAATACGGCATATGCGCTTTACAAAGGGTTTTGGGAGGCCGCTGAAAAGTTCTAATACTAGAACTCCTACCAATACCGCTTCGCCGCTTTGTGGATGCCTCCTGCGATAAGCCAGAAAGGAGACCGCTTTCAGTCTTATCGCTCCGGCTACCACGAAGTCGCGCCTTCGCTGGATGGACTATGTGAGAAAGAGCTTTTCGTTATCGGAATGAGACCTGCAATCTCTAGTGCGTCCTTCTTGAACTAAATCACTTTCAAAAAATAATCACATTATAATCTCGGCATATACACTCCGAATCATAACTCTCTTCAATAATGAACAACGCTAGCGTAGGCGCGGTAAAGGGGTAGCCGAAGCCGTAGACTGGATGCGAAGCGCCAATCCAGGCTTAGGGCGAGAGGCATCCCCAAAGCGCCAAGCGTTCTACAATCCACTCCCCGAATTACACCTCTCTCATTATTGAGCGCCACAACAGATTCAATAGTATTTTTTAATTCAACATATATACTTATGAATACCTGTATAAATTGAGCGTATGCGCCTTACAAGAGGTAGCCGATGCGTGTTTGATGGAATATTTCACTATATACATACTCGCGATTACTACCTACTCTTTACTAGCATTCTTAGCCCAATAAATAGTGCCCATGCATCATTCTTTTCATCAATAAAGAACCGAATCGGCTTCTCGAGCGGCATAATTATTAGTGTTGTCTCGTTACTTGCGCGAAGTGTGTAGGTTTTATTATCAATTGTTGCCATGACGGTTTGATCTTCTAATGAAATATCAACTTGGGACCCTTCAGCTGATATATATGTCCCGAGTACACGCTGTTTTTGTTCTTTAGTCATTTCAAATTCAGGCTCTGTGTTTCTCTTTTGGTCGATTGGGATACCTAATGCAGTATTCACAGCCGCAAGCCAAATTGCGTCGGCACTTACACCGCTCATATTCGCTAAAACGACAGCAACAATTCCCTTTTCTGGAATGAAACCGAAATTAGAAGATACACCCGGCTGGCCTCCGCCATGTTCGACTAATGTAACCGCTGAGTAATTTGGAGTCGTTTGAAGGGCAAACCCATAAAAACTCTTGCCATTCGTTTGATGAACGGGTTGTGCCATTTGTGAAGTATACGCCCTACTGACAATATTCCTTTCAAGTACATCCACATAGATGTTTCCGTATTTCAACAAATCAACTACCGTCGACCGAATACCACCCCCAACGGCATAATTTCCTAACGTCGGCCACGGACATGCTACCGGCTTACCATCCTCCAGCACATATGGTGTTGTGACATTTTCAAAACTCTGTAATCCAAGAAGATTATATGTCGTTCTGGTCATTTGTAAGGGGTTTATAATTTGATTATTGATATATGCCTGATAATTTTCGCCAGTTATTTTTTCAATAATTGCGCCCAGTAAGAGAAACATATCATTGTTATAGCACATATATTCCCCAGGCTTCCCTACCCAGCTCCATGCTTTTTCGTTTAAATAATGAAGATGTTCATCGAATTTCGTGAGTTGTTCCTTTCGCTCCATTGTTGCAAGACCTGTTGTGTGAGAAAGGAGATGACGTATTTTTATATCCTCCATATCGGCATAATCGACTAATTGAAATTCAGGAAGATGCTCGATCACCGCGTCTTCAACTTGTAAACGTCCTTCTTCTGCCAGTTTCATAATAGCAAGTGCGGTAAATGATTTTGTGATTGATGCGATTCCGAAAATCGTTTCTGGGGTGATCGGCTCATTCGTTTCAAAATTCCTTGTCCCAAATCCTCGCTCATAAATGGATTGTCCGTTTTTCGAAAGTGCAACTGCAACACCCGGTATTTGTTCCTTTTCCATTACTTCCACTATAAACTTTTCAAATTGTTCCCACTGCATCAATTGTATCAATCCCTTCGTAAGTTTATTGTTATTAAGTAGATAGGTAGTATTAGACAGGAAATGATTGTGTTAATAATAAGACTGTATAGGTTGAAATCTAGAACACCATTGAATCCGCTGCGGCGCTCGGGGATGCCTCCCGCCATAAGCCAAGCAGCTTTGCTGCCAGTCTTAGGGCTTCGGCTACCCCTTTTAAGGCGCCTTCGCTTAATTAATTATAGATATTACATTTATAGGGATTATGCTAGTAGATAACGTTATCTTAAACGATCTTTAGCAAACAAAAAAGTTGCCCCTGCTAATCAGGACAACTCTACATTAATTGGAACTGCATCTTGTCGGGACATTACTTTTTCATCGTGCAAATGACAGGCGACATAGTGGCCCTTCTCTACTTCCATAAACGCCGGTTCAAGCTCCGCACAAACTTTCATCGCTTTCGGACATCTCGTCCGGAACCTACATCCACTTGGAATGTCGATTGGACTAGGGACGTCACCTTTCAGGACAATTTGTTTTCTAGAGCGCTCCAGGTTCGGATCGGGCAATGGGATAGCTGAAAGTAGAGCCTCTGTATAAGGATGCAATGGTTTCTCATAAAGCGTTTCACTTTCCGTTAACTCCACAATTTTCCCTAAATACATAACTGCAATTCGGTCGCTTATGTATTTCACCATTGATAAATCATGCGCAATGAATAAAAAAGTAAGCTCTTTTTCTTTTTGGAGTTTCTTCAATAAGTTGACGATTTGGGCCTGTATCGATACATCCAGTGCAGCGATTGGTTCATCTGCGACAATAAATTCTGGCTCAACGGCCAAGGCACGTGCAATACCGATACGTTGCCTTTGCCCTCCGCTGAATTCATGAGGATACCTTTGCGAATGTTTTTTGTTCAAGCCCACGAGCTCTAACAGCTCATTCACTTTTACTTCTCGTTCTTTCAATGATAACTCGGCTGAATGAATGACTAGCCCCTCTGAAATGATTTCCATAACAGTCATACGCGGATTCAATGAAGAATAGGGATCTTGGAAAATCATTTGCATATTGCGCTTCTTCTTTTTTTGCTCTTGTTTACCGCGTTTTGAATGGACTACTTCATTAGCAAAAAGAATTTCGCCACTCGAAGGCTCATAAATTTGAGTAATGGTTCTCCCGACTGTCGATTTCCCACATCCTGACTCACCAACAAGACCCAGCGTCTCCCCTCTTTTTATCGTAAAACTAATTCCATCAACGGCTTTTAATGTACTATTCTTATTAAGCTTGAAATGTTTTTTCAATTCTGTAACGACTAATAAATCTTCATTCATATTCATTATTTTACACTCCTAACTTTTTCCGGGACATGTTCGGCCGGCGTTCGCACATCTTGCAGCCAACATGAAACTGAGTGACTTTCACCAAGCTGCGTCGTTTCTGGATGGAAGTTATGACAGACCTTCATCGTATACGGACAACGGGCAGCAAATGGACAGCCTGTACCAAGTGTTGCTAAGTCTGGCGGTGAACCCGGAATAGGAATAAGTGGCTCGGATCGACTGGCATTCAAGTTAGGCATGGAATGAAGAAGTCCTAACGTATACGGGTGTTGTGGTTTATAAAAAATTTCATCTAGCGTCCCTTGCTCCACGATTTCACCCGCATACATGACAGCAACTCGATTAGCCATGTTTGCGACAACGCCAAGATCATGCGTAATTAAAACAATTGCCGTATCCATTTTTTCTTGCAAGTCCTTCATTAACCGCAGGATTTGAGCTTGAATTGTTACATCGAGAGCTGTTGTCGGCTCGTCAGCTATTAATACTTTTGGATTACAAGCAAGCGCCATTGCTATGACAACACGCTGCCTCATTCCACCTGAAAACTGATGCGGATATCCATCTAGGCGTTCTTCAGCATTCGGTATACCGACCATTTTAAGCATTTGAAATGCTCTTTGTTTGGCCTCTTTTTTTGTCATCTTCTGATGTTTTATGAGGCCCTCCATAATTTGTTTCCCGATTTTCATCGTCGGATTCAAGGAAGTCATTGGATCTTGGAACACCATTGATATTTCTGAGCCTCTTACCTTCTGCATATCACTTAACGATAGTTTTAAAAGATCCCGCCCCTCGTAAGTAATGTCCCCTTGTGGAATTAAGGTATTATGCTTTGGTAAAAGACGCATAATTGACTTTGCGGTAACGGATTTCCCTGAACCTGATTCACCAACAATCGCCAACGTTTCACCTTTGTTTAACTTAAAATTCACACCTCTTACTGCCTTAACCGCACCTGTTTGGGTCTGGAAGGAAATGTGTAAATTATTGACTGACAATATTTCTTCATTCATTAAAGACCCACTCCCTATTTTCTCATTTTCGGATCTAACGCATCACGTAATCCATCAGCGAGTAGATTGAAGCAAATCATAATCGTACTTATTACAAGTGCCGGGAAAAGTAGCTTGTATGCGAAATACCTCATAGATTTATAACCATCTTCAATTAACACACCAAGCGATGCTTGTGGCGCCTGCAATCCTAAGCCTATGAAACTTAAAAAGGCTTCGAAGAATATGGCTGTAGGAATTGTAAACATGATGGTAACGATAATCGGCCCCATTACGTTTGGCAATAAATGCCTCCAAATCAATCTAGAATTTGATGCACCGAGCGTTTGGGAGGCTAGGACAAATTCTTGACTTTTCAATTGCAAAATTTGTCCGCGTACAACACGTGCCATTCCTACCCACCCGGTTATCACCATCGCTAAAATAATGGACGTAATACCCGGTTCAAGAATGAGTATGAATAAGATAATGATAATCAAATTCGGTATTCCCATTAATACTTCAATTATTCGTTGCATAACATTATCTACTCTGCCTCCGTAGAAGGAGGAGATACCGCCATAAACGACACCAATAACTAAATCTAAAGCCGCAGCAACAAGCGCAATGAAGAGTGAGATTTGCGTTCCTTTCCATACCCTTGTCCATAAATCCCGGCCAAATTCATCTGTCCCGAACCAGTAATTTGCTTCTATATTTCTTTTTTCATAAACATCTACACCTTTTATATCTGTTCCATCAAAACCAAGCCACCCAAGTCCAGGGACTTTTGCAGGTAAATTAGAGTGAACCAAGTTTTGACTTCGGTACGTATGTTCATTCATTAAGGGACCTATTAGGGCCAAAATGATTAGCAATACGAGTAAAACCAGTGAAATAACTGCTCCCTTATTCTTAAATAATCGGTGGAATGCCTCTTGCCAAAATGAGACAGATGGCGAGTTGATGTCTTCCAGTTCCATTGGATCCAGCGGTGCGGGCACGAATAGATCAGCTGTAATTCCATCTGTATTCATTTTAAAGTTATCCGTAGATTTGCTTTGAATGGACGAATCTTTTTCGATTTTGTTCATGCCTGTCCCCCCTGTTTATAATCAATCCGAGGATCCAGAAGACCATATAAAATATCAACAATAAAGACAACGAATATGAACAACGCACTATAAAACAAGGTAATTCCCATAATTACGCTATAATCGAGGACCATAATTGACAATGTGAACTGTTCCCCGAGACCAGGTACTGAAAATATCTTTTCAATAACTAATGTTCCTGTCATGATCGATACCGCTAACGGACCGAGCATCGTAACAACAGGGATTAGCGCATTTCGAATGACATGTTTCGCCATAACCGTGGATTCGTGCAAGCCTTTTGCTCTTGCTATCGTCACATAATCCTGTCCTAATACTTCGAGCATTTCACTTCGGATGAAACGTGCGACCGTTGCGATAACTGTTACTGAAAGTGCGAACGACGGTAAAATGGTACTCGCATAACTTTCCCATAAAGCAACAGGTAATAATTCATACTTCACCCCAATGAAGTATTGTAGCAATGCTGCAAAAACGAACGATGGGATAGACATCCCGAGTACTGCAAGTGTCACAGCACCATAGTCAAGAAGTGTATTATGTCGTAATGCAGAAATAATACCGAGTACTAGCCCTACAATCGTCCCAAATACAAGTGCTTGTAAACCAATGAGCGCAGAAGGGCCAATACGATTAACGATCATACTTTTTACAGTTCGACCTTCATATTGGAATGAATAGCCAAGATCGCCTTGTACTAAATTCCCTAAATAGCGAATGTATTGGATTGCTGCCGGTTGATCTAATCCATATTTGGCATTTAAAATAACGAGTTGCTTATCAGATAACTTTTCCGGGTTTGTAAACGGCGTTCCCGGAAGGAATTGCATAAGAAAGAACGTTGCTGTGATAATGATAAACAATGTAATAATCATAAACCCGAATCTTTTTACTATGTAGCGCTTCAAATCGGACACCCCAATTCCTTAAAAAGCTCTTGATTTTCCTTCTATAAAGGTTGATATAAAATATCCCATTGAATTTGCTTCGGCTAACCCTTGTAAGGCGCCTTCGCTCAGATTAAATAGATATTCTTTTCTCAAGTTATTTATCAATCAGAAAACGAAGATGCTCCAGTTGGACACACCTTCGCTTATCTGTTGCTTAAATCATATGTTTATTCGATGTGAGCCCATTTGTAAGTGAATTCAGCACCCGTTGGATGTTTAGCTAAATCTTTGATTTTATCACGTACAAGAATTGCAGACCCTCGTTGATAAAGAGGCGCAACTGCTGCATCTTCTTCCAACAAAACCTTTTCAATACCAAGCAACATCTCGTAACGCTTGCTTAAATCCGTCTCACCGCGTGCATCATGAACTAATGCATCTAATTTTGGATTGCTATAATCCATACGGTTTGAAGAACTGCCTTTTACCCACATATCTAAATAGGTCATCGGGTCACTATAATCTGGTCCCCATGTAGAAAGAGAAAGTTCATAGTCGACTGCTTTTTCAATTTCAAGACGCTGAGCGAATGGTACAGCTTTAATATCAAGCTTAAATCCAGGAAGATTGTCTTCAAGCTGCGCTTGTAAGTACTCAGCTACTTTTTTCATTTCATCCGAGTCAGCAATATTGAGTGACACTGTCAATTCTGTTTGTCCAACTTCAGCTAAAGCTTTTTCCCATATTGCTTTTGCTTCTTCAGGAGTCCCTTTATTGAAGTCTCCATTTAACTCTCGGTAATCCTTATTATCAGGCGAGAAGTAAAATCCTTCTCCAACTACTCCGTAAATTGGTGAAGAACCGTCTTTCAAAATAACATCTGTCAAACCTTGACGGTCAACTGCCATTCCAATCGCACGGCGAATTTCTGAATTCTTAAGCACTGGATGGTTGTGATTAAAGCGTAAGAAGACAATACCTGAGTCTTTTTCAACTTTAAAGTTTTTATCCTCAACATATTGGTCGATAAGTGCAGAAGTTAATTTGACGCGGTCAATTTTCTCTGTCTCATATAAATTCGCCCCGGCAGACGGGTCTTTAACGACAAATACATTTACCTCTTCAATTTTCACTGTGCCTGCATCCCAATAATCTTCATTTTTAACAAGTTTCCAGCTTTGTTCTTGTGACCAGTTAACAAGTTTGAATGGACCATTTGCTAAAATGTTGTCAGCTTCGAGTGCATACTGATCTCCAAGCTCTTCTACAAACTTTTGATTTTGCGGTAAGAATGTCGGGAATGCCAGTAATGTTTCAAATAATGGATTTGCACTTTCAAGTGTCACTTCAAGCGTTTTTTCTCCTGTTGCCTTAATACCAAGTTCTGCAGCATCCATTTCTTCGTTCATGATAGCTTCGGAATTCTTGATGCCTGCAGTAACAAGCATGTAATTATATGCACCAGCTTCTTTCATAACACGTTTCCACGCGTATTCAAAATCGGCAGCTGTTACAGGTTCGCCGTTGCTCCACTTCGCGTCTCTAATTGTAAATGTATGAACGATGCCATCTTCACTTTTCTCATGCTTCTCTGCGAGCGCGGGAACAGATTGGTTACTTTGATCCTGACGATACAGCCCCTCATTCACGTTATTCAAAACGTCAAATGCAATAGCGTCATGCGCTTTTGTTGAATCCAATGTTGGAATATCAGCCGTTGCACTCAAATTAAGTACTTGTGCAACCTTGCCGTCTGCTTCTTTTTCATCCTCTTTCTTGTCGTCTTTCTCTTCAGTTGATGAGCTGAAATTACAACCCGAAACAATCAAAGAAAAAATGGCCAAGAAAATTAAGCCTAACCATGTTTTTTTCTTCATTTCCCATTCCCCCCTTGTACTATTCTAGTAACTATATATAATTGTAAGTGCTTACAATCACAATAGCAATAATATTTTTAATTAATAGATATATCCCTATTAATCTATAAATAAGGTAGGAGTTGTTAACCTCTATGAAAAAGAAAAGCTTACTTCTTTCTTTTTGCATCACATCTTTCGTTATTTTATTCTCTACTGTATTTATGGCCCCAAAGTATATCATTATTTTACTTGATTTATTTTTCTATATCGGCATCATCATGTTACTAATCGGCAGTGTATTACTCATCATCCAAGATGGTTTTTTCACTAGATTTATCAACAACTCGAGACGTTTCTATTCAACCCTTAGCAAACGCGAGCAAGTTATACAGGACGTAGAAGGTAAAAACGGAGAAAACCCGAGTTATTTAAAACAGTTTCCCTTACTAGCCTATATTTTACCCCTCGGCGCTTTCTACTTCTCACTCAGCTTGATTGGCTCTCTTATTACCGTTCAATTAGGACGATGATCCATAAAGTTTTGGTAGGCAAAACCTTTGACCGTCTCTTCACTGTATTTTTTTAGCAACTCATTTAGTAAATTCGGATGCATAGATGCATCTTCCAAATTAACAATCTTCGACGAGATACCATCGAAGTCTGAGCCTAACCCAATTTGTTTCTCTCCGCCTAAAGAACAGAAATGGTCAATATGTTCGATTAGGTCTGTTATCACAACTTCCCCTTGTTCCTTCACAAACGGCGGATTGTAGACAACATGGACGAGCCCATTTTTTTCAAACAGTGTTCTTGCCTGATCATCTGTCAGATTACGAACATGATTGCATAATGCTCTGGCATTCGAATGGCTCGCAATTGGATAGTTTGCTTCTTCCATGACATCCCAAAAAGCCTTTTCACACAAATGGGAGACATCGGTCAAAATTTTATGTTCATTATTGAAATGAACAATCTCTTTGCCAAACGACGTCAGTCCCGCTCCACGTGGTTCTCCCGCTCCGTCTGCTGCCAAGTTGGCATTATTCCAAGTAAGACCAATCGAATGGACTCCCAATTGATGAAGAATAGATAGCTTTTGTAGATCGTTTCCGATTGCATCCACACCTTCAAGCGTCAACATCGCTCCAATTTCTCCGTCTTTTAACTGATCGAAATCGCTCCACTCCTTGATCAGTTTCATATTCGGATTGTTCCCAAGCACATCTGTATAGAAATAATGGATTTGATCTAAAGCAGCTTGAAATTTCTGATCTGACTTCATTTCCGGATACACGAATATAGCAAATGCTTGTACTTTTACTCCACCCTTTATTAGTTTTTCATAACTCGTATCGAGTTCCAAAGAATCTTGAAACTTCATTTCCCCTTTTGATTCATACAATCTAAGCAATACATCACAATGCAAGTCGATAATTTTCAATTTATTTGCCCCTTTCAGATACACAAATAGAATCAACAATTAGAACTATCTGTTAATAAAAATAGTAGCAAACAACTAGTTGGATTTCAACTTCATATTCGCAAAAATAAATCCATCACCTGTATAGTCCAAGTGATGGATTTCGACTATCTATTCGATAAACAGTCATAAGGTTTCACAACTCACACTAATCCCTTACAAAGGAACTGTAGGTTTAGTCAATACCTAAACAATACATTTCATTTAAAAATAATCGTATTGACGAAAGCAGTTGGGTTACTATTCAATTAATGAGTAAACTTATATTTAAATTAATTTAACACAAAAAGGAGATTTGAACATTATGACTGAGTCAAGTTACAAACTACGAATGATGATTATTTCAGCACTATTCGCAGCAATTATTGGTGTATTAGCGCAAGTTACAGTTCCATTACCACTTGTACCAATTACTGGACAAACGCTTGCCATCGGACTTGCTGCGACAATATTGGGCGCACGATATGGTACATTGTCAGTACTTATTTATTTATGCATGGGCGCAATAGGTATACCGGTATTCGCACAGATGTCTGGTGGTTTAGGGATTCTAGTTGGGCCAACTGGTGGGTATTTGATCGGGTTCATCCCAACTGCACTTATCATTGGCTATTTTCTTGAAAAAACGAGTTTTACGGTTAAAAACGCAATCATCGCAAACGTAATCGGAATGTTTATTGCATTAACTTTTGGAACGGTTTGGTTAAAAGTCATTGCAAATCTTTCTTGGACCGCAGCATTTTCAGGTGGATTTGCACCGTTTCTTCTTGTTGGCTTCATTAAAGCGACACTGGCAGCATGGGCTGGCATTACTGTTAGAAATAGGTTGAAATCAACAAATCTAATATATGCATGGAACGCTGAAGTAAAATAAATCACACCGGATTCCAAAACGGCTAGTAATTGTTTTGGAATTCGGTATTTCACACTTTTCATCTGCTATCCAACCTACTTTCTACCCCAATAAAACTCTAGTAGATTAACGTCCCATTCCACTATTTCATACATATTCTAAACGCCAGATATGAGGATTCTTTGCCATACGGAAAATATCATTGTAGTAATCGTCTTCTTCCCGAGAACTGTAATCGACAAATAATTATTATGAATTTGGGAACGCTATCTCTTGAAGGTTTTTAAAAAAGTTGAAGGAGGAAGTATAATGACTAACATCAAACCGAATGATTCAGATGACAATGTAAATAGGCTAAAGAAAACCATCAGTAATATGGAAGCAGCCGAAGCAGCGATGGAATTCGCCGAGGGGAAAGAACTTGCTGCAATCAAGGAGAAAAACGAGCGACGTAAAGAAAGCATTGAAGGATTACAAACTGAAATAAGTGCAGAAGAAGAATCACGAATTAACGGGTATAAAAAAAGAATGTAAGTATAGATTTAGGCGATATTGTGCCTAGTTGTGCATTTCTACTACGTATGTATGCTTCGCACAATTTCTTAGCTATATGTTTAGTATCGACAATAGAACCCACCATGCCTCTTACAATGCGGACCATGGTGGGTTATTTTTATATTGAATATTTTTCCACAGATAAAGCCTAGGACTATTCCTATACTGATTAATAATAATTGCCAGACAGACAATCGAGCAATTTATGTATCTAAATATATATAAATAAGTATCCTTCAATTATTACAACGTTTCAATTAACCGTTTCTCATCAAGTTCTGTCGATTTAACAACGGATTCAGTTATATAATAGTCCGATCTTGAATGGTAGAATTTTTACCATTGGATATCGTCGTGATCGTTCTATCATAAGGTCTGGTGCCCAGATTTTTTAAAAACAGTGAAACAAAAGCCAGTACAAAATCAACCTGGTATATAAACATCTAAGTATCAAATAAACGTACCCGACCTAACCAGAGTTGGTCATCTAACCCTCTAGTAAAATACTTACGCTACAAATTTATTCGTTTCGTATCTTGTTATTTTGTAACTTCTTTCTTCAAATTCTTCCTTCGTATTCCGTAAACGATAGCTAACAAAAGTGGAAATATAATTCCGACTACTAATGTGAGGGAATTCCCCGTAGTATTGTCCCAATTCTGTTTATAGATAATATTAGGATAAACCACGAGAGAGAGAACCACTGCAATTATCCCCATTGGCATTATTATGGGACGATAATCCTTCAAATTTAAGATTTGTGCAATTGCTAAAATAGTAGCGTAAAAATAAAGGATCAACTTGAAATAGAGAGAGATAATCCATAGTAAAGCCATTAATACTTCAATTCGCTCAATAAAATTTCCGACACTAATTCTTTTGGCCAATTCATAGCTTGGATAAACTTCGTTTGCCGTTTTTGCTGCTCCTAATACCGAGATACTCAAAAATGTAATGAGAATAATAATAAGTCCGCCAATTAAATTTCCAATTAGAAAGGATTTTTTTGCCTGTTTAACTTTATTAATAAATGCAGGGAAAATCATTAATAAAACAATCGCATTTCCAGAAGATATAAGGACAAAAAAGAAGGAGGATTTGATCATCGTTTTCGGTTCTGCCTCAAACACAGGCTTTATGTTATCAAACCGGATATCAGGTACAATTAAAACGGTAAATACAATAAAGGTGATAATGAAAAAGGCGGCAAAGATTTCTGCAGAACGTGCGATGGTCTCTAATCCAAGATAAACGCCCAATACCATAATTCCAGCCATCAGAATATTAAGGGCTGACACTGGAGTGTTTGGCATAATATGGGTATTGAAAAAATTCCCTGATTGAAATAAAAGAGTTGAAGCATAAAGAAGTGACATCATTACAAATAAAACTGAAACGGCTTTACCAATCCATTTTCCATATACCTTTTCATTGATTTGAACATAGGTGAGGTGAGGAAACCAAAGTGCTATCGCTGTGAAAAACCATATCACCAAAAACCCGATTCCCATACCAATTATAGCTGTAATCCAAGCATCTTGGTTCGTTTTTGCTGCTAAAACTGACGGAACTTCTAAAATGCTCGTACCAATCGTAAAAAAGATAACTAACACTAGAAACTGATTTGAATTTATTTTAATATTATGCATCATTTCAACTCTTCACCTTCCTTACCTCTCTAATTCAACTAACGGAAGAGCGTTTCATTTATTGGTCTTAGAATGAAAGTTAGTAAGTCCATTGGATTTGGAATGGGTTTTCCTAATACTTGAGCAATCCCTAAACCTGTACCAATAGAAAGAAAGAGTAAAAAGACAACCAATTCTTTTTTATTTTTCTTTCGTAATAGGGATGGAACTTCAAATCGTACGATTGCAGCTACTATCAACAGGAGTCCAATATTTTTCAGCATGATTCTTTATTCCTCTAACTTTTGTAAGAATGAATTTCTTACTGTACCCGTATGACGTATTTTCATATCAACCTCAACGTTTACTGTTAATTCCGTAAACTTTTCATCCCACTGATCTTTAATTTTTGCCCATTTTTTCGGATTTGATCGATGAATGGCTTGTCCAAATCCAAAAATATCTGTTTTATATTGTTTTTGTACCGTTTCAATTGTCTGATGAATGATTTCCTTCAATTCTTTTTCATAACTTTTTTCTAACGCATCTATTGATTTTGTTTCTGTCAGATCGATGTGACATTCCACAGCTCCCACATCCCCCTCTACCTCGATAGTTACATTTACTTCCGGTTTCCCTTTGTTAATCTTTCCTTTCATTTCAGATTTTGAATGAATTACCTCAATTGAAACTTTCCCTTTCTCGGGGCAAGGAATTGATGCTACTGTCGATTTAACGGAGTCGATAATATAGTTATATCCCTTACTTTCACTTTCATTTAACCATCCCACTAGTTTATCTTTCCTAAATACCGCCAAATAATCATATTGAATTTGGGCAGCAGGCGTAATTGACTCCACATTCTGCTTGCTTGAACCTACTTCCTGATTTCCAAACACCTGAATACCCGTTAAAACTGCATCCTTTCCATCAGTTATCAAATCGCCTAACAGCTCATCTAATGTAACCCCTTTCGTCACAGCCCAGTTTTCCTCAGACGTTTTAAGCGTATTAAACATTTTATTTGCAGGTATGCTTTCAATCGGTGTTGTAACATTCAGTATTTCTGCAGCAGTCTTATCCTTTGCAACAACAACATAGAAATCTGACCTTAGTTCCCAATCTCTTGATAGTAAATCCAATGACTCACCTACACCTGCTTTAGCTAATTCCTCGCCAATCACAAGCATTCGAAGATGACCGGGATATATCTTTCTGGGTGAGTCGATTGTCATTTTCCGAAAGGCTTCAAATATTGTTTCACCGGTAGCTTGGAATAAGGTTACTGTTGAACGACCAGAACTTTGTTTCATGGATACTTCCGACGGTACAACTACTTGAGCAGTTAATTGAAATTCTTCATCCACTTTATCAATTCCTAGCGCTAAAGTGATCGCAATCTCATTTAATTCCCTCCTGTCCCAACACCCCGTTAGGGTAAGGCTGAGAATTAGGAGCACGAAAATATGTTTTTTCATCGTTAAAGCTCCTTCTTACTCCTCATTTTCTGGTGGCTTTGGTTTTGCAGAAGCTGAATCTTGTTGCCTAACTATATTTTGTTGATTGATAAGACGAGGTCGGGTAAACATTTTCCATCTAGGCAGTCGAATAAATGTGTCCTTTTGATCGGAAATATTAAATGGACCCAATGGAGACATGTAGGGGATGCCAAAAGAACGAATACTACATAAATGCAGTACGAGGGCAATTAAACCCACCATAACTCCAAATAAACCGAACGAGGCAGCTAGTCCCATAAAACCAAAACGTAGTAATCTTACAGCTATCGCAATATCATAAGTTGGAGAAACAAAGCTCGCGATAGCAGTTATAGAAACAATGATTACCATTGCCGCAGAAATTGCACCTGCTTCGACTGCTGCCGTTCCTACGACGAATGCACCTACAATAGACATGGCAGGTCCAACCGAACGAGGCATCCTTACGCCTGCTTCACGTAAAATTTCAAAGGTCAATTCCATTAGCAATGCTTCAAAAAATGCGGGAAATGGAACACCTTCTCGTTGGGCTGTCAGACTAATTAGCAGTGCAGGTGGCAGCATTGTCTGATGAAAAGTTGTGATTGCAATAAACAACGCCGGCGCCAGCAAAGAAATACCAAAAGAGCCAAAACGAAGGAGTCGAATAAAACTCGAAATATCCGCACGTTGATAATAGTCCTCAGAAGACTGGAAAAATTGAATGAACAACGCAGGAACAATAAGTACAAATGGCGTTCCATCTACCAAAATGGCTATTCTTCCTTCCAGTAGTGCTGCAGCTACTACATCTGGGCGTTCTGTATTGAAAATAGTGGGAAAAGGTGAATGAGGTGAATCCTCAATTAATTCTTCGATATATCCACTTTCTAGAATTCCATCAATTTCAATATTATCCAAACGCAAATGGACTTCTTTCACTATTTTTTCATCTGCAACACCGTTGATGTACATCAACGCAATATCCGTTTTCGTCCGTGTTCCAATTACCTTAGACTCCACCCAAAGATTAGGATCTTTAAGTTTCCGACGAACTAAGGCCGTATTTACACGTAAGTTTTCGGAAAATCCTTCGCGGGGTCCTCTCACTACCGTTTGGGCCACTGCTTCCGTTACCCCACGCTCAATCCAGTGCTTATTTGAAATGACTAACCCTTGTGCATAGCCATCAATTAGTATTATTGTATCGCCCGACAAAAGGCCGTTATAAAGTACTTCAAAAGTAGTGAAATCTTTAATTTCTCCTACTGTCATGGCGAAATCTTTTAATATGTTTATTATACTTTGCCCAGTTGACAACTTTTCCTGTAATTCAATATCTTTACTATCCAACATAAGTTTTTCTAAAATGTATTCTTGTAACGAAGTTGTATTAGTTAATCCATCAGTGTATATAATGCCCGCTTTAATGCATCCCTCTTTTCCAATTCGTATTTCTCGAAAGACAATATCCGTACTTTTCCCAAGTGTATCTTTTAAGATTTGTATATTTTCCTGAAGACTAACTTTCAGACCATCTTTTTTATTTGGATCCACCATTTGACTTTGTGAGGGAACAGCTTTATTTGATTCGTTTGTTTTTTTCTTTTTAAAAAACCGCATACTTTCTGTCCCTCACTTTCTATTATGAATACGATTATATTCTGCTAATAAAAATTACATTATTCGGCGGGTCAAGTCCCTTTTATAGTATTCAGCATGAGCTATTTCTCTTTTTTTCATACGTTTGTTATGTCGTAGTCCATAGGTATTCTTGTAAGCTTAAACTAACTCCGTTGTGATTTTAAACCCCTGCTTATCCATCAATACTTACTTTATTAGACAATAGACATTTCAGTTTCGCTGCAAAAAACACCTCGCATCTGGATGAGCGAATACCATCGCAGATACGCATACTTTGGATTCCATCAGCAATCCTTCTGTTAACTGCATGCCAATATCTTCAGGTCTTTTCAAATTAAATAACTTGGCTTGTTTCTAGTAAAATCAAGTCACTTTCGCTTGTATCTAAAAGTCATGTCTTACTTAATCAAACCTATTTTCACATGTGACAAGCAGCTTTTTCGTCGCAGGTCCAATTGCTCCAGCACAAAACTTGGCCACTGGTGTAATGATTTCTTCTGTATATTCCCCCACAAATTATACTCTCAGAAATTAATGTCATTACTTTGTCTCCAAGATGATAGTCATTCAACACAACTGGTTTTCCATCGAACGTAATCATTTAAATGAAATCGGAACCCAGTACTAAATAACCTCGATGAGTATTTTCAATAACCTCTCGATTGCTAGATTAAATTCATTGCCAAGTAAATTACACGTATATTCTACAGCATGCAAAATACGCTCCATGCTATTGCGTGAGCAATCGAAACACCTCAGTATTATTTCTGCAGATGAAATACTACATGGGATTAATTTCGCCTTCTTTGCCACTACTATATTTGCGATTAGTAGTCTATTTGCCGAGATTTTGTTGGCCATTTGAATACGAAGAAAATCAAGAAATGGTTATCGGTAAAAATCACCTTAAGAGTTTCCACGTGAGAGGAGCAAAATAAGTAATTCACATATCTCAATACACATTAAAAAAACCAGACATTGAGCTGCCTGGTTTTCTTGCTATGCTCATGCAATTGTAGTGTCCCGCTTAGGTACCTAATAAATTGGGTCGTTTCATAAATATAGCCTGAATTGGGTATACTCATATTGTATCTGCATTTTTGAGAGAGATAGAAGATGAATACATAGACTTACTGATACAGGAGGATTAGCGATGAATATACTAATCGAATGGATTTACAAATCTCCAAAAGGAGCAGAAACCGTCTTCCGCTCCGAGGAGATGCCGGCAGCACAAGCCATACTAGTTGCGGAAGACTTGGCACGGACCGGACGTACCAAAAATGTACTATTCATTGACCAGTTCGACAGCACGTGGACGGTCAAAGAGATGAAAGGTTATTTGAAAGGAATTGAAACCGAACCACATAACATCACGGTTTATTTCGACGGCGGCTTCGATCTTAAAACACGTAAATCAGGATTAGGCTGCGTCATCTATTATGAACAAAGCGGGAAATCGTATAGGTTACGGCAAAATGCACCTTCTGCCGAACTCTCATCGAATAACGAGGCAGAATATGCAGCACTCTACCTTGGCCTACAGGAGCTCGAGCATTTGAATGTCCATCATCTACCTGTCCGCTTCATCGGGGATTCACAGGTGGTCATCAACCAGCTGACCGGGGAATGGCCAGCGCTCGAAAATAATTTGTCCAACTGGGCAGACCGGATAGAAGATAAGCTGAAAGACCTCGGCATCCAACCAGAATACAAACTGGTACAGCGGAAATTAAATTCAGAAGCGGATCGGCTGGCAACACAAGCGCTGAATGGAGTCTCGATTACGGCCACGAGCGAAGTTACAGTGGATTAGTAATTGTGGATAATTAAGGTAAAATACATCTGTGCGACAAACAGTTATGATTGTCGCACAGCGTTTCTATAAGATTTCCAATAAATATGTTACTTCACTTCTACAAAGCTCCCTGTTCGAATTGATTGATAACAGGCCTCTATTACACGCATATTATTAATAGTAGATTGCCCAGTAATTACAGGACTCGTATTATTTAAAATAGCTGCGGAAAAGTGTTCAACTTCTAGTCGATAAATATCACCATATATTTTTTCTTCTCGGGTTATTCCACTTCCCTCTACAATAATAGAACCTATACCGCCACTCGTATCTGGACGAAAAGCCAATGGCACTTTAATAGTGCCTTTTGTCCCCACAATCTCATATTCATTTCTTTCAGTCATATCGAAGCTACAATCAAAAGTAGCAGTCAAGCCATTATCCAACTTTAAATATCCATAGGTGCTCATATCAACCCCTGATTTAGGATCAATTTCTGCAATAGCGTGTACTTCCACAGGTTCTGCACCTGATATATGGCGAATTACTTGGATAGAATAACAACCAACATCATATAGACTACCTCGCCCATATCCTTTTCCATTCTAATATCATAGTCACGGTTTTTTAAATTAAAGGAGTGGCTTGATTTTATTAGTTTAAGATTACCGATTTCTCCGGAAGCTATAATTTCTTTCACCCGCTCATGTTGTGGATGCAACTGGTACATAAACCCTTCCATGAACTTCACTTTTTGCTCACGACATACTTCAACCATTTCGGCAGCCTCAATAGATGTTAGAGCTGCTGGCTTCTCGCAAAGTATGTGTTTACCTTGCCTCGCTGCCTTATACACCCACTCCTTATGTAAGTGATTCGGAAGAGGAATATAAACTGCATCTATTTCAGGATCATTCAGAAGCTCCTCATAACTTTCGTATGCTTTAGGTATATTTAGTGCAGATGCAATTGCATGTACTTTACTCCCTCGACTTGAAATTGCAACTACTTCTGCATTCCTCGCACGAAACATAGCAGGAATCACCTGTGTTTGAGCGATATTTGCCGTACTTAAAACTCCCCAACGAATTTTATCCATCGTAACATTCTCCATTACCAAATCTCAAAGTCTCTTCAATAGTCTTACCTGCCACTTTTTCCGCGGAGTTATTATGTTTATATGCAAGTGAATTAGCAGATTTTCGTCCTTCATATTTGATTTGATTGATATTTTTGAAATAAATTATGGAAAACTCCTCCAGAAAATTTATATTTTAAAAACTATATCACTATGATACTTCCTTACTTTTTACTAGCAATATCAATCCAGACAGCAACAATTAAGATTAACCCCTTAACGATGTATTGCCAGAACGTTTCAATATTCATCATACTCATCCCATTATCGATACTGGCCATAATTAATGCACCAATAAGGGCACCAACGACTTTCCCTTTACCACCCATTAAACTCGTTCCACCAATAACACATGCCGCAATTGCGTCAAGCTCATACATATTACCCGCATTTACTGTAGCCGCATTTAGTCGGCTTGTTAAAATCACACCTGCAACTCCTGCTAGCGCGCCCATTGATATAAAAACCCATAATGTATTTCGCTTAATGTTTATACCCGAAAGGGCTGCTGCTTCTGGGTTTCCACCGATTGCATAAACGTATCTACCAAACGCAGTTTTATTAGAAATAAAGATAAAGATAGCCGCTAATAAAACAACAATTAATATTGGCGTCGGAATCCCATGGTAACGATTTAACATATATGTAGCTAATAAAATGAAAAACGAATAGACTCCAATCTTGCCATAATCTATTAACTGCGTTGGAAGTAACAAGCCCATATCTTTTCTTTTAGATCGATTTCGAACCGTCCAAAAATACAACATTCCAATACTAACTAACGCTAATAAATAGCCTAGACCAAATGGGAAATAACTATTACTAATATCCTTAAAACTATTACTCATCGGGGCTATCGTTTGCCCTTTGCTTAATCCAATAAGGATACCACGGAAAATAAGCATTCCACCTAGCGTAACGATAAATGCTGGAACCGCTCTGTACGCAACCCACCATCCCTGCCATGCTCCCAAAATTGCACCAACTACAATCGCGGCAACGACAACAGCAAAAGTATTCCAGTCGTACCAAACATGTAAAATCGCCGTAACACCACCGGTTAAACCTACTAAGGAACCGACAGATAAATCAATATGCCCCGCTACGATAATCAATGTCATTCCAATTGCTAAAACAGCAACTACAGACATTTGAGAGAATAAATTGGACAAATTACGTGAAGATAAAAATTCACCGCCAGTGAAAAAACCAAATATAACGGCAATTAACACCAGCGCAATAATAAGTGTGTACGCCTGCATATCCAGCTTAAAACTTAAACCTCTTTTTTCGTCAGTATCTGTATCAGTATCAGTAGTTGGTTGAGTGTTCACGATATCTTCCCTCCCGTTGCACAGGTCATAATTTTCTCTTGGGTTGCTTCTTCTCTTAAGAATTCCCCGGTAATTTCTCCTTCTGCCATCACAATAATTCTATCTGACATACCAAGCACTTCTGGTAGCTCAGATGAAATAATCACGATTCCAACCCCTTGATTTGCCAACTCATTTATAATTTTGTAAATTTCATACTTTGCCCCAACATCAATTCCTCTTGTCGGTTCATCCAAAATTAAAACTTTGGGATTAGTTAATAACCATTTACTAAGTACAACCTTTTGCTGATTTCCACCACTTAATTGACCTACTAACGCTTCTAAATTCGGGGCTTTCAGATTCATTTTATATGTAATATCCCCGGCACTCTTCACTTCTAAAGCATTATCGATGACCTTTATTTTCATCATTTTATTCAAAGCAGCAAGCGTTGTATTTTTAGTAATATCCATTCCTAAAACTAGACCATAACGCTTTCTATCTTCAGAAACATATGCAAGCCCGTTCTTAATAGCATCTGCTGGGCTTTTTATATTCGTTTCTTGACCATCAATCAAAACTGTGCCCGTTCGATTGCCTTTTAATCCTCCAAACAAGCTGATAAATAGTTCCGTTCTACCAGCACCCATTAACCCGGAAAATCCAAGAATTTCACCTTTTTTAAGAGTAAATGAAACATTGTTAATCACTTTTTTTCCCACGCTATTAGTAACAGAGTAGTCCTTTACGTCAACTATATTTTCACGGCTTATAACACGAACTTCATATGGAAAAAGCTCAGTTAATTCGCGTCCTACCATCTTCGTAATAATTTTTTCCTCAGATAGTTCTTCAATTGAATCTGTACTAACAGATTGCCCATCTCTTATTATCGTGACAGAATCCGCTAACGCCATCACCTCACCAAGCTTATGGGAAATATAGATGCAAGTAACTCCTTTTTTACGAAGGTCATTTAAAAGAGTCATTAAAATGTCGACGTCGCTTTCCGTTAATGCCGCTGTTGGCTCATCTAATATAAGAATATCCGTTTTTCGAGTCAATGCCTTCGCAATTTCAATAAGCTGTTGTTTTCCAACTGTTAATTCTCTTACTTTTGTTTGAGGATCGACATCCAATCCTATATGATCTAACCACTTTTGAGCTTCTGCATAAATTTTATTCCAGTCAATAATTTTCGCTCTCATTAAGTCATGACTTAAAAATAAGTTTTCTGCGACTGTCATTTCCTCTACAAGTGCTAGCTCTTGATAAATTATTGCAACACCTGCGTTTTGAGATTCTTTAATTGACTTAAATTGCACATTTTCACCATTGATTAGGATTTCTCCGTCATATGTTCCTTGTGGATAAACTCCACTTAATATTTTCATTAAGGTCGATTTTCCAGCACCATTTTCACCACATAAAGCATGTATTTCTCCTTTACGCACAGAAAATGTAACATTATCTAGAGCACGAACACCTGGAAACTCTTTTGTAATTGCCTTCATTTGAAGCGCATAATTTCCCATTACAGATTATCACCTCTTAATATAGGTAAATTTAAAGGGGGACTCACTCCCCCACTTTCAATAAAGTTAACTTATGGTCGTGCTGGACGCTCGCTCTCTGGAACGTTTTTATAAACTTCGTCATACGTATGGAAACCATCCTTGATCACTGTATCAATGATATTTTCCTTACCCACTTTAATTGGATCAAGCTTAATAAAGGGCACATCAATTTTGCCGTTATTTACAGTCGAATCTGATGAGATTTTTTCTCCTTTTGCCAGTTGCACTGCCACTTCTGCAGATTTAATCGCAATCGCTTTAATAGGTTTATAAACTGTCATTGTTTGAATTCCTTCTGCAATACGTTGTACGCCAGCTAGATCGGCATCTTGCCCTGAGATAACTACTTTTCCAGCCAATTCTTGAGCATCCAGCGCCTGAATTGCTCCACCGGCTGTATTATCATTAGAAGCAACAATTGCATCAATATCATTTTTGTTCGCTGTTAAAGCATTTTCCATTATTTTTAGTGCCTCACTTGCATCCCAGCCCTTGGCCCATTGATCGCCGATAATTTGAATGTCACCACTATCAACAAGTGGTTGAATAATATTCATTTGTCCTTCTCTGAACATTTTGGCATTATTATCTGTTGGAGATCCGCCCATTAGGAAGTAATTCCCCTTAGAAACTTTTTCCACCAGGTATTCAGCCTGCATTTCACCTACTCGTACGTTATCAAAAGAAACATAGGCATCGACATCTGACCCATTTACTAGACGATCATAGGCTAATACAGGAATCCCTTCACTTTTCGCTTTGTCAACAACGGGTGATAAAGCATCCGAGTTAATCGCGATGATGACTAATACATCAATTTCTTGTGATAACATATTTTGAATTTGTGACAATTGTTTTTCCTCATCACCATTTGCAGATTGAACGATTACTTCTGCACCAAGTTCTTCGGCTTTCTCAACGAAGAAATCACGGTCATGTTGCCAACGTTCTAACGTCAAATCGGATACTGAAAGACCAATTTTGAGTTTTGAATCGGACTTTTCCGTTTTGCCAGGCTTACTACTACTCTCATTTCCACTACCTGCATCTTGACCACAAGCCGCCAATAAAAGCAGCACCAATAAAATAGAAAAGATATAATGTAACCCCTTACATTTACCAACCATAAACAAATCCCCCTTTTTCTAAATTGTCTAATAATAGACTGTATTGAAATACTACCACCACGAACTTAGTTTGTCTATTAGGTAAACTAAGATTATTGTATAACTCACTACAAATACCTTTTCTGCTATCCCCACTCATTGGATTGCATGAGGTTCTTCTTATTTGATGATTTGTAAGTTAAGCAAAAGGTATAATACATTTTTAATATCGTGAGAGCCATATATGTATATTCCGGATTGAATTTCGAGCAAAAACAACCTCCCCATGGCCTGCTTCTATTGTTAATGAGTGCTCCAATTTTGATGAAAGTCATTATTCCCGGAAAATAAATTTCTGGAAATCGGGACAACTTGTAACACTTTCCAACAATTTTAATATATTAGTAATAGCTTATATAAAAGGAGGTGAAAAAATGCGTGATTATAGAAACGAAGACAAATGTAAGTATTACCATGAATACGGATGTGAAGACAAGCGAAAAGATAAATGCAAATGTGACGACAAACGTAAAGATAAATGCAAATGTGAAGATAAACATAAAGATGATCATAGGTTAAAACCTATGGTATTATCGACAGGTGTATTGAATACGGTTGTTGGCCAAACTGCAGCTCATATTGAAGTAGCTAACCTTGATCCAACTAGAACCTTTCAAGTAAGGGTACAAGTTATCAATTGGAATAGTGGTGGTCCAGAAGTCCTGCTCAATCAATTAGTGACTCTTTTACCGAATCAACACATCAACTTAAGTCAATTCGTTGAACCATTCCACTATGAAGTTAGAATCTTTCATCCTGGAAGTCCGAATGTTATTGCGAATACTTTTGCAATAAATGCAGGGACTTTCACTCTTCCTGGTTTAACCTTCAACCAAAAAGACCTTATGAAGTTAGATGTATCTTTCATTTAATTTCAAATTCCCCCAATAAATAACCCAGAAGCACCTCATGCTTCTGGGTTATTTTTCTATTACCTGTACATCTAAACATTCACAAGTGTTTCTTACACAGCATACTTCAAACTAGTATAATGGTTTACAAGACTGTTTTCACACGGTCCTATAGCCCCCTTACTAAAATCGAAAAGAGAGTTGGGACAAACAATGATGAATATAGACATACCTTTGTTGAATAAAGCAGCGGGAGAAAAAGCAACTTCTTACATAGCAACATTAACAAAACCTTTAGGTAGTTTGGGCAGGTTGGAAGAAATCGCAATTAGTCTGGCAGAAATGACAGGTAATTTGACTCTAGAGATTACACCACCAGGCATCATCGTATTTGCTGCCGATCATGGCATTGTAAAAGAAGGTGTATCCGCTTATCCACAGGAAGTGACGCTCCAAATGGTAGCAAATATTGTAAATGGCGGAGCCGCTATCAATGTATTTGGTAGACAAATCGGTGCAAAATTCAAAGTCGTCGACGTAGGTGTAGCGGGAGATGTAACAGAGGTGCAAGTTATTCATAAGAAAATTCGTCAGGGCACTGGAAGCTTCCTCACCGAATTAGCAATGACACGAGAAGAAGCAGAAAAAGCGGTACTCATCGGTTATGAAGAAGGGATTCAGATTATAGAAAGTGGGATCAAATGTCTGATTATCGGTGAAGTCGGTATCGGCAACACGACAGCAAGCAGCGCTGTTCTAGCATCGATTACTGGTGCAGACCCCGCTGCAATTGTCGGATTTGGGACTGGTATTTCCACTGAACAGCATAATCGAAAAGTTGCGGTTGTTCGTGATGCAATCAGCTTACATCAGCCAAAACCGACGGATGCCATTGATATCCTTTCGAAAGTGGGCGGACTTGAAATGGCGGCAATGGCTGGTGCAATGCTCGCCGCTGCAGAAAAGCGGGTACCCATTCTTATCGATGGTTTTATCTGTACGGTCTCCGCTTGTCTAGCTAAATTGATGGCTCCTACTGTAGTAGATTATATGATTTTATCGCATCAATCAGTTGAACCTGGACATACAACGGCAGTCAAACATTTGCAAAAAGAGCCGTTACTCCAACTAAATATGCGTCTCGGCGAAGGGACCGGTGCAGCCGTCGCTTTCCCGATTCTACAATCCGCAGTCAATATGATCAATGAGATGGCTACATTCGAAAATTCCGGTGTATCGGGCAAAGACGAGACAGAAGTGATAATGAATTCATAACAACTCAATATTCATAGAACAATTTTAAAACCTGACGCATAAGTGAATGGTGGTCAAAAAAATAGCAAAAACGCCAAGTTCACTTCGAACTTGGCGTTTTCATTAAATATATCTAGACATTCCCACAGTTATTCCCAACAAGTCAAGAAATGAAGAATACCCTTCTCCTGTAATTTTCGGATGCATATATGCACTGATCAATCATGTTCGTTTAGACTTTCAAGTTCATTTGAAAAATATGAAAGCATCCATGCAATTAACTTTCTATCCAAAAACGTCTAACCACCGTTCCATCTTCTTCAATAAAGCTCTTGTCTTCAATGCCGCCATTCTTCACTATCGTTTTTGCTGATCCAATATTGTTTTCATTACAAGTTACCAGTACCCGATCGATTCCGAGTTCACCGCATTTCTTCAATGCCTCTGCAAGAATCCATGTCGCATAGCCTTTCCTTCTTTCCGCAGGTCTCACACCATACCCGATATGCCCGCCGACATTATGTAAGTAGTCTGTCAGATCGTGCCTGATGTCGACCATCGCTAATACCCGGTCATTATTATCCACCAAAAAATAATTCGTACTAGGCACCCATTTTCCGTCTCCGCTTTCTCGGATTTGCAGTGCTTCTAAATACGTTTCATAGTCCTCATGACCAACTACATTAAAACTGCTCGGAGTTATCCGGGATTCATCCCACTCTTTCATGTAATCTTCATGCTCGTTTTTCCATTCAATGGATGGTCTTACTAATCGCATAGCCATTTCCCCATTCCCCGTTTTTATAAATTACCTGTTAAAGACTCAAAAACAAACAATTCATTCGCCGACTTAAATTTGCGGATTGCAGCTTCAAATGCTTTTAGCCTTGCTAACTTTTAATTTCTTTCCTTTGATTGTCGTTTCTTTCATTGCCTGCATAACTAATGAACCTTTGTCATTCAGAATATCAACATAAGTCAACTCATCCTGAATGGTAATAATACCGATATCATCTGCTGTTACTCCAGCTATCTTCGCAATCGTACCAACAAAGTCTACGGCTCGTAGCTTCTTCTTTTTTCCACCATTGAAATGGAGTTTCATGACATCCTTGTTTGATTGCTCATGTATAGTATTTCTGGATTTTTGACGACCACTGATTTTTTCATCGAAAGCATTTTTTCCAACAGCAACTTTCTTCTGCGTCGGCGCTTCCAAGACAGGTATCTCAAAGCCAATGTATGCTTCAATTGATTTAAGGAGTTTGCTGTCATTTGGAGTTGCAAACGTAATTGCTTTTCCTTTATTACCAGCACGACCGGTTCTGCCAGTTCGATGAACATAGCTCTCTTTTTCCACGGGAACGTCAAAGTTGATGACAAGTGTTATTTTAGTTACATCGATGCCTCTTGCGGCCACATCGGTCGCCACAAGATAACGAAAATTCCCCATTTTGAAGCCTTCCATAACCGCAAATCGGTCCTCCTGTACAATTCCACCATGAATCTTTTCACAAGAATAGTTAGACCTTTCCAATTCCGCAAAAACTGTGTCAACTTGCCCCTTAGTTCTGCAGAAGATAATACAGCTATCTGGGTTTTCAACAACAGTAATGTTTTTCAGCAATGCCATTTTCCCTGCTTCTTTCACTTCAATTACGCTATGTTCAATTGCACTCGTCGTGACTCCCGTAGAAGCGATTTGAATAGATATAGGTTTTTTCATATAGGTATGGCAAAGATTCTCAACCTTTTTAGGCAACGTAGCGGAAAATACCATCGTTACTCTAGTAAGCGGAAGTTTTTGTATGATAGCTTCTACTTGGGCAACAAAACCCATAGTCAACATTTCATCAGCTTCATCTATAATCAAGTATTTTATTTCATCTACACGAAACGTTCCTCTTTCAATATGGTCCATCACACGCCCAGGAGTACCGACGACTATATGTGTTTTTTGTTCCAACTCTTCCTCTTGTTTATTAAAGGATTCTTTGCCGTAAACCGCTAGGGCTTTAATTCTTTTAAAACGCCCAATAGCTGTTACATCCTCTTGAACTTGAACAGCAAGCTCTCGAGTCGGCGTAAGAATTAATGCCTGTGGATTTTCCTTCTCCCAATCAATCATTTCGCAAAGAGGGATACCAAAAGATGCCGTCTTGCCACTACCTGTTTGAGATTTCACGATGAGATCCTGATTTTCCAGTGCTCTCGGTATGACTTCACTTTGAACCTCCGTCGGCCTTTCAAATTTCAACAAGGCAAGTGCTCTTGTTATTTCATCGCTTAAATTATAATCCTCAAAACTTCTTTCACTCATATAAGTAACCTCATTTATTATTATTTGACCCCGTTTTTTTCTGATCAAGTGTAGTCATCCCTAAAATAAAATAATGCTACCCAATACATAAGGTAGCATTATTTTGTACTGCTAGCAAACCATGAAAAGCCAATTATTAAGTCCCACAAAATGTTTGGTAAGGCCTTGTTGATTGCGCGGGAAGTGTGGAATAATCATCCTTCCCAGGAGTGTACGCATACGGATTTGATAGAACTTCTAATAGCCTTTCCATCACAATGTAATCACCTTGGTTCACCGCGGCTTCTAGCGCAGCTTCTACCCGATGGTTCCGTGGGATTAGTACAGGATTACTATCCCGCATTAACTGCTGTGAGCTGATCTTTGATTCTTGCTGTTTGCCTAGTCTTGACTGCCACAGTGCATACCAGTTGGTAAATTCCGGAGTACCAAAAAGGACATTATCTTCTAAATTATCATACGTTAACGCGCGAAAAGTATTGGTAAAGTCAGCGCGATGTTTCTGCATTAGTCGAAGAAGGTCTTCAATAAGGGATTCATCCTGTTTCTCTTCATTAAATAGTCCTAGTTTCGCTCTCATTCCCGCGAGCCAATTCGCATGATAGTGCTCAGGGAAATCGGAAATGGCATCTTGCGCCAGTTTGGCACCCTCTGCATAATCTTCATGCAGTAATGGTATTAGGGTTTCAGCAAATCGCGCAAGATTCCACCCGACGATATTCGGCTGATTGCCGTAAGAGTAGCGACCTTGAATGTCAATGGAACTGAAGACCGTTGCTGGGTCATAGGTATCCATGAAGGCACACGGACCATAATCGATGGTCTCCCCACTTATCGTCATGTTATCGGTATTCATTACTCCATGGATAAAACCAACCATTTGCCATTGTGCAACCAAGGCGGCCTGACGCTTGATCACTCCCTGAAGCAACGCAAGATAGCGCCTTTCATCAGTTTCAACTTCAGGATAATGGCGCTGTAGTGCGTAGTCGGCCAAAACTTGTAGTTCCTCATCCGTTCCCCATTTTGCAGCGTATTGAAAGGTTCCGAAGCGTAGATGACTGACGGCCACACGAGTCATAATGGCACCTGGAAGATCGGTTTCACGGATGATAAATTCACCGGTTGTCACTACTGCTAGACTTCGAGTAGTAGGAATACCAAGCGCATGCATGGCTTCACTGATGATGTATTCGCGTAACATTGGTCCAAGTGCCGCGCGACCATCTCCCCCGCGGGAATAGGGTGTTCGGCCCGAACCCTTAAGCTGAATATCAAACCGTTCACCTAAAGGGTTTATCTGTTCGCCAATTAACATAGCCCGGCCGTCCCCTAACATCGCAAAGTGCCCAAATTGATGGCCCGCATACGCTTGAGCAAGCGGCAAAGCGCCTTCAGGAATTCGATTCCCAGCAAGCACTGCCACTCCATCTTCGCTTTGCAACTCATGGACATCCAATCCCAAGGAAATTGCCAAGGAATCATTGAAAATGATCAACTTCGGTGACTGTACAGGGTTAGGACTGAGGTTTGTAAAAAATGATTTTGGCAGACGGGCATAACTATTATCTAAATTCCAGCCTGATTCTATTAGTTCTTTTCGGTTTGTCATCGTATCTTCTATCTTCCTTTCGTCTGTTTGCCTGATTTTTTTATATAAAACATAAATCACGGTATCCCTATCCATAAGGTAGTCCTTCGTAGTGTCTTCTTCTGTTAATTTAGTATACCCTTTCCACACGTTGGTAACTCCCTTAGTTTTTCGCTAACTATGCAGGGTGCACTAATGTGTTTCCCATAAGTGTCGTATACAGTGACCGACAGCGTAACTACACCAACATTCTCAGTTCTTTATCATAGATTTTTGTCGTTTAGATGCGCGTGTATTTCAAGCATCACTCAAAATTCACGCCACATTTTAACACGATATTTGAACCATCAGGTCAGTGTGATATACCCGGCCATTTCACCATAATATAGTATAAATGGATTTAACTGAAATCCCGTGTGGATAAGAACTTTCCTGCGACACATACTTTGGTAATACACAAATTGAGCACAGTTTTTTCAGTTCAGTAAATAATTACACTGAAAGAGGGGTATTCTATTGGCAAAAAAAGTTCTTTTATTTGGTGATATTGGAATAGATGACACAGTGGCCCTTATCTACGCCCACTTTAATGACGAGATTGATATCGTCGGAGTGGTAGCCGATTATGGGAATGTATCAAGAAAAGATGCAATGTCAAATATTCGCTATTTGTTTAACCTATTTAATTTCCCCAATAACATTCCAGTCATAAGTGGTGCAGAAATGCCGCTGACTGCCGAACTCCCCACCTACTATCCGGAAATCCATGGCGTACATGGTCTCGGACCCATAGTACCGGATGACTATGAATTCGTGATAGAAAACTTCCTGGAGATTGTAAATATAATTAAAATGTATAAGGATGAGCTGATTATCGTAAATATTGGTCGCCTGACTTCACTTGCTACATTGTTAATTCTTTATAAAGAATTAATGGGCAACGTGAAGGAATTTTATATTATGGGGGGAGCATTTGGGGTACCTGGAAATGTAACACCTGTCGCGGAAGCAAACTTTCATGCAGATCCTGTAGCGGTGAAAATCGTCCTTTCTTATGCCAATAATGTCACAATAATCCCTTTAAACGCAACACAAAAAGCAATTGTCACACCTGAAATGGTCGATTATATTGATCACTTTGGAAAAACCGCAATCTTTAAGTCGTTAATGGACTTTTACACCGAATTTTATCAAGAACGGGATCCAACTCTTCAAGGAAGCCCCGTGCATGACGCGCTTACACTTATGGCGGTCATACACCCTGAAATGTTTACGTTCAATTCGCACCCTATCGAAATCGGTCAGCAATTGGAAGGAATTACAAGGGGACAAAGTATTGCTGATATACGTCCAGCTGACCAATTATATGACAATGAAAAAAATCACCGCATTGCATTTGACTTGGACTACGAGACATTTTTCCACAACTTCCTGTCTGTCATGACAGGTAAACAGTCAAAATAAGGCGAGTACTAATCATTCAAAAACTCCACTTCTAAGCAGTGTAAAGTCAACATGGACGTTAACTTTCATTTCCTTGTACAACTCATGCCATTTCTCTTCCGTCAATTCAGAATGACGTACAGAGCTTCTATAAATCTCACCATAGCCAAAAACATCCGAGCCAATGTTTTGGCAATAGGCAATTATCCTTGATATTTCACTCGACAGACTCTTACTGATCGCTTTTTCAAGTGCTTCCACCTTTTTAGAATTTCCAACATTAACGTTAGGTTTTATTTCTAATAATCTTGCTTGCACTGTAAGGTATAGGTCAAATTCAGGAGTTTTTGGATTGACTAACTTCACTTCTTTATGCGTTTTTATAGGATCGAATACCAGATTAATTTCATCAGGAGGATCCTTCAGTAAAGATGAAGGTAAATCATCCCCTTTAATTTTCAATTCAAATACTCCAGCATGATAATCATCTCGACTTAACTTCACATAAAAGCTATCATCGATAGAAAGTTTACCTATCATTTTGTCCTTTTTAAATAAAGCGATTCCAGAAATCTCTATTAGCTCCTCATCTCTTCTTATAATAGGCATCGCTATGTCCCTGCCCATGAAATAATAATCTTTGGCTACGTCATGAAGAGTGGATGAAACCACTTGCTCACTTTTAATATTTTGCTCTACCAGCTTATAAATATGTTCCCCAATATCCTCTATATCTGGGTATTGGTATTCCAGTAAGGCTTTCGTTTGACCTTCAACAACTGCCATAATAATATCCCCACTCATTGCAGGATTTTTCAACAAATTTTCAATGTAATGACCAATACCGTCTTGGGCAAACTCTTCACCGAATAAGACCCCCCTCAATTGTCCGCTCATTATTTTTTCAGCTGCTCTGCGATTGATTTTTGAACGTGTCCCTTGACTTGTTTCGTTTTCAGCAGTAATAACTGCAACTTTACTTTCTAACTCTGTGCTCACTTGGCGAACAACCGCTGTAGTCTCTACGCCTTCCTCTTTACCCAAGTCATAGCCAATTAAAGTGACTAAACCTACCCTTTCAAGGAGTTTTGTTTCTGCACATCCTACCAAACCAATGAAAAGAAATAGCAGTAGTAAAAAACAACAAAAATTTTTCATTCTATTTGCTCCTTACGTGATTTGATTTTCCTTTTCGCCACTGCTAAGACATACAAGATGATAGGATAAACAAAAACAATATAAAACGCCACCTGGCCAAAGTAATTATTAAATGTATTTATTTGAAGTCGAGTTTTAAGTGTTAAGCTTACAATTAATATGATGAGCGAGAATACCCAGACGAATTTATTCGCACTTACCTTTACTAGTCGTCTGGTTCCGCGAAAAGCAGCCCATAGAAATAGACACAGGTTCGGCAAAATAATCAACATCCAAAAACAAACCGCTATATACTCAAATCGTTCAATGAACGGAAATTTAACAATACTAAATAAAGACAAAGTCGCCCAAATGGTTTTAGTTAATTGTTCCCCGCTGAAGTAAGTTAACGAAACCAACATGATGGCAAGGTAAATCAATGTCGTCACGAACAAACCAAGATGAATATTTTTTTTTGCATTCTTTTTATCCTTTATAAAGGGATAAATCACATATAATATTTCAAATCCAACAACCGTAAAAGTCATGGACTTTACACCTTTCAGTATTTCGCTCATATTAGCCTCTAAAATCGGAAGAAGGCTTCTCAATTCTATATATTTCATTGGATAAGCCAACATCGGGAAAAGCCATATGGAAAGTATAAAACTAAAAAAAGAAACGCCTACAATTACCCGCAGACCACCGGTAAACGTGTAAATTACAATTAATAGCAATGAAGCCGCAATAAACCAAGTATTTAAATTCGGAAAAACCCATGTTTGAACGACCTCAATATAGTTTCTCAAAACGGAGAAAAAGGCACCTAAACAATAAAAAATATAAATGATATTTAAAAAATTCCCTAGCCATTTACCAAATACATCTTGATGAATTCCGTATAAATCATTTGAACCGTATATTTCCAACGTTTTAAGCATGAAAATTGCGATAATATGCGTGGCGAGACCTGCGAGTAGTACAGAAATCCATGCATCATGTTTTGCGTCCTGGTATATAATCCGTTGAAATCCTTGAATCCCGATTCCGATTTGAGCGGTATGAATGATGAAAAAAAGTAGAAAAGCATTAATTGTATCAGTGGGACCAATTTGTATGGAATTTTTCACTTATTTCACCTTCTGTTCATTTTTCTCAGGATTTATCGGTTGCGGCTCATATTTATCTTCATCCTCCGGTCTGGTATTTGAAGGTCTCTTAAATGTAAACGGCAACGGCAACCTGACAAGACTATCCCGCCAATCAAGCAAGCGAGGAGGATAAAAAGGCGCTGTATACGGCGAACCTAGGCTTGTTTGACGCAAAAGATGGATTAGGATAAAACAAAGCCCCAGCATAATGCCGTAAAATCCCCAAAGTCCTGCTAATACTATTAACGGAAACCGAATGATTCTGATGACATTACCCATCATGTAACTTGGTGTTGTGAAGGATGCCAACGCCCCTAAGGCGACGATAATAATTAAAATATTACTCGTAATCCCTGCTTGTACGGCTGCGGTTCCAATAACAATACCGCCAACAATACCGATCGTTTGACCAACCTTCGACGGTAATCTAACTCCAGCTTCTCTAAGTAGCTCAATAATGAGTTCTAAAAGTAGGGCTTCAAATAAAGGGGGGAAAGGAACCAATGCTCTTGATTCACTTAGCGGGACTAAAAGAGATTGCGGAATTACTTCATAATGAAATGTCAATGCTGCTACATATAAAGGGGATAAAAAAACAGATAGGACGACTGCACTAAATCTTAATAACCGGGCAAATGTAGCAATTTGCCATCGAAGATTTTGATCCTCCTGACTTTGGAAGAACTCAAGAAATGAGTGTGGGCATACGATTGCAAGGGAACTTCCATCCACGATGACCCCTAATTTGCCATTCAAAAGTTCAGCACAAAGCTTATCCGGTCTTTCTGTTAGTAACATTTGCGGAAAAATCGATAAAGAGTTGTCGTCTATCATTTGCTCAAGAATCGAGCTATCTAATACCGAATCCACTTTAAGGTCGGCAATCCTTTGTCTTAGCGTATTCACCATTTCATCGGAAGCAACGCCTTTAATGTATAACATCGCAATCGTTGTCTTCGATTGCTTTCCAACTTCTAATTTTTCATTGCATAGATTTGGGTTTTTTATATACCTCCGAATCAAGGAAATATTTGTCGACAGACTTTCAGTAAACCCAACTTGGGCACCGATTACCTGGGATTCGTTTTCCGGTGCTGATAAAGCCCGTGATTCATTGGTGGGGATATTAGCCAATACAACTTGCGAGTACCCTTCAACATGAATAAGTACCGTTCCATCCATCATTGCAATTACGGCTTCCCCTATTTCATCAGCCAATTTCACCTGCGCTATTGTCAGGGTGGATATTATATTTTCTGGTGATTCATTTGTATGCTTCAACAAGTCCTTAAGGATATGATTATTTAACGTCGGGACATCCACTAGGTTCTCTATATAAATGAGCGTAAGATTCGGTAATATCGATTTAGTGATTAAATCAGATGAATTGTGAGTAGCATCTTTTATCGACTGAATAAAAATATCACCAGAAGTTGATATCTGTATTTGTATTTCTTCTGTGTTTTTTTCAGCCACAACTCTTGCCTGTTTTTCCTTGGAAGATTTTTTGGACTTTTTGTAAAACAGTAGACTCACCTCATTTGTATCTTTGTCCCTAGAATAGCCTTTTGAGGGAGAATCTATACCCTTCTTTCGGCTTCAGTTAACGGGGAGAGATGGGGTTAATGGGGCGTACGCACTCTGTCTCCCCATTTTTTAAGGCGTTGTTTTTTCAAAATATCCTGGAATTGGTCATTGCAATCAACTACAGTTATTAGCCAATTTGGAAATACTTCAGTCAAAAGTAGCGTACGAATTCCCGTTCTAATTCCGTATCTAAAATCTGTAGTTCATTTTCTCTAACTATATTCACCTATGAAAATGCTTTTATGTTGAGCACTCACTTCTAAGTGCTAGTCTAGCAAAAACTACCTAAAACCAACCTCTATACCAATCCCTTCCAGACACTTCGTTTTTCAACATAAAGGGTTCAGCTCTTCCTTCTGCGGGTATCACAAGTTGTGAAGCTTGTTTTACAGAAGGGGATATATATATATGTTTGGACTCAAAGATTTACTGTCATTGATTACTTCAGCATTTATCATCTTACCTCTTGTCATTTTTCTGAGGGAGTCTGGTTATTTTATTGTCAGTGGCATTTTCGGTGTTAAGAACCCAAGGTTGACCATTGGATCAGGTCCTCGGATTTTCAAAATCGGATTCTTTGATGTGCGAAAATATTATCATGTGTATAGTTGGTTTTCCTATGACTCATTGAAAAGAAAAAATAATTTTGCATATATATGTGTTTACTTGGGACCGATTCTTTCCAATCTTGTATTTGCTGTTACTATAAATGCACTTCTAGCCAATGGGATGCTTCACGAGTATAGAACATTTTGGGAGCGATTTATTTTCTATGCGTTCTATTATGTACTTTTTGACGCCATTCCCATGATAACTGTAAACGGTAAGCCGAATAACGGAATGATCATTTATGAAATGCTACGGCATGGTAAACGAACCGACTACAATAACGAGCCTTTTATCCCAGCGACTAGTGACGTAGAAGAGCAATATCAGAAAGAAATGGAAGGTATTCAAGAACTGGAAGAGGATAAAAAAAAGGCTAAACAAAGTATTATAAAGGAAATCCAAGACTTAAAGAAGAAATGAATGAATACACTCCTATCCCATCACGTGTATGAAATGTTTAACAAAAGAGGAAGTGAACCAAAACTTATTGGTGAACTTCCTCTTTCTTGGTTGCAACGTCCTACATTTTCCACAAAGTTTATACCTTCATATTGGCCCCCCTTTGCTAATGAAGATCATTGTACAACTTTAAAACTCTATTCTAGTAAGTAATAGAATAGAGTTTTAACCGCATCATATTAAATTGACATGCCTTCTTACAACTGCGTTTGTTCTTGGAGCTTTGCCGCGAGATATTTACGCGCGTCGGCGGTCAGAATCTGCAACCGAACTTCTTCCTGCCGTTCAAACTCGACAAACATCCCGCTTAAATTTTCATACACATAATGGACTTTAAAGCCCCTATCTAAATAGTCATCTACTTTTTTCATTTCATCCATGCTTAGTAAATGATCAGACATACACACACCTCGCTTTTCTTATTCTTCACCTTTTGCTTCGATTTCTTTCACGACAATATCGTCCCAATCGTGACCAACTGTAATACCTAAATACTTGGCGTCACTAGGATCGTCTAGTTCGGCTTGCGGGTACTTTTTAAACCACCAATATTTCGCCAAGACATAGTACACGAGTGCCCCCACGAAAAAGCCCACCAATGAAGAATACGTTGGGAACATATTCGCTAAGACACCACCAATCACCCAAGCGATTAGCCCCGCTAAGTTAAAGCCATTCATATACTTATATTGGCCGTCTAACTCGTACAGATCTTTTACGTTCACACGACGTTTACGGATTAAATAATAATCGGCGAATAATATCCCCACAATTGCTGTTAAAATACCACCAATGATTAACAGCGCATTGACTAAGACGCCAAATAAGCTCCAAGGCTGTGCTAAAATCCCAATAATTCCCGCAATGATAACCCCAGCCCAGAACGGTACTCTGGGTCCACCAATGTTTGAGAAAATCGTGGCCGCAGGAATCACGTTTGCGGACGTATTTGTCGACCATTGCGCTAACACAATCATCAGTAATAAAATTCCTAACGCAATTCCACTTGCACTTTGCTGCAAGGCATTTATCGGATCAGCAGATGCCACGGCCATATAACATACTGCACCAATGGCTACGATAAATGTGTTGGTAATCGGCATCACGATTAAAGAACCAACTAACTGTGTTTTATTGCGTTTGAACCAATTGCGCTCATTTTTTGGCGCTTTAAAGAAACGTGATAGTGTTGGCATATCAGCTGCTAACGTTGCCCAGAATCCCATGTTCGCCATCATCACGACCATGAAAGCAGTAAAAGCTGCCATCCCAGTCGTTGGTGATTCCACCCATGCCCACACGTCTTTCCCTTGTGCCGTTGCTTTATCGGCAAGCGTATAGTACATCCAGCACGATATTAAAATAATAACCGGCGCCGCAAAATCCGCAAAGCGCTCAATGGATTTAATGCCAAGCGATGTGTTAATTAACTGCAATGCCGCAAAAATAAGGAAACATAAAAACCAATTATTAAAGTCGAATAATAAATTCAAAATCCCATTGATGGCCATTGCACCAAAATAGGTGTTAAGACCGAACCAACAAGCCGCTGTCACCCCACGAACGAGCGATGGTATATGCGTGCCAATTGTACCAAATGGGGCACGCATATAAACCGGGAAGGACAAGCCGTGCTCAATACCAATATCACCGATTAATGTCATAAATACGCCGATTAAAACAGAACCTATCATTGTCGCCAAAATCACCATCGGCAATGGCAAACTTATAATAGCAGATCCACCAATTGCAAAGGCGGCTAAAACGATGGCCATGCCTACCCAAATCACTGCAAAACCAAATGTCCCGATACTTCTTTTTTGATGTGTAACTGGAAGTAAATCTGGTGATTTTAAATAATCCCCACCATTCGCCATTCATGTCTCTCCCCTATAGTAGATTTCCAGTTAACAATGAAAAGCGGCTGGCGCCTGGAGCCTGGACACAATGAATAGCGGAAGGCGCCTTGATAGACCCGAAGAGCGCTGGATGACCTTAAGATAAATGCGCTCTTTGCCCCTTTAACTTAGAACTGAAGCGACTCGAGCGGCTAGGCGCTTCAGTCTAGACACTGCTCCAAGTCTAAAAACGTATACTTTCTTACCTGCAAACAAACAATTGACCTCTTTTTTATGGCTCTACACCAAAATCTGTACTTGAGAGCATATTCCACTACTGATGAACTTTACTTTTTAACGAGCAAAACTGCTGATAAGTGATTGACGGTCGTTCCAAGTCATTGGCGCAATAGAGGACATTCTTTCGACCATCGAAATCGCACCTTCTACTGGGCACACAATCGAGCATAAATTACAGCCTACACAATCTTCTTCACGCACCTTTAGCATCGGACGACCACTCTCTGTGTACATGTCAATACATTGATGTGACGTATCTTCACACGCAATATGGCATTTATTGCAATTAATACAGACATCATTATTAATTTCAGCAACAACTTTGTAGTTTAAATCTAAGTCACCCCAGTTAGAATAACGTTGTACCGACTGACCGACAATATCCATCACCGAGGCAATGCCCTTCTCATCCAGATAATTATTAAGTCCGTCAATCATATCTTCGACAATACTAAACCCGTGGTGCATCGCTGCAGTACAAACTTGTACGCCTGTTGCACCCATCAGCAGAAATTCCGCAGCATCCTGCCAATTTGAAATCCCACCAATGCCTGAAATTGGTACATTGACAAAAGGATTTCGCGCACATTCTGCGACCATATTTAGTGCAATCGGTTTGACAGCAGGCCCACAATATCCGCCATGTGCCCCCTTCCCACCAACATGTGGAACCGTATTCCATGAATCTAAATCGACACCCGCTAAGCTGTTAATCGTATTAATCATACTAACGGCATCTGCCCCGCCACGCACTGCCGCTTCCGCCGTCATCGTAATATCCGTAATGTTTGGCGTTAACTTGACGATAACAGGTGTACGTGCAACTTCCTTCGCCCAGTGCGTTTGCTTTTCAACCAATTCAGGGACTTGACCAGAAGCAGCCCCCATTCCTCGTTCTGCCATCCCATGTGGACAACCAAAATTAAGCTCAAGACCATCAACCCCGACAGCTTCTACTTTTTTAACAATCTCATGCCACTTTTCCTGCTGTGGCTCTACCATTAATGAAGCGATAATGGCATGATTAGGAAACCTTTTTTTCGTTTCAAGAATTTCCTGTAAATTAACCTCTAACGGACGATCTGTAATGAGCTCAATATTATTAAAGCCCGCTACTCTCTGTCCGTTAAAGCTGACAGCCGCAAAGCGCGATGAAACATTTAAAATTGGTTCACCCAATGTTTTCCAGACTGCGCCACCCCAGCCCGCTTCAAATGCACGTTGCACTTGATAGCCCGAATTAGTCGGTGGTGCAGATGCTAACCAAAATGGATTCGGTGATTTAATCCCCGCTAAGTCAATTCGTAAGTCCGCCATGCTCCATCCCCCCTATGCGATCTCGCTCGGTTTTCTTAAACGCTCATGAATGATGTAAGCAGCATCTTTACCTTGCTGTGCAGCTGTTACCACCATTGCTTCCCCTTGGCCATTACCAAACACGACATCTCCACAGGCAAACACTTTGTCATTCGATGTTTGCATAGTCGTTTCGTCAATGTCTACTACTCCATTCGTATGTTGTAATCCAAACGCTTCAATGAGTGAGACAAAGCGCGTTTGTCCAATTGCTTTAATGACCGCGTCCACCTCTATAACAAACTCAGACCCTTTGATTACTTCAGGTCGTTGCCTGCCGTCTACACCCGCCTCTCCAAGTTTCATCTTGACGCATTCAAGTCCCACTACTTTCCCTGCCTCATCACCGATAATTTGTTTCGGCGCTGTTAGCCACTTAAATCCAACGCCATCCTGCTTGGCAAATTCATATTCAAACTGATAGGCAGTCATCTCTTTTTCTGTTCTTCTATAGAGAATGTCTACCTGCTCCGCACCTAGTCGCACAGCACAGGTTGCACCATCGATAGCTGTGTTACCAGCACCGATGACCGCAACACGTTTACCGATTAAGTCTTCTGTCAGTGCACCCATTTTCGTGTGCTTTACAAACTCAATGGCATCATGAACGCCAGCTAGTTCCTCACCTTTAATGCCAAGATTAGGCACGGCCCCCATACCAACCGCTAAAATAACACTGTCATATTGCGCTAAAATTTCTGCAGCAGAAATATCCACGCCTACTGTTGTGTTTGTTTTAATGTCAACACCAAGCTTTACAACTTGCGCCACTTCCCAATCCACTACATCATTCGGTAATCGGAATGACACGATGCCGTAGTTGCCCAAGCCACCCGCCTTTGCTTCTGCTTCAAAAATTGTGACACTATAGCCAAAGCGACTAAGCTCACGTGCTGCCGATAAACCAGCTGGACCAGCGCCAACGATCGCTACCTTTTGTCCATTTGATTGACCTTTTTTAAATAGCTCGACGTCTGATTCCATCGCCCAATCTGTTGCATAACGTTGCAAGTGCCCTATTTTAATAGGCTTTGTCGAGGAATTTAACACACATGCACCTTCACATAATTCCTCGGTCGGGCATACTCGCGCACAGCTTGCACCAATCGGGTTGGCCTCCATAATCGTCATGGCCGAACCTTTCATATTACTGGAAGCAATTTTCTTGATGAAATTCGGTATTTGAATACTTGTCGGACAAGCTGTAATGCAAGGTGCGTCATAGCAGTACAGACAACGATTAGCCTCTTCTTGTGCTTCATTTTTTGTCATCCTGCTAGTCATTTCCACAAAATTCCGTTCGAGTTGCGAAGTCATTGAAACATTCCTCCTCATGGATTGATGTTTACACGTTGATTGTTTGCGCGGTCGTCGGTTGTAGTGCACGCTTGATATATCGGCCACTGCCTAATGCTCCTACAAATTGTTTGTTTTTAATGACGTATTCTCCACGCACAAGTACACTGATTGGCTCTCCAGTCACTTCCCAGCCCTCATACGGGTTGTAGTCTACATTCATATGATGGGTATTCGCTGAAATTTCACGTTTTACCGTAGGATCAAAAATTACGATATCGGCGTCAGAACCAATAGCAATCGTTCCTTTTTGTGGATATAAGCCGAAAATTTTTGCGGCACTTGTCGAAATCATATCGACAAAGTCATAGATGGAAATTCGCCCTTTCGCCACACCTTCAGAAAATAAAATGCTGAAACGATCTTCGATAAACGGTCCACCATTTGGTATTTTAGAAAAGTCATTTAACCCTAATTGCTTTTTCCCGTTAAAGCTAAATGAACATTGGTCCGAACCAATTGTTTGCAGTTGCTTGGCTTTTAAAGCATTCCACAAATGCTCTTGATGATATTTCGGGCGAAGTGGCGGTGACCAAACATATTTCGCCCCCTCGAAGCCTGGCTGTGCTAACGCTGACTGATCGAGCGTTAAATAAGGTGGACATGTTTCGCCATACACGTCATAGCCCTTTTCACGTGCTGCGATAATTTCATCCAAAGCCTCTTTACACGTCACATGTACAACATACAGCTTGGCACCTGCGATATGCGCTAGTTCAATGGCCCGTTTCGTCGCCTCACCCTCTAATTCCGCGGGACGTGTCAGTGCGTGATAAATTGGCGCCGTCTGACCAGCTTGCTTCGCCTCCTCAACTAATTCATCGATGACTGAGCCATTTTCACAGTGCACCATGACAACAGCGCCAATGTTTTTTGCAATTTTAAAGGCTTTGAACAGCGTACGGTCTGTCGCCTGGAATTCTTTCGCGTAAGCCATGAACACCTTGACAGATGTAATCCCTTCCTGCTCTAGTAACAACGGTAACTCGGCCTCTGTTTCAGGCGTTAAATCACCAATCATTAAATGGAAACCGTAGTCAATGGCTGATTTGCCCTTTGCTTTTACATGCCACTTTGCCACAGCCGTCGCAAGTTTTTCTTCACCCGCAGATAAGCAAAAATCTAAAATGGTCGTCGTCCCACCAAATGCTGCCGCAACTGTTCCCGACTTCCAATCATCGTCTGTCACCGTGTTGTTGAACGGCATATCCAAATGCGTATGCGGATCAATTCCCCCAGGCATCACGTATTTACCCTTAGCATCTACAATTTCCGCTCCATAAGCTGATAAGTTTTTGCCGATTTGCACAATTTTGCCGTTCTCTATTAAAATATCTGCCTCATACATATCTGTTGCTGTCACAATGAGTCCACCTGTAATCACTTTTTTCACACTACCCTCACCCTTCGATTAATTAATGTAAAGTTTGTCAATATCCATTAATACGCTAGCTCTCCACCGTGGAGGGGTGGTTAATTTCCGTCCAGCTGGGGTCGTCCAACCTTCACTCCAATCAACCCGCATTCTAATGATATGCAGTTTAATCCAACGTCATCTCTAACTTTTAGTGATGAACCAATGTGCTAGCGAATTATAGTATTTCAACCTGCACTCATCATGAGTTAAGTGTGTATTTTTCGCCCATGCTGAACTTCTTTTGTAGTGTCAACACGGTTTCCAGTAACACGTCTGCCCCCTTTGCACAGTCTTCAAATGTTGTTTCTTCCTCCTCGCAATGACTTTTCCCCTTGATACTTGGAACAAAAATCATTGCCGATGGGATGAAGCTCGCGATATACTGTGCATCGTGCCCCGCCCCGCTGAACATACGTTGGAAGGAATAACCAAAGTCATGACATGATTTTTCCACTTCATTGCAAATAGCTGCATCAAATAATACGGTCTCCCGCCCCCATAGCTTGACCGGGCTAATGTGGCAACCGCTTTCCTCTGAAGCTAGACCTTTCAATAGCTTTTCTACTTTGAGCATCACCGCTGGATTTTGATGACGCGAATCCATAGTAAACACTACTTCGTTCGGAATGACTGTATGAATATTAGGTGCCACGTGCATACGCCCAAATGTGAACACAAGCGCTTCGTCGATTTTACTTAGCTGCTCATGCAAAGATGAAATTATACGAGACGCCACAATCATCGGGTCTTTACGCATCGACATTGGCGTTGTGCCAGCGTGATTTGATTCACCTGTCACGGTAATTTCATAGCACACCATGCCTAAAACGCCTTCTACCACCCCAATGTCACGTTGCTTTGCTGCTAATACCGGTCCTTGTTCAATATGCAGCTCAATATATGCAAGGGCTTCTGTTAAGCGATTTCCTTGCTCCCCCGCGTAGCCACTCGCCTGTAATGCTTCTTGAAAGGAAATACCATTTTTATCGATAGATTCTAGCATTTTTTCTTTACTGAATTTTGAAGCAATGACACCGGAACTCATCATCGCCGGATCGAAGCGCGCACCTTCTTCATTCGTAAAATTCACAAGCATTAATGGGATCTCGAGCTCAATGTCGTTTTCCTTTAACGTTCGTATCGCCTCTATTGCGGTTAAAATACCTAAGACACCATCAAACCTGCCACCTTTTTCAACCGAATCTAAATGTGATCCCATTACGATGGGTGGGCACTCTTTTTTTCCTGGTAGAATCGCATAGATATTTGCCATATCGTCTACTTGAATGTCCATGCCTAACTCTATGCATATTTCACAAAAATAGTCTCTCGCTAATACATCCTCTTTTGAAAGGGACAAACGGGTTACGCCTCCATTGGCAGTTGCACCAAATTGACTAAATTGTTCAATTAACCCCTGTAATCTACTACTATTACATTTATACATATGCAAGTCCTCTCTTTCACAGTAATAAAATAGTGGTTGTTTACGAAAATTCTAAATTAATAGTTATCGATAAGTGGTTGTTTATGACAATCATAAAATAGAAACTATTTGGAAGATATGGATATAAAACTAAGAAAGTATGTGCAAGTGCACAATATTTATGGTACGTTATTTGTATAATAAGGGGGGCTGTTATGGGAACGATTGGCAAAATCCTAGAGGGGGCTCTATTCCCGATGCTGACATTAGTAGCTGGAGAAAGCGGTTTGTATCGAAAAGTTTCAGGTATTAACGTAGTAGAAAGCATTGATTTAATCACGTTTTGCCGACCAAATGAATTAGTTGTAACAACAGGCATTAACTTTCCACACCAAAATACATCCTTAGAACAACTCGTTAAACTGGCGTACACTAAAAAAATAGCTGGTATTATCGTGAATACGGGACCTTATATTCCTGACATTTCCGAATCGGTCATCTCGTTTGCCAATGAGCATGAATTGCCCATTTTCCAAATGCCTTGGGACCGCCGTGTAGCCGACCTTTTAAAAACGACATTTCAATTTATCGCCACCCACGAGCAAGAACAATCCACCGAAGACCAAGTCCTTTACAACTTACTGTTTCATTACAAACAACACGTCGATTCCACAAGGCAAAATTTAACCCAACTTGGATTTCCACAAGGCGCAGAATTGGCCATCATCACTTGTACGACAACAGATGCACGCAGTAGCATTGGCCGTTACGAGGTCCTCATTCAGTTTGCATTCCAAAATAGATATAAACGGTTTTTAAGACTCAAGCACAAAAACCACCTCATCTTTCTCATCAATCGAACACAGATCACTACATCCAATAGTCCTTTCTCAAAAACAGTTGAAGACATCTACGAAAAGATCACCCAGAAAAGTGGCAGCTTAAATGTCATCATCGGCAAAGGGAATTTTTATGAAGACTACGAAAACATCCATAAAAGCTACGAGGAATCACTCACTGTCATTCAATTAGCACAGTTGCACAACAACCGCTTCTTATACAAATATAAAGAAATTGGAGCCTATAAAATTATTATGGGTGTGCAAAACCGGACATTAATTGAATCTTTTAGCCAGGATATACTTGGACAACTTTATCGATATGATGATTTACACAACACCGATTACGTGTCATTTTTACGTATTTTCCTTGAAGAAAACGGCAGTACGAGTAAAATTAGTGAACGTCTATTCATTCATCGCAACACTGTCCTATATAAAATCAAAAAAGTTGAACTGCTATTAGATATAGACGCCACCAACCCTTTTACAAAAACCAATTTGTATATGGCCTTTTTAATAGAAGATGTGTTGACGCATCAATAATTATGCGTGATAGGAGGACACTATGAATGAATTTCCACTCACTATAGCAGATGTACTGACGAAAAAGTTATTCAGTAGCGCGAAGCTTCTTGCTGGTGCAGAGGGGCAACTCAATATCATCAAATGGGTGCATATCGTCGAAACTATGGATGCTGCCAAATTATTAAAGGGCAATGAATTAATTTTGACTACGGGTATTCATTTGAAAAACAATGATGATGACTTCCATCACTTTATTCACCAATTAATAGCATCCAAATCAGCTGGGCTGTGCATTGAGCTCGGTAGCGTCATTCAAGAAATTCCTGATTGCATACAGCAACTGGCGACGGACTACCAATTCCCTCTCATCATCTTTCATCAGGAGGTAGCCTTTGTCGAAATCACACAAGAAATACACAGTATCCTCATCAATCAGCAATATGGCATGGTGAAAAACCTAGAGAACTACGCACAGCAAATTAATAAATATACACTGACCGCCAACAATTACGAGCAAATTTTAATGCACCTCTATAAACATCTTGGCTTGCAGGTCATCTTTACATTTAATGGGCAAAAGCCTGTGTTTATTCCCAATATTCAGCAGGACAAGTATGATAAGATGCAACAACAGTCAAGCCCTGATTATGTGGAAAAACATGTTATTCGCTGTGAGGTGAATATTTTCAACCAATATTATGGGGAGGTTTGTTTGTTTTCCCCACAGCGCGTCGTCAATGAATACGATGCACTGATTTTAGATCGCACGGTTATTGCACTTTCACACTATTTATTGCGGGTTTTGTATAGCGAGGAAAAAAAGGCTGTGGAGGATCGTGAAGTTCTAGAGCAATGGCTGAATGGGTTATCCAATATGGAGGAATTGACGCATTTCCTGCAAGACCATCATGCAGATATCACAACAAGTAATTGGCTGGTCATGATTCTTCAAATCCACAAAAGCAAAAGCAGTGATTTAACGTACTATAAGCTGTTTACGCGCAATGTCTTAGAGAAGTTAGAATTCTATCCGTTTATCATAGAAAAGCAACAACAGCTTATTTTTATTTTAGCGAATTTACATGCGCAAGAAACATATAAGCAACGTATGGAACAAGCCATTACACAAATCCATGACAATCAGCAAAAATATAAATATGGTGACTTTAAAACTTCAGTCGCTGTAGGAAAATACGTGACTCATTTCCAAGCTCTCAATACTAGCTTTCTAACAGCCAAAGACACCTTACACATTCGATGGAAAGATCCACAGCTTTCGTATTTTTACGAGGATTTACACCTCCATCATTTAATTTTGCAATTACAAAAAAATCCATATATTATGGACATGATGACCGAATATATACAGCCGGTTATTGACTATGACCGCAAGCATAGTAGTAAATTAGTCGAAACGTTAAAAGTATATTTACACACCAATGGTCAAAAAAAAGACACTGCCGAACGCCTGTTTATCGTTAGACAAACACTGTACCATCGTTTGGAAAAAATTGAGCAGTTGCTAGGCTCAGATTTTATGCAAACAGAAAAGCGATTAGCACTAGAGTTAATACTGTTTAGCAACAACTAACCATTCTCTTCACTCACCTTATGTGAAAAGCAACAGCCTATTTATTTTACATTGTGTATAATGCTATTTTTACCGAAAAATCGGATAATAGATTTATAGCATGACACTAGCGTCGCATTAATTCTACCCACTCGCTCTAAATACTCAAAATATTCGTTATTTTTTTGCAAACTAAAAGTTCTTTTATAATGGATAAAGCCAGCTGGTACCCTTCCAAATCCAAATGAAAACGAACTTGTCGCACAAGTATAATTGTAAATAAAAACCAAATAGATGGAATCATCTCTATTGAAGTGTTACCCTTTTTGGCTCTGAACTGTGAAATTTAATAGAGTGAATTTTCTGCCTGTATTTATGCAACGCTAGTGATAGCATGGTGATAAATGAAGGAGTGATGATGCTCGATGACGAATTTAACGAGTCAAAATTGGCAAGTAAAAGATGAACAATATGTATGGCATTCCATGAAGCCCTACAACCCAAACGCGACGACAATCATTCAGAAATCGAAGGGCGCTTGGATAACGGACATTGATGGGAAACGTTATTTAGATGCCATGTCTGGTTTATGGTGTGTGAACGTTGGCTACGGGCGAGAGGAACTCGCCAAAGTCGCTTACGAGCAATTACTGGAAAATGCCTATACTCCTCTATCCGTTGGGCACATCCCTGCCATTCAACTGAGCGAAAAAATCAGCGAATTATTAGGCGATGATTATGTTGTGTTTTTCTCTAATAGTGGTTCAGAGGCGAATGAAGCCGCCTTCAAAATCGCACGTCAATACCATCAGCAAAAAGGTCATACAAATCGCACCAAATTTATTTCCCGCTATCGTGCCTACCACGGCAATACGATGGGGGCATTAGCGGCAACAGGGCAAGCACAACGCAAATATAAGTACGAACCGTTAGCACCTGGTTTCCTCCATGTTGCACCACCAGATGCCTACCGTGCAAACGAAGATCATATTACAGAGCCAACTGCCTTACCGTCTGTTCAGGCAATCGATAATGTCATGACTTGGGAATCATCCGAGACGATTGCCGGCGTAATACTTGAGCCTATTATTACCGGTGGCGGCGTGATTATGCCCCATGAGGACTATTTGCGTGGGGTAAAAGCAGTTTGTGAAAAGCATGGGGCCCTGCTCATTGTCGATGAAGTAATTTGCGGCTTCGGACGTACAGGCAAAGCATTTGGCTTCCAAAACTATGGCATTCAGCCGGATATTGTCACAATGGCAAAAGGCTTAACAAGTGCTTATATGCCGTTATCTGCTACAGCTGTGCGTCGGGAAATTTATGAGGCATTCAATGGGAGTGAGGAGTACGACTTTTTCCGCCACGTCAACACATTCGGAGGTTCTCCAGCAGCTTGTGCAGTTGCCCTCAAAAATATCGAAATCATGGAAAATGAAAATTTATTTGCTCGCTCAGAAGAAATGGGCGCAATTATTCATGCGGAACTACAAGAACGCTTAAAGGATCATCCAAATGTCGGCAACATCCGCGGTAAAGGCTTACTGATTGGCATTGAGCTTGTGAGTGACAAAAACAGCAAAGCGCCACTTGATGTAACTGCTGTCAACAAAGTCATCGCTTTATGTAAAGAACAAGGGTTAATCATCGGGAAAAATGGTGTCACGGTTGCAGGCTTTAACAATACGTTAACTCTCGCTCCACCACTGATTATTTCATTAGCAGAAAAAGATGTGATTGTTGAAAAACTTACGCACGCTTTAAATGAACTACTGCAAAAAGCGTAAAATACAAGGGGGAAATGAATGTATGGTAACAAATACAGAGGTAAAAGAACTAGGGCATTTTATTAATGGTGAAATCGTTGCAGGCACAAGTGGTCACTTCTCAGATGTTTTCAATCCTAGTTTAGGGGCAGTGATTGCACGCGTCCCTATTGCAACGAAAGAGGAAGTGCAAAGCGCAATTGCAACAGCTAAAGCAGCCTTTCCGGCATGGCGCGCCCTATCGATTGGCAAACGCGTTGAAATTGTCATGAAGTTTCGTCAATTGATGACCGCACGTATGGATGCGCTCATCGACATCATTTGTATCGAAAGCGGGAAAACAATCGAGGATGCCAAGGGTGAAATCACACGTGGTTTAGAATCCGTCGACTTAGCCATCAATGCCCCTCACCTATTAAAAGGTGAGTACTCCGTCAATGTTGGTGGGAATATTAATGCTTATTCCGCAAAAGCACCACTCGGCGTTGTTGCAGCGATTTCCCCATTCAACTTTCCAGTGATGGTGCCACTTGCCATTACAACTATGGCGGTCGCAGTTGGCAATTCCGTCATTTTAAAGCCATCCGAGCGCGTGCCCTGCTCCTCATTATTTTTATCGGAACTGTGGAAAGAAGCGGGTTTACCAGATGGTGTTTGGACAGTCATCAATGGAGACAAGGATGCGGTCAACGAACTATTAGAAAACCCTGCTATTGAAGCCATTTCGTTTGTTGGCTCCACAGCAGTCGCTGATTATATTTACACAACCGGTTCAAAATACGGCAAGCGCGTTACGGCATTAGGTGGCGGTAAAAACAATATGATCGTCATGCCAGATGCAGATTTAGAACAGGTCGCAAACGCATTTTTAGGCGCGGCCTATGGTGCCGCTTCCCAACGCTGTATGGCTATTTCCACAATCATTCCCGTTGGCGAAGAAACAGCGAATAACCTCGTCAAAGTACTGGCGGATAAAATCGCAAAATTAAAAGTAGGGCCATACACAGATTCAGACGTTGATTTTGGGCCTGTTATTACAAAGCAATCAAAGGACGCGATCATTGGCTTTATCGACCGTAGCCTAGAAGAAGGTGCTACACTCGTATGCGATGGTCGCAATCCAGACATCGCTAAAAATTCCAATGGCTTCTATCTAGGTCCTACCTTATTAGATAACGTCAAACCTGGCATGGAGATTTATGAGCAAGAGGTATTTGGACCTGCTCGTAATGTCGTTCGGGTAGATACATTAGAGCAAGCAATCGACTTAATCAATGCACATGAGCTCGGTAACGGTGTCACAGTTTTCACAAATAACGGAGCAGCCGCTCGCAAATTTATAACGGAGATTGACGTCGGCATGGTTGGGGTAAACGTGCCAATTCCAATTCCTGTTGGTTATCATAACTTTGGCGGTTGGAAACGCTCGAGATTCGGTGAGGGGCATATGTTTGGGCCTGACCAAGCCCGCTTCTTCACCAAGACTAAAACCATTTCAGAAAAGTGGTTTGAAGAGAACAGTGAATCCGCGTCAACATTTGCTTTTCCAAGTAACAACGACTGATGGTTCACGTAAAATAAACTACTATATATGTTGAACAAATGAATACCTATATGAACTGAGTGAAGGCGCGTTACTAGGGGTAGCCAACCGAACAACGAAGAGTTCGGTTGGTATAATTTCTGCATTCTCCGCAGAAATTATACCGTTAATGCCAAGAGGCTATTCCATATAGTTTAAAGGATACCTCATCTGGCTAAGGGCTGGAGGCATCCCCGAGCGCCGTAACGGATTTGATGGGAGTCTTTATTTCAACTTATATAGTTACTCTTGGTAAATCAACAGAAGTGTTGATTTACACAAAAATAATACCGGAATCCCGCCGAGTTTTGGTCGATGGATTTCCGGTGTTTTCTATTCAATAGAATGAAGTGTAATTCTCTCATTTTTCTTTTCATATCACATGTGCTAACTGCTGCAGGATCATTATTTTCTTGCTTCTGTCATTAAGTTTTGTGATGTTCTTTTTTCTCTTTAAACCGTTTCCAAACAATAAGTGGTATCAAAAGTAACGAAAGGTACATGCCGAGAAAGCCTAAAACAGCATAGCTTGAGTAGGCAACAATGATTCCTGACAATATACTGCCTGCTGTTCCAGCTAAAGCAACCCACACATCAACAGAACCTTGTGTTTTTGCACGTGTTGTCATATCAGTTGAATCAATGATGATTGCTGTTCCGCTGATTAAGCCAAAATTCCATCCAAGTCCTAGCATTATCAGCGCAATCGTCAACCAGACGAGGGAATCACCTGGAGAAAAGGCTGCTAGTAATCCCGCAATTGATAACGTGACACCCGAAGCAATGACCATTACTGTACGACCGACTTTATCAACTAATAGACCTGTACCAAGCGATGGCAAATACATCGCCGCAATATGTAGACTGATCACCATTCCAACGACCGTCAGTCCAGATCCATGGTTTTGCATATGGATTGGGGTCATTGTCATGATTGCAACCATGACGAGATGAGACAAGACGAGAACCATCGCACCGACAAAAATACCGATTCGGTTTACTTTACTCTGTCGTGTTTTATTTACTGTTGTAGTATTTGAATCAACTTGTTTTTCCTGCTTTACTGCAATTGCTCTTGCAACTAGAAATGGATCAGGACGCAAATAGAAGAACAACGTTAGTCCAGCTACGAGGTACGCCGCCGCTGCTAATATGAATGGCCCCGCTAAAGCTGGTATACCTAGCGTCATCGCAAAGTTCCCCATCGGTGTCACTAAATTAGGTCCCGCCACCGCACCTATCGTAGTTGAAACCATTGCGATGCTAATGGCAGTCGCACGCTGCTTGTCACTAGCCAAATCTGTTCCGGCATAACGCGCCTGTAGATTTGTTGAAGTCCCTGCACCATAGACAAATAGAGAAATAAATAATAACAACACATTGTCCATAGTTGTTGCGAAGATGACACCTATCGCACCGATACCACCTGTGATGAACCCAAGTGACAACCCGTACCGTCGACCAAAACGCTGCGAAATCCTGCCCACTAAGAACGCTGCAAGCGCAGATCCAAGTGTAAACAATGCTGCCGGCAACCCTGCAAAGCTTGCAGTTCCTAACATATCCCTAGCAATTAATGCCCCCACAGTAATCCCAGCTGCAAGTCCCGCCCCACCAAAAATCTGGGACATCACGACAACGAATAGCGACCGCTTATAAAGCTTTTGTTGTGCTTCAATTGAATCTACATAGTGTGCTAGCCCTAACGAGTCTTTTTTTCTCATATGGAAATCCCCCTTTACCAACTCAAAGAAACCAATAGGACCAAATTTAAGGGTAGTCATCTAACATACTATCCGTGACTATATTTTAACACCCCCGTACACTACAAGGGATTTTTATAACAAATCATCTATTCATGTGATTCCATACCCCATTTGATGACTTATTATTCTATTAAAAAATCCCGCTTTGGTACGCATTATGAAATGGCGTAGCGGGTGAAGTTGTTATTTGTTTCTGCGCAGACACTTTATTATTGAGTACGGTACAGGAAATTTTATTTTACCCATTCAAGAGAATTTAACAGTACTTCAAGCGCAAGTTGATGTAATAACACACTACACACTTGATTCCTAGAACAAACCGAAAGAAGAATAATATCACTGGTAAAGGGTTCTCCTCAGGGGGGAAATATAAAAAAATGTAACACTTATTTCAACGCCCCAAAAAAGCATCGATTATAGCACCGATACTTTCTATTTTTAATTCAGGAAATAACGTATTATTTTTTATTTCCTTAACACTAGTTCTTTCAATTTCGTGGCATTTTCCTTGTCCATTGTACCGTAAGTATTTTCAACCCTATCAATAATTGTTGCCGTTTCATTACCATCATTAAACCAAATAAAGTATTCAACTAATTTTTCAGTCATATGTTTATCAACACTGAAAAATAAAGTTACTTTTACATCTTCTCTTCTATCCATCTCAGCTTTTACATTTTGTTGCAATTCAATTTGGTCAAATATCACCCTCGACAAATCCACAATATCTTTATCGGTAATCATTACCGCTTCGTCATAGCTTTCATCAGGTTTCACCACTTGAACATCAACTCTAGTTAATTGTTTCACATTCACTTTACTTAGTTTTTCCTCATTATTGCTACAGCTTATCAAAAGCAAGGTAGATATTAAAATGATGGTAAGGGACTTAATCTTTTTTTCACAACTAACACCTCCTATTTCAGTATGTAAAGATTCAATTACACTACTGATGCATTAATATGTGCGTGAAATTAATAATACACATAACCCCAAAAATAGGAAGGAGTCCAAACAAAAAAATCTTTATAATGGAATGCACAGGCACTCTTTATTCAACTTCTCACCAGTCACATGGATCGTATAGTAGTGGGAATGAAGGCCCTTTATTTAACAATCGTAATCGGACAATTTACATGCTTCATTACTTTGTGACTGACGCTGCCGATTATCATTTCTTGAAAAGTATTTAAGCCGCGACTTCCGATGACAAGGTGGTCAATTCCTTCTGAATTCACATACTTTATTATTTCTTGACTTGGATTCCCTTTCAACATGGTAGTCTTCGTCTTCACTCCGACATCTTTTGCTAGTTCTAAAATAGGATGCATTTTTTGCTCTCGTTTTAATGTTAAGCTCTCTGGACTTTGCGATAACAGCCGCTCATCTTTTGCCTTATTATAGTCCGAGACATAAATAACTTCTAACTGCGCATCAGGTAAGTAACGGACGATCGTAATAGCATGTTTTGCTGCACGTAAAGCATTTTCTGACCCATCAATTGCTACAGCAATCTTCATGTGAATTCCTCCCTTATGTTAATCGTTTGTACAATTGTTCACTTGAAGAATTTAACCCTTGAATCTGTACCTTCACACCTTTTTGCTCAAGCTTCTGTTTCACTTTATATATTGCACCGACTGCAGATTCATCCCACAGCTGACTGTTTTCAAAATTAATGACGATTTCATTTTCTGTAACATTGTCGAATGACTGAATAAATTTCGTAGTTGATGCAAAAAACAAAGGTCCTTTCACCTTATATCCATCTAAATCATGCGTTACTGTCACACGAGAAATTTTTGCAACAAAAAATAGCGCACTTAATATAACACCACTAACAACACCAATCGCTAAATTATGTGTATATAAGATAATCGCAATTGTAATGAGCATAACAAGTGATTCCGATTTAGGCGCTTGTTTCAGAAACTTAAACGAACCCCAATTAAATGTTGTAATACTAACCATAATCATCACCCCGACAAGAACAGGCATCGGAATTTTGATAACTACATCACCTAAAACGATAATTAAAAACAGTAGAAATACACCCGCGGTTAATGTTGATAAGCGTCCTCGTCCACCTGATTTAATATTGATGATTGATTGACCAATCAAAGCACAACCTGCCATCCCACCGAAAAAACCAGTGATAAAGTTGGCGATCCCTTGTCCACGTGCTTCTTTATTTTTATTACTCGACGTATCAGTCATATCATCCAATACTTGGGAAGTAAGTAATGATTCCAATAAACCAACAATCGATAAAGCCAAAGCATAAGGGAATATGATTTTTAACGTTTCAAAGTTAAGTGGAATATCTGGAAGGAAAAAAACCGGCAATGAATTTGGCATCGTCCCTAGATCACCAATCGTCTGTAACTTCACACCACTTATGAGCGCAATACAAGTCATAACGACAATCGCAACAAGAGGTGCAGGAATAGCCGTGAAAAATCGTGGAATCGCGTACACTAAAATTAATGTAACAATCGCAAATAGATAGGTCATACTATTTGAACCCAGTAAATAAGGCAATTGTGTAATGAAAATCATAATCCCTAGTGCATTCACAAATCCAAGCATGACGGAGTTTGGGATGAAGCGCATTAAATTCGCAACACCAAGTCCCCCGAGTATTAATTGAATAATTCCTGTTAAAATTGTGGCTGCAAGTACATATTGTAGACCATGATTTGCCATTAAGCTGACGAGCACTAAAGCCATTGCACCTGTCGCAGCTGAAATTAAACCAGGTCGGCCACCTACAAACGAAATAATGACCGCAATTGTAAATGAAGCATATAACGCGACACGGGGATCTACACCCACAATGAACGCAAAAGCCAATGCTTCAGGAATGAGTGCAAGTCCTACAACCATACCTGCTAAAAGATCGGCACGCATATTCCCAAACCACTGTTGTTTTAAAGTATACATACGGTTCCCCTTTCATGATGTCTAAAATTATAAAAAAGCTTATGCCAATGTTAGAATGTTAATATCATATCATTTTTAGTCCCATAAGGTAATACTTTTGGGAAGTTAGGAGCGAAAAAATGAAATACGGATATATCCGTCCGATTGTCTTGGATCAACATTGCGCCCACCAATTAAATGAACTTTTCATTGATACATTATGTAAAGAGACACATGGACTTGCCAGGAAAAGAACAGAGCTTGAACACTTATTAATGGCACTTAAAAAAGATGATGAACTATTCGTCCAAAATATTGTAGTATTAGCTGATTCCCTGCAGCAGCTTTTAGATATTTTACGACTAGCAGAACGAGATCAAATCGCCATTCACTTCCTCGATGAACAATTATCCAATCAAACAATACAAAAAGCTTCACTACTTCAAAGTGCTACTTTTTTCGCTGATTTACAATCTAAATTTCTAAGCCATTCTTCTACATTTACGCTACAAGCTGCTAAACAACAGGGTAAATCGATTGGTCGTCCACGAAAACCAGATGACAATTTACAGCTGGCTTTTTCAATGTATGACAGTAAGAATTATACGTTATATGACATAAAAGAAGCGACTGGAATTAGTAAGTCTACTTTATATCGCTATTTGGATGATCGTTCTACATCGTTATCCGATGAGACAGAATAAAAGATATAAAACTAGATATGTTGCAATAAAGAATCCTACCAACAACGCTTGGCGCTAGGGGGTGCCTCCCAATTGGTCTTCTTTCTGGCTTATCGCGGGAGGCATCCACAAAGCGTCAAAGCGGTATTGGCAGGAATTCTAATTAGTTCTAAGTATTAGGACTTTTTCAACGATCTCTCAAATGCCCTTGTAAAGCGCATACGCAGGATTCATTGGTTCAACATATATAGTTTATATTTCAAAAGCAGTAAAACTGCCTGCGTCATCAAAATCATAAACTTGAATAACCCTGTCTGAAAATTGTTCTACTATATGTATGCTGCTTCCGAGCACTAGGGAAAGAACGTTGAAATCCTTTTCTTTTTTCTTTTTGTTGAATTCTAGTAGAAATGAATCGTTTAAAGTGTCCTCACCATCCGTAACGAAAACCAAATCGGCTTGTTTAAACCGACTTTCATTGATTACATTCATCGCTTCATCAAGCGGAAGTGCAAAATTCGTACCCCCACCTAGAAAGGTTCGAGCCAAACTAACCATATCAGACCCTTTAATTTTCCCTTTTTCATATTTATGAATTTCTGTCAGAGTAGAGAATAATATTAAGCAAAAATCCCTTCGCTGCCTTCTCGCAATGGACATTAGGGTTAATATAAAACCTTTGGATTGTGTATCCAGTTTGTACATACTGCCTGACTGATCTAGACAAAGTACGATTGGACCCTTCTCCAATACCTCACGCCCTTTCTGTTCATATTGCATGGTTTGGCCTTCAACAAAGCGACGAAGAAAATCGTTCTTCGATATTGGATGCATGTATAAGCCAAATTCCATCGGGAGTAACCTCTCGATATCGTTGCCTAACGTAACTCCCCTTCTTCCCATAGACTCTTTATGTATGGATTTCTGCTTTTTACGGGCTATCTGTTTGAATCTACCCGCCCACTCCGCTATTTCTTTCATCGTTTTATCAGAAGCCATTTTTTCAGCTAATGCTAGTTGGTCGCGTAAAGGAACCTTTTTTAATTCCGCATCACCACTCCCTGCACTATAGCCGCCAAGCAACGACTTTAGACCGTCTTTCACTTGTTTTGTTTCTTGCATGGCTTGAGCCAATGCTTGTGAAAAGCTATGACTGTTATTTTGAAGCAACTGTTGCAATTTCTCATCAAATTTAGTCATCATTTCATTAAAAATCTCTTCCGACACCCGACTTCCACTCCTTGGCTCTTCTTGCCAATCCTGCTCTTGAGGTTGCCTTTGCATTGCGTGAATTTCCTGGATCTGTTTTTGAAAGTCTTCATCTTCCTCTTTTTGGTCAGCCAGCCACCGATTCGTCTTTTCTCCGAATTTCACCGTGCCGATAGCTGACAATAAATCATCCAATCGGGTGAAGCTTCGGTAGTGTACAAAGGATTCATCCGCCATGATTCTGTCCATAAGTGTTTTATTCACCTTAAGTACACAGTCTACGTCCCCTGCCAAAATTTCTGGTTTCATCTTATATAAGGAAGCCCAAATATCAGCCAATAATGGTTCGAACATTGGCAAAGCACCTTCAACTCTTACCTTTTGAAGACCCAGAGACATGTCGAAAATTTCTTTAAAACGTCTTTTATCGTATGCGTCCGTATTCAAGACTGAACGATTCTTCATAAAGAATACCCCCTTTCACATATTAAAAAAGGTGCTGGTGGAGCCCCTCTTGTCATTTTGGGATTCAAAATACCACGGTTCTAAAATACTATCCAGGATTTCATGTTCCATCGAGGTCACTTTATCAAGTAATTGGCCAATATCAGCCTTCCTACTTTGATTGTTACTTTGGAGATTCTTCAAATCAGCCACTAAAGCTTTCATTTTTTGAGTTGCTTCCATTCCTGCTTCTGGCGAATGATCCTGCAGTATGGCGTAGAATACTTCATTTGCTTCATTTTGTATGGAGTAGAGGATCTGAGTAACAACATCTTGTGAATGGTTGCGAATAATGGAAGACACGGTATCTTTTTGATCCACCGTTTCCCAGAGTACATTTTCCAGGATGACAATATCATCTATCTTCACAACTTGCCTTTGGTTTATCAACGCCTTCGCTTGAAGGACTGAAAGCGACTGTTGAAACCGCCTGTCAGAAGGCCGAATTCCCTCGTCACGCAAATTAGTACGAATTTCCGAAAGAATTTCATACACTTCATCCGGTATTGTAACCCTGTCCGTCAAAAACTGGAGTTGAATCAATTCATCCATCGTCAAGGAAGGCATGGCCTGATTTTGACCGGTCCCCTTCATCATAGAAACAAAATTCGTATCATCCGCAATATAGTCTAGCTCGAACCGAAGTAAAAACCTGTCGAAAAGAGCTTCAAGCCCTTCTCCTTCTTCAGGATATTCGTTCGAAGCACCAATAACTGACATTAAAGGAACCTTTACTGGCGTTCCGTTATTATAGAAGAGTCGTTCGTTGATAAGCGTCAGCAAACTATTCAAGATTGCCGAGTTTGCTTTAAATATTTCGTCAAGGAAAACTAGATTAGCTTCCGGCATTTTAGTTGCTGTATTCCTCTTGTACACACCTTGTTCAAGGTCTTTTAACGACAACGGGCCAAACACTTCTTCGGGTGTACTGAACCTTGTCAGCAACCATTGGAAGTATTCTGTTCCTTGTACGATTTTTGCTAATTCAAACGCCAATGCGGATTTCGCAGTTCCAGCAGGTCCAATCATGAGCATATGCTGTCTAGAGAGCAGAGCTACAAGAATCCCCTCAACTTCGTTCTCTCGTTCGAAAAACTTTGAATTGAGTGCCTGTCTGATTTCCTCTAACTTTTTCAAATTAGTAATTGTCATTTTATATAACTCCTTACTTTAGAATGTAATTAAAAAAGGAATTCGTCTTCTAATAATCTTGCTTCCCTTTACAAAGAACATATCGAATTGCCCTCTGAAAGATTCTTGTTCTCCATTACAGTTTGATGGATACTCAGTCATTTTAATCATCCAATTACTATATTTTCACCATAGATGTCTTTGAACCACATATTCTTATAGGTAACGTCATACTACCGTTGAGTAACTCGTTCAGTTGGCGTTGGAAATCCGATGAATCATCCCACTTAAATAGAAGTCATCTATCGGGAAATAAACAGCGCCTACAGTTTACAACGGGGGGTCTTCAATATCTGACAGTGGTATAGACAATGATTATCATGTGAAAGGCAGTGACTGGCGCCAGTCACTACCTTTCATAATAGTTAGAAAAATGAAACTTTTATAACATACTTTCCGTATAAGAAGTAGATAAAAAATAAAAAAAGAGGAGGTGGTTGAGACTATGTACCATAATAAATCACGTTCGAATCGTATTTCTTTCTTCATAGAGAAGGTCTTTCGAGGGAAGACTGGCGTTGTCATATCTGCAGCTCTTACATTCCTATTACTTGTAGGCTGTACTCAAGACGAACCACAAGACAAAAACATAGAACTTATTCAAGGCTATCTGGAGTATGAATTGACTACTCCAAATAAAGAAGCAATACAAGCACACAATGAACTGTGGAAGTGGGCTGAGAAACAGAACCAGGCGAGCGTACCATTCAGTAAAGAGTATAGCGCATATTTAAAGGATAGCTACGGACCTTATTTTTCCGAAAGTGGTTACGATAAATTAGTGAGAACTTATGTATTAATGTTCCACTTAGCGGCGGACAAATACGATTATCAGACAACTGTTAGTAAAATCGTTATAGAGCAAAATAAAGACACCCCAACGAATTATTACTTTACTGTTTATATTGAATATGAAAAAAAAGGGGAAGATAAAGTGGATGCAGAAATAACAGGGATAGCGATTCTTCGCCCAGGTGGAATAGAGGAAATTAAGTACCTTGGTGATAAGAAAATGTTGAGAACGCTTCTATCAGACGATTAAGTAGGAAAAGTAGATAATGAAATTTCAAAAGAAATCACCCAACTAATGGATGCTTATAGTTGTAGTTGATAAGTTGTTGTAAAGTATCTCTCATAACTCACAAAAAAATATATAAAAAGAGCGCTTATAGGGCGCCCTTTTTTAATGCTTTTATCGATGATAGTCTTCTCTTTAACGTTCTGAGTAAAGTACGATTTCCATTGTTATTTGTTTATTCCCCCAAAAGAGACCCCGTTAGTTATGTCACTGAAATTCTTCTGTTATCTCTTCACTCGTGAAATCGTCATCCCATCCCCGATTGGAATAAGAAGCGATTCCAATTGGGGATGATTTGCTACCGTTTCATTGAATGTTTTCATTAATTCTGTATAACGTTTTGGTTTCGCCTCTGGATCCACTACACTACCGCCAGCCAGTACGTTATCCGTCACGATTAACGCACCCGCCTCCGCAAGTCGAATGCAATAGTCTAAGTAATTTTCATAGTTTTCTTTATCTGCATCGATAAAGAAAAAATCAAATCGCTGCCCCTCGTCAACTAATCCTTCAAGGCTTTTCAAAGCTGGCCCCGTCCTATAAGATACTTGATCACCAAAGCCAGCCTTCGCTAAATTGCTAGCTGCTAACGTTGCATATCTCTCCTCTAATTCAAGGGAAGTTAATTTCCCTTCACTACCAAACCCTTTGGCAAGACAAATTCCACTATAGCCGCCAAGCGCCCCGATTTCCAGCACATTTTTCGCCCCTGAAATGGCTGTCAGCATCGTAAGTAGCTTGCCAGAAGAAGGTGAAACCGATATGGCAGGCATACCGTTTCCTTCAATCGATGCAATCACTTCCTCCAACAGAGTATCTTGCTTCGTAAACACTGAATCGATATATCCGTTAATTTTTTTCATCCAACTCAATCCCTTCCACATTAGCATCTACCATTGGCTTGCGATCCGACATTTCATCTACATTGATTTCAAATAGTTGAATAAACTCATTAATGATCATATCAATCGCTTTTAATTCACCGACTAAAATCGGCTGGATTGATAGAAACTCGGGTTGATCTAACTGTTGCATAATAGTTGAACGCTTCAGATGCATACGCTCTAAAAACGCAATTGCTCTTCCTCGACGAAAGGTTTTCGCACCACGCTGATGCACGCCCTCTTCCCCTCCGTGGCGTCTGCCGCGATGACGACCTTCTCCCTTGATATGTTCTTCTCTCATTTGTATTCCCCTCCCTTTGTATACATTTGTATACAAAGTGTTATTATCTTAATTGTATACAAACGTATACACACTGTCAATATTAAGTTGTTTGTGTTTATTATAGAAAATAGAGGCTTAGGACTGTTCTTAATCATTTCCCTTTGTTGAATGAATCAAGGCTCGTTAACTCATCGATTGTTATCTTCAGTAAATCTTTCCACATGTCAAATCCATCCCGTTTGGGTAAGCATGCTGTAAACTCTTTGATTTCAGAATTGCCTTGGAGCAGACGCTATATAGAAAGTGACAATGACTTAAATTCAAAACGATATGTTATAAAGATAGAGTAAGTAGTTATTCACTCGTTCCCAAAATCTTTAGCACTTCGTGTACCTGTACCTTCGGAAAGCGACGGATGAAAGACCACCATACAATTAACGAAAATAGCTGTTTAGGGGTGCGACTTTATCGCACCCCTAAACAGCTATAAATCCCGATAATGATGCAGTAGTCGTTCAATCCAAAGCGATCCGCAAGCACGTGTACATGGGGTGTCTAGTATTCACCGCAAAAGTAAGCAGTAATTTAATGGTTAAATTTAGTTGATTACTATTTGTACAATTAACTCTTTTACTTTCCCTAAAATATAGACTTAATATCACATCCATACCGCGCCAATGAATAATAAAAGGGTGAATGCTACTAAGGGACTGTCCTTCTACGCTTTACGCACCAGAGGAATTTGACCGTTCTTTCATTTTTTGATGCAGCTCATTCAGCCGCATCATCAGCTCATCATATTCAGACAAGCTGATGTTACAGAGTTGGATTTCTTCTGCGACTCGTTTCGTGATTGGCCCCTGATCGCGGTGCGCTTTTTCTTCTAAATAAATATACACTTTTCGTTCATCTTCTTGTGAGCGTTCTTTTCGTACCCAGCCGTTTTCCTGCATACGTTTAATCATCGGCGTCAGCGTTCCGGTTCCGAGGTCGAGTCGTGTACCAAGTTCTTTCATCGATATTTCATCTTTTTCCCATAACGCTAAAAGCACCAAGTATTGCGGATACGTCAAACCAAACGGCTGCAATACACTTGTATACAGCTTATTAAACTCTCCAGCCGTTTCGTATACAGCGAAACAAAGCTGGCTGTTCAATGACAGAAAATCCTTCATGATAAAATCTTGTTCAAATCTTCTTCGATTTTTCCAGGTTCAGTTTGCGGCGAATATCGCTTTACAACCTCTCCTTGTTGATTCACTAAAAACTTCGTAAAGTTCCACTTGATTTTTTTCGAAAACAACCCTTTTTTCTCTGTCGTTAAGTGTGTGAAAAGTGGATCCGCATCGTCACCGTTCACGTCAATTTTCGCAAAAATGGGGAACGTGACACCATAATTCACTTGGCAGAATTCTGTTGTTTCATTAATATCGTCAAACTCTTGATTATTAAACTGGTCGCAAGGAAATCCCAAAACCGTCAGCCCTTCATCTTTGTACTTTTCATAAAGCGACTGCAATCCGCCATACTGAGGGGTTAATCCACATTTACTAGCTGTATTTACAATAATTAGAGGCTTGCCTTCATATTCTTTCAGTGACGTGATTTCCCCATTTGTTTTTTTTACTTCAAAATCATAAACTGATACCATTTTAAGTCTCCTTTTAGTTAATCACTATTTCAACATCAACGTTACCATTGAGTGCTTTAGAGTACGGACAGTAGTGGTGCGCTTTATTCACATATTCTTCCGCGACGGAATGGTCAACGCCCTCAATTGTTACTTCGAGCTTGACGCCAAGTTTAACACCTTTATCTTCTTTATCTGGGTAAAGAGAAACAGTCGCTATTACTTCACTGCTTAAAAAGTCAACTTTCCCCTTCTCCAACTGTAACTCAAGCGCACTGTTAAAGCATGCGCTGTAACCTGCAGCAAATAGCTGCTCCGGATTCGTTGCAGTTGTGACATCGCCCCCTAGTGCTGCTGGTTTTGCAACATCCAAATTGAAAATATTGTCCGGTGAATAGACATACCCATCACGTCCGCCTGTGTTAATAATCGTCGTTTCATAAAGTGCTTTCATGTCAAAAACTCCTTTTTCTTTTATTTAAATCGTTCACAACTAAATCGTACACGATTTATATTAAAAATGCAAATATAATCTAATTTCTCTTTTTATTATTTCTACGTTGTGACACCCCATAGATAATGACCAAAAGAACAAAGCCTGTTTATGATGGAATTCGTCAGTGGATCGCTAATTCGGGGTTTTGAATGCTGAAGCATAAAAAAAATTAAAAATCCCTTTGGATACTAGTACCCAAAGAGATAAACCGCTGTAACTTTTAATAAACAGTACGACTTTATTTCAGATGTGTATGGTTTCTGACACTCATATAACTGGAGCCAGTTTATATTAGCATTATTTACTTCTCACGAATAATACTTTATACCACTGATTTACTAGAAACGGCATACAGGACAAGCAATAAATATAACCTAATTGTATCCCACTTAATGTTGCGACTTCAAACACACCCGTAAGCGATGGAACAAATAACACTAAATGTAAACATATAAAACCTATTAAAAATGCTAGCCAAGTATAGAGATTCGAAAACACACCTATTGTGAAGATCGATTCTTTAGATCTAGAATTGAAGCCATGTACTAATCTTGACAAACATAATGTTGCAAATGCCATTGTGCTTGCTGTTTGCGTATCCCCCGTTGACAACCCTATTCGAAAAGCAATGATCGTAGCTATAGCAATTAATAAGCCTTCGAGTATCACTTGAGTCGTAAATGTTTTATTTAATAATGGAGTGTTAATATCTCTTGGCTTGTCCTTCATTGTGTTTTTATTATGCGGCTCTAAACCTATTGCAATTGCCGGCAAACTATCGGTAAGTAAGTTAATAAATAATAGATGCACGGGTGCAAAAGGGACGGGTAAACCTAATACTGTTGCATATAAAACAACAAAAATAGCACCTGCATTCCCTGATAATAAAAATAGAATGGCGTTTTTAATATTCGTATAGAGGCTTCTTCCATTCGAAATAGCTTTGACAATCGTTGAAAAATTATCATCCGTTAAGATCATAGAGGATGCATCTTTCGCTACCTCAGTACCGGTTATCCCCATCGCCACACCGATATCGGCTTGTTTTAAGGCAGGACCATCATTGACACCATCTCCCGTCATCGCAACTACATTTCCTTTTTCCTGCCAAGCTTTAACGATGCGAATTTTATGCTCTGGTGTTACACGGGCATAGACAGAGAAATCTTGAACCTTTTCTTGTAGTTGTTGATCAGTTAATCCTTCAATTTCATGTCCTTCGATCGCTTCTGATGGATCGTTTAAAATACCAATTTGTTTGGCTATAGCAGTTGCTGTTATTTTATGGTCACCTGTAATCATAACTGGTTTAATACCTGCTTTTATACAGCTTTCAACCGCTGATTTTGACTCTTTTCTCGGAGGATCCATCATCGCTATTAATCCGACAAAAATTAAATTTTTTTCGACTTCGACATCGATTAGTTGATTTTTCGATATCTCTTTGTAAGCAATTGCAAGTACTCTTAAACCATTCATAGAAAAGTCACGATTCACTTCTTCAATTTTATTACGATGTTCATCCGTAATATAAAGTACACCTTCTGAGGTTTCAATTTTCGCAATTTTGGATAGAAGAACATCTATTGCTCCCTTTGTAATCAAAGTATAGCGCTGATTGAACTGATGTACTGTACTCATTAGCTTTCTGTCTGAATCAAAAGGTATTTCGGCCAGCCTTGGATAGTGATTTCTTACGATTAATTCGTCAAGATTGTACTGCTTCCCCAATTTCACAAGTGCAATTTCAGTTGGATCACCAATTTCTTTACCATCTCTTTCCAAGGCGTCATTACACAATAGTGCCTTTAAGATAAGATTTTTCTCAATCGCATTTTCTGTATGTAGTTCATCATGCGAAATGACTTTTTGATCAATATATACTTGTTGAACACTCATTTTGTTTTCCGTTAATGTTCCCGTTTTATCTGAACAAATAACGGAAATACTTCCCAGACTTTCAACAGCATAGAGTTTACGTATAATGGCATTTTCCTTCGCCATTTTTTGTGTCCCAAATGCCAGCACAATGGTAATAATCGAACTTAACGCTTCCGGAATTGCTGCAACCGCCAGCGAAACAGCAAACATAAACGAGTCTACTAACTCGCGTCCTCGAAAAAGATCAATAATGAAAATGGCTAAACAGATCATCGTAATTCCTAAAGCTAATTTTTCCCCAAAACGATCTAAATTTACTTGTAAAGGTGTTTTCTTCTCTTTCGCAGTATCCAGTAAATTTGCGATTTTCCCGATTTCCGTTTCCATACCAATGGATGTAACAATGACGGTACCACGTCCATTGGTGACAAAGCTTCCAGTGAACACCATATTCTTTTTATCGCCAATCGTTACACGATCTTCTTTGATGGGCGCAGTACTTTTCGCAACAGCCAATGATTCACCTGTTAGCGAACTTTCATTAATATGCAAATTATGGCTTTCTGCTAATCTGCCATCAGCACTTATATAGTCACCAGCCTCTAAATAGAGAAGATCTCCAACTACTATATCTTCTGAAGAAATCTCTACTATCTGTTTATCTCGCATCACTTTTGCAACTGGAGAGGTCAAAGCTTTCAGATTATCCAAAGACTGTTCTGCCTTCACATGCTGCACAGTGCCCAGGATTGCGTTTAAAATAACGACAATCATAATCACAATCGTGCTTTCTACTTCACCTAATAGAAATGAAATGAAAGCGGCAATCAATAATATAATGACTAATAAATCTTTAAACTGTCCAAAGAAAACGGAGAATGTACTTGTCCTTTTTCCTTCCAGCAATTCATTATAACCGTATACTTCTTGCCTATTTTGGACGTCATAATCGCTCAATCCTTGATTTGTCACGTCCAACATCTCCATGACTTCAACTGATGATTGTTGATGAAATTCTGACATTCGATTCCCCTTCCAGCGTAAATTTAGTAGACAATACAATAGCACTAAAGCCTAGAAGTGAAATCTCTATGAATTATATTCAGTAGAAAAAATACTTCTATTTAATAATCTTTCTGTTAGCAAATCTCGATTCCCGACGAGCAGACCTCTTATGGATTGTCCTATCTTACGTAGGGAGTGAATCCACTTGAATATATTCCAGAAAACAGCATTCGATAATAAGCTTTTCAATTTTGTCTCCAATCTACTCCACCTCCATAATACTCTACCAATACTATTCCTAGTTCTGTTCCAGTATGCTAATAATCGATATACAAATTAAGTTATTTATTGTATCGGTGAAAACATAAAATAGATTCACTATTACTCTTTAGTTGATTTTAATTATATTAGTTTGGTCCACAAAAAAATAACACCTGAATTCCACCGACGTTTGGTCAATGGATTTCAGGTGTTTTCTATTCTAAATACGGTACTTATTCACTAAACCAATCAGGTGTGGAAAATACAGTTTTGTTTGAAATATAGAATAGACAACTTTCTATAGGGATTGTAAATGCCCGAAGATGCAATTTTGGGCACTCTTGCACGTTATACAATGCGTTCCTTGCTTACTAGTAGCAAAGAGTATACACGTACCGCCTAAATAGGTAATCATGTTATTCACTAATCATCAGGTGTGGAAGTGCTAATAATTTGTGCTTGGTATAGAAACAGCCAACCGATTAGAAATTAATTGAGTGTCTTTCCATGTCAAAAGGTTTTCAACATATCCTAATGTATCTGCATTTGTTGGTCCAATAATGCGCTGTAGGGCCAATAAATCATAATTGTAACTTTCGTTAGTTGTAATGATTGGATGTAAAGCTCCTAAGGCAAGTACTTCACCTTTTAACGGATTTTTTAGTAGTCCATTATCATCGTAATACTGTGCTAAATAATCATGGCCTTTGTTGCTGATATCTATGGTGAACAGTAGGTTTTGCCGAGAACTTTCAACACCCACTTTATAGAAATCCTCATAATTTACTTGGAATGTGTATTTTTCATTGTAGCTATCGACATTAAACAGTTCATGTAAACTGTTATTTCTAAAGGAATAGATATAAAAGATGCCATATCCCCCACTCCCACCCGTATCAATACTTACCATTATGTCAGGTACAAGATCGTTGTCAAAATCGCCAAGGAACAACCGTGCATTATATCCCGCGTTGTTTTTGAGATGTACGGTTGTACTTTTATAAGACTTGCCATCTTGAATAATAAGTGTAATATTGTCAGCAAAGATACCCGGTGGTCCGGCGACTTGACCATATAAATAAACCGTGTCTAGAATACCGTCTCCGTTTACATCTCCTGTCTTCAAGTCCAACAATGTACGATTCCCGTAAAACGCAATCCCTCCTGTTCAAATTCAATTGTTGTCCTTGCACTATATGCTGAAATTAGCTAGTGGATTTCCTTCCAGCAAAGCGGAGCCCGACATTATGCTTCTATATCATTTAAGACTTCCAACGATTCCAACACATGATCTAGAAATTCTGCAATGTCACCCATATGTTCCTCGTTAATTTTAGATTTGAATTTCACTTCAATAAGGTTCTGGTAACTTGACGCTTCTTGTTCATACACGAAGCTTACTGTTTGCGTTAACTGAATGTCAGTTTCCCAAATGACATTTAGTGCTTGCTCAATTCGCTTGCATTGTACGACTACATTTTGAACACGTTTGTTAAAGCGTACTAATATAAAACAACCTAGATTTTTACTAGGCAGCTCTAAAATCTCCCCTGCCAAATCTTTTACGGATGCCTGTAACACAATCTCTGCTGTCACATGGGGTTGCTCTGCTAGCGTAAATTGAATAGCAAAATCTCGAGCCATAATGGCAAAATCCATTCGGTCGACCCGGTTAGTAATCATGATTTTTCGATCTACATTATCTAAATCATACACCTGATTTTCAAATGCTACTTTTAGATTTTCAAAAATTGTGGGATCATACAAATTGCTTCCTCCAAGTAACAACCGGTTTTAGTTGTGCTTTATTTTCCGCAACACTTTTTATGTTTTTTCCCACTGCCACATGGGCAAGGTTCATTCCGGCCCGTTCTCCCACCCTCAATTACGCTAAATGGGGTGCTAGGTAGCGGCATTAAATGGTGTTTCCCCATTTGTGCAAGTTCATGAGGTGTATGACCTCTATTTTCCCAAATGCGCGTGGTGTTCGCAATCATGGTGATAACTTGCATATATTCATTCATTTGCTTCATATCTTTACATTTAAAACGCCCTAAAAAATTCTGCACTATTCCTTGGAAATTAACGTGCACACCTTGTAATTGACCGACCAATTCATCAATTTCATCTTTAATTATGAGCGTACTACCACCAAAAAAGTCTTTCGCAAGCATATTTCCAAGCTTTTCTTGATGGCTTGTCTTTTCATAATATAAATCATCTGCGTAGCGCAATAGCTCTTCTTTTACAGGTACATAAAATGGCTTTCCTATGGTTCCTTCTAAAAACGCAGAATAATTCTCGACATATTCAATGGCTTCATGGATCAATGCTCTCTTATGTGTAAACACACTTTCTTTCGCTAGCTGTTTTGCGGCATGAGTATCTGCTAACAGTGCCTGTAGCTCACTACTCGATACAGCTGGCTCATTTTGAGAATTATAAATCTCCAAAAACTTTGGATACTCAATCAATCCATATAAATTAGTACATGCTATAGCATACTGGACGATAAGGTTTTTGTTAGGCAGTAAGTCAGGATCTACCGACTTTGCACCGCGATATTTATCAGATAGCACATGATAATTTTCATGATCGATATATTGCCATTCTGTCTTTTTGTATTTCACATATTTTAAACGATCATTCAGCCAAGCAATGTCCAAAGGTAAGTAGAACTGCTCCTCCGCCCATGCATATGTGGATAAATAATCTGGATGTGTCGAATCTTGATACACTTCTAGAAAAGCTTCATATCCTGGGGGGCCGCCAACATCCTCCGGTGGCGCCGTTCCTTCTCCATTAAGTAATGTGGGATAGCCAAAATAATAATCCTCTACTATTTCTTCAAGCTCCACAAGAATCCGCCAGTCGTCACCAAAATCATAGTTATAAATGAAATGACTGTGTTTTTCAAGATACGAATCGATTTTTATACTCGCTGGCTGCTTGACCGTTTTACCATAATAGGTCTTCCCTTTATATTCGTCTAAAATCGATTCATTATTTGTGATAAAATAATCATCTATCTCCACTCCAAAGGTATGGTACGGCTCAAGTGTGCTTTGAAAATTTGTGACGTTCTGGATTGTTTCATGTAAACGGTTAAATGTCGCATCTGCGGGTAAAATAATGCGCCTCCAGATATGCGGCTTTATGTCTTCAAAGGAAAGTTTTAAAATATATGCTTTCATATGTCACCCTCATCATTTATTTTCATCTAATGTTATGGCTACTACCTATTTTAACGTAATTAATCCACAACATCGAAGAAAAGACCTTTCGCATGTTCAGTAAACTTGCGAAAGGTCTTACCTATTTGGGATAGTTTCTCACAGAAATACTTCAAATTCATTTCAAATAAAATAATCCGCCATTGATGATGTCAATTTTAATTCTCGCTTCGTATTGTTGGTCCATCGCTTCTTTCTCAATCTCATAACAATCCGGCTTATTTTCTACCCCTTCATAGAAGTATTCTAATACCCTGCGATCCTTTCGCCATCTCAACTTCGCTTCTTCAGCCCATGTGTGATCAGCTTTCTGTATGAAGTTATCAATTATCCCATCCAATCGTTCAAGGGCACGAATGGGTTTAATAATATAAGGTAAATTAAAGGTGTTTTCCGATATAGTGGTATCTAAATCCACTGCACTTAACAATTCCTGAAACCCTTCATTCACCTGGCCCGTCATTAAGTTTATACCTAACGAATAAAGAATTTCCTTCGTTTGATCGCTGTAATATGATATTTTATAATTAACAGCTAACCAAGGTGTTAATATGGTTTGCGTTCCAAGTTTATCTGCTACCCGTTCATACATCTGTACAAATGAACCCATCTCTTTTGTTGCTTCAAACAGTTGACTGAGCCGTGGGGAACCGAAGTGTATAACTTCCCCTTTAACGTCTTCAACAAGCCTATTTTTATCAGTGATAAAAGTTAGTTGTGCTGGACTGGGCTCACCATCTGTACTCTCTAAGTATTTCCAATAAAATGGTCTGTTCATAATTTTTTTATCCATATCAACCGTTAATTGAACGTTGATATAATGATCATTGTCATTTAATATTTGGCAATTGTTTTCATTAAAAAACTGCAGTAAATAACTGTGAATTTGTTGTGGGTACATGTAATTCCTCCTTCAATTCCCCAAGACTTTCACCTCAAATGGACTCTTTAAAAGCAGATAAAATATCATCCAACTCACCCACCACTTGTTCAAAGACCCCAATTTTAACATGAAGTAAATCCAGTATTTGGTCTTCGATTGTATTCTGAATGGCTAAATTATAAATATGAACGTCATGCTCTTGCCCTAACCGATGGACACGTCCAATGCGTTGCTCTAACTTCATGGGGTTCCAAGGTAAATCATAGTTAATGACGTGATGACAAAATTGTAGATTAATCCCTTCACTGCCGGATTCCGTCGCAATTAGCACCTGCGCTTGTTCTTTAAACAGCTGCTTCATCCACTCCCGTTTATTCTTGTTGAATTGTCCGTTAAAAGGGACGCTTGTGATTCCTTTTGACTGTAAATACCATTGCAAATAGGTTTGACTTGCTCGATATTCGGTAAAGAGTATAACCTTATCATTTGCCTGAGTAATAATTTCATAAGCTTTTTCTGCTTTTGAATTTATGTCTAGTCCCATCAACTTTTGAATAATTCCTTCCATATAAGAAATGTCTTCTGGTTTAATGCATTTTTGAAGCATGTTAGTTAACGTTAAGCATGTAGCTTCCTTACTGCTGCACATTTCCCTTTGCAGCGTTATCATAGAGAAGGCATCCGAAAAAACGGGACAAACATTTTTAAGTTCTGAAATCAGATCGTATACTTCTTGTTCTTCTTTAGTAAAATCAATCGGTATTATTTGAACACGACGATTTGTCCATTCAATTCCAGTATCCTGCCTTCTATTTCTTACCATCACTTGATTAACCAATTCTTTTAAATAATCGTCGTGTTCCACATTGTGCTTACTCGCGGAAAAAGACGATTGAAAGGTCTCGTAATTTCCTAAGTGCCCTGGTTTTAGTAATGAAATGAGATAGAAGAGTTCAAATACATCATTTTGAATTGGCGTGGCAGTCAACAACAAACAAAACTTTTTCTTTAAGTTTTGTACAAACTCATAATTTTTAGTTTTGTGGTTCTTTAATTTATGAGCTTCATCAATGATGATTAAATCATACTCTTGATCATAGATGTTTTCTTTATGCGGGCTTCTTTTTGCCATATCTATACTCATAACGACAATCGTACAATGGTTTAAATCGTAATTTTTTTTATATTGCATCGCTGGAATATGAAATTTTTGGTTCAGTTCTTCAATCCATTGATTGACAAGTGATGCTGGAACTAAAATTAACGCCTTCTTCACAAGGCCTCTGATTAAATACTCTTTCAAGATCAAACCAGCTTCGATGGTTTTACCAAGTCCCACTTCATCTGCAAGAATCGCTTTTCCATTCATCCTTTCAATGACCGTTTCCGCCACTTTCAATTGATGGGCTAGGGGTGTAAGATTGGGTAAATATTTAGGTGATTGAAGGCCATTAAAATCTGTAATCAAGTTCGTTTTTACCGCCTCATAACTCATCCTATATAATGTCCAATTATCCCATGCCTCCCGATTCTCCAGTCGCTCTGTAAAGCCTTCTTTCCACTCAGACGACCTTTCAATTATCATAACCATCACCTCATTATCACTTTTTCTTTCTCATTAGGTTGTCCCAAAAAGAAGTTCCTATGTTTATTGAATTGAAGTTCGAATTTCAGACGTGATTTTTATTGAAAATTCAAAAAGACATGAAACGCTTAACCCAAAAGGTCAAACATTCCATGTCCTATTGTTTTATTCATAAAGGTTTCCGAAGTATACACCTAGTTCGTGAATCTTATCAGTACTTGTTTACACCTAAATGAGTTAAATTTTTAACTCTATTTTAGCATCTTCTTTTAGCTCTTCAACATGTTTAGCAAGTAACTTCTGTTGTTGTTCTTGATTAATCATTTCTTGGATTTGTTCACTTACTTCTTTAAGCGGTGGCATCTCTTGTCCCGCTTCTTTTGATGAAGACGCAGCTTGATCGTAGTATTCCTTAATTTCTTTATCCGATACTTTTTTCGCTGGAGCTATCTTATCTTGGTACTTTCCAGATATGATTAAATCCGCGATTTGTTCTTTCAATGTTTTTACATCCATGCTTTGAGCTTTGAGCGCTTTCTTCATTTCTTTTTCGCCGCCAAATTGCTTTTCAAATACTGAATACTCTTTATCAATTTCAGATGCAGATGCTTTTATTTCAGCTTCCTTTGCTTTTTGAAGAATCAATGCCTGATTAACAAGCATATCAAGTGCTTGCATTTTTACTTGTTCCGCTGATTCTTTGCTCGATGGGTCTTGTCCCATTTCCTGCATTTGACCTTGAATTGATGTCACCGCTGCATTATAGTTCTCACCTTTAAGTTCTTCCTTATTTACAACAGCCACAATCTTCTTGTCGTCCACTTGCTGTTCAGCTAGCTTCTCTTGCATCTCTTTTGCAGATGCTTGTTGCTCTTTTGTAGCTTCTGGTTCATTAGTATCTTCTTTCTTAGTATCTTCTTGTTTGGTTTCTTCTTGAGGCTTTTTATCAGTTGCCGCTTTATCTTCGCCACCGCAAGCAGCTAAACTTAATGCTAGTGCACCTGCTATAAATGGAACTAGTACTTTTTTGATCTTCATATCATGTAAACCCCTCTCAAATCTGCCGCTCTTTATTTCTTAAGCTTAGTTTGTATCTTAACGAACATTCATCAAAAGATAAACCCATATCCCTCCACGACACCGAATTGTCACCTGCATGTCATTTAGCAATCACTACAAACGCCTATTAGACACAGATCTATCGAAATACTGTCATTGAATTATTACAAGGTCAAGTTACGTAAAGTTTGCACATTTTCAATCTAATTTGCTCTATTCATTGGATTTTCACTACAGAGGTATAGTACATCTACTCTAGAAATCGGGAATTTAACTATATATGTTGAATTAAAGAGTCCCATTGAATCTGCTGTGGCGCTCAATAATAAGAGAGTTGTAATTCGGGGTGTGGATTGTAGAACGCTTGGCGCTTTGGGGATGTCTTACGGCTTCGGCAACCCCTTTGCCGCGCCTGCGCTAGGGTGTTCATTATCGAGAGAAATGTGATTTTGAGATGTATATGGAGAGACTTTAATGTGATTACTATTTCATACTAATTATAGTCAAGAAATCCGCAATCTGGGTTGCAGACTTCATCACAGCTAATGAAATGCGCTTTCTCACATAGACCATCCAGCGAAGGCGCGTCTTCGTGGTAGCCGGAGCGATAAGACTGAAAGCGTTCTTCTTTCTGGCTTATCGCGGGAGGCATCCACAAAGCGTCGAAGCGGTATTAGTGGTAATCCTAATTCATTCCAAATACTAAGGCTTTTTCAGTGGCCTCCCAAAAGCCCTTATAAAGCGCATACGCCGTATTCATTTGTTCAACATATATAGCACAAAATAAAAACCATGAACATGAAGAAAAATACACACTAACAGTTACTGACACCATTCATCCTCTCCGGGTTATGGTTGAAGCTGCCCCCATACTTCATATGGTGAATATTGTGTATTTCAAAGTACTCATTTATAATTAACTTATGCAAATTTTTACTTACCCATAAAAACTACAATCTGAATTTTTTCAAATTGTTAAGAGGAGGAAATATGAAACTAGGAGCATTCTCTTCAAGTCTAAGTGTAAAAGACATTCATAAATCAAAAGCATTTTACGAAAACCTGGGATTTCAAGTGTTTGGAGGGGATATAACCCACAACTGGCTTATTATGAAGAATGAAAGTTGCATAATAGGACTATTCCAAGGAATGTTTGAAAAAAACATTCTGACTTTTAATCCAGGCTGGAATGAAAATGCCGAAAATCTCGATTCGTTTACGGATATACGAGACCTTCAAAAACATCTTAAAGCAAAAGGAATTAAAATGTTGACTGAAGCAGATGAGTCAAGCGTAGGTCCTGCGAGTTTTACAATTGAAGATCCCGATGGGAATTCCATTCTTGTAGATCAACACGTTTAGTGAAGAGCTAATAACGTTTCAAGGAACTTTATACTGATTTTATGACCACCCATTTCACTTCTTATATAGACACTTAAAACGAAAAGGGATACATCGAGTGATTATTTCTTAAGTTAAAAAAACACTGGAAACCCATCTATGTTCTGCCGATGGATTTCCAGTGTTTTTTTCGGAACATCAGTAAAGTGAAATGATGATGTGTTCCTCTGTAAAGTAAATTCATTATGGGTTGAACTTTCAGGATGCTCCTCTTGCACACAACATACCCAAAATTTATTTTCCGACGGGATCTATTGGTTCTTTCCCCGTTAAAACAGCTACTAAATTCTCTGCCGCTCGCATCGCCATTGCCGCTTCCGTTCTCGCTGTAGCAGATCCGATGTGAGGGACTGTCACGACATTCGACATTTGAAGTAATGGATTAGTTGGATCCACAGGCTCTTTTTCGAATACATCCAGACCTGCTCCATGAATTTCTCCGTTTTGCAAAGCATGAATAAGCGCTTGTTCATCGACAGTCTGACCGCGAGATATATTTATGAAAACAGCAGATTTCTTCATCAATTTGAATTCCTCTTTACCAATGATTTGGAACGTTTCAGACGTAAGAGGTGTCATCAACACAATATAGTCGGCACGTGTTAACAGTGACGTCAAATCGCAATACTCCGCACCATACTTCACTTCAGCTTCCGGTTTTCTATTCCGATTAAAATAAAGAACATCCATATTAAATCCGAATTTTGCTCTTCTCGCAATCGCTTCTCCAATTCGCCCCATCCCAATGATGCCTAACGTGGTACTATGTACATCTTTCCCATAGATTTCGCGATAATTTGTCGTCGGTTTCCAGCTTCCCTCTTTGACGAATCGATCCAACTCAGTGATACGTCTAGCTGTGGATAAAATGAGGGCAAATGCTAAATCTGCAACTGTTTCATCCAATACATATGGCGTATTGGTTCCAATTACATTTCGTTTAGTCATAGCGTCTACATCAAAATTATTGTAACCAACAGATACGTTACTAATGACTTTTAGGTGAGGGGCGTAATTCAGTAACTCCTCATCAATTCTTCCAACCATACTGCTACCCCCAGTATATAACCCTTCAACATCAGCAATTTCCTCTAACAGAATATCCCTCGGAGTTCGCCCATCGCCATGCCATTCACGAATATCACAATACTGAGCCATATAGTCTTTCACTTGTTCAGGTATAGAATATGTTGAATAAATTTTTGGTTTCACTTTTCATTCCCCCTACTATTCACTAGCTTCTAACTCCATTGTGCCATAGTTTACAATCTTCGGCACGTGAAATTCCATAGTGTCAGTTGCCTTTGCAAGAAACTATCGTAACTATCTAAACTTTCATGATTTATTACTGTAGGTACCTACAATAGTTCGAATTTTGATCGCAACTTCAGTAATTCTGCATCATCTCCGGAAAGTTTTGCCACGACAACTGCATTTTTCACTTGAATAGTGTAGGAACGCGACATTCTACTAGCCACAATAAGACTCCTTAGTAAATATGTCATGAATAGATAGTCGAAAGCGGGGCGAAAATAATGCAGTGAAAATGAAGGTCATCAAGCCCCACTCACCAGTTTTTTATGCGAATAAATGGTTAACCAACAGACGTGATGTTGTAATAAAGAATCCTCCCAACAAAGCTTGGCCCCAGTAGACGTCTTCGCTGGACATTATATAGAATTAGTAGTTCAATTTATGTAGAATAGTCGCATGAATAAATTTATACAGTATAGTAATACCAATTCATCGATATATATTCCCCATTTTACTTATAATTAATTAAAAGAACTGTCTTCCTAAGTCTGTAAAAAGACCGTAAAGACAGTTCCCTTTCTTCTTACGAATTAAAATGGCATTCAGAAGATTTTTTATATCACATCTAGTTTAGTGGTTGGCCTCTCCTGCTTCTCTTATCTCCGTTACTCAGACAAGAGTTTAATTGCTTCGTCTAATGATTTCTCGATTGCAATCGGAGCATATGTAAACCACGGATCATCACCAATATAATAGACATCATTATTTTTTACAGCGTCAATACTTTTCCACAAAGAACTTTCTTCGATTTGAGAAAGCATACTATCCTTCTGCTGTGTTTCTTCCCCATACGTTAACATGATAATTTTGTCCCCTGCATAATCCGGCAACTTCTCCATTGATATATCTTCGTAAACAAACTCTTCAAAATCAGGGTCTTTTGCCAGCTTTTCTTGAATGAACGAAGGCGGAGTTAATTGTAATGATCGATAAAGGACATGACCAATGTTTCGTGCGCCATAAAGTCTAAGTGTATCTTTCTCATATGTCATAAAAATCGATACGACTTGATCTTTACCTATTTTACCAGCAATTTTTTCTCTTCCTTCAGCAGCTTTATCATCTAATCTGGCAATCCACTCATCGGCTTCTTTCTCTTTACCCAAGACATTAGCTACCTCTTTAAATTGAGTGAAAACATCTCCATACATCCATGGAATGACAATCGTAGGCGCAATTTTACTTAGTTGCTCCACTTCTTCAGGATCTGCTGAAATAATTAAGTCCGGTGCCAGTTCCAGCACTTTCTCGATGCTGAATGGACTTCCAAGGTCTTCTACCCCAGCTTGTAATTCGCCTAAATAGTTATTGTCCAATACATGTGTTGGTGCGCCAATCGGCTTCACACCAAGCGCAAGCATCGCATCTAAATATTGAGTCGTCACAACACGCTGTGGATTGACGGGGATCTCTACTTCTCTTCCGGTTACATCCTTATAGATTCTTGTAGATGTATTCATTTCTTTGCTTTCACTTGATTTTGCTTCTTTTTCAGATTGTTTTGTTTCAGAATCTGTTTTATTAGTTTCTTGTTCGCTACATCCCACCAGCGCTAAGGATAGAAGCGTTATTATAAATAATGTGTGAAATAATAGTTTTGGTTTCATCTTTTGTTACTCCTTTTTCCTCTGCAATTCAACGCTTCTCGATACTAAGTTAGAAAGACACGCTGGTATGCCACTATTAAAATAAGTTAGTTTTTCACTGCATACAAATGTTTGACCAATTCACGATTTTTCTCTTTAAAGATGTCATTATGTGAAGAGACCATTCCGTGCCCATAAGCATCTGGCGCGATATATTGTTTCGCTTTATTCACAGCATTAGCCGCGTCCTGAAACGCCCCTGCTATTAAATGAAGCTTCCCTTCGTGATTCAAAATATCTCCTGCTGCAAAGAGCCCTGGTACAGATGTTTCACTCATGGGACTGCCTGCAACACTGTATTCATTCGCCATTTCTATATCTAACCCACTATTCGAAGTCAATTCTTTATCACGATCATAGCCATGATTAATAATCACTTCATCAACAGACAGCTGAATCAGATTTCCATCTTCTCCGTTAACTAACTCCACCTTCTCAATCGTTTCGTGGTCACTTGCTGCAATGAGTTTTTGGATTGATGTATTCAATAAGCACTCGACAGAACTATTGAATAGCTTCGATACTTCTGCCTCATGCCCTTTCAACATATCTTTCCGGTAAGTTAAATAGACTTTTTCCGCAATCGGTTCCAACTCATTCGCCCAGTCAACAGCGGCATTACCGCCTCCGGAAATCAATACAGTTTTCCCTTTAAAACGTGCAAGAGATTTCACTGTATAATGCAAATTTGCAACTTCAAAACGTTCTGCGCCTTCAATTTCTAATTTTGTTGGTTTCAAGATTCCCCCACCAACAGCTAAAATGACTGTTTTGGACAAATGCTTTTGGTTTGTAGATGTCTGAATAACAAAATTTCCATCCTCATTTTTGTTAATCGAAGTTACTTTTTCCCCTAATACAAGCTCGGGCTCAAAAGTTAATCCTTGCTGAATTACTTGTTCAATCAGTCGTTCTCCTGTAACCGGTGTGAGCCCGCCAATATCCCAAATCATTTTCTCCGGATAGACATGCACTTTTCCGCCCAAATAAGGTTGGAACTCGATGATCTTAGTTTTCATTTCCCTTAAACCACTATAAAAAGCGGAAAAAAGTCCCGCTGGGCCACCACCAATAATTGTTACATCATATAACTGTTCTGAATTCATCATCCATGCTCCTTTTTCATTTAGTCATTATGCAGCGCGAGAAAGCCAAACTAGTACCCAAAATACAATCTGTCGCCACGATATCTATTATCAATTTTCTTTATAGGCGAAATACCTTCTCTACGCCTAGCTAAACGTAAAAATTTACCTGAAATGATCTTTCCTCATCTTTTTGATAATGATAATCATTCTCACTATTTAACAGTATAAATCAATGTGGAATCGTTTTCAATACTTAACTAACAATCACAACGATATTGTTAAAATACGCTCACGCAGCACTACCATAAAAAAATTACTTCGTTGGATTTTCAATCAGCATGTCTACAAACAAGTCTATTTGCTCATAAATCGCAATCGGATCGTATCGGTAATATGTATCAAAGTCGTTGTAAAACACTCGATTATTCTTCATCGCATCCAATCCTTGCCAAACAGACGAATCCTTCAAGTTCTTTAAAGCCTCTCCTTTTTTCTCAGGATCGTAGGTTGTCAAAAACATATAGTCTGCGGCGTACTCTGGTAATACTTCCATTGATAGCTGGAGTGTTTGTTCTTCATTGTTGTTTTCATGTGGCATGTTAAGTTCCAACGCATTATACAGTGCTTGCCCCCCGCGTCCTGCATTGTCTCCAAAGATCCAAAGATCACCTTTGTCCGTTAATTCATAAATACCGAATGTTGCATCTGCATCAATAACGGCTGATAGCTTTTCCCTTCCTTCTTTTGCTTTCTGGTCAAATTTGCTTATGAATTTATCCGCTTCCTCATGATTTCCGGTAATATCTGCAAACAATTTGATCGTTTCTTGAATATTTGTTGCCGTTCCATATGGAATATGAATTGTTGGTGCAATTTTCGAAAGTTGCTCGTAATTTTCATCATACATAACAACAATTAAATCAGGTTTTAGTTCTAATACCTTTTCAATATTCACTGGCGTTCCAATCTCGACGGCATCTTTTAATAAATCCTTAATAAATGGATTGTCAAAAGCTGTTGGCTCAACACCTACGACATTTGCGTCAACAGAAAGCAACTCTCCTCCGTAATAATCTGTAACAATTCGCAATGGCTTTGTTGGGATTTCAACGGTACCTCTTTCGGTCTCGAACGACCGAGTTTCATCGGTTTGTTGCTCTACTTCTGCTTTTTCTGTCTCATTCTCTGTTTCTGAAGGTTTTGTCGTTGATTTATTACACGCAATTAGTATTGAAGCCAGCAAGAATAGCATTGCAGTCATGATCATTAATTTGTTTTTCTTCACAATCGGTTATCCCCTTTTCTAAATAACTTTTTTACTCAAGTTAATCAATACAAGTGAGAATGAGAATCATTTTCACTAACTAAGTGTATACGACAAAATCGAAAAATACAATAACTTATTTTCACGTCTAATGATTAACCATTTATTCGCATAAAATACTAGGAAGTAGGGCTTGATGACCTTCATTTTCACTGCACTATTTTCGGCCCGCTTTCGACTAACTATTCGTGACAGATTTACTGAGGGGTCCTACTATGGCTAGAAGTCATTCAATCCGAAGCAATCGAAAAATGCAACTATACAAGTAGCGCCTAGTAGGAGATTATGTTATTCACTGGTTACTTTTAGTTAATAAACAGATGTGACTTATTTTATTAATCCTAAATAGACATCCATCAAATTCGATGTTAAAAAATAAAGAAGCCCTTATAAAGCCAACCTACTTTGAGTAATCAAATAATATCGCAAAGAAAAGATGCTCCTTAAGCCATACAACAGGCTGTGGAGCACCTTTTTCTATTTTTCTAAACTAGTGAGCCAAGTTACAAGCTCTTCTGTCTGAGCAAGGACAGCAATCGGATCATAATACCATGAACGTTCCTCTGGCCATACATAGAGCTGACCATTCTTGACCGCTGGCAGGCTGCCCCAAACAGGATCTGCTTCAAAATCGGCAACTGTTCGACTGTTGGAAGTCAAAATGATATAATCACCTGCGTAACTTTCTAACATTTCCGCCGAGAGTTCGGCCCATTGCTTCTCCATAATTTCATCGGCAATAACGCTAGGTGGTTTGCGTCCTAGTACTTGGTAGACTGGCTGTCCGCCACGGCCGAAATTATCACCGTATACATATGTTGATTTGTCAATGTCCTCCATAATCGAGAAACTTGCATCTTTGCCGATAGCTGCATCAACCTTAGCTTTAGCGTCTGCAATTTGCTGGTCATAATTATTTAGCCAAACTTCTGCTTCCTTTTCTTTACCAAGTAGTTGACCGAAAAAGGTCAGTTCCTCGTGAGCATTTTTCAAATCACCATATGGAATAACGATTGTTGGAGCGATTTTGCTTAAAATCTCATAGCTCTCTCCATTTCCAGTAATGATAAGATCCGGGTTAAGGGCGAGAATACTTTCAGCAGACGGACTTCCGTAAACTCCAGTATCAGAAACACCCAAAAGTTCATTTTCAAAATAATAGTTATTAATTGTCAGTTCCGGTGCTCCCACTGGTATAACATCTAAGGCAATCAGACTGCCAAGGTATTCCTCTGCTACAATACGTTGCGGTTTGACAGGAATTTCAATCTCTCCATTTACTGTAGCAATGGTTTTCGTAGTGCTGTTCGTGTTAGCTCCTGAATTTTGGTCCGATTCCACTTTATCGGCCGCTCCGCTATTTGAAGCTTTCTCTGTCGCTCCGCAAGCGGAAAGGACTATCAAGATTAGAAATAATACTAACGGAACAATTAGCCTCAGCCTCTGCCCCCAATGATGGTTTTCTTGTGTATACAACTTTAAATCCCCCTTAATTAATAATGATAATCATTATCACTTATAATATTAAGGGGTCTGGACAGAATTGTCTATGCACTAAAATGATCTAATCCCCTTCATTATTGTGATATTAGCACCCTCATAAGCTCATGCAACTGAGCTTGGGAGGACAGCGGGTCATAGCCATAAAACAAATCTGGCTGTTCAATTAAGTACATCCGATTTTGTTTGATTGCCTCCATCTTCAGCCAAGACTCTGACTGAAATAAGCGCTTCATTCGTTTCTTTGTCCCTGGATTTGAAGGTATCCCAGTAATAAAGATATGGTCAGCTGGGTGGTCTGCAATAGCTTCAATCTCTTCCTCTACAAACCCCCGTTGTTCAATACCATGCTTAAGCAAAGAGCCTGGAGGACGAAAGCCGATATCTTCATACAAGATTTGGCTTCCTCTTCCATGGCTACTATGAATGCTGTAAGCAGAACTTGTACCGATCTCCCACAATACTGCCGTTCCCCGTTTTCCAAGCTGCTGGTCCAGTTTCTGATTAAAGGCCCATATTTGTTCATCGTAATGGGCGAGCCATTCCTCTACCTGCTGTTGTCTTTCTACAACGTCAGCAATGTGGCGAAATTGCTCTCTCCAGCTCATGTCCATAAAAGGAAGGCCAAGCACGGGAGCCAGCGGTAGAAGTTCTTTGCTCCCCTTCACAGTATAATAATCAATGATTAAATCAGGCCGAGTGGAAGCAATGGTGTTATAAAAAGAGGATGTACTTATTCCAAATTCATAGAGTTTTTGCAAGGGATTCACTGGATTTACACTTTCCATCCAGGAGGAATATACGCCTAGCTCTGGCGTGATACCTAATGCCAGTAAGCATGCAGTATGGTTACTATTAAGAGCAACTACACGTTTTTTCTTTTGATGATAGGCGGTAGGTGATAAACCGACCAATTGCTTAAATTTCCGACTTAAATAAGCACCTTCTTTATAGCCCACTTCCTGTGCCAATTTCTCTAGTTTTGGCATATCGTATAGCAGCCTATTCTGAGATGCACGAATCCGTAGCAAGGCAAGGTAATCACTGAAGGTTTGAGAAGTATGTCTGCGAAATGCACGCGAGAAATGTTCAGGGCTTACTTGTGCGATTGTTGCCATTTGCTCACGCGTCACATCCTCATGAAAATGTGTGTCTACATAATGAAGAACTTGTTCCATCCACGCGTTATTTTTCTGTTGTTGTCCCTCTAGTTCATCATATAGCACCGCTAATAGCTCAACGAATAATTGTTGAAATTGAAACGGTTTACGTTCACTTAGTTGTTTCGAAGCCCTTTCTAGCTCGGCCGTCAGACTTAATATGTTCAAAGAACAGTTCCGAAGAGGTTCAGGATGCTTTAATACATTCGGTTGAATACCATCAGACGTTAAGCAACGGTAGCTAATCAATGTCCCCTTAAAACTTGTATACAATTGTGTAGACACCTTCAATTCATGGGAATTATGCCATAGCATTACACAACCACGTGACAATTCGTATTGCTGTTCTTGAAGATCTAGTAAACCGCTTCCATTTATAATAACGAGAATACAAGGGAATCGTGTCATTTCTTCATCAATACAAGGTAAAGAACCTTCCCAGTTAGCTATGCTTACAGGGTAATAATATGTATGAGATAATGAGATATTATGCTTAGATAAATGATTAGCCATCACTACATCCCCTCTTAATCACTTAATTTCCAACTAGTAACAGTACAATTGACTATACCTAAGTATCTCAATTATATAGAAATCATTTCCTCACATAAAATCACACATGTGCTGATTAACCAACAAAAACAGTAAATAACTGAACCAACACTAGGTGCTTCGTGTACAGTATAATTGGATCGCTTTTGGATTAAACGACCTCTATACGATTACCAAGATGTCTTGATGTGTAGGAATGCGAGTTCATCACATCCCTACACATTTTTTTGATAATCGTATGGTATTTATTCATCCTTCGCGCTCCAAATGCATACGTACACAAAGTGCTAACGTTTTTCCGGACGAGAGAATAGCTGGGCTTCTAATCTGTGTAAAAGCCGCCAAAGATACAATTTTGGCGGCTGATGTCTTCTCCAGAGTCTTGTCTTTTTTATTTAAGAAAGAGTCTCTTTCTTATAGTCCATTGCATGATAAGATGCATACTCTTTTTTAAAAGTAAGTAAGGTACACACTGTAGAAAGTGCTAGAGTGTCATTTTCTTTCCATAGCTTGGGTTCTCTTTTACACACCAAATTGTGCTTCGTGTAGTCTATTATAAGCCCCTTTTAGATCGAGTAACTCTTGATGACTGCCTTGTTCTGTAATACCTTCCTCTGTCACAACAATTATCCGATCTGCATTTTTAATCGTTGCTAATCGATGTGCAATCACAAGTGTTGTACGCCCAATAGATAACTCAGTTAAGGCCTGTTGAATTGCGACCTCAGTTTCAGTATCAAGTGCTGATGTAGCTTCATCCAAAATGAGGATAGATGGATTTTTCAGGAACATTCGAGCTATAGATAGACGCTGTTTTTGTCCACCTGAAAGTTTAACACCACGCTCCCCTATCATCGTATCCATTCCTTCTGATTGAGAAAGAATAATATCTTCCAACTGAGCTCTTTTCGCCGCTTCCCATATCTCTTCTTCTGAAGCATCTAGATCGCCATATGCGATATTCTCTCGAATCGATCCGTCAAATAGAAATACATCTTGTTGAACAATTCCAATTTGGGCACGGAGAGAGGCAAGGGTCATTTTTCTAGTTTCAATTCCATCAATCAGTAAAGAACCTTCCTTTATATCGTAAAAACGAGGTAATAGACTACAAATCGTCGTTTTTCCAGCACCTGATGGTCCAACAAGGGCTACTGTTTCTCCAGCACGAATCGTTAAATTAATATGCTCCAACACATTATCTTTACCTTCATACCCAAACGATACGTCCTGGAACTTTATATTTCCTTCCAAATGTCCGACATCCATTGCATCCGGAGCATCTGCTACATCTGGCTCTGTATCTAGCATTTCAGTAAATCGCTTGAATCCAGCAATTCCTTTGGGATACATTTCAATAACACCATTGATTTGCTGAATCGGTCCTAAAAACACATTCGACAGTAGGATAAAGGCAAGGAACTCTCCGTACGTCATGTTTTTATTGATAACAAACCATGTTCCGCATAGTAGAACAAACAATGTGACAATTTTCATGAGAATATAGCTAATCGATGAATTCCAAGCCATAACACGATAAGCGATTAACTTTGAATCACGAAAACGAACGTTGTTTTTATTGAATTGAGCAATTTCATGATCTTCATTGGAAAATGCTTGAACAACGCGCATTCCACTCACATTATTTTCTACACGTGCATTAAAATCTGCAATATCCGTAAAGAAGCGGCTAAATGCTACAGACATTTTCTTACTGAAGTACAAAGAAAGACTAATAATAAGTGGAACAATAATAAAAGTGAGTACAGCTAATTCTGGGTTTATCGTGAACATAATTGCAAATGCACCAGTGAGTGTCATAAGTGCTATGAAGAAATCCTCCGGTCCATGATGCGCGATTTCACCAATATCCATTAAATCGTTTGTCATTCTAGAAACTAAATGACCTGTTTTATTATTATCAAAAAATCGGAACGATAACTTCTGTACATGCGTAAAGAGATCTTTTCGCATATCCGATTCTATATTAATGCCCAGCTTATGACCCCAGTAAGTGACAACATAATGGAGAGCTGCACTGATAATATAAATTCCAAGTAACGAGACACACCCCCATAGAATCCAGGTCCAGTTTGAGCTTGGTAATAAATCATCCACTACACGATGGACCGCTAGTGGAAAAGCTAACTCTAGTAATGCGGCAATGACTGCACAGGAAAAGTCCAAAATGAAAAGTTTTTTATATGGTTTATAATAAGAGAAAAAACGTTTTAGCAATAGGTATCACGTTCCTTACATTATTGTTTTTGTGTGGGGCCTTCATCAACTATTCACTTGGTGAAAATGTTAAGAGGCTAGGTCTGACATCAAGCCCCATACAGAACTAGCCTACCCTTTATGAATTATTTTTCGTTCTGTTTCTTAGCGACAAGCATATCCGCTACTTCTTCCGCTTGTGCTAACACAGCAATCGGATCATATGGCCAAAACCGTTTTCCATCAAGATAGAAAACATTATTCTTTTTGACTGCATCTACAGATTCCCAAACAGGATCCTCTTTATCTAACGTACCACCATGTGATTGATCGAAAAAGATATAATCACCAGCATAATCAGTCAGTACTTCAAAGGAAACTTGTTTGAATGTCTCCCCAGCATCTATTAACTCTGTTTTAATACGCTCCTGCGGAGTTAACTGAAGATGCTTGTAGATTGCTTGTCCGCCTCGATAAATGCCATCACCATAGATGTACGAGTCTTTACCGAATGCGCCGAAGATAGAAACTGTTTCTCCCTCTCCCATTACCGCCTTGACTTTATCTCTTTGTTGTTGAATTTTCTCATCAAAAGAAGTCAGCCATTCTTCTGCTTCTTTGCTTTTGCCTAGCATCTCCCCAATTGCTCTTACTTCCTCGTAAGCATCGCTATATGTTTCGTAGGGAATAATCACAGTAGGTGCCATTTTGGAAAACTTCTCAAATGTGCTTTTTTCAGAATCCGCACTAATAATCAAATCTGGATTTAAACCCAATATTGTTTCCACAGCACTCTCGCCGGTACTCTCAATACCAGTTATCAAATCCTGTATATGTACGTTCTCAAGATCTGTTTTTGTTGCACCAACAGGTTTTTCTCCAAGGATAAGTAGTGTAGGTAAATAGCTATCTACAACAATCCTTTTTGCGTTTGCCGGTATTTCAATATCGCCGTGAATTGTTTTAACAATTCTTGTTTCTGGTTGTTCACTTTCAGCCTTATCATTCTTTGCTTCTTCCGTACCTTTCTTAGTATCTGATGTTTGACTGCTCGAACTTCCACAAGCAGCAATCATTATAGTAAGTATAACGAGTAATAGACTAAAGATAAGTTGAGATTTATTCTTAAACATTGATATCCTCCTTATTGATAACGATTTTCATTCTCAATGGCATATAAAAAAATATAGCCAACTACGTCAATTTTAACGTGTTATTGTTTAAAATTGGAGTTGATTATATTCTCTTCTATACGAGTTTTACTTGGTAAGTGATTCTACAACACCATCAATAATTTGAGTATTAGCAATCGGTCCTGAATATAACCAGCTAGTCTCAGCGGCATATTCATAAATATGTCCATTTTTCACGGCCGGTATATTTTTCCATACTGGATCCAGTAACATTTCTGCGCCATTTCCTTTATCACTATTAATCAAGAAGATATGATCTGCATCTAGTTCAGCTAATCGTTCTAAGGAAATCTCCGACCAATTTCCTGTAGCGGTGCTTGAAATTTCTTTGACTACATTTGGAGTTGAAAGACCAAGATCACCGTATAAGACAGCTCCACTGGATACATTTTCGCTAACTATAAAGAATGTATTATTAACGAGCCAAACAGCTGCAGCTGATTCAGAGCCAATCGAATCCTGTATAATCTTCTTTGAGTCCGTTGCTTTTTTCTCATATTCTTCTAATACCTGTTTTGCTTCATCCGTTTTCTCGAAAATCTCACCTACTTTTAATAATTTTTCGCGCCAATCACTGTTATTCTCTACTTCAAGCACATATGTAGGCGCAATTTTTGAATACTGCTCGTATTTCCCCCCCTCCACTGCTTCCGCAGAGCTCATAACGAGTAAATCCGGAGAAAAGCTTGTCACGACTTCAAATGGAAGGTCATATGGAATTGTCGGTACGTCTTTTAAATAGTCTTGTAAATAATTTTGAATCGATGCGCCGTCATTTACTGTCCACTGTGCAAGAGGCGTAATATCGAGTGCTACTAAATTATCTTCTAAATAAGAAGCAATAATACGCTCAGGTTTTGCAGGTATTGTCACTTCATGCCCCATTGCATCTGTTAGTATTCGTTCCGTTGAAAGCTCTTCAGCTGCCTGTTCTGTTTTGGTATCTTTGGTTTTGGCACCATTTTCACTAGTGTCGCCACACCCAACTAAAGTTAGTGATAGTGCTAGAAAACTAGACATGATTACAGTTCTTTTTTTATTAGTTAACATCGATTCATTCTCCTACTATTCGTTTTTTATCAAAGAAATAACAATTCTATAGAGTACAATAACTTCATAAGGATTTTTACACAGACGATGGCTCAGATACATCAATCTTTCAAGCGTGACAATAGGTAAAGGAAGTACGGTGCCCCAATAACAGCGACGACAATTCCTGCTGGTATCTCTGATGGCTGTAGTATCCAACGACCAAGTGTATCCGCAACAAGGACTAACAACCCCCCGGTCAAAGCTGCAGCTGGTATTAAAAATTGATGTCTAGATCCGACTAATTGACGTGCCAAATGAGGACCAATCAGCCCTACAAATCCGATACCACCACTAACTGACACGCTAGCTCCCGCTAATCCAACAGCTGCAGCAAGTAATATACGCCGCTCTTTTTCAATCGAGGCACCTAAGCCAGCTGCTGTTAAATCTCCTAAATTTAGTACGTTTAATACACGTGCTTTCGAAAATACAAATGGTATTAAAACGAGGATCCAGGGCAACAAGGACAGCACAAATTTCCAATTTGACCCCCAAATACTGCCCGCTAACCAAGTAGCAACAAATTGATAATTCTCTGGACTTAAGCGCAGTGTTAAAACAATCATGACCGAACTAATACCGGCCGCTACTGCCACACCCGTGAGCAGTAGCCGCATAGGTGAAATTCCCTCATGTCGTTTATAAGCTAACGAATAAATGATCACCGCTGTTATTCCTGCTCCTAAAAACGCTAAAACAGGAAGTAAAAAGACAGGTGTAGCTGTAGTTGATGGGAAAAATGATATAAATAGCATGACAGCTAGCCCAGCACCTGCGTTAATCCCCAATATGCCCGGATCCGCCAAAGCATTACGGGATATCCCTTGTAGCACACAGCCCGAAACTGCTAGTCCCATCCCTACCAATACTGCAATAACTATACGAGGTAATCGAAATTCAAATAGAATGAGGTGTTGCTTCTCCGTTCCAAACCCAAACAACGTTCGGATCACTTCAAGCGGTGTCAATTTAATAAAACCGGTATTCATGCTAATCATGAAAGCAACGACAATGAGCAATCCAAGAACACCGATAATCATCAGATTTTTAGTCTTTGCCCGATGTTGGTTCTTTGTCATATTAATCTTTTCTTTCATAGTTCTTTTCCTCCTTTTCGTGCAAGATACAGGAAGAACGGAACCCCGATTAACGCAATCAATGCGCCAATTGGTGTTTCATATGGAGGATTAATCATTCGTGCTCCGAGATCAGCCAAAACTACTAAAAGACCACCCAGCACAATTGAACAAGGAATAATCCAACGATAATCATGACCAACTAGAAAACGAGTAAGATGAGGAACGATTAATCCAACAAAACCAACTGCCCCTACTACAGAAACAGCAGCTCCAGCTAGGATTAGCACAATAATCATCCCAACTAGTTTAATCGTCTTTGTTCGTTGTCCTAGTCCAATTGCTACTTCTTCTCCAAGGCTTAAGAGTGTGATTGAACGTGAAAGAATCAGTGCACCAATCATTGCAACGATAATCCATGGGGTCATGATTTGGAGATGAACCCATTTCGTTCCCGATACACCGCCAGCATACCAAAAGGCTAAATCTTGCCCAATACGGAAATAAAGGGCAACTCCTTCGCTAAGTGCTCCTAACAATGCGCTTACTGCAGCCCCAGCAAGGACAAGTCGCATTGGAGTCAAACCGCCTCGTGACATCGAGCCGACTCCATACACGATTCCAACACCTAAACCAGCACCTAAAAAGGAATACATGATTAAGTACATATATGGTAGGCCGGGCAAAAAAGCAAAACAGAGTGCCAGCATAAATGCAGCACCTGCATTTAAGCCCAAAAGACCGGAATCCGCTAGTGGATTCCGAGTCATCCCCTGCATAAGTGCACCAGCTACAGCAAAACATGATCCAACCATTGCAGCACCAAGAACGCGCGGCATGCGTATTTCTCGAATAATTTGATGCTGTGTTAGATCAGGATCAAAATGAAACACAGCCGTCCAAACAGTTGCTAACTTAATGTCTGCAGCTCCAAATGAAATGGATAGACCAATTGCAACAAGTAATGCAAACATGCCTCCGAATAAAACAACAACAGCCACAATTGGATGTGAGTGTTTCTTAATTTCTGTTAGCTTTTCTATCTCGGCAGAAACCTCTGCTGAAGCAGACATACATTTTCCTCCCCAAAACGAACTTACAAACGGCATACCTCATTGAGAAAAAGGTTTACCGTTCCTTCTGACACAATTGATACGATAGACAAATTGGATTTTCACTAAATGGACAAGTTGTAATCCTGGCGTCTATGTTAAATACAAGCTGTAAATTAGCACAAGTCATCACTTCTTCTGGTGTCCCCTCTTTTACTAATGTGCCATCTTTCATGGCAATCAAATAATCAGAAAAACGGGATGCATGATTCAAATCGTGAAGAACCATGACAATTGTCCGGCCTTCCTCCTCATTAAGTCGCTGTAGGAGAAGTAAGATATCGAGTTGATGCGCTAAATCTAAATATGTAGTCGGTTCGTCGAGAATTAGAATTTCAGTGTCCTGCGCAAGCGCCATCGCAATCCACACGCGTTGCCTTTGTCCACCTGATAATGCTTCAACAGGGCGATCCTTAAACTCATTTAATCCGGTTACTTCAATTGCCCAGTAAATATACTCATAATCTTCCTTCTTTAATGAACCAAAGCCACTTTGGTGCGGGAAACGGCCATAGGAAACCAATTCAAATACAGTAAGTCCCCCTGGAGCGTTAGCTGACTGTGGCAAAATCGCCATCTTCTTGGCTACTTCTTTCGTTTCTAACTGATGGATTGCACGTCCATCAAGATAGACCGCACCGCTTTTCGTTTTCAATACGCGCGAAATCGCTTTCAATAAAGTAGATTTCCCACAGCCATTCGGACCAATGATCGTAGTTATCTTTTTTTCAGGAATAGACACACTTAATTCATCAATTATTAGTGTGCTTGAATAACCAATCGCAACTTGATCTACTGTAATAGCTGACATTTTCAGTACTTCCTTTCTATATGTAATCGTATCGATTGATTAAGGTTTCTTTCCTTCTTTTACTTTTCTAAGGATTAGTTATACGTTAAATTTAATTGATAACGATTATCACTCTCATTTATATACTAGATACTTTTTAGAAGATTGTCAACAGCTTACAGAAGTTAAAGTGAGATTAGTTTTTTGGTGCAGTATTTGATTGTAGTGGACCTTCAATAATCGCATCGTTACGGGAGGTGGAGGGCAACGTTGATTGTCTTAAATTTGGATTTCTTTTTATAAATGAATACGGCGTATGCGCTTTACAAGGACTTTTGGGAGATCACTGAAAAAGTCCCAATACTTAGAACTAATTAGAATTCCCGCCAATACCGCTTGGACGCTTTGTGGATGCCTCCCGCGATAAGCCAGAAAGAAGACCGCTTTCAGTCTTATCGCTCCGGCTACCACGAAGACGCGCTTTGCTGGATGGTCTATGTGAGAAAGTGCATTTCATAATTTGTGATAAGATCTGCAACCTGGAGTGCGTCTTTATTGAATATAATTAATAACAACTAGTAATCACCTTATAATCTCAGCATGTACATCTCAAAATCACATTTCTCTCGATAATGAACACCCTAGCGAAGGCGCGGTAAAGACATCTCCAAAGTGCCAACTGTTCTACAATCCACACCCCGAATTACAACTCTCCCCTTATTGAGCGCCACAGCTTCAATGGGATTCTTTAATTCAACATATATAGTATATTTTCTTTAATATAAATAAGGATAACCTTGCCGATATAGCAAGGTTATCCTTATTTAAAATATATGCAATTACCATCAATTCGTTTATATGGAGGTGACTGCGGGAGTCCTCCAGCGTCCAGAGGCTCTATCAATTAAGCATCGTGTCTTCATCACTTTTGTATTCTAAAACATCTCCAGGCTGACAGTCTAAAGCCTTACAAATCGCCTCTAAAGTCGATAGTCGAACCGCCTTTGCCTTTCCATTTTTCAATATAGAAAGATTAGCCATCGTAATTCCAACCCTCTCCGAAAGTTCCGTAACGCTCATTTTCCTTTTAGCCAGCATCACATCAATATTAATTATAATTGCCATTGTTATCACCTCAGACTATTAAGTCATTTTCCGATTTTATATCAATCGCTTCTTGTAAAAGTCTTTGAAGAACAGCAGCGAATACTGCGATTACCATTGAAGCAAAGATAGGAACCATTCCTATTATTATGAGACCTGGAGCATCGTCTAGATCCGCTATAAGATAAACAAATGGGATAATTACAACATACAAACCACTGATTGACATTGCACAAAACTTAATTTTCTTCAGAGATTTGACAGATAGTTCAGAGAAAGATTGGTTCTTGTCAATATAGCTTAAAAGTTTAAAAGCCTGATACAATGCAAAGAAAAACGGGATAACTGATACATACATGCCTATTAAAATGGGATATAGTATGTGGGCATAGTCTTGATCTACTGGATTATTAGTTAACCAAGGTAACCCGAATATGCACAAAGCAAGAACTGGGATTCCAATAAGAAATACAGCTATCTTTAAAAAAAGTGTTGAACCTTGTTTCATAAAAAAACACCTCACTTATTTATTGTTAATTTTATTTTAGCACACTTTTTATCGTTTAACAATAAAATATTATCATTTATTACCACATTTTTATCGTTGTATGAATTTCCTTTTAATTTTAGACATAGATAAAAAGCATTTTTCATTACAAAGAAATGCTTTATAACTTAATGTATTCAATTTATAACTTGTTCCATCCAGTTGCCGTTGGAAACAAAAATGGATTTTACATTTTCTCTCGCTCATAAGTATCTTCCATATAGATCATTATTAATTACTATATCTGTATATGCGCCTTTCTAATTTTCAACCATTACAAAATCGATATCCTGTAGTTTCAACTAACTTTTCTCGATACCAATCATTGGTTTGTTTAGATAACATGAAGCATGTGTAGCAATCCCTCATATGTCTACTGTGTATATAACGTAAGCGTAAAATATAATCCACACCTATTTGGAAGTAGCTGATCAAAACATTAATATCTTCTGTATCTACATTGGCTAGTTGTTCAAACAGAATTGTGAGTTATGTAAAAAGGTCATGGAAAAATTGCATCTCCTCCTTGTCCTTTCAACGAGTCCTTCGACTGCGGTCTCGATTGCTTTCATTTCATTTTCCAAACGATTTAGCATGGTATTATTCCGCCGCAAGCCATCGTGGAAAGGGCCGGTTCTAATTACATTTACAATGAAATCATTTGAAGTTGGGTTTACTCGTAATCGGTGGATTACCCGTCCCCTTACCACCAACGGTCCCCAAAGATTTTTTTTGGAGCTACTGCCTTCATGCCATGCTAACCGTTTAAAATCAACGACATTTTAGGTTATTGCGTTTATGATATCATTTTCGGTTTCAATGGCACATCCGTATTCACCAGAAACACTATAAGGATACACACAAAAAATCAGCCATTTGAACATATGGCTGATTATCGTTCTAACTGTAGGAAAGTGCAATCTATGCTTTGAATTAATCCTGGTACGACAACCCAGTTTTTAACCAATAGTTTTATCCCTGAAAAGTCACACCATTTATTACAATTTGCGAGGCACGGAATGGGATATTTATGTTTATCATTTCAATATATGGCCCTAAAATGGCGTAGAATGACTCCCATTTACTATCAACTTATTCGTATTTACCATTCTGTTCTGAATAAAGGATACCTGTGTTAAAAAAATACCTGGTATTAACACAATTCGGAATTGTATCAGAACTAGGCGCCTTAATTTATCAAGCTTTTTTCTTAAAAGTAGTAATTCGTTTATTTTTTCATAAGTTGTTCAATAGGATTAAAAATTCACTTTTTCATTGATTCGATAATTTGTGAGGTACCACTGAATATGATATCACGCATAACCTCGCTATAATTAGAGTACTCAGTAATATTAGTCATAATTATATCTAGAGTTTGTTTGAATTTACCATCAATCATTATTGTAATACCCTCAACCTCTTGATCTGTTTCACCATTAATAAATTTCTCATTTAACAAATTTAGTTTATTGTCTTGTTCCAAAGGTATTTACCCCCTTTCCTAATTATCATTACTTTCCTCTTTCAGAAAATAGTTTTTGTTATTTATCATCCAGTACGTTTCTTCATCTGGAACCTTGTCTAAGAATTCTTTATACATTCCTGACCATCCTTCAGGAACATAGCTTTCAAAAGAAGCTGGTTCAGGAAAACAAGAGAGTAATATTTTATTATCAAAATCAACTAATAAGGCTGGCATAAACTCAAGGTAATTATTATTAACTCCTGTAATAGTCTCTTCCGAAATTAGTATTATATTTCTTAATTCACTTTTACTTACTTCAAATTCGCTTATCTCATTAAAAAAATCCTCAGCTGAGTTTTCATCTAACACAGCTATATTAAAACGATCTGAATAATCAATCTGATTGGTAGATTTATATCCCTTATTTAAAAATGCATTATCTAATTTAGTTAGGTCTAAAAACCAGTAATCTTTCTCAGTAACATACCATTTCCAACAACTTTTAAATAAGACGGCCACAATAATATTTTCACCGTACTCTATTTGTACTTTCAAAAAATCACCTTCCACAATTGAATTATCCTAATCATCAATATCTTTTATTATTCTACCATTCTCCCCATATTCCTCAATCCATTCAGACCATATAGGTAGAAATTCATATGAGTCACCTGGAGTAGACGGATCAACAGTTTTAGGTGCATTACCACCTTGATTTAATGGGTTTTTCTTATAACCTCTCTGTGGAATTGCAGTTTCTTTAACAAACTCATCAAGCCAATCAGGAATATCAAAAGCAACTATTTCTCCACCAGGGCGCTTTTCATTAAGGAAATATTTAGCGTGTTCAATATCTCCAGTACTTATATTAACATTAACGTCTTTCTGAATGCTGATACTTCCATCGTCTTTTTTGCTAATTCTCTTCATACTGGCCTTAGGAGGTGTTCCTCCTTGCACACGATAATACGTAATGTCTGTTCTAGTTCCCTGCCCTGTATCTTTCCCCGTACCCTTACCACTAACATTTTCAACTTTCTTTGGACTTATCCCATTCACATTATACTGTTTTTCGCCATCAACGATCTGTATTTTTCCCCCAGTTTCCACTGGGAGTTTACCACTTTCCCCGACTTTTAAAATATCATGCCCAGTATCCGCCAATTTCAGAGGCTTAACAAACGTGAATAATGCTGCTTCAAACCTCTCTTTTGCACTTGCATCGGGACTTAGCATGGTACCAATATCTCCTAAGTAAAAGTCATATGTTGCCATGCCATAAGGAGCGAATCCATCTATAGTCCCAGTACCATTTCCGCCTAAAACCTTACGCTTCCCCTCAAATGTCATCAAATATTCACCCGTATTCGGATCGATTGCGTAGTCATTCACAGGATTAGCCACATGTTGTTCTTTTTCCATTGCGGCATAGAGTGCCTTCAATTGCTCATCTTCAGAAGTATTCGCCCCTACTAGATTGCCAAGTTCATCACCGGATACTTGTCCCCCATTTACGCCGTCCATCCCGGCAGTCCGTTGTGCTAAATCTGTCTGAAGAGTATTTTTCGATGATAATGCTGCCCATTTATCCATCGGAAAGTCGATGGCCGTCACACCGTCAGTGAACAATCCTTCGATATCAGAAATCCATGTCTCCATCGTCTTCAGGTCATTCTCAATCCCTATTAAAGCCCTCGTCTGGTTCGCATCAAATTCATACAAATCGGCAATCGTTCGATCCCGTTTCCTCCGAGCATCCCGAACCCCCTCCTGGACATCACTATCATTCAAATGTGGAAGGGCAACGATATCGGCGACCTGATTCATAATGTCGTTCGCTTCGTCGGTGAGACTGCTTGTCAGTTGTGAAATTTCTGTAAGTCCGGCTTCAACTTCTCCTTCAAGGAATGTTTCACGGATGAACCCGTTCGCATCCGGCTCCAATGCATCAAGTGCAGAATCCATTTGGGTGAGGACATTTACGTAAATGCTTTTGAATGTCATGAAAAACTGTAAGAACGGCAGGTGGCACTCCGCATAAAATGCACGGATTGCGTCACCACCTTGCCCTTTCAATGAGTCTTCCATCGCAACGAGTCCTTCGACTGCGGTCTCGATTGCATTCATTTCATTTTCCAAACGATTCAGCATGGTATTATTCCGCCGCAAGCCATCGTGGAATGGGCTAATATTTACTACTTTCATAGCTCCATCGGTATATATGAAAATGAACCTATCAAATACATAAATCTGTATCTTCTCTTTGATAGGTTCCAAGGCATTTTATATTGTTGAATTTCTGATGAAGATCAGTAAAGTCTACATCATTTTCTATGAAAAGCTTTGTAAGTACATCCAGTTCATTTTTTTCATAATTACACTATCAGAAGTTATCTCGTTTAGAACTTGTCTACCGATTCGTTAAACAAATGATGCAGGCAGTAAATAAAGTAAATCGAATTGTTTCGGCGCTCAAGAGGGGATTCAAAAATCGACAATATTCCCGTCCGTATTAGTGCGCTTAAAAATCTGGATTCACTCATAAATACTAGCCTACAACTTCAAGCAGTCACAAAATATGAGGACAAGACAGCCTAACAGGCATGTTAAAGGCTGCTCCTCTCGCAGTTTCCATTAAATATTAAGTTTTTAAACTCCGCCTTTTTGGGATTGAATCATCTTACTCTTCCAAACTATTTCTTCATCGTCCTTAAGAAACTAGCAAAATAGTAAATGAAAAGTAATCACATTTTAATTATTTTTTAATATATCACTTATAGAGGTTTCCCTATCTCCTTTTAAATCATAAAAGCCTAGATGAATCCCCTCTTCGTATAACCAACACAAATCAGTTCCATAATGAGCATCAAAAACCTCTAAGATTACGGGAGAGATTCTATAAATAGATTCAGCATTTAATACTATAAAATTATCTGCATTACTAATATAATTATCATCATCGATCGTAGAATATAGATTCCATCCATTTAATTGCGGGATAGGGCTTTTTTCTCGAAAAGAGTATCTAATTGGTAAACCTGAAATAATGTTTTTAGAAACTATAAATCCACCGTAATCACTATTTTTAATTTCCATTTTTAAACTCCTTTATAATTTCTACAACATCATTTAAGCGCCTAAGCATTTTCAATGGATAGTTTCAGTTACAATTTAATTAGCGGACTTTTTCAGTGTCCACGATTTCTCCAAAGGGTGTTTCTAGCGCTCTTCAATTAGATTCAACTCTTATTTTTCTATCCAACTTAGTGTACCCTATCCATACACCCTATTCTTGTTGTTTACCGACAATCCAAGATAAAGAAGGTTTGTCAGTTATCGTTAAATTTCTGATAAAAATCAGTAAAGTCTACATTATTTTCTATGAAAAGCTTTGTAAGTACACCCAGTTCTTTATAGTGGTGCATTCGACACTAGGTATCCCCTCAACAAAAAACCTTGAAAGGGACTTGGCTATCAAGGTTTTAAAATCACATTATATATTAGGAATATCAACTAATTCACCTGGTGATTTACTAATAAGCAAATCTGGTATATTCGGGTTACTTTTTCTAATCCTATATATCTGAATTTTTGTTAATTCAGGTTCAAATGATATATCTTTTGTCTTAAAATTCATGTTTATTAGTTTATTGTAAACATTTAATAAAAAATCTTTCCACTCTTCTAATGCTGAATCTGAAACTTCCTCTGGATTTTCTAACATTCGAAAACCATCTGCGTAATGAAATATTAGTAATCCTGTTCCTAAATCACAATACTCGTTTTCAATGAGTGCTTTTGGAACATCAAACCCCCTATTCCAGTTATAATTTGCTGCAAAAAAATGGAGTATTAGTGGATTGTCTACATTGCCTAATTGACTGATTAAATTATTTTTTTCCTTATTATAAAGCAGTTCTTCCCGAAAAGTAATTTCTGTGTTGCCCTTCAATTGAGTCTATTCTCCATACTTATAAGTGTTTTCTTTTCATAATTTGTAGTAGTAATAAAGTCAAAATCATTAGTTGAAGTAATTTCATTGTTATACTCAAAGTTATATATCAGAATTACTGCATTATATGATTTTTTCAAGTCTATACTTTCCTTAAATTGTGGGATGATAATTTCTTCATACGAACACCCAGCTAATAATGTGTAAATATCGCTACTACTATTCTTATAGACCGCTTTTTCTATAGTATCCTCATCTGTTTCATCCATATCAATATTAAAATCCATAAAAAATTTGGAAGGTACAGACTCGCCATCCTCATCATACGTTAAATCTACATACTCTCCTATAGAGTCCTCTACTTTAATATTACCTAACCAAAAAGAAACCCATCCTTGTTTTTTCATTATAGGATCCTCCTACTTTAATTTAAGACCTTCCGGTAAAGATGAAACCCCACCCTCTAGTCTATAATTAGCCCAATTATTAAGTCGTCTTACAAATGTATTATAGTCGCTAGAAGTATCTAGGCTTACTGGATAGGTTACACTTAGTTGGACAATCAAATTAAGGGCTAGTAGAATAATACACAAGAAGTGAGGAGATCTACTATGTCCGTAAAAAGAAGATCATTTTCTACAGATTTCAAAAAACAAGTGGTTGCCCTATATGAAAATGGGAAAAGCCGACAAGATATTGTCAAAGAATATGAATTAACCGCATCTGCTCTTGATAGGTGGATTACACAATTCAGGCAGTCAGGTTCTTTCTTAGAGAAAGATAATCAATCTCCAGAGGAACAGGAATTGATTGCCTTACGGAAGAGAAATAAGCAACTAGAAATGGAAGTAGATATTTTAAAGCAAGCAGCGCTGATCATGGGACGAAAATAGATGTGATTCAACAAAACCGTCACAACTATTCGGTATCAGCAATGTGTAAAGTCCTGAAAATTGCGCGTAGCACCTTCTATTATGACACTGAAGTATCCGCTCAAAAAGAACAAGTAAAGCAGGAAGAAGAACGCGTATTAAAAGAAAAGATCGCTAAGGTTTTCAATGAAAACCGACACGTTTATGGTACTCGGAAACTAAAATTAGAACTAGATAAAGAGACAGAAGGCCATACGATCTCGAGACGCCGAATTGGAAGATTGATGAGCGAACTTGGACTTCAATCAAAATACGCCAAACCTTCCTATAAACCAATGGCAACAAGACCAAATGAAGAATCCGTTCGAAACGTATTAAATCGAGAATTTGAAGTGGACAAAGAGATGTCCGTGTTAGTAAGCGACTTAACATACGTAAAAGTAGGATATCGCTGGAGTTACGTTTGTTTCTTAATCGATCTATACAATCGTGAAATTGTCGGATGGAGCGTCGGAGCACAAAAAGACGCTACTCTAGTTCAGCGTGCCTTCGATTCTGTAAAATACCCATTGGGAAACGTGAACTTATTTCATACAGATCGCGGTTCTGAATTTAAAAACGTTGGTATCGATGAATTATTAAGTGGATACAAAATTAAAAGATCACTTAGCCATAAAGGGAATCCTTATGATAATGCGGTGGCAGAGGCAACATTTAAGATTTTAAAAACAGAATTGATCAACGGAGCACACTATCAAACCCTAACCAGCTGTCCCTTGAGCTTTTCGATTATGTCAATTGGTATAATAATATCCGTTCGCACAGTACATTAGGCTACCTAAGTCCGGTTGCTTATAAAAAAATAGCCTTTAATAATATCGTTTGATTTAGTGTTGACATACCAATCTTCATGAGGGTCTTTTGTCGTTCAATAGAAGTATCATAAACATATCCGGCGGAAAATTCATTTAACATATGCTTATGAACAATACTTCCATTAACTTTATAAAATACATTAAAATAATATGTTTCTGGTTCGTAGGAGCAGTAAATATATATCTCCTCTGCCTTTCCATTTACATATTCCAAGCAAATAGAAACCATATCACCTTGTAGTTCTGAAAAATAATCTTCAAATACTTTCATTTTATAAAAACACCTCTATCTCTAGTTTTTTATTGTAATAGCATCATATACACCGTCAATAGTGTCAATGCCCTGTCATAATTCCCTCTCCCATATAAAATGTAATCTCACCTATTTATCGTACTGTTCTAACAAACCGAGTATTAAAATATAATACCCTGAAAGTACAACCATCAGCCTTTATTTTTAAATAAACGGTTCTTTTCTTTCCACTGCAAATATACTTTATCTTTATTCATCTACATATATGCTTATATATGTTTATTTTCAACACCATAACTTTTATTATTTTGTTTACAATTCAATATATAAAGTTGAAACTGAACGTTTTAATACTCTACTCTTTTTTAATCATCACCTAAAATCCTATCATCTAGCTTTTCTCTGTCTTCAGCAATTTGTTCATATGAACTAATAAGGTTACTAATATAATCAATTTGAACCTCTCTATCATCTTGAAACAAATGTATTGTAGCCCCCTTACTTATTACAGCTTCCATTGTTTTCTTAAAATCTTTTAATTCATCCGTATCAAAATAATCACATTCTAGTACTACTTTACTATCTTCTATATTTTCTTTAATATCTTGAATACTCGCCCTATTATTCTGTCTGATAATAGGTACATACTTTAATTTATTGGAATCATTATCAATTTTCAATTTCATTTTTACCATAAATTTTACCTCCCTAAAAGCCTTTAATTGGTATTATAGGCTCACCCGGGTTACTATTCCACCAATTCCCACCATGCCATCCCTTTAAATGTTCATTAAAAGTTGCTGGATAGATTATTTCTCCTTTATCAGCAAGATGTGGATATTTCGAAGCACTATAACTATGATGCCCTGCAGTTGGTTTACCAGCAAGAATAAGCCTACATCATTTTCTATGAAAATCTTTGTAAGTACATCCAGTTTAATCTTTTTATAATTACACGTGTCCGTTATATACCTTCTTAGACGTTCGAATAAAGAGGTAAATATACTTTTCGATACGGGGGAGGAAAATACCTTTTAGGGTTGGGTAGGGCCGCGAAATGTGAGTTCAATATAAAAATATCTTGACTGAGTGGTTAATATTCGTTCTATCAAGATTTATTAATTATTGTTCGTTATCGTTTTCATTCTCTTTTTCTTCAATTGATTGTAAATACTACCTTAAGAATTCTTGGTCATCTTCATCCTCAGGTAAACGCCCTAGGTACTTATACTTCCAAAAAATTCGCCTTTCATAATCATCTGCTTCCTATAAATCCTCGTAGTCATATTCAATCTATAATTTACCTTCACTAAAAGTAAATGTGAGATTGTCCAAGGTTCTTGGACATTATTTTTAAATTCACACCAAAGTTTTTCTAAAACGGGGCAATCAACGGCAGGTGACACTCCGCATAAAATGCGCGGCATGTCTACCCTGCCAAGTCGGGGCCGAAAGTTATGGTTCTAAACATTTGTGTTCATTCGTGCCCTTTAGACAATAAATCAGCTACTAATCTCATAATACGAATGATTTAAGACAAAGGAAAAACGCCACAGCAAATTATTTTCACTGTGGCGTTTTATATATAATTAATTGTCGGCAATCTGTATATAAAAAGCATTCATACTAATACCAGAGACTCATATACATCTTTAATTCAAGTTATTCGAAGATCTAAGATTCAGTGTAGGAGAATAAAGTTTTCAAACTACCAATTCCCTGTAATGCTAGTTATTGACTCCAACTATTATCTTTACTTATTTCCTCGAACCATTCCATTGCAACATCATCCGCTGTCTTAACAGGGTCATCAGAATAAACTAGTTCGTATTTATATTCTGCTTTCAGGCTATTTTCTTCTATATTATATATTAATTTCATTTCTGTTGGTATTTCCCTATTATATTCCTTGCATAAATTTATTACACTTTTAATATCCATATTCAAAATTTTAACAACACCACTCTGCCTTTGAACAGATACATCATAGTTATTTTCTCCACTAGATAACATATCATTTAATTTGTGACGTTCTACTACCTTACCATTAATATTATAAAAATAATCACTTGATACAATTCCTTCTTCAAAAGAACAATAAATATATATTTTTTCAGCCCTATCTTCTACATACTCTAAACAAATTGATACCATATCTGTTTGTATCTCACTAAAATAGTCTTCAAATACTTTACTCATCAATTCTTGGTTCTTCTGATTTTTACCCATGCCGTCCCTTGGTCTCCTCCCATTTTAATCTCCACTTTCTACTACATGGATATTATATTCTCTTAATTGTGTATTAATCCCTTCGATAAATTTTAAACAATTCTCAGTGGCTTCATATTTAAATCTTACATTAATAACGTAATATTCAAATGCTATATTTGGATAGATATCTGAATACTGATTTGATTCAATAAATCCTAAATACGCATTAATTTTATCTTGTAAAAGTGCTAAATGCCCTAATTCATCATCCCAATCCAAATGGTCTGCAAGCATCAACATCAAGCCATTCCCGTCCTTGCTTATACCCGTAGCATCTATTTTATCAGTTTCTATTATAGACATATTATTCTCCTCTCTAATCCGGTCTAATAATCTCAACTTTAGTAGGCGGCATAGGAGTACCTCCTTTAAATATTCCTTTTCCTACTACACTTCCCCCACCACTTTGTAATTCTGGAAATCCTTTTGTTTGATTTTTTGTTAATGGTGCAGTTACTGATGATTTATACTCTTGAATCACTATATCACCGGTAAATTTATTCGTTCCAATTGCATCAACTCTAATTTTTGTGCCTTGATTTGTTTTTTAGTTACTTGTTCTACTACATTATCTGCAATTTTCTCAAACTTTGGTAATTCTGCCTGTTCAAAAGCTCTTCCTTTCGATCAATTCTGAGCTAATATTTCAGCCTTATTACCATTCTCAACCACTTTCCCGGTATCCTTAGGCTTCTCCTCTACTGTTGATGTCTTCTTACCAGAAATATCTTCTTTATATTTGACAGATTTATTTCCCGTGATAAGGGGGAGCGCCATTTTTTTGAAGCCTTTTTGGACGATTGCCCTCGGATGGATATAATCCACAAATGCTAGCTTCGTACCTTCAAAATAGTTGTTGAGCTCACGTACACCACCGTCATCGAATTCTTCTTCCGCTTCTTTAACCACTTCGTATTGAATCGGCTTTCTCGTCCCAAAATTCTTGCACAAAAAAAAGCATTTTTTGCCTAATTGCAATCAAATGCTTAATAATTAGCTATATAAAATAAATCATTAATATTCTATCTTTAAACCAATGAGTCTGTTAAATTTCGTGATTTATCGGCTTATTCTCTGTAACACTTTTTCATTCTTTTTCATCCATCTTTTGCTTTAAATATTTCGCGATTTTTATTTGTCCTCTTTCAATGGCAAAGGCATGAGCATTCATATCTTTCATACTTTCACCAGAGTATTTTATAGTGATATCTATATTATTCTCAACTAACAATTCAACAATCTCAAAATTAGCACCATATATTGCAGCAAACAGGGGATTTCTATCTGGTTCACTAGTATCAATCTCAACATTATGGTTAATGAGATATTCAACAATATCTAAATAACCTTTTGTAGCCGCTCTTTCCAGAGCATTTGTAGAAAAAGTTCCACCCTGTGCATTAATATCTATCCCGGCATTAATAAGAAATTCTATTATTTCTAAATGCCCATGAGCTGCTGCTACATGTAACCATGTACCAAAAGGTGTCATCCATTTTAACATTTCTGGTTCTTTCTCAAGTAAGTCTCTTAATATATCCAATTGGCCATTTTTGATGGCACCTCTAATGTCTTTTGCAATTTTAGTCTTATCCATTTTAGTTTCTCCTTTAATTCTTATCATCTAGAAGCAGCTTGTTTTCCCAGGTCTTCTAGTATTTCAATAATATCATCTAAGTCCGCACCTGCAGCATCAACTGCTTTCAATTGGTTAACAACATTTTCTAAAGCTGATATATTATGTTGCCCAGCAATTCTATTTGGTGCCCAAACTAAATTTTCTTTACCAATTATAGGTTCAATACCATATTTCCTTAATATTTCTTGACCTTCTTGAACAAGTTTTTGTTGAGCCTCACCTAGACCTTTTTTGAATAAAATATGATGAGCATGTGAATCTACCATATCAACAGGCGGGTCACCTATTAATCCTCGTAGATACTTACCAAAATCAATTTTAATTAATGCTTCATCATATTCTTTAGTGATGCCTAAATCAGACATCTTTTTTCTAATCTCAGACAGCTCATCTACACTAAAAGTATTATTCTGAATAGCATTTTTTAGCTTAGTCAACTTAGCAGCATCAGCATTCCCTTTCACAATTATATCATCAAGATAATCACTTACGGTATTACCTGTAGCCGTACCACTAACCTTTTCAACTTTCTTAGGACTTATCCACTTCACTATTGAAGACTTCCTAACAAGTCTAATACCCGCGTTACCCGCTTTTATCGCTGGCCCAAAAGGAGTAATCGAGGCCATGGACAGTCCCTTAGCCATGAAGGAACTATCGGGATCCGTGATTGTTTTTAAGTCATCCAGGATTAAGAAGTTAGCTACTCCCAACCCGGCTTTATCAATGAGGCTCAGTTCTTTGGGTCCGTAATCCTTTGAAACACGAACGAATCCTTGGTTCATCATGATGTATTTGCCTGTATGAAGATCGATTGCATAGTGATCAAGGTACGGTCTATACGTCGTATGCGTATCAACACGCCGGTAAAGAAAAAGGAATCACCATGAGCATGTCCCGCAAAGCTACGCCCGCTGATAAGTCCCGAATTGAGACGTTTCACTCCTCACTAAAGTCTGAAACGTTCTATCTCGACGGAATCCACCGGACAACACATGCACATGTCATCCAAATCGTCGAAGACTAAATTGTTTATTATAACAATATCAGTATTCAAACGAAATAAACAGCCAGTCGCCGGTAAAATACCATCAACTGGCTGCACTATAAGGTATTTTCTTACTGACTCAAAACGATAGGCAGTGCCAAAACAATCAAGTCCTTTGTAGTTAGCTATATAAAGTAATTCATTACTAATTCTATTTTTAAGCCAGCTAGCCTAATTAAATTCGTAATTTTTGGTCTTGTTACCAGTAATAATACTTCGTATGTTTAAAATGTCATCTCGACTAATTATCGTACATTTTTCATAAACAAAATATCTTTATACAAATCCTTGTAGTAAAACCATCAAAAGTTTTCGAGTTTCTTTGTATCAATATTTATCTATCTTAAAAATCTTCTTCCCATGCTTCTTGTGCATCCAACAACCTTTGGGATAAAAACTCATAAAAGTTCTTTGCTGTGTTGTAGTCATCAAGTCCACCAGATCTATTCCAACCTATTACTGGGCACTCATTATTCTCCATTTTGCTCGTACATAGGCAATAAACATATTCTCCAGCATTTTCGATAACTACTAAATCCTTTTCCAATCCTAAATCTCTATATCTCTTTGTGTTAACAACAACAGGGGCTCTATTTGACTTAGCCACTCCTGAAATATCAACTCCAAATAACCCACCAGAACCATAGGTAGTTAAAAACCACTTAAAACTTTCTGGTAATTCGACCCCTAGCTCATTTTGGACAAGATTGATTTGACTTTCATCTACTCCACCAGTAAAGTCATCTAATTCCTTATGTTCATTTATAAAATTGGTTAATTCCTCTTTATCCATATATGGTTCCTCCTTTTACAAGTCGCTTTTTTCGATTTGCTTAGCTCTCCATCTCCAATATTTACCCCTAAAGTTATCGTATTGCTTTTTTAATACAGGATCATATCTAAAGCTCCCACCATTCTTCACCAAACCATGCAAAATTTTATGATATTCATCATGCATACTCGCAGGAATTTCCACCATTGCCCCTGGCTCTCTTTGGATTAAATGATGTAGCTCTATAACTGTTCCATCTTTCCAAATTGGTGCTCTTCCTTTTTTCATTAATTGAAAATTTGTCATACCACTATCAGGGTCAATCCTTTTATAATCAATGTCTAGCCTTTGAAAAACCCTTCTGCTAATATCTCTTACTTCTCCATTAACCTTGGTCGTTCCAGTATATATTTCATATATTTGAAAAAGGTGCCTATCAAAGACATGACTCTTTATCTTGTCTTTGATAGGCACCACAGGATTTTATATTGTTGGAACTCTTGTAGAAATCCGTAAAGTCTAAATCATTTTCTATGAAAATCTGTGTAAGCACATCAAGTTTAATCTTCTTGTAATAACGCATGTCCGTTATATAGGGGTCGACCACTGTCACTGGGGCAATCATGTTAATCAAAATAAACACAATTTTTTAACTTCACGATTGAATAAGTGATAGACCCCTAGCGCTAAATAAGTTCAAAACTCTAAATCTTTTTCGTTACCATTATAATCCACTAACATTTCCCCTTCATCTAAGACATCCATTATCCATTCTACAAATCCATCCCAATTTCTAGAAACGGTCTGACTCTCTCGATCCCATTGTATTATCTTTGCATCATATTCACCGTTTTTTTCAATCTCCATACAAATAGTGTCACCATAATTCAAATCTGCAATAATTAAATATTTGTCTGGCATCCCCGGTCGTCTTCGTTCTTTTTTAAAAGAATCATTTAAATATGAATTACCTATTTGTTTCGGACCAAAAGAAGGGATGTAAATCTCTGATAAAATCGTTCCAGGTATAAACAGTTCACCACCATTACACGCCAGAAGAAAGTCTTTGTATATTTCAGGAATTTGAATATTAAGTTCAATTTCAAGTTTTTCTATAGTATCTAAATCAACTCCTATATTTAGACTATGAACACCATCTGCATATTTATTTATTTCCTCCAAGAACGGTTGTAAATCATCATTTTCAGAATAGAATTTTCCCGTCATTTATTTATTACCTCCTATTCAATTGGGATTCCAAGGGATTTCATCTCCAAATTCCACCATAACACCAGTCTTTGGATCGTAGTAGCCATTTGTTGGGTTATGATAGCTTCCCCCGTGTGCATCAAGATGTTCATCAACATCCATATTTCTTCCTTTTAAGAACTGGATATTGTCAGGATCGCCAGCAAAGTCAGGATTGTCATTAGCAGACTTCATATGCTGTCCTTCGTATCCTTTCACTTTACCATTCTGAAGTAACTCTTGTATTTCTTCAGGTGTCCAATCCCTAGTTCCTTTCCCATTTTTCCGAACATACTCTTTCTCATGTTTCCATGCCTGACGGACAGCCTTTTGTCTTAGAGCTGAAAATTGTTTATCAATTAACCATGTCCCATTCACATTATACTGTTTTTTGCCATCAACGATCTGTATTTTTCCCCCAGTTTCCACTGGGAGTTTACCACTTTCCCCGACTTTTAAAATATCATGCCCAGTATCCGCCAATTTCAGAGGCTTAACAAACGTGAATAATGCTGCTTCAAACCTCTCTTTTGCACTTGCATCGGGACTTAGCATGGTACCAATATCTCCTAAGTAAAAGTCATATGTTGCCATGCCATAAGGAGCGAATCCATCTATAGTCCCAGTACCATTTCCGCCTAAAACCTTACGCTTCCCCTCAAATGTCATCAAATATTCACCCGTATTCGGATCGATTGCGTAGTCATTCACAGGATTAGCCACATGTTGTTCTTTTTCCATTGCGGCATAGAGTGCTTTCATCTGCTCATCTTCAGAAGTATTCGCCCCTACTAGATTGCCAGGTTCATCACCGGATACTTGTCCCCCATTTACGCCGTCCATCCCGGCAGTCCGTTGTGCTAAATCTGTCTGAAGAGTATTTTTCGATGATAATGCTGCCCATTTATCCATCGGAAAGTCGATGGCCGTCACACCGTCAGTGAACAATCCTTCGATATCAGAAATCCATGTCTCCATCGTCTTCAGATCATTCTCTATCGCTATTAAAGCCCTCGTCTGGTTCGCATCAAATTCATACAAATCGGCAATCGTTCGATCCCGTTTCCTCCGCGCATCCCGAACCCCCTCCTGGACATCACTATCATTCAGATGTGGAAGGGCAACGATATCGGCGACCTGATTCATAATGTCGTTCGCTTCGTCGGTGAGACTGCTTGTCAGTTGTGAAATTTCTGTAAGTCCGGCTTCAACTTCTCCTTCAAGGAATGTTTCACGGATGAACCCGTTCGCATCCGGCTCCAATGCATCAAGTGCAGAATCCATTTGGGTGAGGACATTTACGTAAATGCTTTTGAATGTCATGAAAAACTGTAAGAACGGCAGGTGGCACTCCGCATAAAATGCACGGATTGCGTCACCACCTTGCCCTTTCAATGAGTCTTCCATCGCAACGAGTCCTTCGACTGCGGTCTCGATTGCTTTCATTTCATTTTCCAAACGATTCAGCATGGTATTATTCCGCCGCAAGCCATCGTGGAAAGGACTGACATCTACTACTTTCATATATTTGAAAAAGGTGCCTATCATAGACATGACTCTGTATATTGTCTTTGATGGGCACCATGGCATTTTATATTGTTAGAATTCTTGTAGAAATCCGTAAAGTCTACTTCATTTTCTACGCAAAACTTTGTTTGTTCATCTAGATCCTCTTTTTCATGATTACACAATCCTTGTGACTGCACGGACTACTATTACTGGAACACAATAGCTCCCTTTAGCTAGTGTCTATTATATATATAGAAAACGCAGTTTCTCTCTTTTTATGGAAAAAATTCGTTTTCTACTTCTCTCCCACTATTCTCTTTCTACTCTGATGTGTTGCTAAATCCGCATATCTCGTTGTAATCGGTAAACGACTATCTTTTTCTATAAAGTGTAACGTTAATTCTGTAGCCGTATCTAAATCAATCCAGTTACCACAGGAAACAAAAATAGGTTTTACGTTTTCTCTCGTTCGTAAGGATCTTCCATATACATCATTATTAATTACTATATCTGTGTATGCACCTTTTAAATTTTCAGGCATGATGAAATCGACATACTCTATTTTTAAATAACTTTTCGCTATACCAATCGTTGGTTTGTTTAGATAAAAGGAAGCATGTGTAGCAATCCCCATATGTCTATAGTGCAAATAACCGTTGCCATCAAACATATATAAATCTGGATTTATTGTTAATCTTTCTACTGTTTTAAGCACCAAAGGCAATTCACGAAAAGCTAAAAAACCTGACATATACGGAATCTCTATTTTATCAAAGTACTCAATCTGCTCTACTACCTTTTTGGTTTCATGATCAATCACGACTATACAACAAATTCCATAGTCTATCCCCTTTTCAGACCAGTAAGCGATATCTACACCAGCTACAAGATTTATTTCACTTATGACAAAGCTATTTTCAAGTAAAATTTTAGGTTGCAATTTGTTTTGCATTTCAATAAAATCTCTAATCCATCTGTTAATCATCGAAAGTTGTCCATATATTTCAGATCACCTTCGTCTGGACCTGTTTTCTCTTCAATAAGATTTCCGTCTTCATCCCATTTTTTATATTGAATTGCTAACCCCGCAAATCTTTCCCCTTTAAACTCAATTTGTCCATTTTCATAATAACTTAATTGATTTCCATGTGAAGTACCCTTATTCATATTTGATATGGATTTAATCCTAGCATTTTTATAAAACCGAACAGACTGTCCTTCTTTAACCCCATCTTGATAATAAGAATAATATGCTAAATTATCATTATCATATAATTCATAAGCTAGACCAGTAAATGGTTTCCCACTATCCTCTGCATCTATGACATAATCCCCATAGGGTGGCGCAAACCATAATTCTTCATCAAAATCAACTCCATTTTCCATTACATATTCCTTTTTTAAAACATTACTTAACATTTTTAGGCACCTCCGAAATAAATTCAATACCTTCAGTAATATACTCACAATGCAGACATCGTTTCATCATTTGGCCGGCCGGCTTTAATTTTTTCCCGCTTCTTACAACATGTACTGTTAAATTTTCAATTTTAGCATTGGGGTTTGCTAATAAAGCTTCATTTATAGCATTAACCTCTGCATGTGAGCCAACTCCTTTTGTTCTTATATAAGAATTAGCTATATTATCTGGCATATTTTTTATTCGATCTTCAATCAAAAAGGGTAGTTTGCTAGAGATATTACCATCTATTTCATTAATAGCAAAATAATATTTCCCATTTGTTTTATCATACACACCCGCAAGTGCAGGACCCGCATCATTCTTACTTAGACCTGATAATTTACTAAGTTCCTTCGCTGTTTCACCACGCAAATTAATTCTTTGATGTAATTGCTCTGTTGTGAGTTTACCATACTTATTTTGTAGAAAATCAATTCTTGATAGTCCATCTACTCTGTTGACTCCCTTAGGAGGTTTACTCGTATTCAGCGAATTACTCGTTTCCTTAACACTAACTGCACCCAAAGATTCTTTTGGAGCTATTGCCTTCGCGCCACCCACAAAAGTTGTTGCGAGCCCTAAGCTGTCCAATCAATGTTCCTTGGAAAAGGGTTCTTCCGGTGCGATTGCCCCTTTAACCGTTCCAGCTAAACCGATAGTCCAGTAATTCGTAAAGTCAAAAGCTGAATTCCACATCTTATCCGTTCTGTTTTTTGCCCCCGAGATAATTCCACCTGAAATACCAAGTGTTGCATAGTTCGCAAAGTCATTAGGGGAATCCAATGCTTTATCCGTTCTTGTATTTACTTCATCTACAAAGCCAGTCCCGATTTCCTTAAAGCTATACAAAGATTTCATTACAGGATTAGGTGTAGAATTAGGAAAATCTTTTTGGCTATATTTCTCAAACTCTTTGTTAAATCCATTAATCGGACTTGCCCAAGTTGCCATGCCTGGATATGTGTAATTGCTAGCCCCAAATAAAGTTACAGGCGGGCTGTCCACCATCACCCCGGCTATGTTAGCCATCGGTGCAGTCCGTTTCGCTAAATCTGTCTGAAGTGTATTTTTCGCCGATAATGCTGCCCATTTATCCATTGGGAAGTCTATGGCCGTCACACCGTCAGTGAACAATCCTTCGATATCAGAAATCCATGTTTCCATCGTCTTCAGGTCATTCTCTATCGCTATTAAAGCCCTCGTCTGGTTCGCATCAAATTCATACAAATCGGCAATCGTTTTATCCCGTTTTCTCCGCGCATCCCGAACCCCCTCCTGCACATCACTATCATTCAGATGTGGAAGAGCAACGATATCGGCGACTTGATTCATAATGGCGTTGGCTTCGTCGGTGAGACTGCTTGTCAGTTGTGAAATTCCCGTAAGTCCTTCTTCAACTTCTCCTTCAAGAAACGTTTGACGGATGAACCCGTTCATATCTGGCTCCAATGCATCGAGTGCGGAATCCATTTGGGTGAGGACATTTACGTAATTGCTTTTGAATGTCATGAAAAACTGTAAGAACGGCAGGTGGCACTCCGCATAAAATGCACGGATTGCATCTCCTCCTTGTCCTTTCAATGAGTCTTCCAATGCAACAAGTCCTTCGACTGCGGTCTCGATTGCTTTCATTTCATTTTCCAAACGATTCAGCATGGTATGATTCCGCCGCGAGCCATCGTGGAAAGGACTGATATTCACTACTTTCATAGCGCCATTAGTATATATTAAAAAGGAACCTATCAAATACATAAATCTGTATCTTGTCTTTGATAGGTTCCAAGGCATTTTATATTGTTGAATTTCTTATGAAGATCAGTAAAGTCTACATCATTTTCTATGAAAAGCTTTGTAAGTACTTCCAGTTCATTTTTTCATAATTACACTATCAGAAGTTATCTCGTTTAGAACCTGACTTCCGATTCGTACAGCAAATGATACAGGCAGTAAATAATTTAAATCGAATTGTTTCGACGCTCAAGAGGGGATTCAAAATCGACGATATTCACGTCCGTGGATTAGTGCGCTCAAACCGCATCAAACATACTAGTAATTCTCATCCTTTCCTGCTATTCATATTTATGACCCCTATTAGCTATATTTACATACACCCTATTCTTGTTGTTTACCGACAATCCAAGATAAAGAAGGTTTGTCAGTTTAACATCATGAGCAGTTACTTCAAAATCAATATATTACAACCATAAATCGCGGGATCAAGAAAAAAATCTTGAAAGGTAATAAGCCAATCAAGGTAAAATTATGTTTAGAATTTTAAAATGACATCTAAGGTCTTAAATGAAGATGGATCGTTTGCTTTGGAGGCATATAGGTGGGGACTCTCCAAATTTAACAACTTAAACACTTCACCATTTTCGAATTCTATATTTTTTTTCAATTCTTCGATTACCCCCTTAAAATCAACTTTGTCAAATATTTCATTGGGTAACGTAATTATTATATGTGAATATTTCAACCTATTAGTCCTACATATATATACGTTATAATCAAAAGCAGCTATTTCATAATCTTCTGGAAGACTATATATAGACACAGATGAAATTTCTTCACCTTTTTCCACCGATTCACAAAATTTCCTTTCAATTCTTTTTAGTGAAGTAATCTTGCTACTTTTAATTGACACCCCAGAAACGGCCATATAATTCGGTTCTAAATTAAGTGAATTAATAAAATTTATAACATATTTAAAAAAATCTAACCACTTTTCAGAATCAAAGGAATCAATCTCACCATATAATACAATTGATGTTGTTAATCTCTCTTCCATCACTAAACCTCATCTCTTTTTACTTTTTTGGCGGTAAAATGAATATGTCTCCAGCTCTATTTTTCAAGAGTCTTTGATTATCTTCCCCCTCTGTTAGGCTAGGTGTCGTATAGAACTCACCTGTTATACTTTAATTAATAGATGGAGGCCGTGCGACATGAGTAGTGAGAAAAGGAATAGATATACCAAAGAACTGAAGGACGCTATCCTTGTAAGAATGATGCCACCTAATAACGAATCTGTTAAGAGTTTTAGTATGGATACCGGTATTTCAGAACAATCCCTTTATAAATGGAGAAAAAAAGCGCGTATTGATGGAAACCCAACGCCTGGAAATGGACAGACTTCAGAACGCTGGAGTAGTGAAGATAAGTTTTTGGTAGTACTGGAAACCTACGCAATGAATGAAATAAATCTTGCAGAATACTGCCGTAAAAAAGGTTTATACAAGGAACAGATTGACGCATGGCGTTCTGTTTGTCTAAACGCCAACACTTGTGAACTGAATCAAACTAAACGGCTTTCCCAGGAGCTGAAGGATGAAAAAAGACATACAACTGAGATTGAGAAGGATTTACGTATAAAGGAAAAAGCGTTGGCAGAAGCTGCAGCCTTATTATTATTAAGAAAAAAGGCCCGAGCGATCTGGGGGGACCACGAGGACGAATGATTAACCCGTCAGATCGCGTACTTGCGGTAGAACTTATCCAAGAAGCGAATCTAAACGGTGCACGAATGACTGTGGCATGTGCAGAACTAAATATTAGTGTGCGCACGTATGAACGCTGGGTTTCGAACGGTGGAATAAAGGAAGATCAACGTCCCCATGTGCGACGTCCTGAACCCAAAAATAAGCTAACAGAAGAGGAAAGACAAGATGTCATCAAGACTGTCAAAAAAGAAGAGTTTGTCGATTTACCACCTTCACAGATTGTGCCAAAACTAGCAGATGATTCGATTTATATCGCCTCAGAATCAACGTTTTATCGGATATTACGGGAAGAGAAAATGCAACAGCACCGCGGACGAAGTAAAAGACCAGAGATGAAATTACCCGAAAGTTATTTAGCAACGGCCCCTAATCAGGTATGGACTTGGGATATTACTTGGTTGAAAGGACCTGTTAGAGGTCTATATTTCAAACTTTACTTGATCATTGATTTGTTTAGCCGAAAGATTGTTGGTTGGGAAGTTTGGGAAATAGAAGACGCCGCTCACGCTGAAGTATTAATTAAAAAAACCATTATAAGTGAAAAAATATACGGGGCTCCCCTTGTCTTACACTCCGATAACGGAAGCCCAATGAAAGCAGCAACATTTCAAGTGTTACTTGAAAAACTAGGTATCCAAAGCTCTTATTCAAGACCACGGGTGAGTAACGATAATCCATATTCAGAGGCTGTCTTTCGGACACTTAAATATCGACCAGAGTTCCCGTATGATGGATTCGAATCAATTGAGGATGCGCGGTCATGGACCGAAAGGTTCGTTCATTGGCACACGTATGAACATCAACATAGCGCAATAAATTTCGTTACTCCAGATCAACGGCACACAGGTGCGCATATTGAGATACTTAAAAAAAGACATGAAGTCTATCAACTGGCAAAACAAAAACATCCAGAACGCTGGTCAAAATCAACTAGAAACTGGAGTCCACATGAATCAGTAGCCTTGAATCCGATGAAAGAAAAGTTGCGGACCGATTCGATTAAATAACTAGTTTAGAAAAAGAGCGATATGCGACAACTATCTTGACAAACACCGGTATCCTTAGAAAAGTACCCCATTGAAACCATAGAATGGAGATGCTATTCTGCTTGACAATTTAATTTTATTGTCAAGCAACACTACTATTCTTTTTATATTTCATTTATATAATATTGTTAGGTCAGTACTATTCTTGCTCAATTTATATAGAGTACCATTCTTTCTTCAAATCCACATTTTAAAGAAAGTTATTTTAAAATTGCTATTTGAATTTAATAATTCATTAATCTTTCTGTGTCAACAAACCTCTTATTCAAATTACAACATCCTGGTAGCCTATCTCAGTTACCTCGCCTTTTATAAGTCAAAGACCTAACCCATTCTCTATATCCCATGTACAATCAAATGTAAGTCCCATATCAAGATATTCAATAAGCTCATTATCCGGAACGAAAATTCCGACTAACGTTATTTTCCCAAGGAGTTGATCAGTCGTTTCAATTAAAGGATAACTTACATTCGGTTCGACATCGTAACCAAGCTCATGTCTTTTTTGTTTATAATAATCCAATATAGGTTCCATAATGCTTTGTTGTAGTTGACTCCATTTCTCTGCCAATGACTTATATGCCGTATATTGTTCCTCATCAAACTCACCATCGACTTCACCACTTACTATTTACGCTATCTTAACTTCTTTCCCCAAAAAATCAATGTTTCTATATCCAATCCAATCATAATTATTAAACTCAAGTGCACCAAAAACCACATCATTTGGGGAATTATTAAGTTGTCCGGCCAATTTCTCATCAGCTTGAGTGAAATTAAGACGTCTTGCCGTTGAAACATGGATTTCTGATATCGAAGGATTGTTCACGGACGATGTGACGGCCATAGACTTCCCAATGGATAAATGGGCAGCAATATCGGCGCAAAATACTCTTCAGACTGATTTAGCACAACGGACGGCTGGGGTGGACGGCGTAAATGCCGGACAAGAATCCGGTGATGAACCTTTGCTTTTCTAAAAATGCATTTCACAAAAAGCCGCACACGGAATCGAAATTCTGTGTGCGGCTTGATTTTATTTATCCGCTAACAAGGCACCTAGTACTAACACAATTCGGAATTGTATCAGTACCAGCATTTAAATTATTTTGATTAAATTGTCACTTTATACAATGACATACGTCTGCCCAACGTCATAAGCTTTTGATTCAAAAATCAATTTGTTCAATCCCGAAACTGTTAAATCAAACAAACCTTAAAAGGCAAAAGCCAATCAAGGTCAACAAACTAGAAAATCACAATATTGATTCTCGTTCTAGATCAAAAATATCTATTTTTCCCTTTCCAAATAATTCTTCTAATGAATCTGTTCCTTTTTCTTGAGCAAATAAATACTCATTTTCAGATATTGGAACTGCGAGCAACCATGCAACTTTTTTGTTTGGAAAATCAATCGTCTTTAATTCTTCCCACAAGAAAGGTGAAACAAATAGCATATGTTTCATCTCACTATTGGGATAATACATCTTTATTATATCTCGAAATACTTCACCGTGGAAAACCGAAAATTTTGAATTTATAATACAAAAAGCACAGGTAGCCAATACATTAGAAAATTGTCCATACTCTGTTGCACTTGCTCCCACAATTTCTATTCGTAAAGGTGTTTCATCAACAGTAAATCCAATTGAATGGTTGGATAGTCCAATAGTCGAGTATGATGTTACACCATCAAAGGGTCTGTTTATCGTTGATAGCAAATCAATGTTACTGACATTACTATCGTCCCAGAACTTCGAGACACTGGGTTTGCCACCTAAGGCTTGTAAGGCTGACTTTGCAATTATTTTATTTTCATTAGAAATACTCATAGTAAACCTCCTTAAAAAACTATTTAATCTTAATCTCCGAAATAATTGCCCGTTAAATCTTCACCTTTATGGCTTCTATTAGAAGAAGGTAGCTCAGGCCGATAGTGGTCTGGATTATTGTGTTCATCTAGAAACTCTTTTCTTGAAATTCCTCTTTCTTGCGCACTTTGTTGATGCTTTCTAAATTCGTATCCTGGTTTATGTCCCATATCCCATGGTACTTCTTTATTCATTACTTTTCCAGTACCTGGGTCTATTACTTTACCTTTAGCACCTTTAGCTTTGTCCCAAGCTTCATCCCTAACCCCTTTTCTATAACCAGACGGACGGCTATATGTCTTCTCAATCTTACCCGTACCCTTAGACTTATTTTCAACTGCGGGAGTCTTCTTCACAGAAAGATTTCCTTTATATTTGGATGGCTTAACTCCAGGGATGATAGCCAGCGCCATTTTTTTGAAGCCTTTTTGGATGATTGCCCTCGGATGGATATAATCCACAAATGCTAGCTTCGTACCTTCAAAATAGTTGTCGAGCTCACGAAAACCACCGTCATCGAATTCTTCTTCCACTTCTTTAACCACTTCGTATTGAATCGGCTTTCTCGTCCCGAGTTGGTATTCTTTTACAATCAGACCATTTTCATAGATGTGGAATTTTAACAGGTTGTAGCTTCCATAAGCTCCACGCTCGATTGTCTCGGTTCTTTTACTTTCAAGTGACTGGAAGGTTCCTGCATTGAATTCCGTGCCGATCAGATTATCCTGATCACTATTCCCTAGGCCCCCCGCAACCGCAGAGGTCTGTTGAACGATGGCTGTTTGCAATTCGCTGTTCAGTGTAATTGCCGCCCACTGTTTAGACTCAAAATGGACGCCGGTGAGTCCTTCTCTGAAGAGACTTTCGATATCTGCAAGCCATGTCTCCATGATGGAAAGGTCATTCTCTATCGCTATTAAAGCCCTCGTCTGGTTCGCATCAAATTCATACAAATCGGCAATCGTTTGATCCCGTTTTCTCCGCGCATCCCGAACCCCCTCCTGCACATCACTATCATTCAGATGTGGAAGGGCAACGATATCGGCGACCTGATTCATAATGTCGTTCGCTTCGTCGGTGAGACTGCTTGTCAGTCTCGAAATTACCGTAAGTCCTTCTTCAACTTCTCCTTCAAGAAACGTTTGACGGATGAACCCGTTCATATCCGGCTCCAATGAATCAAGTGCGGAATCCATTTGGGTCAGGACATTTACGTAATTGCTTTTGAATGTCATAAAAAACTGTAAGAACGGCAGGTGGCACTCCGCATAAAATGCACGGATTGCATCTCCTCCTTGTCCTTTCAATGAGTCTTCCAATGCAACAAGTCCTTCGACTGCGGTCTCGATTGCTTTCATTTCATTTTCCAAACGATTCAGCATGGTATGATTCCGCCGCAAGCCATCGTGGAAAGGGCTGACATCTACTACTTTCATTATAACATCGCCTGCTTCGGTCCCGATAATGTACTATGCACGACAGTCGCTATTTTTTCGTCTGATTCACGCATGAATTCAACGGAGCTAGTCGTTGTTTTACTATTCTCCATTAATACAGTTTGATAGCTCATCAAAAGCTGTTCCAGTTGAATCGACAACTTCGTCTGTTTAGTCACGACATCCATCGTATTTCCCGTAATCGGTGGTTCAGCTCTTGGAATGAGTGACTCCGTTTTGCTATTCATTTCCCTTAATTGGTTTTCAACTTCTCCATAGTCTATCTTCACTTCGGTCGACATGATAGTTATCTCCCCCGTTGTTAGTTGGAAGTTTTCACTTCTTCTTTTTCCCTTGCCGCTTCCTCGGCCAATAGACGCTCGATAGTCTGTTGAATGGAGGCAATTTCTGCTTGAAGTGAAGCAATTTTTGCTGCAATTGCACTATATACGTTTGCGAACTGGGCACCTGCAATCTCCAAAAAAGCTGTGTGAATTCCCCCTTCACGAATAGCTTGAAAATCAGTAGCATGTCTACCATGCCAAGTCGTGGGCGAAAGTTCTGGTTCCAAACATTTATGTTCATTCATAGTGAATTGCTGCTGTTTTTCGCTTAGTGAGGATTGACACGCATTCAGACGTGCAACCTCCCCTTCCTTCTTACTCAATAATGCATAGTAATAGCCAAGCAATCCTCATTCCCCCTACCTTTTTTATTCACCTCACATTTACCCCCCAATGACTTATCGGTTACTCGCATCAAAGACACTGATTAATTCTAATATAAGGTTGTAAAAATTTTTCTACTAATCTTGCCTTGTAGCGCATTATGGAACATCATTAAATCTATTATCAATCTAGTAATAACTATCCATAATTAACTCATGTCAATTCTCCATTATATTGTTAATAAAGAATGATATGGTATTTATCCATTGATACTATAAATAGCATTCTAATCTCCCCTTTGTCAAAGACATCTAATATGACATAAAGTTTCCATAAGACTATTATCCCTCTATATATTGTCCCTCCAGATTATTTGGTTCTTAATCACACCTACTTATACCGTCTAAGTCTATGAAATCATGACTTATATAGTATGTACTTCGAGGTATCTATTCTAATTCCGTGACTTAAGATCCGTTTTCATGCGTATTCAAAAAAATGCTAGCTACATGTGGTAATTAATAGGGATTGGACGTTGTATCATGCCCAAGCAAAAACGTTAAAAAGAAACCAGTGTCAATATGCAGAAATCTCTAAAGCGAAAAGAAAAGGAAATCTCAGGGACGCCTGTGGAAGCACTGGTAACTTCAGAATGAGTAACTGAGTACGTTACTGCTTTGCACAAGAGTAAAAACGACTGGTTGACAGACCAAATCCAAACGTGGATCGAAAAAAAAGGCGAAACTACTATTCTGGGCGAACATTTCTAAAATAAGAAAAGCCAAAGGATCTCCAGATTAAGAGATCCTTTGGCGAAAATTGTTTAGTTGCATTCAATTTTAATATAGACAGTCAGGATATTTTTGGGTCATTTGATTCAAAACACCTATAATGTTGTGTGTCAATTAAATATGAAAGTTCGAACAATCTATTTTTTATTTGCCAACTATCTATTTAACATAATAGCGTATCTGACAACTAAACTGGATAAACTTGTCACACGTGCTATACTAAAAATAGTACTTAATACTTTTATCCTATCATTTATGCATAGTAACAATGAATAACGACATAAAATTATGAGGTGATGACATGGTTAAATTGCAGAATTCTCAGTTTGGAAAGAATGTTATTATCGAAGAAAATCCGCTTTCAAGATGGTTATTTTCTAACACGATATCTGCATGGATATGGTTAGTTTTAAGATTATACCTTGGTTACTCTTGGCTGATGGCCGGCATTGGAAAAGTTACTTCTGACGTATGGACAGGTGCTAATGCTGGTGTTGCAATTGAAGGATTTATGGGTGGTGCCCTTGCCAAATCTGAATCGGGGGACGTCGCAGGGTGGTATGCTTGGTTCCTAGAGAGCATCGTGATTCCAAACGCAACACCATTTTCTTATATGGTCGCTTGGGGTGAAGTGTTAATTGGACTTGGCTTAATCGTTGGACTCTTAACAGGAATTGCGGCTTTCTTTGGTGCACTTATGAATATGTCTTTCTTATTGGCAGGTACTGTGAGTACAAATCCCGTTATGTTTATAATTGCAGTATTCTTAATTTTGGCCTGGAAAGTTGCTGGTTGGTATGGGCTAGATCGTTGGGTGTTGCCTCGCTTAGGAACACCATGGTCGTCAAACAAATGAATTGTATAAATTGGATGATATCCCAAGTTCTTTTACTTGGGATATTTTTTTAACTGCCCTACTTGTTTCCTAAAAAGAACTGCCTGCGCCAGACACAAGGACGAAAAATTCACATAGTCGAGTAGTAATAAAAAAAGAATAAAAAACCACATAGATATTGATCAGTTTTGTACTCTTATACAATTGCATTGTATAAGAGTAGTTCCGCACACTGGTACCAAACACTATGGAGATTCCATTACGCCAAGTTTTAGTTTATAAGAAACACGCTCTGTTCAATTTGTTTCATTTCATAGAAGTACCCTTTTTTATCCATCAATTCTTCCAATGTTCCAGATTCAACAATGGTTCCATTGTCCATCACAATGATTTGATCCATCTCTTCTAATCCTGTTAAGCGATGGCTAACGACAATAACAGTATCCACTTTTGCTTTTTCAAATAAATAGCCCATAATATGTGCCTCGGTCAATGCATCAATGGATGACGTTGGCTCATCTAATAGCCATAGAGGCGAATTTCTGAGCAGAGCTCGGGAAATAGCGAGACGCTGTTTTTCTCCGCCTGAAAGATTCTCCCCTTTTTCTAATACTTTATCATCTAAGGAAAAGTGCCCAAGCTTCACCATTCCCAACATGTCTTCCATTTCTGTTTCACTTAATTCATCATTAGCAAGCAGTAAGTTATCTCGAATGGTGCCATAGAAAAAATGATTTTCTTGTAATACCACATTTGTATTCTCCCAAATACACTCCTGTGTTATCTGATCAATCGAATCATTGTTAAAACGAATCTGACCTTGGTTTACACTGTAGAACTTTAATAGCAACTGCAACAACGTCGATTTCCCAGAACCACTCGGACCGACTATAGCTGTTTTTGAACCCGTTGGAAACGCTGTCGTTACATTTGTTAACGTATTATGTGTTTCATCTGGAAAAGCAAAAGTTACATCCTTCATTTCAATTGAAGGAACGCCCTGTATAGTACGTTTTTCAAAACTTTCTTGTGGTTTCTCTTGTACAAAATCTTTACCAACGACTGCGGTAAGCCTTGACGCAGCTTGCCGACTCTCTTCTAAATAGCTTGGGAAAGCTGCCATAGAAGTTGTATTTTCAAAAACTGTCAATGAAACCATGACAAACATCGCAAGGTAAATCCCATCCAGTTGACCATCTGCCACTAAATAAGCGCCAACACCTAGAACAAGCAATGATATGAGAAGCGATAGAAACTTGTTAGCAGCCTGGCTGAACAAATTATGAATACTTTCACGTTCTTGTTCATCTAAGTAGGCATGTACAGATTGATGCAGTTCGCCTTCTTTTTCTTCTAGTTGTTGGTGTATTTTTAAATCACGAAAGCCATAAATAAATTCTGTCACTTTGGTAGACAATTCTCCGCGTCTCTGTCTCACCAGTCGATCCACTTTTCGCTGCGTTAAAGCAAAGATTGATGGAACAACAAAGGTAGTTACTATCAGACCGACGAATACGACCAATGCTACTTCTATTGAAAACAATGCTGTAAAAAAGATTGTACATAAAAATACTAATAGTAAAACAACCGGTGGGTAAAAAACGCGCAAAAAGAAATTTTGTAATGCCTCTACATCACCCACTACTCTAGCAAGAAGATCTCCGCTTCGATATTTCCGGAATATCGTTGGTGCTAATGGTTCTAACTGCTCGTAAAAGGAAACACGCATATTACTTAACATCGTAAATGTCCCTCGGTGAGAAAAATAACGTTCTCCGTAACGACTTAATGCTGATATAATTCCTAAAATTTTAACCGATGCAACGATAATCATTAAGGTATAAATTGAAGGTGTTAAAGCCGCCTTGGAGATCAAATACCCACTGGATGCAAATAAACTAACAGCTGTTATCCCAGATATAAATCCGCAGATAATAGAATAGAAAATATCCTTTTTTTCTACGAATAATATCTTGGTAACAAATCCTAAGTCCTTCATTTTGCAATCCCTCCTTGTTGAACAGACACCATCTCACGATACACTTCCACCGATTCCAGCAGTTCCTCATGTGTGCCAGTTGCTAAGAGTTCTCCGTTGTCCAAGAAAATAATCTTGTCGGCATTTTTAATCGTATGAAGCCTATGAGCAACTGTAATGACCGCTGAAGCTTTAGACAGTTCCTTAATAGATGCTTGCAAGATTTTCTCCGTCCGAAGATCGAGTCCAGTTGTCGGCTCATCAAACAGAATAACAGATGGACTTTTTAAGAATGCTCTCGCAATAGCTATTCGTTGTTTTTCTCCACCTGAAAGGTCTCTTCCTCCTTCACCAATAGCTGTATCATAGCCATGTTTAAGTGAATCGACCAACTCGGAAATTCCAGCCTTTTCAGCAGCTTGTACGATCTCCCCTCGAGTAGCATCCATACGTCCGCCAATCGCAATATTTTCCGCAATTGTTCCTGAAAATAAATAAGGGTTTTGTGAAATATAACTTAATCGATCAAACCAATGTTTCTCTTGAAAGTTTGACCTTGGTTTCCCATTGATAAGCATTTCTCCCTCTGAGACCGAAACAAGTCCGGCAATTACATTTAATAGGGTTGATTTCCCCGCGCCAGTTTTACCGACAATCGCTACTTGTTCATTTGGAACAATTTCTAGTTGAATGTTTTTTAATGTAAATGCATCTTCTCCATAAGTAAATCCCACACCACGCAGTTCAATTGCTAGTGGTACTTCTCTTTCCAAGCTTTCTACTCCCCATAAAACAGGTTTCTCTGTGTCACTTAGTTCATCTGCTAGCTTTTTAGCCGCCCCCATACTTCCCCTACCCGTATGAAAAGCACTACCTAAGTCTTTTAATTTCATGAAAAACTCTGGAGCCAATACCAACATGAAAAACGCGGTAAAAAACGTGATATTCTGAAACACAATTAAACTAAGTGCAAGTTCTAGGGCTATTATCCCCATACTTAGCATCGATATGAATTCTAATACTAAGGAATTTTGGAAAGCAATTTTAAGTACTTCCATCGTCGCATCACGAAAATCAAGACTGCTTTTTCGTATCGTTTCTTTTTGTTCTTTGGAACGACCAAGCAATTTAAGAGTTGTCAATCCCTGTAACGTATCGAGGAACCCTCCTGAAAAAGCAGCCATTTTATCCAATTGGTCTTCGGTTTTGTCTTTTGTTTTGATACCAATAATTATCATGAAAACCGGAATAAAGGGTGCAGTGATTATAATAATCACTCCTGTGGATATATGTTGTGTCAAGATAACCACTAGAATGATGAGTGGAATGATAGTAGCTTGAATTACTTGTGGGATATAACCGCTAAAATAATTGTCAACTTCATCCACAGTATCCATCATTACACTTACTTTTTTACCAGACTGTCCTTGAAGTGATGATTGAATCGTATTTCCAGAAAACTTATTCAAAAGGTTTTTCCGAAGATTCCCTTTAACCTGTGAAGCCATTTTCACTCCAGTTCTCCCACTAAGATACTGAAGGATTGTTCTTGCGGAAAACGCGAAGAACAATCCTATCAACAGCGGTACAACATCAGAGAATGATGCATCTTTTATAAAGATACGATCCACAATTGCGACTAATAAATAACCCTGTCCAATAATTGCTACACCTGTTGTGACAGCAAAAATGACCAAGAGAACCAGCTTTCTTTTCTGTTCTAATGCTAATTCCTTAAGTCCTACCATCTCTCTACACCTCCCGAAAAACAAGCTAATTTAGCGAAGTATCCAAAGTTTATACACTGGCAGTAAGACCGCTACCTCCTCGTTATATAACTTAAGGATATTTGTTTGGAATTACCGCCAGAAAGCTACTTATATCAGTGGAAGACGCAAGAATCCTCCACTACTAAAAGTTTCAATTTATTTTTCTTTTGAAACAAATCCATCTTTTGGTGAAGTCCAGAATGCACATACTATTGCTGTGAAGATTATGGTACATGGAGCTACAAAGATTAGGATGTCATGTAGCATTCATCTTACTCCTTTTCCCTGTTTTCTATTACATACTCTTTATCAAAGAAGAAAGAAAATACTTCCAAAAACAGGGGTAGTGCTCCAGTCCTCCCTGCCAGTTTCATAAAATTTGACCAAAGTAATGAAAGCCGCAGTCCATTCATGGTTCCAGTTACAACACCGACCGAAACCCAGGCGCCCAACGTTCGGCTATTAGAATATAATGTTCGTTATTTTTCTTAATTACCACTCAATGGGCTATCATGAGTGGAACACCAACCCATATCGTTGCGTAAATAATATAAAATGAATAGGTAAGAAATATTAATTTCCACCTTCTATACAACATCTTTTCCCAAGCTCCGCTTTGAGTAAATTATACAACCAAGGTACATTAATACTATTTTCAAGTCGTAGACCCATTTTAACTGTAATTGACTGTTAGTAGGTGGATATCTTGTGACAGAAACGACGATCATGTGACCGCGATTGGGCATTCTTTAGTTGTAAAAAAAAACACTTAAAATCCAGCTACTATTCTCTGATAATTATGACACCTACAGAAAAAAATGTTAAAATAACAGTTAGAATATAATTCACTACGAAAAGGGAGGGATATAGATGCCGAATTCTTATGTATCGCATGAAAATATGGGGCTGAATACCGGAAATGCATATGTTGAAAAAATTATTTTCAGTTTGACTAAAAGTGGAGCAATTCTAAATGCGAATAAAGATTTCTGTACTCTTTCGGTGGAAAAAATCCCTTCTATAATTGGTACATCTATGTATGAATTTGTTCATGAGGATGATCGGTTGTTATTCATTGAGCGAATTCTTGAATGCTGTGATGGAAATTTGATTCCGTTTACTTTCAGGTTCACTACTAGTAAAAGGGATGGCATGCCGTTTTATGTAAATGTATGCAGGTGGATTAATCAGAATGAAGTGCTTATACATGCCATACCGATTGTAGATACGTTCGCCTATACATCTGTTGAACGCTCGTTAATTGATAAAGAACTCACGGTATTTGACATTACAGATAAAGCTGCCATCAATACTGGTTTTGACGGGACTGTTATTGGTGTTAATGACGCTTATATTGAACTCTTTGGATGGACACGTGAAGAGCTAGAAGAGAAGAAAGCCTCAATGGTTCCTGATTTTCTTATGTACGAACTTATAGAAATTAAGGAACGACTCATTAAGGGCGAAAAAGTTGTTCGTTTGAACACAGTACGAATAACGAAAAATGGACTAATGCTTCCTGTTAACATCGTTTTATTGCCGTATTATGACAGCGCTGGAATGGTTCAAGGCGTTTTTGCGCTTTCGAGAAAGCTTGAGGAAACGCTAGAAATGAAATCGTTTGTTGAAAAGCAGTTGGCAAATATTTTGCAACAGGAAGTATTAATTAAAGATATTACGAGAAATTTGGAATTCGGAGTTTGCCAGTATGATGTTAAAAAGGGGATGTACCTTTACGTAAGCCCTGGAATAGAACAACTTGTCGGTATCTCCGTTTTAGACTTAATGAAAGATCCTACATTGTTTGTTTCAACATGTCATCCAGATGATAAAATTGAATTGTTTCGTTTTTTTGAGGAGTTATCTAAAGAAAGGACCGAAATTGAGTATCGCGTGCTAAATAAGGATGAAAAAGTTTGCTGGATTCGAACAAAGATTACCCCTGTTATTGATGGGGCGGGAGAAGTTGTAAGATATGTTTCAATTACTCAGGATATTTCTAAACTAAAAATGCAAGAGGAGCTTCTTAGAAAGTGGGACATGCTTAACATAGTTGGACAATTATCTGCCAGCTTTGCTCATCAAGTTAGAAATCCATTAACAACTATAAAAGGATTCATTCAATTATTTCCAATGGGGCCGGAAGATACGTTTGGTCCGATTATGACAGAAGAGCTTATTAAAATTGAAATGATTATAGAAGAATTTCTTCAACTTGCAAAACCGAGTAACGGAACAGGTTTTACAACTACCTCCATTTATAATGAAATAAACCGAACCATTTCATTGATGGAAAAAGAGGCAATACTTCATAATATTTCATTCAATATGAATCTTAATGATAAAGATCAATTCATTCATTGTGAACCGAAGCAAATTCAACAAGTGCTCATTAATTTAATAAGAAATTCGATAGATGCAATGCCAAACGGCGGAGAAATAACAATAGGGACAGTGGTCGAAGAAGGACAAGTCGTCAAAATTACACTTACTGATACTGGTATCGGAATACCAACAGAACGTCTCAATAAGCTTGGAGAACCATTCTATTCACTTAAGGAAAAAGGAACGGGTCTTGGCCTTATGGTTAGTTATAAAATTATTGAAAACCATCATGGATCTATTCAATTCAAGAGTATAGAGGGTTATGGGACGACTGTAGAAATCACTCTTCCGTTAAGTGCCCCTGCGAATTGAAAATAATTAATACGGTTGACTATAGATTTAACAAGACTGACAGACTTTCATTCCTTTAAAAAGAGGTACTTGTGTCAGACCAAACGTGTTGTACATTAGCAAGATGATGCACAACACGAGTGGTCTCAGACACAAAGACGAATAATCCACATATTCGATTAATTATACGGAAAAACTAAGAAAACCGCACTATATGTTTTGATACGCTTTATAATTTCATATTTTCATATTTTATAGAAGTACAATTTACTTTTCCATATCCTCTTCTTTTGGTTCATCGCTGCCACGATAGCGATTATAAGGTAGAACATTCCAAGTTCTTTCTTGTAAATAATCTTCACTCAGCACTCTCGGAATGTCCGCAAGAATCTTTTTAGCGACATCAAGTTCACGTTGGGATTCTTCCTTATCCTGATACAAGAATTCATCGGAAGCGGTAGTTGGAGCTAGCGACACTTTCTCCTCCAAGTCCTGAATGACCATTTCTTGTTGAACGCGCATTGACTCCCGGGCATCTGCAATCCACTCCGGTTGCAAACCGCGATTGACATCACCGACGCAACTAAACTCATCAAAAATGTCCCGATAAATTTGGTCTGCATTGGTGCGGACATCCAAGTTCGCCGCTTCCAAATCAAGGTTAGTGAGTTGCTCCACTGTCAAAGGTGTATTGCGTTTTCGTCCACCGAGCCTTGTTCTTGTTAAATAGAAAGGGAATATGCTATTAAGTGTTTTGCCAACCGGTGAAATGGATCTTTCAAACTCATCAAGCCCTTTTGGCTGAACCCCCTGCATCGCAATACGAGCTGATTCAGGACGTACAATTTCCTTCGGTGGCATAATCCCATGACGAAGCATTTCTCGTATACCCGTACCAGAAATATTGATCCGATACTGTTCATCATGTGGACAGGACTGCCCTGTAGCAGGACTATCACAACGTGTGCAGTAAAAGACTTCATGATACAGCCGAACCTCGATCCCTAACTCTTCCGGTTTAAACTCGTCAAATATACTATGACTCGCGTACTTATCATAATAATCACCAATTCCCGCGTGATCTCGCCCGATGAGCGCATGCGTACATCCATAATTCTTCATAATTAAGGCATGTAAAACAGTCTCACGCGGCCCTGCAAAAATATACGTCACTCGCAAAGGTGCAAGAATGGAGCGACCTTTTGGATAATACGTATCTAAAACGCTTCGATAAGACAACATACGGTATTCATGACGTGTATACTCACGTTTGGCCATCTCAACTAAAGGTTGAAGAAGTAAGCCATCCAATTCTTCTAAAGCGTTCTTATGAATATACTCATGACCTCTATGCAAGGGATTGGCCCCTGTTATAAAACCTGCCGCAGTACGAAACTTCTTCTCCTCATAAAATATACGCCACGTATCTTTTGGTTCCAGTCGAAGTTTCTCAAATGGTCCCCAATCCATTCGCCGTAATAACCGAATAGGTCCACCTAAAGAGACATCCCCCATTCTTCTATAAATTGCATCTACCCCTGGATGATTACGATCGGTTGTACCAAAAAGGGCAGATGCACGTCGTTCCTTATCATACTGAAAAACATCTTCTATTTTCATAATAGCGACAGGTTCATTGTTTTCATCGGCAAGTGTGATCTCATCTCCAACTTTTAAGGACTTGACGATTTCCTTGTTCCTATTACCTATTGGAGCAAAGCTTAGCGGCGCCGGCCATATTACGCCACTTGTTAATCGCCCTTTCGAAAGAACAGAATTATAATCAGCTTCGTTCATAAAGCCTTCGTTGGGAGATAACACTCCTGTGGCAATCATTTCAAGCGTTATGGAAGCCTCCATGTCTACCATAATCGTTGGTAACTGCTTGGCCCTGACCAGCTCCTCTTCCCGCTCTGTTCCCGTCACAACCTTATCCACTAATTTGCCACCATGAGGCTGTTGTGGATAGTTCAAATACTTATTTTCCGCTACAACATTTACCATCTCATTTCCTCCCCCTTTAAATTGTTTGTCTATATATATTTAAAAATTCAGAACACTAACACCACTATAACCGCACACTCAAAATAAATCAAATACTCTGAAATTTGTAGTCATTTACTAAAGATACTACTATTTTACAGATTTAAATCACTTGCTAGAATAACTCTACGCAAAAAAAACACAGCCTTGTTACGCACAAGCTGAGTTGCATTCTTTTTTTTACTATTTCAGTCAAACTTCTAACTACTAGTTATTCCAAGTTTATCAATCCAGAATTTTAATTGTAACCGTTTTACGTCCCCAATTTAGTGCGTCTTGTTCATTTTCCATGAAGACATCAATTCTCTCACCCTTAATAGGACTACCAGTATCTCCCGCGATGACCTTTTTGTCAGGATTTGAACGCAAGTCAATACCGATGCAGTTAGAGAATTGCGTGCAGGAGGTAGCAATCGCGTGACACTATTCACCTCATTGATTTAATTGTCATAAAAAGAAGGGAACTGGAATATTAAAAGCAATTGGAACTATTGTATATCCATAGAATATCAGTACTTCAAAAGAGGAACTTGAAGCATTAAAAAGTCCATTGGGTACGGACAAGATTTGAGATGGTGTCGGATATGGCGAGTGCTACGCTAGGCACAGATATTGGTGCTTCTATTCGAATTCCCGTAACGGGTTCGAGTTAAGGTCACTTCTTAAGCTAATGAAGTGAAATTTAGTTGTTTGAGACAAAGCGTGCATGCATACGGTTCGTTTAACAGGCAACCATACAGTTGCTTCACTTGAACAATGTAGAATCGCGACAGACACCTATTTGCAACAGTATCACCGATAAGAGAGCTGTGAAAATGAAGGTCTTCAAGCCCAACTCGCCAGTGTTTTATGAAAATAAAAAAACTGTCAACCAAATCCGTTTGGTTGACAGTTTATTCATATCAAAGGGGTCCTATGTCAGGAATGAAGTTACACTTTGTTGACGACAATTTCTTCCTCCACGAGATCTACACGGACTTTTTCAACATGATCTTCTAAAATAAGATCTGTTAATGGATCTTCGATTTTATCTTGAATGACTCTGCGAAGTGGTCGGGCTCCGAAACGTTTATCATAGCCTAATTTGACCAATGCTTGTTTTGCTTCTTGGGAAATCGTGATGGCAATATTATTCTCTTCGATTGTTACTTGTAAATCAACAAGCATTAAGTCCACGATTTCCAGTAGATGTTCCTCTGTTAATTCGTTAAATGAAACAATTGCATCGAAACGATTGAGAAATTCAGGTTTGAAATAATCGCCCAGCATTTCGAGTTTTGTAACGGACTCATGTACTGTTTGATTGAAACCGACACTCACTTTTTTGTCACCTGTTCCAGCATTACTTGTCATAACAATGACCGTATCTTTGAAACTGACTGTCCGACCATGTGAATCTGTTAAGCGGCCATCCTCCATAATCTGAAGGAACATATTTTGAACGTCTGGATGCGCTTTTTCAATTTCGTCAAGGAGTAAAATTGAATACGGATTCCGGCGTACTTGTTCTGTTAATTGACCAGCTTCTTCATGCCCTATATAACCTGGAGGGGAGCCAATAATTTTAGACACAGCATGTTTCTCCATATATTCACTCATGTCGAGGCGTATTAACGTGTCACGTGAACCAAATAATTCTTCTGCCAGGACTTTTGTGATTTCTGTTTTACCAACACCCGTTGGGCCAACAAATAAGAAAGAGCCAATGGGACGATTTTTGGCTTTAAGTCCCGCACGGCTACGACGAATTGCTTTTGCGACTTTATCGACCGCCTCTTCTTGACCGATGACTTTTTTGCTGAGATTTTCCTGAAGACCTTTCATTTTCACTTGTTCTGCTGCTTGTAGTTTTGTCACAGGAATTCCTGTTTTCTCTTCGACAATTAACTCAATATCTGCAACAGAAACTTCTATTTTTTCCGCTTCCCCACTCTGTTTCGCTTCTTCCAATTGTTTACGTAATTGAATTTCCTCAAAACGTAAATTTGCCGCTTTTTCATAGTCTTCCACTTCTGCTGCTTGTTCTTTTTCTTGAATGATTTCGCCGAGACGCATACCAATTGAATCTAAATCTGAATTAGTGGTGACATGTGTAAGGTTTAAACGTGACCCGACTTCATCCATCAAGTCAATCGCTTTGTCCGGTAAAAAACGATCTTGAATATAGCGTTGTGATAAGGTAACAAAAGCTTGCACCGCTTCATCTGTATAGCGTACTTCATGGAAATTTTCGTAACGTCCTTTTAACCCGTTTAAGATTTTAATCGTATCTTCTGCAGATGGTTCCTTGACGATAATCGGTTGGAACCGACGTTCAAGTGCAGCATCTTTTTCGATTTGACGATATTCTTTCAATGTCGTTGCCCCAATGAGTTGCAAGCCCCCCCGTGCTAAGGCTGGCTTCAAAATATTGCCGGCATCCATTTGCGATCCTTCTGTTGAACCTGCACCAACGAGCAAGTGAATTTCATCAATGAATAAAATTACATCTGTTCGGGCTTGAAGTTCTTCAATTAGTTGTTTCATCCGCTCTTCAAACTGACCACGAATGCCCGTATTGGTAACAAGTGAAGCAACGTCTAATAAGTACACTTCTTTATTCAGTAGTTTCATCGGTACATCGCCTTCGAGGATTTTTACTGCGAGCCCCTCGGCGATTGCTGTTTTACCAACTCCAGGCTCACCTATTAGCACTGGGTTGTTTTTATTTCTTCTATTTAGCGTTTCGATGACACGTCTCACTTCTTGATCACGTCCGATGACCGGGTCAATCAGTCCTTTTCTTGCTTCGTCTGATATATTTTTACCAAGTTGGTCTAACAAACCGTTGCCGTGACCTTCTTCTGTTTGCTTTGTTTGAGTTTTTGCCTGTTGGCCACCGTTTGCTTTGAAAAAGTGATTCGCATTGTCACTAAATGACGGCATCTTGCCTGCCTGTAATTGACCTTGGATTTCTTGAAAGCACGTAAGACACATATTGATGTGCATACCTTGCTGATTCACTTGAAATCTTAAACTCATCGTCGCTTCGTTTTTACCACAATGTTGACACTGCATATTCGTTTCCTCCCTTTATCTTCATTTATCTATCCCGCTTGGCTTTGACTATATTTGATCTATGAATTTATTGTACACTGACCTTTTTTGACTTTCAAGAAACTTGCTTGAATGTCTTTGATTTCCCCAATGAATCCTCATGCCCAAACAGAGTATCAACATTTGGGATTAGTATCGTCTGAAGCTGGGCAACCGCAACAAGTCTAAATTGTGTATACCGAAAGTATGCGTGCTTACAAAACAATAATGTCTAGTGTATCATTGACATTTCAAGTCAATACCTAGAATTTGAAATAGGAGTGATCCTCTTGACCAGTACAATTATTTTAAATGACAAAGTAATTGATTTATGTAGTTATGAAGACGAAAAAGTAAATGGATTATATAAAGTTTCAGTTGAATTTAACGTAACAAGTGATGATTACCATGACATTACAACTTTACTTTACAATGGAACTTTTGACGTGAATATTCCTGAGCAAGACTTACTTTTTAGAGGAACGATTCATAATTATTCTACTTCCATTACTAATTTGTACGTAAAAGATCAAATCGGAAAGTTTAAATTGACTTTGTTAGAAGTGAGTCATAAAGAAGAGGAGTAGAATGGAGTTTAACGAGATTAAGCATATTTGATCAGTTCCCGTTCTCTTTAAATAAAAATCGGTACCTATGCAACAAATAACAACGAACAATTCATACAATTACATAAGAATTTAAATGACACTAGATATTGAAAAAAATACCTAGCCCATGCCTAATAAACATGTAATTATAGTGGATTACCAGAATTGTTCCATGCATAGGTACCTGATATTTATTTTAGTCAGGATTTATAACCGCAATTGAATGATCGCTTCTTTCATTTGTTGAGCTGCTTTCTCTACTGTTGAGCGAGAGCAAGCAAGGTTCATACGGACAAATCCTTCGCCTCCAGGGCCAAAGACATACCCTTGATTTAAAGCGACTTTTGCTTTAGAGAGGAACAGTTTTTCCAACTCTTCGGGCGTGAGTCCCAATTCCCGACAATCAATCCAAGCCAGATAAGTCGCTTCTAATGGTAATACTTTTAATACGGGTAAATTGGATTTGAAATACTTCGTAATGAAGTGCAAATTTCCTTCAACATAGTCAAGAACTTCCTCCAGCCATTGTCCACCGTAATTATACGCGGCCTCTGTGGCAAGTGCACCAAATGAGTTCGACATTGTAACAGCGTATTTATCGCCTTCCATTACAAACTTCTCTCGTAGCGCTTTATTGGAAATTATGATATTCGATGTTTGTAAACCAGCAAGATTGAATGTTTTACTTGGTGCCGTACAAATGATGCTATTGTCAGCAAACTGTTCTGAAATAGCCGAAAATGGAATGTGTTTTCCAGGCTTGAATACAAGATCCTGATGAATTTCATCGGATACAACAAGGACTCCACGTTCCAGACAGATGTCACCGAGCCGTTTAAGTTCTGATTCCGTCCAAACACGGCCACCAGGATTTTGTGGATTACAAAGGAGAATTATTTTAACCGAAGAATCTATTTTTGAAATCAGATCTTCAAAGTCCATCTCAAATCTACCTTCATTGAACAGAAGTGGATTATATACGACCTGCCGATCATGATTTTGAATCGCTTTCATGAATGGATAATATACGGGCGGTTGAACAATGATTTTGTCACCTGGCTTACTAAAAGCTTGGACAATTAAATTTAAAGCGGTAACGACCCCTGGACTATGACAAATCCACTCTTTTTCTATTACCCAATTATGGTGGTCTTTCATCCAATCGATTATAGCTTCATAGTAGCTTGGCTTCCTCGTCGTATATCCAAAAATACCGTGTTCTGCTTGGGACTGGATTGCTTTGACTACTTCATCTGGAACTTTAAAATCCATATCCGCAACCCAAAGCGGAAGCAACTCTTTTTCACCGAACAATTCCTCTGTTGCATCCCATTTCACAGATGCAGTGTTCGAACGCTCAACTACTTTGTCAAAGTCGTATTTCATAAAAACCGCCCCTTTTTCTACTCATTTGAATTCAAATACCCTAGTAAGTCTGACATTTTCTCTACTTAAAATTGGATTTCACTTCAAAGCTGTCTATTATGCAGCTCAGTACTAGCAGCTAGTCCTAGGACAAAAGTTGAACTTGAACCCGAAGCTGTCTATCCAAACCATATTTCGGATTGTTCCCTACAATGGTAACATAAGCGCAACTGTTAACATCGCACGAAACGCTTCCGAATCACTAAATTCGCCAATTCCTTTATCTACTATTCTCCTTGTTGGAGTAACGCGCCCGTTTGCTTAATAGCGATGCTTCATCTCTGATTGGTAGTTTTATACAAAATTGATGATAATTCGTTGTCAATCAACGAAACAAACTGATTAACTAGTTACATGATCTAATCGTTAAATAACAAGATTAAAAAAATCAGACAACATATCACTGTCTGATTTCTCGCTACTGACTTAACATTTTAAATTTGAACTATGAATCCCTATTTTATGGTTTAATTAAATTGTTTTTTAGTTCTTTTTTCGCAAAGTAACTTTTTTAAAATAGTAATATACAATGAATCCTGAAAGAATAATGATTCCAGTCACATATTCATTGAAACCTTGTGAAAGCAATCCTGCCTGAATAAGAGTATAAACAAAGAATATAGTAATATTTCCTAATGCTGTTGCGATAATAAAATATGAAAGTCGAATGGTACTAACACCTGAAACACCGTTAATGATACTTGTAGGAGCAAAAGGAAATATTCTTGCCCCAAATACATACCATAGTCCACTCTGTTCTACTTTACTAATATTGGACAAATTAACTTTTTTCAGTACAAAATCTTGAAGGACATATCGAATACTTAGAAATACAATTATCGCACAGAGAATGCTCGTTAATATGCTCCACACGATACCTAATTGAAAACCAAAAAGAGTATTATTTATCAAAATGACAAGGAAAAGTGGTATTACAGGAAATGTATTATGAACCAACATAATCATGAAGGTAATGAACAAAGTGAAAGCTTTATTATCTCCTAATATAGAAGTGATAGACTCTATATTTCCGGAGATAATACTGCGAAATAAATCGGTATTTAAATTAACGAAGAACAAGATCATAATTACGAGAAAAATAATTGTCGCTTTTTTCCCCCTGTTCAATAAGCTCACCCTTCCTCGAAAACAATGCTTTAATTTTATATTCATCCTAGTGTTGATCTACCGTCTGGAATAGAAGTCCAATATTAAAGGCAACCGTTGATTACGGCCACTTGTGACATCTTATTTACCAGTCCACTCCAAGGGATTTACCACGCCACGCCAAATGTATTTGCCAGTTGTGTAATGCAATGTAGAAGTACAGACCTTTGCAACAAATTTGTACAGTTATATGTTGACATTAAGAATCCACTCAACAATGCTCGGCGCTTTGGGATGCCTCCCGCAATAAGCCAGACAGATGGTAGTTAAGGAATGATACTAAACGCTTAATTGTATACATTGGATAGGTCCACATTATCAAGTTCATTTCAAAACATATTCTGCTAGCACACTTTGTACTTTATAAACATTCAACGATTTATTGAATTTCTTTTGAATTGGTACAGAACTCCCCGATAGCCAGATTTTCAGTTCAGCCTCCAGATCAAACGTTCCTGCAGTTTCTATCGAGAAATGTACAATACTTTTGTACGGAATGGAATGATACTCAACTTTCTTTCCTGTGACGCCCTGTTTATCTACAAGAATTAGACGTTTATCCGTAAATATCAACAGATCTCTAATCAGTTTATATGCATGCTCTACCTTTTCAGTAAGTGCTAGTAAATCCTTCATTTCCTTCTCTACTTTGCTCACTTCAATTTCAGATACATTCCCCATTATGCCGTCAAAAATACTCATTATTATTCCTCCAATTCATAGTGTTTTCTAAGCCTCTATTAAAAGGTACCCAGTACTAATACATTATATAATTGCCTCGGGACCAGATTCGTTAAATTATTGAACCATTCTCCCACATTATAATACTCATCTGAATCAATTCATCCCGGTCAATCATTCGGACATCATTTCATTTCGCTAACATCAAAGACTGTTTCGTATATATTCTGTTAGCAACCACCCATGCAGCTCTAGCATTATACATCTTAATCGCTGGAATCACTTCCTGAATCAACTTTAACACCAACTGGCTTTAAAGAGGTAGCTCCGTGTCAGACACAATGACGAACACTTCACATTTTCAAGTAATTATGCACAAAGTAAAGAAAAACTCCATGGATGTTGATTTATTTTGCATTATTTAGAAATGCTTGTATTTTTTTACTTATTAGGTACCTAAAATCTAAAACCCCTTAACCAATTTACATAGGCTAAGGGGTTTCAGTGGTTCAATATTAGTAATCTTCATTTTGTTTGGAAGCATTTACATTTATAATAGACCCCAGTTTGCGGACTTGTATGTCAAATCGATCAACAGCGGCTTTGCTGTTAGGGAAAACGATTTGCAGTTTGCCTTCCGATACACCGGTGATGTGGAATCTGTTGGAGTTTTTATCCCTCGAAATGATGGCAATCTTTTCGCCACCTTTTGGCATAACATATTCCCCAAATTGATCGGCCGTACCACCAAGATCGATTGTGAAAGTTGGTTTTTCTTCAAGCTTATGGACAGATAAATAAAAGGATGGCTTATAGACGGATGCAGCAACCGCATGGCGAGCTTTCTTTCCACTAGCGTATTGGACTGTCGCGATATATTCTCCCGGATCATCTATTGAAAAACACTCGGGAGCGGCGTGGAGAGGATGGTAATCACAAGATTTTAACTTAACTTCCTGTTGGATTGTTTCACCTTCCATCGTGGCAAGTGAAATATTTTTCACCTGTTCTCCCGATGAGCTTAAGAGAACTTCAGTCGTAAGGATGTCTTCTGACTCTTCCAATGTAATTTTTAATTGTTCGTCTTCTTTCGTCACATGTACATAATACTTCCTATAGTCGTCATGCGAATCCACACCTGTTATAGGATCCCTTGTACTTCCCGTCATAGAAAGCGTGGTAGTACCTTCACGCATAGGAACAAGTTGAATTTCTTCCCAGTTGAACTTATCACTTGCAACCGTATGAATGATGTTGTCTTGGTCATGGTAGCTCGAGTATGAATAGATGGAATTCCAGCCATAGTCAGCTGCTTTAAGCGTAACGATTGACGCTTTCACTTTCTCCGCTTTTGTAATGAGTACTGCAGCCTGTGCTCTTGAAATCGGTGCATTGGGGCTGAATGTTGTTGGAGTGGTCCCTGATGTAATCCCCATTTTGTACAGAATGTTAATAGTCGTTTGGTGACTGGCCAAACGTTGGGTATCCGTGAATGGATTTTCACTACTACTGTAGTAATAGGGAGGAAAACCAAAAGCTTTTACAAGAATGGAAGCCATTTGCGCCCGAGTAATCGAATCATTCGGTCCGAATCGTCCATCCCCGTAGCCATTAATAACGTCTGCATTGGCAAGTGCTGCAATTGCACCATAACTCCACTGAGACGACGCCACATCCTTGAATTTAGGGTCTTTGACATTCTTCGTATCATACTTCAACAGCTTCGCGATAATGGCAGCTGCCTGTCCGCGTGTGATGGATGCGGCAGACTTGAATGTACCATCCTCGTACCCACTTATGATGTTTCGATTTGCAAGTTCATAAACCGCACTCGCATAATGTTTGGTAGTCGGCACATCCGAAAAATCGCTTGAAATTTCCGCACTAGCCTGCGAGACTAACAAACTGCCTGCAATTGCAAGTGCCACCACAGTCAACTTTACCTTTTGGATGAACATTTTATCAACTCCTCTGGAATTTATTAATATAGTAAAAGAGGTACCCATGTCAGACAGAAAGACAAACAATTCACATTCCCATGTAATTTTACAAAGAATCGAGAATAACCGAATAGGTATTGATTTACTTTGTATTATTATAGAATTGAGTTGTCTTTACTGAATAGCTCTGCGCACGGGTACCTAAAATTGAGTGAATGGAAAACCAGATTTGTGTCTTTATATAGTAAGCGGTTGGTTGACGGCTTCTTTTTCTGGACAAATAACACCTGGTTTTCCGAATATTAAAGAGGTACCTGTGTCAGACAAAAAGACGAGTAATTTACACATGCAAGTAATTATGCAAAAATTAAAGAAAAATCGCATATGTGTTGATTTACTTTGCATTATTATAGAATTGTATTCTATTCCCTAAATAGTTTCGCGCACAGTTATCTAAAAATAGGGAAGTCTTTTTATCATTTCTTCAACGAATGTTTCTTCCCTTTCGTGTCTGTCACAATCAACTGCGTATCCGTCACTTCCATCCGTTTCCCAAGGATATTCGACAACTTGATTGTTTTTTTATCCAGTAAACTGTACTTGAAGACGCCTTTTTTATTGAAATAATACATCGTGGAGTGGTCATGCAGCACGGAGAGGAAATCGTCGCCCGCTTCCCGATACAGGTTTGGTTGGTTGTTTGATTCCTCGTAATAGTCATACGTCACGCGCGCATCAAAAGTAAATTCCTTCCTCTTATCGCTGCTGCCATCCATCGCTGTGGAATAAAGCGATAACGTAGTGTCCACAAAATCATCCGGACCAATGTAGGGTAGACCCCTACCTGTGTAGAAAATCCGATCATTCCAAACAAACACATTGCTCATCAGGCTCGGCTCTTTCATTTTCACCAAATCTTGTCCATCCGTCTTCATCTTCATCACAGCGTAAGCAAATGGCACTTCATCCGCTTCGGAAAATCCGCCGCTCCAGTAAGGGATATACAGCTCATCGTTATAAAGGACGAGCCGGGTATTATCATGCATGAAAATAACCGAGCCGAAATCCCATTGGCTCTTCGGTATATCCTCTCTTTTCAAAATCACTTCGCGTTTACCGGTTTCCTTATTTTCTTTGATAATAGAATAATTGTACTTTTGGTCCCGCTCAGTGAAATAGGTAAAGCCACCCTGTTCAACGGTTTTACCTTTTGTACTGACATAAGAATGGTAGTTGCTTAGTTTCATCTTATCATCCATGGCACGGACTAAAAATGCCGAAAACTGTGCACGCGTGACAGAGTCTGATGGCATATATTTGCCGTTCGATCCGCCCGCGACGCGCTGTTTTGCGATTCCATTGATGTCCTGATAGGCCCAGTGTGACGGTGTGACGTCAATAAATGTTGCTTGCTTGTCGAGCGGCATGTCGAACGCGCGACGCAGGATCGCGGCCATTTGCGCGCGAGATGTTTTTTCACCAGGACGCATGTAGCCATTGTCGCCGCGGAGAATTCCTTTTTCATTCACCGTCGCCAGGATCTGATAATACGGTGATTTTTTGGATACGTCTTTGAATGCGACGGAGGTATTTTCCGTCAGTGGAATTTTTAATGCCTTGATGAGCATCGATGCTGCTTGCGACCGAGTGATCGGCTCATTCGGCTTGAATGTGCCATCCGAATAGCCGCCGATAATATTTCGGTCGGATAAATACATGATTTCACTTTTTGCCCAATGCTTACCCACGTCGGAAAACTGAGTGGCAGCCTGTACTTGAAATGGAGTCGCAACGAAAATGAGCAGTAGAGCCGTCAATACGGCAGTCAGTTTACTTTTCAAAATGATAGAACCTCCTATTTTTTAACAAGGTGCCTGCGGAAAGAAATGATTCATTCCACAGGCACCTTAAATCCATACTGTTGGGTGGTTGGAAAACCACTATGGTATCTCCATATAAAAAGCGGTACCAGTGTCTAATACAGTTCGAAATTGTGATGGATGCTGGTACCCTAAATTCATTTATACTCCTTCCATCAGTGGTCCACGTAGACATCCTTGTACATACCAATATTCATAATAGGGCCTAATTGCTCTACATACACATTGATGCCTAGGAAATAATTGTCGGTATTGTCCGGGAACTTAATGGAGAATGAACCTGCTTTCTTGGCATCAGCGCGGAACAAGTTACTTTCTGGATCTCTTGTGACCACGGCAATCTGCTCGGCATCTTTTGGTATTACATGCCTTCCTATCTTCCCATCTGCTCCCAAATTCAATGTCGCGGACGTCTTTTCCTCTAATATCCGCATGCTGAAATAAAAACTCGGAGCGGAACTTTCCACCACCATGCCATACCGTACTTCTTCTCCATCAGCAAAACGGACAGTGGCGATATACCGACCCGGTTTATCGATTCCGATACGTATATTATTATACTTGCCATCCTGATTGACCTCTTCAGCATCGTAGCAATCAGAGGGACTGTTCGAGAGACATTTGCTGAACTTCACGTTGTCAGACAGCTTCTTTCCATCCATCGTGGAGAGCGAAACGTTCTGGACTTGTTCTTTAACACTGATTATAGCTGGTGTAGTTAGAAAATCTTCGGTCTCTTCCAATGTCAACTTCAGCTCGCCATCGACTTCTTTGATATACACATAATACTTTTGGTAGTATTTCTTATCCGGATTTCCCGAATACACTAAAGCGACACTAAATGTACCCGTCCCTTCTTGTAGCGGGACTAAGTGGATCTTATCCGCCGTACGGCTATTGGGTTTATCGCTTCCTACCACTGCATGGAACAAACCGGTATCCTTATGATTGGAATCGAACATTTTAAACTGTTCCCACTTGTAGTCGCTTGCCCGCACCGTAACAATCGGCGCCTTCGCTTCCTCGGTCGCCTTCAGCATTTTAGCCGCTTGTCCTCTTGTAATGGACTCATTCGGGCTGAACCTGTCAGCAGATTTTCCTGTAGTAATGCCAAGTCTGTAGATGGTCAAAATATTCTGATCATGACCTGTCCCAAGTTTCACATCTTCGAATGGACTTTTATACGACGTGAAGTCATAACGCGGCAAATCGAACGCTTTAACGAGAATCGAAGCCATCTGTCCACGTGTAATTGGATCGTTCGGACCATAACGTCCATCCCCATAGCCGCTGATGATGCTTTTTTCCGCCATAGCTGCAATGGCTTTGTAGTAGCCGTTCGCTTTCGGGACATCTTTAAACCCTGGATCTTTCACTTTAGAGGTGTCCAACTTGATCATCTTCGCGATGATTGCGGCCGCCTGTCCTCTTGTGATAGAGTTTCCGGGTTTGAATGTGCCGTCCGAATAGCCTCCGATAATATTGCGTTCCGCCAAATTATAGACTGCTTCTGCAAAATGTTTTGATGATGGTACGTCTGAAAATCGCTCTGTGCTTGCTGCAAACGTGCCGGATAAAGGCAGACCGCAAGCGAGCAATAGTGCGCCGAGTACCATAATAAGTTTCTTCCTCACTCGCATTCTTCCTTTCTATTCTAGTAGTAGTTTTTGATATAGAAGAAACTATTCGCTATTACCAATGTTTTTCAAACTAGCTGATGGAAAACCAGGTTGGTGTCTCTATATAGTGAGCGGTTGGTTGACGGCTACTTCTTCTGGACAGCTGCCAACCTGGTTTTCCGAAAAAAATTATGGCGGGGTTCCCATACCCCTCCTTTGCTATTCTGCTATCACCCAACGATCTGAGCCTGCATCCTGCTTCATTGTAAACACCCGCTCCGCTACCCCTTCTCGCTCATATTGGTAGTGGATTTCAAGCTCATTCTCAGAAACAGGAGCCGTTTTCCGATAAGATGCCTCTAAAAAAAGTTCACCTAACCGGCTAATTTGTGTAAACGCAGGCGTTTCCGGCAAATTGCCGAAGCCCAACAGTTCGTCATACAAATACAAATCAAAATATTGCTCCGGTGTATATTCACCAGTAAGCTGTCCGGATAAATAATCCATATACATCGAATGGGTACGCTCTTCCGTTGCAATGCCTACAACTTCTCCATAAATTTTATGCACTGGGGTAATCGCTGCCCCCTGCACCGTTTTACTTGCTGGAAAATGGTTCACTAATAAATATTCGCGCGCATTCAACAGCTGGTCGTAACCTCCTACAATCGCGATTCCCTGTTTTTCATAACGATCCCTAATTTCAGATGGCAACGGTTTGCCGTTTATCTTCAACTGGCCGTTTTTCAGCACGACACGATCTCCCGGGACCGCAATCACCTCGTAGTAGGCATCCATATATGTCGGTAAATGGCTAGTCGTATTTGTCATCGTGCGTACAATGTCGCCCGCCTCATAGACAACCTCATCGAATAAATTCGCTTTGCGCTCAATGACCGTATGGAATGCATCCGAACTCCCTGTTAATGAAAATTTTTCTTTATCCACATAATATAGACCGTCGACTTGATCAAAATTCGGAAGTGACGCAAATTCCTCATAATCAACTGATGACAGTTGATTCTTCTTCTGCAGTGCCGAGATTTGCGCCAAGTCATCCAGTGGATCATATGGGACACCTGGTCCCTTATTTGAAGAAAGAAAATTCAGAGGGTCGATTGTGAGTATAAAAAACAGTGCAACTACAGGTATCGCCGCAGAGACAAATAGCACTTGCCAAGAAAACTTTTTAACCGGTGGCCGTACACGTTCATGTACACGCTGCTTTATCCGCCTTTCCTGCTTCGATGTATCGCCCATCATTTGATCGAGCTTACTTTTAAAATCGCTCAATTGCTCTCTACCTCCCTGTCCTCTTCCTCAAAAAATTCCTTTAGCTGCTGCTTTGCCCTTCGCAGCCGTGTTTTTACGGTATTTTCATTCAGCTGCAGATAGTTTGCTATTTCCGCTATAGATTGCTCGTCATAATAAAATAATATTAAAGGCTCGCGGTATTTTAACGGAAGCAGGAAAAGATTTTTTTCAAGTGTTGCCAGCCGCTCTTGCTCCAACACTACTTCTTCTGCGCCTTTTGCCGAAACAAAGATTGTATCGAACAGTACATCTTTTTTATGCTTCCACGAGCGCAAATAATCTTTTGCACGATTGGCTGTCATTTTCGTTAAATAGGTCTTCAAGGATGCCTCATTGCGAAACTGGTCACTCTTTTGAAAATACGTAATAAATACTTCTTGTACAACATCCTCCGCAGTCGACCAATTCTTCACATATAAATAAGCGATACGCACTAAATAACGCGAATGCTCATCGATTATTTGATCAATAGTACTCATTTACAAACCCTCGCCCTCTTCTACGGCCACGTCATATCCCCCTCCACATACGCAACAAATTGCTCAAACGACTTTTTTTCTGTTATTCCATATCGGCATACTTCATAATTTGAAGTCTTCCTATTTGCATACCCTTCTTTCGTCGTAAAGCCAATCAGCACCCCTGCCTCTTTAGCCGCCGCGATGAAATCTTCATTATAATGCCCATACGGATAGGCTAATGAAACCGCTGCCGGCACTTGCTCAATATTTTGCTGTAAATCCAAAAGAATCTCTTCTTTTGAACGATCTAACGCAATACCTTCACCTGAAACCTTATTAAGTGAATGCAATTCATATGTATGTGCTTCGAACTGGAAAACATCCGCCAGCTCTTCTAAATCTGCAGCAGTAAAAAACTGCAGCGGACCTTCCGCATCAAACAGCTGCGCTCCCTGCGCCCGATCCGTACGTGAGGAAATAATGTGCTGAAGCGCACGAAACCCGTATTGCTTCAAAACGGGATATGCATACTCCTTCGTTGACAATAACCCGTCGTCGAATGTAATGAGCACTGCTTTGCTCGGTACAATAAGGCGCCCTTCCAAATAATCATACAGCTGATGTGCCGTCAGCGTCTCGAAATGATGATCCGCCAAGTACCCCATCTGCTGCTCAAATACTTCCAAGGAAATCGTACTATCCATCGTTCTCATCGACTCGCGAGGCAAAACCTGATGGTACACAAGCACCGGTAGACCCGTATCCATTGCAACGGACTGCTTAGAAATATATCCCGGTCGCTCTCCTATTGTAAGGATATACCAATCCTCTTCCTCCCGTACAATCGGATAGCGAAACCCTTCTTCCAACTCCAGTATAACGCTGCTCTGCAAATCAGCATCCTCGTAAACTGCCGTTTTTTGCAGCGTATGAACCGCAGCCAACCGCTCCGTATGTACAACTGTCGAAAGCTTCTTTTTTTCAACCGTCGCCTGTCCCTTACGGACAAAGGCTGTCATATTTCCCAATCGAAGCTCATAATATGCCTCATCCTCACCTGTGATAGCAACGGGCTGATCCGCCTCCAACTCGCCAATCTGCGTCAAGGCCGCCCCTTTCATGTAAATCGGCTGACGTTCCTGCACTGTCAACACCCGTTCAAATACCCGCTTCGTGACAAACCGCTCCGCTTCCTTACCCTGCGCAAACACTCTTCCTTGCGATTCAACCAAAATCCATATCGCACCAATACTCATTATAAATACAATCAAGCAAACAACAAACGACAATTTACTGGAAATCTTCCTCATCCCTTTACCTCCACCGTCTATTAAGCAACGTACAGACGTAGGTTTTCAGAAAAAGTTTCAAAAGTTTTTTAGGGATGGGAGAATCTATGCTGAAGCCGGCGACTGCACGCAAAGATGAGGATACTTCATAGGTTAATCCCTCATTTGAATTAGCTTTTGTATTTCTTGATAAATAAGTCCGTTTGTCATTTGTTTAGCCCATCGCCCGCAGGTATTTGAAGATACGCAAAAAACTCAGCCCTTTTTACGTACAAGGCTGAGTTGCATTCTTTTCTTTACAATTTCAGTAAAACTTCTAACTACCAGTAATCGGTAATAGTATCAATCTAGAACTTTAATCGTAACCGTTTTACGTCCCCAATTTAGTGCGTCTTGCTCATTTTCCATAAAGACATCAATTCTTTTCCCCTTAATAGAACTGCCAGTATCTCCCGCGATGGCTTCTCCGTACCCTTCAACCCACACGCGTGTTCCTAGCGGGATTATTGTAGGGTCAACCGCAATGACCTTTTTGTCAGGATTTGAACGCAAGTCAATACCCGATGCCGTTACACCCGAGCATCCTTCACAATAAGCGGTATACGCTGTTGCTGTAACTGTCATTTCATTAGTTGCTGAAGCAACAGCTTTCTTTGTAACATTGTTAGTAGATGAATTTGCTGAAGCTGTTTTTGACCCTTCTACTACTAATTTTTCTCCTGGGCGGATGATATCACTTGAAATACCATTCTTATTCTTTAATTCATCCACTGAAAGGTTGTTATTTTTCGCAATTTCGAAAAGAGTATCACCTTTCACAACTACGTGTACTTCCATCTTATCTTCCACTTTTAGTTTTTGTGACGGATAGATACGAGTAGAATTTAATCCGTTCAAAGTTTGTAATTCTTCTACGCTTACATTAGCCTCTTGTGAAATAGACCATAATGTCTCTCCCGATTCTACCGTATGGACGCTAGATGCAGATGCTTGACCCGCCGCCCCTACTGATAATGTTGCTAGTGCCGCTAGTGCAATGATGTGTTTTTTCATGTGATGAATTTCCTCCCTTTCACTAACCTGCATTAGCATAACACCCGCAGATATCATAGCCGTTACAGAATTGTGTGCAGGAGATATCAATCGCGTGACACTATTCATCTCATTGATTTATTTGTAATAAAAAGAAAGTAGTGACTGAGTTTTAAAAAGACTATGTACCGAATGGGTTTTATTGAAATTCCAAAAAGCTTTTTCCAAAATGGAGAGAAGTGGGAATCAATCTGAACAATAATGATGTGATAAATTGCCAATACCACGAGAATCAAAGTCGTTTGAATGGATGTTGCGGCCTGGATGGTTGTGACGGCCCAAACCGAGTTTGTGTGAACGGTCATGAAATCGCAACGAAGCGATGTGATTGTTGGGCGTATCATTACACCAGATTTGATCCTGAAGCTGTAAATTTCGTTGATTGACAGTAATGCTATTCCGCCATAGAAAAATGAACTATTTACTATTAATTCGAAGCTTACCAAATAAAAAAATCCCCTCAATTTTGTGTCGAGGAGACTGAACTCTTTAGGGATGATGAAGGAATCTTATTATTGTTTTAAGAAATCTATTTCTATTTCATTTTTTCGTGGTTCACGTTTAAACAGATATTTACCATTCCTAATTGATGCAATTACTTCTGCACGCTCACGAATTGCTTCATAAGAATCTTGTGCATCTAAAACGATAAAGTTAGCTGGTTTTCCCACTTCAATGCCATACTCATCGTTTACTCTCATAAGGTTTGCACCGTGGTATGTGATTAGGTTGAACGCCTTATTGATTTCATCAATGTGTGTATAATGTGCTAAATGGATACCATTGTCTAAAATGTTCATCATATTTCCATTGCCTAATGGATACCAGTAATCCGCAATGGAATCTTGAGCAAATGCAACATTATTCCCATTATTTAATAACTCTTTTACTCGTGTTAAACCACGGCGTTTAGGATAACTGTCGCCACGTCCTTGTAGATGCGCGTTTTCAGTTGGACAAGAAATAAAATTAATTTGTGATTCTTTAAATAAACCTAACATTTTATTGGCATAACTGTTATCTACTGAACCAAAGCTACATGTATGACTTGCTGTTGTGTATTTACCATAGTTTTTTTCCATAACAAACGCATTTAACACTTCTAAAAACCGACTATTTGGATCATCGTTTTCATCACAGTGAATATCAATCATCACGTTATATTTTATTGCCATATTGACAATACGTTTCAATGATTCAACGCCATGTTCATATGAAATTTCAAAGTGTGGGATTCCTCCCGCTACGTCAGCACCCATTTTAAGTGCTTCTTCCATTAAACGTTCTGCACCTTTATATCTAAAGAACCCTTCTTGAGGAAATGCTACAAGTTGTAATGTAACGATATCTTTCAATTCTTCGCGTAGTTTAATTAAAGCTTTCATCCCGGTTAAATTAGGATCAGTAATATCCACATGCGTACGAATGAACTGAACCCCTTTACTCAATTCTTTTTGAATTCCTTTAATCGCACGTCCACGCACCATTTCTTCAGTCAATGATTTCTTATTATCACTCCAACGCTGTATACCTTCAAATAACGTACCTGATACATTCGCATTTCCTTCTCCTAGCCCTGAAAAGATATAATCTAAGTGTAAATGAGGGTCAACATAGGGTGGCAACACCAAACAGCCTTTTAGATCAATCACTTCATCTGCGTTGTTTAAATTATTACCGATTGCTTTAAACTGACCGTTTTCCACTAAAAATTCATGGGATTCTGGATCCCCATATATATTCGCATTAATAAATTTCTTCATGTATACATCACTCCTTTAGTCATTCTAATATAGTACATTGTTATATTCCAATGTTAGCCTTCAGACCACTGAAAACATGAAAGAAGGAGGGATTAGGCTATTTTACCCTTCTTTTTTAAAAATATTTCCCCATTGCTATTTGTGCTGGCGACAAGTAGTAAGTCTTGTGACAATTTAAATGAAGTATCTGTGTCAGACAAAGAACAAACAATTCATATATTAAAGTAATTATACGAAAGTAAAGAAAAATCGCCTAGGTATTGATTTACTTTGTATTAGAGAATTGAGTTGCATTTACTAAATAGCTCCCCGTGTAGGTGCATAGTTTTTATTCACACAAAACGCCCGGTTCAAATGATAGCCTCATTTGAATCGGGATTGCTATTCGTATTATGGAAAATTTATTTCCTTTTAGACGCTCTACCCAGCAAAAATGCCCCTGCCGATAGACAAATAACCTTATTCGTTTTCTTATTAAACATTTGTTTAACAACGAGATTTAAATTCTGTGGACGTTCCGCAAGACGCCTCATGAAATAGCCATACCAGTCACTACCAAAAGGAACGTATGTACAGAAATTATAGCCTTCACTCGACAATTGAAGCTGCATATCTGTTCTAAAGCCGTACAACATTTGGAATTCGAACTTGTCATTTGAGATGTTGTTCGTTTTCACAAACTTTTTCACATGGTTAATGACTACATGGTCATGTGTCGCAATTGAAGTGAATTTACCGTTTAACAGATGCCATTCGATGAGCTTAATATAGTTATCATCAATTTCTTTCTTATTTTGATAGGCAACTTCTTCTGACTCTTTGTATGCACCTTTCACAATCCGTAAGCGGTAGTTTTTATATTTTTGGATGTCATCTACTGCTCGGAAGAAATAAGCTTGAATCACTGTTCCTATATTAGAATACTCCTCAGATAGCGTTTCTAATAAATCAAACGATGATTGTAGACGGTTGTAATCCTCCATGTCAAAGTTGATGAAAATATCATAAGCGCTCGCTTTACTCACGATTTCCTTTAAATTTTCCAAACAGAAATCATAGTCGATATCCAGACCAAGTTGAGACGGTTTTAATGAGATATGTGCATCCACTTTATGTGTATGGATTCCTTCGATCACCTCAAGAATTTGTCCTTTTGCTTCGGTGGCTTCCTCTTTTTCAAAAACGAATTCGCCTAAATTATCGACCGTACAAGAAATCCCTTGCGCATTCAGTTCTTTTATACTTTCAATCGTTTCAGCGACATTCGTCCCTGCGACAACATGTTGTGCGCCTAATTTCAAACCGTACTTTTTAGCTGCAGTATTTAGTAGTTGGTTTTGGGATAACCCAATAAATAAATCTTTTAATAAAGCCATTCTCATACCCCTCACTCTCTTTTTATCGGTATTCATATTCAACATTTTCTTCAGATTAATTTCGTCCTGAGTTAAGGTTTTTAAGCAAAAATCCGCCGTTGAACTTGTTCGGTTCATAGGAGATGATAAAAGCTTTAGGCGCATATGAGAGGACAAGTTTTCTTAATTTCTGTTCGTAATTTCGTTTCGCTAACACTTTCATAACGAGTCGTTTACCATCTTTTCCATCTGCAACCCAAGAAGTTACACCATACCCTTGTTCCCGGATTTTCATGGGAATTTCAATCTCAAGTGAATCAACGACAACGTCAAAGACGATATAACCGAGTGCCAAGCGCTCTTCAATCTTACTTCCGAGGAAGACACCCATTCCCCAGCCTATACAATACGCTGCAATATTGATGGGATTATCTAAATTGTCCAGAACAATTGTCAATCCCATCAGGTACACAAACACTTCGCCCGTCGATAGAATCGATGCCGCCATTCGGTACCCTTTAATGACTAGGATGACGCGCAACGTGAATAAGGAAACATAAACGATATTAATGGCGATGATGATAAATAGTATAGCTGTCATGGGATCCCCCTCAGGTCTTTACCTAATAATTACTTGAAATGTCATCTATTCATTCGTTTTCGGATGCTGTGTAATCGCGAAACTGCCACTCTTTGTTAAAATAACTGTATCTGAATGCCTGAATCCACCAACTCCGGGTACATAGATGCCTGGCTCTATTGTATACACCATTCCTTCTTGGAGAATGAGGTCATTGTCGAACCTCAAGTACGGCTCTTCATGTTCGGAAAGTCCGAGTCCATGTCCAATTCGGTGATTGACAAATTCACCATAACCCGCTTTTTTAAACACTTCGTAGGCAGCAATATCAACTTCCTTCGCCATAATACCAGGACGTATAAGTTCCATACCCACTCGTTGTGCCTCAGTTGCAAGCTTTAATAAATCCTTTTGCTTTTCGGTTGGCTTTCCAACGAAGAACGTTCGCTCATTCTCGGCTCGATAGCCGTTGAACCATACTTGCCGGCTGTGAACAACACCGTCACCTTCTTCAAACTTACGTGTACTCGAATATAAGTGAGGCATTTCGCTGCGTCGAATCCCAGAGCATGTCCAGTCTTCATATCCGATCAGTTCGTCAGGATACTCAATTGATGCAATCTCAAGTAAAATCCTATCACCGTACGTATCAAATTCAAGTTCACTAATGCCTAGCCGTGCATGTTTCAATGATTCTGCAATCGCTAGATCTGACAAACGACCCGCTATTTTTAGCAACTCAATTTCATGCGCATCTTTAATCGTTCTCATTTCAGTAATCTTCTTGCCTACATCCACAACAGTAAAACCTAGTTGAGCTAGGTACATAAACACGCTCGAAGGAAGACTATCCAACTCAACGCCGATGTAGCTACCAGCGGGAATTTGTTGAATAAGTTTCGTTAAATGAACCATATAGGATAATTCCTTATCCCTAAGCCCAAATTGTTCATAGTAGACATACATTGCATCTACTTTCGCTTTCTCCGCCGCATGGACTTCTTCAAGTCCTGGTATGATTAACACTGTCTTCTCGCTGTCAATGAGTGTCACAATCGGACGAGAATAGGAAATAGCACGGAAACCTGATAGGTAAAACTGATTATCTGGCTCCCAAATTAAACCCAAGCTAATCTGGTTATCATCCATATACTTTCTAAACTGTTCCAGTCTCTTTTGAACAATCATGCTTAAATCACCTCTCAAAATTTATACTAGTTACCACACCCAATTTAGTAATTATGATTATCAAAAAGAGTGTAACAATCCAATTATATTGAACATAGGATTACATATAAAAATTGAGCGAAGATGCCATAAAGTAGGAGTCTCCCTTTTGCGCCGGAACGGATCCGGAGGCAATCTATATATCAACTACGACCGTTTCTTTAAAAACAAGTCATAGGTATATAAACGTCAGCCCACTAAAAACTCCTTGTGACAAACAGGCTTCCATTAATAGAAACACTATCTGTACAAGGAGGAAAATTAAATCAATCACGCCTCGGTGTGATTGCGTCAAGATTTTGAATTGAGCTTGTGCCTGCAGGACGCAGGTATGCAACAGGCAAGGATTGAACTGCATCCTTTCTTATAACCGCAGGACACGGCGTTCTTAGTCTGAAATCCACAATTCAGCATGGAGGCTGAATTGTAGGCTTCGTTCGCATTCATCTCGCCACTTATAGAAGTGGGAGACTTCTGTAAGTGGCGCCTCGCTTACAGTAAAAAAGATTTGCTAAATGAAGTTAAACAAAATCCCTAGGCACCGCTATTCTCCATGTTTTGTTAAATACTTCAGCCTCACCTTCATAAGCAATCAGCTCATTCGTGACATAGAACTGCTCATCGTCTGCTGTCATGATACTGGTGCTTTCCAGACTCGTTTGCCATTCACCACGTCCAACAGTTAGCGTCCAATCACATTGAACTTTGGCAGTTTGTGGATCCTCTCCTGCAATGGAATAGACGTTGCGATTTGTGCTGCCATATTCGATTCCGTTACTAGGAAGCATTCTTGCCCCTTCATCAGAAAAGTCATCAAGCGTCCAAACGTCTGTAATTGTATTATGGCGAATTTCCCTAGTCCGGTTTGCTTCACGTAGAATCACACGTTCCATAACAGCCGCGGTTTCTGGGTGTTCGAACGGTTGTAATTCCTGATCGATTGCTTTAGGTTGTCTGATTGGCAACGTGAGAAGCGTTTTTTCATTTGCAAAGACAGTCAATGTCACTGGCTCTGGAGATGGCCAAGCATGTGGCCAGTATGTTGGCGATACCGCTAATTGCCAACAATGTCCTACAGGTAAATTGTGTCCGATTGCATTCATACGTAACGTTACCGTATATTTTTTACCCGGTTCCAAGTGTTCAGGGTGTTCATGGCTATTTCGGTGTGTCAAGTTCAACACGCCCCACGTCACGCGTGTCGAAGAACCGTCTGGTGCTACGTCATTCAGACGAACTGTTAGTAATGCATTTGGCTGGTCAGATGCTACTTCAACTGTAAACTCGGCAAAACCAAGAATTTCAATCGCTTCATTTACCGGGTCAGATGTGAAGACTACAGAAAGACCATTTTCAATTCGCTGATCTGCAGGTAGGTCTCCTGGTTGTCCAAATGGACAGAACACACCGGAATAGAGTCCATGATGCTGAACACTTGAAACAGTGATTGCTTGTTCCGCAACCGGTTTATCAGAAAGCTGTTGTTTGTTCAGATAATAGGATTTTTGTTCTTGCGCCTTGGGTGGCCACTCATTTTCAGCAACCCAATGACCTGGTCTAATCGTGTAATCCGTTTTAGGCGGTACGCTATCCTGGACCCATGCACGTAGCATCGGTTCTTCCATGATGCCTGTATCAACGCCTTTTAACCAATGATCCCACCAGCGTACGCATTCTTGTAAAAAGCCGATTTGTGGACCAGGAACCGCGACTTCAGGATATTCATGCGCCCATGGACCGATCAACCCTTTGCGAGGGCCTTTCAATCCTTCAAGTAAACGAGGGATGGCATTGGTATAGCCATCTGCCCATCCTCCTACCGCATAGACAGGAATGTCGATATCATCATAATTTTCACAGATGGAACCCTGCTTCCAGTACTCGTCGCGACGCTGGTGTCTCATCCATTCTTCTACGAATGGCGGTGTTTTCTCTAAACGTTCCAACCAACTATTTCTCCATGCATCCCCTACAACGTCGGGATCTGCAGGTCGCGCATTGTAGGCAAGCATCGTAGAACTCCACCAAAGCATGTCCGATGCAAGAAGTGCACCGCCTTTATAGTGAACATCATCAGCGTAACGATCATCTGTCGAACAAAGTGTAATGATTGTTTTCAGCGCGGGATGGCGACGTGCCGCCATCTGCAGGCCATTAAAGCCGCCCCACGATTTTCCAATCATACCCACTCCGCCTGTAAACCATGGTTGTTTCTCAATCCATGATAGTACTTCCAGTCCATCGTCCTGCTCTTGCTTTAAATATTCGTCATATAAAATCCCATCTGAATCGCCACATCCACGCATGTCCACACGAATGCTCGCATAGCCGTGACCCGCAAAGTACGGGTGACGAATCGAATCCCTTAGCGCTGTAAAATCATTTTTACGATAAGGAAGGTATTCCAAAATAGCGGGAACCGGCTGTTGTTCTGCGTCCACAGGTAACCAGATGCGTGCAGATAGACGTGTCCCGTCTGACAACGGAATCCAGATATGTTCAATTTCCTTAACCTCTCTCGGAAATTTTGTTTTAATTGACCGGTTCGATTCACGTACATTGAAAACCATATAATTACCTCCAATTAATAATTTAAAAACCTAGCATGCGAATGAAGTTTTCCTTAGTTAAACTAGATTTACTTATTCGGAAAATCCTGCTTTAACCATTTGAAGAACGAAACAATTAACAATAAATAAATGATTAATATCGGTACGGATACAACGACGGCAGAAGTTTGAATGACACGTAATCCTCCTACAAGTAGTAAGGTTACCGATAGGACTGCCAGTATCGCACCCCAGACCATACGATGCCATCTTGCTGGTTCTTGCCCATCCTTTATTTCCTTCGTTGCAATTGCCGCAAGAATATAGGTCGCAGAATCGAGTGAGGTCGATAGAAAGATAATCGCCAACACAACAAAGAACGGTAACACAATGTAGCTAAGTGGCAATGACTTCAAGATTTCAACAACTGTCGCTGGACCACCGCTATCGGTTAGAATATCTTTTACCGGAAGAATGTTATCTAATTGTAAATTCATCGTGTATCCACCGAAGACCGCAAAATAAGTCCACCCTCCGATTGACCCCCATAACAGCATATGTGTAATGAGTTGGCGAATCGTGCGTCCTTTGGAAATCCGTGCAACAAACAAGCCCATGAATGGAGCCGTGGCAGCAAACCAAGCCCAATAGAAGACTGTCCAAGCTTGTGGGAATCCACTTTTGTTAATTGGATCTGTATAAAAACTCAACATCGCAAAGTTCTGGATCATCATTCCGAAACTGTTGGTAAAATACGTCAATATGAACAAAGTCGGTCCTGCAATGAAAACGAAAACCGCAAGAGCCAATGCAAGGAAGACGTTTATGTCGCTCAATCGCTTAATTCCTTTATGCAGTCCCATATACGCACTGGCAGAGTAGATGACTGTAATGCTGATTACTATAATTGTATCGAGCATCAGTGATTTATCTAGCCCAAAAATGCTAGCGACAACTGCCGAAACCATTGGAACACCAAGTCCAAGAGAAGTCCCAAGACCTCCGACCAAACTCCAAATAACCAGCACATCAATTAATTTTGCAATCTTGCCATCTGAATATTTGCCGAGAACCCCACTAAGTGCAGTACTCATTTTTAACGAAGGACGTTTCTTTACAAAATACGAGTAAGCAATGACAACTGTCGGGAAAGCATAAAGTGACCATGCCGATATTCCCCAATGGAATAAGCCATACGTCAATGCCCACTCTGCTGCTTCATTACTTTCGGGCTCAATTCCGAAAGGTGGTCCCATGAAATAATAAATCGGTTCCAACATTGACCAATACATAATACTTGTCCCCATGCCTGCTGTGAACAACATTGTCCCCCAGCTGAATGTGGAGAATTCGGGCTTGCCTTCACCCAACTTAATTTTCCCAAAACGGCTAAAGGCTAAATAAATCAGTAATATAAATAATCCGATTGTTAAAAACTGAAATGCCCAGTCCATTTGATAGGTAATGGAAGTCATTAGCTTATCCAAATACGGTTCCGCTGTTCCTCGGTTTAACACTAATAACACAGTTGCCGCAAAGATAACGACGATTGATGTCCAGAATACAAATGGATCAATTCTAACTTTCCCCATACTTCCAATCCCCTTTTTCAAATTCGTATTGTTAAAAACCATGATTTGCAGCTAATTTCTCTACGTGGTAACGTTTTCATTTAAGACACGAATAGCGAGCGTAATGGAAATAATTCACTATATTTCTCCCATCTCTCAATTCATACCTATCCGTTTAAAGACTATTTCAATCAGTGCGGTTTCCCATAACGCCATTGATTGTTTGTTGAACCTATCCAGCATTTCCGGATAATCGGATTTCCATATTATCTCGTTCCCTCCACCAATTCCCACAGTAAGGATGAAACTGCTTTTTCACGCGAGTAAATAAAAACTTAGTATTCATGAGTATTTTAAAACCAGACTAGTTTAAATAATCATGATTATAAATTTATACTGATTATATTAACACATTGAAAAACATAGAACAATCTAATTAACAACTATTTTTTTAGTAGATATTGTATAATGGGCATACTAATGTCAATCTAATGGTACTATGCAGAATATAGGGGTGTTCATAAATGGAGAATAAGAAGATTCAAAGAAGCCGGATGTGGAAATACTTTGTTGATGCGACAGCGGAAATAATTGAAGAAGAAGGGATTGAAAATGTCACAATCCGAAAAGTAGCCGATCGAGCGGGCTATAATAGTGCGACCATTTACAATTATTTTACGGAGATTTCACATTTAATATTTTTCGCTTCCATGAAGTTTTTGAAAACATATACAAATGACGTGCAGAACGCTATTGAAAAAGGGGAAAATCCGTTAGAAAAATACATACTCTCATGGGAATGCTTTTGTAAGCACTCCTTCCTACAGCCACAAATCTTTCATGCTGTATTTATCATGGATTTAGGTAATCCTCCTGAGAAGCTCTTGGCAGATTACTATGAAATTTATCCAACTGATCTGATCAGTTTTCCAGAAGAGCTTAAACACATTCTATTTGAACGTAACGTGTCAAAACGAGGTCGGTCCATTTTGGAAATCGCTGCAAATGAGGGCTTTATCGATGAAGTGGACATTGATAAGGTCAATGAGATGACGATTCTTATTTGGCAAGGTATGCTCACAAATCTATTAAATAACCGGACGATTCATGAAGTGGAAAAGGTTTCGGAAATCACGATGGATTATATTACGGAGATTATTCAAAATTCGAGTAAGAAAGTGGATTAATCGTTTAAAGTAGTAAAAGAGGCATCTGTGCCAGACACAAAGACGAACAATTCTCATTTTTAAGCAATTACACTGAAAGTAAAGACTAACCGCATAGTTATTGATTTAATCTGTATTATTATAGTATTGCATTGTTGTTACAGAATAGTTCCGCGCGCAGGGTACCTAAAATTAATTTAAGCAAATAGAAAAAGACCCTACTTGTAGGGTCTTTTTCTAGTTATTATTAAGCTTTTTGAACGTTTGTAGCTTGTAGGCCACGTTGTCCTTGTTCAATTTCAAACGTTACACTTTGACCTTCGTCTAAAGATTTGAAACCTTCACTTTGGATTGCTGAGAAATGTACGAATACGTCCTCTCCTGCTTCACGCTCGATGAATCCAAAACCTTTTTCTGCATTAAACCACTTAACTGTACCTTGTTCCATAATTGTTGCCTCCTAGTGCGGATATCCACACAATGTGTTACTACCCTTGCTCAAATACTTAGACGAAAAACAAAATCTTTTCTCAATCTGAAAACGAACAAAAATAACTCTTTCTTAGAATAACAGATATATGTTAAAACAGCAAATGGTCCTGCTCTAAAAAGGGGTATCAGATACAAAGACGAACTACTTACACTTTTGAATAATTATACAAAAAAATAAAGAACTACACACCATAACGGTATCGTCTATGCTCTTCTTCTAAAGAAGACACTACGACCATTCCCTAGAAGATTTTGTATTAAAGATATCCAGACATTATGGTCAGGGTTTGGAGATTTAGATTTCCCCATTCTTGCTAACTGCTGTTCATACCAACCAATTTCTAACAAGGAAGCACTCTTGTCTATTCGTTTAATCCCCGTTCGGATTGGTTTTGCATGAACGGTTTCATAACTGCCATTAAAGATTCTATTTGCCAAGTCCGGCACTAAGGCAAAAGGTCTTGCAATTCCAACCATATCAATTTCTCCGTTCGCAATAGCTTCTTCCATGCCTTTTTGAGTACGAAAGCCGCCTGTGACTACTATTGGAGTAGTGATTAATGCCTGAGCCTTTTTTGCATAGTCTATAAAATACGCTTCTCTTTTTTTTGTAGTTTCTTTTACATCTACACCCATCATTATCGGATTCTCGTAATTCCCCCCAGAAATTTCAATGAGATCAATCCCTAATTCGGACATTTTCTGAAGAACTTCCATGGACTCGTCTTCAGTGAATCCACCCTTTTGAAAATCAGCTGAGTTAAGTTTAATACCGATTGGAAATGATCTCCCGACTTGTTTCCGGATTTCTTTATACGATTCTTCCAAAAACCTCATTCGATTTGCTAAGGTTCCTCCCCATTCATCTGTTCGCTGATTGTGGTAAGGGGATAAAAACTGGTTGAAAAGGTATCCGTGTGCTGCATGGATTTGAACACCTGTAAAGCCTGCTTTTTTCGCAATTCTTGCTGCTTCTCCAAATCGGTTAATCAAGTCTTCAATTTCAGACACCTGAAGAGCACGTGGTTGGTTAAAGAATCGTTTTAAACCTCCTGTAAGAGGAACTGCACTTGGTGCTACAGGTTCTTTTGAAATCATTTTTGGTGACTGCTTCCCTGGATGATTAAGCTGCATCCAAAGGTGAGTCCCATTTTCAGTTCCCGCTTTCGCCCACTTCATTAACATCTTTAAATCACGTTCATCTTCCAAAGCAACGTTATTCGGCTCTCCTAAAGCATTTCGATCTATCATAACGTTACCTGTCATGACAATACCCGCACCCCCCTCAGCCCAGGTTTTATATAAAGTAACCAATGATTCAGTTGGATTTTGATAAACCGTTCCCAACGCTTCACTCATGGCAGATTTAAAAATTCTATTCTTAATGATTGTTCCATTTGGAAGTGGTAGAGAAATACCCAAAACGGACTTTGATTGATTCATTTTTAGCATGTCTCCTTACTATTTCAGATATGTAGAAAACGCAAAGGTATTGATTTATTTTGTATTATACAATTGTATTGTATACGCTGAATAATAAGAAGCAAGAACGAACAATAACAAACAGACCAATAGCGTTTAAGCTAAGGTCTGGTTTTTTATTATATGGAAATATCTTGTTCAGCAGCCTGACTAATTCGCTGTTTCTTAGACTTTCTAAAATAAAGCAATTCATATATACAAGGGATAACAATCAGAGTTAGCAGGGTCGCCATGGCTAATCCACCGATAACAACAATCGCGAGACTTTGTGATACTAAACTTCCTGTTTCTGCCTGTTTCACTAAAAGTGGAAGCATCGCACAGATAGTTGCAATCGCGGTCATGAAAATCGGTCTCATCCTTGTTGCGGTTGCTTCAACAAGCGCATCACGAATAATCATTTTTTGTTCATTTTGTTTTACTCGGTCTAAAAGTACAATCGCATTTGTTACGACGATACCAATTAGCATTAATGCTCCTAGAAGTGCCGTGATATCAACTGGTATTCCACTGATAAGAATTCCTAAAATGGCTCCTATTGCAGCTAGTGGTAGAGAGCAAAGAATAGCGATTGGCGCTTTGATTGACTTAAATGTGATAACCATTATTAAAAATACAATCCCGATGGAAACAAGCATAATGAGAAATAAATCTGTAAAATCATCTGCTTGTTGGCTACTTGATCCTCCAACTAGAACATCGACATTCTCCGGAAGATCTATGCCTTTTTTGTCATTGTTATCGCCGGAAATTTCTAGATTTACTGCCTTCGAAATTTCCGATAGCTTGGCTGGATCAACTGAAGCTGTTACTCGGAGGTAGGCATCCCCATCTTTATGGAACTGGTTAGTTGAACGCTCTTCACTTTGTAACTTAGCAATGGATGATACAGGGACAAGACCCGTATCAGTCATGACTGGTATATTTTCTATGTCTTCAGGTGTTTTTGTATCTAGGAGAGGTTCTAGAAATACAGTTTTTTGTTTATCATCTAAACTAATCGTTCCAATTGGTGTCTTATTTAACATCACTCCTAACTGTTGTGCAATTTGTTCGGTGTTTCCTTTTGTTGGGTCTACAACGAGGGAGTATACTGTTTTCTTTTCATCTTGATTGGTCGTAACTTCCTCTACGCCTTCAAGGATCTGTACTTTTTCTTTTATAGTAGTTGCCACATCTTCTAAGTCTGCTAAATTATCACCTACTACATCAATGATAATATTCGTACTTGCTCCTCCCATCATAAAGGAAGAGGTAGTTACTTCTAAGAGGGCATCAGGATATTGATCTTTTTTCTTTTCCATTTCTTTTACGATGTGTTCTGTATCATTTTTATCTTCTAATAAAATACTGAACGTTGCTTCAGTCGGTGATCCAACCCAGCCATATTGTGCCGCTTCAGCTGGAGAACCTACCTGTGAAAAAACATGTTTTACTTCATCCATTTTTTGAATAGATGACTCCAGTTCCATTGTTTTTTCCTTTACTTTTTCAAGTGATGTATCATTCGGGTAACTTAGCGTGGTCAAGACATAGTCTGCAGAGGAGCTATCAACTGCACCTTTTGGGATGACAAAGTAAGTAGCGATGGATCCGATGAAAAGGAAGATGGAAATCGAGAAGACAATCCATTTATGGTTTAAGGACCATGTAACCATTTTTGGAAAACGAACGGCAGGCTTATGTTCAGGCAACTTTGTATTCTTCAATAATCCCGCACTCATTAACGGAACAACCGTCAAAGCGACGAGCAGAGATGCGAGCAAAGAATAGGTAACCGTTAAAGCGAATGGTAAAAGGAATTCTTGAAGGCCCCCATTTAATAAGCTCATCGGTAAGAATACGGCTACTGTTGTTAATGTAGAAGCAGTAATAGCGACTCCTACTTGTTTCGTTGCACCAATAATCATTTGGACGGAGAATTTCTCTGTTTGCATTTTGCGGAAAATATTTTCGATGACGACAATACTGTCGTCAACTAGACGCCCAACTGCAACAGCGACACCGCCAAGTGTTAAAATATTCAATGTCACCCCAGACCATGACAGTAGAAATAGTGTGAAGCAAAGGGATAAAGGAATCGATACAATGGTAATAAAGGTAGAACGGATATTTCGTAGGAAGAGCATAATGACAATCGCTGCAAACAGTGCGCCAAGGAGTACTTCTTTTATCATCGTATGAACAGAATTTTCTACCAAATCAGCAGAGGATATATAAATAACAGATTCTTGCTGATTATACTTTTCATTGATTTCCTTTGTTACTTTTTCAATTTCTTTGCTAATAGTCACTGCATTGGATTGACTATCCTTTGTGATGCTAATATCTAAGCTATCCTTACCGTTGAAACGGCTAATGAAATTCGCATCTTTTGTTTCTTCAACCGTTGCAATATCCGCAAGCGTTAAATCAGGTGTAATCGTTAAACCTTTCAATTTTTCGATGCTTGTTAAATCACCTATTACTTTAATATTACTTGTTTTTCCATCGATCATCTTTTCACCGACAGCTACAGCAGTATTTTGACCTTGGAGAATCCCCATAACCGATTGAAGAGAAATCTGATTTTCAGCTAATTTTCCATCATCAATCTTGACTGAAATGATGGAATCTGTAATCCCATAGACATCTACTTTGGAAACCCCTTTAATTTCTTGATAGAGAGATGGAAGTTTTTCACGTGCAAAATCCAGATTTTCGGTAGTCAAACCTTCATTAAAGCTGACGGCAATGTTAGCAATTGGAATCATAGAAGTATTTAGCTGTGAGATTGTCGGCTTGGAGAGATAGAGAGGCAAAGCTACATTACTTAACGCTTCTTGTACGTCCTGTTTGGCTTGTTTCATATCAGTTCCTGCCTCGAAGAACAGATCCACTTTTGAAAATCCATCTCCAGTTGTAGAGTAGACTGAGGTTTTACCATTTAATCCCGTAATTGCTCTTTCAATCGGGATGGTTACTTCGGATTCCATTGTTTTGGAGTCAGTTCCCTGACCCATGGAAATAATAGTGACTTGCGGATTATCGGCAGATGGTAAAAACTCCATAGGTAGTCTAAAATAACTGACGACGCCTATCACTATTATTAAAATGGTTAATGCAGCTACAGCGGCCCTGTTACCAAAAGACCATTTGGTAAATATCGACATAAAAAGTCTCCTCCTAAAAACTAAAGTAATTCAAAAAATCAGACTTGAAAGTATATGCTCCCTTCCATCGTTTTAGTTGCATCTCTATTGTATAAAATAGGAATATATTCCACATTGAACCTTAGTATTATCCTTTTCTAAGACCTAAGGCTTAGCGATAATGGGTAGCAGGTTCTCGTTGAATTTCGAATAGTTTCAGAACCGGATACTTTAAATTAATGATGTGTGGAATAAAGCTCTTTATTACGCAAAAAGCAGTATACCTCCCTATTCCAAAGGAAGTATACTGCTCTTGTACGTATTGTTAAACCATATTGTAGGTCATGATAGATGACAGTCACACTTTCAATTTAGAAACGACTCCGAACATCGGTCGCAATTTCCAGTTAACTGTCAACCACCTAAAGCAACATTCGCAAAAATTGTTCGAAATTCACGCCTGCCTCGTTCGGAATTTGCTCTTTTGTCGTAGCTTCTATCGCAGCGGCTAAAAACGCCTCCGCAAGCTTCATGGACTCCACTATGTCCTGTCCACGCATCATTCCACCCATTATGACCGATGCAAACAAATCACCAGTTCCCGAATAACTCTCGCCATTATAGTCACGGATACTATAAAATGAGCGATTTGCATCGACATACATATTGCCTACATAGCGTTTGTTCGCATCTGCTGACGGCGGATTCAAACCAGTAATTATGACGTTCGCCCCTGTTTCATGCTGTAGCTGATGGCCCGCCTCCTCTAGCACCTGAATATAATCTGACTCATTTTGATAGCTCTGTAGCTTCTCATACGACAACCCTGTAAGCAAGCAACACTCTGTAATATTTGGCGTAATAATGTCAGCGGACTTCACTAAATCCTTCATACGATCAAGTAACTCGCCTGTAAACATTTTATATACCTCGCCCGTATCGCCCATTACCGGATCGACAAGCAGCTTCGTTTCACTCGAATGAAACACGTGTAAAAACTGAAATATGTTATCAATTTGCTCTTTTCCTGTCACAAAGCCTGTATGTATGCCATCAAAGGTTGCACCAAGCTTTCTCCATTCCTCCACAAAATAGTCCATTTTTGACGTTAAATCCTCACAATAAAAGCTTGGATACCCAGTCTGCGCCGTTAAAATCGCAGTTGGCAATGGAACTGCCTGTACACCCATCACTGATAGCACAGGAATTGCAGCCGTTAACGAGCATTTCCCAAAAGATGACATATCCTGAATTACAGCAACTTTTTTAATCACATTCGCCACCTAACTAATCCTACTTGTACTCTCTTCATCGTATCATAATAAGGCAGAGGCGAAAATGCACCAAAAACTATTAATTTACCGACAAAACAATCTGACCCTTTACACTTCAATGAAATTGACACTTTAACAATAGTCAGCTCTTTGCTAAAGTTAAAGCAACCAAAATATTCATTAAAGTGAGGAAGATGCAGATGCAAAATATACAAAAACAAGCCTATATAAAACCACGAACGAAAACATTTGATTTAGTCATTACCGCAATTTTAGCAGCACTTATTTTCACCGCAACATTGATTAATATTAAGTTACCATTCGGGCAAGGTGGACTGATTCACTTAGGGACATCTATGCTTTTCATGGCAGCGATTTTATTCGGTCCTAAAAAAGGGGCACTTGCTGGAGCAATCGGAATGGGCTTATTCGATATCTTAGGTGGCTGGGCAATTTGGGCACCAACGACAATTATCTCCCGCGCATTACAAGGCTTAATTGTCGGGAAAATCGCTTGGTCTAGTGGCCATAGAGGCGACAATATGGGGTTAAACATTTTGGGAGCAGTTGTTTCAATGCCCGTGATGATCGCAGTGTACTATATCGGGCAAGCGATTATGTTCAAAAGCTGGATTGCTCCTATGGCATCAATTCCTGGAGACATCATCCAAAACGTTGTAGGTTTGCTTATAGCTATACCAGTATGTATCGCACTGAAAAAAACACCGTACTTCAAAAAGAAATTTTAATACGTACAACTGAAACACGCCATCTTGCTGTTTTGCTGACAGCATAGATGGCGTGCTTTTATTTTTCTAAAATACAATTCAAAACAGGTACCTAAAATTCACTTTAACTTGTCTTTTTCGGCGTGAACCATGTGATAATGAACACTATTATAGAGATAACAAACATATAGAAGTACGTGTTACTCGCCGCACTACTATAACCTGTCGTAGATTCTAAAGAAACATCCAATAATTGAATAGAATAAATCGTCATGATAACTGCTGTACCAATTGCTCCAGCTAGTTGGCGAATTGTGTTATTAATCGCCGATCCATGAGAGGCTAATTCTCTTGGTAATGCATTTAAAGCAGCTGTGTTTAACGGCATCGTAATAAACGCCAAACCAATACGTAATAAAATTGTACGAACTAAAATATATGCTGTTGTTGTTTCTGGTGATAAATCAATAACTGCATACATCGATATCGCAATTAAACCCGTTCCTAAAATGAATAAAGGTTTTGCCCCATATTTATCGAATAGCTTACCTGCTACTGGGGAATGCGTTGCATTGATAATAGCTCCCGGAAATAATAACAATCCTGCTTCAAGTGCTGTAAACCCTCGTCCATCCTGCAAATAAATCGGCAGTAATATTAAATCGGCATACATTAAAATTGTAATCGCAATATTAACTACTGTCGTCATCGTAAATATTTTAAATTTGAAGACATTTAAATTCAATAAAGGTTCAGTAGCCTTTATTTGTCGATGACAGAACAATATCGTTACAAGCAAACCTCCGACAATTGATGTAATAACGATTAAATCATCCCACCCTCGGCTGCCTGCACTGCTAAAGCCAAATAGAACGAATCCAAAGCCAACAGTTGAGTAAATCACACTGACTATGTCGAGCTTTTCTTTTGACGACGTTTCAGCAACATTAACTAAATACTTACTTGCTATAATAATAATCAATGTTACGAAAGGAATCATGATGATAAATAACCATCGCCAGGATAAATACTCTAAAATAAATCCTGCTATTGTTGGTGCAATTGCTGGTGCAAAAATAATGGCGAAGCCAACATTCCCCATAATTGTGCCACGTTTTTCCGGAGGGTATAAATATACAATGACAGTCATCATTAACGGAATGATAATACCAGCACCCACAGCTTGAACCATTCTACCTGTTAATAGTACACCAAAATTATTCGCACATGCTGCGACAATAGAGCCGATTAGTAAAATAACAATGAGCTGATAAATAACTGACGTGTTGAAAAACGTTTCATTAAGTAAGCTGTAATGGGTACTAACACACCGTTTTCAAGCATAAAGCCTGTGGCTAACCATTGAATCGTTGCAGCATTCACATCAAAAACAACCATTAAATCACTAAATGCAACGTTTAACAATGTTTGATTTAATGTAGAAAAAAAGGTTCCTGTTATCATGATGATAAGTAGCAATTTTTTAGTACTACTCGATATTTCATTTTGCATATAAAATCCCTCCCCATATAGTACCTGTTATCGACGAATTGTCTAAAAAACAGCATAGCAGAAGAAGAAAAAAACCCATATACAATCAGGTCATTTTTGTCGATTAGCAGAAAATTAAATATAAAAAAGGAATAATTTAAATGACTTTTAAAGAAGGTTCTCGTCCCATACGTACACAGGAAATGCTTAAGGAAGCCCTACTAACACTTTTACAAGAAGGTCACTTACTACACCAAATTTCTATCCAAAAATTAACAAAGAGAGCGAATTTGAACCGGACCACCTTTTATTTACACTATCAAAATATCAATGAGTTGAAGGAACATTTGGTAAGTGATATTTTACAAGTGCTAACTGACAAAATAGAAAACTTAACTTCCATTTTTGATAGGAATCGAAAAGAGCACTTGATACAGCTATTGGATTATCTTCTTGATCAAAGAAGTTACATACTTGCTTTAGTACAGTTTGAACAAGTTGAAAAACATTTACTTTTGTTGATGAAAGATTTAATAGTAACCCGCAGAAATCAATCTAAAATTAGTGGAAGAAAAATCATTGTAGATACAGATATTAAAGCTGCCTCTATTATTGGTGTCATTATATGGTGGTTAAAAGATGGCCTATACCTGGATTCAGCGTATATCGCAGAGCAAATTAATCCCATGAATCAATCTTAATTTTATTATCTATTAAAAATATGAAATGCCAAAACATTGATTGCACAACGTTTTGGCATTGATTTAGATTCTTGATAGCAACTTGCCATGGTACCTGTGTCAGTTACAAAGACCAACAATTAACACACCCGAATAAACAAACAAATGCATTTTATGGTAAAATTACTATAAATATAAATACTCTATAATCACTTCTTACACAATAGATCAGCATTACGTAAGGGGGAAAAGTAAATGGAACCATACTTGATATTTGTAGGAGTTTTTCTTGTATTTGTATGTCCAAACCTTTTTTTGATAATGAAGGGTCAACCATATTCCTATTCAAAGAAATTGACTGCTCCGCCATGGGCAGACAAAGAGACCAAACAACTTTTCAGACAATTCAATCGCGCCTGGTCAAGGAAGATTGAGAAAACTGTAAATGTGCGTGTAAAGAATAGAAATCGTACGCTAACAGATGCCGAACTGCGAGAACAGTGGTATGAACTCAAGAAATTTCTTTTGTTAGCAGGTATCTCAAAAAGACTTCCGATGTTTTCCAAAAAGGTAGACGATATTTGGCACTTCTTTTTAGAAGAAGAGCAGCTGTATAATCAATTCTGTTTAGATTTCATTGGTGAACAGATTGAACATCACCCTCATGAAACACCAACACTTCTTCCAAATGAACGCGCTTGGTTCGACGTGTTATATCTTTCTTTTTTCAACGTTACTTCCCGCTCGCATCTATGGGGGAAATTCGCGCAAAAAAAGAAAGAACATGCAAAATGGATAGAGCGTATAGTGAATGATCCAAAAGGAATCATTGAGTCGTTTGGGCGTCACTCATCCGATGCCGCCTCGACACATACATTGGCTACCTTTCTCAAATTCGCACGACAACAAGTGATGAAGTCAAATGGAAAGCGTGTTAAACGAAAAGACGGCTATTGGTATGGTGCCTCACTATTCGCCTTTTATGAGTATGAAACAGTTCAAGTGAAGAAGAAAAAAGTGACCGGTGCTTTCGCAGACGGATCACCAGGCTTTGCAACCGACTTCGATTATAAAGAAGAATGGAACGAAATTGTCACCAATGTGAATTCGTTTGAAGTGGGAACAGACGCCGGAGCTATGCCAAGTGCACCTTCGGATGGAGGGAGCTCTGACTCCGGGAGTAGTTGTAGCTCGTGTAGTGGGTGTTCTTCATAAGAATAAGTAAGTGGAGGGCATCTGTGCTTGACACAAAGACAAATAATTAACACACGTGAATGACCATACAATAAAACCAGACATTCGCCAATTTGTCCGATCTTCATTCTATTATTATGTAATTATAGCGAATGATCTGAGTAGCTCCACGTGCAGGTAATTGAAATTAAAAAGGAGCACTTTATGAAGAAGTGGTTGATTATGCTGGCTGGAAGTATTCTTATTTTACAAGGTTGCGTTACAGGTGGGAAAGGTATACCTACCGAACAGAAAAGGGAGGAAAATACATTGAACCTAGAATTACTTAATGCGGTTGAACTTAAAGATACAAATAGCGTAAGTAGACTGATTACTAAAGGGGCAAATATAAACGTACAGGATGAAAACGGTCGTACTGCCACTATGTTAGCTACGTATAATAATGACGTCGTCACGGCAAAAACCTTAATTAAAGCCGGTGCAGACGTCAATATCCAAGATGACATGAAAAACAATCCTTTCTTGTATGCTGGCGCAGAGGGGTACTTGGACATTCTAAAGTTAACAATCGAGGCCGGTGCTGACCCCACTATTACCAACCGATATGGAGGAACTGCTCTCATCCCTGCCTCCGAACATGGATATCTCGATGTTATCAAGGAACTTCTTACTTCGACTGATATTGATGTTAATCATGTAAATAATCTCGGTTGGACAGCCTTAATGGAAGCAATCATTTTAAATAATGGAAACCAAGTACAACAGGAAACTGTACAATTACTTATAGATAACGGAGCAGATGTAACTATTCCTGATAAAAATAATGTCACCCCTCTACAACATGCACGAAAAAAAGGGTTTAAAGAGATTGAGCAAATATTAGTAGATAGTGGTGCTATGTAACAGTATTTTTTTATTTACTCATTAATGTTTATCGCAAAAATATTATTAACGATATAATTTCATCACCACAATTTACTTAATATAACAAACACCGCTAGGATAACTCTAGCGGTGTTTGTTGTTTTTAGCTCAATATACAGGTACCACCACTGGGCTAAAATTCATTTTATAACAGGGTCCATCGGTTCCTTCCCCGTTAAAACAGAAATGTAGATTAGGTAGTCGATTACGTAGGCCTCGCCAGATTCTCCAATCTTCCATACTAACAGATACTGGCTTCCCTTCGCTAAACCTATTATCTGGATGTAGATGATCTTGTTCATATTTAAAGTTTTTATTTGTCCAGTCAAGATTCAAGTAGTAAAGAACCTCTCCAACAACCCTACAACCTTTTTCCATGTTGAGTACATCTTCAATTTCACCATCTGTGACTCTCAAATTATTTATCTGGTCGAGCATTACAATAGTAATTTCATAAACAAAGTTATTGATGTTACTCTTTATCTGTTGCAGCTTATTTGTAGTGCCAGAACATTATCAATTGCTTTTTCTCTTGTAGTTTCATCTTAGAATCTTTCATTCAAGGATGTTTTTCATCTCAAATTGGGTTGGACTCAATCTTCCAATCTTTTCACTAAACCTACAAACTTCATCTGTAAGTAATTACTCTAAAAAGTGGGTATGTACAGTTCTGGGTTGTTTCTTTCAACTGTAAGAGTCACAATCTTATACACCATTTACCCCTCCGACATTATTTTCACACTACAAAGAATACAATCACACTATTCCATTAATTATAGATACTCATAAACTATTTGTATTTACTCACAGCAATAACATGAGAAAAACACCCTGCATTTCTGTAAGGCATCATATCTCAGTAGTCCGCCTATACTTTCATTTCCCCTTCAGCATCCTTGCCAAGTACGCGTCAGATTCGCCCTTCGGAATGCTTAGACTCTTCCACTGCTCTCCTTTAATCTGTTTTCCAATGAACATGACTTGTCCAATATGGATAGCATAATGCGCCATTTGCCGCTCAATCGCATCTATGACGGAATGTGCCTGCCCGCGAATATGAATATTCTTTTCCAAGTCTTGCTCATGCAAGCTTTCCAGCGCATCAAAAAAAACGCGCCAGCCATGTTCCCAATGATCCATCAGCTGCGCTTTTAACAATCTTTTCGTTTCGAATTCCCCATCACGATTACGGTCCGGCTTTTCACCGTCCGTCGTCAGAAAATCCGTCCACCTCGAAACCATATTTCCACTTAAATGCAGAATAAGAATCGCGATGCTGTTTGAATCGTCGTTTGACGTCCAATGTAAATCATCCTCATTCAACTGGTCGAATGTTTTTTCACCTTGCCCCTTTAACCCGATGAACCGCTCTCGAACAACTCGTAAATATTCTGTTCCAATCGACATATGGTGTTCCCCCTCTAGTTCCAAAAATCAGTTCGCTGATGTATTCGATGATAACGTGTGAGAATATTTTCACCATTGCTTAAGGCTGAATAGCCAGAAACGCATAAATCCAAAAAGCACCTACGCCAACAAGTACAGGTTCAATATCGAGAGGCGGTTTCCGGCTGGATGTTGAATAACGAGGCCATCAAAACATCCCATTCTCGTTTGGTGAATCTTCCGGCACCGGTTGGCCAACATCCCACATTTCAACAATCTTGCCTTCATGAAAACTGAAAATATGGACAACCGCTGCCCCTAGGTCCTCCACCTTCTGTTTGATGTGGGAATAAACCATCACGTTTTCTCCCTCTTCAATCGTCTGCTTCACTTCGAGCGTTTTGTTTGGGCTGATACCGTCATTCTCTTCCATCGCTTGCTTAAGCGAATCCGCATCCCCCGGGAAATATGGATTATGATGGCGGAAATCTGGGCTTACGTATTTTTTATAGGCTTCGTCAATCTTTCCAGAGACGATAAGATGTAGAAAGTCCACTGCTTGGTCTTTATGTGGTTTCATGATTTTAACATCCTTTCCTGATATCACTTCTTGATCAGCATATTATTGGTATTCTATAAAATAGCCAAATATCCTTTTCCAATTGTTTTGAAGTACGCATGCAATCCACTTAATATGCGGTCAGTCGCTTTAGAAACATCATAAAAGTTTAAACATTCATGATAGCTTCTTGCACAACGTACCTAAAATCATGTAAATGATGGGTGCGTTTCTTCCCATTTTCCTAGTTTAATTCCAGAACCATAAAGTTGCCCATAATCCATCGAAATGTTCATATTTCACCTCGATCTATGTATTTATAGGTACCGTCCGCTTACCGTTGTTTACATATACTCATTATCGGTAATGATTAATGTGCAATGTTAGTAACTATTAAACGAAGGAGCATGGACAATGACCAATCAAAACCAAGACATAATTACCTATTTTCAAAAACTGGACCGTAGCTTTTTCATGGATGTGCACAAGGAATTCGCCTATATGGACGAAGCAATTCCGATTGGGCATGAACAAACCATTTCCCAGCCTTCCCTCGTACTCGAAATGACATTGGCCCTCGATTTGCAGCCTTATTCAAAAGTGCTGGAAATCGGAACGGGTTCCGGCTTCCAGACCGCCCTACTCGCCGCCTTCTCGAACTCCGTTTATTCAATCGAACGAATTGCTGCCTTGCATGAACGGGCAAAAGCAAGATTAGAAATGGCCGGTTTCTCCAACATCCATTTCAAGCTGGATGACGGTAGCACCGGTTGGGAAGAACACGCTCCTTACAACCGGATTATGGTGACCGCCGCTGCTACCCAGGTGCCACGCGAACTCATAGACCAACTAGGTATCGGAGGGAAAATGATCATCCCAGTAGGAACACCCCTCCTACAGGAACTCTTGCTCTTGGAAAAAGATGAAGATGGAGAAATCCATACCGCAGTGTTGGATGAAGTGAGGTTTGTCCCATTGAAAGGAAAGTATGAATAGGTGACAGCACCTATCCCGTATCGGTTAAAAAATAAAACGCAAAAGAAGTACCTATGCCGGACAAAAAGGCAAACAATTCAAATGTTAAAGTAATTATACTAAAAATAAAGAAAAATCGCATAGGTATTGAATTACTTTGTACTATTATTGAATTGAATTGAGTTGTATTTACTGAATCGATACCTAAAATTAATATCTATTAGTATTTCGTCGCTTCAGCAATTCTTTTTACCTTTTGGGCATGGCGGGCAATAAAATGGCTCATATACTTTTCCAAAAACAAATGATTAGCTGCTTTTCCTAAAATGCCAAAAGGGGATTTATATGAGAAAGTATCTATCATGCTCGTTTCTGTGACCCTTTCAATGAATTCATGTGTATGTGTAAAAGATTGAAAGGCTCCACGAACCATGGAATCGGTGAATCTGTATGGCTTCACCATTTCAATGACTTGAGACGTTAATTTCTGTTTCATCCCTAAATGGGTCGTCTCCCAAGTAACGAAATCGATTCAATAGGAAGCCCGTCAATGATAGCTAGTATCGGATTTCAGGTTACATTTCATGCAATTAACCAGGTGTGCCAGCGTCTATTACAAATTTTCAAAAACCCAAGCATCCATTTCTGAATACCTGGGCCTTAATCATTCATATGTAGTTCTAAACATCCATCCCCCAGCCATTAAAAGAGGTATACTGTGTCAAGAAAAAGACGAACAATTCACACATTCGATTAATTATACTAAAATCAAACACTCCGCCGATGCTAATCCAGATTCACACTCTCCGTATTCCGGCAATCAGGATAATTACTGCAACCGTAAAATTTTCCGAATCTACCTGTCTTTAAGGTCAACTGCCCATTACACTTCGGACAAGCAGTATATAATAGTGAGGCATCAGTCTTGGATATATTTTTCGCATGGCTCGTATGTGAACGCGCCGTCTGCTTGGCATCTTTCGCTTTTCGAATCGATTGCTTGTGCTCAGCCTTGAATAGTTTCCTGTCTTTTTTATATAGAGCCAAAAGTTCCGCGAGCTTTTCATTGATCCCCTTCACGGTATCCTCACTAATGTGCTGCTCCTTGTACTGGCTGATTGTCGTTAGAAGATCAGGGAACTGTATGACATGTGCTGAGGTGAAACCCTTATTGAATTTAAAAGTAGAGTTAGATGAAAATGCGATGATGGAACAGACATCCTGCATTCCTTCTTGTCCTATGTAGGTAAGTAAAGCTTGAACATGGCCATAATTTTGCCGGATTGGATTGTACATTTTTGTTTTCCGTTTATAAATAACTTGTGTCCAATAGGGTTTAAATTCATCACCAAAAATCCAACCGCTGTAATGTTTTGTTTCGATGACAAACACGCCATACACTGAGGTCACAATTTGATCTACTTGCGTCAGTCCCCGCTCACCATTCGGAATATAAACATCATGGAAGACAGTGTATGCATCCCCTAATCTCCGAAGCTTAGTCTTTACAACCCACTCCCCATACTTCCCTTTAATAACCGGCATTTTCCGCTGCAGTATAATCCACAAGATCATGAATATGACGACAACTGGAAACGCACTAGAGGTCATAAACATCTTGATTGTAATCAATATCCCTTCATAAAATCCCGATATCATACTATTTTCTGCATTCATAATATCCCCCCAAGTTAATCACTCAGTTGTCGGTAACCAGTCAATGTATCTACTTTTCCAACTATTACAATAATATCATATAATACGAAAAAAGTTCCATAAAAATAGGTACCTATGTCAACCATAGGTATACCCAAGTCGAATCGCTTCGTCCAGTTTCCGGGTACGTTCTTCAAAAGTAATTTCAGCGTCAATGCCCTTTGGAATATGGGACGATACAGTCTTTAATTTGTCCATCACCCAGACGTCCCCCCCTACTTTATTGTTAGGTGCACGAAACTTTCATGTTTATTACAACAATCGGAATTGTTTTATGGTGAAAAAATCTGAATTGTGTTTGAATTGTGTGGTTCACAGACAGCCATCATTAAAGCAATAGGCGTTTTCCCCAATTGCCGAATTAAAAACTTTTTTCACAAAAATGTCCCCTTTCCCCCACTTTTCTTCTATATAAAGAATAAAGGGGATATTCTTTATGACAACTTACCTATCTGAATACGCATACTTCACAAACAAACACGATCTAGACGCGGCAACAAGACAACATGTACTTACGCACTGGAACGATATGAACCAAACAGAGCGGGCTGTTCTCGATATGATTCGTCGTTACTCCGTTAAATACGGCGCTGCCCACTTGAAACACGAAACCATCGAAAAGGCTATCAAGAAATCAAATGCAACTGTTCGACGCGCCATCCGCAAATTAGTAAAGCTCGAAATCATCGAACGCATTCACTATATCCGCCCCGTTATGAGCGGTCTAGGCGCTAACATTTATGTCATTAAACCTACTAATGACCAGTCGAAATTGAACACCCCAGAGAATGACGAAAAGCCTTCTAGCAGTAAGTTTGAACTCGCTAATCTACAAACCGAAGCTTTTCTTTCTAAAGCGATAAAGACTAAAGACCTTAAAAGAACGTCTCCTACGGAAATTGTGCCTACTACACTTTTCGGTAAAATGAAATCTCTTCTTTCTTCAACAATCGGAGAAAGTAAATTAGCACGTAATTTTTACGGCGTCTATCGGAAACAGTCCCTACAAATGCTGAAATTCAGTATTCACGAAGACAAAGGAGAACTGTTCGAGCAATTAGCCATGCATGCCCTTCGTATTGCGGTTCAAACAACCAAACAGAAAAAAGTCCGGAATCTGCCCGGTTATTATTCAGGTGTCTTACGCGAACTCATTGGTAAGGCTTTATTCAGCGAGGCTTTTATGGATTATGACGTGCCAGTTGAGGGATTTTTCTATCGCTGAAATGATTGTGCGGGTTATTGTATGGTGCAAAAACTTTAATGTTTATTTCAGCAAACATGAAAGTTTCATGGATAGAACGACTCAGAATTATGTTTGAATTGTGTGGTGCACAGGCAACCATCACTAACGCGCGCTATTTTGCATTATACAAGTGGATTTCAGTTTAAAAAGCACTTATTAAATGTTAAAATAAGTTAATTTGGTCTGAAGGGGAGCAATTGTGAATTTATTTATGAGGTACAGGGAAGCTAGGGTCAAAAAGTTCACCAACAAGAAGTTGTATGAACAGCTAACGCTGCTAAACAACGAAAAGTCACCGGACACCAGATCGATTATGGTCATTCTTTCGGAGATTGCCCATCGAGACCCTGCGGAGTATGAGGCGGGAAAAATCGAGGCAGAGGTGGAGAAGTCCAAACGCCACACCGTCATGGAGACGACAGACATCCTCTACCTCGAAATCAAGTACAATGAGGATTATCTCGCCAAGCCGGAATCTGAGACTGACCCTTACGAGCGCAAGCTCCGGTTGGCCATGCTTAAAATGGTCCAGAAGGAATTAGGACGTCGTACAATCTAGGTTAGACTATTGCTCTAAAAAAGGGAAAGCCCGATCATTTATTAGCCGTTCAGTTTTGATTTAGTTTGCTTTGCATAAATTACACCCCGAAATAGCTAGTCAATTGGCTCTCTGCTTTGTTGATAATTCAATATCTTTCTTAATTATCAACATTGTAGTATGGTTAATAATGGTTTCCATAAATTTAAAATGTCGAAATCTGATTTAACAGGAGTGGACTAATGAAAAAATTAATAGGAATTATATCGATTGTAGGTCTCGTTATATTTTTAACAGCATGTAGCGGTGATAAGGAAGCAACCAGAACATTTGAGTTAGAGCATGATGGTATTATGACCACAATGATCTACACAGCTAAAGGAGATAAAGTTACCATGCAAACAACTGAAAATATTATTCAATATGACTTAGTTGGTCTTGCATCAAAAGATGAAGCAAAAGAACTTTTTGCTCCTATGATTGAACAATTTCAAAATATCGATGGATTGACGCATAAACTAGAATATGATGATTCAAAAGCAGTTGAAACTTTAGCGATAGATTATGAGGTTGTCAATTTCGAAGATGTCGAGAACCTACCGGGAATGTCCTTTAGCGAAGACCCTAAAGAAAAAGGCGTTAGCATGAAAAAATCTGTTGAACTACTAGAAAGTCAAGGTTTTGCAGAAGTTAAATAGATGAATAATCAACGCACTGGGATGTTTCAGTGCGTTTCCTTATGTTTTCAAAAAGTATATGCTACCTATTTCAAACACTGTAAACTTCTCGTTTCATCTCAACCTTTTACTTGCACTGTCTTGACTGTAAAACTTTTTTCCTTTCACTATAAAATTTCACATAACAGCAGATGTTCCATCAGTAAACTGCATCTACGTTTTTTATAGTACAACTACTCGTAAAAGGACACTTAGAAAAAAAGAAAAGTAACGCTATAGTAGCACCACTCTTCCTAACTGTTTTTTCTGTTAGACTACCCTTTAATACAGACCTGTTCCTTTTAATTGCAGCAAGGTAGTGACAATATATCTTTTTCCAAGCTCCTCATCATCAAAATTCTTTTCGTAAGAGATATGGCCTCTTTCCTTAAAAAAGGTATACCATTTTCCTTCTTCCTTAAAATAATGGAAGCCTTCAACTAGCGTATCTTTGCTTGTTGACTCACTTTGTGGGAGGCCATGGATAGAAATATATTCATATACTTCTTCATAACTTACTGTAAAAACTTCGGAATATTTACGAGTCCTCATATCTTTCACACCTAATGTTTCACAAGCAAAGACTAATGCATTCCCATAAAGCAGAATCTGTACTTGGGTTTCTTTATCAACCAACTCACTCAACTCCTCTATCTATTTTTCCATATTTCTTCTTACATGCCGCCTGTGTACCGTACAACATCAACACAATTCATAATAGTACGCATTTCCAGACGAATACAATGACTCTTACGGTGTGGTTTTTGAAATTTTATTAGATACTGAAAATAAGCAGATTATTTTAATAGAAGGAAATTTGGGGGAATTCTCGAATAAACTCATAGTATTAATCATAGCATGTCTTTCATTAATTGGAGAAATGATTGGGGAATGGATTGAGTGGATGGGGTTACGAATCTCCGAAGAATGTTGAGCTAATAGCCGATTAATCCATTCCATCTTCTTATCAATCCGATGCATCGCAAACAACATATGCCCAACCTCCTGTGTTCAGTTAATTAGTTCATATGACGATGAACACAAGGAAATGACTATAGTGCCAACCTACAACAAACAAGTCCGCGATCGCATTCCAGAAATCATTGAAAATTCTAACAGAAAATTCACATCTCGCTTATTAACTGATGCTGAATATAGCAGTGAGATTACTAAAATAATGCACGAGGAATTAGCAGAGTATAAAGCGACTGAGGCAAACGAAGATGCAGTCGAAGAACTTGAAAAAACACGTTTGGATAAAGCGAAGAAACGCGGTGGATTTGATGAGCGTATTTTTCTGATTGAAGTAGAAGATGACTGGGGTGCGGCTAATTACTTCTAACTTAATTGGTGAAATTATAGATCTAAAAAAGAGGTACCTGTGTCAGACACAAAGATGAGCAATTCACACGTTCAAATAATCATACAAAAAATAAAGAAAAACCGCATAGGTATTAATTTTTTTGTATTATTACACAATTGCACTATATTCACTGAATAGTGTCACGCACAGGTACCTAACATTATGCCTTACACACTGTACTGATGTAGTAGATATCAGCGATCTATCCGGAAAGTACCAGCGTAGACGCATTTCTCATGGTAGCCGAAGCGCGATCGATTGAGATTCTTTATTTCAATATATAAGGTATCAACTGAGAACATATTTCCGGAGTGCTTCGGCTACACCATTTTCATCATGATGGGTTGTTATATACGTACTTTGCTTTTTAACCGCTTCTTCTGCATTTTCCATTGCAATGCTCGTTCCTGCAATTTCGAACATGGATAGATCATTCAAATTATCACCAATGGTAACCGTTTCTTTAATTGAAATTCCCAAGTAGTCCGCAAAAAATAGAAGTGCATTTCCTTTGCTTGTTTCTGGATGTCCAATTTCAAGTTTCGCTTTACCAGAAGTCGTAAGTGAAATATCTTCTCGTCCCATTAGTTTCCCCTGAAGATTTACCATTTTATTCATATCAAACGTGAGAACAAAGAGCTTGTACACCTCCAGTTCGGTGAATTCGATATTTTGAAAATCTGTAAAATACTGCAAACCATATTGATTGTATTGAATCTCAATTTCAGTAGTTATTTGTTCCAGCGAGAAATCAATCGCCTTCAATTGATTTCCTTCAATTTCTTTGTACAATAAATCCCTACCCTCTTGTAGGATAAAGACACCTTTATTCGTATAAATCTCAAAATAGAAGTGGTTTTTTTCCAGCAGTTCCTGCATTTCCGTCAAAACAATTGCCGGAATCACTAGGTTTTTAAGTGAATTTCCCTCATGGAAAACAACAGCCCCATTGCCAGTAATCATTGGACATTCTAGCCCAGCATTTTGCAGAATTCGTTTCGTGTCGTGTAGTGATCGTCCCGTAGCAATCGTGATCACATGCCCCTGCTCCTGCGCCTCATTAATCGCTTTTACATTCTCCCCACTAATCGTACTGTCTTTTGACAGCAATGTTCCATCTAAATCGATTGCAACTAATTTCATTTAAATCCCTTCCTTTTTAAATTACTAACAGACCTTCTCTAATAAGATGGGAGAAGGTCTGTTTAATGATTCTTATACGAATGCGGGAACGACTTTTCCTTCGCTTCCTACCATTCTAATTTTGGATTTCGCCATTTCTTTTGCAGCTTCTTTTGCTTTTTGTAAATATGCACGTGGGTCTAGCGCATCTGGATCATCAAGGAAATGTTGACGAATTGCCTCTGAATAAGCATTTTTTAATTCTGTCGATACATTTACTTTTGCCATTCCTAAAGATACACAGTGACGAACCTCTTCTTCAGGAATTGCTGAGCCACCATGCAGCACAAGCGGGACATCCACAAGTTCTGCAATCTTGGCGATACGATCAAAATCAATCTTAGGTTTACCTTTGTAAATACCATGAGCTGTGCCGATCGCTGGTGCTAACGTAGGTACGCCAGTCAGTTCAATAAATTGTTTGCACTCTTCAGGAACTGCTTTTTCTGCATCTTCTTCCGCAACAACAATGTCATCTTCCACGCCGCCTACTTTTCCAAGTTCAGCTTCCACATTCACTCCAAGTGATTTCGCAAGATCCATTACCTTTTTTGTTTCTGCGACATTCACTTCGAATGGATGCATAGATGCGTCTATCATAACTGATGTATAACCTGCGCGAATCGCTTCTTTGATCACTTCGAAATTTGTGCAATGGTCCAAATGTAAACCTGTAGGAATATTATAATACTCAGAAGCCGCTTTTGCGACCGCAACAATATTTTCTGCACCTAGAGATGTGACCGTGCCCACTGTCGTTTGCAAAATCACTGGAGATTTCAGTTCGGCCGCTGCCTCAAGCACCCAAAAAATGCTATCGAATGAGTGTACATTAAATGCAACAATTCCGTGCTTATCTTGTTTTGCTTTCTCAAGCATTGGTGTGGTAGATATAAGTGCCATTATTAATTTCCCCCGCTTTCCGTAAGTGTATTTCCAATTAGTTCAGCAAGAGACTCATTTGTTTTTGCATCCAACAATCCCTGTCGTTTATCCTCATTCATAAGCATACGTGATAAAGAAGCTAAAGCTTTCAAATGCGTTGTGCCCGCTGCCGTTTTCGGTATAAGAAGTGATAGGAAAAAGAACGCTGGTTGATCGTCAAATGATTCCCACTCAACTCCATTTTCAGTACGGACAATGACGATTGCAGGCTTTACTATCGCTTCCGCATGTGTGTGAGGAATTGCAAATCCGTCTTGGAATCCAGTTGTACTTTGCTGTTCACGGACATGTAACCCTTCTACCACTTCTTGTGCTGATGTAGCAATTCCATTTTGGACAGCAACATCTGCTATCGTTTTAAAAACTTCTGACTGGGATGTTGCATTCACGTTTAATTGAATGAATGATGGTTGAATCAAATTATTCATGATGAATCACTCCTCTACTGGTTTATTTCCAGCTAATTTTTTACGATATAATCCATAAAGTACTGCACCGACAAGTGAACCCACCAAGATGGAGAATACCCATTGGATAGCGCCTGTTACAACGGGAAGCACTAGGAATCCTCCGTGTGGCGCAGGGACTTGCACGCCGAACGTATACGTCAATACAGCTGCAATCGATGATCCAAGCATAATAATTGGAATAACCACGAGCGGATTTTTAGCTGCAAAGGGAATCGCTCCTTCTGTGATATGAGTTGATCCAAGAATAAAGTTAACTGCACCCGCATTTTGTTCTTCTTTTGTAAAGTATTTACGGAAAAATACAGTTGCAAAGGCAATAATAAGTGGCGGTGCAATACAGGCTGCTGATACACCAGCCATGAAGTAAAGATTTCCTTCCGCAAGCAGTGCGGTACCTGTTAGATAGGCTGCTTTGTTAAAGGGTCCACCCATGTCAAACCCAGACATAGCTCCTACTATAATACCAAGAATAAGTGGATTCGATGATTGAACAGATGCAAGGAAGTTTGTCATTCCTTCATTTAAACCGGCAACCGGTATAAGTAGTGGTGTCATGACAATACCAATCAGAAAAATACCAAGTACCGGATACAAGAAGATTGACTTTAATCCGTCAAGCGATTTCGGCATGCGCTTTAATAGTCTTTGTAGGAGGATAATTGTATATCCCGCTATAAAACCGGCAATAATTCCACCAAGGAAACCCGCCCCAGCTTGGTCCGCCAGTAGTCCTCCTATAAAACCAACCACCATACCAGGACGTTTCGCGATTGACTCAGCGATAAATGCAGCAAGAATTGGTACCATTAAACTGAAGCTCAATCCACCGATTTTCTTTAAAAATGCAGCGAATTCATTATACTGCTCGTGATCCGGATCTGCCGAATAAATCCCGAACAAGAATGATAGTGCTATTAACACGCCACCGCCTACAACGAACGGTAGCATATAAGACACACCATTCATAAGATCCTTATAAATTGAATGCACCCATTTACCGCTTCCTCTTGACCCAGTAGCTGAAGATTTCCTTACTGACGAGGACCCATATCCACCCATATCAGCACCGCTAACATAATGTATAGGCGCTTCTTCATTTACAATTTTAGTAATTAACTCTTCTGGTTTTCGTATCCCTTGGGCAACTGGAACTTCGATTAGCCGCTTGCCGTGGAAACGGTCTGTATCAACGTTTTTATCCGCTGCAACGATAACACCATCAGCTTCGCGAATATCTTCCTCTGTTAAATTGTTCTCAATTCCAACTTGGCCATGGGTTTCAATTTTAATATCAACACCCATTTTTTTAGCTGCAATTTTTAATGCTTCAGCCGCCATGAATGTATGGGCAATGCCTGTTGGACAACCAGTGGCGGCAACTATTTTCTTACGCGTCATATTATTCACCCCTTATAATTTGTAATGGTTACTTGTTTGAGAAGATCAGGTATATCTTTTAAATCACTAAGTCCTTTAGAAAATGCCGTCGAAGCTCCTACTGCAACCGCTTGTGAAAGTGCATCTCCAATCGTCCTATCTTGCAATCGCTTACCAATAAACGTCGCAAGCATCGAATCCCCTGAACAAGCCGTATTCACAACTTTTCCTTGCGGAGATGTGACTTTCAATAAATCATCCTGCGAAAAGTAAAGCGCACCGTTCTTTCCCCTTGATATAATTACTTGTTGCGCCCCTCGCTGTAAGAGCTCATTCCCACATTCGATTAGTCCCTCTTCTGAAAGCGGTTTCTTTTTTTTCAAAATGTCAGCAACTTCTTCTTCATTTGGTTTCAATAAAAAAGGTCTATATATTAATGTGTCAGCAACCGTATCTACACTTGTATCAAGAACTAATTGGATACCTTGTGTTTGACAAGTTTTGGCGATGTCAACGATGATTGAATCAGGTACACCTTTCGGTAAGCTGCCTGACAAAACAAGCATACTTCCTGTAGGTATCTCCTTAATTTTATTCAATAGAAGCTTCTGCTCCGCTAGCTGAATGACTGGTCCTTGATTTACTATTTTATATTCTTCAGTTGAGTTTATAAACACATTCACACGTGTAATGCCATCCACTTCAACAAAATCAGTTTGAATATCCATTTCACGAAGAGAATCCTCGATGTATTTACCAGTAAATCCAGCAATAAATCCTAACGCTACACTTTCAATCCCCAATCGCTTAAGCATGATTGATACGTTGACACCTTTTCCATTTGGTTGGTAATCTTCGTCGAACGTACGGTTTACACTATCCGGTATTAGCTCTTCAAGCTCGACATATAAATCAATCGCAGTATTCAAGGTACATGTGTATATCACGGTTTCACCTTCCTTCTGTTGTTGTTGAAACAAGTATCCCATACTCCATTATGAAAATGTTTTCAGAATATGTAAAAGTCTTTACGAAAAAACAAAAGTGCAAGCGCCTAGCCCCAGCAAGCCTGAAGCGACTCGGGGGCTAGGCGCTGGAGTTAAGAATTGAAATATCTATATCAAAAGTTCCTCACAAGTCAAGTATTTTATAATTTCCTGCAAAAAAACTCTCCAACCCGAGTACGTTGGAAAGCCTTGAATTTAGCTATTCGTTCTTATCACATAAGCATCCAGCAGAATCCTCGCGATTACATTTAATGATAATCGGGATCTCACCTCATATTCAGGGAATAGCGATTGGTCACTTTTATAACCTAGTAGCGTTATATCAGATAGCTTACTCAGGGATGAATCGAGACTTGTTGTCAGGGAAATAGTCGTTACTTGTCTCATCCTTAAATTTTGACATGCTTCAACCAGTTCTGTAGTTTCCCCACTTAATGAAATGAAAATCGCAAGTTCATTCGTCTTTACCTTTTGAGATTTGATTCGAATAATATTCGGATCATCGTGATTCTCACAGGCCTTGTCCGTTAGCTGAAGTTTTATCATCATTTCGTTAGCAATCATTTCCGAGAAACCGCGGCCAAAAATATAAATTTTTTCTGCATCATGCATCTTTTGCACAGTATCCTCTATTTGACCAATACTTAGAAGCTGAATTGTTCTGAAAACCTCTTCTTCATTTTTCTTAATCGCTTTCTTGATATCCACATCGATATCATGGAGCTGATCATCATAATCAACCATCTTTTTATTTTGCATTAATCTATACTTAAAAGACGTATAGCCTTCATAACCAATTTTCTTCATTAACCTTACAATAGTAGCTGTGGAAACTGTAGCCCGTTCGCTAAGTGTAACAATAGACATCGTCGCAATTTCATCGATGTTTTGATGTATATATTCAAGTAAAAAACGTTCTGTCGCACTTAATAATGAATATGTGCTCGATGGAATATCAAATAATGGTTTATTCATAAATCTTACTCCTTTAAAGTAATTCTTATTCTATTTTATCATGCCTACCCCCTTTACCGTCGTTCTTGTAGCGCTAAAATTCAATAAGACACCTTTTTTGATCAATATCTATTCAAAATGGGTGTTCGTTATATTTAGTAGAAACCTCATATAGTCTAGTGTTATTTCCCACAACACTTCTTATCTTTCTTCCCGCCGCCACGTGGGCAAGGTTCATTTCGTCCCGTTTTGCCACCTTCGATGACGGTAAATGGGGTGCAGGTGATACACTAAATGCTTTTGCCAACCGTCGTGTTTTAGTTGGAATTCCAAAAGTGTATAAATCATCTGGATGACCTATATATGCATCAACAGTCAAACCAAATTTATGTACTTTCTTAACTATCTCTTTAAGGTTTTCAAGATTAGACTTACGAGCGTGTAGACCATCTGCACCATTAACTGACATTAATTTAAAGTCTTCATCTTCTAATTCCACAAGTATTAGCTCCGGGAATCCTCCGGGAATTCCAATAGTAATGAAGGGATCGTTACCTACCGTATTTCTAACCCCTTTAACCACTTTCGCCATTTCCTTCAATTCAATCCCGTGTCTAATATTTTCTGATTCATGCATTGTAGTCACACCTTTATGCCCTCGGGCAAGTGCAACTGCCGGATGGTTTGGTTCGAGAAGTTTTACTCCAGAATCTACAACTGCCTTCGCCAAACGAGCATCATCACCAGTAATTCCAGTACTCAACAATGTTTGACCACCATGTTCCACTATTGCGTTCCATACCTTTAACATAGCATGTTTTTTTGATTCATATCTCCTCTAATCTTCTTCTAAATTCCTCCTATAAGATAAACTCCTTACGCTTTTTTTGTTTTTAATAATTTGTTCGCAAAAGTTGTGATTATAAATGCACAAAATAATGACGCCGACATAGCAGTAATTAATCCAAAGGAATTCGTTGAAGCAAATGGAGCTACAAAAGATGGTAAGTAAGCCGTTCCTCTAATGTCAAACATACCTACAATCATTCCACCAATCCCACCGGACAAAATTGCCCCTACAAAAACTACTTTACTTGAAAACATAAATGGATAGGCAGATTCAACGAAAGTTCCAAAACCTAGATTTATCATTAAACCTGGTGTTGCAATAGCTGCTTCGCTTTTATTCCTAGGGAAAAGAATATTCGCGAGATTAATACCAGCCGCTACCATAACCAGGGCAACCATATCAACGGCACCTAAGAAACTAACGCCCGCTTGCTCCATCTCTAATAATACAATCGGCAAAATTGCGGCATGATATACCCCGGCTAATATTGCAGGCCATATCAATAATCCCGCAATTGCTCCAGCAAGTATAGGATTAAATGCTATCGTTAGCTCTATTAACAGCTTGATATAGTCTCCCGCGGCCAAAGCCAAAGGTCCTAAAATATAGTAAACTACCAAGCCAGATATTATACCTGAAAACCCACCAGCGACTATATTAACTGTAGTCATTGGAAAACGCCATTGTACACATTTCATAAATAAAAACTGTACTAATAGCCCTGCTCCTATACCTCCCAAAATCCCCCCAATAATACCTCCATCAATCGAAAGTACACCAGCTATTATTCCTGCAATAATCGACACTTCATCAAGATCTGAGACTTGCTTTGCAGCTATGGCCGCTAGAACTACCGGAAGTGCCTGTATTAAAATATCAAAAACATCACCTAATCCGGATAATATCGGAATCTTACTTAAGGCAAGAATTAAAGCCATTGAGATAAAAGCGGGAATAGAAGATATCATGATTCCACGAATATTGATTCTTCTTAATGGATTACCTCCTGCCTGCTCATTGTTATTTTCATTACTTTTCCCAAATGTAGGACGAAACTTAATACCCCAATGTTTGGATAATGAAAAAACGAACGATATTGCCCTAGTCCTGTTAGTTGTGCCTGTAGTGCCAGATGTAGATATCACATTTGCCCCTTTGGAGTTAACATTCGCCATTGCGGTTCCTCCAGTTCCCACAATAGGAATCTTCATTTCTACCGCAGCATTAATTGCATTTTTATTTGCATTTTCAGTATCAATACTCATTAGTATTAATCCGTCTATACCACCATTCCTAATTTGCCCGGCTATTTCTAAGTCCATCTTAGTTGCCTCTTGATTAGTATCTTTTAATGACCCATTGTAAATTATCTTAGGTTTTCCTTCTTCAAGAGTATACAAGGATGCTTTAGTAGTATTTTTAGCCGCATCCATTGATACTTCTGCACCGACAAACTGTATTGCGCTAACATTAATACCCGCAGTATCACACTGTGTTAAAATATCTATTATTAATTTATTCGGGTATTTCCCCCCTAAATTATATAGATTCCCTCCGCTACTACCTAAAATGGCTATATTTTTCACAAACCCCAGTCCTCCCCCACTTCCAAATTTCCCAATGAATACGTTGTTCTAAGATGCAGAATGTACGTACATTTAATATAAGTACAACATAACCGGAATATTCTAATTTGTAAAACCATTTTTTGCATGAACAAAAAAATAACTAGCCAATTCTAGTGAAAAGACCAAAAATACCCCTTGGATTATGCTTTAGTTGTTAAGTACTTACAAAACAAAAAAACATAACAAGGGGTACTTCCAATATGACAGACATTCCCAAAAAAACACAAAGGTATTTTCATAGGAATACTTGAATAATTGCGTGGTGCACAGGCAGCCAACATCAACGACTAGCATCAATCTAAACTCAAAACTTTTACGGCATTAATATAACTTGCACCAGTTATTGGACCATATGTAGTTGGGTTTCCTGTTAAAAAACTTTCTACCATAAAGTGCTTTTCTTTTTCCAAGGTATAGTTTCTTGAATTCATGACCAGTGATACATATGCGCGAAAGTATTCTTCCGTCAAGTTACCTCCATGGTTTATGGTCATCGATAGCTCACTCTTTTAACAGCAGTCGGTTGTGGCGTTGCAACAAGATTCATCTGTTATGTTCGTCGCCAGGTTTATACTGCATACCCCGGTCTCCGGCAAGTCCAGTTCCACGTTCTTCGCGGCTTCAAAATCACCTGTCAGATAGGCCACAACTGAGCGCACTTGTTCATACCCCGTCGCCATTAGGAAGGTAGGAGCGCGTCCATAACTCTTCATACCGACGATGTAAAAGTTCTTCTCCGGTTGTCTCAACTCCTCTTCACCATGAGGACGGACGGTCCCACAGCTGTGAAGATTCGGATCAATGAGTGGAGCAAGTGCTCCAACACTTTCTGTTGCTGCATCAATAGCTAGTCTTACTTCACTTAGGTAAGAAAAGTCTGGTCGGCTACCCGTATTGACGATCAGCTCATCCAGTCCTTCTATCGAATAACTTTCACCTTCTAATTCTCCATTCAGCTTCATTGACCCCTCTTTTTTCTCTACATTGTAGATTCTAAAAGGCGTGTACACCTGAACCTTGCCTGAATTCACTAATTGATGAATCCTTGTTCCAAGTTCACCACGTGCCTGCAGTGCATCTTTCTCTTTGCCACCGTATGCTTCTTCCACATTTTTTTTGCGAAGAATCCACGTAATTTTTAAATCTGAACGTTCTTCATTCAGCTTGGAAAGCTCCAGAATCGTATTGATTGCTGAATGACCGCCACCGATGACTGCAATTTTTTTTCCGATGAATCTTTCACGCTCTTTACTGTTCATGTTTGGAATACCATAATGTATTTGGTTTTCAAGAGACTTTTCTACTTCAGTCCAGACACCAGCAGAATTCACGGAATTCGGTTGCCCCCATGTTCCGGTCGCATCAATTACCGCTTTCGCTTCAATCTGCTCCATTACCCCTTGATTATTAACATATAACACAAAAGGAACGTTCTCCCTATTGGTTGACTTCATCTTATCAAGCCCTTTTTTACTTATGGAAATCACCTTAGTATTCAGCTGGATTGAAGGTTTAATTTGTGGTAATTCAGCTACTTGTAGTAGGTAATTTTCCACCAACTCTTTGCCAGTGGGCAGCTCATCATTGAAGGGAGCATCCCACCCTTGCTTATCAAGGAGTACTCTGGCTGCCTTATCAATATTATATTGCCATGGCGAAAACAACTGGACGTGGCCCCATTCTAGGACATGATGTCCTACGCTTGGCCCAGCTTCCAAAACGATGAATTTCTCTCCGGCGTTGGCTAGGTGCGCAGCAGCTGCTAATCCGATTGGTCCAGCTCCAATGACAGCAACCGGTAGTGAAGGGAACTCTTTTTTCTTACTTTTTATTTGAACAGGAAAGTTATCAGTTGAGCAACATGCAGTTTGACTTTTCATGTTCATTCCTCCTTTAGATTAAAACGAGTCGAAGTTATTTCTACTTTGCACTCTATTTATTTCATTCGTTTAATTGAATTGACATAGCTTCAAGAATGATTTCAAATTCCGAGCTACTTTCTTTAGTAGCTACTCGGTCTACCGAGTATGACAAAATTGGTTTGGTCGACCAATACATCAATTTTTTTTGATGTATTGGTCAAAAAATTATTCATGATAAAATAGACAACAAAGATCCGGAGATAAAATCTTCTTTATCTCAGTTGGATTAGCTGAATAATAATTCCACTTCCCAACTCTCTCAACAGAAATAAAGTTAGCATCTAATAGAATTTTTAGATGGTAAGATAATTTGGATTGAGTCAATTCAAGTAGTTCACTCAGGTCGCAAACGCACGTTTTTCCTTCAGTTGATAAGATACGCATTATATAGAGCCTGTTGCGATCAGACAAAGCCTTAAATTTCTTTTCATAGTCAAGTAAAGTTGTATCGCAAACATCCAGTGGTTTTATCATACCTAAACTCTCCTAAAAATCAATTTATTTTGATATGTTATATATTAAAGTGAATCAAGGAAAACGTCAATTAATGAGTTCTACCCTTCTACTATCACAGAGGTGTTGATTTACTTTCTATTATTATAGAATTGTATTGTAATTACTGAATAGTATGCGCACAGTACTTGAAATTAAGCTCTATTTAATAGCAATATATAGTGAAATATTTTTTACAGTATCAATCAAACGATAGCCAGCATCCAGTGCTTGTTCCACTGCATTTTTTGCTTCTTCATCGGGAAATTTTTATAGCGTGGGGTTCTATAGTAATTATTTGAGCATCATTCACTTAACAACATCCATTAATCTATCATAAATCCCCTTCCATCAAGCTATTTGTGGAAGGGGATTTTCCCATGACCTTAGTTCACTGGCGGAAATGGATTTATTCATGAGGTTCTTTACGTTGTTCTGTAGTACATAACCAATTTCATTATCCAGAATATGTTCTAAAAAACGAGACGATGGTTCGTTATAGATAATCAATTTAATCCGCCACTTTTCACAAGAACCATCACCCTATAATTCCCATTTGCAATATAGTGCTACCTAAGTCAATTGTCGTAGTTCAATAGTAACTTTATTAATTAACAGAATTTTACCACAGTTACCAACTCAACACGCATGAATGTTCGAATAATTCTTTTTTCTAGATTGGTTTATATTTGAGGTGTTCCCTTTTCATATGTCACATATATTATTAGCCCTTTATTGAAGTAAACTAAGGAAGGGCGAATCACACAGTTACTTCCATTCTTTACTTCCTCTTCAACCGCTCAAATGATTACCCCCCTGGAACAATCCGTCGATTTGAAGGCTATCGATAACCTCGGAAAATCCAATGCTTTATACATAGACGAGAATCCCATTATGATAGGATATAGTAAAGATGAGTAGTCACATTAGAAAGTTTTTCGGACCTCTTACATTGATAAAGGTGGGGAATGGTAGTGAAGGAAATATTATATATTGAAGATGATATAGAAATTGGTAGCATTGTTAAAGAGGACTTGGAGCAGCGTGGTTATTTGGTACGCTGGCTTACTTCCGGGGATGGGATGGAAGAAGCGTTTGGTAATACGGACTTAGTCATTTTAGACGTGATGCTTCCTGGGCTAGATGGGTTTACGGTAGGACTGCGATTGAAAAGCAATCATCCCGAGATTCCAATTCTGATGTTGTCCGCTCGGACCGCTGTGGATGATAAGTTACAAGGGCTACAGTTCGCAGATGACTATGTGACTAAACCGTTTCATCCTGAAGAGCTTGCTGCAAGAATTGAAGTGTTACTAAGAAGGAATCGACAGGCGTTACCTGAAGAGATTCAGATTGGTCATTTAACGGTTAACATAATGGAAAACCGAATTTTAAAAGATAACGGTGAAGAAGTTTTGTTGACGGCCAAACAGCGTCAAATTTTCATGTATTTATTGGAACATCCAAATCAAATTTTGACAAAAGAACAGCTTTACGAGGCTGTATGGGGAGAATTTTATCTTGAAGGGGATAAGACCTTGATGGTCCATATTCGTTATTTGAGAGAAAAAATTGAAGAAGAGCCAAGTTCACCTAAAATTATCGAAACAATTCGTGGCCTCGGCTATAGGGTGAAACAATGAAAAAACTGCGAAAGTCATTATTGGCGCAGTATTTGTTAATCATTTTGGTTGCGATGATGATACTCCCTTTTTCCATGCCTGTTTTATCGATTATTTTTTATAATAGTATCGAACAAGCTGAATCCTCAGTACGCTACTATAATGGAACGGATTTAGAAGGAATGTGGAATGAAACAGCCAAAGGATTATCAGGTGCTTCTGAACAGCAAATCCATCAAAAATTATCAAGCTTGAAACATGTTTATCAAGAAGCATCTATGTATTGGGTTGATGATAGAGGGCAGACAAAAGATAAGTTTCCTGAATCGATTTCAGTACCCGACACATGGACAGCATCTGATTCCATTCATTTCATGAAAAATAATCGTGGATATACAGTCGATCCATTTACCGTTGTCGCCTTTATTGGGCATGAACAACAAGAAGGCTTTATGGTGTTACAAATCCCACGTCCGGATATGGTGAGTCCAAATGACAAATTAAGAGCAAAATATAATTATTTTTTCCCAGTGGCTCTTTTGTTTATATTTGCTCTATTTATATTAATTTCTACGCTCTTTTTTTATCGGATTCGAAAAAGACTACTTCATTTGCAAGAAGTGATGGCAACGCCTGAAGCGAATGGAATTCCAACGACTATTGAAGTGTCCAAACAAGACGAAATCGGCCGTCTTGAACACTCCTTCAATCGGATGGTTCAAGAACTAGAAATGAGTAGAATACGTGAGATGGAGGAAGAAGAGCTTAGAAAAGAACTCATTGCGAATCTATCGCATGATTTACGTACCCCCCTTACAACAATACGTGGGCACGCTTATCGTTTAAAGAAAGAACCACTCAGTACAAAGGGACAGGAGTCTCTTGACTTCATTGATGAAAAAGTAGGTTATATGGGCGAGCTTATTGAAAATCTACTCTCGTACACGTTGTTGACAACGGGAAAGTATCCGTACTATCCAGAAAATGTAGATATGGTTCGACTCGTTCGAAATTCATTTGCGGCCTGGTATCCTACCTTTGAAAATCTTCAGTTTGATATTGAGTTAACGATTCCGGATAAACGGTTGATGTGGGATGTCGATCCTCAGTGGGTCCACCGTGTTTTGGATAACCTGTTTCAAAATATTTACCGTCACGCAAAAAGCGGACAGTTTGTAGCAGTTCGAATTGAAAATGAAACAATTGTGATTGAAGATCATGGGCCTGGAATGGGAGAGAGGTCGAGTCATAAAGGTGTTGGCATAGGACTCTCTATCGTTTCACTTATGCTGAAGGACATGCAGTTGGACTGGAATATTGAAACAAGCGAACACGGTACAATTATGACTATTCAACAGATTTAAAATGAAATAAAGCTTGTATCCATTTCCTTATTGTTTGGAAAGGTTACAAGCTTTTTAAATTTTTTTATGCTTTAATGGCTATGTAAATGTCCACCTGTGCATTTTGTGGGTTCTGGCATCTTTCATCATATACCTCAAAATCACCCGTATACGTCCGCTCCACTTCCTCTTGTTCAAACCAGTTCCAAATATCTTGCCATAGTTTAATTACGATTTCTGAAATCGGTCCTTCTTCAGACGTAAATACCAGATATGTTGCAGCTGGTATTGTTTTAACAACGTAATCTTCTTGGATCTCGCTATGGTCACTTACTTCTAATCCAGCAGTTATACTATATTCTCCATTCACACCATCTATATAGTCTGAATACAGGCCATAAGTTACAAATGTATTGATAGGATTGGGAATCTCATTAAATAATTTTTGTCCATAATACCGTTCCCATAATCCCGCAATTTTCGCACCTGCTGTCATTTCATTAGCGTTTGTCGTCTTTACTGAAATACCTATAATAGTAAACCGGTCTTTCTTTTTTATTACTGGATTCATCATCTTTTTCTCCCCGCCTTTTTAGGTTTGTTTCAACTATATCAACCTAAACTTGACAGCAGTATGTCATATTGGTTTAATTGTTTTTTCGTATACATCAATGATGTGTCTTACCTTTTGTTGAATCTTTTCTCTTATATGAGCAGGCTCAAGCACCTCCACTTTATCAGCAAAACTTAAGATAAACCCGTATAACCATTCATCTTCTGGTATTTCTATCTTCACAATGGATTGATTGGCCTCTATCGAATCCAAACCAAATAGCTCTTCAATTTTTAAGCGATAGTCTGGATGAAATGCCATTCTTAACGTGACCACCTTGCTCGGTGCATACCATGCCTTATCCCAGGGAAGTTCATCATTATTCACTTCTTTACGAATAAAAGATGTATTACACATCTCAAGATCCTTTATCCTCGCTAACTTAAATAGTCGGAACGTGTTCCTGAGAAGGCAATATCCATACACATACCAAATCCTCCCTTTTTGGATGAGCGTATGTGGCTCTATGGAGCGGAATGTGACGTTCCCCTCACTACTTGAATAAGAAAAACGGACACAAATTGTTGTCGTAATCGCGTTTTTTAGCAATGTTACCTTTTCTTTCAAACGAGCGTTTTGACCCCACGGACTGTCATCTACGAATAGATAGTCGAAAGCTTGCTGTCCCTTCTTTTCCGCAAGTCCTTCTAATTTTTCTAATACCGCTTTAGCGGAAAGGTCTTCATGGGAAGTAAGTATGCTTTTTAAAGCAATCGAGATGGATGTGATCTCTTCCTCCGTAAGAATTTGCTTATCTATTCTGTAGCCTTCAAGCAGACCAATTCCACCATTTGCACCTTGATAACTAATAACGGGAATTCCTGCATTGCTGAGTGTATCAATATCCCTATAAACAGTACGAACAGACACATTAAAGAACTCAGCAAATTCTTGCGCTTTTACTTTTTTACGATTAATCAACATCATGGTCATTGTTAGTAACCTATCTATCTTCATTGGTTACCTCCATTTAAAAGTATTTGTATAATCATAAATTAGCTTATCAAAATATTCTTCTTCATTTTAAACGAAATTTAAACTTGATCACCCCCTCACTTTAACCTTCACACGGTAAGCTGTAAATGAGGTGAGAGAAATGAATGATTTTATTATTGAAACGAAGAAGCTGACGAAAAAGTTTGGCTCGACAAGAGTTGTTAATGATGTAGATTTGAAAGTGAAAAAGGGTGAGATTTATGGTTTTTTAGGGCCGAATGGTGCCGGAAAAACGACGACCATTCGAATGCTTCTCGGGCTTGCTCGACCGACAAAAGGCTCAATCCATATTTTCGGCAAGGATGTTAAAAAAGAAAAACTCTCCATCTTAAAAAAGGTTGGATCACTGGTCGAATATCCTTCTTATTATGGGCATTTATCCGCCCGTGAAAATTTAGAAACGGTGCGCCTGTTATTGGACGTGCCAAAATCTAGAATTGATGAAGTCCTTTCAATCGTCCGTCTGACAAAGGATGCGAAACGACCTGTAAAAGGGTTCTCTTTAGGCATGAAGCAACGGCTTGGCATTGCGACTGCTTTACTTGGGAATCCTGAACTGCTCATTTTGGACGAGCCAACGAACGGACTGGATCCATCGGGAATTATTGAGATTCGTGAACTTATTAAAAGTATGCCAAAGGATCACGGGATTACGATTGTCCTATCGAGCCACTTACTTTCAGAAATCGACCAAATGGCGACACAAGTAGGCATTATTTCAAAAGGCCAAATGATTTTTCAAGATTCCATTTCGAAACTAAGAGAGCAGTCTACGAGCAAGATTAAGTTAACAATAAATGACGCGGAATCCGCTTGGAAGACATTATTGACACATGGGTATACTACGGATCTCGTTCACAATCAGCTTTCAATTGAAAATGGTTCAGATGAAAAAGTCGCTAAAATTGTGAAATCCCTCGTTCAAAACGATTATTCAATTTACAGAGTAGAAGAAGAGAAAAAATCATTGGAAGAAATCTTTTTAGAATTAACCGGACAGGAGGGCAGTTTGTGATGACGCGGATAATGGCCTCTGAGTTTCTTAAAATCAAGCGAAAAATGATCCTATTTCTCGTACTTCTTGGACCAATGGGGGTCATTGGCCTGGAAGCCGTCAATTTTGGAATACGGTATGATTGGCTCACAGAAGTTTACAAGGATGATTTATGGGTGGGGCTAATTGGTGAGGTTTCTATGTTATCTATCATCACGATTCTCATCGGCTTAACGATATTGACATCAATGATTGCCAATATTGAGCATCAGACAAATGCTTGGAAGCAACTCTTGGCATTGCCCATTTCAAAAACTCAAGTATTTACAGGTAAAGTGCTTCTGTCCATTTTCCTCCTCTTGATTTCTTGTTTCTTCTTAGCGGTTGGTACGATTGTACTTGGCATTGCATTAAAATTCGGCACGGATATACCTTATCTCTATTTACTCAAAATGTGTTTCTTCCCATGTCTTGCTGCTTTACCTTTTATCATCTTGCAAATTTGGTTGGCGATTACATTGAAAAATCAAGCCATTCCATTAACATTTGGAATTCTCGGTGCAATCATCTCTATGTATTCAATGAACTTTGCCGACTGGGTTCCATGGAAATGGCCGTTGTTAATGAATGAATGGGAAAAACCAATGTACTCGGTTTTTGCTGGCCTTGGAACGGGAATTCTACTTTATTTCATAAGTCTCCTAGACTTTAATCGAAAGGACGTGAAATAAATGGGAAAATTATTTCAATCTGAGTTTCTAAAGTTACGAAAATCCTCGATATGGATGCTCATTTTCGTGAGTCCGATTTTATCGTTGTTGCTTGGGCTGAGTGAATTAAGTGAAATTCCAGATTCCAAACAACACCAATGGATCGCAACGCTTGGTATGATGACAATTAGTCACGCCATTCTTTTTTTACCGTTATTAACTGGGATCTTTTCAAGTTTTGTTTGTCGATATGAGCATGTTGGAGGTGGGTGGAAGCAACTTCTTTCACTTCCGGTTTCTAGAAAAAATGTGTATCTCGTGAAAATCCTTATTGTTAGCCTTCTAATTGCGGCCACACAAATCTTATTTATTATGGGTCTTTTCCTCATAGGATGGATAAAAGGATTCCCGGCTGACATTCCTTGGGGCACCATTTCCACAAGTGTCATCGGAGGATGGATTGCCTGCTTACCGTTAATCGCTTTACAAATGTTTGTATCTGTTGCATGGTCGAGCTTCGCCGCACCACTTGCAGTCAATGTGATTTTTACGATACCGAATATGTTGATTGTCAACTCAGAAAGGTTCGCTCCATACTATCCATGGGCACAACCATTTGAGATGATGATGTCCAATTCAGTTGAAAGTTTTGGTGCATTAAATGTTTCTCCTATCACATTATTCACCGTAATTTTGGGGAGTTTTGTGCTTTTTTTAGGAACTGGCTTTGTTTACTTTTTGAGAAAGGAAGTATGAACGTTAGTGTCTGGCGTCCACATGGATGTTTTGACTGAAAAAGCGTATCCGAAAATTTAAAACAGAAAACCTCGAATGGGTCACTTTTTTTAAAGTGTCCACTATTCGAGGCTCAGTTCAAGACAGGATACTAGGCAATCCTTTTTACTTTGATATTATGTGAAGGGTAGTGCCCTCTACTCAATGACATTGAAGAGTAAACTTCGCTTTATCAAACTGTTTACTCTGAAGGTCGTTTTTATCGATACAAAAGTAAAGAATCCCAACATCGCCCCACATGACATCTAAATCATCATCACTATCCATTTGAAACAATAAAACCATTTCATTACGTTTCTGTTTGATTTCCTTCGAGTTCCAATCTATTTTCTCATCGTTATCATAATAAATAATTTCTTCAAACACGTTATTCTGTATGGCAAAAGGTTCTCCAAACATATAGTGCATTGGAGAAGCAATTGATCCACTGTACCTTTCTACTTGTTGCATCATACTCCCTCTGAAATCAAAGTAGTTATCTAATTCCTCTTCGTTCAATACTATCCCCGAAAACTCTTCCGGAAAGGATAATAATTCATTAAACATTGCTTTAAATACAGGCAATTGGAAATAATCTTCTGTCTTTTCGGGATATGGTGTGCGTGTTAACTCTTTTACATCTCCATCGAAATAAAGAACTTTGAAACAATTCTTATCTTCTTTATCAAATCCCCAAGGTTGATCTACTACATCATAAAAGAAATAGAGAATTCCTGTTTTCGGAAGTAGGTTTTCCTTATCAAAAGGGCTAGCTTCTCTTAGATTCAATTGTGCTAAAAATGATAGATATCCATTATGGTATTTGGGAAATGAAAAGTGAGCAGGTAAATCGGGTAAACCACCAAATTTAGAATGCCCTATTGGAATATCCGCCTCGTCTACTAGTTCTTTAACCATTCCAATAGATGAAGCTGTGATTTTCAATAGATCTTCTTTTTTATGGACAAGATTATATTCTTTCAATAACTTATCAATAACGTGCATAATGCATCTCCCCTTTAATGATTGTTATCCGTTCAACTTGATACAGCTGGGTCCTTGATTAGGTTTTATCATCTAGCCCATACTCTGCCATACAATATTCCGAAGCTCTTTGTCGACTAAAAATAGCCTCCAACAACTTCGTCACCTGGTAAAAAGCATCTATATCCAGATACTCTTCGCTCAGTGTGTTCCTCGCCATATCCCACGGACAAGTTGACGCCTTGTGTGCACTTCCATTCCTGCATCGAACGAGATTTTTTCAAGCAACTCGCTACCTTTGTTTCTTTAATCATAGAATTTTTTGGTTGATGCAATATTCCCCTAAACAAGAAGTCAAACAGTTCATACATTCAAATAATCATGTCTCACTCATTATCTTTATCCTTTTTGTCTCTGCCTCTGTCTCTGTCTTTGTCTTTGTCTTTGTCTTTGTCTTTGTCTTTGTCTTTGTCTTTGTCTTTGTCCTTGTTTCTTTTGTCCTCCATATCCTTTTTATGTTCTTTATCTCTGTCCTTCCCCTTATCTTTCTTATCCTCTTTATCCTTTTTGTTTTCTTTATCTTTCTTCTGCCCGTTTTCTTTCCTTTTACTTTGTTTCTTTTTCTTCTTTTCAACCAATGGTAAATTAAATTCCTTGTTAGGCAATTCACTTATGGATTTAGATACTATTTGTTGAAAGATTGTTGTCACCGTGACACCACTTGTTGCCGTCAAGTAATGGGCTTGATCCGTTTTATCATAGCCTAACCAAGTCGCACCAACGAGATCTGGCGTATATCCAACAAACCAGTGATCTTTTGAACCAGCTACACCAGGGAAAGGTAGTTGTGTAGTACCGGTTTTTCCAGCTACGTCTATTCCGGGTATCTGTGCATTTCTAGCTGTTCCGTTATCCACAACACCTTTTAGCATATACGTCATCTTTTGAGCAACTTCCGGTTCTGTAACCTGCGAAGACTTGTCACTCCACTTACCAATTATTTTTCCTTCTGCATCCTTTATTTCTGATATAGCATGAGCTTGCATCATTACTCCATCGTTAGGAAATGCGGAAAAAGCCTGGGCCATTAACAAGGGTGACGTTCCTTGGTGCAAGCCACCCAATGCTAGCCCGAGATTATGATCTTCTTTTTCTAAAGGAATACCAAACCGTTCAACTGTACTAAAACCTTTTTCAATTCCGATTTCATTTAATAGCCAAACTGGAGGTATGTTATAAGAGTTAATTAGTGCATCATAGAGTGTCACTTGTCCACGGTATCGTTTATCAATGTTTTGTGGTTGGTAGCCATCTATATTGATTGGTTCATCAACTAGCATATCGTCAAAGTCATACCCCTGCTCCAATGCAGCAGTGTAAACAGCAAGCGGTTTTAACGCTGATCCGGGTTGCCTTACTAAATTTGTCGCATTATTAAAACGTTTGTACGTATAGTCTCCTCTTCCTCCAACTAACGCGCTAATCCCACCCGTTTTAGGATTAAGAAATACGGACCCACTTTGAATAAGTTGATCGGGCTTACTATCTGGAAAATTGTCTTCATTTTGATAGACCTCTTCCGTAGCGTCCTGAATAACAGGATTAAGTTCGGTATAAATGTGAAGTCCCCCAGACAACACTTCATTCTCAGTCAAACCGTACATATTTACTGCTTCCTCGATAAGATAGTCCACATAATACGGATATTTCCCTTTATAATCTATCGTCTCTTTATCCGTTAATACGATCGGTTGATCAAGGTTTTTATCCAAATCCTGCTGACTGATGTAGCCTTCGCTCTTCATTAACGACAGCACGATATTTCTTCGGTCAAGCGCTTTTTCCATGTTTTTATAGGGCGATAAGTTAGACGGAGCTTTGACTAGTCCAGCTAGTGTAGCTGATTCGTTTAATGTTAGTTCACTCACATCTTTACCAAAATAGACATGTGCTGCTCTCTGAATGCCCCATGCGCCTTCCCCAAAATAGATTAGATTTAGATAGCGTTCCATAATTTCATCTTTTGAGTATGTTCGTTCTATCTTCTTTGTGAATATAAGTTCTTTGAATTTACGCGTATAAGTAGTTTCTGATGTTAGAAATACATTTTTCGAGAGTTGTTGAGTAATTGTACTACCACCAGCAACCACTTCACCTTTAACTAGATTTTTCATGAATGCTTTAGTAATACCGAAGTAATTAATTCCGTTATGCTTATAAAAATGTTGGTCTTCTGTAGCGACGAAAGCTTCGATGAGTTCTGTTGGAATTTGATCCAAACTCACTCCTTCTATTTTCGAGTTAGACACTTTACTAGCTACCTCGCCATTTATATCGTAAATGTATGTAGGTCTTGGTTCAACGATGTCCAATTTACTAACATCGCTAAACGTTATTAAAATCGTAAATGCCAATAGACCAAAAAAGATAATACCTATGAAGACAACTACTAGTCTACTGATGAGTTTTTTCGATTTAAACCATTCTTTACTTCTGCTTAATCGTGCTTGTTTATTCCTACGTTCCATTCTACTCAATCTAATACCACCTTCTACTTTATTGCCAAATAATTTAACACAAACTTTTGGCAACGCATACCTACCATCCAACACTAAACTAACTCCAATTCGATATCAATAGTGTCATTGTCGCATTCGATATCAGGTATCACCACAAGTTGAAGAGCTCAAAGACAAACATTTTACACTTCTGAGTACTTATAAAAAAAATATAGTGAAAGTTTCATAGGCATTAATTTATTCGATAGTATGATTGCACCACTCTAAACGTTTTTTGAACCACTAAATATCATAAAATGCACCACCAAAAAACCATAAATTACACCAGATCGATATGTGAACCTGACGGAATCATGAATTTCGTCAGGTTCTTTCTGCAGTCTGGCTATTGTTAAATCAAAGTAATCCAAGCAAAAATAAAGGTATTGAACTATTTTGTATAAGTTTACTTTACTTTTATTAAAATCGAGTTTATAATTCAATTCAAGAGGTGATGGTCATGAAGAAAGATTTTGGGGATTCGATATCTAACAAGGTTTATGAATATCGTGTACTTGCCAGAATGTCTCAGCAAGAATTAGCTGAGAAAGTCGGTGTTTCCAAACAAACCATCTTCGTGATGGAAAAAGGAAATTATCTTCCGACTATGCTGTTGGCTTTTCGAATTGCCGATTTTTTTAGTGTTGATGTAAACGATATTTTTACTTATCTGAAAGGAAGTGATTAAATTGACAATTAAATCTACAGATATCTCTAATGCGATTTTTTCCCCTTTAAAGTCCTGGGCTGAACAATCTACGGGAAATTGGAATATTCTCATTGGAGTTGGTTTTTTACTGCTTATGGGTAGTGCGATTTTTACCTATGTATGTTATAAGAAGATTGGGCAAGACGACGAACGGACAAATAAAATCTTTTTGAAAAGCTGTTACTATATGCTCTTGGTAATTGTTCTATGTGACATAATTTTCCCAAAAGAATATATGTGGAACATCTTTTTCTTGTTCAAATATACATTGGCATTTTTAGCTAGTGGAATTTACATGGCCGTCCAATATAAAAAGGATTTTTCATAAGGAAAGATCGAAGAGTGAGACTCATCCATGGATGGTGGATTAGACAATGCTGATAAATAGGCTATCTAAACGAAATGGAAATCCAATAGGTTTAAAAGATCTCCCTCTGAATTACAACGCAAAGAATTCGTTTTTCACTGTTGACTTGTATTTATCTAACAAAGGCAGAATTTGATCCACGTTCTTTGTCGGACCGTCATCAAATGTTAAAGCAACGACCTTTTTTCCGTTTCAACTTGGTATGTTAACTCTCCAAGTAATTGAAATGTTCTTAATTTCGTAACCTCAAACGCACCTGCGAATAAAAATAAAAATCCAATTCCAAAAAATAAAATTTTCTTTTTCATCTGTTTTTCCTTTCTTTCAAAACCTAATATATAACGCTTGTATTTTAGCATAATGTAACTTTATTGAAATAAACATGCTACTTTAGTTCAACAAGAAAATAGAATCGTCTAAGTCGCTCAACGATTTTCAAGTAAAGCACTTGTTAGTTGAAGAAGGAATTATTTAACTTCCTCAATTTTAGAAACAGGAATTTCAATTTTTGTTCCTAATACATCATCAGAATCCAAGGATATATTAGCGATAGCTTCAAATTCATAAGTACCCGTCTTTAATTCAAGTTTTTCTATCCCTTTAAATTTTACTCTGTGAGGCTCATTTCGAATCAGTGTTGTTGTTAATAATGGTTGATTCATAGCACCAAAATATTCAAAACTACCATTTTGTTGATAAACATTAAAGAAAAAAATACTTCCACCATGATATATATCTTTTTCGGCTGCTTCTCCTATATAAGTAATTGTGGCATATACATTAAGGTCTTTTTCAACATTTATTGATACTTTGAAATCATCCACCTGTTTAGACTCATTGGCGATTTTCGGTTTACCACTTACATTTTCTTCATTGTTGTTATTTGTTACACAGCCAAATAGTCCGAAAATCAAAATTATAGAAACAACGATAAATAATCTTCTCATCGTTCCCACCCCCTTTTAGGATTAGACGGAATCCTAGTCGGTTTGTTTCATGCTTAATCATACTAACCTGCAAAATGGCCCGTTAGTTAAAGTGTAATCTCCACACACATTTCACTATCCATTATTCAAAATACTTCCAACCTAAAATATTTCAGTATCTTTCAACTTGTAATTCCATATTAATAATAACACTTTACTATCTCTCGTTTTGGGTCATTTATATCTTTGTAATACAAATAAATCTAAGGAAATTAGGGGGAGTTTTATGAAAGCTATCGTTTGTCACAAATATGGATCACCTGACGTACTTGAATTAAAAGAGATAGAAAAGCCTTTGCCTTTAGAGAATGAAGTACTGGTAAAAGTTCATGCAGCATCCTTGAACTTTGGTAACTTGGTTCTTTTGAAAGGCAAACCGTTCTTAGCTCGCTTTGCTTTCGGGCTACTGAGACCGAAATACGCTATACCGGGAGGTGACATAGCGGGTGTAGTTGAAGCTGTTGGCAAGAATGTTAAGCAGTTTCAACCAGGTGATGAGGTATTCGGTGACCTCTCTAGTAGTGGCTGGGGTGGTTTTGCTGAATATGTGTCTGTCCAGGAATTTGCTATAGCTTTAAAGCCAACCAACATCTCCTTTCGAGCAAGCTGCTGCCTCACCTATGGGAAGTGTGACAGCCTTACAGGGACTACGTGATAAAGGAATGATTAAGGCAGGACAGAAGGTATTAATTTATGGCGCATCTGGAGGCGTCGGTACTTTCGCGGTACAAATAGCCAAATCATTCGGGGCTGAAGTAACAGGTGTATGCAGTACAAGAAATGTAGAAATAGTGCGTTCAATAGGTGCAGACCAAATCATTGATTATACAAAAGTGGATTTCACCCAAACAAAGGAGCGTTATGATTTGATTCTTGGTGTTAACGGGTCTAATTCCATTTCAGCTTATAAACGTGTATTAAAACCAAATGGGAATTTTGTTCACGTAGGTGGAGCCGAATCCCAAATGTTTCGATCTTTAGTTTTTGGACCTTTTATTTCAATGACTGGAAGTAAGAAAATAAGTAACCTTTTACAGAGAGCAAACCAAAATGATCTAATGTATGTAAAAGAATTACTTGAGACTGGCAAAGTAAAACCAATAATTGATAAACGGTATAAGTTAAGCGAAGTATCTGAAGCATTCAGATACTTCCTGGAAGGTCACGCTCAAGGTAAAGTTATACTTACTATATAATTATTATTAAAATGAAAAACTGACAATAACGAATCTAAATCATGGCTACTTATATAAAATAATTGGAACGCATAATTTTAGCCTATTAAAAATGTGCGTTCCAATTATTCCTTTTTCTTCAAACAAGGTGTTTATCTTTCTGAAGAAAGAATTAACCTCTCTTGCGGTAGATCGTGTTCCTCCCCCTCTCAGAACCGTGCTAAACCGACAAATCCGTACTACTTGACCTTCTACTGTCTCTACTATCATAACCTTTCCTCTTATGGCTTATCTAATTCAATTAGGACAAAAAACCTTCAGAATAAATCGGACTATTATTGTGGTCTAAATTTCCGTTGATGAACTACACAACTTCAGATATATGAGTTGGATTTGCTAAGGCTATCTGTATATTTTCTACTATCTTAACGCTTTTTAAGACAAAAGAGACTTATATATTTCTCCAATAATACCTTCGAGTTGATGAACACCCAATTCTGTATTCGTCATTATGACCGCCCCTTTCCCTAAATAGGGAAAGGCCACCATCATACATTGAAAACCCATTCCCCAACCAAGTGATGTAATTTCTAGTTCTTTTTCAGAGCCTTCAAGAAACACACCTAATCCAGTCCAACTTTTACCTCTTTGTGGGGATATCATTTCTATTGCTAAACTTTCCGAAATGCCAACCTTGCTTTCACCTTTTACAGCCTTCATTAACTCAAGAACTAATTCAGCTAAATCCATAGAAGTTGTCCATAATCCAGAAGCTGCTGGATAAGGATATATAGGATATTTCCCATCTACTAATTCACCGTTTTTATTGTGACCACAAGAAAAGGTTTCCCTATCCACTTCCAATACTGTTGTATTGAAATGGCTATTTTCCATACCTAATGGTTTAAATACTTGCTCTTTCATAACTTGATGAAACGGTTTTTTCGCAACATCTTCTATAAGTTGTTGAATAATACAGAAACCGGAATCCGAATAATGGAATTCACTTTCTGGTTCACACTTGACGTCAATTGGAGTTTTACAATAAAGTGTTTTCCCCTCTAATAATTCAACCATCGAAGGAACAGCTATTTTCGAGTTCAGTTCAGGAAAACTACCTTCTGGGTCTTTAATTCCAGATTGATGACTTAGTAAGTTCCTCAATGTCACTTTTTTATTTTTAGTAAAGTCATTTTCCGGTGCTTTCCACGTTTTAAGATTTTCATTCACATCATCATCTAAATTCAGAAGTCCGTCCTCTACTAGCTTCATTACAAGTATTCCTGTTAAGAACTTGCTAATTGAACACGCACTAAAAATAGAATCTTCATTTGCTTTTCTATTGCTTTCCACTTCTAATAAGCCATAATTTTCTGTTCCACTAATTTCATCGCCCTCAAGCAATGTGTTACTTAAACCTTGCACATTATAATGTTTCATCCGTTCTTGAATGTTAATGTTTTTTAATTTCACTATTATCCTCCTTTGTTAGTAGTATCAAATAAACCATAACGCGAATGTGTGTTCTTCTATGTCTATTTGTAAAATAAATTTCTCTTCAACTATAATGCAATCTTATTTAAAAACCGGTAGACCATTTTCTATTTCTAATTAAAAATAAATCCCGTATCTTGAGCTTAGTTTGATCAGGTTTGGAGGTTTTACCTGTTTATCGCTATTCTAAGTAACTGCATTCGAAGAGATAATCATTTGCAAAACAATGACCGTAAGATTTAATAAAAATGCATACAATGGACACCAAGTGGCAAACTAAAATCATGGAGGTGTTTAGCCCCTTATAGTTGAATTAGGATTGTTAATCCAAACGGTAAAAGTCATATCTAAGACTTAGGATTTTTACTGAAAAATTCTTTCTTTGTATTTACTTCCCCTAATTATTTTATTAGCATCCAGTTTTGTCCATTCTATTATTGAACTATCAGGGTTGTTTTCAATGAAGCTTTCAGTGATTTGATAACCTATTTTGTAATTCGAGAATCTCGGAATATCTTTACGTGAATTACCGTTAACCAATTTATCGTAAATAATAAAATCCATAGATTCGCCATTTATGCTTAAAGCTTCTAACACTTTAACCTCTTCATCATTAGATAGTGGCTCTATCCAAATGACTTTTGTTTCAGGGTATAAAATACTTGCAAAGGAATCTGCTTTTCCTTCTATCAAGATTAAATCTAAAATATTATAATCGATTGGTATTCCATCATACAAAAAATTAACAGTATGATGATATTCGTGAGCCACCGTATACTTTACCGTTTCTTCTGAAACGGATGGGTCAATCATAAGCAAATAATCACTTTCAGAAAATGTCATCCCACTCATTCCTCCCCCTGTATTAATGAGATGCCATTCCTCAGGATTAACTGGAAAAATATAAATATTTGTATCTTTACCTGGTAACAGTTCTGCCGATTTCAATATGGCTTCCTCTATCCACTTATTAATTTGACCTTGATTTCCAAGTAGCTCATTCGTCTTTTTTTCTAACTGTTCTATTTCCCAAGATGGTGATAGAGGGTCACCTAATGTTATATGATTAATAGACGATTGCCCTTTAAACGGTTCTAATACATACTCTGTATAGATAACTTTTTTATCAAGCTCAGGATTCTCACTAATTGTTCTTGCGTATTCCAATACTTCGTCGAAAAATGATATGATTTTAAACTCCTGTCCTTTATATGAAAAATGGTAAGTAGTTTCAATAGGAGTTTTAAAATCTTCCACTATCTCATGTTCCTCTTCCTTTATTATTTTGTTTTGTTCTTTAACATTTGTACAACCAGATATAAAAACAGCAGATAACAGAAAAATTATCAAACGTCTCATTCTACCCCTCCATATCCTTTTCTACGATGTAGAAAAGGTTTTTTAAATTTATATCCATCCAGCCCTTCTTTTACTAAACCGCCCCCGTTAGTGTAAGTGGTTTTATTCACAAACTCCAGATTCGTTTTTACATAAATATCCAATTTGGGTTAAACGGATTTTATTTATGTGAAGTGGGTTCTTCATACCATTTTAATTTTAATCAACCTTTTCCTTTAACATAGCCAAATTATACTATTTGATAAATGCAGTACTTGGATTCTTGGCATTTTAATAAATGTTTTACTCCGCATTTACAGGTGACTCGCAACTAATCAGTATTACCCGAATTGGAGCTATTTTATTATTTTTACAAATTAATTATTCGATTAGTTTAAAACCTAAAAGGAATTAATTATTGGGGATCTAGATAAGATTTGGCTTTCGAAATATCTCTTAAAATCAAGCATCAGTAAAAGTGTGCTTTTTATTTTTAATGATGCTTTTTTCCAAATTTTAGATTGCCAATCTATCTTTTCCGCTCCAAAACGCATCCTTTGCATACACACTACATTCCGGGTAAAAGAGAATGTTTGGCGATTGGAACGTGAAATTCCGGTCTATATACAAATTGAACAGCTTAAATGAACGTGTTATGAGCTGTCACTTCGAGAGATATTCCGCGCTTATTTATGTAAATGTTCCCTTATATAACTTAAAAACCCGACAAACTTCACATGAGGAGTTTGTTGGGTTTCGCGTTTACTTCATCCAATTTTCAAGAACTATTCAGTTGTTCCTAGTTAAATGACGACTGCACATTGTTCTGAAATCGCGCAGTTTGTTTTACTGGTTATTTTGGATATACTTTTTCAAACCGCTCACATACAACTAACATTTCTGGCGAGAATTCTTTATCATATTCTTTTAGTAATTCGGAAAAGAATTTTTCATGCGCTTCCCACCAAAACTGATAATCTCCTCCTCCTTCTGCTAAGGCGTAATCTTCTGCTACCTCATTCATCGGTACAACTTCGACGGATTGAATTTGAATGATTGCGGTAGGTTCATCTTGACCATTTAGAACAATATAATATTCGCCTGCTTGGGGTATAGCTTCTTTTTCTAACTCATATAACTCATATCCTGAAGTTGTCGCTGTCTTCTTTCCCTCTACAACTAAATCAGCTAACCAATCAGCTGAGGCTCCAAATTGAAATGCATCTTTATATTCCGTACCTTCCATATGATTTGCTCCACAAAAATCTTTCCAAAATTGTTTTACCTTATCCATAAATAATCTCCCTTTACCCTAAAATTATTTCTTGTTCAGAAAAATGGCCCGGCTGTTGAATAAAAAATCCTGTACATTGTCGTAACTTATTTCAAATTCACATCTTTAATCTCCTAATTTCGGCTGTTTTCTCTAGTAGATATAACATCCGATTTCTTTCTGCATTCCTTCCCATTGTGCTTTATATTTGGATTTTGGAATGCCATAATACTGCTAATAGCGGCATATTTTACAAGAACAATAGACTTTTCCTTTGCTTAATTTCCCACGCACAGGCATGGACTCGCCCTCTCGTTGCAGAATATCTTTTGGAATCACCCATTTTCTTTGAAAGACTCTCTCTCGCTGATAGCGAGTGTAGGCTTTGGAACGATTTTTCATTATTGGATCAGTTCCCTTGAGAAATCCAAGCTTGCAAAGCATGTCAAAGGGTGTCACAGCACGCTCTACAAGCTTGTATTGAGCTGATCAACTATCTTAATTTAATCACGGCTTAGTTCTTTTCATTATGTATTCATTGACAGTACCACAGACGTAATCGGAACAAATTATAAAAGCTGTTTATACGCAGTTACACTATACGGTAAATCGCACTGAAGTAAGTTCTACTTGCAGATCTCCGTAGTGAGATTCTAGGAAGTTGAGAACGCTATGAGTAAAGTTCATTTCCTCTCTGACTAACAACGAGTTGATTTGACCAAATACCAGTTGACCTTACTTTGTCAATTGAACTAAAATGTTCCTTAACTTTACTACGTTTGACACAGATAAAAGTTCCAATATTAAGTAAATTACCAAATTACAATTAACAAAAATCCATTTCTGCTGACTGAACTATTCTGTTACGTGAGTGCAATTAGAATTCGGATTTGCCAAATGAAATCAACCTGCAAACCACCAAATCGAACGCAGAACGACTTTACATATGCCATTCATACTTATATTCCTTATTCTTTAAAGTAGGTGACTATCCTTCTGAATAAAGAATTGACCTCTCTTACTAAACCATTATCCCTACCACTGTGTGTAAAACTGGTCACCTGCACCCAGTTAGTTCACGAAGTAAACCTGTTTTGCGTAGGACTCCCAATCTTTTTTATCGGTATTTATTTCAATTGTAGGAATGATTGAGTTTACAGCTTGATTTCTATACTCTTGTTGTTGTTCTAATAATAAATCACAAGCCATTTTCATTTCTTCTTCAGGTTTCCCTACCCATTCATTGGGATTCCTACTACTTATTCTTTGTTCTATGTTCTCTGGGGATACAGTTAGTAAGGCACATCTTGCTCCCATTTCAAACAACTCGACTTCTAATTGCTTAATTTCATCTAAAATAGTATGCGAGAATGCTACTCGATGATTTAAATGAAACCTTTCTAATATAAAGAATAAACCTTTTGAACGCTCGGATGATTGTCCAATTTCTCTTGACCAATCATTTAACTTTTTTAACATCATAACTCTTTCTGTTAAGAGTTGTAAGTGTTCCTCACGACCCAACCACTTTAATTCACCATCTACTTTGTGTAATATTTGCGAATAATGCTCACTAAGAATGACAACACTGCGTTCGGCATCATCACATGCCTGAAGTTTTTTCAGCGATTTCAAAACAGAAGTCTTTCCAGCATTCGAATAGCCTTCTAAGATTATCCCTCTAAATTTACTCATCTTCTCCCCCTTAATTAATGCTTTTTCTACTACAATAAAGGTTATAGAATTTTTTTACGCATCTTCAATTAAACTGCCACTTAGAAGATGGTGAAATCATCTAACAGAGCGAGATCCGGAATACATTAATTCTATTGTTGAACGTTAATGTTTGCGGAATGCAAATTAAATTGATATAACATCCGACCTGTTATCTCTAATTATTATGCGTTTCATCATGCTTGAAATTAGTAGTATCCATGTTTTCGGGGTAACCGTATTCATATAAAATGACTCGATTCTTTTCGTAAACTTTATAAATATAGTCAACACTTTGTTCATTATCAAAAATCACTTTCACCTTTGTAGGTCTTATTTTTCTTCCTTCTTCTACAATTGTATCAATTGTCCATGTTTCATTCGGATATTTATCCTGAAGGTAAGTGTCAACTATTTCAATAGATTCTTCATATCTGTTCTGTAAGACTTGTTCTCGAATACCATAAAACACCCAGTAACCAATCAATATGGCAATGAATAATAAGGAAATTACTATTTTGCCACGCTTTCTTAAAAAGATAGCAATTAGGAACAATACGAACAAAATAACTCCCAGTAAGAATCGTTCAAGTGCATAATCTCCCATCCATGTTGCCTCCTCTAAATAACCTACTTTTCAATCAGACGAAATATATATAAATCTGTTACATGTAATTCTTCAACTATGTTGTCCCAAACTTAATAATAGCACTTCTAGCAAACGGTCTTTTGCTGTCAATTGTTCAGTAGTCATCGAACTTCTCATCCTTATATACTTTGGATTAGCATTTTGGTAGCTACTATTTCGGTGTCTGTCACACTGAATTATCCTGACAAGTGTTTATTGTGGTAAAATGGAGAGGTTGGAATAATTATGAAACCTCTAGTTACTAAGTTACGTTTATCCTGAAAAGGGTATTCGTTAAACAACACCAAATACTAGGAATAGAGTTGTCATTTCCTTCCCTACTGAAATATAAAAAGTTAGCATAACACAGGGAAACTTCTATAAGTGGCTACCCGAAATGAGAGAGGAATGGACAAATAATGCAATCAGTTGGAGTTTACATGGAGACAGAGAAATTAGCTCTCACGGACAAGTGTTTAAAACAAGCTATAGCTAAATTGCATTTACATTTGACAGAAGAGCAAATTGCAAAACACAAAGAGCTATTGACAGTTTTAATAAGCGAGTTTTCAAAAACACTTCTTTCAAGTAATGAAGAAATAGAGGATATGAATTTAGAATATGACATCGATAACTACTATTACAAAGATGGTACTTTACTTAAAGATACTATCGAAATAATAAGTACTTTTCGCCTGTCTCTTATGCAAGAAATTCAAAAAAAGGGGCTACTGGAGCAATATGATACAGAAGGAGTAGCTAAACTTTACGAGAAAATTACATTTGTTTTTGACGATGCAATTCGTAACACTACGAAAAAGTTTAATGAAAGTAATCAAAAAGTAATTAAAGCAATTGAAAAAGAAATTTTGCAACTAGCTGCACCCATTGTTCCAATTAGAGATGGTATTGCAATTTTGCCCCTAATTGGTGACTTTAGTGAAGAAAGATCGGCTTACATTACAAATACCGTAATTCCGAAAGTAACAAAGTTAAATATCGAGTTGTTGGTAATTGATTTTTCAGGAATTCATGCGATTGATACCTATGTCGCTCAACATGTTTTTCAAATAATCGATATCTTAAAGTTGCTCGGAATTGAGACTGTTATTACAGGTGTAAGACCGCAATTAGCCATGACCACTGTAGAGCTAGGCATAAATACAAAGAACTTGAAAACCTATGGTAACGTTCAACAGTTCTTGGAGACGTTTGATAAAAAAGAAACAGTGTAAGTAGGTGAAAAAATCCACATCTCCCGGTTAATTGAAATTGGGTTATTCTTTTTACTCATTTAAATCAAAAGAAAAATCTTAACTGCATGAATCTGACTAAATATTTTCCGTATGAATACCTAAGAAACGGTAGCTGTGCTGGCAAATAGTCGTGATAGTCACGATTGTTTCTACACAGCAACCATAAGTGCAAACCGCTTGACAATCACTATCTTTACGATAAACGCATATTAATTTTCACTCTTTAGTCACCATCCTCTCCCCTGCAAAATCCCCGAATACCAAATCATAGCAATCCCCATTTAGAATGTAGATCTTGAATCTTTTTACTCGAATGGTTTTTCAAAAATCTGTACACTTACTATAACTTTGCAAGTTTAAATGTTTTTTCTCAAAATGGTTTAACTTAATGCAACACGGGTATCCATAGACTACAAGGCGAAACTACCGAAGGATGAACCTTAGTAGACGAGTAACCTACAAGTGATTCCGACGATGAACTGCACAGCCTTGGCGGAAAATTTGCTTTGCTGACGATAGGTACACTTTTTTAAGAACCGTGTTATCAGGTTCCAATTCTAATGTGTTAACCAAGCAGTAAGCGTTACGTTTTTTGTGAAAGTGCAACTTGATGACTGATTTCAAAAGGGCAGATCGCGTACCAACCATCTTGCGACTGCATAGCCGGAATGGCTAATTGAGTCAGCCCTATCAAACTGCACTGACGAGAGTTACATGATTATTCGTCAGAAAGAACAGTTTGTGTGATTAAAAACTATCAAATTTTCCGAGTGCACCCCCTTTTTATCGGGGTATGGAAAAAGCATGATCCCCTTTGTATAAGGATCATGCTTTTTTCTTGTTTATGGAACTATCACTACCTGAAAAAAAACTGCCCGCAAAAGCTGAATGACATCCAGCCTTCCGGACAGTTCCTCTTTTTATATTCTTACTAATTTCATACCCCTCTTAAACAAATAAGCTTAGAAGTAAAACGAAACCGAGACCACTCACTGAAATAACAGTTTCTAGCACAGTCCAAGTTGCGAATGTTTCTTTCATCGTTAAGCCAAAGGACTCTTTAACAATCCAGAAACCAGTATCGTTAACGTGTGAAGCAATGATACTACCTGCACCTGTTGCTAATACCATTAATTCTAAATTGACATCTGTACCTGCCATCATTGGAATGACGAGTCCAGCTGTCGTTAATGCTGCAACCGTTGCCGATCCCTGTGCTACTCTTATAACAGCAGCAATCAGCCAAGCTAAAATTAACGGTGATATTGCACTACCTTCAAAAAGGACAGCGACATAATCGCCAACTCCACCATTGATCAATACTTGCTTAAGTGCGCCACCTGCACCAAGAATTAGTAACATCATACCAATAGCTCTGACTGCGTTTTCTGCTGATTCCATAAGCTGTTTCATTGGAATTTTCCGTGCGATACCCATTGTATAGATTGCCAGTAATACAGACAGCAACATAACAGTTGTTGGAGATCCAATCATTGTAACTAGGTCAAAAAACACGTTTTCTGTATCATTTGCATCTCTAGACAGTTTGACGATTGTTGAGAAAGCCATTAATATAACCGGGAATAATGCAGTGAAAGCACTGATACCGAATCCTGGTGTATCTTCTAGTTTAAATTGTTTTGTTTCACCTATCGAAGCAATACTACCGCTTGTACTATCTTTATCAAAAGCTTTTGGTACAAATTTTTTCGCGAATTTTGTGAATATAGGACCCGCGATAATGACGATTGGAATTGCAATTAGGAAACCGTAAAGCAATACCAATCCTACGTTTGCGCCGAATTCATTGGCAATAACTGTAGGACCTGGATGTGGCGGTAAAAATGCATGTGTAGCTGATAACGCGGCCGACATTGGAAGTCCTAAGTATAAAAACGGTACTTTTATTTGCTTAGAAATTTGATAAACGATTGGAATTAATAATACTAGACCTACTTCAAAGAACAATGCAATCCCTAGTATAAATGAGGCCACTACAACAGCCCATTGGATATACTTCAATCCGAATTTTTCAATCAACGTCATTGCAATACGTTGAGCACCACCAGAATCGGCGATTAGCTTACCAAGAATCGCTCCTAACCCAAAGACTAATGCGATACTACCTAACGTTCCCCCCATGCCAGTTTCAATTGATTTAACAATCTCATTTATTGGCATACCTAAAGCTAAAGCGATTAAGAATGAAACAACCACTAATGAAATAAATGTATTTATATTAAATTTCATGATTAATATGAGTAAAACAATAATCCCTAAAGCGACAATTACTAATGGCATAACTTTCTCCCCCTGTTAACTACAGTGTTGGTATAGTTTTAAAAGATGTTCGCTACTATTCTAGAGTTCATCTCTATTTCTTTGATATACAGCAATTGATGCTACCAATTGTGATTTTATGTACTAACCTGTTTTATCATAACTAGCAACGGTAATAACCTTTCGGCAGACTGCCTCAACAAGATCCTCTTGCAATTAACGTTGGTTGTAAACGATATACCTCAGGTTCCCCGTGTTCTTTTTCATTCATTTGCTTCATGAGTAATTTAACAGCTAGATTAGCCATTTCAATCATCGGCTGTGAAATGGTCGTAATTGAGGGTGTATAAAAACTAGCAAATGGCACGTCATCAATACCGATAACAGCTACATCTGCTGGGATTATTAAGTTATGATTTTTTATATACTTCAACACTTCCATGAGCACGAAGTCATTCCCCGCCAATATGGCCTCTGGTGGAGCAACAAGCTCGAACAATTCATCAAGAGCCGATGATATGGCATCCGAGTCAGCCGTCTTCACATAGTCTGCGTTAACATTCAACTGATGACTCTCTAACGCTCTTTTATATCCTTGAATACGTTCAATTCGTGGACTAATATTTCTAATAATCGAAGTAGTAACAATGGCGATTTTGCTGTAACCGCTTTCAGTGAAATGGTTAACAGCCAATTCTGCCGCTTTATCGTTATCGAGAAGAACAGTTTCAATCCCGAGATCCGCGATTGTCCTGTCCATAAAAACAAGTGGAAAACCAGATTTTTTCATTCTTTTGTATAAGTCGATATTCCCACTTGTTGGAAATATGATAATCCCATCCACTTGTTTCGCCATGAGCATCTCGATATATTCCTTTTCTTTTTCCGGTTCATCATCCGCATTACAGACAATTATATGAAAACCATGTTCATAAAACTTGTTTTCAATCGCCCGGATAATATGAGTAGAGAACGAATGAAGTATATTTGCGACAATGACACCGACGGTAAAAGTAGACTTCTGCGTTAAACTGCGCGCTACTATGTTTGGACGATAATCCAATTCTTCGACTGCCAATTCAATTCGTTCTCGTGTAAGCTCACTCATATACTCATATCGTTTATTTAAAAATTGAGAAACTGTACTTTTAGATACCCCTGCTAATTTTGCTACATCCGCGATTGTTATGTTCTTCAAATGATCCAACTCCATTATCTAACTTTACACCATTATACACCGGAGTAAGCCATGAAGCCTCCATCTACTTGAATTGTTGTTCCTGTAACAAAACCAGAACACGATTCATCAACAAGAAACAGCATTGCACCAAGTAAATCTTCAGGTTTACCAAATCGTTTCATCGGTGTAGCTGCAATAATTTTAGTTGACCGTGCAGTATGGCTACCGTCTTCATTGAGCAGCAGACCACGATTTTGAGTTGTTAGGAAAAAACCAGGAGCAATCGCATTTACTCTCATCCCTGTTTCCGCGAAGTGAACAGCTAGCCACATCGTAAAATTATTGATAGATGCTTTTGCTGCACTGTACGCTGGTACTTTCGTCAATGGCGTATATGAACTCATTGATGAGAGATTCAATATAGAAGGTGTTTCTGATTTTAATAGTTCTTTTCCGAATACTTGTGTTGCCAAAAAAGTACCGGTAAAGTTTGTAGAAAACACTTCAGAAAAACCGTTTTCATCCAAATCGAAAAAAGTTTTACCCTCTTCTTGTTCATCATAGATCTCCGGATCGGTTATCGCATCAGCATGATTGCCACCTGCTCCGTTAATGAGCAAATCTACTTGGCCGAATTGTTTAACGGTTTCAACCCGTGCACGCTCCAATGATGCTCTATCCAGCACATCCGCCGCTAATGCAATGGCTGTACCTCCAGCTTTTTTAATGCTGTCAACGATTTTCTGACCTTTTTCAGCGTCGCGGTTTAGAATTACCACTTTAACACCTTGGCGCGCTAATTCACGCGCCATTTCTGAACATAAAACACCACTGCCACCTGTTATGACGGCTACCCGTCCATTTAGGTTGTTATGAATTGGAATCATGATTCACCATTCGCTTTTTTCGTTTCATATGCGTCCCATAATCCTAATAAATACATGATGCCTAAAGCACGGTCATACAATCCGTAACCTGGTCGGCAAACTTCTCCCCAGATATGGCGACCATGGTCAGGTCTGACGTATCCATCGTAGTTCTGCCTATTTAGTTCTTCGACGACACCTTTTACGTCAATTGAGCCATCTTGCGTATAATGAGATGTTTCTACGAAATCACCGTTATCATAAATTTTCACATTACGGATATGCGAGAATGGAGCACGTGAAGCGTATTTCTTCGCGACTTGAACCATATCATTCTCCGGATTTGCGCCCATTGAGCCCGTACACATTGTAAATGCATTTGACTCGGAGTCAGAAATAGCAATCAGTCTTTCGTAACTTTCTGGACCTGTCATAATGCGTGGCAGACCGAAAATCGACCAAGGTGGATCATCCGGGTGAATCGCCATTTTTATGCCGCAAGCTTCTGCAACAGGTAAGATCTCTTTTAAGAAAATCTCAAGATTTGCCCAAAGTTGCTCTTCGTCCACTTGTTTGTATGCTTCGAAAAGATCTGTAATCTTATCCAATTTCTCCGGTTCCCAACCTGGAAGCGTCAGATCTGAAGCTTCACTTACCGTACGGATTAACTCTTTCGGATCAAGGCCGTCCACTTTTGCCTTTTCATAAAATAACGCCGTAGATCCGTCTTCTAGCGGATGGAACATTTCCGTACGTGTCCAGTCAAATATTGGCATGAAGTTGTAACAGATAACTTTAACACCGAACTCTGAAAGATTACGGATTGTCTCTTTATAATTTTCAATGTATTTAGCACGATCTTCATTGCCAATTTTGATAGCTTCATGAACGTTTACACTTTCAACAACATCCGCATGGAAACCGAATGATTTAATGTAATCGACTTCTTCTTTAATGGCTTCTTTTTTCCAAACTTCTCCGGCAGGCACTTGGTGCAATGCCCATACGATACCTTTTGTGCCAGGAATCTGCCTTATGTGGTCGAGTGTGACAGTGTCATTGTCTCTTCCATACCAACGAAATGTAATATTCATTATGCCACTCCTTTTATTGTGAAATTTTGTTTATATATTGTTTACTCAGTTCCACTACTGCTTCGTACCCACCCGTTTTGTATGCTTTATTTAAATCACTACCGATTCCAACAGCAACTGCACCCGCAGCAAGCCAATCATTTATATTGTCCAGATTGATACCACCTGTTGGCATAATCTTCACTTGCGGTAATGGCCCGTTCACTGACTTAATGAATGACGGCTTAAAGTCGTTTGCTGGGAACAGTTTCAATACGTCACAACCTGATTCAAGCGCTTCCACCATTTCACGAATCGTCATACAACCCGGGAAATACGGAATGCCGTAACGGTTGCAAATACGTGCAACGTCTTTATTGAAATGAGGACTTACGACGAACTTCGCACCAGCCAAAATGGCATGACGTGCGGTTTCGGGGTCTAAAACTGTTCCTGCCCCTAAAAGGATGTCCTCATATTGCAACTCTTCGAACACTTTTTGAACGTTTGGCGTCGTATACGTCAATTCGATTGCTCGAATACCACCTTCAGCAGCTGCTTTTGACAACTGGATGGCTTCCTCTGCATCACTTCCGCGAATGACCGCAACAACTTTAGATTCCGCTATTTGTGCATGAGTTTCAAACTTTGACATGATTGTTAGCCTCCCTTAGTCGAATACAATAACAGCTTTGCGAACTTTATCTGGATTATTCTCCACAAATGTAAATGCTTCTTGCACATCTTCAAGTGCAAATGTATGTGTGATTAATCCATCGTGGCGAAGTTTCCCTGTGTTTAACAATTCAACAACTCTTGGCATTTGGTTCGTTTGCAATCTTGAGCCAACAATGGTTATTTCTTTTTTTGTTATTAATAACTGTGGAATTTGAGCCGGTCTTTCATCGAAACCAAGGACAACAACCGTTCCAGCTGGCGAAACTACGTCAATCCCCAGTTCGAATGTCATCGGCAGACACACTGCATCAATGACGACGTTTGCGCCTTCGCCTTGCGTCCACTCTTTCACGCGCTCTTTCACATCTTCCGACCCAACTTGAACTGTCCTATCCGCTCCATTTTCCCTTGCGAATGCCAAACGTTCTTCGCTTAAATCGGTCATCATAACAGATGCACCTTGTAGTTTGGCGAATTTCAAGATACAGATTCCGATCGGTCCTGCTCCTTGGATAAGAACAGTATCACCTTTCCCGACTTGACCTCTCCATGTCGCTTGAGCGCCGATTGTGTAAGGCTCCGCCATAACAGCTTCGTTCCAATCAAGCGTCGAATCGACTGCGTGGAGTTGCTTTTCAGGAAGAACGAAATACTCTCTCATCCCGCCGTCTTCATGCACGCCAAACACCGATAGTTGTTCACAGACATTCGGACGTCCTTTGCGGCATGCGTAACATTCGCCGCAGTAACTAATCGGTTCTACGACGACATGGTCTCCGACTTTAAGCGTTGTGACATCCACTCCCGTTTCCACCACTTCGCCAGTTACTTCATGCCCGACCACGCGCGGCAATGTCGCAAGCGGATTCGTTCCGTGGTAGATATGCATATCCGATCCACAAATCCCTACGCGCTTCGTTTTCACCAGTACATCCGTAGTAGAAACTAGTTTCGGTTGTTCGACTTCATTGATGACAAGGTCATACGCTTTCCTGACTTGAACAGCTTTCATCTTGTCCACCTCACCTTTCGATACCTTTTTCTTGTCGGATGAAAGGCAATACTTCTTCTAAGTAAGGAAGTCCTTCATTGTCTCCGGATACAGTTGTAACAAGAGCTCCGACGCCATTTGCCAATTCCAATCTTTCTTGCGGAGAAAACCCATTCAAATATGCGTAGATATAACCTGCATCGTATCCATCACCTGCACCAACTGTGTCCACAGGATTGACTTTAAATGCTTCTTTTTCATACCAAGTACCATCCGTGAGAACTCTTGAACCGTTTGCACCATCTTTTATCACGAACTGATTTATTTGGAAACGCTTTGCACAGTCAATTAGTGCTTCATCTGAAGAATCTTCAAGAATTAGTTCGATTTCATCGAGTCCTGTCAAGAGAATATCTACATACGGGAATATTTGCATAAACGTCGCTCTTGCTTCTTCAATCGTCCACATTTTCAACCGTAGATTCGGATCAAATGAGACTGGAATTCCTGCTTCTTTTGCAATTTCAAGAACTTGTTTCACGATTTCAATATTTTTTGGATTTATCGATAAAAACACGCCGGTGAGATGAATCACATCAACTCCTTCAAACATGTCTTTCGTAATATCTTTTGGCTCCATTGTAAGCATAGGAGACTGATGACGATAATAAAACGTCTTGCCCGAACCGTCTTCTTGAATTTCTTTAAAGTTTAGCGAGGTAGGATACCCATCCATGAGTTCGACATTCGTCACATCGATGCCTTCACCACGCGCGAAATTGTAAATGACCCGTCCAAACTCGTCATTTCCTAAACGGCTCACCCATTTTGACTTAAGACCAAGACGAGAGCATCCAATTGCAAAATTCAATTCTGCCCCGCCCACTTTACGAGAAAAATTTGTTACAAATCGTAAAGGACCAGTATCTGCCGGATTCATCGTAATAAGACCATCACCAAGTGTTAGAATACTAAAATTTGAAGACACATAATTCCTCCTTTATGCCAATTCGAGCTGCTATTAGTTCTATAATTAATTCAATAAAACGGTTTACTAAATCGGTTTAGTAAATTATACAATGAAAAGGCTTACATAATCAAGCATTAGTTTATGAAATCTAAAAACTCTCTTTCTTAAGCTTAATTTTCAAGTGGTTTTTAGAGAATGCTATCTACAGATTCGTTCATTTTATAAGGTATTCATTTATTCAACATATAGTTGTGAAAAAGTTTTCTGTGTAAAGTGGTTTATCTTAATTTAAGCTGGGTATAGTTAGATTACAAGGCGGAACTACCGGAAGATGAACCTTAGTAGACGAGTAACCTACAGGCGAATCGGACGATGAATTGCACAGCCTTGACGGAAAATTTGCTTTGCTGGCGATAGGTACACTTTTCAAGAACCGAGTGATTAGGTTCCAATCTCTATGTGTTTACTAAGCAGTAAGCGTTACGTTTTTTGTGGAAGTGCAACTTGAAGACTGACTTCAAAAAGCAGATCGCGTACCAACCATCTTGCGACTGCATCGCCGAACTGGCTAATTGAGTCAGCCCTATCAAACTGCACTGACGAGAGTTACATGATTATTCGTCAGAAAGAACAGTTTGTATGATTGAAAAAACTATCAAATTTTCCGAGTGCACCCCCTTTATTGGGGAATGGAAAAAAAGCATGGTCCTCTTAGTTTGAGGGCCATGCTTTTTTGTGTACTATAGTGTTTGGTATTGACGATTTCTTATTGGCTTACGCTAGGTTTACCAATTGTCGCCATGTATTCTTTCTCCATACCGCCATCAAATCGACCTTCCCACTTGGACATTACAACGACTGCCAATGAGTTACCGATTACATTGACAACTGTTCTTGCCATATCTAGAATTCTGTCAATCCCAGCAATGAAGGCAAGTCCTTCAAGCGGAATTCCCACAGTTCCAAGCGTCGCCAGTAGTACAACGAAAGAAACGCCAGGTACACCCGCAATCCCTTTAGAAGTAACCATTAACACGACCATCAACGTAATTTGTTGCATAATACTTAATTCAATTCCATACATTTGTGCAATGAAGATCGCTGCAAGTGCTTGATAAAGTGTAGAGCCATCCAAGTTAAAGGAATAGCCTGTTGGGATGACAAAGGAAACAATGTCTTTCGGACATCCGAATTTCTCCATTTTCTCCATCACTTTTGGTAATACCGTTTCCGAACTTGATGTGGAATAAGCCAACAATAGCTCATCTTTCAAGACTTTGATAAGGTGGAAAACGCTTGTCCCGCACATTTTAGCAATAGCTCCTAGAACCACTATTACAAAGAACGCCATAACTGCGTACACCAGAACGAGTAATTTCCCGAGCGGAATTAAGGATTCTAGTCCAAATTTTGAAACCGTTACACCGATTAACGCAAACACTCCAAATGGGGCAAATTTCATAATAAGATTCGTTACCCAGAACATCGCATCTGCGGTTCCCTGGAAGAAGGCCAGTATTGGCTCCCCTCTCTTACCAATTGCCGCAACACCTAAACCAAATAGGACAGAGAAGAAAATAATTGCGAGCATGTCACCCTCAGCCATCGACTGGATAATATTGCTCGGAACAATGTTCACGATAATATCCATAATACCATTATTCGATACTTCTTCAGTTGTTTGTACGTATTGTGAAATATCCCCTTTTTCCATTGTAGAGATATCCAAACCGACACCTGGTTTAAATAGATTTGCTGCTAACAAACCAACAATAATCGCAACTGTTGTAACAATTTCAAAGTAAAGGAGTGTTTTACCACCGAGTTTACCTAATTTTTTCAAATCCCCTGTACCCGCAACCCCAACGATTAAAGTTGAAATAATAATGGGAACAACAATCATTTTAATCATCCGGATAAACATGTCCCCTATGGGTTGCAGATACTTTTCAATTGCAGGGTTGCCAAAGAAAACTGCTCCGACTGTAATTCCTAATATTAAACCTAGTAAAATTTGATACGCCAATGTAAATTTAAATTTTTTCATGTACCCACCTCTTTTCAAAATATGAAAACGCTTACGAATTCGTTTTTTAGAACTTGTAAGCAATTATATGTGGGCATTATAAAATCCGACAAAATCCGACATTTCGTTTTAATAGATTAGTTAAAACCTTCTTCGTAATGTAATAACTACAGTATTCTTCCTAATGAACTTAGTTTTGTACGTTAAGATTGATTGTGTTTTTCAACCGTATCAAAGTACATCACTTGAAGGAATTTCTTTATATTTATTTTCACTTTCGTTGATTCATTACTGTTTTGATCAATTTCTTTCATCCGTCGCCGTATTTCCTCAAATTCAAAATAGCGAGGCGCATAATATTCAAACTTCGGATTCATATAATCGATTGACCCTAATGAAGCCAAATTCGTGACTGCTGTTAGAATCGTTCTCCGGATTCGTTGTTCAATCGACTTACTTTCTTTCTTTATATCCTTGTTCTCTGTTGTATTTGAACTAGCTACAGCCTCATAAAGATCTTTCAATGAAGGAAATTGAGTGCTCGACTCTTTACGATTCATTAAAAACTCCATCATCAAAACCATATCCTCACTACCTGGTTCGCTGATAATACCTAACTCATTTAACAATGAATAAACAATTTCTTTTACGCTCTTCCTCTTCGGTAAAACTCCAGTTGAACCGATATGAGCTAATGATTCTCGAATAGACATTAACGAATTTTTCAGCCGGAACTGTTCTGACATTTTCCTTAGGATGCTCTGCACTTCAACACGATTAATTGGTTTATGTATAAAGAACTCAACACCTTTTTCATAAGCTTCCCCAACCATTTCCTTATTTACAATTTGAGAAATCATAATGAATTGGCCTTGGAATCCCAGTGTTCTTAAATGTTCCATCGTTTCGATTCCATCAAGTTCAGGCATTAATAAATCGATCAAGACAAAATCTGGGTTTGTTGAATGGACAAGTGAGAGTGACTTGACCCCGCTTTCCGCTTCACCAATGACAACACCTAATTCACCTTCCGTAATTATTTTCGCCAACATTTTCCGACTGGCCGTATCGTCATCTATAATAAAATAGCGCAACTTGATTCATCTCACTTTCTAATGTTCTTCGTTGGAATTCGGATTTGAAAAATCGTCCCTTCATCCATAGACTCTACTTGAATTTGACCTTCAAGCGTTTGTATTATATGTTGCACATGAGACAAGCCGATTCCCGTTGCGGCAACGCCATGATTGTTAAATTTCGTCGTATAACCCGCTTCAAAAATAATTGGCAAATCCTCTTCTAAAATCCCTATTCCCGTGTCTTTTAGTATGAAATAGGTGTATGCCGCTTCTTCGTATACCGTTACTGTAATTTCTCCTTTCTGCTCAATGGATTCAACTGCGTTTGCGGTAAGGTTATTCAATAGTGCGAGCAACGGGATTTGTTGAGTCGTCTCGAAATCAACTGAAAGCGATAGTTGAAAAGCGATTTTTTTCCTAAGCAAAATACTATATTTATCATTTGCGGTAACAACCAAGCTTAGCACTTCCGAAAGTAAGAGGACATCATTTCTTTTTTCTGTAGATATACTGGAAATCCCAGAAAGAATCCGCTGCGTGTCTTTTTTCACTTCGTGTATTTCTTGCGTGATAAGCAATGCTTGCACGCTTAACTCTTGAAGATTTTCCTTTTTTAATTTCCGATACAACTCATGACTCGCTGCCGTGATTTGCTCAATATGGTCCAATGACTTTTGTAGATAAAGACTTTCCGCATATAAGTCTGCACCCACGCCAAGCATTTCTTGCATCTGTTTCTTTTGTTCCGATACCGTGATCATGCTATAAAGTCCCACTACAAAAAAACTGCGAAACAAAGCCGTCCCAGCTATTAATGCCCATTCACGAAAACCTAAATCCACATGCATTGACAATAAATAGCGCATAAGATGCTCCGCGCTATTTCCGATAAATTCAAAAAGGAGAGCCCATGCGCCCAAAAGTAATGGAAACGCTTTGTATGGTTCAATTTTAATAATGCTAAATCCGATTGCAAATAGCACATAATACAAAAATGCAGGCAGGTGATTTTGTAAACTTGCCCAAAATGAAATAGTCTCAGTCGTAAAATCGCCAATTAATCGGAAACAAACCACCGTGATCCCCGTGATAAGACCCGTTCGAATCAATGGAATAGAAGGACGAATAAGAATGAGTAAAAAGAACGTAATACTTCCTAATCCGAAACGGAAATTCTCCCCGTTGAAAGGAATCACTTTAATCTCGCTGGCAATCGCGGTCAATAAAGCAATTACAACGTAAGTGACACCAGTAGTTCCGATACTATTTTTAAGTTTAGTTATAGACAACATTAATTTCTCCTTTTATGTCCCATCACACGGTTTGTGTACGATTATTATCAACCAATTTACTGATAAATGAAAGAAGGAAAATTTGTCTACTTGCGAAAGTGCGTACTGAATTCGATTTGCAGTGTGTTTTTCTGTATTTTGGGGACACTACAGCTTACTGGAGGAGATAAAATGGCTAGCAATAATAGAATTTTGGTACCTGGTGCACGACAAGCGTTAGATCAGCTGAAAGCGGACGTCATGCAAGCCCAAGGCTACGACGTGGATAAATCTGCACCCAATAACGTGAAATTCGAAATTGCAGAGGAACTCGGCATTCCACTATCGAAGGGCTATAACGGAAAACTAACGTCGGAACAGGCGGGGAAAATCGGCGGCTCGATTGGTGGCAATATGGTGAAAGAAATGGTGAGAATGGCGCAAGAGCAAATGGCAAAGAAATGAATCTAACGCTTGTCCCGTAACCCAAGGGGCAGCGTTTTTGTTTGTTGGACGGTTTACTGCGTTTGTTGGAGAGTTCGATGTAATGGTTGGACACTCTACTGCGTTTGTTGGACACTTCAGCATAATGGTTGGAAACCACTACGTTCGTTGGACAGTTCGACGTAATGGTTGGACACTTCAGCTTAATGGTTGGAAACCACAAGATTTGTTGGACTAGTTCGGCGTAATGGTTGGACACTTCGACATAATGGTTGGACACTCTACCGCTCTCGTTAGATAGTTCGGGAAAAAGACACTCCCAAAAAAGCACCAGCCAAATTGCAGCCGGTGCTACCAATTAAAACTTCGATCCAGTATCTCCGAACTCTTGGAGCAGTTCTCCAAAACTTTTATTTTTCTCACGTTCTTTGCGTTCAAGGCGAATTTGCTCTTGACGTTCCTCTTCTTTCGTCTCTTCAGCAGCTGACAATGCCTTTTTTGCCGCTTTCAATTTTTCAAGAATATCATCATCAAGTGCATCGGAAAATACCGATCCTTCATTGTCTCTTTTTTTCGGCTGAGGTGCAGTTTGTTTACGTTTTTTCGCCATTCTTTTCACCTACTCTCGTTCATGATCGTGTAACAATCGTTGCGACTCCCTGTCCCCCACCTATGCATAGCGTAGCAAGTCCGGATTTCACATCACGACGTTTCATCTCGTGAAGAAGTGTAACTAGGATGCGTGCCCCACTAGCCCCGATTGGATGGCCAAGTGCTATTGCGCCGCCATTAACATTAAGTTTTGATGCGTCAAATTCAAGTTCTTTTCCGACCGCGATTGACTGGGCTGCAAATGCTTCGTTCGCTTCAATCAAATCAATTTCGGATAGTTGCATATTGGCTTTAGTGAGTGCTTTTTTAACGGCTTCCACAGGACCCAGACCCATAACTGAAGGATCGACGCCCGCATTACCATTCGCTACGATTGTTGCTAGTGGCGTCAAGCCAAGCTCGTCTGCTTTTTCTTTCGACATAATAACGAATGCTGCTGCACCGTCGTTAATACCTGAAGCATTTCCGGCTGTTACACTGCCATCTTTTTTGAATGCCGGTCGCAGTTTACCGAGCTTGTCTGCAGTTGTTCCGGCTTTGACGTATTCGTCTTGATCGAAAAGGATAGGATCGCCTTTTCGCTGCGGGATTTCAATCGCAACGATTTCTTCTGCGAAAGTTCCGGCTTCAATTGCTGCCGCCGCTTTTTGTTGTGATGCTGCCGAAAATGTATCTTGCTCTTCACGGGTAATTGAATATCGATCACAAAGATTTTCTGCTGTGATGCCCATATGATAATCATTGAATGCACACCAAAGTCCATCTGAAATCATACTGTCGATAATTTTTTGGTCCCCCATTTTAAAGCCTTCTCGGCCATTTTTCATTATGTATGGGGCTTGGCTCATGTTTTCCATACCGCCTGCGACAATAATATCCGCATCTCCTGCAATAATTGCTTGACGTGCAAGATGCACAGCTTTCAATCCAGAGCCACAAACTTTATTAATTGTCAGAGCAGGAACGGTTTCAGGTAGTCCCGCTTTCATTGCCGCTTGTCGCGCCGGATTTTGACCTAATCCAGCCTGCAGGACATTCCCCATGATTACTTCGTCAACGCTCTCTGGTGCCACCCCTGCACGTTTCAATGCCTCTTTAATAACTGTCGCCCCAAGATCTGTTGCCGGTATATCTTTCAATGAACCAAGGAACGATCCGATAGCAGAACGAACCGCACTGATGATTACGACTTCTTTCGACATTTCTTTTCCCCCATTCCCTTATTTAAGTTGCCTGTATATGCATCCCTTCATTACAATATACTAGAGGAGGGATGATATGTTCATTTTACCAAACAACGTCACAATAATCGAGGTTGGTCCACGCGATGGGCTACAAAACGAAAAGAAACATGTCAATGAAAATGATAAGCTAGCATTTATTGAGGCTTTACAAGGGGCAGGCATTCAAGAAATGGAGCTAACTTCGTTTGTATCACCGAAATGGGTGCCGCAAATGGCGGATGCAAAAACGATTGTAGAAAAGTCAAAAAAGGTCGGCAGGCAATTCGTCCTTGCACCGAATGACAAAGGTGCTGAGCTTGCAATTGAAGCTGGTGCGACCAGTATTGCCGTGTTCGTTGGGGTGAGCAATTCATTTAACAAAAAAAACATTAACCGAACAACCGCTGAAAGCATCGATGCGCTTCAGCCCGTCTTTGCGAAATTAAAAATAAATGACGTTTTTATACGGGCTTGTATTTCAACTGCGTTTTATTGTCCGTATGAAGGGAAGATAGAGATAGAGGATGTCGTCGCACTTTGTAAACGATTTGTCGCCATGGGTGCGAACGAACTTAGTGTCGCCGATACGATTGGGAAGGCGAATCCCCGTGAAAGTTATGAGTTGTTCAAGACATTGAAAGAGGAATTTCCAGACGTACTGTTGACAGCTCATTTCCACGATACACGCAAAATGGCGATAGCAAATATTTTTGCTGCGCTACAAGCAGGTATCAACCGTTTTGATACGTCTGCAGGCGGCTTGGGTGGCTGTCCATTCGCACCTGGTGCAACAGGCAATGTTGCGACTGAAGATGTTGTCAACATGCTCGATACGCTCGGCATCGAAACCGGTGTCGATGTAAAAAAAGTTTGTCAAGCAGTCCAAGTGATTGCGCCGCATGTGTCACGGCCAATTGACACAGGAATGTACAGATTGTTTGAGAACGATCAACTGTAAAGGGAGTTGAGTGGGTTGAAACGGCGCGTTCTTTATATAACCGGTGTGATCTCTAGCATTGTTACAGCGTTACTGAGCATTTTCGGATTTCTCGCAACGAATAGACTGATGTTTTTGAAGTTGAAGGATTCCAACTTTATTTTAGAACGTGAAATTATTTCGAAACGGTTCGATGAACATTGGTATGAAACAGTGCGCAAAGACAATATGTGGATTGAGTCACCAAACGGTTATTTATTGAAAGCGGTCTTTCTGAAACCACTTGAAACGGCTAGAACGGTAATCATTTGTCACGGCGTAACGGAAAATAAAATCAATTCAATGAAATATGCCCGTCTTTTTGAACGTCTTGGATTTAATTCTGTCATCTATGATCATCGACGACATGGTGATTCAGGAGGAAGGACGACAAGTTTTGGATATTATGAAAAGATTGATTTACAGGTAATTGTCCGTGCGGTACGGGAACGAATTGGAAAGCGAGCATTGCTCGGCATCCACGGTGAATCAATGGGTGCTGCAACGACGATATTATATGCGGGAACCTTTAAGGATGAAGCAAATTTTCATATCGTCGATTGTCCGTTTTCTGATTTCTCCGAGCAGATTCTTCATATTTTACGGACAAATACGCCTATACGATCATCAATGGCTCTACGTGTTGCCAACGTCTTTCTTAAAATGCGCGATGGCTACACCCTGAACCTTGTCTCTCCGCGAGAAGTCGTCAGAAACATTACTAAACCGGTTCTGTTCATCCACAGTTTGGAAGACGATTTCATCCTTCCCTATATGACAGAGGAATTGTACGAAGCAAAGCAAGGCGACAAAATGTTGAAACTTTTTAAAAAAGGTGCCCACGCCAAATCGTTCAATGATAATCCTGTGCAATACGAAAAAACAGTACAGGAATTTCTAGGACGGTTTAAATTTAGAGATTGAAGAAATAAACAAGTTATGAACCATTGAACTGTACCCCGAATTTCGGACACTTTGAAAAAAGACCCGAAATTCGGGGTTTTTGTATAACTTTTTTTTGCGGGACAAAGCGTAAATACTTTGCTACCGATCATAAATGCCCCGCTATCAATCATATCCTATGCGAACCAATCATTAACTATCCACAGCCAATCATATCTTATGCCAACCGAGCATTAACGGCACACGACCAATCATATCCCACGCCGACCGAGCATTAACGACACACGACCAACATATACCACGCCAACCGAGCATAAACTACTCACGACCGATCATATCCCATACCAACCGAGCATTAACGACACACGACCAATCATATCCCACGCCGACCGAGCATTAACAACACACGACCAACATATACCACGCCAACCGAGCATTAACTACTCACGACCGATCATATACCATACCAACCGAGCATTAACAACACACGACCGATCATATCCCACGCCGACCGAGCATTAACGACACACGACCAATCATATCCCACGCCAACCAAGCATTAACTACTCACGACCAATCATATACCACGCCAACCAAGCATTAACTACTCACGACCAATCATATACCACGCCAACCGAACATAAACTACTCACGACCGATCATATCCCATACCAACCGAGCATTAACGACACACGACCAATCATATGCCACGCCAACCGAGCATTAACGACACTCGACCAATCATATCCCACGCCAACCGAGCATAAACTACACTCGACCAATCATATCCCCGAGCGTTAACTTATCCTCAGTAGGAAATCAATATATTCCTAGACAACAAAAAACCATCTTTCCTGTCAAGCGTTCAACAGAAAAAATGGCTTATTAAGTGATCGGTAGAAAGTTTAAGTAATCCGAGTAAATTTCAGGTGAAAGATTAACCTATGTATAAAAATTTGCAGGCTTTCCTTTTCACTAATCCTTTACATCCCCATTAATAACGGGTATTACGTAATTACTTTTTAACCTTTTTATCTTTTTTGTCACTTACTTTGTTCATTTGGTTCATCATTTGATTGATTTTTTTCTGTGAGGGTTTTTGTCCCATTTGCATCATCATCATACGTAACATGTCTTCATTAATCGGTGGGTTATCTTTCAAATATTTCATCATATATTGACGTGCAATGAAAAATCCGAGGGCCACACCTGCTAATAGCGCGACGATGATCAAAACGATCCACCATACTGTAGTCATCCGCTATACCTCCTCTACTTCAGTTATTCGATTTTACTCTACCATGATGGATTATACAACATTGCACTAGTGAATAGCAATGGACCACAATTAAATATTCTAATCATCGCATAATGGAATTTCTTACTTTACACTATTTGAACAGACAAAATAGACCCTATTTTTGAGATTTGGGTCCTTTTGTCCCTATCCTATAAATATCAATTCAAAGATATGCGGCTTCTTCATATGAACGAAAATCAGTCGTTTTGACCGGTTTCAGCCATCCCCATTCCCCGTGCCCATCCATAACAGCGAAGAAGCGATCTGCCGCCCCAGATAGGGCAACAAACAAATCTAAATCAAGCATGCGGGATCCGTCGCAAAAGACATTAAGCGAATACGATGATAACGAAATAAGAATGGATCCTTTGACGGGATGCGTCAGTTTGTATTCCCCATTTCGGGATTCAATCGACGTAAATCCTTCGCCAAGGTTTGCAATGATAGCCTCATCAATCATTTTCTCTTCAAGCCTGTCACATAAGTAATGGACTTCAGGCATACAATCATTATTCTGCTCATCTTCTTTTAATAGGTCATACAACAGCCGTTCACGTCCAATGACGAATGGCTGGTACATTTCTTTCACTTTATAAATTCCGTATGATCGCAATATCGCCACCCCCTAGAGATAATCCTACATGGTTTGATATAAAAAGGTTGTCATATTGCGGAATAGAACTGCACTATTATTGTCGGAAAAGATGGATAACTAAAAATTCTGTCAAGTAGTCTTGAAAAACAGTCCCGATTGCCAGAGTTTCTTCGGCGATCGGGACTGTTTGATTTATTTTTAGTTGTTGATTAACATTTTCACAGTTGCAAGAACATTGTCCTCTGTGAAACCAAATTCTTTGATGACAGTATCTCCAGGTGCACTTGCTCCGAAAGTATCAATCGCAATGATCGCGCCTTCGTCACCAACATATTTATGCCACCCTAATGAAACACCCATTTCGATACCAAGACGTTTTTTTACGTCTTTCGGCAATACGCTTTGTTTGTATGCATCGTCTTGTTTCTCAAACAGGTCCCACGAAGGCATTGAAACAACAGTAACATCGATTCCTTCAGCTAATAGTTTCGCCTGTGAAGATACCGCTAAGCTAACTTCAGAACCGGTTGCAATTAAAATTGCGTCCGCTTGTTTTTTGCTTGCAGGGGATACGATGTAAGCTCCTTTTTTGACGCCTTCCATCGCAAGTTCAGCTGACTTCGGAAGGACAGTCAAGTTTTGACGAGACAATACTAGTGCAGTTGGCGAGTTCTTCGACGACACTGCAATATTCCAAGCAGCTGCAGTTTCGTTAGCGTCAGCCGGACGAATAACTGACAATCCAGGCATCGCACGAAGCGCAGCAAGTTGTTCAACTGGTTCATGTGTAGGACCGTCTTCACCAACAGCTACGCTGTCGTGTGTGAATACGTATGTGACAGGTATACCCATCAGAGATGAAAGTCGGATAGCGGGACGTACGTAGTCACTGAACACGAAGAACGTCCCACCGAATACATGTAATCCGCCGTGCAAAGTCATTCCGTTTAACGCTGTTCCCATTGCAAACTCACGAACACCGAACCAAATATTACGGCCGGAATAATCGGTAGCAAGGAAATCTCCTGCTCCCTTAATTGTCGTCTTGTTAGAACCTGCAAGGTCCGCACTTCCACCAAAGAACGAAGGAAGCTGTTTAGCAATCGCATTGATAGCGTCACCAGATGCAGAACGTGTCGCGTGAGATGAACCCGCTTCATACGTCGGCAAAGATTTTTCGAAGCCTTCAGGTAGTTTACGCTCGATTGCATCTTTCAATTGCTTCGCAAGGTCCGCATGTGTCGTTTCGTATTTTTCAAAAAGTTCGTTCCATTCCTGTTCTTTTTGCACGCCCAATTTCTCGGCAGATTCTTGGAATGTTTCATAGACGCCTTCAGGTACATGGAAATCTTCTTCGAACGTCCATTTATAATATTCTTTTGTCAATTTCATTTCATCTTCACCAAGTGGCATACCATGCGCATCTGATTTTCCAGATCTGTTTGGTGATCCGTATCCGATGACCGTTTTAACTTCGATCATTGTCGGACCTCCGACATTGCCTTTAGCTTCTTCGATAGCTGATGAAACGTGGCCAATGTCGTTACCGTCTTCAACACGGATGTAATTCCAACCATATGATTCAAAGCGCTTACGAATATTTTCAGAGAAAGACATGTCAAGCTCGCCGTCTAGTGAAATATCATTGCTATCATATAGGACAATCAGTTTATTTAACTGCAAGTGACCTGCAAGTGAAATTGCTTCAGCAGCAACGCCTTCCATGAGATCGCCATCACCGCATAGAGCATATGTGTAGTGGTCGACAACGTCAAAACTTGGTTGATTGTACGTTGCAGCAAGGTGTTGTTCTGCCATTGCCATTCCGACTGCCATACCAATACCTTGTCCAAGTGGGCCAGTTGTTGCTTCGACACCGACTGTATGACCGTATTCGGGATGTCCCGGTGTTTTAGAGTTCCATTGTCTGAAGTTCTTGATTTCATCCATCGGAAGTCCATAACCACCAAGATGAAGAAGACTGTATAAAAGCATTGAGCCGTGTCCTGCCGAGAGAACGAAACGGTCACGGTTAAACCACTGTGGATTTGAAGGGTTGTGATGCATATGCTTCGTCCAAAGCGTATAGGCCATTGGAGCAGCCCCCATTGGTAAACCTGGGTGTCCAGAATTCGCTTTTTCGATTGCGTCAATAGAGAGCGTACGGATTGTGTTAATGGCTAGCTGATCAATTTGTTTAGTCATTGTGTACATCCTTCCCGTCATATGTAATTATCTACATATCTTAGTTTAGACAATTCGTGCAGTTAATGCAAAGCTCAGTTTAGATATTTTCCGCCACGGGCGTCTTTCACCTTATCGGGTGTCACATCATTGCCTTCAGTATCAAGAACTTTGACATTCTCAATTGTATTGCGCATTGATGAACGAAATGTCTCTAGATATTCTTTTCGCAGTTGTGTCTGTTCTTTGGCTTCTTCGACCGACAGACCTGCCGTCTTCGATTTTTTTGATAGTTCATTAATTCGTTTCATTTTATCAGCTGATAGCATATTATTTCCTCCATTATAGTTTATGACTACAAACGTATACAAAAAGAGCAGAAAGTGCAATAAATCAGCCTTCCTGCTCCACCTCATATTCTTTATACCTGCGATGCACGGTCGCTTTACTAATATCATGCCCGAGTCCTTTCAAGACACCAGTAATTTCTTCATAGGTTAGTCCTTTGTCCCTCAATGAAACGATTTCAGCTATCGGCACTTCAATCCGTTCACGACCGTCCATGTTACCCCTATTTTTCAAGTTACGCTCGGGTCGATAGCCCTCCCTTACTGCGCGTTTCATGCCCCTTTTGATTTTGGCGTTATGTAGTTTGCGCTGGTACTCTTCGACGATAGCTAAAATCTCAAGTAACATTGTATCCATTTCATTGAGTGCTATAGGTCCGCTATCATTATGTGAATAAATCGCCGTGTCCGTTTTTGCCAATAGATGTAAAACTGCCATCCTTGCATTTCCACGTCCAAGTCTTGTTTCGTCTTGGATTAGGATTGCATCGACTTCCTCGTCACGGATGTAATCCAGCAAACTTAGAAGCCCCTCACGGTCAATGTCAAAACCGCTGTGCTTATCCATAAATGTCGCGACATGTTCGAGACCGAGTTCAGCTGCCAAGTCCACTAGCTCCTCTTCCTGCCTCACCAGTGACATTTCCTGCGTTTCTTTCTCAGTGCTCACCCGGCAATAGATGACACATCTTTTATAGTGCCCAGTCATCGATTAACACCCGCCAGTTGTGTATTGTTTTCCCCCACAGTCCGTACAGCAGGCAAAAGTAGATCCTCGCCTCTTTTTATTGTAGCAGATGATAGGTCATTCAATTTCATCACTTCTTTGATCCATTTATCTGTAGACATATTATCCGAGTGAAGATAAGCGAGACCCCAAAGCGTATCCCCTTCAGTAATTGTTATTTTCGTGACCATTTGTTCCTTCTCGTATTTACTTACACCTATAATTGCAAAAACCATACATAAAACGATAATAAGTACAACATAGCTATTTCTTTTAATAAAAGTCATCATTACTCCCCCTTACGAATACTTGTTCGGAATGCTTGTTCTCATTATAGAAAAGGAAAATGAGTTTGTCAACACTTATTCGAACCTGTGTTTGCCATTTATACAAGAGACTGATATAATGAATCTATCGAAAAGACTAGATTGTCGGGAATTTATTTTACGACTTTCGGAAATTAGCAGAATATAAGGTGAGAGGTGAATAGGATGCAAAAAATTTCAAAAAGGCAGGAAGATATTTTGTCTTTCATTAAATCTGAAGTGAAGAAAAAAGGTTATCCACCATCCGTGAGAGAAATTGGCGAGGCTGTCGGTTTGGCATCAAGTTCGACTGTTCACGGGCATTTAGCGCGATTGGAAAGCAAAGGTTTCATTAGAAGAGACCCGACAAAACCGAGAGCAATTGAAGTACTCGATCCAGAAGGCTTAGAAACGTTGAAACCCGGCGTTCTTCACGTACCTCTTGTCGGTAAAGTTACGGCTGGTCTTCCAATTACAGCTATTGAAAATATCGAAGAGTACTTCCCACTACCTGAATCTTTTGGTACATCGGAAGACAATCTGTTCATGCTTGAAATAGTTGGTAACAGTATGATTGAGGCCGGAATTTTGAATGGCGACTATGTTGTCGTTAAACAACAACAGACAGCAAATAACGGCGAGATTGTCGTGGCAATGACCGAATACGATGAAGCTACAGTGAAACGTTTCTTTAAAGAAAAAGATTATTTCCGTCTGCAACCTGAGAATGCTTCAATGGATCCAATCATCCTTGATAACGTATCAATTCTAGGTAAGGTAGTTGGCGTTTATCGTATGATTCATTAATTCTAAGTATGCAAAAGGGCTGTTTCCTTCGATTGAAGGAAACAGCCCTTTTTATTTGTAGCGTTGAGGTGACAGTTTTCGGCTTTGCCGTGACAGTTCACCGTCTTGCCCTCACAGTTCCGCCGATTGCCATGACAGTTCGGCGTTGCCATTACAGTTTTCCGCTTTGCCCTCACAGTTCCGCTGATTGGCATTACAGTTCGGCATTGCCATTACAGTTTACCGCTTTGCCCTCACAGTTTCACTGATTGCCATGACAGTTCGGCGTTGCCATTACAGTTTTCCGCTTTGCCCTCACAGTTTCGCTGATTGCCGTGACAGTTCGTTACATTTAATTCCCGATTAAGTTTTCCTTAACTAGTTTACCGATTGAGGACAACACAGCTACTTTTACATGCTCGTACGTCAAGCCACCTTGGACATACGCCGTATAGGGCGGTCTGATGGGGCCGTCTGCCGTCAGTTCGATGCTGGAGCCTTGGATGAATGTCCCTGCCGCCATGATGACATCGTCGGTGTAGCCGGGCATATACGACGGCTCAGGGGCGTAGTGCGCATTGATGGGCGAGTTTTCTTGAATTGACCGACAGAACGCAATCATTTGATCGGCATTTTCAAAGGATACCGACTGAATTAGATCAGTTCTTTTTTCTGTGTAATGCGGCGATGTGTTGAGTCCGAAACTTTCTAGAAGTGCTGCGGTGAAAAGCGCTCCTTTTACGGCTTGACTGACAACATGGGGCGCTAGGAAAAATCCTTGGTACATTTCCCGCAGCGTATCCAGCGATGCCCCAGCTTCTGCCCCTAGACCTGGTGAAGTCATCCGGTATGCACACTTTTCAACTAGGTCGGCACGCCCAGCGATATAACCACCCGTTCTTGCGAGTCCTCCACCTGGATTTTTGATCAGTGAACCTGCCATTAAGTCAACACCGACTTGAATCGGCTCTTGTTCCTCGACAAATTCGCCGTAACAGTTGTCAACAAACACAACGAGGTCAGGATTGATGGCCTTCACTTTACGTACCATTTCACCGATTTCATCCACCATGAAAGATGGACGGTCTGAATAGCCTTTTGACCGCTGGATACCAATCATTTTCGTCTTACTGTGAATGTTTTTAGCGACTTCTGCAAAATCGACTGTACCATCTTCATTCAAATCGATATGTTTATAGGTGATGCCATAATCATGCAGTGAACCCGTGTCTTTCCCTTTTCCAGAAACAATGGAGTCCAATGTATCATAAGGTTTCCCTGTAATATAAAGGAGCTCATCACCTGGTCGCAGGATTCCGAAAAGACTGATTGAAATAGCATGTGTTCCAGATATAATTTGATTGCGTACTAGGCAATCTTCTGCTCCAAAAACGTCAGCGTATACTTGTTCCAATACATCTCGGCCCGCGTCATCATAGCCGTAACCTGTTGAACCAGTCAGGTGAAAATCGCTCACCGTATTTTTACGGAACGCAGCGAGTACTTTCCGTTGATTGTAAAAGGCAGTTTTTTCGATACCTTTGAAAAATGGTGCAAGTTTCTCTTCGATCGCTTCCGCATTCTCAAATAAAAGGTCGTCTTGTTCTGTAAACATAATTGGTATTCCTCATTTCATTAAATAGTCACTTCATTATCTTATCAGTCTGTCCGTAGAGGTCAACGTTTACAAGGTTTTCGTCATTGATTATTAATTGTTATCTGTTAGAATTCTTAAGGGTATATTGAATGGAGGAAATGAAGTGGCTTGGGATGTTTTTAGTTTTATCGGTACGGCAGCATTCGCTATCTCGGGCGCAATTGTTGCGATGGAAGAGGAATATGATATTTTTGGCGTTTATATATTGGGTATGGTCACTGCTTTTGGCGGTGGTGCCGTTCGTAATGTTTTAATAGGTGTGCCTGTCTCTGTATTATGGGATCAGCAATTCTTATTTTTTGTGGCAAGTATTTTGATAACCATTATTTTCTTTTTCTCTAGGTATCTTCTTTCCCATTGGAATAGATGGGGTAATTACTTTGATGCAATCGGATTGGCTGCATTCGCCATTCAAGGCGCCATGCTTGCCATATCACTGAACATGTCAATTTATGCAGTTATGGTTGCAGCAGTTCTAACGGGAGCAGGTGGTGGTGTCATCCGTGACTTGCTCGCAGGAAGGAAGCCACTCGTCTTCAAACGGGACATCTACGCAGTGTGGGCTGCACTTGCCGGCCTTATAGTCGGGCTCGGTCTATTCAAGAGTGATCTGGCACTTTATGCGTTACTTGTGGTGACAGCTGGTCTACGTATTTTCTCGCTTGTTTTCCAATGGAAATTGCCAAATGGAAAAATTCATTAATACCAAAAGCGGAACGGGGATTTTACTCCCTGTTCCGCTTTTGGTTACGTCTAGACTCCAGCGCCTAGAGGCTCGGTCATAAGTCGGTCCAACTATGCGGCAAAGAACGCCGCTTCGTCGGCACGTCTTATGTCTGCCGCGGGCCCACAGGATGTGGGTCATGCAGCTGTTGCCACAGGAAGTGGCGCACTTAAGCTACATTCATTTGTTACAGGCCCTTCCGCTTTTGGTTACGTCTAGACTTCAGCGCCTAGAGGCTCGGTCATAAGTCGGTCCAACTATGCGGCAAAGAACGCCGCTTCGTCGGCACGTCTTATGTCTGCCGCCTCTGACCAGGCGCTTTCGCTTTTGGTTATTCCGTTTCGTCTTTTAAAATTACCGGTTTCGTTGGGACATATGTGGAGATCGCATGTTTATAAATTAGTTGTTGCTTGCCGTCCGACTCAAGCAAGACGGTATAATTGTCATACGATTTAATAAGTCCTTTCAATTGAAATCCATTCAGTAAGAATACTGTTACAAATGTATTATTCTTTCGTAACGAGTTTAAAAACGTTTCTTGCATGTTAACCTGTTTCATACGCCGAATCCTCCAGTTGTCATAGCTATATTTCTAGTGCTCCACTTACTTTATTCGACCCAGATTATCGAAACCCTTCAAGATTGCCAAAATTCTATTTATAATTTCAGTAGTTCCCAATTCTGCATCGAACCAGCTGATGTCCAGTTTGTTGCGGAAATAGGTCATTTGCCGTTTTGCGTAGTTACGCGTATTTTTTTTAATTAATTCAACAGCGCCGTCTAGTAACAACTTCTCTTCAATATATTGATGAAGTTCTTTATAGCCAATCGCTTGTACAGATTGTACGCCACGAATTTCTTCATCCCATAATCGTTTCGCTTCCTCTAGAAGACCTTTCTCCATCATTATGTCGACACGGAGACCAATCCGTTCATAGAGCACATCCCGGTCCATTTCAAGACCAACAATGAGATGGTCATAAAGAGATGCGTGTCCTGCGTCGTCTTCATGATCTTCCTTTGTTTTACCTGTCACTTCAATGATTTCAAGCGCTCGAACAAGCCGGCGATGATTATTCGGGTGAATTTTTTCAGCACTCACCGGGTCAAGCTCAACCAGTTTTTCATACAGATATGCGGCCCCTTTTTCAGCAAGTTCCTGCTCCAAGCGTTTCCTTACTTCTAGATCCGCCGCTTCTTCTGTAAAACGGAAATCGAACAGTACGGATTGAATGTATAATCCGGTCCCCCCTACGATGATTGGCGTTTTTCCACGGCCCTGTATATCTTTTATCCACTTTCGTACATCCGTTTGGTACTCTGCAACAGAAAAAGGTTCATTCGGTTCTTTTACATCGAATAAATGATGCGGGATGCCATTCATCTCTTCTTCTGTGATTTTGGCTGTCCCAATATCAAGCCCTTTGTATACTTGCATCGCATCACCATTAATGACTTCCCCGCCAATTATTTTGGCAAGTTCAATACTTAACGACGTCTTTCCAGATGCTGTTGGTCCGACGATTGCGATTACTTCAGGATATTTGCTCATTTTTTTCAATCCAGTCATAAACGGTTTTGAATACGTGTTGACGGTTCTTTTCATGGAGCATTTCATGCCTGCCACCTTCAAACAAAAGTACCGTAACATCTTCTAGGCCCGCCTTATTGTATTGCTTTGCTACACTCCAAACCCCTTTTCCACTGTCACCTACCGGATCTTCACTCCCTGAAAAAAGGATAATAGGAAGTTTTTTAGGGATTTTATTTATTTCATCTATGTCATGGATTTCTCCAAGTCCTTTGAATAAATCCGCAAAAAAACGTGTGGTTGGGACTACTCCACAAGCGGGGTCAATCAAATATTTCTCAACAGCTTCAGTATCGGTAGAAAGCCAGTCAAATGGCGTTTTCGGTTGATGAACCGACTTATTGAAACCACCAAAAACGAGTTTGTTTAGGAAATTATCTGGCTGATCAAAACCGTTTTTCTTGCCGTGCAGATAAGCAACTGCCTGCCCTGCGAAGCGGCTTGCACCAGGGTCTCCGCCTGTCCCTGAAAATATTGCCTGGTCAACTTCACTGCCGTGGAGTTGGACATATCTCCGTGCGACGAACGATCCCATACTATGACCGAACAGAACGAAACGCGGGGATGGATACTGCTCCCGGAGTTTCGAAATGACTTCGAAAGCATCTTGAACAACGTGGTCAAAGCCGTCCTCATCGGCAAAATGCCCTTTCATTCCGTTCATTTTAGCCGTCTTGCCATGTCCCCGGTGGTCGTGACCAGATACGATATATCCTTTCTCCACGAGATAGTATGCAAATTCTACATATCTGCCAATATGTTCGGACATGCCGTGAAGAAGATGGATATGTCCAACCGGATTACCTTCTGGTTTCATCACGATGGCATGAATTAAAAAACCATCTGACATTTCAAGTGTCGCTTCTCTCATTGGAATGCACCGTCCTTCGCTTTTGTCTCAATAAATATGAACATTTTGATAGGGAATATCTCGTTCCAGTCACGTTTCCGCAACATTTAATACGGCGAATCACCTCTGTAGAGCGGTAAGAGGTCTCTGTCGCTAAGTTCCGAATCCTTGGCTAGCGACTCAAACAATCCACGTGTACACGCATTCAGCACGATTAAACAAGGAGTACGAATATATACTTCCTCAATCTGCTGCCTACATCACTCTTTTGAACATTTTTTCCAGTTCATACGTCGTGAAATGGATAAGCACCGGCCTGCCATGTGGACAAGTAAATGGATTGTCGACTGCAGATAGATCATTCAACAGCCTTTCCATATCTGCTAGTGTCAAATGGTGATTTGCTTTGATGGAGCGTTTACAACTCATCATAATGGCTGCTTCTTCACGCAATTTACCGATATCAATTTTTCGTGTAGTCAACACTTGCTCAATAATATCTTCGATGATAACCGTCTCTTCTCCTGTTGGAAACCAAGATGGATATTCTTTTACCGCATAGGAAGAAGGTCCAAACTCCTCTAGGAAGATACCGACTTCCTGCAACATACTCATGTTTTCCTCAATTTTCGTTTTCTCGTCTGCTGAGTAATGGAACATAAGAGGAATTAGTAACATTTGACGTTCTTCATTATCCGTCTCACTCAATTTATCCCTAAAAAACTCATACTTTATTCGTTCTTGGGCTGCATGCTGGTCAATCATGAAGAAACCGTCTTCATTTTGCGCAACAATATAGGTACCATGAACCTGCCCTACTGGCGCTAGAGCCGGGAATTTTTTATCTACTTCTTGTTGTTCACCTTCTTCTAGGGCAATCTGCGGTTCATTGACCATCCAAGGCGTTTGTTCAACGGGATCATTTTCAGGAAGATCATAAGAATCGTACGTTGGTTTTTCTAGTGGTTGCATTGACGGTACTGACGGTGCTGCCACTGTTGTTGGCTTTTCTGTTCGGAATTGATTCCACATATTTACTTGTTCAGATTGATTTTTCTTGGCAGGTTCTTTTTTTATAGCGTCAGGAACGATTGTGTTTTTCCGAATAGCCTTCTGGATAGATTCTTTAATGAGCGCCAGTAACTCGCCCTCTTTACTCATGCGGATATGTTGTTTGGAAGGATGCACATTGACGTCTGTCAAATAGGGATCCCCTTCAACGTTGATAACCGAGATTGGAGAGCGTCCAATCGGCAAATACGTATGGAATGCATCTAGAATTGCATGATTGATCGCATTGCTCTTCACCCATCTGCCATTGACGATTAACGTCATATAGTTTCTTGACGCACGTGTCATTTCGGGCAATGTTACATGACCCGAAACTTTGTAATCCGCATTCTCACCCGCGAAGCTCACCATTTTACGGGCGACAGCTATACCGTAGATATCTGAAAGTACACGGCGTTGATCTCCGCTTCCCGCTGTCTGCAATAGTACTTGACTGTAATGCGAGAGTTTAAACGCAATTGTAGGATGGCTTAGTGCAAGTCGATTGACAAGATCGATTGTATGGCCCAGTTCTGTTTGAATTGTTTTCATATATTTTAGGCGTGCAGGCGTATTGAAAAACAATTGAGAAACAGTAATGTCCGTTCCTTTGCGGAATGCCGCATTATCATGTTTGACAAGTCGACCTCCGTCAATTTGGACTTCTGTGCCTTCTGTTTCTCCGTCAGAAGTCCACATAATTATCTTGGACACGGATGCAATACTCGCAAGTGCTTCTCCCCGGAACCCAAGCGTTCGAATTCGGAATAAATCATGGTCATTTGATATCTTACTTGTTGCATGCCGCTCAAACGCTTGAACAGCATCTTTTTTAGACATGCCATTGCCGTTATCTGTTACACGAATTGTCAGTAGACCGGCTTCCTCAAGTCCAATTTCAATCACAGTACTTTCTGCATCAATCGCATTTTCAACGAGCTCTTTCACGATGGAAGCAGGACGTTCGACGACTTCGCCCGCAGCGATTTTATTGGACAGCGTATCGTCCATCACTTTGATGATGTCTATCGGTCTCACCCTTTCTTAGGTCTGAGCTTTTCTTTCAATTCATGGATGTATTGCAGTGCCTGGAACGGTGTCATATTAAGTAGATCAGCATCGTTCAGATTAGTCAGCACATCTTGCTCTTCTGCCGACAAGGTAACCTGCTCATCGTGTTGAATATCAAAAAAGTTCAATTGCGTTGGTTCATCTTCATGAACCGTTCGTTTTTCCACATTTTCAAATGTAGTGAGTAATGTTTTTGCTCGGTTGAGAAGCGATTCGGGTAGACCTGCAAGATCCGCAACGTAAATTCCGTAACTTTTATCAGCCGGCCCCGCCATCACTTTATGGAGAAAGACGACTTTTCCATCCTGTTCCATTGCAGCGACATGAACATTTTCAAGTCGAGATAGTTCATTATCCAAATTGGTCAGCTCATGATAATGGGTAGAAAACAGTGTATTCGCTCCAATTTCATTGTGAATATGTTCCATCATCGCCTGCGCTAATGCCATACCATCATATGTTGAAGTACCGCGTCCGATTTCATCAAAAAGGAGAAGACTTTGTGCAGTTGCATTTGCGATTGCGAATTGAGATTCCATCATTTCCATCATAAACGTACTTTGTCCTGAAGCTAGGTCATCCGCTGCACCAATTCTTGTGAATATTTGATCGGTAACAGGAAGTGACGCCTGATCGCAAGGTACGTAGCAGCCAATCTGCGCCATCACGACAATGAGCGCTACTTGCCGCATGTATGTACTTTTACCGGACATATTTGGTCCCGTGATAAGCAACATATTCGCTTCATCAGTCAATTTGCAGTTATTAGGAACATAAAGAGAATGGTCAATCATCTTTTCAACGACCGGATGACGCCCGTTCTTGATTTCCAATGCTTTTCCATCGTGAAATACTGGTTTTACGTAGTTACGCTTTTCCGAAACCGCTGCGAATGAAAGAAGGACATCCAGTTCGCTTAAGACACTTGCAAGATGCTGAATATGCCTAATATGTGTTTTCATGGAATCCCGAACCTTACTGAATAACTGATACTCTAGCTCTAGTCCTCCCGCTTCCGCATTGAGGATAAGATCTTCCTTCTCTTTTAGCTCAGGAGTTATGTAACGTTCAGCATTCGCAAGCGTCTGCTTTCTTTCATATCGTTCCAAATCGGCAAGGTGGATATTGGATTTCGTAATCTCTATATAATAGCCGAATATTCTGTTGTATCCTATTTTTAAAGATTTAATGCCTGTCCGCTCGCGTTCCTCGCGTTCGAGTTCTGCAAGCCACGCCTTACCATTTTTTGAAGCATCACGGTATTGGTCGAGTTTTTCATCGTAGCCATCCTTGATGATGCCGCCTTCTTTAACGGATAGTGGCGGATTTTCAGCAATTGCTAGTTCAAGAATGTGTAGCACTTCTTCGCAACCGTCAATTCGTTCGGAAAACTGATTTAGTAACGGTCTTTCTGATTCATGAAGTGCTTTTTTGATGTTTGGGACACGACGGAGTGAGTTACGAAGTTGTGCAAGATCCCTCCCACTCGCGCTTCCCATCGAAATTCGCCCAGCGAGTCTCTCTAAATCGTATACTTCTTTTAGGCTTGTCTTCAATTCATCCCGCAGAAAAAACTCTTCAATAAGTTCAGTTACTGCATCCAGTCGATTTTCAATTGCTCTTTTCTCAGCTAGTGGCTGATGAATCCACATTTTTAATTTACGGGCGCCCATCGCTGTAACAGTCTCGTCAAGCAACCAGTAAAGCGTGCCATCCTTGCTACCATTGCGAATTGATTGGATGAGTTCCAGATTACGCATTGAATTGGCATCAATGGATAGTTTCGTTTGTTTCTGGATAAATTCGAATGGACGTATATGATCGAGTGCCGTTTTCTGTGTGCGCCTAACATAAGATACGAGCATGCTACACGCTTCCTTGACCTCGTTTGGAATTGCACCAAAAAGATTCTCCATATCGAACTGTTCCTCGCCATACTCGATGGACAATACAATACTGCGTTTCGCCATGCTATCACTGAGAGCGAGATGCAGTCCTTCATCGACAACGACTTCTTTCATACCCAGTGCCTCAATTTCGGCAATCAGCGTCCGCTCGTCGCCTTCCACAGACTCCACTTTACCTTCACCAGTTGCTAGGTCAAGATAAGCGAGTGCATACTTATTGCCATCAATAATGTCAGCCGATCCGATGAAATGATTCGTGTTCGCATCAATTGTTTTTCCTTCGGTCATCGTACCAGGAGTAATAATTTTAACGACTTCCCTTTTGACGATGCCTTTTGCTTCTTTTGGATCTTCCGTCTGCTCACAAATAGCCACTTTATGCCCTTTTCGTACGAGCGTTTCTATATAACCTGCAGCCGCATGATAGGGTACACCGCACATCGGAATCCGATCTCGACTCCCAGAATCCCGACTGGTTAATGTAATTTCAAGAATTTGAGATGCTTCTTCCGCATCCGTGAAAAACAGTTCATAGAAATCGCCTAATCTAAAAAACAGAAAGGCATCTTTATGTTCCGATTTCACTTTTAAATATTGTTGGATCATTGGTGTGTGTGTTGTCATTTTTTAACCTCGCTACAAATTCTATTTTTTATTATTATAACAAACTTGGGCAACGAAGAGCCCAAGTTCTGCGTGATTTTTACGGTCTTCAAAAATCTAAGCAAATACCGGACAACGAAGAGTCCGGTATTTGTGTAATTGCAACTTCGTAATTCTAATTGCAACATTTCGATTCTAACTGCAACTCCACCGTTCTAATTGCAACTTTACGATTCTAACCGCAACTTCACCGCTCTAATGGCAACTTTGCAATTCAAATCTCAACGACACATTTATCATCATAAACTTCGGCTATGAAGGGTGCGTACCTGCACACCCACGAAATCCATCAAAAAGAAAAAAAGCCGGTAGTGTTTGCCGGCTCTCAAAATGACGATGATTCTCTACCTTGTTTCTGACTATGCCCTTGGTCACTGCCCCGCACTTGCGCTTGCTCATGTCCTGGACTGTGGTCATGATCATGTGATGATGATTCATCACGGAATGACCATTCCTCTTCAAAACTTTGTGGATGGACCGTAATACAGACTTTTGTTTCGCCAACAACTTCTGCCATCAATTCTCGTTCGATCGTAATACAGAACTTCTCACCACATTCCGAAATAACCGCTTCTGTACAGTTCGGATGCTGGATAACATCAACGATGACTTCTTCATGCCCAGATGTCGGTTCGTCTCGATAATGCAAACGAATCCGGTCCTTGTAAGGAATTGACTCTGTAAACACAGATGTCTTTGAATGTTCTTGATGGGAATACCAAACATTGACGTCGAACTTACCGGTAACTTCGATGAATTTACCGACCTTTTTCGCCTGATGTGTATGGTTGATGACCCAACATCCGAGTATACTCGTCGGACTATTTGGCGGCTTCAGTGTCACAGTCGTCTCAGTCCGCTTCTTCCCCTTGGCAATAACCGTCTTCGTCACGATCTGACGTAAATTTTTCAGTTCGATTCCTCCTCCATTCGCTTCAATCCATCTTATGCAACAGAAGCCCAGAGAGTGAGAAAAATCGGCAGGAAATATTTTCCCACCGATTGGTATACTTACTTATAGTTTTTCATATGTCGTATTTTTTATATAAGAACCCGTTTCTCCACGTCTTACATCGCCATCTGTCGCTTTGATGATTTCATCTGTGACAGTGTTTGCGATTGTGTTCGATACAAGTTGAAGTAAATCATTCACTTCGCCTTGTGATTGTTTAAATTCCTGAACAATAGGAACTTCGTCAATATCACCTTGGATTTTTTCGATTTTACCTTCAATGATACCCAACGCTCTTTCTTTTCCGTACTGTTGGAAATTGACTGCCTGCTTTTGCAATGATTTTAGACTTGCAATGTTTTCACGGATTTTTTGATTTTCATTAATTTGCTCTTCTGCCCGCTTGAAAAACTCCACTTGTTCTGTGTTCGCAATCATTACTGCGATCTCGCGTGCTTTTGCGATAATTTCATCTTTCGAATATAACTTTTCCATTATGACATCACCTTTTCCTTTTCTACTACGCCGATAAACTCACCGTCGAGTGACCATGTTTTGGCCTCTATTATTTTCACATTAACTATTTTACCAATTACAGATTGGGGTGCTTTGAAATTGACGAGTTTGCTCTTCTCCGTATATCCAGCGAGAACTTCCGGATTACGCTTACTTTCGCCTTCAACAAGTACCTCAACGATTTTACCTTTGTAAGGTTTCATCGCTTCTGCGGATAATTCATTGACGACTTTATTTAATCGCTGTAAACGCTCTTTTTTCACGTCCATCGGAATATTGTCAGCCATTTTTGCAGCCGGCGTGCCATCCCGTGGCGAATAAATGTACGTGTAAGCAATATCGAAACCAACTTCCCTGTACAAGGATACTGTCTCTTCGAATTGCTCGTCCGTTTCATTCGGGAATCCAACGATAATATCCGTCGTTAATGTAACGTTCGGTATCGCTTTTTTAATTTTCCCCACGAGCTCAAGATAATGTTCACGCGAATATTTTCGCGCCATAATTTTCAAAATGCTGCTGGAACCCGATTGAACGGGAAGGTGAATATGATCGACTAGATTGCCGCCCTTCGCCAGCACTTCGATTAGATGGTCATCGAAATCACGGGGATGGCTAGTTGTGAAACGGATTCTCGGTATGTCGATTTTGCTTAAATCATCCATTAAATCGCCAAAACGATAACTCGTCTCGTCAAAATCTTTTCCGTACGCGTTAACGTTCTGACCAAGCAATGTAATTTCCTTATAGCCCTCTGCCGCTAACTGCCGTACTTCCTGGATAATATCTTGCGGACGTCTGCTTCGTTCCTTGCCCCTCGTGTATGGCACGATGCAATACGTACAAAACTTGTCGCAGCCATACATAATGTTGACCCAAGCCTTAATGTTTCCGTGACGGACTTTTGGAAGGTTCTCAATAATATCACCTTCTTTTGACCACACTTCTATGACCATTTCTTTTGATAAATAGGCCTCATTTAAAATATGGGGTAACCTGTGGATGTTATGTGTTCCGAAAATCATATCAACCTGATCATACTTTTTAAGAATTTTATTAACAACTGATTCTTCTTGCGACATACAACCACATACGCCGATTAAGACGTCAGGATTTCTTCTTTTCAACGATTGTAAATGACCTAGCTCCCCAAACACTTTGTTTTCGGCATTTTCACGAATGGCACATGTATTGAGCAAAACGACATTCGCATCCTCAACGGTGTCTGTCGGTTCATATCCAAGGCCTATTAAAATACCAGCAATCACTTCTGTGTCATGTTCATTCATTTGGCAACCATATGTCCGTATATAAAACTTCCGATTCGCCCCCATTTCACGGAAACGCTCGTCAATTTCAAAGTTATCGTAGTAAGCGATTTCTTCTTTGCCACGTTTTTTAGCGTCTTTCAAAGAAGGCGGTGCGTAGGCTGTCTGAAAATAGTGGCTATAGTCCTTGTCAGCAGTTTTTGCTAGTTTCGGCTTCACTAGTCCTTCATTCAATCGCTGTTCCTCGTTCATTTAACTTGTCCCCTTTCATACAAAGCCTTGGGAATTTTAACGTATGATTTCATTATACTTAATTGTTGACCACCTGTACAAGAAGTCAAAGCTTTGTCGGTTGTTTGTCACAGTTATGAAAAGCGGAAGGCGCCGTTTTAGACGCGACAGGCATAAGACGGAACGGCGAAGCGGCGTTCTTTGCCGCATAGCTGGGCTGGCTTTCAAGGAACCCAGCCTAAGTGCGCCGCGTCCTGCGGCAACAGCTGCGTGACTCACATCCTGTTAGCCTCCGAGCGTCTGGCGCCTGAAGCCTGAAGCCTAGACACCATTCAAAGCTAAAAACTTAGTCTTATCTTCAAAAAAGAACTTTCTCTCGTGATACAACTAAAAGACCACAGGAAATTAACTTATCCTGTGGTCTTGACTCTTTCTAATTTACATATTACGCTGTCGTTTTTCAACAAGTAATTTCAATGCTGTACGTCCTTCACCGTTAATCTCGATATCAGTGAAAGCGGGTGCACAGATGAGATCTCCGCCACTTGGAGCGACGAATCCACGTGCAATTGCAATTGCCTTTATTGCCTGATTTAAGGCACCAGCACCTACTGCCTGCATTTCTGCGTATCCCTGGTCCCGGATAACTGCAACGAGTGCTCCTGCAACAGAATTCGGATTCGAGCGAGATGATACTTTCAATGGGTTCAACATGATTCCTCCTTATTTTTCGGTGTCTATGGATCGGAAATCTCCATAAACCATCCTATGATTCGGAGGTGATGTTTAGACGCGTGTCAGCCTTTGAATGTACGGTCAGCATTGATGGCAACACGTTCAACTCTGATAGCTTTTCCTGTTTCATCATCTAATACTGCAAAGAGTCCGTTCAATTGGGTACGTCCTGATTTAGGAACTTCAAAACGAACTGGTAAATTCGTACGGAAACGATAGATGACGTCTTCTTTTTTCATACCCAGGATTTCATCGTAAGGGCCCGTCATGCCCGCGTCAGTTAAATAGGCTGTTCCACCTGGCAGAATGCGGTCATCCGCTGTTTGGACATGCGTGTGCGTTCCTACAACAACAGATGCCTTCCCATCAAGATGCCAACCCATTGCGATTTTTTCACTTGTCGCTTCGGCGTGGAAATCAACGAAGACAAGCGGAGAAATCTCTCTTGCTTCCGCTACCAATTCCTCTGCCTTTTCAAACGGATCGCCGTGCGGAGGTAAAAATGTCCGGCCATGCAAATTGATGATAGATAATGTCACACCATTACGTGAAATTGTCGTCATCCCTTTACCAGGTGCTTCATCTGAAAAGTTCGCAGGACGGATAAGGTAATCTGTATCATCGATAAAATCGTAAATCTCTTTTTGGTCCCATGTATGATTACCCATTGTTACAACATCTACTCCAGCACGGAGCAGGTCATCAAATATCGCTTTTGTGATTCCTCTCCCTGCTGCTGCATTTTCCCCGTTCGCAATAATAACATCAGGGTTATACTTCCTTTTGAGTCGTGGTAAATAGTCAAATACCATATCTCGTCCTAGCGATCCTACAATATCACCTATAAATAATACTCTCATAAAATAATCTCTCCCAATAGAAAAAGAGGCTCCCGGACCGAAATGCACGGAAACCCCCTTTTCTTTATTTTGCGTATTCGACCGCCCGTGTCTCACGGATGACCGTTACTTTAATATGTCCTGGATAATCGAGCTCTTCTTCAATCCGTTTCCGGATATCTCGTGCTAGACGATGGGCTGTAATATCATCGATTTGGTCTGGGCGGACAATAATTCGAACTTCGCGTCCTGCCTGGATGGCAAATGATTTCTCCACACCGTCGTACGATTCAGAAATCTCTTCAAGTTTTTTCAGTCTGCGGATATAATTTTCAAGCGTTTCACTGCGCGCTCCTGGTCTTGCAGCGGATAATGCATCTGCTGCTGCAACCAATACGGCAATGACTGATGTCGCTTCAGTATCCCCATGATGGGATGCGATACTGTTAATAACAACAGGATGTTCTTTGTATTTCGTTGCAAGTTCAACACCAATTTCAACGTGACTTCCTTCTACTTCATGGTCAATCGCTTTTCCGATATCATGAAGGAGTCCAGCACGTCGTGCAAGCGTAACATCTTCTCCAAGTTCTGCCGCCAATAAACCTGCTAGATAAGCAACTTCTGTTGAATGCTTCAAGACGTTTTGGCCATAACTTGTGCGGAAACGCAATCTTCCGATGATTTTAATAAGATCTGGGTGTAGATTATGAATGCCAATATCGAAAGTTGTCTGTTCTCCAGTTTCGCGGATGAGTTCATCCACTTCACGTCTCGATTTATCAACCATCTCTTCAATGCGTGCTGGGTGAATTCGTCCATCTTGTACAAGTTTCTCTAATGCAAGTCGTGCAGTTTCCCGACGTACCGGATCAAAGCCTGACAAGATGACCGCTTCTGGAGTATCGTCGATTATTAGGTCAATTCCTGTCAACGTTTCGAGTGTTCGGATATTACGTCCTTCACGACCGATAATACGGCCCTTCATTTCATCGTTCGGTAGATTAACTACCGACACAGTCGTTTCAGCAACGTGGTCTGCTGCAAAACGTTGTAAAGCGATGGAAAGGATTTCACGCGATTTTTTATCCGATTCCTCTTTTGCTCGTTGCTCTGACTCTTTTGTCATTACAGCGATATCTGTAGCAAGTTCTTTCTCCACTTCACTAAGGATGAGCCTTTTCGCCTCATCACGTGTCAGTGATGATATCTTTTCAAGTTCAGTTTTCTGAACCGAAACAAGTTCTTCCGCTTTTTGTTCCATCTGTTCGATATGCTGTTGTCTTCCGGTAAGCGCTTCTTCTTTGCGCTCCAGACCTGCGTCTCTTTTATTGAGAGCTTCATCTTTACGGTCATGATTTTCTTCCCGTTGCAAAAGACGGCTTTCTTGTTTTTGCAGTTCCGCCCTTCGTTCACGGATCTCTGATTCCGCTTCAATTCTCAGTTTGTGAGTTTCATCCTTCGCTTCTAGTAGTGCCTCTTTTTTAAGAGCATCCGCTTCACGCTTCGCCTCTTCGACGATTTGTTCTGCCGTAAATTTGGCACCACTCACTTTTGAATCGTTCACTTTCTTATTAAAGAAATAGGTAACAACGGCACCAACGAGCAGACCGAGCAAAGCGGAGATAATCAATCCTAATGACATCCAGGTCACCTCCTCTTGCTATTCTTTTCATTTTCAGTCGGCTCATATATCAACGTACAACATACTGCCAAATTCATTTCAATGGAATGAAATTATACAATTCTAATTGTATCTATGTAAATTTGACATGTCAAGGATACACAGGTCTTTGAGACACATTATTCTTGGAATAATAATAGTTTTTTCGGAGAATATATAAAAACCGATCACGCCCTACTAAGAGGACGAATCGGCTTTTTGTTTAACTTATTCTTCACCAAGTAGTAGTTCCAACTCTTCATCTTCGTCTACTTCATGAGCACCAATCACATAGTTTGAGCTTGCAAGTCCATATGATTCACGAATTTTGTTGGCGATTTCCGAACGGATATCCGGGTTTTCTTTCAAGAATTGTTTCGAATTCTCTCGTCCCTGTCCGAGTCGTTCTCCTTCATAGGAATACCAAGATCCACTCTTCTGGACAACTTCGGCTTCGGCACCAAGGTCGATAATTTCTCCTTCTCGAGAAATTCCTTCTCCGTACATAATATCAACTTCCGCTGTTTTAAACGGAGGTGCAACTTTATTTTTCACAACGCGGATTCGTGTTTTATTTCCCACTATGTCATTGCCTTGTTTAATCGCTTCTCCACGTCTTACATCTAGGCGTACTGAAGAGTAGAACTTCAATGCGCGCCCGCCTGGAGTTACTTCAGGGCTTCCGAACATAACGCCGACTTTTTCACGGATTTGGTTAATAAATATCGCGATTGTGTTTGACTTATTAATGGCACCGGAAAGTTTACGCAATGCTTGTGACATAAGACGGGCTTGTAACCCGATATGCGAATCTCCCATCTCGCCTTCAATCTCTGCTTTAGGTACAAGCGCAGCAACGGAGTCCACGACAAAAATATCAACTGCACCGCTTCGTACAAGCGCTTCAGCGATTTCAAGCGCTTGCTCTCCCGTGTCAGGCTGAGAAAGTAATAATTCATCGATGTTAACGCCTAACTTACGCGCATAAATCGGATCGAGCGCATGTTCAGCATCGATGAATGCAGCAGTTCCTCCAGCTGCTTGTACTTCTGCAATGGCATGAAGGGCAACAGTCGTTTTACCAGAACTTTCAGGTCCGTATATTTCAATGACACGGCCGCGTGGATATCCGCCTATGCCGAGTGCAGCATCAAGAGCAAGGGAGCCCGTAGAAGAAGTTTCAACTTCCAGGTTTGTTTTTTCACCCAGTTTCATAATAGATCCTTTACCAAACTGCTTTTCTATTTGTTTTAACGCCATTTCTAAGGCGGCTTTACGATCGCTCAATTTATTTCCTCCCTCAAGGTAATGTTTCTGTTTTTCTTACTACCTCTAGTATACTCCTTTAATGAGAAATACTCAATCAAAAAGCGAACATTTATTCGATTAATTTTCTCGAATTAAATATATAAGTGAGAATACCTGGGTGTTTAACATTTTTAATTGAGAAAACGGCTTAAATCTTAACTTTGGCCTTCTTTTGTAGTTAGGTGTTTAATCAGATAATAGAGCGCAAATCTTGCTGCTCTGAGACGGTTTGCGTTTCTTGAACCCGATAGTAACAACTTAAATGTCTCTGTCTCTGCATTCGTAGAAGCGATACCAATCCACACAGTGCCGACTGGCTTCCCATCATGTGGATCTGGGCCTGCCGCACCTGTTAAACCAATTCCAATATCCGATTTGAACGTTCGTTTCACGTTTACCGCAAGGGCAGCCGCGCATTCTGCACTGACGACACCATACTCCGCAAGTAGGGACTGCTCAATACCAAGTTGTTCTACTTTCGATTTCTCATTGTAGACGACAATGCCACCTTCTAGTGACGAACTAATCCCTGGTTCACCGGCCAGTTCTGCCATAAATAGACCTGACGTCAGACTTTCCGCAGCAGCTATTGTCCAACCGTTTCGAATGAGAAGTTCTGCAGCTTTGGATGCCAATGTATCATCATCAGTTCCGTAGATGTAGTCTCCTACTAGTAGACGTATTTCCTCTTCTATAGGTGCAATCAGCTTCAACGCTGCATCGGTCGTTTGTGCTTTTGCAGTGAGGCGCAATGTGACCGCGTCAGCTGTTGCCAGCGGCGCAACTGTCGGATTCGTTTGTTTTTCCAAAATGGGTTGAATCCGGTGTTCAAGCTCCGCCTCCCCAATACCGTAAAACTTCAGAACTCGCGAAGTTATTACTTCCTGTTTGCCAGTAACACCTAACAAATAAGGAATCGCCTCATCCGTAAACATTGGCTCCATTTCATGCGGTGGACCTGGTAGAAGGATATAGCGTACTTCATCCTTTTCAACAGCCATTCCGGGTGCCATTCCTTTTCGGTTTGCTAAGACTTTCGCGCCTTTAAACACTAGTGCCTGTTTCTTATTATTCTCCGTCATAACCCTACCGCTACGTTCGAAATATTGCTGAATATAAAGAAGTGCCTCGTCATCGCTGACTAATGTTGTACCGATATGTTTCACGATGGTTTCTTTTGTCATGTCATCTTTCGTCGGTCCAAGTCCGCCTGTAAAGATTAGAATATCTGCACGTTTCATTGCAATTTCAATCACTTCATCCAAACGATCCGGGTTGTCGCCCACGACCGTCTGATAATGAACATCGATACCAATTTCTGCGAGTTTTAACGAAATGAATTTAGCATTCGTATTCGTAATTTGTCCAAGTAATAACTCTGAGCCAATTGCAATAATTTCTGCCTTCATAGCTACTCATCCCCTTACATTGAATCAACCAGTACACGTCTGTTTTTATAGAAGTAATCGAAACCTGACCAAATTGTAAAGAAGAGCGCGATGTAAAGCATGATGACACCGAATGGTACACCAATCGACTCGAAAAATATATTATTCAACAACAGCGAAGTAATGGCTAAGATTTGTGCCACCGTTTTAATTTTCCCGAGCTGGTTGGCCGCTACGACTTCCCCTCCGCCTGCAAGGATAAGCCTAAGACCCGTCACAGCGAATTCCCGGCTAATAATAATGATGACAATCCATGACGGTGCTATTCCAAGTTCAACAAGTATGATCAAAGCAGCAGAAACAAGCAATTTGTCCGCCAGCGGATCCAAAAATTTCCCCATATTGGTAACAAGATTATTTTTCCGAGCGATATACCCATCAAGCCAATCTGTTATAGATGCAATAATAAAAATAAGTCCACCGATTAAATGTTCTTTCATCATTTCTGTACCAGCGATAGTTATAGTGCCCAATTTAAAATCAACTAGCATGAAAACCATAAAAACTGGAATGAGCAGAACGCGTGATACGGTTATTTTGTTTGGCAAATTCATAAAATACACCTTTCCTTTCAAAGAAAATAGTCATCTAAAGTAGATGACTATTACTCTTTCTTGTATTCAATCATAATATTTTGTGGAACAGTATCCTGTGGTGGCACACCGTATTCAAGTAACACACCGTTGACATATATTTCTGTAGACTTAGGACGCCCAACACGGATTCGTACAGAATCGGTAGCCGTCACATCAAATTCAATCGATTCCCCTGCTACCATAATACGTGCAGGTGTCATCCATTCTTTTCCGGAATTATCTTTTACACCAATCCAAGATCCCCCGGTTAAACGGATTTCAAGTTTGAACGATTCTGCTCCAGTTAGTCCGTACACTGATGTTTCTCCGCTTGCGCTTTCAAAAGCTAAAGTCTGTTCCGGTTTTTCCGGTTCTACCTCTTCCTCCACAGGCTTTTCTTCTACTTTTTCCGTGTCTTTCTTAGGAGGAGTTGGTTTACTATTTTCCATTATTACCGGTTGATTCGTTTCGACGCCATTCACATCATCTTTCTTGCCAGATGACCCTTGATAGAGGGTCCAAATAACAACCACGATAACGATAATAAATAAAGCGACGATGATTTTCGGCATCATTTCATTTAACTGATCATTATTTCTTAAACCTCTTTTACGTGTCAATGTCGACGAAGCACGCTGACCCGCCTCTTCCTCGGATGGCACTTCAGGAGACGTATTTTTATACATAGATAGCATTTCATCAGAATCTAGACCTACTGCCTCTGCATATTGTTTGATGAATGCCCGTACATAAAAAGATCCAGGCATCATGCTGTAATCTTCATTTTCGATACCGGAGAGGTACCGTTTCTGTATTTTCGTTATTGACTGTAAATCATCCAATGTAAATCCTTTAGCCATTCTCGCCTGCTTGAGACGATCACCTAATCCGGTCACCAAAAACACCTGCCTATCAGAAGTTGAATAAACCCGATCCATCCGTTATTCCATGGTCGGACATCATATGGTTTTTTTCCATCATTTCATATGTAATTTCTTGATCTGGTTCTGTTCTTAATTCAATAATATAATCAAAGTCTTCAATACTGTATTCCGAATGCTGAACAAACATATCCGGATGCTCCACAACTTTTATAGAGGGCATTCGCATCATTTCCCTGACAAGTTGCATGTGACGTTCGTCCTCCGCCTTACGCGTAACGATACCGTCCAAGATGAAAATATTATCTTTTGAAAACTCATCGCCCGCTAAGTTTTTCCGCAACGTTTGCTTAATCATCGTCGACGAAAGGAATATCCACTTTTTATTAGCACAAACACTTGCCGCTACGACTGATTCCGTCTTCCCTACTCGTGGCATCCCGCGAACACCAATCAATTTATGGCCTTCCTGTTTGAATATTTCAGCCATGAAATCAACAAGAATCCCAAGGTCATTTCGAAGGAAACGGAACGTTTTCCTTTCGTCTGCATCACGCTGTATATAACGTCCGTGCCTGACCGCTAGAATATCGCGCAACTTTGGCTCACGGATTTTTATTACATGAATTGTTTCCATCGTCTCGGCGATTTGTTCAAAACGCGCTATCTGGTCGTCGTTGTCAGTTCGTAGCAGCATTCCACGATGTCCGCCATCAACACCATTAATTGTAACAATGTTCACGCGCAACATTCCGAGCAACGACGAAATATCACCCAGAAGGCCAGGCCGGTTAACCTGAATTTCATATTCAAGATACCATTCACCCATCAGACACACACTCCTTTGTCCTTTTTTTTGAACACGCACTACTATATGACGCACAAGAAGTAATATAGTTCTATGATAGCTGATTAAATGCATTATGAAAAGGAAAAAGGGGATTGTTTTAATCCCCTTCCCCAATCAATTACATTGCGTACAAATTTTGAATTGCGCTTGCATGCCTCCATGATGCAGGTATGCTACGGGGAGGGATTGAACTACATCCCCCCTTGTTGCCTTTCCACGCACTTCAAAATTCGTGCTATCACCGGAGGCTTAAACTGAATTAAGTTAAATATACCAGCCGCCGTTCACTTTCATAATTTCACCTGTCATATAATCCGCCTTGCCGCTTAACAGGAAATTAACTGCTTCAGCGACATGTGCTGGTGTCCCGGAACTCATAAGTGGTATTTCATCGATAACCATCTGTCGTTCATCTAATGGTATGTCACTATTCATTCGCGTTTCTATCCACCCAGGTGCCACAGCGTTGACGCGTATTCCTGAAAAGGCGGCTTCTTTCGCGTATGCTTTCACAAATGCGTGTTGCGCCCCCTTCACAGCGGAGTACATCACTTCTCCTGCCGCCCCCGTATTACCCCATATCGAGCCAATCATGACAACGTACGATTGCTCAAACTTGCGTAATTGTGGAGATACCAGACTTATAAATCGTGCGGGGTTTTGTACATGGACTTTCCATAGTGCATCCATGTCTTCAGTGCTTGTTTCCGTCAACAGTTTCATCATCGATTGCCCATTTGCAACAACAACAGCACTAATAGTACGAACTTGTTGGACGAGTAATTCTGCTCCATCTTGTGCACTGAAATCTGCTTGGACTTTTTTAAAACTCAATTGCGGATAGGTCATACTCAGTTCCTGCTTCAAAAGAGTAGCATGTGCAGCATTTTCATTGTAATGAAGGAATAGCGACCAGCCTGCAGCCGCTAATGTTCGACTAATCACATCGCCTATTCCACCTGATGCACCAAGTACAACGCAGTATTTCTGTTCCGTCATTCTGCCTTATCAGCTGGAACAATTGAATAGACCGTATAACCGCTTTCATCCGAAAACGTTTGGAATGCATCTTTCAAGTTTTCGAGCGTTAATTTCTCAAGTGTTGGAACAACATCGAACAAATTCATGTTGTTAAACGTATAGCGAGTAAACTGGTTGGCGATAAACTCCGGAGAATTCAAAGAACGCATGAATTGACCAATTTTCTTTTTCCTCATTCGATTAAGTTCCAAGTCCGTGATTGGCCATGTTTCAACGGTGTTTTTCACAGTTGTTCGGATTGCTTTTTCGAGTTGTTCCGGCTGGTCTGTATCAGAACCAATCATTGCGAAACCGAAGCCATTCTCCATTGTAAAATCATAAGAAAACGACTCATCAATAAGTCCATCATTATACGTTTCTGTATAGAATTCGGATGATCTGCCAAACAGGATATCCAGAACTAGACCCGCTGAAAGTTCCTGAATGAGCATCTCTTCTCCATCAATATCTGTATTAGTACATTTCATACCAATATTCAATTTCGGCTTCGATACGTCCATTGCAAGCTTCCGCTCAGTGATTGCTGCGGTATCCTTTTCAGTAGGGAAACTACGTACAATTTCTGCAGGATCATCGAATGTTTTTGCATCTTGATTTTTCTTGATGAATGCCATCATCTCTTCCGGATCAACAGCACCTACAACGAAAAGCACCATGTTGGACGGATGATAGAACGTTTCATAGCATTCATACAAATAGTCCGCCGTGATATCTTGAATCGATGCGACCGTACCAGCGATATCAATTTTCACGGGATGTTCATGAAACAGGTTTTCGATCGTACCGAAATAGAGACGCCAATCCGGCTGATCATCATACATCGTTATTTCCTGGGCAATAATACCCTTCTCTTTATCAACAGTCTTTTCCGTGAAGTACGGCTCCTGTACAAAATCAAGAAGAATTTCAGTATTGTCATATAATTTATCCGTAGCAGAGAACAAATAAGCAGTTCGTGTGAATGATGTAAACGCATTGGCAGATGCACCGTGCACACTAAACTTTTGGAATACGTCCCCATCTTCTTTTTCGAACATTTTATGCTCAAGGAAATGGGCAATGCCATCAGGAACTGTCACTTCCTCTGTTTTTCCACGCGGGATAAATGTCCGGTCGATTGAACCATATTTAGTCGTGAACGTCACGAATGTTTTCGAAAATCCACGTTTCGGTAAAATATAGACGTCCAAACCATTGTCGAGTTTTTCATTATATAATGTTTCCTGTAAATTATCGAAGTGAATATTCTTCATCATTAATTAGCCTCCTTGCCCGATAACAGATAGACGATTTCTAGTTTAATTTCAGATGCCATATTTTTAACATCGTCTTTTGTAACGGATTCCCAGCCAGCAATGATTGTATCTGCTGTGAAATTTTCATCCAGCTCTTTGTATTGATCAAATACTTCAATCTGTCCTCTTGCAGAATCAAACGCACTTTTAATGCCGTTAGCAAGTAAGGCTTTTGTCTGTTCCATTTCAAGGTCTGTAATTTCACCTTGTTGAAGTGCAGTAAGTTGTTCACTAATAAGTTTCACGGCTTTTTCTTCCAGTTCAGCATCAATTCCCGCCATTACATAGAGAAGTCCATAATGCGAAGAATAGGAACTAGATGCGTAATACGCCATGCTTTCTTTTTCACGGACGTTAATGAAAAGCTTACTATGCGCAAAACCGCCGAAAACTCCGTTTGTCATTTGCATTTTCGCATAATCAGGGTGACGGAATGTAACTGGAGTGGTGAAGCCTAAATGGAGTTTTCCTTGTTTCATGTCTTGTTTTTCGCGAACATGACGGACTTCCATTTCTTGAGTCGCCGTTTGTTGTGTAGCAGTTTGACGTTCATGCACTTTACGGCTATTGAATGTTAATAGTGACCTGATTTTTTCTGTCATTTCATCTTCGTCAATGTCACCGACAACGTAGATATCAATTTCATCTTCGTTTAGCATACTTTCGTATGCTGCAAATAGGTCTGCAGATGTAAGTGCATCTACACCCTCTTCCGTTCCATATGACGGTGCAGATGCGGCGCTATCGGGACGTAATAATTCAAGCATACGCTTTTGAGCATAACGTGTCTTGTCATCGTAAAGCGAACGAATTCGCTCTTTCACAGACCTTTTTTCACGGTTAACAACTGTTTCATCGAACTGTCCGTCCACGACATTCGGGTCAAAAATGACTGTCTTGATCAAGCTTAGTACTTCTTCAAGCACGCCACCTTCAGATAGATATTCGTCATTTACACATTCAGCTGATAGAGACACGATATGCGTTTCTCCACGTTTTCCAGCATCTGTGTACAATACTGTTCCGTATAATTCATCTAACGCATTGCGGAACTCAGTTTGTGACCGGTATCGACCGTTAGATTCTTCTAAAATATTCGCCAACACTGCGCGAGGAGCCGATTTCTTTTCATCAAGAGCCGTTTTCCACTTGACCGAGAAATTGACAGTTTTGAACTGTTCTGACTTGCGGATATATAATGTGACGCCCTCTTGTAGCTCAACTTTTTTGAACATATAAACACCTCTGTTTTAGTTAATATGCGGAATCCTCACTTCACTATACATTCCATAAGTCAAAAGATGCAAATAAACTAGCGGATGCATCGTAACTTATATGAAATATCGTATGCTGAAGGCCCAAAAATGCCCCTAAGTCCAACGTAACAGACTATCGGGGCATTTTCACTTTTTAACGATTTCCTTTGATATACGGTTGTCCACTCGCTTTTGGTGCATTTGCTCTTCCAATGAATCCTGCTAGCGCAAGAATGGTTAATGCATACGGCAAAATGTGGAAATAAACAGCCGGAACATTTTCCAAGTACGATATGCTTGATGAACTGATAGCAAGTGCTTGTGCGAACCCAAAGAACAATGCAGCTCCCATTGCACCAATCGGATGCCATTTACCAAAGATCATTGCAGCAAGTGCCATGAATCCTTGTCCGTTAATTGTCGCATGACTGAAATCATTCGTCATTGTTTGAGAATAGATAGCGCCACCAATACCAGCAAGACCACCTGAAATGATAACCGCAATATAGCGAATTTTAGTTACGTTGATGCCCATTGTATCAGCAGCCATCGGGTGTTCCCCAACCGACCTTAGACGAAGACCGAATGGTGTTTTATAAATGATGAACCAAGCTAAAAAAGCAAGGCCAATTGCCAATATCGATGAACCATAAATCCCAGTGAAAAACATTGGTCCGATAACCGGAATGTCATGTAAAATTGGAACGTTGAAACGCGGAATGCTTTGTTGGATGAAATCCGTCTGTCCTTTGTCAAAAATCATTTTTACAGAGAACAAAGCAATAGCAATCCCTAGCATGTTAATGGCAACCCCTGATACTACTTGGTCAGCACGGAATGTAATCGATGCGACCGCGTGCATAATGGAGAAGATTGCGGAAACAACCATTGCTACAAGTAAGGCAATCCATGGTGTCCAAGAGCCAAATGCATCGGCATAAGTTAGATTGAATATAATACCGATAAAAGCACCCATTACCATGAGTCCTTCAAGTCCAATGTTAACTACACCTGCACGTTCCGAGAACACGCCTCCGATTGCAGTGAAAATAAGAGGGGCAGCGTATGAAATGGATAACGGAATGATGAAATATACTATCTCTAGAAAACTCATATCACTTTGCCTCCTTTTTCTTTTTCATCTTGCTAAGAAGAACTCGGATGATATAGCCCGATGCAACAAAGAATATGATAAGTGCGATTACAATTGAAACAATTTCAACTGGTACCCCTGCCTCATTCGGCATATTCCCGGCTCCATATTTTAACGAACCAAACAGGGAGGCCCCAAAAATAACACCTAGTGGCGTATTAGCACCTAGTAAGGCAACCGCGATCCCGTCAAACCCAATTCCCGTAAACGCACTACGTGTCACTATGTTCCCAAATGTCCCAAGAGCTTCCATCGCTCCTCCAAGCCCTGCGAAAGCGCCAGAAACAACCATCGAAAGAATAATGTTCTTTTTCACATTCATTCCCGCATATTGAGATGCATGGTCGTTAAATCCGACCGATTTAAGCTCATAACCGGTTTTCGTTTTCTCCAAAATGAACCACATAACTGCAACCATTGCCAGTGCGACAAAGATTCCGTAATGTAAGGTTGAGAAATCAGTCAAGTTAGATAAGAAATCTGAACGTAGCGACGCCGTCTGGTGGATTTTCTCTGTCTTATATCCACCTTCAGAAACTGCTTTTATTAACGCATTTACTGTATGAAGTGCGATGTAGTTCATCATTATTGTTACAATAACTTCGTGTACATGAAGTGTTGCTTTTAAAATACCTGGAATCAATCCCCACAGCGCTCCTGCTACTGCTGCCGCAATAAGGGCAAGTGGCAAGTGGATGAATATCGGTAATTCAAATGCCATGCCGACATATGCCGCTGCAAACCAGCCAACAATCAATTGTCCTTCGACCCCAATATTGAACAGCCCTGAGCGGAACGCAAATGCAACCGCAAGACCCGCTAGTATATAAGGGCTTATTTGCCTGATTGTTTCTCCGATTGAATACATATCCCCAAAGATTCCATTCCATAACGCGATATAGCCAGCAACCGGATCGTATCCGCTGAACCACATTACGGCTGCTCCCACTAACAATCCCAAAATAATCGAGATGATGGGTACCAGTATATTTACAAACCTATTCGACATGGTTATCATCACCTTCTTTCAGCGTAACAGCGCCCTTGTCCCTGGAGTGTCCTGCCATGAGTAGGCCGAGTTGCTGCTCTGTTGTTTCGGTCGGAATAACTGTATCAACAATTTCTCCGTCGTAAATAACTGCAATACGGTCAGAAACATTCATGACCTCATCTAGTTCAAATGAAATAAGAAGAACTGCTTTGCCATTATCACGTTGTTCAATTAACTTTTTATGAATGAATTCAATTGCCCCGACATCAAGACCACGTGTTGGAAGTGCTGCAATCAGTAATTCCGGGTTACGATCTACTTCTCGTCCAATTATGAGTTTTTGCTGATTACCGCCTGAAAGCGAACGGACTAACTCTTGCTCACCTTGTGTCCGCACGTCAAACATGTCGATGATTTCTTTTGCTTTCTTAGATACGAGTTTATAATTCATAATGCCTTTTTTTGATAAAGGTTCTTTGTAATACGTTTGCAACGCCACATTATAGCCAACAGTGAAATCGAGAACAAGGCCATGCTTATGACGGTCTTGCGGAATATGACCGAGACCGGATTCTGTTATTTCACGTGGCTTTTTCCCAGTAACATCCTTTGAATCTATGAAAATTTTCCCGCTTTTCACTTTGCGAAGACCCGCGATTGCCTCAATCAATTCTGACTGTCCATTGCCGTCAATTCCCGCGATTCCTACGATTTCACCTTTACGAACGGATAGATTTAATCCTTTCACTTTCGGAATTCCGCGATAATCTTCAACAACTAGATTTTCTACTAGGAGAACTTCTTCGGCTGGATAGGACGGCCCTTTTTCCGTTTTAAATGTTACTTGACGTCCTACCATCAATGTTGCTAGCTCTTCCGGATTTGTTTCTGAAGTAATAACTGTTCCAATCCCTTTACCTTTGCGGATAACCGTCACCCGATCGGAGACATCCATTATTTCCTGAAGTTTGTGTGTGATGATGATAATCGATTTTCCTTCTTCAATCAGTTTCTTCATAATTGAAATTAATTCCGTGATTTCTTGCGGTGTCAAAGATGCAGTCGGTTCATCGAAAATAAGAATTTCTGCTCCACGATAAAGCGTTTTCAAAATTTCTACCCGCTGTTGCATACCGACCGATATATCTTCGATCTTTGCATAAGGATCTACATCAAGTCCATATAATTGCGAAATCTCGGCCACTTTTTTGGCAGCGTCTTTGACGTTGATCATGCCCATTTTTTTCGGTTCATTACCCAGAATAATATTTTCAGTGACAGTTAGATTTTCAACAAGCATGAAATGTTGGTGAACCATTCCGATACCCAATCTGTTCGCGACGTTCGGATCTGTAATAGCCGTCGCTGTTCCCCGTACCCGAATCTCTCCACCTTCAGGTTGATAAAGCCCAAACAGCACGTTCATTAACGTAGATTTCCCTGCCCCGTTCTCGCCTAATAAAGCATGGATTTCACCTTTTTTAAGCTGAAGCGTAATATCATCGTTCGCAACAAAATTACCGAACTCTTTTCGGATATTTAACATTTCAATAACATATTCCACTAGGTTCACTCCCTCGCGTCTGCGTATGTAAGAATCAATCACGCCTCGGTATGATAGCATCAAAGTTTTGAATTGAGTTTTTAACTCTCTGCAAAATCTGTGACATCCGTCGGAGGCTTCGTTTGCATTCATCTCACCATTTATAGAAGTGGGAGACTTCTGTTGCTAACACTTCGCTTTCAGTACAAAAAACTTGCTGAATGAAGTTAAATTAACAGAAGAAAAGAAACCTTGAACGGTATCTTTTCTTCTAGTAATTTAAAGGAGAATCATGGAGACCGAAATAAATCGGCCTTCATGATTGCTTATTTCTTTTATTATTTTTTAGCTCTGAATTCTGGAACTTCGATTTCACCGTCGGCAATTTGCTTAGTGAATTTTTCAACCTCGTCTAATACATCTTGTGGAATTGCTCCGTGCGAATCAGCAAGTGCAATACCATTGTCAGCAAGACCGAAAGTTGTTACTTCACCGCCAGGGAATTGACCTTTAGCAGCTAGATCTGCCGTGTTTTTAACTGCAATGTCAACACGTTTAAGCATTGAAGTCAATGTAATGTTATCGTCGCCTACTTTACCTTCATCGTACTGGTCAGAGTCAACGCCGATTACCCATACATATGCATCTGGATCTGCTTTTTTACGTTCTTTAGCTTCAGAGAATACACCATTACCAGAACCGCCGGCAGCGTGGAAAATAATATCTACGCCTGAAGTGTACATACGATTTGCTGTTGCTTTACCAAGTTCAGCTTTTGCAAAGTCGCCTGTGTACTGTACATCCACTTTTATTTCAGGTTTCACTGCAGCAACACCTGCAAGGAATCCAGCTTCAAAACGTTCGATAACGGGAATTTCCATACCGCCAATAAAGCCGATTTTATCGGATTTTGTCATTCGAGCAGCTGCAACACCCGCAAGGAATGCACCTTCTTGCTCTTTGAACATAAGGCTTGCTACGTTAGGCAGATCAGAAACTTCGTCAACAAGCGCAAATTGATTGTCAGTACGCTGTGTTGCGATTTCTTCGATTGCATCTTTCATAAGGAAACCAATCCCGAAAATAAGGTCGAAGTCACGTTGGACAAGTTTGTTTAAGTTCGGTGCGTAATCGGCTGGTTCTTTAGACTGTAGATAGTCAAATCCACCATCCTTTTTTTCAAGATTATTCTCTTTGCCGTATTCTTTAATTCCTGCCCAAGCAGATTGGTTGAACGATTTGTCGTCAACACCGCCTGTATCAGTTACCATTGCGATTGAAAAAGTATCTTCTTTCGAACCGTTTGTAGTACCTTCTTTGTCTTTCGCTTTATCCGTTCCGCATGCGCCAAGTAGTGTGCTTGCAGCTAGAACCATCGATAAAGCTAAACCAAATTTACGTTTGCCCATTGTTGGAACCCCCTTGTTTTCTTCATATTAGTAGGACGTATTAACGTCTTATACCCTTTTGCGTACTACGTGGAAGCTGAATTTATCAGCTCGAAAATAATTTTTCGAGTAGAGGACCATTTCGCCTTCCTCACTGTAATGATGTTGCCGGAGGACAAGGAGTGGAACGTCAATCCCACACCTCAGGATGGACGATGCTTCATCATCGTATCCAACAGGTTCAATGTGCGCCACAGCTTGAACAATACGGATTGTACCTGACTTTTCGATTGCGTCGAATAGGGAATTATTCAATAACTCGTCCGTTCCAGACGAAAGATTTTTTGAAAGAACCTTATCAATACAATAGACGACCGGGTCGCCGTCCGCAGTCCTTACTCTTTTAATTGTAACTAGACGCTCATCTTCACTACATCCGAACTTTGCGATACTTTCATCACATGGTATCGTCTCTAAAACGTCCATAAAAATCGTTCCTGGCTCCATCCCCGCATCACGAATCATAGAAGAAACACTGGTTAAGTTTTCAATGCCAGATGAAAACAATGGTTTTGGTTTAACGAATGTTCCAACACCATGTTTACGGACAATGACTTTATCCTCCTCTAATACACGAAGTGCTTCACGGAGTGTTGCACGGCTGACACCCAACGTACGAGCGAGTTCAAATTCCGAAGGGAACCGCTCATTCTCTTTGAATATTCCCGATTCAATGTCCTTTTTCAGACGTTCAATCACCTGGACATATAGATGCCTTTGGTCCGCCTTTACCATCATTACATCTCCCCCTCAACGAGGTCAGACCTCTGATGTTAAACGTCACTACTAATCATCCATACTATATCACTTTCGTCATATAAAATAAACAATACTTCGAAAAATATTATCAATGTGTTCTTTTGATGTGCTCAAATATACCTATTCTGCCATTCTTTTCAGGATTAAATATCCGTTTCGTCCTTACTCATTAGCACTTGACGCGGTTTACTGCCTTCAGGTGGTCCTACAATCCCCCGCATCTCCATCTGATCTACAATGCGTGCGGCTCTCGAATAGCCGACCCTGAAACGACGCTGCAATAAGGAGACGGAAGCTGTCTGCATGTCCGTCACAAGTTGAACTGCTTCATCGTAATAGTCATCCGTTTCTTCATGTGGTGCTACTTCTTCTATTTCTGTTGGAATCATTTCTTCTTGATATTGAGCTTTCTGCTGCTCAATAACAAAATCGACAACTGCCTCAACTTCTGCATCCGTCACGAACGCCCCTTGAATCCGGACCGGTTTTGCGACACCCGCCGGAAGGAACAGCATGTCCCCCCTACCAAGTAGTTTTTCCGCACCGCCGCCATCCAAAATTGTTCTTGAATCGATTGACGATGACACTGCAAATGCAATCCTAGATGGGATGTTCGCTTTTATGATGCCCGTTATAACGTCAACACTCGGTCGTTGTGTCGCAATGATCAAGTGAATCCCAGCAGCACGGGCCATTTGTGCAAGCCGTGTGATTGAATCTTCCACATCGCTGGAGGCGACCATCATGAGGTCCGCGAGCTCATCCACAATAACGACGATGTACGGCATGCGTGGATGCTTTTCCTCATTCTCTTCGTTCCAGACTTCGATATGTTCATTGTATCCTTCAATATTTCTAGTTCCTGTGTGAGAAAACAATTCGTAACGTCTTTCCATTTCAGAAACAACTTTCTTCAGTGCTTGAGATGCTTTCCGTGGATCCGTGACGACCGGGGCAAGCAAGTGTGGAACACCGTTATAGACATTGAGCTCAACCATTTTAGGATCGATCATCATCATTTTCACTTCATGCGGTTTTGCACGCATTAAGATACTGACAATAATGCCGTTGATACATACACTTTTACCACTACCTGTTGAACCGGCAATCAGAACGTGCGGCATCTTATTCAATTCTGCCAGCATCGCCTGTCCTGTTACGTCACGCCCTAGTGAAATCATTAATTTTGAATCAGGACGATTATTCTCTTTTGCTTCAATGACTTCCCTCAGACTGACAACAGCAACCGAACTGTTTGGGACTTCGATACCGATTGCAGACTTCCCTGGAATCGGGGCTTCGATACGAATTCCACTTGCTGCTAGTGCAAGTGCTATGTCGTCAGCGAGGCTCACGATACGGCTTACTTTGACGCCCGTATCCGGTAACACTTCATACTTCGTGACAGCCGGTCCAAGATGCACCTCAGTAACCTTCGCTTTCACGCCGAAACTAAGGAAAGTTCGTTCAAGTTTTTGCGCATTCGCCTGAATCGAATTGTACTCTTCCGATTGATCGATAATGGGCGTTTGTTTCAGTAATGACGGTGGAGGCAAGATGTAAGATTCATTCTCCTCTTCTCCTGTGACACCTGTGTAAGCATTGACTTCTACGGCAACTTCCTGTTGTTCTTGTAGTTGCCCTTCTTCTACAACTGCCGCCTGCTCGTCCTCAACAGGCTTATCTCTCCTTTCACTAAAGGCCGAAATGATTGGTTGTGATACAACCTCTTCGATTTCCGGTTGGAGCGGAGGTAGATTTTGCACAGCTTGTTCATCAGCTGTATTAGCTTTTCTCTTCGAGCGAGTCGTTCTTGATTCGCTCGAAGATTTTTTAACTGCTGATCCTTTTTTGGGAATTGAATCTTTCATCGATTTAAGTAGTTTCGGGAAATGTTCGGCTGCATATGGAACAAGCGCTTTGCCCGTTAAGAGAACAATACCGATTAAAAACAATAAAATACCTGCAACTGTTGCCCCAGCCGAGTCAAACAACGAGTAGAACATGGCAAATAGAATTGCCCCCGTCATTCCTCCCCCGAGCGCTCCACTCCTTGATGTGATGCCATCATTTGTGATAAGCACTTTCCATGTTTCTTTAAGCGCCGAATTCGACATAAGAACACGGCTTTCATACAGTTCCTTGAACAAATGGACATGACTAAACAGAACAAAACTTGCCAGGATGAATAAACATCCTCCTACAACACGGTTTCTCCAACCGCCTACCTTCTGTTTTATCATGAACATAAGTGCCTGAACAATGAGCAAGAGTGGGATCGCAACATGCCAGTTACCGAAAATAAATCTAGACAAAGAAGAGAGGCCTCTCCCAGCAATTCCGAATTCAAATATAATGATGATGGCAAGACCAATCATCACCAAGCCCATCACTTCATAGATCAACGGATGCAAATCGGATGACTTCTTTTTCTGCGCGGTTGATTTCTTTTTCTTCTTACTTGATTTTCTAGCCATGTATTTATGGTACCTCCTTTTCAAAAAAAGGGTTTCCCGCCGGTCAGACGGCAAGGAAACCCTTTGTAGCATTATTATCGATTCTATATACTCTGAAATAAAGATTTCCTTCTACCCGTTTCCGCGCTCAGGGATGCCTTGTAAGGCACCTTTGCTCAGTTTATACAGGTGTGAAAGTATTCATATGTTCAATAAATATAGTTGTTGTATTAGTATTCCATAATTATAGGAATAATCATTGGTCTTCTTTTCGTTTGCTGATACAGATACGAACTAAGTGTATCGCGTATCTCTTGTTTAATGTTTGTCCATTCGAACGTCTCTTTATTCACATACTTCTCAACAATTTTTCTGACAAGATTTGCAGACTCTTCAAGAAGCTCTTCGGATTCACGTACATAGACGAATCCACGAGAGACGATTTCCGGTCCTGCAGCGATGCGTTTCTGTTTACGGTTTAGTGTGACAACAACTGTAAAGATCCCATCCTGTGAAAGTAGTTTACGATCACGGAGTACGATATTTCCAACGTCCCCTACCCCAATTCCGTCAATCAGAATATTACCTGCTTGAACTCGTCCACTCATGCGCATTTTATTGTTTTTATATTCGACAATGTCGCCTTTATCCGCAATAAATATTTGTGATTTCTGAAGTCCTGTCTCCTGTGCAAGTTTGGAATGCGCAATAAGCATCCGATACTCGCCTTGGATTGGAACGAAATAGCTAGGTTGCATTAAGTTCAGCATCAATTTCAAATCTTCCGAACTACCATGCCCTGAAACGTGGACATTCTTACTTGAAGTAAGAACATTTGCACCAGCTTTTGCAAGATCATTCATTGTCTGGAACATCGAAACTTCCATTCCAGGAGATGGTGTAAACGTAATAAGAACTGTATCTGTTTCTTTGATACGTAAGTCTCTATGCTGTTTACGTACAATTTTCTCAAGCGCATCAAGCGGCTCGCCTTGGTTACCTGTCACGATAATAACAACTCTATCATCATCATACTTCTCGATTTCTTTGACTGGGATGACAATGTCATCTTCAATCGTTAAATAACCGAGTTTCATGCCGACTTCGAAGTAACTTTCTAGACTCTTCCCAACGACTGCCACTTTTTTACCTGTTTCCAATGCCGTATCGAATACTTGCTGAATACGGATAAAATTCGACGCATAAAGCGCGACAAGAATTCTACCTTCTGCTCCGTGGAACGTTTTAGATAGACTTTTTTCAATAACCGACTCAGATGTCGTATAACCGGGACGCTCTGCTTCGGAAGAATCCGACATTAGGATGAAGACACCTTCTTCACCAAGTGCCGCCATTTTCGCAATGTCGGGACGGTACTTCCCTTTAGCAGACTGATCGAATTTGAATTCTCCAGTATGGACAATTGCCCCTTCACTTGTATGGAATACGATTCCGAGTGAATCTGGTATGCTGTGTGTCGTATGGAAGAATGTTACGTACGTACCTTTAAAATTCATTCGGCTTTTGTTCGTCACTTCAAAAAACTTAACGTTCGAGGGTGCCGGCATTTCTTTCAAATGTTCTTTCGCCAATGCGATTGTCAATTTAGAACCATAGACAGGTGCTTGTACTTTTTGCAGAAGATAGGAAATCGAGCCGATTGCATCTTCGTGACCGTGCGTCAGGAAAATCCCTTTTACGCGGTCTTTGTTTTCTTCAATATAACTTATATCTGGAATGACGATGTCAATTCCAAGCATTTCTCCTTCAGGGAACATAAGCCCCGCGTCAACGATGAACAGTTCGTCATCAACTTCGACCACGTACATTGCTTTCCCGATTTCTCCAACTCCACCGAGTGGAATGATTCTAATTAGTTCATTTTTTGTTTTTGTCACTTTGTTTCCTCCTATTAATAATTCCCGTCCATAACGACTATATTTCATTATACGGGACTGAAGCTATCTGTACAAACAAAAAAAGCCGGTAATTGATACCGGCTCCGATTAATTGAAAATATGAAGGTTTTTTCTATAGTTTTTCCAGACGTTATCAAAGGGTTCATCATTGCCTTCGAGCGCAACCAACGGCAATCTAACTCCCCCAGTTTCAACCCCCAGTTTTTCTAGCGCGTATTTCACCATCACTGGGTTGGGAGCGGTAAAAATCGCACGGAATAAAGGTAGCAACGCTCTATGCATCGCCCCAGCTTGTTCTGTCCGTCCATCTTTGAATGCAGCAATCATCTGCTGCATTTCATTGCCTGCAACGTGAGAAGCGACCGACACGATACCTTTTCCACCTATCGCCAAGGTCGGTAATGCCAATGAGTCGTCCCCGCTATAAACTGAAAATCCCTGATCCGTCCCTGAAATAATGTCCACCATCTGCTCCAGGTTTCCACTCGCTTCTTTTACTGCTCGGATATTTGTTATTTTCGATAAAGCGATGAGCGTTTCAGGAAGCATGTTGACAGCTGAGCGCCCCGGAATATTATACAACATCACTGGTAGGCTAGTTTCCCCTGCGACATGCGCGAAGTGGGCGTACATTCCTTTTTGATCAGGTTTGTTGTAGTAAGGTGCAACGAGCATAATACCGTCAGCCCCAACCCGTTCCGCCATCCGTGTAAGCTTGACGGTTTCCTTTGTAGAAAACGTACCAGTCCCCGCGATGACTGGTATGCGCTTGTTTACTTCTTTTATCGTGAACGTAAAAAGTGCTTCCTTCTCTTCTACGGAAAGCGTAGGAGATTCACCAGTCGTACCACATACGACCAATGAATCACTCCCATTCGCAATCAGGTGTTCAATCAGTTTGGCAGTTTTGTCGTAGTCAATGTCTCCCGTTGATGAAAAAGGGGTGACCATTGCAGTCGATACGCGTCCAAGCTCCATTGTTATCAGCCCTTTACTTTGTTTTATTAGTTAAGCAGAGTTTCTGCGATTTGCACCGAATTAAGTGCCGCCCCTTTTAGGAGATTGTCCGATACAATCCACAGATGGAATCCAGCCGGGTGTTCTGGGTCTTTTCTTATACGGCCCACAAACACTTCGTCTTTTCCTTCTGCAAATAATGGCATCGGATACAATTGTTTAGATGGATCGTCTTGGACGACGACGCCTGGTGCATTTTCAAGTAGAGCGTGAAGTTCTTCTACAGAAACTCCCTCTTTACCAATTTCAATATAAACCGACTCAGAATGCCCTGTTACGACAGGTAGACGTACACATGTCGCTGACACGGACAATTTCTGATCACCAAATATTTTTTTGGTTTCATTCATCATTTTGAGCTCTTCAAGTGTATATCCTGAAGCATCGAAGGCATCAATTTGAGGAATCGCATTGAATGCGATTGGATAATGCCGTTCTGCTGAAGCAGATGGTAAAATAGCTGCTTCTATTTTCGAGCGGTTTTCAAACTGCAAACTTTGACTTTCCAACTCTTCAATTGCTTCAGATCCGGCACCTGATACTGCCTGATACGTTGAAACAATAATTCGATCCAATCCAAACTTCTCACGAATCGGTTGCAGCGCAGTCACCATTTGAATCGTCGAACAGTTTGGGTTGGCAATGATTCCTGTATGTCCGCTTAAAGCTCCCGCGTTCACTTCAGGAACAACTAACGGAATGTCTTCTATCATCCGGAATGCGCTCGTATTATCAATGACGACCGCTCCTCTTTTTACTGCTTCATGTGCAAACTTTTCTGAAATAGATCCGCCCGCACTGAAAAATGCGATGTCAATGCCTTCGAATGATTCTGGAACCGTTTCTTCAACAATATATTTATGGCCACCTGCCGTAATTTCTGCACCTGCAGATCGCTTAGAGGCTAGCAGCTTAATTGATTGGACTGGAAAATTACGTTCAAGTAATTTTTCAAGAATTTTTGTACCCACAGCTCCCGTAGCACCGACTATTGCAACATTAACCTTTTTCATCTCTATCTCCCTTTCAGCTTATACGGATGCATAAATAATCAGGACATGCATTTTTTATACTGTTTTCCAAATTGCTACAAAAAACAGCATGATTAACATAAATACTTCTGTCCCTTACATCGTTAGCAGTTCATTGGAGGAATTATATCATATATCCGATTATTCTGCTCTGTATTTTTATTTTTTGTCATGAATAATTAATAACGGTTGAAGTTGTCTTTTTTCAAGAGCTGCAGCTGTAGCAGGTACCATAAGCGTGAAATCGGAGATAAGTGAATTTGGTTTTTTTACTGGATCATCTTGCCCAAAAGGGATGAAAAACACATTTTTCATATTGAGTAGCTTCATGAGGTTCATTGCGTTTAAGCCAAGTGCATCGTTTGTTGAAATACCTATAAGTACTGGACTTTCATTCCGTAACGTAGCTTTTGCAGCCATTAAGACAGGTGAATCTGTTGCCGCGTTAGCAAATCTGCTCATGGAATTCCCAGTCATCGGTGCGATAACCATACAATCGACAGGAGTTTTCGGTCCGAATGGTTCAGCTCCTACAATTGTAGAGATAACTTTTTCACCCGTTGCGGCTTCAATTCGTGCAATCCATTCTTCCCCAGTTCCGAAACGCGTTGCGGCTGTCAAAACAGAGTGAGTGATAACGGGCACAACGGTTGCTCCCGCGTCTTTTAGCGAATCAATGACTGGTATAATTTCCTCATACGTACAATGTGACGCCGTAATCCCAAGGCCTATCCTCTTTCCCTTTAGCATCGTGTTCCCCTTTCATCTTCTATACATTCTCTCGAGCGCATCCGCCAAAGCGATTGCTGCATCTACAGGAAAGTGTTTTCCCGGTAATCCGAGGAGTACTGTATAGTATTCAGATGAAAGTTGCGCCTTTAGGCAGCCCGGGGCTGACGCAAGGTCATAAATGTGCAGTCTGGGGTTCTCAGTAGCCACAAGCCATTTTGCGGGAATCGTGTTAATCAGCATTCCCTCTTTCATTGCCCAATCGTCCGTTAACTGCTCCGTCTTATATCCGTGATAACAAGCTTCACCAATCTGAGCTTCAGACCTAGCAACGACAGTCACAACAGCCCCTAAAGATGCCAATGCATGTGCTGTCGCCTTACCAACCTTGCCGAAGCCCGCCACGGAGAAAGGAGTCCCTGAAATGCACCGTTTTGTGCGCGCATAGTATTCATGGATGAATCCCTCGGCAGTCAGCTTCGCATTTTGCCAGATGAATTGCTCTTCTTTTAGATAGCAATGGAGTGACAATCCTGCCTCTCTTAGAGGCTTCAGCCATGGTTCCGAGGTGACTCCTGTATAAAGTTCCGTTCCCTCTTCTAGCAATAAAGGAGGAATTTCGTTTTTTATTTGTAAAATCGGGAAAACAATTTGCCTTGGCGAATAGTTCGCAATCACTTCACCAAGTTCATCCGAATAATGATCGGTTCCAATGTGTTGAGTGGCAAATCCTCTTTCAAACATGATGTCGCTGCAAGCCGCCAATCTGCTGTCCGTCCCTATGAAGAGCCAGTTATTATCTTTCATCGCTAGCCAACTCATCCATACTATGCGTTTTTCCGAATAGAATACGATGTTCTCCAATCAAGACAATTTCGTGCCAAGGTATGAATTCATCCGAAGGTTCTTGACGGTTCTTGAATGAAAACCGACCGAACTTCTTCTTTATTTCAAATCCGATAATATCCCCTGTTCTCCCGTTAAAAATAAGGTCGGTATCCGCCAAATAACCATAGCGGACCCCGTCCTCAACTTGAATAAGCTCCTTCTGAGCAAGTTCTGAAAGTAGCATCGTCATTCCCCTTTCCTTCGTCTCCATCCATCATATGAGATGAGCACGGGAAAACTGACTAACGCTAGCAATCAACTATTAAATTCTTTTAGAACATCCTTTGGGGCAATGATGGATGTTGCCCGTTGCCCACTAAAGATGTCGTTTGCCATTCTATAAACCTGATTTAATTCGATATTATCGATAATTGCTACGACTTCATCGACTGATTTATGCTCCTCTAATATGAGTTCATTTTTACCGTTGCGGTGCATCCTTGCTTCTGAACTTTCAAGACCTAGCAGGAACCCGCCTTTTAACTGCTCTTTCGCATTATGCAATTCGTTTTCTGTAACGCCTGCCGTCAATATCGATTGAATTACTTCATCAATCGTATCGGACAATTCTCTGAGATTCTCTGGGGAAGTTCCACCGTATATCATGAATGCACCCGTCGTTTTATACGCGGAGAAATAGGAATGAATTGAGTAGGCCAAACCACGTTCTTCACGGACTTCCTGAAATAGTCGCGAGGACATCGAGCCGCCTATTATGCTATCTAACACAATCAACTCTGGAATTCGTTTATCGTCTACAGTAAGCCCTGTAAAGCCAAGACAGATATGGGCTTGTTCAATATCTTTTTCTTTCAGCGTAATACCGCCGTGGAATTCAGGTAACGCTACTGGTGTCGCCCGTTCAATCTTCTCGTCCTTTTTGAATGAACCGAATTGAACTTCAATCAGCTGTATTAATCGATTGTCATAGTTGCCAGCTACTGAAATAACAACTTGATCAGGCGTATACGTGCGACCCATGAAGTCATCTATCATTTTGCGGTTGAACGTATTGATTGTCGATTCATCACCGAGAACTGGTTTACCAATCGGTTGTTCTGGAAACATAACGCTCCATAACCGTTCGTCTACATCATCATCCGGTGCATCTTCGACTGCTGCAATTTCATCAAGGACAATCGACTTTTCTTTCTCAATTTCTGCTTCATCAAACGTCGAATTGAAAAACATATCCGTTAAGATGGATAGCGCGCGAGGTGCCTGGTGTCCGAGTACCGTCGTGTAATAACAAGTCATCTCTTTCGATGTGAAGGCGTTAACGTCTCCGCCAATCCGATCAAATTCCTCTGCTATCGTGCGCGCACTTCGTGATGGCGTTCCTTTAAAGAGCATATGTTCAATAAAATGAGCGATTCCAGCTTCTGATTCCATCTCATCTCCTGAACCTGCACCTACCCATATCCCTAATGCAACCGAGCGTACATGCGGCATTTTTTCATGGACGATTCTGACGCCATTTCGGCATACATGTGTTTCTATCATTCTTGGAATCCCCCTTTTAAACTCTATTCTATTTTTATAGTATATTTGATGGATGAAGAAAAGCGCAAGCGGACCGAGTTAGAGAACTCAGCTTAAGTTCACCACAAGAGGAAGGCAGTCTAAAGTCGCCGCGTCCTGCGACACCAAGGAGGGATGCAGTTCAATCCCTCCCGATTGACTTATGACCCGAGCGTGTGGTCGCTAGAGACTGGACAATGAAGAAAAAGCCCCTCATCTTCACTTGAAGAGGGGCTTTCCATTCTAGTGCTGTATGTCGATTCAGCTATTCGCTTTTTCAGCTGCTTCTTTTTCTTCAAGAATGACAATTTTTCTAGACAAGTTAACGCGTCCTTGGTTATCAACTTCAGTTACTTTTACGAACATTTCATCGCCCATTTTCAAGACATCTTCAACCACTTTAGTCCGCTCTTCTGCAATTTCAGAAACGTGGAGCAGTCCGTCTTTACCTGGGAATAGTTCAAGGAAGGCACCGAATTTCTCAATGCGTTTCACTTTCGCCATATAGTATTCGCCAACTTTTGCTTCGCGAACGATATTCTCAATCATCGCTTTCGCTTTGGTATTCATTTCATTGTTTGGAGAAGAGATATAAATCGTACCATCTTGTTCAGTATCGATTTTAACATTCGTCTCTTCGATGATCTTGTTGATGACTTTTCCGCCTGGCCCAATTACGTCACGAATCTTGTCTGGATTGATTTTGATAACGATAATTTTCGGAGCATATTCTGAAAGCTCTTCACGCGGTCCTGAAATTGCTGTGATCATATGGTTTAAAATTTTCAAGCGACCTACTTTTGCTTGTGTCAATGCTTCTTCCAAGATTTCACGTGAAAGACCATCGATTTTAATATCCATTTGAAGCGCAGTGATTCCTTTGTCAGTTCCTGCTACTTTGAAGTCCATATCGCCAAGATGATCTTCCATCCCTTGAATATCGGAAAGAACAGAGTAGTTGTCCCCTTTTTTCACAAGACCCATTGCGATACCCGCAACTGGAGCTTTAAGTGGAACACCCGCATCTAACATGGCCATTGTTGACGCACAGATCGATGCTTGTGAAGATGAACCGTTTGACTCGAGTACTTCAGCTACTAGACGAATTGTGTACGGGAAATCAGTATCATTCGGGATAACCGCTGATAATGCGCGTTCCCCAAGTGCACCGTGCCCAATTTCACGACGTCCTGGTCCACGGATTGGACCCGTTTCACCAACACTGAAGTTCGGGAAGTTATAATGGTGCATGAAACGTTTTGTTTCTTCAAGACCAAGACCATCGATGATTTGTACTTCACCAAGGGCTCCAAGTGTACAAACACTAAGCGCTTGCGTTTGTCCGCGAGTAAAGAGACCTGAACCGTGCGTACGTGGCAAGATGCCTACTTCAGATGCAAGTGGACGAATTTCGTCAAGGCCACGGCCATCAGGACGGATTTTTTCATCCGTAATAAGGCGACGTACTTCTTCTTTAACCATATAATCCAAAACGCCTTTTACTTGTTTCATCGTCGCATCGTCCGCTTCGTTTTCTTTGTAGCGTTCGATTACTTCGTTTTTCACTGCATTGATAGCATCTTCACGCGCATGCTTCTCAACAGTTTGGATTGCATTAACAAGATCGGTTTCACAGCTATTTTTAATATCGGACATAATTGTTTCATCCAATGTGAATAGTGCAACTTCCGTTTTCGCTTTGCCGACTTCAGCAATGATTTTTTCTTGGAATTCAATCAGTTTAATGATTTCACCGTGTCCGAACATAATTGCTTCAAGAATGATATCTTCCGCAACTTCTTGTGCGCCTGCTTCAACCATGTTGATCGCATCTTTCGTACCAGCGACAACAAGGTCAAGTTCACTCTTCTCCAATTGTGCCGGTGTTGGGTTAACGATGAATTTCCCGTCGATTAATCCAATTTGAATACCAGCGATTGGTCCTTCGAAAGGAATGTCAGAAATCGACAATGCAAGTGAAGAACCAAGCATTGCTGCCATTTCAGATGAACAATCTTGATCAACTGACATAACAAGTGAAATAACTTGTACATCATTGCGGAACCCGTCTGCGAATAAAGGACGGATTGGACGGTCGATTAGTCGGCTCGTTAAGACCGCTTTTTCTGATGGACGTCCTTCACGTTTAATGAAGCCACCTGGAATTTTCCCAACAGCATACATGCGTTCTTCATAATTCACTGTAAGAGGGAAGAAATCTAATCCTCGTGAATTTTTAGAAGATGTTGCAGTTGAAAGTACTGTTGTTTCCCCGTAGCGTACAAGTACTGCTCCGTTAGCCTGTTTAGCAAGTTGTCCCGTTTCAATTGTCAACGGTCGTCCTGCCCAATCTAGTGTATAAACTTTTTTCTCGGTCATAATTGAACCCCTCTCCATATCCCAGCCTCGACTGTATACGTGTATGTACTTAGTAGTAGTGTAAGTGATAGCGCTCAGTGAACACAAGTTTTTATCATCATTAACCGTCATCATGGCACATTTGTACAGTATACCACTTTATTGTGGTTTCTAGTATAGAATGGGCGAAATTAGTGGTGTTATGGACTTTTTTGTAGGAAATGAAACACGGAAGTAAAGGACATAAAGAATTCCTGCAATCTGCCTCGCCGCCAGTCTTAGGGCGGGAGACTGCCACCTACTAATACAACGCCACTGTGAATGCATAAGCATGTCGTAGTGCTTTATGTTCAAAGTAAAGGCATTGACATGGTTTTTTACGAGTAAGTTCATGGCGAGCATAATAGGGCTAGTGCCGGTCATAATCGAAGCCATGGCGAGCATAACAGGCCTCATGCCGGTCATAACCGCGCCCATGGCGAGCATAATAGGGCCCATGGCAGTCATAACAAGTTAAACGCAATTAAAAATACGCACAAAAAAAAGCGGGCACGAGGCCCACTTTCGATAGTCATCTTATTAACGGCGAAGGCCGAGTTTAGCAATAAGATCACGGTAACGCTGAACTTCATTGTCTCGTAAGTATCTCAAAAGTCTTTTACGAGTTCCGATCATTTTGTAAAGACCACGACGTGAGTGGTTGTCTTTCTTATGAAGACGGAAATGTTCTGTCAGGTTATTGATCTCTTCTGTAAGGACAGCGATTTGTACATCTGCTGATCCAGTATCAGTATCATGAATTTTGTATTCACTGATCAATTCATTTTTACGTTCTTGTGTGATAGCCATCTTCTTCACCTCCATATAGTAAGATATCCCCGGTTCCCGAGCAAGCGTTGGTGATTCGCGATGCCAAGGAATGGTTTGTGCACATTGGCACGTATTTATAGTACCACGCCTATTTTGGAAATGCAACAATCATCCTCGTACTGCTAGAATCTCTTGTGCGCTTTTTTTGTCTTTGGCGATCTGTTCGACAAGCAGATCAATGGAACCGAATTTTTGCTCAGGACGGATATGTCCCACCCAGTCTACAAATGCTTCTTTACCATAGAGATCTCCGGTAAAATCGAGTACATGCACTTCTACGACGGCCTGTCTATCACTTGGATCATGGAACGTCGGTTTAACGCCAACATTACACACACCTTCATATGTTTGTTCATCCACAGTAAAACGCACTGCATAGACGCCATTTGCAGGCAACACTGTACTTTTCTCTGGCATAACGTTGGCAGTGGGGAATCCGAGCAGCCTTCCTCTTTTCTCGCCGTCAACGACTATACCCACTGTCCGGAAAGGTCTGCCAAGAAGCAATTCTGTCTCTTCAACATTACCTTTAGACAAAAGCTCACGAATCCGTGTTGAGGAAATCTTTTGCTCATTATCTGTTACTTTTTCAATAACAGTTGTACCGAATGCCCCGTCTGACAAAGCAGCCATCTGCTCCATGGTGCCCGCGCCCTTCGAACCGAATGTAAAATCAAACCCTGCAGTAACATGCAAAACATGTAGTTCCTTCAAGAAAATATCCACGAATTGCTTAGGCGAAAGCGAAGCAAGTGCCCAGTCAAACGTTACGATGAACAAAGCATCGATCCCCATTGCACTAAGTAGCCTAGCTTTTTCCTTATACTGCGTAATATAACCTACCTTATTTTCACCATCACCAAATAGATGAGAGGGATGCGGATCGAATGTCATAACAGCCGAGCGGATACCTAGTTCTTCGGCCTTTCTTTTCGCTTCGTTGATCACTGTCTGATGACCTCTATGCAAGCCGTCAAAGAAACCAATCGCAAGGGAGTAATTCGCATCATCGTCAATCGTAATTGTTTCTGGATAATGCAATTTGTAGATGTCCATTAGTATCGCCCCTTACCTGTTCAATGGAAACATCTTTTCAGGCTTCATAAGACCAAGCTTGGTAGGATGCTTCCTGTATACTGCAAGTGCCTTGCCTTCATTCATAAACACGAGTGCCTCTTCCGTGTCCAGCAGTGGATGCTCCGGCAACACTTGTCCATTTTCTACTTTCTCCAGAAGCTCCTCAGGGATTTCAATCGCAGTAAAATCACTTAGTGCATCTTCAAGCGGACGAAGTATCGAGGCTATTTGCCCTTCTTCTTGAAGAGCCCTCACTTCATCCAATGTACGGCAATCGTCCTGCACGTACGTTCCTGACGATGTACGGACTAATGCGGCCATATGCGCCGGGAAACCCAGTAGCTCCCCTATTTGGACTGCAAGCGTGCGGATGTACGTTCCTTTGCCGCAAGCAACTCGGATGCGGAATGAAACTGTTTCACCTTCATACCATTGTACAGGATCCAACAATTCGATTTCACGAATGAACACTTTCCGTTCAGGCCTTTCAACTTCAATGCCTTTTCGAGCATATTCATATAACTTTTTACCATTCACTTTTACAGCAGAATACATCGGTGGAATTTGGACGATTTCGCCTGTCAATTTGGCGAGCGCTGCTTCAATTTCCGTTCGAGTGATATGTTTCGGTGATAAATCCGAAGCTACGACTGCTCCATCCGCATCTTCCGTTTCAGTTGCAGTCCCAATGGATACAACCGCAATATATTCTTTGCCAGAATCTGTTATATATTCAGCGACCTTTGTTGCCTGTCCTAGACAAATCGGCAATACGCCCTCTACGCTTGGATCAAGTGTACCGGTATGTCCCACTTTTTTCGTACCGAGAATCTTCCGCAACTTGAATACACAATCATGCGAAGTCATTCCTTTTTCCTTCCACAGGGGAAGTATTCCATTCATACACGCCACCACCTTCACAATTCTTACTATATGTAAAAAGGAGGAAGCCGGAAAGTCCTTGTGGACACCGACTTCCTCCTTTTTGTTACTGGCTAGTCTCCGGGTGCCAGATGCTAGGTCATAAAGCATCTTAGCGACACCCTACTCTTTTTCCACTGGCTAGACTCCGGGTACCAGATGCTAGGGTCATAAATCAGTCCAGCTCTGCGGATAGTACCCCGCGACGCTGGCCCGCTTTATGCCCGTCGCATCTTAGCGGCACCCTACTCTTTTTCTACTTCATTGTCTTCGTTTTTCACCTGTTTAAGAAGTGATTCGATTCGAGTTCCGTATGCAACGGAAGTATCGTATTCGAACTTAAGTTCGGGTGTTATCCGAAGCCTGATTCGCTGGCCGATTTCAGTACGAATATATCCTTTCGCCTGATTCAGCCCTCTTAGTGTATCCTTTTTTTCCGAATCTTTTCCAAGAACAGAAATGTAAATCGTTGCATGTTGAAGATCACCAGTCACCTCGACATCAGTTACTGTAACAAAACCGATTCGTGGATCTTTAATTTTTTGACCGATGATTTCACCAAGCTCTTTTTTCATCTGCTCTGCAACACGATTAGCACGCATTGTCATGGATGGTCACCCCAATCCCGTTTTAATAATAGTCGAGCGTTAAGTTGGACAATTCCCATTCTGGATTTGACTCCAATAGTCGGATTGCCCGCCTAACCTCACGCTCAGCTGCATCTTTTGATGAGGCAACAGCAACAAGAGCGATTGTTGTTCGTTGCCACAGATCCTGATGATCTAGTTCTGAGATGGAGACATTATAGTCATTTTTGACTCTGTCCGTCATCCGTTTTAAAACAGACCGCTTCTCTTTCAATGAAGCCGCCTCCGGAATGAAGAATGAACATTCCGCATAGACAATCATACTCGTTTAATTTCTTCCATGATGAAGGCTTCGATAACGTCGTCTACATGTATATCGTCAAAGTTTTTGATTGTAATTCCACATTCATAGCCTTTTGCTACTTCTTTTGCATCGTCTTTAAAGCGTTTCAATGTATCTATTTCGCCTTCGAAGATGACGATGTTGTCGCGAACGATACGAACGCTTGAATCACGAGTAATCTTACCGCTCGTCACATAGCTTCCCGCAATCGTTCCGATTTTAGACACTTTAATTGTTTCGCGTACTTCAACTTGGCCGATAACTTTTTCTTCGTATTCAGGGTCAAGCATACCCTTCATTGCCAATTCGATTTCTTCAATCACTTTATAGATGACACGGTGTTGTCTGATTTCAACGCCTTCTTCTTCAGCCGCGCGTTTCGCGTTGACATCTGGACGAACGTTGAATCCAATAACGATAGCATTTGATGCAGCAGCAAGTGAAATATCAGATTCATTAATCGCGCCAGCACCTGTGTGGATGATTTTAACGTTGACGCCTTCAACTTCAATTTTCATAAGTGAAGATGCCATCGCTTCAACCGTACCTTGTACGTCTGCTTTTACGATTAAGTTCAATTCTTTGATTTCGCCTTGTTTCATATGATCAAACAAGTTATCAAGTGTTACACGTGTTTTCTCAACTCGTTGATCTTGCAGCGCTTCACCAGCTCTAGTTTCCCCGATTTGGCGTGCTGTTTTCTCGTCTTCAAAGACAACAAAACGATCTCCAGCTTGAGGTACATCGCTTAACCCTGTAATTTCAATCGGTGTAGATGGGCCAGCTTCTTTCACGCGGCGTCCAATGTCACTTACCATCGCACGTACACGACCGTATGTGTTACCAACTACGATTGGATCACCTACACGAAGCGTTCCGTCTTGTACAAGAAGCGTTGCAACAGCACCGCGACCTTTATCAAGAGAAGCTTCAATAACACTTCCGCGTGCGCGGATGTTTGGATCAGCTTTTAGTTCAGCGACTTCGGCAACAAGAAGAACCATTTCAATCAACTGGTCAATTCCTTCGCCTTTTAATGCTGAGATTGGTACGAAAATTGCATCTCCGCCCCATGCTTCAGCAACAAGTCCTTGGTCTGTTAATTCTTGCATAACACGGTCTGGATTTGCAGAAGGCTTATCCATCTTATTCACTGCAACGATAATCGGAACTTCAGCCGCTTTCGCATGGTTGATTGCTTCGATTGTTTGTGGCATAACACCATCATCCGCTGCTACAACAAGAATCGTAATATCAGTCACTTTCGCACCGCGTGCACGCATCGTTGTGAACGCCGCGTGACCTGGTGTATCAAGGAATGTTATTTTCTTGCCCTTTTCTTCGATTTGGTAGGCACCAATATGCTGTGTGATACCGCCCGCTTCGCCTTGTGTAACTTTCGTATTACGAATCGAGTCTAGAAGTGTCGTTTTACCGTGGTCAACATGCCCCATGATTGTAACGACTGGAGGACGTTCAATTGAAGCAATAGCTGTTTCTTCATGCTCCTCAAAGTACGTTTCAAGATCAGTTACATCGATACGAATTTCTTCTTCTACTTCAACTTCATAATCTGCGCAGATGAGTTCAATCGCATCTTTGTCCAATTCTTGGTTGATTGTAGCCATGATACCAAGCATGAAGAGTTTTTTGATGATTCCAGACGGTTCCCGGCCTAGTTTGTTCGCTAGTTCAGCAACTGACAGTGATTCGTAGAAAGTGATTTTTTCCGGTAACGGTTTTTCCACTTTTGGAATCGGGTTCGCTGGACGATATCTTCTACGCCCTTGGTTTATACCACGTGCCGGTGGACGTCCACCGCGACCGCCACCTGGACGACTTGGACCTCCGCCACCTGGGCGTCCGCCTTGTCCACTTGGTGCGCCTTGTGCTGGACGATTGCCACCTGTTGAACCTTGCGCTGGGCGATTGCTACCCGTTGAGCTTTGCGCTGGACGGTTGCCGCCTGTTGAACTTTGTGCTGGACGGTTGCCACCTGTTGAGCTTTGTGATGGGCGATTGCCACCTGTTGAGCTTTGTGATGGACGGTTGCCACCTGTTGAACTTTGTGCTGGACGGTTGCCACCTGTTGAGCTTTGTGATGGGCGATTGCCACCTGTTGAGCTTTGTGATGGGCGGTTGCCACCTGTTGAGCTTTGTGATGGACGGTTGCCACCTGTTGAGCTTTGTGATGGACGATTGCCGCCTGTTGAGCCTTGTGATGGGCGATTGCCGCCTGTTGAGCTTTGTGATGGGCGATTGCCGCCTGTTGAGCCTTGCGCTGGGCGATTGCCGCCTGTCGAACCTTGTGATGGTTTTGGAGCCATTTTTTGTTCAGCACCCTTCGTTTCTACTTTTGGCGCACTTGGTTTAGTGACATTGCCACTGAATTTACTATTCAGCTTTGTAATCGAATCATTATCTAATGTCGACATATGATTTGTAACACTTACATTTATCTTTCCAAGCTCATCAATAACTTCTTTACTCGTCCGATTCACTTGTTTCGCGTATTCGTGTACTCGTATTTTCGTCATTAGTCCACCCCCGGTTATATTCGTTGAGTAGCCCGGACACCTTTTTAGCAAAACCGCTGTCCGTTAGCGCAAGCACCACTCGCGACTCTTTTCCAACTGCATGTCCAAGCTCTTCTCGAGTCCCGAAAACATGCTTCTCAACGTTGTAAAATGCACTTTTATCAGTTAATTTCTTCAATGTATTTTTAGATGCGTCTTCTGAAATAATTACAAGACGTGCTTTGCCGGCACGAATTTCCCGAACAACCAAATCTTCACCCATAATAAGCATTCTTGCCCGCGCCGCCATGCCAAGCATTTGATAAATCTTTTTCGGATCTGTCATTTTAATGCCTCCCGGCGGATCGCGTGGAGAAGATCCTCAAATACCTGTTCAGGTACGGCCGTTCCAAGTTGACTTTCAATCGATCTGTTACGGCGCGCGGATTCAACTGCTTCTTCGGATTTTGACACATATGTCCCGCGGCCTGATTTCTTGCCAGTGAGATCGACTGAAACTTCCCCTTCTTTCGGGCGGACGATGCGAATCATTTCCTTTTTGGGAAACATATTGCCTGTCGCCGCACATTTACGCAAAGGAATTTTTTTCATGTTTGTCATGTGTGCTCAACCTTTCCTCTCAGTCTTCGTTTTCCGTATCCGTATACAGATCGATTGTTTCAGTTCCAACGTCTTCTGTTACTTCATCTTCAACGAAGTACGGGTCGCTTTCGTTCGCGTCCCCATCCAACTGGACTTGTTCTATGATTAACGCACTAGTGGCTGACGGATAAATCCCAAGTTCGCGTGCATCCGTTTCGCTCTTAATGTCGATTTTCCAACCAGTCATCTTGGCAGCAAGTCTAGCGTTTTGACCACGTTTCCCGATAGCAAGTGACAATTGATAGTCAGGTACAACAACCGTTGTCGATCGATCTTCTTCATTTACCTGAACGTCAATTACTTTTGAAGGACTCAGTGCATTTGCTACGAATATAGCTGGATCCTCTGACCATTCGACGATATCGATTTTCTCGCCATTTAGTTCATTTGAAATCGATTGAACCCGTGCACCTCTTGCGCCTACACATGAACCAACCGGATCTACTGCATCATTATTCGTATGAACTGAAATTTTAGAACGATCTCCCGCTTCTCGTGCAATCGATTTGATTTCAACGATACCTTCAAAGATTTCAGGAACCTCAACTTCAAACAGTCTGCGAAGAAGTCCTGGATGTGTTCTTGATACGAACACTTGCGGACCACGTGATGTACGTTCAACTTTTGTAATATAGACTTTGATACGATCATGGGGTTGATACTTTTCTGTCGGGATCTGTTCCCCTACTGGTAAAACAGCTTCGACTTTCCCAAGACCAACATACAAATTTCGTGCGTCAAGGCGTTCAACAATACCGTTGACGATATCATCTTCCCTATCGACGTACTCTTCATAGATGATGCCACGTTCCGCTTCCCTCACACGCTGCGTAACAACTTGCTTCGCAGTTTGTGCTGCAACACGACCAAAGTCGCGTGGCGTCACTTCTTCTTCAACAACATCTTCAAGTTCATAAGATGGGTTGATTTTATGTGCATCTTCAAGACTGATTTGTAGACGCTCATCTTCGACTTCTTCGACAACGTCTTTTCTTGAATAAACTTTCATTGTTCCTTTATCAAGGTTCAAGTCAACGCGCACATTTTGTGCCTGATTAAAATTGCGTTTATATGCGGTTACAAGTGCCGCTTCGATTGCTTCCACTAATACGTCCCTAGAAATACCTTTTTGCTTTTCTAAGGCTGTCAATGCATCGAGTAGATCACTACTCATGTTAATCACTCCTACTATTCAATTATGCGGAAAAGTCGATTGCCAAACGGGCAAGTGCGATTTTATCCAGTTCGATTACAACTTTTATTTTTCTAGTCTTAATGCGCATTTCAACTTCAGCGCCTTCAGGACCATATGCCAATAAATAACCTTCGAACTCTTTCATATCTTTAATGGCTTCGTACGTTTTAATGAATACGAACTGTCCAATCGCTTTTTGAAAATCTTCTTCCTTCTTCAACGGACGCTCTGCGCCTGGTGAAGACACTTCAAGAAAGTAGTTTTGCGGAATTGGATCAGTACGGTCAAGCTCTTCACTCAACTTTTCACTAACTTGAGAGCACTGATCAATATCGATGCTTCCGTTAGGTGTATCAATATAGACCCGTAAAAACCAGTCTCTTCCTTCTTTAACGAACTCTACATCGACAAGTTCCAATTCTAGTTCCTCTACAATTGGACCGGCGATTTTTGCGACTTCTTCCGTAATATTACTCATCTTAGCCCTCCCGAAATATTAATCAAATACGCCTCGGCGTATTTGCGCCAAGATTAGGTAGATTTAATTCACTACAAAATCTGTGGCATCCGCCGGAGGCTCTAACTTTATTTGATGAAAGCCTGAACTTCTACCAAATAAAATTAAAAAACAGTACAGAACAACAGAAAAGAGCGGGAAATCCCACTCTTTTTGCGCAAGACTATTACAAAAGTTGTTCCCATCATACCATACGATATTTGCTGGTGCAAACAAACCGAACAAGAAGAGTTCGGTTTGTTTGCATAATTCCAGCTTCCTTTGCGGGGATTATACAATAGATGTTAAACAACGCTACATATTGTATTTCGAAAAACCCAGCAAAAATCCTAGAAGAGGGACAGCTGATTCGCATCAGGCATACCTTCCAAACAACCTAATGCGTCCATATACTCGACAATTGTCTTCGAAACACGGCCGCGCTGTTGGAAATCTTCTTTCGAAAGAAATTCTCCGTCTTTCCTTGCTTCAACAATTGAATTCGCAACGTTCGTTCCAAGAGAAGGAACTGAATTAAATGGCGGAATCAGTGTATCGCCTTCAATAAGGAATGTTGTTGCGTCGGATTTATACAAATCTGGTCTTGCCAATGAAATACCGCGCTCCCACATTTCCAGCGCAATTTCAAGTACCGTGAGCAAGCTCTTTTCTTTCGGCGTTGCATCAAGCCCTTTTGCATTAATCTCTTTAACTTGCGCTCTAACCGACGCAGACCCCTTCGTCATCGTCAGTAGATCGAAGTCCGTTGCCCGTATTGTGAAGTATGTTGCATAGTACAGAATTGGATGATGCACTTTGAAGTATGCGATGCGTAGCGCCATCAATACATAGGCAGCTGCGTGTGCTTTCGGGAACATGTATTTAATCTTTTTACAAGATTCAATGTACCAGTTAGGTACGCTTTGAGCTTTCATTTCCGCTTCAAACTCCGGTGTCAACCCGCGGCCTTTACGGACAAATTCCATAATCTGAAAGGCCATCGACGGATCTAGCCCTTGATAGATCAAGTACACCATAATATCATCACGACAACCAATAACGTCTTTCAATTCGCAAGTTTTGTTCTGAATCAATTCCTGGGCGTTGCCGAGCCAAACGTCCGTACCATGAGACAATCCGGAAATTTGAATCAGTTCCGAAAACGTCGATGGCTTCGTTTCTTCAAGCATCTGCCGTACGAATCTTGTCCCAAACTCAGGCACACCAAGCGTACCCGTCTTACAACCGATTTGCTCCGGAGTGACGCCAAGCGAAGTTGTACCGCTGAATAATTCCATGACGCCTTTATCATCCGGTGGAATCGTAAGTGGATCAATGCCGGATAAATCCTGCAACATTTTAATCATTGTCGGATCATCATGACCAAGAATATCGAGTTTCAACAAGTTATTGTCAATGGAATGGAAGTCAAAATGAGTCGTCTTCCAACTCGAATTCAAATCATTCGCCGGAAACTGAATGGGTGTAAAATCGAATATATCCATATCATCCGGAACAACGATAATTCCGCCGGGATGCTGCCCCGTATTCCTTTTAACGCCTGAACAACCTTGTACCAGTCGATCAATTTCAGCGCCACGGAAGTTCAAATTATTATCATTCATATAGCCGCGTACATAGCCATAGGCGGTCTTCTCAGCGACTGTTCCAATCGTCCCTGCACGATAAACAAAATCTTCACCGAACAGTTCCTTCGTATAATTATGAGCATGTGCTTGATAATCACCACTGAAGTTGAGGTCAATATCGGGAACTTTATCCCCATTAAATCCAAGGAAAGTTTCAAACGGGATATCCTGACCATCTTTTTTGAACGGCGTTTCGCATGTTGGGCACATTTTGTCTGGAAGATCGTAGCCAGAACTGACAGATCCATCATCGAAAAACTCGGCTACCTTACAGGTCGGACAAATATAATGTGGCGGCATTGGATTTACTTCGGTGATTTCCATCATCGTAGCAACAAGCGACGAACCGACAGACCCCCGAGACCCAACCAGATACCCTTCATCTAGCGATTTCTTCACGAGTTTATGCGATATAAGGTAGATAACCGCAAAGCCGTGACCAATAATCGATTTTAGTTCTTTTTCAATACGCGCTTCGATGATTTCCGGCAATTGCTCACCATAGATTCCGTGCGCCATCGAATACGTCAGTTCACGTACTTCTTCATCCGCACCTTCGATTGTCGGAGTATAAAGATCATCTTTGATTGGTTTTACGTTACCGATTCTTTCTAAAATTGCATGCGGGTTGTCGATGACTATTTCTTCCGCGACTTCTTGACCTAGAAACGCAAACTCTTCCAGCATCTCATCCGTCGTTCGGAATTGGACCGCCGGTAGCGAATGCCTGTTCATTGGATTGGCTCCACCTTGTGATCTGACAAGTACTTGGCGGAATGTTGCATCCGTTTCATCAATGTAATGGACATTTCCAGTTGCACAAACGGGTAAACCAACCTTTTTCCCAAGCTTGATTAGTTTCCGCATGATGTCTTCCATATTCCACTCATCGCGAATCAATTCAAGTTCAAGCAAATGCGAATAAACTGGTTTGGGATGGACTTCAAGGTAATCATAAAACTTCGCAATTTCCTCTACTTCTTCCATCGGTTTCTGCATAAGCCCCTCGAACACTTCACCTTTATCACAACCAGAGCCAACAAGCAGCCCTTTACGGTATTTAACTAGCAATGAACGCGGAATACGCGGAATACGGTAGAAATAATCCATATGTGAGTACGAAACAAGTTTGAACAGGTTTTTCAATCCTTCATCATCCACCGCTAAAAGTGTACAATGCGATGGACGGGACCGTTTGTAGACGTCACCTTCACCAATATGGCGGTTAAAGTCATCCAAGTATTCGATGCCTTTGCTTTCCGCATCTTTTAACAAACGAAGGAACAGATGTGCAGTCGCTTCGGTATCATAGATTGCTCGGTGAGCCTGAGTCAGTTCGATTCCGAACTTTTTCGCTAACGTACCAAGCCTGTGATTACCCATTTCTGGGTACAGGAAGCGGGCCAGTTCGAGCGTATCGATAACCGGATAGGCCGCGGCTTCCAAGTCCGCCTTTTTACATGCTTGATAAAAGAAGCCCATATCGAATTTCGCATTATGAGCAACAAGAATCGAATCGCCAATAAATTCGACGAAATCTTTCGTGACATCCTCAATTTCCGGTGCATTTTTTACCATTTCGTCGGTAATTCCCGTCAATCTGGTCGTTGTCGATGATAGCGGATGATGTGGATTTGAGAATCTTTCGAACGTCTCAATAATCTCACCATTTTTCACTCTGACTGCAGCCAGCTCGATGATTCTGTCATACACCGCTGAAAGCCCTGTCGTCTCAACGTCAAATACAACAAATGAATCATCTTCAAGCTTTCTATGCTGTTCATCAAAAACGATAGGCACTCCGTCATCAACTAGATTTGCTTCTAGTCCGAAAATGACTTTCACACCATGTTTTTTCCCAGCGTTATACGCCTCTGGAAATGATTGAACGTTCGCGTGATCTGTAATTGCGATTGCGGGGTGTCCCCATTTCGCCGCTTGTTCAACAAGTGCAGATGCAGATACAACGGCATCCATCTGACTCATCGTCGTGTGTGCATGCAGCTCAATCCGTTTTCGGTCCTTCGGCGCCTTGTCTTGTCTGATAATAGGAGACACTTCCATAACGTCTTGAGCCATCATAATAAGATCCCGTACGAACGTATCGTTTTGGATACCGCCGCGGGCTCGAATCCATGTCCCTTTTTTCAGCGCCTTCATCATTTCCGCATCTTCGTTATCACGCGAGAACATTTTAACAAGAATTGAATCCGTGTAATCTGTTACTTTAATCGTCAACAGTGAGCGTCCACTCCGCAGTTCACGAACATCCGTGTCAAACACATAGCCTTCTATTGTCACGCGACGTTCTTCGTCCTGAATTTGCTGAATTTCGAGCATAGGCTCATCTGGTTTAATTGGCGTTCCGAGACGGAATGGTCCAGATACAGTGCCACTTTCTTTCTGGGATGTTTCCCTTAGTTTTAAATCTTCAAGCGCTTTTTTACCATACGCTTCCTCTTCCGCTAGCCGTTGCGCCATAAATGCTTCACGGGCAGCTTCCGCTCCGCTATCTTCATCTGTCAATTTGAAATCGACGACAGGCCGTGGAAATCCGAATGATGTATACACATCCGTGATGAGTCCAGCATATTTGCCTTTCATCATTTGTAGTTCCAAATCATTCGTACAAGAAAGCGTCATTTTACCACCCGTCATGACCGGCTTTTGTCCAATAAGAAGTTCTCTGATTGGCGGAGACATATCACTCAACTCTTCGATGATAAATGGCCAATAATCCGTTAGTAATTGCCCATCTACTTCCTGGTTTCTGGATGTAATCTGAAGCTTAACCGTCGCAATGGCCGCAAATGTTTTATGGATACGTTGTGAAAACACTGTATAGACATCTACTGGTAATGGCTTGTCGAGCGTTAAATTAAATTGCCACACTCTTGATTTTCGGTGAATGTTCACACGGTTAAGTTCCGCATGTTCAAAGTGAATGACATATTGATCATCTGTCATCTCGATTTGTTGCAGCAAGATATATAGTTTATTTATAGCGTCCATAAGCCTCTCCAATCCTTCATCAGTAAGAAAAGCGCAAGGCGCCGTCTAGACGCGACAGGCATAAGTCGATCCCGGGACGTGGCGCTCTTTGCCACATAGCTGGATTGCTTATGACCGAGCGGCTGGCGCCTGGAGCTAGACACTGTTCTAGGTCAAAAAACACATTCTTTCTTAATCTTTCGAAAAAGAAGGGAAGTACCGACATGCGGCCTTCCCTTCTCAATAGTTATTCAGCTGTGAAAAATGCTTGTAACTTTTCAGTTAGTTCTTCTTTTTGCCATTCAGCAGTTTCTCCGGTTTGTCTGAATTTGATTTCGACAATTCCTTCTGAAGCTCTTTTCCCGATTGTAATGCGAATCGGTAGACCAATCAAATCTGAATCTGCGAATTTAACGCCTGCACGTTCAGGACGATCATCATACAGGACATCATATCTGTAAGATTTTAGAACACTATATAATTCGTCAGCCAATTCTTTCTGACTTTCATCTTTAAGATTTACGGCAATTAGATGGACATCAAATGGCGCAATCTTCTTCGGCCATTTCAATCCGTACTCATCATTGAACTGTTCCGCGACAGCTGCAAGTATACGTGATACGCCAATGCCATAACAGCCCATGATGTACGGTTTCGATCTGCCGTTTTCATCAAGGAATGTTCCGCCCATCGGTTCACTATATGTCGTACCTAATTTGAATATATGTCCAAGTTCAATTCCTTTGGCAAACTTAATGGTACCCTTGCCATCCGGAGACGCGTCTCCTTCGAGGATGAAACGAAGATCTTCATAGCGATCCACAGCAAAATCACGTTCTGGATTGACATTTGTCAAATGGAAACCGTCTTCGTTTGCTCCGCATACACCGTTGACGATTGATGCGACTGAGTGATCTGCAATCACTTTAAGATCAAGAGGAAGTTTAACTGGCCCGATTGAACCAACCCCACAAGAAAGAAGCTCAGTAACATCACCTTCAGCTGCGAACTCAACTTCTGAGGCACCAAGTACATTTTTCAACTTAATATCATTGATTTCATGATCTCCACGACAAAGGACTGCGATTAGCTCATCATCTGCTTTGAAGATAAGTGTCTTAATAAGACGAGTTGCATCGACATTCAGGTATGAAGCAACTTCGCTGATTGTTTTTTGATCAGGCGTTGCGACTTTTTCTACTTCCCGCAATGCTTCATCCAGTTTTTCATAGTTGACATTCACTTCAGCCATTTCAATGTTAGCTGCATATGAGGATGAATCACTATATGCAATTGTATCTTCACCAATGTCAGACAGCGCCATGAATTCATGTGTATCTGTACCACCGATTGATCCACCGTCTGCCATAACTGCACGGAAATCAAGCCCAAGCCTTGTAAAGATATTCGTATAGGCTTGCATCATTTCCTGGTATTTCTCATCAAGACTTTCTTCCGTCGCATGGAAGGAATACGCATCTTTCATGATGAATTCGCGTCCTCGCAGAAGTCCGAAACGTGGACGCTGTTCATCCCTGAACTTCGTCTGTATTTGGAACATTGTCAGTGGTAGCTTCTTATAAGATTTCACTTCATCGCGAACAAGTGAAGTAATTACTTCTTCATGAGTCGCACCGAGGGCGAATTCCCTTTTATGCCGATCAGTCATTCTGAATAGCTCAGGACCATATGAGTACCATCTGCCAGTTTCCTGCCAAAGTTCCGCTTGTTGCATAGCAGGCATAAATACTTCTACAGCTTCGATTGCTTCCATCTCTTCACGGATAATTGTCTCGACTTTTTGAAGTACTTTCTTTCCCAAAGGTAGGAATGAATAAATTCCACTTGTATTTTGTCGGATAAAACCTGCGCGTAAAAGTAATTGATGTGATTTTACATCGGCATCAGAAGGTACTTCACGCATCGTAGGTATGAATGTTCGCGATTGTTTCATCTATGTTCCCACCTTAAGTATTGTTTTTGGAATTCCTTGGTATATAGGTCAATATAAAGAATCCCATTTAATTCGCTACGGCGCTCAGAGATACGTGCCGACCTAAGCCAAGTTGCATCGGTCCTGTCGATAAAGGCAAAGTACGCCTTTCCCGACAGGCCCTACAGCGCTTGTCGGGGCTAAACGGCGCCTTGCGCTTTTCTTGTCTAGACTTCAGGCGCCACCCCCTCGAGTCGCTTCGGTCCTGTCGATAAAGGCAAAGTACGCCTTTCCCGACAGGCACTACAGCGCTTGTCGAGGCTAAACGGCGCCTTGCGCTTTTCTTGTCTAGACTTCAGGCGCCAGCCCCTCGAGTCGCTTCGAGCCTGTCGATAAAGGCAAAGGACGCCTTTTCCGACTGGCCCTACAGCGCTTGTCGGGGCTAAATGGCGCCTTGCGCTTTTCTTTAAAAGAAAAAGCGCTGTATATCATTCCAGGTTACTATAAGCATAAGTAACATCAGCAGAACAATCCCTACGAAATGGACCATTCCTTCTTTTTGTTTGGCGATTGGCTTACCACGAATTGCCTCAAACAGGAAGAACAATAGCCTTCCGCCGTCAAGTGCTGGCAATGGCAACAAGTTCATAATCCCCAGGTTAATGCTTAAAATTGCCGCCCAGTTCATAAGACTATATATACCGTGCTGCGCTACTTCCCCAGTAGCTTGGTAAATACCTACAGGTCCTGATAAGGCGTCGAATGACAATTGACCTGTTACAAGCTGCCCGAGTAAATCGGCTATTCTTTTAAACCATACAATTGTTTCTTCCGCCCCATGTTGAACTGCTTTTAATGCACCTTTCTCTACTGGGCTTGTATACTTCACGCCAATCTGGCCGTATTCTTTACCTTTTTCTTCAAGTGTCTTTGGTACAACATCCATCATCACCGAATCACCGTTACGATCCACTTCAAGCTGGAGCAGTATACCGGGACTATTTTGAATGATTTCAGCAAACTCCTGCCATGTTTCGATGGGTTTGCCATCGACCACTTTAACGAAGTCTCCATCTTTCATACCAGCAACCTGTGCAGGATCACCGCTAACCACGTTTGTAATAACGGGTTCATATGTCGGTACACCTTGTAACAGTCCGATCGTAAGGAATATGAAAAACGCCAGAATAAAGTTAAACAATGGACCTGCAAAGATAGTCATTGCTCGGCCGCCGAGAGACTTCGATTCGAATTGGCGATCATACGGGGCAATAAGTGTTTTCTGCCCCTTCTCATAGATAACCGCTTTTCTAGATACATTGTAACGGACAAGCTGCCCTTCTTCATCATAGCCTTCGATGAATAGTTCCTTTTCCAAATCAGATGACTCGGTTTCAAGGAATAGAACGTCAGGATTCGCAACATTGCGGTTCAAGTAAATCTTTTCAACTTCATTCGCAGCATTAATTAATAGACCTACACGATAACCAGCCTGTAATGCAACCGTATCAAAGTCTTCCCCTGCCATCCGGACATAACCACCAAGCGGCAGAAGTCTAACTGTATATAACGTTTCACCTTTTTGAATACCAATAATTTTAGGGCCGAATCCTATTGCGAATTCACGCACCATGATTCCAGCCTTTTTCGCAAACAAGAAATGTCCTAGTTCATGAAAAAAGACCAAAGTACCGAATACGATTATAAACGAAATAACGGTTTCCATGAAAAACCACCTTCACTGACCTCTTTGGCCGTTTCTAAAAAACTCATTCTACCATAGCATACACCATTTTTCGAGTAAGCGAATCTGTTTCCAAAATTGCTTCAAGACTCGGAGTTAGAATTGTTCGATGCGCCTCCATTACCCGTTCAATGATGTCTTCAATTTGCACAAATGGAATACGACCATTCATAAACAACGCTACAGCCACTTCATTTGCAGCATTCATGGCAGCTGGCATTGTACCACCTTCTTTACCAGCAGCATATGCAAGTCCCAACGCCTTAAAACGAACTAGATCCATTTTCTCGAAATGCAACATTCCAATTTCTTCGAGACGAAGCGGTTTCGCGTTTTGCATCGGAATCCGATCTGGATAGGTCAAAGCATATTGGATAGGTACGCGCATATCTGGTGAACCAAGTTGTGCCATGACACTTGTGTCTTCGAACTCGATCATCGAATGGATGATACTTTCCTTATGAAGCAAACAATCAATTTTTTCATAAGGCATTGCAAAAAGATGATGTGCCTCAATCACTTCAAGCCCCTTGTTCAACATGGTCGCCGAGTCGATTGTTAATTTATTGCCCATTGACCAATTAGGATGCGCAAGAGCCTGTTCAAGCGTCACGTTTGCAAGTTCTGCCCGGGTAAGATCCCTGAAACTTCCGCCTGAAGCCGTCAAAATAAGCCTAGAAATACGTTTCGGATCTTCACCGTTCAACGCTTGGAAAAGTGCTGAATGTTCACTATCCACAGGTAAAATCGGTACACCGTATTTACGGGCTTCGCTCATAACGATTTCTCCTGCTGCGACAAGTGTTTCCTTATTGGCAATAGCGATAGTTATCCCAGCGCGGATTGCTTCAAGTGTTGGTTTAAGCCCAACACTGCCGATGACGGCATTAAGCAATATATCAGCACCCGTACGTGCCGCAACTTCAACAAGGCCATCATCTCCGTAAACAAATTCGATAGCGGGAAATTCCGTTTTCAGCATTTCGGCATCTTCACATCTTATTACAGATATCATTTGTGGATGATACGCTGAAGCAATTTCCCTTACACTATCGATATTCAAACCAGCTGAAAAAGATACGAGCTTAAATTTATCGGGGTTGGAACCAATGATATCCAGTGTCTGTATACCGATGGAGCCTGTAGCCCCTAGTAGACTTATTTTCTTTGTCATGTAGACACCCTTTCCCTTATCCTACAAAGTGTAGAAAATGAAGTAATGGCAGTACAAAAAGGAGACTATCGAACCTGTCTAGAATCCCACCATGACCTGGCAGGAGCTTTCCTGAATCCTTCACTTCATAATGCCTTTTTAGTGCCGATTCGACAAGGTCGCCCAATTGCCCGACAATCGATGCAATAATCGTCACAACAATAAGTATGATATATGTAGAAGCAATAGGGAAGTAGATTTGGAAGATGCAAGCAAAAACAACAGCTGACAATACACCGCCTACAAAACCTTCCACTGTCTTGTTCGGGGAGATCTCCGGCCACAATTTACGCTTACCTATTTTTCTACCTGTGAAATAGGCACCGGAATCCGTAACCCAAATTACCATCAAAGCATATACGACATATTCGATTCCGAATAATCTCGTTTCAATCAAATAATAAAACCCAATTCCGACATACAACACACCTAAAACAGAAAAAGCTGCATGATCGAACGTAAATCGATTTTTAACAACAACTGTATAAATCAATAGCATAAGGACAATAGCAAATGTCATTTCGATTTTTGTATAACCAACCATTTCGAAGACGGTGCCGCTCCAATTGGCAGGCATAAGTAATATTGCAAGCGCAACCCATGTCAAAATACCTTCAATTGAAATTAATTGAATGTCCCTCATCCGTAAAAGTTCATATAACCCAATTGTTGCAATTGCATAAACTGCAATCGTGAAGGGCAACCCACCTATTACAACTAGTGGAACGAAAAAGATAAGCGCAACGATTGCCGTTAGTATCCTCTGTTTCAAACGTCTCCATTCCCTTCTACACTACCAAAACGTCTATTTCGCAATTGGAATTCTTCAATCGCATTCAGCATGCATATTTCATCAAAATCTGGCCACAACACGTCTGTAAAAGAAAGCTCGGCATATGCGAGCTGCCATAGCATGAAATTGGACAACCTGACTTCGCCGCTTGTGCGGATCAGTAAATCTGGTTCCGGTAAATGAGCGGTCATTAAATGGGATCCAATGAGTGACTCATCAATATCTTCAGGATTAATTGAACCATCCGCTACCAGTGCCACAATTTCTTTGACAGATTCGACAAGTTCTAGCCTGCTGCCGTAATTCATGGCAAAGTTCAATGTTAAACCGTCATTGTGCTTTGTTTCTTCAATTGCTTTACTAATTGCTTTTTTCGTATGTTCAGGCAACATATCAAAGTTTCCAATCATTTCAACCTTCACGTTTTGCTCAATTAGTTCGGGGAGGTAGGTACTAAGAAACTCTCCTGGAAGTTTCATCAAGAAATCTATTTCTAGTTTCGGTCGTTTCCAATTTTCCGTTGAGAAGGCGTAAAGTGTAAGTACTTTTACACCAAGGTCATTTGCAATACGTGTTATTACACGAACCTTTTTCATCCCTTCATGATGACCTGCAATTCTTGGTAAATTACGCCGTTTCGCCCATCTGCCGTTGCCATCCATAATAATCGCCACGTGGGCAGGGATATGCTTGCTTTTAACAGTTGTCATTCGGTCCGAAATTGAACTAGCTGCCACCACAGTTTTTTTCCCAAATATTTTTTCCAGCATATCGTTTCCTCCACTCAGCTACTATCAGAGCAAGTACATACTCTATCGTAACAAATTAGACGGTTAATTTCATTTTTTATTGCTGTTCATAAAGAACAAATGCGGAAACGCCTGTTCAGGGGCGTTGGTGTCTCGACGTGGAATAGCACCTTTCACGAATTATCCACAAGCCAAGAACTTTATAATTTCCTAAGCAAAGAAAAAGACGTCCTGAAATAAGGACGTCTCGGAATATAGAAAGTTCTTCTATCAGATTTCCATGATTTCGTTTTCTTTATCTTTTGCAATTTCATCGATTCTCACGATTTGTGAATCCGTCAACTTTTGGATTTCTTCACCATAACGGTGTAGTTCATCCTCAGTAATTGAACTACTTTTTTCAAGTTTCTTGAAATCTTCATTCGCATCACGACGAACATTACGTATCGCTATTTTTGCTTCCTCTGCTTCTTTTTTCACAGATTTCACAAGTTCTTTTCGGCGATCTTCTGTCAATGCTGGAACAGCAAGGCGGATAACGCTACCATCATTAGAAGGTGTAATTCCGATATCCGATTTCATGATTGCCTTTTCAATATCAGCAAGTATTGTCTTGTCATAGGGTTGAATGACAAGCAGACGTGCCTCAGGTACTGAAATACCAGCCATCTGTGATATTGGAGTAGGAGCACCGTAATACTCAACAGTTAATCTGTCCAGCATTGCAGCGCTTGCACGTCCTGCACGAATAGAAGCTAGTTCTCTCGTATATCCACCAATTGCTTTTTCCATACGATCTTTCGCTTGATCCATTACTTCGTTAGCCATTATAAATTCCTCCTGACGACCGTCCCGATCGATTCACCTAGGACGGCTCTCTTAATATTTCCATTTTCCATAATAGAGAATACTACGAGTGGGATATCGTTGTCCATACATAGAGTTGAAGCCGTTGAATCCATTACTTCAAGCCCTTGGTTAATGACATCCAAAAACGATAGTTCTAAGTATTTAACTGCATTCTTATCTTTAGCCGGGTCAGCTGAATAAACGCCGTCCACATTGTTTTTCGCCATAAGAATGACGTCCGCTTCAATTTCAGCTGCGCGGAGCGCTGCTGTCGTATCAGTTGAGAAATACGGATTCCCCGTACCTGCTGCAAAAATGACGACACGTTTCTTTTCAAGATGGCGGATTGCTTTGCGGCGTATGTATGGTTCCGCAACTTGTCTCATTTCAATTGATGAAGAGACACGAGTTTCAACGCCAATTTTCTCAAGTGAATCTTGTAGAGCAAGGGAATTCATAACCGTAGCGAGCATGCCCATGTAATCTGCTGTCGCACGATCCATTCCCATTTCACTGCCAACTTTACCGCGCCAAATATTTCCGCCTCCGACAACAACGGCAACTTCGACATCTAGGTCAACAACTTCTTTCACTTGTATTGCAACGTTTTTAATAACTTCTGGCGATAGACCGAAACCTTGATCACCAGCAAGTGCTTCTCCGCTTAATTTCAAGACGATACGTTTATATTTTGGATTGCTCATTTGTATCCTCCATCTATTCTTTTTTCTTAAGAAAAGCACAAGCGCCTATTATAAATGAACGCAGCCTGTAGAGGCCCACGACATGCATAAGATGGGCCGGTGACGTGGCGTTCTTTGCACACATAGCCGGACTGGCTTATGCCCCAATCTCCTAGGCGCCTGGAGCTAGACACTGTTCCATGTTGAAAAACTTATACTTTCTTAGCTCTTGAAAAATGGGGAACACACGCATGTGTTCCCCATTTGTTAGTCTATAACGGCTCAGTTACCTTTAACTTGGCTCATAACTTCATCTGCGAAGTTATCTTCAGGTTTTTCAATACCTTCACCAACTGCATAACGGATAAATTCTTTCAATGTACCGCCAGTTGATTTCACGAAATCGCCAACTTTTTGATCGGAATTTTTAACAAATGCCTGATCAAGTACACAAATATCTTCGAAGTATTTACCGATACGGCCTTCAACCATTTTCGCAACGATGTTTTCTGGTTTACCTTCGTTAAGCGCTTGTTCTGTAAGGATTTTACGTTCGTGCTCAACTTCTTCAGCAGAAACTTGGTCACGTGAAACGTATTTCGGATTCAATGCTGCAATGTGCATTGCAACGTCTTTTGCTGCATCTGAATCTGTTGAACCTTCAACAATAGTAAGGACACTGATTCGTCCACCCATGTGCAAATATGGTCCGAAAGCATCGTTATCTGTTTTCGTACGAATTTCATAACGACGAAGTGTAATTTTCTCACCAATTTTAGCAACAGTGTTTGAAATATGATCCGCTACTGACAATCCGTTTGGCAATGTAGATGCAACTGCCTCTTCGACTGTAGCAGGCTTTGTAGCAAGAAGGTGTACAGCAAGATCGTTTACAAGTGTTTGGAAACCTTCATTTTTAGCTACGAAATCAGTTTCTGCGTTCACTTCAAGAATAATTGCTTCGTTACCGTCAACATGAATATACGTTGTACCGTCTGCAGCAATACGATCCGCTTTCTTAGCAGAACTAGAAAGACCTTTTTCACGTAGGAAATCAATTGCCGCTTCCATGTCACCGTTTGTTTCTGTTAACGCTTTTTTACAGTCCATCATACCTGTACCTGTTTTTTCCCGTAATTCCTTAACCATTTGCGCTGTAATTTTCATTTTTTTCCATTCCTCCTATTTATGCCATCAATTCCGAAAAAAGACGATAAGGGTATAAGCCGCTTATCGTCTTTTCATTTACTGGATTTACTCTGCAGCTACAGTTTCTTCTTGAGTCGCTTCTTCGTCTTCGCCTTGTCTTGATTCAAGCAAAGCATCAGCCATTTTGCTAGTCAATAGACGTACTGCGCGAATTGCATCATCATTCGCAGGAATGATGTAGTCAATTTCGTCTGGATCACAGTTCGTGTCAACGATTCCAACTAGTGGAATGTTCAATTTGATTGCTTCAGCAACCGCGATGCGTTCTTTGCGTGGGTCAACAACGAACATAACATCCGGAATTGCTTTCATATCACGGATTCCGCCAAGGAATTTCACAAGACGTTCGTGTTGTTTCTTAAGTTGTCCAACTTCTTTTTTAGGAAGTACGTCAAATGTACCGTCTTCTTCCATTTTCTCGATTTGTTTCATACGTGCAACACGTTTTTGGATTGTGCCAAAGTTTGTAAGTGTTCCACCAAGCCAGCGTTGGTTAATATAATACATTCCAGCGCGTTCAGCTTCTTCTTTAATTGCATCTTGTGCTTGTTTTTTAGTACCGACGAATAGAACTTTACCGCCATCAGCACCAACTTGACGCATGAATGCGTAAGCTTCTTCAAGTTTTTTCACCGTTTTTTGTAGATCGATGATGTAGATTCCGTTACGTTCCACGAAGATGAATTTCTTCATTTTCGGGTTCCAGCGGCGTGTTTGGTGACCGAAGTGTACTCCGGCTTCAAGCAGTTGTTTCATTGAGATAACTGACATTTTGTATTCCTCCTGTTTTGGTTTAATTCCCTCCGTGCACCTCATCCGCCAAAACGACCTCTCGGCACCATTCCTGACGTCCGTCCACGTGTGTAGTATTACCATTCGATAATATACCATATGATTATCTTTATTGCAACCTTCATAGTTTATATTGAAGAATCCTATTAAATTCACGTCGACTGCCCTTGTAAGGCACCTTCGTTTAGTTTATATAGGTATTCATTTGTTTAACATATATACTTCATCTGAATTTCAAGATTAACTCTATCTCTGTACGCCCTTTGCCTAGTTGCTTAGCAATTTCTTCTATGGACTGCCCCGCGTCGTACAGTCTAATTACCTGTGTTCTTGCATCCTCGGCTTCAACTGGCGCCTTAGACTCCTCAGTGGCCTGTCCTGCTGACTTATAAGACTTGAGAGCAAGATTAACTGGCATTTTAGGTATGCTGGCACGTATTACGGGCCGAACTTCTTCAGAAGCCGCAGGTTCTTGTGAAGCACTTACAGTTGTTTTTTTGAAGTCAGGTTGTTGAGCATGGACTGTAAGCTGTTCAATTAAGCGCTCATTCTCGTCTTTCAACTCCGACAAGTATGCGACAATCGAATTATCCATTTCAGTCATAAGCTTGCGCTGTTTTTTTTCGAGATCATCAAACTTCGTAACTTTAGTGTAAAGCAAAGCTAGGAAGTAAAAACTTATTATTTGTATGATGAATAGAAACACTAAAAAAATCGTTATCATCGTCATTAGCCTGTAAAGTCAACAAACGCACCTTTATAAGGGTGTATCGTCTTCTTTTCCTCTTCATTTTGTTGGTGGTCTCCGTTTTGCAACTCTCCTTGATTATGTTCCTGTCGATGTCCGTCTGCCGCCGCCTTCGCTGCCTCTTCCGATTCCAAGACAGTTTCTTTGCCTTTTAACGCTTGCCGTTCCATAAGTGAATTGGCATGATCTAAGTTTAATTGGGTTTGTTGGTGCTTTTGTTCTGCGATTTTTCCCGCATCGAAGGTCTTGGGTATCGCAATTTGCAGTTCAATCCCCTTCAAACTCATAAGATCCCTCCATCAACAATTTCAGTTGCTAATAGTTTGCGAAGTTTGAATAGCGCTTTCGAGTGAATTTGAGAAATCCGCGACGTAGATAAACCTAAAATCTCACCGATTTCTGTAAGAGTCATTTCTTCTGTATAAAAAAAGCTCAATACAAGCTGTTCATTTTTATTTAGTTCATTGATTTTAGTGGTCAAGTCACCAATCAATTCAGTCATCATAGTCTTCTGCTCAGGAGTCTTTGTACCTTCATCCTTTATGATAAACGACTTTTGTCCTTCATCGTCATCGTCATTGACTTTCTCATCAATAGAAAGGACGTTTGAAAAATAATGTTCATGGACAGTCTGATATACCTGATCTACACTTATTCCCATGTGCTCAGCAATTTCTTCTGGTGTAGCATGACGTTGCAGCTTTTGCTCAAGCTTCATAATTTCTTCTTCTTGTTTTTTGGATTTTTCCCTAGAAGAACGCGGTAACCAATCTTCTTTCCGCAAGCCATCGATAATGGTGCCACGGATACGAAAAGATGCATACGTATCAAATTTTAAATCCCTGCCTGGATCGAATTTCGTCAACGCATCAAATAGACCGTGAAGTCCTAGACTCATTATGTCGTCACGAGAAACGTTACGGGGCAATCCAGAGCTAATCCGTTGCACATGATAGCTGACAAGCGGCGTGTACTTACGGACAAGTATGTCTCCTGCTTCGGGATCACGATTACGAATCCACAGGTCCCAACATACGGCTTCCTCCATCAAATCCTGTTTCGACATCGAATCCCTCACTTTCCATGGTGATTCCGTCATAGTTACTCATATTATAGCAAAGAAACAGAAAAAATGCGCAAGTGCCTGTTCAAAGGCGTTTTATGAACCGGCCCTCTAGACGCTGGGGACTGGACGTAAACTAGCACTTTCCACTGGTTATCCATAGACCAAGAGATTTATAGTTTCTCGGTGCAAAAAAGGCGACTGAACTAATCAGCCACCATGCTTAATTATCCAGCGGAAGAATTCATCCGCTCTATCTTCAAATTTCCTTCGTTCCTAAATTTACTGTTCGGATGTTAAGCATTGATTCTCTAGGATTAAATTCAATTGTACGGCCGCTCGAGCCCCCTGTGTCTTCAGCAATAATTGGGATAGACAATCGTTTCAATTCTTGTTTAACGGCTTCAACGTTTCGCGGACCAATGCGAATCGTGTCGCTTGAACCGAATTGAAACATTTGTGAACCACCCGCAATTTTCGCCTTCAAAGCCATAGGTCTGACACCTTCCGCCTTGAGCAATTCCATCAACGCGTAAATGCCGGTATCCGCAAACTTAGCGACATTAATGCGATCCGATTTACCAAGACTGGAATCCGGAAGCATGATATGTACCATTCCCGCAATCTTTTTACGCTCATCGTAGAGTACAATTCCGACACATGAACCCAAACCTGAAGTTCTAATTGTCATCGGTTCCTTGACGATATTCATATCCGCGATTCCTACCCGAATTACCTCGTTCAAAATCATCATCTCACATTACACCTAGTGAACGGAAAATAGTAACGTAAGATGGGGGGTCCGGAAGCAGGAAAAAGTGACCGTTTACACTTGAAATTCCTTCCTCACCTTCCTCACGAATCTGCGTGTCAATAACGATGACTTCATCGCTATAATGAGAGATTTCAATAAGCCCGAAACTGACGATTGCACCAACCATATCGACACTTAACGAAGGTACTGTAGGATAAATTTTCAAGCCCGTAAAATCGGACAGTGCGGACAAATATGAACCTGAAAGAATATTGCCAAGTTCTTGCATGGCGGAAATTCCTATTTCAAGAAGATTAGGAGAGGCAAAATCGAATGTCTCGTCCTCAATTAATCTTCTAATGAAGTGATTTGCTGATTCCACGGGTAGTACAAAAAACATACTGCCGGACAAATCTCCCTCAATCCGGAGGAAGATTCCAGCTACTATTGTTTCAGCACCACCGGCAAGGTCAAACATCTCATCAAATGACACTAGTTTGACATTCGGAACATGCATATCAATTTTACGGTTAAGCAGTTGTGACAATGAAGTTGCCGCGTGTGCCGCTCCAATATTCCCCACTTCTTTCAAGACATCAAGATGCATGTCCGTAATTTTATTATCAGAATTCATCTGATGCCCCCCGCTTCACGGGCTCAAGAACTTTATCTAGATTCAGCATAACAAGAAGATGTTTTTCCACTTTAGCGACGCCGGATATGAAGTCTGACTCTATAGTACCGACGACTTCTGGTTGTGGTTCGATTGCATTAACTGGAATGTCGAGTACATCATTCGCAGCATCTACAATCAGCCCTACATCATATTCATCTAAAGTGACAATTATTATTCTTGTACTATCATCCATCTCTTTTGATGCGAGACCAAACCGCTCACGTAAGTCGACAATTGGCGTAACGATCCCTCTAAGGTTAATAACTCCTTTAACATAAGCTGGCGTTTTGGGAACCCGGGTAATCGAAAGCACTTTTTCGATTGACTGAACGATATCGACACTGATGGCATATTCCATATCCAACAATTGAAAAACAATTACTTTCATTTCTTTTTGATTGAGTTTATCAGTCATATTTTTCACCCCCGCTTATTTAATCAATGCGTTGCAATCGACAATGAGTGCAACTTGTCCATTTCCAAGAATCGTTGCACCGGATATCGCGAATACACTTTGCAAATAATTACCAAGCGATTTCAACACAATTTCCTGTTGCCCAATGAATGAATCGACAACCAGTCCCGCTAATCTTTCGCCTTTACGGACAATAACTACAGACTGATAGCCATCCAACTCACCATTTTGTTCTGGTATTTCGAAAATTTCCGTCAAATTTAATAGTGGTATGATATTGCCACGGAAATCGATAACTTGTTGGTTATGCGCATTCATAATTTCAGAAGTCTGAATGATAGCCGTCTCAATGATTGATGACAAAGGAATTGCAAACACTTCTTTTTTCAATTCTACTAGCATAACGGAAATGATTGATAAGGTTAATGGAAGTTGAACTTGGAATAAGGAACCTTGTCCTTCTTTCGATTCAATTGACATAAACCCGCCGAGCGATTCAATGGTATTTTTCACGACATCTAACCCTACACCGCGTCCAGATACATCCGAAATTTTTTCAGCTGTCGAGAATCCAGATGCCAGAATGAGTTCAGCTACTTGACGGTCCGTCAGTGTTTCAGCTGTCTCTTTTGTTACAATGCCACTTTTAATTGCTTTCGCAAGTACACGTTCACGATTGACACCGGCTCCATCGTCTTCAAGCTCTATAAATACATGATTACCTGAATGATAAGCACGTAAAGTTACAGTACCTTCTTCAGGCTTCCCTTTGGCAACACGCTCAGCCGGACTTTCGATACCATGATCCAGTGCATTACGAATCAAGTGAACAAGCGGATCCCCGATTTCGTCAATAACTGTTCGATCAAGTTCAGTTTCAGCTCCTATGATTTCGAGTTCAACTTTCTTGTTAAGATCACGTGCCAACTGCCTGACCATTTTAGGGAAACGATTGAATACAGTCTCAACCGGTATCATGCGCATGTTCAAGATGATGTTTTGCAAGTCACCAGATACACGTGTAATCCGTTCGACCGTTTCATTCAATTCTGGGTTATGGATTTCACTTGCAATTGATTGAAGTCTTCCCCGATCAATGATCAGCTCTTCGAAAAGATTCATGAGAACATCGAGTCTATCAATATTCACACGAATTGTTTTATTACCGGATTGTACGCCTGAGTTGCGTTTACCTTTTTTAGCATCTGCATCTATAGTAGTAGGCGTAATCGATTCTGACTCTTTAGCGGACTCTTCATCTGTATCACGCATCAAATAATCAGTTGTAACAGGTATGACAGTCACGCTTTCAATTTCGGACACTTTTAATACTTTGGCTTTCAAAACATCCGCATCTTCTTTTGTAATAAGCGCCACTGTAAACGTTTCGTTAAAGTCTTCATTTTCTAGCCGTTCTACTTTGGGCTCAGATTTAATGATTTCACCGGACTTTTCCAGTATTTCAAATACCATATACACTCTTGCTGCTTTCAATAAACAATCTTCTCGTAGTTTCACATTAATTTCAAATGCGCTAAATCCTTGCTCAAATGATTGACTAAGGACAGTCATTTCGTACCCATCATAACGAAGTGAATCTTCATGGCTAACTTTATCTTCTAGTACAACAGCTGCTGCAGTTTCAGCTACCACCGCCCCACCAACTTCAATCCTGTTCAATGATTCAACAAGTTTGGTTACATCCTTCTTACCGGTTCCACCTGAGGCGATATCCATCACCATCTCTTCAAGGTAATCGACAGCTTGAAATACGACATCCAAAATTTCAGCTGTAACACGAATTTTCGAATTACGGATTGCGTCCAATACATTTTCCATCATATGTGTAAGATCGGCTATGTCTTCATATCCCATTGTTGCCGACATCCCTTTCAACGTATGAGCGGACCGGAATACTTCATTTACAATGGCAAGATCTAGCGGGTTTTTCTCGAGTTCCAACAGATGTTCGTTGCATGCTTGTAGATGCTCCTTACTCTCATCTATAAACATTTCCAAGTATTGATTTGTATCCATTGTGACGCCTCCTTCAAGACTTTATAATGCCAATAATCGATTCTGAAATATCGTGTAAGTCAACGACCTCATCGGCAAAACCAGCTTCTTTTATTGCTTTTGGCATGCCATATACGACTGATGTCTTTGCCGATTCTGCAATAGTAATTGTTTTACCATTTTTTCGTAACACTTCCATACCGTTTTTCCCGTCATACCCCATGCCTGTCATGATAACGGTCAAAAAGTTCAACTCTGTATTCTCGGCAGCTGACTCCAACAGAACATCAACGGATGGGCGATGTCCCGCACGTGGAGGATCCACTGCATCTAGCCGAACATAATAGAACATGCCTTTTTTCATCATTTTAAGATGTTTGCCACCCGGTGCAATATAGGCTGTACCATTTTCAAGCAACTCGCCATCTTCTGCTTCTTTTACATGAATATCACAAAGACCGTCCAGTCTATCTGCAAGGGATTTTGTAAAACCTGGAGGCATATGTTGAACAACTAGAATTGGAACACCGATTAATGCGGGTATACCCGTCAGCACTTCTTGCAGTGCCCTAGGCCCCCCTGTCGATGTGCCTATTATAACAAATGTTTTGCCTGTTTTGGGAATCTTATTTTTGGACGCATTCGTTAACTGACTCCGACTAGGGATAAAGGTAGGTATTTCAGCAACTTTTCCAACCGGTTTAGTAACTGGGTTTGAACTAATCACCTGTGTCAAACGTCGCCCCGTAATTTTTCTTGTCAGCGTAGCCAGCCGTACCTCTGAAGCGGCAATGACTTTTCCTAGAATTTCTTCCTTCACTTCGTGAAGATTCAAGGATATTGCCCCACCCGGTTTCGCAACGAAGTCAACTGCACCGTATTCCATAGCGAGCATGGTGTTCTCCGCACCCATTTTTGTTGTGCTCGACAACATGACAATCGGCAATGGATTGCGTGACATAATTTCTTTTAACGCTTCGAGACCATCCATAATTGGCATTTCAATATCCATGGTCACAACGTCCGGCTTCAAAGTTTCTACTTTTTCGACGGCCTCTTTACCATTGCGTGCAGTTCCTATTACTTCAATTTCCGGATGGCCCGACAGGAAGTCAGATATAAGCTTACGCATAAATGCCGAATCATCCACAACCAACACTTTCTTACGATTGCCTGTATTCAAATCATCCACGCCCTTTCGCAAATATACTTCTCATTTTACCGAGGAATCCTTCTCCTTGTTTGAACCCCTCTTCAGAACTTGGACTAACAAACGACTCTGCAATTGCCATCATTCTTTGGGATATAGGAGCTTTGGGATATAGCAGTAAAAATGGCTCCTGTGCAAGTACAGCCTTATGAACTACAGGATCTTCAGGTAGGAAGCCAAGAATCTTAGTCTCTTTCCCTAAGAACTTACGCATAGCATATTGAAGTCTCGTTACAGCATCATTGCCATCATCCCCCTTTGAAACACGGTTACTGACGATGCTGAATACCTTATCGGGATCTTGCAAACAAATAAATTTCATCATGGAATAGGCATCCGTGATGGATGTTGGTTCAGTTGTCGAAATGACAATAATTTCATCGACAGCGACAATCAATTCGATTGAACGTTGCGTTGCCCCCGCTCCCATATCAAACAAGATAAAATCATATTTTTGTTGTAAATATTCAAACGCTTGGATTAGCCTATCGAACATAGCTGCTGACCATTCCATCACCATATCCAGCCCAGAACCCCCAGAAATGAACGACAAACCTCCCGGCGCTTCATTTACCACTTCATCAATTTCTACCTTATTAAGTAAATAGTCTGTCAAACTATTCCGCGGTGCCATACCAAGAAGAATGTGGATGTTGCCCATTCCAATGTCCATATCAATGATAATTACTTTTTTACCTTTAGCTAAAAGCGCATGGGCGAAATTTGTTGAGAAATTCGATTTCCCAACACCCCCTTTACCACTGACAATGGCAATCGATTTTGACAGTTTACCTTGGGACTTCAGCATCTTGAGCCTAAGTGTTTCCGCCTGATCACGCATCATGAGCACCCTTTACTAACAATGAAATCAGTTTCGTACTATCTGCCTCGGTAATATCTTCCGGCACTTCCTGACCATCCGTGTAATACGCGGTTCCAATACCATAGTCCTTCATAAGATTAAACATCGGACCAATTGAACCGGTTTCATCCATTTTCGTGAAGATGAACTTTTCAACCGAAAATGACTTGAACTGTTCAATAATTGCCCGCATGTCTTCCTCTTTAGACGTCATTGAAAGAACAAGATACGATTCCATATCAAGCGAAAAATCGATTAATCGTGTCAAATCTTCTACGAATTTAGCCTCTTTGTAATTTCGACCTGCCGTATCAATAAATATCAGGTCACGGTCAGCCAATTTTTCGATTGCTTGTTCGAAATCCTTGCTGTTATATGCAATCTCTACAGGAGCTTGTAACAAGTTCGCATATGTACGTAGCTGTTCAATTGCTGCAATTCGGTACGTGTCAGTGGTGATAAAACCGATCTTCTTCTTCTTTTCAAGAAGTGCCCTTGCAGCAATTTTAGCAATGGTTGTGGTCTTTCCAACCCCTGTTGGTCCAAGAACATTAATGAACTTTTTATTGAAAGAAATGCCCCCGAACGGCAATTCACCGATTTGCCGTTCAAGAAGTTGTTTTACGATGAGTAGTTGTTCTTCATTTGTGAAATCTTTTTTCTCCGCTTTCATCCTATCGTAAAGATCCTCACCCAACTCAGTGATAATATTTGTGGACAATCCCTGTTTTTCTAGATGGGTAAGTAACGGTTTCACTTCATCCGGAAAACGGGAATGAGTAGCGGCTTGCTGCATATCCTTCAACATCTTTTTCATTTCGCTCATTTCTTTTTTTAATGCCGCGGACGTATCGTCACCTTTTTCAGCGTGCAATGAAGTAGGTGGAAGAACAATTTCTTCTATTTTCAAAACCGGTTCATCAAAACCCGCAACAACTTCCACAGATTTCTTTTTAAACAGGCCTAGAAACCCTTTAGATTTAACGACATTTGAACTAAGGATGAGTGCATCATCCCCAAAGTCCATACGAACTTTTTTCATGGCTTCTACCATTGTTTCCGCTGTATATTTTTTCATTTTCATCAGATATCCACCACCCCAACACTTTGGACTTCAATTGAAGCTTCAAGTTCATTGTAAGATAATACTGGAATTTGAGGGAAGTATCGTTCCGTTATTTGCCTCAAATACATGCGGATTGCTGGCGTACAGAGAACGACCGGCGATTGATCCATCAATGCGACACGTTCTACTTCACCAGCAATCGACTCGAGGATTTCCTGGGAATGTTGTGGGTCGAGTGATAAATAATTACCTTGTTCCGTTTGCTGGATACTATCTGCAATCATTTTTTCAACTTTGCCAGAGACGGTTAACACTTTAAGCGATTGCCCAGCCGATGCATACTGATTTGTAATTTGCCTTGCAAGAGCCTGTCTAGCATACTCTGTTAAGACATCAACATCTGATGTATATTTCGAATAATCCGCAAGTGTTTCAAAGATGATTGGCAAGTTCCGTACCGAAACATGTTCGTTCAACAACTTCGCAAGTACTTTTTGAATTTCACCAATCGATAACGGTGTAGGCGTGAGCTCGTCGACAAGAATCGGGAATGTTTCACGCACATGATCGACAAGTTGTTTTGTTTCTTGACGGCCAATCAAATCCGCAGCATTCGCACGAATGACTTCTGTCAAATGCGTTGAAACAACACTCGGCGGGTCAACAACCGTATAACCGAGAATCTCTGCATCTTCTTTAACATCTTCCGTTATCCATTTGGCTGGAAGTCCGAAGGATGGCTCGATTGTATCAATCCCTTCAACCGAATCATCTCCACCCGGACTCATCGCTAGGTAGTGATCGAGAAGTAATTCCCCTCTTGCTAATTCACTTCCCTTAATCTTAATTCTATACTCATTTGGTTGTAACTGGATGTTATCCCTAATACGAACAACCGGAATAACAAGACCAAGCTCAATTGCAAGCTGCCTACGAATCATGACGACACGGTCGAGTAAATCCCCCCCCTGCGTCGCGTCAACTAGCGGGATGAGCCCATAGCCAAACTCGAATTCGATTGGATCTACATTAAGTAGATTGACGACATTCTCTGGACTTTTAAGACCTTCCGTTTCAACATCTTCTTCCATCTCCAACAGTTCCTTAGGATCTTCTACTTCCTTCTTAGACATTATATAGGCCGCGACGGCAAGTGTAATTGCAATCGGAAGTGTAAATATGTCATTAATAGGAGTAGCAAGACCAAGTAACAACACTGTTACAGCTGCGACGTAAAGAAGTTTGGGCTGTCCAAGAAGCTGATTTGTTATATCAGACCCCAAGTTCCCTTTTGACGCGGCACGTGTAACAACAATACCTGTTGCAGTTGAGATAAGGAGGGCTGGTATTTGTGAAACGATACCGTCACCGACCGTCAATTGCGAGAAGAGGATCGCAGCTTCTGCGAATGGCAGACCCATTTGAGCTACCCCTATTATCATCCCAACAAGTAAGTTGATAATAACGATAATAATACCGGCAATTGCGTCTCCTTTAACGAACTTTGTTGCCCCATCCATTGCTCCGTAAAAGTCGGCTTCATTACTGACTTTTTCACGTCTTGTACGTGCTTCTGTTTCAGAAATCATACCGGCATTCAAGTCAGCATCGATACTCATCTGTTTTCCTGGCATTGCATCGAGCGTGAAACGGGCTGCTACTTCTGAAACCCGCTCCGCACCTTTTGTAATGACGATAAACTGAATAATGACAAGAATTACGAAGATAACGAGACCGACAACGATATTCCCTCCCGTAACAAAGGTACCGAACGTTTCAACAACTCCACCCGCATCTCCGTTTGACAAGATTGCCCGCGTCGTTGAAACGTTAAGGCCCAAACGGAAAAGTGTAAGCAAAAGTAATAAGGTAGGAAAAATTGAAAACTGTAACGCTTCCTGCATGTTCATGGCAGTTAAAAGAACTAAAAGTCCAAGTGTAATATTTATAATTATCAAGAAACTTAAAAGCCATGGTGGAAGCGGGATGACAAGCATCGCAACGATCATGATTACCGAGGCGAGTACTCCTATATCTCTGAATTGCATGTCATCCCTACTTTCTATTATTTAATCAAATACGCCTCAGTGTATTTGCGTCCTGTACGTCCGAGGCTTTTGTCAACAGAGGGGAGGAATTGAACTACATCCTTCCTTATTGCCCAAATCAAATTTTACGTTGAATTCTGTATACATACGCGAGTATTTCAGCTATTGCTTTGAAGAACTCTTCAGGAATCCTTCCACCAATTTCAACATCGTCATAGAGCGCTCTGGCGAGTGGCCTGTTTTCTACCATGACAATGTTATTTTCAGTGGCAATCAATTTAATCTTTTGAGCGACGAAATCGACACCTTTTGCAACAACGATGGGCGCATCCATATCCCCATCCTTATACTTCAGTGCAATTGCATAATGGGTCGGATTAGTGATGACGACATCTGCATTGGGCACTTCCTGCATCATACGTCGCATCGACATTTCGCGTTGGCGCTGCTTGATCTTAGATTTTATAAGGGGATCGCCTTCAGAGTTTTTATATTCATCCTTAATATCCTGTTTGGACATTCGGAGATTTTTTTCATAGTCATATTTTTGATACATAAAGTCAAGAATTGATATGAATAACAAAACAAATGCTGCCGTTATTCCCATCAATGCGGCAAGTTGCCCGACCGTCGTTAATATGTCCCAGGGGCTTTTAAATGCCAGTCCTAGTACTTTATCGATATTCGACATGAGGATAAGTGTTGTAGTTGTTCCGATAAATGAAATTTTTAGTACGGACTTCATTAATTCAATAATGGCACGGATTGAAAAAATTCGCTTAAGTCCTTTAATTGGATCTATTTTCTTCAAATCCATTTTCAATGGTTCAGCAGTAAGAAGCAAACCGAACTGAAATAGATTCCCTGCCACCCCTGCAACTACCGCAATGAGCATGACGGGTAATAAAAGAAATGCCATTTGGATTAAGACATCTCCATAAATGAGCATTGCCTGATCCTCATCTAGATTAGATATAGGTATATATTCAGTGAATGCCTGATGGAAAAACACGAAAAAGCGGTCCCTCATAAATCCTGCGGCAAAAAACAGGAAAAGGAACACGGCAAGTAGCAGGATTGCACTTGTAACATCCTGGCTTTTTAAAACCTGGCCTTTTTTTCGAGAATCTTGACGTTTTTTAGGAGTGGCTTTTTCGGTCTTTTCCCCTGCGAAGAATTGCAGATCTAGCCGCAACATCATACTAGCCACCTCCAAGAATTAACATCAAGTCCCTCATACTAATAATCATTACTTCAAATAATTTCTTCATCATTTGAACCATTACACCCATCATAATGAACAGAACGATGAAACTAACCCCAATCTTGATTGGGAAACCTACAACGAAAATATTTAATTGTGGCACTGCTCTTGCAGTGATTCCAAGTGCTAAATCGACGAGGAATAATGTTGCGACGATTGGAATCGACATTTGAAAGGCGATTGCAAACGAGGTTGCAAAAGTCCGAATGACAAAATCAACCATTCCCTCTTGACCAAAGGCCGGCCAAAGTTGATCTGCCGGGATGAATTGGTAGCTATAAAAAATACCATCCAAGAGCATATGATGGCCGTTTAACGCCAGTAATAATAGAATGGCCAACGAGTTAAAAAATTGACCAAGAAGTGGAGATTGCGCTCCAGTTTGCGGATCAATAACGTTCGCAATTGCAAATCCCATTTGAAAATCGATAAAACCGCCAGCGATTTGAATGGCAGACATAACGATGAACGCGATGATTCCAATGAATAATCCTGTCATTGCCTCTTTCACTACTAACAATAGATACGCACCATTAATCTCCAGTACAGGCATGTCCACTGTATAGACCATCGCCCACGCAAGCAAAGCACCAAATATGATACGCTGAGTAGACGGTATTGCACGATAAGAAAATAGTGGCAGTGTAACAAAAAATGCAGTAACTCGAGTCAGGATAAGTAAGTATGCAGCTAATGAAGGGACTAGTTCTTCCATTTAATCACCCTATATACCGTCCAAGATTCTCAAAGATATCCGCTGAAAACGTTGTAACCCTTGCTAGCATCCATGGACCGAAAATGACAATCCCTACTAGAACAGCAACAATCTTTGGCACGAACGCTAGTGTCTGTTCTTGAATCTGTGTTGTTGCCTGAAATATACTGACGGCAAGTCCCGACACTAGTGCAAGAATAAGGAGTGGGCCTGAAGTTAAAAGAATGATCCAGATTGCACGCTCAGCTATCTCTATGACTAATTCCTGTGTCATTCAAAACCCCTCCTAAAAACTTTGCAACAATGATTTGATAATGAGATACCATCCGTCAACAAGGACGAATAGCAATATTTTAAACGGTAACGAGATCATGACTGGTGGTAACATCATCATCCCCATCGACATAAGGATACTCGCTACAATCATATCGATAACTAAAAATGGTATGAAGATCATAAAACCCATTTGGAATGCAGTTTTAATTTCACTCAAAGCAAACGCAGGAACTAACATTGTCAGTGAAATGTCTTCAAGTGATTCAGGTCGATCCGCTTTATTGTAGCGAAGGAATAACTCCAAATCCTTCTGCCGAGTATGCTTACTCATAAATTCTTTAAGTGGGATACTTCCCTTTTCATAAGCTTCTTCAAGCGAAATCTCGTCCGCAAATAGCGGAGTAAGAGCCTGATCATTCACTTGCTGAAACGTTGGAGCCATGATGAAAAACGTCAGGAACAGTGCTAGTCCAACAATTACCTGGTTTGGAGGCATTTGTTGCGTTGCAAGTGCCGTTCTGACGAATGACAGAACAATGACAATCCTTGCAAAAGAAGTCATTAAAATTAGAATAGCTGGCGCTAAGGACAAGACAGTCAGAAGTAGCATCATTTTGATAGATGTCGATACATTTGACGGATCACTGTCTGAAAAAAACTGAGCAATATCATTCATCGCGGTTGCGCTCCTTTTCTGTCAACCGGCTGATATGCCGTTTTCTCTCTTCTTTCATCTCCTCAAGCCTTGATTGGAAAACAGTACTGAAATCGGGTGATTCTTCCGTTTTCACACTCGAGTCACTCTTCGATTTACCCGATACTTTAGCAAGAATCCGATTGAGCATACCGGATACTATCTCCGTACTATTATCACCTGCGTAGAATTCAACTAGTTTGTCAATTTCATCGGGATCCGTAATTTCTTTTAACAATCGGATATCGTCTCCGACCCCGATAAGGTAATAGGATTCGCCTATGACGACCAGTTGAATCGATTTATGCTGTCCTAGCGAAATACCACCCATGTTTTTCATAAGTCGATTTTTATCGTAGAGCTTATTTTTCCGATTAACGAACTTCAATAGACCAAATAATAATCCAAGGACAAACACTAAAGCGAATAACGTTTTTATGTAGTCCCCCGCGGAGGAACCGACATCCGCCTTGTCCGGAGTAAGATCTTCAGCGGGCGGTGTTATAGCGTCCTCATCGGTGTCCGTACTGGTACCCTTTTCCGGTTCTTTGTTAAATAATTCGGACACCGGTTTATTCGGATCAGTGTCGGTGTCTGCGTGGACGGATACGTATGGCAATTGGGTTGCTAGGAAGATAAGTAGAATAAAAGCTGACAAGAATTTTTGTACAATCGTTAATTTCATCCTTCGATTATCCTAATGCTTTTTCGATTGCTTCAACAACACGATCTGCCTGGAATGGTTTGACAATAAAGTCTTTTGCACCAGCTTGAATCGCATCGATTACCATTGCCTGCTGCCCCATTGCTGAACACATGATGATTTTTGCCGCAGGATCTTTTTCTTTTATTGCTTTTAAAGCTGCAATACCATCCATTTCAGGCATTGTAATGTCCATTGTGACTAGATCAGGTTTTAAATCGAAATACTTTTCAATAGCTTGTACACCGTCTGCTGCTTCACCAACCACTTCGAAATTGTTTTTTGTCAAAATATCTTTTATCATCATTCGCATGAAAGCTGCATCGTCTACTATTAATATACGTCTACTCATTATCATTACCCCCGTTAAATTATCTTAAATTATTTAAACGTTCCGCTTGGCTTAGAATATCTGTGATTCGTACCCCGAAGTTTTCGTCGATAACGACAACTTCCCCTTTTGCGATATGGCGGTTGTTTACTAATATATCAACCGGTTCTCCCGCAAGTTTGTCCAATTCAATAATGGAACCGCTCGACATTTCCAAAATCTCCTTAACCGAACGCTTTGTTCTGCCAAGTTCGACCGTTACTTGTAAAGGTATATCAAGGAGCATGTTCAAGTTATTGGACTCTGACTTATTTAAAGATGGACTTTCAAAGTTGGCAAACTGTGCCTGTTGAACTTGTACCTGCGGTTGTTGCGGACGCATTTGCATCTGCTGTTGCGGTGCTGGCTGTTCGTATTGTGTGTCATATGACGGTTGCTGCTTACCATGGTCATAATCATTTTGTTCGTACGACTGTTGCTGCACTTGTTGTTGATGTGCAGGCTGTTGGATTGGAGTGGATTGCTGTTCTGTTGGTCGAGTCATCTCGGCAACTGCCGCAGTTTCCTCTTCTGCATCACCACCCATGAGAGAGGCAACTAATTTCTTCCCAAATCCTAGTGGAACTAATTGCATAATGTTTGAATCGATCAGGTCGCCTACTTTAAGTGCAAACGATACTTTAATCATTAAATCATCTTCGGGTATAAGATCTCGTCCTTGGTCTTCAAGAACGTCCATCAAGTCGATTGTTGGCGGTGAAATGTCGACTTTTTTATTGAACAATGTCGACATCGAAGTCGCCGCAGAACCCATCATTTGATTCATCGCCTCTTGGACCGCACTCAAATGGATTTCACCAAGGTCTGTATTTGGATTTAAACCATTGCCGCCTAACATAAGATCCGCAATGATCGCTGCATCGCTTTGTTTTATAACAAGTAAGTTCATACCACTAAGACCCACTGTATAGTCTACCTTAATGGCCACATATGGATGAATGAATTCTACTTCTAAAGCTTCTTTATCCACAACCGATATAGTCGGCGTCGTTATTTCAACTTTCTGTCCGAGCAATGCAGATAATGCTGTTGCAGAACTACCGAAAGAGATATTGCCAATTTCACCAAGCGCATCTTTTTCCATATCGTCTAAATAATCTGCAGTAATTATTCCCTTAGTGGCGGAGTCCTTAGGCTCATCGGTCGACAAAGGCTCCCCACGAAGTAATGCTTCAATTTCTTCCTGCGAAAGGATATTATCACTCATCATCTTCATCCCCTCCGATCTTTGTATCTATTATCTGAACAGCCATCTTATTTTTCAATTGCCCTGGCTGCGCCGTGAATTTAGGAATACCACCAATGTTTATAACAAGTGGATCATCAATTTTACGGTCTAGCTTTACGACATCCCCCGCTTGAAGGTAGAGGAAATCCTCAATTGTCATCTCTGCATTGCCAAGTTCCGCGACAACAGACAAAGGAGCTTGTTTTAAACGTTTTTCAATAACCATACTTTGCTCTGTCGTAGGCTCTTTCTTGTTGGTCTGCATCCAATAACGTACCGATAAGTTCGGAACGATTGGTTCAAGAACGACGTGTGGAATACAGATATTGATCATTCCACTAGATTCTCCGATGATAATATTGAAAGAGATAACGACGACCGTTTCATTCGGCGATATCATTTGAAGGAATTGAGGATTGACTTCAATCTCGGTTAGGAATGGGTCAATATCAATAATTCCAGACCATGCCTCGCGTAAATTGTCAAATGAACGTTCAAATAAGTTTGTCATAATCTTCAATTCAATTTCAGTCAGATTATCGACTTTTCCCGGGCTTTCTCCAACCCCACCCATCATTCGATCGAGCATCGTATAAGCAATATTCGGATTTACTTCCATCAGGATATTACCGTCTAACGGTGGAACTTCAAAAATATTAATTAAGGTCATATTCGGAATTGACCGTATAAATTCCTCGAACGGAATCTGATCAACCGATGCAACACTAATTTGGACATACGTTCGTAGTTGTGCTGAAAAATACGTTGTTAATAGTCTTGCAAAGTTCTCATGAATTCTCGTTAAACTGCGAATCTGATCTTTAGAAAATCGAAGGGCACGTTTAAAATCATACACTTTTACTTTCCGTGTCTCATCTTCTTTTTTCATGTCTTCTGCAGACATTTCCCCTGTTGAAATCGCAGATAATAATGCGTCGATCTCACTTTGGGATAATATATCCCCGGCCATTATATGGTCACCTCCCGCTATCAGACTCTAGTGTAACTACTTAACTATATAGTTTGAGATAAAGAATTCAATTGAATCCGTAGCTGCGCTAGGGGATGCCTCTCGCCCAGTTTATATAGTAATATGGCTATTCATTTGTTCAACTTGACTAGTTATTGAATAATGTAAGATACGATATAGACTTTTTGAACTTCCCCATTTTGCATTAGTGGGTTGAGATGTGCTTTCAAGGCATCCTCAAATGCCTTTTTTCCCGCTTTCCCTTCAAGGTCTTTCGACGTCATCTCGGAAAGTTCTTGGATAACAATATTTTTCACTTGGAAGTCCCTTTTTGCAAGTTCTTCTCCAGCCAACTTATTATCTGTCTGGATTTTCAAAGTGAGTCGTACAAATTGTTGATTGCCAAGGTTTGTCGTAATTTCTTCTATATCAACTGATGATTCGATAATCTCATCAATTGTTGGCTCTTTTACTTCATCACCTTTATTCAGCTGCATAACGAGAATGAGTATAACTGCGCCGATAAGTGTGATACAAACTAGTATAATAAGAGATACCGACAGCACTTTATTCTTCATCTTCTTCACTCCAAATATGCGGATTTGATAATAACTGGACCGCCTTATAAAACTTGATAATACGGCTATTCACCTCGACAGCCGTATCAAGGACAACATATTTCGTTCCTGTCGTAAGAGTAATCGTCGTATCAGGAAATGACTCGACTTTCTCTATGTACAGCGCGTTCAATGTAAATTCGGTTTTATTTAGACGCGTAACTCGTATCATATGTAAGGGGCCGGGCACAGAGCCGGCCCGACCCTCCTTTTCTAGTGAAGCTATGTTAGATTACCTGTGTTGTGATTAGTTATCGTTTCAAGTTAACAAGTTCTTGTAGGATTTCATCGGATGTTGTGATAATCCGCGTGTTTGCTTGGAAACCACGTTGTGCGACAATCATTTCTGTGAATTCTTCAGCTAGGTCGACGTTGGACATTTCTAGGAAACCAGATTCTACTTTTCCAAAACCTTGTTGAAGTGCAACACCAGTTAATACTTCACCAGAGTTCGCAGTTTCTCTGAATAGGTTACCGCCTGTTTTCTCAAGACCACCTGGGTTTGAGAATTTTGCCATTTGAATTTGACCTGCTTCTTGAAGAGTTGCCTTATTGTCTGACATTACCTTGTCGAAAACATCTTTAGCTGTATTATATGGTCCTCGAAGTGGTGTTAACGTAGTTGTAGCTGCGCCTACTGCAGTTGTAGCTGCGACTTCAGCAGCTAAAGCTGTGACTTCCACAGCTTTAGCTGCTGACACTGCAGTCGCATCTGCTGGAACCAAAGCTTCAGCTTTTTTCACATCTGCTTGAGCTTTTTTCACATCTGTTTCAGCTTTTTTCAAAGTAGCTTCAGCTGTATTCAAAACCACTTCAGCAGCTTTAAAATTCTTTTCAATTGGATTAAATATAACCTCTGCCGCTGCAATTTTAGCGGCACCGCCTGGTGGTAGATCCACAAAATAAACAGTACCATCTTGACCTACTGACATAGATGATGCCGTAGTAGGTATCGTAATCTTGCCTAACTCACCTTGCACATATCTCCCGTCACCATCAACTAGATCTCCACTACTATCCATGTAAAAATTCCCTGCTCTTGTATACATAGTTTCATTGCCTTGCATCACTTGGAAAAAACCATCTCCAGCAACGGCAAGATCTAATGTATTCCCTGTAAATTGTGTAGACCCACCTGTATGAAGCGTGTCAATCGCAGCAATTTGGGATCCAAGTCCAACTTGTTTTGGGTTGACCCCACCGCGTGCATCGCCCGGTGCCGAAGCGCCTGCTACAGTTTGTGATATCAAGTCTTTAAAAATCGTACGACCTTTTTTAAATCCGTACGTATTAACGTTTGCGATATTGTTACCAATTACATCTAGTTTTGTTTGGAAGTTTCGTAGACCTGAAATCCCTGAGTACATTGAACGTAACATTTATATTTTTCCCCTTTCGATTTTAAAAAGTGTAACCGCATCTATCAGTCAGCGGTTATGGCATCCATAAAGGTCCTGCCGAATTTTAACTAAGCACAATTGTGCCGTCGATGTTCGTAAATAATTGATCTCTCGCTTCCATGCGATCCATCGCTGTAATGACTGTAGAGTTCTTTGCACTTACGATAAGTGCTGCCTGGTCCATCAAAACGAGCGATTCTTTAATTCCCTTTAACTTTGCCTCGTTCACCTTCTCAGTGACATGTGCCCACTCAGCATCCGTTATCTGGATGTTTCTTTCTGCCAAACGCTCTGATGCGTGTTTGCTTATTTTAAGTTCAGAAGGCTGCGCCGCTTTGTTCAGATGTTCGAGAAACGATTGCTTTGGGCTTGGTGTTGATGCCAGTGCCTGTCCTTGACGAATAAGCGGCTGTGATGGAATACGATGGAGGTTTAGTTTGTCCATACAATCGCTCCGTTCTTTGTTATTTGCTTATCGATGTAAAGTTTTTACCGTCAATGCGGGTACCGTCTTCTAAGATATATTGCAGTTTTCCATCTTTATTGGAAACCGAAGCGACTATACCTATCTTCTCTTCTTCACCGTCGATATAGCCGACTTTCTTGCCGATTAGCATGCTCGCTTCAACAAGGCTGTTCGTTCCACTTGAACCAGACATTACTTCTGAAATATTACCTGGTGTCAATTCTTTGCCGTCATCCATAATGAATTTGACAGAACCATTGTCATACTTAACAGACACGATACGATTAGTACCTTCATCAACGATAGGATTGCCATCTTCACCTACAACCGAATTACCTTTATCATCAACTCTTAGTTCATGCCAACGGACTTCTTTACCGGCAAAACTGTTGTACTGAATGAGTTGTGATTGACCTTGTGCTTCCGCGAACTTTTCAAACGACTTCGATAAGTTCATCGTCTGTTCAAGTGCTGAGAACTGAGCCATTTGTGCGATAAACTCATTATCTTTCATCGGATTTGTCGGGTCCTGGTTTTGTAATTGGGTGATGAGTAACTTCATGAAATCATCTTTACCCATAACTCCATCGCCAGTTTTACGCTCATCCCGCTTTTTATTGACTAAATAATCCGTTCCTGAAATCGCTTTTTGTCCTTCAATTGCCATTCGTTATACCCCCAAATCAATCATATACTCCTGAAACGTCATTTCTTCTTCATCGTTTTGTTCATGTTGCTCTTCTGTTTCTTGTCCTTCTTTTCTGAAGTGCTGATTAAACGCTTGGTCGCGATCGTTTTTGGTTGTATCTTGCAATGTTTGAGAAACGTCGATTCGTTCTACTTGCAGATTTTGTTGAAGGAATGCGCTTCTTAGCTGATGCAACTGACTTTCTAACATATCTTTACCGAGTGCGGTGGATGCAAGAATCCGTGCTGTCATGATGCCATTTACCTGTAGCAATTCAATTCGAACTTGTCCCAGATGTTCAGGATACAGTTTAATGAGAAGGCGGTTCGTTCCGTCCGCTTGACCGAAATTCGCACGTTTGAAAATAGTTTGCATTTCTTTAATCAAGGCTTCATTTCGTGCATTCGTACGATTTTCCACTTCAGTAAGTGTAAGTTCACCTTTAGTTGCTACAACAGTGCCTAATGCACTACTTACAACTTGTTGCGATGCATCTTTGGTACTCACCGTGCTAGGCGATGATTCTGAACCTTTTTCCATAGTTCCATCATCTGTCAAAGTTCGAGCGGCATCTACTGGAACGACAAATCGGACTATGTTTTTCGACTCTATCAATTGTACCATGCCATTCTTCGCAGAACTGCTAGAATTAAGGACATTTTCGAAACGTTCACCTGTTGTTGCAAGATAGCCTTGTAGTGTAAATACTTGCTGTTCCTGCTTCAAAAGCAAATCGATTTTCGGCGCGGTAAGTTCTGCTGTTTTAAGCAACGTCAATAATTCGATTGCCTGTTGTTTCGATATTTCGCCTTTCCCTTCAAGCGCATCTGTCAATTGAGAGAAAAACTGTGGAGCCACTTTATCAATGGCGTTCAATACCGTCCAAAAGTCATTCGTATTGGCTACTGCTGACAATTCCTCTTCGTCAAGACCTGCTTGTTCTAATAGTTGAAGCAAGCTTTCAATCAGTTGTTTCGGTTCAAGATTGAGTAGACTTGCAAGCTCTTCTAGATTACCTAGATTAGAAATTGAATCTAGTTTACTTTCGCCATCTGTTAAGTCTTTAATAGCAGTCCCAAGCTCTTCAATAGAAGTTGCATTAAAAATCGCCATTATCGATTCATCGGTTATCCCGCTGACAGTCAGTTCCTGTACAGGAGCGACAGCTAATTGGACATTTCCAGCGATACTGCTGAAAACCGATCCAAATAAATTTGTTGCTGGCTGACCTGACTGAACATTATTCGACGAAGCCTGCACGTTCATCCCAACCATTGCTTGTAATGATGCGATGTTCACTTATTCACCTCCCTTCAAAAGCAGCTGTACAAAGTCCCAATTACTTGGTCATCATCGTCGTATATTTCGCCGCATCTTCCGGCGACATTTTTTCCAGAATCGAAGCAAGTGTATCCGATTTCAAGTTCGTCAAAATTCGTATTGCTTCAGCATCACTCATTTTCGTAATGACAGGTGCAGAAGATTTTGCAGACATTTGCTCAAATGTCGTTACGATATCACTAAATTTCCGTTTGGAATCGTCTTTATCGCGCACTAGCACCGCAATTTCGTCAAGGAGTTTCTCTTGTTCAATTAGCAATTTTTCATTTTCAGTAGCTGATTTATCGAGATCCTGCTGAACCTTGAATAGTTGGGCTTCTTTCTCTTGAATTTCCGCCTGCATCGTCACGACCCTCTCTTCGAGGACCAAATCACCTGCTATAGGATCTTCTTCTTTCTTTTCAGTGATGAACGGTAAATTACCAGTCAACTCTTTCGCCTTGTCGAATACGTTGACATCTGCGAATTTCGCAATGATTAGAACGAGTGCCGTTGTGAATAACAATGGAATTAGTACCCAAAGTAACAATTTTTGAAAGGCACTACTTTTCCCCTCTTGTTCTACCTTTGGTACTCGTTCTGTTTGTTTAGTCTTTTTCACCACATTATCACCTATTTTCTCTTCTGCGGAACTTCAACGTCGACAATTCATCGAGCTGAATCGCTTCTAGCTGTTCCATTTCAGCTCGATGATGTTCACGATCTTTTTCTTTCATCTTTTCAAACTTTCGAACTTCAAGCGTCTTTTCCAACAGCTTATTCTCGTACCAATTCATTTTCGAGCGAGCCTGCACGACTTGCTGTTGTACCACTGCTATTCTTTTCTCTAAGCTACTAATGAATCGAGCATAGTAATGAATTTCATTAACCGAAAAACCGACCGCCATCTTGACCTGTTGTTCGGTGAGCGTATCTTCTTTCTTTTTCAGCAAGTCATACAGTTTAGTGGCAACTGTTTCGAATGCCTCGACTGACCCTTTAAATTCCACTTCAGTTTCGGTTTTTTCTTGTTCACGGAAAGTCAGTACTTTTTCAAAACGGTAATTATAAGGCTTCATACGTTCCCGCCTCCCGCACCGAGTGACACGAGCTCAGCTATACTGTCCTCAATTGAAATATTATCTTTGAAACCTTGTTTTAAAAAGTTTGTAATAAGTGGTTCGAATTCAATTGCTTGATCAATTTCTTTAGATGTCCCGCGTTTATAGGCTCCGATATTAATCAGATCTTCGGATTTATTGTAGGTGTAATAAAGTTCGCGCAATCTTTCTGCTGCTTTGACATGCTCTGGATCCGCAATATGGTTCATAAGCCGGCTAACGCTTTTCAATACGTTGATTGCAGGATATTGTCCTTTGTTCGCAAGTGTCCGATCGAGTACAATGTGACCGTCCAGGATTCCTCGAACTGCATCAGCAATTGGCTCATTCATATCATCGCCATCTACAAGTACTGTATAGAATGCCGTAATGGATCCATTCTCATTGGTGCCCGTACGTTCCAGCAATTTTGGTAAGATAGCAAAGACAGAAGGGGTATAACCGCGCGTAGCAGGTGGTTCTCCGACAGCGAGTCCTATTTCCCGCTGCGCCATCGCTACCCGTGTTACTGAGTCCATCATAAGCATGACGTTCATGCCTTTGTCTCTGTAATACTCAGCGATTGCTGTTGCGGTAAACGCTCCTTTAATACGCATAAGCGCAGGTTGGTCCGATGTTGTAGCAACAACAATCGACCTACTCATGCCTTCAGGTCCAAGATCACGTTCGATGAATTCGCGGACTTCACGGCCACGCTCGCCTATTAGTGCTATGACATTCAAATCGGCTGTCGTATTACGAGCAATCATACCAAGCAACGTACTTTTTCCAACACCAGATCCCGCGAAAATTCCGACACGCTGACCTTTTCCAACTGTCAACATACCATCAATCGCCTTGACACCCACCGCAAGCTTTTCGCTGATTGGCGGACGGGTAAGGGCATTAGGAGGGTCTTGTTCTGTCCGAACAGTCGTCAACCCTCTCGGAAGGATGCTGTTATCGATTGGGTTCCCCATCGAATCAAGCACTTTCCCTACTAAATTCATACCTACTTTGATTTCAAGCGGTTTCCCCAAACTTTCAACAAGGCAACCGCTAGAAATATCACGGATATTTGTGTAAGGCATCAGAATGACGATTTCTTCCTTAAATCCGACAACTTCTGCTTTAATAATCGAGTCGGCCTTGCCTGTATTATTTAAATGGATATGGCAGACATCACCGATTGAACTTTCAGGTCCTTGTGACTCAATCATCAAACCAACAACGCGGACAACGCGTCCAAGCTTTTTAAAAGTCTTTATATTTGGAATGACCGCAATTAAGTCCTCTGCTTTTTTCATCGTCAATCACCACTTTCCATGATACCGATGAGTTTCTCCCTTAGTTCATTCAACTGTTCGTCAATGCTGACAACAATCCGCCCATGATTTGTTTCGATATAGCACTCGTTTGATTCAAAATCATCATTTGCAAAAATAAGGAATGGCACATTCGGCGGGAAAATCGATGCCAATTCAGAACGATTATCGGATACAAGTTCGAAGTAATCTAGAGAAACATACAACTTAATCTCTTTCATTTCACGCGTTTCTTTTAAGGCTCTTTTTACAACCGATAAATAAACTTCCTTATCATCTTGAAGTGCTTGTCCAATAATCCGCTCTGTAGAAAGCATTGCAAGATCGAGAATGATGCGTTCTTGGCTCACAAGATATTGACGCGCATTTTCATAGGATAACACCGTCGTTTCATTTGCAGTACTAATAGAAGCTGCCATATCCGATAATGACTTATTACGCCCCTCTTCGTAACCGACTTGAAACCCTTCATCATATGCTTGTTGTTGAAGTACAGTTTTTTCGTTCTGCCAGGCTGCTTGCATCGATAAGATATCTTCAGTGGCAGTTTGTCTCAGTTGTTCAATTGCCTCTTTTTCCTGCTCATTTATCGTGTTGGCTTCTTTCAACAAGCGGTCCCGTTCAACAAGTATGGATTCTAAGGACAAACTCACTTCCGCGTCGACTTCTTGCGAAACGTAAAGGCTCCGAATGGAGATTTCTTTCGTTTCTCCATCCTCCAATATCGTATTGAATGAACGAAATACGTTAGACAATGATGTCATCTCCTCCACCACGAGCGATTATGATTTCACCTGTTTCTTCCAGTCTGCGAATCGTGCTCACAATACGAGATTGAGCATCTTCGACATCTTTCAATCGAACAGGTCCCATGACTTCGATCTCTTCTTGGAATGATTCCGCCATCCGTTGGGACATATTCCTGAACAAGACTTCTTTCACTTCTTCGCTAGAAACCTTCAGAGAGAGGATTAAATCTTCATTTTCACAGTCGCGGATAATACGTTGAATCGAACGGTTATCCAATGTAACAATATCCTCGAAGACAAACATGCGTTTCCGAATTTCTTCTGCAAGTTCGGGATCTTGAATTTCAAGTGCATCAAGAATCGTTTTCTCTGTTGTCCTGTCGACTCCATTAAGCACTTCGACAACTGCATCGACGCCGCCAGTTTCCGTGTAATCTTGCGTTACGGTTGAAGATAGTTTTCTCTCAAGTACCGCTTCGATTTCACTGATGACCTCTGGTGAAGTTGAATCCATCGTCGCAATTCTTCTCGCGATATCCGCCTGCATCTCCTGTGGCAATGCCGATAAAATCAGTCCAGCCTGTTCTGCCTCTAAGTAAGACAAGATAAGCGCAATTGTTTGCGGATGCTCGTTTTGAATAAAATTCAAAATTTGTGATGGATCAGCACGTCTAGCAAAATCGAAAGGTCGCACTTGTAATGAAGATGTTAAGCGGTTGATAATTGCTTGCGCATGATCTTTACCAAGTGCTTTTTCAAGTACAGTTTTCGCGTAGCCTATACCGCCTTGCGAGATATAATCCTGAGCAAGTGCTATGTGATGAAACTCTTCGATAATTTCTTCTTTCACGGTTGCCTCAACTTTTTTGACACCTGAAATTTCAAGCGTTAGGCGCTCAATTTCGTCTTCATTCAAGTGCTTATAAATTGCTGCTGACACTTCCGGACCGAGGGATATGAGCAGAAGTGCTGCTTTTTGTTTTCCTGTCATCCCTTTTTCTTTCTTAACCACAGTTCATCCCTCCGTCATTCCTCGGCTATCCATGTACGCAATAGTTTGGCAAACTCTTCTGGTTTCTCTTTTGCCATCTTCTCGAGTTGTTTCCTACGGACAGTTCCTTCTGTTTCAAGTTCATTATTAATGTCATCTACGTCAAATGTTGCAAGCTGTTCTTCCATAATCAATTCTTCTTCCATTTCTTCCGCTTTTCGGCGATTCCTAATGGACATAAACACTAGAATACCGATAATAAGAAGTAGGACCCCACCAATCACGTAAATCCACCATGGGATTGCGGACTTCGGTGTAGACAAGTCAACTGTTTTCCCATTAAAAGGCTGTACGGAAACAGCAATCTTGTCATTCAATTCCGCCATCGTCAGCGCACCAGCAGCCTCTTTGTCGATAGATGTACGAATGATTGTTTCCAATATGCGCTGGACATCATCTTGCATTCCCGGTGGCATTGATGTTGGATCATCTGCTGTTGGTGGTTCAACCATTACTTGGATTCCGATATCACGAATCTTATAAGGGCTTTCAACAATTTCTTTACGAATGCGGTTCACTTCATTGTTAACCGTTTCTTCGATTTTTTCATAATCGCCGTTTGAAAAGGACCCTTCCACGTAGCCTGTTCCATTATCTGTAGGGTCCTCTCCTGCAGGAGTTCCACCCGCAACTGGCCCATTTCCTGTAAACGATTCAGTAAGACGCTGTACGCTAAGTGCAATGCCTTCCATACTCTCCTCGTCGACGGGCTGTACAAGATTCTCTTCCCTGTTTTCAAGTTGGAAGTCAATATCAGTTGTGACTGAGACCACAATTTTATCTTGTCCCATCATTGTTCCAAGCATCATCTGTACTTGGCGTTGCAAATCACGTTCGATTGTTTTTTTAAGCGTCATTTGATCCGTAATGCTAGGTCCGTACGCATTATCTGTAGCTTTCAAATCAAAATACTCGGAGTACTGATTCATGATGACAATATCATCAGTCGACAGATTCGGTATACTTTTCGATATTAGATTATAAAGTGCAGTAATCTGTGGTTCAGTGAATTGGTGTCCCGCATCAGTTTTCAACATGATTGATGCACTTGCCTGTTGCGTACTCTCATTCAAAAAAACACTCTCTGTTGGCAATGTGACCATTACTTTTGCATCTTTTACACCTTCGATACCTTTAATCAGGTTCGCAAGTTCAGTTTGCATCGAAGCAAGTTTAATCATATTGAACTCATTGTCCGTCGTTCCAAATCCTGCATTTTCTGCAAAGAACGAGTAATCAATCATTCCTGAGTTTGGAAAACCTTCTGCCGCAAGGGACACCAATAAAGAGTCTACGCTGTCCCGCGGCACTAGTATCGATGTCCCACCTGGTGCAACTTTATTTTTAACCCCTTGAGCATCAAGCTGTTCTTTAATGCGTCCGATTTCCGCCCGAGACACCTCCGAATAGAGTGGCACATATTCCGTCCTTGATAGAAAGAACGTCAAGAAAGCAGCGATTAAAATAACGGCGATAGTGGATCCGATATAAGTACCTTTTTGTATTTTTGTACGACTCGACCAAAACGTTTGTAGATCCGTCTTGATTTTCGTCAATCTTTCATTCATTGTAATCCCCCGGTCAACTTGCGTAATTCAATAATGGACAACTTATATGTCGCGTACACTCAAACAGGCATCCGGATGACTTCTTGATACGCTTCAATTACTTTATTTCGAACTTCCATCGTTGCATTTAACGCAATCGACGCCTTTTGTGCTGTAATCATGACATCATGAAGTTCGACATCGCCACCACGCACTAATTTTTCCGTCATCATATCTGAATCTGATTGTTTATTATTAACTTCTTGAATCGCATCTTTTAAAAAGGTTCCGAAACTTTGTTGCGCTTCATATGGTGTTGGAGTTGGTTTCATTTGATTTTCCATTTTAAGTACTCCTGCTGATTGCACAGGATTAAAAATAGACTGTATAGCCATTAAGGTAACATCCTTCCAGTATCATTATTTGCCGATTTCAAGAGCTTTCATAAGCATTGATTTATTAGCATTAATCACTGTTACGTTTGCTTCATAAGAACGTGTAGCGGACATCAGGTCAATCATTTCCCGCAGCGGATCAACATTTGGCATCGAAACATATCCTTCGTCATTCGCATCGGGATGAGACGGATCAAAGACAAGTTTAAATGGCGTTTCGGTATCTTCTTTAATCCTAGAAACCGTAACGCCATATCCTGCCGACCCTTTTATTGATTTACCCATCGAGGCATTTAGCATCGATGAGAATTGCCCTTCACGCGGTTGAAATGTAACTGATTTACGGCGATAGGGTTGCCATTCACCGTCTACCATTTTCCCCCGCGTTGTATCAATGTTCGCCATATTGGACGAAATGACATCCATCCGCATGCGTTGCGCTGTCAATGCAGATGCAGACGTATTCAAGCTATGGAATATCGTCAACGTCAACGACCTCCTTTAATTACATTTTGTAACGTATTGAACTTTCCGTTAATACGGTCGACAACTGCGTTATAGTAAATTTGGTTAGCCGCAAGATCAGCCTGTTCCTTATCCATATCTACGCCATTTCCATCTTGTCGATAACGAAGATTTGAGTAATTAAAAACACCTGAATGCGCCGTATTAGGCTTGAAATTGATATGCCGCTCGTCTGTTTTATAAGCTTCCAACGAATTCGCTTGAACGTTTGCAAAAACATCTTTAAAGCTGACATTTTTCGCTTTATAATTCGGCGTGTCGACATTTGCTATATTTTGCGAAATTGCTTTCCCTTTTGTTGCAGAATAATCCAATCCGCGCTCCAATTGCGTTATCGTCGATCCAAACAAATTCATTGTTACCACCTCTTGTTCCCTCTATTGGTGAATCAAATAGTATTCATTCCCCAGTACTAATCTATTACTCTTAACACATACTTCTATTGTAGCGGATTTTGTTGATTCTTGTCTATATTAGAAGGGTAATATCTATTAGTTCAAAACAACCTTTTTTATAGTAGATTAATTATATAAATAGAATACTTAGTTCCAAAGCCTTCATTTATCCATTACTCTTATACATACCCTCCAAGTGTCAGTTTATTCTTTTTATTTTGATTTATATTAAGAACAAAAAAGCACTTCTCCCCAAATCCGGAAGAAGTGCCTTTATACCTAATACATACTTATGATTTTTGTTTTTCAAGTTCTTCAAGGAATTTATTATTAAGGACCTTGATATATGTCCCTTTCATTCCTAGGGAACGAGATTCGATAACGCCAGCACTTTCTAGTTTACGAAGTGCATTTACGATTACAGAACGTGTAATACCTACACGGTCTGCAATTTTAGATGCGACTAGTAGACCTTCATTACCATCAAGCTCATGGAAAATGTGCTCAATCGCTTCGTGTTCACTATAAGAAAGGGAATTGATAGCCATTTGAACAACTGCTTTACTACGTGCTTCGATTTCAATTTTCTCTGATTTCTCACGTAAAATTTCCATCCCGACAACAGTCGCACCGTATTCCGCAAGGATCAAATCATCATCCTGGAAATCTTCTTTAAGTCTAGCCAAGATTAGTGTACCAAGACGTTCACCGCCACCAACGATTGGAACAATTGTTGTTAAGCCATCTTTGAAGAGTTCACGATTTTCAACTGGAAAGACTGTGTGTGAACTGTATACATCCAGATTTGAAGATGTTTCTCTTACTTCAAACAAACGATTTGTATATTCCTCAGGGAATTTACGATCAACGAACATTTGCTTCATGCGTTCGTTTTCGATTTGGTGGTGTATTTCTAAACCAAGTAATTTCCCTTTTCTGCTTACGATAAATGCATTACAGTCGATAACAGAACTAAGCTTCTCAGCCATTTCCTTAAAGTTTACAGGTTTTCCTGCCGATTCTTGTAGCATTGCGTTAATTTCACGTGTTTTTGATAATAAATTCATTTGTTTTTTTCCTCCTCATAATAGTTGCTTAGCGTTTAGTGAATATTCTAAAGGTTTTTAATCATTAAATAAACTAAAACGTTTCAATTAAAGTATAAAATGTGATAAATCTTTATTTTTCGCGATATCTTTCAGCTTTTCATCGACATACGCGGGTGTTATTTTAATCGTTGTCGGTCCGATATCAGCCGCTTCATACGATAGTTCTTCGAGTAATTTCTCCAAGATAGTATGTAGACGCCTTGCACCGATATTCTCCGTATCATCATTCACTTCAAATGCAATTTCAGCAAGTCGGCTAATTGCTTCGTCAGTAAAATCCAAAACAACATTTTCCGTATTGAGCAATTTTTCATATTGACGGATAAGAGAAAAATCAGGCTCTTTTAAAATACGTTCAAAGTCATTCTTCGTCAGCTTTTCAAGTTCGACCCGAATTGGAAAGCGTCCTTGCAGTTCCGGAATAATATCGGAGGGTTTTGACATATGGAACGCCCCTGCCGCAATAAACAAAATGAAATCGGTCTTTACTGTACCGTACTTAGTCGAAACAGTCGAGCCTTCAACGATTGGTAATATATCCCGCTGAACGCCTTCCCGTGATACATCTGCTGACGAACCACTTCCGCCCCGACTAGCAATTTTGTCCATTTCATCAATGAAGATGATACCTGACTGCTCTGTAAGCTCGATTGCTCGTCTTGAGATTTCATCATGATCAATCAGCTTGTCAGCCTCTTCCGCTTCAAGTGCGATGCGGGCATCCTTTACTTTCATTTTGCGCTTGACTGTCTTTTTCGGCATAAGAGAAGAAAATGCGTCTTGCATATTCGCACCCATCTGTTCCATACCCGACCCTTGTAAAGCGTCAAACATAGATGGCTGCTGTGCAGTAACTTCTACAGTGACCATTTGTTCTTCAAGTTCCCTCGCTTTGAGGCTTGTCGCAATCTCAGAGCGTTTACGCTTCACTTCGGCTACTTCTGCATAATCAGGTTCTTCCTGCTCTGCTTTTTGGCCAAACAACATTTCAAATGGGTTTTGCATACCGCCCATTTTCTTTTTTTCAGGAACAAGTAATTCGATTAGTCGTTCTTCTGCAAGAATAACCGCATGCCCTTTCACAGCTTCACGCTGCTCTTCCCGAACAATTCGAACGCCCGCTTCTGTTAAATCTCTTATCATCGACTCGACATCACGGCCTACATAACCTACTTCTGTAAACTTCGTCGCTTCTACTTTAAGGAATGGAGCATTTACTAGCTTAGCGATTCTTCTCGCGATTTCAGTTTTCCCGACACCTGTCGGGCCAATCATAAGTATGTTTTTCGGTATGATTTCACTTTTCTCGTCATCAGAAAGCAGACTTCTTCTGTACCTGTTACGAATGGCTACAGCCACTGCACGCTTGGCTTTGTCTTGACCGATAATATATCTATCGAGATGTGCAGTCAATTCCTTGGGTGTCAGCTCTTGTCTCTTTATCATTCGAGTACCTCCACAATAATATGATCATTTGTGAAAACGCATATTTCTGCAGCCGTCTCTAGTGCCGCTTGGGCAATTTCTGCTGCAGTGAGCGAATGCCCACTGTACTTTTTCAAAGCCCGGCCAGCCGCAAGTGCGTAATGGCCACCTGAACCGATTGCCAAAACACCATCATCCGGTTCAATTACTTCTCCTGTTCCAGACACGAGTAACAAACGCTCGTTATCCATTACAAGGAGCATCGCCTCAAGTTTCCGTAGAATCCGGTCACCACGCCATTCTTTCGCAAGTTCAACAGAAGCCCTTTGAAGGTTGCCATTGTACTCTGTCAGTTTGGCTTCGAACAATTCGAATAGCGTAAAAGCGTCCGCTACCGATCCCGCAAAACCTGCCAGTACTTTACCACCAAAAATTCGGCGGACTTTTTTTGCCGTATGTTTCATGACGACTGCATTTCCTACCGTCACTTGCCCATCGCCTGACATGGCACAAGACCCTTCATGGCGAATGGCAAAGATTGTCGTTGCATGGAATTCCATCAGATCATCCTCCTATGCTCGCGGATGCGTATTCATATATGTTTTCCTTAAATGCTCTTTTGTTATATGTGTATACACTTGCGTTGAAGATAAGTGACTGTGTCCAAGTAGCTCCTGAACGGTTCTCATGTCGGCGCCCCCCGCCAAAAGGTGGGTGGCAAAAGAGTGGCGAATCATATGTGGATAGATTTTAGAGTGAAGTGATGCGCGTTCCATCATCATGCTTAAGATATGGCGCACACCTCGATCAGTCAGTGGGTCTCCCCGCAAATTGACGAACAGCATGTCGTGCTCTTTCTGTTTCATCAAATTCAGTCTACTTTTCTCACGATAAGCATCCAGTGCAGATTGCGCAAAACTACCGAATGGTACATATCGTTCCTTACGTCCTTTTCCCATTACCAAAACAATGCCAAGGTGATCATCGATATCATGCGTTTTGACAGCAGTCAGCTCGCTGACCCGCATGCCGGTTGCGTAGAGTAATTCAAGGAGTGCATAATCACGCAAAGACTTTCTATCTTCCCCCTTACAGGATGAAAATAAGGACTCCATTTCCTCTTCATAAAAAAAAGCCGGAAGTCTTTCTTCCTTCTTCGGGTGATGGAGAGAACGAAATGCGCTATCACTAATGTCATACCTGTCATTTGAAAATTTAAAAAAGGAACGGATAGAAGATATTTTTCTAGAAATCGATGCTCTCGATAAACCCAAGTCATACAGTTCAGTAGCATAAAGTCTTGCTTCAGGGTAAGTCACATCGTTCAAATCTGTAATTCCTTCGACTTCCAGGAACGACAGAAATGCATCAACATCTTTTTCATACTCTGATACTGTGTGATATGAATAGTTCTTTTCTAAGCGTACGTACGAAATGTATTCATCACGGATGATAGAAGGTTGTACTGTCATACACTTCATCCTCCCTGAATAAAAAGCCTTTAAGTTATTAAAGTATTTCGAGTCATTTGAATAATAACACATTATTTACGAAACGTCATAGTAAAGCGAGTTGACTAATAGCCGAAAGAAAGCGACTAATCCAGAAATTCAAAAGTCATCCACGATTCACTATACAATACATGTTGATCCTACGGCAACTATCAATAGCCAAGAAGTCTGACCTCTTTCAATTTGTTCATGTTCCTGACACAATTTGTTCATATACAGAGCAAAAGCACTGTAATCTAGACGTCAATTCTCTTATTCGCAACTTATCCATCGTACTAGATTTTATAATTTCCAATATAAATTGAAATGAATAATTCCTTGTAAGGCACCTTCGCTTAGTTTATATAGGTATTCATGGCCAACGTAATTTAGACAATTAAAAGGAGAAGGCTTGGAATACATCCCTAGCCTTCTCCTTTTAATATCAAATTATTCAAGATAGTGATACTAACTGAAACTCACTAATCGCTTTAAGTGCACGTTCTGCATGCTTCTCAGCACGTTCCAATTTGGTCCTAACGCGTTTACCAAGTTCCGGGAAAAGACCAAAATTGATATTCATGGGCTGGAAGTTCTGCGGATTGGCTTCAGTGACATATCGCGCCATGCTCCCGAGTGCTGTTTCGTGCGGGAAAAGGATTAATTCTTTACCAAGTGCCAGATTGGCGGCGTTAATGCCGGCTATTAAGCCCGAACCTGCCGATTCAACATACCCTTCTACACCAGTCATCTGTCCTGCGAAAAATACATTGGAGTTTGCCTTTAACTGATAAGTCGCATCGAGCACACGTGGCGAGTTAATAAATGTGTTACGATGCATGACACCATAGCGGACGATTTCAACGTTTTCAAGACCCGGGATAAGCCTGATTACTTCCTTTTGCGCGCCCCATTTCATATGCGTTTGAAACCCTACGATGTTGAATAGAGTACCAGCAGCATCATCTTGACGAAGCTGAATGACTGCTTTTGCAAGTTTTCCTGTTACCGGATGTTCAAGTCCAACTGGTTTAAGTGCGCCGAATAACAAAGTCTGTGCTCCGCGCTGGGCAACCACTTCCACCGGCATACATCCTTCGAAGTAGATTTCTTTTTCGAACTCTTTAAGGGGTACAATTTCTGCCGCCACAAGCGCATTATAGAATCGTTCAAATTCTTCCTCATTCATTGGGCAGTTTAAATAGGCTGCTTCGCCTTTATCATAACGAGATTTTAAATAGACTTTGTCCATATCGATGGAGTCTTTTTCTATAATTGGTGCTGCAGCATCATAGAAATATAAATATTCCTCGCCTGTCAGTTTACGAATTTGTTCAGCAAGTGCCGGTGATGTCAGCGGACCCGTTGCAATAATCGTAATACCTTCCGGTAGTTCCGTCACTTCTTCATTTATAATTTCGATAAGTGGATGGTTTCGAATCGTGTCGGTAACATGGCCAGCGAACTCGTGGCGGTCGACTGCCAATGCCCCTCCAGCAGGAACCGCACAAGCGTCAGCTGCTCGAATAATGAGAGAGTCGAGCATCCTCATTTCTTCTTTGATAATTCCAACTGCATTCGTCAAATTGTTCGCGCGCAACGAGTTACTGCACACGAGCTCAGCAAATTTGTCTGTATGGTGCGCAGGCGTCTGTTTTACCGGTCGCATTTCATATAAACGTACGTTCACTCCACGGCTAGCAATTTGCCATGCAGCCTCACTCCCAGCGAGGCCTGCACCTATCACATTTACGATGGGTGTCATCCCGTCACCTTCTCTCTAATGTTCTTGTTGTCTTGGCTTCAGCGCCTAAGGGCTAGGGTCATAAGCCCCTGACCAGGCGCTTCCACTTTTCTCATTGTCCAGACTCCGGGCGCCAGATGCTCGGGTCATAAGTCGTTTCGGCTGCGCGGCAAAGTACGCCACTTCGCCAAACCGCCTTATGCCTGCCGCATCTAGGCGGCGCCCTCCGCTTTTCTTTTTTACTGCGTATCTTCTTTATAGTCACATTCTGTACATTGAATCTGTACACCTTTTTTCAATTTCTTTTCAACTAGCGTGCTTTCGCATTTCGGACATGGTCTTGTAATTGGCTTATCCCATGAAACGTATTCACATTCCGGATATCTGTCACAGCCATAAAATATACGTTTTGTCTTACTTTTCCGTTCGACGACTTGTCCTTCTTTACATGTTGGACAAGTCACACCGATTGGTTTGATAATAGCTTTCGTATTGCGGCAATCCGGAAAATCGGAACAAGCCATAAACTTGCCGTATCGACCCAATTTATAGACCATAGGAGAACCGCATTTCTCACAGTCTTCGCCAGCTGGTTCATCTTTGATTTCTATTTTTTCCATCTCTGCATCTGCGATTTGCACATGCTTCTCAAAATCGCCATAGAAGTTATCAATAACCTTCTTCCATTTAATCAGACCATGCTCCACATTATCAAGTTCTTTTTCCATTTGAGCTGTAAACTCAAGGTCGATAATATTAGGGAAGTATTGATCTACGGCCTGGTGAACAATACCGCCAAGTTCTGTCGGAAGGAATCTTTTCGCATCGAGGACGACATAGCCTCGTTTTTGGATTGTGTCGAGCGTCGGTGCGTATGTTGATGGACGACCTATTCCCTGCTCCTCAAGCGTCTTGACCAATCTCGCTTCCGAAAACCTCGGTGGTGGCTGGGTAAAGTGCTGTTTGGGATCGATTTCACTAAACTTCACTTGTTCGCCTTCTTCAAGCGGCGGGAGGATACGGTCTTTCTCCTCTTCTTTATCATCATCACCTTCAACATACACTTTCATGAACCCTTGGAATTTAACTTGCGAACCATTCGCCCTGAAGCGAACATCACCATTCACAAGATCGACCGCAACCGTATCGAGTACCGCTGGCGCCATTTGACTGGCGACGAGTCGTTCCCATATGAGTTTATAAAGCCGTAGTTGATCCCGTGACAATACTGTTTTCATAGCTGCTGGTGGTCGCATAACAGATGTCGGGCGTACTGCCTCGTGTGCGTCCTGCGTTTTTGCGGTACTGCTTTTAGCTGCTGGCTTTGATGTCGCTACAAATTCTTGCCCATACATTGTTTCGATGAATGATCTTGCTTCCTCTTTTGCGCTATCGGCAATTCGAGTCGAATCAGTTCTCATGTACGTAATTAGACCAACTTGACCTTCTTTACCAAGGTTGATCCCTTCATAAAGCTGTTGGGCAAGCATCATTGTTTTTTTCGCTCGGAAGTTTAGCTTTCGTGCCGCTTCCTGTTGCAAAGATGAAGTCGTGAACGGCAATGCTGGATTTCGTTTGCGCTCTTTTTTAACCACATTCGCAATATCGAATGTATCTCCGCTTAACCGGCTTAAGATTTCATCGACCTGTTGTTTGTCTGTAAGTTTTACTTTTTTCTTCGAATCGCCGAAGAAATCCGCTTCGAATGTTGTATCGTCTTTTTCGAATTGACCGGAGATGCTCCAGTATTCTTCAGGAACGAATGCATTGATTTCATTTTCTCTGTCGATAATCATGCGAAGTGCGACGGATTGAACCCGGCCAGCGGATAACCCTTTTTTCACTTTTTTCCAAAGTATAGGGCTGATGTTGTAGCCTACAAGTCGATCTAAAATGCGGCGAGCTTGTTGAGCATCGACACGATCCATATCGATTGGACGTGGATTCTTAAATGATTCTTTAATTGCTTCTTTTGTTATTTCATTGAAAACAACTCGACAATCTGATTCGATATCTACGCCAAGCTGGTTTGCCAAATGCCATGCAATCGCTTCCCCTTCTCTGTCGGGGTCAGCTGCGAGAAAGATTTTTTTAGCTTTTTTAGCTTCTTTTTTCAAGTCTTGAAGAATCGGGCCTTTGCCGCGAATCGTAATGTATTTCGGTTCGAAATCATTTTCGGTATCTACGCCCATCTGACTTCGTGGAAGATCACGTAAATGCCCGAGTGATGCACGCACTTTATATTTTTTTCCGAGATAGCGTTCAATCGTTTTTGCCTTTGCGGGCGATTCCACAATTACTAGGTAGTCTGCCATTAAGTGTATGCCTCCTTAAAGAGGTTTTGTATTTATTCATCAAAAGAGGTAGTTCAAAAAGTCCGGACTTGCACAGGACATGCTGACTTCTGTGTTGCCGCAGGACGCGGAGTCTTTAACAGAAGTTCATTAATAACTGTCGAAGGGCCGCTCGAAGCGGGTCACGCGGCTGTTGCCACAGGACGTGGCGATCTTAGGCTGCGTTCTTGTCAGCTTGCTCTTCCGCTCCTCACATATAAACAACATACGCTGCGGTGCTCGAAGGCTACGCTTCTTATTACTCCTCGGCTTTTTTTGTCCTTCCTTTTGAACTTTAACCCAAAAGAATATCTGTTGCAAAATGTATACCAGTTTTAAGATTAAAGCAACCTTTTCAATGAAAAAGAGTTTTATTCATCCATTGAAAACGAGTGATTCGACGATTTGGAACCCGTTCCATACCGGTCTTGCACCTTCATCTATCAACCTATTTGGACCAGCTGATAACAATGATGTGACTGGCCCGGGAACTGCATAGATATCTTTCCCGTGATCAAGTGCATGTTCGACCGTACTCATCGTTCCACTTTTATCTGCCGATTCGGTGACAACGACCGCATCTGACAACCCGCTTATGATACGATTGCGCATCGGAAAAGTCCAACGTTCCGGGTTTACATATGGTGGGTATTCTGTAATTAGAAGATGATTTAGTGCTATTCTTTCGGCGAGTGCACGATTTTCTTTAGGGTAAAGATGGAAAAATCCATGCCCAAGTACTGCAATTGTTTTACCACCGTATTTAAGTGCTGCTATATGCGCCATCGTGTCGGCTCCCGTTGCTAATCCCGATACGATAATAGCTCCATTTTCTACAAGTGGAGGTACAATAAGCGACATCACTTCTCGTGAATAAACAGTTGCTTTCCGGGCTCCAATAATAGCCACTTTAAATTGTTTCGCGAGTAATGTGTGGTCCCCTTTTGCATAGAGAACTGCCGGAGGATCAATAAGTACGTGTAACTGGTCAGGATATAAGGGATTGGTGAACGGGATTGGGGTGATTGCATTCCGCTCATATAACGCTTCGTAGGGGGTGTCTGCGTTACGGTCTAGACTGTCTTTCAATTGACTCGCTTTTGACACAGAGATGTTTAGGATATGAGCAAGTTCAACCGCCTTGTAAACATATAACTTTTCAAGATTGGGGTCTATCTCGTAAAGTCTGTTTAATCTGTTCAAAGGCACCGGAAATACATAGTGGAGCGCTAGTAATCGCCTTTCGGCATCTGACAGTACCATCGAATCCCTCCTTTTTAAGTAAAAAAAAGATGCAGCGCATAAACTAGCACGCTGCATCTTTCATATTAATGTGTTTTACACTTTTCGTATAGACCTTTTTCTTTAATTACTTTAATTAATGTTTCGCCGATAACAGATGGCGTGTCCGCAACTTCAACGCCTGCAGCGTTAAGTGCTTTGATTTTCTCAGCAGCTGTTCCTTTACCGCCGGAAATGATGGCACCAGCATGGCCCATACGTTTTCCTTCAGGAGCTGTTTGACCACCGATAAAGCCAACAACAGGCTTCGTCATGTTCGCTTGAATCCACGCAGCTGCTTCTTCTTCACCAGTTCCGCCGATTTCACCGATCATAACTACTGCATATGTCTCAGGATCTTCGTTGAATTCTTTTAGTACATCGATGAAGTTTGTTCCATTAACTGGGTCTCCGCCGATACCAACAGAAGTTGACTGTCCGATTCCAGCGTTCGTCAATTGAAGAACCGCTTCATACGTCAGTGTACCTGAACGTGAAACAACGCCTACATGACCTTTTGTATTAATGTAGCCAGGCATGATGCCGATTTTACATTCGTCTGCCGTGATAACACCCGGACAGTTTGGACCGACAAGACGTGTTTTCTTGCCTTCCATGTAGCGCTTAACTTTGACCATATCAAGTACTGGGATATGTTCTGTAATACAGATTGTCATGTCAAGTTCTGCTTCTACTGCTTCAAGGATTGCATCTGCAGCAAATGGAGCTGGAACATAAATAACTGATACGTTTGCGCCTGTTGCTTTTACAGCTTCTTCAACTGTGTTGAAAACAGGAACACCCGCCGCTTCAGTTCCACCTTTACCAGGTGTAACTCCGCCAACAATTTTCGTTCCGTACTCTAGCATTTGTTCTGTATGGAAAAGTGCTGTAGCACCTGTAATTCCTTGTACGATAACTTTTGTATCTTTGTTAATAAAAATACTCATCGTTTGTCCCTGCCTTTCTTAACCTACTAGTTCTACAATCTTTTTAGCACCGTCTGCCATCGTGTCAGCAGCGATGATGTTCAAACCTGATTCATTCAATAGTGCTTTACCTAAGTCGACGTTTGTACCTTCCAAACGAACAACAAGTGGTACTTGTAGACCTACTTCTTTAGATGCAGCAATAACACCTTCAGCAATAACGTCACACTTCATAATACCACCGAAAATGTTGACGAAAATCCCTTTGACATTCGGGTCAGAAAGGATGATTTTGAACGCTTCTGTAACTTTTTCAGCCGTTGCACTACCACCAACGTCAAGGAAGTTAGCAGGTGAACCACCGAAGTAGTTAATCGTATCCATTGTAGCCATTGCAAGACCTGCACCGTTAACCATACAACCAACGTTTCCGTCAAGAGAAATATAGCTTAGGTCAAATTTTGAAGCTTCGATTTCTTTTGGATCTTCTTCATCATAGTCGCGAAGTGCTTGGATATCTTTATGACGGTATAGTGCACTGTCGTCAAAGTTGAATTTCGCGTCAAGAGCAAGTACATCGTCACCAGCTGTTACAACTAGTGGGTTAATTTCAACAATAGATGCGTCTTTTTCTACGAACACTTGGTAAAGTCCAAGCATGAATTTCGCTGCTTTGTTTACAAGGTGCGTAGGGATGTTCATGTTATATGCCATGCGGCGTGCTTGGAATCCAGTCAAACCAGCAACTGGGTCGATGACTTCTTTGAAAATCTTTTCAGGTGTTGCTTCCGCAACTTCCTCGATGTCCATTCCGCCTTCTTCAGAACCCATAAGTGTTACACGGTCTGTTGCACTGTCAAGGACAAGTCCAAGATAGTATTCTTTTTTGATATCAGAACCTTCTTCGATAAGAAGACGTTTGATCTCTTTACCTTCTGGGCCTGTTTGGTGAGTCACAAGTGTCTTACCAATCAATTCTTTAGCATAAGCACGAACTTCATCAAGATTTTTTGCAATCTTAACGCCGCCCGCTTTCCCACGTCCACCCGCGTGGATTTGTGCTTTAACTACGATAATGTCTGTACCTAGTTCCTTTGCAGCTTTTACTGCTTCCTCAGGAGAGAAAGCAACAAGACCGTTAGAAACTGCTACACCATATTCTCTTAGTAGCTGTTTGCCTTGATATTCATGGATATTCATCTTACATCCTCCATTCGTACTTCTAAGCTATTTAATTTACTGCCTTATCCATTGTAGTAAACATGTCAAACAATGTCCACAATTGAATTCCAAATGTAGAAATTTGTCGAATCTATTTCAAACTTTCATTTTTCGTTTTGCTCCATGTTCGCGGTCAATCTGATAAATGTAGGCAAATACTTCGGATACTGCTTTGTACAATTCTTCTGGAATTGATTCGTTAACGTTTAGTTGCCCTAAAATTTCAACGAGGCTTGGATCTTCCTGAATGGGAATATTATTCGCCTTTGCTTTTTCCAATATATTTTCGGCGATTTTCCCTTTCCCTTTCGCGACTACTTTTGGAGCGCCTGCCGAAAACGGTTCATACGAAAGGGCGACCGCCTCTTTTCGAGTATGACGTTCTTCTGTCATATGCGGAAGTCAACTCCTTGCCCATCAATTTTCATTGTTTTCTTCTGTTTCTGCACGTTTTTTTCTTCCTCGATAAAATTCTTAAAGAATACCCCTGACAATTTATAGCCCGTCGACTCGAGTCCCACTTTCAATCTCTCCTGAAGAGGCCCTCCTCCAATCGACTTAAGCGTCTCATCTGCATTAAAGATGGTCACCATTACGACCCTATTCTGGACTTGCATATCGATAATCGTCTTGTTAATAGAGTCGAGTTCGAGATAAAAAAGAATTCGTGCATAGTCAGCATCTATTTTTCCATCTTTTTGCATTTGTCCATTCCACTGCAATGTCGCATCGATACGCTTGCCAAAAAACTCAAGTGGAACTTGCATAATCAGTTGATGTTGCACACCGTTTTCCCCCGACTGGAGTAACTGCCCATTCATCCTCGTGACGACTGTTTCTGCAGCATCACGGAGAGCCGCCGAGACAGATGGATCATGCATCAGAGCCAGTAGCTGCGGTTTCAACATTTCCGCAAGACGTCCAAAATCAGGTTCTTTTCCGAGTAACCCCGCCTCATAATTGAGCCCGAATGAACGTATGACCGTTTGTAGCGCATCTTTCAACGCTTTTCCATCAATCATCGAAGCAACAGCGACTTCTGCTGCCTGCACCGTTTTCTGGATAGCTGGGTTATCAGATCGTTCCGCCGTTTGCAGTAGTACCGCTAACTTCTCAGTCCCTTGCTGACCGAGTAGAGTGAGTAATTGTTCTTTATGCCCCTCCGCTAAGGTACTAGTTTGGAAAGGGGTTACGGCTGCATTTTCTGCCGTTATCCGCATATATGCCTGACTGAATTCCTGAACAAACTTCGTTGGCGATTGTGCAATTGGCTGTGCATTTACGGCACGATCAATCATTGCCGTGAGCACCGTTTTCTGCTGTGCATTTGTCCCCGGATCGGATGAAATTAACGTTTTCAAGTTTTCCATCGGGACTTTCTGTTGAGCTGGCGGAGCTTCTCCAATCTGCTTGAGCATTGTCAGCACCTGCTGCACAATCGGTATTGACGCTAAAGGCGCTTGAGGCTGAATGGCAGCCTGTCTATTCATAGTTGTGACGGGAACGTCCTGCGGTCCTGCCAGGACTGATTGCGATGCAGTTAAGGCATTACTTGGTCGTGCAACGCCTTCTCCTGAAATCAATGAAGCGAGCACTTGCGGCAAGTTTGCAAGAGATGTCCGTTCCGGTAAAACACCTGCACTTTTCAACATTTGCAGGGTAGCAAAACGGTCTTCTCCAGGCGCGGAACGATCCAATAACGTGAGGATAGATTGACCTAGTAGCGCTCCTCCTGTCACCTGGGCAAACGGCTTGGCCATCTTCTCTAGCGCAGATAAAATCGCATCTTTGACCTGCGACGTAACCGTGTTATCCAGGGCCAACGCATTTCGCAACGAAGTCAAAACACTATGCAACCCTTCTTTTGTTTCGACTCCTAAAAGTGACCGAAAGATATTCTCAGTAAGCGGCAATTTCAGCTCAATCATCTTCTGAAGTGACGCGAGTGCTTCATTGCGCGCGGCTGGCGGTACGCCTTTTAATAACGTTTCCGCCTCCAGCAAACTATCCCGCGTCATCGGAATTTTATTCTTCATGACGAACGCCAACAATGCTTGCATTTCTGGCGTCTTTGGCAATTGCATTGCATCCATTAATCCGCCGAGTTGCCGCGCCTGCCCTTCTGTAGCTTGAAGGGGTCCTGAAATGATCTTCAGTTGCAATTCTGGCTTAACTGCATTTACTTGAAAGTAGTAGGAGTCACCCGCTCTCATCGGAATTTCCAATTTAGCGAATACCTTTTGTCCACCAATTTGGACTTCAGCCATTTGGCCGGGAAAAAGCTGCTTAATCTGCCCATGGACCATTTGACCTTCATTCAAGACAAGCGGCCTATTTGGGACTGCGCCCGCCGCCTGACTTGCCGATACTGCCGCAGCAGGAAAATTCATCGGTTCTTCCTCCCTCCGTCCAACATTGATTTAACAGGTTCAAAAGTTGTACGGTGATGTTCACACGGTCCATGTGTTTGAAGCGCTAGAACATGTTCCCCAGTCCCATATCCCGCGTTTTTCTTGAAATTATACATAGGAAAGTCGTTATGTAAATTATCCATAATGGCATCTCTCGTTGTTTTTGCAATAATCGATGCAGCCGCCACAGCTAAACTCAACGCATCACCTTTAATGACTGATTCTGTAGGACAGTTTACAGCGAGTTTCATGGCATCCACGATTACGAAATCAGGATTGACAGTAAGTCCCTCTACCGCCTGTTCCATCGAATCCCTTGTTGCGGCGTAAATATTCATATCATCAATCATATGGGCTGATTGGATATGCGCTGAATAAGCGATAGCGACGCTTTTTATCTGTTCTGCAAGCCGTTCTCGTTCTGCCTTTGATATAGCCTTTGAATCATCCAGTCCAATAAGTTCCGGCGTTTCGCGTGGCAGAATAACCGCTGCGGTGACCACAGGACCCGCTAACGGTCCTCTCCCCGCCTCATCTACCCCAGCGATCAACGCACCTTCAAACGGCGCATAAGACCTATCAAACGCTTCTTTCAGCATATGATTATGTTCTATGGCTTTCCGCTTTTCATACTGGCGCTTCCAGCGACTAAGTGCATTTTGCACGCCTGTTCTTGAATCCTGCGCCAGCACTTCCATCCAAGACTCCGGTTCTTTAACATGTGTCAGCCGTTCCGTAATTTCCTTTATCGTTTTCAATCTGATCACTCTCCAGTAACAGTCGACTTATCGATCCATCTCTTTATTAGTATATCGGCTATCTTTGTCACTTTTCGACTCCCATAAAAGAAAAGGCCGATTGCCGCGGAATTAATTCCGTGCCGGCATCGGCCTAGTCATTTTGTGATTGTTGTGATGTGAAGTCAAATGTCAGTTTACCAAGGTATTCATTACGAATATCACGGACAACCAACTCTGCCACTTTGTCATAATCAACTTCTCCACCGACAGCATACACTTTACGAAGTGAACCAATCTTTTCAAAAATCGGAAGGATTTCGTCGCCGACGGTTGTTAATCCATATCTGTCTGTCAGCCGAGCTGGATAATTCGCCTCGAGGAAACGAAGGCCATACACTGCCAAGTCTTCCATATTTACAATTTTATCCTTAATAGCGCCTGTCAGTGCAAGCTTAAAGCCAACTTCTTTATCCTCGAATTTAGGCCAAAGAATACCTGGCGTGTCTAAAAGTTCAAGCTCTTTTTCATATTTAATCCACTGTTGAGCTTTTGTAACGCCAGGCGTATTACCTGTTTTCGCGATATTTTTCTTGGCAAGTCTGTTAATAAGTGTCGATTTTCCAACGTTCGGAATCCCCACTATCATCGCACGCATGGCGCCCGGACGAATGCCTCTTGAACGCATTCTTTCCAACTTCGGCTCCAAAATCTCTTTCGCAGCTTTTATAACAGTCTGAAGCCCTCTTCCTTCAAATGAATTGATGGCAACTGCACGCATTCCTTGCGCTTCAAAATAACGGATCCAGCGTGCTGTTTCCGTTTCATCCGCAAGGTCCATCTTGTTCAGTATAAGAAGTCTTGGTTTTTGATGAATGACTTCGTCAATCATCGGATTTCTAGAAGATAGTGGAAGCCTAGCATCGATTAATTCAAAAACGATGTCAACAAGCTTCAGTTTTTCGGTTACTTCTCGGCGAGCTTTCGCCATATGTCCGGGAAACCATTGAATTGTCATGTTGTTAGTTCCTCCCGTCAGTTAATAATTCCAAAATCTTTAATCGGCCAGAAAACGACTTTTGTACTACCAATGATTTCATCGATGGCAACAGCTCCAATATGCCTGGAGTCTTTACTCTTTCTTCTGTTATCCCCCATGACAAACACATGATCTGCCGGGACTGTCGTGCTTTGGATTTTCTCTTCAAGTGTGAAATCTTCAGTCAGCGGACTGTCTGCCACTTCCGATTTGTATTGATCGAGATAAGGCTCTTCGAACGGTTTTCCATTGACGTATAAAACGTCATCCCGGTATTCTACTTCGTCGCCAGGAAGTCCAATTACCCTTTTTATGTAATCTTTCTCTTCAGGTGCATGAAACACAACGACATCAAACCGTTTTGGTTCTCCAATTGTATAACCAATTTTATTAACAATCATTCGATCGCCATTCTCAAGTGTTGGCATCATCGAAACACCATCGACAACGATCGGTGTAAAGAGGAAAACTCGGATGATTGCTGCAAGGCCGAATGCGATTAAAAGCGCCTTGACCCATTCCCATGTTTCGTTTTTCTTCTTCTTTTCATCATTCATTGGCAAGGCCTCCTGCTTACTACTGTTCTTATTGTACAGTCTATTTATTTTTGAGGCAAAAAGAAAGGAGGCCGTTTGTGGGCCTCCTGCATTTTTTATCGAAGTTCTTTGATACGTGCAGCTTTTCCGCGCAGACTGCGAAGGTAGTACAATTTCGCACGACGTACTTTACCACGACGAATTACTTCAAGTAGTGTGATTTTTGGTGTGTGTACAGGGAATGTACGCTCAACACCTACACCGTTGGAGATTTTACGAACCGTGAATGATTCACTGATTCCGCCTCCACGACGTGATATAACAATTCCTTCAAATAGCTGAATACGCTCGCGCGTTCCCTCTACGATTTTTACGTGCAAACGAACTGTATCTCCTGCACGGAAAGCTGGGTGATCAGAACGAAGCTGATCTTTTGTGATTGCTGCAATAATTTGTTGCATAGTTAATCTCTCCCTATCCTCAGGTGCTCTTACACTTCTTGCCTTTGCAGCGGAACATCTGTCAGTATGCACTTACATAGAAGCACATAGTAGATAGTACCACAAATCACAAGTCGTTGCAAGGTCATCTACTTATTTGTTTTCTCGCTTTAATTGATGAAGGAACTTGCGTTGATGCTCAGTAAGCGGTGCATCTTTCAGCAAATCTTTTCTGCGTTCGAACGTCCGGAGCAATGACTGCTGTTCACGCCATTTATCGATTTCTGCATGATTGCCGGATAACAATACATCCGGTACTTCCATCCCATTAAAATTAGATGGGCGTGTGTATTGCGGATGTTCAAGCAATCCTGTCGAAAATGAATCGAGCACGGGTGAATCAGCATTGCCAAGGACATTCGGTAACAGCCGGACAACACTGTCAATCACAGCCATTGCAGCGATCTCTCCACCCGTTAGGACGAAGTCACCAATGGATAACTCGTCCGTGACCAGATACTGGCGTATCCGCTCGTCATAGCCCTCATAATGGCCGCATATGAACACGACATGCTCTTCAGCAGAAAGCTCTTCCGCTTTCTTCTGTGTAAATGTTTCTCCCTGAGGACACATCAGAATGACACGTGGTGGTTTTTCAAGCCCTTCAGATATAGCTTCGACTGCTGCAAAGAGCGGTTCAGGTTTAAGGACCATACCCGCGCCTCCGCCATAAGGATAATCGTCAACTTTACGATGCTTGCTTGTAGAATAATCACGAAAATCGGTGACACCAAATGTGACTGCACCGTTCGCCTGCGCCTTTTTCATGATCGAGGAATGAAGAACACCTTCGAACATTTCCGGAAACAGTGAAAGGACATCGATTTTCATCATGAAAGAAGTCCTTCCATCGGATCAATGATGATTTTCTTACCAGCTATATCGACTTCTTTAACGATGTCTTCGATATAAGGAATGTAGTGAGGCTTACCTTTTTCAGGCGTTACCGTCCACACATCATTCGCACCGGTTTCAAGAATTTCAGTCACTTCACCTAGTTCGATACCTTCAGTCGTGAACACTGTACAACCAACGATTTCGTGGTAGTAGAATTCGTTTTCGTCCAAATCGCCAAGTTGGTTTTCCGGTATCATGAAAATACCGTTGCGATACTTTTCAACATCGTTAAGATTTGGATGATTTTCAAATGTTAACAAGTCAAAGGTCTTGTGCTGACGATGACTTGCTACAGTTAAGTAAATAGGTGTCTTGCTGTCCGGCATGAACAAGGCAAGCTTGTTTCCGACCGTATAGCGTTCTTCCGGGAAATGAGTACGCGAGATAACGCGGACTTCTCCACGGATACCGTGCGTATTAACAATTGTACCAACGTTAAACCATTGCATAAAAATCACACCTTCCTTTATTTTAAATAATAATAACTTATATATGCCGAAATAAAGAATTCCATTGAATCCGCTACGGCGCTCGGGGATGCCTCCCGCCATAAGCCAAGCAGCTTCGCTACCAGGCTAATGGCTACGGCTACCCCATTGAGGCGCCTACGCTCAGTTAATATAGGCATTCATGTGTTCAACTTAAATAGACAAAAAAGGAAGGAACATAGGCTCCCTCCTTTTCTGTATCAATCTATAATATCGATATAAACCTTCTTGCCGTGGTGACTGCCTGCTGCTGAATAAACAATGGTGCGTATCGCTTTCGCAACACGTCCCTGCTTTCCGATAACTTTTCCCATATCTTCGGGATTTACGGATAGTTTATAGATGACACGATTATCATGTTCATCCATTGCAATCCGAACATCCTCTGGATAATCGACTAACGGTTTAACGATTGTCTCAATCAGCTGCTTCATGTACACCCCTCCTGATTACTTACCGAGTTTAGCGTTATGGTATTTTTCCATGATGCCTTTGTCGGAAAACAGGTTACGGACAGTATCAGATGGTTTCGCACCCTCTTGAAGCCATTTAAGAGCTAGCTCTTCATTGATTTTTACTTCAGCTGGTTTTGTAAGCGGGTTGTAAGTACCAACCGTTTCGATTTGACGACCATCACGTGGTGAACGTGAATCTGCTACTACAATACGATAGAAAGGAGTTTTCTTTGCTCCCATACGTTTAAGACGAATTTTTACTGACATTTTTACTTGCACCTCCGAATAGTTTCACACAAGATAGTATATTATCAAGCTTTCTGTTGTTTGTAAAGTGTTTTTTCTTAACACCTTGAATTTCTTTCAAAAATCCGGGATTTTATTTAAAAAACGAATCCAATCCAGGCATTTTCATCTTCTTTTTACCTTTTTGTTGCATGCCGGTCATTTGTTTAACCATTTTTTTCATGTCTTCGAATTGCTTTAATAGCCGATTGACATCTTGAATGGTTGTTCCTGACCCTTTTGCAATTCGCTTGCGACGATTTGCATTGATGATCTCAGGTGTATTGCGCTCCGCCGTAGTCATCGATTGGATTACCGCTTCAACGCGCCCCATTTGGCCTTCGTCAACTTTAGCATTTTCGAGACCTTTGATTTTATTGGCACCGGGCATCATTTTCAAAATTTCGTCGAGTGGCCCCATCTTCTTGACTTGCTGAAGCTGATCAAGGAAGTCATCGAGCGTAAATGATTGCGTCCGGAACTTCTCTTCAAGTTCCTTCGACTTCTCTTCATCGACATTCTCCTGTGCTTTTTCAATAAGTGACATGACATCGCCCATACCAAGAATTCGGGATGCCATACGTTCCGGATGAAACGGTTCCAGTGCATCCATCTTCTCGCCCATCCCGACAAACTTAATCGGTTTGTCTGTAACAGCTCGGATAGAAAGCGCCGCTCCGCCTCGAGTATCCCCGTCAAGTTTAGTCAGGATAACGCCTGTTATTCCGACAGTATCATCGAAACTTTTAGCGACATTTACAGCATCCTGCCCAGTCATTGCATCAACGACAAGGAATACTTCGTCCGGTGTACTAAGGTCCCGAATATCCTTCAGTTCCTGCATCAGTACTTCGTCAACATGTAGCCTTCCAGCTGTATCAATGATCACGACATCATGATGTTCTTTCTCCGCCTCTGCAAGCGCCTGGCGTACAATTTCAACAGGTGAAATGTCAGTTCCCAGTGCGAACACAGGCATTGTTAACTGCTTACCGAGTGTTTCTAACTGCTGAATCGCAGCGGGTCTGTAAACGTCTGCCGCGACAAGTAGCGGCTTTTTATTGTGCCGTTTGCGAAGTACGCTTGCCAGTTTCCCCGTGGTTGTCGTTTTACCCGCACCTTGCAGACCGACCATCATAATGACAGTAGGTGATTTTCGTGCAAACTGGATTGGGTTCTGCTCGCCGCCCATCAGATTCGTTAGTTCATCTTTAACAATTTTAACAACCTGTTGACCGGGAGTTAGACTCTTCATGACGTCATGTCCGACTGCACGTTCACTTACTGTTTTGACAAACTCTTTGACAACTTTCAAGTTAACATCGGCTTCAATAAGCGCAAAACGTACTTCACGCATCATTTCCTTGACATCAGCTTCGTCAATCTTACCTTTGCCCCTAATTTTCTGTAGCGTCCCTTGCAGGCGCTGGGCTAATCCTTCAAATGCCATGCACAGAGCCTCCTACTCATGATTTCTTAACGCACTTAACAATTCTTTGATTGTTTCCGATTTTTTATCTGTATCGGTTATGAGCTGCTCAAGATAATCTACAATTTCTGCTCGCTTCTGGAATTCTGAAAATAAATTCAACTTCATTTCATAATCTTCGAGCATCGCTTCCGTCCGGCGAACATTGTCATAGACAGCCTGACGCGATACGCCGTATTCACCAGCAATCTCACCGAGTGAAAGATCTTCTAAATAGTAAAGTTGCATATAAAGTCTTTGTTTATCAGTCAAAAGTGACTGATAAAAATCAAAGAGGAAGTTAATGCGTGTCGTTTTTGCAAGCGTCATACGCTTTGCCTCCCCGCTATGTTCTTCCTAAGTCATCATAGTATGACAACCTCGTACTGTCAAGTCATTTTACTTGTCTGTGTGGAAAAGCGCAAACGCCTAGACATTATCTTCTTGTTCAAGTCCATCCGCAAATAGGCCGTAGACATACTTTTCTGGATCAAACGGTTGTAGATCATCCACACCTTCACCGAGTCCAACGAATTTAACTGGGATATTTAACTTTTTCCTAATAGCAAGTACGATGCCGCCTTTTGCTGTGCCATCAAGCTTCGTCAAGACGATGCCTGTAACATTCGTCGCTTCTTTGAATGTCTCCGCTTGGATCAATGCGTTTTGCCCCGTTGTTGCATCGAGCGCTAAGAGTACTTCATGCGGTGCGCCTTCTACTTCTTTACTGATAACCCGGTGCACTTTTTGAAGTTCATTCATCAGATTCACTTTATTTTGAAGCCTTCCCGCGGTATCACAAATAAGAACGTCCACTTTGCGGTTTTTTGCAGCACGGATTGCGTCGTACATGACTGCAGCAGGGTCAGACCCTTCCGATTGACGGATTACTTCTACTCCAGCACGTTCACCCCAGACGACAAGTTGATCGATAGCACCAGCACGGAATGTGTCGCCGGCCGCAAGCATAACCGTCTTGCCTTCTGCCATAAGTCGCGCTGCCAACTTCCCAATTGTCGTCGTTTTTCCAACGCCATTAACGCCTACCATTAAGATAACAGTTAGACCGTCTTCTTGAATACGCAGTTCGTTGTCGAGTTCTTCGCCAGCTTGGTAGATTTCAACCAGTTTTTCAGAAATAACTGATTGAATGCCCGCTGTATCTTTAATATTTTTTCGCTGTACTTCAACTTTAAGTAAATCGATGAGCTCCATGACTGTTTCAAAACCGACATCGGCCTGTAACAGTAGCTCTTCCAATTCCTCAAAGAATTCTTCGTCAATTACTCTGAAACGCGCAACAAGATCATTCACTTTGGATGTGAACTGATCTCGCGTTTTTGATAAACCATCTTTAAATTTCTCTGTTACTGCTTCGTTTGTACCCGTGATTTTTTCCTTGAGTTTCTTAAAAAAAGACAATTATAGTCACTCCTTTACATGATTGCTTCTTCCGGCACCTCGGAAATTTTAACCGAAATAACCCTGGACACGCCTGATTCCTGCATCGTGATTCCATAGAGCACATCCGCACCTTCCATCGTACCCTTCCGATGTGTAATAACGATGAATTGTGTCTTCTCCGAAAACTTCTTCAGGTATTTACTGTAGCGTATGACATTCGCTTCGTCGAGCGCGGCTTCGACTTCATCAAGAATACAAAAAGGTACTGGTCGTACTTCGATAATTGAAAATAACAACGAAATCGCAGTTAACGCACGTTCTCCACCTGATAAAAGGCTTAAACTTTGCAGCTTTTTCCCTGGCGGACGTGCGACAATTTCCACACCAGTTTCAAGTAAATTGTCAGGTTGCGTAAGTATCAAATCCGCCTCACCGCCCCCAAACATTTCCTTAAACACATGTCGGAAGCGGTTCTGGACAGCATTGAATGTCGTCAAAAAACGCGTTGTCATTTCAGCGTCCATCTCACTCATCGCTTCGTGAAGTGTCGTTTTCGCTTCTAATAAATCATTACGCTGTTCATCCAAAAAGAGATGACGTTCAGATACTTCTTCAAACTCCACAATAGCTCCGGGATTAACGGGTCCCAAAACTGCCAGTTGACGTTTTAAAGATTCAACTTTTTCTCTGGTCTTCACTTCATCAAAATCGTCCGCAATAATTCCATCCGCAAACAATCCATATTCAGTTAGAAGCTGCTGCGTGACCGCTTCATATTTCACTTCGAGACGTGATAGCACGATAGAGACCGCATTCAATGCAGAGATTGTTTCTCCCGTACTAGCTCGAAGTTTTTGAAGCGTTGCACTTTTCTCTTCAAGTAAATTTGCAAGCTTTGTGCGGATTTCCCTGTCTGTCATAATCGATTTCTCGATTAATTTCTTGTCAGCAGATGCCCTTTCAATCTCCATTGCGATTTGTTCCGCGCTCAACTCTCCACCATTTTCATTACCAGTGAAATACTGCATTTCATCACGCAAGGCAGTCAATTTAACTTTGGCTTGAGCAGAAGCATCTTCCATTTCGTCGATTGTCACTTGCAGATGTGCTTTCTGTTCACGCAAAACAGCTATGCACTCTCGAAGCTCATTGTATCGACTTGTTAATGTAGCCTCTTCGTTCCTCCGATTAGTAGCTAGACGTTCAAGTGACTCCACTTTGGATTGAATTGCTTCTAGCTCACTTTTCACGCGTTTATGATTTTGATGTAATGCTGCTTTCTTTTCTAACAATTCCGATCCAGTATTCTCGACACCGCGTCTTCCCATCTCAGTCGATGCTATCTCTGATTCCACCGACTTAATGGCGATGTCAGTTTCACGAATGCCAGATTCCGCTGCTGCAATTTCAATTTGCAGACTGTCCGTTAGTTTACGTAACTGATCCACTTCGTATATCTGCTTGGCAACGCCCATTTTCGTGTCGCCTATTTTCTTAGTAGCGGACTCAATTGAATCAGCCATACGAGTTAGTTGCAGCTGTAACGTTTCGAGTTCAGCTTTTCTTGTGAAGACGGATGCCTGTCCTTTGACTCCACCACCTGTAAGTGAACCACCAGCATTCACAACATCCCCGTCAAGCGTCACGACACGGAAACGATAGCCGAGTATCCCCGCAATGGCGGATGCCCCTACGAGCGTTTTTGCGACAATCGTATTACCAAGTAAGTTTTCAGTGATAAGTGCATATGTAGCATCAGTCTGTACAAGACGATCGGCAGTTCCGATGTATTCGGGATGCAGTTCAACCGAGCGCAATGCTGCTGGTTGAATTTTCCGGGATTTCATCACATCTCTCGGCAGGAATGTTGCCCTTCCAGCGTTCTTCGCTTTTAAGTAGCCGATTGCTTTTCTCGCTTCCGGTTCAGTTGCCGTCACAATATGTTGCATCGCACCGCCAAGCGCTGTTTCCACCGCTTTTATATACTCTTTTTCAACGGAAATAAGTTCTGCGACTGCACCGTCAATTCCGGCTAGTTTTCCTGACTTTTTCGCAACAAGAATCTCTTTTACACCTGAATAGAAACCTGAGAAATCCGCTTCCATACTTTCAAGTGCACGAACTCTACCATGCATTTCATGTTGCTTGTTAAGTGCCTTTTGCATGAGTTCCTGCTGTGAAGCGAGTTCATCTTCAGTCTTACGCAACGCCTTTGACAATTCACGATAGGCCGAATCCGATTCCTTCAATTTCCGTTTCAAGACAGTCAACGAATTCGCTTTCACAGATTTTTCCTGTGTAAGTTTTTCATAGCGTTCCTGCAAAATAGATGTCTGAAGTATAATTTTTTCGGATGAAGACTGCTCCCCTTGAAGACGCTCTTCCGCGTGCTTCAAGTCGTTGCGGATCGTCGCTTCCTCGTTCAACCTGTCAATATAAGCTGATTTCAATTCATCTATTTCTTTTTCCGTCTCTTTGACAGAGCGTTTCAGTATGTGAGAAATACCATCCATCTCAACTTTTGTTTTTTCGTATTCTATTTCTGACTGTTGCTGCTTTTCACGGGCCGCACCAAGTTTTTCTGAAAGTGTTGCCAACTCAGTTTCGGTATTAGCAAGTTCAAATCGAGACCTTTCAATTAACTGGTCAGCATTGCGACGTTTTTCAAGTGATAAAAGACGTCTTCCTTCCCACTTTTCTGTCTCTGCACTTGTGACTACAAGTTTTTTTTGTAACGCATCCAATTGTTCGTCCATTTTCGCAAGTTCTTTCTTCGCAAATTCGGACGCTTCTTCAGCTTTCCTTGATTCAGCCTCAAGTAAAATCTTCTTCTCCTGAAAATTTTCGGCTTCTTGCGATTTTTTCAAAATTTCATTGCGGAGATTTCCCGCGTCAAAGGTCAGCAGAGACACATCCGCTTCACGCGTCTCTTCCGAAAGCACTTTATGTTTTTTAGCAGCTTCTGCACTATTCCGTAACGGCTCAATTCTCGATTCAAGCTCTTTTAAAATATCAAGCACACGGTCAAGATTGTCTTCCGTCTCAAATAATTTGTGCTCCGCTTTCTTTTTCCTCGTTCTGTACTTCAGAACTCCCGCCGCTTCGTCAAAAATGCTTCGTCTGTCTTCAGGGCGGCTATTTAAAATTTCATCTACGCGCCCTTGAGAAATCATTGAAAATGCTTCTTTCCCAAGTCCAGAATCCATGAACACATCATTGATATCTTTCAGCCGGCACTGTTGGCCGTTTAATAGATAAGCGCTCTCCCCTGATCGGAAAACGCGCCTGCTGACACTTACTTCCGTATAGTCGAGTGGAAAAAGACCTTTACTATTATCAAGAATAAGCGTCACCTCTGCAAAATTAAGTGATTTACGTGAATCACTCCCCGCAAAGATGACATCTTCCATTTTAGAACCACGGAGCGATTTCGCCGATTGTTCGCCAAGAACCCAACGAATAGCATCTGTAATATTACTTTTTCCACTTCCATTTGGACCAACTACAGCTGTAACACCAGGGACAAAATCAATCGCAATCCGTTCAGCGAATGATTTGAATCCCATAATTTCAAGTCTTTTCAAAAACACGATTAATTCTCTCCTTCAGCCTGCCGACTCTTTAAATCTTGAATTGCATGGCGGGCTGCTTCTTGCTCGGCCTCTTTTTTTGATTTACCGAGACCAGTTCCAAGTTGTTCATCGCCAAGTCGCACGACAGTTACGAAACTTTTCGCATGAGCAGGACCTTTCTCTTCAACGATTTCATACTGCAATTGACCATTATTCGTCTGTTGAACGATTTCCTGAAGACGGCTTTTATAATCCATCACATGCGAAAAAGCACCGACACTAATTTTAGGGAAGACGACTTTTTCAAGGAATGGGATAACCGCCTCCATCCCTTGATCTATGTACAGAGCGCCTATAAACGCCTCAAATACGTCAGCGAGTAATGCAGGGCGCATTCGTCCACCCGTCTGCTCCTCCCCTTTCCCAAGCAGGATAAAGCGACCTAACCCAAGTTCGTTAGAAAACTTCACAAGGGACGGTTCGCAAACAATCGCAGCCCTTAGTTTCGTAAGTTCCCCTTCAGTCATATTAGGCTCTGTCGAATAAAGGAATCGGGACACACCTAACTCAAGAACCGCGTCACCTAAAAATTCCAATCTCTCATTATCCGTGAAATTTTTTCTCCGATGCTCATTCACATAAGATGAATGTGTAAATGCATTATACAGTAGTGATTTGTTTTTGAAATGGACGTCCAATTCATTTTGTAAGTCATCGAATTTGTTTCGAATCGCTACGGGTAAAAGCGCAATTGTTTTTTTTCCTTTGAAGTTGTTTGTATGGGTCATCATCGATTCTGCCTTTCGGTACATAATGTTTATAATTTTACCCTTTTCAACGCCACAGTGCAAAAAAAGTTTGCTATAAACCCGAAAAGAGACGCTTTCAATCCTTTCAAGTAGAAAGGATGAAAGAGTCTCAATCAGAATAGCAATTAGTTCACTTTCGTTTCGATATGCGAAACTGCGTCACCGACAGTTGCAATCTTTTCAGCTTCATCATCGGAAATTTCCATTTCGAACTCATCTTCTAATTCCATTACTAATTCTACGACGTCCAATGAATCGGCGCCTAGATCATCACGGAAAGAAGCTTCCATTTTAACTTCACTTTCATCGACGCCAAGGCGGTCGACAATTACTTTAGTTACACGTTCAAGTACTGTTGACAAATTTGTCACCTCCTCTCAAGAAAAGTGGAAGCGCCTGGTCAGAGGCGACAGGCATAAGACGGACCAGCGGAGCAGCGTTCTTTGCTGCATAGCTAGACCGACTTATGACCCGAGCATCTAGGCGCTGGAACTAGACAATATAGAAATGCGGAAGCGACCTCGAGGGGCTGGATGTTCAGTCAGCCTCTATTACATTACCATACCGCCATCAACATGAATCGTCTGACCCGTAATATAAACCGCATCATCCGATAATAAGAACAGGACAGTACGTGCTACATCTTCAGGTCTGCCAAGTTTGCCTAGCGGAATAACCGATAGCATTTGATTCTTCACTTCTTCGCTCAATGCATCCGTCATATCCGTCGTAATGAAACCAGGCGCTACTGCGTTTACATTAATGTTGCGTGAAGCAAGTTCTTTTGCCGCCGTCTTTGTAAAACCGATGACGCCAGCTTTTGCTGCTACATAGTTTGCTTGTCCAGGATTTCCAGAAACACCGACAATCGATGCAACGTTGACGATTCTTCCTGCACGTTGTCTCATCATTTGGCGAGTGACGCCTTTTGTACAAAGAAAAACACCTTTTAAATTGATATTAATGACATCGTCCCATTCGTCTTCTTTCATACGCATGAGCAAATTGTCTCTCGTAATACCTGCATTATTGACAAGGATATCAATAGATCCAAACATTTCCAAAGTTTTATCAACCATGTTTTTAACACCGTCAGCATCGGATACGTCTGCCTGAATAGCGAACGCTTCTCCACCGGATTCTGTAATCAACTTAACGACGTCATCCGCTTTATCCTTACTTCCGCTGTAGTTGACAGCAACTCGTGCGCCTTCTTTAGCAAGAAGTAGTGCTATTTCACGGCCAATTCCACGTGATGCTCCCGTGACAATTGCGGATTTCCCATCAAATCTACCCATTACGACCACCCTTTCGAAGCTTCGATTACCGTTTGCAATGTCTCTTCATCATAGACTGGGAACACCGTTACACTCCGGTCAATCTTTTTAACGAGGCCACTTAATACTTTTCCTGGACCACATTCGATGAAATGAGTAACACCGAGGTCAAGCAATGTACGTACTGAATCTTCCCAAAGTACCGGGGAATAAAGTTGTTCGACGAGGAAGCCTTTTATATCAACACGATCAGTAACGACCGCAGCATTCACATTAGCAACAACTGGAATGGATGCATCCTTCATCTCGACCTCATCAAGTGCAGCCCGCAGTTTTTCTGCCGCCGGTTGCATAAGTGAAGAGTGAAAAGGTCCGCTTACATCCAGTGGAATCGCTCTTTTTGCGCCCGCTTCTTTCAATTGGACACACGCTTTCTCGACGCCTGCTTTCGTACCGGAAATAACGATTTGTCCCGGACAATTCAAGTTGGCCGGTTGTACAGCGAAACCATCTGCTGTAATAGCATCTGTTACTTCTTTTAACTTCTGCCCATCAAGTCCAAGAATTGCCGCCATTGCCCCTTCACCAGCAGGCACCGCTTCATTCATGTACAAGCCCCGCTTATGAACGACCGACACTCCGTCTTCAAATGACATTACACCCGAGGCAACGAGTGCCGTATATTCCCCAAGACTATGTCCTGCCGTAAAGTCTGGCGTAACGCCTTCGTCTATCAATCGCGAAGAAATCATCGATCCGACGGTAAGTAGTGCTGGCTGTGCATTGTATGTCAGCGTCAGTTCATCTTGAGGTCCTTCTAGAATTAATTGACTAAGTTGAAAATCAAGTACACGGTCTGCCTGTTCTAAGAATTGCTTACTTTTGTCATGCGTTTCCGCGAACTCTTTTCCCATGCCAGTTGATTGTGAACCTTGTCCTGGGAAAATGAATGCAATCTTTGTCATCAATTTTCCACCTTTCTTATCGTTTCACGAATTGTTCCACAAACATCATATTCCACCATTGTTCTCGCTTGCCGAACGGCGTTCAATATAGCATTCGCATTTGAAGAACCATGTGCTTTAATAACAGGCGAATTCAAACCAAATAAACCCGCCCCACCATACTCTGTGTAATCCATTTTGTTTTTCAGTCCACGCAAATCGTCTTTCACAAGTGCTGCAGACAGTTTTGACTTCAATGAAGCGCTATACACTTCTTTCAACATAGAGAAGAAAGCAGATGCAGTCCCTTCCAGCGTTTTCAGAACCATATTACCCGTGAAGCCATCTGTAATGACGACGTCCGCCACGCCAGTCAATAGATCACGCGACTCAACGTTGCCGATAAAATTAATGGGCGCTTTCGAAAGCAAGTCAAAAGCAGCCTTTGTCAATTCATTCCCTTTTCCTTCTTCGGTTCCGATATTTAATAAGCCGATGCGTGGATTTTCAAGCCCCCGCACCTTTGTGGCGTAGATACTTCCCATAACCGCATATTGTTCAAGATGAGATGGTTTCGCATCCGAATTTGCACCAAGGTCCAGCATGACAAATCCTTTTCCATCGATCGTCGGAAGTGTAGGCGCTAAGGCAGGTCTCTCAATACCATCAATCCTACCTACGATGAATAGACCTGCCGCCATTAAAGCACCTGTATTACCAGCAGAGACGCAAGCTGAAGCTTCGCCATCTTTAACAGCTTGAGCCATCCTTACCATTGACGCATCTTTTTTCCGGCGGATAGCACGAACCGGCTCATCGTCTGGTTCAATTTTCTCTGTACAGTGAATCACTTTAAGGCGGGCATGCTCCTTCAAGAAAGGTGCCATCGCCTGTTCATCACCATAAATATGTATGTTTATATCTTCGAACTCAGCGAGACTTTTAAGCGCACCGGCAATTATTTCACCAGGCGCATGATCTCCGCCCATTCCATCTACAGCTATGATCATTTTAATTCCCCCTGCTTCCTATCAGTCGTCCGGTACATGTGAAATTCGCCAGTGAATACCGTTTCGTCATTGACCGTCGATGCGACCATGACTAATGTCCGCTTTTCTCCCAGACTTTCTTTCTTCACTTCTGCACGTGCAACAACTCTATCGCCAGCTCTCACCGGTTTCAAAAAGTCAATGGTCGACTTCACAGTCAAAGCAAGATCATCATTCATAACTGCAACAGCAAGCGAGTTTGCCTGGGCAAACAGATGATGTCCACGCGCAATTCCGTTACGCTGGAAGACATGATCTTCAGTCACATCAAATATCGACAGCGCCCTCTTATCGAGTTCCATATCGATGATATCCCCAAAGACCTCATCGGAGTGAAGAGACTTCACTTCCTCTTTCATCGTTCGAGACGCAACCGTTTTCAAACGTTCCCGAAGTTCGGGAATTCCGCGCTCTAGCCTGTCCAAACGTATCGTCTGGACACTTACAGTAAAATGTTCCGACAATTCTTCATCTGTCAGGAATGGATTTTCTTCAAGCAACTTTCCAAGCAGTCGTTGCCTTTCCTTTTTAGGCATTCTCAATCGGTTCACCTTCCGGATTAGCACTTGGTACTAATAGCAGTATATAAAAATAGAAAAAAGAAAGCAAGCATAGAAATGCGGAAGGCGCCGTTTAGATGCGGCAGACATAAGACGGATCATCGAAGCGGCGCACTTTGCCGCACAGATGAGCTGGCTTATGTCCGAGCATCTGACGCCTGGAGCTGGACAGCACAGAAATGCGGAAGGCGTCGTTTAGCCCCGAAAAGCGCTGGAAGTCCACAGGAAAAAGGCGTACTTTGCCTTTATCCTGTGGACTGAAGCGACTCGAGGGGCTGACGCCTGTAGCTAGACAGCACAGAAATGCGGAGACGACCGTTTTTAAGGAACTCAGCCTAAGTTCGCCACGTCCTGTGGCAACAGCTGCATGACCGACATCCTGCAGGCCCTCAATCAATCCTATCGCCACTAAGAGCACCCGACTCTTCAAGATGCGATCTCAGCATGCCGTATTCCTGATCTTCCCAAAAGTGACGCGACTCTAATAGTTGTTCCGCGTCTTTCCTTGCCGTTTCGAGCGCCCTATAATCGTGGACGGGATCTGCTACTTTAAACTCAGGCATACCGCTTTGCTTTTTCCCAAAGAAATCGCCGGCACCTCTTAGTTCGAGGTCCTTTTCTGCTAAAACAAATCCATCATTCGTTTCTGTCATCGTTTGCATCCGCTCTTTTCCCTCTTCGGTTTTGGGATCAGCAAGCAGAACGCAATAGGATTGCTCGGCGCCCCGACCTACTCGCCCCCTCAGCTGATGGAGTTGAGCAAGTCCAAAGCGCGTCGCGTCGTAAATAAGCATGAACGTCGCATTTGGTACGTTGACTCCGACTTCAACGACAGTCGTCGACACTAGAACATCGATTTTACCTTCACTGAAATCGCGCATGATGGCATCTTTATCGTCCGAATGAAGACGGCCATGCATGAGACCGACTGTGTATTTACCACTAAAATGAGTCGAAAGCTGACTATGGACATCCACTGCATTTTGGACATCTAATTTGTCGGATTCCTCGATTAATGGACAAATAACATATGCCTGACGTCCGGCACTTAATTCATTTTCCATCTTCCGTAAAACTGGAAGAAGGGAATCCTCTTTCAACCAATGTGTTTCAATAAGTTTTCGGCCAGCCGGCAACTCATCGAGTATGGAGACATCCATTTCACCAAAAGCAGTAATAGCAAGCGTTCGTGGAATCGGAGTTGCAGTCATGAATAGAACATCAGGATTCAATCCTTTATCCCGTAAAACGCGCCGTTGTTCGACACCGAAACGATGCTGTTCATCCGTAATAACCAACCCAGGATTTTTAAAGATGACATCAGGTTGAATGAGGGCGTGCGTGCCGATAAGCAAATCCACTTCACCTGATTCAAGTTTTTCAAGCAAATCTCTTCTCGCCTTCGCCTTTGTAGATCCAGCGAGGAAAGCAACTGTAATGCCGTGCGGTTCAAGCCATTCTGCAAGCGTAGATGCGTGCTGTTCGGCAAGGATTTCTGTAGGTGCCATAAGGGCCCCCTGAAATCCTGCCGTGATAGTAGCATACAAAGCGATTGCCGCTACGACTGTCTTTCCGGAACCAACATCTCCCTGAAGGAGACGGTTCATCCTAGTCGGACTTTTTAGTTCCCCACATAATTCATTGACAACCCGCTTTTGAGCCCCTGTCAATTCAAATGGCAATGCAGCGATGAAAGTCTTCACTTTGGCAAGGTCATAGTCGATAGCTACACCTTTCTCCGCTTCTTTTCGTGCTTTCTTCATGCCCAGCATCTTCAGCTGGAACATGAGCAGTTCCTCATAGACAAAACGTCTTCTCGCATGTTTCACATCAGCAGGGCTTGTTGGAAAATGAATCATCTCAAGTCCATTTCCGATGGCTGGCAATCGATACATTTCACGAATATCAGCGGGTAGTGATTCTGCGTGCTGACCGACAGCTGCATCCAATGCACTTCGCATGAAGCGCCGAAATGTCTTCTGATGCATAACACCTTTCAAACTGTATACCGGCTCAAAATCAGCTTGATCTGTTTTTGGGCCGTCCTTGAAGTTGCTTACATTGATTACTTGCCTGCCCCGATCCCATTTCCCAGTGACTGTGACAATCGTCCCAAGTGACAAACGCTCTTTTAAGTAATGTTGATTGAAAAAAACCGCCTTCACAAGATGCCTTCCGGCAAGAAGACGGATTTGTAAACGGGATCTATTTTTCCCTAAGAAAAGAATGGAAGGCTCACTTTCGACCCTTCCTTCAATTGTGACTCGTTCATTATGCGGGGTTTCAGTCAAATCTTTCAACCTGAAGTCTTCATGACGGTACGGGAACGTCATGAAGAGGTCTTGAAGCGTTGAAACTCCAAGTGCCTCAAGCTGTTCGCCGGCCGCTTTTCCGACTCCTTTTATCGTCGTGACAGAATCATGAATTGACAGTGTCACTATCTACCTTATCCTTACCAAATATCTTCGCTTCAAGCGCTTTTCCGGTTGGCGTAGCAGCCAATCCGCCTTTAGCTGTTTCCCGTAACGCAGAAGGCATAGACTTACCTATTTTATGCATTGCTTCAATTACTTCATCTGTAGGAATACGGCTAACTACGCCCGCTAGTGCCATATCTGCTCCAACGAGTGCCTTTGCTGCTCCCATTGCATTCCGTTTCACACATGGTACTTCAACAAGTCCAGCAACCGGATCACAGACAAGACCTAACATATTCTTCATAACGATAGAAAATGCTTCTGCACTTTGTTGTGGAGTCCCACCCGCCATTTCAACAATTGCAGCGGCCGCCATTGAACCTGCTGAACCCGTTTCCGCTTGGCATCCACCTGCTGCGCCTGATATCGATGCATTATTCGCAACGACAAATCCGAAAGCACCAGACGTAAATAAATAATTAATCATTTGTTCCCGTGAAGGATTCAATTTATTTTTCACCGCAAACAAAGTACCAGGTACAATTCCTGCTGCACCCGCTGTTGGCGTTGCACAAATCGTCCCCATTGCTGCGTTTACTTCATTCGTAGCGACTGCCTTACTGACAGCATCCATGACCACATCGCCGCAAAGAGATTTTCCTGATGCCATATACTTTTGAATAAGAACCGCATCGCCACCCGTAAGACCGGATGCTGAATGCACCCCCTGCAATCCTCTTTCTACCGCCTTCTCCATCACCGTTAAGTTATTGTCCATCTGCGCGATGATTTCTTCTCTTGTACGTTTTGTTATAAGAATTTCTTGTTCAATCATGATTTCTGAAATAGGCTTGTTCTGCGACTCTGCAAGTGCAACGAGCTCTTTAACGTTACTAAATAAAACGTCCATCTATGTTTGCCTCCTATTTTACAGTTCTTTAGTTTGCCAATGTCGAAACTTGCGTTACATTCGGCAATGATTCCAACTCATTTATCAGTGCTGCGTCGATCATTTGATCAACTTCAATCACCATAAGGGCCATATCCCCTTTTTCTTTTCGGTCAACTTCCATATGTGCAATATTTATATTTAGTTTTGCAATTGCGTTGGAAACGCTTGCAATAACACCTGAACGGTCATTATGAACGATGAGAAGTGCTGGGTAATGCCCCGATAATCGAAGCGGGAATCCGTTAAGTTCAACAACTTCCATCGTTCCGCCACCTATAGAAATTCCAGTCAGTTCCATAACTCCCTCACTGTCCCCAATTACAAGACGGGCCGTGTTCGGATGTACCGCCTCTTCCTCTTCAGGAATAAATTCAAAAGTCAATCCAAGTTTCTCTGCATCAGCAAACGCAGACTTTATACGCTCATCGAATGTATCATAATCTAATAATCCACCAATAATTGCTACATCCGTACCGTGTCCTTTATACGTTTCTGCAAAAGAACCATAAAGATGAACCCGAGCCCATTCCGGCTGTCTGCCAAACAGTGTTCGTGCGACACGGCCGATTCTTGCAGCGCCGGCAGTATGTGAAGATGATGGCCCTATCATAACTGGTCCAATTATATCGAAAACTGATCTGAATTTCATAAACGCTACCCCCTCTTAATAAGCACGTACTGTTATTCATTTTACATGAGTTTTGCTTTAAAGACAAAAGATGTTGTTCCTTGTCGACGCAAGTAAAAAGCAGTGCGGCTTTTTACAGGCGCACTGCTCGTTACTAGTTTATTCAACTGAAATGATATATGGATACAATGGTTGTTTTCCGTTATAAAGTTCAACTTCTGCGTGATCAAAGTTATCCTCTACATAACTTACGATTGCAGAAGCATCTTTCTCGCTAATGTCTTCACCATAAATAATTGTAACAATTTCATCATCTTCATCAATGATCGAGTTCAATAGTGTTTGCATGACATTTTCAAGTGAAGGCGCAGATGTAATAATCTTACCACCTGAAATACCCATGAAGTCGTCTTTTGTAATTTCAACCCCGTCAATCGATGTATCTCTTACTGCATGTGTAACTTGTCCCGTTTTCACGAACGATGCAGCCTCTGTCATCGCTGCGACGTTTACACTCACTTCCGCTTCCGGATTGAATGCAAGTATAGCAGCAAGTCCTTCGGGTACTGTTTTTGTAGGAACGACAGCTGCTTCAATACCGATCACATCGGCCGCTTGCTGTGCTGCCATAATGATGTTTTTGTTGTTAGGTAAAATGAGCACTCGTTCAGCACCGACTGCCTCAATTGCCTTGACAATATCTTCTGTCGATGGATTCATCGTCTGCCCGCCTTCAATAATGGCAGAGGCACCTACGCTTTTCAGTAATTCAGAAATACCTGCTCCCATAGCAACTGTTACGACCGCGTATGGATGTTTTACAACTTCTTTTTTCGCCGCATTTTGTACCGAATAATTTTCTCCGACGATTTCGAGATGCTGCTGACGCATATTTTCAATTTTAATTTTAATAAGGGAACCGAATTTCTGCCCGTAACTAAGTGCGTCACCCGGTTCTTCTGTATGGATATGTACTTTCGCAACTTCATCATCAGAAATAACAAGTAAAGAATCACCGAATTGACTCAATCCTTGGCGGAATTCGGATTCATCGTATGGACTCGTTTGCAGTTTATCATCCTCGAACTTAACCATGAATTCCGTGCAATATCCGAATTCAATGTCTGCCGTATTCATGAACCCTTGGACGCTGCGATGATGTTCCGCACTCACTAAGTCGTCCATGGAATCGACGATAGTTCTTGCTGGTAGTTCTTCACCTTTTAAGCATGCCAAGAAGCCTTCGTATACATAAACGAGACCTTGTCCACCACTATCAACAACTCCAACTTCCTTCAATACAGCTAATAAATCCGGTGTCCGCTCAAGTGATGCTTGTGCTTCTTTCACTATAGCTTCCATTACTTCAATAATGTCATCTGTAGTCGCAGCTTTTTCTACTCCGATAGTAGAGGCATCTTTTGCGACGGTTAAAATTGTTCCTTCAACAGGTTTCATAACCGCTTTATAGGCCGTTTCAACGCCATACTTCAAGGCACCTGCAAATTGTCCTCCATTGACAGTCGCTTCATTTTCAATCGCTTTTCCGAAACCACGGAATAACTGTGAAAGAATAACGCCGGAATTACCGCGCGCGCCCATCAGCAATCCTTTCGATAACGCTTGTGCAGTTTGACCGATATGGGCAACCGCATTTTCTTCAGTTTCCTTCGCTCCTGAAGTCATCGATAAATTCATATTCGTACCTGTATCACCATCAGGTACCGGAAAAACATTTAGTGAATCGACATAATCGGCATTTTGATAAAGATGATGTGCACCCAACTTTATCATTTCCGCAAATTTCAAACCATCTATGGTCTTCATAGAAATTATTTCCTCCTCTTACAGGTTCGTCACTCGGACTCCCTGGACAAAAATATTAACAGATTTCACAGTCATGCCGACTGTCTTTTTCAATGTATACTTCACTTTTGATTGTACTTGGTAGGCGACTTCTGAAATTTTAGTACCATATCCAACAATGATATACATATCGATATGCGTATCATCGCCAAGATTACGAACGATGACTCCCCGCGTGAAATTTTCTTTCCCTAGGATTTCAGTAAGGCCATCTCTTATCTGATGCCTTGAAGCCATTCCGACAATCCCATAACACTCGATAGCCGCCTCACCAACCACTTGGGTAATGACGTCATTCGTAATATCGATTTTGCCGTATTCATTCTTTACTTCGATTGACATGTGTAATACCCCCTGGATCCTTTTTCACTAACCCCATTGTACTATACCTGTTATAATAATAAAAGAAAGCGATTCTATGACTTTTAAACGTGTAAAGGCTTTTACCTTGAAAGATGTCACAAAAAAGGTTGCAACACGTTTACGCATATGATACATTATTATGGTATGCGAATAAAGAAGTAAATCACTTAATCAACATTCGCAAGGAGGTACTATTATGTCTAAAGAATGTGTTATTACAGGACGCAAAGCCCGTACAGGCAATGCACGCTCCCACGCAATGAACGCAACTCGTCGTTCATGGGGTGCGAACCTTCAAAAAGTCCGAATTCTCGTTAACGGTAAACCTAAACGTGTATGGGTCTCTGCTAGAGCCCTTAAATCAGGTAAAGTTCAACGTGTGTAAAGGACTGTAATTAAAGTTTAAGCGCCTTGGTATTTAAACTTTAAAGAAAATAAAACGCCGGGCTGAATTTCTTCAGCCCGACGTTTTTTCTTTTTTCCTTTTTTTATTCTTGGTGTTGCTCGCAGTAGCTTTCGGTGAATCATCCTTCTGGAAAACAACCATACACTTCCTTACTACTCCACTCACAAATTTCGGCATTGTGAAAGTATAAACTCGCAATTCCCCACTCCTTTCAGGAATCTGAACTCCTTACCATTAAGCATATGCCCTCATGGAACGATATAGTACAGACTTCTTCAGCCAGTTCATTGCTAGTAAATAACGTCATGCCAGTTTCGAGCGTAGCATCTACCATTTCGAATTTGAAACCGGTAAGTGTAAGTCCACTAACTACCCCATTGAATGAAAAAAATGATATGTATTTAAAACGATCATCCGACGTCACTTGATAACTTCCAGGTGTAAGTATAAAAAGTTCATTCGTCCCATTACGAATCGAGAATGACGTATCATTATGAGCTATTTGAAGCCGGTACAGAAGATGAAGGGCTGATTCCATATGATCCAGCCTCCCTCCTGTAACTCCCGTCAAAATGACACACTCTGGCCCGTAGGAAAGAGCACGATCTACCGCAAGTTCCGTATCAGTCTCATTTTTTTCCGAACGAAATCGTCCGATTATGCGGACTGCGGCGGCTATCTCATCGTATTCACTTTTCGAAACCGAATCAAAATCCCCCACTGCTTCAAGAGGAACAATACCTCTTTGCAGCAAGTGAAGTGCACCTCTATCCGCTCCGATGAACACCGTATCTTTATAGTGAAATTCCGTCAAGTCGGCTATTTCTGAATCGGGCCCGCCCGCACAAACGACTGCATACTTCATTTTCTTAGCGCACCTTCACCAGCAGCTTTTATCCGGCGTAAAGCTTCTGCACGATCAGGTGCATTGTAGATAGCTGATCCTGCAACTAAGATTGTAGCACCCGCTTCAACACACGGTATAATCGTTTCTTCATTAATGCCGCCATCGATTTCAATTTCAATCGGAAGTCCTCGCTCACGAATAATATCGGCTAGCTGTTTCACTTTCGGAACGACAGAATGAAGAAACTTCTGGCCACCGAATCCGGGATTGATTGTCATGATTAGGACTAAGTCAATTTCATCTAGAACATGAAGAATCGTTTCAATCGGTGTATGCGGATTCAAAACAACGCCCGATTTCACCCCGTAAGACTTAATCAGTTGCAATGTGCCGTGCAAATGAGGGCACGCCTCTACATGAACCGTAATATAATCAGCTCCGGCTTTTGCAAATTGTTCAATATACAGGTTTGGATTTTCAATCATTAAATGGACATCCAGCGGCAACTTCGTTACTGGTCGAAGTGCCTCAACAACAATCGCTCCCATTGTAATGTTCGGAACGAAATGTCCGTCCATGACATCGATATGGATTAGTGCAGCGCCCGCTGCTTCCACTTCTTTTACTTCTTCGGCAAGCTTTGAAAAGTCTGCTGCTAAAATTGAAGGTGCAATTTTAATCATGTTTTTCATACCTCGGCTTTCGGTCAAGTATTTCTTGCATGAACTGCAAGTAGTGATCATAGCGATGACGTGGAATTCCTCCAGTCTCCACCAACTCTTTTACTACACACTTTGGTTCTTTCAAGTGCAAGCAACCTCTGAATCTACAGTTTGGCGCAACTTCATCCATGTCTACAAAGTAACGAGACAATTCTTCTTTTTCGATATGATCGAATTCGAGAGAGCTGAAGCCTGGGGTATCCGCGACAAGACCACCTGATATCTCAAGCAACTCAACATGTCGCGTTGTATGTTTTCCGCGTCCAAGCGCTTCCGATATTACCCCTGTTTTCAATTCAAGCACAGGCAATACCGTGTTCAACAACGTTGATTTACCAACACCTGATTGACCGGCAAGAACTGTAGTCTTGCCTTCAAAATAAGGTTTCAATAAGTCAGTCAGTTGAGGATCGTCAATAAAAGTCTCTATAACATCATAACCGATTTTCTTATAATACGCCGCTGATTCAGCTACCATTTTCAGTTCATCAGCATTCGCAAGATCCTTTTTCGTTAGGCAGATAATTGGTTTTACGTCGAACGATTCGACGACAACCAAAAACCTGTCTAATAGATAAAGGCTGAATGCCGGTTCCACTATGGAGAATACAAGCAACGCCTGGTGAACATTCGAGATTGGCGGACGGACAAGTTCATTGAACCGCTCATGGACTTCAGTGACTGTTGCATCATTATCTTCAACACGTACATAGGTCACGAAATCTCCAACCAGCGGATGAATACCACGGTTTCTAAATACTCCACGTCCTCGACATTGAATGATTTCCCCGTCATTTTCTACATAATAATACCCGCTGATTGCTTTTCTGATTTGTCCTTCTGGCATTCTTTCACCCCTTCTAATTAGAGTCACTCTAATTGACCAATTCTGCAATAATAGGTTTTGAATCGCGCGTAACCTTATATGACCCAGTCTGTCCTTCTTCCAAGTTAAATGAAATTGATCTTTCCGTCGTTTCTGTGATTGAAAACTCATCAAAAACATCCGTTATCTTATTATTTTTGTCTTGAATGTAAATTTTAATAAGTTGTGGGACTGGAGCAGGCTGTTCCACTACTCCCGAGTTGTCTCCATCATCCTCTCCATCACCTTCGTCACCATCTTCATCGCTAGGACTAGGGCTAGGCTCAATCACTTCAGGTACATACTCAATTGTCACCTTTTTGACAACGAACTTATCGGGTTTTTTCTCTGGACCTTTTGATACGACGACTTCGACTTTCCCACCTTTTACAATTTCTGTTTTCCCATTTGGTGTTTGCGAAATGACACTACCTTTAGGCACTGTTGAAGAATAATCTTCTCTCACTGTATTTATAGTTAAACCAGATGACTCTTCATAATCTTCCAGCCGGTCCTTGTCATATCCTCTTAGATCGTCAAGAATTTGCTTTTCTTGGCCTTTACTAACAGTAAACAGTAAATCGGTTTCACTGAGAATTACTTCCCCTGCATCTGGTTCTTGTCCAATGATTGTACCCTCTGGTTTATCAGAAAATTCTTCTATCGAATCAATCGACTTAAAAAGTGTATCGTCTAAAGAAGCCATAACTTTATCGGCATCATCGCCAATATAATCTGCTAAAGTGCTTTTTTCTTTACCGGTACTAATATACAAGGTGATCTCGGAGTCAACACCCCGTTTCTTATCTGCCTCGGGTATCGTTTTAATGGCTTCCCCTTCATCAACATCATCGGATTGCTGTCCCTCAGTTACAACCGTATTAAAGCCTGCGTCAGAGAGCACATCCCTAGCCTGCGCTTCTTCCATTCCTGCCACAGTCGGAATAACAGCCTTTTTAGGGCCAAATATACCTGGAATAAGGGACAACACAAATATCAGGATAGCAATGCCAGCAATTCCACCAACAATGAATGGCCATTTCTTGCGTTTTTTCGGTGGTGTTGGCGGCGGGGATTGTTCAATTGTTACTGGTTCGATCTTCTTAGTCACTTCAACGCTATCAAATTTTGTAGTTTCACTAACGATTGGTATCGCGCGCGTGCGGTCATCATCGAAGACAATTGCGAATCTCTTCTCATTTGCCCGTTCGGGTGACAGTACAGTTAGCAAATCATCATACATTTCATCTGCTGAATCATATCGATATGTAGCATCTTTCATAGTCGCCTTCAAAATAACATTTTCTAAACTTTGTGGAATTGAAGGGAATACCATTCTTACTGAGGGCGTCTCTTCTTGTAAATGCTTCAATGCAATCGCAACTGCAGTATCCGCTGTAAATGGCAATTCACCTGACAGTAATTCGTAAAGTACGATGCCTAATGAATAGATATCAGACTTTTTTGTCGCCATTCCGCCACGTGCTTGTTCGGGTGACAAGTAGTGAACCGTCCCAATGACTGAATTCGTTTTTGTATGTGCTGTTGCACTAAGTGCCATCGCGATACCAAAATCAGTAATTTTAACATTCTCATCCGAATCCATTAAAATATTCTGCGGTTTAACATCACGATGGACGATTCCATTATGATGAGCATTCGCAATTGCAGATACAATCTGTTGCATAATCGGCAAAGCTTGCTTAGGCGTCAAGGCCCCATTATCTTGGATAAACTTCTTCAAGGTTTGTCCTTCGATATATTCCATCACCAGGTAATGCAGTTCACCCTCTTCGCCCACATCGAATATATCAACAATGTGCGGGTGCGTCAGACTCGTTGCGGAAAGTGCTTCTCGTTTAAACCTTCTTTTCAATGCCTCTTCATTCGCAAAATCATAATTAAGAACCTTAATGGCAACATCGCGGTCCAGGATGACGTCATGTGCTAGATATACTTTTGACATGCCGCCGTCACCAATATTCCTTACAATTTCATAACGTCCACCTATTCTTGATCCAATCATGGATTAGTCGCCTCCACTTCAGTCGAGTCGATTAGAATTACGGAGATATTGTCTTCCCCGCCCATCTTGTTCGCTAAATCCACAAGTTCTTCCGTCTTTTCATGCAACGTAGCGTTTGATAGAACAATTTCACTCATCGATTGTTGACTTACTTTATTGCTCAGACCGTCCGTACAAATAAGCATATACATGCCCTCTTCTAACTCAAGCGAATAAAGATCGGGTACAATCGTTTTTTCAGAACCAACTGCTTTCATAATCCAGTTTCGTTGTGGATGAACTGCTGCCTCTTCCAAGGTAATTTCCCCACTGTCAAGAAGTGCATTTACGTAGGAATGGTCTCGCGTTACTTGCCGCACACCTTTCCCATCGATTGCGTAGACACGGCTATCACCAGTATGCGAAATAAGACAAGAACGTCCACGAATGAGAGCTACTTCAAGCGTCGTTCCCATTCCCTTATACGCTTCATTTTCGTTTGCATGTTTGTAAAGTATGTCATTTGCGAGAATGACCGCTTCCTGCAGCCACTGCGCCAACTTATCTTCTGCTTCAAACGTCGAACTATCAAGTTTCATGAATTGCTCGCCAATTACTCTGACTGCTGTCGAACTCGCGTAATCCCCCCCAAGGTGGCCACCCATACCGTCCGCTATCACGGCAAGCATAACGCCCTTTGGAAGTGTGTATACAGCCGCACTGTCTTCGTTGACCGTTCGTTTCTTGCCGATATCCGTCAAGACTTCAAATTGCAACGTCCATCCCACCTTTTGCCTCGAATTCTTAGCTCACTTACTTTTTTTCCGGAAAGCAGCAACAAAAAAGCCATCGCTGCCAAAGTGTTGCGGAAGTACTTGAAGCGTGTTATCTTCAATCGCCAATTTCTCGTTTCCAGTTAGTTGCGGTAAAGGGATTTTCTCCATATCCGTATGACGCACAAGGAATCGTTCAACCATTCCCTGGTTTTCGGCATACTCCACTGTACACGTACTATAGACAATAACCCCGTCAGTTTTAATCAATTCACGAGCAGTATCTAGAAGGTCTGATTGTATCGACGTCAACGCATCGAAATCAGCTTGTGTTTTATTGTACTTAATTTCAGGCTTTCTACGGATGACACCAAGACCGCTACAAGGTGCGTCGACAAGAATACGATCGAATGAGGACAACTCGTATAGCTCAGTCAATTTCCTGCTGTCTCCACTCAATGCTTTGATTGACGTTAAGCCAAGGCGAGTCGCATTTGCTTCAATAAGTTTCAGTTTATGTTCATGTAAATCATGTGCAAAAACTTCACCTTTATCGTTCATTTTTTCAGCGATGTGGGTTGTTTTCCCACCAGGTGCCGCACACATATCGAGTACTCTCATACCTGGCGATAAATCAAGAGCAAGAACAGGTAGCATCGAACTTTCGTCTTGAATAGTGATAAGTCCTTTTTTATAGGCTTGCGTATTTGCAGGATTGCCACTATCTGAAATGATGCACTCCGGTACAACTTCGCCTTTTCTTACTTCAACACCTTCTGATTCGAGTAAAGCAATGACTTCGTCTGGCGTTGTTTTTGCTGTATTGACGCGAATTGTCATCGCTGCTGGATGATTATTTTCATGTGCCATAATGGCCGCGTCTTCTTCACCAAATTGTTCATTCCAACGCTTAATCAACCATTCCGGATGACTCGTTTCGATAGAAGTTTTCAACGTACCATCTTGCATTTCATCAAGTGAACGGACACCTTTACGCAACACGGAGCGAAGAATACCATTTACAGTTGGTGCTATCCGTTTATGACCGCGTCTTTTCGCAATTTCAACTGCTTCGTGAACAACAGCATGCGGTGGGATTTTTGTTAAATAAACGATTTGATATAACGATAACCGAAGAAGCTCTCGAACCCAGCCATCCAATTTACCACGGACAAACGGCTCAAGATAATAATCGAGTGTCATGCGGTGTTGAAGTGTGCCATACGTCAATTCCGTTAACAAGCCACGATCTTTCGTTTCTATACCATACTTTTCAATTGTTCTATGCAGCAATAGATTGCTATAAGCTTGATGATCATTTATTTCCATCAATATTGAAAGAGCAGCGTCTCGGACGTTGCCATTCCATATTTTCTTTTTCGGTCTAGTATTTATATTCATTCAAAACGGTCCCCCTTACTCCATTTAGATCCGGTTCCGCGAATAAATTCACCCGCCGGCATCCGTTTTTTCCCGGCTGGTTGAAGATCCGTAAGTGCAACAGCGATGTCATCGCCCGCTTTTACAATAATACGATCACTATCGATTGCAATAATCGTTCCTGGTAACGCACTGTCAGTTGTATGGATTTTCTCACTCCACCAAATCTTGACGTTTTCACCTTGGAATGCGGTGTATGCAACTGGCCAAGGATGAAGTCCACGGATTTTATCGTAGATTGCCTTTCCACCTTTAGACCAGTCAATCCGTTCTTGTTCACGGGAGATGTTACGCGCGAACGTCACGAGTGATTCGTCTTGAACTGTTTGTTTATTTGTTTCGTTTAAAATAGAAGGCAATGTCTCTTTCAGTAGTGCCGTCCCTGCCACAGATAATGCAGTGAACATACTTCCTGTGTGATCCGTATCAGAAATAGGCACAATCACTTGTGAAATAATATCGCCTGCATCAAGTTTTTCGACCATATACATGATTGTGACGCCCGTTTCTGTTTCGCCATCCATGATTGCCTGGTGAATCGGCGCACCACCGCGATATTTAGGTAGTAAGGATGCGTGTACATTAATGCAACCGAGCCGAGGGACTTCTAGCAGTTCCTTCGGTAAAATCTGGCCAAATGCTGCAGTCACGATTAAATCTGGTTTAAGCGCAATAATTTCCTCAAGTTCAGCAGAACCTCTCAGTTTTTCAGGTTGAATAATCGGCAGTCCAAGCCGTAGTGCTTCAACTTTTACTGGAGGTGGTGTTAAGACCCTCTTTCGCCCGACTGGTCTGTCCGGCTGAGTGACAACTGCCACGATAGTATGCCCTTCATCAAAGAGCATTGTTAGGACAGATACCGAAAACTCTGGTGTTCCCATAAAGACAATCTTCGTCATTTCAGCTCACCTCCACCGCTTTCCCCTACTATCTCTGCTTCTTCTGTTTCTTCTAATTCAGACGGATCAACAACACGAATGATTTTCGAATCAAATAATACGCCATTTAAATGATCGATTTCATGAAGAATCGCACGTGCTTCATAATCTTCTGCTTCTAATTCATAAAGTGCGCCATTGCGTTCTTGCGCTTCAATGCGTACGAAAAATGGTCTTTCTACTTCGCCGAATAAATCTGGAAAACTTAGACAACCTTCTACTTCTATTTCGGATCCTCCGGTTGCTGTTACAACAGGATTGACCATCTCAATAACGTCTTGCCCTTCGCCCATATCGACAATCGCGACACGCACTGCTTCGCCAATTTGTGGTGCAGCGATTCCTATGCCATCCGCCGCCACCATTGTGTCGTACATATCATCTAGCAGTTTTGAAAGCTTCTTATCAAATTTCACTACTTCTTTACATTGTTGTTGAAGAACCGGAGCCGGATGCTTCACAATTTCACGTATTGCCAAATCTATTCCTCTTTTCTGTCTTGTTATCTAAGATGTAATTTAACCTTGTACTGCGGATTGGGGGCTGACATGGATATTTCACGTCCAGACTCCAGCGCTTTTGTTTAGTATATTGACGCCGGTTCTACATCAACGGTCATTATCAGTCCTGATTTAATCCAGTCCGTCCGGTAATACTTAATGAGCTGCTGCAGCGTTTCTGTCAACTTCGGCTCTTTTTTGTATTTTATCAAACATTGGTAGCGATATCTATTGTTCACTCGACTGATAGCGGAAGCAGTTGGTCCGATGACGACTGTGCCTGCAGATAAGTTCTGTTTTAAGTAGCGTGCTCCCTTTTCTGCAAAGTCAGCTACTTTCAATAAATCCTCGTGCGTAAACTGAACAAGCGTGACGAAATAGAAGGGTGGATAGCCATATTGTCTTCTGGCCGCCATTTCCATCGTATAAAAAGGCTCATAATGCTGTGCTTTCGCTAATTCGATTGCGTAATGTTCAGGGGAATAAGTCTGGATGAAAACCTCTCCAGGCAATTCGTGACGTCCAGCTCGTCCACTTACTTGCGTCATTAGTTGAAAGGTTTTTTCAGCGGCACGGAAATCAGCTAAATGGAGTGTTGTATCTGCGGCAAGCACACCGACAAGTGTAATATTCGGGAAATCTAGCCCTTTTGCAATCATTTGCGTCCCGAGTAGGATATCCGCCTGTCCTTCACTGAACTGTCTAAGAAGCCGCTCGTGTGAACCTTTTTGCCTCGTTGTATCGACATCCATTCGAAGGACACGTGCTGTAGGAAACAGTTTCGCAATTTCTTCTTGCGCTTTTTGGGTCCCTGTTCCGAAAAACCGGATATGTTCACTTTTACATTCCGGACAAACGAGCGGCACTCGTTCTTCATGACCGCAATAATGGCATTTTAACTGTTCGTGTGCACGATGATAGGTCAACGAAATATCACAATTTGGGCATTCAACGACAGTACCGCAATCCCGGCAGAGTACAAAAGATGAAAAGCCTCGCTTATTCAGAAACAGCACGATTTGCTCTCTTTTTTCCAATCGGATACGGACCGCTTCCGCAAGCGGCAATGAAAACATCGAACGATTTCCGGTTTTCAATTCCTCTCGCATATCAACGACTGTTACTGTTGGCAGGGCCTGATCTTTTGGTCGTTTCGTTAGTGTAAGCATGGTATATACACCTTTTGATGCACGTGCATATGATTCCAGTGACGGCGTTGCACTTCCTAAAATAACAGGACAATTGTAATACTCCGCGCGTTTAATCGCAACGTCCCTTGCATGATAGCGCGGTGTATCATCTTGCTTGTACGTCGATTCATGCTCTTCATCGAGAATGATAATACCAATATTTTCAAACGGGGCAAATATCGCCGACCTTGCACCAATGACGACTTTTACTTCCCCCCGTTTTATCTTCCGCCATTCATCGTATTTCTCACCGGCAGACAAGGCGCTGTGCATAACTGCAACGAGCGAACCAAAACGCTCTTTGAAGCGCGACGTCATTTGCGGGGTTAATGATATCTCTGGGACAAGGACGATTGCTTCTTTGCCTTTATCCAAAACGCGTTTAATGGCACGTAAATACACTTCTGTTTTTCCACTTCCTGTAACGCCATGAAGTAGGAATGTTTCTGCTTTTTGATTGTCTTCGGATGTTGCTATATGATCAAGTGCAATTTGCTGTTCGTCTGTCAAGATTTCGGGTATCGCTGTATCTTTCAATTGAGGCGCATCAGGTTCACGGTACACTTCAGCAAGTTCTTCGAAGGCTGCGCCTCTTTCAATGACAGTTTTCAGCACAGCCGGTTGAATTCCCGACTGTTCCATCAGTTGTTTTGCACTGATCGTTTTCCCTGCATACTCCAACATCCAGCGAAGTAATTCAGCTTGTTTTTTCGCATTGGAGTGACTGGAGTCAAGCAAAGTTTGCAGTGTTACCTCATCTGCCATTCGAATCATCCGCACTTTTTTCACAGCAGTTTGCTGCCCTACGGCCGTATCGACCGTGACAATTCCTTCTGAAACATACTTTTTTAACATTTTCATCAATTCTGCTGAATCTACTTCTTTCAACTGAATCCGTTTCCTGCCCGCAAGAAAAGCTTTAAAATCAGCGTCTTCAATTCGTTCCGGTTCTTCGACAATGATGAACTTTTCATATTTTGCACGCATCGCAGCAGGTAACATCACTTGGAGGGCATCAATTTCATATGACAACGTCTCAACCGCGAGCCAGCGCGATAATTCGAGCAGTTCACTAGAAATGACCGGATCCAAATCAATAAGTTCATCAATCGGTTTAATTTTGCCGAGTGCAAGCTCACTTTCGTCCTTCAACATTGTTACGTAACCAAGCACTTTCCTGGGTCCAAACGGAACTTTCACTCTGGTTCCAGGCTCAATCACAGATTCCAATGCTTCTGGAACGAGGTAATCAAACGGCCTGTCGATTGGATAAGCCGCTACATCTACAATGACTTCAGCGATCATTTAGTTGATCACTTTCTTCTTTAATAATTGTTTCCAGCAATAGAATGGCGAGTTCTTTTTTCGGCATTGCTCGGAATGGCTTATGTGTTCCGTTTTTCGAAAGAAGTGTGACAACGTTTGTATCCTTCCCGAATCCAGCATCCGGATCAGTCACGTCATTGACGATAATATAATCAAGGTTTTTACTTTCTAGTTTGCCTATGCCATAACCAACTGCATTTTCAGTTTCAGCAGCAAAGCCAACAAGGATTTGTTTCGTTTTCATTGAACCGATTGTTTTCAAGATATCAGTTGTTCGTTCAAGTTCAATAACAGAGTCCCCTACTTGTTTCTTCATCTTTTGGGGCTGAATCTCTCTCGGGCGATAATCCGCTACAGCAGCTGCTTTGATAACGATTGCCGCATCATCGAATTGTGTTCGGACGGCTTCAAACATCTCTGCCGCACTTTCAATATCAATGACTGTTACTCCCGCTGGCTTGTCCAATCCAACAGGTCCCGAAATAAGGACAGTCTCAGCGCCGAGTTTAACTGCTGCTTCTGCCATCGCATAGCCCATCTTGCCACTTGAAAAATTCGATACATATCGTACCGGATCAATCCGTTCACGTGTCGGACCTGCCGTGATCACAACTTTCTTTCCTGAAAGCGGAAGATATTTGGACGTTGTGAACCGTTCTGTTATCAGTTCTACAATCTTTTCGGGTTCTTCCAATCGACCTTTTCCTACATAACCGCATGCCAAAAAGCCTTCAGAGGGCTCGATGAATTTATAGCCATCTTCGTGCAGCGTAGTAACATTTCGTATAACTGCTTTATTCTCATACATATGGACATTCATTGCAGGTGCAATCCAGACCTCAGCCTGAGTAGCTAAGAGTGTAGTCGTTACCATATCGTCAGCAATCCCATTCGCGAGTTTACCAATTACATTTGCTGTGGCTGGAGCAACTACGACAAGATCAGCCCAATCTGCCAAATCAATATGTGCAATCACACTGGATTTTTTTTCATCGAACGTATCGAAAAAAACATCGTTTCGTGACATCGCCTGAAATGTAAGTGGTGTGACAAATTCCTTTGCTGATTCAGTCATTATGACCTTTACGTCCGCTCCTGCCTGAGACAACTTACTTACAAGTGCAACAGCTTTATAGACCGCGATTCCGCCAGTTACACAAAGGAGGATTTTTTTATTCAACAACATGATCTCATCCCTTCTAAAATGACAAACTCCCAAAGAAAAACTCGTTTCTAAGGGAGTATCACGTTTATTTATTATGATGATAATTTAAAATAAGCTCCACAAAATGAAGCCTTATTAAACTTCGTCTTCGTAGACGATTGAATCGTCCGATTTCTTTTTAGAAAGTACACCGGCTGCCACTTCTTCAAGTGCTTTACCGACATTCTTGTTAGAGACATAAGAAGTAAGAAGCTTATTGCCCTCTTCTTGCATTTGACGCGCACGTTTTGAAGCGAGTGTTACAAGTGTGTATTTCGAGTCGATTTTTTCTTTTAGAGAATCGATTGATGGAGTTAACATTGATTATTCCCCTTTCAGCATACCTAGATAGATTTTTTCTACACGTTCTCTGCGGCAATGTTCGGCAGTGACAATGGCATTGATGCGATCGCAAGCGTTTGTCACTTCGTCGTTTTCTACGACATAATCGTACAAGTTCATCATTTCAAGTTCTTCACGCGCTTTCAAAATACGTGTTGCAATGACATCCGCTTCTTCAGTACCTCTTCCTACAAGTCTGTCTTCGAGTTCAGATAAACTTGGCGGTGCAAGGAAAATGAATAATCCGTCTGGAACTTTGGCACGCACTTGTGCCGCTCCGACAACCTCGATTTCGAGGAATACGTCTCTCCCAGCGTCAAGCGTTGCATTAACATAATCAAGCGGAGTACCGTAATAATTGCCTACGTATTCAGCATATTCAAGAAGTCTATCTTCTTCAACCAACTGTTCGAATTCAGCCCGCGATTTGAAAAAATAATCGGAGCCATCCACTTCACCTTCGCGTGGACTTCTCGTCGTCATTGAAATCGAGTATTCATAATTCGTATCAGGTTGTGTAAAAAGCTCTTTTCGAACCGTCCCTTTGCCCACACCCGAAGGTCCAGATAGAACAATTAGAAGCCCACGTTGTTTGTACATGCAATCCCTCTTCTTATCTAATCTAATTTTACAGTGGAGCTTCAGCACAATCATGCCGGCTCCGATCGTTATTGATCGAAACAATCTGTTCATATTATACCATATATGCTTGTTGTAGTGCTAAAATAGGGAAAAACGATTTGAAAGAGGAATCCTAATGGCATTTGATGGTTTATTCACAACGGCTATGGTGCAGGAGCTACAAGTCTTGAAAAATGGACGTATCTCCAAAATCCATCAGCCGAACGCACAAGAAGTCGTATTTCTAATCCGTGCAGACGGTAAAAATCAAAAACTACTTATTTCAATTCACTCGGCGTATTCACGTATTCAGTTGACAGAAGAAGCGATTACAAATCCTTCTGAACCGCCTATGTTTTGCATGGTTCTTCGTAAACACTTAGAAGGTGGGTCGATTACTTCCATCGGCCAATTCGGGACGGATAGGATTATCACGATTGACGTGAAGGCGAAAAATGAAATTGGTGATGATATTAACAGACGATTGTATGTCGAAATCATGGGCAGGCACAGTAACTTGCTGCTTGTAGATCCCGACCGCGACATCATCGTTGATAGTATGAAACACTTGCCACCATCGGTAAATAGTTACCGAACAATATTACCGGGTCAACCTTTCATACCAGCTCCTCCGCAGGATAAAACAGATCCATTTGCGGTAACTGAAGAACAATTTAACGGGTTGCTACCAGAGTTAGAAAGTGCCCGTGAAGTCGTCCAACGATTTTCAGGCTTTTCACCAGTTAATGCGGAGGAATTATTATACCGCTTAAAAAATGCTCCAGAAGCGAATAAATTCATCGTTTTCACATCACTCCTTGGATCATTCAAAGGAATAGCTAGCACACCAAATATTTCGGAAATTGGTACAAAAACCGTATTTTCAGCGACAGCGCTAACACATTCCGATAAGACGATTGCGGAATACAAGACGCTGGGTGATTTGCTGGATAAAGTGTATTTCGCTCGTGCTGAAAGAGAACGTGTGAAGTCACAAGCCGCGGACTTAGAGCGTTGGCTCGACAATGAAGTTGCTAAACTGAATTTGAAAGTAAAGAAACTCGTAAAAGAAAGAGAAGCCGCTGGAAAGCTAGATACATTCCAACTTTATGGAGAATTACTTACTGCCAATAGTTATGCCATTGAAAAAGGTGCAACGGAAGCAATTGTCGCCAACTATTACGAGGAAGGGACAACTGTAACCATACCGCTTGATCCTAGAAAATCACCAATTGATAACGCGCAACGGTTTTATTCTAGGTATTCCAAAGCGAAAACAGCACTTATCATGATTGCTGAACAGCTTGAAAAAACGGCAGAAGATATCGCCTACTTTGAAATGATTAAACAGCAAGTGTTACAAGCATCCCCTATAGACATCGCAGAAATACGTGAAGAGTTGGCGGAACTTGGTTTTCTGAAGGCCCGCAAGTCGAAAAAGAAACTGAAACCGAAAAAACCAGTACCTGAAACATATGTATCATCTACTGGTGTGAAAATTTCAGTGGGCAAGAACAATAAGCAAAATGACTATTTAACATTTAAAATTGCATCCCGGGAACAAACTTGGCTCCATACTAAGGATATCCCTGGATCACACGTTGTCATACACGAGGCGGATCCAGACGAAGAGACAATTCGTGAAGCGGCTATCCTTTCTGCTTATTTCAGCAAAGCCCGCGGATCATCAGCAGTACCTGTTGACTACACAGAAGTCAGGCATGTGAAAAAGCCGAACGGATCTAAGCCTGGATTTGTTATTTATTTTGAACAAAGGACTATATTAGTTACACCAGATGAGGATATTGTTATGAAACTACGAAAATAACTTCTAACGGCGTCTCTTGCTTAAAATCCAGCTGACTTCTGTTGATTAACCATTTATTCACATGAAATATGGGTGAGTAAGGCTTTGGAAAACCCGTTTTCACTGGATCATTTTCAGTTCGATTTCGGCGAACTAATCACGACACTCTTAACGAGAGACATGTGTGGCTAGTTGCCTGTCGCGTCCCTACAATAGTTCGAGCGAAAAATGCGGTTATGCTTGAAAGAAACGAATAGATGACTTTCTATAGAGAGTGTAAGTGCCCGAAGATGCAATTTCGGGCACTCTAGTACTTTGTACAATGCGCTCCTTGCTTACCTTTAGCAAAGAGTATACATGTAATCATGTGATACCTTATAGAAAGCGGCACTTCTTTACTAGTAAAAAGAGAAACCCTAAAGAATGTTTCAGCCGCCAAAATTGTATCTTTGGCGGCTTTTATCCAGGTAGATGCCCCTCTAATATAAAATGCTATTCCACATGGATATCATAATTGTGGAATAGCATTTTTTTGTTTCAAGAAAGTTATTTCAACTTTTTATTATACCCAAATTAAGTAAGTATACGTTTTTCAACATTATGTATTTTCTAGTCTCCAGCACTTTTCTAGTATTCTTTTAAAAAATTGCATCCACACTAAACGGATACACCATACCAAATTATTTTAGCAATTATCTCTAAGCCACTCTCCGCATTGAACGGGACTATACAATCATGAAAGTTTTTATTTGTTGATTCTGGACTTAATACAATCACTTTTTGCTGTTCAATTCTTCTATAGCGCCTGACGGCATATTCATTCCCAAAACAGTAAACGGCTATATCACCATTTTCCAGTTTATCTCGTCCAATTTGTAAAGCAACGATGGGAGACCCATCAGGAAATAACAAATTCATACTTTCTCCATTTACTTTAAATGCTATTAGATCTTCGTCTTTCGAGTGCTCCCCTAAGAAACTGACAGGTAGCTTTATAAATTCAATCTCATCACATTCGATACCATCTGTAAGTGAGAGAACACCTGCCGAAATGCTTGGTAAGCACGGAATATTTACCGTCTCTGCAATAGGATAAGCGTTTTCTTTAAAGAAATATTCCATTGGGACATCAAAGTAATGCGCCAATTGTTGTAAAGCCCCAGCCCTTGGAAATTTATTTCCCTTTTCCCATTCTGAGATTGTTGCTTGGCTCATCCCAATCGCTTCGGCAAGTTCCACCATCGTTATTTTATTTCTTTCCCTCAATCGCTTCAAACGTCTGGAAAATAAGCCTTGTACCAGATTGGTCATGAATAGAACCTCCATTTACTTCTCATACTGATTGTACATCATTTCGGAAGTAATCTGTTTTAATACAAAAAAAGCATGTGGTAACTATCCCCATGCAAGTTCTCTTGTTATATCACTTTTAGTAATATATAATTATGTGAATAAGGGGTGAATTATGTGATATCTGAAAATGGAGTGCCATTTTACCTCATCCAAACACTTCATTCTTTACGATTGAAATATGGGATGAATTCTATTGATCTCGCCGAAAGAATAGGAGTCAGCCTAACTACATACGAAGAGTGGGAAAAAGATTCTTCTGCCATCTCGTTTAATCATATGTTGAAGCTAGAAGAAGTATTTCAAATGCCCTCGAAGTATATTTATTTCGGTAAAGATATAACTTTAAGTAATCCTGAAAGAACGAATAGAAAGTAAAGCAAATTATATTACCAACTGTAACATATTCCATTGTCCTATGTTCAAAGATAACTGTAAAAGAAGTTACTTTATACTAGTTTTCATTGAATACAAAAATCGTTACACATTTCAGAGAGGTGTTGTTCTGATAGGATGACCAATTTAGATTCTACACTTGACATTGAGTTAGTCATTTCAAAAATTTCGTCCGACCAATCAAAGTCGTTTCAAACGACTTTAAAGGATTTCCAGACGTTATTAAATGAAGATAAATTAGAAGATTCTATTCTGAAAAATGTCTCCTCTATTTATTATGTATTAGAAAAATTACATAAAGAAAAGAAAATTCATAGACGAGAATTCAACCAACGTACTAAATCCTTAATTAATATTGTCCTACTTGCGAAAGATATAAACGCAAATAATATACGTATAAGTAAGTCTTGAATTGCCAAGACTTGCTATCAAAATAGAACAATGCTTTTAATTAATCCAGATGATGTCTTAGTTATAGACCTATGTAAAAGATGCTATTCCACGATGGTGACATCCATCACGGAATAGCATCTTTTACATTATAGACGACTACTTTTCGGCACGACTATTGATTAACCATTTTCTTACACGAAGCACCTGTAAGAAAAACATACCAATCTAAATTTGCACTTGTACATTTCAGGCTAACTTTGGTTAATCAACACATATTTTTTCTGGGGTAATCCCCCATAAGAACTCCCACCAATTTACTCTGGTGCTTTTTTACTTTTATCGATTCGGTTGTAATCAGACAGTTGAATCACTCGAACATCGCGGGTATTCAACTCGTGGTAAATCCCTCTGCTATCCCGGAACGAAATGTAGCGATCTCGCTCGCTTTGGATTAGTTCTTCTGCTCTTTCTTGGGACTCCATATAAATAAACCTTCTGATATAATGCTCTTCATCAAAAAAGTAAGTTATTTTGAATTCTTTCATGCCATAAACCTCCTGAAATGCGTAAGCGCTCTAGTTCTCTAATGGCCACATCATTCTTCCGTTAATATTCTCCTTTCATTCTAAAAACTCAGCCTATCCATTTCCTTTCGCACCTATTCTTCAACCTCAGAAAGGCAATCTTCAAAAAAGTGTACACAAAACTATGTTACACTTAATTTGGGTACTAAATGGCTGATGATAAACAATCCAGATCATTAGGGAAGGTCAGCACTTACGTTTATCTGCGGTCTATACATATTTCTATTTTTCGGGGAGGGTTATCACTTACTATAAATAGACCTATTACAAAGCAGTATAAACTGCCTGATATGAGAGGAGTTATAGATTTATCGGACATGAAATGCGGGCTTATATGACAGTAATTAAATTGAATGAAGCAAACATCATCAGACTCTAGTAAAATTCCCCATATACTAGCGAATTCTTTATCCTATGCTTTTATAAAGAATTGCTTTCTCTGTCATTCTTCTTTAATGAGGGCGTAACGCCCCCCACTTCTGGCTATTCATACATATATCCATTGTGCTTATTTATGCCCTATTCATTTTTAATCCGGATAATCGGAAAAATTGAGGAGGAACTAAGAACATGACACTTTTAAAAAAGATAACTGGATTTGGAACAGCTGCACTTTTGGCATTCGGACTTGCAGCATGCAACAGTGATGATGCAAAAAACGACGATGAGCAAACATCAGGAACAAAAACAACGGCCGGTGACTCTGTTGACCACACAATTACAGGGATTGATCCCGGTTCAGGACATATGGAATTAACGGCGAGAGCACTTAAAGAATATGATCTGACAGATTGGAATCTCACTTCGGGCTCTGGTGCCGCGATGACAGCTGCTTTGAAAAGAGCTTATGATAAAGAAGAACCAATTATCATAACAGCTTGGAGTCCGCACTGGATGTTTCTAAAATTCGACTTAAAATATTTAGAGGATCCTAAACTAGTCTATGGTGATTCTGAAGAAATTCATTCAATTACTCGAATGGGAATGAAAGATGACTTCCCTGAAGCTTACACGATTTTCCAACGCTTCAACTGGGACATAGAGGATATGAGCGAAATTATGGTCGCGATTGAAGATGGGGTAAAGCCTGAAGAAGCAGCCCAAACATGGATTGACGACAATCAAGACAAAGTAGCAGAGTGGACAGATGGCGTGGCTAACGTGGATGGAGATACCCTCAAGCTCGTCTATGCGCCCTGGGATAGTGAAATCGCAAGTCATAATATGATGAAACTTGTTCTTGAAGATAAGGGTTATAAAGTCGAATTATCGATGGTAGAACCAGGTCCAATGTTCTCAGCTATCGCTGATGGAAGTGCAGATGCAACATTCGCTGCTTGGTTACCTATCACCCACAAAACCTATCTAGATAAATTTGATGGTAAATTCGAAGATGTTGGTATTAATATGGTGAACGTCAAACAGGGACTAGCTGTACCAACCTATATGGAAGATATCAATTCCATTGATGATTTAAAGAAATAATTCCAGAAAAACAGCCCATTGCTTTTAGCGATGGGCTGTTTTCATAAAATGTTTTGACAACTGATTTTTGCTGTGGTTTGATTGTAGAATAGATGGGCAATTAAACTTGTTTTCACTCCTTGTAGAAAGTAGGTATATACCTAAATGACAACTTTTAGTGCTGAATTAAAAAACTTATCAATCGGATTACCGAAAAAAATGAAATATGGTACTGATAAAGAAATGGATACTGGCATCTGCAAAGAAACGATTGAGGAGGTCTTTTTAACAAAAGATGGCTTTAGAGGAGATGGTGTAGCAGACCTTCGACATCATGGGGGGCTTGACCGCGCAGTTTGTGTCTATCCGCATGAGCATTATTCGCTCTGGGAACAGGAGTTTAACAAGCCCCTACCAAGTTCGGCTTTCGGGGAGAATATAACAGTCACCAATATGTTGGAGCAAAACGTTCATATTGGTGACATTTTCCGTCTCGGAGATGCTGTTATTCAAATAACGCAAGGCAGAATTCCATGTAGCACGATTACAAAGAGAACCGATATGCCTCCCCTTCTTAAAAGAATGGTGGAAACCGGGTTCACAGGTTATTTATGTCGTGTTTTAGAAGAAGGCTCTGTACGAAAAGATTCGACAATTACATTAGTAGAATCTCATCCAAAACAAGTGTCCATCCTTTTTGCGAACCAGATTTTTTTTCATCATCCAAAGGATATTGAAGGCATCAAAAAAGTGTTGGACGTTCAAGAATTGGCACACGATTGGCGTGAGCGATTGACCAAACGATTGGAGCAATTAACAAATCCATATATGTTGAACAAATGAATACGGCGTATGCGCTTTACAAGGGCTTTTGAAAGGCCACTGAAAAAGCCCTTGTAATTGGAATAAATTAGGACTCCCACTAATACCGCTTCGACGCTTTGTGGATGCCTCCCGCGATAAGCCAGAAAGAAGACCACTTGGGAGGGATTGAACTGTATCTCTCCTTGTTCTTATCGCTCCGGCTACCACGAAGACGCGCCTGCGCTAGATTGTCTATGTGAGAAAGAGCTTTTCATTATCTACGATGAAATCTGCAACCTAGAGTGTGTCTTTCTTGAATAGAATTAGTATCAAAAAGTAATCACATTATAATCTCTGCATATACATCTCAAAATCACATTTCTCTCGATAATGAAACAACCTAGCGCAAGCGCGGAAAAGGGGTCGCCGAAGCTGTAAGGCATTCCCAAAGCGCTAAGCGTTCTACAATCCACCCCCCGAATTAATACTCTCTCCTTATTGAGCGCCACAGTAAATTTAGTGGGATTCTTTAATTCAATATATATAGTCTAAAATTTTTTGCATATTCTTATATAGGTTACTAGCAAAACAGCTATTCCACTTGGATTTCACCAACGTGGAATAGCTGTTTTTCATTTCATTAATCCAACTCTTAATTCTCCATGTCAATCAAATAATTTTCTGATTGCTTCTTCAGTGTTCTCGACCAGTCTAGTAGAGAGACTCGGATTGATGCCGGCATTGTCACCAAGTCATCTCAATCAATTGCTTCATCGCAGAAGGTTTGGTATCGCCAGTTTCTTTATCGATTATAGATGTGTATAAATGTGGAATTACGGTTTCTGCACCATTGTCCAGACATGTTTGTACGATTACATGGACGTTGTCTAACGTAATACCACCTGTTGGTTCAATGATTTTAATGCCCGCTTTTACTGCTGCTTGCGTCATTGCTGCTAATTCCTCAAGACCCTTTTCACCTTCGATTGGATATAATTTGATAGAAGGAATCCCGAGCTCAGCAATCATAGCTGCCACAAGTTCACATGATACCTTCTCTCGGTATGCCGAACTAGCTGGACCCGTGGAAATATACACTTGACCAGGCATGCCAGTTGGTTCGACCAAAGAGTTGATCACGGGAACATTTTCTGTAGTTTGTTCCATTCTTCCAAGCGTATAACCCGATGCCGGGAATACTTGGTTAATATGATCTGGTAAAGTTGCCACAGATACATTCGCAACTTTTCTCCACATATTAGGATCACCCGCACCTAATCCCACTGAAACACGGATATTATTATCCTTGAATTCTTTTACTAACTCGATAGCAGCCTCTTCTGTCGGGAAGTTCTTGACCATGACTCCTACTAATACGCGATCACCCGCAATTTCCACAAGCTCCAGTGCATTATTCAAATCCTTGGCTAGCACGTTAAAAACGACTTGATGTTTAAATGACATTATTCCACTCCTTGAGCTAGAACTAGTTTGATTGTTTTTACTATGATATCTTCTTGCCCTTTAAGCAAGGGTCTTGGATCGACAGATAATATTCCGATGTTCACATAATGATGGCGTAAAAAAATAGCCGGATTTCCTGACTCGAGTGCGTGTAGCAAATCCTCTGCATCCATGCCCGCTTCTTTACTATCCACTTCAATAGTTGCACGGTAAATATCCCTGCCTGCTTCATCCTGTTTGACTGAGCATGTCAATCCAGAAACACCATTTAAATCATTACAGAGTTTCTTCATTCTACTAAGCTGCCCCTCTACATCTGTAGCTTTATCGGCATATTGCTTAAGTGCTACGATCAAACCGGCCATTCCTTCTTTTCCAATTTTCATCGGACGACCAATTCCTTTATATTGCTTCCGGCATGCTTCCATTAATTCTTTTCTCCCACAAATGAATCCTGATGTTGGCCCTTCCAATGCTTTACCACCACTATATATCACGATGTCTGCACCCATCGCAATATATAGTTTGAAATCCTCTTCAGCTGCAGCATCGATAATAAATGGAATGTGATGCTTCTTCGCAATTTCTATCATAGTTTCAATTGGTTGCATCCCTTTTTGAATAGCATGATGAGATTTAATGTACATCAGTGCAGCAGTATTTTCATTGATTGCTTCCTCAATATGCTGTGCTTCCACTTTGTTTGCTTGACCGACTTCAACCACCTGCCCGCCGCCCAAACTGATCATTTGTGCAATGCTGGCCCCAAAATGAATTTGCTGTCCTTTTTGAACGATGACTTGGTTTTTCAACCCATCTGAATTTGGTAGTCTTTCAATATGTGTCAGATTTTTACCCGCGATAACGGCTGCAGTACTAATCGCAATCCCAGCCGCTGCACCGCTCGTTGGACAGCCATCCTCAGCACCTGTTACTTCAGCAATAACAGTCCCTGTAAGCTCCATGATTTCATCAATGTCTACATAATCTTGAGAGGCTTCTTTAAGTGTTTGCGCAACTTCCTCACTTACAGCTGATGCACCAAGAGCTGTCATTTTTCCGCTTGCATTAATAACTTGTTTTAATCCTAATCGCTTAAAAACACTCATCTTGTTCACCTCAGTCTAATGGTATTGGGAAAAATGCCCCTAAAAGCATTGCTCCTAAAATTGCTCCGCCTACAATAGGCTTCTTTCCCGCGTAAAAAATTGCTGCTCCAACAACGGCACCAACACCAATTGGAATAGATGCAGATGCAGCGGAAATGATAATCAATGGTCCTAAGAATCTTCCTGAAGCATTCCCCGCTCCCATCATGACATCTGCTCCAAAAGTGGAGTTAGATTGCCCTACTGTAAGTTTACGAACCATAATGACAACATACCCGATTGCAAGCCCTAAAATAGCGCCAGTAAGCAAAGCTAACCCAAAATTTTCAATTGGTGCGGTAATTCCGGAAGCCAGAAGTAATGCAGGTACACCAATTCCAAGTCCCGTTTGAATTGCACCACCTATATCTAAAATCCCAACAAGCGAACCCTCCAAAATGCGTGCAAATAGAAAACTTGCCCCAAATGCTGCCGCTACACCATAGCCACCACCTTGCATTCCTACTTCAAGCATCGCAACAATCGCAACATCATTAAACGCCCCAATTTTATAAACGTAGTACATATGGGTGCCCGCAAATACTCCGGATGACAATAGGGCTACAAAAATCGGAAATGACCAATCGGCATACCAAAAACTTTTCATATTAATTTCATTGTTATCCCCCACTTACTTCACCTCATATCCAATTAGTTTGTGTAGATTGATTAACCATTCAGGCGCTTCAAGATTAAATCCTTGAAGGAACTGAATATCGAATCCACGGAAAAACCCACTAAATATAAACAATAAAATTACAGAAACCATAAGTGTCTTTGTAACTTTATTCCAACCACCGTCATCTACGCCTTTTCCGATTAAAATTCCCAGCACGACACCAGGCACGGCATTTCCCATGACCATATGTGCAGCTCCGCCGAAAATCGTTCCCCAGATTCCTGATCGCTTACCAGAATCCAAAGCTGCCAACCAGAAGATAACCGGCATGACAGGATTGATGAGCAAATTTGCTGCTGGAACCAATACTTTTAACGCAATTGCTTGCAATGACTCTGGAATTGCAGAGGCCGTCGAATTCAAGAATGTTACAACAAGTACCCCGATAATTGCTCCCGCAATTGCCATTTTCTTTGGATTATGCAGTGTATCCTCTGGACGTTTTCCTTTTCTCATTAACACAGCTGCCGCCCAGTTTGGAATAATCCGGTGGTCGACGTCTTGCGTGAATGCACCAGCGCCTACAGAAGATGCCCATGCATTAAAGAAGAATCCTAAACCGAATGAAAAGTGTGATGCTGCGTCCCCTGCACAAGCATTTAACTCTCCCAACGTTCGAAATGCACCCATTCCTTGTGATTTGGGAGCGTGAAACATCCGAGCCGCACCGGCGCCTACGCCGAAACCTACAAATCCTCCAATGATGATAGACTTAAAAATAATCGTAAGTAATTCCATAGTTTATCCCCCTTTATTTCAAGAAATTATTACCCATGATTTGACCCTTCAAACTGTTTCCTTGTTCAACTGTTTCAAATCGAATTTCTTCTACATCCAACAGGAATAATTCCACATCTACATCTAGCACAACCCTGTATTTACTTCTTTTTCGTGGTGCAAAAACGAATAAAAAGCGCTCAATATACGACGTTTCCATCGCTTCTACTACATCAACATTTACAGGCTCAATCCGAATAATCATATTTCCCTTATAGTCTTTCATTACTTTTTTCTGAATATTCCCTAGTGCCGTATTCAGTGCTCTTTCTTTCGAATCCCCTTTGCCCTCAATACGGACCTTTGTTTCAATAATTTTTTTCATAAAATCAGCTCCTTAGTTTTATGAATTCTTCTGTAAGTCTTCTTCCCAATTCTTCCGAATCATTAAAGCCAAAACCAAGAACTGTCTTTCCCTCTCTTAACGCTGTTAGTCCTTCTTCAACAGAACGCATGCCATAGCGTGCTGAATATCCATATTTTGACTGTGCCGTAATAGCCCCTGCTCCCCCACTACCACAAAAAGAGATACCCATATCCGCCTTCACTTCATTCATCATATCGCCCAGTTTCATATCGGCAGCCATTCCACTAATAACGATTGCCTTGCCCCCTGCTGCCTCCACGCCTTTTCCTACATTTTGCCCTTTTCCTAAACGATCGCCAATCACAACAATAATTTCACTCATAACTTATTCCCCCTATTTTCAATTTAATTTTGCAGATTCAAAGTGGATTGATAAAAGATACTTTTCATCATCATGCAAATTGCTAAGTTGTTTGCAAATGTCATCTGCCATTCCAATGGAATCTTGTGAAACCTCATTAAATATTTCTTTTTCAAGCGCTGGAATCGCTTCCATATTTATTGAGCGATAAACCATACCGGAAATGTGTGAAACAAATGAAAGCCACTGCGTTTCTGTCATAATAATTTTTTTAGTCGTTAAAACTTTTTTTGAATAATTTAATACTTCTATACATAATTCTGAATTCCCGCTTTTACTGATTATCTCGCGCTCTTTTGGAATTTGTTGATTCATCATGGTACACTACCTTCCCATTTCTCAACACCATATATGGTTTAAGTATTTGCTTTGCTTCTAGTTCTACTCCCTCTGAATCTATTAAAATCGTTCGTTGTTCAATAATCTTGAAAATCGTAATATCGGCTTTGGTTCCTAGTGCTAGCGTACCTATATCACTTGCCCCAAGTGCATTTGCTGCTCCCAACGTGACCGACTTCACTACCTCAATTAAGGGGATTCCAAGTTCCAATAGCTTGGTCATCGTAGTCATCAAGCTACAAACGGGGCTTTGATAGTTTTTAATATATATATCGGTACTGGTCGTAAACGAATCGTCATATTGCTCTCTGAATTTCATTAAAGTTTCATAGCTAAAGCTAGAGGTACCATGTCCGACATCGAATAATACGCCCCTCTTTAAAGCATCCAACGCTTCTGGAATTAGTTCACCTTCTGCATTCATAATCCCATGTTTTTTTCCATGAAATGCATGTGTCACGATGTCTCCTTTACTTAAGAGAGGGAAAATGTCTTGTAAATGGGGAGGTGGGTTCCCAATGTGGACCATGATTGGAACACTTAAACGGTCCGCTAGCATACGCGCATGTTGAAGAGGTTTAATTCCACTATTTTTAACAACACTCCCACTCATTCTTGCCTTCAATCCAACAATGCTTGGTTCCTTTTCAAAAATTTCTTCTGCTTCTTCTATACTCATTAAATCCTCCATATTTGCAAGTTCAGCAAGACCGCTAGTTAAGCCCTTTCTCGCAATATTAAGGAATGAGAGAACCTTCGTTTGACTAGGTTCAACCACCTTCTCCTTAAAAGCCGCATAATCTGAATATCCGGCACTACCTGCATCGACTACTGTTGTAACGCCTTGCTCAATGCCCACTAAATCAGCATCGATTCCAAGTTCGGTGTGTCCAGTAAAAATATGAACATGCATATCGATGAAGCCTGGTGAAACATAGCATCCTTCTGCATCGATATATGTTACATTTGCAGAACTACTGTGTTGTGGAACTCCGAGTAATCCATTTCGTACTGCAATTTCCTTTATTTCAATCGTGTCTTGTTGAGGATCAATGACATAACCATTTTTTATGATGATTTCTTCTGGCACAAAAACACCCCCAGCTATTTTAAATAATGCAGGATTGCAATGATTTCAGCTTTGTGTGTTTGCAAATCATGCACATCTAAAATTTCTTTGATCTTTTGAATATCCTCTTTGTCATAAGCATGATTGCTAGAACTTGAATAATTGTCGTATTGTTTATCGAAATAAAAGCGATGAACCATTAAAAAAATATGCAGCATGAGTGCCTGCTTCTTGGTAGCTCCTATTTCATCGGTAAAAGCTAACTGGATTTCTTGATTAATCTCAAAACCCTTTAAGATTATTTCTTGACTGATGAATTCAGTATCTTGACTACCGATTGTTTCCTCGGTACTTTCCAACAAGTTATTAAATTGAAAGTTTTTATAACGCAGTAACTCCTGCACCTTACGTTTGATGGTTTCGATATCCCTTTTACTTGGCAGCGGATCCACAATTACTAATGGAAGATCAGTTTCAATTGGAAAGACACTAATAATCAAATCGACTTTTTGCTGGATGCAAATTTCATCCACTTCCATAATCGAACAATTTTTAACGATTTCAATATCATAAATTTCTCTTTCGACTCGATTTTTAATAAGACGCGCCACGCCTCTTCCAGTAGAACATACATATAAAGTACGAATTTTACCTTTTTGATTAAACTTCTTTTCAAAAGAGACAATGAAATGGAGCACGATTAACGATACAAACGAATCCGGCACTGAAATTTTTAGAGGCGCAAGGTATATTTGGCACGCTTTTCTGATAGTTGAGAATAGAACTGAATAGTTTTTCTTTAATTCTTTGGTGAATGGATTAATTTCTGTGAAATTGATTTCCCCTTTTTGAAAACGTAGAGAAAGGTGAGCAAAAAGATTATTATATAGTTTTGGATCCTTATGATAATGAATCCCTTGTATATCACTGACATATTGGATTATTTCTTTTGTGACCTTGACGATGTCGATTTGATTAAGCGCGTTAACCCTATCTCCTGTAATATAGCGGTATTCCTCTTCAAACAAAGGATACTGCATTTGTTCATACACCTTCTCCATTAGCTGAACCGTTAAATTAGGATAATCAGCTTTCTTTATAATCCGATAGTCTTTCATCGTAAATCCAGCGTTCATTCGAGTAATCGAGATTGTCATTCTAAACAAAATCCTTAGTACATCTGATTCATGAAGTACGTGTTTAGGTTGTGAAGCAAATAACCGAGCCATCTGCTTCTCAACGACTTTATACAAAGGAAGTATGTCGGCAAATAGCATAGGTCCTTCAATTAATAAATCTCGACAGGTTACGCCACTCATAATTTTATAGATTTCATTATTTGTCAAATCAGCATGGATCAAATGCTCAAATAGCAACCTTAGCGATAGTTCGTCTCCTATTAATTTATAACCCGTTCCGTGCTTTCTTTCTAATTCTATTTTCCAAGGTTGGAGCAATTCATCTATTTGTTTAATATCATTCAAAGATGTATTTCTACTTACATCAAGCCGCTCGGAAAAAGTAGATGCAGTTATGTAGTCAGTGTTCACCAGCATATATAAAATCATTTTTCCTACTCTAGCCTCCTGATTCAGATAGACATCATTTCTCTCAATTTCCGGCAGGGTATGGATGATGGCCAATCGTTTTTCCTCACTACAATCAATCCAAATCCCTTTATTTGACTGTGAAAATAACTCTATCTCCCGGGTATTGAGCCAACCTTTCACATCTTCTAGGTCATATTTAATCATTCGTGTACTCACATTAAATTCTTCTGACAAATCCTTTAGATAGACAGAACCACTAGTTTCTAGAAGCTTCACCAATAACCGAAACGCTCTTATGTTAAGCAATCCCAACACCACCCTATAGTTGTTCGGGTTTCTTCTGTATCTCCGGAGCATTTAGGTTTTTCTAATACAGAAACCGACAATGAAACAAAAGCGCTGAAGTCTAGACGAGGAATCGCTTCTTTTAAAGGGTTTCCACAGCGCAAGACTTTATAGCTCTCTAACCAGACACAAAATAATTTCGTTTGATCCGACTCCGGAGAGGGTCTTGAATCAATAATTCTTTACTAATCCAACTTTAAACTTTTTATCAATTCAGATAAAGACAAAATCCTTTCCACCTAAATAGGGAAGGATTTTGGAGCCTTAGTAAGTCATGCACCTCCAACCTACACAATACTAGCTGCTAAACGTCAAAATCTCCTCATCCGTAACAAATATAAATGATTTCTGTAGTTTGCGCTATTCGCGACAAGCTGTTCTAATCGCGTTAAATGTTAATGGGTACGATAATTAAAAAAAGCTATTCCACATGGATTTCACCGTGGAATAGCTTTTTTGTTGGCTTAGGAAACTATTTAATCATGCATTGTGAGTAAACTGCAACATAGAGATTTCACATCCAAACTCCAGCGCCTAGAGGCTCGGGGTCGACAGGATATGGGTCATGCAGTTCGGGAGGGATTGGACTTCATCCCTCCTTGTTGCCACAGGAAGTGCCGCATTTAGGCAGCATTCATTTATAACAGACGCTTGCCCTTTTGTAGTTTATTTCAACAAACCAGCCTTCAATTTCCCGTGCCACTCAAGTAAACTAGCCATTGACTCTTCATTGATAGCCCCTTTTTCTTGTGCGACTTCAGCAAGTGCACCGAAATCAGTCAGGCTTTTGTAAGTCAGTCCTGCAGACGCGAATGTTTCATCTGCACTTTGCAGTTCATATGTAAAGATAGAAACAATACCAGTCACGTCAATTCCTTCAGAACGCAGTGCTTCTGCCGCATTCAAGCTACTACCGCCCGTTGAGATCAAATCTTCGATAATTACCGCTTTATCAGTATCAAGTATTTTCCCCTCGATTTGACGGCTTCGACCGTGGCCTTTTGCTTTTGAACGGATATACACCATCGGTAACCCAAGAATGTCCGCAACCCAAGCTGCATGGGGAATTCCAGCTGTAGCAGTACCAGCTATGACCGTTGTTTCAGGATAATTTTCACGAATCAATCCTGCTAGGCCTTCCGCAATCTTCTTCCGTCCAACCGGATCTGACATCGTCAATCGGTTATCGCAGTAGATAGGGGACTCAATGCCTGATGCCCATGTAAACGGTTCTTCAGGACTTAATTCAACTGCACCAACATGTAACAGGATTTCAGCAACTTCTTTTTTCACCATTGTTATTCCGTCCCCTTCCAACGTGCATGAATGTGTTCGTACGCTGCTCGCGGATCCGTTGCCCCCGTAATTGCTCGCCCGACTACGATATGTGTCGAACCTGCTAGACGCGCTTCTTCAGGTGTTGCAATCCGTTTCTGATCATGTGCTCCGCCATCTGCAAGGCGTATACCAGGTGTCACTTTGAAGAAGGGTTTTCCGCAAACATCTGCGATCGCAGTTGCTTCATGGACAGAACAAACGACACCATCAAGACCCGCTTCTTTCGTCAGCTTAGCATAATGAAGGACAGATTCTTGTAGCCCAACACCGATCAACTGCTCTTCACGAACTTGACGCTCGTCTGTAGACGTCAGTTGTGTAACACCGATGAGTGACGGCCGTGATAATCCGGTTGGTGTCCCTTTATCCAATCCTTCAAGAGCCGCCTCCATCATTGTCTTTCCTCCAGCTGCATGAACATTCACAAGGTCAACACCGAATCCCGCAAGCACTTCCATCGCAGATTTCACTGTGTTTGGAATATCATGCAATTTCAAATCTAGGAATACATCATAACCTTGTTCTTTTAACCGAGCCACAATCGCGGGCCCTGCTTTATAATAAAGTTGCATGCCCACTTTGACATTGACGTCTCCATCAAAAGCACGCAGGAAGTCGAATGTCTTTTCAGCCGAATCAAAATCGAGTGCTATAATCGGGGATGTTTTCATAGACGATGACTCCTCCCTATCAGTTCAGAAATATGATGAATGCCAAGCTCGTCCAACTTAGCTGGCAATTGTTCAATGATTTGCGGACAAATAAATGGATTGACGAAGTTCGCTGTTCCTACCGCGACAGCACTTGCACCCGCAGATATAAAGTCGATAATGTCAGCCGTTTCTGTCACGCCACCCATTCCAATAATCGGAATATTGACCGCTTTACTTACTTCATAGACCATCCGAATCGCAACTGGTTTAACAGCAGGACCAGACAAGCCGCCTGTCCCATTTGCAATAACGGGTCGGCCGGTTTTCTGATCAAGACGCATACCAATCAGTGTGTTTATCATCGTTATGCCATCTGCTCCGCCTGCTTCAACCGCCTGTGCAATTGCCACGATGTCAGTGACATTTGGAGATAGTTTGACATACACCGGAACTGAAGACACTTCTTTTACCGCTCTCGTCAGCTCTTTGGCGATTTCAGGATCTGTTCCAAAAGTAATGCCTCCCGCTTTGACGTTCGGACAAGAAATATTCAGCTCAAGTGCTTTAACATTTGGTGCTTGAGATACGGCTTTCGCCACTTCCACGTAGTCAGCTGTTTCAGTACCAGCAACGTTTGCAATGATTGGCACATCAAACTGTTCAAGCCAAGGCAACTCGCCTTCCAATACGCCTTTTAGACCCGGATTTTGCAGGCCAATTGCATTTAGCATACCGGATGCCGTTTCTGCAACACGCGGTGTCGGATTGCCGAGCCTCGTTTCAAGTGTTGTCGCTTTGATCATAATTGCGCCAAGCAGTGACAAATCATACAGTTGGCCATATTCTTTACCAAATCCGAAACAACCGGACGCAGGCATAATTGGGTTTTTTAATGATAAACCTGGTAATTCAATCGATAGTCTATTCATATTGCCACCACCCCTGCTGGGAATACTGGACCATCTGAGCATACTTTAATATAGGCTTTTTCCGATCCTTCCGTTGTTTGACAAACACATGCGAAACAAGCGCCAATACCGCAGCCCATCCGTTGTTCGAATGACAGAAAGCCTTTTTTCCCTGCGTACATTTTTTCAATCGCTTCAAGCATAGGCATTGGACCGCAGCTGTAATACGCTGCAAAGTCATTGCCAAGTTCCGCCATGACAGTAGTCACGAAACCTGCCGTTCCCCGCGAGCCGTCAACAGTTACGATATGTGTTTCACCGAGTTTACTGAACTCTTCTTCGTAAAACACGACATCCTTTGATTGGAATCCTAAGACATGCGTGCATTTCACGCCCTTCGCCGTCAATTGCTTCGACAGCTCATACAATGGTGGTACACCGATTCCTCCGCCAATTAAAATGGCCGTTTCTCCAGTTGCCGTTTCTTCAACAGGAAAACCATTCCCTAGCGGACCAAGTACATCAACTTCATCGCCCGCACGTTTCTGTGAAAGGATGGTAGTCCCCCGACCTTCCGCGCGATAAATAATGGTCATTTCGCCAGCCTCTTGATCAATCGAAGCGATTGAAATTGGACGTCTTAATAGTGGTTCAAACGAGTCTGACACACGAATATGGACAAACTGGCCTGGGGAAGTAATTTCCCCGACCAATTTACCGTTTAACTTCATTTCGAAAATATTATGGGCAATTTGCTGTTGTGAAGTAACCGTCATTCGATCTTGGATGATCATATAGTTTCCTCCACTTTCCCCATTTCCTCAGTTTGGAATGTCATTGATTCGATAACGCGTAGCATTGCATCTGCCGTATCAAGGGAAGTGAAGCAAGGAATGCCATTTTCAACTGATTCGCGGCGGATTCTAAAGCCGTCACGTTCAGGTTGTTTTCCTTTTGTCAGTGTATTGATAACAATTTGTGCTTCCCCTTTTTGAATAACATCCAGAAGCGTTGGCCCTTCAGAACCAATTTTACCGATTGTCTTCACGCGGATACCTGCGTCCTCTAGAACAGAAGCCGTGCCTCCAGTCGCTAAAATGCGGTAACCAATAGCTGTAAAGCGTTTAGCGATGCTGACCATCTCTTCTTTATCTTTGTCAGAAACAGTCATTATCACAGAACCGTATTCTTTTATTTCCATACCCGCTGCAACAAGGCCTTTATACAATGCTTTTTCGAGCGTAGTATCTTTCCCCATTACTTCTCCTGTCGATTTCATTTCAGGTCCAAGCGTTATATCTACTCGACGCAATTTCGCAAATGAGAAGACTGGTACTTTAACGTAGACGCCTGATGGAGCCTGAGCAAGTCCATTTTTATACCCTTGTTCGATAATTGATTGACCTAGAATGGCTTTTGTCGCTATGTTTGCCATCGGAATGTTCGTGATTTTACTTAAGAATGGTACCGTACGACTTGATCGTGGATTTACTTCGATGACGTAGACTTGCCCTTCTGAAATGACGAACTGGATATTGAGAAGACCTACAATTCCAAGTCCTTTTGCAAGGCGTGTCGTATAATCAGCGATTGTTTCCATCTGAGAAGCCGATAAATTTTGTGGAGGGAACACGGCAATCGAGTCACCCGAGTGAACGCCTGCACGTTCAATATGTTCCATAATGCCTGGGATCAATACATTTTCTCCATCGCATATGCCATCGACTTCGATTTCAGTTCCTGTCAGGTAGCGATCGACAAGTATAGGATGATCTGGGCTTGCTTCAACTGCGTGCTCCATGTAATAAAGAAGTTCTTCTTCATGGTAGACAATTTCCATCGCACGTCCACCAAGTACATAAGAAGGTCTAACGAGTACAGGATAACCGATTTCATTGGCAATCGCGACAGCTTCTGGTACTGAAACAGCTGTTTTTCCTAAAGGCTGAGGAATTCCGATTTCACGCAATGCACTTTCAAACTTATTACGGTTTTCCGCACGGTCAATATCTTCTAGAGATGTTCCTAAAATTTTCACGCCGCGCGCTTCGAGGCCAGCCGCTAGGTTGATGGCTGTTTGTCCACCGAATTGAACGATAACGCCTTCAGGCTGTTCTAGGTCAACAATGTGCATAACATCTTCGATTGTCAGAGGTTCAAAGTATAATTTGTCCGAAATCGAGAAGTCTGTTGACACCGTTTCAGGGTTGTTGTTGATGATGATCGCTTCGTAACCAGCTTCTTGAATTGCCCATACAGAGTGGACCGTCGCATAGTCGAACTCGACGCCCTGTCCGATACGAATCGGGCCAGAACCTAGAACGATAACACTTTTCTTCTCTGTTTTAATGGATTCATTTTCATCTTCATACGTGCCGTAAAAGTACGGTGTATCCGATTCAAATTCGCCTGCACATGTATCCACCTTTTTATAGACTGGAATAAGGCCATGCTCTTTTCGCCAATCGTAAATCACACGCTCATCTGTACTCCATAGTTCTGCAACTGTTACGTCAGAGAAGCCCATACGTTTTGCAGTGCGCAACGTTTCATAGTCAAACGGATTCGCTTTTAAGACTAGTTCAAACTGAACGATTTTCTGGAACTTGCGTAAGAAAAAGGCGTCGATTTGACTCCATTCGTGAATCGTCTCAACTGTCGCGCCTCTACGGAATGCTTCGCCGATGAAGAACAAACGCTCATCGCCTGCACGACGGATACGTTTTTCAATCCATTCGTCTGTCATTGTCGAACCATTTTTCAACGATAAGCCAAATTGTCCTGTTTCAAGTGAGCGAACTGCTTTCAAAATGGACTCTTCAAATGTACGACCGATTGCCATTACTTCGCCTGTCGCTTTCATTTGTGTACCCAAGTTCCGTTTAGCAGATTCGAATTTATCAAATGGCCAGCGCGGGATTTTCGTCACGATGTAATCGAGTGTCGGTTCGAAACAAGCATATGTTGTACCTGTGACCGGGTTCATCATTTCATCAAGCGTGAGTCCGACCGCTATTTTTGCAGCGATTTTTGCAATTGGATATCCCGTCGCTTTCGACGCAAGTGCAGATGACCGACTCACACGTGGATTCACTTCAATGATGTAATAGTTAAAGCTGTATGGATCGAGCGCAAGTTGGACATTACATCCGCCTTCGATTTTCAGTGCACGAACAATTTTCAATGACACATTCCTCAGCATCTGATTTTCTCGGTCTGTCATCGTTTGACATGGGGCCGCGACGATTGAATCACCTGTATGGATTCCAACAGCATCAACGTTTTCCATATTACAAACTATAATTGCGTTGTCCGCTGAATCTCGTATCACTTCATATTCAATTTCCTTGTAGCCAGCAATCGACTTTTCTAACAGACATTGTGTGACGGGGCTGTATTTCAAGCCACCTGTGACGATTTCATCAAGGTCTTTATCGTTATAGCAAATTCCTCCGCCAGTTCCACCCATTGTAAATGCAGGACGAACGATAACTGGGTAACCGATTCTTTCGACAAGTGTATAGGCCTCTTCAAGGTTGTGGATAATATCGCTATCTGGAACAGGTTCACCTAGTTCATTCATCAGCGTGCGAAATAGGTCACGGTCTTCCGCTTGGTGAATTGCATTGAGCTTTGTTCCAAGAATTTCAACGCCAAGTTCATCCAAAATACCTGATTCGTGCAGTTCAATCGCCATGTTCAGACCCGTTTGACCACCCAGTGTAGGAAGGAGTGCATCCGGGCGCTCTTTTCGGATAATGCGGCTAATAAACTCGAGTGTAAGTGGTTCAATGTATACTTTGTCTGCAATTTCCGTATCCGTCATAATGGTTGCTGGGTTGGAGTTAATGAGAATGACGCGATAGCCTTCTTCTCTCAACGAAAGACACGCTTGTGTTCCGGCATAGTCGAACTCTGCCGCCTGGCCAATGACAATCGGGCCTGACCCGATAACTAATATAGTTTCAATATCTGTACGTTTAGGCATTGAAATTCCCCTCTCGGCTGCTTGTTTTCATTATATCCATGAATCGGTCAAACAGATGTTTCGAATCTTCTGGTCCTGGTGATGCTTCCGGATGAAACTGTACAGAAAAAGCTTCGTATTTCGTGCTTTTCACACCTTCAACTGAGCCGTCATTAAGTGCTTTGTGTGTCACTTCAAGATTTGTACCTGCAAGTGATTCTTCATCTACTGAGTAGCCATGGCATTGTGAAGTTAATTCCGTCCTACCTGTAGCCAAATCTTTTACGGGATGATTGCCACCCATATGACTATTTTTCAATTTCACTGTGCGTGCTCCACAAGCAAGGGCAAACAGCTGATGGCCAAGCCCTATCCCGAACATTGGGGCTTTTCCTAGCAACTCTTTAATCACTTCAACTGTACCTTCAACATCCATCGGATTGCCCGGTCCATTTGACAACACAATGCCATCTGGTGATAAAGAAAGAATTTCTTTCGTTGTTGTATTATATGGAACGACGATAACGTCACAATCTCTCTCATTTAATTCACGTAAAATACCATGTTTCATACCATAGTCGATAAGGATGATTCGCTCTCCGCGACCTGGACTTGGATAAGGTTTTTGTGTCGAAACGCGTGCAACAAGATCTGTCGGTAAGACGTAAGAAGCGACATGCGCAACCGTTTCTTGCACGTTTACTTCTTCTCCTGCAGCAGTCAAAATCCCTTTTAGTGCCCCTTTGTCGCGTAGCAACCGTGTTAGTTTACGTGTATCGATTCCTTGAATTCCAGGAATGCCCTTCATCGTCAACAGTTCGCAAAGCGTCATGCCGCTTCGGAAGTTCGATGGCTCGTCCGCTAGTTCACGAACGACTAAGCCGCTTGCTGCTGGTTCAATTGATTCGTAATCGTCTCGGTTAATGCCATAGTTACCGATAAGCGGGTAGGTCATCACAATGATTTGTCCAGCTCCCGAAGGATTGGAAATGGTTTCCTGATAGCCCGTCATCCCAGTTGTGAATACTGTTTCACCGATTGAAGCCTCGTCGGAACCAAAAGCGATTCCTTCAAAAATTGTGCCGTCTTCTAAAATAAGCATTCTTTTTTTCATCATTGTCCATCCTCCCAAACTACTTTTCCACCGAAAATCGTTTTAACTGGCCATCCTGTGCATGTCAAACCGTCAAATGGTGTGTTCTTACCTTTAGATACAAATGTTGTGCGATCTATTTTTGCTTCTTTGTTCAAATCAAGTAATACTAAATCCGCAGTGGCTCCAACTTCAATTTTACCGTATGGTAAGCCGAATACATCCGCTGGTTTTTTCGTCATCCAATCGATGAGTTGCTGCAATGTCCATGTTCCTTTTTTAACAAAGTTCGTATAAAGAAGCGGGAATGCTGTTTCAAAACCAGTAATGCCGAATGGTGCTTTTGCAAAACCGACTGCCTTCTCTTCCGCAGTATGCGGTGCGTGATCTGTTGCTATGAAATCCAGTGTGCCGTCGAGCAATCCTTCGCGTAGTGCTGCGAGATCTTCTGTTCCGCGAAGTGGCGGATTCATTTTCCAATCGGCATCATCGCCTGGAATATCATCTTCCGACAGTAGAAGATGATGCGGACTTACTTCAGCAGTCACATGGACCCCCGCTTTCTTCGCGTCACGAATCACCCGAACCGACTCTTTCGTGCTGACGTGGCAAACATGATAATGAGCGCCTGCCGCTTCAGCTAATAAAATATCCCGAGCGATATGGACCGATTCTGCTATAGAAGGAATTCCTGGAAGTCCCAGTTCCTTATTACGTTTGCCTTCATGCATAGCACCACCGTAGATAAGCGTATTATCTTCACAGTGTGCTACAATCGGCATACCGATTTTAGCTGCTTCCTGCATTGCTTCATACATCATTCCAGCCTGTTGTATACCAACACCATCATCCGTAAATGCGAAAGCTCCGTGTTCTTTTAGTTCTGCGAGATTCGTCCGTTCTTTACCGGCTTCCCGAATTGTAATAGATGCGTATGGAAGGACACGGATTAAGGACTTCTGTGCGATTAAGTCATTGACAAATGTCAGATTTTCTTTTGTATCCGGTACAGGCCGTGTATTTGGCATTGCACAGATAGTTGTGTAACCGCCTTTTGCTGCTGCCAATGTTCCGCTTTCGATTGTCTCTTTATGCTCTCCGCCCGGTTCACGAAGATGCACGTGGACATCTATGAAGCCCGGTGCTAGTAAAAGTCCTTTGCCGTCGATTACTTCAGCGTGTTCTACTGGTAACTGCTTACCGATTTCCGTAATTTTATCACCCGTTACTTTTACATCTGCTGTGACAAGTTCCCCATCACCGTTTAGCATCTGAACCCCTTGAATTAGTTTCTGCATGTCAATTCCTCCCTTTCAATACTGTTTCTAATACGGCCATCCGTATGTATACACCATTTTCCATTTGTTTGAAAATCCGTGATTTCGGACATTCGATTAAGGTATCTGCTATTTCCACACCTCGGTTAAATGGTCCGGGATGCATGATGATTGCATTTTCTTTCATTAGCTGCTCGCGGGCTTCTGTCAGGCCGTATCTTTCATGATAACTTTCACCAGCAAAAGTTATTTCTGCCTCGTGTCTTTCATGTTGAACCCGTAGCAGCATAACCACATCACTGTTTTTAATCACTTCATCCCACGAATCCACACTGTTGAATTCGCCTGCCCATTCAGCCGGGCAAAGGAATGTCACGTTTGCGCCAAGCTTCGTCAGAGCATCGGCATTGGACCGTGCAACTCGGCTATGTGTGATATCCCCTGTAATCAGTACGTTCAATCCTTGAAATGAACCAAACTCTTCTTTAATTGTGAATAAATCCAGCAGTGATTGAGTCGGATGCTGACCTGAACCGTCTCCTCCATTAATGATAGAAACTGACGTTCTACCAATCAACTGCTCATAGTAACCATCTTCGGGATGACGGATAACAAGTGCATCGACACCTATTGCTTCGAGCGTTTTGACTGTGTCATAAAGCGTTTCTCCTTTTAATGTACTAGAGAAGCTGGATTCGAATGGCAATACATCAAGTCCGAGTTTCCGTTGTGCCATTTCAAAACTCATTTTTGTTCGTGTGCTCGGTTCAAAAAATAAGTTACTGACACTATATTTCCCGGGCAATTCTCGGACTCCACGTTTTTTGAATGTATCAGCACGATCAAGGATTGCCATAATTTCTTCTTCAGTCAGGTGTTTCATCGAAACAAGATGCTGCATCTGGTTTGTCCTCCTTTTATTGAAAAGCTTAATGGCCTGGGTGCTGAAGCCTAGACATATTGAAAAACGAGCCTTCCCGATAAACGGAAAGGCTCGTTAGGTATGACAATCCAAACCCTACACTTATTGTGCAGAATGGGTGTCAAACGAACCTTTCCCTGACTCTCGGAACAGTGTTAAAAGGTTTTCTATTCTTTTTCGTCAACTAGACTTTCATTTGTTCTCCCCGGCAGGACCAAGTTGAGTATCACACCGATAATTGCCGCTAGGGCCATTCCTTCAATTTGGAAAGTATCACTAAATTCGATGCTCGCCCCCCCGATTCCAATGACTAGAATGACTGAGGCGATGACAAGATTACGCTGGCTGCCAAAATCAATTTTGTGATCCACGAGCATGCGCAAACCAGATGAAGCAATAATTCCGAACAAGAGAATTGAAACCCCGCCGAGCACTGCCGTCGGAATCGTCGCAATCAATGCCATCACTTTTCCTAAGAAGGAGAAGGCTATGGCGAAAACAGCAGCTCCTAAAATGACATAGACACTGTAAACTCGAGTAAGCGCAAGAACACCGATATTTTCACCGTATGTCGTTTTAGGTGGACCTCCTACAAGACCACTTATGAGTGTTCCAAGTCCATCACCTAGTAATGAGCGGTTCAATCCTGGATTTTTTATGTAATCTCTTCCAACGATTCGTCCAAGGACAAGTTGATGGCCGATATGCTCCGATATTGTGACAATTGCTATTGGCACCATAAGAAAGAGCAGTGTAGGTGTAATGACGAAATCATAATCCACACCTGGAATTAACATTTCCGGAAATTCAAACCACTTTGCTTCCGTAACTTTTGTAAAATCTAAGATCCCGATGAAAGCCGAGTAAATGTAACCGACGATGATGCCGATTAGGATTGGCATTAAGCTAATGATTCCCTTGAAAAACATGAGGCAGATGATAGCAGCTGCTAGCGTAACAAGTGCAGCCGAGAAATGAAGCAGGTTATATACCTTTTCATCTCCAACTTGGATGGTACTTGCCATGCTGATTGCAGTTGGTGAAAGTGCCAGTCCAATTACGATGATGACAGGCGCTACAACAATCGGTGGCAAAACTTTCATGATCCAATTGTAGCCCGTTTTCCAAATGAGCAATGAAATAATTCCGTAGACAAGTGCCACAAACATGCTTCCTATCATCGCACTGCCAATTCCACCCGTTTGAGTTGCGACTTGTATCGGGATAATGAAGGCGAAAGATGAGCCTAAGTACGCCGGCACTTGGAATCGTGTAACAAGGATAAAGACGATTGTTGCAATACCACTTGTCAGAAGGGCGATTGCCGGACTTAATCCGACGAGCTGAGGTACTAATATTGTTGCTCCAAACATGGCAAACATATGTTGTAAACTAAGGATAATCCACCTAGCTGGTGCCGGTTTTTCATGCACATCTAACACTTTTTCATCCATTGCCAATACCCCCGTGCGGATTACTTTATTTTGTATTCATATTATGTTGAGATAAAGAATCCCCTTATAAGGCACCTTCGCTACTATTTAGAATGAATCGACACGCTATCTTTGCCATCTGTTTCTTCTACACTCACGACGACTCGCTCATCACTTGAAGTTGGGATGTTTTTACCGACGAAGTCTGGTCGTATTGGCAATTCACGGTGACCACGGTCAACAAGTACTGCTAGTTGGATTGATGCTGGTCTTCCAAGGTCCATAACTGCATCCATCGCTGCCCGAACTGTTCTACCTGTATAGAGAACGTCGTCTACCAAAATTACTTTCATATCTGTCACGTCATGCTTGATGTCTACCTGCTGAACAAGCGGTTCATTGTTACTATGTTTCAACGTGAGGTCATCCCTATATAGTGTGATATCAAGTTCACCGGCTTTAATCGGTTTTCCTTCGATAAGTTCAATCTTTTCAGCAAGTCTTTTCGCTAAGAAAGCACCGCGTGTTTTGATGCCGACAAGAATACAAGCGTCAATTCCTTTGTTGCGTTCAATTATTTCGTGTGCAATTCGGGTAACCGCCCTGCCAATTGCCTGTTCATCTAGAATATTTGCTTTTTCCGTCATTTCAACATCCTCCATTTCCTTGTTTACTTCTGTCTTTCGGTCAAATGCCTTCCAGGAGCCGATTGGCTTGGATATTCTCCTATATGAAAAGCGTAAGGCGCCGTCAAGTGAACACAGCCTAAGTTCGCCACATCGTGTGGCAACGTCTGCGTGACCTACATCCTGTAGGCCCGCGACAGGCATAAGACGGATCGGCGAAGCGGCGTTCTTTGCCGTGTAGCTGGTCTGACTTATGACCCGAGAGTCTGGCGCCTGTTGCTAGACATAAAAAACCCTCCCGGCCTAGGATGGCGGGAGGGTATACGTGCAGAAATAAATGTACATAGAAACTGCGCGCAGCAGTTTGACTGTACTTCCGTGCAACCTTCCCAGCCTCTCTGGACTGATGTTAAAGGTATCGCTATTCAATTGCTTCGTTCAGTATACAATTTACTCTTCTGTTTTGTCAACGCTTTTCCTAACTTCATCAACCAAGTCTTTAAAGTCTTCAGGTAGAGGACTGTTGAATTCCAAGTACTCACCTGTTACGGGATGATCAAAACCGAGCGTACCTGCATGCAATACTTGTCCATTAAATTGAAGTGTTTTTTTCGGTCCATATTTCGGATCTCCAACAAGTGGATAACCAATATATTTCATATGCACCCGAATTTGATGCGTTCTGCCTGTTTCTAATCTGCATTCGACAAGCGTATAATCCCCGAACCGTTCGATTACTTTGAAGTGCGTTACCGCATGCCTTCCTTTATCAACGATAGCCATATTTTGTCGTTCCCGTTGATCACGGCCGATTGGCGCGTCAATTGTTCCATTATCATGTGGTATATGGCCATGGACAAGTGCAGTATAAACACGCGTTACTGACCTGTTCACAAGCTGGTCTACTAACGATACATGTGCCTTATCATTTTTCGCGACCATCAAAAGCCCTGACGTATCTTTATCAATACGATGGACAATCCCTGGGCGCACCACTCCGTTAATACCTGAAAGGTCCGTGCAGTGGTGCATAAGACCATTTACGACCGTTCCTGATGGATGACCTGGCGCAGGATGAACAACCATGCCACGCGCTTTATTGACAACGAGTACGTCCTTATCTTCATAGACGATATCGAGATTTAATTCCTCAGCAACCATGTCAAGCACTTCCAGTTCAGGTTCTTCCACCGTCACTATATCTCCCAGTCTTACTTTATAATTAGGTTTCACTTGAATTCCGCTTACTAGAACAAGGCTGTCTTTCAGCCATGATTGAATTTGCGTACGTGACCATTCAGGATTGACTGCAGACAAAGCTTTGTCTATTCGGCTTCCTTTGTGTTCTTCAGTTATTTCAATTTCTATTTTTTCCATTACGACACCTTTTTCTTGTTCTTTTTTTCATCCATAATAATATGAATGATGATCATAATCACACCGACCGTTAACGCTGCATCTGCAACATTAAAGATTGGAAAATCGTAGTTGATAACCGGGATTGTGACATCGACAAAATCGACAACTTCCTTGCGCCACAGACGATCGATAAAATTACCAATCGCACCACCAAGAAGAAACATTAAACTGAATCCAAAGAGCGGTTGCCCTTTCGCTTCTTTATGGAAGAAATAAATAATACCAATTGCAACGGCAACTGTGACAATATAAAATAACCACATTTGTCCTTCAAGCATACCCCAAGCGGCTCCCTTGTTGCGATGAGAAAGAAGCCCTAAATAAGGATCTGCAATGCTAATTTTTTCGCCGAGCTCCATGTTTTTAACGACTAGCCATTTCGTAAACTGATCCAAAATAATGACGAATGCCGCTAATCCGTAATAAATGAACAATCCAAATACCCCCGTCCGACAGATTACGTTCCATTTTACCACATCGACACCTATATGAGCGCGTTTCAACGCTAAATGAGTAATATAAGAAAAGCGCAAGGCGCCGTTTAGCCCCGACAAGCGCTGGAAGTCTTGATGATAAAGGCGTACTATGCCTTTTCAGCAAGAATGAAGCGAAAGGAAGGCAGTCTAAAGTCGCGACTTCCTGTCGCAAAGACTGCATGACCCCCTTCGTGGGGGCCCAGGGGCTGGCGTCTGGAGTCTAGACACCGATCCATGTAAAAAAACTTATGCTTTCTTACCTTTTAAAAAACCGCTGCAACCAGTCTTATATAAAGACAGCAGCAGCGGCTTACAGTTTGATGATTTTACGAATAATGCACTTTTACAACTTCTGCACAACGTGTACATAGAGTAGGGTGTGTTTCGTCTGAGCCGATTGTTTCAGAAATCGTCCAGCAACGCTCACATTTTTCGCCATCTGCATTTTCAACAAGAACACTTACAGCATCCAGTTTCAAAGTACCTTCCGGCATGTTAGCGATATCTCCTTCAGCAAACTTCGATACGATAAAGAATTGTGCGAAGTCAATATCATCCGCTGCGAATACATCTGCCAGTTTTTCAGGGACAGCAACCGTTACTTTCGCTTCAAGCGATTTCCCGATAATTTTACTATTACGCGCTTCTTCCAGTGCCTTCAAAACATCGTCACGAACAAGCATCAATGTTGCGAAACGCTCACGCAATGCCTGTGCTTCTTGTCCAAGATCTTGTGCTTCTGGCATATCTGTCAGCTGAATACTTTCTTCGGTCTTGTGCTCGATAAATGCCCACATTTCATCTGTCGTATGCGGCACAATAGGTGTTAACAATTTCAACAGCGCAATCAGCGTTTCATACATCACTGTTTGCATCGCACGACGATGTGGATGATCTGCACCTTCGATGTAGACAACGTCTTTGGCGATATCTAGGTAGAACGAGCTCAATTCACCTGTACAGAAGTTATTCACTGCATGATAAACACCAGCGAATTCGTAGTTTTCATAAGCTTCACGCACTTCTTTGATCAAATCCTGTAGTCTCACATAGACAAATTTGTCTACTGTACGCAGATTTTCAAATGCCACAGCATCTGTAGCCGGATTGAAATCTGATGTATTGCCGTGTAGGAAACGCAGTGTGTTACGAATTTTTCTATATACTTCAGAAACTTGCTTGAAGTTAGAATCAGAAACCCGTACATCCGCTGTGTAATCAACAGATGATACCCACAGGCGAAGAATGTCTGCACCAAGCTGGTTCATTACTTTTGCGGGAATGATTACGTTCCCGATTGATTTACTCATTTTACGTCCTTCTCCGTCAAGAGTGAAACCATGGCTTAGCAAGCCTTTATATGGTGCATGGCCATTGATGGCAACGCTTGTCGTGAGTGATGAGTTAAACCATCCACGGTATTGGTCAGATCCTTCAAGATACAGGTCCGCCGGGTAAACGAGATCATCCCGTTCTACTAGCACACCTTGGTGTGTTGAGCCTGAATCGAACCAAACGTCCATGATGTCCGTCTCTTTTGTAAACTCTCCGTTCGGACTGCCTTCGTGGGTGAAACCTTCTGGCAGTAAATCTTTTGCTTCTCGTTCGAACCAGACATTCGATCCGTTTTCACGGAACAATTCCGAAACGTTGGCAATTGTTTCATCTGTAATGATTGGTTCACCGTTTTCAGCGTAAAACACTGGAATTGGAACACCCCATACACGCTGACGTGAAATACACCAGTCACCACGGTCTCGAACCATGTTATACAATCTTGTTTCGCCCCATGAAGGTGTGAATTTCGTATTTTTGATAGCATCAAGTAATTCGGTACGGAACGATTCAATTGAAGCGAACCATTGTGCAGTCGCGCGGTAAATAACCGGTTTTTTCGTGCGCCAATCGTGTGGATACGAGTGGGTGATGAATGATAATTTCTTAAGCGCGCCCACTTTGTCGAGTGCCTCTGTAACTGCTTTATTTGCATCTTCATAAAACAGACCTTCGAAGCCTGGCGCTTCATCAGTCATAACACCGCGATCATCGATAGGAGAAAGGGCATCAATACCATATGATTTAGACACGTAGAAGTCGTCTTCCCCGTGGCCTGGAGCTGTATGGACACATCCAGTACCCGCTTCGGCTGTAACATGATCACCGAGCATAACAAGCGAATCGCGGTCATACAATGGGTGCTTCGCTACAACACGGTCGAGTTCAGAACCTTTCAGTTCACGCTCAACAACATGGTCTTCCCAGCCAAGTTCTTCTGCGACAAACGTAAGTAAATCTTTAGCGATAAGGAATTTCTCTTCTCCCGCTTTAACAATAACGTATTCAAATTCCGGATGGACAGAAATCCCAAGGTTTGCAGGAATCGTCCATGGAGTTGTCGTCCAGATTAAGAAGTTAACATCTTCATCAATTACGCCAAGTCCATCTTTCACAGGGAAACTAACATAGATAGATGGTGATTTCTTATCCTGGTACTCGATTTCCGCCTCAGCAAGTGCAGATTCACTTGATGGTGACCAATAAACTGGTTTCAATCCTTTATAGATATATCCTTTTTTAGCCATTTCACCAAACACTTGAATTTGACGCGCCTCAAAAGCTGGTTTTAGCGTGATATATGGATTATCCCAATCGCCACGTACACCAATCCGTTTGAACTGGCTACGCTGATTGTCAATCTGGCCAAGCGCATATTCCTCACACATTTTACGGAATTCTGCTACTGACATTTCTTTTCTTTTTACGCCTTTGTTCACTAATGCCTGTTCAATCGGCAGTCCATGTGTATCCCAGCCTGGAACGTATGGCGCGTGGAAACCTGTCATTGATTTGTGGCGGACAATCATATCTTTCAATACTTTGTTCATGGCGTGACCCATATGAAGATCACCATTCGCATATGGAGGACCATCGTGTAATACGAAGAACGGGCGACCCGCAGTTCGTTCCTGTACTTTTTTATAAATGTCCATCTCTGCCCATTTTTCTTGCAGTAATGGCTCTTTGTTAGGTAAGTTACCTCTCATCGGGAATTCTGTTTTCGGCATAAGTAATGTATCTTTGTACTCCATGTTTTTTCCTCCTTTAAAATAGAAAAGCGCAAAAGGATCGCAGCCTTAGCCACGTCCTGTGGCTAAGACCCCATACCTACATCCTGTAGACACAAGGCACAGGCAAAAATAAAAAAATCCCCACCCCTAAAAAGGGACGAAGAATTATTCTCGCGTTACCACCCTACTTGTAGCAAACGAATTTGCTACCACTCAGACACCATAACGGGGTGTTTCCGGGATCACGTAAATTATTCCGCAATCCAGCTCGAGAGTGATTTTCATTTCCAATCCGTTGACCGGGCTTCCACCGCCCCCGGCTCGCTATTCTCAGATTTGGAAGGTACTTTCTCTTTCAACGCCTGTTCTAAATATATGCCTATAAGTATATGTGTGAATTAAGACTAAAGTCAAGTTTCCTTATGAATCCAGGTCGGCTGCCATTTCTAAACGCTCCGCATCGATTTCATACTCAAGTAAAACGTCCCAATCATCTGACTGAATCAGATCAAGTTGCGCTTCAATGAGCATTTTAAAACGTGTACGGAAAACCTTCGACTGTTTCTTAAGATCTTCAATTTCCACAGAAATTCTACGCGCGCGGGAAAGTGCCTCATTGACAATTCGATCCGCATTTTTTTCTGCTTCCTTGACAATCAATTTCGATTCTTTCATAGAGTTGCGACGAACGTCTTCCGCAGCTTCCTGAGCGATAAGAATCGATTTTTGTAGCGTTTGCTCGATTGAGTTAAAATGGGAGACCTGTTCTTCTGATTGTTTCAAATTGCTTTTCAATGTTTTGTTTTCTTCAAGTATATTTTCAAAATCTTTCATGATTTGTTCCAAAAACTCATTTACTTCATCTTCATCATATCCACGAAACTTATTGGCAAATTCTTTATTATGTATATCAAGTGGTGATAAAGCCATTTAAAGCATCTCCCCTTTAACTTATTCATTCTCTATTATACATGTTAAGGCATCAGATAACAGTTCTTTTTCAAACTATAATCTGATAAAGTGAAACTTCAATCAATGGAGAAGTTCCATTCCATTGATTGTTAAGGAACTCAGATTACGAACGCCGCGTCCTGCGGCAACATCTGAGTGACCAACATCCTGTTGGCCCGAACCAATCGGGCTTTTACGGGCAGTTGCCCCCACTTACGCTTCCGCGCTAAGGATAAGTCTTAAAATTGGGGGCTTATGACGTACAGGATGTACTAATGCCGACGTTGCCACAGGACGTGGCGATTTTAGTCGGCCTGCCCGTTAATGCGGGACAAGTCATTCTAATTTCCCAACAATGAGACGAATTTTATCTTTACGCGTTCTTCCTTCAATTGCGATCACTTTAAAACGGCCAGAACCTCTAATTGATATCATATCTGACTCTTGAAGTTCAAATGCAGGCTGATCCCTAACAGCCCAATTCACTTTCACTTTTTCCCCATGCACAAGCGTCGCCGCTTTTTGGCGTGGAATAGTTACTAATGCCGCTGTTACTACATCGAGTCGTAATGAACTAACGATATGCATTTCCTCTGTCCATGTATCTGTCGTGACAATCCAGTCTTCCGGACGATTACTTTCTTCAACCGTCACTTTCGCTTTCCCAATCGATAAAAAATTAGCCGTCATATAATCCTTTAACTCATCTGCGACCGCAAACTGGACTTGATCACCAACCACTCGGATGTCCCCGAATTTCGAACGGTCGATGCCTAATGACATCATCGAGCCCAGGATGTCCTTGTGATCAAGTTGCAAAAACTTAGAAGCATACTTCACATCAAAAATAGCTATTCGATAATCGACTGGTTCTGGTACATAATAATCTGGATAGATAAGAACTCTTCGTCTTTCCGCTTCCGGAAAAGCTCCGTACAATCCGACCAATAGCATCGAACTGCCCGCAAGAGATTCTACAATGCGCTGCTGCCTAGGATCCAAGAATCCTGTTAGTTTTGGTGAATAAGTATCTTCCACTTCACGTATCCAGCCAATCGCCATTTCGATGAAAGGCTGTTCATCTTTTCTGAAATGCTGTAGTATAGTTTCCATTTCTCCGGCTCCTTATAGAAAAATCCTCACATAAGTGAGGACGACGTAATCATTTTATAACAACATCATAAATATTGCTTCAACGCCATCAGAGATAAACCTCAACGCAAATATACCAACGATTGGTGAAATATCAATCATTCCAAGAGGTGGAATGAATTTTCTGAAAAACCCTAAATAAGGCTCGGTAATCTTCCCAAGTATTATACCAAACTTAGTTTCACGAGAAGCAGGTATCCATGACATTAGTATATAGATAATAAGAAGTATTGAGTAAATCGATATTGCTCCTGTTATTCCTTGATAAATTAACCCTAAAATATTTTCCATTCTGTTGGTACACCTCATTCAATTTCTATCGTTCAAAATAATCGGAGATTGCACCAGCAACTTCCACATTCTCCGGTACGCAAAGGAAAATATCAGTTCCTATTCGCTGGATGTCTCCTCCAAGCGCATAAACAGTACCGCTTAGGAAATCGACAATTCGAATTCCTTGATCACGCTCAATTCGCTGTAAATTCACAACAACTGCACGCTTATTTTTCAAGTGTTCAGAAATGTCTTGCGCCTCCGCATAGACACGGGGCTCAATAAGAATAACTTTGGAAGACTTTTGGACACTTTGCAAGCTGACAACCGTTGCTGACTGTTGTGGTTCGCCTGCTACTTGCTTCCTCATTGGTGCTCTGCTGCGTGGCTGCTCCTGCGCAGGACGCTGTTCTTCCCGGCGTGGCTGTTCTTGTACTTCTTTTTCTTCATCGTCTAGGTAAAACCATTTCTCAAACTTGTTTTTAATGCTCATACGTCTCCCTCGCTTTCTGCTCCGACAAGTGCAGTCCCGATTCTTACATGAGTTGCACCTTCTTCAATAGCGATAATGAAATCATTTGACATTCCCATGGACAATTGAGTACAAGGTGCATGTGGCAATTTTTTTGCCGAGATGCCGTCTCGAAGCTCCCTTAACGAGCGGAATACGGAACGAATCTCATCCATATCCTTTGTGAAAGGAGCCATTGTCATTAAACCTATAATTCGAATTTTATCATAAGCCGCCACATCTTCAATAAAGCTATCAAGTTCAGCTGGTGTTACACCTGATTTACTTGATTCACCAGAAACATTCACTTGAATGAAACAATCAACAACATGATTGGAACGCTTATGAATTTCCTTAACCAAACTCATTCGATCAACAGAATGTAAATAGTCAATTCGATTGATGATTTCTTTCACTTTTCTGCTTTGAACATTACCGATGAAATGCCAGATGGCACCACTTTGTATCGTTTCCTGTTTCCCTAGTAGGCCTTCAGGTCGATTTTCGCCAAGATGTCGGATGTTTTCTTCCAGCACCGCAGATGTTCTTGCTGTCGAAACTTCCTTCGTAACAGCAACGACCGTAATTTCAAATCTGTTTCGACCTACTCGGTCACAAGTTGCTTGTATATCTTGTTCGATTTTTTGTATTCGTTGCTGTAGATTTCCCATTATAATCACTACTTTTCCTCAATCTTTCACTTCATTGTACCAACCTAGGCTGAACATATCAATAATGAATCATTTTTCTGCATTCTTTTTGCCCACAAGCACAATATCTTTACCGATTGTTGTAATCTCTTTAAGATTGACCTTTTTCGTATCCTTGTCTTTTGTATCAAAAAAACTGTTCCGTTCTCCACCACCTACGTGCAAGGATTCAACTTTTCCAGTTACAGTGTCAATTGTTGCATCCTGGACGAATCCAAGGAACGTTCCCTTAGTAGCGTCGATAACTTCTTTTTTTTGTATTTCTGAAAACCTCATAAAATCCCTCCTTACAATGAATATATGCACATAGGCACGAGAAAAAACGCAATGCAGTTAGCACATTGCGTTACATTTATCATTATTGTTCCATCCCTTCCCGAATGGTTTGAACTGCACTCTTCTCCAATCGGGAAATCTGGGCTTGTGAAATGCCTAGTTCCTTAGCGATTTCGGTCTGCGTTTGTCCCAAATAAAAACGTTTTGAAAGAATTGATTGTTGTCTTTCATCCATACTAGATACAGTTTCTTTAACAGATACATACGTCAGCCACCGTTCTTCTGAAACCGTTTTGTCCTGTATTTGATCCATCATAAATACTGGATCACCGCCGTCACCGTTCATAGGCTCATGAAGGGACATTGGATCTTGAATTGCATCAAGGGCAAAGAGAATATCATCGGCGGGTATACCTGTTGCTTCAGACAAATCCGATATTCTCGGTTCTCTTTGATTATCATTAATGAACTGCTCTTTCGCTCTTATTGCCTTATAAGCGGTATCTCGAAGTGATCTTGATACTCGTATTGAATGATGATCACGTAGATGTCTTTTAATTTCTCCAATAATCATCGGGACTGCGTATGTTGAAAATCTGACATTATGTTTCAAATCGAAGTTGTCAATTGATTTAAGCAAGCCGATACATCCGACTTGAAATAAATCATCCGCTTGTTCCCCCCTGTATGCGAATCTTTGGACCAGACTTAGGACGAGACGCAAATTGCCAATGACGAGCTCTTCCCTTGCTGCATGATCTCCGCTCTGTAACCTGATAAACGTTGCTTTCATCACGTCGTTTGTGAGTAACGGCAATTCGGACGTATCGATTCCACAAATTTCAACTCTTGTACGCACCATTAGCTTTTCCTCCGCATTCTGTAGATGACTGTACAAGATAGTCTGTCCGCAGTCGTCCAGAATATGCGGAAATTCGCATCGCCAATTTCACCCATTATGCAATCGGATGATTCAAGCTTTCACGCAGTTCCGAGATGATTTTTTTTTCGAGCCGTGAAATATAGGATTGAGAAATCCCAAGCAGTTCTGCTACTTCTTTCTGTGTCATTTCCTCTTGTCCCGTCAAACCGAAACGGCATTCCATAATATAACGCTCTCGTTCATCGAGACTCGTAATTGCTTCAATCATATGCTGGCGCTCGATTTTTCTTTCGACATCATCAATGATAATATGCTCATCTGTGCCAAGAATATCCGATAATAGTAATTCATTACCGTCCGCATCTGAATTTAACGGTTCATCAAAAGAAATCTCAGATCGTGTTTTGTTTGTTTTTCGAAGATGCATCAGAATCTCATTTTCAATACAGCGGGATGCATATGTGGCTAACTTGATGTTTTTGTCGGTCTTAAAAGTTTCGATTGCCTTTATAAGTCCGATTGCACCTATACTGATAAGATCTTCAATATGTGTATTTGTGTTATCAAAACGACGTGCAATGTAAACAACAAGACGAAGGTTTTTTTCAATTAGTCTGTCACGCGCGTTCATATCGCCTTCCATAAATGCTTGGATTGTTATTGCTTCTTCTTCCCGGGTCAACGGCTTTGGAAGGGACTCATGACCTCCGATATAGTATGTGCCGCTTTTCCTTTTAAAAAAGCTAGTGATTATCGACATCCATTTTCTAAATTTATACAGCATAAGCAGTTCCCCTCTCCCCGTTTAATGACTCCATTGCGGATACATGCAAGATTGCTCCCGCACCGTCCGGATAACGACGATCATTCTTTGTCACTACAATATAACCAGGTTGCAGCACGTTCCCTTCTCCTAAAACCCATTGCTTGAATCGAAAACCAACTGCCCAAGACTGTCCTTGCACCGTTACTAACCGAATCAGCCTTATTTGTTTGTGATAGCCCTCAGGAAACTCCGACATTGAAGGTGTTCCTTGAGGATTCCAAGCAAGCAAAGGCTTCATCAAATCTTCCGGTATATGCTTTTCCAGCACCTTTAACGAAACAAAATGGACTGGAGAACCAGACAATGGCTCCGTGCAACCGTTACCCGAATCGACGAATACATCAACCTCTACTTCAGCATCCCAAATAGAGAGAACTGAAGAAGCACGAAGCTCGGAAACATGGCGTACAGTTCTGACATCAAGCCATTTTTTCCTCATGAAATAAAGAGAAATGTATACGACAACTGCATAGGCAAGAACTGTAAACGCTGAACTGGACATATGGATGCGATATTGAAAAGCCGTTAGTAAACCACCAGCAAATACCGCCCCTATCAAAACCATTGTCGCAGATTTTTTCCACAGCTCAAAAGCCTTTCCAAAAGCGCAAACAGTCATGCAAATAAAAGATAAAACCAAAACACTCACCGATGATGGAAAAATAACGACAGGCATCGCACCCGCAAAAGAGGCGAACAATAATCGTCCGCGGGCGGCTTGTACGTTTCCTACTTTGTTGGCGAATGAAAGAATTGCATAATTGAATAGCATATTCACTCCTACAATTAGTTCCCCATACATAAGCCGCCCTCCCTGACAACAACGATAGCACCTATGGCGTAAAATGTTTGTCGGAACTAGGGGCAGACAAAAAAAAGAAATCGACAGGATTCGATTTTAGATATCGAGCGTTTTAGTTAGTTGAATGAAGAGATATGATCGGTTGATCGGGGTATATGATTGCTTGGCTCGTTATATGATTGGTTAGACATGCTTTTTGATTGGTTGGCACGATATATGATCGGGCAGCATGTTTTATAATCGCTTGGCTCGTTATATGATCGGTTAGCATTTTTTTGATTGCTCGGCACGGTATATGATCGGTGGGACATGCTTTTTGATTGCTTGGCCTGTTATATGATCGGTCAGCATGTTTTATGATCGCTTGGCCCGTTATATGATCGGCTAGACATGCTTTTTGTTTGCTTGACCTGTTATATGATCGGGCAGTCATGCTTTTTGATTGCTTGGCACGGTATACGATCGGTGGGACATGCTTTTTGATTGGTTGGCCCGTTATATGATCGGTTAGACATGCTTTTTGATTGCTTGACCTGTTATATGATCGGTCGGCCACGCTTTTTGATTGCTCGTCTCGTTACATGATCGGGCAGTCATGCTTTTTGATCGCTTCGCACGTAATATGATCGGGCAGCATCAGACATCACCTAATCCACTTCATAGCTAACTAAACGTAAAAAAAGCTTTCCAGAAAGTGCGGTTGCACTTTCTGGAAAGCTTTTGGTCTTCCATCATTATTAACGACGACGATTGCGTAAAAACGTCGGAATATCGAGCGTGTCATCTTGTTGATTACCTTGAGGTTGGCGTGTTGGTTCCGGTTGTTGGAACTGTGGCGCTTCCTCTCTGCTACGCTCACGTGTTGGTGGCTGTTGAGTTGGCGGTTGCTGCTCACGCGTTGGCGGTTGTGTACGACTTGCACCGAAGCCCGGGCTTCTTGCAGGACGAGATACGGTAAGCTGCTCTTCGCTGAAGCCTGTTGCAATGACTGTTACGATAATTTCATCCTTCAAGTTGTCATTGATGACAGAACCGAAAATCATATTCACATCTTCATCTGAAGCTGAAGCAACGATATCTGCAGCCTCCTGTACTTCGAATAGGCTCAAGTTTGAACCGCCTGTGATATTCATAAGTACACCTTTTGCACCGTCGATTGACGTTTCGAGTAGTGGGCTTGAAATGGCTTTTTTCGCCGCTTCAGCCGCACGATTTTCTCCCGTAGACATCCCGATTCCCATAAGAGCAGAGCCTTTATTGGACATGATTGTCTTAACGTCTGCAAAGTCTAAGTTGATAAGTCCAGGTACAGCGATCAAGTCGGAAATACCTTGAACCCCTTGACGTAGCACATTATCGGCTTCACGGAAAGCTTCGAGCATTGGCGTATTTTTATCTACAATTTCAAGCAATTTATCATTTGGTATGACGATTAGTGTATCCACAGATTCTTTCATAGATGTTATACCGCCGATTGCCTGTGTCTGGCGTTTTCGTCCTTCAAAAGTGAACGGCCTAGTAACAACACCAACAGTCAGTGCACCCAAATCTTTCGCAATTTGTGCGATGACTGGAGCAGCCCCAGTACCTGTTCCACCGCCCATACCTGCAGTAACGAACACCATATCCGATCCGCGCAATGCTTCTTCGATTTGTTCTCTGCTTTCTTCGGCAGCTTTTTTACCAACTTCCGGATTCGCACCTGCCCCAAGTCCGCGTGTCAATTTGCCACCTATTTGTAACTTCACTTCAGCAGTCGAAAGGTTTAGTGCCTGAGCATCTGTATTAACTGCGATAAATTCCACACCTTGCACACCATGTTCAATCATTCTATTTACAGCATTATTACCGCCACCGCCTACACCAATTACTTTGATGACTGCTAACGCGTCAACATTCGTATCGAATTCTAGCATCGTCTCTCCTCCTAGTCCATTTCATACAGTTGTTCATTGAATCATTCGAAGAAATTGTCAAAGACTTTCTTTGCTTTATCTAAAATACCAGGTTTCTTTTCTTTGTTCCGGTCTACTGACTTTTTCTTGTTGACCGGAGCCGGCGTATGATTATCAGAAGCCGAAACTGTCGCTGACTCAGGGACATGACCAAAATAAGAATCTTGCATATGTGCATAGCGTATAAGTCCTACCGCAGTTGCATACATCGGTTCTCTTACCCCGATATACTCTGGTGTATGAATACGGACCCTTGTTTTCAACACATGTCTTGCTAATTGTAGGATACCATCCATCTTCGTTATACCACCGGTCAATACGACTCCACCTGGTAAATCATGTACGCCCATGCGGTACAGCTCTTCCAGAACGAGATCAAAAAGTTCTTCAAGCCGAACACCGATAATTTCCGATATGTATCTTTGGCTGTACTGATCTTTTGAATCAGCACCAATGACAGGTACTTCAAACAATTCATCATCCGATGCATCATCTGAGAAAGCATGTCCATACTGATGCTTAATTTTTCTTGCCTGTTCAGTTGGCGTTTTCAAAATAATTGAAAGATCTTTTGTAATATGATCCCCGCCAACTGGTATGACTGCTGTCGCCATGAATCGGTTTTCGCCAAAAATGGAGACTGTGGTAGAACCACCACCGATATCAATAAATGCACTGCCGTGATTCTTTTCATCATTCGTCAGAGCAAACGTACCGGCAGCAAGCGGTTGCAAGTAGATTTCTTGGATTACAAGACCTGCTCGTTCCACGCAGCGTAGTATATTATGAATAAGTGTTTTTGATGTAGTAATAAGCGTTCCGTCCATTTCAAGCCGGACACCGATCATTCCCCTTGGATCCGTTATTTCATCATAATCGTCAACAATAAATTGTTTCGGAATGATGTTAACGATTTCCCGATCAGGTGGAACTGACATGACCTGCGCTGATTTCATAACCCGATCGAGGTCGTCATCAGTAATTTCACGATTTTCCGAGTTAACTGCAACAACTCCTTTGACGTCCTGTAACGAAACGCCATTTGCAGGAATGCCCAGAATGACTTCACGGATTTGCATCCCTATCATTCTTTCGGCCTGGTCAACCGCTTTTCGGATAGATTGGACAGTTGCATCAATATCGATGATTGTCCCTTTCCGAATTCCCGCAGATTGAACATTGCCAACTCCGATAACGTGCAAGGATCCGCCATCCACTTCACCTACTAACACCTTAACTGACGAAGAACCTATATCAAGTGATACATATAATTCTGATTGGCTCAATTACTGGCACCTCCCAAATCAACTCTTAACTCCCATTCTATTGCATTGGGAGTGCATTGTCTAAATATTTTCGACATCTCTTATTCAAACCCCTTCATTAATGTGCATTTGTGTTGGTAACTTTCCCTCGCTCTGCCCATTTAACAAGCAAAATCCTTCTAATAACGGCGATATTTTGGAATAACCTTACACCGAATGCAAAAATTGCCGCAAGATATAAATCGACTCCTAGATGCACTCCTAAAAATGCCAGTGCGGCCGCCAGTACTATGTTAAAGAAGAATCCAGATACAAACACCTTATCATCGTATACTTGCTGTAAATGAGCCCTGATGCCCCCGAATAGCGTATCAAGGGCAGCCAGTACAGCAATTGATAAGTAATTTTCATATACCTGTGGAATTTGAATGTCTGATAATAGACCCATCGAAATTCCGAGTACAAGACCAAGTAATGGTAACCACATAAGTCATTCCCCTTTCGGCAATTCCTCTAAAAACTGATTTTCCAGCCTTTCTGGATAACCGCGGATTTCCACCGCCATTTCTGGTTTTCCAACTTCAAGGATTAAATCATCCAGATAAAAGTCATCGTGAATCGCCGAGGCTACTAAATAATTGTATACTTTTTCACTGTCTGCAAAGGTCGGAGAAATGATTTTCATGGAAAAGGGCGGTGTTGAAACATTCAACCCATTCACAGTGGTCATTCCATTAATATCTCTGATGGAGCTCAGTATCGTATATCGTTTGCCATCAATTTCAAAAATGAGGCCTTTAAAACGATTCAACTCATTGACAAAACGAGTGAGTAGATCTGGAGATATTCCGGTGATTGGTACACCGAAGGCCACACTTTCAGCAGCTGGCCGAACTTTGATAATAATGCCCGGTCCTTCAACGTCAGTAACACCCGCTTGCCGATAGAGCTTGTCCACTGTTTGGGTTAGCGCCCTCCCAGTGTTTTCTATATTTAACGATTTGTATGTGAGTATTGTCTTGTCCAACTCCCGAATTTCAGAAAGCAATTCAGAGTGGAACTGCTTTTCACTTGCCAAGTCTTGACGGATTGCCCAAATGTCCCTCGTATCTCGTTCTTCTGGGTTTTTCATCGAATTGAATTGGATGGCAGTCATAAACCCGACAAGGAGCAAGATCAGCGTGAATCTCCAATGTATTGTTTTTCTCACCCGTCCAACCCCCTACACCATTACTCAACTCTCATTGCGCAAAGCCGACAGCCTAATATCCTTTGATTGTTCTGTAGTGACCACGATATTATCCCTGATCAGGCTGTCGATCACACCACCTTTTAAATGTAAGGCTGAAGAAAGAACGTTCATATCACCAATCGCCTCTATAACAAATGGCGCCGGATAAGTTCTTCCATCAACCGTAATGACTGGTCCTGTGCATTTTATATAAGAGTTTGATGTAATTCGTTGTCCATTTATCGCTAATCCTTGCGCTCCTGAAATCCTTAATTCATTGACGACCCGAAGTATATGACTTTCATGAACAATATAATCGTTCGGGTTCTGTTCAACAGGATCATAATCGGCATCTTTCAAAGTAACTTTGAGACCTTGTCCGATAGCAGGGATTGCACCAAGCAGCAAGCGAAGATTTTTCGCCTCATCAACGAGACTGGCATGATCCTTCTCCCCCATGGAGAAAGAACGTTCATACTCACGTATCTCTTCCTGCTTGGCGGCGATTTCATCGGTCAGTTCCTTATTTCGTTCCTGCTGACTGATTAGTCCTTCTCGGTAATCCTCTTCCTTGTAAAATGCAGGCGACTGGGTACTATCGTTCTCCTGGTTTATGCCGAGGGTTCGATATGAAAACGCGAGGATGAAACCCAGCACAAGAAATACAACTGAAAAAAGAATACTTCTGCCCCTCTTTTTGTATGCATCATTCACCTTCTTCATCGATCGGCTCTTCCTCCTCTACTAACCCGTATACCTTACTAAAAGGAGTGAAAAACGTCCCAACTTCCATATCTATTACACCTTTTTCATAACTGTTCAATTGGGCTGTTACATCTGGATAATAGGCCATTTTTTCAGCAAACGTTGAGATGAATGCGCGGACCTCGAATCCATCGTCCATATAGACCGTAATACTATCCGAATCCTTTTCATCCCCTGTAACAATAATTTCTGAAATCAGGTGATAGACAGTGTCGTCCAGTTTCAGCAACTGTGCTGTTATCCGCTTCAGTGTATCAGGGTTTTTGAAATTATTTAAGACAGGCGATTCAGCCTCAGGCAACAACATACCGGTTGGGAACGTTTCCCCACTTTCTAACAGTAAACTATATTGTCCCCCGTCTTCAAGGTAGGCAATCGTCTTCCATTCGGTAATTACGATTTCAATATTCCTAAACCATTCCCGTGACACCGATACCTTTTGTACGCCTTCAATTTTCTCCATAGATTCTTCGATGTCACCGGTACTGAAGCTCCAAAGAGAGTTGTCTATTGTTAAACCACTTTTTTCTTCATAAAATGCCTGCTCATGTAGAACGGCACCACTAACCTTAATCGTCTCTAGCTTACTAAGGGGTGATTGAAAATAAAGGATAGCTAGGAGTGCAACAACAAACACAGTCAACATGAACAGGAATTTTTTATTTGTTTTTCTGCGACGCTTTTCCCGCAAGGATGGAATTCGCTCTTCGATGTCAATGACTTTGTCCATTTTGCCCCTCCTCTATCAACTCGTTTTTTTGCCCACTGTAAAATGCATGATGGTCCCTGCCGCTATCCACGTCGTCATCAAAGATGAGCCGCCATAGCTTATAAAAGGCAATGTGACACCCGTTACAGGCAAAAGCCCTGATACCACACCGACATTCAAAAACGTTTGAAAAATGATCATTGAACCCATGCCTGCAACCATCAGAAATGCATATCGTCCTTTCGTTCTGATTGCAATTCCGAAAGTTGATGCCAATAAAACGGTAAACAGCAACAATACCAACGTCGCCCCAATGAATCCTGATTCTTCCGCGATAATCGAAAAAATAAAGTCATTTTGTGGTTCGGGCAAATAGAGATACTTCTGACGGCTATTGCCGTAACCATGACCCACCAATCCTCCGGGCGCAATCGCAAACAACGACTGAATTCCTTGGAAGCCCTTACCAAGAGGATCACTCCATGGGTCGATATACGATTTGATGCGATCCAATCTGTAAGGCGCCGCGGCAATTAGTGCAACAAAAGCACCTATTCCAGCAAAACCAAGAAATGCGAAAAATTTTAGTGGGTATCCTGCAATGAATAGAATAACGAACGCAGAGACAATCATAATAACAGCGGAACCAAGATCGGGTTGCAACATGATAAGAGCAGCAGGTAGCAGAATCAGTCCAAAGTGGCTAAACTGAAAAATACCTTTTCCTTGAATTTTGTCCAAGCTGCACGCCAGTTTCCCAATAAGTGCAACTTTGACGAACTCGGCTGGTTGAATACTGAACGGGCCAAGTGCAATCCAGCTTTGTGATCCGTTCCGCATTGCGCCAACCCCCGGAATAAGGACAGCAACGAGTAACAAGATTGTCATCCAATATACAAATGTCCATGTTTTCGGACTCGATGTCAGAGGGCTTTTCATAATTACAAGTGCAATTCCGATTGATACCGCCATATAAATTGCTTGTTTCACGATGAACGGAGAGGAGTCGGCATAATGGACAGCCCCCCAATACGAACCGGCGGAATGGACAAAAGCCAACCCGATGAATGATAGCGCTACGGCAGAAACGATAAATGACGTTTTCAACTTAGCTTCCAGTGAACGCATCCTTCCGCAAATTTGCTGAATCAACTAAATAACTATATAGATATATTGATATCAAGAATCCTACCTACAACGCTTGGCGCTAGGGGATGCCTCCCACAATAAGCCGGAGCGAAAATCACTGTCAGTCTTATTGCTTCGACTCCCCCTGTAAGGCGCCTAAGCTAGTTTATATACCGTATTTAACGAACACCGGTGAGACTTATAGTTCCATAACCGCTTCTATAAACTGATCGCCCCTGGCTTCGAAACTTGGGTACTGATCCCAACTGGCACAGGCGGGTGAAAGCAGGATAATATCTCCCGCTACAGTAAGCGGATAAGCTTTTCGCACAGCGTCCTGTACATCTTCTGCCATCATAATGATTTCGATACCGCATGACGCTGCAAATTCCGCAAACTTCCCGGCTGTTTCTCCCACAGCGACGACTGCTTTTACATCACTCATGTAGGGGCGCAACTCTTCAAATGACTGGCCTCGATCCAATCCACCAGCAATTAGAATAGTCGGTACATCAAACGCAGCTAATGCACTTTTCGTAGCTAGCGTATTCGTTGCTTTTGAGTCATTGTAAAACTTCCGGCCTTGTAATTCCTTAACGAATTGCATCCGGTGCCGAACACCAGTAAAGGAACTTAACACGCTCTCAATTGCTTTTTTGTCACAACCTAAAAGAATTGCTGCCGCAGTTGCAGCAAGAATGTTTTCAAGATTATGTTGTCCCGGCAACTTTATGACGGATCGCAATACATAAGGTTTCCCATTCCAGTATATTTGCTCATCATCAGCCGATATACCGTTTTCTTTCATTCCAGTCAAAGAAAAAGGAACTTTCACAGCAGATGAACGAGCAGCATACTTTCGAAGTTTCGGCTGATCATCGTTATATATAAAGTAATCTTCTGCTGTTTGATTTTTTGTGATGCCATATTTTGCCACCGCGTACGCTTCAGAAGTTCCATGATAATCGAGATGTGCATCATACAAATTCGTCCAAATGGCTATTTTAGGTTGGAACGTATCGATCCCCATTAGTTGAAAGGACGAGGCCTCAAGGACGATGATGTTGTCTTGCGTAGCTTTTTCGGCAACAGTACAAGAGACCGTCCCAATATTTCCCGCGATTAGTGGGTGCTTATTGCCAATATTAAGCATATGGTACAGCAACGTTGTTGTTGTTGTTTTACCGTTCGATCCTGTAATCCCTACAATTGGTGCTTCACTTATCCTAGAAGCAAGTTCAATTTCTGTCCACACCGGAATTCCTTTGCCGATTGCTTCCACAATAACTGAATTACTGTAGGGGATGCCTGGATTTTTCACAACGATGTCATATCCAGCGTCAAGAATATCAGCAGGATGACCACCACATATAACACGGATACCTTTCGAGCGAAGCTCTGCCGCTTCTTCATTACCTGCTTCAGGTGATGCATCATTAACCGTTACATGAGCACCAGATGCATGTAATAGCGATGATGCAGCGCAGCCACTCTTCGCCAGACCCAGAACAAGTATTTTCATTCCGTTAAACTGATTGGCATTTTTCACTTACAACACCTCCAACAAGACAGGGACTATTGCCGCCAAAAACGCGACTCCCCAAAAAACAATAACAATTTTCCACTCGGACCAACCCGATAATTCAAAATGATGGTGAATCGGACTCATTTTAAATACCCGTTTACCCGTCGTTTTGAAACTAATGACTTGGATAATAACAGAAAGCGTTTCAATGACATAAACAATTCCAATGATGACAAGTAGGAATTCTTGTTTAATCAAAACCGAAATCATCGCGAGTGCCCCACCTAGTGCTAAGGATCCTGTATCCCCCATGAAAACTTTTGCAGGCTTGACATTGAAAACTAAAAAACCAAGCATTGCTCCTGTAACTACAAAGGCAAAGACCGCAATATCATGTTGTCCGTATATAAGAGCATGAACTCCAAATGCGGCAAAAGCGATAGATGATGTCCCCGCAACAAGTCCATCCAATCCATCAGATAGATTTACTGCATTGGAAAATCCGACAAGCCAAAAAACGAGGAATGCAACATAGAATACACCAAGCTCAATTTCAAATTCTGTGAAAGGAATTTGTACCGCAGTATCGAACGGTCCTAACTTCAAAAGGAAGAATGCAGCAACCGCAACGATAATTTGGCCAATCAGCTTTTGAATAGATGTCAGCCCAAGATTCCTTTTCAAGACGACGATTATAAAATCATCTAGAAAACCGATGATGCCAAAACCTACAAGAACGAGTAACAAGACAATCGTCTGTGTCGTCAGCACGTCATATATGTACGAAAGGGCAAGCGTCGAAATGATAATTGAACCGATGAAAATAAGCCCGCCCATCGTAGGTGTACCTGCCTTTTTCTGATGGGCTTTGGGACCTTCCTCACGGATACTCTGCCCAAACTTCAATCTCCTAAGGGCTGGAATAATAACAAATCCCAATAATGTTGAAATGATAAACGCGACCACAATGGCCGTCAATGTAGTGACAAGTGTCATAATATTTTTCTCCTTCTAACTTCTGATGCAGCAACTTATTTGCGCTGTACCAGACTTTGCATTTAAATGGTTATTCAGTGTAAACGTGAATAACATCATCAACCGTGATTAATGTTTCAGCTACAGGTAACTGGTATTTCACTTGTTCCCCGGAACCGTGCCATTCGATACGATACGTATACAATTGGCTAGTGATTTTCCCTTTTGTCATTCCTGTCAGATCCGGGACCCGATGTGTTAATGAATCGCCCCATCTATATTCTTTTTCAATTTGCCCTTCCCTACTCGTAATGCCAGCTAGCGGGGCAATTTCTTCAATGATTCGACCTACTATAGGCGCTGCTATGACGCCTCCGAACTGAATGGAGTTTTTCGGACTATCAATTGCAATATAGACGAGTAACTCGGGATCATCTGCTGGTGCAAACCCGATAAACGAAACGATATAATCACCGTCTTTATAAACACCATCGACAACCTTTTGTGCGGTACCAGTCTTTCCGCCAACACGCAGTCCATCTGTAAACGCATTACGGCCCGAACCATTTGCAACAACCGATTCTAGCGCTTCCCTTACTTGCTTAGATGTTTCCTCACTGATTACCTGTCGCTGCATTTCCGGACCAAATGATTGAAGTGTCTTTCCCTTATCATCTGTAATTTCCTTCACGATATACGGACGATAAAGATAACCGCCATTTATCGCTGCTGCAACTGCTTGAACTTGCTGAATCGGTGTCACTGAAATCCCTTGACCAAATGCGGTTGTCGCTTGTTCGACAGGTCCAAAGTTTTTTTCAGAAAAAAGAATCCCTTTTGATTCGCCTGCAATTCCTGATCCTGTTGATTCTCCAAAACCGAAGTCCTTGATATATTTGCTTAACTTTTTCGGCCCTAATCGCTGCCCGATTTCAACAAATCCCGGGTTGCATGAATTTTCAACGACTTCGAGAAAAGTCTGATCCTTATGTCCTTCTCTTTTCCAACAACGTAATCTAGCTTTTCCAATCATTACATAACCTGGATCATAAAAATGCTCTTTATGAAGATCAATGACCTTTTCTTCAAGTCCCGCGGCAAGCGTTAGAATTTTGAATGTCGAACCCGGCTCGAAAGTCATCCAAACAGGTAAGTTACGATTGTAAATGCTTGGGTCTACGTTTTGATATTCCGCAGGGTGAAAAGTCGGTGCGGAGGCAATCGACAGCAATTCGCCTGTTTTAGGGTTCATGACAATCGCCAGTGCTTGAGTGGCATCATACTTTTCCATCGCCTGCAACATTTCACGCTCAACAATCTCCTGCATACGTAAATCGATTGTCAACTCAACAGACGCACCTTTGTCCCCGGTTTTAAAACCGTCGTCCACATGCGGAAGCGGAATTCCTTTAGCATCCGTATATAATCGAATCCTATCGCCCGTTCCTTTTAGAATTTCATCGTATGCGTATTCAATGCCTGCCAATCCATTACCATCATAACCCGTAAAACCTACCAATCTTGATAGTAGCTCTCCGTTCGGATAATGCCTTGCGAAATCAACGCCTGTATATAATCCATCTATTTGCAGGAGGGCTATTTCATCCGCCTGCTCTTTGGTAATATTTTTTCCTTCAGGCGCTATTTTAACCATAACTTCTCTTTTTGCCATTTTCTCTTCTAGCTTGGCTGCATCTACATTTAGAATACTTGCAAGCGCAGTCGCTGCACTTTTCACTTCTCGATTTTGAGATGGCATGAAATAAAGTGTCGGCGCCAATCTATTGCCGACAATCAAATCCCCATTTCGATCAACAATATCCCCGCGTACTCCACCGAATGGGATTTCACGATCCCAGTTCGCTTCCGCGCGACCTTTCAGCAATTCATGGTCAATGATTTGTACATGGAATAACTTTGCAACGACCATCCCTAGACAGATTAGAAATATGACAAATACTGCTCGTAACCTTTTTTTAGATTGCAATTGTATAAACGTCCGCAGCGGTTACACACCTCTCGTTTTTCTATCAACGTATGATGTGACATGGACGGCTATTCGTTAGCCACCTACAACGTCCTCTTCCTCGGTGTCTTCCTCTACGGGTTTATAGATTTCTGATGGCGACTGCAACTTAATGACAACTGGCTCTTCTAGCCCGATTACAGACCCTTTTGACAGGCTTTGCTCAGTTACATAGCCATCTCCGTTAAGCCGTAAATCAAGCCCAGATAACATTTTATACGAAAGCACCATTTTTTTCGACCATCCAGTAAAGTCAGGCAATGCGGTTACACCTTTTGTATGCAATAGGACGACCGAGCCTTCTACGAGTTTCGTACCGGCATATGGATATTGTATATCGATTTCCCCACCCTCACCAATGATTTCAGGGACAAAGCCGTCTTCTTGCAATTTTACAATTGCATCTGCCGAATCTTTCCCTGTGTAGTCACTAATGACAGTCGGCTCAACTATGTCTTCTCCACTCGGCACAATATTCATATAGCGCAAACTGTTATCCATAATAGAGGTGAACAGTTTCGAAACCGGATCAGAACCGATTTCTCCTGCTTTCAGCTTCGGCTGCTGGACAATCACATATGTTAGTAACTGGGGATCTTCTGCAGGTGCCATACCGAGAAATGAGTACAAATAATTTCCGTGTCCAGCTAAATAGCCATTACCCGATGGATTCGGAATTTCGGCAGTACCTGTTTTACCGCCTACTGTATAGCCATTAAGAGCAAATTTTTTACCGGTTCCATACTTAGAGGTAACTGTCGAAGCAAGTAATTCCCTTACTTCTTTTGCTGTTTTGGCTGAAACTGGTCTTCCTTGTTCCTCCGGCTTCTGATCTTTTATGATTTTCCCCGTATTCGGATCGGTAATTTTATCGATCACATAAGGTTTCATCATGACACCATCATTAGCGATTGCTGTTGCTGCTTGCATCATCTGCATTAGCGTGACCGTTGATCCTTGGCCAAAAGCAGTTGTCAATCTTTCGATTGGATACGTATCTAAAATTCTTCCTGGTGCTTCATTCGGTAAATCAATTCCAGTCTTTTCTCCAAATCCAAACTTCCGTAAATACTCAATATATGTTTTATCACCCATCCGTTCCAGTAAATAAGCCATCGAGACGTTCGAAGACCTTTGGAAACCTTCAAGGAATGAAATGTAGCCCCAGCCTGTAATATTATGGTCGCGTATTGTTCGATCATAAAGTGTATACTGTCCCGATTTAAAGAAGTCGGTTGGAACCCACTTTTTTTCTTCAATCGCCGCAGCAACTGTAAACATTTTAGTCGTAGAGCCCGGTTCGATTGTCGTTTCTACAGCCTGATTCAACCAGTTCTCCGTAAGCCCTTCACGGGTAGATGGGTGAAATGCAGGACGCTGACTCATTGCTAATATTTTGCCCGTTTTTGGATCCGCTACTACAGCGAGTATTTTTTTGGGTGAATATTCGCTTTCAACACGATTCATTGCATCTTCCATGAAGTTTTGAATAGTCTTGTCGAGAGTCAACTGAATTTCATAACCGTCTTTGGCAGCGACAATTGCTTCTTCTGCTTTCGGTAACATGAAACCGAAGCCATCTGATTTGAAATCTACTTTGCCGTCAGTGCCATTTAACTCTTTATTATAGGTTTTCTCCAAACCCATTTTCCCAACAGTAGTTACATTTCTTTCACTATCTTCTTCTTTCATCGCAAAGCCAATTAAATACGATGCAAAAACGCCATTCGGATAATATCTTGTTTGGTCTTCAATGAAAAGGAGTCCAGGTAGTTTCTGCTTTTTAATCGCCATAACCGTTTCGTGATTAATATCACGGCCAGCCTTCCCGAATTCCACTTGATATGTTTCTGCTTTCACATTTGTCAGGCGAGATACAATTGCATCTTTTTCAAGTGGTAAATATTCGGCAAGTACTTCTGCAGTTTTTTCAATATCAGTGATATGCAACGGTTTTTTCGAGCCTTTGCTTGCATCTTTACTCAATACGGCAATGAGCCGGTAACTCAACGTATCGGAAGCGATTAGCTCTCCGTTACGATCGACAATCGTCCCCCGATCCGCTTTCAATACCGATTCTCTTGCGTATTTCGACTCTGCAAGCGTCGCCATCACTTTTCCTTCCGCTTGTCCTGTTGCTTGAATGAATAATATTCTTCCAAACAAAAGGAAAAAGAGCCCTCCGTATACCAAAAACATCAGAAAGGCTCCCCATTGGAATCGAAACTTTTTTTTCATTGTCCAGGCACAACCTTTACGTTGTTCTCGTTTGGATTCAGGCCAAGTTCCTTCGCTTTCTTCCATATCCGATCATATGTAGACTTTTCTTTCACTTGGATGGACAATTCCATATTTTGTTTTGTTGTTTCTGAAACATCCTTTCCAAGCAACTGCACTTCCCTGTTTGTATCATTAATTTGTGCTTGTGTATGTAAAATCATTGTTGAGAATAGGACAAGGATTGTTGCAAACAGCACGAACAGGAATTTCTCCCCGGCAGAAAAGACTTTTCGAGAAGGTCGTATTTGAGGCTGTTTTCTTGGAACTACTGGTGTTTCAAGTTCACGTATAGCTGACGTCTGGAATTTTCTTTGTTCTAATGCCATTCACACATTTCCCCTTTCACTTCTTTTCAACGATTCTGAGTTTAGCGGATCTTGCCCGCTTATTCTCTTCTATCTCTTTTTCACCGGGAACAATTGGTTTTCGAGTCACTAGCTTCAATATAGGCTCCATGCCTTCCGGTATTACTGGCAAGTTCGGTGGAAGATCCGGTAAAGAGGATGCTTCTTTAAATATCGTTTTACATAGCCTGTCCTCTAATGAATGGAATGTAATGACGCTAATACGTCCTCCAGGATTAAGCAATGTAATCGCATCCGTTAAAGAGTCCTCAGCTGCACCAAGTTCATCGTTCACAGCGATTCGAATTGCTTGGAATACTCTTTTCGCGGGATGCCCGCCCGTCCGTCTTGTTGCCGCTGGGATGCTTAGCTTGATCAGTTCAGCAAGTTCAGCAGTGGTTTCGATTGGAGATTGCTGTCTTGCTTCTTCAACTTTACGCGCAACTCTTTTCGAGAACTTTTCTTCGCCATAACGGAAAAAGATGCGTACCAAATCTTCATACGGCCAGTCATTCACAACATCATGTGCGGTTAATAGCGCATCCGTATCCATGCGCATGTCAAGTGGCGCATCCAAATTATAGCTAAATCCTCGTTCAGCTGTATCAAGCTGTGGTGATGAAACACCTAAGTCATAAAGAATACCATCTACTGCAGAAATCCCTATTTTCTCCAATTCAGATTTCAAGTTTCTGAAATTCGAATGGACAAACGTTACTTGAGGGAGATAATCCTTCAATCTCTCTTTTGCAACTTCAATCGCAGTTATATCTTGATCAAAGCAGATAAGTCTGCCCTCTGGCGATAATTTCTTAGCAATTTCTATACTGTGACCGGCTCCACCTAAAGTGCAATCGACATAGATGCCATCATTTTTTATATTTAGGCCTTCGACGGCTTCATAAAGTAAAACTGTTGTATGGTTAAAAATCGGAACCGCCCACTTTCAAAAATTCATTTTGTTTAAAAATCAAAGTCAATAATGTTTTCTGCAATTTCATTGAACGATTGTTCAGATTCATCATAATAGGCATCCCACAATGCTTTAGACCAGATTTCAATACGGCCTGAAACTCCAATTACGACACAATCTTTTTCAACCTTTGCATATTGGAGTAATGATGCCGGAATATTGATGCGACCTTGCTTGTCCAGTTCAACCTCCGTTGCCCCAGAAAAGAAAAATCTTGCAAATGCACGAGCATCTTTTTTCGTCACGGGTAAAGCCTTAAGCTTTTCCTCGAGACGCTTCCATTCATCCATCGGGTAACCGAAGAGACAATTGTCCAGGCCGCGAGTCAATACAAAGCCCTCACCTAAATGTTCCCGAAATTTCGAAGGAACAATCAAGCGACCTTTCATATCGACAGTATGCTGATATTCGCCCATGAACATACTCTTCACCCCACTATATGAAGTTAATGTACCACATCCCCCCACATTCCTCCACCTGTTTCCTAACATTTATGCTCTTTTAACGTGAAAATGTGTCAATAGTACTTGTTTCAGTGAGATTTTTCTGAATATAAAGAAAGACACCCTCGCAGCACGAACTGTGCTTGCAAGAGTGTCTTTCTAGTTCACCACTTATAAATAGATGATTTTGTGGGTCCCGTCCATTACAAATGGTAATCCTAAAATATCCCGGATAAGGGTTGGTCCATAACTATTCAAATAAGTGTACGGAGTGTAAAGTCGTTCTTGCAACACACCTTCTGGAAACAATTCCCCTTCCAGTATGCCAAATGTGCGAAGTTCAGCGTCATGCTTCAACAATACTGCTTCTTCCGCTTTTCCTTTAAGATAATCCAACTGCTTTGTATGGAAACGAAGATTTTTTTCGAGCAATTCTTGCATCATAGGTCCTTGTTGCTCAGTAAATTCAGCAATTTTTTCATACTGCTGACCCAATATCTTCTCCGTTTCATCCACAACCGAATCGAAACGTTCATCCTGTAACCCACTAGCGAATTGCTCCCGCGCAGTAAATACCGCTCCCGACATGACATCATCAAACGTGAAGTTTTTTTCGTCTAATGCATGCTTCACTTGTGGAGTTACCAATGTCATGGACATTCTCGGTACAATAATCGGCATTTTCATATCTAGATGATGGAACGCCTCTTTCAAGACTGCCCAATAAGCAATTTCTCCAGGCCCTCCAACGAATGCAAGTACCGGGAAGACCATGTCTTGCATCAGCGGTCTTGTCGCGACATTATTACTCAATAGCCAAGGTTCTTCTTGAGCGATTCTAAGCATCTCGGCTTTCGAAAACCGGAGGCCTGAGCTTTCATTGACAAAAAAACCATCTTTTCTTGAAAGTAGAACTCGACCCGTGTCATGAATGTAGAAGAGATTCGCCGCATCCAATTCAGCACCCATCGGAGAACCAAAACCTTTTTCTGCAAACAATTCTTCTTTTTTCGAAATGACTTCAGCAAGCTGCTCAGATTCTTCAATTAGATGAACAAAATAGGATTTTTCTAGCTCCCGTAACTGTTTGGATGCTGAATCTATGAACAATAGACCTTCTTCTTTGAAAAGACCGTTCATGAGCCTAACAAAAAACTGTGTAAACGACTTTTCATGCTCCACCGCACCAAGGACTTCATCCAACAAGTCTTTTGTATATGCCGTTTCACCAAACTTGCCAAAAATGTCTTTCACTAACGATTTCATCACCTGTTTGTCATACTGCGCATCGGATGCCATCAGCTTCAGTATGAAGTTCCCACGGTATTGATGTTTCGTTGCGCGGCCTTCCATTTCCGTATAGACGTGATTAATTTCATTCAAGTCATGATCCTCACCTGCGACCCAAAACACTGGAACAACAGGCACACCAAGTTTCTCCCTTTGCCTTTTCGCAAGTAAGATAACTGATATTGCTTTGTGAACAGAGTATAAGGGTCCCGTTAAAATACCCGCTTGCTGTCCTCCAACTACGGCAACTGCATTTTCCGCAAGTTCTTCAATATGCGTATTAGCATTCGCTGATATTCCAAAGGGTTCCATGAATGAACGGATTGTTTCTGCAAGCTGACGCCTTTCAAACGTACGACCTGCGAGTTCCTTTAGCCTAGCGGGATAAGAGCTTTCTTCATTTTCATAATCAAAAAAAGTATGTAGAAATTCTTTATCGTTATTGTACGATTGCATCACTTTATTTTTTTCTTGTAATGCTAATGATTCTAATTCCATTATTCATGCCCCTTTGTAACTATCGGTATGAACAGAGTATAACATTTCAAGCTACAGGATTGAAAAATATACGCTTACACAATAAACACCGATACCTATCTTACATATTCGACGATCTTCATTACCATACCGGTAATGAAAAGAATGACATAGGCGGCCAATAAAACGAGAAAGTAAAATCGCCATGTTTTTCGCAAGAGCCGAGCAATTTGGAATTCCTTCACTTTGCTGCGCTCAATGAAGGCATAGACAATCGCAATGATGATTGCAATCCCTATTATGTAAACCCATATTCCTTGTCCAAATATCGCTTGTGATACGACATAGACCGCTATAAATAGCAACGGAGTCGTGACGTCCGCGGCAAGCCCAAGGATGGACGCTGGAGCTTTACCCATCTTCCGCATAACAACCATGAAGGCAATCGTCACAATGAACGGAAACAAAATGATCATCCCTAGAAAAGCAGCAACCACTTCATTCATAGCTTCGCCCCTTTCCACTCAACGGCAAACAACATCTGTTCATATGTCGTAAGAAACGGTAACGACTTGTTACGTCCATTTGCTTTTCGAATTACAGCAGTAACAATCGTCTCGATTTCCATCGGTCGGCCAGCCAAACGATCCACTAGCATCGACGAGCGATTGCGTGCAGTTTTTCTACAGACATCCGCTACGTCTTCGTACGAGAGAATCGACTGCATTTCTGGAAACGCATCTAGCAGTTCTTCATACAAGGCATTGAAAAGTGTGAGGCAATAATCGTTTGTAAGCAACTCACCATTCTCCACCTTGAGAATGGCTGTCAATGGATTGATCATGCAATTAATCAGTACTTTTCGCAGAAGGATCTGTTCCGCATCTGAATGACGGCTTATTGGAAATATGTCCGAATGTACCTGTCCAATTAAATCGAATAGGCTGTCGTCACCGTGGGCAGTTGCAATTGTTACCATCCCGACCCCATTATGTGAGACAGTACGGTCATCTATCCGGCGCGCTCCATGCTCGACAGTCGCAAATGCAACATGCGGAAATTCACAACTCTTCACCAATTCCAAATGCCCGATGCCATTCTGGACGAACAGGACAGGATTGATTATATGTGTTTCCTGCATTTCTGAAAGGAGATCACGGAGACCTGCATATTTGACCGCCACAACCCAAAGCGCGGTAGCCGATAGATTTCGGATATCCGTCGTCGCATGCACACGCAATACGTCTGTAGTATTGTCTTGATTAATGCGTTGAATTCCTTTTGCTCGAATTAGTTCAGCTTGCTCTTCTCTTCTCACGTAGAACGTCACGTCTATTCCAGCCTCGGACAAAAATGACCCAAGCAGTAGTCCAATTGAGCCTGCACCAGCAATGATTACCTCCATACGTTATCCCTCCTTTCAAATGAAAAGCGCAAAGCGCCGTTCAGCCCCGACAGGCATAAGATGTTTGCGAGGAGGCGCACTTCAGCCACCACAGCAAAACGATTTATGACCCAAGGGGATGGCGCCTGGAGCTAGACACTGTTCCGTATCAAAAACCGTACACTTATTTTTCTTTAATTGAAAAGGCCCACCTGAACTTCAGTGGACCTTTTTTGTTCTATACTCGATTATACAGGATAAACTGGATGTTTTCTTGGTGGTTGTGGAACATCTTTTGTACTGTAGAAACGATATCTATCCGCAAGCACACCTCTTAAGCTTGATGGTGCTACAATTTCATCAATAATCAGTTCAGATGCCATCTTATAAATATCAATTTCTTCTTTGTATTCCTTATGTTTTTCCTGAACAAACGCAATCCGCTCTTTTGGATCTTCAATCGCTTCGATTTTATTCGAATAGACTGCATTTACTGCTGCTTCAGGTCCCATAACCGCAATTTGAGCAGTCGGTAACGCGATACAGACATCCGGCTCAAACGCTGGACCTGCCATCGCGTACAGTCCAGCTCCATAAGCTTTCCGGACAATAACTGATATTTTCGGAACAGTCGCTGAACTCATCGCCATAATTAATTTCGCGCCGTGGCGAATAATTCCTGCACGCTCAACTTTCGTTCCAATCATAAAGCCCGGAACGTCGGCAAGGAATAGCAGAGGAATAGAGAATGCATCACAAAGATTAATGAATTTCGTTGCTTTGTCTGCAGAATCCACAAACAAAACTCCACCTTTTACTTTCGGTTGATTGGCAATGATACCAACCGGTTGTCCTTCGATTCTAGCCAAACCTGTAATAATTTCACCGGCAAATAATTTCTTAACGTCAAAGTAACTGCCCTCATCAATTAATGCGTCAATCGCTTCATACATATCAAATGGCGCGTTTTGGTTTTCCGGAATGATTGCTTCAAGCGTTCGGCCTACTTTCGCCTCCACCGTTTCTTTTAAAGCGGGTTTTTCTGTAAAGTTCGCAGGGAAATATGCTAGATAACGACGCGCTTCCGCAATCGCTTCTTCTTCATTCGCCGCAAGGACATCGCCGCAACCACTCACTGAACAATGCATGCGGGCACCGCCCATTTCTTCCAGTGTTACTTTTTCACCGATTACTTTTTCGGCCATACGCGGTGAACCTAAATACATCGACGCATTGCCCTCTACCATAATAACGATATCGCAAAATGCGGGTATGTACGCACCACCTGCAGCGGAAGGACCGAATAGAACACAAATTTGCGGGATGAAACCCGATAACCTCACTTGATTGTGGAATATCTTCCCTGCACCGCGACGGTTTGGGAACATGTCAAGCTGATCTGTAATACGAGCTCCCGCTGAATCGACAAGATATAGCATTGGTACACGGTTCTTCTCTGCAATTTCCTGAATACGAATAATCTTCTCAACCGTACGGGCTCCCCATGACCCTGCCTTCACCGTTGAATCATTCGCCATCACACAAACCGTCTGGCCGTTCACTTTCCCCATCGCCGTAACGACACCATCCGCCGGTAAATCCCCTGCTTCACAATTGGCAAACCTACCGTCTTCTGTATATTCCCCGTCATCGAAAAGAAGTTCCAATCGATCTCGGACGAAAAGTTTGTTCTGCTCTTTCAACTTTTCGTGATATTTTGGATGGCCCCCTGCAAAAATCCCTTGCAATTTCGCTTCAAGTTTTTCATTGTAAGCCGTCTGTTGTGTTATTTTAGTCATTTATAAAACCCCTTTCATCAACCATTTTCCCGCATTCCCTTATGTCTAGCTCCAGCGGCCAGATGCTCGGGTCATAAGCCAGCCCAACTACGCGACAAAGAACACCGCTTCGCCGTTCCGTCTTATGCCTGTCGCGGGCCTACAGGATGTAGGTCACGCAGCCGTCGCCACACGATGTGGCGAATTTAGGCTGTGTTCATTGAAGGCCGCCTCCACTTTTCTATGTGTCTAGACTCCAGCGCCTACCAAGGCGCTTACGCTTTTCTAGATTTCGATTGTAGCTAGAACGTCTTCTTCGTTAACGAAATCGCCGACTTGTACATTAATCGTTGCTACTTTTCCAGCCGATTCCGCTTCAACCGGAATTTCCATTTTCATCGATTCGAGTACGATGATAACTTGTCCCGCTGTTACTTCTTCCCCTACCGCTGCGTTCACTGTAAACACTGTACCTGCCATCGTTGCTTTTAATGCTGTCATTTTATTGTTTCCTCCTTTTGTTTTGCGCTCCATGTGTTTAAAACCGCTGTCGAATAGTCACCTGTAAGGAATTCCTCGGATTTCAGAAAATTATTGAATAGCGGTATATTCGTTTTCAAACCTTCAATTTCTACTTTTGAAAGGAAAGCTGCCGATTTTTGAATCGCTTCTTCCCGAGTTGTTGCGTGGACAATTACTTTTGAGATGAGTGGATCATAGAAAGGCGTCACTTTCCCACCCTCAACATATCCTGAGTCAATACGGATTCCCGTAGTATCTCCCCAATCAAGTTTATTAATTGTCCCCGGTGATGGCAAGAATTTAACCGGATCTTCCGCGTAAATACGGAATTCAATTGCATGGCCTGTCGACTTGATGCTCGTTTGGTCTATCACAGGAAGCTTATTGCCGTTCGCAATTTCAAGTTGCCATTCGACAAGGTCAAACCCAGTCACTTCTTCAGTCACCGGATGTTCAACTTGAAGTCTAGTATTCATTTCCAAAAAGTAGTGTTCATTATTTTCATCGACAATAAATTCGACCGTTCCTGCATTTTTATAAGAAACCGCTTTTGCTGCATCAACTGCCGCTTTATAAAGACGATGGCGCGCTTCTTCCGGCAAGTGTGGTGAAGGTGATTCCTCAATCACTTTTTGGTTACGTCGTTGTACCGAACAATTACGTTCAAACAAATGGACAACATTTCCGAAGTTGTCTCCGAAAATCTGCACCTCGATATGACGGGCATTCGTTATGAATTTTTCAAGGAAAACAACATCATCCCCAAAATATGCTTTCGCTCGATTCTTTACGGATTGGAATTGTTGACTGAGCGCTTGCTCATCTTCACAACGAATCATACCGATCCCACCGCCGCCAGCACTCGCTTTCAGCATGATCGGATAACCGATCTCAACTGCTGCACGCACGGCATCTTCCAAAGAAGTAATTCCTTCATCAGTTCCAGGTACGACCGGCACCCCTGCCGCTTTCATCGTTACACGTGAACCGATTTTGTCACCCATCTTATCAATTGTATCTGCATCAGGCCCGATGAATTGGATTCCCGCAGCTTGTACTTTACGTACAAATTCTGCATTTTCAGAAAGAAGCCCGTACCCCGGATGAATGCCATCTACTCCCGCACGAACCGCAATTTCGATTATATCATCCGCTTTTAAATAGGATTGTTGAACTTGTGCAGGTCCTAGCAAGAACGCCTCGTCCGCTTCTTTCACGAACGGCATGTCCGCGTCTGCTTCAGAATAGACAGCGACAGTGGCAATACCTAGACGTTTACAAGTCTTTATGATTCTAAGAGCGATTTCCCCACGATTCGCAATCAGTATTTTATCCATATTAATCCCCCAAACAATTTGATGTGTATTTCTCCATCCCTCTCTAGTTTATACGATGAATGAAAGCGATTTCAACCTTTGTCTGAAAAAAACATCTTTTCATGCCATTTCAACTAGTCAATTTCCGGAAGTTTTAACTTCAAAATGGTTTTGTGCGATTAAAAAGTCGTGGCGGTCATAATACGGCTGATGCCAAGCATAATAGGGCTCATGCCGGTCATAATCGTACCCGAGGCGAGCATAACTGGCCCCATGCCGGTCATAACAAGATGGACGGTCTCATTCAAAGCAAAAAACGCCTTATAACTAAGGGACAATACTTAAACTTATTTAATTCAATTAAAAAACCGTTGCACATGCGTAGGACATGTACAGCGGTCTTTGAAACAATTTATTTTTTCGATAAAAACTGCGCCACTTCTTCATGGTGTGCATCACTTCCCCAAAGAATTGAACATTGACGCGACTCTTCAATCATTCGGTCACGAATAAAATCAGCTGTCCATTTCCGAATAGCAATCGTTTTATACGCTCGATGGACAGCCGGATGATGCGCGGACATTTTGGCAAGAAACCGTTGAAGCCCGTTTTCAGCAGTGCCCTCATAAGTTTCAGTTGCCCAACCCGCTTCAAACATTTCATCAGCCGTATGCACCCCAGCTTCAGACAGTAGGCGCAACACACGGTCATGCTTGCCATCTTTTTCAAATAGCAGCGTAGCACCGCCCCAACCCGTAGTAATAGCAAGTGTCCCTTGAATGAAACCAGCCTTTGCTGTGGATGACATGACCCTGTAATCACAAGCAGTAGCAATTTCACAACCACCACCTACGGCAGCACCATTGATGAGCGCAATGACAGGCATCGGTAGCGTAGCAACCCGGTATAATAGGCCCGCCATTCTGCTTAGCATTGGATATGCCTCATCGGCCGTACGTAAGGCATGAAATTCAGATAAATCTCCACCCGAACAGAATGCCCGATCTCCCGCACCCGTAATGACGGCATATGCGACTTCTTCATTATTTTCAATACGATTTAGAAATTGTTCGAGGCCATCCATAACCGTATAGTTAATGGCGTTGCGCATTTCAGGACGGTCAATTGTAAAAGTAGCAATTCCATTTTCGATAGCAATTGTGTAAGACATGTCCATTCCCCCCAATTGTATATATTAAGTTGAAATAAAGATTTCCTTCAAATCCGCTTCGGCGCTCCGGGGTGTCTTCCGCTTTTCTTACTGTCTAGCTTCAGGCGTCAGCCCCTCGAGTCGCTTCAGTCCTTAGGATAAAGGCAAAGAACGCCTTTTCCCAGAGGACTTCCAGCGCTTGTCGGCGCTAAATGACGCCTTCCGCTTTTCTTGTTGTCCAGCTACAGCGGCCAGATGCTCGGGTCATAAGCCGGCCCGGCTGCGCGGCAAAGGACACGCCGCTTCGCCGATCCGTCTTATGCCTGTCGCATCTAAGCGGCCGCTTCCGCTTTTCTTGGGTATAGAAAAAAGGCCACCGTGAGCCATGGTCTCACGGTAGCCTTCATAGGCAAATCTTACTTATTCGCCTACAACTTCTTTTCCTTTGTAATGACCGCATGATTTACAAATGCGGTGAGCCAATTTGATTTCGCCACAGTTAGTACAAGTAGTCATTCCCGGTACTTGCAATTTATAATGCGTACGGCGCTTGTTTTTAACTGTTTTGGATGTTCTTCTTTTTGGTACAGCCATCTGGGGCACCTCCTTACGTTCGCCTATTCGTCCTTGGATTCAAAGAACTTTGCCAAATCGGCAAGTCTAGGATCCACTTTCGTTTCCAGTTCCTTACGGAGCCTGGCATTGTACACCTCGTCAGTCGCGTATGACCAGCCTTTTCCTTCAGCCTCTTGCATATCATCAGCATTTTCGCTGAAAATTTGAAGCGGCACTTCAAGGAGGACGAGCTCCTCAAATACAGGGGTCGGATCGACTACCTCACCCACAACAGGATGAATTTCATCATCTGATGCGAGAACTTCTTCATCCCAGCTGAACTGTTCGTCAGCTTCGATTACGAATGGTAATTCGACGTCTTCCCATGTTCGTGAACAGGGTAATGTCAACGTACCTTCGAGCCGGAATCGGCATATCAATTTCTTGGAGCTGATTGTACAACTTCCGGTCACTCGGACAGGCGTAATATTCCGGATTTCCGGATTCCGTTTTTTCACGGATTCAAGGTCGACAGCTTCGTCAAGCGGCATCGCACCTTGTCTGTATCTCTGCAATTGATGGATTGACCATTTCATGTCTATCACCTCAAGACAACAATGTTGATTATATAATGGGCGAAAAGGGATGTCAAGATATTTTCTTGTCACTTCGTCAGCCGCATAGGTATAATTAATATTCATTGTAGCAAAGGAGTGTCGAATTTGAAAGCTTCAGGAATTATCGTCGAATATAACCCGTTTCACAACGGGCATCTTTATCACGCGATACAAGCAAAAATAACAACTGGTGCGGATGTTGTAATTGCCGTCATGAGCGGTAATTTCCTACAACGGGGGGAACCTGCATTTGTTGATAAATGGTCCCGGGCGAACATGGCCTTGAAAAACGGTGTGGACATCGTTTTGGAGCTTCCTTATGCATTCGCGACATCTAATGCCCCATCCTTCGCCAGAGGTGCTATTCAGCTACTGGACGCTGCTCAGTGCAGTGCTTTCTGCTTCGGTAGCGAAGATGGTGAAGTTAACTCTTTCGAAAGAAGTCTTCTTCTTCTCCAACAAGCCGGCGACAATTATGAACAAACTGTGAAAGATGCTGTCAGCCGGGGACTCAGTTATCCAAAAGCGTTGAATGAGGCTTACACCATGGCCGCCAATTCCTCAACAATCGAAGGACCACTTGCTGATCTCTCGAAACCGAACAACATTTTAGGTTTTCATTATATGGAAGCTGCTAGGAATATTGACTCCGAAATGAAAGCCGTCACAATTCCACGCATTGTCGCCCAGTATCACGACGATGCTGTAGCAGGTAACCCAATTGCAAGTGCAACCGGCATCAGAAAATCCTTTTTTGAATCAGAGATGCTCGGGACGATTACAGACTTCATGCCAGATACAGCACTCGAACTTCTACACGACTGGCAAGCGGAAAATCAATCTTTTGGAAACTGGCCGACTTTCTATCCCCAGCTCCGTTTCACAATTTTACGGGAAGGACCAAAACGACTTGCGATGATTGCAGACGTAACGGAAGGAATTGAGAATCTGTTGTACCGCGCGGCAGCCGATAACGGCACGTTTGAAGGCTTCATGAAGGACGTGAAATCAAAAAGGTACACTTGGACCCGACTTCAGCGCATGCTTACTCATATATTTACCGGGTTTACGTACGATATACGGAGCAGTATGAAAACTCCTTCCTATCTACGATTACTTGGAATGACATCTGCCGGAAGATTATATTTGAATGAACATAAAAAAAGGCTGAAGCTTCCTCTAATTAGCAAAGCAGCCGCCTTTTCAAATCCTTCACTTGATTTCGATATCCACGCAGCGGATATGTACGCACTCGGTATCGGAAACGGCACTTCTAGTTCCCGAATCGGTGTTGATTACAATACACACCCAATTATCATTCAGTGAAGATGTTAGTTTGAGATAAAGATTCCGTTCAACTCCGCTTCGGTGCTCGGGGATGGCTTCGGCTACCCCTGTAAGGCGCCTTCGCTAAATTTACATGGCAGTTACTGGCACCACACACTGCATAGAAAAGACCACACCAAACAACTTACTTCTTTTCCAACGTCGCTAAATAATCAAGTGCATCATCTACAGTTTCCACCGGCACGATTTTCATTTTCGTGCCGATTTTCTCTGCCATCTTTACAGCTTCTTCGTAATTAGTCAGTATTCCAGGATTTGCCGCCCTTACTTCATCAGGTAAATCATCTGCTGGTGCGAAGAATATTTCCACGTCTTGGCGAGAAGCAGCAATCACTTTAAAGTCCGCGCCCCCAATTCTTCCGACGGTTCCATCCTCCAACATTTCTCCAGTTCCAGCAATGTTATATCCTTTTGTGAGGTCTTCATCAAGCAACTGGTTCATAATTTCAAGTGTGAACATCAGACCCGCAGATGGTCCACCTATATTCGATGTTTTGAAATCGACTTCTGGATCAGTCGTGAGTGTTCGATCCTCTTCAAAACGTACGCCAAGTCCTGCCCGTCCATCACTATCAGGTATCTCTTTCAAGACAAGTGTTACATCGAGCTTCTTGTCATCCCTATCCAAAGAAATCTTTACTTCATCACCCAATTTCTTATCTCCAATAAGCGTAAAGAATTGTCCTGATTCTTTCAACTCCACACCGTCAACCACACGAATCTTGTCTCCAAGTTCCAAGATACCGTCGGCCGCGCCTCCTTCGAGGACCATCATGACAAATACACCATCGTACTGGATATCAACAGGAATACCCGCTTTTTCAAATGCAACTGTAATTGCATTGAACTGTGAACCAGTCATGAGTTTCTTCTGTCGGATATTATATTCCTTGTCATTTTCTCCATCTCTTCTTACATTTTCAGCAGGGAGAAGCTTCTTCTTATCGGTGAATTTCGATAAAACATAAGAAGCTGGTGTCGCTTTTGAAACGGAAATCGTCATAAGACTGAATGTCCCAATATCGTTGTTATCTCCGCCTACCACTTCAACGAGTGGATCCAAGTCATAAGCTCCTCCTGGCTGCGATATATAAGAATCGAGCGGGTAAATGAACAAAATGGCTATGATAACAAGCAAAACACCTATCATACTGAATCGTTTCTTTCTCATTTTAGGACCACCTCCGTTAATAGCCTGTACTTTCTTTACATATATATAAGTGTAGCACCAAAAAAAGACTGACAAAAGATTTATATCTAATTTTTTCGTCATGCTTGGAAATCGAAAGGAGCCGAGTGCGTGGTCAACGGAATACATGCACGCCTTTATCATATGATAAATCTTTCAGTCGTTTGGGGACTTATCATTCTGTTCATTTTACAGCCAAGCGTTGCACATGCCGGAGCCGAAGCGGGCGCACAGTTATTTATCCATGCACTGCTTCCTTATTTACTGCCCTATATCATATTGACACAATGGCTTTTAAAAATGCCCAATCGTACACAGAAAGTACCGAAGTGGAGGCGTTTTTTGAAAGCATATGTACTCGGATCATTTGGCGGATTCCCGGTCGGTGCCGTAACAGTAACCGAAATGATGAAAAACGGTGAATTATCTCAGAAGCAAAGCGGTCTACTTCTAGCTGCATGCCATGCACCCGGGCCGATGTTTATCATCGGCTTCGTTGGAACAGAACTATTCGGAAATGTAAGTTCAGGGTGGAAGTTACTTGCGGCCATCCACATCGCGAATATTTTATTCTTTTTACTTGCAGTAGCTTTTCTGCACCGCGAAAGCGAAATAGAAACACCTCTTTCACAACCTCAAAAGAAAGTAAAAGGGGTGCCACTTCTAGACGCTATCAAGGAAAGTTCGACAATCATTATTCTTGTCGCAACCACGGTCATTTTCTTTTCCTCTCTCGGAACCGTGCTGTCAACAGTTTTCACTTCGGCATTCACTGTGGAGATGGGGATTTCGAAAACAATTGCCTTAGCCATTTTCGAAATGACATCAGGTGTTCAATCAGCAACAGATCACTTTTACGGCTTGTCGTTTTTCCCTTTTCTTATCGCTGCAATCATTTCCATGAACGGATTGAGTATCCATATGCAAGTTTTTGTCATCGCAAAGACCTGCAAAATCTCGATGACCCCTTACGTAATCGGACGAATTTGGAGCATCATTGTCGTTCCGGTAATCTTCTACCTTATTTATTAATATAAAATGGTTATGATGAAAGTTTAATTTCATCATAACCATTTAACAATCATCGAGTTTGATATTTCTTTTTCAACGCCTCTTCAACTTGCATTGGCACAAGTCCTGAGATTTCACCGCTGTACTTTGCCACTTCTTTGACAATACTCGAACTGAGGAACGAATACTGATTGTTCGTCATGATGAAAAATGTCTCGATACTCTCATCGAGAAACCTGTTCATAGACGTAATTTGCATTTCATACTCAAAATCGGAAACGGCACGCAATCCGCGAACAATTACAGATGCCCCTACACTCTTGGCATAATCAACAAGCAATCCAGAAGACGACTCCACTTTCACATTCGGAAACACAGACGTCACCTCTTCAATAAGCGCCATACGCTCTTCGACAGTAAACAGTGAGTTTTTTGAGGAGTTATTCATCACAGCAACTCTGACGTCACCGAAAACCCTCGCTGCTCTCTTGATAATATCTAAATGCCCATTCGTTAACGGGTCAAAACTTCCGGGCACAACTGCAATTTTCGACATTATTGAAACCTCATTTCTCATAAATAGATACAGCGCTATTTCCATACACTGAACTTTTTATCTTATTATAACTGCCGTACGCTTCTGGTAATTCCAATTGCTTTTCATGCTCACAAACGATGACAGCGTTTTCAGTCAGAAGGTCTGCTTCTACAAATTCAAGTGCCAAATTATAAAATGCTGTTTCCGCATATGGGGGATCGATAAAAAGAAGTTTTGCTTTCTTCCCTTCCGCTTGCAAAACTTTAACCGCATTTCTAGCATCCGCACGCTTGATATGTAATTCTTCCGTAAATCGGCATTTTTCCGCGTTCGCTTTAATAATCGCACACGCTTTCACATTTTTTTCAAATAGGAATGCCTCATCGATTCCTCTTGATAAAGCTTCAAGGGAAAGAGATCCGCTGCCCCCAAACAATTCTACGGCAATTCCACCATCAAAGTAAGGCCCGATTATATTGAATACGGACTCTTTCACTTTATCCGATGTCGGGCGTGTATCCGTTCCCTGTAAAGATTTCAAGGGAATACCTTTTCTAGTTCCTGCAACAACTCTCACTTGTCGCCCTCCTCTACCAGTGTTGACATTCTGATGATATCAATCGTATCTGCCGTTTTCTCGACACTTAATAGGAACAACCGTTTAAACCAACTCTCTTCAAAATATAAATCACCTTCCAGTACTTCGAATGGCATAGTTACAACATCGTATTTTTGTTCATTATAGACATAGAATAGTTCTTTCCTAGGAAATCTAAATTTCCTGATGCCATTTTCAATGTAAATGGACCGCGCATTCGTCTTGATGGTATAGCCCGCAAGGTTTAAAATTCTCTTCGCTGGATACAGGGTCTTTCCATCCTTCAATAGAATTCGAATATCTGTAGTGCTAGTGCCATCAAATTTGATTTCCCGTGGATCTTCGATAAGAAACGGGTGAGCAGTTGTATCATCATGAATATTTTTCGTAAAGTAAGATGTCTTAAAGCCTGTTATCTCTCCGGCTATCGCGTCCAAAACAGATGCATTAAGCTCTTGCCCTGTCATATTATTCAACACTTTTTTGAATTTCCCAAGTTCCTCTACTGTAATTGATTCAGTAAGGACTTGATAAGCTTTACGTGATTTCCCGAGTCCTGTTGGCGTTTCTCCTAGAATCGAAGCTACCAGTTCGGCCGTCATGCGTTCGTTTTCGGGTATTGTAAAACGCGCATACATACTTTCCCTTAGCAATCGAACCGATACTTTATCCACATCCGCATTTTTTGAAACGATAAACCGGGTAGCATTAACAGCCTGACGTGTATCATCAATTACAATCGTTGAATGATTGGCATCAATTGCTTTAAGTACGTTACCCACTTCCCCAAGTTGCTCAGTATTGCCGCTTTCCCCAAATACCGAGAGCCTATCCCCAGCATAGAGCACAGGCAAATTATTCCGCTGCCAATAAAGTTCCTTGACTTCTCCCTTGCCACGGAATAATGAATAATTGATGTTCGTCATTTTTTTAGTACCCACTCGCTCCAAACCATTTACCCATAATCCACCAACCCCTGTTTCATCAGTCATATGGAATAATGTGTACGAGGCAGAAGAAGCATGTAGTGTAGCGAACGGTTCGTTGAATAGAGCTGTTTGTTTTAGAGGTCCTTTTTTGGGTATTTCATACGAAATGGATTGTCGTCCATTCTCCCCTTCAAGAAAAGCGATAGAATTCTCATCCATTCGATTGCAGGATGTTGCGTCCGCAAGATAACAAGATCGATTGGTGCTGGCTTTTGGCCAAACAATTTCATACCGCATGTCCAATAAGCCACTGAAATGCTGGCGGATATGAAGAGCATCGGGACGATTTACCACTTCAATCTCTTGGGTGAACTTTACAACGCTAGGCTCTTTACTGTCTGCGCCTACCGCTTGATAATAATGCATATAAATTAGAAGACCGTTCACAATCAGTAAAAGAAACATAGTCCTTACGATAAATTTCAAATCCTACACCCCCGAGGACGAATTGATGAATGCACCTTGGCGCTCACAATGGTATGATAAGTCTAGATTTACGTATTTAGAAAGGTAGTGTTATGTATGATATTAAATCAACGATTCATAGAGCTTGGCGAAGGATATGGAGATGTTTATGAACTATGCGAATTAATCAAGTCGAATAGCGACCGCCTGCATAGGACGTTCATCTTATCCTCAGAAACACCTCCAGGTCATGCACTGTCACTCGCGGCAGCCTTCGAACCCGCAAATGACGGTAAGTTCATGCCTATTTACATTTGCCGGGAAGGAATTATCCAGCAGAATACCATCAAATCAAAAAGAAGGCTACTTTTTGAGGAAACAGCAGAGAAAGTTGGGAGCACGCCAGCAGTTATCGAGTTGAAAAACTCTTCAGTATTTGCGGAAACTGAGTTGTTTTATCAATACACAATTGGTATTCTGCGTATCAACAAGCTGCTCCCTCCATTAAGATAGTTCTTATAACCCGGTTTTATAATCATATTCTTTCGCTTTATCCGGTTTGGCATTTTCGTATTCCGTTTTCACAAATGGGCGGTAGGACGGCAAAACCTTTTTTACAGATGGAAGACGTTCTATTTTCCCCATGACCGTATCGACATCTTCCATATTGCAATAAAGGACAACATACTTCATTGTGCGTGATATATAATGGACATGACCGTATTTTCGAAATGACTTTGCTTGTTTTAAATGATGAAGATAGACAATAATACCTTGACGATCGATCATAGATTTCCCCTCTTTTCCTAACCCATACAATACCATAGGACTGAAAAGCCCTGCAACAATAGAAATGCAGAAGGCGTCGTGTAGCCCTGACAAGCGCTGGAGGGCCACAGGAAAAAGGCGTTCTTTGCCTTTATCCTGTGGACTGAAGCGACTCGAGGGGCTGACGCCTGAAGCTGGACAATAAGAAAAGACGAAGGCGTCGTGTAGCCCCGATAAGCGCTGGAGGGCCACAGGAAAAAGGCATTCTTTGCCTTTATCCTGGGGACTGAAGCGACTCGAGGGGCTGACGCCTGAAGCTGGACAATAAGAAATGCAGAAGGCGTCGTGTAGCCCCGACAAGCGCTGGAGGGCCACAGGAAAAAGGCGTTCTTTGCCTTTATCCTGGGGACTGAAGCGACTCGAGGGGCTGACGCCTGAAGCTGGACAATAAGAAAAGCGGAAGGCGCCCGCTAGATGCGACAAGTAGGTGGGATGCAGTTCAATCCCACCCTGCTGGAGGACTTGAATATAAGGCGCTCTTTGCCTTTATATTCAAGAAGGAAGGCGGAAGACGCCTGAATCTGGACACTGAATATTGCTGACAACGTCAATATTTTGCCCTATAATGGGAAAAATAGAGCTGATTCTTAAGGAGGCATCTAAACTAAATGGGTAGAAAAACAAATGTGGTCCTTACAGTAGGTGCGGCAGGCGTTGCCGCGTGGGCAGCTTCCAAAGTTGTCGCAAAACCGGTACCACGTGAAGGTAAAAAAGCACTCGATTTCGATAATCCAGTCATTCTTGCCCACCGAGGTGGACTAGCAGAGGCTCCTGAGAATACATTGGCCGCATTTTCAAAATCGGCCGAGCTTGGCGTACATGGTTTTGCAGTTGATATCCGGTTAACAAAAGACGAGGAAATCATTGTTTTTCACGATGAATTTGCAGATCGAACAACAGATTTCTCTGGAAGAATTGCCGACTATACCCTTAGCGAATTGAAAATGGCTGATGCAGGTTATCAATTTGAAGATGAGGATGGAAATCATTCTTACCGTGGAAAAAACGTAGAAATTATTACCCTTCGTGAACTAATACAGAAGTTTCCGCATATGCTAATTGTTATTAATCTAAAAGATTCTCCTGATACATACGAAGGTAGCTTGATTCCTTCCAAACTTTGGAGACTTCTTGAAGAGCTGGGTGCTGAAGACTGTGTCGCAGTAACAAGCTCATATGATGAACAGACCGACAGATTTAACTTGTACGCACAAAACAAAGTTGCAACCGGTGCGGGTGATAACGAAGTAAAAAGAGCATACGCCTCTTTTACAAGCATGTTCGGTCATCTTTATAGTCCCCGTGCAGACTTGTTCAGAATTCCAGAAAAACTGGGCGTATTTTCTCTCGGCACTGAAAGTTTCATGAAGTTTCTTACCCAAATTAATATTCCAGTTTATTTTGAAGGTGTGAATGATAAAGAGTCGTTCGTTAAACTTTTACATGTTGGAGCAGCTGGTTTCATCACAGACAGACCGACCGTCGCGATGAAAATTGTCCAAGAAAACGTAGGCGATTAAACAAAAAACAGGTTGCATCCATGTCGACTTTCCGACATGGATGCAACCTGTTTTTTTTATGTCTAGACTCCAGGCGCCAACCCCTCGGGTCATAAGTCGTTTTGCTGTGGGGCTGCTGAAGTACGCCTCCTCGCAAACCGTCTTATGCCTTTCGGGGCTGGACGGCGCCTTCCGCTTTTCTTGTTTAAGCCGAACACGAACAGCCTCCGCCGGTGCCGCAACTTCCTCCGCAAGATGAGTCGGAAAAGAATGCACTGCCAGCCGGAACTTTTACTTCATCCGAAACCGATTTAGCGATAATTGAACCAATTTCGTCAAATATAAATTGAACGTCATTCTCAGCCAATCGAAGAGCCGCAACCCGTTCGTTCATATCAAGCTCACGTTTTTGTACGCGGATGCTTTTCATTACTATATTATGATCCGGATGGTATCTTCCGAATCGTTGAACTTCTTCATAACGTTCCTTCATTGCCGTGAACTCTTGAATTGACTTCACAAGTTCTTTGTCTGAATAGACATCATCATGGGCTTTGCGGTATTCAGCTACCGCTTCAGAAGAGAGCAACATTGCCGTTAAGTCTTCTGCATCTTCAATGATGGTGATCCATTCGTCTGTCATCATAGAATGATCCCCTCCAATCATCCATTTATCATAACAGAAGAGGTGGTAAACTTGCATCTATTCCATATTTATTTCTTTAATATCCAAAAACGTTTTTTCAGAAAGAGCACGTGCTGCTTCTTCGAGATCAGAAAATGGTATCAGACCATCAGCCGTGTGCTGCGATTTTTCATGACCTTTTCCAGCAATCAGGACGATATCACCCGGCGCCGCGCAAAAAATCGCTTTTCGTATTGCATATTTCCGATCTAGTTCGGCTTCAATCGCCGAACATTCACCTCCGAAACCCTCCATAATATCCGAAATAATTGCTTTAGGATCTTCATTTCTTGGATTATCGGATGTAACAATGACAATTGAAGAATACAGGACAGCGAGTTCACCCATCTCAGCTCTTTTTCCTTTATCTCGTTGGCCGCCGCACCCAAAGACTGTAATCAGTCTCCCATAACACGAATTGGATAGCGTTTGCAGTACCGCTTCAAGCGCATCTGGCGTATGAGCATAATCTACGTAAACTTTTACACCATCCCGCTCTAGTTGCTGCAATCTACCTTCTGGAAGCTGTAACAGTTCGCAGTGCAGCAAAATATCATCTAAGTAATAGCCAAGGACAAGAAGTGCACTAATTGCTGCTAATGTATTCATCCGATTATAATGACCCAGTATATCAGGATTCATTTTTAGTTCTGGGACTTGGACGTCAGCTGACGAATTCGTCCCAAAATAAACCAGTGGAACAGTTGCATTTTGAACCATTTTCACACATTCTTTATCATCATTGTTAACAATGAATGTTTTCGCCATTTGAATTAAACGCTTTTTCGCATTGATATAAGCAAACTTTCCACCATGTTCTTCGTAATGATCGGTCCCAATATTCAATAGTATTCCAATGTCGATATCACAATGATCTAAACGATTCGAAGACAATCCAAGTGATGATGCTTCAAGAACAATATGACTAACATTTTCATCAACACATTTCTTTAATAAAGGATGGAGGTATTCCGCGGGTAATGTTGTCATTTTGGGGCATTCATAATCAATCTTAACGCCATCGATAAAAATGCCTGTCGTACCGATAACAGCCACCCGATTTCCAAATTTGCTTAATAACTGACCGATGAAATGTGTAACTGTCGTTTTTCCATTTGTTCCAGTCACCGCAATCATTTTCATTCTTTTGGCAGGATTACCAACTAATTGCGCACTTGCATGAGACATGAACTTTGTGCAATCCGAAACCGTAATGACAACAACATCAGCTGGTATTTCTGTCAAATTTGTTCTATCAATAACAATAGCTGCAGCACCTTGTTCAATTGCTTTTTTAATATACTTCACGCCATCGCTTTGATTACCTTTTCTGGCTACAAACACGCATCCTTTCTTTACCCGTGAAGAATCTTCGGTTATTCCCGTGACAACAGTCCTGAGTTCCCCGCCATTGACTGTACAAGGCCAGTCTTTTATAAGCTCCGTTAAAAACAGCACCACTCTCCCCTTCCCGAACATTTTTCTGTGAAAATGAATATATTGAGAGCGAACATACTTTATCGTATGAAAAGAACTCAATGAACGTCACGAAGAAAGTTGGGAGCCTTATGATCATCCAGAAATTCGGTGGAGTAGCAATGAAAAATGAAGAAATGAGATTGAATTGCATTAACCATATAAAAGATGGACTAAATGAGTTTGGCGATGTCGTTGTTGTCGTATCTGCTATTGGTCGCTACGGCGATCCTTATTCGACGGACAGCCTTCTTCAGCTTACGGATGCTTTTTCATCTTCAGCAGCCGCAAGCGACCTTGCAGTGTCCTGTGGCGAACTCATTGCTGCCGCAGTTATATCAGCCGAACTAACACGAGCAGGTGTCCCCAACATTGTCCTGCATGGCATTAAGGCTGGTATAATGACTGTTGGAGAATTTGGAGATGCTACTATTGACCACATCGACCCTGCGTCCATTGCTGAAAACCTTAAACAAACCCGTTGTATTATTATTCCAGGCTTTCAAGGGATCGATAACAACGGGCATGTCATGACACTTGGGAGAGGTGGCAGCGACTTGTCTGCAATCGCGCTTGCAGGAGCACTCCAAGCGTCCCATGTAGAGTTTTTTAAAGATGTACCTGGCGTTATGACTCATGATCCGCGCAAAGTGGAGAACCCCCGTAAACTGGACCTGCTGAAGTTGGACGATTTCATACCACTTCTAGATTGTGAAAGGCCAATCATTCAAAAACGGGCTGCATTACATGCAAAAAAAACGGCGACACCTCTTTATATAAGAGGTGTCGCCAGTACGGAGACAGGAACTTGGATTATTCCTTGAGCAGCAATGAACTTCATTGCTGCCTTTTTTCTTCTGCAAGCTCACGAATCATAACCTGTGTATAATATTTTCCATATGCACCTGTCCCTAGATGTGTGACTTCCTTTTCAAGCAAGACATCACGGTGCGCGGGAGAATTAAGCCAACCATGGACTGCCTCAATTGCATCCACATAGTTGAAAGCAATATTTTCCCGTGCTTTACGATGTTCAATTTCTGCCTCTTTTAACCTATCCGCAAGATTACCGGTCACAGGAGATTCATGGGAAAAGTAATTTTCAAGCGCCATATCCTCACTATGTTTTCGTGCTACAACAGCAAGATCGTAATCACTCAAAAGTTCATTCAATCCATGGTTTTTCCGATAAATATTAGTTAAACTGAAGATTTGACGCTCCATTGCACGATCTACTTCCATCTGCATTGTTGACGATGGACGATCCGCACTAACGATTTCCCCCATATAAGCCATGTCATAGGGCTGGTGCAAAATTAGTGTAATTGGATCAATAAAACGTATCGCTTCCAATTCCCCATCCACACCGTCGATATAAAGCTGCGCATAGACATTCTCATATTCAATAAGCAGCCTATTATTCACATCATCCCCGTTCAATGTAAATGTATAGATACTTTCTCCAATTTGTACAGCCACTTCTGACTCAACAATCGTAAATCGATAGATGTCTTTCACATCCTGCCCAATCTCAAAAGGCTCAATATCGGAGGATAAATCCGCAGTATAAACTTGATTTACTTTCCCTTCCCAAACGCCTACCATTAACTGTTGATCTTTATCGTATATCCACCAATCGTAACCATAGTCTGAGGGTTCAATTCGATCTGGCTTACCCAACTGCTCAAATAGACTGTCTACATTCTTACCGACAAACAGGGACAGGCCCGATTCAGGCCGTGCAGCTTGCGGTAGCGGTAAACCATCCCCACTTCCAGGCACTGGGATCGCCGTCCCATGTTTCACAGGCGACTCAAGCGGTTTATTTTCTTTCACTCGATCATCCATAATATAAAATATCAATAGGACGATGATGAGTAGAATTATTATTTTCCAAAGTGCTTTCATTTTTCGACCTACTTTCTTGAGTATAAAGTTTAGTCAGTTCTTATAAGGATAATACTACTAAATGATTTCTTCTTTCATTATACTTCGTCTATCTGTGAAAAATGTTAAGTATTATCTTATTTATTAAATCATACGTTTGTTGACACAATGTTGTCATTGCAACTGCTGGTGATTTGTTCTATTATAAATAGGTATAGGGAATTGGCTCAACGATATATAAGGAGGATATAAACTATGTATATTGAAGATACAGGCATTGAAAATATTGTTACTGACTTATCAATACTTGATGAAATCATGTTAAAACACGACCTTGTCCGCGCAGGTCAATGGGACTACGAACGCGCAACATTTGATAAGAAATATATGATCAAAGAAGGCACGTTTTATTTGCGCGTATTCAGTTATACAACTGATGGCGATGTTGATACACGCCAAGCGACTATGATCCTTAAAAAACCAGTTGTCGGCAAGCATTACTATCCACATGGCGTTGAATACGGCGAAGGGGAACATTTCCCTGAAAGCCTTGTCAAAGACTGTGTTGCAACACTAAAAGCAGTAAGCGAAGCACTACAGCCTTATAATCTTAAAAAGTAACTATGTAATAACCGCCGGAGAACTCAATGTTCTCTGGTTTTTTTATGTTTATTTACCCTTTTACTTTTCCCGACTAATCAATTGCCCATATTTTGGCTATAATTGAAAGAGTGAATAGTTTGGGGGAATAACCATTGGCAAAATGGCTTACAACACGAAACATTAGTATCATACTCATTATAATTTTTATTACTATAACTTTCATCTTTATCATTCCGATATCAATACCAATCATTTTTGCACTTCTTACGGCTTTACTGATTGACCCAATCGTTAGACTTACCGAAAAAAAGTTTAAATGGAGTCGAAAAACGTCGGTCATTTCAGTGTTCATTTTTATCCTAGTTATTTTAGCTTTGTTCTTCTATTATGCAGTCACTCAGTTAGTGGGTAAAATCATACATTTCACAAAGGTAGCACCTGACTATTTCAATTCGCTATCCGGCGTCTGGATTGATGCGCAAAGCAAATTATTCCAATTTACATCTGGAATGCCAAAAGATGTTGTCACTGCAATACAGAAAGAATTCAAAAACATATTCGAATCTATTCAAGAATCAATTCTGGGTTTACTCAGTTACGATAAGATTATGGCTCTAATGACTGAAGTTCCAAATTTCCTTGTCAACTTGAGTGTTTATATCATCGTACTTTTCTTATTTATGCTCGAATTACCTGAATTAAAGAAAATGTTATTTAGACACTTGACTACTTCTACGGCAGAAAAAGCACGGTTCATAATCGCTAAACTAAATTCTGCTTTTTTCGGTTTTATGAAAGCACAGTTTATTGTCAGTTTTATTATTCTTGGAGTTGCTTTTGTCGGACTGTTTTTAATTACACCTAAATATGCACTCATCATGTCCCTCACAATTTGGATTATCGATCTAATCCCCATCCTCGGATCAGTTATTGTCCTTGCGCCCTGGTCACTTTATCAGTTCATCAGCGGTGATATCGCAACAGGAACGAAACTTGCGATTTTGGCAGCAATCTTACTCATTATACGAAGTACAATCGAACCTAAAGTGATGGGATCTCAAATCGGCTTATCACCGCTCCCAACACTAATCGCTATGTTTCTAGGACTGAAGCTATTCGGCTTCCTCGGATTATTTATTGGACCATTAGCAGTCATCCTCTTTACAACAGCCCGTGAAGCCGGAATCTTCAAAATCAATTTCAGGATTTAAACAAAAACGCTTTCACATATTTGTGAAAGCGTTTTGTTCGTTAAAAACCAAGAATTGCTTTAAACATTGACGTTACTTCCCCACCCTTATAAAAAACATAAAGAAGTAAATAAACAGCAACACCTGTTATTGCTGTGAAGAACCAAATAACACTCGTGATTGGACCAAGCTTCCGATGTCTGACCAAATTATTCTTCAATCCTGCATTAATCGTCACCACACCAAATACTGCTCCTGTTGTCGCAAGTATTATGTGGAAAATAAGGAAAATCGTATAATAGATTTTCAAATTCTCCGGACCGCCAAACGACGTATTACCAACCAATATAGTTCTCGAAACGTAAATGATTAAAAAAAGAATTGCTGATACCGCGGCTGCCAGCATCGTTTTCTTATGCGCTTCAATTTTCCTTTTACGAATTAAGTTCCATCCTATTGCAACTAGCACTGCTGATAAAACAATAAAAAACGTACTTATTGTAGGTAGAAAGGGCAGATTCATTCATTATTCCCCCGATTTGTAAAGTTTCCCTATATCAGTATATGTTGAATTAAATAATCCCATTGAATCTGTTGGCGACAGAAGGCTCCCCTTAAAAGGTGCCTTCGCTGTTTATATAAGTATTAAGATTTTCAACTTATAGCCTATTATCTATATAACGTCATTTTTTGACGTTCCAATAACGCGTTGGCAGTAATTTCTTCTGCATTGTCCTGCTCTTCTCTATGCCATTTAATAAAAATACTACCTAGGACACCAACATAAATGATTTCTTGGAACACTTTCATAATAATTCCACCAAGTTGCTGATCAACTAATGTAGGCATATTGGTAAATAATTCAGGACCTGAAATGCCTAAGCCCGCTAATCCTGAAAGTGTACTTGCGGGCACACAAAGCGCCATTGCCCGTAACCAAGATTCGCCAGATTTATATGTTTCATAAACAGGTACATCTACGAAAATGATAAGGGAACATGCAGGTGTGATCAATATTGCACTTAAAATAATATAACCTATTTTTTTCAAGCCATGAAGCTTCGGCTGTCCCTTCAGCGTATTAATGATTGGCCACCAGAAAAACACCGCCGCAACAAATAACGTGATAGTAAAAATTGTGTGCAATGGAGCACTTAATTTCACATTATCTAAAATAAGTGGAATATGGTAAACGGAAAACATACCACAGAATACCAATAGACTGAGAATCGGTTTAGTAAAGAAAGTTATTATGCGGTCAAGAATCCCAATATCAAAAACTTTTTTCCACATCCAGTTAGGAATCCCCATCATGATTAATGGAGCAACCACAAGCAATAGAACCGCCATTTGAACCATGTGAATTGAAAATAAGATATGTCCAAGTAAATCTACAGGTGAACCTTTGACAACATAAAGTATAACCATCCCGGACATGAATAAGATTATTTGTTTTCTTGTAACGGGATACGTATCCTGAAATCGATGACGCATTTTAGTCGTCAATAATAAATATAAGGCCATACCAAGTATGATAATTAGTAAGAACCACGGACTCCACAAAGCTCGGAATCCAAATATACTTAAAGGCATTGCCATCGCTCCCTTTTTTAAAGTCTTTCTTTATTATAAAACTAATAGCGGTGTAACTCAATGTACGAACTATGACAATTGATAAGAAAAGTGCAAGGCGCCGTCCAGCCCTAACAGGCAGATATGAAAAGGAAGGCAGTCTAAGAGCTCCCCTTGTTGTCTTAAACGGCTTCTTGACTACCTCCTCACTTGGCCAACGAGGAGGTAGTCAAGAAGCTACCAAGGAGGAATGAACGGCTTATGATCTAGGAGGAAACGCAGCCTAAGTGCGCCACTTTCTGAGGGCCTCCGGGCGGTTGGAGCTAGACACTGTTCCATGTTGAAAAACTTATACTTTCTAAGCTTTTAAAAAAAGAAAAAGCCTATGGAGAATAAAATCTTCCATAGGCTTTCTCGTCTATTGATATTACCACCAAACAATTGCTACAAACGTTAACACAACAATGAATCCAAAAATGGCTCCCGTATACATGAACATTTGTGGAATACCATGTCCTTTTTCATTCATGTGCATGAAGTAATACAACTGTAAGCCAACTTGCACAGCTGCAAAAAGCAGAAGCGTTGGGATAATCAAATACTTAGAAAATCCAGCTACGTCAGCTTGATAAGCCATAACCATTGAAAATGACATAATCGTTAAGAAAATCATAAGCGAGAACATCATAATCTGACCGCGCATTGACTTACGTGCGCGTCTTTGACCTAAGTTAAATTCAGCTGGTGACTTTTTATAAACTTGAACGTCAGACATATTAACCTATCACTCCCATCAAGTAGACTACAGTGAAGATGAATACCCAAACAACATCGATAAAGTGCCAGTATAACGAGAATGTATAGTACTTAGGCGCGTTATACAAGTTCAGTCCGCGCTTGGAGTTACGGAAGATGAGTAGCGTAAGCCAGACAAGTCCGATCGCTACGTGGAAACCGTGCGTACCAACAAGCGTATAGAATGCAGAACTAAATGCACTGTTATCAAATGTAAAGCCTAAATGTATATAGTGTACAAACTCATACACTTCGAGCGCAAGGAAACCAAGCCCAAGGAATGCAGTAATGACAAGCCATAGCTGCATTTTCTTGAAATCGTAGTTTTTCAAATGATACATCGCGTATACACTCGTCAAAGATGAAGTTAATAAAAGCAACGTCATGACGAAGACAAGCGGTAATTCAAAAAGCCCTTGTGTCGAAAATTCAAATCCACTTGGTCCTTTGTTTTTTAAAGCAAGATAGGTCGCAAAAAGCGTTGCGAACAAGATTGTCTCTCCGCCAAGGAACAGCCAGAATCCAACAAATTTATTCTTTGCCTCTAACGTTGCTTTTTCCGGATGATCAGGCCACGTCTCAGGGGTGAATTTTTTATTCAAATCCATTATTTTTGTCCCCCTTTACGTTTCATATCTCTTAAGATGTCTTCTTTCTTAACATAGAAGCCAAGATCGTCTTTCAATGAACGCATTGCCATAGAAGCGAAAGTCCATATAAGACCAATTACTAGAACTGCCATTCCCCATGATTCCTCAGTACGGAACATTGCTCCAAATCCTGCAATGAACAGACCTAAACTTAACATGAATGGAATGAAAGAACCGTTCGGCATATGGATATCTTGAACAGGTTCAGCCGGAGTAATTCCCGACAGATTACCTTCCATTTTTTCGATGTACACTGTATCAAGACCACGTACAAGTGGAGTCTGCGCAAAGTTATAGAATGGCGGTGGAGATTCAATCGCCCATTCTAGCGTACGCCCGTCACCCCAAGGGTCATTTGCTACACGTACGTTTTTAATTGAAGTTACGATAATGTTATAAACCATAATCGTAATCCCAATAGCCATTAATAGTGCACCTACAGAACTAATTAAGTTTGCTGAGTTCCAACCTTGACCATTCATGTATGTAAATACACGACGCGGCATTCCCCAGAAACCTAACCAGTGTTGAATTAGGAATGTTAAATGGAAACCGATAAAGAAGAACCAAAATGTAACTTTACCAAGTGCTTCATTTAGCATTGTACCGAACATCTTCGGCCAATATAGATGCGTACCCGCAAGTATACCGAATACAGTACCACCAACGATTACATAGTGGAAGTGAGCAACAACAAAGTATGTGTCATGCAATTGGTAATCAAGTGGTGCAGTACCTAGCATAACACCCGTAACTCCACCCATAACAAACGTTGGGATGAAGCTCAGCGCCCAAAGCATTGGTGTTGTTACTTTAATACTTCCGCCCCATATGGTTAGCAACCAGTTAAATATCTTAACTCCAGTAGGTATGGCAATAGCCATTGTCGCTACAGAGAAGATCGCGTTTGCTGTTGGCCCAAGACCAACTGTAAACATATGGTGAGCCCAAACCATGAAGCCTAGGAATCCAATAAGGACGGTAGCAAATACCATCGCTGAATAACCAAATAGTCTTTTTCGAGAGAAAATTGTAAAGATCTCCGAGAAAATACCGAATGCCGGTAAAATCAGAATATATACTTCAGGGTGACCAAATATCCAGAATATATGCTCCCATATAATGGTATTACCACCCATCACAGGATCGAAGAAGTTAGCACCAAACATTCTTTCAAATGTCAGAAGGAAAAGTCCTACTGTAAGTGGTGGGAATGCGAACAGAATCATAGCTGACGCAACGAACGTAGTCCATGTGAATAATGGCATACGCATATACGTCATCCCCGGTGCACGCATATTGATAATCGTTACGAGGAAGTTAATCCCCCCTAATAACGTACCACCACCGGCTATTTGAAGTCCTATTGCATAAAAATCAACACCATGTCCTTCAGATGCCATTGCAAGTGATGCGTAAGATGTCCAACCTGCATCAGGAACTTGACCAAAGAACCATGATACGTTTAAGAATACTCCACCGAAGAAGAACATCCAAAAACCTAGTGAGTTAAGAAATGGGAATGCTACATCACGCGCTCCAATTTGGAGTGGCATAATGGCGTTCATAAATCCAATTAATATAGGCATGGCCGCCAAGAAAATCATCGTCGTTCCGTGCATCGTAATAATTTGGTTAAATATTCCCGCACTGACGAGATCGTTGTTTGGCGTTAAAAGTTGCAAACGAATGATCATTGCTTCTATACCGCCGACTATGAAGAAGAATCCTCCACCTAGGAGATAAAGGATACCGATCTTCTTATGGTCAACTGTTGTAAGCCAATCCCATAGCGTTGCGCCAAAACCTCTTTTTTGAGCAACTGAACTCAATTTGTTTACCTCCTCTTCAAATTCACGTTAATAGTTATTTTTCTACTGAAAGTCCCATGAGGTACTCAGCAATTGAATTTATTTCCTCGTTAGAAAGTTGTTCACCGAATGACGGCATCAAGTTTCCTGGCTTTTGTTTCTGAGTGTCTGAAATCCACTCAACCAAATCCTCTTGCGTGTGATCCATAAATCCAGCAACACGATTACGGTCACCAAATGACGCTAGGTTTGGTCCAGCCTTATCTCCGCCTTCACCGACTGCAGATGTCGCATGACATGCAATACAACTTTGTTGGAATAATTCTTCACCTTGACCAGCTGCAGCAACATCTGTTGTTTCTTCACCAGTTGCTTGCATTGCTGTAACCCATTTATCGAATTCAGCACGGGGTAATGATTTTACTTTGAAATCCATAAGTGCGTGTGATGGACCACAAAGCTCCGCACACTTCCCGTAAAACACTCCGTCTTGCACATCTTTCGATTCTTTATCAAACGTTAAATAAAATTTGTTTACGTTTTCAACGTTTGTATCGAGTTTTCCTCCGATTGCCGGAATCCAGAAGGAGTGCTTAACATCTGCCGCAAGGAGGTTGAAATATACTTTTTCTCCAGTTGGTACAACAAGTTCTTGCGCTGTAACAATTCCGAGATTAGGATATTCAAATTCCCACCAGTATAACTTAGCCGTAACATCTACGACCAGATTTTCTGAATCGCCATCCTCGTTGACTTCATTCATCGCACTGACATCGCTTAGTTTATATGTGTAATAAACTGTAGGGACCGCTAGAAGTAAAACAAGGAGAACAGGAATAATCGTCCATACAAGTTCTAATGTATGGCTTCCTTCAACTTCTTTAGGAACAAAGTCCTCACCCAGTTTCGAGCGTCTGAAACGAACAATTGCAACTACATAAATAATCACTACTACTAGAATAACCAGTAACATGATTCCTGATGATAACATCAGCAATTTGAATTGATCTTTCCCGACTTGACCAGCCGGAAGAAGTGTGGATAGCCCTTCCTGACCACATCCCGCTAGAAACACGGTAAGAGCTGCTAATAAAGAAAAAAGACGCCACTTTTTGAGTCCTTTCATCATCGCTTAATGATACCTCTCTTTCTAAAAAAATGTTTTTCTTCTTGTGAGGACTGCTGACCTCTTTATATGAATTCCTATGCAAAGAAAGAATTCCAATATGTTAGATGAATATCGAGAAGATAATCATGGCCACAAAAAGGATCGTCATGTAATTCAATGAATAGATGAACATACCCGTTGCCCATTTTATATCATCTTTTGCTTTAAATCCTTTAAGTGCTAAATACAGCCACCCTATATTCAATGCGCTCGCAAGTACTAAGAAGCCTACCCCTAGCTCAGTAAGTAGAAACGGCAATGGAAATAAAAACAGTACCCATACCAACATCGATTTCTTCGTTCTTGCAAAACCTTTTACAACAGGTAGCATTGGAATATTTGCTGCACGGTATTCGTCTGTCCGACGCATCGCCAGCGCATAAAAATGCGGCGGTTGCCAAACAAACATAATCAGGAATAGCGCCAAGGCACCTGCACCAAGTGCTGGTTCAACCGCAGCCCATCCGATTAAAGGCGGAATTGCTCCCGAAACACTTCCAACAACTGTATTAGCTACGTGCCTACGTTTCGACCACATCGAATAGAGTACAACATAACTGAAGATACCTGCAAGTCCCCAAAGACCAGCTGCTATAGAAGCAGAAAACAATAGCACTTCGCCTACTACGATGAAAGTCAGCGCAAGTGTCAATACAGCCGGTGCCTTGAATCGCCCGGTAACTGTTGGTCTGGACTTTGTTCTCGTCATGACTGGATCAATATCACGATCAATCAAGTTGTTCAGTGCCGCAGATCCAGCAATTATCAATCCCGATCCGAGAAGAGCATAGACAAGCAAATCTATATTATGTAGAAAGTTTTTACCAGTGAACTGAAAAGCAAGAAATAGTCCCGTAAAAGTTGTGATCATGTTCGAATTAACAATGCCGATTTTAATGAGCGCAAGGAAGTCCTTATAAAGAGACACCGTCACTACATTCGATTCGACAGGTGTGGAAATTGTATGACCGTTTGACAAGTTACCCCTCCTTCCAAAGTTGTGAGCGTTAACCGCTACAGTTAACTATAGCGAAATTCGGGTAGTATTTCTATACATATACAAAATTTCTACCGAATTCCTTGAAATATCGACACATTTATTACTCAACACCCTCTATAGTAAATCATTTCGATGGGTCTTTTGTGAAGTTAAAGCGTCTTCTTTATGAACAATTTGTGAAAAGGACCATTACTGAGGCATTTTCAGCCAATCTTCGTTGTCTTTTTACTTATTTTTCGTTATCATCAAAAAAGCAGGGACCTTTTATACAATGGTCATCAATAAAAAAGTAGGTGTCATTTTTTTGAAATCTAATAGATATTTAAAATGGTTCGCAGTCGCATCGACAATAGGCATGCTTTTAATCTTACTTGGAGGGGCGCTTGTTACAAAAACCGATAGCGGCATGGGCTGCGGCAGACATTGGCCAGGATGTAACGGGCAACTTATTCCCGATGAGATTACCGCAGAAGTACTTATTGAATTTTCACATCGGCTGGTAACTGGGTCTGTGGGAATCTTGATTGTCATATTAGCTGTCTGGTCATGGAAATCAATCGGACATATAAGGGAAACAAAATTCTTAGCAATCGCGGCCGTATTCTTCCTTATATTACAGGCATTGATTGGTGCCGCTCAAGTATTATGGGGTCAAGGTGATTTCATACTCGCGCTTCATTTTGGTATTTCTCTTTTAAGCTTTGCATCAGTCCTTCTATTAACCCTTCTAATATTTGAAGTGGATCGAAAGTTTGATGCAGATAAGTTACAAATATGTAAACGGTTGAAATGGCATACAATAGGCGTATCCGTTTACTCTTACTTTGTAGTTTATACTGGAGCACTCGTCCGTCATACAGAGTCTGGTCTTGCCTGCCTGGACTGGCCACTATGCCAGAACGCGGCATTCGCCCTTCCGCGTAACATGTTCGAGTGGGTTCAGATGGGTCACCGTACTGCCGCGGCATTTATTTTCGTCTGGTTATTAATCATCATGATCCATGCACTTCGTCATTACAAAAATCAACGCGTCATCTATTGGGGCTGGAGTATCGCATTTATACTTGTCGCACTCCAAGCAACAACAGGAATGTTGGTTGTTTTGACTAGACTAAACCTTTATATTGCTTTGCTTCATTCATTATTCATCACGTTGTTATTCGGTTTGTTAACGTACATGATTCTACTTGTATCAAGAAGTAAACTATCAAAATGAGTAGTAAGGACCAGCCCTTGGCCAGTCCTTACTACTTGTCTACCCAACTTATTAACAAAAATAACAAGAGCACCCGAATATAATTCGAGTGCTCTTGTTTTTATGTTAGTGCTCCAGTTCAACGAGCAAATCACCTGTAGCTATCGATTCTCCTGCAGCCACATATATTTCTTTTACTATACCATCGAAAGGTGCTTGTATCGTTGTCTCCATTTTCATAGCTTCTGTGATGAGCAAATGTTCTCCTCTTTTCACTTTCGCTCCCTTTGAGACTGCAACTTTCAAAACAGTTCCCGGCATAGTAGCAGCAATATGCGCAGCATTTGAGGTATCCGCTTTTTGTTTCCTAACTGCGACGGACTCTACACTCATATCTTCAATAATCACTTCACGCGGCTGTCCGTTCAATTCGAAATAGATGACTCTTGTTGCATCCGATTGCGGTTCGCTAATCGACACTAGCTTAACAATCAACGTTTTCCCTTTTTCAATCTCTACTTCGATTTCCTCGCCGAGACGCATCCCATATAGGAATTCAGGTGTATCAATAACAGATACATCACCGAACTGCTTATTCGTTTGCGAATATTCTTCGAAAACTTTCGGATAAAGGGCATAAGAAAGTACTTCATGGCTAGTAACTGGACGTTCCAATTTCACATTCAATTCATCCCGTAGCTTTTCAAAATTGACATCTTCCAATAGTTCTCCAGGACGTACAGTAATCGCTTGGCGTTCTTTTAAAATAATCTTTTGTAGTTCTTCTGGGAATCCACCATATGGTTGGCCGATATATCCTTCGAAAAACTCAATAACTGATTCCGGGAAATCGATGGACTTTCCGCGTACAAGGACTGACTTTTCGTCAAGTTCGTTCTGTACCATAAACAAGGCCATATCGCCAACAACCTTCGATGAAGGTGTCACTTTCACAACATCTCCGAATAACAGGTTAACGCGAGAATACATGCTCTTCACTTCTTCCCAGCGCTCACCTAGACCTACCGCTTTCGCTTGTTGCTGTAAGTTTGAATACTGGCCACCAGGCATTTCATGTACATAGATTTCCGAATGCGGACTCATCATGCCACTTTCAAAGTGCTGATAATACTTCCGAACATCTTCCCAGTAGTACGATAAGTCTTCAAGTGATTTCACGTTTGCACGTACATTGCGTTTACCGCCTTGCAGCGCGTAGTGTAGCGAACTTGCCGACGGTTGTGAAGTTAGACCTGCCATTGATCCTAAAGCCGTGTCAACGATGTCTACGCCAGCCTCAATCGCTTTGGCATACATATAGATACCGTTTCCACTCGTATCATGCGAATGTAGGTGAATTGGAATGTCCACTGTTGCTTTCAATTCAGAAACTAGTCGATAAGCCGCCTCCGGTTTTAAAAGACCTGCCATATCTTTGATAGCAAGGATGTGGGCTCCAGCTGATTCAAGATCTTTTGCCATCTCTTTATAATAATTAACCGTATATTTCGCTCGGGAATCGTCAAGAATATCTCCTGTATAACAAATTGCCGCTTCGGCAACTTTCCCCGCATCCCGTGTTGCATCAATTGCAACTTCCATGCCTTTAATCCAGTTCAAGCTGTCGAAAATACGGAAGACATCAATCCCAGCATCCGCTGACTTTTTAACAAACTCACGGATGACATTGTCAGGATAATTTGTATAACCTACGGCATTTGCGCCGCGGAATAGCATTTGGAAAAGTACATTTGGAATTTGTTCTCGCAGTTTTAACAGCCTGTCCCAAGGATCTTCTTTCAGGAACCTATAAGCAACATCGAATGTTGCTCCGCCCCACATTTCATAAGAAAACAGGTCAGGCATCAGTCTTGCCGATTCAGCCGCAATTGACGTCATATCGGAAGTACGCACCCGTGTAGCCAACAATGATTGATGTGCATCGCGGAATGTTGTATCTGTCAAAAGTACATCGTCTTGCTCTTTAATCCATTTGATAAGCCCTTCAGCACCACGTTCATCCAAAATTTGTTTTGTACCCGGTTTTGGCGGTGTAAGAAGGTCAATTATCGGTTTTCTTACAGGATGTAGAACCGGCTTAGATTGTTTACCGATTCCCGGGAATCCATTAACAGTCACATTACCAATATAATTCAACATTTTCGTCCCACGGTCTTTGCGGTTCGGGAACAGGAATAATTCAGGTGTTGAATCAATAAAACTCGTATTATAGTTACCTGTTAAGAAGTTTTTGTGCTTCACAACATTCTCAAGAAACGGGATATTTGTTTTGATGCCACGAATCCGGAATTCCTGTAAATTCCTGTCCATTTTGGAAGCAGCTTCACGGAAAGTCATACCCCATGTAGATACTTTAACAAGTAATGAATCATAGTACGGCGTGATGATAGCCCCTTGGAAACCGTTCCCCGCGTCAAGACGAACACCGAATCCTCCACCCGATCGGTAAACCGATAATTTACCAGTATCCGGCATGAAATCATTCAATGGATCCTCCGTTGTCACACGGGATTGGATTGCATATCCGAATAACGGAATCTTGTCTTGTGTTGGAATACCTGTTTCAGTAGCGTGAAGGTTTTTCCCGTCTGCAATATGAATTTGCGCGTGGACGATATCGATACCCGTCACCATTTCAGTAATTGTATGCTCAACTTGAATACGTGGATTTACCTCGATGAAATAAAATCGGCCATCCGATACGAGAAATTCTACGGTTCCCGCATTTTTATAATTAACATTTCGCATCACCTTTACTGCCGCATCGCAAATTGCTTCCCGTAATCCGTCTTCAAGTGAAATCGAGGGTGCTATTTCGACGACTTTCTGATGGCGACGCTGAATTGAGCAATCCCGCTCGAATAGATGAATGACATTGCCATATGTATCTCCAAGTATTTGTACCTCGATATGTTTTGGTTTATCGATGTATTTCTCGACATACACTTCATCAGATCCGAATGCAGATTTCGCTTCTGACCGCGCACGTTCAAAAGCCTCGTTGACTTCTTCCGCAGAATTCACAATCCTCATTCCGCGTCCTCCACCACCAAGAGATGCTTTAATGATGACAGGATAACCATTCGATTCGCCAAACATTGCGACTTCTCCGACTGTAGAAACCGGACCGTCACTACCTGGAATCACTGGAATTCCCGCTTTAACAGCCTGCTCACGTGCTTTTACTTTATCCCCAAACATATCCAGTTGCTTTGAACTTGGGCCGATGAAAATAATTCCTTCTTCTTCTAAACGCCTTGCAAATTCTGTGTTTTCAGCAAGAAATCCATAACCAGGATGGATCGCGTTCGCGCCACAATCTTTCGCTATCGCGATAATCCCTTCGATATCGAGATAAGCATCAATCGGCTTCTTACCTTCTCCGACTAGATAAGACTCATCTGCCTTGTAACGATGGAATGACCCACTATCTTCCGCTGAATAAATCCCCACCGTCGGTATATTCAATTCGGTACAAGCGCGAAAAACTCGTATTGCTATTTCTCCACGGTTGGCTACAAGAATTTTCTTAATCTGTTCCATCACAAGGCACTTCCTTTTCTAATTGTTTTTTTCATATTTTACGAACATTGAGACATTCGTTAATATTCCTAAAGCTAAAGATAACAGAATAACAGATGTACCGCCATAGCTAATAAACGGCAAAGTAACTCCTGTAAGCGGTATCAACCCCGTCAGGCCACCCAAATTAACGAATGTTTGAATTCCTATCATACTTCCAATTCCCGCCGCAAGCATGCGCGCATGGGGATCTTTTGCCTGAAGCGCAATAGATAAAGCCCTTAAGACGATGAAACCGAGTCCCCCTATTACGATAATAGCACCAAGAAGGCCTAATTCTTCTGAAATCACCGCCATAATGACATCTGTTTGCGGCTCTGGTAAGTAGCCCATTTTTTGAATAGAGTTACCAAGACCTCTCCCTTGCAAACCTCCAGAACCAATGGCAATATAGCCGTTCGCAATCTGATAGCCAGACCCTTGGATATAATCGAATGGGTTCAGGAATGATAGTATACGGCCAGCCCTACCTGGGGTCATAATCGATTCCCATTTGAAATAAAGGACAAGCGCAGCAAAGACAAGACCCACAGAAATTATCCCGCTAATTTTCATAAAGGTTCTTTTTTTAATACCGCTTGCTGCTAGGACCGAAAGTGCTGTGATGATTATAATGAACGAGCCTCCGATATCAGTCTCGAGCATAATAGAACCCACTGCTAATACTAAAATGACCACGGGCGGTAATATTGACTGGTTAATATTATCGATTGTGCCAGACTCATATTTTTTTGCAAAAACTCCTGAAAAATAGACAATTAAGACCAATTTCGCAACTTCTGAGGGTTGTAGATTACCAAAAGGCGTTTTTATCCAACTAGTGGCTCCAACATGATCACCTGTACCAACGAAATGGACCAGAAACAACAGAAATAGCATACCTATTACAGCAAAAATCATCAATTTTTTCCGTTTATAATTCTTGTACGGAAAAAAAGCCGCCAAAAAGAAAGCGGGAATGGCAAGTTTTAAATTTAACAACTGTTTTTGATAAAAAGAATCTGCCGGAAGATCATACCTACCTACCGCTACAACCATACTTGAACTGTATATCATGACAAGTCCGAACAGACAAAGTAACAGGTAGACAAAAAACAGTGGGAAATCAAAATAGCGGAATAGCTTTTTAGTATATGTTTTCATAGGGTTACCTCTTTTTCATTAAACAAAAAACTCAAACCATTATGTCAGTTTGAGTTTTCGGCTTATTTTCTCGTATATACTTCATGCAACACTGTCATTTCTTTCTCAAGTAAAGAAAGAATTTCATTGCCTTTCGGACGGTCAATCAAACCTAGCTTTACAGCAAAGTCAATTTCACGAGACAAGCCATACATTTGTGTATCCAACACTTCTTCATAGAGTGGGCACTGCGGCATCGTCAAATGGTCCATCTGTACTTTTATAAGTTGACCAATCTTATCAGCATCAGCTTGAAGTTGCTTCAATGCCTTTTCCTGATACGTTTCCTTATTCGTTTCCTGCAATTCTATATCCATGAGGACGCCCCCATCAAACTTTTATTTCTTAATGGTTATTATCAATAAATTGTATCTTTCAGAACAGGAAAAAGCAAGCGTTTTCCCTTTGGCGTTTTACAAAACAAAAATACAAGTGCTTGTAACAGATGAACGAAGCCTAAATGCGCCACTCCCTGTAGCAACAGTACATAACCTATATCCTTCTCAAACAAAAAATGCCGCCTCTTCAGCCCTTCTTATTGCCAGAGTCGCTATGGACTGATGTTAGGTAGTATTATCTTTATGTTACAACTTATCTATAGGACAAAATTCTCTAGTTTCCTAAGCCATCGAAAAGCAAAAGCTTTTCCTTGAGACATCAAAGCGTTATACTAGAAACAAAAGATAATTTAATTCAAGTAGGGGGATATTCATTTGGAATCAATAATTCCGATTAAAGGAAATGTACGTCATGTCATCACACTTGACCCGACCGTGTGGATTTTCGATGATCGTCGCGTTGATTTGAAAACGTACTTTACAGAAAGTCACATCGAAAAAGATGAACTAGAAGAATATAAAAGAGCTATGGGGAAACATTGGTCCCGTGAAATAATGGAAGGCGCAACGTTCCCGCCTACCCTGGAAACAGAAAAAAAGTTTGAAAAACGAAAAGTCCTTACTGGAACATACGGCATCCAATTGCGTCACTTTTTAAAAATCGCGGAGCCTGCCGAAAATGCACGAACATTAGCATTTGAAACATCAGACGGCGAAAGTCACTCATTCCCACTTACGAAAGTCGATGATATCATTTTCAAATTCAGCGACGAGGGTAAGCCGCTACTTGAGGGCGGGCCCGTGCATGTTGTCTTCAAAGACGGTTCGAACAATGATAATCCGATTCGCAACGTCATTGCGATCCGAGTTGACTGAAGGAGGATTTCCAATGCGTGTAAAATGTGTCATCTGTGACAACGTCGGGCAACTTCCAGACGATTTGCCACTAGCAAAAACACTCCGGAATCGCCCTATCCATACGTATATGTGTCAGGAATGTAATAATCGGATTGCCGAAAAAACGATTGCACGAATCGCGACTGGGAATTTCATTTTCTACCGAAGTTCCCAGTCAATCGAAAAAGATTTCTGAGAAAAGCGTAAGGCGCCTGAAGCCTAGACACTGTTCCGTGTCGAAAACTTATACATTCTTACACATGTGTTGATTAACCAAAGTTAACCACAAAATAACTTAGTCAAATACTAGGCGTCCCGAGTACAGTTGCTTTGGATTGAACAACTCCTATACCAGTACCGAGATATCTTAATGTGTAGGGATGCGACTTCGTCGCATCCCTACACATTTTTTCGGTAATCGTATGAGTGTCCTTCATCCGTCGCGCTCCAAATGCATAAGTACACGTAGTGCTGAAGCTTTTTGGGACAAAAGAATAGCTAGCTTCTTATCTGGATAAAGGCCGCCAAAGATACAATTTTGGCGGCTGATGCTTTCTCTATGGTTCTTTCTTTTTTATTTTAAAGAAGTGTCACTTTCTATAAGGCATCACATGATTACATGAATAATCTTTGCTAAAAGTAAGTAAGGAACGCGTTGTACGACGGGCAAGAGTGCCCGTAATTGTATCTTCGGGCACCTACACTCTATATAGAAAGTCATCTATTCTTTTCTTTCAAAGCAGCTACATTTTTCACTTGAACTTTGTAGGAACGCGACAGGCAACTATTCGCAACAGAATTACTGAAAAAAGTGTGGCTAGAAGTGACGGATTCACTTCTAGCCACACTATGGTCCCTCGGTAAAGGTGTCGTGATTATTCAGCCGAAAGCGAACCGGAAACGATCCAATGAAAATGGATTTCCCCAAGCCCTACTCACCAGTATTTGATATAAATAGATAGTTAATCAACAGAAGTGACTTTCTTATATTCTAAAAAAGAAGACTCCATCAGATGATGGAGTCTTCTTTTTTCTCTTTATACTCATTCATCCTGCGCACTCGGTAGATAATTAAAATAAGAGCCGCCACGATGAGAGCCTCCACGATCGGGAGGAAAAAGCCAAGAAACGTCAAAATTAGACAGCCGATAAACAAGAAGGCATAGATCAGCAAAGTCTGTAAAGGCCTCAGTTTTCTAGCAAATCCCAGTTTATAAACAATTGCCGACATGAGGAAGACGAGGGCAAAAAGTACATAACCGGCAGCCGTATAGGAAGGCATCACTTCGTATATAAAGCGTGCAATACCCGACATCTTTCCGAATACGAACTCTGTATCGCCAACACTAGCACTCATTCAACACATTCCCTTCTGTAAAGCTTTTCTATAGGTCGGAATAGTAATAATCCCGTCACTGTTAAAGGACCTCAGAAAGCCGCACCTGACCTATCAGTCGACTAGCCCTGTATGAGGTAAGGCACTCAAGATGCTTTCTTTTACTAAGATCACTTATGTTTAAACAGCGATTATTTCTTTTTCTGAACACGTTCGCGTTCGTTTTTATCAAGTATCTTCTTACGAAGTCTAATCGATACTGGCGTCACTTCACAATACTCGTCATCACCCAGATATTGTAACGCTTCTTCAAGCGACATAATACGTGGTTTTTTAGTTGTAACTGTTTGGTCTTTAGAAGCTGAACGTACGTTTGTCGCTTGTTTAGCTTTTGTTAAGTTGATTGTCAAATCGCTTTCGCGCGTATTTTCACCAACAACCATCCCAGCATAGATTTCAGTTCCAGCACCAACGAACATAATACCGCGGTCTTCTAGCTGCATGATGCTGTAAGGCGTAGCTGTACCGTTCTCCATTGAAACAAGAACACCGTTTCTGCGGCCGCCGACTTTACCTTTTGCCATTGGCTGGTAAGAATCAAACGTATGGTTCATAATTCCGTAACCTCTTGTCAATGTAAGGAATTCAGTTGAATAACCAATCAATCCACGCGCAGGTACATTGAATATTAGACGAACTTGTCCATTACCATTGTTGATCATATCAAGCATTTCGCCTTTACGCTCACCAATCGACTCGATAATAGAGCCTGTATGCTCTTCAGGAATATCAATTTGTAAACGTTCGATAGGCTCACAACGAACACCATCTACTTCTTTCACGATTACTGTTGGTTTCGAAACTTGCAATTCAAATCCTTCACGGCGCATGTTTTCAATAAGAATAGAAAGGTGAAGCTCTCCGCGTCCTGAAACAGTCCATGCATCAGGCGAATCAGTTGGATCTACACGAAGAGATACATCTGTTTGCAATTGTGATTGAAGGCGTTCGTCAATTTTTCTTGACGTTACCCATTTACCTTCTTTACCTGCAAACGGGCTATTGTTTACAAGGAATGTCATTTGTAACGTTGGTTCGTCAATGAACAACTCTGGAAGTGCTTCCAGATGATCTGCCGGACAAATTGTTTCACTAACGTCAATGTTCTCCATTCCAGATACCGCAACAAGATCTCCTGCGAAAGCTTCTTGGATATCAACGCGTTTCAAACCAAGGAATCCAGACATTTTCGTAACACGATAGTTTTTGACAGTACCATCACGTTTTATAACGGCAACCGACTGTCCGACTTGCATCGTTCCACGGAAAATCCGTCCGATACCGATACGGCCAACATAATCGCTGTAGTCAAGAAGTGATACTTGGAACTGTAAAGGCTCGTCTCTATTATCGATTGGAGCAGGGATATGTTCTAGAATTGCGTCATATAGTACACGCAACGTTTCTTCTTGTGTTGAAACGTCTGGTGATAAGCTTGCAGTACCGTTGAATCCTGATGCATAAATAACTGGGAATTCAAGTTGTTCATCATTCGCATCAAGTTCGATGAATAATTCAAGAACTTCATCAACTACTTCTTCCGGGCGTGCAAATTCACGGTCAATTTTATTAACGACAACGATTGGTTTCAAGTTCTGCTCAAGCGCTTTTTTCAATACGAAACGCGTTTGTGGCATACACCCTTCGTATGAGTCGACAACAAGAATTACACCATCTACCATTTTCAAGATACGTTCCACTTCTCCGCCGAAATCTGCGTGACCTGGTGTATCCAAAATGTTGATTTTTGTATCTTTATATTCAATTGCCGTATTCTTTGCAAGAATCGTAATTCCGCGTTCACGTTCAATTTCATTTGAGTCCATTGCACGATCATCTACTTGTTCGTTAGAACGGAAGATTCCCGATTGTTTTAAAAGTTGATCGACAAGCGTCGTTTTTCCGTGGTCGACGTGGGCGATAATTGCTATGTTACGTAAGTCACTTCTAAGTTTAGTCATGATTTCACTCCATTATTCTTTTTTCAGTTGATTAACTGTGTTATTATAGCACATGTAAAGATAATTCGAAAACATTTAATTGTAGATGGAGGTATTTTTTTGAAAAACATCAAATGGATTTTCGTTTTTTACTCCATTGCCGCTATCGCTTCAATGTGTGCAATCGGCGTTGCAGTCGGTATGAGCAGCCCCACGATTGCGATTATAGCCATCGTTGCATTGATTCTAATTATGGGTAACGGATTTAAAACGAAAAAGAAATATAGAGAACAAGGCCTACTTTAATAACATTCTTTTCAAATGTGACGTTTCATGGTAATCGTAGTATTCGATGCCTGTAACGTCCTTTTTTTTATTGTTTTAGGTCAATATAGTTTGTCACTATATCTTGATGCAATCCAGGCCTTGCGACTATAAATGTATCCTGCCCAAGAAGGTGCGGGAAATCCCCTTTCATGTTTGTTGCAACTGCACCGACCTCCTGCGCAATAACAATGCCCCCAGCAACATCCCATGGCGACAGCCTCATAGACATGTATGCATCCAGCCTACCTGAAGAGACATACGCCAACTCGAGCGCTGCCGAGCCATATGATCTTGTCCCTCTACACGTTCTAATCAGTTCAATAATTTTTTCGTTGTCAACGAAGTGATTCGGAGCCACCCAACTGGCATTAATACCAATAACGGCTTCTTCTAGTGGTGTAATCTCCAATTGCGGTAGCCGTTCATCATTGAAATAAGCCCCTTCATCTTTAGCAGCATGATAAAAATCATCGCGCATTACATCATAAATATAACCAAGCATACCGACGCCTTCTGCATATATTCCGAGAGAGATGGCAAAGTTCCGTTTTTGGTGAATGAAATTCATCGTTCCGTCAATTGGGTCAAGCATCCAAACGACCCCATCAAGCGTCTGAACAACATCGCCAAATCCTTCTTCACCAAGAATCTTATGGTCAGGAAAATCTCTTTTAATCCTGCTGATGAAGAATTGTTCGATTTCTTTATCAATATTTGTCACAAGGTCATTCGCACTCGATTTTGTATCGATATCGATTTGATTGAAAAAAGACACTCGAATTTTATGACCCGCTTCTTTTATCAACGACTTTGCATAACGATCAATAATTCCCCACTTCATAAAGCCACCCCTTCCAAACGACTATCTATAGTACACTATATCGAAAAAGGCATCCCATTACACTATCCCTGTTTCTAAAGGATGTGTATGGATGCCTTTTCTGGTCCGACAATCAGAATCATGCGAAGCCATTAAGTATCTCCAGCTCACGGTGAATTTCCATAAGCCTATGCTTGCTTTTCATTTTTTGCTTTGCATCATCTTCTTGCACAGCATCGAAAAGTGTTGCAAGTTCATAATCGAGTTCTAGGTTAAGTAGCTTCACATATTCTTTCTCTACATCGGCTTTGCGAATAACATGGACGACTTGTTTCATAAGTTGACACCCCTTTTTCAGTATATAGTCCAAATTTTCCGTTAGTTATACTTAAAATATGCTACGACCAGAGTTCGCTCTAGTTATAAGCCTTGTTACTAAAGATTGTTCCCCTTTTTCTGTTATGATAAACGTGTAAATGTAATTGGGGGTAATGAAAATGGTTGGTCTTTTTTGGGAAAAAGATGATTTTGATGTATTTTCAATTGAAGGGCTAGAAAAGCGGATGGAAGCATTGCAAAATCGAATCCAACCCAAGTTTGGAACTCTAGGTATGCATTTTGCGGACCGCCTTTCAGCACATGGGACTGATGAGTTTTTTCCACATGTCGCAAAACACGCAAGACGGACAGTAAATCCACCAAATGACAGTTGGGTCGCCTTCGCACCTGCTAAACGGGGCTACAAAGCATTGCCTCACTTTCAGATTGGCTTATGGGGGTCACATTTATTCATTATTTTAGCGGTAATTTATGAGAATTCAGATAAAAAAGGGATTGCCGAGCGTCTAGATAGCAAATTGGATGTTTTAACTAGCCTCCCTGGTACTTATATCGTTTCTGGTGATCATATGAAACCCGAAGCTACAACTATCGAACAAGCGGGGGACGTTGGACTCGAACAACTTTTAGAGCGGTTACAAACTGTCAAAAAAGCGGAGTTCCTTGTCGGTCGGCATTTACCAAGTGAAGACGCCGTTAAACTTTCCACCGAAGAATTCATGGCATTTGCAGAAGAGACTTTTGACCAACTGCTACCTGTTTATGATGTAGTCATTAATAAACAATAAAAGCGTAAGCGCCTTGGTAGACCCAACAAGCGCTGGAAGGCCTTAAGAGAAAGGCGCTCTTTGCCCTTTAACTTATGGCCTGATGCGACAGGGGAAGGCAGCTTAGGATCGCGACATCCTGTCGCAACAAGGAGGGATGCAGTTTCAATCCCTCCCCACTGCATGACCCACGTCGTGTGGGGCTAGGCGCTGGAGTCTAGATACTGTTCCAGGTGAAAACCTTATACTTCTTAGCTTTAGATAAAAGGAATGCTCCCGCTTAACGCGAGGGCATTCCTTTTATTATTTCTTCACCACTTGTATCTTTCGCCATTTGAACAACACGGTAACAGACGTAACCGCTCGCTTCCTCAAATTCCTTGCACAATGTTTTTTCTTCCGCCGTGGAAGGAACCACTTTTTTGAATCCCCGATATGCCTCCATCAGTTTTCCTCCTGCAATTCCTGATTCATATGCTTTTTCAACCGCCTCATAAAATGCCGCTACTGCGATAATTTCTGTGGTCGACCAATCATGCCTAATTGGATAATTATAATCCATGCTAATTCGCTCCCTTTACTCTCTTTAGTTCCATCTTTTACGAATTGTTTCCGCCTCATTCACCATACGCTCAACTAATTCTGCAACGGATGGTACATCGTTAATAAGCCCAGCAACCTGACCCGCCCATCCATAACCATTATTGGCATCTCCATCATGAATAAAACGGCGATTAGCTTCGCCACTGATTAAATCTTTCATCGCTTCATAATCAGCATTTTTAGCTTCCATGTCAATTATTTTCTTCGTCCAACTTCCCGCTAATGCTCGAGCGGGTGCTCCTAGTGTTCTTTTAATAACAGTCGTATCGGTTTCACTACTTGCAAGAAGTAGATTGATATAAGCTTGAGATGCATGGACACACTCTCTCGTCGCAATGAATCTTGTTCCCATCTCAATCCCCTCGGCGCCTAATGCCTGAGCGGCCATCCAACCGCGACCATCCCCGATACCACCGGATGCAATAACTGGGATTGAAACAGCATCGACAACTTGTGGAACAAGTACCATCGTTCCGATATCGTCACGCCCAAGATGTCCCCCACCTTCTTGTCCAACAACCATAACTGCATCAGCTCCGAGTGATTCCGCTTTCTGAGCCTGCCTTTTTGCAGCAACTAGCACAAGCTTTTTAACGTTGGTATTTTGAAGTTGGGCAAAAAATGGCGCGGGATTCCCACCCGTTACCGACATTACTGTAACGCCTTCCTCCAGAGCAGCTTCCACCATATGGGCATATGGACGTCCATGTTGTCCAATCGCAAAGTTCACGCCGAACGGTTTATCAGTCAGCGTTTTTACTTTTTTAATTTCAACGCGCAGTGCATCTGCTGAATCCAAACTCATTGCCGTAATTTGTCCAAGTCCACCTGCTTCCGAGACGGCAGCAGCAAGTTGGGCATAAGCCAAGTAAGCGAGTCCCCCTTGAATGATTGGATAATTGATATCGAGCAGTTCCGTTATTTTTGTTTTCCATTCCATTTGAATGCCTCCCCCGTTACTCCACTGACACTCTTCTTCATCCCCATCTACTAAACCTGCAAACAAAAGGCAGAAAAAGCTAGGTCACACGGATCCACATACCTGTTTCATAGTCCGATTCAAACTAAAAAAAACCATCTACGAGGATATCTTGCTACCTCATAGACGGTCTTAATCACTGACTCTAGAAAATTATTTCGTAATCATATGAATTGGTTTACCCAAAGCGACTTCAGCCGCTTCCATTGAAATTTCACTCAATGTTGGGTGAGCATGAATTGTCATTGCAACATCTTCAAGTGTCATTCCTGCTTCGATTGCAAGAGCAAGTTCAGCGATCATATCTGATGCACTTTCACCCACAATTTGCGCTCCAAGTAGAAGCCCGTCTTCTTTACGTGATACAAGTTTGACGAAACCTTCAGAAGCATCAAGTGCAAGTGCACGTCCATTAGCTGCAAACGGGAATTTCCCTACTACTGTTTCATAACCTTCTTCTTTTGCCTGTTGCTCGTTCAAGCCAACAGCTGCAAGTTCAGGATCAGTGAAACAAACGGCAGGAATCGCCAAGTAGTCAACTTCAGACTTCTCGCCTGAAATTGCTTCTGCTGCAATTTTAGCTTCATAAGAAGCTTTGTGTGCAAGCTGAAGACCTGGAACGATATCACCGATTGCATAGATATTTGGAATGCTTGTACGGCATTGTTTGTCGACTTCGATAAGACCACGCTCAAGGAACTTGATGCCCATCTCTTCTAATCCGATTTCATCCGTATTTGGACGACGACCTACAGTAACAAGTACGTAATCAGCTTCGACTTTCTTCTCTTCTCCGCCTACTTCGTATGTAACTGTAACGCCAGTAGCTGTCTCTTCAACGCCTTTTGCAGACGCTTTAACAACAACTTCGACGCCTTTTTTCTTCAAGCCTTTTTTAACGATTTGTGTCATTTGTTTTTCAAAACCTGCAAGAATGTCATTGCCGCCTTCAATAATCGTTACTTCAGATCCAAGATTTGCATATGAAGATCCTAGCTCAGTACCGATATAACCGCCACCGATAACGACAAGTTTACCCGGTAATTCTGTAAGACTCAAAGCACCTGTTGAATTGATAACGCGTTTCGTAAATTTGAATGTCGGGATTTCAATCGGACGTGAACCCGTTGCAATGATTGCATTTTTGAATTTATATGTTTGCGCAGAACTTTCGTCCATCACACGTACTGTGTTGCTATCGACGAAATAAGCTTCACCTTGAACATAATCAACCTTGTTGCCTTTAAGAAGTCCTGCAACTCCGCCAGTCAACTTGCTGACTACGCTATCTTTGAACGCTTGCGCTTTAGTGAAATCTAGTTTCACTTCTGTTGCTGTAATTCCCATTGAATCGGAATTTTTTGCATTGGCATAACGATGTCCAACAGCAATTAGCGCTTTAGAAGGAATACATCCTACGTTCAAGCACACGCCACCAATATCGCCTTTTTCAACAACGATTACTTTTTGGCCCAATTGTGCCGCACGGATTGCTGCGACATATCCTCCCGGTCCAGAACCTACGACAAGTGTATCTACTTCGATTGGAAAGTCTCCTACTACCATTGTTTACGCCTCCATTAATAAAAGTTCCGGATTTGCGAGCAATCTCTTAAGGTGATTCAGCGCGTGTTGTGCAGTAGCGCCGTCGATCATCCGGTGATCGAATACCAATGACAATGCTAACATAGGTGCCGCTACAATTTCACCATTTTTCACAACTGGCTTTTCTGCGATACGACCAATTCCAAGAATTGCAACCTCAGGATGATTAATGATAGGTGTAAACCATTGTCCTCCTGCAGACCCAATATTCGTGATGGAACAAGAAGCACCCTTCATTTCAGCAGGTGATAATTTACCATCGCGTGCTTTTACGGCAAGGCTATTGATTTCATCAGAAATTGCGAAGATTGATTTACGGTCTGCATGCTTGATAACCGGAACAAGAAGTCCGCGGTCAGTGTCCGCAGCGATACCAATATTGTAATAATGCTTCTGAACAATTTCTTGTGTAGCATCATCGAGTGAGCTATTGAACGCTGGGAATTCACGCAATGTCGAAACAAGTGCTTTTACGACATAAGGCAAATACGTCAGTTTGATATCTTTTTCTGCAGCAATGTCTTTGAACTTTTTGCGATGTGCAACGAGTTCGGTAACATCCACTTCGTCAAGCAACGTAACATGCGGAGCAGTGTGTTTTGAATTGACCATCGCTTTTGCAATTGCTTTTCGGATTCCAGACATTTTTTCGCGTGTTTCAGGGAAATCGCCTTCAAGATGAACTGGAGCCGGAGCCGAAGTTTCTTGTGCAACGCTTTCAGCTTGACCATCTTGATCCGCCACTGCTGGAGTTGCCGCTTGTGTTTGTCCACCATTTTTGAATGACTCGATATCTTCTTTCAAGATGCGGCCGTTTTTGCCTGATCCTGCAACTTGCTGAATTTCGACACCTTGCTCACGCGCAAATTTACGCACGGAAGGCATTGCAATAATGCGGCGATTCGGATCGACGTCTGTTTGTGCTTGCACACTTGCAGTCGGGGCAGCTACTGTTGTAGTTGCTTCTTCCTTAGGCGCCTCTTCTTTTTCAATCGGTTGACTCGCTTCAGCTGTTGCTTGAACTTGTGCTTCAGTTTCTGCGTTGTCATCCTCTTCAGATTTCACATTTTCATAACCAGGTGCATCGAAGCGAATCAATACATCCCCTACGACTGAAACTGTTCCTTCGGAAACGAGTATTTCTTCAACAGTACCCGTAACCGGTGATGGAATTTCCACAACTGCTTTATCGTTTTGGATTTCAAGAAGTATGTCATCTTCATTGATCTTATCGCCTTTAGCGACGAACCATTTTACGACTTCACCTTCATGGATTCCTTCTCCGATATCTGGTAAACGGAATTCAAATGCCACGTGATTCACCCTTTCTTAATTGATACCTTTTTAGAACGTCAATACTTTTTTAGCTGTTTCAATAATATCTTTCGCATTCGGAAGCCAAGCATTTTCACCTTGCGCAAATGGATAAATAGTATCCGGTGCAGTTACGCGAAGAACAGGTGCTTCAAGGCTTAGAATTGCGCGCTCTGTAATTTCAGCTACGATATTCGCAGCGATTCCTGCTTGTTTCTGCGCTTCTTGCACAACGATTGCACGGTTTGTTTTTTCAACAGATGCAATGATTGTTTCGATATCCATTGGTTGAATTGTACGCAAGTCGATAACTTCTACAGAGAAGCCTTCTTTTTCAAGTTCTTCAGCCGCTTTCAAGCTTTCGTGAACCATTGCGCCGTACGTGATAATTGAAAGGTCTTTCCCTTCACGTTTCACATCCGCTTTCCCAAGTGGAATCGTGTACTCTTCTTCAGGAACTTCTTGTCTGAATGAACGGTACAGTTTCATATGTTCAAGGAAGATGACCGGATTGTCGTCGCGGATTGCAGAAATCAGTAACCCTTTCGCGTCATATGGAGTTGAAGGGATAACTACTTTCAAACCAGGCTGTGAAGCTACGAGACCTTCAAGGCTATCAGCGTGCATCTCAGGTGTTGCTACGCCGCCTCCGAATGGTGAGCGGATTGTAACAGGTGCATTGAAACGACCTGCACTACGGAAACTCATGCGCGCAAGTTGACCACTAACTGAGTCAATTACTTCATAAAGGAAACCAAAGAACTGAATTTCCATAACTGGACGGTAGCCTGTGAATGCCAACCCGATTGCTAATCCACCAATACCAGATTCTGCAAGCGGTGTATCGAATACACGCACTTCGCCAAATTCTTTTTGCAAGCCTTCAGTTGCACGGAAGACTCCTCCGTTATTTCCAACGTCTTCACCGAAGACGAGGACGTTTTCATCATTTTTCAGCTCCGTACGTAGAGCATCAGTTATTGCTTGAATCATCGTCATTTGTGCCATCGGTTACTTCGACTCCTTCTCTGTGTAAATGGCTAGCTGTTCCTGCAAGTTGTATGGCAGGTCGCCTTTGTACATGATGTTGATAAAATCGCTTACTTTTTGTTTAGGAGCTGCATCAGCTATTTTGATTGCTTCTTTAATTTCTTCTTTAGCACGTTCAATTACTACGTTTTCTTGTTCTTCATTCCAGATACCTTTTGCTTCTAGGTATGTACGGAAACGGATTAACGGATCGCGTTTTTCCCACTCGCTGTCTGTTTCTGAAGTACGGTAACGCGTAGGATCGTCTCCTGCCATCGTATGTGGCCCGTAGCGGTAGCAAAGCGCCTCGATTAGTGTTGGTCCATCGCCATTGATTGCGCGCTCGCGTGCGTCACGTGTAACCGCATACACCGCAAGAGGGTCCATACCGTCAACAAGAACACTTGGTATACCTGCTGCAATACCTTTTTGTGCAAGCGTTTTTGCAGCTGTTTGCATGTCACGTGGAGTCGAAATAGCAAATTGGTTATTCTGAATGATGAAGATTGCTGGAGAACGATATGCTCCTGCAAAGTTAATCCCTTCATAGAAGTCACCCTGCGATGTCCCACCGTCACCTGTGTATGTCATAGCAACTGCTTTCGTTCCGCGTTTTTGGAAGCCAAGTGCAATGCCTGCTGCTTGAATATATTGTGCACCGATAATGATTTGTGGCGGGAATACGTTGACGCCTTCTGGAATATTACCACCTTGGAAATGGCCGCGTGACCATAAAAATGCCGTTGATAACGGTAATCCGTGGAATAACATTTGTGGAACGTCACGATAACCTGGAAGGATGAAATCCTCTTTCTCAAGTGCAAATTGTGAAGCAAGTTGTGAAGCTTCCTGCCCCGCTGTCGGTGCATAGAATCCTAGACGTCCTTGACGGTTCAACGAAATTGAACGTTGATCCAAAATACGTGTATATACCATACGAGTCATTAACTCAATGAGTTCTTCATCGGATAAATTCGGATCTGCATCCTTATTAACGATTTCGCCTTCTTCGTTCAAGATCTGGAACATTTCAAACTTTTCTTCAATCGCGTGAAGTGTTTCCACCGGATCGAACTGCTTGTCTTTTTTGGCAGCCATTTCGGCAACTCTCCTTTATAACTGTATTATGAACCATTAGTGTATTGATTGGTACAATCTATTCCCTTCACAGTATATCTAATCAGAACTGAATGGTCAAACATAGTAATCGCATGTACCTTTGCAGATAATAGCTATTAGAATTGATTGTCATCACCAAACTGTATTAGCACAATAAGACGTCTGTATTATAATAGAATACCATTTTCCCGCACTTTATATTTATAGAAAAAAGCATAGAATTAACTCTACTGCCTCACTACTGCTTATTCTTCTTTCTGTAAATTAGAGAAAGTGTCGTCCTTTAACACATTCACTTTGACCGTCGCATCATTAAAAGAGATAACTGCTGTATGGACTAACTCATTCTGTTCATTCACTTCGCCGACCTTATCCTTAAGTTCCTTTAGTTCAACTTCCTCAGCAACAAGCATTCCGTATAACTCCTCTTGAAGACTGGTAAGTTTTTTATATTCAACAACAAAGGCTGAATGGAGCTCATATCGGTTAGTTACAGCTTCTTTCAGTTCTTCTATACTTTTTTCAACAGTTCCATCTGTTTGTTCAATGATTGCATCGAGTTCGTCCACGGATTTGCTTGCTTTACTTATGGACTTTTCTTCTCCTTCTATATGAGTAAGTCGTTGTCCCAGCAATTCTTCAAGCTCAGCTACCTTTATTTTCAGCTCACCTAACTGTTGTTGCGTCAACTCCATCGTCTGATTGAATAATTCCTGTTCCAATTTTTCAAGCTCCGTCAATTCAGCTTGCGCATCCTTATATGCTTGTTCGGCATTATTCATCTTTGTTATAGTAGCTGACAGTTGCGTTTTAATCGTCGAGTCAGAACTACACCCTGAGAGCACCAAAGTTACCGCTAATATGTATCCAATGATAGATTTCTTCAAAATTGCCGACCTCCAATTTCCCTCTACACTATAACGTTTTATATTTCACTATTCAACTTCGCGTTCAATTTCTTCCACCCCTATTCACATTCGTTTATACTATTGAATAGAGTAAAACCGAAAGGAAGATTGCACGATGATTTTAATGGAACATATTGTTAGGGAAGGACACCCTGCTCTCCGCAAACGAGCCGAAGAATTAAGTTTCCCATTGTCCGATGTTGACCGGAAACTTTGCGAGGATTTGATGGGGTACGTTATAAATAGTCAAGATTCCGAACTGAGTGAAAAGTTCGACCTCCGCCCTGGAATCGGCCTGGCCGCACCACAATTGGATAAATCGAAAAGAATATTTGCACTCCATATTACAGATGATGTTCAACAAGCAATTAGTTTTATTGCTGTTAATCCAAAAATCGTCAGTCACTCTATCGAAAAAACCTATCTTCCTTCAGGTGAAGGCTGCCTGTCAGTAGATCGCGATGTAGAAGGATATGTACCTCGTTATGCACGAATTACAATTAAAGCCTATGATCCCGATGGCCATGAATTCAAAAAAAGATTGAAAGGACTTGCCGCTATTGCTTTTCAACACGAACTTGATCACTTGAATGGTGTCATGTTCTATGACCATATTGATAAAGAAGTACCTTTTAAGGATATTCCCGGTGCCACCCCACTTGTTCGCGATTGAAATGTTTTCTGTGTAAACAGAGCGAAGTTGAACGGAATCTTTATATCCTACATGATCCTAGAGTTTGTTCAGTTTGTAGTATGGTGCCAAGTGTGTGGTACCAGCTACTGTCTCAATTTGAAGGGCAGTAGCTGATACAACCCCCTCCCCCCATGTTACTGGTGATTACTTGGATCTTTCGACTACGCTTTTAAATAACGGATGGATCTTTCGGCTATGCCGAAAATCCCGCTTGACACAATGTTCTGAATATAGTATAATGATTTCGAGGAGTGATGTCGCCATGTACAAACGCCTAAAACGAAAATGGTTGAAACGGCTAAATGGCATACTCGGAAAAAAAACTATCGCTTAATTATGTTAAGTCCGCCATCAAATTGGTGGGCTTTTCTTTATTTTAAAGAGGTGTCATGCTAATATAAAGAGAATCAGTTCAAACGAACGTAAAAAGGAGAGCAAACGATGATTTATAAAATCTATTATCAAGATAACTTGCTTCAAATACCAGTCCGTGAAAATACGAAAAGCATGTACATCGAGGCGGACTCGGAAAGGTCAGTCCGTGCGAAGTTGAAAGATCGTGCTTTTAACATCGAATTTATCCAACTTCTTGAAGGTGTTCATCTTGAATACGAACAGGCTGCACCCTATTTCGAGCTTGAAGAGGTTTAAGTATGAAATCTATCAAAAACAATGAAACTGCCGTTTTCGCTTTAGGCGGACTAGGTGAAATCGGTAAAAACACATATGGTGTACAATTCCAAGACGAAATTATTCTAATTGATGCTGGTATTAAGTTCCCTGATGACGCATTACTCGGTATCGACTATGTCATTCCAGATTACACATACCTTGAACGTAATGTGGACAAGATTAAAGGCCTATTCATTACACATGGCCATGAGGATCATATTGGTGGTATTCCTTATCTTCTTCGTAAAATTAACGTGCCAGTATATGGCGGAAAACTTGCACTTGGACTTTTGCGTAACAAACTAGAAGAGCATGGTCTGTTACGGACTACGAAGTTGATCCCTTTTGGTGAAGATGACGTTTTCAAGTTTCGTAAGACAGCGGTATCATTTTTCCGGACTACACATAGTATTCCAGATGCATTCGGTGTTGTAGTTAAAACACCTTCCGGTAATATTGTTCACACGGGTGACTTCAAATTCGACTTCACACCAGTTGGGGAACCAGCAAACTTGACGAAGATGGCGAAAATCGGTAGCGAAGGCGTACTTTGTCTGTTATCAGATAGTACAAATGCTGAAATCCCTAACTTCACAATGTCTGAACGAAAAGTCGGCGACAGCTTGAATGAGATTTTCAGAAAAGTTGAAGGCCGTATTATATTCGCGACATTCGCATCAAATATTCATAGACTGCAACAAGTAATTGAGTCTGCCCAGGTATTGGGTCGTAAAATTGCGGTATTTGGCCGCAGTATGGACAATGCCATTACAATCGGTCGAGAACTTGGTTACATCGATGCACCGAAAGAATTATTTGTCGATACCCAATCATTGAATAAGCTGCCGGCCAACAAAGTATTAATTCTTTGTACAGGTAGTCAAGGTGAACCGATGGCTGCACTTTCTCGTATTGCAAACGGAACGCATAGACAAGTTCAAATCCATCCTGGCGATACGGTAATTTTCTCGTCTTCACCGATTCCAGGCAATACACTTAGCATCAATAAAGCTATTAATGCACTATTCCGTGCAGGTGCTGATGTGCTCCATGGTTCTTTAAATAATATCCATACTTCCGGTCACGGTTCGCAGGAAGAACAAAAATTGATGATCAGATTGATCAAACCAAAATTCTTCATGCCGATTCACGGTGAGTATAGAATGTTGAAAATCCATACTGATCTTGCTGTCTCTTGTGATGTTCCTCGAGAGAACACATTCATCATGGGGAATGGCGATGTACTCGCTCTTACACAAGATGAAGCGCACCTTGCTGGTCGGATTCCTTCTGGTGATGTCTATATTGACGGAAGCGGAATCGGGGATATCGGCAGCGTCGTTCTGCGTGATCGCAGAATTTTGTCTGAAGATGGTCTTGTAATTGTTGTAGCAACTGTAGATCTAAAACGCAATCGTGTCGTTTCAGGACCAGATATCATTTCTCGTGGATTCGTTTATATGCGTGAATCTGGTGCAATGATTCACGAAGCACAACAGATGTTATCCAAACAGATGCAGCGCAAGCTTGCAAGCTCGCCCTCAGATTTCGATGCACTGAAAAGTGAAATCATTGATGTTCTCGGACCGTATTTATACGATAAAACGAAACGTAAACCAATGGTGCTTCCTGTTATCATGGAAGTTTAACAAAGCTAAAAACCGTAAACGCCTATAAGCGTTTACGGTTTTTTTATTCATTAACACATCTGTTGATAAACCTAATAGTAACTAGTGAATAACATGATTACCTACTGGGCGCTACGTGTATAGTTGCATTTTTCGATTGCTTTGGATTGAATGACTTCTAAACAATTAACGGGATGTCTGACTGTGTAGGGATAAGTACACGTATTGCTGAAGCTTTTTGGGACGAAAGAATAGCTTGTGCTTCTTAGCTGGATAAAAGCCGCCAAAGATGCAATTTTGGCGGCTGATACTTTCTATAAAGGTTCACATGATTACATGCATACTCTTTGCTAAAAGTAAGCAAGGAACGCATTGTACAACGTAATAGAGTGCCCGAAATTGCATCTTCGGGCACTGATACTCTCCATAGAATATAATCTATTCTTTTCTTCCAAACGACTGCATTTTTTACTTGAACATTGTAGGTACGCGACAGGAAACTATTCCTAATAGTATTACTGAAAAGAGTGTGGTAGAAGTGACGAAGTCACTTCTACCACACTCGGACCCCTCAGTAAATCTATCATGAATAGTTAGTCGAAAGCGGGCCGAAAATAGTGCAGTGAAAATGAAGGTCTTCAAGCCCTACTCACCAGTATTTCATGCAAGTAAATGATTAATCAACAGACGTGATTCATTAATGCAGTGCTTTCTTTTCAAACTTATGGATTTCCTCATCCGATCCAATGACAATCAGGATATCTTCAAGTCGGATTTTTTCAATTGCTTGAGGAGATACAAGTATATGCTTACCTCGTTTGATGGCAACAATATTGACACCATATTTGGCCCTAATGTCCAAATCTATTAATGTTGATCCAACGAGTTTATCATTCGCCTTTATTTCCGCAATGGAATACTCATCTGACAGTTCAAGATAATCGAGTATATTATTCGATACCATATTGTTCGCAATTCTAATCCCCATATCGCGTTCAGGGTGTACTACCTGGTCTGCCCCAATTTTACGCAACACTTTTTCATGGGAATCATTTTGAGCTTTCACTGTTATTTTTTTCACACCAATTTCCTTCAACATAAGTGTTGTCAAAATACTTGCTTGGATATTTTCTCCAATTGCAACGACTACATGTTCGAAGTTGCGGATGCCTATTGACCTGAGAACAGACTCATCAGTCGTATCGGCCGCTACCGCTTGTGTAGCAATGTGAGCATACTCATCCACTCTTTCTGATGAAATATCGATAGCCATAACATCAGCATCGAGCTCAATTAGTTCTCTTACAATACTCCCACCAAAACGACCCAAGCCAATTACCGCAAATTCCTTTTTCATAGAGCACCCTCCCCTATCCACTTACTGGATTCGATTAGTGTATCACACTGAATTAGCACGCTCAAATATCCATCTATCGTCTAAAGGCGCCACGTCATGTGGCGACGTCCTCACTAGTACATCCTGTCGCAATAAGGAAGAGATGGCTATTCAATCCCTCCCCACTGCATGACCAACATCGTGTGGGTCTTTGGCCTAGATGTAAAATCTCTATAATACAACTTATCTACAACAGTACGTGGTTTTACTATTTCCTAAACAATTAAAAATGCCCGATGTCGCGAATGCGCAATCGGGCTGATTCTTTACTCTTTTTTCATTTCATCTAGTACGCGGTTAACGCGCTTTTCAAGCATTTTCATGCCCCCGCCGCCTGCTTGGAAGTGACGTAACTGGCCGTCTTTATCAAACACATAATAAGCCGGAACATATTGGTTATCGAATTTATCCGTTAGTGTCGCTTCACTATCGACAAAAATCGGTTGAGTAATGTCGTGTTCAGCTGCTACTGATTTGATTTCAACTAGATCTAAATCGTCTTCAGAACGTGGCATATGAACTGCGATGACGTTTAAATCTTCTTTGTATTTGTCTCTAAATTCATTGACTTCAGGCATTGCTTCCTTACATAAGTGACAGCTAACAGACCAGAAATGGATTAGAGTTGGTTTTTCACCGACCAATTCCTCTTTTGTTCTTTCTCCATTCAACCATGCTGTTGCACCTGTAAGTTCAGGTAATTGATCACGTAGTTTCATGCTTTTTCCTCCTTCGTTTTTCAAAAAAATCCCCACTGCTAATATATGCACGGGGACTTCATTTGGTAAAAATTCAACTGTTACTTATAGTGTCTTCTGACCAGGTCTCCAGTTAGCCGGGCAAAGTCCGCCAGTTTGAAGAGCTTGAAGCACACGCAATGTTTCGTCAACATCACGGCCAATATTGTTGTGGAATACTGTTTGGTATTGAAGTTCACCTTCAGGGTTGATGATGAACAGGCCGCGTAGTGCGATACCTTCTTCTTCAATCAACACACCATAGTCGCGTGAAACTTGGTGGTTAGTATCTGCTGCTAGTGGATATTTCAACTGCTCTAAGCCATTATCTTTACGGTCTGTGTTGATCCACGCAAGGTGCGTGTGGATTGTATCCGTAGATAGACCGATAATTTCTGTATCCAAATCTTCGAATTCATCATAACGATCAGACATTGCTGTAATTTCCGTTGGACACACGAATGTGAAGTCCATTGGATAAAAGAATAATACTGTCCATTTATCGTTTTTCATATTTTCTTGAAGGCTTACTTTTCCAAAAGACTTATCTGCTAGTACCGCATCCAATGCGAAATCTGGTGCTTGCTTACCTACCATACGGTTAATCATTAAATAACCCCTCCACTAATTCTTTTGTGCCAGGACAACCGCCTGCACAATCCTTATCAAGACTAACAAAAAAATCGCCCTATTTCAAACGGAGCGCCTTGTCCAAACAGCGCCCTATTCAATATGTGGCAATTCCATGACGTATATACAGTCATTATGTTTACTCTTCTCCCAATTGAGGGAAAAGAGTTGTAAGTGTTATTTACAATTAGACGGTTTCGCAGGCCGTGCTAGGCAATATTCACAAGTTGGATCACTACAAGAGCTCTCACGCCATTCGTCGCACGATGGGCAAAATATGGAATCGTGTTCGTCATTATAATCTAATGGATCAAGGCAGATTTTGCAGTGATTGGGCAGTTCTACTATATTGCGGATCTTTCCATTTTTCATAAGAAAGATGCCTTCGATTTCTTTTTTATCTTCCAACAGATTACCAATCGATTCCCAACTAAGTCCGAGGTCTTCCATTGTCCATTTACGGTCATCCGGGTCCAAATAAATTACTTTCTTTTTTCCCAATCAAAGCCCTCCTTTATTCGCTATATTGTACCATGAAAAGCCAAAATTTCAATTGATGAAGGATGAGTGAAAATGCAGTTAACAATTCCAATTAATAAACTGGATATTCATCATTCGCATATGTCATTTACTCTTCCTATAAGATATGACAGTATGGGAAAGGATGACCTTGCGCTAACACTTAAGGCAAATGACTACGCTTTTTTTCAGATAGACAAGTCTTTAAGTGAAGGTAGCGTTAACGAAGATGAAATCTCTGTTACTGGCAAAGAACTTAAACAGTATTTTCTACCCTATATCGAAGACAAACTCTTTCCCACTTCGTTAGACGAAAATGGATTTCACAGATTTACAAAGTCTATCATGAAACGCTTTGAATACAAACTTAGAACTATAAATATGTCTTTCGTTATCCAAAGCGTCGATATAATACTCGGCCCTTTCGACATTGCTTTTTTAACTGTCAAAGTTCAATTAGATAAACAGGACCATGAACTAGCAGACGTTCTTGATTTCATGCATCATTTCAGAGCAGTCGAACCTCAGTTAGTAGAGGAACAAGGGATGTTAATTATCTGCCCCGAAAATGGAAATCACTTATCTATTCGACATCTACTTTTTGAATATCTATGTCCTTTTTTGGAAAAATTCATATTGCATGATGATAAGTCGAACGGCTATTCCAGCTCTCTGCCTTACTTTGAAGATGAGAGGATGTATACAACCGCTTTCCTTTTCTGCCAGCAAGATTCTCTCATCACAGATGATCAATTGTATCGAATGGGTGCTTTGGACGGTAGATTACCTAATGGCCAGCTATTCATATCCGCTAATAATCCAAACTATATCCAGCGTTCTCTGAATCAGTCACTTCATGATAGATGGGCCCCAAACACGTATACAGTTACAACTGAGCATGCATTTGTAACTGTTACAAACTGCCTTCCTAAGGATATGAGCAGGGAACTTTCACAATACATGGGTACTCATTATTATAACTTTCTTCTCCATTACTTTTATAAGATAATGTTACTTCGAATGTCTTTCGAATATAGTCAAATCGAATGGGAAAAAGATGAGGAGTATGTAAAATCACTGATTAAGTTCATCACGCTATTTTCAGCCGGCTATTATTCTCAGGAAGTAAGTACACGTTCGGAAGGAAAAGAGCTCTCGCTTATGTTCCGACAAGCATTCAATATTGATTGTCTTTACAAAGAAGTGAATACAACTTTGCACGAACTGTACAAAAGCCAAGAAAATCAAGCTTCCGACAAGATGAACATGCTTCTTTTCATTCTCACTATTTTCACCGTCATTTCAGGAATTTATGGTATGAATCTCGTAATTGAAGACTGGGAATCCCCTTTTGGCTGGAGGCAATTTTCCAGCTACACGTTTTTTGAATGGATCTCACTTGTCACTGCACTGAGTGGCATTGGTCTTTCTGCTTATTTAGTTGTTACTACATTTGGCAAAATGATGATGAGTAAACTGCGCCGAAAGAAATCAAATTCCCGTATGAAATAATGACCGGACCCTCTTTTCTTAACAGGAGGCTAATCCGGTTTTATTTATTATATATGTTGATCAAATGAATCCCTATAGTAACTGAGCGGAAGCCCTAAGACTAGCGGCGAAGCTGCTTGGCTTAGGGCGGGAGGCATCCCCTAGCGCCTAGCGGATTTGAAGGAAATCTTTATTCCAACTTATATATCAATCATGTCATTTATAGAAGCGAGATACTTCTGCTGAGTTATATTAAAGTAACGCTTGATTTTTGCTTGATATTTTGTATAATTAGAAGGGTTTTCAGTAAACTTCAAGTATAGTATTACTAAACTCCATTACGATTAGGGGGATGTCCATGGAGATTGGAAGCAGGATTAAAAGCCTACGCTTAAAAAAGGGGCTCACTCAGGAAGAACTTGGAGAACGGACTGATTTAACGAAAGGGCATATTTCACAGTTGGAACGAAATTTGAATTCCCCTTCGATTGAAACGCTTTTTGCATTATTAGAAGTGTTAGGAACGACACCTAAAGACTTTTTTGACGAACCCAAGAAAAATGTACAAGTTGTCTACTCGACTGATAATCAGACGATCTACAGCGATGATGAGATGAAATATAGTATTCGGTGGTTAGTGCCCAGATCAAATGAGAATGATATGGAACCTGTCCACATCACATTTCACGCACAGGGCGAATTTAAAAAATTCGAGCCATCTCTTGCAGAAACATTTATATATGTTTTGAAAGGAAAAGTCGCCGTGATCATTGGGAATACACAACACATCGCTTCAAAAGGAGATGCAGTCTACTATGATGCATCCGAGCATCACTGTTTATCAAATGCATCTAACGGAACGAGCGAAATACTGCTCGTCGCGACAGAATCTTACTTATAAAGAAAAGGAGTGTCAGCATGACGACTCAGCCAATTATTCGATTCGAAAATGTTACAAAAAAATATAACCATGATACAACTGTATTGAACAGTGTTTCCTTTGAAATGGAACGTGGAAAGTTTTACACATTACTTGGTCCATCAGGTTGCGGCAAAACGACAATTCTTCGTCTCATCGCAGGTTTTATCGAACCAACGGATGGGACAATTTTCTTCAATGGGAAAAAGATCAACAACGTACCTGCCAATGAACGACAAGTAAACACGGTTTTTCAAGATTATGCGTTGTTTCCGCATTTGAATGTTTTTGAAAATGTTGCATTTGGGCTACGTATTAAGAAAGTGAAACAAGTCGAAGTCAAACGTCGCGTTATTGAAGCACTGAAATTCGTCAACTTGGAAGGCTATGAAAATCGGGAAATCGCAGAAATGTCCGGTGGGCAACGTCAACGTGTCGCCATCGCACGTGCAATCATCAATGACCCAGAAGTTATATTACTCGACGAACCGCTATCAGCACTCGATTTGAAACTGCGTTCTGAAATGCAATACGAACTCCGGGAATTACAGCAACGATTAGGTAAAACGTTCGTATTCGTTACACATGACCAAGAAGAGGCACTCGCGATGTCTGATGAAATTTTCGTCTTGGATGCAGGAGAAATTCAACAATCAGGAACTCCACTTGATATTTATGATGAACCTATCAACCGGTTTGTCGCAGATTTCATTGGCGAATCCAATATCGTACCAGGAAAAATGATTGAAGATTTTGTAGTCCAATTTACCGGCAAAACATTTGAATGTGTAGACAAAGGGTTAAATCCAAATGAGAAAGTCGATATCGTCATTCGTCCGGAAGATTTGGAACTCACAACTGTCGATAAAGGGAAATTGAACGTGACAGTAGATACACAATTATTCCGCGGCGTTCACTATGAACTCTCTACTTACGATGCTGATGGCAATGAATGGCTTGTGCATTCAACTAAAAAAGCGGAAGTCGGCGTAACGGTCGGACTCGATTTTGATCCGGAAGACATTCATGTCATGCGCTTAAACGAATCTGAAGAGGAGTTCGACGCAAGACTTGAGGCATACGGGGTAGCGGATAATGAACAATAAACCACTACGCCCGCTGTACACGATTCCGTATACAGCTTGGATCCTGCTTTTTGTAATAGCGCCGATTGCACTTATCATTTACTATTCATTTTTTGACTTAGCAGGCCATTTCACTTTTGACAACTATATAAACTTTTTCTCTTCTGTCTATTTGAAACTGACTATCAGTTCATTCTGGTATGCGTTTCTTATTACATTGTTCACGTTACTGTTTGCCTATCCAACTGCTTATTTCCTGACGAAAACGAAGCATAAGCAACTTTGGCTTTTGCTCATTATTATTCCATCTTGGATTAATCTTCTTCTAAAAACATATGCTTTCATTGGCCTTTTCGGACTTTATGGTCCAATAAATGCATTGTTAGAAACGGTTGGTATTGGCAGTCAGCAAATTCTATTCACTGATTTTAGTTTCGTTTTCGTATCCGTTTATATTTTCATCCCGTTCATGATCTTACCGATTTTCAATTCACTTGATAAACTAAATCCGGCGCTTATCGACGCGTCACGTGATCTAGGTGCTAATTCATGGACGACATTCAGGCGTGTCATATGGCCTTTAACATTAAACGGTGTTAAATCGGGAATTCAAGTTGTTTTCATCCCTGCCCTATCGCTGTTCATGATTACTCGACTGATTGCAGGTAACAAAGTCATTACACTTGGAACCGCAATTGAACAACAGTTTCTTGTCACGCAAAACTGGGGAATGGGTTCAACCATCGCCGTATTCCTAATTTTATTTATGTTTATCATCATGTTGATTACGAGCAGTAGCGATAGGGGGACGACAATCAATGGAAAAGTTAAGTAAGCTTCCTAAAATCTATTTGGTAGTCGTATTCATTATTTTATATGCTCCGATTTTCTACTTGATTTTTTACTCGTTCAATTCAGGCGGCAACATGTCTAATTTTGAGTCGTTTACGCTTGAACACTACTCTGCAGTTTTTGAAGATACTCGGTTGATTGTCATTTTAATCAATACAATTGTCGTCGCGTTATTGTCTGCACTCGTTTCTACTGCAATCGGTGTGCTCGGTGCATTGTCTATTGTTTTCATGCGCAATAAAGCGATGCGCAATGCCGTGTTGTCACTCAATAACATCTTGATTGTCAGCCCGGACGTTATCATCGGTGCATCTTTCCTTATTTTATTCACAATGATTGGCGTCAAGCTTGGATTTGCTTCCGTACTTATTTCACATATCGCCTTCAGTATTCCGATCGTTGTCATTATGGTACTGCCTAAGCTACAGGAAATGAGTCCAACGCTAATCGATGCCGCACTCGATCTTGGGGCTTCAAAACGCGATGTCTTGACACGCGTTATTATTCCATTTATTAAACCGGGAATACTTGCAGGATTCTTCCTCGCATTGACGTATTCTCTCGATGATTTTGCCGTAACATTCTTCGTCACCGGAAACGGGTTCTCCACGCTGTCTGTTGAAATCTATTCAATGGCACGCGCTGGTATTACGTTGACAATCAATGCATTATCGGGACTTATTTTCTTAGTGACGGTTGTACTTGTTTTAGGCTATTACGCTGTTAGCCGCAAAACCAAAACACCGCTTTCGGGGGTGAAAAAATGAAAGATATTTTACGTGGTGCGGTAGTGATTATTATTATTTCCGCTATTTTACTACTCATCAATAGCAAGTTAAATGAAAGCGGAGGAAGTGCCAGCAAGGATTCCATTACTGTGTATAACTGGGGTGAATACATCGACCCCGATTTACTTAAACAGTTCGAGAAAGAAACAGGCATTAAGGTTACGTACGAAACGTTTGATTCAAATGAAGGAATGATGGGGAAAATTGAACAGGGTGGAACATCCTACGACATTACAATGCCTTCTGAATATATGATTGAAATGATGAAGGAAAAAGATTTACTGTTGCCACTCGACTACAGTAAGATTCCAAACATCAAAAATATCGATTCCTATTTTCTCGATTTACCTTTCGATCCTGACAATAAATATTCGCTACCCTACTTTTGGGGGACGGTCGGCATTGCATACAATTCTTCACTTTTAGAGGGACAGACATTTGAAGAATGGGATGATTTATGGAACCCCACTCTTACACAGCAAGTTATTCTTGTCGATAGCGCGCGTGAAACAATCGGAATGGGGCTAAACTCATTAGGCTATTCATTGAACTCTACCGATATGGACGAATTGCGTGAAGCGACAGATAAGTTAAAAACACTTAGCCCTAATATCAAAGCCGTCATCGGGGATGAAGTGACTCAACTGATGATTAATGGAGAAGCTGCTATCTCACTTACTTGGTCCGGCCAAGCCGCCGATATGATGTATGAGAACGAGGATATCGATTATATCGTCCCTGAAGAAGGCTCCAATCTTTGGTTCGATAATATGGTTATTCCCCGAACTTCACGTAATATCGATGGTGCACATGCGTTTATCAACTTCATGCTCGATGCCGAAGTTGCCGCACAAAATGCCGATTACGTCGGCTATTCCACACCAAATTTGGCAGCTCTCGACCTGATGGATGCTGAAGTGACAGAAGATGAACGTTTCTATCCCGATGAAGAAACACGTGATCATCTTGAAGTATATAGAAATCTTGGCCTTGAAATGCTGGGCCATTATAATGAATTTTTCCTGGAATTCAAAATGGATATGAAGTAAGAGGAAGGCAGTCTAAGTTCGCGACGTCCTGTCGCAACGACTGCATGACCTGCATCCTGCAGGCCCAAGTCGATGCGGCCGTTTAGATGCGACAGGCATAAGACAGAATGGCGGAGCGGCGTTCTTTGCCGCATAGCCAGGCTGGCTTATGACCCGAGCATCTGGCCGCCTGAGACTAGACAATGTAACGAAATGAGGAAGGCAGTCTAAGTTCGCGACGCCCTGTCGCAACTAGGAGGGATGTAGTTCACAATCCCTCCTAGTTGCATGACCTACACCCTGCAGGCCCAGCGGCGTTCTTTTCCGCATAACTAGGCTAGCTTATGGCGGAAGGCATCCCCTAGCGCCGTAGCTAATTCAATGGGTTTCTTTATTTCAACCTATATAGATATGATAAAGACGCCCTTCATACACACGAAGGGCGTCTTTACTTTCTGTACAGAAGTCTCATTAAAAGCTATTCCCATGCGATTTATGGTATTATACTTTAGTGACACGAAACAGTTTGGAAAGTTGGGATAATTATGGCAGTCAAATCTAATAATTTTGCCTTATACGTTTTAATGTTCAATATGTTCATCGCCATGGCAGGCATCGGTCTTATAATCCCAATTATGCCTGAATACCTGGGCACGTTTGGCGTTGCTGGTCAAGCTCTTGGTTTTCTAGTTGCCATGTTCTCATTTTCACAATTTATCTTTTCTCCGATTGCCGGCGATCTATCTGATAAGCACGGACGGAAAAAGCTGATTATTATAGGATTGATTATTTTTGGTCTATCGCAACTTGCATTCGGAACCTCAACCCAATTATGGATGCTGTATGCCTCACGATTCTTTTCTGGCCTTGGCTCTGCATTCCTCATACCGCCTATGATGGCATTTGTTGCTGATATCACAACATACGAACAGCGAGGCAGAGGAATGGGCCTTCTCGGTGCTTCCATGTCGCTAGGATTCATGATTGGACCTGCAATCGGCGGATTCCTTGCAAAAGTTAGCTTACAATTCCCTTTTTACATCGCGACAGCAGCAGCCTTAACGGCAGCGGTTATTTCCATTTTTGCTTTACCAAATCCGGCGCCTCGTAGTGCAGACAATCCTGGAATTGAAAAAAAGAGGGAAAATCTTGTCATGCAGATGAAGCGCTCAACTACAACCCCTTACTTCGTCATGCTAATTGTCATGTTTGTCTTTTCATTCGGTTTGGCTAATTTCCAATCTACAATTTCACTTTATGTAGACCATAAATACGGCTATACACCTGCCCAAATCGCCGTCATCATTACAGTTGGAGGATTTGTCGGAGTCATCGCTCAGACATTTGTCATCAACAAACTGTTCAATCGATTTGGGGAAATGCGCGTCATTCAAGTCAATCTTATCATCGCGGCTTTTGCAATGATTGGCATTGTATTCGTCAATTCTTTCTTTATGATTCTTTTCGTAGCAACGATTTTCTTCACTGCTACATCTCTCCTTCGACCTGCCGTTAACACACTTATTTCGAAGCTGGCGGGCGAAGAACAAGGTTTTGCAGCTGGTATGATGACTGCATACATGTCTCTAGGTAACATGGTTGGACCTGCACTTGCGGGTATCCTGTTTGATATCAATATTATTTACCCATATATTATCGGTACAGTCATCCTACTGGTCTGTTTTGTCATTGCATCCTATTGGGCAAAACGAAACGGAGATTTACTTACAGGTCTATAAACATATGAAAGAAGCCCCATCACACTTGAAAGATTCCAGTGTGATGGGGCTTCTTCATGTAACAATAACCGTCCTTTACGTTATAACCGCCATGGATGCAGTTATGACCGCCATGAGACTTGTTATGACCGGCATGACTTAGATTATGACCGCCACCGGTAAAAATCTTTGCAGATAACAGCCTCTACAGGTTTGGAATCTTTCAAATCATCGTTTCTTCTTCGCCTTCAATAATTCAGCAATACTCTCCCCTGCTGTCGATGTCTCCTTGACAACTGGTTCGCGTACTAGACGTTTCTTCGTAAGCCCTTTGAACATACCGAAACGACGCAACGTAATATCGATAAAGAACAAAATCATCGCTACTAAGATTAGCCATTCTGCAATCCGTATCTTTTCACCACTTTTAAAGGGGTGATCACGGAATGCCTCTGTCGGTTCTTCTAACACTTTTCCGCCTGTCCGTTCGGCAATTTTAGTCATCAGTGCTGCGTTCGGTACTGCCGGTTTATATTCATCGCTATACGGTACTGAAAGGCCAGCTTCGAACAATCCACCTTTATCATCCGATACACCGAAAAATACAAGACCCGGTTTGGCATCTACAGTTACCCGTACTTTACCGGGAGCAAGTGGCTCTGAGGTGAATGGTACTTCTTGTCCTGCTTCATCCACGACGGCTATGTCGAGGAATGCCGCCTTACGAGAACTGTCTGTTACCGTATAGGTACCACCTCGTTCATGGGTGATGATGTAAGGGACTTCTTCATATGAGGGCAGCAATCGTGCCACTGCAGTATTCCAAAACTCTGGGTAACCGTCCCATCTTGCTAAATCACCCGTCCACTTCCCTGTTGAGTCAGATGTGAATGCAACAGTCCTTCCGAGTCCATACATCCATTCAGCAATGACTGGGTCTTCTTTATGGCTAATCCCCGCAATCGTCGCTGTCGTTTTCGCTGTCGTTGCAATATAGGCATTCATTTGCGGAACCCCTTCGCTAAATAGTGATGACCATTCAGGAACACCGCCTAGCGTCATATAAAATGGATTATCCTCGATATATGTTCGCGTCATCATCGACGTTTCTCGGGCCAGTATTGCCGGTACTGTCGACTCATCGACGACATCGTAAAACCGTCCGCCACCATTCTCCGCAAGATCTTCTAAAAGCGACCAGTCTGCATCTGAACCGATAGCAACCGTCGACATCGTAATATTATTTTTTCTACCTTCCGCAATCACTTCTTCGTAATCCGAAGGCATCGGTGATTGGCCATCTGTCATCAAAATAATATGTTTCCTTTGTAGCTTCAAATCCGCAAGATCATCATAGGCTTTTTGCATGCCCGGAAAAATATCCGTCCCCCCGCCTGCCGGAACGGAAAGGATTTGTTCGACTGCGTCCTTCTTATCTTCAAGCTTACCGATTGGAATGACTTCCCATACTTGATCATCAAATGCAGTGAAACCAAATGTGTCATCATCACGGAGAAGCTCTACCGATCGCGCAGCTGCTTCTCTTGCCAAGATGATTTTCGAACCGGACATACTTCCCGATCTGTCCATAACAATCATTAGGCCGAGCGAAGGAAGCGATTCTTTTCCTTTCACTTCCATCTCAACTGGAAGAAGCCGTTCAATCGGAGACTTGAAATAACCGCCAAGCCCGAAACTTTCGTCCCCTCCGACCATCATGAAACCTGTACCAAAGTTTTTCACAGCCTGTTCAATGACCGTCATCTTATCCTCACCAACGACGTGCCCTGGCACATTATCAAAAATGATTGCACCGTAGCCTAAATAACCCGACAGCGTTTCCGGTAATTGTTCCGCATCAACAACATCTACGCTCATTACGTTTTTATCCAGCAGTGTTGGGATTGCTGATGGATTACGGCTCGTCTGAACAACGAGCACACTCGGGGAACGTTCCATCATTGTGACGGACAGCATTCGGTTGTTTTCTAAAAAGCTGTCATCCGGTACAAGGAGTTTGGCTTCGTATTTCAGCAACCCGCTTCCAGTTGCCGATGTCCGGAATGAAAAAGTGTTCTTACCTGGCTCAAGTGTCACCTGCTCTTTGATGATTTCCTTATCATTTTGATAAATGAGCAGTTCACCAGTAGTTCGAGTAGATGATTCCACTTCAACTTGTAGCAACTGCTTCTCGCCTTCGTAAGCAGTCAGAGGCGTATCAAAAATCGAGATTGAAGCGTCCGCACTTCCTGGTCGTTCAAGTAAAACAGTGTCAATGATCACACGGCCTTCACTATATTTAGGCAATAATTCTTCAACCTTGCCCACTGTTTCCAAACCATCAGAAAGTAATACGATCCGTGTCGCACTATCATTTTTAGCCACTGCAGCAGCAAGGTCAATCGCTTTCGCAATATCGGTTGCATCTTTTGATTCCATCTGCCCAATTACCGGAAGCTCTACGTCTGCATCTGTCAACTGTGAATCTGTTCGGAACGTCTCTGCGAATGAATACATCCCCACTGACTGATTCACTTGACGGCCTTTCAGACTTTCTGCAATCCATTTATCTGCTGAATTTCCGGCACTTTCAATTGAAACAGAGCGGTCTACAACAAACAATATTTGTTCTTTATCAGCTCGCAGCGTTATAAAAGGAGTTGCCAGTGCAAAGATGAGAGCAGCGATCGCAGTACATCTTAGAACAAAGAGAATGGTTCCTTTTCCAATAAGCCGCATGCCCGATGATTTCCATGTATACCCCATATAAAGCGCAATTGGAATGAACAATAAAAGCCATACAGGCTGATCAATTCGGATATCCACGTCTTCTTTGCACCTCCCATTCAATAAGTAGAAGAAGCAAAAGCGGCACGAGGAATAGCCAGCCAATCCTATTTTTCCCTTCTTCATTCCCTTTCACATTTTCAGCGTGCCCGATTTGGTACGATGAACCCTGTACAAGCTCTTTTTCAGATTTCTCAAGCTGAACAGCAAACATCTTTTCTACTCCTCCGTCCAATGCTTTATAAATACCTGGACTTGTTGGCGCGATGAAACTCGAACCATCCGTAATTGTTGTGACATATTCATCATCTATCGTATAGATTTCTAGTCCATTCTCTGTTCTACCCGAAAGAACCGCTTTGCGCTCATTCGGTACAAATAGCCCTAACGAATCTGTTTCAGAACGCAACAATTCAGCGGAACTCCAAACAAATAGTGGGAAGGACGGATGAAGTGGCCAATCAGTCAGCTCAATATCGGCAAGTATGACAATGTCGCCGCGCTTCGATTTTTGGATGAACGGCTTATCGCCCACAGTCGCGATTGTCGTATACGATTTAAACGGCGGATACAAGGCACTTACGTATACGTCACTAATATTTGCAATCGTAAACAGTGGATCTGAGGTGTTTTGTACAGCGCCTGCAACTGGTTCAGTGGATTTATCGTTCCTTCCGACAATTATCACCGGCTTCGTTCCTTTTTTAAGGAATGAAACATCATTTGTCACGATAATGGACTCTTCCTGCGCAGCAAGCATTTCAGTCGTGGAACCGGTCGTAACGGTTAATCCGACAGCTTCAAATGCTCTCTTGACCAACTCATGCAAGTGCCCGTCGACAACAGCCTCCCCCGTCTCATTACCTAACAATACGTAGGCCGTATTATCGACTTCATAATCGTCCTCTACAACGATTTCGGCACGTAATAATTTACTTTCGGGTAATTCCTTGAACGATAAAAGTACTTCTTCCTCGCCTTCAATAGAAAAAGTTTCAGCTATCAATAAGTTACCGGTTAGTAGATCTTTAATATGTACGGCTCCGATTTGAGTATCATCTGAATCATTGGTAATTCTTATAATAGCTTCCGTTCCTTCAGGTGTCTTGACCGCTCCGAATTTATCGATGGAGACATTGATTTTAGGATTTTCATCCCCATGAATCGTCCACGCGATGGCACTTTCTCCTTCAGAAAAAGTTGCTTGATCTAGCGAATCCGTATAAATATGAATTGCAGCACCTGTTGTAGTGATTGACTTTGCAAACTCAATGGCCCGTTCCATATATTCATGTTCATATGTAACGGTTAATTTATCGATAGCGGTCATGATTGCTTCGCCGTCTGTTTCCTCCCGTATGACGACAATGGGCTCTTTCCCAGTCGTCATAATTGTGATCGGTTCTCCCGGGCGACTCGCGACTAGTTCCTTCATTGCTTCCTGATTTCGCGCAAATAGTAAAGTTCCTTCATTGCTAGCTAGCATAGTCGCAGACGTGTCCACAATAAGAATAGTATGACCACCGACTGCCTCTTCTTTAGTAAGATAAGGCCCTAGTAAAATAAATACTATTAGCAGAAGTGCCGCCATTTGCAGATAAAACAAGGCATTCCGCTGCAAGTTTTTCAAGTAAGGAGACACCCTTGTTTCCCGCATCGATTGGTCCCAGAACAATGTCGATGATATCGTTGTCGTTTCGTAGCGTTTTCGGAAAAAGTAATAGAGAAGGACGGCCAAAGGAAAAACCACCGTCCAACCATTCACTAACTTATCAAATCCCACTTAGCCGCCTCCATCTATCGCACCCACCCTGCATGGCGCATTTTTTTCGTTACGGTTTCCATGACCCCTTCAGCAACTTCTGCACGAATAAGTTGAATACCGAATTTGCGGGCAAGCGCTATCATTTGTGCTTCATGTACCGATTTCTTTTCCAGGTAATCTTGAACCGTACGCCTCGTCATAGTCACTTCGATGCCGTCACCGCTCTCGATGTCGACAAATCGAATATCCCCCTCGTAATTTGGAGCTTCTTCCACTTTCGAATGAATCGTTACAACACGTACGTCACCGCAAATTCCTGGCAGACGGCGGAAAAGATGTTCCCACTTTCCTACTTCTTCAAGTCCATCTGTCAGGATGAACAACACCGTTACTGCTTTTGGAATAGATGCAAGTGCTCGGTCCGTGAAATTTTCTGTTGATCCCGGATCTTCAATCGCCGAAATGAATTTCGTCACTGAAGCACGATGCGCAGCACCTTTCTTTCTAAAAAAGGTATCCTGCCCATCAGTCCACGTGGAAAACGATAGTGTATCTCCACTTTTAAGCGCTAATTGCCCGAGCGCAATTGCCAGTTGACGGGCATAATTCCACTTTCCCTCTGCCCCCATTGACTTCGTCGGATCGAGTAAAATATGGATACGCATCTCTTGTTCATCAAGAAACTGCTTAATGTAAGGCTTGTCCGTTCGTGCATAGACATTCCAGTCGATATGGCGCAAATCATCACCCGGATGGTATTCCCTGAAATCAGAGAAATCAAGGGAAGAACCGGTCTTCCTTGAACGATGCGTCCCTTTATGATGTCCCAGACGGCCCGACCGAGAAACAATTGATAATGCACCAAGCCTTTTCGCTAACCCATTAGGAAACAGTTCACCGTTCATTGCACCGATGCTCCTTGACGTACTTCTTCAAGCAATTTAACGATCAGATCGTCAACGTCAACGCCCTCTGCTTCCCCTTCATAATTGATGAGAATACGATGACGTAACGCAGGTTTAGCAACTGTTTTAATATCCGCAATGGATACATGATAACGACCTGACACAAGCGCACGCGCTTTGGCGAGTCTAATAATTGACTGAAGTCCCCTTGGTCCGCTTCCGTACTGAACATATTTTGCCCAGTCATCGGTTGAACCGTTGTTGTTGTTGTGGGTTGCTGAAACCAAATCGACCGCGTAATTAATCATTTCATCCGCAATAACAACTTCTTTGACCATTTCTTGCGCCATTACGATTTCTTCCGCATCCATTACTTTTTGAATTTCGATAAGTCGCGGTCCCGTTGTACGCAGAATAATTTCCTTCAGTTCTGATTTCGCTGGATACGGTAAAATTATTTTACAAAGAAAACGGTCCATCTGTGCTTCCGGCAATGGATAAGTTCCTTCCATCTCAATCGGATTCTGCGTTGCAAGAACGAAAAACGGACGTGCCATTTGTCTCGTCTCTCCAAGTACCGTCACCGTTTTTTCGCCCATCGCTTCAAGCAAGGCACTTTGTGTTTTCGGAGTAGCTCGGTTAATTTCATCCGCCAATACCATCTGGCTAAAAATCGGACCTTCTTTAAAAGCGAAGCGCTGCATTCCTTCTTCATTTCGTTCCAAAATGCTTGTCCCCGTTATATCGGCCGGCATTAAATCAGGCGTAAATTGAATCCGTGAAAATGACAAATCGAGCACTTCTGAAATCGTTCTAATTAGCATTGTCTTCCCAAGTCCGGGCAACCCTTCCAATAGTGCGTGCCCATCTGCCAAAATCGAATAGATAGAAAACTCGACCGCTTCCTGTTGTCCGACGATGAATTTACCGATTTCCTCTTTAACTAATCCTAGTTTCCCACTCATTTCTTCAAACTGCTCTGGTGTAAATGGCATACGTACACTCCCATTCTGTCTTCATTCGATTGAGGAAAAGTAATCAGAGAGGATGTGCTGCAAATCTGGCGGCAACTTCATCTTATCCGTACTCTTCAGGTAAGAATCTTTATAATCTCCAACAACTTCTTTATAAGGTCGAATTGTTCCTTTTTCAACTGGACCTTCTGTTTCTCGTTCCTCGATGAAACTCCCTTCACCAAGGTCCCCTCCAACAACGGACGAATTCCCTTTTTCCCCTACACGGTCATTCGGGATTGAAAGAAGACTCCTTCCTCCCGAACCTTTGCCAGCACCGGTTCCTCCTTGGCCTTGTCCTTGGCCTTGTCCTTGTCCTTGGCCTTGGCCTTGACCTTGACCTTGGCCTTGACCTTGACCTTGACCTTGACCTTGACCTTGACCTTGACCTTGACCTTGACCTTGACCTTCCCCTTCGCCTTCCCCTTCGCCTTCCCCTTCGCCTTCCCCTTCGCCTTCACTTTCACTTTCGCCTTGACCTTCCCCTTGGCCTTCACCTTCTGATGTCCCAGTTTTAGTATCACCCTCTGTTGCTGAAGAGCTACTCCCTGAGCTTGCAAGGGCGGGTAATGCAGGTGCTTTACCGATTTCATTCAACGCACTATGTGCTTCACCTGCATTTTGCGCAAGTTTATCCGTAAGTTCCATAAGCTCACTAAGTTCTTTTTCTTCCGCCTCGCTTAACGATTTGGTTGGATCACCAGATGTCTTAGCTAACTCTTTTTTGTCTGCTAGACGCTGTTCTTTTAATCGTAATTCCTTCTGTTTCTTAACAAGTTCTTTCAACGCTTCTTCCGACGTTTCCGCTTCCAAAAGCTTTTCAGCGAGTTCCTGCAATTCCTTTTTCACTTCGGGTAATTCTTCTTTTTTAATCAATTCCTGCACATCTTTTTGCATCTCTTCAATAATCTTTTTTTCCTGTTCAATCGCTCCCGCTTCTAACTGCGCTTCAGAGGGAAACGTGATTAATAGGGCAAGACAAGCAGATATAATAATGAATCCACCTAGCATCTTTGGATTTACATACCGTTTCTCCCTTTTTTTAAATTGCTCAAAAGCAACCGCCACTTTCGACTCGGCTGCAATGATAATAGCAGGAGCAAGATGAGTTTCATTGACCTTGATATCCATCGCTGTTATAAGAAGATTATCTGGCATAAATTCATCAAGCTGCCTTACCGCTTCAGCGTTGTTATATCTTTTGTAGATAATGAAAACGATTGTCGCAATGAGTAGCAATACTGCACCGATAAGCGCGATACGTCCATAATAAGGAAGGACAAATAGTCGAGAAGCGACAACTAAAAGGACCGCGAAAAGGGCGGCAGCAAACATTCCAGTCTGCACCGTATAGATGGCTTTTTCAAAACGTAGCCGGTACAGAGTAGCCAGCACATATTTCTTTAATACTGATTTCTTTTCCATTCGCCCACCTCCCTATTATTTTGAACGTTTCATATTAACACGCAATTTCTTTACTGAAATAAATAGTGAAATAACCGTTAGTGACAAATAGAAAATAAGATAGCCTATCCAAATCGGAAATTTCACTTGCGTCATTTCCGAAATGCTATCCCCCATTCCTGTCGAAAGGAATGATGCGAAGAGGATTGCAGGATTAATTGACGCCAGAATATGCCCAAGCATTGAAGTTGGCGGCGTACCTGTTCCCATGTGATTGAACTCTATCATTTGCATAACAATCAAGAATATGAACCCAGTGACGACCGATAGAAACAGCATTGTTCCATACGTTGCAATCATCGAAACAATCGTCCGGCGAATAAGCGTGGAGAACATAACACCTACACTGCCGATTGCAAGAAGCGTTACAAATAAGAAAAAGAACACTTTAACAAAGTCCAATGGAGAGATACCGCCGAATAGGAATACTAAACTATAGACCGGTAATCCCGCCACAATGAGCAGCAACAGGAATGCGATTGATGACGACAACTTTCCTGAAATAATTTGAAATGAACTTTGTGATGTCGTCAATAAAATTGACAGCGTTTGTTTTTCCCTTTCCGAACTAATTGCTCCAGCCGTCAAACCCGGAGTGATGAATAACACAAGTCCTAGTTGGATAAATGCTAACAACCCAAACAAGATGAAACTTTCACTAGGTCTGAAATAAGACGTCCCTGACATCGTCATTGTCGCAAAGATGAAACCAAAAACAAAAATACACATTGCTATCAAGTAGAATAGGATACCAACGAAACTTTTTGGTGAGCGGAACCTTAGTTTCAATTCTTTAAAGAGAACCGGATTATTGAAATTCATCTTCATATTAATCGGCTCCTTTCGTAATTTCCATGAACACATCCTCCAGATTGGTCACGTGCTCCATGAATGAAAGGATTGGAACATTATTCGTGATCGCTTGCTTCAACAATTGGACCTGGTCTTCTTCCGTCCCTTTATATGAAAATCTGACGCCATCATTAGCATCCAACTGTTCGATATTTGACACGTACGGATCTTCTTCGAAAAATGCGATTGTGCTATCGAGCGATCCAGCCAAACGGACTGTAATAACTCTTTCTCCGCGCAGCTTATCTTGAATTTCGGCAACAGAGCCGTGTGCGATGAGACGACCATTATCAATTACCCCAATTTCATCACACATTTCCGCCAGTTCAGGCAAAATATGTGATGAAATTAAAATCGTCTTGCCCATCTTTTTCAATGTTTTTAGAATGTCTCTCATCTCAACACGTGCACGCGGATCCAGTCCAGATGCAGGTTCGTCAAGAATAAGCACTTTAGGATCATGGATAAGACTGCGCGCCAAGCAAAGCCGCTGCTTCATCCCCCGCGACAAAAGATCTACGTACGCATGACGCTTATGTGACAGGTTGACGAGTTCCAACAATTGCGGAATAAGCTTTTGCCGCTCCGCTTCAGGAATGCCATAGCTCGCACCGTAAAAGTCCAGGTACTCGTCCGCCTTTAGCTGATCGTAGACACCAAAAAAGTCAGGCATATAGCCAATCATTTTACGAACTGCCTCCGGATTCTTCCGGATATTCACTCCGTCGATGAAAACGTCCCCCGCAGTCGGTTGTAATAAGGTCGCAAGAATGAGGAATGTCGTCGATTTCCCAGCGCCGTTCGCACCAACAAACCCAAAAACTGTTCCTTCACTCAACGTCAAATTCAAATTATCAAGCGCTTTGAATTGGCCGTACTTCTTTGTAAGTCCTTTTATCTCTATCATTGCGACACCTCCCCATTCAGCTTCAGCATAGGAGCACGGCCTTGATTACCATTCTTTTCATCATGAAAAATGATTCGGACAACAACTTTTCCATCAGGCGTTATATAGTCGTTTACATTTTCCGTCTTCACCAATTTCCCAGACTCTGACTGCTCGTATTGACCCGATCGCACATTTAATATGCTGACATCATATAGTTTTTTTTGTATTTTCGATAGTTCCAGCGATGTCCATTTCATGTTCTTTCCGATTAACCCTGCTGGTAATTGCCATGTTTGATTGTACACGGCCTCATTAAAGTAATATTCATCCGTACCATATCCCTGTGAATCAGGCTGAAACTGTCCATCCTCTGACAGCATCGACATCTCCATCATCTCTGGTTCAACTGTAAACACATCAGTCAACGTCACGTCTACCATTGCTGTTTGAACGAGCATCGTCAATGCTGACACTGAAGGTTTTACTTTAAGAAGTTCAATAGGAACAATCTGTGTATCTGTATAACCAATTACGGCTGGACTCGAAGTCTTGTTCATATAATCACCGGCAAATGAGAGAACGCTATCTTTCCTCATCTTCGTTAAATCATCCATATTGACTGGTGCAGGATTCATATACGAATTGAACATCGATTTTCTCGGAAGCAACGTAGAGGTTTTTAGCGTTTCATCCACTTGGGCAGTTTCCCCCGGTCCAAGATCACCGATTGGAATCAGTTTTGTTCCCGACCAAATCGATACATCCTTCAATGCAAACGGAAATCCATTTGTCACTGAACCCGTCAATTTTTTATCCGTTACATTTAATTGGATTTCGTAATTCCCTTGCTTTTCGATCCTGGTTTCTCCGTACACTGTCCCTACATTCCAATAGCCAATATTTCGAAGATGCATTGTCGTACCTGCTGCGTCCTTTTCAACAATTGCTTGTTTATGGATAGTCGCTTGAGAAGACCTGAAAGGATCATTATTTGGCAACGAAGCACCAAGCGTTGTTTCAACAGGTGCAGTAAATGTAAAGTTCCCAGCTTTATTGGTTAGGATTGACTCCACATAATACCCTGTCAAACTACCATCCTGTTCAACATTTAAAATTGCGGAATGTTGAATTTGTGCTCTTCCAATTCGATCTTTCGCTCCGTATGCAAATATGGCAATGGACGCCAGTATCGCAATGGATGGAATAATCCACCACGCATATTCTCGTTTGTCTTTCCGTTTAAGGATAAAGTAAAGCACTGGTATAATAAGAATAATATAAAATATAATTATTCCGAAAATTAATGGCGTAGATACTTTGAATGAAGGAAACAATTCATTGGTGCTAGCTACCGTATGGACAATTGCATTATTCGGACTGTCATAAGGATTCTGTCCCCATTGATTTGAATGTCCCGTCGCATCGAATAATGTCCCCCAGAACGCCGGCATTCCAACCATTTTAGCAATTGGGTCATCGCCGACTGAAAAAGCCGTTTGGACGATTTGCCCCTGGCCCAACTTGGAATAGGCAACGAGGACATTTCCTTCATCTTCAAGTAGAGACGATGCACCCGGATTTAATGCTGTTAAATAGGAAGGGATTGTGCCTTCAAATCCTTTTGTTCCCGCCCACTTATTCAAAACTTCAGGATTCGCTTCAGAACTTGCTTTCAACGTCAAAGGCAAATGATCTGAAAAGACACCCGTCTCCGCTTTCACGTTATCAGAACCTCCGATTACTAAGATGCCTCCTGAACGAACCCATCCTATCAACGCATTCTGTTTCTTTTCAGATAAATCGGCAAGCGGATACTCATCGATGATGATAAAATCAGCCGCTCCCCATCCTGCCGCTTCTTCCGGGAAATTTGGTTCACCCATTTTCGACGCACTAATAATTTGACTAGTAGAAGCATTCAAAATTCGGCTAGTTTTCAAAGCCCCAAGACGATCCGGATTATCCGTAAACGTTACGATGAATTTCGAATCATCGTAAAACATGGTCGTCGTTAATGTTTGTGCTCCTTTATGTACAACTTCTTTCCCTTTTTCCCATCCGCCCTCGTATAGGTAAATAGTTTTCGTGTTCGACATTCCCCCATACATATTGTTCATATCAGTCATATTCGGGATGACAAGCGAAATCGTTTTGGTCTCCCCTGCACCGATATCAACAGGGATTGCTTCCCCACTTCCTGTCGTAAAGTAACTCGGAACGTCGATTACAAGATCCCCGCTAAATGCAGTTCCACTGTTCTCAATCACAATTACTACTGGAGCACCTTTTCCTTCCTTTGCTTTACCGTCAATGCCTGCCGTAACACTCACTTTCAGATCCGGAGCTGCAAGAGCATTGACAGCTGGAATGAAGACAATCATTCCAACAAACAAAACCAACATTACCGCGAACTTTTTCCACATACTAATTTCCTCCTGTCATGCTGAATAGAAATCTATCAGTAGACTAATTGTTCTCATCTATTAGTACGAACGAGACAACCTAAAGTTCCTTTATTTCTCAATAATTGTAATCTTTTTGTAATCTTTCAGCATGACTTTGGACAATTTGTGTAAATGCATCCACTTGTTTTAGTGCAAACGAAGATTCATAGCCGATTAACCATGTATCTCGGGTTAACTCAAATTCCTCTTCATTGTTCAAAAGCGGCATTTTATTGACATCTTCATCACCGGTCAGCGTAATTGACGGTAATATCGCATAACCAATCCCATTTAACGCCAGTTGCTTACAAGTCTCAATCTGATCGACTGTAATTTGACGCCCCGGATTTTGGTCGAAATGACGCTGCCACCAACGCTGAATTTCCATATGGTAATTCGAGTCACTCTTGAATTGAATAAATGGACGAGTCGTATCTTTCAATTCTTCGATTGACGTAATTTCACGGTCTACTAAATAGAGATGGTCTCGGAATAAATACGTTTTTTTACTCTTCCAATCTACCTGGCCCCGAACAATTCCAACATGAGCTTCTCCTTCATATAGTGCTTTGACAATTTCTGAACTCCATCCCGTTATCAGCGATATTTTGGCATCTGGATACATTTCAACATACTCTTTCAATACTTGAGGCAACCACGTCTGCCCTACGATGGATGCACATGCAATTTTCAATGTGCCGTGCACTTTGTCCGCCATCGATGCAATCATTTCAAACGTTTCTTCACGTTTTATAATCGCTTCACGTGCATAGCCGATGATCAATTCTCCCGCTGGCGTCGGCTCAAGACCTTTCTGCGAGCGGATGAACAATAACGTTCCCCATTCCTTTTCAATTGATTGTAGCCGCTGAGAAAGTGCCGGTTGCGATAAAAAAAGTCGCTCTGCAGCTTTTCGCATATTCCCTTCTTCTGCTAATGCTTTAATGATTTCAAGTTCTGTCGTTGTCATTCAAATACCCCTTTCCACGTGGAATTTTTAATATAAAGAGCAAGCTGATAACAGCAAAAATGGCTACAGTAATATACACCCATTGCAACGAGCCATCGAGCGCATTTTGTAACAGCTGTACTTTTGTTGCAGGTATCGTTTTTCTCATTTCATCCGTCAGAAGTAAATTGACATCATCTAAACTATAATTCAAATCATCCTTTTTGAACCGGGCCATTAACATGCCATTTAAAATCGCGCCAAATAATGCCGCCCCTACCGTATTCCCGAAATTCCGCATGAACATATTGGCAGCCGTCGCTGATCCTCGCTTCTCTCTTGGAACCGCCCCTTGGATTGTGACGGTGAACGATGTACTTGTCAGTCCCATGCCAACGCCCACAAAAAAGCTTGCAATCGCAGCCCACCAAGGTCCTGACCCAGCGTCCATCATGACAAATAAGGTTGTTCCAAATATGAGTGATAACCCACCTGCAAAAGATACATGAAACGTACCGTAGCGGATTAACAAATGACCTGCAACAGAGGATGCAATCGGCCATCCGATAGACATTGCTGTCAGGGTGAATCCAGCAATTATCGCCGGCTGTTCCATAACACCTGTAACGAATGTCGGCAAATAAGAGGAAACTCCAATCAATATGACCCCTGTCGTTAACGAAACAAGATTCGCATACAATATAACGGGGGTTTTCCACAATGCAAATGGCATTACTGGATCTATTGCTTGTCGTTCGACCCTAACAAATAACGCTAACGACCCGAGTCCTACAATAACGAGGGTGATACTGTAAAACGACAAGCGACCGAATGCCTGACCACCTTCAACAAGCCAGTATAAAATAGTGGATAACGATAACGTAAGGAGGAAGGCACCTTTATAATCAATCGAAACCTTTTTCTCCCGCTTTGGTTCATGTAGAAACAGATAGATACCGACCATTGCAAGTATTCCAAGCGGCACATTCACCCAGAAAACAAACTTCCAATTCATATAGTGAACAATCAGCCCACCAATAACGGGACCTGATACAGCTGAAATTCCCCATACACTAGATAAATACCCTTGGACTTTCGCCCGTTCTTCCGTCGTATATATATCGCCTACAATCGTAGTAGCAATCGGCATTACGGCACCCGCACCGAGGCCTTGAAGTAACCTAAATACAATTAACTGCTCCATCGAAACTGCAAAACCACATAATATAGACCCAATAAGAAATATCGTCAATCCAATAAACAAAATTGGTTTTCGGCCAAATAAGTCCGCCAATTTCCCATAAATGAGTACAGTAACTGTACTCATCAGTAAATAAGAAGAAAAAATCCAACTATATCTTGAAAAACCACCAAGGTCCGAAGCAATTGAGGGCATTGCTGTAGTCACAATCGTCGCTTCCACCGCACCAACAAACATTGCCAACATGACAGAAATGAGCACAAGTGGGCGATTCGTAATTTTATTATTTTTCACAGTCTAGATTCTCCTTTAAACAGAAAAGGGCCCCATTTAGGAGCCCACAATTTAACCAAAACAATTATTCAACCGAGTAAATATACCTTTTAAATTGTTTCATTATTACTCTTCGTGTTAATATGCCTGCAAATGTGCCGTCTTCTTCCGTCACACAAAGAAATGTATGGTCAATTAATAAATCGAGCCCTTTTTGGAATCGATCCGTCGTTTTTATGGATGGCAAATCAGTTTGCATAATTTCATCAACTTTTAAATCGTCAAGACGTTCATATTCAATACGTTCAAGTCCCAAAATAGAATCAGTAATCATCCCCATACTGAGCAACCCTTTTAAACGATATTTCGCATCAAGGACCGGTATAGCTGAATAACCTGTTTTTGTTAGTACAAGGAGGGCGTGCTCTGCATTATTTCCAACCTGAACATGCGCAACTTTTTCAGACGAAATGATAAAATCCGCTATCGGTGTGAAAAGAAAATCCCTATTGTTTATAGAAATCATGTAAATCTACTCCTTCTGTAGCTATGCTTTTCACCTTAAAACTACATATCTATCATATCATAAGAAGGACTTTCTATCCTTGAAAATGAAAAAGAAAACCCCTTCTGTTAAGAAGAGGCAGCGTAATAAAAAATGACAATTCCAATGAAAAATACAGCTACAAGGACAATCCAAATAATCGGATTCAATGTAAATGGGTGCTCTTCAATCGGACCCGAAATCTGATCATCCTGTCCATCAACAACAACGGTCACCTTGTTCCATTTCTTTACGGCGATAAAGCTGATTATACAAATGACCAAAACAACGATAATAAATGGAACTGTCCATACATCCAAACTTATCTCTCCTTTTGAGAGTAGGATGTGCAAAACGACAACATTTATCCTTAAAACGGGGATTTATTAAGCCATTGTCCGCCGTCGAGCGTCACAATTTCTCCATTCATGTAGGACGCCTTATCTGACATAATGAATGCCGCCAGTTCTGCAATCTCTTCCGGCTTCCCAAGACGACCCAAAGGAATCGATTCAAGTGTGCGCTTAGCTGCTTCATTAGACTCCCATAACTTTTCTGCGCCGCCTGTACGTTCAATCGGACCCGGCGCAATACCATTCACACGGATTCCATATTGACTTCCCCATTCAACTGCTAAAGTTCGAGTTAACGACATAACACCTGCTTTAGCTGCCGCGGAATGAATGACACCCGCGCCTGCATCCCATGCATACGTTGCAAGCATATTCAATATCGATCCTTTTTGACCTTTCTCAATCCAGTACTTTCCAACTGCGCTGGAGCAATAAAATGTGCCATTTAGTACAATATCGATAACAGACTTCCAGCCGTTTGGTGATAAATCTTCTGCTTTAACGATGAAATTTCCAGCCGCATTATTTACTAATCCATCAATTCGGCCAAACTTTTCATCCGTGAAAGCGACTAACGCTGCAACTGATTCAACATTCCTTACATCCATCTGGAATGGATGTGCATGATCCCCAATTTCTTCCTGAGCCACATTTAACCTATCTATATCTCTACCCGTAATTACGACTTGTGCACCTTCATCGGCAAATTTCTTCGCCATGTATTTCCCCATCCCATTCGATCCACCTGTTACAATTATGACTTTTCCCTCAAACACAACAATTCCCCCTCTTATAATGAATGAATACTCACTCATAATTGTAACATGTTATCAAGTTCGTTACGAGAACAAAAGTAACCTCACAACGAAAAACGGACACCGAATTTTTTCAGTTGTCCGTTTATACGATTACTTCATAAATACTTTTCTACAATTTCCTCTACAGGAACTGCCTTACTGTACAAAAAGCCTTGCGCCTTCTGGCATTTAGCTTCAAGTAGAATCATCGCTTGTAAATCCTTCTCTACGCCTTCAGCAATTACTTCCATCCCAAGACTGTGGGCTAGATTAATAATTGTCTTCGCTATTGCTTTGTTTTTCACATCAAATTCAATATCTTTTATAAATGAACGATCGATTTTAATGATATCGATTGGATATTGCTTCAAATAACTAAGTGATGAATAACCCGTTCCAAAATCATCGACGGAGATGAAAATCCCGATTTTCTTTAGTTCATTTAATGTTGCTAAAGTCTCATCTATTATCGTCAATGCTCCCTCCGTAATTTCCACTTCAAGGGATGACGGTAAGATGTCGTAGTAAGAAATCTTCTCTTTCAATTTATCGACAAAGTTTTCCATTCTAAATTGCTTTGGCGATATATTCACAGCTATCCTAACAGCTTTGAACTGCTTATCCTGCCACTCTTTCAACTGTTTACATACTTGGTTTAATACCCAATCACCAATTCCATGTATAAGCCCTGAATCTTCAGCAATGGGGATGAATTGCGCCGGTGATACAAACCCAAATTTGCCATTATTCCATCTAAGAAGCGCTTCGAAACTACTAATATGCCCCGTTTTCAAATCGACTTGTGGTTGATAGTGAATCGTCAATTCATTTAACTCAATCGCCCTGCGTAAATGCGATTCCATCAGTGCTTCATCCGGGAAGGTAGAATTCATCGCTTCTTGATAGAAACGATAATGCGAGCGGCCACGATCTTTCACAAAGGTTAGCGCTTGTTCCGACTTCCTTAGTAGATTCTCAAGTGTTTTTCCATCTTCAGGATAAACAGCAATTCCGATGGATGCAGAAATGAAATACTCCTGATGATTATGATAAAATGGTTTTCCAAAATCATTCAATAACTGTTGTGCAAACTTCTCTGTCTTCAGCACAGAATGATTTTGCAATGAGACGATAAATTCATCGCTGCCATTGCGATACAACCTGGCGGATGCAGGACAGATTATTTTTAATCGTTCCGCAACCATTTTTAATATTTCGTCCGCACCATTATGGCCAAGTGATTCATTTATTAATTTGAATCGATCAAGACCTAAATGGACGAAAGACAGTCTTGTTTCTCTTTGCAAGGCGTTTAGAGAATCCTCCGTAAAGTGTTCTTTCATCGCCTGACGATTCCACAAACCCGTCAAATGATCATGATAAGACAGGAATAGAAGTTTTTCATTATTTTTCTGATGAATAGATGTATCCCGTACAATTAGTTGAACTTCTTCTACCTCTCCATTAATCAAGACGGGAATTGCCTTCAAATACGCGGGTAATAAATATCCTTTTTTATGAAAAATAGTTGAATCTTCCATCTCAATTGATTCCCCCGCAAGTGCGCGGGACAAGAAGAGCTTAAATGCTTTTATGTTATCCTCCCCGGAAAGATTCAAAATTGAACGGCCAGAGAGTTCCTTGAATCGATAGCCGAAACCTAAATGAACGGCTCGATTCGCGTAAATAATTTTAAAGTTTTGATCGATGGTTATGATTGGGTCAAGATTATGTTCAATGACGGAATTATATTTATGTTGTAACTCCGACTGCGACTTCCTTACAGTTACGGTATCTAGCCGTTCACGCAATTCAATGATGATAATTTCTCGTTCAAACTCTTCGGTATGACGTTGAAAATCCAATTCAAATAATACGCCCACCCCACCTCGTATCGATTGGATTTCAGTCGTAAAATCAGAATGATTTTGTAATTTCCGCATCCTGCGTTTAATGGGAATCCATAAATCACCAAAAAAACTAGCAGCCGATTGTTCGATTTCAGTCGAAAAGTATTGTATCGCCAATGAGTTAGCGTAAAGCACATCAAATTTACCTTGCTCATTTTTCTCGACAAATATGGTCATCTTAAAGGAGTGGTTCAAAATATATGATTCTACAACTTTTTCTAAACGGTCTTCAATCTTAACGTTTCTCATGTGTGCCTCCGTTTGTTATGCATTTATCCAAACTTTTATCGATTAATCCAGGTAAATATGCATCAATCGCCCAAGTATTTTATAGTTGATCACAAATAGATTGTACTTATATCGAAAAAGTATGTATCGAATAAATAAATATAATTATTATATTAGCATAATGCATATTTCGGAAGAATCAGTGTTTTCACTACCTTTTAGATCTGAAGTTGTACAATTCTTTCATTCTTGGTATTATATGAAATATATGTAACCATTCAATCTGCCAATGAAGGAGGCCAATTTTGAAAAACAAGCATTCCATCCGTCAATTGGCAATTGCCATCTACACGGTAAATCGACATGCCAAAACAGCACCTGACAATAGACAACTTTACGCCTTAAAAAAGATGGCGATAGACAAGCTGCTTAGTTCGGGCATTGCCGAAAAAATCGGATTGCATTTTGTCGACAATCCAAAATTCAGCAAGCAACACTCCACGGTCCTCGTCCGATGTGACGAATTCCTCTTTCATACAATCCCAGAAAAAGAAGACTTTAATACTCTTCCACACCTCGGACAACAAGATCCAACTTCTCGCAACCCTCAAGAACGGATGAGCTTGAAAACAGCGCGCGAGCTTCTTTCCAAATATGTGGGGCCCACACACCCGATAATACCCGAGAAGAAAAAAACACTACAAAAAAAGTCTATTCATAGCATTCAGGATTCACAAAATTTCCGTTCATCTTATTTGGATGGTAAATAGAAAAGCGCAAGCGCCTTGGTAGCCCCGACAAGCGCTGGAGTCTAGACAATAAGAAAGTCGCTCGAGTACCGCTCTTGGTGATAAACTTATACTTTCTTATTTTAAAAAAACGGGCTATTCCTGCTGGCTACCAGCGGGAATAGCCCGTTTTTTCTTATATTACTTAATTTGCTCCGCGATTACTTTTTCAAAATCAACGAGAAGAATCATTCCGTTATCACGCTTGATAACTCCGGAAACAGGTACTTTATTTCCCGTATACATATCGGAAGCAGGTTCAATATCCGTAAAATTGATACGCTGGATTTGGGTAACAGCCGTCACATCTAAGACCACTGTTGTCCCGTCGAATTCAGCGACGATATATTTGGATTCATCACTATTATTGATAGTTGCATTTCCTGTTACTTTCTTCAAATCGATGACAGGAAGTACTTCTCCTCGTAATTGTATGATTCCTTCAATATACGGGTGTGAATGCGGTAATACAGTAACCGGAACGGGTTGAATAATTTCACGTACATGCTGAATGCCAAGTCCAAAATTACTATTTCCTACTTGAAACTCTACAAATTCAAAGACTTCATATGTTACTACATCCGATTTGATTGTATTCACCTACTCAGCTCCTACATTTTAATAATAGTATATAAATATCCCATTGAATCCACTTCGGCTACCCTTTGTAAGGCTCCTTCGCTCGGTTTATTTAGGTATTCATCTGGTCAACATATATAGCACTTAATTAATTTAATTGAACACTTACTTCTATTTTCGGCTTATTTCTATAATTATTTAGCTTTATTAATAACTTTTATACAGGACTTGTGTCCCTTGGTCGCCAAATCCTTTTTCAACAAGTTTCTTATACATTTCACTTGCAAGTTGTAGACCTGGAAGTGATAGGTTCATCGCTTCAGCTTCTGCTAGCGCGATGTTTATATCTTTCATGAAATGCTTAACATAAAATCCAGGTTCAAAATCCCCATCTAACATTCGCGGTGCCAAATTCGACAATGACCATGAGCCTGCCGCACCTGTCGATATAGACTTCAGCACAGTTTCAGGATCCAACCCTGCTTTTTCAGCATAGACCAGCGCTTCGCAAACCCCAATCATATTCGTCGCGATGGCAATTTGATTGCACATTTTTGCATGCTGCCCGGAGCCTGCCAGACCCTGATAAACAATTTGTTTTCCAAAAACCGCTAAAACCGGTGTAATGGCATTGAATACTTCTTCTTCGCCGCCACACATAATTGACAACGTCCCATTCTTCGCGCCAATGTCTCCCCCAGAAACGGGTGCGTCAATTGTCGCCATCTGCAACTTAGCACCAGCATTCGCAATACGTATCGCCAGTGCTGGGCTAGAAGTCGTCATATCAATGAGAATCTGACCTGCCTTACCAGTTGAGAAAATACCACCCTCTCCAAAGTAAACTTCTTCAACATCCCCCGGATAACCTAGCATCGTGAAAACTAATTCCGCATCCTTCACCGCTGCAGCAACTGTATCCATCCAAACAGCACCTGCATCTATTAGAGTCCTTGCCTTTTCTTTTGTGCGTGTATATATGGCCACTTCATAATTACTGTCTAAAAGGTGGTTAACGACGCTTACACCCATAACACCTGTCCCAAGAAATGCGATCTTTTTGACTTCCATTTCAATTCCCCCTTTATCAAATGCACATCGGCGTACTTAAATTGCCTTCATCCGGCAGGGCTTAGCCCCAGCTGAATGAGGTTGAAAATCGTATTATCTTTTATCCTACCAAAGTATTTGTATTTTTCCATCATTCATTTCTATTTTTGATCAAAAAAAGGAGGACGGAACCCTGTAATAGGGATCCGCCCTCAAAAGGGGGAAATGAGAATGTTGCTGTGTTCTATCTTAATTTCCCCTCTTTTCTTGATTATTAAACATTGTTCGCAAAATATTTTCCTTGTTTTTTTGAGCAATTCTATAAGTGGCTTCCTTCTTCAAAGATAGTAATAGGAGCAATACCCTATTACTTCGTTATCAGCCTTTTTTTAGCCCTGCGTATTGATCCATGAGATTATCAAGCCTTCTGCTGAATTCTATCGTTTCAGCAGCAGTCAGTCCTTTTTCAGTCGCTGCTTTCATCATCTCTTCGCGTAATAATTCAATTTCTTCTTCTAAAGTCCACTCCAAAATAATCCCTCCATGGATTAACACATAGCTAACTTTTATTATACAGGAATACTCTCATAATAAGTGGTTTAACTTACGACATATTCCGACAACTTCAAATGGTCAGCAATAGAAAAGACTTTACGTTATACTAATTTTAAGGCACACTATAAAAGATTCAATAAACTAAGTTCTATATCTGTTGTAATAAAGAATCCCATTGAATTGGCTACGGCGGGAGGCTATCTCTTGTAAGGCGCCTTCACTCAGTTTATATAGGCATTCATTTATTCAACTTATATATAATGAAACATTACGGCGTCTCAGACGTCAAATTTAACCAAGGAGGGGTTTACGATGAAAAGCAGATGGAGTCTTTTATACGCAGCAATCGCGACCACTTTATTACTTACCGCTTGTGGTACAAGTACCGACAAGGAACCAGAAAGTACAAATGGATCAGCGGATGTGGTTGAAAACGTAGACAAAGAAACAGTCACTGAAGGCAAGGAACCGGATACAGAAGTTGATGAGGTTGATGAAGTTCAAGAGGACATAATGAAAAATGCAGACCTAATGGAAAGCGATGAACAAAGTTACGCTATTTCTGTACTGCCTGACTATTCATTATTAAGCGAAGAACCTGGTAAGGACAGCCTAATTTCAGCAGACAATGAAGCAGTGTTTATGCGCATCGAGACGGTAGCTAAGGAAGACGGCACATATGACTACTTAGCCGAAAACATGATTTCTGTACTTGAAGCATCAGGGGATGGTAGCGCTCCAATTGAAGTACTAGATGAGAAGTCAATCCCTATAGCTGAAGGCATTGAAAATGCAAAAGTTCTGGCCATAAAAGCTGAAACTGCATCTATTACGGGAATTATTTTCGAACGTGACAATATGGTGGTTAAACTTACAATCTACGATTCTCCAAAAGAAGAATATTTCGAGCAATTCCTTCGTATGGCTGAAACAATCGTTCCTAAATAATGGACGACTATCAAGAGTCAAATGGATAACCATCCATTTGGCTCTTTTTAATTGTAACAAAAGCGTTCGAGTCTCAGCGGGGGGGAATCGCCTTTCAAAGGCAATTCATAGGTAAAGAATTATATATATTCCTATGCACTAAAAAAACGCAGCACCCGTTAGACGAGTTACTGCGTTTCACGATAAGTTCTTTACCGAAAGACCTAATTTCCGCACTAATTCAATTGCCTGGTCTTGTTCTTCAGTGGAAAGGGAGGACATGATAGATTCGATATTATTCGCATGCTCCGGGAAGATAGATGTCATTAAATTGACGCCGTCCTGAGTAATCGACATATATGTCACCCGCTTATCTTCTTCACAAAAGACGCGTTCCAATAACCCTCTTTTTTCAAGCTTATCGACAACGTAAGTCATCGAACCACTTCGAAGTAAGATTTTCTGCCCAATCTTCTGGATGGGCTGTCTCCCCCTGTGGTGAAGCAATTCAAGAACGGCGAATTCAGTTGGATTAAGCCCATGCTTTTCACTCGTTTTATGCGCTTCTTCCAAAATCACCTTACTCGCCCTTGAAAGAACAATAAATAATTTCAGTGCCCGTTCTGTATCTTTTGTCATAATGCAGTGCCCCTTCTATAATTACGCTCAATAGTCGCCCTCATTATAACGGCAAACACGTCTTCATGTCAAAAAACCAAGAAGACGTTTCGTACCTTTACTTACAGAGAGAGCACTCTTTTTTTAGCTGTATCTGTCACCGAGGCATGTCCGATTGCCGATGGGAATGTTACGATGAAGGTCGTTCCAATGTCTACTTCACTCTCAACTATAACCGTTCCACCATGTTCTTCGATGTTTTTCAAAACAAATGGTAATCCGAGTCCCGACCCATCTGACTTAGTGGTGAAGAATGGCAAAAAGACTTGCTTTAATTGACGTTTATCCATTCCTTTACCGGTATCTGAAACCCCCAAAACAACTTTTCCAGGGCTGTCCAGGTTTACAAAAATTGAAAGATTCCCTCCAGGAGTCATTGCTTCCATTGCATTTTTGAACAGATTAAGAAGAACTTGTTTAATTTTATCAGAATCACCGACAATCAATGAATCTTTAAGTATATTTTCTTTTTGTGTTATTGTAATTCCATCCATCAAGGCTTTTGGATAGACAACCTCAATCATATCTGCGACCAGCACGCCCAAGGAGAATGTCGTTTTTTCATTCAATCCAGGCTTTGATAGGATAAGCATTTCGCTCAATATAGACTCCATCCTATCGATTTCTTCATCGATAACGGAAAGGTATTTCATCGTATCCGCAGTTGCAGAAATCTTAAGTAACTGGACAAACCCTTTCAAAGTCGTCATGGGATTTCTAATTTCATGCGCTATACTTGCTGCCAGTTCACCAATCGTCGATAATGAGTTTGAATGGGCCAAACGCTTTTCCATGGCCATTTCTTCTGTTCGATCATTCATTCTTACCAAGTACGTTTGTGACTCGCTATCGTATAATGTTGTTATCTGATAATAATTGACATCATTCACATTTCTTATATACTTGGTTGTTATTTCAGCAAATCCATACAGATTTACGTCTTTAAAATAATTAAAAATTAACTCAGAGTTGTCCGGAAACAATTTAACGATTGCTCCCACTGTTTTGCCGATAAAATAGTCTTTCGGCAAGTTAAAAAATGAAGTATGCAAATCATTGACTTCGTAGATTATCCCATCACGATCAATAACAACCATGAAGCTATCTGAATTACGAAAAGCGTGTATATAGGCTTTATCAGCCTTATCCACAATACTTTGTGGAACATCAAATAATGCAATCACCTGTTGAACATCATCAAAATACTCAAGATGCATCTTAACAATCTCTACTCTATTTCCGACCAGTCGAATATGCACTTCGAACGTTTTATTCTCAGTTTCCCCAAGATTACTAAAGATATTGTCCCAATGATTAACAGTCGGATTAATGAAAAATTCTTTGATATTTTCTTCTCCATCATTGACGAATTCTTCGCAAAAGGAATTATTTACATGTAAAAGCCTGCCGTCAAGATCAAAAACGGCACCGGGCCTGATTGTATCATCCAATAGAAAAGTGATATGCTTCATTACCTTTATATTTTTATATTTCAAGTGTATTCCTCCACATCCCATTTTTAAACAATATGAAAAATAACACTGATTCATGCAGAAAGATTAAATTCATACAATAATAAGCTTATTCAAATTATTCCATATTTAAGGTGTGATAGGAATGGTCCTTTTTACCTAAATAAAAGGAATGCTTGACTTGATAATAACGTTAAAGAGAAAAGGGGTAAAGCTATGAACATTGTACTATCAACATTAAACGCAAAATATATCCATACAAATTTAGCCATTCGCTGCTTAAAAACTTATGCAATGCCAGAGTACAGTCCAGTCATTGCAGAGTACACAATTAAAGATCCGACCATGAATATTGTATCAGATTTATATCAAAAAATGCCGAATGTTGTCGGTTTTAGTTTATATATTTGGAACATTGAAGAAACAATAAAAGTGATGCGTATGCTAAAAAAAGTAAAACCTGACGTGAAAATTATCGCCGGTGGGCCCGAAGTAACATACGATTACGATTATTGGTTAGAACGTGTACCCGAAATTGATGTCATTGTGATCGGAGAAGGAGAACGAACATTTAAACATCTACTTGACGTCTATGCGGGGAAAGAAGACATAGCGGCTGTCCAAGGGATTGCCTATAGAGAAAGGGAACAACTGAAGATTACGGCGCCTGGGCCCAAACTAGATTTACGGGAACTTCCCTCCCCTTTCCAATTTGCAGAGGACATACCCGAGCTGGGCAAAAGAGTGACGTATATTGAAACAAGCCGCGGCTGTCCTTTTTCCTGTCAATTCTGTCTATCCTCTATCGAAGTAGGCGTCCGCTATTTCAACCGGGATGCCATTAAGGAGGATATCCGGTATTTGATGGCCAACGGTGCAAAAACAATCAAGTTTGTCGATCGCACATTCAATATTAGCAGAAGCTATGCGATGGAAATGTTCCAATTCTTGATTGATGAACATGTATCAGGCACTGTGTTCCAGTTTGAAATAACGGGAGATATTATGCGTCCTGAAGTCATCCAATTTCTAAATGATAATGCGCCAGCAGGACTATTCAGATTTGAAATTGGAGTTCAATCAACAAACGATTTAACAAATGAATTAGTCCAGCGCCGCCAAAATTTCGAAAAACTTTCCCGTACCGTAATGATGGTGAAAGAAGGTGGGAAGATTGACCAACATTTGGACTTGATTGCTGGCCTACCCGAAGAAGATTATAATTCTTTCCGAAAAACATTCAATGAGGTTTTTGCAATGAGGCCAGAAGAGATGCAGCTAGGCTTCCTTAAGTTACTCCGTGGAACTGGCTTACGTATACAAGCCGAACAATATGGCTATCAGTTTATCGACGAAGCACCTTATGAAATATTTTCAAATAACGTATTGACGTTTGATGATATCCTGCGAATCAAACAGACCGAGGATGTTCTAGAAAAGTATTGGAACGACAACCGATTACCGCGAACGGTGGAATATCTTGTATCAGAAGTCTTTGAAACGCCATTCGATTTCTTCCAACAATTCGGCTCCTACTGGGAGAATCAAGGTTGGTCCAGAATCGGACATCAGTTGGAAGACTTATTCATACGCTTGAATGACTTCCTAATGAAAGATGGACGTGCCGATATGGATATCACACGCAGTCTACTAAAAATTGATTACCTTGCACACCATAAGTTCCAACCGCGCAAAGTTTGGTGGATTGAGGATATGCCAGTTGAAGAACGCTCTACTATCGAACAGGCATTGCTCGAAAACCCAACTTTATTAGGAGAACGTTTCAGTTCTTTACGTTTGAATAACCGAAATATCCGTAAGCAAACGTTCATCACACCGATTGCTGTTCAACCTGAAGATGTAGAAATCGGTATTGTACAAAAGGCTGCTGGCTATCTTATCACCGTCTTCAGACATGATGATACCCCGTTCTTTATGTTCCTAGAACAATCAGGAAAAGCGCAAGGCGCCTTCTAGACGCAACAGGCATAAGCGAGCCAGCGACGTGGCGCTCTTTGCCACATAGCTGGATTGCTTATGACCCGAGCGGCTTGCGCCTGGAGCTAGATACTATTCTAAGTCAAAAAAATATACTTTCTTATCTTTTATAAAAGGCTGTCCCAATTTAAACTTGGGACAGCCTTTTTATTAACCAATAATAACCCTTTCTTTCGGGTAATGATATTTCAATTTCTTTGTTTTTCCTCCTAATGTAAAGAGGAACGAAATAAGCCCGACCCGTCCAATGAACATTAGTAACATAATAATCACTTTCCCAGTTACAGAAAGATCCGATGTGATACCAAGTGACATACCACATGTCCCGAAAGCTGATGTTATTTCAAACAGCAGTGCAATGACCGGCACACCAGGTTCTGTAATAAGTAGAATAAGGAGTGCGGTCATAACCATCACCAACGCCAAAATAATGACAGCATAAGAACGGAACACATCTATCAGTTTTATTTGCCTTTTAAAGACATTAATGACTTGATTACCGCGAGCAAAGTTTATAAGAAACAGCACTGCAATCGCGAATGTCGTCGTCCGAATTCCGCCGCCTACCGAACTTGGCGATGCACCTATAAACATCAGCGAACTGATGAAAATGTCCGTCGCTTCGCTAAATTTCGTCACATCATACGTTGTTAGTCCTCCTGATCTGGATGACACTGAATGGAATAACGCCGTAAATAGTTTCTCATGCCATGCCATCCCTTTGAACGAATGCATAGATTCCAAAATGAAAATCATAACTGCCCCGAAAACAAGTAAAAATCCAAATGTCGCTGTCGTTATTTTTGTGAATAAAGAAAAACGAAAATGAGGCACTTTTTTTGAAAAATAACTTTTCACTTCGATAAGAACCGGAAAACCGATGGCACCGAGAATAATTAGAATCATCGTTAATGTCTGAACGAAGTAATCATTGAAATACTGCGCGAGTGAAGTTTCTGCAATAGTAAAGCCCGCGTTCGTTGTCGCAGATACAGACATGAACATCCCGTTAAGAAGTGCTTCGCTAAATGTATCATAAAACCGCATAATATAAGCTGTAAATATAAGCCCACCGATAATTTCAATTAATAATATTATTTTAATGATTTCCTTGATTAGATGAACAAGCCCTGCAAGGTTATATTGATTATGTTCGACCATGATTAGTTGCCTTTCTCGCAAACCAATTCGCTTCTTAACGAGGAGCCAAAAAAATGTCCCTATCGACATAATTCCAATTCCACCAATTTGCAAAACAAGCATAAGCATACAAATACCAAAAACCGAATAAGTACTTCCGATGCTGATGGGCGCCAGTCCAGTAACACTTACGGCACTTACGGCTGTAAACAAGCTGTCAATGAAACTTATCTTTACTCCAGGCAAGTATACTCCAGGCAAATTCATCAGTAGTAATGAAAAGGCGATGGCCAGAAAATAATAAAACACTATAACTTGTGCAGGTGTGAACCTGCGTAAATTCTCACGATTGAATTTCAACCAGTTCACCGTTCCTTTCACCAATAATATGGTGTCGTACCTATTTTAGAGAAGTCGCATGAAAAAGGAAAGGACGAATTTGATAAAAATAGAAAAGCAGCCATGCAATCACATGGCTGCTTTTCATATTATGCTTTCTTTTTGTTATTTCTAACCCCAGCCAAGTAGCCACTTAGCGCTATTCCAACAAGAACAATCCAGAATGTCACTTGCCATAAAGTTGAATGTGGGAAGCTTTCATCGAGGATTCCCAAGCCTGGATGTGACAGTGTAAGCACAGCCAATTTGACACCGACCCATCCAACAATAAGAAATGCTGCTGTTTCCAAGGTAGGAAACTTTTGCAAAAGAACAACGAATTGACGTGCAGCAAATCGCATGATCACTAAGCCAATAATACCACCCAATAACATGACGATGAATTGTCCACCGTTAATGCCACCTATATCGAAGTTACCAAGCTTAGGCAACGTTACAGCAAGTGCAACCGCCGCCAACATCGAATCGAGCGCAAATGCGATATCCGCAAGTTCGACTTTCACAACAGTCATCCAAAAACCAGACTGCTTACGTTTTTTAGCATCAGGATGTGTATCCTCACCTTTTCGCTGATCCATAATATTCTTAATGGAAATGAACAATAAGTAGATTGCTCCGAGCGCTTGAATTTGCCAAATATTCACTAGGAACGTGATCATGAACAAAGCTGCAAAGCGGAAGACAAACGCTCCTAATAAACCGTAAAAAAGTGCTTTCCTTTGCTGTTCACGCGGTAAATGCTTGACCATGACCGCCATAACAACGGCATTATCTGCTGCCAGTAATCCTTCTAGCACGATAAGTACAACGAGTACCCATGCGTATTCCAATAATATTGCTTCCAAATCGATTCCCCCTATTTTTTTGCAAAATAAAAGAGACCCTCACCTAATAAAAGGCAAAGGTCTCGCTAAGTCGGAATTTTAGTTTTGCAAAAATCCAGCTATCATAACCGATGGCAAAAGCCATGTATTGACGACTATGAAATAGGTTTCCCTATAGCTACTCCCCCTTGACATAAAGTCAAAAGTTATTAAGTTCGGGTTCTTTTGTTTGATTATACCATAGTTGGTCAAAAAGTAAATATTATTACCCGATTTTTATATGATAATCGCTATTTTTCTTATTCTTTTCATAAAATGCTGTCATGGATGGAATCGAGGCTAGGAAATCAGCACAGTGTATGCCGCTTCCTTGCAGTAGCTCCTCTGCAACTGTCGTATCGAATATGGCATCCCACATCATATAACCCAGTGTTTCCGCCTCAACGCCTAGTCTACGCTGTAAGCGGATTGAGGCAAGGCCTCTTTCTGCAAGAAGCCGCGGCAATCTTCCCTTAGGCTTTTTGCCTGTCAATTCAACGACCATTGCGCAGTAAATCTCTTCAATCGGGTGCGGTGTAGGATCCGTTAAATGAACCGTTTTACCAGTAGCTCCTATGTGATTAGATAAATACACTGAAGCCTCGATTATATAATCAATCGGCACAACATTTATGCATGCCTGCGTTTTCCCCACGTAAGGAATAATTGGCATCCATCGCAATTTATCGATCATATTCATAAAGAAATATGGCCCGTCAAACTTAATTGTCTCCCCAGTTTTCGAGTGGCCTCGTACAATTCCAGGTCGGATAATAGTCACGGCTGCATCCTTCTTCAGTTCTTCCACAAGTAGTTCCGCTTCAAATTTGGTTTCTTCATAATGATTTTTAAAAGAAGTCGGACGAATCAGCTCAGTTTCAAGCAACTTACCCTCTCGTTTTCCTGCAACATACGCTGTACTAAAATACACGAACCGCTCAATAGAAGAATGAGTCCGGACAAATTCAATCACTTGTCTCGTCCCCTCAACATTTACCTCCCGAGCAATTTCAGCTTTTACCGCGAGATCATATATGGCGGCGAGATGCCACACAGTTAACTTTTCCTCGTGCAAATCTTTAATCGTCTGCTGCGCCATCCCAAGTCCTGGTTGCGTAATATCCCCGACCAGAATTTCAAACGGAAAAGTAACATTCATTTCTCTCATAATAGATGTAGCTTTTTCCTTTGCGAGACCAGCTTGGCTAGATTGAACGACTACGTAAACCTTCCTCACTTCTCCAACACGTACCAATTCTTTTATCAATTGCGTAGCTATAAATCCAGGAAAGCCGGTAAAAAAATGAGTTCTCATATAATACCCCCTTATATTGTAGTATAACATTTGAATTATCCTATTAGTAGAATATTCTGTATAGTACCAAACTAATTTCACGGCAATAGTTATGACTACTTACTTTGTGATAAGACATTAGATGCCCTATGTACTTTTGGAACGCTTTGGACTGAGCGACTACTATACAATTAGCGAGATTGCTTGCTGCGTAGAGGTTCGACTTTGTCGCGCCCCTACGCAGCTTTTTCGTTAATCGTATGGTGGCCGTTCGTCCGCCACTCTCCAAAGATACAGGTGCACTAAGTGCTGAAGCCTTTGGAAACGAGTAAATAATCACTTTCCTATCCATCAAGGGGCAGCCAAAGATGCAATTTTGGCTGCTTACTCCTTCTTTATAGCATTTCCTTTTCAAATGTAAGTCAGTGTCACTTTCTATATAGTTTCACTCTGTTACTTGTATGATCTTTGCTTTATTAAAAGCGGTGAAGTGCCCGAAATTTCATCTTCGGGCACTTGCAACCTCTCTAGAAAGGTAGTTATTCTTTCATTTTCCAAAGCAATTGTGTTTTTCACTTGAACATTGTAGGTACGCGGCGGACAGATAGTCACAACAAGACAACCGAAAAGGATGTGGCTGGACTGCTCACCATATATTGGACAAATACACATCTGAATAGACTCATCGAAGGGGGTCCTAGCGAATTCAACGGGATTCTTTATCTCAACATATTAACAACTTTTATTATCAACAGTAGAAAAAAGAACCTCCCAATAAAGGGAGGCTCTACGGTTATTTACTTTCGACTGCACGTTTTCTCGTTTGTCGATCAAATAAGCTATAAATGATTGGTACAATATACAACGTGAACAAGGTCGAACTAAGTAATCCACCGATAACTGCAATTCCCATCGGCTGATTCATCTCGGTTCCTTCACCAATACCCAGCGCAAGAGGTAATAAGCCAAGAATAGTCGTCAGTGCAGTCATTAGGATCGGACGTAAACGATCCCTGGCCGAGGCAATAATAGCATCATATGAGCTGAGTCCCGCTTCTTTTCGTTGATTAATATAATCAACCAGGACAATCCCGTTGTTGACCACGATACCAACGAGGACGAGAATCCCGATTATTGCTGTGACACTGATTGGCGTACTTGTCAGGAAGAGGCCTAGCCCTACTCCAATGATCATAAGTGGCACAGAGAACATAATGACAAATGGGTATTTAAATGATTCGAACTGTGCCGCCATGACAATGTAGACAAGTACAACGGCTAGTAGTATCGCCATGACCATATCATCAATCGCACTTTCGAATAACTCTCTGTCACCGCCAAATGTTAGGTCAATTTCTTCCGGCAACTTAAGCCTGTCAATTGTATCATTCACTTTAGCCGTCATATCACCAAGTGATTGAGACGATTCATACTTCATAGTAAATGTTACCGAGTGTGCTTGATCGACTCGTTGGATAGAAACGGGTCCTTCCGCAATTTCGATTTTAGCAACTTCCCCAAGTCTCACAAATGTACCTGTTGGAGTACGGAGTTCCAATTTTTTCAACTGGTCCATACTGTTACGGAACTTCTTATCGTATTTCACATAGACACCGAACACTTCGTCGTTTTTTCCGATAATCTGCGTGGCTAATGAACCACGAGTCACACTGTTTACTGTTTGTGCAATTTGATAAGGCGCCAGTCCATTGTTAGATGCTTTTTGGCGGTCCACTTCAATTTGGATTTCTTGAACAGTATTTTGAAGATTATTTGTCACTTCCGTTACGGAATCAAGTTCGACCAGTTCATTGTTCAAGTTTGTAACTGCTTCGTTCAGACGTTCTTCGTCTGTATCCTTCAATGAGAATGTCAACGTATTCGGACTTGAACCCGCTGCTGTCTGCATCACGAAGCCTATTTTGGCAGCGTCACCTACAGTTTTCAATACTTTGGGTTGCACATCATCTACGAATTTAAAGATCGAGCGTTCCCTTTCCGCAAGCGGTACAAGTTTGACGGATATTTCTGCAATATTAGCTTTAGATGTACCTTGCGCGATATCCTGTTGCGTTCCACCAACAAGACTAACGTATACTTCCACATCATGCTCATCTTTCAATTGCGCTTCAATTCGTTTTACTACTTCATCTGTCGCATCTGAAGATGAACCGTTTGGTAACTTCACTGTAATGCTGACAAATCCCTCATCAGTCGCTGGCAAGAATTCGGTTCCGACCTTAGTTAAAGCAAAACTACTTAACACCAGCACAATTAGTGTAGTTAACAGGACAACAGAACGATGTTTCAGTGCCCACTTCACCGATCTTTCAAAGTTATTCAATCCTTTTGAGCGGCGTCTCCTAGCTGCTATATTTTTCGTCGGTTTCTTTAGCATACGGCTCGCCATCATGGGTACAACCGTCAATGCAACAACGAGTGATGCGAATAAACTAAAGGAAATTGTCAAGGCAAATTCCGTGAAAATCTGCCCGATTAATCCGCTGATGAAAATAACTGGGACAAAAACGGCAAGCGTTGTTAACGTTGACGCAATAATGGCACCGCCAATTTCCTTCGAACCTTCAGAGGCTGCAATTTGCGGATCCTTCCCCATAGCAAGATGTCGTTCAATATTTTCAATGACGACAATCGAGTTATCAACTAGCATCCCTATACCAAGCGCAAGCGCACCAAGAGTCATAATATTAAGCGAGAAATCAGCAAAATACATGAGAACAAATGTCACAATGACCGAATATGGAATGGCAATACCAATAATAATTGGACTTTTTATGCCACGCAGGAAGAAGAACAATACAAGCATTGCGAAAATACCGCCTAAAATAAGCGACTGTCCAATATTTCCTATGGCGAGTTTTACATAATCCCCTTGGTCAAATAAAATATCTGACTCGACACCTTTGAATTCTTCTTTTTCCAACAGATTGTCAAGAGCCTCTTTGAAGGCGGTCGACACATCCGCTGTATTTGCACCAGATTCTTGCAACACGGACATCAGAACAGCCTGCTGGTCATTTGCACGCGTTTCTGTGGCAGACTCTGCTTCGACAAGTGCAACATCCGCCACATCTGCAATTGTTACTGTAGCGCCATTTAACGGATTCGCACCAATCGCGATACTCCGAATGTCGGATATGGTCGTTAATGTACTGACAATACGGGTTGTGAGTTGCTTGCCATCCACCGTTTTAATTGGTTCACCAGGCATAGACACATTGTTTGCTTGAATCATCTTGACGATATCGGCTTGTTCAAGGCCATTCGCTACGAGTTTGTTCTGATCCATAATGATTTGTACTTCTTCTATCAATTGACCCGAAACGGAAACACTTGCTACGCCTTTCGTCCGACGTAATTCAGTTTCTAGCTGATCCGCAATTTTCCGGATATCTGTATCATCCGCAGTTGCACGCAGTGACAATTGAATAACCGGGAACTGGGACGGATCAAATTTCATAAAACGTGGTTTTGTGGCACCTTCTGGGACTGGAATTTGATCTACCCTTTGCATAATATCGAGCTGGACATCATCGATTTTCGTTGACCAGTCAAACATAAGTAAGATGAAATTGGCGCCCTCCTGCGAGGTGGATTGCATTGATTTCAATCCAGGCGCAGTCGAAAGACTCGCTTCGAGTGGTTTTGTTATTTTCTCGCTCACTTCTGCCGGAGATGCACCTGGATAACTTGTCACAACGACAGCAATCGGCGGGTTCAATTCTGGTATTAGCGTCACTGGAATACGAAAGAATGATACCGCCCCTAAAATGATGATAAGAAACATAATAACAATCGTAAATACGGGCCTTTTTATAGAAAAATCACTAATTTTCATGGACACGTTCCTTTCTTTATTGGAAAAGCGGAAGGCGCCGCCTAGCCCCGACAGGCATAAGTGATAAAGGAAGTCAGTCTAAGAACGCGACGTCCTGTCGCAACAAGGGGTATGTAGTTCAATCCCTCCCCGCTGCGTAACTCACATCCTGTAAGCCTAAGAGTGGTTGGCGCCTGGAGTCTAGACAACGACCAAAGTAGAAAAAATCGGTATTTTCTTATCTTTTAAAAAAGCTTCACTCCATTAATCATAATGAAACATGGTGTCGACTTCAAACGGGAGCGCCTAAAGCTTTGGTAACGGACTTAATTAATATCCTTCAACTGTTCGTAAATGATAAGAAAACCCGACAGGACGGATAGACCGTCTTGCCGGGTTTTTAAATTATAATTGGCTATATAATTCGATTTCCGGATACTTATCATGGAACCAACGCATTGCAAAATCGTTTTCAAATAAGAATACACGTTTGTCGTGGCGATCTTTTACAAGCATTGCTCGTTGCCCTGCCATCGATTCTTTGACGTCACCTTCGTTGACAATCCAGCGCGCAACTTTCGAACCGACGTGCTCCATGCGCACTTCGACGTTATACTCATTCTTCATTCGGTGCTCGAACACTTCAAATTGAAGTTGACCAACTGCACCTAAAAGTACTTCCTCAGTATGGAGCGTCCGGTAATATTGAATTGCTCCCTCTTGCACAAGCTGAAGAATTCCTTTATGGAAATGTTTAGACTTCATAACGTTTTTCGCTGTTACCCGAACAAAGAGTTCCGGTGTAAACTGTGGTAACGCATCGAATAGGAAGTTTGATTTACCACCGATTACTGTATCCCCGATTTGGTAGTTACCTGTATCGTGAAGTCCAATAATATCACCAGCTACCGCTTCCTCCACTATTTCACGATCATCCGCAAGGAACTGCGTTGTCTGTGTCAGTTTGAATGTCCTGGAAATACGCGGAACCGTTACAGTCATTCCACGTTCGAATGCACCTGAAACAATACGAACGAATGCGATTCTATCACGGTGCATCGGATTCATATTCGCTTGAATTTTGAAGATAAAACCTGAAAACTCTTCCGAATACGGATCGATTTCTGTTTTATCTTTTGTTATTCGTGGTTGTGGTGGTGGTGAAAACTGTAAAAACGTTTCCAAAAATGTCTGCACACCAAAGTTTGTCAATGCACTGCCGAAAAATACAGGTGTCAGTTCACCTATTGCTATTTTCTCTTCATCAAAATCATTGCCTGCTTCGTTAAGAAGTAGAACGTCTTCAAGTGCTTGCTTATAATATGATGTTTCCATCATTGGATGTGGTTCTGCAAGCCCTCCGTCTTCATTGATCGCAAGAAAACGTTTGTCATCGTCGACCCGTACCTGTTCAACACGGTTGTTAAAACGATCGTAAATACCAAGGAACTCTTTACCCATTCCAATTGGCCAGTTCATCGCGTAAGACTGGATACCAAGCACTTCTTCCAATTCTTCCATCAGTTCAAGCGGTTCTTTCCCTTGACGGTCCATTTTATTAATGAACGTGAAGATTGGGATCCCACGCATACGGCATACTTTGAATAATTTAATCGTCTGTGGCTCGATTCCTTTTGCTGAATCGACCATCATGACAGCCGCATCGACGGCCATAAGTGTACGATATGTGTCTTCACTGAAATCTTCGTGTCCCGGTGTATCCAAGATGTTAACGCGCTTACCATCGTAATCGAATTGCATGACGGATGATGTTACCGAAATTCCACGTTGCTTCTCAATTTCCATCCAGTCAGAAGTTGCGAATTTCCCTGATTTCTTACCTTTTACTGTTCCGGCATCGCGGATTGCACCACCGAAATAGAGTAGTTTTTCTGTGATTGTCGTTTTCCCGGCATCCGGGTGAGAAATAATTGCAAACGTCCGGCGGGATGCAATTTCTTCATGTATTGGTTTGTCCATTGTATATTGTCTCCTTCTGCTCTGCTTTCCTTAGCATAGACACATTGGAGGATGATTTCAACAATTTTTTATCGGAATTAGTGAAGCACAGGTAAAACTGAACGTCAGATTCCCAAAACTCTTCAACAACAGCAAAACCACGATGTCATCCATTCCACAAAAAAAGAGCTATCCCAAAATCAGGACAACTCTCTCTACTCATTTTCCAACTAATCCTGTACCAAATTTCTTCTCTGCCTCTACCAGCGCAATCTCCGCGTCTGAGTGTGGGTATTTCGTAGAGCCGATAATTTGATAATCCTCATGCCCTTTACCAGCGAAAATGATAATGTCATCACGCTCTGCAACCGCTATCGCATGGCGCACTGCTTCCGGTCGGTCACCAATACATGCATACTGATTATGCTTCATACCCGCTTCCAACTCTGCAAGTATCGATTCATACGGCTCGTCCCGCGGATCGTCCGTCGTTAAGATTACATAATCTGCTACGGATGCTTTATCTGCCATAATCGGACGTTTTATCCGATCACGGTTGCCACCCGTACCAATGACGAATATTAGACGACTTCCTTCCTTCTTATAAGGAAGAACTGCATCAATCGCTTTTTCAATAGCATCAGGTGAATGCGCATAATCGACATACATTGTAATCGGCAATTCTGTCGGTACTTGTTCCATACGCCCTTTGACGGCAGAAATCTTCCCTAGATAGTTAATAACATCTTCAGTCATCATTCCTTTGGCATACAAAGTAGCGATGACCGCGAGCGCATTATAGACACTGAATTCACCAATGAGGCTCATGTCAACTCGGAATTCACCATCGGGCGCAGTAAGCCTGAATGTCGTACCATTTGCCCGTAGCTCAATATCCGATCCACGAAAAACGGCTTCATTTTGGATACCGTATGTCAAAACTGGATAAGAAGTCATTTCCAGTAGCTTGTTGCTCCATTCATCGTCTGCATTGACAACGGCAAATTTACGCTTTTCCAAGTCTTGTCCTAGCTGAGAAAACAACAATCCTTTCGCCTGACCATAATTGTCCATTGTCCCATGATAATCGAGATGATCATGCGTTAGATTTGTAAAAACAGCGATATCAAATTCCGTACCAGCCAAACGACCTTCCACTAGACCATGTGACGATACTTCCATCGTCATTGTTGTACATCCTTCTTCCACCGCACGGGCAATCATCCCTTGTGTCGTCAGTACATCAGCCGTCGTGTTCTCAGTCTCATAAAGGGTTCCATCTAAATCGAAACCGATTGTTCCAGTAACGGCAGATTTCTCACCCGCCCGCTGAAGAATCGCTTGGATGATGCCACTGACACTCGTCTTGCCGTTCGTACCCGTTACCCCAATCATTGTCATCCGCTTCGATGGATAATCGTAAAAACGGGATGCCAACAAGCTGATAGCCCGTGACGTATTTTCGACCATAACAACCGCGACTTTATCCAAATCGACATCGACTTGCTTCGAAGCAACAATCACCCTTGCTCCATTGTCCACGGCTTTCCCAACGTAATTATGGCCATCTACCGTAAATCCTTCGATACAGACGAAAATTCCTCCTGCATTGACCGCGCGCGAATCAATCGCGATATCCGTCACAGTCGGCGGAACCACTCCTGCTACCCGTTTGACAGGTAACATTGAAAGTAACTTTTCCGTTTCCATTAAACCCCTCCGTTCAGTCCATCATTGCTGAAGTTACATATGCGTGAAGCAGTTGTGCTGATGCTTTTAGCGAATCAATATGTGTCCGTTCCAATGCATGTGATGATTCGATGCCTGGACCAAATAATGCATGTTTCACGTCAAAGCCCGCTCGAATTGCAGCAGATGCGTCTGAACCGTAAAACGGGTAAATATCAAGTTTGAACGGAATGTACCCTTCTTTGCAAAGGCCCGTCAAATGTTGTGTCAACGCATAATGATATGGCCCGCTTGAATCTTTCGCACAAATCGACACTGTATATTCGTCCGAAGTTTGCCCGTCACCAATCGCTCCCATATCGACTGCGATATACTCAACAGTCTCAACTGGAATATTAGAGTTACCACCATAACCGATTTCTTCATTGTTTGAAATATAGAAATGCGTCGTATGCGGAAGTTTGACTCCTTCTTCTTTCAATGAACGAATCAGTTCAAGCAACAGCGCAGTACTCGCTTTATCATCAAGATGACGTGACTTAATGAAACCGCTGTCCGTCGCTTCAAAACGAGGATCAAATGATACAAAATCGCCCACTTCAATACCTAGTGCACGTGTTCCAGCTGCATCAGTTACTTTCTCGTCAATACGCACTTCGATATTTTCCACGCTTCGTTCTGCAGTCCCTGCGTTTTTATAAACATGAACTGTAGTCTGATGCATAAGAATTGTTCCTCGGACTTCTTTCCCTGACGCCGTATGAATGAGGCAGTATTCTCCTTCAACCGCGTTCCAATTGAAACCACCAATCATTGTCAACTTCAGGCGACCATTGCTTTTCACTTCTTTCACCATCGCCCCAAGTGTATCGGTATGCGCTGTAAGCAGACGATGTCGCGTTGAATCCACTCCTTCAATCGTTGCAATGATTGCCCCTTTGTTTGTTTTCTTATGTGTTACCCCAATTTCGTCAAGTTCCTTTGCTATTAACTTCATCACTTTTTCCGTATAACCTGACGGACTTGGTGTTTCTACAAGCCTTTTTAGCAGTTTAACAATACGTTTTTCATCAAATGTTGTAGTCATTTCTATTTCCCCTCTCTCTCGCGTCGAAATATGTAATTCAATCCCAATGTCGAATCATGTATGATAAGTATAAAGTAATGTTGTGAGGTGCCCAATGAAAGATTCGACAATCGTCCATTCACGCAATATGTTTATTATACTTTTTTTTGCCTCTAGCGTCACCGTACATATTTTCACGTCACTTCTTTTAGATTTTCATAGCGCAATGATTTCAGGCCTTATCGGATTGTTCATCGTTACTGTACTGTTTGTCCTTTATAAATCGGGGATGAATTCTCTTACTTTTCGAATTCCCCTAATAATTGGGTACTTTTTATATATACTTATTTCAAACTTAGTAAATCCTGATTTAGTACACTTATTTTATCTTATCTTCCCTATCGCCTTAGTGGCAATCTACAATATCACTTGGTTAAACATACTGATTATGGCCATCACGGGTATAGAAGTGTTTGTTTTATTTTACTTATTCAGTCCAATTTATAAATCAGTGGATGAAACTCAATTACTCCCCAATATAGCTTTCATTTTCAGCTTGGCGGTGTTCCTTTGCGTACTGTACACTTTCAGAATCACACCGGAATGGAACAATATCTTCAAGGAAAACAAGAAGTTGGATGTTTTACTTACATCCAGAGAAAGCTATCTCGATCTCTTTTTTGAACATACGGAAGACGCAATTGTTGTGTTCGACTTAGATCAGAACATTGTCGCAATGAATCCCGCATTTGAAAAAACATACGGCTGGAAGCGCGAGGAATGCATGGGACGTTCGCCACGACTCTTCCCTTTGTCCGAGGATGCAACGATTGCAGAGAGGACAAAAAAATTATTGAACGGGGAAAGTTATCATTTTCTGCTAACCAAAGAGATGAGGAAAGATGGTACCGTGTTTGATGCTGAACTGACATTAGCCCCTATCTACGATTCTGAAAAAAAGTTAGTCGCCACGTCATTCATTGCACGCGACATTACACTTAAGCTACAAGCTGAACAACTAAAAATCGATACAGAAAAACTAAAAGTAATCGGTGAGATTGCAGCAAGCGTCGCCCACGAAGTACGTAATCCTATGACATCCATTTCAGGATTCGTACAGATGATGAACAACGATCCCGCTAATCCATATCGCGCATACACCGAAATTATGTATACAGAAATAAACCGTATTGATTTGATAGTCAGCGAGTTTCTCGTCCTATCAAAACCGAATTTAAAAAAATTCACTGATTTCTACATTGAAAAGTCACTTCTAGATGTAGTATCGATATTCGAAACGGAATTTAGTAATCGGTCAATTTTTTGCGATGTTCAGATTCCTAAAAATAATGCAATCATTAGAGGTAATGAAGATGGTATGAAACAAGTCTTCATTAACTTATTTAAAAATTCGTGTGAAGCGCTTGTAAAAAACGGCATAATCACTATCGTTGTCAAATTCCAAGACGAAAGAGTTACTATCTTCATCCGCGATAACGGTCCCGGGATGAATACCGAAACAATTGATAATCTATTTGAACCATTTTACACGACTAAAGCAGAAGGTACCGGCCTTGGCATGCTAATTACAAAAAAAATCATCGTCGATCAAGGCGGAACTATAACCGTGACCAGCAAAATAAATCATGGAACCGAAACAACGATTATACTTCCACTAGTTTAAACGAAAAGAAAACCGCCACCCATTAACGGATGAGCGGTTTTACTATTTTTAATTTATTGCCGTATGGCGGAAATGCAAGTGTCATTGGAATGGACGTACTTTTTTTCATCATGGATTTTGCATGTGTGAACGTATCGAAACTTGCTTTTCCATGGTATGCACTCATACCTGATGAACCGACTCCGCCAAACGGTAAATTAACGTTACCAACATGCGCAATTGTATCGTTAATACATCCCCCGCCAAACTGCACGTTTTCAATGAAATAATCCGCGGCTTGCCCGTTTTCAGTAAACATATACGCCGCGAGCGGTTTTGGCAATTTACGAATACTTTGAATCGCTTCACCGAGATTCTCATACGTCATAACCGGTAGGATTGGACCGAATATCTCCTCTTCCATTGAAGCACTATTCCATGAAATAGTATCAAGCACTGTCGGTTCAATGAATAAATCTGAGCGGTCAGAACCACCACCACTTATCACATGTGCACAGTCTTTATTGATGATGTCAACTAGACGATTGAAATGTTTGTCACTGATAATTCTACCGTAGTCCGGACTTTTTGAAACATCTTTCCCGTAAAATTTACGGATTGCAGTAAGCATTTCTTTGACAAGTTTCTCTTTGACAGAATCATGAACAAGTATATAATCCGGCGCGACACATGTCTGTCCTGTATTAACAAATTTCCCCCAGACAATGCGTTCAGCTGCTTTTTTAATATTGGCAGACTGGTCTACAAGTGCAGGACTTTTCCCGCCAAGTTCAAGCGTAATTGGTGTCAGCCGTTCAGCTGCTGCCTTCATAATAACTTTCCCAACTGCTACACTGCCTGTGAAAAATATATAATCGAAGGAAGCGTGGATGAGTGCGGAAGTTTCTTCACGCTCCCCTTCTACGACTCGGATATAGTCTGGCGAGAATGTTTCTTTCACTATTTTTTTAATAATATGTGCCGTGTGGGCAGCTACCTCGGACGGTTTGACAATTGCGCAATTTCCACCTGCAATCGCTCCAACAAGCGGTTCCATCACAAGTTGAAACGGATAGTTAAATGGACCAATGATTAATACGGATCCGTATGGTTCACGAACAATGAAACTTTTCGCAGGTTGTAGATGAACAGGTGTCTTCACCGTCTCATCCTCCATCCAGCCTTCAAGATGCTTAATCATGTAAGAAATGCTTGAAAGGACGAAACCGATTTCCGTCACATAAGACTCGAAAGGACTTTTACGCAGATCTTTATGTAACGCTTCCGTAATTTCAGCTTCATTCGCAACAATTGCGTCTTTCAATGTCAAAAGCATTTCTTTACGGAATGCAAAACTCCTTGTTTGGCCTGAAAAATAATATGCGTGTTGGGAAGCAATCATCGATTCCACGTCTTGTGCAGTAAAGTTCAACTTATTCCCTCCATCCCTTTATACCTTCAATCATAGTTAGAATTGTTGCGGGATGCAAAAGTTAGCACTTTATTCCTTTATCAGGTCAAAAGGTGATCAATCAATTTTTGTATTTCAAGTCCTTCATCAAACGACACAAGTAGCGCAGTTTCACCGTTAGCTGCCGCAATGCACTCATCCGTAAGCGTTTTCACTGTATCGAAGGAAGTCAATATCTCAAAAGGACTGTCTTTTTGTGCCATGCTAAGTTCCGACCAATTGCGCAGTTTCAGAACACCTTCATCTCCATATACTGTATAGGACAGTTCTTCTTGTTGACCGATTCCCGAAACACCATTCAAGAAGACCGGAATGTCATCCGCGGTTTTTCCGATTGTAAGGACACTCGTTTCCGCAAGCGTTTCATCTTCAGGATAAACGGTTTGGTGGGAAGTAATCGCAAGTTGACCAAACATCCTGTACATAAGTTGAAGGTAATGCGGGAATACTTCTCGTGTAAAGCCGCCTTGTTTTCGCGAAGCGATCCACGGATTTTGTTGCCATAAACGTGGCCAATGCGGGAAATAAGTTTGTAGTTCAATTCGAATGATTTGACCAATTTCACCTTCATTAACAAGTTTCATCATATGACGAACGGACGAACTATACATGAGCGGAAAATGCATTGCCGTTTGAATTTTACTGTTCTCTGCAGCCGAAGCCATAACTAATCCATCTGTCACATCGTGTGCAAGTGGTTTTTCACAAAGCACATTCAAGCCTTTTGAAATCGCTGCCGTACTCAGCGCAGCATGCGATACGGGTGGAGTTCCAATATAGATCCAGTCAGGTTTCATCGCCAAAACCTCCTCATAAGAGGATGCCGCAAATAATCCGTATGTATCCGCCATTTCAGAAAGTCGTTCATCATTTTCATCAAACAAGGCAATAATTGTTGCAGATTCGTTATTGCGTAATTGATTGATGATTCGCTCGCCAACAATACCTGTACCAACGAGGGCAAATGTAGTTTTCTTCATAGAAATAACCCCTTTTCACGAATAATTGTATGAAAGGAAAAAGGATAGGTCTAACGATTCCTTTTCACCCTTTGACGTTTTGTATTATAGCATTGAAGGGAATAGAATGTTCAAATAACAAAGAATTTAAAGGAGGAAATGGACATGACAACAACTGATACTTGGTGGGAAACGATCTTTGAAGGAAATCTTTCATTGGGGATTAATAAAGAACGTCTTGTAGAACTTGAAGAAGAAAATTTCCTTTATTTTGATGAAGAGAAGCAACTACAGGTGCCTACACACTGATAATTATTGTAACTAACTTGTCAACGATACCAATTTCCAACGGACCATAAAAACAGCCTTTCCATGTATTTAAAATGGGAAAGCTGTTTTTTTATGTGTACGAATGGTGAGTTGATCTTTCGAGTGTGTGTTGTTTAGTTTTAGGCTTATGTTGTGCAGTTCTAGGCAAGCGTTGTTTAGTTCCCTATATACGTCACTCAATACTGTGCCACAGATAATGTGCTGCATAACTTAAGTACGGTGACCACTCTGAAAAACGGGCAAGCATTTCATCTTGCGTGGGCTTACGATCCATCTTCCACACCTGCTTCAATGCGTTTTGCAAACCAATATCCGCCAGTGGGAATAAATTTGGACGTCCGAGCCCAGACATTAGGAAACCTTGTGCAGTCCAAGGTCCTACACCACGGTAAGCAACAAGTTTTGAAGTTACTTCATCGTCATCCATTTTCCTGAACTGCTCAAGGTCAAGCGTCCCCTCTGCAATCGATTGCGACAAGCCAATGACATATTCAGCCTTACGCGTGCTAAACTGCAGGTCTCGAAGTACTGAGACGTCAAGCGACGCAATACGCTCAGGGGATGGATAACGCCAGACGTCATCGACCATCTCCCCAAATGATTCTACAAAACGTTGCGTCAACGTATGTGAGAACGACAAATTGAGTTGCTGGTGAATGATGCTTTTCATTAGTGTTCCATATAATGAAAAACTTTTAACAAGCGGGGTTCCTTCATACTCAAGAAATAGCGGCCCAAGATCTGTTCCCGCAAAATGTAACCCGATTGCATCCAACGGTTTATCAAAATGAAAGATTGATTTAACCGTTTCAATTTGACTATCATCAATTGCATTTCCCACTATAAATGCAGGTAGTTGTTTCGTGCCTGTACTTTGCAACGTGATATTATTTCCCTCTTCCATAGGGATGCGCACTATGCGGCTTTGCAAATCCACAGAATTCACCGGGTCCCCTGCCAACCGAATAATTGCCCGATCGAAATCATAGACATAAGGCAATGAAAATTGAACGTCGATAAGAAACACCCCCTTTTTTCACAGCATTCTAGTGTCTATTATACTCTTTTTTAAAAAACTTTTCCTAAAGGTGTTGACTTCTATTACAGACCCGCTATAATAATAAATGTGCAGTAAGCAGAAACACAATTTAATTCCCGGTTCCGTAGCTCAGCTGGGAGAGCACTACCTCGACAAGGTAGGGGTCGCTGGTTCGAGCCCAGTCGGGACCATTGGGTGCCAAACCCGAAGAAAACCTTTAGGAACAAAGGTTTTTCCATAAAAAAGACGTTCAGGCCTTGTGCTTGGAGGTCTTTTTTTCTTTGGATTTTTACACCTAATGTCCGCCATTTGTCCGCAGCTTCAGGAAGATTCTCAATCCTTTCCATTAGTAAATAAGCAACAGTAAAAGATTAATGAGTAAAATAGGCTCGGTTCCACTAAAATAGGAACCGAGCTATTTTTAATTAAACCCACCAACAACTCTTGTGTTGCCACATACACTCTGCACATAACTCTTCATTCCAAATTGCCATGATTCCGACTGCTTCGCAGTGTGTCATAGGCATAGCATCATCATAAGCTAGAATTTCACAATTTCGTCTTCGTTATAAATATAAAAACCTGTTGTTAAATCTTCACTTTTCATGCCTATCTCATTGAGTCTCTTTTCATCTGTTGAGAAAAACAGTTCTACCTAATCTATTGTAATTGTTTTGTCTTAGAATCTACCACATTACCTACTTATTCTTTGAGACTTTCCTAATAAGCTCAAAATATGTGCCACCACCGGATATAATTAATGTATTATCATCTTTTATGAAGAATGTAGAAACATGGCCTTTTGAATCTGAAACATTAATTTCTGTAATAGGTGCTTTAAGACCTAAAAGATCAAAAGGGATACGATGTTTTTCTACGAAATCACTTGCTGGAATAATCGTTTCGGTGTAAATAGGATTGGTAGCCACCTTTACTATATCTGAAGGTTTATCTCCAAAACAACTTGCTTTATTAGCTGTAAAAGTTAAACTTTTCCCTAATAAACTTTCTGCATCCTCACTACTATAAGTACCTACTCCATAAGCTTGAACTTGATTAATAATCCACTCACCATAGTACGACTCTGAAGCACGGCGAAAAGCCGGATTCATCGCTCTCGCAAGAAATGCAGATATATGTGCTCTAGATAGACCCTCATTCGGTTTAAATGTACCATCCGGATAGCCCGAGGTTATATTGGCTGCTGCTAACTTCCTGACAGCAACATATGAAGTTGATCTTTTAGGAACATCTTTAAATTTTATATCTGCTTGATTGGTCAATTTAAAGGCATTTGCTATAAAGGCTGCCATATGACCTCTTGTTACTTGTTGTGTCGGTTTAAATGTACCGTCTGGATATCCATTAATAATTCCAGCCCTGACTGCTGAATTAATATAACCCGAAGAATGCCTACTCTCCGGTACGTCTTTAAACTTCGTTTTGGTTTTCTTTCCATCAAGTCCAATTGCCTTAGCAACCGTTATTGCAACTTCTTCTCGTGTGACTTTTTGATTAACCCCAAACTTTTCAGCAGGCTCAATAACCCCCTTTTCCAGTAGATACATAATTTCTGTGTAATTCGGATGGCTTTTAGGCACGTCTTTAAAACCAACATTGTTAGCCTTCGTCTGCGGAGCTAGTGAAAGCAATAATACGAATGTCAACAAAATAGATAATACTTTTCTCATGATAATCCTCCTAAATATATTTCCATAATTTATCGTAACATTAATAATTGGGTATGAACATAAAGTGTTCTGAAAAATCTCACTTAAACTAATGGGTGCTTTAGTTTAACAATCGGGATTTCGATGTGAATTGAAATTCCTTAGGTGCCCTGCTCTTGTAAACCATCCTTTTACTTCATGTTAAACCTCTCTAACAACCGTACCCGAAACCTGGTCATGAGGAAGAATTGCCCCATCTTGTACTTCAAACGCTTGCCGATTTTTTAAGTAATCAAGCGTACTCAAAGTATCTCGATAAGCCAACCGTTTAATGATTTGATTAGATGTTAGTTCTGAGCCATCTTGATTTTCTAGGGTTAGCCCCATTGTTTTATAACCGATTGTCTGACCATATTTACGCAGCTGTGCATATTCCAATGACCACATGACGACGAGAGTTGGTGTCACTAGAGCATGAAAAGCTTCATTTTTCACCTTTTTCCGCAAGAAATACTCAACACATGCTGTTACAGCCTTTGAAATTGCAAGGTCAATCAGAATCGCTTTTGTACGTTTTTTCGTAATGGATTTCATTAATATTCCCTCTTTTCTATTTTTTCTTAATGATACATATACGAATGGAAACGAGAAGAGTTTCATAGATAAGTGGGAAATATCGGGTGTTATGTCTACCAAAGTGATGTAGCATACAACCTTGCTGGTTTATTTTTATTCAAGATCCTCAAAGGCTCTTTTTTATTGGTTTTGCTCCGAAGCGGAAAATCTTTCTTTCTCAACTATTCAAAATAAAACTGTATAAAGTATCTTCATTTTTAATTCACATCATCTATCGTCAGTTCTTGTTTTGGCGTAAAACTCACATAATCATAAATTTCTTCCCCGTCTACAATGCTGTGGTATCCGACTTCAGCCATATAATAATCAATGGATTCGCCGTTCAGCTGCTGTTGGATCGCCTTGCTCTGCTGCAGCATTTGCTCTTTGGTCAAGTCGCCTTTTTCAATTTCCGTCATAATGAGCATGGGCTTTGGTGTTTTCAGCTGGGGCGTCCATTCCGCGACTTCGTTGCTGTATACTTCTACATCTGTGGACACTCCATTGATTTCTGGAACTCTTTTCTGTAGAAGCGCTAGAATATATTGCTCCGCCTCTGCATTTAATTTTTTTGAGGCCGCTTTGTCGATTTTGGATACGTGGATTGTATCGCCAAGAATTTCGTACGGTTCAAAAGCGGAGACATCGAACATATAGGTGGTTTCAACTCCTATCGGTTCCTTTTCCACTACTTTAAAACGAAAAGTGCCATCGATCCATCCATACTCTGCCGACCGCTTGATCTCATAGTCCATGTCCGGATAAGTTTGTTCTAAAAACGCTTCCAGGCTCTCTTTTGCCCTGTTTTTCTCAATTGGATTTCCGCTCATTTGTATGTAAGCGAACACGACGGCGGCAATTAATAAAATTGCAATTACACTGTATATTATTTTCTTTTTCATGATTAATTTTCCTCCATTATTTTAAGAATGCAAAAGCCGATGACGATTCCGATAAATGTAAACAGCAGGTGGACAATTAAGGAAAACAACGATAATTGAAGAGCTTCAGAAAAACTTTCAGCATAAAATTCGCCGAACCAATCTGTCATATATAGCAGGCAATTCCAAATGAAGTTCGGTACACCAGCGAGCAATACAGCAACGAGGACTGAACGATAAAACAGGTAGGTGACGGCCCCTAAAATGGCATAGGTCAGGATAAAGGTCTTGTTGTCATTCATAATGGTGGTGCTCATTGCTAATATAAAGGCAATGGCCACAAAGAAAATCTGTATCGTTGTCAAACGCACGGTTATTTTCCGGATCATTTTTTTAGAAGAACTCCCCGGCTTTACTTGTACAGGCAGCGGAATTTGTGACTGTTCTGCGATATGGCGGCATTTTGGGCAGCTTTGCAGATGCTCTTCAACAAATCGTTTGGTTTCCTCCTGCAATAACTCTTCTTCATATAAAGGCAATAAATCTTGTACAATGGCACATTCTTTATTCATAAAGTCACCTCCATCGCTTTTTGAATTCTTAATTTCAACCGGTGAAAAGTTACGCGTGCGTAGTTTTCCGATTTACCGATCAACACGCCGATTTCTGCAAAACTCAGCTCGCCGTATATGCGCAGTAATACAATTTCCCTCGCAGCATCCTCCATTTTCGAGATATGGTGCAACAGCATTTTTGTATCTTCATTGACTTCCGTTAACTCTTCTATTGACTGTATTTCAGCTTCCGGAATTATTGCGAGCTTTTCCATTAAGCTCTGTTGATATTTATTTTTGCGGTAATACTTTTTTAATAAGTTGTTGGCAATTGAGAACATCCACGTCGACAAGGTGGAATGGCCATTAAAAGATGCAATATTTTTACACGCTTCATAAAAGGTATCGTGACAGAGATCCTGAGAGGTCGCCCGATTTCCTGTCTTGGCATAAAAAAACGCATATATTTTCGGTTGGATCTCTTCATATTCATCTTCAAGCTTATTCATGACGGCCCTCACTCTCACTGTTCTTAGTATTAATACCTTGACCGCAAATTCCGTTACAACTTTTCAAAAAATATATATAAATTTTCCAAGGCAAAATGATTCTTGTTGTTATTTTGCTTACACGATTTTAATATCCACGATTTGCTAAGCTTAACCGACAAAGGCAAGTATCGATAATGAAAATGAGGAGATTCTTTATCATTTATGAAGTACGGTGAAGGCGGCCACCGCAAAAGAGACCGATTTTAAGCGGGAAATGACGAGGAAATACAAGGCTTTCGAACAACTCACTCGGAGTGAAATAAATAAGGAAGAAAGCTAGGTATGTAATTTTTATAGGGTACTCATTCATTCTCGAATAATTTATTTGAAATTATTATTACTTTTATCTGTTACTAAAAGAAAAGAAGAAACCCTGTGGTAAGTTCCTTCTCTACCTATAACTCCTGAAGTATTCTTTCTCTTAAGAGACGATTTTGAACATGGGTAATTGAAGTTAATAATCTTCTAACTCTGTCTTTTTCCGTTTTCAGATATCGTCTTTACGCTACTCTCATGTATGGTGGATGATGATCGCCAACGAATCCGCACTGCACAACAAGAAGGAATTGCGATCGCTAAGCAACAAGGGAAGTATCGGGGGAGGGTAAGAAAAGATATCATACAGCTGCTACTGGAAAAGATAAAGTTATTTTTGAACGGGTTGTCCAACTACTTTCTGAAAGTAAGAACATCGTAGATATACTTCGTGAAGTTGGCATTTCGAGGAATACAATTTATACGATAAAAGCAGATTTATAATCTGTGGCATGATTTTAAAAATCAATCCAGGTAATTCAAAAGAGCATCCTTTCTAGGATGCTCGCATTAAACAATATACACTCTTGCCAATTCAACGGCTTCTATATTTATTATCCTAATAAATGACACCCTAGGAACCCATTCTCTTGTACCATCAATTTAGAGTGTCAGAACCTAAAGGTTATGACACTGCTATGGTGTAAAAAAAGCCGATAAAAGGATCGGCCTTCATGCTCAACTAACGCACCTGTTAGTTGAATAAGTATTAGGACTTGATATCTTTCAATTTCGCTAAAAACCCAGTTTGAAATCCTGCTTCAAATACTACACACTGAATTATTTTTAGGTCTTCAGAAAAGGCAAATAAACCTTTTAAATCTATAAAAGATAGTGGGGGAAATTCAGGTCTAGGTTTTACTTCCCATGACTGGACTTCACCTATGCAAAGAAAATCATCAGAATTTCGATACTCACTTTCTGAAAAATAAACTTCAAGAAAACCAATTGCTGAGGAATCTATGAAGTCAGTTTGAATCATCTTTTTTCCTTTTAAAACAGTCTGCTTATAATCAAAGGGGATTTTTAATGGAACAGGTTCCGATATGATTGTAATTAGCCTAGTTGAATAATCAGCGAGAATGGATATTACACCTCTAAAAATGTAATGGTACTGCTCAATGTCCTCGCACTTTATTTCGAAAATACTTATAGGCATTTCCTTTGCTTTAATACCTAAATTTACTTCCTCTTCATAGTCCTCGCTTACATTTATAAATGAGATTTCCACTATTTTATGTCCCTCCAAAAAACAAACTTCAACAGATAAATCCTTAGATTAACATCAGGATTTTACAAGCACTTCTTCAACTAAACTGCCCCGTTAGTTCAACTAGTTTTACTGAATTACTTTTTTCAAACCTATTTATCATCCACTATTTTTTATTAAATTCGTCTTCCAATTCCTTTTCAATCTCATCATCACTAACCGAAACAATTTCAGCACTAACCCCATACTTCGTTTTTATTAACTGACCAACCTCTGACCTATCAATCCCATCCTTTACTGCTGCAAAGATTACTACGTACAAAATTAATAATCCAACAATCCAAAGTAAAATAGTTCCCCATAACATTTATCTCTACCCCCAATTAATTATTTCTTTATAACCTTCTTTCACTAACCTGCCCTTTTAGTTGAATAAGATAAAAGAGCTGCCCAAGCACCCCCATGATCTTTAACTAAAGCAAGCGTTAGTTGAGTAATCTCAATCAACTACTTATTAAAATTCTCTACTCCACTCATCATCCTCCAGCCATACACCATTTTCAGCGACATAACCGACAATAACAGTACCCTGTTCCAGTTTGTCTTCACTTTTCAAAAAAGATATGAACTCATTAAAGAGTTTTTCATCTTCCTCTCTCTTTTTTCGGGGAATATTAAAACGAATAATAGGTGCAACGTTAAAATCTTTATAACTCCCTGGATTAGCAGATTCAATACCCAATTCTTCTCCTATTGTGTCATCATAAATGACGTCAAAGTCAGTGATTTCTCCGAAATTCCCTTTAATATAAGGGCGTATTTCATTTTCTAAATCACCTGCCCATTTATTAGCGGTGTAAGTGTCAACCATTTTATCTTTAGCTTCGCTATAGTAAACATAAAACGTTATATTATTTTTCTTATCCCGTACCTTGGCACCGTATTCAAAATTAAAGTGCTCCATAGAACCATGCAAAATGTCATATATCTCGAAGTTATCATTAAATTTATCTTCTAAATATTCCTCCGCTTGGATTTTTACCTTTTCTTCCTTTTCTTTATCTGGCTTCATACTCTGAAGAAAAGAAAATACAAGTATAGCTATTCCTAATATAATCACTCCGACAACAATAAGTGTAACTTTTAAAAATTTGTTCACAAATTCCCCTCTTTCCCTTATAAATTCTCCATAAAAACGTAAGATCTTTATTGAAGTAATCTGCTTCGTTAGTATAATTATGTCATAAAATTAATTTCGTTAAATTCTACCGACGATTGCATAGAGAAATGCAATAAATAAAACACCTAATGAAATGGAAAGTAACGAGATATACTTCATAAACCCTTTTTCTTTCTTAAAGAAAGAAACGATACCAAGTATTATGCCTGTTAAATAGACACCAAATCCAATGAATATTCCCCACCAACCCAAAATAGTAATATTAATCGGTGGAAAAGCCATATATGCAACAAAAATTCCAACGACAACTAAAATGATGGAATACTTACTAAACTTCCTTTCCATTTTTTCGCCCCATTCTATTCCATCTATTTCTTCACACTATTTAGTCTTTTCCTTATTGAACTAACCTGCCCCTTTAGTTGAATAATAAATTGGAATAGCTCCATGGAATCAAACCTGAACAGGCTTGTATGCACTTAGACACCAAGTTGACATAACCCCAGTTCACGGCAGTAGTTACCTTCATTACGCAATAAGAAAAGCCACCCTGTGAAGGCAGCCGATTGTTCAACTAAACCAGCTAATAGGATGTCAATATTTTTCTCTAAAATAATTATTAACCCTATGTTATACTATTTTGAGCATGCCAAACAGCCCTCCAAAAACCTTTTGGAAGATTTTCTCTCTCATTATTAAAACTGTTAATTAAGCTATATCAAGGAAAGATTCTTTTCTGTTTAATAATGCATAAATCCAATGAAGTAATTTATTAATACAGGCTACAATCGCTACTTTGGCTGGCTTTCCTTCTGACTTTTTCTTACCATAGAATTCTTTAAGCTTTTTGTTCCTTGAACTTCTTATTCCACATAATACTGCTAGATACAAGGCGTGACGCAGTCTGCTTGAACCTCTTTTAGTAATACGGTTGGTTGTTGCTGTGAACTTTCCTGATGAGTAAACTCTGGGATCTACTCCTGCAAAGGCAACCAGTTTTTTCGGATGACTAAACCGATCGATTTCACCAATTTCGGAGATAATCGTTGCAGCGATTTTTTCTCCTATTCCAGGAATCGATTGGACAATCTTGTAGTCTTCTAGCTCATTTGCCAAGGTCACAATACGATTCTCTAAAATTGAAAGGTGTCCTTGGTACTGAAAAAGCATCTCAATATACATTTGAAGATTGATTAAGTGGCTTTGATACACGACTTTTTGAAATGGATTTCGCATTGCGGCATCCATTATTTTTTTTGCCTTTTCTCTTGCCCATTGGACAGAACGACTAGGGCAGAACTCTGCAACACGCACGGCTATTTTACTTTCCCCAGCTGATAAGACGGCTTCTGAAGTCGGAAATTCCTCTAACATCAATAAAGAAACCTTTGAATATAGATCACCAAAAACCTTCCGATATTCAGGAAATACTTGATCTAAAATAGTATGAAACTGAAGTTTTGCTTCTACATACATATTCGTAACGATCTCCTGTTGTCTTGAAAGATTTCGAAGGTCTAAAAGCTGAAGCCCTCTGTTTTTATGAGGTTCAAAATCTTCTTTGTAATAAAGCACACACAACTGATACGCATCGATTGCGTCCGTTTTCACCTTTCTTAAACTGGACTTCTTAGCCTGATAAGAAATTATAGGGTTAAGCAAGATATATAGAACATCATGTTCCTCCATGAATTGAACAACGGGGGTATGATAATGACCAGTGGATTCTAGAATGACCATAGGCATTTGTCCTGTCATCTTTTCTATCTCTTTTAAAAATCCAATAAAGCGATGTAATTCCTCTCTGGTATGCTCCACAGAAAAGCTCTTTCCAAACGGTTTTGATTTATCTAAGAATGCCTGAACTTGGCTTTCTCCTTTTGCCACATCCAGGCCAACTACTGGATTCATTTTTATTCCTCCTCTAATTTCTACTTGCCAGTACCCCTAATCCTTCTTGTAGTGTCATAGCTTCGCTTGTTATACGAGATCTACGTCCCAACCAGCCTCAAACATGTTTCTACAAGTAGGGGGTGGACAGTTTACTTGACGGGATCAATGCCCCACGCACCCGTACGTCCTACCCTGGCTACTGATATATTAAATCCAATTAAAAAAAGGTCAATCAGTAAAAACTGGTTAACCTTATAATACGAAAGCACCCGTTAGTGCAATAAAATACTACTGGCAACTATCTAGGTCTCCATTATTCTCATACCGCATTAATGAAAAATCTCCCTTGTGATGCTTTTATTTCAAAGAAATATTTTTCGTTCTTTTTTAAGCTATCCAATTTGACGTTTGTTCCAGGTTTTACCCGAATTTCATCGACTACTACTTTACCATTTACATCTTTTACCCTTAGAAGTACATCACTTTCACTATTTGCGTCATTTACGATAATCTTCTTCCAGAAAATACGATCATATATTAGATAATTTTTGTCGTTAAAACTTATGCTTTGCCACTCTTCCGAAGTATCTTCTACAACCACAATTGCGGTCACCTTTGGGGAAAAGTAATAATGAACAACACCTACGTTCTGATAAACTAGAGAACCTACCGTCAAGATAAAAATGGTCATAACAATAGCTGTAATGACTTGGATACGTCGTTTTTTATTGATTTTTTTAAAAGGTGCAATAGCTTTCACAACTTCTTTTGGATTTTGTTGAACATATGCAATTTGCCGTTCCATACTGTTGACACACGCCTTACACTCTTCACAATGCTCTAAATGGTCTTCAACTAGTTTTGCAGTATCTTCGCTACAAATACCATCAATATATGATGGCAATAAATCTTTAATAATATTACAATTCATATGGATCAATCCTTTCCGATAGTTTTAATTTCGCACGGTAATAGGTTACCCTCGCCCAGTTTTCACTTTTACCAAATATCTCGCCAATCTCTCTAAAGCTGAGATCAATGGATGTTCTTAATAAAAATAGTTCACGATAAGGTTCATTTAGCAGATGTATTTCTTTATGTATCGAAATAAGTGTATTGCGATTGACAAGCTTAACATCTGGCTGCTGTTCTGGAGATGTGATATCCATCCCCATTTGCACAATGTTTTCTACACTCAGATGAGTAGAATGGCTCTCCTTTTTTAAGTAATTATAGTATGTATGTTTTGCAATCTGACATAACCATACAGACATTTTACATTCACCGTTATATCGATGAATAGACTTTACCGCCTGATAAAAAGTTTCTTGGGTTAGCTCTTCAGCTACATCTACGTTTGACGTTAAACAAATAAGAAAACGTTTGACTTCGTCTGCATAAGATTCGTAGATGTCATTTAAATCCTCCACCTTTTCCCTCCTTCCCACCATTTTTTTTGCATGGATACTTATATATAGCTTTAAAGTGTTATTCGTTACAAGAATTTTAATTTTTATTGGCTATGTTTAAGTTGGTTGTTGATTTCGTATAGAAAAATGAGCTTGGAGAAGCATTTCCAAGCTCATTTTTTCCTGTCTATTTTTTACTAAAGCACCCGTTAGCTGCATAAGACAACCTTTCGTTAGAGATTTTGAGTAACATTTTTAATATTTTCTTTTAATCACCAAAAGCAAATATTATTTCTACTTCGCAAACTAATTTCCCGTCAACAGTAGCTAAACCTTTGCCTTTCCCAATAGGACCTTTTAATCGAGTGATTTCAACTTCAAGACGGAGCTGGTCTCCGGGTTTTACTTGCTGTTTAAAACGACAATTATCTATACCTGCTAATAGCCCTAATCGTCCTTGGTTTCCTTCTTTAGTTAACATCACAACAGCACTTACTTGAGCTAATGCCTCCACAATTAATACACCTGGCATAACTGGGTAATTGGGGAAGTGCCCGTTAAAAAAATCCTCATTTGCAGTCACATTTTTAATACCAATTGCTCTTTTTCCTTCTTCTAATTCCAAAATCTTATCCACTAAAAGAAATGGATAACGATGTCTAATTATTTCCTTAATTTTTTGAGTATCTAAAATCATTATTGCCCCCCCATAAAAATTTTATTAAAATCCTATTCACTAATTTTATCATCTGGTTTTAATAGTTGATACTAAAAAAATCTTCTTCAACTAACCTGCCCCTTTAGTTCAATAGGAAAAGCTGTCATGAAAGGCAGCCGATTGTTCAACTAAAGTATTCGTTATTTTAATAAGAACAGAGACGCTTATTAAACAATCGCGCCCGATTATGGAAAATCTTAAATGTTAACGGGTATTATTTCATCATTCGATAATTGACATAAAAATTAAATATTGCAGGTATTAACAAACTCAGGGCGAGACATAAGATTGCTGCAAATTTAGACTGTTTAATAAGCCGTTCATCGCCTAATTTTAAGTAATGAAAGAAGGACAGACTGAAATAAAAGCAAAGTACAATCAGTACTAGGGAAAGTATCCCTAACAAATTCCCTGCTCCCATAAATATTATATTATCCATGCAAATACCTCCAAATCGTTTAATCACTTTATTGCAAAACCTGATCGTTAGCTAAGTAAATTTGTAAAAAAATAATATTCGATAAAATGGCCCGTTAGTTCAAGAAGGAAAAAAGCTGACCTAGGTAGGCCATAATTTTTCACTAAAGAACCCCTCTAAAAAAATTATACCATTTATTTACTTAACTAACCTGCCAGTTAGTTGAACAAGGAATTCGATCGCTAAACAAGCTTGTATAGGCCATGCATCTTTAGTAGACATAACACCGGTTCTCGGCAGTTGTTTCCAACAGGTAACCCCTTGTAACACCTCAGTTCCCCTTCTATGACCCCTTACTTTATTATGCTTGAATCCACTAACGGGCTTTCTGGTGAGCGCCAGGCCTCTCTACATGGATAATTATGCAGATTGACCTCAACAAGAAGCAGTCGAAAACCCTCCATGGAAACTCATAGCGGAGGTGGGAAGATATTTTCTGGCCGTGATTTTTCGTCCCCAGTGAATTGCCCATAATTAGCATGTGAATCCGTTTTTCTAAGTTACAGACATTCCCGTAATGTCTAAACATATTTGGTAATGTGAAATATCATTCCCTACTCGGATTACGAGTAACATTTTCTAATAAGAAAACTGTTGTAGTATAAAGATTTATTCAAAAAAGTAATACAGACCACCTGCTTACTTTCTTGTCCGCAATTTGTCCGCATAATTAATTTCCTGTACCAAACTTATTTTACTGAGTTAATTTACCTGTTCACTAAAACCTTATTAAATCAAACTTATTTAACCTCAACTAATTCAGCTTAACCAGTTTAACTAAGGGATACAAAATCGACAAGGTAGGGGTCGCTGGTTCGAGCCCAGTCGGGACCATTGGGTGCCAAACCCGAAGAAAACCTTTAGGAACAAAGGTTTTTCCATAAAAAAGACGTTCAGGCCTTGTGCTTGGAGGTCTTTTTTTTATTGTTTTTTTAAATTGGGGGGAGTTGAATAAGGAAACAGCTTTACTCCTTCTTGAAGTAAAGCTACTGTTAGTTGAAGATTCATTAAAATTACCAAGTTAATTCATTTAAAAATGTAAGAATATCTTTGTTCACGTCATTGATATCCGTGCCTAATGTCATTAAATGTTTAGAGTTCGGATACCCCTTCATTGTTTTTTGATTCGTCGCAACGCTTTGAAAAATTACCTCTGCACTTTCTTTATACAATGGCTCATCTAATTCACCATATAATGAATTGGTGATGTTAAAAGTGCTAATTTATCCATCGTTATATCAATTAGCTGTTGGAACTCAACTAATGAATCGATAGAAATATTTTGAAGACGTTTCATTTCTACATTTATTTGTTCTTCATTTTTTCCTTCCAGTTGTTTGTATCCTTTTGCATAATGAAAGACACGTTTTTGTAGAAAAGTAGCTTCCCTATGTATTGGAACTGACATTGTCACAACACCATTTATCTCCAACTCTTGACCAACTTTTAATGCAAACACACCACCAAGAGAAAGACCAATCACAGCTATTTTTTCAAAACCTTTGTCCTTCAACAACTTGTAACCGTTTAGTACATCTTGCCACCAATCTGGCGGTCTATGTGTGAGAGATTCTTCTGCTGTTAAACCATGTCCACTGTATAATGGTGCATAGCAAGAATAATTGTTCTTTTGCAAATACCTCCCTAACTTTTTCATATCAATCGTATTGCTTGTAAAAGAATGTAATAGTAAAACGGCTCTCTCTCCACCTTTATAGAAAAAAGGCTTAGGGGGTACTATTTTCATCATTATTTTGAATACCTCACTAACATATTCTCAGAATTTAATTAAATAACAGAACATCGAATTTTTATAATTCTTTTAAAGTATAACATCCATTCATTATTGAACTAAACTGACCGTTGGTACAATACTATTTTTCAGACTACATCTTGTATTACTCACTACTCATTTTAGCAACTTGTGTAACTACTGCTGTAGAAGGTTTTACACAAAATCCTCTGACAAATTTAGACCGAATAAAACCGGTATTGTTCCAATTATAGAGATTTTTATATAGGTTCTCCTAGCAATATCGCTCCTAGAATATAGCCACCAACAGGATTTAAAAGCAACCAATTTTTTGCTATAATAGCGTCTTTTTTAAGCATGTAAAACAGTAAATAATAGACCTAACCTCAAACCCTTAAAACTTAATCCCCTTTGACTTAAGATACATTGCAATAATAGTTCTATTTCATTAGTGAATACAGTCTCTTCATTTTTTTCGGAACCCAATTAACTAATTGAATATCATTTTCATCCCGAGTAAATGATTTTCCTGATTCTTTTCTGGCAAGTGATTGAATACGCCGCATCCCTGAACTTTTTCTTTCATTCTCAGCAGGGATTTGTTCTGCGTCTGTATCTTATTTTGCCGTTTTCCAATTAATTCCTAACGTTTTTTGATTTTATTGGTAGTTAATGATTTTTGATTCCTCATTAATTTGATACAATTGACTTCAGACATCCTCAGCATTCCTTTCGACCTCCACTGCATTTGATTCTACACACTAAAGCAGAGAAATTTTGGAAGACAGGCAAGTCTTTTTTGTTAAAATTTAAGTTTAACGTTATGTACTTTTTTGTTTCATAACACTTTACTTTTATTTCTCACTATACAATTGTCCGTATACTTTTGTTATATGCGATAGACACTAACTATTAGTCGGAGGTTTTTCTTTGAATGTTGTCATAAACAGATTTAAAAAATTGCTACTCAAAAATATTGTTTTGTACAGCATTATAGCAGTTTGTTTTGTTGGTTCTATACTGTTTGTTCAATACAATTATTCTTTTTACGATCGACCAATTGCTAAAATTATCGAGACCAATCTCGAAGATTCAATTCAAGTTGTTGATATGCATAATAATCGCGATCAGTTGTTCACACAGCAAATCATCGCCGAGATTAAAAATGGACAAGAAAAAGGACAACAAATCCATATAACGAACGAGTATTCAACTTCAGGTGCTTATGATCATGCATATCGAGTAGGAAACGATTTATTTATTTCAATTGATGAGCAAACAAAGGCATCAGGCGATTTAACCGGAAGTATAAAAGATATTAAACGTGATAAATACATTGTTATGATCATGTGGGTGTTTATATTTGTTTTGCTTCTAATTGGGAAAAAACAGGGATTTTTTTCGATCGTCAGTTTAGCAGTCAATGCCCTCTTATTATCTTTTGCACTAGATGTTTATGTAAACAATTCATCTATCAGTTTACTTTGGATATGCGGGATAACCGTTATTTTATTTACCGTCACCTCTTTGTTACTCGTGAACGGTTTTAACGAAAAAGCATATGCTGCGATTGTCGCAACACTTTTAGGAACATTTTTCTCCTTACTGATTGCTTATCTGGTCATATGGATCACTGCTGGAAGCGGGTTACGATATGAGGAGATGAGCTTTCTGACACGCCCTTATGAAATGGTTTTCATGGCTGGTCTCTTCGTCGGTTCTTTAGGTGCAGTGATGGATGTCGCCATTACAATGTCTTCCTCTATCTTCGGGCTTTACGAGAAAGACAATCATATATCGACAAAAGCATTGAAGAAATCCGGTTTAGAAATTGGAAAAGACATTATGGGTACCATGACTAACATTTTGTTCTTTGCGTACATTAGCGGATCCATTCCAGTCCTTATTTTATATATAAAAAACCACACTTCACTGTCATTTGCCCTTTCTATGAACCTTTCTTTGGAATTAGCGCGAGCGTTGGCAGGTGGCATTGGGATTGTACTGGCAATTCCGATTGGTTTATACACTTCTATCTTCTTTGTGAATCGAAAGAGGCATAAATTATGAATGTATTGGTGTGGCTAGCAGCCATTTTGTTTATATTGATGATCGTCATTGGCGGAAAAAAAGGAGCACGGTCCTTCATTTCCTTATTCTTAAACTTTGGTGTCATCCTTCTTATCACATTGATCATGGCAGATCCGAATGCAAACCCAATTATCCTGACGATTATTGGGTGCACGATCATTAGTTGTATTAACCTTTTTTTCATCAATAAAGTGAACAGTAAAACAAAAACTGCATTCCTTTCTACTGCCATCACAATTGTCATTTTATTGATTTTTATCAATCAAGTGACGAAATTAACGATGATTCAAGGGTTTGGCGAAGAAGAAATCGATGAACTGACCATATTTTCTCTTTATATTGGTGTGGATTTTGTTAAAATTGCAGCTTCAGTCATTATTATGAGTACAATCGGAGCTATTACGGACGTAGCCATTTCGATTACTTCCCCTATGCTTGAGATATTTAACCAACATCCAACTATTAGTAGAAGAGACTTATTCAAATCTGGGATAAATATTGGAAAGGATATTCTAGGGTCAAATACAAATACGTTGTTTTTCGCCTTTTTTGGGGGTTATATGGCATTGCTTTTGTGGTTTAAAGACTTATCTTATTCTATAGGGGAAATCGTAAATTCAAAGATTTTCGGTAGTGAAATGATTACAATATTTAGTGCGGGTATTGGTATCGCACTGATTGTACCAATTGCTTCCTGGATTAATGCATATTATTTAGTGAGGACAAGGGAAAAAAAGAAAGTTAAATAGGAACCTGACTAGCAAAGTCTAGATGCGCCCCTTTACGATGAAGGATTTTGATCTGGCAATCATCAGAATTTGAAAAGCGATTGCATATTGGCTAACTAAAATCGACCAACTAAATGTCCACAGTATGATAAAGTACGTTCTACCCCTTGATAATCTAGGGGATACAAAATCGACATGGAGAGGACTGGATTGATTCCAGTCGGGACTATATCGTTAACCCCTTGTGCATAAGGGGTTACAGAGTAACACAACCCTTTATTGGGTTGTGTTTTTTATTATTAGTAATCATCGAATGACAAGTTTTTATTGGTTATTTTTTTAAATAAAAAAAGATGACCCGTCTAATGATTAACGATAGGTCGCCTTTAATTTTACAAGCCTTCTGTTCAAAAACAACCGTCAATAAATGATTTCCTGCTGTTAAACTAATACGAACGCGCCTGTTTGTTAAATAATAAATATCATTTTACTACATTCGATGGCTGGTATTCTTCCGAGACGATAAAATCATCTTCCAGTAGAACATAGGGATGTGTTTCCATCAAACTCGTTTTGAGGTAGTCGGGCATTTTATTTCCTTCGTATGCACAAATTAATGGAAACGACAGCAGATTTACAGCTTCGTCTACTATTACCTCTAAATCTTTTATAAGATGCAGTGGCTCTTCCATTGTAGCCCACTCGACATGTGCCCATGCTCGGAAAGAGATTTTATTTTCGACATAGGGCTGAATTGTCTTACTGAAGTAATCAGCGATTGAAGGTGGATGATAACTGCCACTTGACCAATAGAATTCGAGGCTATTTACATAGTGTATGAATTCCATTTGATCTTTCGTTAAACGTGTACTTAGTTCTTTGCGAATAATAGGATAAAGACGAGAATTCTCAATGAGAATCACGTAATCTCCCGCTGCAATACCATCTTGTACATAACTCAAAACCTGTATAATGTAATTTTCAAGCCCATTATACTTATATAGTACATGAAGGTGACCATTCTTTTCGTCCTCGAACAACTGATTCATTTTGCTTTTCATTTCTCTTTTTGCAATACCATTTGAAATTTCAACCACAGTAACTACCTCCTTTATTATTAATTCGACATAGAATCCGATAATTCCTTCTTTATACAGACAGGTAAGCTTTTGAGGTTATCCTCCAAATTCCCCTTCCTACTCTACACGTGCGGCTGTCGATGCATACGGCGTACCGATTAGTTCAATTCAATTTAAATCATCAACTCTTATTGTTATGATACACAAACAAGTGCACCAAATTGTAATAAGGCTACTAACGACAATATCCATCCCTTCATTTTTATATACTTCATAAGACTTCATCCTCCCCTCTCTTCTAAAATTGTTACAGATATTCGAACAGTGAGTAATAAATGGTGAGGTGATTTTAAATACGTTCAGATATAATATGGTCGGTCAGCCACGAGATATGATCAAGCGACTATTCCCCAAACTAAAAATCCCTTCGCATATGAAAACTCATAGCAAAGGGATCTCCATATTCTATTAAGCTACTGTGACTTCCTTGCTATCGTCTTCTTTCTCCCGTGTCATCCACTGGAGTGCGACCATTGCCGAGAACAGAACCAGTCCGATAATGTCAGTAATAGTTTCTGGGTATATGAGAAGCATCCCTGTCGCTAAAGCGAACAGGCGCTCAATCCAATTACATTTTCGATACCAGAAGCCAATCATTCCTGCACCAATCGCAATCATCCCAATAATGGCAGTGAAAACGACCCATAAAATCTCTGGGACAGAGGCTCCCATCATGAGCATCGCAGGATTGAATACAAACATGTACGGTATGATAAATGCCGCAACAGCGAGCTTCGCAGAAACGACACCTGTTTTAATAGGATCTCCGCCTGAGATACCAGCTGCAGCGAATGCTGCAAGGGCAACAGGTGGTGTGATGTCTGCAATAATACCAAAATAGAATACAAATAGATGTGCGGACACAGCCACAACAATTGGAACAGTTGCGCCTGGGTTATCAAGCATAAGAAGCGTGATAATCGCAGGAGCAGCGATTGTTGACGTTATGACATAGTTCGCTGTTGTCGGTGAACCCATGCCCAAAACAATTGCAGCAAGCATTGTAAAGAACAGTGTGAGGAAGATGTTTCCACCTGCAGCTGAAATCAATCCAGTCGCAAGACTTAGGCCTAAACCTGTCTTCACAACAACCCCTACGATAATACCGGCACATGCTGTCGCTGCCGCGACACCAAGCGCTGTACGCGCACCATCAACCAATGCTTCAATCATATCTTTAAATCCAAGACGCGTTGACTTATCGAATGAGCTGACAATAATCGTTAAGACGATTCCCAACAATGCTGCTTTCATCGTAGGAATACCAATTAATAAAAAGACGATAATACCGATAATCGGTAAGAGTAAATATATTTTCTTTAATGTCTTTTTACGGTCAGGAATTTGGTCTTCCGTCATTCCTTTTAGACCGACACGCTTCGCTTCAAAGTGTGTCATAATCCAAACTCCAGTGAAATAAAGGAGTGCTGGAATCGCTGCGGCTTTTGCAATTTGCCAATAGGTAACGCCGCCTATGAATTCAACCATAAGGAATGCGGCTGCTCCCATAATCGGTGGCATAATTTGCCCGCCCGTCGACGCTGCCGCTTCAACGCCGCCAGCAAATTCCTTTTTATAACCAAGTTTTTTCATCATCGGAATTGTATACGAACCCGATCCAACAACGTTGGCAACCGAACTTCCCGAAATTGTACCTTGTAAAGCACTTGAGAAGATGGCAACCTTAGCCGGTCCACCGACTAAACGGCCCGCCAATACAACCGCAAGATCGTTGAAATAAGCTCCGACCCCCGTTTTGACAAGGAATGCTCCGAATAACAGGAACACGAAAATGAATGTGGAAGATACACTAATTGGCGTACCTAAAATTCCATCTGTCGTGAAAAACATCAATTGAACAACACTTTTCAGATCTTGTCCACGGTGTGCAAGGAATCCTGGGAAATATGGTCCGAAAAATGCATAGACTAAAAACACAGCCGAAATAATTGTAATTGGCATACCAACCGCTCGTCTCGCGGCCTCCATCGTTAAGAGGATGGCTAGGACCCCAACGATTATATCAAGTATTGATACACGACCAACACGTAACACAAGATCTCCGATTAGAAGCGGCCAATAAAGTCCGACCCCTATAGCCAGAAGCGCCAAAATCATATCGTAAAATGGTACCTTATTTCGTTCTCTCTTACTTTTTTTCCTAGCCGGAAACAGGATGAAAATTAAAGATAATGCAAATCCTAAGTGAATTGAACGTTGAATGTACGCCGTAAAAGGAGTTCCAATTGCTGTATATAATTGAAATATGGAAAACGCTAGTAAACCAAAAAATACAATTTTCTTAAATATGCCTGTAACATCACGTGTATTCGATTCGGGGTCATATTTTTGAAGTATTTCCAGTTGTTCTTCTTCTGACAACATTTTAAACTCTTCTGTTTGCGTTTCCAGCTCTAGCTCATCGTTCCGCTTTGTTTTTTTCCCCATTCATATGAACTCCTTTCAGCATTTGATAGAAGGATAGGTTCACAACACGAAATGTGTACGATTTTCCCCTTATCAACTGTTTCTTTAAATTTAGTTCGTTTCTTAAGTATCGAAAAGCTAATTCTGCATCTACATCTCCAACCAGCATGACAAATGAATCTATAACATTATCATCATATGTAAGCGTATACACCCCATCCTGCACAGTTAGGGTTTCTCCTTCTTCTGCATAGCCAGGCAAACCAATTGCAAGATCCTCGTACTGCATCGATAACAGACGTATTTTTCGATCAGCAGTCACTTCATAGAATTCAATGACATCTGTCAAATGAATGGAGTGAACGTATCTGATTTGAAAGCTGTTAGTATTTTTTAAAGGGACATAATAGACGTCAGGGTTTTCCACACGATGTTCAGTAAACGTAAACGCTGGTTTTATTGGAATAAAAAAAAGAATAGCAACTGAACAAATGAAAAAAGTAATAAACGGAACGGCTTTTTTGTGACACATCTCGCCTCTTCCTTCCGTTTCTAATTCATTAGATTAATTTCAAAAATGGGACGGCTAAAGCTTAACAACGCTTCACCGCCCCGCTAACATTACATCTTATTTTTTGATTACTTCATCAAAGTATTTCTGTGCACCTGGGTGAACCGGAATTCCGATTCCATCAAGACCTTTTTCAGCTTGTATCAATTTCCCTTTTGCATGTTGCAATTTAGACGCATTGTCGTAAATTGCTTTTGTAATTTCATAGCCTAATTCTTCAGGAACTTCATTTTGGATAACAAGCATCGCCCCAACGGAAACTGCTGGTGTTTCATTTGCCATTCCATATGTACCTGAAGGAATCATTTCTTTAGCGTAGTAAGGATACTTTTTGATCAATTCGTCTGCTTTTGCATCTTCAACTGGAACAACAAATACTGACGCAACTGCGTTCAAGCCTTCAACCGCTCCCGTAGGTGTACCAGCTGTGATGAATGCAGCATCAATTTGACCCGCTTGTAGACTTTCTTGTGATTCACCAAAATCTAGACTTTGTGGCTTTATATCATCCATTGTTAGTCCATGTATTTCTAGCAATTGTTCCGCGTTCGCATACGTTCCAGAACCTGGTGCACCAACGGAAACTTTCTTCCCTTTCAAATCTTCATATGTTTTAATACCGTTCTTTTCAAGTGTAATCAATTGAACCGTTTCAGGGTATAATGCACCAATAGCTGAAACATTATCAATTACATCGCCATCAAACATAAGCTCACCTTTAGATGCGTAGTAAGCAATATCTGTTTGAACGAATGCAATGTCAGCATCACCGTCTTGAAGTGATGTCATATTCGCAGCAGATGCTTGTGATACTTCTGCTGTTGTTTTAATACCAGTTGCTTCTGAAATATAATCTGCGAATGATCCCCCGAGTGGATAATAAGTCCCTTGTGTTCCTCCAGTTAAAATACTTAGAAACTTATAATCTTCTTTACTTTTACCAGCATCTGAATCTTTCTCCGATGTCCCTGTATCTCCTGAGTTACATGCTGATAGAACTAGTAATGCAATCATCATAATAAATGTAAACAATCGCAATCGCTTTTTCTTCATTTACCTTCATCCCCTTAAGTGTAATAATTCTCCATAATCCTAAAATACATCTTACCATGAAGTCTCTCTATTTTGTCAATAAACTTTAAAATTAATCAGTTTTTTGCAAGCGTTTACAAACGCTTTCTTATACACTATTCACCAAATTCAAAAAACACCTAAAAGGGAGAATCCTTTCAGGTGTTTGTAGTTATTCACTAAATTTGTGCACCTTTCACTTTCGTTTCAGGCATCGTTTCCTCAGGTGTAATATCTTCAAACGTTTCGCCCGCTTCTTGAAGATCGCGAGTTCTATGTGCGATTCTTGAAGCTGCACAAGCAGCAACACTGGCAACGAGATCGTCTAAAAATGTATGAATAGCTTGACCTTTTTTCGTGTCTAGTTCGTTAATGATGCCCATTTTATTTTTATCGAGATGACCAAATGTTGTTACTGCAATGGAACCATATGTAAACACGGCACCCAGTGCTATTGTTTCATCAACCCCGAATAGACCTTCGTCAGACTCAACGATTTGTTGTAATGGGGCGGACAGTTTTCCCTGTTCTGCCAGTTCATCTAATTCAATTCCCACAAGGATCGCATGCTGAAGTTCCCGTTTTCGAAGGACACCTTCGATAGATTCAATGCAGTGGGCCATTGTAAGACCATTATTATACGGATATTGTAGTTCATAGACGATTTCAGCGATTGCTTCCAACGTCACACCGCGCCGTTTCAAAGCCGCTTTCGTTGCTTCAGTCACAACTTTTGAATGTACAATTTTTGTATCATCATGCATTCCTGCCAACCCCTTTTATAGTTAGTATATAAACAGAACACAACTATTATACCTGACCTTAACGATATGATACAATTTCAATATACACGCAATTTGAGGAGGCAACCAGAGTGAAATACGGAAAAATAGAAGATATATCAATTTACAGTAAAGCACTTGATGAGGAAATGCAGTTGCTCATTCATTTGCCCCACAACTTTTCACCTCTCTATAAATATTCAGTGCTGATTGCATCTGATGGGAAAGATTATTTTCAGTTCGGCCGTATAGGACGGGTCGTTGACGAATTAATTGATGCCGAAGAAATTGAAAACGTCATTGTAGTTGGTGTTCCTTATAAGAGTGTCAAAGAACGCAGGCGCATGTATCATCCCGATGGGGATCGACGTGAAGCCTACACCCGCTTCCTTGCTCATGAACTTGTTCCGTATATCGACGACAATTATCCAACATATCAGATTGGGGCAGGCAGGGCTCTTATCGGCGATTCCTTAGCGGCGACGATTTCTCTTCTAACTGCATCGAAGTATCCCAATATATTCGGGAAAGTGATTCTGCATTCCCCTTATGTCAATGATTTTGTGCTTGAAAAAGTGGAAGCTTCACAAGATCCTTCCCGATTCTCCATTTATCATGTAATTGGAAAGGAAGAAACCCAAGTAAATACGCAAGTTGATGGTGTTCAAGACTTCCTTACGCCAAACAGAACATTAAACGAATTACTTGAAAGAAAAGGCTTCCCTTATTTCTATGATGAATTCAATGGAGACCATACGTGGAAGCATTGGCAACCCGATGTCCGCCGCGCCATTCAAATGGTTTTTGGTCACTAATTCAGACAAAACGGACATATTTTCAAGTATTCTGCTATAATCAAATTTATAAAGCTAAAACAATTATTCTAGGAGGTTTTTATTATGAAATACGGTGTCGTTGCTTTCCCATCAAAGAAACTTCAGGACTTGGCAAACGCTTACAGAAAGAGATATGATCCGCATTATGCACAAATCACGCCGCATTTGACGGTTAAAGGTGTATTCGAAGCGAACGATCAAGAAATTGAAGAAGTTGCAAAGGCAATTAAAGAAGTAACTAAAAAACACACTCCATTTGAATTAAACGTGTCAAAAGTGGGCACATTCGCTCCTATCACAAATACAATTTATTTTAAGGCTACCCTTAACGATGAATTAGCTGCTTTGCATAAAGACCTGAACAACGATTTCTTCGGTGAAAAACCTGAGTTTGCATTCGTTCCCCACGTGACGATTGCTCAAAAACTTTCTTCTGGCGAACACGATGATATCATTGGTCAACTGAAAATGATTGGTGTCGATCATACTGAAACAATTGATCGTTTGCACCTTACTTATCAACTTGAAGACGGCTCATGGACGGTATATGAAACATTCCGCCTTGACGAGGATAACTGAAAATTGTTTGAAGTAAGATTCGCAACTTCTGACCTTGAACAAGAAGATGCATTTTCTGTCAGAAGAAAAGTGTTCGTGGAAGAACAAGGTGTGCCACTTGACCTTGAACTAGATCATTTCGATAAAACTGCAGCACATTTCGTCGTCTATTCATCAGAATCTCCAATCGGCGCAGGCCGTATCAGGGAAATCAACGACGGAATCGGAAAAGTTGAACGTGTCTGCATTTTAGGGGAATTTCGCGGGAAACATCTCGGAAACCTTATCATGCATGCACTTGAAGAACATGCTAAAACAACGGGTATGAACAAGATTATTTTAAATGCACAATCATATGCTGTCCCTTTCTATGAAAAATTAGGCTATGTCATTACTTCACCCGAATTTATGGATGCGGATATCCCGCATCGCGCAATGGAAAAAAGGATGATATGAAAAGCCTAAGTACGCCGTGTCCTGCGGCAATGGCTACGTGACCCCACATCCAGTGGGTCTCCTAGCGGTTGGCACCTGGAGCTAGACACCTACCTAAGTAGAAAAACTTATTCTTTCTTTTTTAAAATAAAAAAGGTTCGCATTGCTTTATAACAGCAATGCGAACCTTTTTCTTGTTATCAGTTAGACATAAGCATTTATCGCGATACCTTTCCCTACTACTCTGGCGATCACCGGTGATAGATTAACTGGATTGGGACGGACAAATCCTTGATATGCCAAAGGTGCTGCTACAATGGGTTTTTCCTCTTCTTCCTCCCTTTCTCGTTCTTGATGCGAGGACTCTTTAAATTCATCCAAAAAGTCTGAATTTAACTTAACTTTGTTCACCCGATCAATATAAGCAAAATTATAAGCTTCCATACTCAATCGATTTGCATATATTTGAGATTGGATTGGTTGAATTGGTAAAATATAACCCATCGTTAACACCTCCATTTTTGCTAGTACTATTACTATATCCAGAAGTTAGTATTATTAAACCTATTATTCTGCTTTTTTATTAATTTATTTTATTGTCGGCCAAGCATATCTTGAATATCACTAATATTAACCGCTTTGCCATTCTTGACGATAGAATTAACAAGCTCATCTTCCGTCTGTTGAGGTACTTCTTTTTTGGCGAGCCTTCCGACTTTCCGTATAATTTTCCTCACTTGCCGTTCATCACTGAAATCTGCATATTGAATTGCATTTGCAAGTGCAAAAACTTCTTCCATCGGGACGCCTGTTTTTGATTCGATTTTCCGGAAAAATGAATCATTCATCTGTTATCTCCCCCTTTTTATACGCAAAAAGTGCGGCCTACAATGATAAGCAAGATGAATAGAACCACAATCAGGCAAAATGTTGAACCGCCGCCTTTTTCATTTTCATAACCGCCACAACCTCCGCCGCCGTATCCGCCGCCACCGAAAGAATTACATCCTCCAAACATAATAATACCCCCTTCCTTTCTTCGTATCCTATGCAGACACGAGAAGAAGGAAGAGGGCGCATGACTATTAAACCTTTCCTTTCGATTTAAAAATAACAGATGCAATGAATCCAAATAGGATCGCTGAACTAATTCCTGAACTAGTCACTTCAAACATGCCTGTCATAACACCAATCAGTCCATGTTTTTCGGCTTCTGCCATTGCACCATGGGTTAGGGCATTACCGAAAGAAGTAATTGGTATCGTTGCCCCCGCTCCAGCAAAATCGATAAACGGCTCATACAGACCCACCCCGTCCAACACTGAACCTGCAACAACCAAAATGCACAATGTATGTGCCGGTGTCAGTTTTGCTACGTCAAACAACAGCTGCCCCACAACGCAAATGAGACCACCTACAATAAATGCTGTAATGAAAATCGAAACCATAATCCACACTCATTTCATTGTTAATTCGATTGCATGCGCAATGCACGGAATCGTATCACCTTGTTGAAATGATAACGGAGATAATAGCGCGCCCGTCGCAATTAGAAGGACCCGTTTATATTCACCCGTACTCATTTTATCAATTATTTCCGCGAAGAAAACGGAGGCAGAACAACCTGCACCACTTGCCCCGGATAAAAATGATGCGTCAGCACCGTAAAATTCTTTACCTGCATCCCGGAAATTTTTAGTCACGTCAATTCCTTGATTGCTCGCAAGTTTTTTGTATAACTCAAAACCAGTTTTCCCAAGATCTCCTGTCATGATCACATCATAGTCTTTCACGTCTTTATTGTGACCTTTTAAATGGCGGGTAAGCGTATCTGCCGCTGCCGGTGCCATCGCCGCCCCCATATTCAGTGGATCTGTCATTCCGAGATCTATTGCGCATCCGATTGTTCCGCACTCTATAGAAGGAAACCCTTTTTTATAAGGTGCGACAGCTGCTACCCCTGCCGCTGTGACAGTCCATTGAGATGTCTCAGGCTTTTGTGAACCGTACTCATTCGGATAGCGGAATTGTCTTTCAACTGCATTATGCTGACTAGATGCTCCAGCAATAGCGCAAGTGGACATGCCCGTTTCTGTCAGCAATGCAGCCATTAAAAGCGAAGATACTGACGTTGCACAAGCTGAAAACAGGCCAATATAGGGAATTCCAACCGTTGTAGCCGCAAAATTTGAGGGTGTCATCTGGTTAATAAGATCGCCAATTAACAGGAAATCGGCGTCGCTTGGTACAGAATCCACTTTACTTAACGCAATCATGCACGCATCTTCCATCATTTTTGCATGACCATGCTCATTTGTTTTCATTTCACAGCGCTCATCCTCGTAAACTTTATCAAATTTATCGACGAATAGACTTTTCTTTTCCAAAGGTCCAACTGTAACACCTGTTGCCACAATGGATGGGGTCGTTTTGAATGTCAGCAGGCCGCGCGCTACCATGATACGACACCAAATTTCACAAGTATCGTCTTAATGAGTGCAACAACAAATGCCGAAAAAACACCGAAGAGAATGACTGAACCCGCTAGTTTGAACATGTTGCCGCCAACTCCAAGAACATACCCTTCCGTCTTGTGTTCAATTGCAGCAGAAATGACAGCATTGCCGAAACCTGTAATTGGAACCGCACTCCCCGCTCCTCCAAATTGGGCAATTTTCTTATACAATCCAAAACCCGTTAACAGCATCGCAAAAAATATCATCGTTGCAACAGTCGGGTTACTAGCCGTCCGTTCCGTGAAATCAAAATAGGTCATATAAAATAGCGACACAAATTGGCCTACCAAACAAATTGTGCCTCCCGTCAGAAATGCAAAAATGATATTCCGCATCAATGGTGTTTTAGGGGAAATTTCTTTCTCTAACTTCGCATATTTTTTTTCGTCCATCATGTCTCTTCCTTTATAAGCGATTTCAATTTTTCAATCTTTTTTCCCTGATCCTTTTTGTCATCCAAATCAATGAGCTTGTTCGTTTCCATCCATATTTTACTGTCTGCTGAAACGGTAACGTCCAACTCTGGGTAGCTATTTTCTAATTTTTTCTTGAGCTCCTTTTCAATCTTTTCTTTTTTGAAGCGCGAAAAAGTTGTAAGCGTAACGCCAGTTAGCAAGTCATTTTCATGAAAAACAGTGACCGCTGATGTGAGACGTTTGTCATTTATCAATACTTCTTCGGCTTTCGCATGATCCTCACTGGAATTGTTGTCAATCCGGAATCCGCTACCTGAACAGCCGGATAGTAAGACAACTGCGAAAAACACAAGGCTAAATTTACGGATACGCGTCCCCTCCATTTTTATACAGTATGCCTTTTCATACTAAACTTTATTCATTATTCACCTAAGCGCCCTAACACTATGAACTTTGCCGCATAAAGTATAAAGAATTGAGAAATGGAGGTGGAATTAATGGGATGTGGAAGAAATGAAGAAGATAATGAAAGAAAGCACCAAGATGACTGTGTATGTGAGGTTGTCAGGTTCATCAAACGTTTACAGGATGCTGGAACAGACGATGACTGTGTAGAATGTGAAACAGATTGTTTCATGGCTCCGCTTGGTAGCATATCCAGCCCTGCACGTAACCGTGTTAATACACGCGTTTTCATGCTATTGACGAAGAATGGTGATCCGTTCAAAGCAATGTTCCGTCCGGAAAGCCGAAGACATTACCTACACAATTGCTTCTCTACTTTTTTCAGAGTCCAAAACGTCTTTGACGGCTGCTGCGCAACATTGCAAGTACTAGCACCGTTAGACAGTAACAATAATCCGGTGGACATTATTAAAAACGGCAAGCTAGATCTCGAAGAACTTTGTAAAGTTACTAGGTTTGGTGCGACAGATTCATGCATCACAGTAGACTTGACTTGTTTCTGTGGAATCCAATGTATCAAAGATACGTTTATCGACTTTTGCGACGTAGATTAATTAATACCCTGCAATGCCCAAACAACCCAACAGTTTCAATCTGTTGGGTTGTTTTAATTTTTCTTCATCATTGTAAAAAAGCAGGACGGAGAGATTCCCCATCCTGCCTTTTTACAATAATAAGAAAGTATAGGTTTTTCACATGCAGCAGTGTCTAGACTCCATCTCCTAGCCCTTTGAGTCGCTTCAGTCCTTAAGTTAAAGGCACCTCCGTTTTCTTATTTAATTTCATCAAACGGCTTACCACGCCATAATACTTCTTCAATCTTCCCCATTTCCACGGCTATTATTTCATGATTGACACCTTCCAGATCAATCCATACTGTTTCTTCTTCAATCTTCTCAATCGTTCCAGATAGTGTTTCTTCCTCTAGAACAAATTGAAGTGGCTGATAAGCTTGGCGACGGAACGAATTACTTAAGTAAATAATTTTACGTTGAATGCCCGGATTCACTGGCACGACTTCGGTAACACTTAACTGTTCCTCATTTTCCACCACCGATTCCTCTTCATTGTTAAGTAAAAATACTGACGTGCTTTCCTCCACTATAATCGCAACTTTAATAAAGACTGGTGGCCCGTCAACAAACAATAACGGTTTATTTTGATAAATGTTAAGCACATCCTTTTTAACACAGTATATGCGCCCATTTTACGGATGTTCATAAAAAAAGCGCATGACGCTGATTAGCCCCGACAAGCATAGAGGAAAAGGAAGGTAGTCTAAATTCGCGACGTCCTGTCGCAGCGACTACTTACCTGTATCCTTGCAGGTAAGAGGATGCATACTACAGAGCCCCCACAGCAAACCGTCTTATGACCCATGGGGCTGACGTCTGGAGTCTAGACATCCACCCAAATAAAAAAAGGTTTTCACCAGTGATCTAAAGATCACTGATGAAAACCGTTGCAAGACCAAGATAAATAATAACGCTAATAACATCATTTAATGTTGTGATGAAAGGACCGGACGCAACTGCAGGGTCGATTTTCAACTTATGCATAAGCAATGGGATGAATGATCCTGAAATCGTTGCGACAAAAATTGAGACAAAAATGGCAGCACCTACTAATAGACCAATTACGAATTCATTCTTCCACACGTAAATTAGACCAACTACAAATAGTGCACAGATAAAACCTGTCATCAATCCTGTTCCTGCTTCACGGATAAGTAGCTTGAATTTACTTTCGTCCTCAACATCTCCTGTCGCAATACCGCGCACTGCGACAGCAAGTGCTTGCGTTCCACTATTCCCTGCAGTACCCGCAATAAGAGGAATGAATGCAGCTAGAAGTGCCACTTTCGAAATTGTTTCTGTAAATAAGTCTATTAAATTAGCAGTAAGCATTCCGAGTACTAATAAAATAAGCAACCATGGAAGTCTTTTTTTCATAGCTGAGAATGAGTTTTTATCGAATGTATCCATATTGGAAACCCCAGCAAGTTTGGAGTAGTCATCTGATGCTTCTTCATCGAGTACATCGATAATATCATCGACTGTAATAATCCCAAGTATATGCTGTTGGAAGTCGACAACCGGGACGGCAAGGAAATTATAGTCCTTGATCATCTTGGCAACATCTTCCTGATCTTCTGAAACGAGAACACTTACGACTCGTTCACTCATTATAGAACTAATCAGTGTATCTTCATGTGCAATGATCAAATCGCGTAGCGATATAACACCTGTCAGGCGATTATTATCGTCAACGACAAATATATAATAAATTGTTTCTGCCTTCGGTGCTTCATTGCGCAAAATTGTCATCGCAGAACGGACTGTCGAATTCTGTGGAATTGTAACAAATTCCGTTGTCATGATCGACCCGGCCGTATATTCTTCATAATGAAGTAATGCTTTGATCTCAGCAGCGGCTTCTTTATTCATTAGCGTCAAATAGCTGACAACTTGTGATTTGTCGAGTTCATTCAGGACATCTACCGCGTTATCGACAAACATGAACGAAATCATGTCTGCTGCATACGTCGTGTCCATCTCCTGAAGGAACTGTTTGTATTCATCGTCGCTAATTTCACTCGTCTCAAATATTTCCGCAAGTTCTTTTGGTGATAAGTATTGATAGATGATTTCCCGGAGTTCCGGTTCGATTTTCTCGTAAAATATCGCTCTGTCATACGGATGAAGGCGTAGGTACTCATTTCGGAAAGATTTAATGTTGTGCTGGATAAGTGTCTCTTTCAACTTCTCTTCATCGAAAATAATTTCTTCTTTATGCTCTTCTTTTATGTTCACAGCTACACCTTCCTTTCTACTTCTATCGTGGATTAATAAAGTGAATAAGGGTATTATATACGAATACATATTGTGAAAAAGGGTGATGAAAATATGAAGTACGATATTGTCGGTGATATTCACGGTTGTTATGATGAATTCATGCATTTGATTGACAAATTAGGATACGAGATGATTACAGGTATCCCCCTACATCCCGATGGCAGAAGTCTGGTATTTGTCGGAGATACGATGGATAGAGGGCCTCAGTCGATTAAAATGTTGAATCTTCTTTTCAAAATCCAAGATGAGCATACACTTTATTATTCCCCGGGAAATCATTGCAATAAGTTGTATCGCTTCTCCAAGGGTAACCAGGTTCAACCCACACATGGTCTTGAAACAACAGTAGCTGAACTCGATGCATTATCAAGTGATGCGCGTAAACACTTCTTGACTAGATACCGTCAATTTTACGAAGCTCTACCGTTATACCATACCCTTAATGAAGGTAATCTTATCATTGCACACGCAGGCATCCGTGAAGAAATGATTGGTGCACCCTATTCGGAAAAAATACGAGTATTCGTTCTCTATGGAGATATCACAGGCCAAAAGTTACCCGATGGTAGACCTCTAAGACGTGATTGGGCTAAGCACTACAAAGGTACTCCCTTCATAGTCTATGGTCATACGCCTGTAAAGGAAGTACGCTTTGTAAATAACTCTGCGAATGTTGATACAGGTTGCGTATTCGGCGGTAAACTTACAGCCCTTCGCTATCCCGAAATGGAAATTGTATCAGTTCCTTCTTTACAACCATTTGTGCCAGAGAAATTTACTGCGTTTGTTTGATATCAGTGTTGGTTAGTCGCTTTATATCTAACGGAATATCGCATCTAAACTCAACTTTTTCACTTGTAAGTGGATGCAAAAACCCAATCATCGCACAGTGTAAAGCCTGCCGACCAATCAACCCATGGGAGCCGCCATATAAATCATCACCATGTAGCGGATGGCCTGCCCACCTCATATGGACACGTATTTGATGCGTCCTGCCCGTATAAAGCGTTAGTGCAATTTTTGTTAACTGATGACCTTTTATGTCCGAACGACCCAGTACTTCTACATCTGTCCGAGCGAATTGGCCATCTTCACGTACAATTCGTTCGATAATGCTACCATCTTTTCTACCAATTGGTTGTACAATGCTGAATTGGTCCCTTTCAACATGTCCTTCAACCAGGGCGATATACTGTCGATGAAAACCGGAATTTGTCATCTGTTCACTAAGCAGATGATGAATATGCCGGTTTTTTGCAATACAAATTAGACCCGATGTATCCTTGTCAAGACGTGTGACGACATGTACTGTGGCTGGAAGTCTTTCCTTAGCAAACTTTCCGGCAACGGCATTCGCCATCGTTCCATTGGGGTGATCTCGCGACGGGATAGTACTTTGCCCTGCTGGCTTATCGACAATAATTAGCGCTTCATCTTCATAGACAATCGATAAATCACCTGTCTCTGGAAGTAAACCTGGGCTTGGCTCTTCTGATGGAAAAATAATAAGTACTTCATCACCTGACTGCAACGGATGTCGCACATTGCGTTCAAAGCCATTCACGCGGATATCTCCGCCATCATATTTAGTCGCAGTTAACGTTCTTTTAGATATCCCTTTTGCGTGCAAGAATTCGCGTAGCAGTATACCGCCTTCATCCACCTGAAATACGAGGCGAAACCTGCGATCCAGCTCATCCCCCTTAGACATCGCTGTCAATGAATGAATCATGCACACGTCTCCAAAATGGAAACGGCCTGAACCTTCCGAAACGTACTTTTTCCTTTGAAACTTGATATTCAATCGACTTCACATCTTTATGTAGAAGTTGCAAATGGTCGACTGTTACCATGAAATCTGGTCCTTTTACAGGTGTTAGTGCACATTTATGATGCGCGGGTAGCACTAGTGGTGCGCCAACTGTACGGAACACCCGATTGTTAATAGATGCCATTTCTGTCAATTGCATGGACGGTAGAGAAGGATGAATAATTGCTCCGCCCAATGCCTTATTGTATGCAGTAGACCCAGAAGGCGTTGACATACATAACCCGTCGCCACGAAAACGTTCAAAATGGTTGCCATTCAGTTCAACATCCATGACGAGCGTCACATCAGGAGATTTCACCGTCGACTCATTCAGTGCAAGGTACAATGCGCTATCCTTATCGTTTCGGTAGTTAATCTTCACATCAAGAAGTGGGTATTCGAAAACTTCGAATTCTTTACGAGCAATAGAAATGACAAGCTTTTCAATTTCAGCCGGCTTCCAGTCTGCGTAAAACCCTAGATGGCCTGTATGAATTCCGACAAACGCTGTATCTTTCAATCGGTACTTATACTTATGAAAAGCGTGGAGTAAAGTACCATCTCCTCCAATTGACAAAACGATGTCCGGTTCTTCTTCATCGAAAAAAAGCCCGAAATCTGTCAAATATTCCTTTGCTTCATCCATAAGTTTGTTCGATAATGCATCGTTTCGTGTCTGTATTGCAAATTTCATAATTTCCCTCCTCCTTTCCCGTTCGCCTCTCCATAGCGTCTTGTCGCCGTTTCTTTGAATGCACTGAAATATTGTTGCGCATCCTGAATTTCATTACGAATCTGCGACATTTCTTCATCTAGCTGGAAGGCTGCTTCCGCTGCTCGTTCTAGACGATGCCTGATTTCATCCGGCATTTCGCCTTCGTATTTATAATTCAATGAGTGTTCAATCGACGCCCAGAAATTCATTGCTAACGTACGGATTTGAATCTCGGCAAAAATCGTCTGCTCCCCATGAATCGTCTGAACAGGGTATTTGATAATTAAGTGATAAGACCTGTATCCACTTGGTTTATTATGTGCGATATAGTCGCGCTCTTCAATCACTTCGAGGTCATTCCGCTGTCGTAACGTTTCTACAACAGTACTAATATCATCGACAAACTGGCACATCAGACGAAGGCCCGCAATATCAGGCAGTTCAGCGGCAAGTTCTGCCGATGGTTCGAATGGAATCCCTTTTTCAAGTGTTTTGTCATAGATACTCGCGAGCGGCTTCACCCTGCCCGTCACGAATTCAACGGGCGTATGTACGTCTTCCAATTCATACTGAGCTCGCAAGCCCTTCAATTTCACTTTCAGTTCATCTACTGCTTGTTTATAAGGTTCAAGAAATTGATTCCACTGCCTCATCCGGACCCCTCCCAGCTGTTATTCCATATGTTGAAGTATCGAGCTGAATGCTTGCTCGACTGCCGAGGAGAATGCTTCCCCGTAATTATCATTACCCTCAATATTAAAAATAAGCATTGTCAGTTCATCTTTGAATCCAGGAAGCGGAATTATTTCATCCTTCCACGAAAGCACCGGATCTAAATTCGTCGTCAATACATCGACCATAAGTGGCCATACAGCCTGTGTTAAATGAAGATGCTCGTACCCTGCTTCTACTTCTAAAAGATAAACAAACGACAAGTTGTCTGAATCTGTTATCATCTTTCCAGCTGGTATACCTTGAGGCTGTTCTGCTTGTTCTGCTACTAAAAAGAGGATTTGTTCATCATTTCGAAGTCCACTATCAATTCGATTTTTAATGTTCACAATTTCTTCTTCCCTTCATGCGTCATTACGTTTATTCTATCATATGCTGCGCGGCCTTGCAGTCTAGAAAATGCGTTTCCCCACATAAATTGGTATACTAATGTTAAGTTATTATTTCGCGAGCGAACAGCTTAACGTCAGAAGGGACAGATCATGATGGATACGCACACAATTCGTACATTAATGGAAATAAATACACTCCAGTCTCTCGGAGCTGTTCAGACACAAACTGAACAAAATAACACATCCCCATCCCTCTTTAACACACTATTAGAGGAGATGTTAGGCGGCACATCCATAACGGATTCCTTATCTTCCGTTTCATCTACACTACTCGGAAGCCTCAATAATATAGAAAGCTTGCGCTATGACGGAAAAAATGGTGTGTTTGAACCTTCTTCTCTCAGCGCTATCCTTTCCACGGCGCAACAAAGTTCAACTGTTCCCATGAAAAATACATCCATTGGGGATGACAGCTATCGCGATATTATTAGCCAAGCTGCAAACAAATATAACTTGCCCGATAAACTGATTTCTGCCGTTATCAAACAAGAATCGAACTTCAACAACGGTGTTGTCAGCCACGCGGGTGCACAAGGCCTTATGCAGCTAATGCCCGGAACGGCAAAGTTCCTAGGCGTAAAAGATAGTTTCGACCCTGTCCAGAACGTGATGGGCGGAGCCAAATACTTAAGACAAATGCTTAATCAGTTTGGCGGTAATATCGAGCTTGCCCTTGCTGCTTATAATGCAGGTCCCGGAAACGTAAAAAAACATGATGGGATTCCCCCATTCAAAGAGACACAGCAATACGTAAAAAAAGTGCTCGGCTATTTCAATGCATAAGATTGATAATCTAACCTACTGTTTCATAAACGGAGCGCTTTATTTGTGAAAAGAGTGCAGGGTTGATAGAATATCAATACAGTCAGAGCAAAGGAGATTGACATAATGATGCGAAAACCTTTGATCCCTTATGAGGAGATCGGTGCTACAAAGTTGTCGGAACTCATCGACCTGTTTTACGCTAAAGTGGCCGTACACCCGGACCTATATCCGATTTTCCCAGATGACCTGACAGAAACAGTACGCAAACAAAAACAATTTCAAACACAATATTTAGGTGGTCCCAATTTATATACTGAAGAACATGGTCATCCGATGATGAAAGCTCGTCATATGCCATTCCCAATTACACCAGTTCAAGCGGAAGCATGGCTAGCGTGCATGGCAGAAGCAATGGACGAAGTCGAACTTGAAGGAAATATACGTGATATCTATTATAAGCGCCTCGTCTTGACCGCCAATCATATGGTGAACAGGGCTGGGGAGGAGAAAACGTGAATCGACAAACATTACTGGAGAACCCAATCAGTACTTCCGCATGCATAAGGCCAATCGAGCTATATGTTTTCATCGATCCTTTATGCGGAGATTGTTCGTCGCTCCCGCCTTTACTCCGAAAATTACAAGTTGAATATGATCGCTATTTCACACTGCGCATTGCATTACGCACATCATTGCCTAAAATGAATCTTCAATGTCTGCATAAAGATGAGGATGAGCTGGCTTGTGAAAAAACACATCCAGCTTTCCCAAGTATTGCTGTTAAAACTGCAGAGTTTCAAGGCAAACGTGCCGGTTTTCGATATTTATCAAAAATGCTTGAATATTCATTTTTGAAGTCAAGGAATGTATCGTCTTTTTCCGTACTCGTCGAAATCGCAAAAAAGTTAAATCTTGATGTAGACGAATTTATCCGAGACTTTTCTTCAAAAAACGTCTTGCGCTCTTTACAAGTCGATTTGTACATGGCCAAAGAAATGGAAGTCGACAAAGCACCTACTTTCGTCTTTTTCAATGAAAACATTGAAGATGAAGGATTAAAAGTGAGCGGCTTATACGACTACGATGTCTACGAACAAATTTTAGAAGAGTTAGTCGGCGGACCGATTCTGCCGGACATCCCCCCTCCACTTGAGGATTTGTTCCAACGTTTCGATACACTCTCCACAACAGAGATTGCTAGTATCTACAATATCACGGAAAAATCTGCAGAACGCGAACTCAAGAAACGCCTTCTCCAACAGCATGTCGAACGGATTCATTTCCAGGACATGACATTATGGCGTAAAAAAATGATATGAATTAAGTGAGCTACTTCATTGCCTGGAGATTCCGGGGAGTGAGGTGGCTTTTTTTGTTGAGCGGGTTTGGGTTGTTGGGTTACAGTTGATTAGTCGGAAAGAGCCATGACTTTATTTGGTCTAGCTATGACTTCATTGAGGCGTGCCATGACTAACCGACACTTGGCCATGAAGTCAACGACGGGCCATGACTTCACCGAGACGTGCCATGACTAACTGACTCTTGGCCATTAAGTCAACGTCCGGCCATGAAGTCATCGAAGCGCGCCATGACTAACCGACACTTGGCCATGAAGTCATCGCTGGGCCATGACTTCACCGAGACGTGCCATGACTAACTGACACTTGGCCATGAAGTCAACGCTTGGCCATGACTTCATCGAAGTGCGCCATGACTAACTGACTCTTGGCCATGAAGTCAACGACGGGCCATGACTTCATCGAAGCGCGCCATGACTAACTGACTCTTGGCCATGAAGTCAACGACGGGCCATGACTTCATCGAAGCGCGCCATGACTAACTGACTCTTGGCCATGAAGTCAACGACGCGGCCTGTTCGCCCTATTCACCATAGCAATAATACATCTCATTAGAAAAAAGCCTTCCTAAAGCGAAAGGCTTTTCATAACTATCAATGATTCGTTTTCTTAGTACCTTTAATGTAAAATGTCCCGGTAGATTTCCCCTTCTTCACAAGTAACGACGAAGACAATACATACCGTGCTGCATTGGAATCTTTCAAGTTTAAAAACTTTCGGCACTCTTCGTTCGTAATGGAATTTTTCACCAGCATAAACCAATCATCGATACCTTTCTCGTATGGATTTTTGACATCTTTTTCGCAACCGCTACAGCGCCATGTCCTCAAACTCTTTCGTTGAAGTAACTGATGGCAATAATGACATATAAATCCTGTTCGCAAATCTTGATGGTTAATATGAAAATAAGAACATAATGGAAAAGGGTTAAATTCATGTTGTTCTTTATCTATTTCCTTTGAAATTTCATTAATTTGGGCAGTTGAAAAAACTGTTTCGAATGGTCTAATTTTTTGTAAATAGAAAGGAATATGCTTTTTATAGATAATAGGAAAGTCTTGGGGCACATCTTTTACTTTTGTGTTTGGATTTGCGAGAACGACTAAACCTAGTGTTTTCAGGTTAATCCCTCGTTGGCGGAACCATTCATCTAAATTTAATTTATTTGATTCGACTTGATATACAGGGCAATCGATAATCGCTTGATCACCAGTTTCTAACACTTGTTCGAGATGTGGGGGGTTTTGGACAAATCGAATTGTGCCCTTAATATTTTTCACTTCAACGATTAAGACATACCGTTCTGTGATAATCAAAGTATCAATCTGAAATGTGAAATTGGGGGAAACGCGTAATTGAACATCAGTAAACACTTTGGTACTTTCAGGAAATCGGGTACGTTCGATGTATGAATCGACGTTACACTCTCCAGAATAGCCTGCACTGATCCGATAAAGTTGTTCTTTTAAATGCTGAACTTTCCAATGATCAGGGGGTATGCGGGCAATCAAGCGTGGTATTCCTTTGAGCAGAGCAGGGGTACTCCTTTTAATGGGAACCAGTATTTTATTCACCCCTTAAATATGATTGATTATTCTATTTAATTATACAAAATGCTAACTTATATGGCAATAGTCTGCCGTAAATCCTTTTTTCATCACATTCCATAAAATATTGATTTTGTCATAATTATTCGAACTGGCCATGACTAATTCCACGAAATCCTCCACTATAAATACAAAAGAAAAGAGCATTCGCTCCTGGGGGGGAGGGAATGCTCTTATTCAAAGGGAATGGGAGAAATGTTCACGTTCAAACAAAAGGGGTGTATGTTTGGTATGTGATTTATTTCACATCCTTACCTTATCACAAAATAATAGTAGCATCAAGAATTCACAATGATTTTCACATGACTGTCACAATGATGATTTCACCAATACGCCTTACTTTATATTTATATAGTAATATGTATAGAAGAAAAAGCCCTATCTCGACCAGAAATATGGCGGATAAGGCTTTTTGCTAGGTCAATTTAATTTATTTTTTCAAAAGAAGTGATTCAAGTTCGTTCAGTTTTTCTTCGAAGACGCGGCATGCTTCTTCGATTGGAGCGGCACTAGTCATGTCGACGCCTGCTTTTTTCAGTACTTCGATTGGGTAATCGGAAGAACCGGCTTTCAAGAAGTTATTCACATAGCGTTCAACTGCCGGCTCTCCTTCTGTCAAGATTTGATTGCTTAGTGCGACTGCTGCACTATAACCTGTTGCATACTGATAAACATAATAGTTATAGTAGAAATGTGGAATTCTTGCCCATTCCAAGCCAATTTCCTCGTCGACGACTAGATCTTCACCGAAATATTTCTTATTGAGTGCATAGTACTCTTCTGTCAATTTTTCAGCAGTCAGCGCGACACCTTGCTGATCAAGCTGATGAATAAGGTGTTCGAACTCAGCAAACATGGTTTGACGGAAAACAGTACCACGGAAGCCGTCAAGCCAATAATTCAGCAAATAAATTCGTTTCTGTTCATCATCAATCGTTTTCAAAAGATGATCATTCAGAATAGCCTCATTCACAGTTGACGCGACTTCAGCTACGAAAATGGAATAACCGCTATAGACGAATGGCTGGCTTTTCCGTGAATAATAACTATGAACACTATGGCCGAATTCATGCGCGAGTGTGAACAAGTTACTGACGTTATCTTGCCAGTTCATTAAGACATATGGATTTGTTCCATAGGCGCCTGAAGAATAAGCTCCTGAACGCTTCCCTTTGTTTTCACGGACGTCTACCCAACGATTCTCAAGACCCTCTTTTACGATTGATACATACTCTTCACCTAGTGGGTGGAAACTATCAAGCATCGTTTGTTTAGCTTCTTCATATGGAACTTCCATGCCTGCATCTTTCACAAGCGGTGCATACATATCCCACATATGAAGTTCTTCCAATCCGAACACTTTTTTACGGAGCGCGACATAGCGCTGTAGCAAGTGGACGTTTTTATTGATTGTTGAAACAAGATTTTCATAAACCTGTTCAGGGATATGATTATTTGACATTGCAGCCTCGCGCGCAGATGAATAATTGCGGATACGTGCATTAACGTTATCGCCTTTTACATTACCTGAAAGCGTGGATGCGAAAGTATTTTGGAATTCGCTGTATTTCGAATACATTGCTTTGAACGCATCCTCGCGAACACGCGGATCATCACTTTCCAAAAACCCTACATAACGGCCATGTGATAATTCTACTTCTTCACCTTTTTCATCTTTCACCATTGGGAAAGTTAAATCAGCATTGTTCAACATACTGAATGTTTCTGAAGAATTGCCCGTGACTTCTGATAGTTGTGCAAGCAAAGCTTCTTGTTCAGCAGGCAGCACATGTGGCCGCTGCGTGTTGACTTCTTCGAATTCTTGTTTATAAAGAGCTAGTCCCTCATGCTCAGTAACCAGCTTGTTCAATTCTGTTTCATCAATAGCCAGAAGCTCTGGCAAGAAGAATGATAATGCAGTTGCTACTTTCACGTAAAGTGATTTCACACGGCTATCCATCGCCTGATAGAAGCTGTTTGTCGTATCCTGGTCAGTCTTCAAATGCGCATACGTGTAAAGCCTGCGCAGTCTTTCAGAGAGGGTGTCACGGTATGTCAATGCAGTGTAAAGCGCATCTCCACCACCCGAAAGTGTCCCTTTGTAAGAATCTGCTTTACCGGAGAATTCCTCAACTTCAGCGAATTCTTTTTCCCATGCTTCATCAGTTGCAAATATGTCTTCGAGACGCCAAGTCTCCTCTACCTTTACTTCACCACGAGTTAATACTTTGTTCTTAGTTTCAGCCATCGTCACTTATCCCCCTTCTCCCATTACTTCGGGAAACGAATCAATCCTATTTTCTCAATTTTCATAACGCTTTGCAAGCAATCTTTCTGAAATTAGTTGAATTATTTTTTCTTCGTCAATAACTGTTCTGTTTTGACAAGAATCTACAGTCGCGGAAATAAGGAAATCGCGGTATGCTATGCACGCTTTTCCCTTTGCTTCCGATGGCTCTTCTAACAGAGAGACATATTTTCTAACCTGACTGCGGGATATAGTTCTAACACTAATCCCCTTTCTTCTCAAATAATAAAGGAATGCTAATTGCCATTCACAGTCATGCTCGCGGAATGACTCACTGAAAAGGACGGGTAATCCAATCCATTTTGGAAGATTCGTTGGTATCACTCGCAGTTCATAGCACATTCTTAGAAAAGGATTGTTCACCCCCCTTTTATTCAATAAAATACGGGATTGAATAAATTGATTGCGTATGGATAAATAAAGGGTTACATAACGGTAAATTTCTTGCTCTGTCGGGGTTTTTGGCCGAGCAAATGGAAATATCTGCATCGATAATGGCAAAGTACGATGGATACCAATATAGCGCTTACCTGCGACATGAATAAGACTCGTAAAATAATGGAATCGTTCCGTTTGGGGGTTATATGTGAGTAAGAAATAGCCTTCAGGGGATGTATGTGTCAAGAAGCTTTCGTGGAATCTTGAAAAATCGAATGTACCGACACCTACAGGTAATGAACTAAATTTTGCTGGGGTATGCAAAATCCAGATGGGTTTCATATCTATACTACGATAACCTGCGGATCTAGCCTCTACGTCAGTAATGGGAATCGTACTGCACTGGAATTCAACGGCTATCGATTCAGATTGTGTCGTTATCAGGATATCAGGTCTTTGAGATAACATTCTTAAAAATGGCTCAAGTTCGACAAGCTCGGCATGTTTTTGAAAAAAAGCATACAATTGTTGCTTACCTTGAAGATGGCTGTAAGATTCACCTTCAGAGAATAAAGTAAGACAGGTAGAATCCTTCAAATGTGCGAAATGTGGGATGATAATATCTCCAACTTTCAACTGAACCGGAAAATTACATTGTGGGCAAAAGAATGATCGCAACTTTCGCCATTTGCGCAACCGTTCTCTTTCTAATTCCGGTGTAAGAACAACAAGTTTTCCTTCCTCTGTTTTTGCTGTGAGAATAATATTCAGCTCCTCCCTGCATTAATAATACAAATATTCAGATACTAAAGCAAGTAAAAAAACAGCTACCATTTAAGATAGCTGTTTCTACTGTCCTTTATTTTGCCCCAAAGTATCGCTCTATTGTCACGAAAACATCTGAGTCCATGATAAGTTTGCCGTACTCTTCAATTCGATGAATCGTCATGTTTGACGGTTGACCGAATTCTGAAAGTACGCTAAACAGATCTGTCTTGCGAGAATCATCCATAATTTCATCGTCATATAACAAGTGTAAATAAAAGTTATTTTCAAACGAATATAGAGATGTCTTCACTTCATAATCTTTCATCTTCCCTGCTAGAGGAATAAGATCATCAAATTCGCTAAAGACAAACATATTGTCAAGCCATTCAAATGCTGCATCCCCTATACCTGGCATAGTATCATCATCATCATCGTCGTCATACATTTTGCCATGTTGGAACAGTTTTCTTGGATCATCGTTAGTGAATGGTGATTCAAGTGGTTCACCATCCTCAGACATTTGCGCACGTGTGACCGTCACTTCAATGCCGCCGCTCATCGCATGTACTTGAATCCATAATGGCCCCTCGACTTCAAACTCAGACTCGTCACTGACTTCGTCCATCATCTCCCAGAAGAGTTCCTCGCTCTTGTCGCGATTATACCAAACTTCCTCACGAGTAAAGCCACGCTCTTCGATATCAATATATGAAAGAAAAAACTTAACTGTATTTTCATTAATACGCTCTATTTCCATCCCTTTTCTCTCCCTTCCTATGGAACAGGATTTGTCCGGTTCCCTTCGATGTGTGAAAAAATCCTGCAATGCTTATACTTACTATATGACCGTCCTCTACGTTTTGAAAGGGTTCCGCCTTAGGACGTATAATTTTGATAGTAATAGCATTGTAGAGAACATCCACCCGGAAAGCAAGAGAAACACAAAAAGCCGATAGGTGTACGGCATTTTGCAATGTCAACCCCTATCAGCTTCACACTATTTTACGGATTAGTTTACCATGCGCCGCGCTTCAAGCAGCTGATAGGCTCTTACTTTTCTAGGTAGGAATCGACGAATTTCATCTTCATTGTATCCCACTTGAAGTCTTTTCTCATCAAGAATAATTGGTCTTCTTAAAAGACCCGGATGTTCTTGGATTAATTCATATAGGCGTTGTAATGGAAGGCTTTCCACATCAACGTTTAATTTTTGGAATATTTTCGAACGAGTTGAAATAATTTCATCTGTTCCATCTTCAGTCATACGAAGTATTTCTTTTATTTCATCAATATTCAATGGTTCCGAAAAAATGTTACGTTCAGTATACGGAATCTCGTGTTCCTCTAACCATGCTTTCGCTTTTCTGCATGATGTACAGCTAGGTGAAGTAAATAATGTGACCATCATATGCTGACACTCCCTTTCAGTCGGCTCGAATGTTTTGATTTATATTTTTACGTTTAGATTAGAATTATTTTAAACTGCCTGCTTCTAATCCCTATTATACACATTTTCATTACCGATGAATACACTTTTTAAAAATTATTCGCTATCCCATACACTATTGTCACAGTTCCGCAACATAAGCGACTTTCATCAGTATGTGCATGTTCTCTCTACTGTTATACCCGATGCAAGAATTAATTAAACATCTGCTTTGTCAAATAAAAAACTTTCTCATTTGGGTAGCTGCTAATTGAAAATAATTTAGTGTCTACATTATATAGTACGTCTAAATACGGGCAAAGGTTTCATATTAATTTAAAAAAATTCAGAAACATAAGGCTCACCACTGAAATTCTTTATCTATTTTGGTTTGTAATTAACATTTAGGGAATTCCTATTACCTGAATCCATGAATTTCACCGCATACTTACCATTATCTATATTCAAACACGCAAAAGGACTGGTTCTCTTATCGAAAACCAGCCCAGTTGCTTCTATTTAAACTTACTTTGCAAAAGAATCGAATTCGCGCTGTGAGCAAAGGACAAAATGCCCTGGTGTCACTTCACGCATGATTACTTCTTCATCCTGAAGATACTTATGTGATGTTGAATCGTAGCTTTTTCGTACACGGCTACGCTCATAAGCTGGATCTGGCAACGGAATCGCAGATAATAGCGATTGCGTATAAGGATGTAAAGGCGCCGTATAGATCGTTTCGGCTGGTCCAATTTCGACAAGTTTACCGAAATGCATAACACCAATTCGATCTGAGATATATTTCACCATCGACAAGTCATGTGCGATGAATAGATATGTCAGTCCTCTTTCTTCTTGAAGCTCTTTCAACAAGTTGACGACTTGCGCTTGAATAGATACGTCCAAAGCTGAAATCGGTTCATCTGCGATAATGAATTCTGGTTCTACAGCAAGCGCACGTGCAATTCCAAGACGCTGACGTTGACCACCAGAGAATTCATGCGGATAACGATTGGCATGCTCACGGTTCAATCCTACCGTCTCAAGGAGCTCATGAACACGTGCAGTACGTTCTTTCGTATTCTTCACAAGACCATGAATATCGAGGCCTTCAGCGATGATATCAAGCACTTTCATACGCGGGTTTAATGATGCATATGGATCTTGGAAAATCATCTGCATTTTCCGGTTGAACGCTTTTAGTTCTTTTTTCGATTTTTTCGCATGGACATCGACGCCATCATAAATGACTTCCCCGCCTGTCGCATCGTAAAGACGGATGATTGTACGACCGGTTGTTGATTTACCGCAACCAGATTCACCAACAATACCAAGCGTTTCGCCTTTATAGATGTCGAATGTTATATCGTCAACAGCACGCACTTCATTCTTTGTTCCCACATTGAAATACTGTTTCAAGTTTTTGATTTCAAGTAATTTTTCAGCCATTATCGAACACCTCCTGCATTGCCTTCATAATACCGGCTGCCAGGGAATCTCTTCATTCGCTCTATGACCGCTACCGGCGGATCCACTTGAGGTGCATCCGGATGGAGTAGCCACGTCGCCGCATAATGTGTTTCACTTACTTTAAAGAGAGGCGGAACTTGTTCCAAATCAATCTTCATCGCATATTCACTACGCAGTGCAAATGCATCTCCTTTCGGAGGATCCAACAAATCGGGTGGCGTGCCTGGAATCGCATATAGTTTCTCTTCAGATGTATCCAGTGACGGCATTGAACTTAGAAGCCCCCACGTATACGGATGCTGCGGATTATAAAAGACTTCATCAACCGTTCCCACCTCGACGATTCGACCGCCGTACATGACCGCAACACGGTCTGCAACGTTTGCTACGACTCCAAGATCATGTGTGATGAAAATGATTGCCGTATCAATTTTCTTTTGCAAGTCTTTCATCAATTCTAAGATTTGCGCTTGAATTGTAACATCCAAGGCTGTCGTCGGCTCATCCGCAATGAGAAGCTTTGGATTACATGCCAAGGCAACAGCAATGACGATACGTTGACGCTGTCCACCAGAAAATTGGTGAGGGTATTGTTTCAATCGCATTTCTGGTTTAGGCATCCCAACCAGAGTCAACAATTCAATAGACTTTTTCCGAGCTTCGGGTTTACTAAGTTTTTGGTGTTTTAGCAGTGGCTCCATAATCTGGTTACCAATCGTCATTGTCGGATTAAGTGAAGTCATCGGATCTTGGAAAATCATCGAAATGTCTTTTCCTCTTACTTTTTGCATTTCTTTTTCAGAAATCTTCAGAAGGTCTCTTCCTCCGAATAAAATCTCACCATTTTTGTACTCGGTACTAGACTTCGGAAGGAGCCGCATAATCGATTTCGTCGTTACCGATTTACCTGAACCTGACTCACCAACTATAGCGAGCGTCTCCCCTTTAAATACTTCAAAATTAACCCCTTGAATTGCTTTCACTTCTCCTGCAAATGTATGGAAGGAAAGCTCCAGGTTTTTCACTTCAACAATTTTCTCCATTTCACTTTCCTCCTTTAATCTTTCATTTTCGGATCAAGTGCATCACGTAGTCCATCCCCAATTAAGTTGAACGCAATCATAAGTAAACTTATGACAACCGCCGGGAAGAACAAAATATGTGGCTGATACTCAATGAATTTATAACCATCATTAATTAGTGTTCCAAGAGAAGCATTCGGCGCTTGAAGGCCAAGTCCTATAAAGCTTAAAAATGCCTCGAAGAAAATTGCGGTAGGAATTGTGAACATCATATTTATGACAATAATCGCCATGATATTCGGCAATAAGTGCTTGCTGATAATTCGTGTATCGCTTGCACCTAAAGTTTTAGCTGCCAAGACGAATTCCTGAGTTTTATATTTAAGAACTTGTCCGCGTACAATACGGGACATTCCAATCCATCCTGTTATCGATATGGCTATGATAATGGACAATATGCCCGGATCCATGATCATAATCATAAGAATAACGATGACCAGTGTCGGAACTCCAATTAGCACTTCGACAATTCGTTGCATGACATCGTCGGTTCGACCTCCGTAATAACCGGAAATTCCGCCGTAGATGACGCCTATCACAACATCAATGATAGCGGCTACGAATGCGATTAACAGTGAGATTTGCGTTCCTTTCCAGAGACGTGAAAACAAATCGCGCCCTAGGCTATCCGTGCCGAACCAGTAGTTAACTTCTACTTTCTTTAACTCATACAGATTAACTGTTTTAGAACCCAGTTTACCTTCGCCATCAAAAATACCTAATTTTTCAAGCCCTGGAATTTTAGGCGGTAAGCTTGCATGCGCAACTTTTACATCCTCTGGATCATGTTCAACCATGAAAGGACCTGCAAATGCCATAAATACAATAAACACAAGAATGAACATACTGACGATAGCCGCTTTGTTTTTACGGATCCGAAGCCAAGCATCCTGCCAGAAACTCAAACTCGGTTTCGAAATTTTTTCGGCATGCGAGCTATCGATTGTAATCCGCTCAAACGAATCTTTTGGTAGTTTCTTCATGTTAGTAGTCATTACTTGGAACCTCCAGACAAACGGATACGCGGATCAATGACCCCATAAAGAATATCCACTATTAATATAATCACAATTAGGAATACCGAGAAGAACATTGTTGTACCCATGATGACAGCGAAGTCGTTCGAGTTAATTGATTTAACGAACTGTTCACCTATACCTGGGATTGCGAAAATCTGCTCAACTACAAGTGATCCTGTTAATAGTCCTGCTGCAACTGGTCCAAGGACTGTGATTAGCGGAATAAGCGCATTACGGAATGCGTGTTTGAAAGCGATTTCAAACCAATTTGCGCCTTTCGCTTTTGCTAGCAAAATATAGTCTGAGCTTAATACTTCTATCATTTCTGTTCGGATGAATCTTGCCGCAATAGCAATAGGTCCCATCGCAAGTGCGATTGAAGGTAGTATACTGGACTTCCAACCTTCCCACAGGCCAACTGGTAGCACTCCAAGCCATACTGCAAAGACATATTGCAGCAATACTGCAAAAACAAAGGACGGTATGGAGATACCGAGAATTGCGATAATGGTACTACCATAATCCCAAACTGTATTTTGTTTCAACGCGGCAATCATTCCGAGAATAATTCCGATTAAGGTCCCGAAAATAAGTGCCTGAGATCCTAAAATCGCCGAGTATTTCAGTTTTTTCACAATAAGTGTTGTGACATCTGCATTTTTATATTGAAACGATACACCAAAGTCACCTTTTGCAAGGTTCCCCATATAGCGGGCGTACTGTACGGGAATCGGATCGTTCAATCCATACTTCTCATAAACGACTTCCCTTTGCTCAACGGATAATTTTGCTGCGGAAGCTAACGGGGACCCTGGAAGCAGTTTCATTAGAACAAATGTAAACGATGCTATCAAGAATAGTGATAGGAACATATAAATCACACGTTTAGTGATATACTTTGCCATTTTCGCACCTCCTATATTTCATAGATGAATTTAATTAAAAAACTATTAATTCTAGCAAATAATACAACGAATTTTTAGTTAGTTTAACCTCAGTGAAAAAGAGAGTACATGGTCATAAATGCCCATATACTCTCTTTTCTATAAGATTTTAAGCTAACAAGTTATACTTCTTACTTTTCTGCAGCTTCCATATACGTCCATTTGTAGCTATAGTCGCCACCGAATGGATGTGTAGCAAGACCTTTTACAGCAGGGTTCATAAGAACCATTCTTCCGCGTTGATACTGAGGTACAAGACCTGCATCATCTTCAAGAAGAATTTTTTCAGCTTTTGCAAATGCTTCAAAACGAGCTACTGGATCAGTTGCAATTGTAGTTTTTGTAGATTCAATAAGCTTGTCATACTCTGGGTTAGAGTAATTCATTTTGTTTTGTGGACTTCCCGTTACGAACAATTCCATGAACGAGATTGGATCCTGGAAGTCAGGGCCCCATCCTGCTGATTGAACATCATAATCACTTGTATCATCAAGTTCAAGACGAACAGCAAAAGGAACTTCTTTCAGTTTGATTGTCAAACCTGGAAGGTTTCTTTCAAATTCCGATTTGAACCATTCTTGTTGTTTTTTAGCGTTTTCAGTGTCGCCACCGAGAATTTCAATTTCCACTTTGTCTGTTCCAAGTGCTGCCAGACCTTTTTTCCAATATTCTTGTGCTTCTTCAACGTTATATGCAGAGAATTCACCGCTGTAATCACGGAAATCTTTTCCATCCGCATCAAAAGTAAAGTCATCTGCAACTAGGAAGTTAGCAGCAATAGAACCATTAGCAAGTATTGCATCTGCTAACTCTTCTTTGTTGAAGGCTCTTGCGAATGCTTTACGAATGTCAGCATTTGCAAGTGGTGTAGCTTTACCGTTACGTTCTTGATTCAGTTTAAAGTAGAATACAGATGTTTCAAGCTCATTGATGATATTTGGATCATCAGCAAATTGCATTGCATATTCAGCAGAAAGTAGTACACGGTCTTTCTTGCCTTGTTCATATAATTTTACACCTGTTGCAGTTTCTTTAACGACGTCAACAATGATTTCTTCAAGTTTTACAGTATCAGCATCCCAATACTTGTCATTTTTAACATATTTCCAGTTACCAGTACCATCCCAATCAGCTAATGAGAATGGACCGTTATAGATCATTGCTTCAGAGTTAGTTGCATATTTATCACCCTGAGCAGTTACGAATTCTTCGTTAAGTGGGTAGAATGTACCGAAAGACATAAGTGATAGGAAGTAAGCAACTGGACGTTCAAGTTCAACGATAAGTGTTTTATCGTCTTCTGCTTTAATTCCAAGATCTGCAATTTCTGCAGTTCCTTCACCGATTTCAGTTGCGTTTTTAATCATGCCTGCCATCAAATATGGTCCGTAAGGTGAACCAGTATCCGGATCGACTGCGCGCTGCCAAGCATATACAAAGTCATGCGCAGTTACAGGTGTTCCATCAGACCATTGTGCATCACGGATTTTGAATGTGTATGTCAATCCATCTTCACTGATTTCAGGTTCTCCATCTGCCATAGCAGGTACTGGAAGACTGTCTTGGTCAAGACGGTAAAGTCCTTCCATAATGTTGTTCAGTACGTTGAAACCTACAGCATCTTCTGAAATTGATGAGTCAATAGAAGGAATCTCTGCTGTTTCAATCAGATTCAGAACTTGCGCCACTTCTTCATTAGCTGGTTCTTCTGTAGTTCCTTTGTCCTCTTCTTTGTCTTTTACCGGTTCAGTAGTGCCTGCTTCTTCTTTGTCGCCGCACGCTGCTAAGAACACGCTAAGTACAAGCATGATACTAATTAGCCACATAAATTTGTGGTTTTTCAAATCGATGACCTCCTCAAAATTGTCTGAAAACTAGGTACATTTATATTATACAATGATTCTCACAGTTGTACATACCTTTTTGAAATTTTCTAGTGTAATAGAACAGCGTTATATAGACAAAGCCTGCATTGACAACGCTTACAACGATAAATTAATTCATATTTTTTATTGATATACTTCTGTTATATTGATTTTTTCTTACCAATACTTTACTATTACTTTGGAACGGGGTGGAAATATGAAGAAAATAGTTAGGAATATTCTGATTGCACATGTAATAATTATTCTGCTTATTCTACTCTATTTTAAAGAGCTCACTTTACTCTCTTATATAAACGCATCTTTCATCGTTGGTGGCGTACTAACATTTCTTGGTCTGGTCTCTTTCGTTTTTTCAACCGGATTTTTCGATGTATTTACCGTTAGCATGAGAAAAGTAGTTACACCTAAACGTCGGATGGATGATGTTATGGCGATGCGGAAGCCTTCAGAAGTTTTTTCAGGAAACGTAAGTCCAATGCTCGGAAGCGGTACACTCATTCTTATTATGATGGGAATCGCGCTCCTTATTTTTTATATTTAAGGAGCAAGCCTATTGCATTTTTCCAGTGTAAGATTTATAATTATTAGAAACATTTAGAGCGAATGGCAATGACGGAAAAAAGTATTTCAGTATCAGTCTTTCAGAGAGCCTGTGGGTGGTGCAAACAGGTAGACTGAACCGAAAGAATGGGATCCCGAGCTTGATAAGCGAACCTTTTGAGCTAATTCAAAGTATATGGACTTTTTGAATTAGCCCTAAAGAAGCTCGTCACGTCCCCCGCGTTATGGGAATCAGAGTGGCCTTCGGGCAATTCGGGTGGTACCACGGTTGATCAAACATCAGTCGTCCCTTTTTTTACGGGGACGGCTGATGTTTTTTTGCGTCTACAGCATGTAGGTGTGCAACCATTGCCGGGGTCAGCAGGATGCTGATCATGTAGTCGTTGCGACAGGACGTCGCGTTCTTAGACTACCTTCCGTTATCGGCGAACTTTGGTTGCCTTCCATCGTGATGAACTTAAGCCGTCTTCCATCGGAGCTTTTTCATCATATTAGGTAGCCTTAACAATTTATTTTATCCATCAAACAGGAGGAGTTTTTCAAAATGAAAACCATTTTTTCAGGCGTACAGCCGACAGGAACAGTAACACTTGGCAACTACATCGGTGCCTTCCGTCAATTTACAGAGTTACAAAATGACTATCAATGCCTATTTTGTATTGTCGATCAGCATGCTATCACAGTTCAGCAAGATCCAGTGGAATTGGCAAAAACAATCCGTTCTCTTGCTGCAATCTATATTGCAAGTGGAATCGATCCAGAGAAAGCGGTATTGTTTATCCAATCAGAAGTCCCTGCACACGCGCAAGCAGGCTGGATGATGCAATGTATTGCTTATATCGGTGAACTTGAGCGTATGACGCAGTTCAAAGATAAATCAGATGGGAAAGAGGGCGTTTCTTCGGCGCTTCTGACATATCCACCACTTATGGCTGCTGACATCCTTCTATATAACACTAATATCGTCCCGGTTGGCGATGACCAAAAGCAGCATCTTGAATTGACGCGTGATCTAGCAGAGCGGTTCAATAAAAGGTTCGGCGGTATCTTGACGATTCCAGAAGTCAGAATTCCAAAGAATGGTGCACGCATTAAGTCACTCCAAGATCCGTTAAAGAAAATGAGTAAATCTGATCCTAATAAAAAAGGGACTATCTCGCTACTTGATACACCCAAAGAAATCGAGAAAAAGATTAAAAGCGCAGTAACAGATTCTGAAGGCATCGTGAAATACGACGTTGAAAATAAACCAGGTGTATCGAATCTATTGACAATTGAATCAGCGTTAAGTGATGTTTCAATTGAAGATCTTGTTGTGAAATATGATGGACTTGGATATGGCGCATTTAAAGCTGGCGTAGCCGAAGCCGTCATCAACCATCTATCACCTATCCAAGAGAGATACTACGAACTTTTGGATTCGCCTGTCCTAGATGAAATTTTGGATGAAGGCGCAGTGAAAGCAAATGCGATTGCAGCTGTCACTCTCGGGAAGATGGAAGTCGCGATGGGACTCGGACGTAGACGGTAAGAATAATCATGATTGTTGCTACGACGAATAACGCAAAATCTGCCGTATGTATTATAAAATAAATGATTTGATACCAGTCGTAACCGAATGATCTGTAATTAAAATAAAATATTATTTGTGAAACAGTAACAACAATTAGCCCATAACTAATTAGAAATAAAAATATGCGTGTCATTAGCATCGTCCTTTTGATTTTCTTTGATTATATGACAGCATGGCCCCCTTTTAGACGAAGGGGGCCATTTAATTTAAAAAGATAGTACTTTGAATGTGTCGGGGTGGGTTGGCGCATTGCGGAACTCTGAGGACAAACTTCGGTACTGTGAGGGCTAATTACCAAACTGTCAGGGCAATCCACGAAACTGGGAGCGCATCGCAAAAATCTGAGTACAAACTTCCGCACTGTGAGGGCAAATCATCAAACTGTCAGGGCAATCCACGAAACTGGGAGCGCATCGCAAAAATCTGAGTACAAACTTCCGCACTGTGAGGGCAAATCATCAAACTGTCAGGGCAATCCAAGAAACTGGGATGGCATCGCGAAAATCTGAGGGCAAACTTCCATACTGTAAGGACAAATCGCCAAACTGTCAGGGCAAGCCAAGAAACTGGGAGCGCATCACTAAACTCTGAGGGCAAACTTCCATACTGTAAGGGCTAATCGCCAAACTATCAGGGCAAGCCGCGAATCTTTCTGAACAAGCCCAAAACTACATAAACAAAAAGACGCCCCAGTAAACTGGAACGTCCTGCTAACTTAAACTTATACTTTTTTGAATACGAGTGATGCGTTATGTCCGCCGAAACCGAGTGAGTTGCTCATAGCGTACGTAATGTCCGCTTTGCGCGCACCTTCAGTTACATAGTCGAGATCACACTCAGGATCTGGATTCACAAAATTCATTGTCGGTGGCAGGATTCCTTCTTGCAATGCCTTCACCGTGAAGATTGCTTCCAATCCGCCTGCTGCGCCGAGCAAATGGCCTGTCATTGATTTTGTTGAGCTCATCGTGAGTTTATAAGCGTGTTCGCCGAAAACTGTTTTCGCTGCCATTGTTTCGAATTGGTCGTTATATGGCGTGCTCGTTCCGTGAGCATTAATATAATCGATTTCATCTGGACTGATACCACTTTGCTCAATCGCCTGTTGCATCGCGCGTGCGCCACCTTCGCCCCCAGGAGCTGGAGCCGTAATATGGTGCGCATCACCTGTTGCACCATAGCCGGTTAGTTCAGCGTAAATTTTCGCACCGCGTGCAATTGCATGCTCGTACTCTTCAAGGATTAAGATACCAGCTCCTTCTCCAATTACAAAACCGTCACGTTCTTTATCAAATGGACGTGATGCGGTTGCAGGGTCGGGGTTTAACGACAATGCTGTATTCGCACAAAAACCAGCAACTGCCATTGTTGTGATTGGCGCTTCTGCTCCGCCAGTAATCATAACGTCAGCATCACCGCGGCGAATAACTTCAAATGCATCTCCTATCGAGTTCGTGCCTGATGCACAAGCTGTTACGGTACAAGAGTTAATGCCTTTTGCTCCGTGATAAATCGATACTTGGCCCGCTGCCATATCGGGAATCATCATTGGTACGAAAAACGGGCTAACACGTCGATAGCCTTTCTCTTGGAACGTTAGAAACTGTTGCTCATGCGTTTCCATACCACCGATGCCTGAACCAATCCAGACACCCGTGCGAAGAGCTAAATCTCCTTCAAGTTCAAGATTTGCATCTTTCATTGCCATAATCGATGCCGCAAGTGCGTAATGCGTGAATCGATCCATTTTACGCGCGTCTTTCCGAGAGATATATTGTTCTATATCAAAATCTTTCACTTCTGCTGCCACTTTTACAGGAAACTTATCACTGTCAAGTCTTGTTAGTGGTCCGATTCCAGATTTCCCTTCCAAGACCGCTTTCCAAGACTCCTCCGCTGAATTCCCGACTGGAGAAATTGCCCCTATACCTGTTACTACTACACGTTTTATTCCCATATGTGAAAACTTCCCTTCTATTCTATAAAGACTGACGCTTCTTGTCACTTTTCATACACTACAAAACATGTGTACTTTTTTATTTTCCCCACTTAATGCATATTGCGCCCCAAGTGAGACCTCCGCCGAATCCAACCATGACAATAACGTCATCATCTTTCACTCTGCCTTCAGCTAGATCATCGACAAGTGAAATTGGAATGGACGCGGCAGATGTATTGCCATATTTATGGATTGTCTTGGACATTTTTTCTACTGGTAAACCTAGTCGTTCACGAGAAGATTCCATAATTCGTATATTCGCTTGGTGCGGAATAAGGAAATCGACGTCTTCCTTCATTAGACCCGCTTTTCTAATAACGCTTTCTGCGGATTCGCCCATCTGACGGACTGCGAATTTGAATACTTCACGGCCATTCATAACAAGTTTTTCATCCTGATAAAGGTGTTTGCCACCGCTACCGTCTGCACCGAGTTCGAATGACAGGATTCCCCGTCCTTCACTTACTTTTCCTATAATAGCTGCACCCGCTCCATCTCCGAAAAGAATGGCGGTATTGCGGTCTTCCCAATTGGTAATTTTAGATAATTTTTCAACTCCGACAACTAGGACATAATCATATGTGCCAGATTCGACGAACTGTTTCGCCGTTACGACGCCATACATGAACCCTGCACAAGCCGCTGAAATGTCCATAGCCGCCGCATTGGTTGCGCCGAGCTGTTGTTGAAGCATTGTCGACACTGAAGGAAAAGGTCGATCAGGTGTGACTGTAGCTACAAGAATAAGTCCGATTTCTTCTGGTTTGATCCCTGCGTTGTTAATCGCTTCCACTGCAGCGTTGTATGCCATATGAGACGTATCCGTTGAATCGTCTGCGATGCGTCTTTCTTCGATGCCTGTCATTGTACGAATCCATTCATCCGATGTATCCAAACGCTTTTCTAGGTCCGCGTTCGTCAAAACGTGTGATGGTACGTATTTACCCATGCCGATAAATCCAGCAGTCATTCCGCATCCCCCGTTCTTTATCATCTATTATTAGTACCTGCTCTTAATCATAAAAGAAACGGGCTCACTTTTCAACCTGTTGACACTTTTTCGCCAAATAAAGTTCCGTTTGCATGGAAATTAGTTTCTCCAATGTAACCACTGTGATATGATTAAATATGAAATAGTAATGTAGAGGTGAATTCAATGAAATACGTAATGACATTTTTCTGGTCTTTCTGTTTAATCACTATGTTGAACTATGTTTCTGGAGCAATTGCTAACTTGCCATTTGACTTCATGCCAGGCGTATATGTTTCGCTTGTCGTTTCTGTAATCGTTATCTTACTGGCTGAATCTTTCCCAGAAGGCGAAATTGCAGATCATTAATCAACAAAAAACCATCTCCCTCGCTGGGGATGGTTTTTATATTGGATACTACTTGTGTTGATTAACCAAAAACAACCAGTAATTAACTGAATCAAACACTAAGCGCTTCGTGTACAGGTTGTTTGGATTGCTTTGAATTGAATGCCCTCTATACGATTACCGAGATGTCTTGATGTGTAGGGATGCGACTTTGTCGCATCCCTACACATTTTTTCGGTAATCGTATGGTGCTTATTCATCCGTCGCGCTCCAAATTCCTAAGTACACAAAGTACTAAAATTTTTCGGGACGAAAGAATAACGGGGCTTCTTATCTAGATAATAGCCGCCAAAGATACAATTTTGTCGGCTGAAGCCTTCTCCATAGTCTTGTCTTTTTTAGTTAAGAAAGAGTCACTTTCTTATAGTCCATCGCATGATAAGATGCATACCCTTTACTAAAGGTAAACAAGGAACACCTTGTACAAAGTACTAAAGTGCCCGAAATTGTATCTTCGGGCACTTACAACATGTATAAAAAGTCATCTATTCTTTTATTCTAAAGCAGCTGTATTTTTCACTTGACCGTTATAGGAACGCGATAGGAAACAATTCGCAACAGGGTTACTGAAAAGGGTGTGGCTAGGAATGACGAAGTCGTTTCTAGCCACACTTGCCCCTCGGTAAGGTTGTCGTGAATAATTCTCTGAAAGCGGATCGGGAATGATCCAGTGAAAATGGCGTTTTTTAAGCCTTTCTTACCTGCTCTTTATGTAAGAAAATAGTTAATCAATAGACGTGATTGGATACTATAGAAAAAGCCGCAGGAAGTTCAAACTTCCTGCGGCTTTTTCTGTTTTAATCTGTTTGAATAACTAATTTCCCGTCTTCCATAGCTAGAACGAGTTTATCATTTAGTTTAAGATCGCCTTTAATAATTTCTTTTGCAACCATCGTTTCAACATGTCGTTGGATAAAGCGTTTCAATGGACGAGCTCCGAAATCGGCATCTGTTCCTTCATTGACAATCCAATCGAGCACATCTTCACTATATTCCATAATGATTTCCTGTCCACGTAATCGTTTAACTAGGTCTTCAATCATTTTCCGTGCAATCTTGCGGAATGAATCACCTGTCAGTGAATGGAAAATAATGATGTCATCCATTCGATTTAATAACTCTGGTTTGAAATGATTTTTTAATTCGGCCATGACTAGATCTTCTGCTGCATGGTTTTCTGTATCGTCTAGCCCATGAAGCAAGTAGGCAGAGCCGATATTCGAAGTCATAATGACGACAGTATTGGTAAAGTTGACGAGTCTGCCTTGGCTATCGGTGATTCGGCCGTCATCTAATACTTGCAATAAGATGTTTGCGACATCCGGATGTGCTTTCTCGATTTCATCTAACAGCACCACTGAATACGGATTGCGTCGTACTGCTTCCGTCAATTGACCACCTTCTTCGTAACCGATGTAGCCTGGAGGTGCGCCAACAAGCCGTGATATACTATGCTTCTCCATATATTCCGACATGTCGATGCGGATGAAATGATCTTCCGAATCAAACAATGTCGCAGCGAGCGTTTTCGCCAGCTCTGTCTTACCGACCCCAGTTGGTCCCAAAAATAGGAATGAACCAATTGGTTTATCTGGATCTTTAATGCCCGCACGTGCGCGCCACACGGCTTCCGTCACAAGTTGTACAGCATCATCCTGCCCAATTACACGCTCTTCAAGTGTTTCACGCAGACGAAGTAGTTTTTCACGTTCACCTTCAACAAGTTTCGTTACCGGAATACCCGTCCAACGCGCGACAATTGTTGCAATTTCTTCTTCCGTCACTTCTTCACGGAGCAGTCGATTTTCCTGTCCCTCTACAAGCGCGGCCTCAAGTTCATGCAACTCCTCCTCTAGATTCGGGATTTTTCCATAAGTAAGTTCTGCAGCTTTATTCAAGTCAAACCGATTTTCAGCTTCTTCCAGTTCACGTCGGAAACGGTCTAGCTTTTCTCGCTTATCCTGGATTCCACGCAATGTTTCTTTTTCAGAATCCCATTGCTCCCGCATGCCTGCAGACGATTCTTTCAGCTCTGTCAGTTCATCACGAAGTACTTCAAGACGATTTTTACTGACCGCGTCTTTTTCTTTACGTAACGCTTGCTCTTCAATTTCAAGCTGCATAATCCGGCGTGTCACCGCATCCAATTCGGATGGCATTGAATCGATTTCAGTCCGTATCATCGCGCTCGCTTCATCTATTAAGTCAATTGCTTTATCCGGCAAGAAACGCTCTGTTAAATAACGGTCTGATAATGCTGCCGCTGCAACAATTGCACGGTCATGGATGCGCACACCATGATGAAGTTCATAGCGTTCTTTCAATCCCCGTAAAATCGACACTGTATCTTCCACGGACGGTTCACGCACGAGTACTTGCTGGAAACGGCGTTCAAGCGCAGGATCTTTTTCGATATATAACCGGTACTCGTCAAGTGTCGTTGCTCCGATACAGTATAATTCACCGCGTGCTAGCATTGGTTTCAGCATGTTGCCAGCGTCCATTGCTCCTTCTGTTTTCCCCGCGCCGACAATTGTATGGATTTCATCAATGAATAGAATGATCTCCCCTGCACTATCTTTCACCTGTTTCAGTACGCCTTTTAAACGCTCTTCAAATTCACCACGGTATTTTGCACCCGCGATAAGTGAACTCATATCAAGTTCAAAAATTTGGCGATCTTTCAATCCTTCTGGCACATCGCCCTTCACAATTCGTTGCGCAAGTCCTTCAACGATTGCCGTCTTGCCGACACCCGGTTCCCCGATTAAAACAGGATTATTTTTAGTCTTTCTTGATAAAATCCGAATGACGTTACGTATTTCCTCATCACGACCAATAACGGGATCCATTTTCCCTTTTTTAACTTCTTCAACGAGATTCCGTCCAAATTGTTCTAGAGGTGTACGCTGGTCTTCTTGCTGTCCGTCCATTCGCATATACATCCGCCTTTCTATAAGTCAACGTCTGACTTTGACTATCTTTGATTAATTAAATTATAAGATGAATTTGATTGAAAGTAAAGCGATTTGCACGGCGATGAATGATAAGAAAAGACCTCTACAAAGGAGTGTCTTAGGGTTTGTCATTAGCTGTACAGATTACGAGTGGCTACCACTACTCCGTCTTCGTCCGCATAGACAAAGTGATTGGGATTCCACTCTATATCTCCGAAAAGCAGTTTACTGTCCTGTTCCCCTTTTCCCTCTTTTGTACTCTTCAACGGATGACTGCCTAGTGCCAGCACACCAATATTTTGTTCGATTAATTCTGCTGTATCGCGAACACATCCGTAGATAATAACCCCTGCGAGTTTACGGGTTTCAGCGATAACACCTAAATTGCCGCCCATTAACGCACATCTTTTTGAACCTCCGCCATCGACAACAAGAACACTACCTTCCGGAATAGTTTGCAGTGCTTCTTTCACAAGAACGTTATCCTCAAATACTTTCACAGTAGCAATTGGGCCAGAAAATCTTTTGCTTTTGCCATACGATTTAAATACCGTTGAACACACTTGCAATTCGTTTGAAAAATCATCACATACATCCGCAGTTTTTATCGACATTTGAACACTCTCCCTTATTGGAATTCTTTCTCATATCTATACCATTCGACATTATTTCGATATTCCTTTTTAAGTGAGAAATATAATGTCTGTTGATGAACCACTTTTTCAGATGAAGCACCTGATAGAAAAGCATACAAGTCTGTATTTGCACGTGTACATTTCCGGCTTGCTTTGGACGAAATAATCACAATACTATTACCACGGGTTCAATGTGATTGGAAATGACTTCGTCACTTCCAGCCACATTTTTTTCGGTCATCCTGTTGCGACTATCTGTCCGTCGCATACCTACATTGTTCAAGTGACAAATGCAACTACTTTGGAAGATGAAAGAATAACTAGCTTTCTAGAGAGGTTGCAAGAGCCCGAAGATGAAATTTCGGGCACTTCACTACTTTTAATAAAGCCCTCTTTGCTTATTTTAGCAAGGATCAGACAAGTAACAGTGTGCCGCTAGATAGAAAATAACCCTGCCTTAAATTTGAAAAGGAAATACTATAAAGAAGGAGTAAGCAGCCAAAATTGCATCTTTGGCTGCTCCTTTATTGGATAGCAAAGTGGCTATTCATTCATTCCCGAAAGCTTTGGCACTTGGTGTACCGGTATTTTTGGAGAGCGACGGACGAACTACCACCATACGATTAACGAAAAAATGAGTAGGGATGCGACATTGTCGCATCCCTACTCAGCAAGATATCCCAATAATTGTATAGTAATCGTTCAGTCCACAGCGATCCGAAAGTACCTGTACGTAAGGATAATCTGTTGTGAAGATTTACCCGTGAAACCAACAAAAAAACCGCGCGACTTATCTCTAAGTCACACGGCTTTACTATTTTCTATTATCTTACGCCTAACGCTATTTTAGCATAACGAGACATATTATCTCTTGACCATGGTGGGCTCCAAATGATATTAACATCTACGTTTTTCACTTCTGGAAGTTCCATCAGTTCTTGTGTAACGTTAGCAACGATTTGCGGCCCCATTGGACAACCCATCGATGTTAGTGTCATTGTCACTTTTGACGTTCCTTCTTCGTCAAGCTCTACATCATAAACTAGACCTAAGTTGACGATATCGACTCCAAGTTCCGGGTCAATAACGTTTTCAAGTGCCCCCATCATGCTATCTTTCATATCCTGGCTCATCTTCATCCCTCATTCCTTGTTTTTACTAGCTTCATCATAGCAGAGTTCGGCTGTTCATTTCAAATGGCAGGCAAGCCAATCAGCCGCCTGAAGCATTCCGGCTCTAGAAACGGCATGCCCCGAGGTAGCGCTTGAAACAAATTCAATTCGCTCCGGTTCAGTAGCATACTCCTTCTTGATGGCCTGATAGAAGTTGTGTGTCGGTTCGTATGGCACAACCGCATCCTGCTTACCATGCCAAAAGTAGACAGGTCTATTGTTCAATGCCGATGGATGTTTCGTTAAATCAAACGTAGATAATGTGGCGAGTAATTTCTTCTTTTCATCTTCAGTAACAGGCAATGTAAAACCGCGACGTTCGAACTCAGACATTTGTGCTTTCGCTAACTGAACAAAGCCTGGAGCTCCCATCATAACAGCGGCAGCATCGACCCAATCATAGACAGCAAGACAGCCGAGCGTCGTAATGCCGCCCATCGATGTGCCTCCTAAACCAATTTTACCTGTAGTAAAAAGTCCGCGTTGCACTAGCTCTTCACGAATGACACTCACTTCTTCAATTGACGTCAAAACGATTTCCCAAAAACGTAGACTCAGTTGGACTTCATCAAGATTATCTTCCCGAGCACCGTGTAGATGCGCGTCAGGTAAGAGAACTCGGATGCCTTTCTTCGCCATATTATAGGCATAATGCAAATTATGTTCTTTAGCACTCATGAATCCATGAATAAAAATAACAACTGGAACTTGTTTGTCTTTAAACTCATCCTCAACTATATGTAATAAGGGGATATCGCCCCATAACTCTTCAGTAACATTCATTGAAATCACACCTTTTCCTTTTCACTTGAGCGTACCAAAGTTTTTCTAAAAAAACAAAAGGCACGATTTCATGACTGGATTTTTTGACTTGAATCATATGTTAACGATAGACTATTTATAGAAGGAGGCGTTTTTTTGAAGCCACATTTAATCGTCCTCGATCTTGATGGGACATTACTTACAGACGAAAAAGTAATTTCAGATAAAACCAAGCTTACATTGAAAAAGGCAGAAGAAAAAGGTCATCACATTATGATTGCGACCGGAAGACCATACCGAGCAAGCGAAGTGTATTACCGTCAACTCGGGCTTAAAACACCGATTGTCAACTTCAACGGTGCGTTCGTTCACCATCCTGATAATCGTTCTTGGAAAACAATCCATGAAACGATCTCTCTTCCCGTGGTGAAAGATGTCATTGATGCTATGCAGCAATTTACATTCCATAATATTGTTGCAGAAGTGATGGATGATGTATACATGCACCATCACGATGAAAAACTGCTCGACATTTTTGGATTTGGTGAGCCTAAAATAACGCAGGGAGACATTCGTGAATTTTTGCAAGTCGATCCTACAAGTTTACTGATCCATGCACCTGACGATAAAGTTGATGCAATCAGACGCCATCTTGGTGATGTACACGCGGAAGTCATTGATCATCGTCAATGGGGAGCACCGTGGAAAGTCATTGAAATCGTTCGGCATGGCTTGAATAAGGCTGTCGGACTTTCACACGTCTCGAAGTGGATGGATATTCCAAAAGATCGAATTATTGCTTTTGGTGACGAAGACAACGACCTTGAAATGATAGACTATGCCGGCATCGGAGTGGCAATGGGAAATGGAATTGACAGATTGAAATCAATTGCGAATGAAGTGACAGACACGAATAATGAGGATGGCATTGCACGAGTGCTCCGCGAAAGGTTACACTTGGAATAACTACAATTATCCAACGGAGGGGTCTATATGAAAATATTTGCGGACAGTGCCAGTGATTTACCAAAGTCATTTTTCGAAGACAACGATGTAACGCTCTTCCCATTACGCGTCCTCATCGATGACAAAGAGTACGACGATATAATGACGATCGATTCAAAAGAAGTCTACCAAGCAATTCGCAACGGCAAGCAACCTAAAACATCACAAGTATCACCTGAACTGTTCCTTCGAAAGTGGAAGGAACTCGCATCATCAGGTGAAAGTGGGATTTACATCGCTTTTTCTTCAGAGTTATCCGGTACATTCGACACCGCAATCATGACCGGAGACCAAGCAAAAGAAACGAATCCAAAAATGAACCTTATTATTATCGATTCAAGATGCGCTTCGCTTGGTTACGGTCTTCTTGTAAAAGAAGCAGTTCGGCTACGCGATGCGGGAGAAGACGATGTTCGAACGATTGAGCGTAAAATCCGATACATGGCGGCACATATGGAGCACCTCTTCACCGTGCAAGACCTTGATTATATGGCACGCGGCGGTCGCGTATCTAAAACGAGTGCATTCATCGGCGGGCTGCTCAACATTAAGCCATTACTCCATGTCGAAAACGGCAAACTCGTTCCTATCGAAAAGCACCGTGGCCGCAAAAAAGTATTGCGCCGTATGGCTGATCTTATGGCGGAGCGCGGCGATAATTTAGCTGAACAGACAATTGCAATTTGCCATAGCGACGACGAAGGAATAGCACTCGAATTAAAAGCCATAATAGAAGAGTTATTTCATCCAAAAAATATCGAAATCCATATGATTGGATCTGTTATCGGTGCACATGTTGGTCCTGGTACAGTAGGCGTCTTTTTCCTGAATAAATTTAATCAGGAATTGATTTAAAGGAGGATTTGTTGATGAAAGTACTCATTGTCGGTGCAATCGCGGGTGGTTCCACTGTCGCCGCACAAATTAGACGCGCAGTTCCAGATTCTGAAATCATATTATTTGGACGTGATCCGGTACTTGGCTATGGGACATGCGGTATGCCATATGTCATCGGAGGATTAATCGAAGATAAATGGCAGCTAGTCGGCTCGTCTCCCGAAAAGTTCAGCGAGCAACGAGATATAACCGTCAAGTTAGGGCATGATGTACTGGCCATTAATCGGGAACAGAAAACGGTTGAAGTACGTAATATGGAAACAGATCATGTCTTTACAGAATCCTACGACAAACTTATTTTATCGCCCGGCGGAATCGCCCGTATACCTGACTTAAAAGGTCTCGGTGATTTGCCATTATTTACGCTGAAGAGCTTTGGGGATATGGAAGAAATCATCGACTATATAGAGCGTGAAAAACCGAAGTCGTGCGCTGTTATTGGAGGCGGATTCATCGGGATTGAACTTATTGAGAACTTCATCCATAGAGGATTACAAACGGCGCTTATTGATCGCAATGAACGCGTCATGACATTAATGGATCCTGAAATTTCACAAGTACTTGGCAAGGAAATGAAAGATAATAAGGTAGACTTTTACTTTGAAGATGCCATCGAACGCATTGAAGGCAAGCGCTTGATTATGAAAAATGGTGTGAACTTTGACGTTGACTTTATCGCGTCCAGTATAGGAATCGATCTTGATACGCAACTCGCGATTGAAGCTGATTTACATATCGGGCCGACGAAAGGGATCGTCGTCAACAGCTATATGCAGACAAATGATCCTGACATTTATGCAATTGGTGACGCGGCAGAATGCAAAGACTGGTTCACCGGTAAACCGAAAAACGTGAAACTCGCTTGGCCAGCGCATAGGCAATCATTCATCGTCGCACGCCATCTTGCCGGCAATCCAATCGAAATGAATGGGCTTCTCGGCACGACGATTACAAAATTGTTTGCGCTGACTGCAGCTATGACTGGCCATTCGGCGAAAAGTTTAACAGATGAAGGTATCAAGTTTGGCACGGCAGTCTATGAAGGCCGAACGAATGCAGGCTATTACCCTGACCATGGGCGTATTTTACTGCGTGTTCATTATGATGAACAATCCCGGCTCATCTTGGGTGCACAAGCGGTCGGTGACAAAGGAGTCGACAAACGAATTGACGTCATTGCAACTGCAATCATGGGCAAAATGACTGTCGATGACCTTGCAGCCCTTGAACTCGGCTACTCCCCACCCTATTCATCGCCGAAAGATCCCGTAAATATGATTGGTTATAAAGCGCGATAACAAGAAAAGCGTAAGGCGCCGTTTAGCCCCGAAAAGCGCTGGAAGGCTTGACGACAAAGGCGCTCTTTGCCTTTTCGGCAAGACTGAAGCTAGACATCAAAAAACACCAGCATCGGCAACTTTGCCGATGCTGGTGTTTTCTGTCTTACTTCGCCTTCGTTTCAGCTTTTCTATCTTTTCTGCCTTGACGTCCTTTTCTCCAAGCCATGAATAGGAATCCAAAGAACAGGACATAGATTAAAATCGATGCGATTAGATAAGGCGTATTGAATCCTTTGTCTTCATCAGCGATATAAATCTCTGCAACTTCACGTTCTAGTACGACGCGGTAAATTCCATCCTTACCTTCCCGTACCGAATCACCATCAAGTAGACCACGTAATTTTTTATTGTCCCCGATTACTTCTTTCGGAATTTCTACATTGGCTGTCTCAGTCGTATTATTAAGTGCAACAATCCATGTCTCTTTATCATTTGAAAGCTTATACACTGTAAATCCATTCTCATTGTGTAACATCTCAAAGTCACCGTTACGGAAAGCTTCTGATTGGTTGCGCAACTGGTTAAGGTCACCGATATGGTCAATTAACTCCTCATCGATCTTGAAATTCATGATTTGATGACTTTCAGGAGCAGATTCTCCATTTACCGCAATTTCGGTACCATAAGGCATAATCGGTACGCCTGGCATTGAAAATAGTGCCGTAATGGCTAGCTTCCACCGTGTCGGCGGGAACATTCTTGCTTCCACGATATCGTATGTAAAACGTGGTCCTGTTAATTCATCGAACTGGATTAATTCCTTTTCGGTTGCATTTGACACTATCGATAGCGGTGAAGAATCTACGTCATATTTAACGAATGAATTTCTCATTGCGTTCATTTTTTCGTTATTCGGAGCAGAATCGAAGTCAGCGTCACTTTCTTCATTCGTCAGTACATATGCTTTTGGTTTAACCGTTTTTACAGCTTGAATGATTTCATTCAAAAACGCCGTATCGATTTTATCAATCTTCGTTAAACGGATTCCATCCAACTTATACGTTTCCATGAAATCAACGATGGCTTCCTTCAATGCTTTTTGTGTTGCTGCATCCGAAGTATCCCAATCGATTGTTCCGTCAGCAATAGGAAGTACTTTGACAGTTCCCTCTTTTGCCCAAACATGATTCGAACTCACTCCCGCAAGTGGGAAGTCAGCAATCACGGACATATCCTGCTTATGAATTGCTTTAATCATCTTGCTAAATTCTTCTGAAGTCCCAAAATGCGGGTCAAGTTTCGCATAATCAAGCACTTTACTCCCATCATACGTTTCCGTTTCAAAGACGGGTCCAAGTGAAATAAGCGTGAAGCCCATTCGGACAATATGCTCAAGTCTCGTAGCGACACCTGTGAAGTCTCCTCCACTGAATGCCGTCAAATCTTTCGTATTTACGTCAAAGTCGTTCTTGCCATCGGCGTTATTAAACCGGTCCACAAGCAAATCATATATACTTTCATCCTCTATTGTTCTTTCCGTTTCTGCAAACACCCCTGCTGGAGATAGGGTAGATACCAGTAATAGAAAAGTTGCAATAAGTCCAAACCATTTATTCGCTTTCACAAAATTGCCTCCTCAATACGAGCTGTCACTCGTCATTTTACCAAACGCCGCCACATGTCGCCATTGTTTACGCCAAAAACCTCATCCTTCCCAATGAAATAGGTCGATATTGTGAATAAGGAAAAGCGCAAGGTGCCGTTTAGCCCCGAAAAGCGCTGGCCGACTAAATTCGCCACGTCCTGTGGCAACGTCGGCACTAGTACGTCCTGTACGTCGAAAGGCTTGATGATAAAGGCGCCCTTTGCCTTTTCAACAAGACTGAATTTAAAGGAAGGCAGTCTAAAGTCGCGACGTCCTGTCGCACCGACTGCATGCCCCACTTCGTGTGGGACCAGGGGCTGGCACCTGAAGTCTAGACAGCAACCTAAATTGAATAAGCTTATACATTATTAACTTTTCACGTCTGTTTTATTAACCATTTACTTGCGTATAAAGCAGGTAAATGGTTAATATCCATTTTTACTGGGTCATTTGCGGTTCGCTTTCGGCGAAATAATCACGACACATTTTCCGAGAGGCATGTGTGGCTAGAAGTGACTCCGTCACTTCTAGCCACACTTTTTTCGGTCATTCTGTTGTGAATAGTTGCCTATCGCGTACCTTCAATGTTCAAGTGAAAAATGCAGTTATGTTTGAATGAAAAAAATAGATGACTTTTTATAGAGATTGTAAGTGCCCGTAGATGCAATTTCGGGCACTCTTGCACTTTGTACAATGCGTTCCTTGCTTACTTCTAGAAAATATTATGTATGTAATCATGTGATAGTTTGTAGAAAGTAACACTTCTTTACTAGTAAAAAAAGAGAAAACCCTAAAGAAAGTTTCAACTAGGTAGATGCCCCTCTATTCTTTCGTACAAAAAAGCTTTTGCACTTTGTGTGAGGCCACTGAAAAAGTTCTTTTTATAGTAAGAAATAGTTGATTGTAGTGGAGAGCGGCGACTCCAGCGGGAACAGCGCGAGCTGAAGACCCCGCAGGAACGCAGTGACGAGGAGGCTGAAGCCGTGCCCGCGGAAAGCGTCCGCTCGGAACGGAAATCAACGGGATTGAAGGAAATTGGACTTTTTCAGTGGCCTCCTTTGTGTACTAATGCATTTGGAGCGCGACGGATGAATAAGCACCATACGATTACCGAAAAAATGTGTAGGGATGCGACGAAGTCGCATCCCTACACATCAAGACATCTCGGTAATCGTATAGAGGTCGTTCAATCCAAAGTAATCCAAATATACTGTACACGAAGCGCCTAGTGTTTGATTAAGTTATTTACTAGTTGTTTGGTTAATCAATAGACCTGTTATCAAAACGATAAAAAACACCCGCCAGCACAATCGCCAGCAGGTGTCTCATTCATCAAACAGTTCATCGTCATCAGTAGATGACCGCTTTTTGCGGGAAAACAGGATGACGGAAACAGCAAAAAATGCCATTAACATCAAAACAACGATAAGTAATATCGGTCCGATACTAGATTCCATCTTCATCCCCCGTTTGCGTAAACAACGCATTTTCAGTAATCATTCCCGTAAAGATTAAGCGAACCAAGTAATGCCAAATGGCAATTTAAATCCTAGGAACATCGTCGCCAATACGAAGACGAAAAATAGGATCCATACTACTTTGACACTCTTATTCTTCGCAGAACGGACGAGCACCATTTCCATCATACCAATTGTTAGAAGACCCAATAAGAATTTGACGCCATACAACGCGCCATCAAGCGATGAATATTCAAAGAATAGCGCCGCGCCTGTAATTACAATCAGCACGTAGAATAGACGTGCAATCATATGAAGAATTTTTCTGCCTTTTGACTCTGTGTCCATACTTGCAGCAACGAGGAATAAGATAATTCCAACAACCCATGTGAAAATATGAAGATGTGTAGCGTTTGTTAATACGTCCAAATTAGTCACCTCATTTAATTAGTAATACTAAATAATCGTATCACAATTGACTAATTCGCAAAAGGGAAACTGCTCAAACAAACTTATTTACGAGAGTTCCGATGCTTTCAATGGACACTTTTACAGTATCGCCTTGTTTTAAAAATGTCGGAGGTGTCATGCCTTTACCGACGCCAGCAGGTGTACCAGTCAAAATGACATCGCCTGGTTCAAGTGTCACATAACGTGATATTTCAGCAATCAGTTCGTCGATTTTGAAAATCATCGACGCTGTATTGCCATTTTGTCTCACTTCATCGTTCACTTTTGTCACAACTGATAAATTATGTGGATTCGGTATTTCATTTTTCGTCACAATATAAGGTCCCATTGGACACGATCCATCGAGACTTTTTCCTAAGAAGAACTGGCCATGTGCCGCTTGCACGTCACGCGCCGTCACATCGTTTGCAATGGTGTAACCGAAAATATAATCATAGGCCAATTGTTTCGGGATATTACGTCCTCCCTTGCTAATGACAACCGCAAGTTCCCCTTCATAATCAAGGCTATCCGTCACATCGGCATGGACTGAAACGTCTTGTTCATCCGCTGCAATAGCGGTTGGTGATTTCGTGAAAATCATCAACTTTTCAGGTGGTGCATCTGCGCCCATTTCCGCCGCATGGTCAGCGTAGTTTTTGCCTACACATAGGATATTTTTAGGCGTTCTCGGAATTGGCGAAAGCCATTCTATAGCAGTGAATGCATATTTGAATCGGTCCGAATTCTCATCCGACCGCGCCTGTTCAGCAAGTTTCCGTACTTTTTCAACGAAATCCAGACCAGATGCAATACCTTCCGTGATTGTTTGTGGAAAATCAGTATCCTCAAATGCTTCTGCAATCGCTAACATATCCCATACTGCATCTTCCTTCTTCACTTTAGGTCCAAATAACGTCCTGCCTTCGTAACGGAACGATAATAATTTCATCTGTCAGCCCATCCCTTCATTAGTAAAACCCTTATTCTGATTACTACGACAAAGGCCGATCCTTTTCCTCTTTATTCGGCAAATTCTTTCCGTATGTTCCTTTGCGCCACAACCACTCTAATGGACCCATGCGGAATTTCGACAGCCAAAGTTCAGCAATTAGAACTTGAATGATGAACACACCAACTGCAATACCCACTCCCGTTGCCAAGTCTACTTTGCCATACATGCCAAAACCGTAGGCGTAAAAAATAAGTGTCGCCACAATCGATTGCGTAATATACGTCGTCAACGACATCCTACCTACTTTTGAAATAGGACGGAATATCGCGCGGAAAAACGGTAGTTGATAGAGTAAGAGCAACAAACCTATATAACCAATTGCTAAAACAGGACCGCCGAATTGCTCTTGCAATACAAGTGCATCCATTGAAGGACCACTAGTATGTGGTATAGCTTTCATCCATATGCCCGCAGCAAGTGAAACAACAGTCACGACTGCGATGCCCACTTTCAATTCCGCGGCGCGCTCAATTACTTTCCATTTAGACAACCCTGCCCCAATCATAATGAGTGGCAATACGACGAAGATACCCAGTAACGAACTCGTCAATCCCAAAGTTAGCCATTCAGTAAAACGGAAGCTAAAGATTTCGCCATAACTACCGTAGGCATACGCTTCAAGCGAGCGTTCAATTTGATGAATATCTGCGTAGCCTTCCATTATTGCATTCGAATCCAATTTATTGAGAAAATAAGTGATTCCATAAATGATTCCCGAAGGCACAATATAGACGAAAGCAGCAATCGGTAACATCCACTTCTTCGGAATCCTAACACACGCAATCATCATAAAGCCCATTAACGCGTACGTAAACAAAATGTCACCCATCCAGATGAACAATACATGAAGTAAACCGAAGACGAGCAAAACGCCCATACGACGTGCCATGACTGGCGCAAATGACATCTTATTTGCCATTGATTTTTCATATTGCATATTTAAACCATAACCGAACAGCATGGCGAAAATCGGGTAAAAACTCGCTTCCACGAAGATATCAACCCATTTAAAGACCGCCATATCACTCGATGCACTAAACCATGAATACGGATCCATATACAAATACGGTGAATGGAATACGAGCATATTCGCGATGAATATCCCGAGTAATGCAAACCCGCGCAGCATATCGAGCGCCTCAATACGATTTCCAAGCGTTGTTGGTGTTAATTTCAATTTTATTCCCCCTGAATATTTATAGTCCTCTGTCCGTCAAATAAATAAAGGACCATCTCTTTAATGTCGATTCCCACAATTTCTTCAATCGCTTTCTTGTACAAGTTCAACTGGATGCCATACCGGACCTGCATTTCTGCGTCGACTTCTTCATCCGAACCAAAGCGTCCGCTGACTCGGTCAGTTTTATAATCTAGCAGGACCCAACCATCTTGCTCTTCGAATAAACAATCCGCGATCCCTTGCAATATTTGGTAATCCCCGTCGTTATCATCATAAGCGTACGTAAACGGCAATTCGCGCTCTACTTTCTCAGCTTTCATAAGCCGTTTCGCAATCGACGTTTTGAAAAAATGTGCAACCGTATTGGCATCGACTGCAATCGCTTCTTCTGTAGTCAGCAACTGGCGAACCGTCAAATCTGTTAGCAACTTCTCAACGTCAGTAACACTACTTTCTTTCTGGATATCGATATGCTGCATAATCGTATGCATCGCCGTCCCGACTTCCGCTGCAGATAGTGCCCGTGATTGCATAAAGGCTGGTCGATTATGGAGATATGCCGTACTGACATCCGCATTCGTAGACACAAACAAATCATCGTCCGCCTGTTGTTCTAGAATCGACAGCCGTTTCAACTCACTGACCGTCTGCTTAGACCGTTTTGTCACCGATGAAAGATGCGGATATGTCGCGTCAAACCTGCGTTTCACTTCCAACAACATCCCTGCGTCGACTTCTTCAATTGGAACGACATCCAATGATTTCACTGGTTCCTCATCGCTATCTCCAAGCTTACTAAATAATGCCGAAACAGGCAGCGCATCTATCTGCCAAACTGAGGCATCGATTACAGACTGACCTCCCGGGATACTTCCGAATTTCGCAAATGCCGGATGTCTCGCGACTGCTGGACCAATCCAGTCTAAATAACCGTTTGCACGTGACCTCGTATACTCAGGCAACATCAGGTCAGGGTCGATCAGCTGGGCATCTTGCCATTTGACAATCGACTTTTCAATATCTTTTACAGAAGCAATAATCTCAAGATGTTCTTTCGCCCGTGTCATAGCAACGTATAACACACGCATTTCTTCCGCACGCATTTCAAGTTCTTTCTTTTCCTTCATTGCAAGAAACGGCAATGATGTATAGGTAATCCGGTTGTCCGGATCAATCGCTTTCACTGCCAGACCAAAATGCTGATCGAACAAATACGGTTCATTGAAATCCATCTTATTGAATTTCCGACCTGCCCCTGCGATGAAAACGAAAGGAAACTCCAGTCCTTTTGATGAATGGACGGTCATGATACGGACAACGTTTTCCTTTTCAGTAAGCGAACGTGCGGCACCGAGATCATCGCCCCGTTTTCGCATACGGTCAACGAAACGTAGAAAACGGAACAGCCCACGGAACGACGTTTTTTCATAATCGATTGCCCGATCATGCAGCGCACGTAGATTGGCCTGGCGCTGTTTACCATTTGCCATTGCACCGACCATTTCGTAGTAATGTGTATCGGAATAGACTTGCCATATCAATTCGGACAACGAACCGCGTCGTGCCAAGTTACGCCAATCCTCGAACTGATTGAAAAACCGTTGCAATTTTTCCTGCGTTGCTGCTGCAACACCTGCTCCGCCTGTTGTAACGAAACGCTTCAACGCTTCAAAGAACGGCTCGCTTTTTCCGGCAAGACGAATTTGTGCCAATTCATTTTCCGTCATGCCGATAAACGGAGCACGGAGGACGGATGCAAGTGGAATATCCTGATAGGGATTATCTATGACACGCAATGTATTCAACATAATCATCACTTCTAACGCATCGAAATAACCGCGTTTTAGTTCAGCATAGATTGGAATTTCCGCTAGTTTAAATTCCTCTGCGATTTCACCTGACCAAGTCATTGAACGCATCAAAATAACAATATCTCTATATTCAAGTGGACGCTTTTTATCGCTAAATGCATCAGTTACTTCAGCGCCAGATGCGATCAGTTCACGAATTTTCTTAATCATAAATCGTGCTTCCGCCTGCGAACTCTTCAAGCTTTGGCCTGCTAATTCCGTTGCATCGTCTAACTCCTGCTCATCTTCCTCTTCTTCATAGAGCAACGTCAAACCAGCTGTTACGGCTTTTTCAGGATAGTTAGCGCCATATTTCAACGCCGCCGCATCATCGTATTCGATTTCTCCGACACGCGCGCCCATCACTTGTGAAAAGACGAAATTTGTCGCATCGAGCACTTCTTTACGACTTCTGAAGTTGGCATTCAAATCGATTTTCAAGCCTTGATGGCCATCCGTTGCCGTAAATCGATTGTATTTTCCAAGAAACAGCATCGGTTCAGCAAGACGGAAGCGGTAAATTGACTGTTTTACATCGCCAACCATGAACAGATTGCCATCCTCTTCCTCGCCGCGCTTAACGAGCTGGATAATCGTCTCCTGCAACATATTGACATCCTGGTACTCATCGACAAGAACTTCTGAAAAGCGATTTTTGTAGTCAACTGCGATATCAGAAGGCACCAGTTCTCCATCTTGAACATTCGATAAAATCCGTAGCGCATAATGCTCTAAATCCGAGAAATCGACAATCCCTCGGTCAATTTTCACTTGTTCGAAACGCCTTCCGAAGTCGATCACTAAGTCAATGAGCGTATGCATGGTCGGCGCCATCAAGCGAATTTCATCTAATAAACGGGCTGGTGTTCTCGTGAAATAAGATTCTTTCAACGTATTAATAATTTTCTTCACCGCATCACGCAGCGCTTTCGCTCGCTTTGCAAGTTCTTCATCACATGAATCTTTGCGGATTGTCCCCGCCTTTGCCCATTTGAGAGAGCCAAAAAATGCGTACATTTCTTCCCATGTACCATCCGTGATGCGTCGAATTGCTTCATTAATCCACATCAAATCTGCTTCAGCCGTAGCAGCAAGTGGTTCCGGTCCGTCCACCATCAGCGCAATATTTCGCATATCGACAGTTAACGCCGCCGCTTCTTCAAGCGTATGGAGAATGGCCGTTTTGAGCGGTTTGATAAATTCAAGATCATCGATAGAAGCTTGGTCACTAATCTCATATTGCATGGGAATTTCACGCAGCCATTGTTCGGGTACCGGGTGAACGCGGGAATAATCATACAAACGATCAATCAGTGTTTCGATGGACTGATCATTGCGGTCAGACGTAAAACTATCTGCCAGCCGGTACATTGCTTCCGGATTTTCCGCACTATAGGCATCCTCAAGTACAGCCCCAATTGTATCGTCACTTAAAAGCGCCGCTTCCGTACTATCCGCAATCCGGAATCCCGGGTCGATATCGATTAAATAAGCATATTGTCGAACGACATTCATACAAAATGAGTGCAGTGTAGAAATCTGTGCTTTGTTCAATAAATTCAACTGCCTGCGCAAGTGGACAGATTCCGGCCTTGCAGCAATCGCTTCTTCCAACGCTTCCGCCATCCTGTGTCGCATCTCTGCAGCAGAGGCATTGGTAAATGTCACAACGAGCAGTTCATCGACATCGATTGGATTATTTTCATCCAGTACTTTTTCAATCATTCGTGTGATTAACACTTTCGTTTTCCCCGAACCAGCGGCAGCGGAAACGAGAATATCTTTCCCTGTCGCCCAAATTGCTTTCCACTGGGCGTCCGTAAATGTTAGTCCCTCAGGTTTCACGGGTATGTGCATCATCCCCCACCTCCTTACGCATTTTATCGAGAGACAATTCTGGGTCCATTTCGGCATAAGACCGATGCTCTGCTGACGGATCTGTTTGATCGAACTGACAAACGGATCGATACGAACAAAACTCGCATGGCATTTTATTTTTTAATTTATAGGGATAGACGCGGGTATCTCCCGCAAGCATGGCATCTCCGGCTTTTTGATGGCGCGTTCTGACAAACGACCGCAACATCTGCAAATCATCGGATGACAATACTTTTGACGTTTTCGCAAAAGTTCCATCCGTTTTAATAGAGGCTGGCACGATTGAAGAGGATCTGCCAATATCAGCATCCATGCCGATGACAACTTCCTGATTATCGAGCAAATAGCCTCTCATCTTATAGGATTTCGCGATTTCCGCTTCAAGGAGTGCAGGTGTTAATTCGGAACCGGAGCGGATCATCGGGTTATGAATATGCATATACAAAATGCCCGCTGGATCCGCATGTATGCCGAGCCATTCGTCTGCATTTTCTAGCGCTACGTCAAGATAGGTCATCATTTGCAAGGACAAGCCGTAATAGACTTCTGTTAAATCAAGGCTTTTGGCGGATGATTTGTAATCGACAACACGGACATAGTTTTTACCGCCAATTTCGGTCGCATCGACACGGTCAATTCGGCCACGCAGTTTCATCGAATCACCACGGCGCAATGGAATTTCAAGCGCTGGCAGTTCTTCACCAGGTCCAAATCCTGCCTCAATGGCAACCGGTTTGAATACCGTCGATTTGGCCTGTGTACTCAGTGAATAAATTGTCCGCTGAATAATATGCATGAGCTTACGTTTAATATAAACATAACGATTCGTTGACAATAGTATTCGATTAAAGAAGTAAGGAGAAATATCTTCCACCGCTGCTCTCGCAAGCTTCCAACATTCTTCGCGCGTCAGCTCTGCCCACGACTTATCGAGACGCATTGTTTCATCTGACACCCATTTTAGAGCCGCGTGAAATAAATCCCCGATAGCCGGTGCTTCCAGCGTAAATTCCGTCCGTTCGCGCAAGCCAAGTCCAAACGACGCATAATGCTGGAACGGACAGCTGTAATAGGATTCAATCCGTGACACACTGGAAACAAATGATTCCCCGTATAGCCCTTCCGTTATTTCTGGACGCAGTCGTTCCGCCCCATTTTTCGCGTTCATCGGGCGGATGATATGACTGATGACAGACGACCAATACGGATCCTCGTCGTAATACGCCATCACTGCACGCCATTCAAGTTCCAACACACCCGACTGTTCCGCCTCTTTCAACTTCATTGATACATAAGGAAGTGCCGAACGCGGGTGGCTAATGTAATCGAATTGATTGGCTTCTAGCGGCAATTCAGACGGATCCGTGACCGCTATTTTAGTTTCAGTTCCTGGCAGCATTTGCGCAATTCTCGTAATATACAGCGACGGAATAAGTGCTTTCCCTTCCTCGTCTGCAACTGGATACGACACATATAATTTTTCGCGCGGTGCCGTAAATGCGCGATAGGCCATATACGTTTCATCCATCAATTTCATCTTCGACGTCGGAGCTAGTTCAAAGCCGATTTCCGAGAACCATTCACGGTCGGCATCCGACAGAAGCCCTTCATTGTCAACCCGCTTCGGCATGACGCCATCGTTCACCCCAAGGACAAATACAGCGTCAATTTCCATTAAGCTTGAAACTTCGACAGTCGACACCGTCACTTGGTCGAGCGACGGCGGAATGCGAGCAAATTCGAGTGAATCAAATCCTTCATCCAAAATCCGAGCTGCTTCTACAGCATCCATTTTTTTATCGCCGAACATAAGGACGAACTGATCTAGTACATTAATCCAGCCGTTCCAAGCTTGTTCATGTTCCGTTGCGCCAAGTAGTCGTCCTGCACGCTCTTCTTCCGCACGCAGATCGATGATTTTATCATAGACATTTAAGTTTTCCATGAATAAAAACAGCGCTTCCGCGACATCACGTCCCGTTTTGGACCGTTTCAAACGTTTTTCAAAATCAGTAAGCGGATCCCGAATTTCATCACGAATCACATGCAGTTCTTGCTCCATCGCGATTTCTTCGTCGGTTTGCACATTTGAATGCAATTCAAGACCGCGGTATTTTTTCACGCGCCAACGGCTGTCATCGAACCAACGCTGTCCGTAAATCCCATGTGCAAGAACATAGTTTTCGAGTCTATCTGCTCGATCACGCCATAATAACTTGGTTTCTCGGTGTGGGAAAAAGAGATCTGTTTTTACTGCGCGGAACACCGATTCATATGACCAACCCGTTGTCACCGCTTCTAACACCGAACGTGAAAACTCGATAAGCGGATGATGCAACATCGGTTTCTTCTGGCTGATGAACACCGGAATATCATAATGTGGAAAAATGGTCTCAATCAATTCATCATATTTTTCAGGCTGCCTGTACAAAATTGAAACGTCTTTGTAACGCTTGCCTGCAATCATTAACTCACGGATTGTACGCGCCACTGAGTGGATTTCCGCACGACGGTCCGCTGCTTCAATCAAGACCACATTGCCAGCTGACGGTTGTTGCTTCGCAGGATAGTGGTCGAATTCCGCTTCAAAATGTTTTAAGTCTTCATTTTGATAACGTGGCGAATTCGCCAAATGGACATCTTCCTCTACTTCCACCGATTCAGCACGTGCCAGTTCACGCAATTTGAGGGAGGTCCTTACGGGATTGAAAAATAATTCATGGTCCGCAAACCCTGTGAGAGCGCCTTCCATCGGCAACACAACTGTCAGTCGATTGGCGTGTTTCATCAGTTCCGTGACTATTTCATATTCCCGCGTCGTGAAATTTTCAAAACCGTCGATATAAATATCTGCCCCTTTTAACAGGTCTGAATGGGCAATTTGTGAAGCAAGTAGAGCCAAGTGTCCTTCACTATCGACATAAGTTGTACCCAGCTTTTCTTCAATTTTTGTCAGCAATAATGACAAGTCTTCCGCTTTGTCGAGCAAAGTGCGTGGTGCACCTGTTGAAGCTAGCGCATCATGGAGATTGCTCATCGTTTGGTGATCGAGACAATAGCGACTAAACTCTTTCAATAAGTCCCTAATTTGTTCCGTGAACCCACGTTTATTAGCCGCTTGTCGGAACAATTTGAACTGGTCCCGATTGTCTTCTAAAACGCTTCGTACAAGCATCCTGTACCCGAAACCATCTATTTCCTTACGCGTAATGCCGCCAGTTTCCTGCAATACACGCCACGCCAACCGCTTGAACGTCAATACTTGTGCACGGATAATCCCTTTTAATCCGAAATTAACGGACAAGCTATGCTCCATCGAAAACGACATCTGGTCAGGCACAATGACAATAACAGGCGCTCCCATTGGATCTCGTTCCAGTTCAGCAGCCATTTCCCGCTCAATGAACGTCGTCTTTCCAGCGCCCGATCTACCGGTTATGAAACGTAGTGACATTTTGCGTCCTCCTTTTTAATGAATGTAGGTTATTTATTTCTATCCTGGTTGAACATTTAGTGTAGAAGCGCGGCAACTAGGTTGATATAGATTTCCCATCATACCGCTCCGGCGCTTTGTGGTCTATGTAGAAAGCGCATTTCGTTATCTATCCTTGCAGAGAAAATTTATAAAAGTCCATTTGCAACGGATAGAATTAGAAATCCTACTAATACCGCTTCGGCGCTTTGTGGATGCCTCCCGCGATAAGCCAGAAAGAAGAACACTTTCAGTCTTATCGCTCCGGCTACCACGAAGACGCGCCTTCGCTGGGTGGTCTCGATCTTAGAAAGCGCATTTCATTGTCGGGGATAAGACCTAAAGTGCGTCTTTCTTCATTGAAATTAATATCAAATACTAATCACATTATAATTTCAGTCTATACTTTTTAAAATAAAAACTCCCCCGATAATGTACACTCTAGCGCAGGCGCGGCAAAGGGGTAGCCGTAGCCATGAGACTGGATGCGAAGCGCCAATCCAGGCTCATGGCTAGAGGCATCCCCAAAAAGCGCCAAGCGATCTACAATCCACACTCCGAACCGCTAAGCGATCTACAAAGCACACCCCGAATAACAACTCTCTCATTATTTCGCGCCACAGCAGATTCAACAGGATTCTTTAATTAAATATAACTAGTTAAAATTCCCTGTAACCCTTTCTTTCTATTGTACAGAAATAGTAGGACTTAGCATAACGATGTCTACGGCTTCTATTTATCAAAAAAACCCAACCTATTGAGCGGTTGGGCTGCTTCTTTTTCGATTGGCTGTCCATGTTACAACTGAAGTGCATGTGTGACCTGATTGCGACCGCTTTCTTTGGATGAATAAAGTGCTTGATCCGCTTTGGATTGGAGAGTTGTTTCAGTGTCTCCTTTTTTCATAGTTGCTATGCCGATACTAATTGTAATTGGGATTTCTCCCAAAGAAGTACTTTCGATATATGATCGAATCCCTTCTGCAAAAGTTAGCGCACCATGTTCGTCCATGCGCGGAAGAATCAATGCAAATTCTTCCCCTCCATAACGGGCAGCGATATTGCCTTCTTCGCATGCAGTCTTCAGACGTTGTGCCAACTTCTGCAGGACCCTGTCACCCATCAAATGTCCGTACGTATCATTAACCTTCTTAAAATGATCAATATCAAGTAGCACTAGTGACAGTGGTTGTGCTGTTATTGCACTTGCGGCGATGTTCGTAGCCAAATCTTCTTGATAACTACGCCGATTTTTAAGTCCGGTTAATTCATCTGTCTCGGCTAAAATCTGCAGCTGGGCGTTCAGTTCTTGAAGTTCTGTTTGCTTACTTTTCAAATCCTTTTGTAGCTGATTAAGCTCAGCAATGGTCTCACTTTTTATCCTAACGGCCTCTTCAGAAGCTTTTTTAGCTTCAAGTAGTTGGAGCTCATACTCGGTGCGACGATGCATTTGAGTAATAATAATGTCATTTACCTGCATCCCGCTTCGATTCTTGCGCAAAGCATTGATGAGCACAGGAATCTCTTGGTCGCTTTTCGACTTGAGGGTGAGATACATTTCATCCACCTTTTTATGTAATCTGATCATCGGAAAAAAATAAAGTTGGTAAAAGAGCCGGCTAGGGACTGTCAAGATTAAGTTGACATGCCTTCCCTGTACGTCGACAAGGTCACCCCCTAGTAATTGAAGTAAGGTTTCATTGATCGTCAATATTGTTCCGTCATCGGCAAGTGAGAGATAGCCGCACGGTGCATAGTTCAATTGTTCATCCATACGAAAATCTACTCCTTAACTCATCTGCTAGCTGATAAATACTCGCAAATCAGGCGAATCGTTTCTTCCGGATGGCTCATATGAGGACAATGCCCCGTTGCCTGCATTAGTATCAATGTACTTCCTGACAGATGGCGGTGAATATAGTCACCGACTTCAATTGGAGCAATTGTATCTTCTGAACACATCATAATTAAGGATGGAACCACCACTTTCTTCAAATCTTCCCGGTTATCAGAGAAGAAGGTGGTCTTTGCAAACTGGCTAGCGATAATTGGGTCCGTTGAACAAAAGCTTTCTTCCAATTCTTTAAACAGCTCCGGACGTTCAGGGTTTCCCATAATAACTTGCGAAAAATTGTTTGCCCATCCAATATAATTCATATCCATCATGTCAAGTAATCCCTCAAGATCCACCTTCTCGAATCCCCCCATGTAATCAGGAGGATCATTCAAATAACAAGGCGAGGGGCCAATCATGATTAGACGCTCAAAATACTCGGGTTTTTGAATAGATGCCAACATGCCAATCATACAGCCAACTGAATGTCCTACTAAAACTACATTTTCAAAATTTAATGTTGCACAAATGTCAAGAACATCTCGTGAATAACCATGAAGATCGCTATATTTACTAGAACTGTAAGCATTCGTATCTGACTTCCCCGATCCTACGTGATCAAAAAGGACAACCCGATATTCCTTTTCAAAGAAAGGTGCCACAAACCTCCAAATATTTTGGTCACATCCGAATCCTGGAACAAAAATGATTGTCTTTGTACCTCCACCAGTAACATTCACATTGTTACGCTTGAGAATATTTTCTTCCATAAGATAACCCCTTTTATCCGAAAATCAATATAAGCAAATAGCATAGATATTGTTTTTCTATCGACCGACAAATTCATTACATGTAAATAGTATTATATAACCACAATAAAGTCATTCCCTTTATAAAACAAGTTATAAACACCTACAATCAATTCCCTTTAGCAAAACAAAAAATAGGGGACGTCCATTTGTAATCAGTTACTTTGTGTCAACTTCAATTCTTGAACGACCTCAATGGTAGGTCGGAACCTAAATTATTGTCGTCTAACTCAAATTGATGACCACGTTTTATCTCCCCGAACAACGTATTGGCTAATACTGTTTGGATGAAAGTCTGTGATTCATACCTCTAAAAAAACCTATCATCCCTACTTTACTTGATGTCTAAGATAGGGATGACAGGAACCATTTCACATAATAGGGAGTGATTACTTGTCATTACGCGAAGCAGCAGATGCACGGAAATCGGCCTCCACTTTTGAATTCAGCCTGCGCTCAAAATATTTACCCACGAGCCATAGTAAAAAGATACCGACTACGACAGCCGCAGTTCGCTTTGGATCCGTGAATAATGCTTTAATGTCATAGCCGATATAACTAATCATGAAAATCATGACAAACTTTCCGGCCATCAGTGTGACTAAATAATTCTTTTTCTTCATATCAGATAGGCCAGCCACAAGATTTACGAGTGCGGACGGTGTAAACGGGAAACACAGAAATAAAAATAAGGGTCCGAAACCGTTTCTATCTACCCACTTGATCAACTTTTGGATACGTGCACTTTTTGTCAAGAAATTAAGTAACCGATTGCGTCCATATTTTCGGATGATCAAAAATACAGCATAAGAACCCACAACAGTTCCCGCCCATGACAGAAGGAATCCATACCAAAGACCGTAAGCGCCTGCATTCGCCAGAACAAATGCAAAGAGCGGAAGAAACGGTAGAAATGACTCGATAAATGGCAGTAATAGCCCAAGAAACGGCCCAAGTGATTTATAGTGTTGTGCTAATTCGATTATTTTATCAGGATTCATCCACTCATTCATTAGTAACAACCTCAATTCAAAAACTTTTTTCGTCAGGCTTTCTACTTTTTGATTACATAAAAATACCCCGTATTTAGAGTTTTCCTTTAAATATGAACATTTAAACCCTGAAGTATAGTATAATCGCTTAAATATACTTTGGGAAGATGTGAATACAATGAAGAATAACCAATTCTCAGCTGGTCTAAAAGCAGGGACGAGCATTGCAATCGGATATTTCCCCGTAGCTCTTACATTTGGACTGCTCGCAAAAACTGCCGGCTTGTCCATTATAGAAGCTACGGCAATGAGTATATTCGTCTACGCCGGTGCCGCACAATACATGTCGCTCAGCCTAATTACATTAGGCATCGACCCGCTGTTGATCGTCATGAATACATTCGTCGTCAATATTCGACACTTTCTTATGACGGCTTCGCTCAATGAAAAGATGCAGCCCGCACGAAAATGGGTAAAAGCGATCTATGCGTTCGGCATTACGGACGAATCATTTACAGTACTCGCAACAGGAAAGAAAGGAAAGATTCCGACCGCATTCGCATTTGGGGTATCGTTAATTGCGTATGGCAGTTGGGTCATCTTCACCGTTATCGGTCACATTATCGGCGCAAATCTTCCACAGTTTTTACAAGCCGCAATGTCGATTGCACTCTACGCAATGTTCATCGGATTACTTGTTCCTTCGATGAAGGGCAACCGCAAAGTTGTCATGCTCGCTGCACTTGCTGCCGCCATCCATTGTGTCCTGTACGTAACAGAGGCCTTGTCGACAGGCTGGTCCATTCTTGTTGCAACACTTGCATCTTCTATTCTTGTAGAGATTGTTTATTCACGGCGCGGGAAAACGACTGAAACGATGTTCAAACGAGAGGAGGAAGTTTAATGGGGCCTAGTTATTGGTGGATGCTTCTTGGTATGGCGCTTGTGACATACATTCCGCGTATGATTCCGCTGACTGTTTTAGACGGTAAAGAGTTGCCGCCGGTTGTGTCAGGTGTCTTGCGTAATATTCCCTATGCTGTCCTAGGTGCACTCATCTTCCCAGCAATTTTGTTTGTACAGGAAGGGAATATATTATTTGGGGTGCTTGGAGCTGGTGCCGCGTTTTTAATCGCCATTTTTGGCGGCGGGGTGATGTCTGTTGTTCTCGGCACGATTGCAGTGCTGGCTGTTTATAGTTTGTTTATGTGAGGGCCGCGGGGTTTCGGTCTTTTTTTATTGGGGGATGGGGTTGTTTGGCGGCGGATATGCTCGGTTGACGCGGGATATGCTCGGTTGGGCACGGGGTATGCTCGGTTTGGCACGGGGTATGCCCGGTTGGCGCGCGATATGCTCGATTGGCATGGGATATGCTCGGTTGACACGCGATATGCTCGATTGGCATGGGATATGATCGGTTGGCGCGCGATACGCTCGCTCAAAAGGAAAATCCCTATTTCATCCCACAACAAAACCGCTCCTTTAACAGCGAGCGGCTCCATTCGTCAATCCTCTTGTTCATGCTGCCTTGCAATCTTCATCATACGTGTCGCATACCAAAACCCGACCGTGAGCGATAGCGCATCCGCCCCGTAAAGTAGCCAGTTATGCGTATAACCGGCATATACTGAAGCTGCAATCAACGCAACCGTCAAAATAAGGCCGACGACGTGGTGAAATGTCACACGGGTGAATAAAATAACAAGTAATCCTGGCAAAAGCAAGGCAAGTAACAGTTTAGTATCGAATGAATCCATTTTCAACATTCCTTCCAGAGTAATCGTTCACTCGATGTTTACCGAACGACGAGAAGTCCTAGGCGATGGTGGTCATGTCGATAAATAACCTGTTGCATAAGCCGAACTTCCCCGTTACGATCAATCACTTGCAAGCGACAATGTGCAGCATTTAGCTGAATCGCGTCGTATAGTTCTTTCTCGTTGCTTACCTGAAGACCATTTACAGCACGAATGTATTCACCCGGCAGAAGCCCCATTTTTTCTCCAGGAGATCCTGGTACAACGCCCGCGATGACAACCCCCGCTGGACGCGGCGCAACAGCGAACCCACCTTGCCTGTCACGTACCGAAGCCGTAATGGAAATGGCGGCGCGACACACTACCCCTAGTAGTAAAGCTACCCATCCTAAAATCGGAAGCCATAATGCAGCAAGCCCTACGATAACGACAATACCGCCTGTCCAAACGATAGCGCGGCCAATTTTCGGGAATAAAATATCTGGATACAGCGAGCGAGCCACTTGTGAAAATCCGATTATAACAGGAACCGGAACAAAACTGAATGCACTCTCTCCAAATGTGAATTGCGGCCAATATGGTACGAAAGCCGAAATCATATCCCCTGGCACCAGAAATACTACTGGCAACAGCCATAGCCGCTTCGTCTTGAAGGCTGCAGCACGCAGTCCACGGTTTGTATGCATCAAGGACGGCGACGCATAGCGGATCGTATGACGTCTAATAAGAAGTCCTTCTACAATTAAGAATAACCCAGCGATGACTGGAATCGTTACCGCAAGATCGCCAAGTAAATCCGCCTGCCCTGGCGTCCAGCCACGAAACGAGAAATTCCCCATATACTTTTCTATGAAATAAAGAGCGAAAAAAGCCGCAGACGCAAAATAAATCGGTGAAGTCACTTTATAATAGAATGTCAGCAGTGCAATAAGTGCTGACGCAGAAAATAGCACAAGCCAACCCGGATCTGCTAGCAAACCTGCCCCGGAAATCAAAATGGACAGTACGAGCGCATAGGGCCATGACTCTGCCAATAGCCGCTTTAATTCTGTTAACCCCGGCAACAATCGGACTTTGAAACTCCGACGCTCTTTTTTCACACGGAAATACCCAACTCCAACTGCTGTAAAAAGAACCGCTATGAATAATGGATTCAGGAAAAACAGCGCAACCGCTTCTACTATGTCAAACATCGTTTTCTCGGACACGAACCGTCACCATCCAATCTTCGTTTACACTATCATGTTTCTACATTGTAACAAAAGAATCCTGCTCTATGTGAAACGGTATTGAATTATTCATTAAATGGTAAAAACCGCTTATAGTTTTGGTGTTGTGTAGGCGATAGTCTTGGCTCTTCCCCTTGAAGTCATGGCCATCAAAGTTAGTTAGGGCAAATATCGACTTCGTCATGGCTCTTCCCCTTGAAGTCACGGCCATCCCACGCGAAGTCATGGCTGCACGTGTTAGTAAGGGCAAAACCGAACTTTGTCATGGCTAGTCTCCTTGAGGTCATGGCTATCCCACGCGAAGTCATGGCCGACAAAGTTAGTAATGGCAAATATCGACTTTGTCATGGCTCTTCCCCTTGAAGTCATGGCCGCCTGCCGTCCATCTCATCCAATAAAACAAATAAAACCAAAAAACTCCCGACATCGTAACGTCGGGAGTCATCGTTCACTTTCCATCTACTATATGATGGATATAGCCAATTGCCATTTGCAGCTGATCGTCATTTTTACGGTCGTTTCGGAATTCTTCCACTTTAATTTTTACCGTTGAGAAGAATAATCGATCCATGGTCGGTCCCGCTTCTACTTCAGCATCTTCACGAAAAGCGCTAACTGCACGAGAAGTTGATTCATCAAAAAATCCGTCGTTTCGAGCGACACTATATCCTAGGCCCGTCAGCAACTTCTGGCCATAAGCGATATCGTCGTGATAATCGCCTTCCGTATAGACTTCTGTGACGAGTCGGATATGCTCGCCAAACAATTCACTTTGAACAACTTCAAGGTCTTCTTTCACACCTTTTCCGTGAATCCACTTTTCTTTTGGTGTGAGCCATTTATGAGTCGACAACTTCATCTCTCCACCGTTTGACAAGTCCAATGTTTCTTGAACCGTTCCTTTTCCGAAACTCGTTGCACCAATGATGTAGCCTCTTTTTAAATCTTTCAATGCAGCGCTCATCACTTCACTTGCGGAGGCACTGCCTTTATCCTGCAGTAAAACAATCGGCATTTTTTGCAGCTTTTCATCATATGGAAACTTGTCGGTCTTTTCCGTAACGAGCGGTTCCAGCGTTCCAGCCGCATCTTGCATATAGGCAAAAGTCGTATCTTTCTTCACTAAACTGCCCACGATACCGCCAACAGTATGCAGGTAACCGCCGGGGTTGCCGCGCACATCGATTATCAGTGACTGTGCCCCGTCCTTAATAAGCTTGTTTGTTCCATCCAGCCACTCTTGGCGGCTCTCATTGCCGAACATCGTAATCGATATGTAACCGATCTTCTGTCCACGCTCTTCAATCATTTCAGTGGATACAGTTTTTACAGGAATACTGTCCCTCACGACCGACACTTCGATATGCTTATCCAAATCAGGCCTGAAAATCGTCATGGAAACCGTTGTCCCTTTCTTACCGCGGATTCGCTGTACAACGTCTTGCAGTGATTCCCCTTCAATTCGCTCGTCGTCAATACGAACGATTTCGTCATACGGCTGCAAACCCGCTTTTTCAGCTGGAGACCCTTTCACCGGAGCAACAATGATGTATTTCCCATTCGAGCGCGTAATTTCAGCGCCGATCCCGATTCGCTCTCCTGCCAGCGATTCCTTATGGGCGGCCGCCTCTTCCTGCGACAGATACGTCGAATACGGATCGCCGATGACATCCGCCATTCCGCGCAGCGCCCCTTCAATCAACCTGTCCTTATCCACTGGGTATACGCCTTGTTTCTTGATGACGTTGAACGCTTCATCGATTACCGGAAACGACGCACTTAGCGTCCCCTCTTCCTTCTTAGCACTTCCTTCTCCTGCACAACCATCCAACAGAAGAAAGACGACCGTCGCCAAAGCGGCCAGTATGACGAATAACATAAACCGGCTTCTCTGCATAATGCAATGTCCCCTCCTCCGTCCACTATATGAACGATAAAGGAACATTACGACAGCAGAAAACCGGCTTTCTTCAATCTAAATTCTTAACAAGGCTCCTCAATGCTTTTTCATCCATCGGCCCAACAATTTTCTGACTGATCTTACCGTCCGTGCCAATCATAAACGTTGTCGGAATTGGGATAATCCGGTAATCATCGATAACGGTACCTTCTTTATCCAGCGGAATCGGGAACGTTAATCCATAGAGTTTGATGAATTCCTCAACGCCCTTAAGGCCCCGCCTTTCCTCCGTCGTCAAGTTGACCGCAATAATTTCCACATTATCGGTATCCTTATATTTCTTATAGTATTTCTGCATATGCGGCATTTCCGCCTTACATGGACCACACCACGAAGCCCAGAAATTTAATATTACTTTTTTGCCCTTCAAATCCGATAACTTCACCACATCACCAGACATCGTAGACAGTTCAAAGTCAGGCGGAACCGAACCTTTTTCCAAACCAGGCTCATCTTCTAATACACTAAAATCTGCACCGATCAGAAATTCATCAATTGGTTTCGGTTTGTCCAAATTCGATTTCACCATAATGACCACCATCGATCCGATAAGCAGTACAGCTATGATGAATCCGAGTGTTTTCTTATTCATAGATATCCCCCCAATCTAACTTTCGCATAAACACAATCACAAAAAACAATCCCATGACTACAGTCGTAATAAGCGGTGTCTGAATAAATTCATCTGGTTGGACGGCAGCCACAAAAACATGAACCGCCATAAACACAAGTGCAAGTTGAACCGGCCAATTATCCGCTTTCCCACTATTCATCCAGAAAAATACCGCGAATAACCCAAATACAACTACCGTTACTACTTGCGCAATCATTTCGCCTTCATTCAATAAAACCATTATCACCTGATACACAACTTGAACTAAAACTGCACCCGTAAAAAGTGCCCGAAATCCATTAGCATCAAGCCGCCCCTTCTTCATGTCCCATAAGGTCTTCCCGGCAATAAATAGCAGCCCCAAGTAAAAACCGACTGCCCCACCGTGGAAATAAACAATCGCAAGTGGTGACCGAAGAACCGAATTGAAATCAGTGAGTACTATACTCAATTTCCAAACAATCACCAAGTAAAAGAACGCATCTCCTATGATTTCCGCCTGCTTCTTCCCAAATCTGAACCGAACTGCACTATATGCAACAACAAATGCTACCATGAGGGCAATCCAAGACGAGGGAACACTAAGGCTTCCTATCGTGAAAAATGAAGTGACTGGCATTCGCATTTGCCCCCTTCAACACCTAATACCATAATCGTATCCAAAAATAGCATCGAAAGCCATCATTCTAGTTGAAAGAAACAAAAAAAATCCGCCTCAGTCTTGAGGCGGACACAATTAGTTAGAATGATACATAACGTAATGGATTCACGGCACTTGGTCCAGATGCAGACCAGTTTCCGATATGCATTTCAAAATGGAGGTGAGGCCCGGTCGATGCGCCTGTGGTTCCAATCTTCCCGATGAACTGGCCTTTCGCAACTTGCTGACCAGCGCTTGTATTAATGCTGGACAAATGTGCATAAACTGTTGTGAAAATCTGCCCATCAATTGAATGTGTCACCATGATTACATTGCCGTAAGTTCCCATTGGTCCGGCGTGGGAAACAACACCGTCACCCGCCGATACAACAGATGTTCCAGTGCTATTCGCAATGTCGGCTCCACGGTGCTGCCTTTGAGTGCCGTAGATTGGATGCGTTCTCCAACCGAATGACGACGTGTAAGTTCCGGAAGCAGGTTTCGTCCATGTCCCATTTGAGACGGGTGGAAGATAAGAAGATGAACCCCCACTACCACTACTATTTTGTTTGTCTTTCGCGGCTTGAGCTGCCGCTGCTTTACGTGCAATTTCAGCTTGACGCGCAATTTCAGCAATACGTTTTTGTTCTGTTATAATTTTCTTTTCAAGATCCTTACTAACTTCATAAGTTTCATGCAAATCAACTTCTAGCTTTTCTTTTTCGTTGGCTAATTTCTGTTGTTCTGCTTCTAGTTTATCGATTAACTTATTCTTATCACTTTTCTGTGCTAAAAGAGATGCTCTCAAGTTTTGAAGTTCTTTTTTAGCGGCTTCCTGCTTGGCAAGTTTTGACTCGACAAGTGCTTTTTCTTCTTCAAGCTGCGCAATATCACTCGCTTGTTGCTCCATAATACTTCGATCTGCATCCATTAAAGAATTGACAGCCGAAAAACGGTCTATGAAATCTGCAAAACTATTGGCTCCGAGAAGAACGTCAAGATAGCTAACTTGTCCGCCTTTTACTTGCATAGCACGAACACGTTCACGCAATACCACGTCACGCTCTTCAATTTTCTTTTCAAGATCAGCAATTGAAATGCGTAACGCATCAATTTCTTCGGTTGTTTTATTTATTTGTCCGATAACACGGTTAATCTGTTCATTGGATTCGTTTATTTTAGCGTTAAGTGCTAAAATTTGATCCGTAATTTTTTCGATAGTCGTTTTTTTGCTTTTAATTTCAGTATTCTTTTTACTAATTCCCGTATTCAATTCACTTTTCTTCTTATCAAGTAATTTCTGTTCTTTTTTCAGGTCATCCAAAGGACTCGCTAAAACTCCCGCTCCACTAATAATAGTGGACAGGAAAACGATTGCAATTGTACCTGACAACAGCTTTTTATATCTATTCAACTTCCCAGTTCCCCTCTCACACTCTATCTATCAATTACACTTTAAGAAATTTACGCACAGACATAAAGCTGCCCCAAATACCAATAAAGATCCCCATAAACAGAATCAGTCCGTTCAGTTGGATTATAAATGGTGTCGTGTTTAGTAATTGGAACAATTCTCCTTGTAGCTTCGGTTCCAAAAGCTCGAATAGTTTGTAATAGGATATAGAAATGATGAGCATTGGAGCTAATGCCCCCAAAATGCCAAGCCACATTCCTTCCAACAAAAACGGAATACGCACGAAGTTATTCGTCGCTCCGACTAATTTCATAATTTCAATTTCAGTTCTTCTAGCAACGATAGTTATTCGGATCGTGTTCGAAATAAGGAACATCGCCGTGAATAACAGTGCCAATATCAAAACAATACCGATATTCCGGCTCAGGTTAAGTACATTGAAGAGTTTCTCCACTTTTTCTTCGCCATACACGACCTCATATGTATAGTCGTATGTATCAATTTTCTTAGCAATAGTAGCAGTCTGTTGTGGATCCTTCGCTTTTACATAAAGTGCATCGCCAAGCGGATTACTCTGTTTATATAAACTAAGTTCGTCACCAAATGATTTAATCATCTTGTCTAGCTCAGCATCTCTCGACGAATAGACCACTTCGAGAACGCCATCTGTCGAACGAACTTTTTCTACCAGCTCTTTAATTATCAACTTATCTGCAGCTGGATCCGCAACCACTTTAATTTCCACGTCATTCTCGATACTTTGCGCGAGATGATTAAAATTCATCATAATCACGATGAATACACCGACAAGCAGGAGGGTGACAGTAACAGCACTGACTGACGCAAATGTCATCCAGCTGTTACGGCGAATACTTTTGAAGCTTTCTCGTACATGCCGACCGAGTGTTCTAGCCTTCATAATACTCACCTCCGTATTCGTCACGGGTAATGAGCCCGCCTTCTATTGCGATAACACGGTGTTTTATAGCGTTAACAATCTCCCTATTATGGGTGGCCATGACAATCGTCGTTCCACGAGCATTAATCTGTTCGAAGATCCTCATGATCTCCCATGATGTTTCAGGGTCAAGATTTCCTGTCGGTTCATCTGCAATGACAACTTTCGGTACATTGACGATTGACCTCGCGATGGAAACACGTTGCTCTTCTCCACCTGATAATTCGTTCGGGAACATCCGCGCTTTTTGCGTAAGTCCGACAAGCGCAAGAACATCGTTCACTTTTTTTCGTATTTCTGCTGGCGGTGCTTCAATGACTTCGAGCGCAAACGCCACATTCTCGTAAACATTCAATTTAGGTAATAATTTAAAGTCCTGAAAAACGACACCAATCTGCCTGCGCAATTGGGGTACACGTTTGTTACGCAATGTTGCAAGATTTATACCATTAATAAGAATTTCTCCACTTGTTGGTCTTTCTTCACGATACATCATTTTAATAAATGTCGATTTACCTGCACCACTCGGACCGACCACGTAAACAAATTCTCCCCGGTCGATTTCGATGTTAATGCCATTTGCTGCTACGACACCGTTTGGATACTTTTTGTAGACATTTTTCATCACAATCATTCTAAAACCACCTGAATATTTTTGTCTCTCTTTTTTTCCAACAGCCCCATTATAACATGATTCACCCTTCTAAGTATTACAGTTGTGTTTCAATTAAAACTTGAATATAACGTCGATAAACATAGAACGTAGTACTATTATACAGTAGAACTAGTAGACCAAAAGACCAACTCACTTGTTTGTATTCGACCTTTAGGAGGTAACTCCTCTTTTTATTGGCAATAATGTTTGAACTAGCGGATGGTTTTATCGAATGATGAAGAGTGCCGTTGAACTGTGGGGGAAATGCGGGAGCTATGTCTAACTGTCATGGTATTTCTATTAACTGTGAGGGCTTACTGTCGAACTGTCACCGCATTTCGACATACTCTAAGGGCAACGCCAAACTGTCATGGCTTTTCTGTTAACTGTGAGGGCTTACTTTCGAACTGTCACCGCAAGTCGACATACTCTAAGGGCAACGTCTAACTGTCATGGCTTTCCTGCTAACTCTGAGGGCTTACTGCCAAATTGTCACGGCAAGTCGACATACTCTAAGGGCAACGCCAAACTGTCAGGGTATTTCTGCTAACTGTGAGGGCTTACTGTCGAACTGTCATGGCATTTCGACATACTCTAAGGGCAACACAAAACTGTCATGGCTTTTCTGCTAACTGTGAGGACTAACCGCAGAACTGTCACGGCAAGCCAGCATACTCTAAGGGCAACGCCAAACTGTCATGGCTTTTCCGCTAACTGTGAGGACTTACTGCCAAATTGTCACGGCAAGTCGACATACTCTAAGGGCAACGCCAAACTGTCAGGGTATTTCTGCAAACTGTGAGGGCTAACCGCAGAACTGTCACGGCAAGTCGACATACTCTCCCGACAAACCCCACCCATCCCGTCAATAAACAAAAAAACCGCACCAGGCATATCGCCCAGTTGCGGTTTCATTGTAAAAGTTATTTTTTCTCAGCAAGCCATTTTGCAACTGCGTCTGCTTCTTCACCTTTGATAAGACCAGGTGGCATACTGCCGCGGCCGTTGATGATTACGTCATGGATTTCTGTTTCAGACATATGGTCACCAACTTTTGATAGATCGGGACCCACGCCGCCTTTAAGTTCAAGGTTACCGCCGTGACAAGCGATACAGCTCGTGCTAACCACTTTTTCAACGTCTACTGATGCTGTTTCATTACCAGTACCTGTTGTACCCTTATCTTCTTCTTTTGCTTTGTCGCCGCCACATGCCCCAAGGACAAGAACAGCTCCCAACATAATTGCTAAAAACTTAGTTTTCATTTTCTTACCTCCATTTATGAATTATTGTACTGCCTACCTAAGTATACCAAAACAACGTGCATTAAAATCACCTAGGGATTACCCTAAATTCATCAAACCGTCGACAAATAGCGTCTTCTCAACCTCCACTACAGTTTGTCTCAACTTTGTGAACTCCATTATTAGACGTGCCAAACGACTAATAACATTAAAATTACGTCTGTATTAGTTAATATACACATAATCCATACTTCCAAAACCTCTTTATAGGACTATCCATTTTTTTCATTAAAGTTGTGGGCAAATGAAAAAGCGCACCGAAGTGCACTCCTTTTCATTTCATTTTATTAAGATATACGTGAACGTAAGTAAGCATTGATGAACAGGTCGATATCGCCGTCCATTACTGCACTGACGTTTCCTGTTTCTGCACTCGTCCTGTGATCTTTTACCATGGAATACGGGTGGAAAACGTATGAACGAATCTGGCTTCCCCAACCGATTTCTTTTTGATCTCCTCGAATTTCAAGAAGACGTGCTTCTTCTTCTTCGACTCTAATCTGGTAAATTTTCGCTTTCAATAAATTGATTGCGCGATCACGGTTTTTAATTTGTGAACGTTCTGTCTGACATGTAACAATTGCGCCAGTTGGAAGATGCGTCATACGGACTGCTGAATCTGTCGTATTGACGTGCTGTCCACCCGCACCGCTTGAACGGTACGTATCGATTTTAACATCTTCCATTTTAAGGTCAATGTCAACTTCGCCTTCAAACTCCGGCATTACTTCTATTGAAGAGAATGACGTATGGCGTCGGCCTGATGAGTCAAACGGAGAAATCCGAACGAGGCGATGAACGCCTTTTTCTGCTTTTAAATAACCATATGCGTTATGGCCTTTAATTGCCAATGTTACGGATTTCACGCCAGCTTCGTCTCCGGCTTGGTAGTCGAGTGTTTCGACTTTGAAGCCGCGATGTTCAGCCCAACGTGTGTACATGCGAAGCAACATAGAAGCCCAGTCCTGGGATTCCGTACCGCCTGCACCCGAATGAAGTTCAAGAACCGCACTATTCGCATCAAATTCATCACTGAGTAGCATTTGCAGTTCGAATTCATCGAGCTTCTTCTTGAATCCCTTCAACTCTACGCCAAGATCTTCTTGCATCTCTGCATCGTTTTCCTCGCGTAATAGTTCAAGCGTCATTTCAAGGTTTTCTTGTTCATCAGTCAACTCCGTGTACTCGCCGACAACGTCTTTCAACGCATTCGACTCGGAGATTACTTTTTGTGCACCTTCCTGGCTATCCCAGAAACCTGGCTCTAGCATTGCTTCATCTAACTCTTGAATTCGTGCCTCTTTGTTTTCTAAGTCAAAGAGACCCCCTAAAGTCCGCTAATTTCTTAGCTGATTTGTCGAGCTCGTTGCGTACATCGGATAATTCCATCATAATAGTTTCCTCCTGAATTTGGGTTGCCCGGTAACTTATGCATTACCGTGGCAGTTTTTATATTTCTTCCCGCTGCCGCATGGGCATGGATCGTTACGACCGATGTTTACTGCGCGACGCACTGGTTTCTTACGCACTTGCTCGCCATCCTCTTTCGGATTAACGGCCTGTGCTTTAACAACTTCTTCACGTTCAAGGTTGTTGCGAATTTCTGCTTTCATCACATATTTCGCTGAATCGGCTTCAATCGATGCGACCATTTCCTCAAACATTGCAAATCCTTCCGCCTGATACTCACGAAGCGGATCAGTTTGACCATATGCACGTAAATGGATACCGTGACGCAATTGATCCATCGCGTCAATATGATCTGTCCATTTCGAGTCAATGGCACGAAGCAAGACGACTTTTTCGAATTCGCGCATGCGCTCTTCCGACATTTCCTCTTCCTTCTCATCGTACCGTTCAGTAACAGCTTCTTGGATCAACGACGTCAATTCCTCAACCGATTTCTCTTCCATAGCCACAGTTGTTATACGACCGTCCGGGAGTATATTTGCGCCCAAGAAATCTTCGAGTCCTTTTAGATTCCAATCGCTTTCTTTTTCTTCCGTCGTATGAATTGCCACAGCATTTGCAATTACATTCGACAGCATTTTCTCTAGTACGCCACGAATGTTTTCTGACTCTAGAATTTCATTCCGTTCTTTGTAGATGATTTCACGCTGCAGGCGTAATACATCATCATACTGCAGCAAACGTTTCCGTGCATCAAAGTTATTTCCCTCTACCCGTTTCTGAGCAGATTCAACCGAACGCGATACCATTTTCGACTGAATTGGCGTCGTGTCGTCCATACCAAGTTTCGTCATCATCGACTTCATTTGGTCCGAACCGAAACGGCGCATTAATTCATCTTCAAGCGATAAATAGAACTGCGTCACACCCGGATCCCCTTGACGACCAGAACGTCCACGTAGCTGGTTGTCAATTCGACGCGACTCATGTCGTTCTGTACCAAGAACCGCTAGACCGCCAAGTTCCTGCACGCCTTCTTCAAGTTTAATATCCGTACCACGGCCCGCCATATTCGTCGCAATTGTAACAGCACCTTTGTGACCGGCTTCCAAAATGATTTCCGCTTCACGACTGTGGTTTTTCGCATTTAAAACATTATGCTTCACACCGTATTTTGTCAAATGCTTAGAAATAATCTCAGACGTTTCAATCGCAACTGTACCAACAAGAACTGGTTGCCCTTTGTCATTCCGTTCTTTGATGTCCTCCGCAACTGCCTGGTATTTACCTTCCATTGAAGAATAAATAAGATCTGCACGGTCATCACGGATTAGCGGACGATTCGTCGGTATAGCAATGACGTTCATGTTGTAAATATTACGGAATTCTTCTTCTTCCGTTTTCGCTGTCCCAGTCATACCAGACAGTTTGTCATACATACGGAAGTAGTTTTGGAATGTAATTGTTGCAAGAGTCATCGTTTCATTCTGAACTTCTAGGCCTTCTTTTGCTTCAATCGCTTGGTGAAGTCCATCACTGTAGCGACGACCTTTCATAAGACGTCCTGTAAATGAATCGACAATGACGACTTCGCCTTCTTGAACAACATAATCGACATCAATATGCATACTCGCATGTGCTTTCAACGATTGGTTAATCGCATGGTTAAGTGTCGTATGTTCCAAATCGAATAAGTTATCAATACTGAATGCAGCTTCCGATTTCTCGATACCACTTTCTGTCAAGACGACACCTTTCGTCGACTCATCATATGAATAATCTTCTTCTTTTTTGAGTGATTGTGTAAATTTATTTGCCAAGCGATACAATTCTGCCGCTTTCGCAGCTTGCCCTGAAATGATTAGTGGTGTACGCGCTTCGTCAATTAAGATCGAGTCAACCTCATCTATAACTGCGTAGAACAGCGGACGCTGCACTTTATGTTCATTATAAAGCACCATGTTATCACGTAAGTAATCGAAACCGAGTTCGTTGTTCGTGCTATACGTGATATCCGCACTGTACGCTTCCCGTTTCTCTTCTTTCGATAAACTATTTAAGTTCAGACCAACTGAGAATCCGAGAAACTCATAAAGTAACGCCATTTCCGTCGCATCACGACTTGCAAGGTATTCGTTCACGGTTACAACGTGTACGCCTTGACCCGCAAGTGCGTTCAAATAAACCGAAAGCGTTGACGTCAACGTCTTCCCTTCACCGGTTTTCATCTCCGCGATATTGCCCTCGTGTAAAGCAGCAGCCCCAATAATTTGCACACGGAATGGATACATGCCAAGAACACGTTTCGACGCTTCGCGAACGACTGCAAAAGCCTCAGCCTGAAGATCATCAAGCGTTTCTCCTTTTAAGAAACGTTCTTTGAATTCAGTTGTTTTTGCTGTCAGTTGTTCATCCGTAAGCTGTTCCATTTGTGTTGCAAGCGCTTCGACCTTGTCCGCAATCTTGTCAAGACGCTTCAAATCTCGTTTATTCATATCAAACATTTTATTCAATACGCTAAGCATTTAGGTCACATCCTCATTAGGTTCACCCTTCATTTTAACACTGTGAATTGCACGGTGCAAATGGTCTAGCCAAAACACATTAAGGAATTTTTGTATTGCGCGATAGGAGGGCCATAATACACGGGTATAATAGGTTTTTCCGCTCGTCCCCCACTATCGGAAATCAAAAGAAGACCCCTAAGCAGTATTCCCGCTTAGGGGTCTTCCAAACTCCATTATCTATTCAGCTTGTTTCAATTAAGCCATATTTACCATCGCTACGTTTATAAACGATGTTTGTGCCGTCAGAATCGGAATCTGTGAAGACGAAGAAATCGTGGCCAAGCATGTTCATTTGAAGAATTGCTTCTTCTTGGTCCATCGGTTTTAGATCAAAATTCTTAGTTCGGACGATCGCAAATGCCTGATCTTCTTCCCCATTTGCATCACTGTTTTTCTCTTCGCTTTTATTGACGGATGCGAAGAATGCTGCAACGCCTTCACGTTCACGGAACTTACGGTTTACTTTTGTTTTATATTTTCGAATTTGACGCTCTAACTTGTCAACGATCAAGTCGATAGCTGCATATAAATCGTTATGACGTTCCTCTGCACGAAGCGTTAAGTTTTTCATAGGAATTGTTACTTCCACTTTAGTTTGCTTATCATTGTAAACTTTCAAATTCACATGTGCAGTTGCGTTTGCATTTTCATCGAAGTATCTTTCGATTTTTTGCAATTTCTTCTCGACGTGTTCACGAATTGCCGGAGTTACCTCGATATTTTCACCGCGAATATTAAAATCTAACATATGAACTCCTCCTTTAAGTTAACCTATACAGTACACTTCTACACATTCCCCATAAAGTCCTTCTAAAAACATTTAGAAAATTAAATATATTGTCGATTTGTGACGAATACGTTCAAAAATTACTTTTTTTCGTCCTTTATAGCGCTACCCAATGCACTTTCAGAGCGTCTACGAAGTTTAAGCTCTTCGACGATTAAATGTTCAATTTCTACGTTTTCATCAAAATCATAACCGTACATGTATCCCCCACTATATGGCTTCTTCCACACAATTACGCCTTGCAGGTCGATTAATTTTTCATAAAGTGTGAATTTGATATGCAAGCGGACAGATTCACGTTCAAGAGGAATATCGAACTTCGCAAAAAGCTTTGCACCACCTGGACTGATGTCTAAGAAATGACATTCGCCCGGGCTCGATTCTATATCCGTTCCATTTTCAACGACAATCCGGAATTCAGCTACAAGCGGTTCCCCAAATGTATACCTAAAATATTCAGTCCGTTTATAAAGCATCTTCTCCACTCCGTTCTAACGCACCAAGATTTGTTTCTCTCATTATAGCAGACTACATAACTTTCAACGAACTTCAGCCAAGCTTGTCGTTCGTCGCATTGTCCCGTCCAGCGTCGTCACAATCTGCTCATTGTCTACAACCGTTCCATGAATCGTAGCGTTCACTTCTTCCAGTGATGCACTCGATTCGGTCAGTAAGTCAGCAAATGAGCTTGTCATACGCCCGATGTCCGTCGTCTCCTTTGTAATTGAAGCCATCTTGTCGTCAAACATGCCAAACTTCCGGTGAAGGTCACTCAATGTGTTGTGCATGAGTCCGATTTTCATTTCAGCGTCCACCGACAATGCTGCCTGTGTAACAAGTTTTCCTGTACTGTTCGTCAAATTGGCACGCGAGCGATCATTCATCGTGTTGACATTTTCCAAATTGCCATTTATTTCAACCAATGTCACCGCCGTTAATCCAGCAAGTTTCCTGATTTCATCCGCGACAACCGCAAACCCTTTGCCGTGCTCTCCCGCGCGAGCCGCTTCAATCGACGCGTTCAATGCAAGAAGATTCGTTTGTCCCGTAATCGTCTCAATCGACTTGGCAAGCGCATTCGTCTTCTCGATATTCTCAGTAAGCGCATCAAATGATCCGTTCAAATCAGTGAGATAAATTTCCACTTCTTCCATACCTGTACGCAAGTTTTGCATGACTTCCACCATGTCAGCAGATTCAGCGCGAAGACTAGCTGTGTCTTCATTCATAAGGTGCGTTTCCTTATGCATATCAGCTACATCATCTTGCGTGCGTTGTGCATTTTTTGCGATGTTCGCAATTTGAAATGCTTCCTGTTCAACACTTGCTGAAACACCATCCATAATTGTCAGCAGTTCCTTCTGTGCTTCCAAATGTCGTCCAGCCGTCTCACCAATCGCCGTCAAATCAGCTGCAACCTGTTCAATCCCTTCATTCAACGAACGATGCTTACTCTCTTCTAAAAGCGTGTGTGCTGCCTGCTCAGTCGTAAACAAATCGACTTGCATTTCCAACTTTTTCGTCTGCTTTATTTGGATGAATAGCCCTACTGACATCAAAATCAGTACGAGCGCCAAACTGCCTTTGCTCGCTGCAATTTGCTCCTGATACGGATAGTTCGTTAAAAAGACGACCAGAACAGCAAGGGACAACGCAAAACCATAGGTCATAATCCGCATGGATAAATGAACACTTGCAATACCTGCTATGAAAAACGCGATTCCAGCTGTCGCAACAGACGGTTCCCCTATAACCCCATTCAATATCGCGGCAAATCCCGTCACGCCTAGGACAATCCATGGAAACATGCGTTCAAAAATAGCGACCTTTTTCGCCAATGCATAAAACAATAACGTAACAACAACCGGTATCGCCATACTCACTGTCTTCAGCATACCTTGCCCCGTAACAAAATAAAAAATCAAACCGATGAAACTAGAACCACCAAGTGTCACAAATAGAATGAAGTTCTTATTTGAAAATTCCTTCTGCCGCATGGTATCCACAGTGTGCATTCATAATCCCCCTTAGAAGTTCCTATCTATATACCTATTTTACTTGCAGTTGATTGAATTATCCAACATATTATTGTAAGCCGATCATAAGCAATGCATGACCGAGCATATAACACGCTTACCGATCATATACAACGCACGACCGAGCATATATCTTCCTTACCAAGCATAAGCAACGCATAACCGAACATATATCTTCCTAACCAATCATAAACCCCGCACGACCGAGCATATATCTTCCTTACCAAGCATATACAACGCACAACCGATCATATATCATCCCAACCAAGCATAAACAACGCACAATCGATAATATTACACGCCAACCAATCATAAACAGCACACACCGAGTATATATAACCCTAATCAATCGTATACAATACACGACCGGCAAATAATTCCCCCAAAAATGGGGCAACATCGCATTAGTTTCTTATCCGAACTGCTTCCTCATGCGTTTCATTGATATACGTGGCGATTTGTTGTTGTTCTTCAGTCAGTTCGGTCAACGTAGCATTCAATTCTTCCACAGCCGCGGTACTTTGCTCGACAATCGCCGCAAAATCCATCGTCCGTTCCTGAATTAATGCACTGTCTTCCGTAATTTTGCCGAAGTCTTGGATGAAAATCGATAATACCTTCTGCAACTTCGTCATCGTTTCAAACAAATCTATAAAGGACGCACTAGACTCGTCTGCTACTGCAGTTTGCATCGTCACTTGCTCCAATCCATCTCCAAGTTTTTTAACGGCTATTTCATTATAATTGTTCACTTCTATCAAGTTTGCGTCAATTTTAGTTAAGGTCTCTCTTGTAAGTCCTGCCAATTTCCGAATTTCTTCCGCAACTACCGCAAACCCTTTTCCTTGTTCTCCAGCACGCGCAGCTTCAATCGAAGCGTTTAGCGCAAGTAAATTTGTCTGTTCCGTGATGGCTTTAATGGCACTTGCGAAAAGGTTCGTTTCGTCAATTTTACGTGATAATATACCAAACGTTTCATTTAAATCAGTAAAAAAAGTGGTGAAAGAGTCAATGCTTTCTTTTAATTGTGCAATTTTCATAGTTCCATTTTCCGCTTTACGACCTGCTTCATTCGCCTGAATCACGACCTGACCTAAGCCTTCTGCAATGACTTGAACCGATTCGTAAGTGTGTTCCGCATTTTCCGCGATATCTGAAATATGATCCGCCTGATGTTGACTGCCGACACTTACTTCATTAACAGCCGCAAGCATTTCAAGCTGCGATGTGGCAGATGTCTCCGTATTTGAACGAAGATACGCAAGGTTCGATGTAATCTTTCCAACCGCCTCGTCAAGCTTTTCAGCAAGTGCTCCTTCTTCGCGCACCTTAAGTTCAGTTAGTTCGACAAGTTCCTCCACATGCATGAACATCCGCCCATTTTGACGGACAAGCAAGAATAAGACAATCCCTGCTAGGAAATGAAGTAGTAATAGATTTGTCCCGCTTCCTCCAACGAGTTCTGGAGCAATGAAAAATTGATTATTTATTATCATGCCAATGAAACTCAGTGCAAAACTAAACGCCATAATGGCCATCTTGCCATGAATTGAACCAATCACCAATATAAGGATGATGATCCCTATTGTCCCAAGATTTGCTTCTGAAAAAAAGATGACACCCATCGCAATTGCAAAATTCATGATGAGTAATAGATAAGGCAGAAGAAGTGACAATACCTCAACTTTTTTACTTAGAAAATAGAATAGAATCGCGAGTGCAAAAGGTATGGCAACAGACAATTGAATAGTTATCGGCGAGCGCTGTATGAGTTGGGCTAGTAAACCCAGCCCTGCAGCAAGTGCAAATCCAATCATCATAATCGAGTTTTTCCGAAGCCAATCTTCCCGCTTTAATTGAGTAATATTCATCATCTATTTCCCCTTTGACCTCAATTTTCCCTACACTAAATTTCCCATTAATTGTTCTATGTAAAATGTACCATTAATGAACCATCATTCATACGGGCATAATTAACTAATTATTCAATAAAAAAACCAGTCAGAGAATTAATCTCCAACCGGGTAGTAGTTATTGCTTCGTATCGTAAAATGTACCATCTCGCGCTACATTGCTGTAAGGATTGACGTAGTTTTTCATATTGTCTTTCTTCGCTTGTGATTCCACGATGTCTGTACGAATCAGTTGTGTAAATTGAGCAAGTTTCTTTTGGACATCCGCTTCTGTTTCGACAAGACTTCTGCCAAACACTTCTTCTTCGGGCGTGAACGGGGCGGCAATATGCGGTTGCAACTTATCACGATCATCGAGAAGTGCTTCGATGCCCGCAATCGTCTCATCCCGCTTATCTACCGCTGTTTCTTGCGACAACCTCACTAATTTTCCCGTCACATCACGCCACGCTATCAGCGCAGGCCGAATCATATTTCATCTACGTTCGCGTACTGTTTCTGCCGGTTAATCTGAATAACCTGCTTCCAGGTATCGCGGAACTCCGTAATAATTGCTGACGCTTCATCGAACAGGGCACTGTCGTTTTTAATATTGCCGTCAATCAGTCTGCTGTTTGCAAACTCATAGAGGACAAGCATATTTTGTGAAACTGGGTACGACTTATCGAGCGTCAACATGAGCTCAGAAATGATTGCTTGTGCTTTTTGGACGGCCTTGTTCTTTTCTTCAATATTATTGTCATTCATCGCTCTTTTTGCTTGTAGGATGAATTTCAAACAGCCATTGTAGAGCATAAGTGTCAGCTCGCCTGGCGTTGATGTATTTACAGAGTTGTTTTGATAGGTTGCATAAGGGTTGTTGATAGCCATATTTTATCTGTCTCCTTTAGTTCACTACTGCTGTTGTTAATTGTTACTAAATGCATTCATAAGACTAGCCGACTGTGAGTTTGCACGATTGATTGCCGTCTCCATTGCGGAGAACTGTTTCCAGTAGCGGGTTTCCATCATTTTCAATCGGTCTTCGAACCGTTCAATCTGGTTATTCATTTCTTTCAGTGAGCGGCCGAGTGAAAACGTATCGTTTACATCGCCCACTTTTCCCGCACGCTGAGCGATTGACGTTTGAGTTTTATCAACTATAGTTCGGAGTTTACGTGCAAATCCTTGTTCAGCCACAGTAGCTCCATCTTTCGAGAACATTTCATGAACTTTATTCGGATCATCACTAATCGCTTTTTTCAATTCTTCTTCATTTATGACGAGCTTACCATTAGCTAAGTAGTCCTTAGACGTTGTAATACCTAGACTTTTTAATGTATCGCTGCCTACAGTCCCCATAAGGGCTGTCCTCATTTGCGTCAGCATACTGGAAATAGTGGAATCGTTACGAAGCGTACCACTTTTCGCTTTTTCTTCCCACATTTCGATATCTTTATCCGTCATATCTTTCTTCTGCGCAGCTGAAAGCGGCTGGAAATCACGGTATTTAGGTTCACGGATTTGTTTGTTCAAGTCTTCGATAAGCTTGTTGTATTCGTCGACGAACTTAGTGACGGAGTCGAAGATTTTATCGGTGTCTGGGGCAGAACTGAATGAGACTGTTTTTGCATCGTCTACAATTACACCATTAATAATTGGTGCAGTTACCTGTTTTAATGAAAATTCAAAACCATTGAGTTGGAATGTGTTTGATGAACGTTGTGTTCTGAGTCCATTAATAGTGATGTCGGCATTTTGACCGGGAATCTTAGTTCCGGTGTTCAACCCTAAAGATGTACCTAAATCACCGATAACTTTGATATCTCCTTCTCCACTATTTTTAGCAGTCATTGCAATTTTCCCGGTATGTGAATCGTAAAAGGCAGTTACATCGGTTTCTTTATTTAGTCTATCTAAAACGGATTTCAATGTATCAGTTTCTTTGAATTCTAATTCTTTTGCATCTATTGTCATCTTACCATTCGCATCAACTGCATTGATTGTTATCTTTGTACCAGTAATGCCCAGCTCCTTTAAAGTAGAATTCACCGATGCTGCTTTAGTTAACTGATTCCCTAAAGTTTCTGGTTCTCCACTTTGCAATGTAGCATTTTTCGCCAACTGATGAATCTGTATCGTCCCAGAAAAATCACTAGTAGACCCCATATTTCTAATCGCTACATCATTCGGTGAAGAAATATTCACCGTCTTCGCTGAAAACGAAGTCGAAAGAATCATCGTGTCAAACGTCTTTTTACTGAAATCAAACAGCTGACGGTTCGTCGTGCGGTAATCGTCCAACTGCCATTCTAAGTATTGTTTTTTCTGTGTGATTTTATCGAGAGGTATACGGTGTGCGTTCATTAAATCTGTTACCATTTTCTCCGTATCCAAACCTGAAGCTAGTCCACTAATTCGCATATTATCTCACGCCTTCCTTAAATTTTCCGATCGACAAGCAAGCCGACAAATTCGCGCATTGCCGCATGGATGTCCAAAAGTTTTTTGGACGGGATTTCCCGTATGACTTCGTCCGTGGTTGAATCAACGATTGTTACATAGTACTCGTTGAGCTTCTCATGGAACTTGAATCGCAATTGTGTATTCGCACTTTCTAAAAACGTGTTCATGCTGTCAGTCATTTGCTTTGCCTTGTCAGCCGGCAACTGTTGTTCATTGCCGGCTTTCTGCTGCACTTTCTCCTGAATCGCTTGCACTTGCACCACCGAGACTTCCCTGTCCGGTGCCATTTTTTCTGCTAATACATTCACTTGATTCACTACGGCTCCGCCATCCATACGACTTACCATTCGCCAAACCTCCCTGTACTTAACAACATTCAATATGATTTATATCGGCAAACCCATAAGGAAGTTAAGCAAATTGGCAATAAAAAGTATTGGGTTTCCGCCAAAGTCATGTTTGCTCGTTTGAATCAAAATAGTTCAACACTACTATTCTCTCTTATTTATTTCATCTACTATCTAAATAAACAAGAATAATTGCCGAAGCATATAAAGTAGTTCATTTAATGTAAGAGAAAGCGAAGGTGCAAGAGAAATGTTCAAATCCATCCGAACAAAAATAATTATGACAGTAATGGTGCTATTCCTCATCGGCGTATCCACTATGACTTTCATTAGCAATACGATAGTGAAAAATAATACCGAAGAAAGTATTATCGAATCGAGTGGTGCACTCACCAATGAAATGGGTTATGCAATCGAAAATTTTCTTGGTCAGTACGAGAAAGGCATAGCACAATTATCCACCTCTCCTACAGTGACGGGATTTACACTTCCTGAAGAAGATGCTACAGCAACCAATTCGATTTCTGTACTGGAAGCTGAACTAGAGAGCTTCCTCGGCTTTTACGAAGATACAACTTCCGTCTATTTAACCCTTCCGACTAAAGAAATAATGATTATGCCGAATGCAGATCTCGGAGCAGATTTTGACCCGACCACTCGGGATTGGTATAAAAATGCGGTTGAACATCCAGACGTTGTCCAATGGTCTAGTCCTTTCATCGACTCCGCTACTGGAGAATTGGTCATCGCTGCCTCAAAAGCAGTACTATCAAATGGCAAATTAATTGGTGTTATGGGCCTTGATATTCAACTCGGTGCATTGACTGATAAAATAGCTTCCAGTGATGTCGGCTATAAAGGCTACCCAATGTTACTCGATACAGAAGGCATCGTGCTCGCACACCCGGAAAGCCAAGGGGCTGACTATATGGACCAGCCTTTCATCGCGGACATGTACAAAGGTGGAAATGAAAAGGGTGCCATCCACTACGATTATGAAAGTAACTCCTATATAAACGTTTATTCCACAATACCGAAGTTCGGTTGGAAAATTGCCGCCGTCTATGATGAAAAAAATATCAATGCCGCGGCAAATAACTTACGTACATCAATGATTGTCGTCGCACTTGTCACCTTGCTTGTCATCTTCGCAGCACTCTATTTCATCATCAGTCATACCATCAAACCACTTGGCCAGCTAAAGTCACTCATGGATTCCGTATCCCAAGGTGATTTGACAGTTCGTTCTGAGGTTAAAACGAATGATGAGATTGGCGAACTTGGCGATAATTTCAATATAATGATCGACAACATGAACGCTATTATTACTGTCGTCAACGGCTCTGCAATGAACGTCCGGACAAGCTCTGAAAGTTTAAGCGCTGTTGTGGAAGAAACGAATGCATCAGGGGAAGAAGTTGCACATGCAGTGACTGAAATTGCACATGGCGCTTCGAAATCTGCTGAAGATGCTGAAATCGTTACAGAAAAAGCCTATCTTCTTGGCCAACAAATTAATGAAATCACAACGAAAGCCGTCGTCATGTCTGACATTGCAACGAAAGCCGGCGATATGAATACAAGTGGTCAAGGGCAAATGCAAGAGCTGAAACTGTCTTTCAATGACTGGGAAACCAATTTACAGTCCATGGCCGAAGTGATCGGTACACTTGAAGGTAAAGTAAATGCGATTGGCGGAGTCATGGAAACAATCACCCAGATTTCATCGCAAACGAATCTGCTTGCATTAAATGCAAGCATCGAGGCAGCCCGTGCAGGTGAACACGGCAAAGGATTCGCAGTTGTTGCGGATGAAGTAAGGAAACTCGCAGAACAATCTGCCCGTTCAACGGAAGAAGTAAAAGTGACAGTACAGGAACTCCAAATGGAATCAAGACTCGTCTCACAACAAATGAACGAAACACGCGAAAACTTCCAACGTCAAGGTACCGTCGTACATGACACTGAAATCACTTTCGGAGAAATCTCAACATTGATGTCCGACATGCAAGACTCCATCGACGCAGTGTACGAGGAAATTCAGAAAGTCGCGACACACAAAGACGACGTTGCTGAAACGATCCAAACAATGGCAGCAACTTCTCAAGAAACTGCCGCGGCATGCGAAGAAGTCAGTGCTTCAACAGACGAACAACTTCGCGCGATTCAATCTGTAACTGATGCAGCGGAGACGTTGACGGAGTTAAGTGAGGAATTGAGTTTGGCGGTTAATCGATTTAAGGTGTGAATTTAAAAAATTGCTTACGACATTTTGTCGTAAGCAATTTTTATTTATGTTATAGCGTCGCTCGCAAAAAAAATTCACAAAAATGTATCCTAAACCCCATTCCCCTTCTATATAAAGAATAAAAGGGGTTACTTTTAACGACAACTTATCTATCCGAATATGCACACTTCACAAACAAACACGATTTAGACGAGGCAACAAGACAACATGAAAATCATTAGAATCCTGCTAAGTACTGTGTCGGCACTGCAGTTTCTTTTCTCAATTGCTTAGCAGCTTCCAATGTCCAATAAGGATTTCTCAGCATACCTCTTCCAACAGCAATAAGGTCTGCTTCTTCATTCCCTATGATTGCATTGGCTAGATTTGGATCATCCAATCTACCGACAGCCATGACTGGTATCTGAAGCGCTTCTTTGATTTGTCTAGCTAACGGTACTTGGTAAGCTACATGTGTTCCTGGTCTCCCCCAAGCTGCGATTTGACCCTCTCCACCAGAAGAGACGTCAAACATATCCACTCCAGCTTCCTGATAAACGCGAGCGAACGCAATACTTTCGTTTATTCCATAACCACCTTCTACATATTCCTTTGCAGAGATACGCATCAATAGTGGCATATCGGCAGGCATTTCCGCTTTAGCTGCTAGAATGACTTCGCGGCCAAACTTGGTTAGATCCTGTCCGTATTCATCTTCCCTTTTGTTGGTAAGTGGAGAATGGAATTGATGGATTAAGTAACCATGAGCGCCGTGGATTTCGATTGAATCAAATCCAGCCTCAACCGCGCGTCTTACTGCTTTACGGAACTTCTCCACCATCTCTTTTACTTCATCTGTTGAAAGCGCTCTTGGTGTTTTAGACTTCTCGTCGAATGCGATTGCAGAAGGCGCAACAGGCACAGCTGCATCTTCTGCTTTACGACCAGCATGTGCAATCTGAATCCCAACCTTAGCTCCATAGCGATGACAAGCTTCCACTATCTTCGCCAACGCAGGGATTTGATCGTCAGACCATAAACCCAAATCATAATCCGAAATTCTTCCATCAGGCTCTACATCCGTCATTTCAATCACGATAAAACCCGCTCCACCGATTGCTCTGTTGACATAGTGCAGATAATGCCAGTCATTGGCAATGCCATCTTTCTGGTCAACGGAATATTGACACATCGGTGGCATGACAACCCGGTTTTTTAACTCCAAATTCTTTATTTTGTATGGACTAAACAAATCTTTCATTGCAAAAACTCCCTTGTTAAAATATATATGCATTACACATACATATATATTAGTGCTATCTATTCTCCTTGTCAAATCAAAGTGCTTCTATTGAGCACTTCGATAGAACATGGCAGTTTATAGCTTTTCTACTAATTGTTTTATCAATCCTTCAACATCAATAGCAGAGAGGTGCAATCTAAGTATTTCACGGAAAGAGACTAGACTTTTATGTAGCTTCTGCTCACCTAGGTTTGTAAGATGCGTATAGGTACCTCTACGGTCATCTGTACAATCATGCTTTTCTAACGCACCGCAGTTCTTCGCTTCCATCTTCCCCACTAATCTGGAAAGTGCACTCTGACTCAATCCAATCATCTCTTGCAATTGCTGTAATCTCAATTTCTTGTCAGGCGCCATGGAAAGATAATAAAGCACGTAGAATTCTTTTAGCGATAGACTGTACTCAGCTTGCAGAACGTTTTCCAATTCTTTCTTCACTTTATTTTGTATTGAGTCTATGGATAACCAGTAATTCATAAAATCATGATTAGTTGTCATATACTATTCCACCTATTCTAAGTCAAATAATTCTGTACTTCAAACTTAATTATAGAGTAACTAAGCGTTATACTCAATCCAAACAATGGCGACAACGACACCAGAAACAGCAGCCTGTGATAAAGTAAGCGCTTCAACAGACGAACAACTTCGCGCGATTCAGTCTGTAACAGATGCGACAGAAATGCTGACAAAGTTAAGTAAGGAATTGAGTCAGGTAGTTAATCAGATTAAGGTTAAGAATTGAAGCACCACTTTAGACAACGTTTCCATATTAATAGTTGATAAAACTTCAAGAGCGCCTAGGATCTATTAATGATCCTAAGCGCTCTTTATATTGATTTAAAAACGATAAATATAGAATGATTATTATCACTTATTGTTTAATTTATCTATTTCTAAACAAATAAGTAATTAGACCGAAGATTACTTAGTGAGTCAATTCAACTAGACAGATAGAGAAAGCGAAGGTGCGCTATGTTCAAATCAATAAAAACAAAAATTATAGTAACAGTGATGGTTCTCTTCCTCATTGGCGTGACGGCAATGACCGCAATTTCCAGTTTGCAAGTACAATATAAAACAGAGAAAAACCTCATCGATCAGAGTGTTGTACTCGTCGACGAGATGGGTGCTTCGATTACGAACTTTTTAGAGCAATATAAAAAAGGCTTAATCCAAATGTCATATTCCAAAGCCTTAACGGAGTATACCAATGTCGGCGATGACATTGAAAAAAGCAGTGCTACATTACAGACAGAATTTAAGGAGTTTCAAAATTTATACGATGAAGCTTCGCAAATCTACTTAGCACTTCCATCAAAACACATGACCCTCGTTCCGCATGCTGACCTTGGAAACGATTATGACCCAACCAGCTTTGAGTGGTATCAAGAAGCGGCAAAAAATCCTGATACCGTCTACTGGACGGAACCACATATCGATCGTGCGACAGGCGAGTATGTCATCAGTGCCATGAAGGCTGTTCTGAAAAACGGAAAACTTATCGGTGTTCTTGGACTGGATATTCAATTGGCTTCGTTGGCCGAATCTATTTCCGAAAGTGATATTGGCTACAATGGCTATCCGGTTCTATTTGATGCCACTGGAACTGCAATGGTGCACCCCTCGTTAAGCGGTGAAAATCTGATGAACCTACCTTATATTGAAGAAATGTTCATAGGAGGTTTAGATGAAGGGGCCATCCATTACACACACGAAGGCAGCGATAGAGTGAATGTATTCTCTTCTATTCCCGATTTTGATTGGAAAATCTCAGCGATTTATCTCAAAAAAGATATTAACGAAATCGCAATCAATCTCAGAAACTCGATGATGGTTGTAGCAATTGCGACACTGCTATTATTCTTCGTCGTCCTCTACTTCATGATCAGCCGTACAATCAAGCCCATTGGAATTTTGAAATCTTTGATGGATTCCGTCTCAAAAGGCGACTTAACCGTTCGTTCTGCTATCAAGACAAAAGACGAAATCGGAGAACTAGGTGCTAACTTCAATACTATGATTGAAAACATGAATGCTATTATTACTGTCGTTAACGGTTCCGCATCAAATGTCAAAGCAAGCTCCGATAGTTTGAGTGCAGTTGCAGAGGAGACAAATGCATCGGGCGAAGAAGTTGCAAACGCAGTAACTGAGATTGCACATGGCGCTTCAAAATCTGCTGAAGATGCTGAAATCGTTACGGAAAAAGCCTATCTTCTTGGTCAACAAATTAATGAAATCACAACGAAAGCCGGCGTCATGTCTGACATCGCAACCAAAGCTGGTGAAATGAATACAAGTGGTCAAGGTCAAATGCAAGAGCTGAAACTGTCTTTCAATGACTGGGAAACCAATTTACAGTCCATGTCCGAAGTGATTGGTACACTTGAAGGTAAAGTAAATGCGATCGGCGGAGTCATGGAAACAATCACCCAAATTTCAGCACAAACGAATCTTCTTGCATTAAACGCAAGCATCGAAGCTGCCCGTGCAGGTGAACATGGCAAAGGATTCGCAGTTGTGGCGGATGAAGTACGAAAACTGGCAGAACAATCGGCCCGCTCTACAGAAGAAGTAAAAGTGACAGTCCAGGAACTTCAAACAGAATCCAGACTCGTCTCGGAGCAAATGAACGAGACGCGTGAGAACTTCCATCGCCAAGGCACAGTCGTAAACGACACGGAAATCACTTTCGGAGAAATTTCAACATTGATGTCTGATATGCAAGACTCAATCGATGCAGTTTATGAAGAAATTCAGAAAGTCGCAATACACAAAGACGACGTTGCTAAAACAATCCAAACAATGGCAGCAACGTCACAAGAAACAGCTGCCGCCTGTGAAGAAGTAAGTGCTTCGACGGACGAACAACTCAGCGCGATTCAATCTGTAACAGATGCAGCAGAAACGCTGACGGAGTTGAGTGAGGAATTGAGTTTGGCGGTTAATCGGTTTAAGGTGTAAGACTTTCAGTTTTGAAAACCGCTTAGGACAATTTGTCCCAAGCGGTTTTTGCTTGTATTATTTAGTTTCAGTTAATCTCCAAATTGCGAACTCTTGTTTTTTATATTTTTCGGAAGCCGTGATGGTACGATTGACAAACCTGTCGGGGAATCTATAGTCTTCAACATTCAAATATTTCCTTTCACAGACGAGAAAAAAACCTCAGAAATAATAGGATGGCGATCTAACACCCTATTTTGACTGGTCTCACTACCAATATCATGGAATAATAACCATAAGACTTCTTAACCGTTAACCACAAAGAAATAGTACCAGAATAACAGAACGAAAGAAAATTAAGGGAGCAAAACCACATAGGTTTTGCTCCCTTAATTTTTCAATATCTATTTCTAATAAATCCATAGCCATATTTCTTGAGCATACATTATGAAAATATGCCGAGTTTCTCAATCCTTGAAATAGCTTCGACGATTCGATTTTCATCTACTAATAGTCCAACACGTATATACCCTTCTCCATACTGTCCGAACGCATGACCCGGTGCTACGGCTATATCTGCTTTGTCCAGTAGTAGTTTGGCGAACGATTCACTTGTATACCCCACCGGAACAGAAAGCCAAGCGAAGAAAGAAGCTGTCGGAGAAACGACATCCCAACCGATTCGTTTGCATTCAGCCATTAGGACATTCCTGCGGCCTTCGTATAGTGAAACGAGCTCATCGACACATTCCTGACTACTCGATAATGCAACTGAGGCTGCGTGCTGAACTGCCGGAAAAATATCAATGAATAGATGGTCTTGCAATAAGTTGATGGCTTCAATGATTTCTTCATTTCCGACAGCAAAACCGACCCGCCATCCCGCCATATTATACGTTTTTGACAATGTGTACATTTCAATTCCGACGTCTTTTGCACCTTTCGCTTGTAAGAAACTGACAGGCTTTACACCGTCAAAACCAATTCCTCCATAGGCAAAGTCGTGCAAAACCGTAATATCATTAGCCTTTGCCAGTGCAATTGTCTCTTCAAAAAATGGAATGTTGGCAGATGCACTCGTCGGGTTATTTGGATAGTTTAAATACATTAGTTTTGCTTGCTTTTTTTGTTCATCCGAAAGGGCGTTGTAATTCGGTAAAAAATTATTTTCCGCGAGTAATGGCATTAAGTCGTATTTAATATTTGCCAAGCTTACGCTTGATAAATAATCAGGATATCCCGGATCCGGAAGCAATAGTAATTCACCTTCGTTCATAATCGCAAGCGGTAACTCAACTAATCCGGGTTTTGTTCCAAACAGAACTGCGACTTCTGTGTTAGGGTCGATAACAACGTCGAATTCTCTTTTATAAAAATCCGCAATAGCTTGTTTTAACTCTGGAGTCCCTCTGAATGGTGAATATCCATGTGTTGAAGGATCTTCAACTGCTTCTTGAAGTGCTTTTACAATATGGGGAGGTGTCGGTTGATCGGGGTTACCTCGCCCTAAATTAATAACATCTCGCCCTTCGGAAAGAGCTTCTTCAACGCTTTGAACAAGTGATGCAAAAAAGTGCGGTGGTAAATTCTTTAATCGATTTGAAATTATCATGTAATAACCTCATTTTTAATTTAGTCATTTTCACTATCCAAGTACTTGATATAAATGGTTCCAGATGAATTTGAAATAAGAACACAGCTAATCAAAATTGAATATCTTTTAAGAAAATATTTTTTTATTCACTAGATATTTTGGTTCTTTTCCATCATATACATCTAATATATTCAAAATTGCTTTTTCCCTAATTTCTATAAAGGCTTTATCCGAATACCATGCTGCATGAGGCGTTAATATGACTTGGTCTAGCTGCCTAAGAATGTGATCGTGTGGAAGCGGCTCAGTTTCGGTAACATCTAAAGCACAACCACTAATCTGGCCATCCTTTAATGCAACGATAAGGGCTTCCTCATCAATGATTGGTCCCCTGGCAGTGTTTATTAAAAAAGCAGTTTCTTTCATTAAATTAAACTCGTTAGTAGAAATTAAATGTCGAGTTTTCTCAATCAAAGGAACGTGTACTGAAATAAAATCGCTACTAGTAAGCAGTTCTGATAAATCAACTTTCTCAACGTCTGCTTTTTCCATTGTTGCTTTGTCGATAAATGGATCGTATGCGATAACTTGATAACCGATTGCATTTAGTTTTTCAGCAAGTCTGGCAGGTATTTTCCCGAATCCAACCAATCCAACTACGGCATTGGAGGCTCGCAGAGGGATAGTAGCTTTTTTAAAATCCCAATCCCCTTTCTTTGTTTGCTCATGATATGTAAATAATCTACGGGCACTTGATAAAATAAATGAAAGTGCATGATCTGAAACTTCATCAACACAATAATCATTCACATTAGCCACCATTATTCCAAGCCGGGATGCAGAATCTACATCAATCATATTAACGCCAATCCCATAACGAGAAATTATCTTTGCTTTTAAAGCGGCTTTTTGAATCTCCTCGTCAATATCTGCGTACATCACTAATAGAGCATCTGAATCTTTAATAGCATCAATGATGTGGTCTTTATTTCGTGATTGCAATACTTGGAATTCAATCGGAGCATCATTTTTCGTTCGTTTTTGTATCCATTCCTGCTCGATTTCTAAATCATCCCACTCATGATCAATAAGCGTAATCTTAAATGGTTTCCCCATTGTATCTACTCCATTCTAGTGTTTATTTTAAGAACATTAAAGAAATCCATGGCACATACGTGATTATCAACAAAACGACTATAAGTGTTATAAAAGCCGGTATGATTTTCTTGACAATTTGCTCGATTTTTAAATTCGAAATGCCTGATGCCACGTATAGATTTAGTCCAAGAGGAGGCGTTATAAATCCAAGACTTAAGTTGACAATCATTATTATTCCAAAATGGATTGGGTCAATGCCTAACCCCATAGCCAGTGGGAATAAGATTGGTGTCATAATAATAATTGCCGCGATTGTTTCCATAAATGTCCCTATTAATAAAAACAATAAATTAATAATTAATAAAAACACCAATGGGTTATCCGATATTGAAGTAACCACTTGTGCAATTTGATTTGGAATTTGTTCCAAAGTAAGTATTCTACCAAATATTGCTGCCGCGGCAACAATAATCATAATGGTTCCTGTCGTTAATGAAGAAGAAATAGTAACCTTAAAGAAGTCTTTGATATTCATTTCACGGTATACAAACATGCTTAATATAAAGCCATAAATTACAGCGACTACAGCTGCTTCAGTGGGTGTAAATATACTTCCATAAATACCGCCTAGGATTACGACTGGCATTAATAGGGCCCATTTACCCTCATTAATTGCTTGTAGACGTTCTTTCCAACTTGTCTTTGATGATTTTCCGAATTTATGTTTTTTCGCATAAAGTACTGCCCAAATGATTAATCCAACACCCATTAATATTCCCGGAACAATCCCTGCTAAAAACATATCACCAATAGATACATTAGCAGTCACTCCATAGATGACCATCGGTATACTTGGTGGGATAACAATCCCAATCGTCCCTGCCGCCGCAACAAGAGCCGTAGCAAATGGTTTGTCATAACCTTTTTTCACCATTTCCGGAATCATAATTGAACCGATTGCTGCCACAGTAGCAGGTCCTGACCCTGAAATTGCAGCAAAAAACATAGCAGTTAAAATGGTTGCGATTGCAAATCCTCCCGTGAAATGGCCAACAAATGCATTTGCCACTTTAAATAGCCGGGTAGAAATACCGCCTTTCCCCATTATATCTCCCGCCAATATAAAAAATGGAATTGCCATTAACGGAAATGAATCATTAGCAGTAAGTAAAACCTGAGTAATCAAATTGAACGGTAAATCTATTTCAGTCAAAAGAATCGTTAGGACGCTCGATATAATCAGAGCAAATCCTACAGGCACAGATAATAGCAGCAGTACAATTAAACAGATGAAAAGAAATATTGCTGGTGACATCAGTCTTGCACCTCGCTTTGGTTCGTCCATAAGTTAATGGAGACTTGTAAAAGTCGAATTGTTGTCAAAAGAAAGCCAACGGGAAGAGCTAAATACACAAACCACATTGGTATTTGCATGTTCGCCGAGGTCTGTCCAAAAATCATCATTTGTTGTACAAGAATATATCCTTCATATACAAAAAAAACTGATAGACTAAACACCAATAAATATACAATTTGCTTCATTACTTTTTGGACGATAGGTGGACATAAATCTAATATAATATCGATGCTAATATGCTTGTTTTCCTTAAATCCTATTCCAATAGTTAGAAATATTAACCAAATAAACAAATAGCGCGAAGCTTCCTCCGTCCAAGTGACAGAATCCCCAAAAACATACCTTGAAATTACTTGTACAAAAATAAAAATAGACATTGTAATCATAAATAGAGAAATAATAATCTTTTCAAATGAGTCGTCTATTTTTTTTATTATAGACATTTAACTCCCCCCAATAAAATTTATTAAAAAGGAGCATATCTCAATGCTCCATTTTAATAAATAAAGTTTTTTTACATGCCTACTTCTTTCATTAACTTATCGTAAATTTCTTCTCCAACTTCAGCTTTAACATCACCATAAACTGTTCTCATTGCATCTTGAAATTCTTTTTTATGCTCCTCCGTTAACTCTACTACTGCCATTCCTTCTGCTTTCAATAGATCCAGTGATTTCGCCTCATCTTCTAAAGAAAGTTGTCTATTGTAATCACGCGTTTCAATAGCTGCATCCATAACAACATTTTGCAAGTCTTCAGGGAGCCCATCGTAAAACTTTTGGCTTATGATTACAGGCCATGGAGAATAAAGATGTCCAGTAAGTGTTAAATTATTCTGAACTTCAAAAAACTTCATCGCGTACATAAGTGAAAGTGGTGTTTCTTGAGCATCGACTGTTTTTTGCTGTAATGCAGCATACAGTTCAGTAAATGCAATTGGAGTTGCATTAGCACCAGTTGCAGACCATGCGCCAATTTGCATTGGGCTTTCTAACGTACGTATTTTAATGCCCTTCATATCGCTGACACTTTCAATCGGTCTTTTATTATTTGTTAAATGGCGGAAACCATTTTCCCAATATACAAGTCCTTTAATTCCTTTATCAGAAAGCGAATCAAGAATTTCCTGTCCTACTTCACCGTCTAAAACTTTATATGCAGTTTCATGATCCTTGAAAAGATACGGTAGGTCCCAAAGTGCCATACTCTTTGAAAAAGATACTAACGGAGCAGATGATGGAAAAGTCATTGTTAAATTACCAAGTTGGATAGCCTCAATCATTTCTCGTTCCCCGCCAAGTTGACCATTCGGATAAATTTCCACTTTAATTTTCCCATCACTATTTTCTTCAACAATTTCTTTGAATTTCTCTATTGAATCTTGTGCGAAGTGATCTTGAGATGCCGCGTGTCCAACTTTGATAAGAAACCCTTTGTCATCTGAAGTTTTAGTACCTTCTGATTCTGTTTTCGAATCTACTTCAGAGCATGCTGCCATAATTACAGTTAATGTCAAAAGCATAAAGAATAACATCTTATTTTTCTTCATAAGTCAACACTTCCATTTCTTATTTATTCTTGGCTAAGGCTAATTCTTGTGCTACCGTTATAATCCAATCTTCTTGACCACCAACTGCTTCGAGTTCTGCTAACCTAGTCAAAATATCCCTAGCATCTACCCCATATTCTTTTCCAGCACGTTCTGCAAATAACAGGAATGATGAGTACACGCCAGTATAACCAAGTGTTAGACTGAGTCTGTCAATCTGAATTGGTCGTGGCATCATAGGTTTCATAATATTTTCCGCAGCATCCATTGCCTTATATAAGTCTAGATTATGTGGTATTTCTAACTTGTTCATGACTGCTATCAATTGTTCAAGTGCCGCATTTCCTGCCCCCGCCCCCATACCCGCGAGACTCGCATCTATTCGCATGGCGCCTTCCTCGATTGCTACTATTGAATTCGCAACGCCAAGAGATAGATTATTATGTGCATGGAAACCTACGGAGACGCCCAAATTCTCTTTAAATAATGACACTCTTTGGCGCACTCCATCCATAGTCAAAGCCCCTGCGGAGTCTACAACGTAAATGGTTTGTGCTCCGTAAGCTTCCATCTTTTTCGCTTCTTCAAGAAGATTTTCCGGCGTAGTCCTATGAGCCATCATTAGAAAACCTACTGTATCCATATTCAATGATCTAGCAGCTTTTATATGTTGTTCCGATACATCCGCCTCTGTGCAGTGTGTAGCAACCCTAACAACCGAAGCACCTAAATCATTTGCGTTTTTCAATTGATCGATTGTCCCGATTCCAGGAACTAGTAGAACCCCAATTTTCGCATTTTTAGCAGTTGCAACAGCTGTTGAAATCATTTCCGATTCTGATACCTTAGAGAATCCATACTGAATCGAACTTCCACCAAGACCATCACCATGTGTCACTTCAATAATGTCAGCACCAGCATCATCGATTATTTCAGTTAGTTGAGCAATCTGCTCTATACTGTACTGATGAGAAATAGCATGCATTCCATCGCGAAGTGTTACATCATTGATTATAATTTTTTCACTCATCAAACATTCTCCTTTTTAGCCATTGATGTAGCCATTAGTTCCCCTGTTCGCACAGCCGCAGATGTGATTATATCCAGATTGCCAGCGTATTTAGGTAGGTAATCTCCAAGTCCCTCAACCTCTACAAAAACCTTTACTATACCGTCTTTAATTTCTGGAGCTGAGATTAAGCGATAACCTGGTACATACCCCTGAACGACTTCCACTACCTTTAATATAGAATCGATAATTTCACTTTCTTTATTCTCGTAACCATCCGCAATTTTGGCGAAAATTGAATTTCTCATTAGAATTGGTGGATTAGCTGGATTTAATATAATAATAGCTTTTGCTTTCTTCGCTCCCCCGACTTTTTCCAAAGCGAGTGCTGTTGTTTTCGTAAATTCATCGATATTCTGTCTAGTTCCTGGTCCTGCGCCTTTACTAGCCGCAGTGGAAACAACTTCTCCATACTCCACAGGTACAACGTTTGAAATCGCTTTCATAATTGGCACAGTAGCTTGCCCACCGCATGTAACCATATTCACATTGTCATACTGTTCGATTGATTCTTCATTTGAGCTAACAGAAGGGACATAAAATGGGCCAATTGCTGCCGGTGTTAAATCGATTACTTTCTTTTCTAAGCTCTTCAATATTTCAGCGTGTTTATAATGGGCTTTTGCCGATGTTGCGTCAAATAGAATAACAGCCATACTCGAGTTTTCTTCCAAACCTTTTATTCCATTATCAAAGGTTTTTAATCCATTTTCTCGGGCCAAGGCTAGTCCCTTTGATTCCGGATCTACGCCAATCATCACCACTGGCTTAAGTGTTTCACTTCTAAGTAGTTTATACATTAAATCCGTCCCTATATTACCAGAACCTATGATGCCTACATTTGTTTTAGTATTCACTTTTCATTTTCATCCTCTCGTAACAATATGGCTGCTTTTTTATAAAACTCCAATGCACCTTTAAGGTGATATTCTAAGAGATCTTGTGCTTTCTTAAATTCTCCCATCTCAAGAGATTTCACTACCAATATATGTTCTTCAATAATTTCTTTTTGATGCCCAGCATAATCTGAAGTTACATTTATTAGCGTTTTCACTATTCCTTGCAACGACTTCCATAATTGTATTAATGTTTTATTCCCAGTGCTTTTTATAAGTAATTCATGAAATAGTAAGTCTGCTTCAACATCACGCTCCCCTTTTTCATGACCTTCCTCCATCAATTCAAGACATCGATATAGGTCGGCTTTTCCATTTTCAATATCCTTTGAAGTGAGCTGCGAAATTGCATACGTTTCAAGATTAATTCTTGTATTGTATAAGTTTTCAAGATCTTTAATTGAAAAACCCTCCACAGTCGTTCTTCCATTTGAATGTGTGGAGACAAGGCCTTCACTTTCAAGTTGTGTTATCGCCTCCCTGATAGGACCTCTACTGACGCCTAGTTCTTTTGACAAAATCGTTTCTTTTAAGTGAAATCCAGATTTTAAATGCCCTAACATAATCTTTTCCCTTAAAATCACCAAAACCTTTTCACCTGTTTTTTCCTTATTGATACTAACTAAATCAATATTACTCATTTTTCTCAACTCCACTTTGTTAACTGTTAACAATTTTTATTCTAGTTAGAATAGACTGAATTGTCAATACCTCTTTTTCCTAGGTTGATGTATATTTTTCCTACCACGAAATAAGATATAAACTTTCTCCGATGATAAGCTTGACGATAAAAGGTATAAATCTGTTATTAAAAAATCACTCATTTTCAATTTCCATGCTTATTCCAAGACATTTCATGCTTGGTTTACTCATATCAACATTACTTTTTTCCGATTTTATTAAGAACAAATTTAAACAAATGCTATTTCGTTTGTAACATTTTCTTTAAAGTTAAATGTATTGAGGTGATACTTTTTCAATAATTACAAACATATAAAGAGTTTATGTCATTACTAAGTTGTCAACTTTCACTAGAATACCTAGTCCTTCAGCTCCGATTTTTGATGTTAGTTCTTTTAGATTAGAAAGAACTCCAGAAAGTTGCAGCATATAAAGACGAGGGCAGTAACTTCGCATAGTCCAATCTTATGCGGAGACGTTGACAGCGTGGAATGAGGAATTGAGTCAAGCAGTTAATTGGTTTAACTTTAAGTACTAAAAAACTACTTAGGACAGATTATCCTAAGCGGTTTTTTCACTTGTATTATTTGGTTTCTGCTAATCTCCAAATTGCAAACTCTTGATTTTTATGTTTTTCAGAAGCCGTGATGGAGCCATTCGCAGTTGACATCACTTTCCCATAAATTTCTTCACCGACTTCTTCGATTGTGTTTAAACCTTCGATTATTTTACCGGCATTCACATCAATATGTTCGGACATAATTTCATACAATCTTTGATTCGTTCCAATTTTTATTACAGGTACGATTGGCGATCCTGTCGGAGAACCTTTACCTGTAGAGAACAAAACAATTTGTGCCCCACCAGCCGCGAGACCAGCTACCGATTCTACATCATAACCAGGCGTGTCCATGAAGATGAAACCTTTTTCTGATGGCGCTTCAGCATAATCAATAACTTCCATTAAAGTCGAATTACCGCCCTTTTTAATACATCCCAATGATTTTTCTTCTAATGTTGTTAACCCACCTGCCATATTGCCTGGCGTCGGATTTGCAGATCTGATATCTTCACCCGTGTCTCTTATGCGCTCCTCATATTCTCTCACTATTTTAAGGAACTTCTTTCCTACTTCCGGGTTAACTGCTCGTTGGGCAAGTATATGCTCTGCTCCAATCGCTTCCGTTGTTTCTGCTAAAATACTTGTCCCGCCGTCTTTTACTATGGAATCTGAACAAGCACCAATTGCCGGATTTGCAGTAACACCTGACCAGGCATCTGATCCACCACATTCTAGTCCGATAATTAACTCTGTAACATCTGCAGTTACTTTTGTCTCAGCTTTACTTCTATCCATTGCTTTTTCTAACCATTCTTTGCCTTCTTTAAGTACCATAGTAATTGGTTTGTCTTTATTAAAATAAACTACATGGACATGATGATTCTCATCTTTTAAAAGTTCTTCGATCTCTTGTGCAAGTTTGTCTTCACCCATCCCCAAAAATAAAGCGCCACTTACATTTGGATGCCCTGCCGTCCCTTTTAATGTCCGAATCGTCTGTTCATAGTCTTCCTTAAATTGAGCTTCTCCACTTTGATGCACGACTGGGATGACACCGGGGACTAGCTGCGCCATTTTCTTTGTGAAGCCCGCCAGCTCACCAACAGTGTTAATGACAATAACATGATTCCTGACACCTATACTTCCATTGGGTCTGCGATATCCTTCGAATGTTTTCATCGACTACACCTTCCTATTCAAACTTTAATGTATCAACCAAGAACCGTTTTAAACGGAAACAGCATGTTCTTTCAACGAAGATAACCGTTCTTTCTCATTTAGACCACGAACATTAAAAACATGTACATGGTGGCCTGGATGAATTTCTTCTGTTGACATCCCCATACATTCTCCATATTTAATAATTTTCTCTTCAAGTCCTATATAAGCAGTTGCTACTTTATGTCCATATGCAATAGCATTTTCCACTTTCAGCTTTTCATCTACACCTTGTATAGAAAGCAGTTCACCAGCTTTAATATTCGTTAGCGCAACAGCTACATTATCACTTACATTTAGTTTCAGTCCATTATATTTCATTTTCATTCCCCCTTTTTTATTATTAAAAGGTAGTTCCTATATGTGGAATAGAGAACTCTCCTAATTCGAATTTCTCAAGACTTGTTTGTTTTCCTGAACTAAAAGCGATAAGTTCTTTCATTAATTTCTCCACTTGTATATTCGTACTTTCTTCCGTAACAATATAATCCATCAGTTCATCGAATGCGCCATTTGTGCTCTCCGGGGATATCGTCATACATGGTAACGCAATTGAACCCGTCAGGATTCCTCTGCTGCTGACAACTAGTACAATATTACAACCGCTTGATACCATAGTTGAGAATGTCTCAACTATATTAGTTGTGGCCGATGATAAATGGAGCCCTTTGCTTTGCGGCTTTTCATTATAATCAAGCAAGCTATTTATCGGGTTCGCCCCTGTTAATTCTGACTCTAAAATAGCAAAGTTTTTTTCTTCTTCAGTAAATCCTAAAACAATACTATGTTCTTTCTTAATTTCTTTCCACTGCTTCCGTTCTACGCCTTGGCCTAACTTTCTTAATCTGTTTGCCACTTCTTCATGATTGGTTCGTTCAGCTAATAGCAATCCTGCCGGCTCTAACGTTTCTGAAAGTCCCATAACAACCGTTGCATCGTTCTGTATTAATAGATCGATGAGTCCGCCAACGACAGGTGTGACTTTTCTTAACGTATCTTTATCTGTATCTACGGTTACAATCCCTACAATCAAATTGGATAGCGGTAGTTGTTCCCTTTTTTCTTCAGCAACTTCATTCGACCATTTCCCTACTATTTCAACGCCCCTATTTAGGGTATTCTCTCCTCCAGCCATTTGCTGAATTCCAATTCCTTTTACAGGCTTCGATTTGGGAATGCTGTGAAGCAAACCGCTTACTTGGTTCGTTTCACACCCCAATCCAACAAGAAGTGCAGAGTGAAGATTCGGATTCGAAGCGACTCCGACCAACATGTTTTTCGTCAATTGGAAATCATCACCGAGCTGTGCACAACCATTTGCATGGACAATCGGAATCGCTTTAGGGAAGCGGTCCGAAATTTCTTTAGCAATGACACTTGAGCACACAACTGAGCTGACAACACCGATATAATTTCTCGTACCGACAGTTCCATCTTTTCTTAAATAACCTTCAAATGTATATCCCATCTGTTTATCTCCCCCTTCATTAGTAGGTATTCCTTAATCACTTCGTTTAGATTATCCTTGTAAGTCTTCTACGACTGGCACGGTATCTTTTACCCTTTTCTCCTTAAGCACGGCAGATTCTACTCTTCCATCAATACCTTTTCGCCTTTGATATTTATCCGCAAGAATTACGGCAACAGGAACAAGTAATGAGGTAGAAATTGCGGCAATCGAGATTTGAGCAGTGGCAACGGTTGCAAGATTTTGATAAACAAGTGCGTCTGCCGTACTCATTAATCCAGATCCTGCAGCTACGGTAGCCGCTGCAGCAATTGCAGCAGGCGTAGCAACCGCATTTCCTGCCGTGGATGCTTCAGCCCAAGGTGCAATGACACTTTTCTCGCGGAAAATTTTAAATGCCAGTGCCATTGCGCCACCAGAAAGGATAACAGTCATTAATGCTAGTGCAACACCGGCACCCAACACTTCCGGATTAAAGAAGACGGATAGATTCATTCCTGCACCTAAAGCAAAGGCAAAGAACGGAATTACCAATGATTCACCGGTAGATAAAAACTCTCGAATATCTTCATCCAAATTCCCAAGTAGCATTCCAAGCAATATTGGTAAGAGAACTGCGATGAAAGCAATCAATGGGAAATTGGCCCCCATCATGCCAAGTGCCATCAAGGTGAAGAATGGCCCATCATTAAGTGAAAGAACGGCTGTTGCACCTACGTCGGAACGATTTCCATATTGTCCTGTTAATGCAGCGAACATACCGCCATTCCCATTAGTCATTGCTGCGATAATTGCCAATGTAGATAATCCAAGGAAGCCATTGACCGGGTCAGATAGCAGACCCCAAGTAATCCCGACGATCACACCTGCAGCATACTTTGAAGATGTTAAAATAACACCTTTTTTTAGTGCTGCCCCTCCTACACGAAGGTTCATTTGACTCCCGGCACAAAATAGGAATAGCGCACATAAAGTTAAAGCGCCATCTTTAAATAACGCTTGTGAAAAGCCTCCGATTTTGAAGAATTCATAATACCCGGCATCTGTGGCCGAGACGCCAAGACTTTTTAACATATTCATGATAAATGGAATATGAAGTTGATCTATCGTATTTAAAAACGCACCTGCCAATAATGGAACAACCATTAGACCCCCAGGAACTTTATCGATTGCCTTTTTAATTTTCATGTTTCATCCCCCAATTTTATTTTTTCAGCGAAAAATGTAACCGCTTTCACAGCTCCCGTAAATAGTTAACCAAGTCTTCAGTTACCTCAAGACGAAGATATACTTTCTTTTCGCTTACTTTCAAGCGGTACAGATTTGATAACGGAATTTGTAAGCGTTCCAATGTTTTCAATGAAAATAGATAACTGGTCTCCGTCCTTCAGCCAAACTTTCGGCTCTCTTCCCATTCCTACGCCAGGAGGAGTCCCTGTCGCAATTAAATCCCCTGGTTTTAACGTGATCGATTGTGACAAATAGGATAGGATATACGGTATCCTGAAAATCAAATTTTTGTATTTGATTGTTGCATCACTTCATCGTTCAACGTTAAAGAGATACCCAAAATATGAGGATCTCCCACTTCATCCTTTGTCACAATAATCGGACCTATCGGTGCAAATGTATCCGCAGTTTTCCCCCGTACCCATTGGCCATCGGAAAATTGGTGATCCCTAGCGCTGACATCATTCATAATTGTATAACCAAAAATATATTCTTCAGCAGCTTCTTCAGTAACCCTCTTTGCTTCTTTACCAATTACAACTACAAGTTCTGCTTCAAAATCGACCTGAGAAGAATTAACAGGAATTTCGATTGCATCATTTTCACCAATAATCGCATTCGGATATTTCGAGAAAATCACTGGTGATGCCGGAGGCTCTAGTCCTGTTTCTAAACAATGATCCATGTAATTTAACCCGACACAAATAATCTTTTCAGGCGTTGAAACTGGTGCTGAAATTTCTATTTCTGATAATTTATACGAAATACTTGTAATATTTTCTTCGTTACTATTATAGAATTCAAGAAGTTCTTGAACATAAGGAAGTGCCGTTTCATTCATCTTAATCAGCTGTTCCATATCAATAAGAAACGTAGAATCTTCCTCGCTATACAACTCATGTAATGCTTTTAAATCCAAGACACTATCCTCTTGTAAAACACCAAGTCGTATTGTTGATTGATAACGAAAAGTCATAAACTTCATGCGGCTTCCCCCCGTCTGTAATCATCCTCCGAAATAAAAATACTTGAGCTAAGCTATTTTTTTGCAAATCTCAAGTATTATAAAGGCCTTATGTTGTTACTAGATTGTCAACTTTCACTGGTATACCCAGTCCTTCAGCTCCGAGTTTTGATGTTTTTGCTTCCGGATAATAACGTTCAATCATTTGCACACCTAGTGCCGTTCGGCGTACACGTTCTTGAGCTAGTTCTACATTTGTTTTCTCCCACTGTTTTCCTGAAGGATACACATCTGGATGATTACGAAGTCCGAATTTAATATAGACCGGAGCCAAAACACGAATGATTTCCGGAATTTCATAGTAGCGAAGGAAGCCACCTAAGTTATCCGGCACCTCAACATATAAGTCGATTGGAATATCGATGGATTGACGGATAGATGCAAGTTTGGCTAGCGTAAGCGCAGTTGGAACGTTGTATGTATCTGCGCCGAGATCTTGCATTAGCTTGACTGAAACGGGGTTTGCTGAGCCCATTTGAACAGACGCCTTCACTACAAAGTCTTCAGGCAATTGTCCTGCTTTTTTCATTTCTTTTGTCAGCATAAGCAGACCTTCATCCGCGACTAATGCACCACGCAAACCTAGTTCAGCGCCTCTTTTTAAGTCCTCCATTGCGTAAACTAATTGATCTGCTCCTTCATGGCGCAAGGCAATAGACTGGCCGCCACTTGTCAAGGGCTGTGCACTGATATCCCATGTTCCACGTGGCCCTACGAATAAGCTAAGTTCCATTCCCCTATCCGCAGTAAGCTCACACATTTCCTTAATTTCTTCATCCGTTTGAAGCATAATTCCACTTCCTTGGGACACTCTGTGAACAGTTAAACCACGTTTATCAATTTCAGCCAATGCTGCTTTTAAAGCAACCGGTCCTTCAACACTCGGAATTTCAATACGATATTGAGCGCCGTCTGGAAACGTTTTCGTTGATGTAGGAAGCTCTTTACAATCTGTTGAAGGGTACCCTAGTCTTTCTAATAGTTCGCGAGATTCTTTCATAATTTCATTCCTTCTTTCTTTTCAATTATTTTTAATAAAGATGAAACCTGTTCTGATAACTCAGCAGAAAATACATCAAATGGTGCCCGATGTCCTGCCTTTTCTGTAAACCATCTTTGATGAACAGCTTCTTTCATCGGCGTGAAAGAGGCTGGGCCAATCGTGTAAATCTCCATTAACTCGGAAAGTTTTTTATGTTCAATTTCAGCTCCGGCGAGATTTCCTTTTTGGTAGGCTTCATACAAACTGACCGAAACCTCGGGTGCGAAAACGCTACTTCCATTAATACTGCCTGCTGACCCAATCATTAATGCGGGTAATAAATGTTCATCAAATGCAGAAAAGACCCTAAATTCCTCCCTCACTGCTTTTACTTGTAAAATCATTTCTCGAATTTGACCAAGCTCACTTACAGTCGCTTTAATACCGCAAATATTCAAGTAATTCAAAGCGAGCCTTTTGACTAATTCAACAGACAGCGACTGACCTGTTAGGCTAGGTATGTTATATAGAATAATAGGCAACTTTGTACTTTCAGCGATGGTTGAATAATAGTTATATAACTGCTCTTCGGATAGTTTCCAATAATAAGGGTTGACCGCAAGTACTCCGTCAGCCCCGTTCGCTTCAGCATGTGAACATAATTCCAGTACATCTTTAAGCGCGGTATGGCCTATTCCCACCAATACAGGAACACGCTTGTTAATACTATTAATCATTTCACTTACATATAATTTTCGTTCAGCCATCGTTAAAGAAGTAAATTCACCCGAACTGCCTGTCAACAAAACACCATGAATACTATGTTTAAGCAGTTCCTCTACGTATCTTCGATTCAAATCTATATCAAGTTCTCCAGCTTCATCAAACAAGGTGACCACTGGAGGGATAATTCCACGAAACTTCATCTCACTTTGCTTCCTTTCCTTTAACCATTCCTGGTATTTTGGTGATTAAGATTTGATGAAAACTGTTTTAATAGCTGTATAGAATTCTATTGCTGATTGTCCTTGCTCGCGAGATCCAGTACTCGATGCTTTCATCCCGCCAAATGGTGCTTGAAGTTCCACTCCTGCGCTTTCTGCATTGATGCGAACCAGTCCTACCTCAATCTCATCAATGAACTCAAGGATAGAACCTATATTAGTTGTGAAGATTGAAGCGCTCAATCCGTACTTTGTATCATTGGCGATGTCAATTGCGTTTTCTAAGTCTGTTGCACGTAGCAATGCAATAACAGGGCCGAAAATTTCTTCTTGAGCAATTCTCATTTCTGATTGCACATCTCCGAAAATCGCTGGCGTAATATAAAATCCTTTGTCAAACTCTTCACCCGTCAACACCTCTCCGCCAACTAATAGGGAAGCTCCTTCTTCTTTTCCGATTTCAATATAATTTTTCACTGTATTAAACTGACTTTCGCTAGCAGATGGGCCCATCCAAATTCCTTCTTTTAGCGCATCGCCCACAGTGATTTTTTTTGTTTCTGTGACCAACTTATCTACGAAACTATCGTAAACTTGCTCATCTACAATTACGCGGCTTGAGGCTGTACATTTTTGGCCGGATGACCGGAAAGCTCCGCTAATCACCGCTTCTACTGCTGCATCAATATCAGCGTCTTTTGTAACAATAACCGGGTTTTTACCACCCATTTCCAATTGAAATTTAATGCCGCGGGCTGCCGCTGATTTCGCTACACCTTCACCTACGTTTTCAGAACCAGTAAATGTAATCGCGTCCAGAAGAGGATGTTCAATCAAATCCTGGCCAATTACGGATCCTGAACCTGTGATGAAGTTCAGTACTCCAGCCGGTAGTCCTGCTTTAACGAAGCAATCTACTACTTTCGCAGCCGTAACAGCAGCTTCGGTTGCAGGCTTAAACACAACTGTATTACCATAAACAAGTGCAGGTGCAACTTTCCAAATCGGAATTGCTACTGGGAAGTTCCACGGCGTAATGATACCAACAACTCCAAGTGGCGTTCGTTTTGTAAACATAAGAGCGTCTTTGTCGGAAGATGGAATTACATCTCCCTCTTTCCTCATTCCTTCTCCAGCATAGTAGCGAAGAATTGCAACACCTCGTGCGGTTTCTCCTTTTGCTTCCGGAAGTGTTTTACCCATTTCCCTAGTCATTGTTTGAGCAATATCATCTATGTTTTCCTCAAGAATATTTGCAACTTTAAACAAATATTGTCCCCTTGCTGCTTGACCAATTTTCCTCCAAGCCTTTTTCGCTTCATGTGCTGCAACGACTGTTTTCTCTAAGTCTTCTTTGTTTGAGTTCTGAACGTAGCCTACTACATTTTCTTTATTTAACGGGCTAATGCTTTTAATTGTTTTCCGTGAAGATGACTCCACCCATTCGTTGTTAATCAGATTGTTGAATACTTTTTCTTTTGATAGCGTTTGCATAATTAGTTAGCTCCTTTAGAATTATTATTTTCAATATGGATTATTCCATTTCTATATTGACAGCCTGTTTTTTATGGCCAGAATACCCTGCAATCTGGGATAATCGCAATGCTAGATTTAGTATTTCATCTTTTGCTGCATCTTTTTTCGTTTCCCAACTGCTTTTCATCATTGTAAAACTGACACCAGCAATGATTTTATTTTCATAATTATAAATAGGGGCAGCTACGCAATGGAATCCAAGTGATGCTTCTTCATTCTCAATTGCATATCCATTGTGTTTGGCAAGTTGTACATTTTCGTAAAGTTCATCAAGAGATGATATTGTGTTTGGTGTTTTTTGTTCCCAATCACTGGATTCAAATCTTTTCTGCAATTCTTCTTTTGTATGTCCAATTAATTGTATTTTTCCGATTGAAGATGCGTAAGCTGGAAAACGCATTCCAGGATTGGTAACAAGTCGAACTCTTGAGTCCCCTTCCATTTTCCCAAGATAAATCACATCTTCTTCTTCCAAGATTCCTAGTTGAATATGTTCATTAATAACCGCAACTGAAAATCCCGCCTCTTTATGGAACGATTGAAGTATATTGAACTGGTTTAAATACGCCGCACTTAGTGCTCCGAGAGCAGGACCAAGATTATACGTATCACCTTCCTTTGTTATCCATTTTAAATTTTCTAAGGTATTCAACAGAGAAAACAAGGAACTTTTATTTATTTCCAACTCTCTTGATAAGTCTATCAATCGTAATTGATTTGGTGACTGACCTATCTTTTTTAAAACCATGTCTGTTCTTTCTATAGATGGAACCCAATACTTTTTTTCCATATACCTTATCACCTCTAGATTAAAAATAAATTACTTTGGTTTTATATACAAAACCAAGTTCTCTTTGTTAAACTAAATATATCTTACCACGACCTTTCCGAGCACACAAGTGTTTATCAGATAATTTATAATATTAATTCCATTCCAGTGGAGTATGGAAGTTAATCGTTTAAAGTTTTAGTAGCCATAAAACCCGCTTTGGACAAAGTGTCCAAAGCGGGTTTTCACTTGTATTATTTGGGTTATGAATGATGCCGGTAAAATCTGTACACGCAACTTTAGCCGGAATGCAGGATAATCTGCTCCATGTCTGTCATGCTTTTTGTTTATATTGCCTTCCGCACAGTCTTCTCGATAAGATCCACGAAAATCTCTACTTACTTTTTTCTACATTTGATGAGGTACTTGTATTTTGTGGAAATGAAGAACGGAGAATTGCAAAAGATTCATACATAGTTTTGCAACGTGTATTGCAGACTCCATGTTGTTTTTGACATGGAGCCTCTACGAGCAAGATGCACATGCCAAGATGCCTGGCACCACTAGATCCTTTATGAAAGGGATAAGTTAAGTGAACCGAATGATTAACGAATAAATCATAGCAGAGTAATTCATTGATTGTTTTGTCCCAAAACAAAACTTTCTCATGACTACAACTAGGATTGGATTGATGTCAATACAGTTCATATTTCGTAAAATGCCTGCAAACTCGCAGTTGGTAGTCTTACTCAACTTATACCGATTCAATCTGTAACTGATGCAGCAGAAACGCTGACGGAGTTGAGTGAGGAATTGAGTTTGGCGGTTAATCGGTTTAAGGTATAAGTATTGGAAAACCACTTAGGATACTTTTTCCTAAGTGGTTTTCATTTTCACTAATTTCCCAGCGGACTTTTATAAATAAGCTCAGAGTTTTATATCCTCGGCTGCATCAATGACATATCCTATTGTCGATTCTAATTGATTGAGCGGATCAAAATTACGTAATTCTTCATAATCAAGACCTGTAATCACTTCAATTTTTGAAATGGGTACTTGATATGTTTTATATTCACCATAAACAAATTCCAAATCCTCAATCAGATTCTTTTGAGTTTGCAAATAAGCGGTTGCAGATAGATTTCCATCTTTCTTTACAATGACAGCTATTTTCCAAAACTCTGCTGGTATCTGAACTCCCCTGTAAATAATGTCATCCATCCGAAAAACCGGCCCAGTAAACACTGTCACTTTAAGATTTAAGTTTTCGGCATTGTGCAAAATATAATTCTCCAGATCCAGCCAGCTTTTTTGATTCAGCTTACTCTCCTGAGGAGCACAATTTGTAAAATGGAACGTATCCTCATTTGCCTTTTTTGCTGAATCTCCCCAAACAGGATCTAGCCGGCGGACAAGATGCCCCCGATCAAGCGAATTATTTTTATATAATTCAGGGCCGCACTGGTATTCTATTTCGATGCGCGAATCTAGATACCATTTGTCCTTACGACCAATCTTCATCAATTGATTGCCATCAATATTCACCACCGTATAATAGGCTAAACGGCGTGACTTGCTCATGACAATTGAAAAATGCGTATAATGGAGCACATTACTCCCGTCTTTTAACTGGGCAATATCCTGTTCAAGATCAGACGGGAATATCGGATGTGGGATTTCATAATCAACACCAAGAAATTGAGTGTCATACCCCCTCGATGATTCATACCATGAATCGCTTAACTTCTCGACTTCCATCTCTTCAGGGGTATAATCGGGAACATCCCACCCCTTCACGATGTCATACAATAACAACTTTTGATCATTACTCAAGCTGCTGCCTTGCTCCGCGACAAACTGGACAATACTGCTTATACGAATCCCTTCATTGGCGATAAATTCGGTTCGGTTCTTTGGATCTGGAACGCCTGCATGGTGGAGAAAGATTACGATCCATTCGTCATTATAGACTGGTGAACCGGATGATCCGGGCATGGTATCAGTTGAGTAGTGAATATAATCCTCAAATACATCCATAATCTGATTTTCTCTGATTGCTACAGCTTTGGGGGCGCCCGAAGGATGTTGAATAATTGATACACATTCGCCAACCAACCCTTTTCCCGTTTGCGAGATGAGTGGCAAGAACCCAAAATCACTTACTTTTGTACCATCAGCTGACACTTCCTCTATCGCCACTAATGTAAAATCAAGCTTCTTATCCGTTATAAAGAAACGTTCAGGTGTAAAACGGAAGCTTTTCATCGGCCTTTCATTTAAGTCAAGATCAACTTCATAGTTAAATTGTGCGACACTGAACTGAGCCGTATTGTAATTCTCCAAAACATGATTATTTGTAAGCAATAAGGAAGGTGAGACAAGAAATCCTGTAGCATGTCCGAGAACTCTGCCTAAACGATCACGAATCTCGATTCTACAAACAGGAGTGGCTGCCTGTTGTCCTGCTTCAAGATAAGAAACAGGAAATAAATCATCTCGCCCAATAATACGTTCTAGAGCAAGTCCATCACGTGGATCAATAATCGCTTTACGAGTTGCGACTCGCTCAGGCGTATCTACTTCAAAAGGATTTTTAGTTTGCAGTTCACTAGCAATTCGTTCACGTTCACTAGAACGAGCGATGTAACGCTTTAATGCTTGTTGTTGGTGCAAATCTACAAGATCCACATGGAGACTTTGAAACTTATCCAGTCGTTTAATAGACATGTTTACCCTCCCTAAATTAGTAAATCAAGCTATACAAATTGAAGTGAAGATTTATTTTGAATCTGATTCGACTCTCCCTAGTAAGGCGCCAACGCTAAATTTATACATGTATTCACAAGTCCAAATGAACACATTCTAATAGTTGTGATTATTCTAACATTAAGTGCATTTTTTTAAAAGTTACTTTATCAGTGGTTTTCAAGAAATTTTTAAACCAATAATAATCCACTATATTACTTTAGCCATTCGGAACCTGTTTTCATTGCTTTTATCTGGTTCTTAAGAGTGATAAAGGAGATTAATCGATTTAAGGTTTAAGTAATTCAAAAAAACGTATTGGACATTTTTCTGTCCAATACGTTTTTCATTTTTCTATCCTATATGAGCTGGATCTTCATTTCATAATTTGTGTTCTTAACAAGAAAGAAGTAACTGCCCCCCCATCGGCAGACGTGTGGACAATTACTCTTCCTTCTCGGTCAAATGGCATTTTCTATCCAACTATTTACACAGTCGAACGATATGCAATATCGACCATTAGTACATCTCCTATTCTACCATTATAGGACTGAATGTTCAAACACTTCTTATATATATATATAAAGATTACTAAATAGAGCGCAATAACTCACTCCTACATGCATTTGTTGACCTATATACCTTCATACCTAGACATTTACTTGTGATTAAACTTAACTCAATTATTTTTCAGTAGCATGCGTATTTAGGACTTGCTACAACTCAATAGTTAAGAAACATTCACTCATGATATGTAACATGTACTACTAACGGAAAAATCCCTCTTATTATCTCAGCCGCACTAGTGATTATGCGCTAAAGAGAATTCCTCTTTTATAAGGCTTCCGAATCGATTATTTAATCTATTCATTATTAATTAGACTGAATAATCAGTCCGTGATATAATGCAAATAGGGGTTATCCAAAATTATCCTTGGTTTATAATGGATATTAAATACTCATTTACTTATTGTAAAGGCATTACATATAAAGCGGTGATTTTCTTTATGTCGCTCAAATGATATAACTGAAATTTTGTTAGCTATCAAAAAACGAGGTGAATCTTCCCTTCACAGAGTATGAAGGCTAGTCCCCAGAAATTTTCCGTCATTTCTTGTAAAAATTAAGCATATACATACTGACTGTACATATACATAATAGTAGGGCTAATCATATAACTTTTTATCCCTACAGAAATTGCATCTAGATTTCAGTTCATTTACGGAGAATGCATAACCGATTGTTGAGCACTTCCAATTGAAAGGAGGTGAAAACCAATGACAACATACGAAATATTAAGTTTACTCATGACACTATCTGGTGGATGGATTGCTTTTATGTCGGTGTCGTTGTCAGTTATCTTTTTCTTATCAAGAAAGGAGTAATCGCCCCCCATCGGCAGACGTGTGGACAATTACTTCTTTCTTCTCGGCAAAATATTTTTTCTGCCCAACCCATTACACCATCGTACGATTCGCAACGTCGACCATGATTTTGTCTTACAGTTTACTAGTGTAGGACTGAGTGCTAAAACGCCCAGTCCTTTTTTATTCTATGTCTCATTTTCTATATTATGATGAATTGCCGTCGGAAGTGCAATACTTTTCTGCTAGACTCATAGCCAAGTCTAGATTTCTTCGTACTTAGTTATAATCCTAGATTACGGTTACACATATAGGACCTACTACAATTCAATAAGTACGTTCCATTTAATTATAGTATGTAGCAAGCACTACTAATAGAAACAAATAGTTTACTATCTTCACTGCAACTGTGACTAAATGCTGGTGAAATCTCTTTTAAACTAGATTTCTAATCATACGAGGAGGTATATAGTGGAGAATTTTGCACATGTAATCCCATATGAAGTGGTTTTCCAAGTGAATGAGGCCAATGAAGTTCCACCGGGTGTGGCATTAATTCAAGCACCCGCAATTTGGAAGGAAACAAAAGGAAAAGGAATCACGGTAGCGATCCTGGATACAGGATGCGATCGTACACACCCCGATTTACAAGAACAGATTATAGGCGGTCGGAACTTTACGGACGATGATGGAAGCAATCCTGATATTTACCTCGATTACAATGGTCATGGTACTCACGTTGCCGGAACGATTGCTGCACAACAGAACGATATAGGCGTAGTTGGAGTAGCTCCTGAAGCGAGTTTGCTGATCGTAAAGGTATTGAATAGAAAAGGCTCAGGGCAATATGGCTGGATTATCAACGGTATTAATTATGCTATTGAACAAAAAGTGGATATTATCTCTATGTCGCTAGGCGGACCAACTGATTTGCCTGAACTTCATGAAGCGATTCAAAAAGCCGTAACTAATAATATACTCGTAGTTTGTGCAGCTGGAAACGAAGGTGACGGTGACGATTCAACAGACGAATTCGCCTTCCCAGGCTATTATAACGAAGTCATTAGTGTAGGTGCCATAAATCTTGAGCGTCGCCCTTCTGATTTCACCAACTCTCACAATGAAATCGATTTAGTTGCTCCGGGTGAAAAGATCCTCTCTACTTATTTAAACGGGAAATTTGCAACATTAAGCGGAACATCGATGGCTGCCCCCCATGTTTCCGGAGCGCTTGCCCTCATCAAAGGGTTCGTCAACAACAGTTTCGGCCGAGAACTTTCAGAACCAGAGCTCTACGCCCAACTTATTAAAAGGACCGTTCCACTAGGGTTGTCGCCAAAGCTTGAAGGTAACGGACTCGTTTATTTAACGGTCCTTGAACATTTGACAGGTATATTTGAGAAAGAAAGTAAAGCGTTGGTTTTGAGTGCACAGTGATTTAATTAATAAGTGGTGTACTAGCATTTTTTCAGGTTTCTTTAATCAGAACACGGTCTGGTATTTTCAGGCCGTGTTTTGTTATCCTGATTAGCGTAGAAGATGAAGTAGGCCTCGTGATTGTTGGTTGGCTTTGCCGCTATACCTTTCATTCAAAGAATAAACTACATCTTCACCTCAGCTTGATCCGTTTGAGGATTGGCGCGTTTGACCGATTTTATCATCACCTCTTAGTTATCCGAATTACGTTTGAACTTGGAAACTCGCACTTGTGCGGTGCACAGCGTACTCATTTTTATACTTCCACAGAAATGAGTTGATCACCTAGTGAAGTATAGGATAGAGCTGTCGTTCCAGAGAACTGAATTCATTCTTCAATGTATATAGTTCACCATTCAACCTCTCAATTTCAATAGCTGAAAGTGTATGTTCTACAGCGTACTCTGCTATCCTTTTCATTTCATGAAGCTTTACATTCATCTCATCCAAAATACAAACCCGTTCCTTGGTCCATTGAAGCTGTTGTTCAAGGTGGTTCTTCTGTTCTTGTTGGTCTTGATCCATGTTATTTCCTCCTAGTTAACGACTTCTTAGTATCCTTATAGGGGTAGATGTATGTTGACAGTGGGTGGTTCTACAGATTTCATTTGCACAGCTGATTTATCAGTATCGCGTTCGAGGCTACTACCAAAACATAAGTTGTGCTTTCACTTTAATAATTATTACCCGCTTCTTTCGGCAATTTAATCGGTGAATTATTTGTTTCCTTAATTCTCTAGATAACCTTGACCTTTTCTTACTACTTGCGATAAAACACTGGTTTATATCAATATCTTCTCTTCCTCCAGTTGCACCAGCAGCTGATACACTCATTCAGGCGAAAATCGTATGGAGACAGAAACAATTAAGTTTTGAAATTTCACACCGCTTAAAAGAACCGTAAAAAAGTGAATTAGATTTAATGGGGTTAATCCTTCTTTAATAAATGAAATGATAGACTTTTGTAGATGTTTCACGTATGAATATGATATAATCGCCCTATAATAAGAAAAGCTGAACGTCTGAGAAACGTCCAGCTAATCACAGTCACACACCGCTTGAGAGCGGTTGACCAAAGGTAACAAATAAGAGTGTGTTAAAAAGAAGTAACCCCCACGATTATCCTCTGGAAAGGTAATGGGCGGTTACTTTTTTTTGATTTGTGATAACTATAGCCACTACTATCGCTACAACGGCTGTTAATGCTGCAGCAAGAAATATACCGAATTGAAACAGCATATTCATAGCTTCAAAAGTTACCATCATCTATAACACCCCCTTTCTCAAGGGAGTGTCAATCACCCATCTACTTTATGCAACTGCTGTTCTTAGTTTAACATGGTCGCGGTATGAATACGATGTCTATTCAAGTTACCCGTACCTCTGCGATCTAAAATGACGAATAATTCAACCAACTGCGTAAAAGTGCAAAAAATTAGATCCTGCCCCCATCCTCCTCAACTTTTTAGTGGACGACTTTTTGATAAAGATCATTATTTTTAATGTATGCATAGCAGGAGCCTGGCAATAAATACTGCGGTTCTCCACCCATTGCAAATTCTTGTCGAATATACGTCGAACTTATTTCCATCGCTAATCCTTTATCTAATAATTGGAATCTACCATCATCATGATTACGCAGAATAGGTGATTTTGAAATCGTGCTCAGAATGTCAATCCCATTTCTAGCCATCACGATAAATTTATTTCGACTAATTAACTCTTCCGCCAATCGCCATTCTCCTTTGCCGATATCCACCAGCAAATCAGCACCCATGATGAAATAAAAATCTGCATCAGGGAACGTTTCTTTGAAATACTCCATTGTGTAATACGTATAGTGATCGCCTGGTAATACTTCTAGTTCGTAATCATCCAAGATGAATTTAGGATTATTGTCAATTGCTAACTTTAGCATTTCCACTCGATGCTTGTTTTGCGTTTGCACTTGTTTATCTAACCGTTTGTTCGATGAAGGTAGAAAAATAACATAGTCCAACTTTTTACGATGTGCCACTGTTGAAGCTGTCCACAAATGCACGTTGGTCACAGGGTCGAAAGAAGAACCGTAAACACCTATTTTCATGCCTTTTTCAAACATTTTCTCTATGTCTTTCCCAGGATTTAGCTCTTGAAGATGTGCTTTTAGTTTTTCTGTCTTTTGCATCATAAATTATTCCTCCAAAGTGTACGTTTTGTATTTCTTCATTAGCTATTCAGCTTGTGTACTTTTTCTTGTTCCTCACGAATATTTCTCATTTTATTATCCCAACATTTCTGACTTAAATCCACAGGATACTGCTCCGGATTCAAGGTACGCTTATATTCATCCCACAGGAGGTTTAAATTGTTTTTAGCATACGCTTGAATTTCCTGTATAGTTGGGGACACATACACAAGCTCTCCCTCTACAAAAATGTCCTGATGTAATTCGATTGCTTCAAAGTTCGTCACAAACTTCGAGATAAACGTATGAGTCGGGTGAAACATTTTTAATTTTTCTTCCGCTTGCGGATTCTCATCCATCATAGCAATATAATCACCTTCAGCACGATTATTCACCTTATTCACAATACGATATACTCTTTTCAATCCAGGTGTTGTTACTTTCTCTGGATTTCCAGATATTTTAATGGTGTCAACCATATTCCCGTTATCATCCTCAATCGCGACCAATTTATAAACAGCACCAAGAGCTGGTTGGTCAAATGCGGTAATCACTTTTGTTCCGACACCCCACGCATCAATTTTTGCTCCTTGTGCCTTCAAGTTCATTATGGTTTTTTCATCTAAGTCGTTTGAAGCAACGATTTTCGTTTTTCTAAATCCTGCTTTATCCAACATTTTTCGAGCTTCTTTTGATAAGTAAGCCAAATCGCCACTGTCTAAACGAATTGCATTAAAATTAATGCTTTCTCCCAATTCTTTCGCTACTTGAATCGCGATCGGCACACCTGACCGCAACGTATCATAAGTATCCACTAAAAACGTACATTCTTTATGACGGCGAGCGTATTTATGAAATGCTTTGTATTCATCTTTATACGCTTGAACCATAGAATGTGCGTGTGTTCCAGCCACAGGGATGCCAAACATCTTACCGGCTCTCACATTACTCGTTGCGGAAAATCCTGCAATATACGCCGCCCTTGTTCCCCAAACTGCCGCATCAAACTCATGTGCACGTCTCGTTCCAAATTCCATTACCGTTTGTTCTCCCACCACTTGTTTGATACGTGCTGCTTTCGTCGCAATGAGTGTTTGGTAATTTACAATATTCAAGAGAGCTGTCTCTATCAACTGAGCCTCTGCCAAACTTGCTTCGACTTGTAGAATCGGTTCATTCGCGAAAACCAATTCCCCCTCTTTCATTGCTCGAATCGTTCCATTAAAGCGCACCGTTTGCAAATAGGCCAGGAAGTCTTCTTCATAACCCAATTCTTCACGTAAATAAGCAAGATCACTATCCGTAAAACGATACTCTTGAATAAATTCAATGATTCGTTCCAATCCTGCAAAAATACCGTAACCCGTTTCAAAAGGCAACTTGCGGAAATAGAGTTCAAACACTGCTCGTTTGTTATGCATATTATCTTCCCAATACGTTTCCGCCATGTTAATTTGGTACAAATCCGTGTGTAGTGCTAGCCCATCATCTTGATATTTTTTAGTCATTTACTTTTCCTCCTCTTTAATAGTGCCGCTTCTTTTATTGTACTAACAGCCGTTTTTTGTTCATTTTCACAACATAAATTCAGTTGATTTCAAAATATGAATGCCATACTTCTTTTGAAGTTCTTTAAGTGCATGTTCTGTTGATTTTTCAAATCCAGGGATGGGACTCATGCAGTCATCCAACAAATAAATCTTTGATGGCAATTCATGCTTGTCACCGTAGTACTCGACGATCTGCCGAACGGATTCCAATACACAGTGAGATTTTGCTTCCCCAGCGATAACAATTTTATCGTAAGCGAGTAGGGAATGAAGAAACGCATAATTTGTTCCATCTGTTTTGCCATATTCCGGTTTAATGATTCCGTACATTTCGCTTAATGGGTCTTGCCCTTTCACAATCTTTTGTACGGTAGACTGCCGTATCATGGAATGAAAGTGAACCATATTCGAAAACTGTCCTTCTAAGGCTGCGCCATATGTCCCTTCAATGCAATGATAAGGCCATATCACCAATTGTTTTTTCCCTAAACGCTCCAAGTGAATCATGTACGCCAAGCTTTCTTGTTGTTGTTCTACAGCCATCCATTTTCCTTGTTCAACATCTTCTCTTGTGATGACTGTAAATGGAACAGGATGATCTCCCTCAGCATCTATCCACCAACTTGGATGGAAAATTTGATGCAATTCATGTGTATCTAACGACAAGGCAATCGTCGTCACCTTATCTAGGTTTTGATAAAGGAACTTAGTGACACGTTCAACATCCTTATGGGAATTTGGGACACCTAGTTCTCCGTTTTCCATAAAGTCATTTTGAAAATCAATCCCCATAAACAACACTTTTTCAACATCTTCTCTTGAAGGCGTCATTTTCTCCGCATTCGCAAGGACCATTAATTCATTGAATCCCTTCGTATTCTCACTTCCTACCCTTGAATCATCAACGATTTCCTCAAATTTAGTTTTCATCATTTTCAACACACCCCTTTAGTTTAAATTATATTAACAATTATAGATTTGTTAATTGTTATACAAAAAAATATAAATCACTGTCTTTTCTTTGATTTACAAAAGATTTGGGACACCTTACTGCCTGCAACAGAAGGCATCCATGTTTCATTGACTCTCAAATTTAGCGCCAAATCGAAGGGATAATATCTACATCTACAAATCGGTATAATTTTGATGGTCGTTTCGTAGTGCTTGTCGGTTCTGCTGTTTTAGGAACTTGATTGTTGTCTAACGCTTCTACGATAAAAGGCAGTCTTGGTGCTTTCCTAAAGAACCCCGGCTTACTATTCACAACAGGATCATTAATAATCGCAAGCAACACCTGGCGCAAATCTTCCAACTTGAATTCTTCTGTTAAAAAGTTTTTAACCACCGTTGTTTGAAACACGTCTTTTCGAACGGCTTCCAAAGCATCTTTAATCACTTGGTAATGGTCAAAAGCCAAATCTAACGTAAAGACTTCATCAATCGTGAATAATTGAACATCGTCTGCATCATCAGCAGCTTCCCTACTACTAATATTTTCTTCAGGAACAATTGCGTAATGAGCATTAGATAGTATCCACCCGCGTTTATCTCTACCTAATTTGTCATACACACCATAGTGTTCGATGTGAATACCGTCTACCCCTGTTTCTTCTTTTAGTTCCCGCTTAGCCGCTTCGTAAGCTGTCTCTTCTGGATGGATAAACCCTCCTGGTAAAGCCCATTTTCCGCCTTCGATGTTAGGTTCACCTTCTGCATCGAACGCTGCCCGCTTAATCAACATCAAAGCTAATGAGTGATGGGAGGTCGATTCACTTCCAACAGTCGATACCTCATTTGGGATTAACGTAAATATCGCAATATCACTTGTATAGCCATCTGGCGTCCTGTACTGACTCGAATCATAATTTTGTAGTGCATCTTCTTCTGTTTTAAATTTGGACATCCGATTTCATCTCCTTTGCTTCTTTCTCAATTAACAATTACCAAACTGTTAATTGAATTATATATCAGGTAAATGATAAAAGCAAGAAGAACATTCGTATGTATTAGTTTGAATTCGTCAAGATTAACACAAAACTAGGCTGGATATATGAAACCCGAGAATTGTCCGTTCCCACTATTGTAAAATCCATGTTCCCCATTAGCTCCATGTTCAATGGCATCTTGAACCGAATTTACAATCAGATTATCCTTAGAGTGTGTGGTGTTCAGGCATCCATCACCTCTCCTAAAAAAACAAAAAAGCCTAAGAGATAACTGCTAAACAGTTTCTCCCAGGCTTTTATCCTTCTGCGACACAGCAAAGCCGTGAGTTTACTCTCGGACCAGACTACCATTGATCGTTGCGGAACCCTAGAAAACATTGGAATTATGCTATTTTTTGAATTACACACTTTTTTATCATTGTCAACATCTTTGCATTCCGTAGATAAATTGTTTTTTTATGATGTAGGACTCTTAGCATTGTAAATTTGCATTTTTCCTGATGCACCCAATCTAAGAAAGAAAAACTTTTTAAAAAGGAAACGTTATAATCACTTGTCCTTTTTTAACTTTCTCTCCATCACTTGTGCTATTTGTTGAGAGTTTAAATCCTTTTCTTCATAGAGTTTATTAACGATGTTATGATAATCCTCTTCATTACGATTTTGACTTAGTTTATTAGCAGCTTGAATTTCTTTTACTTTAATCTTAAATCCAACAATCCCTTTTAATTGTGTTTCTAAAACTTCAGGAGAAATATTTTCCCATAAAACTGGATTTTCACGGTATTTTTCGTATTTTTGGAGCAACATTGTCAGGTCTTGTTTTAGCTCTTCTTCGTCCAAAATGCTGGCTATACCATATACATGGACAGCTTGATAGTTCCACGTCGGGACATTTTCCTTTTCATACCAGGAAGAAGAGATATAAGCATGTGGTCCTTGGAACATAACCAATACATCTTCACAGGTTTCGAATGTTCTCCACTGAGGGTTTCCATAAGCCATATGCCCTGTTATATAGTAAGAATCTTCTTCTTTAATTAACTGCAATGGCAAATGAGTGGCAATTGGTTTCCCTTGTTCTGTTGTAACAATCGTGCCAAAGGAGTTTTTTTGAACAAAACTCCAAATTTCATCAACATCTTTGACTTTAAAATATTTTGGAATATACATAGTGATCCACCTTTCCAAAAAGTTATATGAGTGTTTTGGTCATTATAAAGTCGACTTGTTCTTCATCACCCATATAAAAAGAGTGGGCTCCCGTCTGAAAAAAACCCTTTTTCTTATAAAAGGCAATTGCATTTTCGTTCTTTTCCCATACACCTAGCCAGATTTTATTTTTTTTACGTTCCATCGCAATTTCCATCGCTTTATTTAGGAGGCACTTCCCAAGCCCATGTTTTTGAAACTTGTTTCGAATATAAATCCTTTCAATTTCAAGTGATTCGTCGCCTATTTCTTCAGACTGAGCATCATCCGTGTTGACCTTCAAATATCCAGCGACTTCATCATTAAAATAAACAAAAAAGAATTGCGATGAAGAATTGGATAGTTCTTCTTCTAATTGTTTTAAGTTAAACGCCTTTTCCGAATAGGCATCCATATTTTCGGGTGAATTTTGATGCTTAAATGTCTCATTAAACGTTTCATGACTAATTTCTTGAAGTTCGCGGGAATCTTTGAGGGTACACTTTTTTATATTTATAGTCATTTGAATATATCGCTCCTTTATGTAATCAATAAATTCTCTTGTTTCCCTTTTTTACAAATCCCCAGTCTTTATCTACATTTTCTCTTATTCTTTGGAGTAGATTGAAAGTGGTTTCTGCTTCTTCCTCGGAAAACCCCTCTAATGCCATGATATTGGAATAATCATTTTCTTTTTTTATGAAAGGATAAACATTTTCTCCCTTTTCTGTCGGAAAGAGTTTTTTAATTTTTTTGTTATGTGCATCTCCCTTTTTTTCAATAAAGCCATTAATTTCAAGTTTTTGTATTGCACGAGCTGCCGTTGTTCGATCTACTTTTATCATTTCAGCTAACTTTTCTTGAATGATTCCCCGGTTTTCACATATTCGAATAAGGTATAAATACTGCCCTTTTGTAAGGTCATATTCTTTAAATTCTATATTACTTATAGAATCTAATGCCCTCGCTATCATTCCAATCTCACGTAGAATTTCCTTCATAATTACTCCCTTAAATATATTTTTGTTGCAAATACAACATTAGTAGTATACGTTCAGTCTAACTTGAATTTATTGCATTTGCAACAAAAAAGAAAAGAGGTTGAATAAAGTGAAATATGTTTTTTTTGTATTAGGAATTTTAATATTAACCCTTGGTATTTCCTTGACTATACAATCAGACCTTGGAACTTCACCTTTTGATGCACTTTTGGTAGGACTGTCCATAAACGTGGGGCTTACTGTGGGAAGTTGGGAAGTAATAATGGCTTTAATATTGATATGTTGTAATTCATTTTTAAAAAGACAAAGACCAGAAGTTGTGGGGTTGTTAACAGCATTTATTACGGGTATTGGCATTGATATTTGGCTTTTTTTATTACACGATTTGATAACACCTGAATTATGGTACAGCAAAGTTGTTTGTTTCGGAATCGGCTTAGTTGTCATTGGATTAGGTACTGCAACATATTTACACACAAATTTTGCACCGATCCCAGTTGACCGATTAACATTAATCATACAAGAATTAACCAGAAAAACTATATTTTTTTCGAGAACATTCATTTATCTCGTATTTTTGATAATGGCACTGATTTTTAATGGACCAATTGGCGTCGGGACTTTATTAACCGTTTGTTTAGGGGGACTAATACTTAATTACTTCATGCCGTCTGTTGGAAAAGTATTAGACCGCATATTAATACACTCCAGTACATAACCCAATTACGATAAAGATGAAAAGCATTTAATATAGAATGCTTTTTTGTTTCAACTTTTTCTTTTCAACACTTTTATTTCACTAAACTGTCCGTTAGCACAATTAGAAAAGCAATATTGTTGTTCTAGAATAGTGAACCGTACCTGTGCATGACACAATGACGAACAATTCACACCTTTGGATAAGTATTCATAGTACAAAGATTTTCATACGAATTTCTGATTTCACTCTTATTATTCAATTGTAGTAAATTTATCGTATAGTTTTTTTACATAGGTACGCGACACTTTAGCTACATAAAATTATAGTATATTTCCATGTGCAGACACCTATTTTTTGGAGATCCCTTAAACATTAATGAAACTTTTTTATCCTCGTTTCGTAGATTAGATAGAAATGAATTAGTATGAAGGGGGCATTATGGAAGAAAAAACGATTGTTCATACATATAAGGAACCGAAAATGGAACCATTCTGGTGGATTTTTTATCTAATTGTAATTACTATCGGCGCTCTATTCGGGGCTGCTCTTGTTGCGGTACCCATTGTGCTTTATATGACGAATCAATAATCTGGCTGTTAATACTGTTCATCTTAATCCCATTAGGTTTTTGGATTACCAGGGGTTGCCTTCGCAATTTAAAAAGGGTATCTTGGCACAATAATCATTTGTCTACCTTTACGTTGTTCAACAGTAAAATTGAATCGGTGGAATGGACTGCCCCCTATAGTAAATTACCGATCCAACAAGTAATTATGATATAACAAAAAAGATCTTTACTTGACAAAAGGATCTTTACTAAATATACAATTATTTTTCTTATCACTGTCCGGTGACATTAAAGTCGGATACACAACACAATAAAGTTGTATACTAAAAAATCGTCTTCTAGGGATCCAATTCTCCTGAAGACGATTTTTTCTTTTATTGATGAGAGTTTTAAAATCAAGTAAAATGACAATAAAGTTGTATATTTTACAATTAAGTCGTTTATAAACAAATAAAGGTGTGATGATCCGTCAAACGTGCAACATTATAATAAGCATAACTATGATACTATTATAATAGTTCTTCAGCTAACGGGTCCCAGCTTAGTTTAAATAAGTTATATTTTGAAGATGACACATTCTCAGTGGGAGGTTTAAAAAATGGAAGAAAAAAAGTTTGATATTTTATTGATATTTCAAATAATTATTGCGATTCTTGTTCTTATAACCGGTGTTTACAGTAAGGTTACGGAAAACTACAACTTATCACCATTGATGCTAATATTTATTAGTATAATGTTATTTACAATAGGATTACGTGAATATAAAAGAACACAAAGTTTACTGTGGAGGATCTTCTCCTTAGGCTCTTTGTTGTTACTTTTATTCGTTGTGGTTGATGCATTACGATTAATTATGTAGAAGCAGTATTAAACTAACGGGAGCCGTTTGTGAAGAACATTTAGTGCAATGCGTCGTTTTCCCCAACTAAAGTCACAAGTTAATTTTTAAAAAGAGAAATAGAGATTACAAGTGATACTTTGGATTCGTTTTCAAAAAAAGTAATACATTCCATTTTTTACTATGGTAATATTACACATGTAATGAAAATTAGTCCATTATATGGAAAAGGGAGTAATAAAATGAAAAAGACACTTATTTTAGGTTTATCAACAATGTTGACTTTAGGATCTCTAGGTGGAACTCTAGCACCATCTGCACACGCAAGCGAAAATCCTTCAAATGAAGTTAGAGAAGCATTAGTTTCAACAGGAGCTACATTAACCAATGATGCTTCAAGTTCTATTTTAGAAGTAGCACCTTATGTACATAAAAATGATCAAGGCTTATTATATGTAGATAATAATATCCCAAGAGATGTATATATTGAAAACAACGTAGAAGAATTGGAAAAACAGTTCGAAAGAATTAATACGCAAGTAAGATCTGGACAACTTACAATTAATGATGATTTATCTATAACTTCTAATCAGATGACGACATTTGCTAGTAAGGGATATACTTCAGAAAAATTCTGGTGGGGAGAAAAAGCTACATATACTAACGCACAAACTAAAGCTGCTGTTAAAAGCACTAATGCTGCAGGGTTTGATACAGCATTGATTGGGGCTGGAACGCTTTTCCTTCCTTTCTTTGGTGTTGGCTTTGCTGCTGTGAGTGGTGTTACATCGGCATATCTTTTTAACCTTGCTAATGATATGGATAATGCAAACAAAGGGCGAGGTATTATATTAAATATGACTTGGGCTTTAGTATATACAACTGAATCTAGATAAGACCGATTAATAAGAGAGAATAAAAAACCATAAATTGTTAATTCCCGTAACTTCTATTTTTTTAGTAGAAGTTACGGGAATTTTTTTGTATTGAATAAGTAATGTTTTCTAATTTGGTCCGACTTTTTGCAGTTCCGTCGCAATACCATAATCAGTCCGAGTTAGTCGAACTCCCCTTGGACAGGTGATTCATCTCTCAGACACTTGTTAACTAAAGGTATCGAACAGCCTAATTCTTTAACTACATAAGAAATGTAATCACGTCGATAAAGTTGTTCCGCAAGGGGGCGCGATTGTTATGTAAGCGTTTCATTGGTGAAATAAACCAACGGTTGCCACTGCGCTGTTAGTTGAATAGCAGTAAAGAACTTTTCATCTAATTAATAAATATATATCGAGGATCCAATTGACTTCCCGTTTTCAGGCACTTGGCTTACCGCCGTACCTAAAGTTTGGACAAAGTGGAAGGATAAAGAGGTAAAACTACGTGCGGAAGAAGAAGCTAAAGATCCCGAGCTTAAAAAAGCAAGGCAGAAACATACTTTTAAGACTTGGATTCCTACCATTTGGCTTGTTTCCATGCTGATGTTTTTAGCTGCATTTTGTTTGACAAAGCTCGGGAAGACTATCCCCTTTCTGGTAGACAGCATGATTCCCAGCCTACTTATTTTCACTTTGGGCGGTTTTCTATTCTTCTATTGCCTGCGAAGTTATTTGCGCTGTTTTTACATGATTACCTTTTCGCTTATGGTCATTATCTTAGGATTCTCGTGGACTATCCTTTCAGTTAGCGAGGAAGGTATCGATGCACCAACGAACATAACTCTCTTCGGCGCATCCGCCCTCTTCCCAATGTTGGTATGGATACCCTACTGCACCGTCAAAAAATTGACTAAAAAAACAGCCTACAAGTTAAAATCGATTTAATTGGATACTAACCAGCGGATATCTATACATGGCTATCCGCTGGTTTTGTTATCTCTATTTCAATGGCATCGCCAAGTATAATGATGATGCATCTGTGTACGAAACTTCAATGAATAATTCACAAAATAGTATAATAATAAATCGGAATTGATAAACAGGTAAACGTCTTCTCACCTTTTTATTACTACGCAATTATACGTATCGTCTGAGTAGTTCGACGTCCAGATTCTGCCCCCTAAGCAATCGTCGTTTTCCCGAATTGTTGAATTAAAAAAATTCCCCATGAAAATGTCCCCTTTCCCCCACTTTTCTTCTATATAAAGAATAAAGGGGATATTCTTTATGACAACTTACCTATCTGAATACGCATACTTCACAAACAAACACGATCTAGACGCGGCAACAAGACAACATGTACTTACGCACTGGAACGATATGAACCAAACAGAGCGGGCTGTTCTCGATATGATTCGTCGTTACTCCGTTAAATACGGCGCTGCCCACTTGAAACACGAAACCATCGAAAAGGCTATCAAGAAATCAAATGCAACTGTTCGACGCGCCATCCGCAAATTAGTAAAGCTCGAAATCATCGAACGCATTCACTATATCCGCCCCGTTATGAGCGGTCTAGGCGCTAATATTTACGTCATTAAACCTACTAATGACCAGTCGAAATTGAACACCCCAGAGAGTACTGAAAAACCTCTTGGCAGTAAGGTGGAACCCGCTAAACCGCAAACCAAAGCTTTTCTTTCTAAAGCGATAAAACCTAAAGACCTTAAAAGAACGTCTCCTACGGAAATTGTGCCTACTACACTTTTCGGTAAAATGAAATCTCTTCTTTCTTCAACAATCGGAGAAAGTAAATTAGCACGTAATTTTTACGGCGTCTACCGGAAACAGTCCCTGCAAATGCTGAAATTTAGTATTCACGAAGACAAAGGAGAACTGTTCGAGCAATTAGCCATGCATGCCCTTCGTATTGCGGTTCAAACAACCAAACAGAAAAAAGTTCGGAATCTGCCCGGCTATTATTCAGGTGTTTTGCGCGAACTCATCGGCAAGGCTTTATTCAGCGAGGCTTTTATGAATTATGATGTAGCCGTTGAAGGGTTTTACTATCGCTGAAATGATTGTGTGGGTGCCTGCACTCCAGAAAAACTAAAAATATATACACATATGGAATATCAGGCGGTGCAACATGCGCCATCGACGGCGGCAAAATCAACTCAAGAGGAAGTGTAAAAAAGTCATTGACACTAAGGCTAAGAATTAGCTGGATGATCCACATTGGCAGAAGTATTTACGGCCTTCCACGTTATTCAATGCAACGAATTTTGAAAACTATTGGGAAGAATCGAGGGTCAGTGACTTGCCAGAAAGCAGTCCGCCAAAGCCGTTCGAATTAGACTTTAGTAAAGGGGGATGCGTAACGGATGACGTGTTATGCGCAGATTAAAAAAAGTGTGTAGTGAACCGTACCTGTGAATGAAACAATAAAATTTCGTATATCTGTACAAGGAGCTGTTCAGCAAATTCGCACCAATTGCATAATAAAAGTAGAATCAGATATTCGTGTGAGAATCTAACCAATCACTTTCCATTGCTGGCTCTTTCTGTCACAATGCCAAAATCATTAGGTGTGTGTGGTGCCCAATAGCCTTGCGCGACAGTAAATAAAAGTAATTATAACCTTTATAAGTATAGTGATCTGTATGATTATACAAAAAAATGCTCCTTCTGTAGAATAGATACTGACAACCAAATCAGTTCCCTACACTACAAATGAAGGAGCATTTCATATGAAAAGTGTAGACCAAGACATCGTCTTTCGTCAATACTTATCTCTATTGCCCCGGAGCGTATTGGCGTGTCCATTAGTCAATTATGACTATGACAAGTTATCAGAATACGCATTAGTCAAATCCATGATTCTTGCAACTCTATTCCGTTGGAGAAGTTGGGAGGAAATCGAACAAGGAATCCGCGCTAAACCGGCTATCTTGATTGAATTGGAGCTGGATTCTATTAGCGGATCTCAGCTGAGTCGGCGACTTGCGAAGTTAGACACATCGGCATTGGCGGATTTGCTGGGATCGGTCACGAAACGATACTGGATGGTACGTGGTAAAACCGCTGGTATTAGCGCTAATATTGGAATCCTAAAATTAATTGATTCCACTCATATCAAGTTGCCGCAAAATGCATCTACTTGGACCGCCGTAAGTAAGGATTCTAGCGGGGTAAAGCTACATCTCCGATTAGCAGTTGCTTCTGCAACGGAAGTTTTCCCTGAAAAGATGATTCCATCCACTTCCAATGTCGCAGATATTGATGCGGTTAATTATCTCATTGATGCTGAATATGCGACTTATATTATGGATAGGGGCTATGGCCATAAAACAAAAATGGGTGGCTGGCTAGAGCGCAGTATAGATTTCATAGTCAGGGTGCGGAAAGATTTCAAAGTTGAAGTTTTACAATCAAGGACTCCAACCGAAGAAAATGTCACACGGTTTGACCTTGTCTCCATACTAACCCGCCCGGAAATACTGCGACTGTTAGAGTTTACTGACAAGGAAGGTTCCATATATCGCCTGCTAACCAGTCGATTGGATTTGACTGAGAAAGAAATATTGGACATGTATAAAAGTCGTTGGTACATCGAGCTTTTCTTCAAGTGGCTTAAGCAGCATATCAAGCTAGATCACCTGTTCAGCCACTCCCCTAAAGGAATCTGGAACCAGCTTTTCATTGCTCTAATTACGGTAGGGTTGGTTGAAATCATGCGCGTCGAAAAGCAATCAACACAGACAGCGTGGGCGTTTTACAGCCTTATCCAACACTATTTATTGGAGCCATGGGAAAAGGTTCAAAAAGAAGTAAACCGTAAAAAAAAGCCAAGTAGAGGAAGACAAAAAGCGCGAGACAGACCAATAAAAGAACTAGATTTTGGTGAAAATTTTGCGATAGTAAGTCCGATTTCCAAAGACCATTTTTTGAAAAATAATTAATTGATGTAAAAAAAAGGGAAATAGTTGTCACGCTACCACATCCCCTTTTTTGTGTCCAATCATTGGTATAATATGACTTTAAAGAAATTTAATTCATGCAAGGCTATTGTGTGGTGCCTATGCACGAAACTTCCATGTTTATTTCAGCAAACATGAAAGTTTCACGGAAGGAACAACTCAGAATTGTGTCTGAATCGTGTGATGGACACGCAACCATCACTTCACTTAAGAAGTTGAAGTACGCCTTCCGATTGTTGTTCAAGTTGCTATGCAGAGACCGAACGCTTCGGGCGGCATTAATTATTTCACACATCTCCTAGCTAGATCTCTGACCTCAAAACTGTGTTAGTAGTAAGCAACCGTAATTTATTTTTTTCTAGTATATTGTTTAGCTCTGGGCTTTGGCTTGTAATTGAAACTTTCATTTTTCTCTACTTGTAGATATGGCCACAAGCTACGGTGAAGTTGGATTTGTTTATCAAGCATGATTTCATCATCCCCGCGATAAGCAAACCTTACTTTCTGTCCTGTATTTCCAATGACTCCAATTCTATAACAATCTGATAAAATACTTCCTAATTTATTCTTCTCTAGAAGTTCACTTAACTCGCTATACAAATCACTAAGTTCTTGGCTTCTTTGTTTGATTTGTTCAAATGTAAATGGATTTGATATTCCCAAAAACAATTGCTTTATACCCTTAATTTCATTAATAGTATATTTTGCAGCAAGTTCTTCAGATGATTCTACCCAAGAAGCCTCTGAATAGGCCTTCCTTGTTTCATCAAAGACCTTTTGCGTAAACTTTTCTTCATTGGGATAGTATTCCTTTGCAAAAGTTAGTAATCTAACTATGTCTCTCGGCCGGTACCAAGTTTGATTAAGCAAGTACTCTTGCGCAGTTCTTTCATGTAAAAAGTCAGGAAAATACTTCTTAAAAAGATTAGTTGAATCTTCGGTAGGCTCTACTTGATTATGCTTTTCTGACACTATAAGCTTTTTTATAATCATTTGAATTAATGGGTGCATTACAACACTACCCGATGATTTATGCCAATTAATTGGTTTGCCGAAGTCTTCAGTTATCTTGTTTATTTCATGCCCCGCAGTTCCCATAGATGTTAATACTTCAGACCTAATTGCCCCAATTAATGTTATGTTATATGATTTCATTCTGCATATAGTGTTGATTTCATGAATTGCTATAATTAAGTCTCTTATCAATTTAGTATCTCGCATAAACTGCTTCTGACTTGATATTGATAGCTCTAATTCGTCAATAAAGAGATACAATGCTCCGCTTGCTGAAAGTAGTTCTTTGAATAAGTTATCAGCTTGCTTTACTAAACTATTAAATTTCACCTTAGTTTTTTGTTGATCTTCCCAATCAAATTCAAGACCTAATTTTCCAGAAACCCCATCTAATCCTGCACCTATTTCAAAAGATCCCCTTTTTAGTTTGGGAAGTAATCTTTTAATTCCCGATTCTTCATTTCCTATGTTCGGTGCCGTAACCACAGCTTTGAATTTATCCCAGTTTTTATCTCGTACAAATATTGGTTTTTCCGATTCTACGACTAAAGATACGATATGTCGATAAAAGAACCATTTCCATATATCAATGTAACTACTTTCATTATCGTCTACATTATTCTCTACCACGGTCATATTGGAAGCTCGGGTGATATCTTTTTTGTCCTGATCTGAGAAATGACTTTTAAAGAGAATAAATGAAGTTGCAGCCCCGATAGATTCCTCTACTTCTAAATCTATGTATCTTAAAAGCGCCGTTTTACCAATTCCTTTAAGGCCAGTTACAAAATATTTCTTCCCTTTAATAAATTCCTCTAATAAAATGTTACTTGGTATAACATATGACTCTTGAAAAATCTTCTTTTCTACTGGATTATTGGTTAAGAGTTCATGCTTAGCATCAGTCTGACCAACAATTATATCTTTAAGTTGTAACGTGGTTAACATTTGGCTCAACACATCCCGTTTTTCAGATTTTTATTTTATTTAAAGAATTCCTTAAATAAACTCTTAAAGCGTCTATATATATTGAATATCCGCTTCCAAATATATTATCAGTCACAAAGGCAATCTATTGTTTCAAAATTGACAAGTACTTAAGAATAACTTTTTCTTATAATTAATTGTTCACAATTTATATGTGATCTTAACTAGTAAAAACGCGGTCCGGAATCCCGGACCGCGTTTTATTAACCAGATTAACGTAAAAGTTGAAGTACGCCTTGTGGTTGTTGGTTGGCTTGCTTTGCCGCTATGTCTTTCGATCATAGAATAGACTATATCTTCACCCACAGCATTATCTGTTTGGGGCTGGGCGCTTCGGACAGTGTTGCTTGTCCTACGGATTTCATCGTCATAGCCGTGAAGCCTTAGGCGGTATATCCTAGTCGTTGAACCTTCTCCAGAGTTTCCTCACAGGAGCTTGGCTGCTGATTATCCATTGTTTCATCCTCATCATTTTCAGACCATCACGCTGACCGTTTCCAGTTACGTTGTGGTTGATGAGGCTTTAGGAAGTTCCAGCAATTCACCCAGTTGTGCTCTTATCCGTTACCAGATAAGACGCCCTTCGAATCATTATCTCAAAAGTTGTAAAACACCTTGAGGCATTTGATTGGATTGAGCCAACATTGCTTGTGCTGCTTGACTAAGAATTGAGTTCTTAGTTTGTTCCATCATTTCTTTCGCCATGTCAACGTCACGGATACGAGATTCCGCAGCAGTTAGGTTTTCAGAAGATGTGTTTAAGTTATTGATTGTGTGCTCAAGACGGTTTTGAACAGCACCGAGTTTCCCACGTTCAGATGATACACTAGCAATTGCTTTATCAATAACTGCAATTGATTTTGAAGCATCCTCTTTATTAGAGATATTTAAAGCAGATTCAGCTTTAATATCACTTGTACCGTTTGTTACTGAATTAGAAGTAGTAAATCCAGCTTGTCCGGAATTACCAGTGATACCAAGTGCAGCAGAACGCATGTCATTAATTTGAAGAGACATGCTTTGTCCAGTGTTAGCACCGATTTGGAATTTTGTATTGAAACCAGTACCTTGTGCACCAGGACCAGTTACTTGACCAATATTTTTAACTACGTCAGTTGCTACAGTAACTCCAATATCTGCTAATGGTGTATTAGTTCCTTCACCTAGCTTAATGTCTTTTCCTGTTTCAGAAATAAATTGAACTTTATTATCTTTAGATATAGATGCAGTTACCTTGTCCGATAATCCTGCCTCTTGTAATGCTGCATTCAAATCCTTAATTAGTTCTGCTGATGCTGCTTTTGCTACGTTAGCGTCTGCATTACCAGTATCGTATGTTTTACCTTCTTTTAATGTAACTGTTACAGCACTTTCACTACCTACAGCAACCGTGAAAGTTGAGTCTTTAACTACAGTATTTCCAGCAGTAGTTCCTCCTAGTGCTGTTGTAGCTTCGATACCAGTACGTTCTACAGTAGACGGTTGTCCTACGCCCTTATCACTAGCCTTGGTTATTCCTAACGCTGCATCATCTGCACTAAATTCAATAGAACTTGAAGCACCTGTTGATTTTGCTGTGAATACTAATTTACCCGCTCCATCAGTAGAAATATCCACTAATTCAGATAGCTTTGTTCCACCAGATGTTTTGTTCCCTAGTTCTTTTACTGCTTCTTTAGCAGCAAAATCAGTATCAAGATCATTCGCATCAGCTACCACGACCGCCGCCGCCGCCGCTGTAACTCCTGCTTCTGCTGCAGCTACTCTGTCTATAACTGTTTGATCCGTTGGAGCAAGAACTAAAGCTGCATCTGCATCTGTTTTTTCTTGATCCGCAGCAGTTTTCGCTAATCCTGCATCCGTTGCTTCTTGTGCTGTATCACGAACTTTAACTCCTGAAAGATCAAAAGTAATATTATCAACAGTTAATGAAGCACCAGTAGTACCAGCTGTTGCAACCGCTGCTGCTGTTACTTTAGCACTATCTGCTTTTTCAATCTTAGCGCCATCATTAGAACCAATTCCACCATTTAACACCTTTTGTGTATTGAACTCTGTAGTATTACCAATACGGTTAATTTCAGAAGTTAAATTATTTAATTCATCTTGCATAGCTGTGCGGTCTGCATCTGTCGCAGTTCCGTTTGCTGATTGGTTAGATAGTTCACGCATACGTTGAAGAATATCATGTGTTTCATTTAGCGCACCTTCAGCAGTTGCAATCATAGAGATTCCATCTTGTGAGTTTTTAGAAGCTTGGTCTAACCCGCGAATCTGTCCACGCATTTTCTCAGAAATTGCAAGACCAGCTGCATCGTCCCCAGCTTTATTGATACGAAGACCTGAAGCAAGTTTCTCCATAGATTTAGACTGTGCAGTAGTTGCACTGTTCAACTGACGGTGTGTGTTAAGTGCTGCAATGTTGTGATTAATTCTCATTATAATTTCCTCCTTGAATGTATGTTGCTCACGTCCTTGTGAGCACATTTTTTATACCGAGGAGACCGGGCCGGCCGGACCCCGTTTTCCTCGCTACAATACTATTATCGGATTCACTTTTAGAATGTTTAATAGAAAAGATATTTTTTTAAAAATCGGGTGCCAGCTGCCGTCACAATTCAAAAATCGTAAATTGTGTCGGTAACTGGCACCCGGGCTTGTGGTTTATTTCTTTTCGTTTTTGAGAAAGTCCATGAAACCGTCTATTTTAACGGCTTCGGTGTTGGATTCTGATACTTCTTTTATTAGTTCTCCGCGTAGAATGGTGACGTTTTTAGGTGCATTGATGGCAATCCGGACTTGATCGCCTTTTACTTCACTGATGGTAATTTCGATTTGATCGCCAAGCCAAATGGATTCGCCTTTTTTTCGAGATAATACGAGCATTCCGTCACCCCTTGTCTTTCTGCATCTGTACGTCAATGGAATATCTAATTGGATAGTCCGCGTTTTCCAGTATGCATTGTTTTGCTATTTTGGATTTTGTATTGATGATGACGGGTGCTTTTAAGTTTACAGTGGAGGCATTGAAAGGTTCTTTGACTGTAACGATTGTTAAGACAATTATATCTTCTTCGAATTCTATGTTGAGGGCTTCTACGGTTGATTCGTCTAAGTCGAACGTATAGTCACTGATGAATAAGTAGGGATTTGCTGTTACAAAACCTACTTCTTTTGAATTTATTGACTGGAGAATCTGATAGACTTCGTTTCCTTCGATAGAGAGTAGTATAAAGTTCTTTTCATTTTCGAAGCCTGGTAATCCGTTGTCAAATGTAAGGATTTCGGATTCTAGTGCTTCTACTTCTCCTAGGATTGCGGATTGGATTTTCATAGGTTTTTTCTCCTTTATGGGGTGCCAGGCACTGCCACAGTCCGCTAAGGAATACGCATGGATGTCAGTGTCTGGCACCCGGTGTCTTCTTGGCACCTGGATATGTTGGCACCGAGTATGTTAGTTAGACTTTCCAGTCAATTTCGATCGATGGTTTTTGGAGCAACTCTGCCGTTACTTTTCCTGGTGTGTATGTATGCATCGGCTTGTTCGCATTACTGTTGTTAATCACTTTTTGAGGCTCTACTCGAATATCCACACTTCCGGGTTCAAATGAAACTTTGACACTGCCATAGGACGGGATGAACTTGATGCTTAGACTGCTATATGGTTGTCTAAGTGCTCTTTCGGCAAATGACTGAATTGGATTCCCCCCGTTTTCAATCATCATCATTTCTATGCCGTCTTGTGCACGGCGAGCGATTCCATTAGATGCTTCAGATCGGGCATACTGTGCAACTTCTTCAGTACGGCGGGCAGCACTTTTTAAGTCCATGTCTGCTCGGGCTTCCGTTGTATCAATCGATAGTCTGGACTTCGTTGTATTGATTGTCATTTCGGCTTGTGGTTGTTGGATATCTAGTGTTGCACCTGGTTGCTCAATTTCTTGGACTGGTCTTCGGGTAGTAAGACCTAGTTGTGCTTTTGTTGTTGTTACTTGAAGTTGTGGGATGTTCAATATGTCACCTTCTAAAGAAAGCGTTTGGAGGTTGTCCAAACGCTTTCAGGGATTTTATTAGGTATTGCAAAGGGTGCCAGGCACTGCCACAATTCGCTGTAGGACGCGAATGGATGTCAGTGTCTGGCACCCGGTTGAGTTTATCGTAAGAAATCTACAAGTGATGGTTGGATAATACGTGAACCTACAGAAAGTGCTGCACGATGGATTGATTCTTGTGTCAGCATATCAGTGATTACTTTTTCGTAATCAATGTCTTCGTTTTCGCTCATTTGTTTTTTGGCAGAGGCTTCTTGAGAATCCAAGCGATTCCCCATCATTTCAACTCGGTTTTGGCGAGCACCGATGTCTGCACGTGTTGTTAGGACCTTGTCCATATTGGCGTCGACTTGTGCAATTGCAGCACTGAAATCTGTGTCGGGATTAGCGAATTCGCCAAACATGTCATCGATTTCTTTAAATAGATTTAACACATTTGCATTTACATTCAATGTAACACCGTCAAAAACTTCAATATCGACACTTTTTTCAAATGCCGATGGATTATTTGGGTCTACAGCCGGGTATCCACCTGCTTGTTTATCATAAAGAGGGGTAGCGGTTTTCGTACCACTGAAAATATACTTATCTCCGACTTTTGTATTCGCCATGTCTTGAATCTGTTCACGCAACTGATTGAGCTCACTTTGCACCTTTTCTTTATCTTCTGGTGTCATTGTCCCATTCGCTGCACTTGTAACAAGTTCTTTCGCGCGGTGCATGGCTTGTCCGACTTTATCAAGTGCATCGTCTGAGCTATCAAGGTAATTATTGACTTCACCTAGGTTACGTTGGTATTGGGCAACTTTATCCACTTGTGTGCGGTAGGCCATACCTTTCATGGCAACGACGGGATCGTCTGATGGGCGATTTACTTTTTTACCTGTATTGAGCTGGTCTTGCAGCTTGCCCATTTTATTGTAGCTCGTGGTAAGATTCCGAAGCATGTTATTGGATAGCATCGATTGAGTTACGCGCATTGAGATGATTGCTCCTTTCTTACATTCCTACTCGGCCCATGCCGTTGATAATTTTGTCGAGGGTTTCGTCGACGACGGTAATCATACGAGCGGATGCGTTGTATGCTTGTTGGAATCTGATCATATCTGTCATTTCTTCATCTAAGGAAACGGAACTTATGGAAGCACGTCTGTGTTCGACTGCACCAAGTAGTGTTGCCGAGTTGAATGTCATGCGTTCGGCCTGTTGGCCGTCTACTCCAAGTTGGCCTATTACACCTTGGAAGTAGGTTTGGAGGGTTGATCCGCCTAGTGTTGCGGAAGCGGCAAACTGAACATTCGCAAGATTTTTTGCATTCTTACCGTTCCCCTCTTCAGCCCCTGTAGAGTCCGATGCCGCGAGTAAATTAGAATCTTTCATGAGGGCTTCAGACACAAAAATATTACCGGCTGTAAATGGACCAGGACCTTTTGTATCAAAGAAATTACCACCTTTGACTCCATTGATATCTGTTCCACTTGTATGAACGATGTTCATCTGATCTCCGAAAGCTGCAGCAATTTTGTTTAACTCAGCAATCATTTTAGGGTAAAGACCTTTAGTTGTATCTGGAATCGGAACTCCATTTGTATCTGTATCTACAGTTCCGTATGCATTCATCAGTGACTTCACTTTTCCTACATCAAGGAGATTTGAATGTTTCGCATCTACTGTCGTTCCATTAGGTTGAGTTATTTTCAAACCTGTAATTGAGTTATTCTCATTCGTTGAAACGTCGTGAAGAGAAGATGGATTCGTTTCTAACTTTGCATGCTCACTGCCATTGACTAGTTCCACTTTCGTTCCGTCTTTCAATTTCAATGTCACTGTCACCGAACCTTCAGCAACCGCCGATGCCCGTCCACCCGATTTTTCATAGTTCGTTTCAATCGGGAAATAGCCGGATAGTTCATCCAAAAGTGCATCGCGAGCATCGTACAAGTCATTCGGTAAATAGCCGTTTGGTTCGACTTGCTGAATTTGTGTATTTAGCTCTGAAATCTGTTTAAGGATGGAGTTGACTTGACCTGCAGATACATCAATTTCTGTACCAAGGTTTGTCTGGATTTCTGTCAATGATTTGTGCATGTGGTTGAATGAATCGGCAACTGCTTGACCGCGCTGTACGACAACCGCGCGTGCACCCCCGTTTTCAGGGTTGACGGCAAGGTCCTGCAACGATTGCCAAAATTCGCTGAGTGATTTCTGAAGCCCGTATGCAGAAGGTTCATTCAAGACATCTTCCATTTGAGAAATCGCTTTTGTTTGAGAATCCCAGTAACCTAGTTTATTGGATTCTTGTCTGTATTGCTGGTCGACAAAACCATCACGAATACGCTGGATAGAGCCCGCTTGGACACCTGTTCCGAGGAATCCGGGCATTGTGCCGGCACTTAGGCCCGTGCCAGGGAATCCTGCTGTTGCTTCCATATTGACACGCTGTCGTGAGTAGCCGAGTGTGTTGGCGTTACTGATGTTGTGTCCTGTTGTATACAGAGCGGATTGCTGTGTGAACAAGCCGCGTTTGCTTGTTTCAAGTCCCATAAATGTAGACATTATTTTCCCCCTCAGGCATTTGAATCAAAAGATGGTTGTTCTTTTGATATTTTTTGTCCGCTGATTTCGGTTTTTGAGTAGTTAACTGATTCCGAACGTGGTCGGACTATGTCCAGCGACAGATTCACGAACTGAAGGGACTGGTAGGTCAGCTTCTGGTTCAGATCATTTTGCCATTTCAAGTCGTGAATCGCATGCAGGAGACGGTCCCTCGCCTCCTCAAGGCTTTTGTTGTCCGCTTCCGGTACGACGTCGAGCAAGTCGGTGACGGTAGGATTGAGTGATGCTGATCGTCCTTGATCAGCCAAATACTGCGCCACATCCCGTTGTCTGATGCCATCCATTTGGATGATAGCTGCCAAATGGGATTGCTCGTCTTTCAACAATTGATCGAGTCCTTCCATGTCGCCGTTTTTGATAACTGCCGTCTTGTCGTACGCGATCCGGAGTAAGCTTCTATGAAGTTTTTCCAGGTTGTTAAGTGACGTCAGGATGGTTGTGATAGACATGTTTTCCTCCTACTTTCATCCAATCAGTTTTTACGGTTTGAAGTACTTAACCAAGTTGGAGGCGAGCTGTTCAGGATTGACTTCGTATGTTCCCGCTTGGACTTGCGCTTTTAGTTCTTGGACACGCTCATTGCGCCCCACTGTAAATGTGGACGTTTCCGAAAGTTTTTTTGCTTCGGATGAAATTTCGAGTTTATCGGTTTTCATTTTCGTTTTCTGCTCTGACTGTTCCGCTTTTAACTGGTTTGTTTTGTACGGGTTGACGGCAGGTACATTAAATTTTTGGATTTTCATTTATTCTCGCTCCTTTCGTTAGTAGCTTATGCACTACGTTATGCTCTATTCTTTATTTCGGCATAAGTTCGTAAACGTTTAGGGTCTTTCGAACGAAAAAACCGGTTAGTCCGAAAACTACCGGTTCATTTTTATTTTAGTTTACGATCTGCATGGTAAGTTGCTTTGTCATTTGCGTCGACCGCTTCTCTGAATTCCTTCGCCGCCTCAAACGTTCTAAGCTCATTTTTAATGTCAGCTGTACAACCAACACATAACTTCCCTGTGTTCGTCAGCTTGCCGCAATTGTCACATGGGTAACCAAGATTCGGAAATAATGCAGGCTGAAGTCGGCCTTTACGTACCCATTGGTGAAGTAAAGTTTCCGTTACGCCCGTTGCTTCAACTATCCGTTCAATTGTTGCCGCCCTGTTTTCACGTCGTCTTAAGAAACGATAAACTTCTTCATACATTTTTTCTTCGCTCACAGCGCACTTCGCGCAAACGTCCCGTAAACCCGTATAGTTAAAAAAATCGCCACATTTCGGGCAGTCTCGTAGTTCAGCCATATTGTTCATCTCCTATTAATTCATTGCTCAGCTCGAATTAGTGTAACCGCATCGACACGTGTGGCACCTGCCTCTTTTAAGACAGTAGCCGCATGACGGAGCGTAGTACCGGTTGTATAGATATCATCTACTAGTATGTACGTGCTTGGTTGAATTGCCGTTCCCTGTTTCAATTTGAATAAAGGCTCCATCGCAAGACGTTGAGCCTTCGATTTCTCGCCCATTGCTTCAGTTCCTGTTTTTTCAAGTAGATGCGTAAAAGGAATACGTGCAATTTTCAATAGTTCATCAACATGAGCAAATGTCCGCTGAATTCTTCTTTCTGGATGCATCGGGATTGGAACGATTGTTGCGTTTCCTTTTAAGAGGGCACGCAGTTCATTCGCGAAGACGCTTGCTAATGCAACGTCTTGAAGGAATTTGTATTGGTGCAGGTATTCTCGCATTGCTTCGTTATATGTGTAAAGTGAAGTGATTTGATCCAAAAATGGTTCTTCTTCTTTTATGTCGGCACGTTGGAACTTTTTTGAACAGTCTTGGCAAATTTCTGTTTGTTGTTCGAGTGCAAGTAGTGCTTTCCAGGACGGTTTTTCTGCAATCGGCGTTTCACAGAGCTGGCAACTGTTCATGTGCGGACACTTCCTTTATTCAACTGAATGATTTCGTTTTTCGCTTCGTCCATTGCATATGTGATGCCGTGATGAAAGAGGACGAAATCACCTGATGGACGTTGCGCGGAACGCCCGACACGGCCGCCAATTTGAATGAGTGCACCTTTGTTGAATATGAGCTGTTCTGCCCCGACGACGGCAACTTGAACATTCGGGATTGTGATGCCGCGTTCTAGAATTGTTGTTGTGAGAAGGCCAGGTACTTCTTTATCACGCAGTGCTTGGACGTGCTGTTTTCGGTCTGGGTGCGAGGCATGGACCGCGTGAATACGTGCGTCTAGCTGTTGGAATAATGGTTCCGCTTGTTCCATGAGTCCTATGTGATGGAAAAAGATGAGGAACGGTTCTTGCCGCTTAAGTCGATCAGCTGTCCAGTTGGCGAGTTTTTTGGGTAGTTTGCCTTTTTGGATCTGTTTCGTGTAATTCCATAATGTCTCACTCCGCGGAACGGGTAATGGGTGTCCGTGGTAGCGACGGTCGATCGTTGACACTTGTCCTGTTCGTTTGATGTCTGCTAGGAGTTTGTCTGATGGTGTGGCCGTGACGAAATGGACGGGTGCTCCAGGTTTCGCTGCTTTTTGAACCGCTCGTCTCAATGTTTCCTCAGCTGTGTAGGGGAAGGCATCTGCTTCATCGACAAAAATGGCATCGAAAGCGTGACGGAATCGGTATAACTGATGGGTCGTTGCGAGAATGAGTTGGGGTGAGGATTCTGTTGTTGATTTTGAACCTCCGTATAATGCTTCGATTGCAGTTTGCGGAAATGCTGCGCGCAGGCGTGGTTCGAGTTCAAGAATGACGTCTACGCGGGGTGCTGCGATGCAAACACGGTTACCTGCTAGCAGCAGTTTGTGGATTGGTTCGAATAAGATTTCTGTTTTTCCAGAACCGCAGACTGCGTGAATGAGATGCGGGATGCGTTTTGTATTACTTCGTGTTAGTTCGTCAGATGCTTGCTGTTGGCGCGTTGTCAGTGTACCTTGCCAAGCGATGATGTGGTCTGTCGGATAGGTCGGTGGTTCTGCGTTCCAGACGATGAGTTCAGTGCATGTTGACACACGCCCCATTTTTAGGCAATGCCGACAATAGGTGCAAGGTCCTTCGCATTTTGCACAGTCGAATGTTGTGAAGCGCGCTTGTGTGTCGTTTTCACATCGGTTGCAGAAGTACTGTGTTTGATTGGCAAATGCTTTGGTTGATTGGATGCCTTGAATGGTTTTGATAAACTCGGAAACGATGTGTGCGTCGATTGTTTCAGTTGGAAAAGGGGTGTGCGAGCGAAGCCAAATACGGCCAGCCAGGAAGTCCCTGACTGACGGATCGAATGTAATGGTCATTTGCAACACCTCCAAATGTGTTTCTTTTTATGGTGTTCTTCTTTTCACCCAACCAAGTCCCATTGATGCTTCCCCAAGATGTGTGCCGATGACGGGTCCAAAGTGGCTAATGGTGAATTTGACGTCTGGCAACTGTGCTGAAAGTGCCGCGTGCCATACTTCGGCATCTTCTGGTCGGTTGGCATGAATGATTGCCGCCTCGAGTGGCATTTCCGCTGCATCCTCCACCAACATGTCCACAATCCGTCTCATCGCTTTTTTACGTGTGCGGATTTTTTCATATGGAACGATTACTTTGTCCTGAAAGTGGAGGATTGGCTTCACTTGAAGAAGTCCGCCAATCAGCGCTTGTGCAGCGGAAAGTCTACCGCCCCGTTGCAGATGTGTGAGGTCGTCCACCATGAAATAAGCGCGCATGGTCTTTTTCATTTCATCTAGCTCAGCCATGATTACGTCTGGTGACGCTCCTTCTTTGGCAAGTTCTGCCGCACGGAGTACGTAAAATCCTTGTAAATAACATGAGATTTCGGAGTCGAATGTGACTACTTCGATGCCTTCCACCATCTTACCGGCTTGTTGAGCACCTGCATATGTGCCGCTAATACCACTCGATAGATGGATGGAAATGACCGCGTCATATGTGTCTTTTAACGACTCGAACAGTTCAATGAATTTGCCGATTGGCGGCTGTGAGGTCTTTGGGAGCGGTCCATCCCCGCGTACTTTATCGTAAAAATCGGTTGAACGAATATCAATTTCTTCATCATACATAATGCCGTTAAGCGCAACTGTTAGTGGAATCATATGAATATCCAATTCTTCCATTAAAGCTGCTGGTAAATATGCCGTGCTATCCGTAACAATTGCTGTTTTCAATGTTAAATCAGCTCCTACCCCTATTCTACGTGAATTGAAGTGAAATGGGAATGTGAAAGTGTATGTGGTGGGAATGAAGTGCGTATATATGTAATCCCATTGAATCCGCTTTGGCGCTCGGGGATGCCTCCCGCCCTAAGCCGAAGCCACTGAAAAAGTTCTTTTTTATAGTACGTACTAGTTGATTGTAGTGAAGAGCGGCGACTCCGGCGGGAACAGCGCGAGCTGAAGACCCCGCAGGAACGCAGTGACGAGGAGGCTGAAGCCGTGCCCGCGGAAAGCGTCCGCTCGGAACGGAAATCAACGATATTGAAGGAAATCGTACTTTTTCAGTGCCCGCCCTAAGCCAGATGAGGTATCCTTTAACCTATATGGAATAGCCTCTTGGCATTAACTGTATAATTTCTGCAAAGAACGCAGAAATTATACAAACCGAACTCTTCGTTGTTCGGTTGGCTACCCCTTGAAAGGCGCCTTCGCTTTGTTAATAAATGAATATACGTTTTCAATTTGGTCGATTCCTAGCCAAAGCAATCGCGACCAACAAAAAAAGTAACCGCCTTCTCCCTGCCAGGATTGTAGGTGGTTACTCTTTTAGATAAATATCTTTTACGGTGTGTGTTGCAGCATAGTCATACAATTTATCGTACTAAGTGCCCGCAACGTTAACTTTTTTAAAAAAACGTTGTGACAGCAGTAAAGTAAATCCCCCCCACCTTTCGTACACTTAAATCAGGGAGTTGTATTCGAATACTGCAAACGCTGTGTCCAACGGTGTGCTTCTAACGTACATTTGCTCAATTCCGCTTGTGTGATTCCCATTTCCGTGATCAGTTGCTCGATACGTAGCCAGTCAAAGCGCTCAACGGCTTCAGCAATTTGAAGATACGGCGTGATTTCTGTCCGTTCCCCTTTTACTGTAAGCGCTACTTCGTCAGACAATGGAATGAGTTGTAAGATTGCATCCCAGTCGCGCTTCATGATGACGTCAATTAGTGAAAACATGCCCGCAAAGAAATATTCTTCGGGATTTTTCTTGCCATCATGTTTCGCGAGGAGTTCACACATTTTTGCCCGTGTCAGCGAATAATCAGCAAGCGCTTGTGTGCGACCATTCCCTGACCCTTCCCCGAGTTCGCGCAAAGCAAGGACTTGTACCCATCTTTTCGTTTCACGCAATCCGATGAGAACGATGGCTTGTTTAATGGAACTAATCCGTTTCGGCACTCCGAATGCAAGGGTGTTAATCAGCCTTAGCAATTTATAGGACAGTGAAATATCGTGCATGATGAGCTCCGTGATTTCATCGATATTTGGTGGTTCAGTATGAAGACGCTCGATTATTTGAAAATGGAGACTGACATTCGATGGAATTTCGATTCCCGTGACAATTTCCGGTTTGGAGAAGAAATACCCTTGAAACAATTTGTAGCCAGATGCTTTCGCCACCTTGAATTGTTCTTCCGTTTCGATTTTTTCCGCAAGCATTATGATAGCAGGATACTGTTTAATGACCTTCTCGATTTCTAATCGCTCGGCTGGTGTCGTATTTAAGTAATCTACTTTTATGAAATCGACAATTTCGAACAATTCACTATGTATACTATATTGTTCCTGCAGGATAAAATCATCTAATGCTATTTTAAAGCCTGTCTCTTTCAACAACCGCATTTTAGTTAGGAGCGAGGGGGTAATCTCAACGTTTTCCAAAACTTCAATGACGACTTGTTCAGGGTCAAGGCTTGAAAAAATATCTTGAGCAAGTAATTCTCCTGTAAAATTGATGAATGACAATCTGTTCCCTGCCACTTTCTCGATTCCTATTGTCAGGAATGTATTAACGAGTAAGCCAATTGTCGCTTGTTCAGGGTTCACATTTGGAAAAAAGTTCTTATAACTATTTCTATAGAGCAATTCGTAGCCATAGATGTCGCCATGTTGGTCCAATATTGGCTGTCTGCCAACGAATGTATTTATATCGTTCATACTACGCACCCCATTTCTTGTAGTATAGCAAAAAACCGCTATTTTACCACTATAACGATAAAAAAACACGATATATGTTGAAATAAAGAACTCCATTAAATTCGCTCCGTCGCTAGGGGGGCAACGCTCATTTTATATAGATATTCATTTGCTCATCTTATATATCAATAAAAATAGCAACAGACCATGAATAATGGTATCTTCTAGTTATCAATAGGTTTTATTCAAGGAGGGGTTTTATATGGAAGCAATCCATTATGAACAAAAGGGGAATCTCGCTTTCGTGACGCTCAATCGTCCGGGAGCAATGAATGCATTTAACTACGATATGTTGGTTGAACTGGGGCAAATCACAGAGTCGATTCGCATTAATCCAGATATCCGCGCCATTATTTTTACGGGTTCTGGTGATCGTGCCTTCAGCGTTGGGGCTGATCTAAAAGAAAGAAAAACACTTACAGACCTGCAAGTGAAGCGGAATCTTTATAAAATTGGAGAAGTGTTCTCTTCGATTGAGAACTTGCCACAACCTACGATTGCAATGATGAACGGCTTTGCTTTCGGGGGTGGCATGGAACTTGCGCTGGCTTGCGATTTCCGGATTGCGGCTGACACTGCACTTATGGGATTGACGGAAACGGGACTTGCAATTATTCCAGGAGCGGGTGGAACGCAGCGTCTTCCGCGTTTAATTGGCGAAGCGAAAGCGCTTGAACTTATTTTGACAGCACGCAGAATGTCAGCGGCCGAAGCACATAGCTATGGTGTCCTCACGAAAATTACAACGCCGGAAAATCTTGTTCAGGAGACAGCTGACTTTGCAGATTCAATCCTTGCAAATGGCCCAATTGCCTTACAGCAGGCGAAATTTGCGATTAAACACGGCATGAACGTGGACTTGCAGACCGGACTTGCGATTGAACGGAAAGCGTATGAACTTACGATTCCAACTGAAGACCGCATTGAAGCATTAAATGCATTTTCCGAGAAGCGCAAGCCTGTTTTTAAGGGGAAATAAGGAAGCACTGAGTGTTTGTGCGATATGAAGCCTTTCTTATTTTTTGTATAACGATCAAAAGCCTGTCGTCCCCCTCAGAGGTACGACAGGCTTTTGGGTATTATACAGTTGTTTTAGAAGTAACAGGATTCATCACCGGGCAGCGTGGATTATTTGAAACAAAGGTGGCCGCTTTCGTAACGATCAATATAATATTCGTAGCACCTTGCCGATCCGCTACATGTGCCGCCCTGACGTATGGTCCATATTCCTCATTCGCAATATAGCGCGGAGGCAATTCATTAAGCGCGATTGCCATTATATCGTTAAAGCATCGCTCACATTGACACGTCAGTTGCAGTTGGTCTTTATATTGCAACAATACATCGCGAACGATTTCTTCCATGACATTGTAAAGTGCCATTTTCTCACGCTCCAGTGTTGATAGATATGTTTCACGAACGCATCCACCATTTCCCATTTATCATATCATTTCTGTAATGGATTATCCTCAGCTAAATGACCTAATGAATTCCTTATCTATTTACCTCTACTTAAGTCTGGCTATGCCTAAGTACATAGTTGACAATGGTGCAGTTAATTATGCACTCACCATGTCATTCCTCCGGCACCAATCCTTTCATCAAAAACTGAATAGTCAAGTCGACCTCCGCTTCGTCATCCCAATCGGCATTAGGTAATAGAGCATATCGAGTCACAAAATAGCCGATGATTGTCGAGCCCGTTAAGCGAAGGACGGTATCGATGGGCAGTTTGATAATTTGCCCTTTATCCTGGTAATGTTCAATAATTTGCCTAAGCCGCGTAAAGACTTTGCTGCCGACATGCTCTATGAATTGTTCTTTTAACTCTGGATGAAAAGGGATTTCCTGAATGAAGATTTTGATGATTTTAAGATTACTTTTTAGGAACTTTCTACGATTATCGATCATCGCTCTTACAAAGTCCTCAAATGTTTCATGGTCATGATTCAGTACTTTATTGATATCCTTTATAATTATCGGCGCCATCAATTTGATCATCATCGGTGTGACAATGGACATCAGTAACTCTTTTTTCGTTTTATAATGTCTGAAAATCGTTCCTTCGGCTACTCCAGCTTTTTGAGCAATTTCCTTTGTTGACGTGGCGGAATAGCCTTTTTCAGCGAATGATTCAATCGCTGCGGCTACTATTTTCTTTTGCCGCTCTGTTAAATCACCTTTTTGATTGAACATTTCCTCGATCATTTGATCCTCTTTTGTCATGCTGAACTCCCTTTTCGTCAATCATTTCTGTTAGATTTTACGGTATTTTCGCAGGGCCAGGATGTTTACTATGATAAACAGTAAAGAGAATCCTGCTAACGCTAAAATATCCATGTAAATAGCGCCCCATCCATATCCTCTGACCATTATATCGCGTAATGCATCCGCCGCGTAATACAAAGGCGTGAATGGGCCAACCCAGCTCAGCCACTTCGAGATGGTATCCAAATTAAATAATCCAGAAAAGAAGATTTGTGGGATAACGATGATTGGGATGAACTGTATCATTTGGAGTTCATTTTTGGCGAATGAAGATAGTAAAATACCGAGCGTGAGCGCTGTTAAAGCGAGCAGCAAGGTAATCAGTAATACATAGCCGAATGCGCCTTCCATCATCATTCCGAGTACATAAATCGCGTAAGCAGCAATAATGGTGGATTGAATCATCGTGAATATTCCGAAGCCAAACACATAACCCATTACGATTTCCCATTTTCGTAATGGACTTGCGAGTAACCGTTCAAGCGTGCCCGTTGTCCGTTCTCGTAAAAACGATACTCCTGCAATCAAAAAGACAAAGAAGAAGACGAAAAATCCGAGAAGAACGGGCCCGAAATAATCAAACGTCCCCATGTCGCTAGAACCGTGTAAGTAGTCGATTTCCAACTGCGGATTATTAGCGTTTTCCTGTCCAGTCGGCATTGCTTGGTGAAGCCATTTCATCGTGGCACCAGCAACACTCGGGTCGCTTCCCTCAAGAACGACGGTGGGCTCGTTGTTTTTAAGTGTTAGGTAGCCATCAATCGTTTGCTCGGCTAAATCAGCTTTTGCGCTTTTTTCATCGCTGTATGTGGTGACATCTGCTCCGTCTAAATCCATCTGTTCAATAACTGCATCAGGGACATCAACGAAGCCTATTTTCGGTGTGTAGTCTCCTCCGTTGAATACCAGGTGGAGCATCGTCAACACTAGAATTGGCGCAACAATAAGCAATCCCATTGTCCGTTTGTCACGTACTATTTGCCGTAAAATTCGTTGTGTCAATGCGAAAACTCTCATTCTTTTGCACCTCCGTAAAAAAGGAAAGCTTCCTCAATCGTTGTTGAATTCGTCATTTCTTTCAATTCATCAGGCGTTCCAACTGCAATTAGACTGCCACCGCGAATCAATCCAAGTCGATCGCATTTGTCAGCCTCATCCATTACGTGCGTCGTCACAATGATTGTCGTTCCATTTTGTTTTAATTTGTAAAAGGCTTCCCAAATGCTTTTTCGTAGAACGGGATCAATGCCAACAGTCGGCTCATCGAGGATTAAGATTTTTGGTTCATGAAGTAATGCGATTGCTAATGAAAGCCGGCGTTTCATGCCACCAGAGAAGTTGGAAACTAGTTTTTTCAGATCGCCTGAAAGTTGTACAAGCTCCATCACTTCTGTTATTCTACGCGTTTGTTTTTCACCTTTCAGGCCATATAAGGACGAGAAAAATTGCAAGTTTTCTTTTGCTGAAAGATCTTCATACAGCGCATCCGATTGCGCCATGTAACCAATGCTGGTAATTAATTTTAATGAAGGCATTTTCGTTTGAAATAAATAACTTTCCCCTGAAGTTGGTGTATCCAAGCCTGTTAGTTGTTTAACTAACGTCGTTTTCCCTGCGCCAGATGGACCGAGCAGACCAAAAATTTCCCCTTCGAGAATATCTAAGTTAATGTCCTCTAACACATGGTGTTTCTTATAGCTTTTTGATACGTGACGAATCGATACACACGTCTTTGGTTGTTCCATCCTTAACACCCCTTTCGCTATAGTGAGTGAGTACTCACTTTTATTGTATGCGAGGAATTTGAGTTTGTAAAGTGAGTAAGCAGACATTGTTTTGTTGAATGATTGTATGACTTGGTGGAACGATCATATCCTTCCTCGACCAATCATATAACTCGATAAACGATCATATCCCCTCCCCAACCAATCATATCGCTCGGTTAACGATCATATCCCCTCCCCAACCAATCATATAGCTCGATAAACAATCATAAGTCCCTCTCGTTACGCCCAAATCCCTAACTAAATCCTGACATACAAACAGCCATTCCGAGTTTCCGGAATGGCTGCCTGTATAAATTGAAGTATTGAATCCGGTGTATAGATTAAGCGAAGGCGCCTTAACAAGGGTAGCCTCAGCGGTTCAATGGAATTCTTTATTTCAACTTATCTAGTTATTCTTTTGAATCTGCTTCTATACGAATTTCGTAAAATGCCTTGACCAATCCGCTTTCCTTTTCAGAATCGATTTCTGCGAGTCTTCTCTTTCCAAACCGCCTATCGAATAAGCTAATCGCTCTGACAAACGGATGCTCATGAACAATCGCTTCTTCAAACGGCATATGAACGTAATCGAATAATAGTTCTTTCACATCCCATGCCGGGAAAACTTCGTCAGCAATCATTTTCGTTTCAGTATCCGTATACGCACGATGATAGGCTTTATAGTCTTCAGATTGTTCCAATTCCCGCCAATGGAGGTGCCAAGGAAACGGATTTAATTGTCGCTCGTCCCGTAAATCGTCACTGCGTCGATTCAGTTCCATCGCGTATGGAATATCCGATGCCCAGCCAATCTCTTTTCCATCTAATGTCACACGAAAACTGCTTGTCTGGTCATGACTTTTTCGATGAATGATTGCCTGATAATGTACCCGCCCTTTCAGTGACTCACACAGCAAACCCTCCGCCATCTGTTTCAACTTCGACCACCTCATGAAAGTCGGGATTCCCATTCTTCGCGGAGAATACCCATCCGAATCGAATCATAGTAAGTCCCGTTCCAATAACGCACTTTCCGCAACCGCGCTTCCATCGTCATGCCCAGTTTTTCGCCGACTTTAATCATACGCTCATTACCTGACCACGTCGTATAGCCGACACGAACCAGTGGCATTTCATTGAATAAATGATCAATCCACATCGTGAACGCTTTCGTTCCATAGCCGCCGCTCCAATACTGTGGTTCATAAATGACAATCCCCATCTCCAGCCAAAGGGACGGCTTATGTTCCCAGTAATAACTAACCATGCCGATCAATTCGCCATCCACTTCGATGCCCCAATAATCGTCCTGTGCAACGATTTTATCGCGCCTTTCCAGAAACGCTTCGTACGTCATTGTCTGATGTTCATAATAGGGTGCATCCCACTTTTTCCATTCAGGGTTTTCATCTTTGAAACTGAGTTCCCACATGCGGTGTAAATCTTGTTCTTGGATTGGACGTATTGTTACGCCCTCATTTGTATAACTCAATCATATTCCTCCGAATCAATTATAGATATTTCGCGAACCAGCCTGTTATCTCATCGAGCCTTGCAATGCGCAGGTTCGGTGTACCCGTGCGCGATAAGTTATGATTTGCGTCTGGGAAGCGGACAAATTCCGTTTCTTTCCCCATGCTTTTTAATGTGATGTATAGCTGCTCTGCTTGTTCAATCGGGCAACGGAAATCCTTTTCCGAGTGTAAAATTAACAGCGGAGTCTCAACGTGTTTCGCATATTTCAGCGGTGAATGTTCCCACAGCTTGTCAACGTCGGTCATGTCAGCACCGATTTGCCAATCGCTGAAGTAGTAACCAATATCGGATACGCCAAAGAAACTGATCCAGTTAGAAATCGAACGTTGCGTGACAGCTGCTTTGAAACGATCAGAATGGCCAACGATCCAGTTCGTCATGAAACCGCCATAGCTCCCACCTGTTACACCAAGTCGGTTCGTGTCGATCCAGCTATTTTCTTTACAAACATAGTCAAGGCCAGCCATAATATCTTCATAATCTCCGCCACCGTAATCTCCTCGTACTGCATCTACGAATTCCTGGCTATAGCCATGGCTTCCGCGTGGATTAACGTAGAGGACCCCGTATCCTTGCGCCGCCAATAGCTGTAACTCATGGAAAAACGTATTCGCATACATTGCGTGCGGACCGCCGTGAATTTCGACGATTAGCGGATAATTAGTCCCTTCAACGTAGCCCGCCGGTTTCATTAGCCAACCATGCACGTCCCAATTGGTTGCGCCTTTATAGACGATTGCTTCCGGTTCAACAAGTTCAACTTCCTCCAAATACGTTGTGTTGAATGAAGTGATGGCTTGTCGTTCCCCGGTTGCGATTGTCTGTTTATATAGCTCTCCCGGATTAATGGCATTGCTGACTGCAACGAGAGCAAACTCGCCGTCGGCTGAAATATCATAACCGTATACATGCTCATTTTCAGGTGTTGCGGGATATAACTCGCCTTCGAGTGACGCAAAGTACAGACGGATATCGCCCATTGTCGACAGTTGGAAATAGAGATAGTTATCCTTTGTCCAAACTGCTGACGGTGCCCCCGCCCCTTGCTGATGATCCGCAACTGCTGCATCCCCAACCGGTGCGTCGATGCTTTCCGTCAAATTCATGCGCATACCGTCTTCCGTGTCATAGACGTACAAAGTGCTGTGCGTCGCATTTTCGAATGTCCGGTCTGAACCAACGTATGCGATGTAACGGTCATCAAATGAAAATTGGGCGCCACCGAAATAGCCCTCTTCATCGACAAGAACCGTTTCTTCTTTCGTTTCAACGTCGACAATTACTAGCGGTTGACGGAACTCGAAATCCAAATTATCCTTTCGGTTGACGCCGATAATTAATTTCTTTCCATCATGCGATATGGCTTGCAATCCATGTTGGAAATTCCCCTCAGTGAACTGCGTTACCTCTCCCGTTTCGATGTCAACAAGGCCGATTTGTTTGTACGTATCTTGTGGCAACAAGCCCGCCCCGTCCATCTGGTATTTCATTTTCGTGGCACGGTACGGCTGCGGCTTTTTCTTTTCGTCCTTTTCTTCTTTATCTGTAAACGTCTTGCCTTCTTTCACGACTGCGTCCACCCAAATTTTCTTGCCGCACGGCGACCAAAGGAAACCCGAAACGCCTTTTTCAAATGTGGTTACTTTCTGTGCTTCCCCACCTCTTGCCTGTAGGATGAACAACTGGTTCTTCTCTTCCCGGTCCGATAAAAAGGCGATTTTTTTCCCATCTGAAGACCATTCAGGTGATGAAATTGCCCCTTTGCCATGCGTCCACTGCGTCACTTCGTTCGATTCCAGATCTACGTGAAATAAATTCGCTATATATTTATTGTCTTCCTCATCAATATGCGTTTTCACAAACACTGCTTCCTTGCCATTCGGCGCTAATTGCGGATCCGTCACAGACTGTAATTTAAATAGGTCAGCTACTTCCAGTTTACGTTTTTCCATTGCTAATTCCCCCTTATTTCTTCTCTATCTACTTATTTCGACATTCGTAACAGTTTCCCTTTTTTCATGGGGATAAAAAAATGATCTCCTTGTGTGGCGAAGGAGATCTGGTGTCGAGCTATGGGGCTGGTCGTGAGACTGTGATGGCAAGCTAACGAACTGTAAGGGCAACACGGAACCGTCATGGCAAGTCGACTAACTGTGAGGACAAATCGTCTAACTGTCACGGCTAACTTCGAAACTGTGAGGGCAACACGGAACTGTCATGACAAGTCGACTAACTGTAAGGGCAAGTCATCAAACTGTCACGGCTAACTTCAAAACTGTGAGGGCATCCGGAACTGTCATGGCAAGTCGACTAACTGTAAGGACAAATCGTCTAACTGTCACGGCTAACTTCAAAACTGTGAGGACAACGCGGAACTGTCATGGCAAGTCGACTAACTGAGAGGGCAAATCGTCAAACTGTCACAGCTAACTTCGAAACTGTAAGGACAACGCGGAACTGTCATGGCAAACCGACTAACTGTGAGGTCAAGTCGTCAAACTGTCACGGCTAACTTCAAAACTGTGAGGGCAACACCAAAATGTCACGACACAATTATCTCTCCACATGAAACCTCTCATCCAAAACTACCATTTCGCCTACAAACACCGATTGTGGTCGGAAGATGGTGTTGTCACTTAACTGTTCAATGGCATGAGCTGTCCAGCCGACAATTCTCGCTGCACTAAACGTTGGTGTGAACAGTTCCGGCGGCATTTCGATTGAACGCATGATAGCTGCGGCATAATATTCGACGTTCGTATACAATTTCCGGCCCGGCTTATACTCTTCCAGCAAAGATATGATTTCTTTTTCAGCTGCTGTCGCCAAGTCCAACCAGTCATCTTCCCCCGACATACTGATGCATTTATCTCTCAAAAGAACTGACCGAGGATCTTCCGTTTTATAAATTCGGTGGCCGAACCCCATGATGCGTTCCCCGCGTTTCATTTTAGCCTCAATGACTGGACGGATATTTCCAAGCGTTTCCATCTCCTCCAACAAATCGATGACACCCGATGGCGCGCCTCCATGTAACGGACCTTTCATCGTTCCGATTGCCGACGTGATTGCAGATGTCAAATCGGATTCAGTCGAAATGGTGACTCGTGCTGCAAAAGTCGACGCGTTCAATCCGTGTTCCATCGTTAATTTCAAATACGTTTCGAGCGCCTCGACTTGTACGTCATTTGGGATAACGCCTGTTAGCATCCACAAATAATTCGCTGTGTGCAATAAAGTCGGATCCGCTTCAACGATTGATTGTCCTTGTTGATTTCGATAATGGCGCGCAATAATCACTGGAAGTGCCGCTGTCAAAACAAGCGCCTGATCCTCGATTATTTCATCCTTAAACGCAGGGTGTCCATAAGCGGAAACCGCCGTCCGTATCGCATCCATCAGTGGCATATCAGCAGGAAGTGCATCAATAATCTTCACAACATGTAGAGGAAGTTCTCTTCCCGCAATCAGTTTTTCATTCAATATACAAAGTTCACTTTCTCCCGGCAATACGCCAGTCCACATAAAATAAGCCACTTCTTCAAATGAATGCGTCACTATGAGGTCGCCTATAGAAACACCCCTATATCGCAATTCCCCTTTTTCTCCATCGACCGACGCGATTTTCGTGTGTACCGCAATAACATCTTTCAACCCTTTTTGAAACATGATTATTCCTCCTTCTTTTCTTTAGTATAAGGCGAAGGTATAATTATGGAAATTGAATGTTTTTCATCAAATCAATTAGTATTATTAATCAAAAGGAGGTCACTTAATGGATTATCAATGGCTCAAAACATTTATTGTCGCCGCTGAGACCTTAAATTTCCGTAAAGCTTCCGAGAAATTGATGCTATCCCAACCAAGCGTAACCGTGCATATTCGTCTTTTAGAGGAACAACTTGGTAGCAAACTTTTTGATAGACTAAACAACCGCGTCACTTTGTCCGATGCCGGGAAGTTTTTTTATATTGAAGCTGTTCGACTTACTAAAGACGCGGACGCGAGTGTGAGTCGGATGCATGCGTTTTCGCAAGGCTATCGCCGCAATTGGACCATCGCAATTTCACCGTTAATGGCCGAAACGATCTTACCTTATTTATTACGGACATTCATGGAGCATCATCCCGAAGTCGAACTATCTATTCGCATCGAAGAATCGGAAATGATTGAGCAACTTGTCGACAATGGTGATGTGCATCTTGGTATTTCAGCACTCGATGCTACGTTCAAAAACATTGAATCAATCCTGATTTACAAAGATCCTATTTTATTCATCATACCAACGGATCCATACGATGAGGAAAGCGGCCCACCTATTGACGTTTCTGAAGAACTACAGAAAAACTACTTATTTACGCATCATCACCCCGTCTATTGGGATGACTTACTTTTCACTCTCAATAAACGCATTCCTGGCATACGGACGATGAAAGTCACACAGGCGCACATTGCAAAACGGTTCATCCAGGAAGGATTAGGCATCTCATTCCTTCCTCATTCCATCGTCCGGCGTGAACTGATTGAAGGTAGACTTATGCAGCCACATTTTGACCTATTCGAATTACCGACCGTTTCGACATATATACTGGTGAAAAAGAAAGGAGAGCTTGAAGAGGAATTTATCAATCAGATTTCTAATTATTATTTTAGATAATGAATAATTAACCCCTCTCCGCGTTGGAAAGGGGTTAATTATATAGCCGGTCATTTGGCGTTATGTCCTCTGTGAAGATTTAATAGAGGTTTTTTAATCTTCCTAAAAATTTTCACGTGTACTTGCAAAATTGATGAGTAACAATTCACCCCATTTCCTCCCCGCAGTATGCCAATTCATAACTTACTTTATTGTATCGTATATCTAACGAATCGTTATCACCGCCTTGGGATCATTTATCACCGCCATCGGGCCTGTTATCACCGCCATGGCTTCGATTATCACCGGCATCAACCCCGTTATCACCGCTACCCATTATTCGCATACAAAAACAGCGACAGCTTTTCATATGAAAAGACACCGCTGTTTTTATGTTGCTATCAAATTTACTCCACTGATTCCAATACTTCTCTGATTCCCTGCGCACCATAATAATTTCCTCTTCACCACCACAGTTGAATCGACGAATCTTGCTTGCTCTTCAATGATGCCTCTTCCCCCAAAACGTTTCACGACTTGTTCAGCATTGCCATCTAAGAGCTTCCCATTATTTAATGGGTTTTTCGTATTGCCGCCTAATCCAATGTGTCCAATTGGCTCCTTATATAGTTTCCCCTAGCCTCAATATAGGTCAATATGAAATCCGGTTCTTGATCAAATTCGGCCATATTGTCTTTTTCATAAGGATCCTTTAGAACATATGGCCTTATTAAATTATGCATTGCTTGTATTTTAGGTTTCATATACTCCACATTAAACTTACTGTTTAAAATCTCTTCTAATAGGTTCTTGTATTGCATCCGAAAAGTTTTCACATCAAGAATCCTTGCGGTTAATGTATTAAATCCTTCGATTCTCAAATAGTCTTCTCGCATACTTTCACCATTGACATCTCTTCCCCATGTCGCATCGTAATCCCATGGGATAACTTCAAACAAACCCGTCTCCCCATTACGATAAAGTGCATAGTTATGAACAAATCCATCGAAGTTTTGGGTAAAAATAACCCCGGCGAGCCAGCGTAGATACTTATCTACGTTCACATACTTTACGATTTCATGCTCAAATTCTTCTCTTGGAACGGTGTTGATGTTAACTATCATTTCTTGTAACTGATTATCACCTTGCTCGGTGACACACTTTTTTTCATAGCCTAACGTGAGTGATTTCTTTACTTCTTTATCAAGATTACTCATTAATGAAAAGTTTGCATCCCCATCGACCGCATAATAGATCGGTCCTTCTGGTAGTTGCCGATTCGCCAGAAAAAATTCATCCACTGATTCTATTTCTAAATATATCCCCTCATTTTTCCCGTTCAGTTTCACAAAAACGAAACGAGATTTAGGTGATAAGCAGCCAATCTCATTAAAAAAATCAAAAGACAATTTATTTCTCAACAATGATGGATCTTTAAATTCCGCATTCAAATGAAATTCTTTTGCCTTTCTATATATGCTCGGTTTGTAAAATGAGAGCTGATATGATTTCTTTCGTAACTCCCGAATATGGGAACCACGATATACAATATCAATCTCATATTTCTTTTTATTAATCGTCAACTTTGCGGAAACTGGATCATCCATCCAAACATCTTTCCGAAGCTCGCTTACAAAGTTAGGGTGAATAAAAAGCTGATACTCAGGTACTTCCATTTCAATATCCACGTGAATTCTATCCCTTCACTTTTATACTATACGTATGTATTCAAATGCTCGATGTTACTCTAACCATATATGTTGAATTAAAAAAATCCCATTGAATCTGCTGTGGTTCTCGATAATGAAAGAGTTGTAATTCGGGATGTGGATTGTAGTACACTTGGCGCTTTGGGGATGCCTCTCACCGCAAGCCTGGATTAGCGCTTCGCATCCAGTCTTACGGCTTCGGCGACCCCTTTGCCGCGCCTGCGCTAGGGTGTTCATTATCGAGAGAACTGTGATTTTGAGATGTATATGGCGAGATAATAATGTGATTACTTTTTGATGCTAATTATAGTCAAGAAAGACACACTCCAGGTTGCAGATCTCATCCCCGATAACGAAATGCGCTTTCTCAAATAGACCATCTAGCGAAGGCGCGACTTCGTGGTAGCCGGAGCGATAAGACTGAAAGCGGTCTTCTTTCTGGCTTATCGCGGGAGGCGTCCACAAAGCGTCGAAGCGATATTCGTAGGAGTTCTAATTTATTCCTCATGCATCGGGACATTCGTTGATCACATTCGATCGATTTATAGCACTCCAGGTTGCAGATTTCATCCCCGATAACGAAATGCACTTTCTCAAATAGACCATCCAGCGAAGGCGCGACTTCGTGTTAGCCGAAGCGATAAGACTAAGGAGGGATGCAGTTCAATCCCTCCCAAGGGGTCTTCTTTCCGGCTTATCGCGGGAGGCATCCACAAAGCGCCGAAGCGATATTCGTAGGATTTCTATTTCATTCCAAGTATTGGGACTTTTTCAGTGGCTTCCCAAAAGCCCTTGTAAAGCACATAAGCCGTATTCATTTGTTCAACATAATAGTAATTATTTTTCAAGTGCAAGCATTTGTCTCTAACCCTCTTGGTACAACCGCGTACTTTAAGGAGAGAGGAAGGATTGCGTGGTACTTTCTCCCAATAAGCGAAAAAGGAGGGCGGACATGTCGCTATTTTTTGATAATGAAATACAAAAAGTAAAGAAAAGAACTGATCGCTTAGGGTTAGATAACTTAATGTCTCAGGATCCTCGTGATAAACAGAACAATGCTAACAGATATAGAAACACTTCTCAAAATCAAACAATTTCTAACAAGGATCAACATGATTCCGGCAAGCGACCAAATAGAAGGAGAAATAACAAGTACTAAATATAGTGCAGGGCATGGTTCCAGTGAAACTATGAATTTTTCCACTTATCTGGTTTGACTTATGAAGCTCATCTAAGTTTAAAAGGTTTTCTTTCTTATCTTTTAAGAATTGACTCACTTCCCGCCCACTTCTAATTATTTCTCGAAGTGTGTGCGTTTGTCTCGGACACTTAGTGTACGTAAACGTACATTAAGTGGAGAGTAAGGATTTGAGGCAATCCGTAAATGGAATATGAGCAAGTCTTCATTCTTTATCTACAAAAAAAAAGGAGGTTTAACGTGTCTCAATTTTTAAGTAACGATGACATTCAAAAAGCGATTAATAAGGTGGTAAGCTTGGGGTTAGACAACTTTATGTTCCAAGAGCCGTCAAGTAACAAACATTGCACAAGCAGTAAACGTTGTTCAAGCAGCAGACATTGCACAAGCAGTAAACGCCGCACAAGCAGCAGACATTGCACAAGTAGTAAACGCCGCACAAGCAGCAGACATTGCACAAGCAGTAAGCGCCGCACAAGTAGCAGACATTGCACAAGCAGTAAGCGCCGTTCTTGTTGGAAAAAACATAATACTTGCGACAAGAAACGTACAGTCTTTGGTCCAATACTTCCAAGCAACAAGCGACGCTCTTGCGACAAGAAACGTTCTAGCTCGAAGAAACACAATACTTGCGACAAGAAACGTACTTGCGTAAAACGACGCACTTGCTGTAAAAAACAGCAGACTTGCGAAAAACGACGCACTTGCTGTAAAAAACGGCAAACTTGCGAAAAGCAACGTCCTTGCTGCAAAAAACAGCAGACTTGCGAAAAGCGACGTCCTTGTTGTAAAAAACAGCAGACTTGCCAAAAGCGGCGTCCTTGCTGTGGTGGCTACTAATTAATCACCTTAGCACTTGCATTCATAGCAATTCTTGCAACTAAATGAAGTGTAACGAAAACCCCTTTCTATTGAGAGGGATTTTCGTTATCGTCTACATTCCAACGTTATTTATTTTTACACTATAAACGTTTGTCCCTGTCATTTGTGGGACAGCCACATAATTTAAGGTGAGGGAAAGATTAGTTACTGTATATGTGAATATCTATATAAACTGAGCGAAGTTACCTTACAAGGGGGAGGGGTAGCCGTAGCGAATTCAATGTAGTTCTTTATTTCAATATATATAACAGTGATATGATTCTTATTAAAGAATAGTTATCCACTTTCTTTCTCTTAATCAAGATGAAAGGAGGTAAGGGTATGTCTTCTTTTCCAATGAATAATAACCAAAATGCCGGTAAACACGGGAACGGTTGCGGATGTGGTTGTGGTTCGCACAAACCACAGCACAATCATTCGCAATGCTGTTCAGAAAACAGACCGCAAAATACGTGTACAATCACATTCAGACATACCGGAGTAAGTCGTGTTTGGAGACCTGATACTGGTTGTGACCAGTGTAGGAATTCTAATCATCAACATTGCCACCGCAAGCACCGTTCTTGCGGGTGTAACTTCGGATTTTAAAAGGATTATGGGCTACCCCGTAAGTCGCAATTGAGCGGCTTGCTGGGACTAGCCCTTTTTTATTTCACACCTTACTCACCACTAAAAGACCTCCCCGTCAACAACCCGGAAAGGTCTATCTAGTTAGATTTTCACTTGGTCTTTCAATGACCGTCTCAATATTTTACCAGTCGTGTTTTTCGGCAATTCATCTAAAAACTCGATTTGTTTTGGTACCTTATATTTCGCCAAACGAGCCGCACAGTATGCGATCAATGCTTCTTTGTCCTCTTTGACACCCTCTTTTAGGACAACAAATGCATGGACCTCTTCACCAAAATCGGGATCAGGTAAGCCAATGACCGCCGCTTCAATGATGTCACGGTGAGCGAATAGTACTTCTTCAACTTCACGTGGATAAACGTTATAGCCTCCGACGATAACAAGATCCTTTTTACGGTCAACGATGTAGAAATAGCCATTTTCGTCGCGTTTCGCCATGTCCCCCGTGTACAACCAGCCATTGCGGATAGCGGACTCCGTTTCTTCAGGCATTTTGTAATAGCCTTTCATGACGTTTGGTCCGCGTACGATTAATTCGCCGACTTCCCCATCTGGTACTTCATTGCCCAATTCATCAACGACTTTGTTTTCGACATTGATGATATTCGTCCCGATTGAACCTGGAATACGCTCGCGGTCAGTCGGATTAAAGCATGTAACAGGTGATGCTTCAGACAAGCCGTATCCTTCGGAAACCCTTACATTGAATTTCTCTTCGAAATTATGCAGCAATGCGACCGGTAATGATGATCCCCCAGAAATTGTAGTTCGAACAGATTTGAAATCGCTCGGATCAGCGTCTGGGAACTGGTATAAGAAATTGTACATTGTTGGCACAGCCGCGAAAATAGTCGCCTGCTGTTCTTTCACGACTTTAAATACCTCTGCCGGACTGAAGCGCGGCAGCAGTAAAATCGTTGCCCCTTTCACTAGTGGCGCATTGACAACGACTGTAAGCGCGAAGACATGGAATACCGGCAGCGTCGCTACAACGCGGTCATCTTCCGTGAAATCCAAGTAATCCGCCACATCACGCGCGTTTGAATACAGGTTACCATGTGTCAGCATCGCGCCTTTTGGTTGCCCCGTCGTACCCGATGTATACAGAATGATAGCGGTTTCATTTTCATCAACAACAACGGGTTCCTGATTAGGTCTTCCTGTAGCAATTAGTTGTGTGAATGAACGGACTTTCGACTTCACTGCAGCCGGAAGTGCAGCGATTTTCTCTGGTGTTTCCGGAACCGTTTCGCAAATTACATAATGCTCAACAGTTGGGAATGCGCCCGCAGCCTGTTCAACAAGTGGCAGCAGAAGGTCAAGCGCGATAACTGCTTTCGCATCACTGTTATGTATGATATACGAAATTTCGTCTGGCGTGTAAATTGGATTGACCGGAATTGCTGTTGCACCAATTCGCATTGTCGCGTAAAGCGATATAAGGAAATGAGGTGTATTACCTAGCAGAAATGCGACGTGATCCCCTTTGCCAACGCCAAGGTCTTGCAGTGCAGATGCGAACATGGATACCGATTGATCGAATTCTGCATATGATGTATCTTTCCCCATAAAGTGATAAGCCGCTTTTTCAGGCTGTGTCATCGCAGTTTCGTGTACTCGCGTAACTAGATTCATAAGTTCATCCCCTTTTGATTAAATGAATGATCATTCATTCCCACTATAATCATTATATAAGAAAAGTTCTGATAAATCAAGACACGAAAAGCGGAGGCGGCCGTTTAGGGGAACGCAGCCTAAGTTCGCCACTTCCTGTGGCAATGGCTGCATGACCTGCATCCTGCAGGCCCGCGACAGGCACAAGACAGTTTGCGAGGAGGCGTACCTCAGCCCCCACAGCAAAATGACTTGTGTCCCGAGCATCTGGCCGCTGGAGCTAGACATGAAAAGCGGAAGGCGCCGCTCAGATGCGACAGGCATAAGGCGGACCCGCTATACGGCGTTTTTTGCCGAATAGCTGGGCTGACTCTTAGGGAGCGCAACCTAAGTTCGCCGCTTCCTGCGGCAATGGTTGCATAACTCACATCCTGTGAGCCTCCGGACCCCTAGGCGCTGGAGCTAGACAATCAAAAAGCGGATACGCCAATAAAGAGGGATGTAGTTCACCCCTCTCCGTTGTATGATTTGCATCATGCAGACTTGTCAAGCCGATGCTTTAATATGCGCAAGATAGCGCCAGCGGATTAAATAGAAATAAAAGATTTGCATTAGCGTAAATCCGACAAGAACGAGAACAAGTTCTTTTACAATTGAAATTTCCGCCAGTGCATCCCAAATCACTTGTAAAGACAGAAATGCAAATGAACTATGAACAAATGCAACTCCCCATGGGAAGAAAAACTGCGGGATTAATTGCCGATTGACAATTTTCTTGAACTCGCGATCCGTGATTCCCATACGTCGTAAAACATCGAACTGTTTACGATCACTTTCGAGCGATGTATACAGTCTGAAGTAGATGAAACTTCCTGCCGCCAGGAAAAATACGGCCGCCAAAAGTAATCCGATGAACAATAACAGTGAAAATGTCGTGCGAATGACCGAATAATTCAAGCCCGGATTTTCAAATGAATATAGTAAATTATCGGATCCCCCCGCAAGAAATGATTCCGAAACCTTGGCATCGATGGACAAGCCAATTTCCTGTGTTTTTTGCCAATCGGGAACATGGAATGCATAGTAGGAAAATGACTTATCCCCCTGTGTTAATCCCTTTTCGAGTACCAATTCATAATCCGCATCATTCAATACGATCGCATTCATTGCAATCGAGTACGAAGAAAATAAATGATAAGGGTACGCCCCATCTATCTTAACGTGGACATCACTTTCTTTGAGTAGCGTTGTCACAGTTCGATCCTTCAGCTGGTCATACGATGAAGCGGAAGGTGGTAAGAAAACGGCTTCGCCCTTTTCCATGTCAATAACTTGATAACCAAACGACTGAGCAAGTATATTCACATTGGATAGCTTCAGTATCGCAACGGGGTTCTTGGTGAACGTCGACGTCTGTTCCAACACCTGGAACCGAACAAGTGAATAATCGATCTGCTCTGCTTTCAGTTCGTCGACGAGCTGTGTAATATGCTTCCTTTCAAGTTCATTTTTAGATTCACTTTTGTAAACAAGACCTAACGGATGCATTTCATGGTACTGGGAAGCAAACGAAGTAAGCGATGCAAGTATGCCAACTGACATGAACGCTACAGTCGATACGATTGTCACGATGAAAAACATGCGCGCATTTTCACGCAGCCTCACGACACCTTCAGATATTGACAGCAACCAAAAATGATGCCAATACAATCGTTTTCGATTGCGAAGCTTATGAAGGAGCAAAGGTAAGGAATCCGTGAAAAAGTAAAAAGTCCCTATTGTTGCAAGCGGTGGCAAGAAAAAGATCAGGCCGGTTACGACGGAATTCGTTGTCGATGCAGCCAGGATATAGGACAATGCAAGAATCAGTAATCCCAGATAGCCACGTGCTTTTGAATAGCCATACGCCCCTCGACTTCCTGCATCTCCTTGTATGAGATCGGCCACCTCACCAGTCCGAATGAACACCGGAGCGACGTATGAAATGATTATAAACAGACTCATGAAGGCACCAATTGTCAGCGCAAATGGTTCCCATGATAAATAGAGGGGCAAAGCTGGCAACAGAACGATTTCCCGAATAATCATAAAAAAGAATTTTGAAAACATAAATCCAAGAATAGTCCCTGCAACAATAGATGCCGTTCCTATAATCATCGTCTCAATGAATATAAGGCGGTTCAATTGTCGCTTCGCCATCCCTAAATGCAGCAAAATGCCGAATTCCTTCGACCTTGCCTGAAGAAATGCCCGCATTGAATAAAACAGGAAAAACACAGTGAAAATATACAAAATAATTTCTGCGATTCCCATACCCATTATGGCAATTTCTTGAACAAATCGATTTTCTATGGATGGATGAAACAACAACATGGAATAAAGGAAAAAAACCATAACGGAGAAAACGCTTGCCATGAAAAATGCAGTGTAAACACGTCTATTTCGAATAACATTACGGTAAGCGAATTGACGAAAGGTCATGGACATTCCCCCCGAGAAGAGACAAGACGTTCAAAATACGCTGGAAAAATGTTTGACGTCTTTCATCTTTATAGATTTCATTGAAAAATTCGCCGTCCTTGATGAATAGCACACGGTCACAATAACTGGCGGCAATCGGATCATGCGTCACCATAACTACAGTTGTTTTTTCACTTTTATTAATATGGCTTAGCAATTCGAGCACATCTTTCGCGGACTTCGAATCGAGATTACCAGTTGGTTCATCAGCAAGAATGATTTTGGGTTTATGAATAAGTGCCCGCCCAATCGCCGTTCGTTGCGCTTGTCCCCCCGATAATTCGTCGGGCCTACGTTTCAGAATATCTGTCAAATCAAGACGTGCTGCAGTTTCTGCAATACGTCTTTCCATTTCAGGAACTGATAAGCCATCAAGGGTCAACGGTAAAACGAGATTCTCTTCTACTGTCAGCATTTGAAGCAGATTAATATCTTGAAAAACGAAGCCGAGATTGCGTCGCCTAAATAATGCTAGGTCGTTTTGCTTGAGCGCTTCTGGCTCGATTCCATTTATCATCAGGCGTCCATACGTCGGTAAAGTAATCGTCGAAATCAAGTTCAGCAACGTTGTTTTTCCGCTTCCAGAAGGGCCCATGACTGCGACGAACTCGCCTTCCTCCACTTCAAAATCAAGACGGTTCAACGCTCGGTGCATCACTTTTCCTTCATAAATTTTCGTCACTTCCGTCAGTTCCACGATTGTGTTCCGATTCACCCGTCTCACCTGCCTCTCCATTTTCAAATAGTACTGTCACCGTTGTCCCGATTCCTTTTTCAGATTCAATTGACAGTGGATGACCTAACCGATTGCATACTTCTGATGCAATATAAAGTCCCATTCCTGTTGATTCGCCAGTTAGTCGACCATTTTCACCAGTGAAGAAAGCCTTGGTAACTCGCTTCAAATCCGAAGATGGGATACCAATCCCTTCATCTCGAATCTGCAATTTCAGTCCATTCCCTGTACAAGACGCTATTAAATGGACTTTCTTTCCCTCGTCGAACGTATATTTCACCGCATTCGTAATGAACTGCCCGATGACGATTTTCATCCACTTCACATCCGTGGCAACAACGAAGTTGTCATCGATTGAAATAACTGGGAATACGCCATTGGTGATGAACAGCCGCTTATGTTCCGTCACGATTTCTTGTACTAGTTTTTTCAAATCAATGCGCTCGATCTGCATATCTTGTTCAAACGTTTCGAGCCGTGCATTGACAAGTACCGAATCGAGCCCACGCCGTATTTTCTCAACCTCTTCAGTGATACTGTCACGGTCGAGATCATCTTTTTCCTGCAGTAAAAGTCCCATAACGGAAATCGGTGTTTTCATCTGATGGACCCACTGGTTCATAAAATGGAGTTGCCGATGTTGGGCTGCATATAAGCGTTGCACTTCGTTTTGATACAGTCGATACAATTCACGTGTAAACTCAGTCGTTTGCCGATGCTCTGGCGCTTGTGCAAATCGGATCAGTGCATCTTCCATCTTTTCTGGCTTACGCGTGATTGCGTCGTAAAATGAACGCCTCATAATAAACTTCCCTAATAAATAGCCGCTGGTCAACAACATACTCATACTGATTGAATAGATAGCCGTGTTGAAATTGCGGAAACCATCCAACCAATACAGCAACATAATGAACAATATAAGAATTAGTTGAAAAGCGAGGAAAGATAGATGTTCTCTTAGAAAAAGGCTTAGTTTTTTCATGATTCTTCCGGCGCTAATAAGAAGCGATATCCCGCGCCACGCACGGTTTCGATTGAAGATTTAATATCATAATCAGCCAGTTTCTTACGCACTCTAGTCATATTGACATTTAATGTATTTTCATCAACAAATGACTGATCATCCCAGAGTTCTTCAAGCAGTTTTTCCCGCGACACAACTTTCGGCGCCGCGTCCATCAGCAACTCAAGGATGACGCATTCTTTTTTCTGAAGGGGTACACTATTTTCACGAATATGCAGTTCCATCCGTTCGATATATAAATGAAGTGCACCAATTTTCACGGTCCGTTCTGATTGGTTAGGAGCGTATTCGCCAAATGTTCTACGTAAATGGCTTCTTATCTTAGCAAGGACGATTTCATAATGGAATGGTTTCGTGATGAAATCATCTCCACCATTTTCTAGCGCAAATACTTGATCCATGTCGCCAGAACGTGCAGAAATAAATAAGATAGGACACGTCGTATGTTGACGAAGCTGACGGCACCAATAATAGCCGTCATAAGAAGGCAGATTGATATCAAGCAAAATGAGATGTGGATCAAACGCGAGGCTTTCCTTAGTAACTTGGTCAAAATCTTCGACGATTGCAACGTCGTATTGGTATTTCCGGAGCGTGTCTGCTAACAGTTGTGCGATTTTCTTATCATCTTCAACTATGAATATACGATGGTTTTCCATAGGTCAGTCCCCTTTCACACTTCCCTTTATTATAGCGTAAAAACAGGCCCGGCGGTTGGAAGGTTTTTGGGAATGTTGTTGTTTTTTGTGGGGGGTATGATTGGTTGGCTGGGTTATATGATTGGTTGGACAGGCTATATGATTGGTTAGGTAGGCTTATGATCAGTTCGGCGGTTTATATGATCGGGCGGACAAGCTATATGATCGCTTGGCGGTTTATTTGATCGGGCGGACAAGCTATATGATCGCTTGGCGGTTTATTTGATCGGGCGGACAAGCTATATGATCGCTTTGCCTAGCTATATGATCAATCCTTCCACTTTGAAGAATTAATCCAAAAAGAAAAAGCCCGACATATCGTCAGGCTTCTAATTTCATCAATAAATCAATTGAAGGAACTCTTCTTTCGTAATGCCACCTAGATATGTCGGAATATCAATTGATGCGAGCGCTTCGCTAATTGCCTGTCGCTCATACTGAATACCTTTCAAGCTTTCCTCGATAACTGTCACTTCTCCGACACCGAAAAAGTCGCCGAAAATGTTGACGTCTTCCATGATTCCTTTTTTCACTTGGATACGGACATCGATGCCGCCTACTGGGAATCTGTGTGAATGCTGCATATTGAACTTCGGTGATTTGCCGTAATTCCAATCCCAGTTTGCATAACGCTCCGCAGAAAGTTTATGGATATTCGTCCAATCTTCATCCGTCAACTCTAGATACTGAATGTTTTCTTCTCCACCAAAAATCGATTTCAGTATTTCCATTCGGAACTGTTCAATTGTCATTGAGTCATTCAGAAATTCGGAAATATTCGCGACACGACTACGGATTGATTTAATCCCTTTTGATTCAATTTTATCTTTACGTACTTTTAATGCTGAAACAACACGTTCTATTTCTGTATCGAACATCAGTGTTCCGTGGCTAAACATACGACCATTCGTTGAAAACTGTGCGTTCCCTGAAACTTTACGACCCTCAACAAGAATGTCATTGCGGCCGAGTAACTCTGCTTTGACACCCATTTCTGCCAATGCCTGAACGACAGGCTCTGTCACCTTTTTGAAGTTGCGGAACGATTCGCCATCGTCTTTTGTTAGGAAACTGTAATTCAAGTTGCCTAAATCGTGGTAGACTGCTCCCCCGCCGGACAAACGTCTAACAACATGAATACCATTTGCTTCCACATATTCTGTATCAATCTCTTCAATCGTGTTCTGATTTTTACCGATGATGATAGAAGGTTCGTTAATATAGAACAGCAAAAACGAATCTTTGTCGATATCCATATTCTTGAGGACGTATTCCTCTATCGCCAAGTTGATATGCGGATCTGTAATTCCTTTATTATCAATGAAATACATAGTTTATCGCTCCTCATTAATAGCTTCTCACCCATTTTATCATCTTTAAGAAGAGAAGACCCCCTTCTACAATTTTCAGAATAAATCGTGAAATGTGTTGACATCTAGTACACTGTTATAATACACTACTAATAACAGATTTAGTTGTAGTACAAATTAGGAAGGGGAGAATGAAAATATGATTGAGAATGTCATCGAGTTTTTCAAAAATCTACCTGCTAAAACTTGTACATCATGCGGGAGTGAAATCGACGAGCAACACGAATGCTACGGTAACAAATGTGATAACTGCAACATCTTGTAATTTTTTTGCAGAGTCTGTACTATTACACATTAAAAAATAAACCAAACACTAATACAGTAAAAAGGGGATGTTAGCGATGATTGAAAACGTAATTGAGTTTTTTAAGAACCTGCCTGCTAAAGTTTGTACGTCATGCGGCAATGAAATCGAAGAACAACATGAGTGTTACGGCAATAAATGCGATGCCTGCAATACCGTATAACCTTTTGCATATACTGTACTATCACAACGTTAATATTAAGCCTAGTACTAATACAAATAAGGAAGGGGAGAATAAAATATGCTTGAAAATGTAATTGAGTTTTTCAAAAACCTACCCGCTAAAGTTTGCACAGTTTGCGGGAAAGAAATCGAAGAGCAGCATGAATGCTACGGCAATAAATGTGACGACTGCAATATCCTATGAATTAGAAAAGCGCTGCTCCAGGTGAATAACGTTTACTTATCTTTTTTAAACAGCCGTAGAGACTCCTTCGGCTGTTTTTTGATTGTAGAAAGATATACCTTTTTATTTGTCTAGTATGTCGGGACGATCTGTGTGAATGCCATTTGCACCGATGGCCATCATTTTTAATGCAGTTTCAGCATCAATAATAGTATACGCATAAACGGATAGTCCTTTTTCATGCATTTTCTTTATAAATGGGACCGTTAGTGCTTCATAACTAACTCCCAGTCCAGATGCATATGTCAAAAGCTCATCCAATTCTTTTTTTGACAGTTTCGCCTCTTCATCATCATCAAATGAAATGAGTTTTAGAAGCGGGATATCTTGATTTAATTCGTAAACGCGTTTTAATCCTTTTTTACTGAATGACTGGATTGCTACTTTAGGATGTCTATCTTTATCAAACCCAATCATGTCGTATTGCTTCAATGTATCAACCAGTTTTTCTTCGATCCCAGGATAGTCTTCTGGATCTTTCAACTCAATGATGAAATTCATATTGTCCCCAAATTGACCGAATACTTCACCCAGTGTAGGAACTGCATATTCTTCTGATGGGCCATTTACAGCTTTCTTGTCTTCATCCTTGTGCCGAAAGTTAACGGATAACTCCTTCAGCTCACTAAGTGTCAATCCACCGATTTTGCCATTAGCTTCGGTTGTACCAGATACATCCGCGTCATGCATAACCGCAAGTTGACCGTCTTTGGTCAGATGAATATCAAGTTCAATATAGTCGGCAGCAAGTTCTTCTGCCAAATCAAAAGAAGCAAGTGTGTTTTCCGGCACGTAAGCTGACGCGCCGCGATGTGCGATAATGAGGAAATCTTCGCTTGGCATTGGTCCGTTTTCCGCCTCGCCTTTGCTACAGCCCGTCAATAACAGCACCGCACACAATATTCCCCATGTATACTTTTTCATTTTGCTTCCTCTTTTCGTTAACTTTCTATGTTTCTTCTATACCCTTTTTCCAACAAAAAAAATCCACCCGAGGGCGAATCTTTTCAGTCAAATAAATCTTCCAATACTTCTTTCACTGCCGCTCTTCCCTGATCAATACAATCGGGTAATCCGACTCCATTATAAGAGGCACCGGCGAGTTTTACTTGTGGGAACTTCGATTCCAGTTCTGCGCGGGCTGCTGCAATCCGCTGTTTGTGACCAACCCGGTATTGCGGGCGGTCTTTTTTCCAACGGGTAATAACCGTGAAATCCGGTTTCCCTGTTATATTCATAACCCTGCCAAGATCATCAAGAACGATTTTCTCAATTTCAGCATCTGGTAAATCAACAATCGCTTCATCGCCTACGCGACCTACGAAGGCCCGGATAAGTACTTTTCCAGCAGGTGTTGTCGTCGGCCATTTCCGGTGTGTCCACGTGCACGCCGTGATTGAATAATCGCTGCTTCTTGAGACAAGAAAACCGGTTCCTTCTTTGTCCTGTACGACATGTTCCTCCGGAAAAGCAAGTGCCACTGTCGCAACAGACGTTGTTGGTATTTCTCTTAAATCTTGCAATAATCCGTGCGGAGCAAATAAGCGACCCGCCATCTCATGCCCAGTTGTAAGTATAACTGTATCTGCTTCGATTTTACGGCCGTCATTCATTTCAAGTATAGTCTTTTCTCCGACCATTCCTGGCGCCTCAATTGCATCGATCCGAACACCTTTCATGACGGAACCTGGTTCAAGTTGTTGTTCAATTGCTTCAACAATTGTTTCAAGTCCGTTACGGAACGTGTGGAAAACGCCTTCTTTCTTAGCGCCATGTCCGTCTTTCTGCGGTAGTTGTTTCGGTGTCGTTTTTTTCATCCCGAGAATCAGACTTCGATGTTTCTTTTCCACTGCGTAGAACTGCGGGAATGTAGATTCCAAACTCATGTGGTCAATATCGCCTGCGTAAACGCCAGATAACAACGGTTCAATCAAGTTCTCAACAATTTCCCCGCCAAAACGTCTGCGGAAAAATCCACCGAGTGACTGATCCCCTTTGATGTTTGAGCGTGGGAGGACGAAATCGCCCGCTGCACGCAATTTTCCTGACAACGAAAACAGTCCCGTTTTCAAGAATGGACCAATTTCTGTCGGGATACCCATAACAGAACCGCCTGGAATCGGATGTAACTCACCACCGACAAGCACGTATGCTTGCCCTGTCGCGTTTTTCACAAGCTCCCCTTCGATTCCGAGGTCTTGTGCAAGGATTCCCATGCTTTTTTTCCGTATAAGAAATGAATCCGGACCACGCTCGATGATAAAACCGTTACGCCGGACTGTCTGGATTTTGCCGCCAAGTCGATTTGACGCCTCGACAAGTATGACATCTAGAGGTAAGCCTTTTTCACGCGCTTCTTTCTGCATATAAAATGCCGCGGAGAGGCCCGTAATCCCTCCGCCGACAATAACGACTTTCTTGTTCTGTCCGCTCATGTCCATCATCACTTTCTTTCAACCATATTAAGCTTCTTTCATCTTGGCAAATACCGCGTCCACCATCGCATCGATGAATAGCGGGTCGATGTTCGGCATTGCCGGACGGTAGTAGGATGCACCGATTTCATCACATACAACTTTACACTCATAATCATTGTCAAATAGTACTTCGAGATGATCGGAAACAAATCCGACTGGCGTATAAACAAATGTTGTATATCCTTTTTCATTATGCAAATCGCGTGTCAAATCTTGAACGTCGGGACCAAGCCATGGTTCAGGCGTTTGCCCTGCACTTTGCCAGCCTAGTTCATAGTTTTTCACACCAGCAGCTTTTGCAATCAATTCGGCTGTTTCTTTCAACTGATCTGGATATGGATCACCATTCGCGATGATTTTTTCCGGCAACGAATGCGCTGAAACAATCAGACATGCTTTCGCTCTCTCTTCTTCGCTCATGCTGTCGAATGTACCGCGCACTTTATCAGTCCAGAATTCAATAAACTTCGGCTGTTTGTACCAGCTTTCGACAGAAGTAATTGTGATACCATGCTTGTCAGCCTCTTCTTTCGTGCGGCCATTGTATGACTTGACGGAAAACGTCGAGAAATGCGGTGCCAGTACGATTGAGACCGCTTCTGTTATCCCGTCTTCATGCATTTTTTCTACCGCATCCTCAATAAATGGTGCAATATGTTTCAATCCAATATAGACCTTGAATTCAATGTCATCCTGCACTTCATTCAGACGGTTGCAAAGCGCGTTTGCTTGGTCTTCAGTAATTCGCGCAAGCGGAGAAATCCCGCCAATTGCCTCATACCGATTGCGAAGGTCCTCCAATTGTTCGGGTGCAGGCGGGCGACCGTGCCGGATATGCGTATAATACGATTCAATATCCTCTTCCTTATTCGGAGTCCCATAAGCCATCACTAAAAGTCCCATTTGTTTCTTTGTCATAATATTCACCTCTTCGTTTGGATCAGCACGTTATTTACGCAGCTGTGCACTATATTCATGAACAAATTCAGTTAATCTTTTCAATGTTGCTGGTTTCACATCAGGGAACACGCCATGACCAAGGTTGAAAATGTGGTTACCATGCTCTACGCCTTGTTCGATGATTACTTTCGCACGTTCTTCGATAATGTTCCAATCTGCAAGTAGCAGTGATGGGTCAAGATTCCCTTGCAGCGGCTTCGTTAGACCGCGCTCTCCTGCTTCTTTTACAGATAAGCGCCAGTCGAGACCAACAACGTCTACAGGCAAGTCATGCCATTCGTTTGCCAAGTGGCTTGCGCCGACACCAAATGTGATTAGCGGAACGTTCAATTTACGCAGTTCAGTGAAAATACGTGTCATAACTGGTTTAATGAAGATTCGGTAATCAGATACATTTAATGCCCCTACCCACGAATCAAAGATCTGAATTGCTTTTGCACCCGCATTAACTTGTGCAGTAATATACGTAATCGTCATATCTGCCAATTTGTCCATCAGTGCAAACCATGCTTCAGGCTCAGATACCATGAATGATTTCGTCAAGTTGTAGCTTTTCGATGGACCGCCTTCAATCATATAGCTCGCAAGCGTAAATGGTGCCCCCGCAAAGCCGATAAGCGGAACATTCAATTGTTCCTTCGTCAATATTTTAATCGTTTCAAGTACGAAAGGAATATCATCTTGTGGTGATAGATCGCCAAGATTATGGACATCTTGAACTGAACGGATTGGATTTGAGATAACTGGACCAATGCCCGCTTTTATTTTCACATCAATACCAATTCCCGGCAGTGGTGTAACGATGTCTTTGTAAAGAATTGCCGCGTCGACATTATACTGATCAACTGGAAGCTTTGTTACATATGCGCAAAGTTCAGGTTGGTGTGTAATCTCTTCAAGAGAATATTTCTCCTTGATTTTTAGGTATTCCGGTTGTGAACGCCCTGCCTGCCTCATGTACCAAGCCGGTGTATGATCAATTTTCTCGCCTCTTGCAGCGCGTAAAAGTGTATCATTGAATTTTGTCATTTGGTTTATTCCCACTTTCTTAATTAACTATTTCCGTGTTACATATCCGTACTCAATATAGACGTTTCCCTTTGCAAAGTATAGCTTTTAGCCCCGTTATTCATACAATTGTGCTAACTTCTTACTTTTTTCGCCATCATTTTGTCAAAGTTTGTTTTAAGTTCTCAAATAGGGGAAAATAGATAAATAAGAACTACAAGGAGGTTTTTTTGAAAATGAATATTTATATGACATCAGGTACACCTGAATTTATGGAAAGTTTAAAAGAAAAATATGCGGCAGAAAGCTTGATTGCCATGCATGGTCATGGTAATTCTCTTTTACTGCATGAAACGGTAGGTAAAACTGTGTTCCAAACACCACGCCGTTACGAAGTCATTAGCTCCTCGGGTACACTTCAAGATAACGGTTACTTCGTTTTCAACAATATTCCCGTCACGGATGAAGGACGTCCAGTTTTTGAGCATCGCTTTACAGAACTTACGGGTGCTATTGAATCTGAACTCGGATTCATCGCATTCCGGTTGCTCCGCCCACTCGATTCAGACACGTATATCGTCATGACAGAATGGTCTGAAAGCACCCATTATACAAGATGGGAAAACTCATCTGCTTTTGACAAGGCTCACTCCTCAAATCATGCAGACACAGGCGTCGATACTTCGCTTCATATTTTCTCGAGCGCTCCTTATGTAACGACTTATACGACGAAAAATAAAATATAAAACGCGCGACCCGAACTACGGGTTGCGTTTTAGTGTTCCCTCTCAAATGTTTGCTATAATAGAAGTAGCAACATTCAAATTAGATAATTTTTAGGAGGAACAGTCCATTGAAAGAACAATTGTATGAAAAGCTCGATAGCGCTTTTGAGGATATGGTCGTTATTCGCCGCCACCTTCACATGAATCCTGAATTATCTTTTAAGGAAGAAAAAACCGCGCAATACATACATGATTTTTACGCTGATCTTGGTATTGAAGTACGTAAAGGGGTTGGCGGCAACGGTGTCGTTGCAAGGGTTTCGGGTGGAAGACCCGGTAAGACGGTTGCACTACGTGCAGATTTCGACGCGCTACCCATTCAAGATGAAAAGGATGTAGCGTATAAATCAACTGTTCCAGGCGTCATGCATGCTTGTGGTCACGATGGGCACACTGCTACACTCCTACAGCTTGCAAAAGCCATTCATGAACTGCATGAAGACCTTGCTGGCGACTATGTTTTCATCCACCAACACGCAGAAGAATTTGCTCCAGGCGGTGCAATTTCCATGATTGAAGACGGTTGCCTTGATGGGGTTGATGTCATTTTTGGAACGCATCTATGGTCTTTGACACCTTTAGGTACAATCGAATATTTGACCGGTCCTGTAATGGCAGCAGCTGACCGTTTCGACATTAAAATCCAAGGCGCAGGCGGTCACGGCGCGGCTCCGCATCAAACGAAAGACGCTATCGTTATTGGCGCACAGCTCGTTATGAATTTACAGCAACTTGTTTCCCGTCGCGTCGATCCGATCGACTCGGCAGTGTTATCTATCGGTTCATTCGTTGCACAAAACGCATTTAATGTCATTGCCGATTCAGCAAAATTGGGCGGTACGGTACGGACATTCAACCCCGACATTCGCCATTTGATGGAACGCGAAATGAAACGCGTTGTTGACGGGACTGCGCTTGCAAATGACTGTACAATCGATTTCGAATATGTACGCGGCTATCCAGCTGTTGTCAATCACAAAGCCGAAACAGAATTTCTGAAGACTGTCGCGGAAGGTATTCTTGGCGTGGAATCAGTCGTGGAATCAACACCACAAATGGGCGGCGAAGATTTTGCATATTATTTAGAAAAAGTACCTGGTACATTTTTCTTCACTGGCGCAAAACCTGACAACCCATATCCACATCATCACCCAAAATTCGACATCGATGAAAATGCGATGCTACTCGCAGCGAAAACACTCGGCTCTGCAGCTATCGATTTCCAAAATTTATAAAACCAAGGTCTTCACTCTTAAATTTAGGAGTAGAAGGCCTTTTTTTTACATGAAATACTGGTGACTAGAGCTTGGAAAAATCCACTTTCACTGGACCATTTCCTTTTGCTTTCGACGAACTAATCACGACAGATTTATCGTGAGGCATATGTGGCTAGTTGCCTGTTGCGCACCTACAATGTTCAAGTGAAAAATACGGTTATGTTTGAAAGAAACGAATAGATGACTTTCTATAGAGTTTGTAAGTTCCCAAAGATACAATTTCGGGAACTTTTGCACGTTATACAATGCGTTCCTTGCTTACTATTAGCAAAGAGTATGCACGTAATCATGTGAGAGCCTATAGAAAGTGACACTTCTTTACTAGTCAAAAAGAGATAACACTAAAGAATGTTTAAGCCGCCAAAATTGCATCTTTGGCGGCTTTTATCCACGTAGATGCCCCTCTATTCTTTCGTCCCAAAAGGCTTTAGCACTTCGTGTACTGATGCATTTGGAACGCGACAGATAATCGCAAAAGGATGTTGTGATTATTTCGGCCAAAGCGAACCGGAAATGTACACATGCATTACTCAAAGGTTCTCATGTAAGTAAACGGTTAATCAACAGAAGTGATACAAAACTCTGCCCATTCAAAAAAATGACTAATTTCATTCGGTCAAATCGTATAATACGAGTGATAATAGCACTAAGAAACAAAATAGTTCAAATAGTTTAATTAAATGGTTGCATTTTAAATTTTCTAATTTATACTAGGACTTATGCAACAACAATAAACTATAAGGGGTGCATTTTATTGGTTAAAAAGAAATGGTTAGGGAAATACATTGTTTCTTTCAATACATTTTTGTTACTACCTGTGGTCCAAGGAAATAAACTATCAACGCTTGTAATCGAACGAAACGGTGAATTGAACGTTTCACGAAAACCCGTTCACATTGTTAAAAGTTCTTGTCATTATTATGGCGGTTCTTTACAAAATTCAACAAATACAGCAAAACTAGCAATTGGAAAACGCCATAAAATGCCTATAATTATAGCTCATGATTTCGGAGTACCTTATATCTTTCTACCAACAATGTCTCCGAATTCAGAAGAGAATGTCTGGGTTTCCTATAGTGCGATTGATAATATAGAACCGGATGGTATGGGCTGTATTCTCTACTTGGAAAATGGTCTTTCCTTCAAGCTCGATATTTCAGCTACAACAATGTATCGCCAATATGCAGTCGCTGCACTTCTCGAAAAAAACTTTTTGAAAAAACAAAGACAATTGAACAGGCCATCTAAGTTCGATAAATTTGACTTCCCGGATGAGGATTAACTTAACTTTCGAACATGGCGAAGTAAATGTTTAACAGTTCCTTCGTCCAATTACGTAGGCGGATGTTGAAATAACGTCTGTGGTCCTTATTGTCCCCGTATACGAAAATATACTCAGTGAAAGTAGCGTATGACTTTCATATTCTGGCGACGTAAGTAGATGGTGGTTTCCCTAAGTTCAGCACGTGCAGCTCTTGTTGCTTCATCAACAAGTTTGACATAAGGTCCTTTCAGTTTGAATGGACCTTTTTCAAACGAATCTCGATCCTTTTCCAATATAATAAGAAGCATCGGCAAATAAATCATATTCTCAAAATGCGGCAATGCCTCTGCAGATATTAAATGCATTTTAACTGCTCCTACCCCGCACAGAACATTCGTTCTTATTATTGTATACCCATATCGCTGATAAAACAACCTACATTTTTTTTGTAGGTTATATGGTTTTGTAGGGGACTGTACGACAGCCACGAAACAAAAAAAGACTTTCGGCTATTACAGCTGAAAGTCTTACATATTAACCACATTTACTCTTTCCCGTCATCACCGATGTAATGCACCGATGCAGCTTTCCAATCGTCACCATTTTTCGTAAATACGGTCACTTGTCTTCCATCTTGTTTTGTCACAAGACCAGTAGATACTTGTTTATATGATGTATTCAAATTCGAGAAGACTTGGGCTTCCTTATCAGAATACTTTACAATCGTTACGTTCGATATTTCGCGATTTAGCTCATATTCACTAAATTGCTCTTCCACGAACGCACGTTCTTCCTCAAAATCATAGTCTTCCGGAGACAGTGTATTCAAATAGCCATCGATATCTTGTTCATTCAGCGTATCGATATACACCTTATATACAGCTAAAATTTGTTCTTTCTCCTCAGCCGGAACACCAGAAGCTTCTTCTATAACCCCTCCCTCTAAGCTAAAACCTACTTTTTTGTCTTCCACACCATGATCAATTGCACCGTTTTCATTCGCCGCCTCGCCATCATTGACCGAGCCGCTTCCAGTCGACTTCTCCCCATCGCTACTGCACGCGCCAAGTAATAAAAGAACCGACATACTTATAGGAACAAATATTTTTTTCATTTTCTTTCCTCCTGAACAGGTAAAAAGGCCGCTCCAACTGGATGGCCTTTCTCCTTTTATTGAACAAAGTCCGAATTACTTCACTTCAACCCAACCATTTTTAATAGCAGTTACAACTGCTTGTGTCCGGTCATTTACAGCCATTTTTTGCAAAATACTTGAAACGTGGTTTTTAACCGTCTTTTCAGAAATGAATAACGTTTCTCCGATTGTCCGGTTACTTTGCCCATCCGTCAACAGTTGCAATACTTCACACTCACGTTTTGTAAGTAAGTGGAATGGTCGGCGGATATCATTTTGCTGGAATGAACCTTTATGCTCCCGTTCACTCAATCTGCGGAATTCCGTAACAAGGTTATGTGTCACTTTCGGGTGAAGATACGAACCGCCCATCTCAACGACCTTAATCGCTTGAACGATTGCATCTGCATCCATCTCTTTCAGCATATAGCCAAGCGCACCCGTTTTCAGTGCATGCGATACATATGACTCGTCATCATGAATCGACAACATAATTACCTTCGCATTAGGAAACTCTTTAACAAGATTCTCGGTCGCATCGACACCATTCATACGTGGCATGTTAATGTCCATAAGAACAACATCCGGTTCGCACTGTCTATAAAGTTCATTTACTTCGCTACCGTCATCACCTTCTGCAACAACTTCAAAAGAATCTTCAAAGTCCAGAATTCTCTTTACCCCTTCACGGAATAATTGATGATCATCTACAATTAATATTTTCGTAACAGTCATAGTCATTTCCTCCCCATATATCTAGCCGTCAATTATTTCATTCCGAAGCGGGATCCGGAAATGGATCATCGTACCATTGCCAGGCGTTGAAGTGATTGTCATATCGCCTTTTAATAAATCAATTCGTTCCCGCATCCCAATTAAACCGAACGACTTATCTTTCACTTCATTCTGGTTGAATCCTTGTCCATTATCCTTAATGATAATATTCATTATATCGCGAAGCCATTCAGTTTTCACCCAAATGTCCTTCGATTTTCCATGTTTCAATGCATTTGATACAGATTCTTGTACAAGTCGGAAGACCGACACTTCAAAATTCGTTTGAAAACGCTGCTCTTGTCCACTATTTTGAAAGTGAATTTCAACATTTTTTTCATATTCTTCGATTGTCGACAAATACTTTCTCAATGTCGGAATCAGGCCAAGATCGTCAAGTGCCATAGGTCGAAGATCATAAATGATACGCCGGACTTCATAAAGTGCATTCCTCACCATCACTTTGAGATCTGCTAATTCACCCAATGCAGGTTGAGGACCTTTTTCTACAAAGATTTTTTCAATCAACCCAGTACGGATCATCACATTCGCCAACATTTGCGCTGGCCCGTCATGAATGTCACGAGAAAGCCTTTTGCGCTCCTCTTCCTGTGCCTGAATAATTCTGATGCTGAAATCCTGCTTGTGTCTTGCATTTTCAAGTGCTTCACCAACATTTTTTAAATCAGATGTCAAATAGTTAATAACGGTCGCCACTTGATTAACAAGCTGATCCGCCCGTTCGATTGTATCGAGTAGCGCTACGAGGCGTCTGTCTAAATCGTCCCGACGTGCACGTAGCTGCTTCTCCTCCATCCGGTTAATGGATAATCGGACATGTAAGTCATTCGCAACTTCGTAAGCCTCTCTCACTTGTTCCTCTGAGTAATTCATGAAGTTCTTCGAGACGTCGGCGAGACGTTTGCGTGAATGCCCAGTCATGTTCTCCAAATAGTCGCCTTCGGTTATTGCCTGGGAAATATCACTTTTGACCGTTGCAAGCTCTTTTTTCATATCGACAAAGCTTTGACGGCTTTGTTCGCTTATAATAAAGATATCGTTCTTTGAGTTATCCATAGCACGGACCATACTACTAAAGATTGTTTCAAGCGTTTGGATATCAACTATATTTCCCCTCAATATTAAGTTCCCTCCCGCCTACAGCCTGAAAAATTACATATATACTATTAAGTAAGAAGTGGTACAGGAATACTGATTTCCTTATGCACTTCATTATAGTATAGCATCATAGTACCAAATGGATATTAAGATTGTATTACAAGTGATGGGGGTGCCGCAAATGCGAGCAGATTATTATACAGTTAAAGATTACGGTGAAAGTGAATTGATCATCCAAAAATCTAGATTTCTCACCTATGTGTCACGTGCAGAGACGGAAGATGAAGCCCTAGAGTTCATTCAAGAAATCAAGAAAAAGCATCATAATGCCAACCACAACTGTTCGGCATATATGATTGGCGAGCACGATACTATCCAAAAAGCGAATGATGATGGTGAACCAACAGGTACGGCTGGCGTGCCAATGCTCGAAGTCTTAAAAAAACAAGGGTTAAAAGATACTGTCGTCGTTGTGACGCGCTATTTTGGGGGTATCAAGCTTGGAGGCGGTGGGTTAATCCGTGCGTATGGCCGCGCGACGTCTGAGGGCATTACAGCCACGGGTACTGTCGTAAGAAAACTTCATCATCTAATGAGAGTAACAATTGATTATACATGGCTCGGAAAAGTCGAAAATGAGATAAGGCAGTCCGCTTATCCACTAAAAGAAATTTCCTATGCGGACGGCGTCAACTTATTCGTATACGTTCCAGTGACAGAAGAGAATGTTTTCACTGCTTGGATGGCCGAATTAACAAATGGTCAGGCGGAAATTGTGTCGACTTCTAGCGAATTTCTCGAGTTCGACAACTAACTAAAAAAATAGTATAATAGAAAAGGTCATGAGTATTTATGTCACAAAACCTTGTGATCCGTTATGCTATCTCTACCTTTTGACGATATTTGTCAATTATATGATCAACTATGAAAAACTTACATAGTCGATTCTGGAGGAACTAAAAAATGAAAAGAAAAGACTATAAAAAAAGAAACAAATCGTCCGGGAAACGCTTAGCCGTAAAAGTTGTGCTTCTTCTCACCTTGTCCCTATTTATTGTTGTTGCTGCATATGCTGCTTCACTTCAGAAAAAAGCAGAAAACATGGCAGTTAGTGCGTATGAAGCCGTCCCTGACCGACCAAAATCCGAAATTCGCGAAGTAAAAGTCGAGCCAGCAAACGACAATGTTTCAATTCTATTCATCGGTGTCGATGACAGTGAAGCGCGCAGCCAAGGAGATAACAACAGCCGTTCGGATGCACTTCTACTTGCTACATTGAATCCGGCGAGTAAATCTGTAAAATTGGTCAGTATTCCGCGTGATTCATACGCCTATATCCCTGAAGTCGGATATCGTGATAAAATCACCCATGCCCATGCATTTGGCGGAACACGTGCAACAATCGAAACAGTTGAAGAATTGTTTGAGATTCCTGTCGACTACTATGTGAGGATGAATTTCAATGCATTCATTGATGTTGTTGATGCAATTGACGGAATCGACGTTGAGGTTCCATACAACCGAACTGAAAAAGACGAAAATGATAAATATACGATTCATCTGAAAAAAGGTCTGCAACATCTTGACGGCAAACACGCCCTTGCGCTTGCACGGACACGTAAACTCGATACCGACGTCGAACGCGGAAAACGTCAACAAATGATCTTACAGGCAATCATGAAAGAAGCCGCTTCAGTAAAATCAATAACGAAGTACGGTGATGTTATTGAGGCAGTTGGCGAGAACATGAAAACCGACATGACGTTTGACGAAATGAAATCGTTCTTGGAATATGTAAAAGGCGGTATGCCACAAGTCGATACACTAAGTTTGAAGGGTTACGACGACATGTCTACGGGAATTTATTACTGGAAACTTGATGAAACCTATTTAGCTGAAGTGAAGAACATATTGCAAGCACATCTCGGTCTCATCCCCGACTCATCTAGTCTGACTGACAGTGGTTCGACCATAACTGGTTCAACCGAAGAAGCTTTGGAAGATAGTTTAAATGAATGATACCAAAAGAACCAGGCTGAAAGTTAGCTGGTTCTTTTTTCTTTCCACACATAATTCTATAAAAAATGGCCATGCTACCTTAATGAAAAGGTGCATGGCCATTTTTTCTTATTGTCTAGTGTACAAACAGCTGTGTTACTTACCAATCATCCGTACAAGATTTAACAACGGTCGATAGTTTGTACCGGCAAGACCGATTACTTCAACGAACAGTTCAATCGCGATAAGCATGACTACAATAAGCAGAATTGCTCCCCATACTGTCGCTTGCGAGAACAATACAGCTGCAACCCCAAACAGTATTGCAAGCGCATAAATGATCAAGACTGTCTGCCTATGTGAAAAACCGCTACGAAGTAAGCAATGGTGTAAATGTGATTTATCCGGTGCCATAATAGGCTGTTTCGTGCGTATACGACGAACAATTGCGAAGAATGTGTCAGAAATTGGAATACCCAATATAATAACTGGGATAATCAGTGAAACGACAGCAACGTTCTTGAATCCTAATAATGCAAGAACCGAAATCATAAAGCCCAGGAACAAGGATCCGGTGTCTCCCATAAAGATTTTTGCCGGATGGAAATTGTAAAACAAGAAGCCAAGCGAGCTTGCCGCAAGAATCGAAGCTGTTGCAACTACGAATACATTCCCCATTATCATCGCCATAACAGCAATTGTAATGAGTGCAATCGTTGAAACACCTGCTGCAAGTCCATCCAATCCATCTATAAGATTTATAGCATTTGTAATGCCGATGATCCAAATAATTGTAATTGGAATACTTAAGTAACCAAAATCAAATTCCCCAATAAACGGTAAATTAATAACTTCAATTTGTAAACCGCCCCATACGACAACGACAATAGCCGCAGCCAATTGACCAGCAAGTTTTGCTTTCGCGGTAATTTCAAGCATATCATCGAGAAAGCCCATAACAATGATGATAACAGCACCGATAAGTATTCCAACAGCGTGTTCATCTTTCGGTAGTAATACCGCATAGCCAATTAGAAAAGCACCAAATATCGCAAGACCGCCGATTCGCGGCATAACAGACGCATGGACTTTCCGGTAATTCGGCCGATCGACCGCTCCTATCCGGAATGCCAATTTAATGACGAGTGGAGTAAGTAAGATGGAAGCTAGTAGTGCGGCAGCCATTGCAAGGAATAACATGTCCTTCCTCCCTATAGTAAATCGCTAATTTATCATACCAACAGTATCATAGCATATTTAAACAAGTAAAGCACTTTACTAGAAAACTCTTTTCTAATTATCATTGTTTCCTTGTGTTTAGGTCAGTTTAGAATAATATACTTTGGATAACCTTCGCAAGGCGAATGTTCCACATCAAGATTCCCGCGTCTAGTGCTCGGATAGTCACAGATAGCGGCGTACTCAAACTGCATTCATTTGTAGCGGGTGCTTACAATTTTGTTTATCTTATCTTTCCCTTTCATTCCCCTAGCTATCCCCCCACCTTTTCTTTCCTTACATTATGTAGATTTCAGCTCAAGGTAGTCATTTTCCATTCTTTTTGGTAAAATGGGGACGGGTCCTTTAAAGGGATCGGAAAAAAGGAGCGTTCATCCAATGCTATCAATATTCAAACGTTCAAATCAGACGAACGAAAGACAACTTCGAAAGTATCGGAAGATTGTCCAACAAATAAATAAATTAGAAGCTACATACGAACCAATGTCAGACGAACAACTAACAAGTATGACTACTATATTCAAGGAGAGAATACAATCTGGAGAAAAGATCCAATCTATTATTCCAGATGCTTTTGCTGTTGTTCGTGAAGCATCCAAGCGAATCCTTGGCATGCGTCATTTCGATGTCCAACTTATCGGCGGACTCGTTCTAACAGAAGGTAATATCGCTGAAATGCCTACAGGCGAAGGTAAAACGCTAGTCGCTTCCCTTCCATCATATGTGCGTGCACTTGAAGGAAAAGGAGTTCACGTTATTACCGTGAATGACTATCTTGCGAAGCGTGACTATGAACAAATTGGTCAAATCCATCGTTTTCTTGGCCTTACAGTTGGGTTGAATGTCCCAATGATGCAAGGTCCCGCAAAACAAGTTGCTTACAATGCGGATATTACATACGGAGTGGGAACGGAATTCGGTTTCGACTATTTGCGTGATAATATGGCGCACCAAGTATCACAAAAAGTTCAACGTCCCTACCATTTCGCAATTATCGATGAAGTTGATAGTATTCTTGTTGATGAAGCAAAAACACCATTAATCGTTGCCGGTAAAATGCAAGCGGATGCGGATCTTCATCACATTGCGGCACGTCTCGCAAAACGCTTCAAAAAAGGGATCGATTTCGACTTTGATGATGAAACAAAAGCGACTTCCCTTACTGATATTGGAATCGAGAAAGTAGAAAAAGCATTTGGTATCGACAATTTATATGAATTGGAGCACCAAACACTTTATCATTATATGATTCAATCATTACGTGCACATGTCATCTTCGAACGTGATGTTGACTATATCGTAAAAGAAGAAAAAATTGAACTTGTCGATATGTTTACGGGTCGAATCATGGAAGGACGCACACTTTCCGATGGCTTACACCAGGCAATTGAAGCAAAAGAAGGACTACCAATCACTGAGGAAAATAAAGCACAAGCACAAATTACAATCCAAAACTACTTCCGTATGTATAAAGAACTGTGCGGAATGACTGGTACGGCTAAAACACAAGAGAAAGAATTCCGTGAAGTGTATGGTATGGAAGTTGTTCAAATTCCAACAAATCGTCCGCGCGCACGTATCGATTCACCTGACCAAGTATATAAAACAATTGACCAGAAATATAAGGCGATGGCGAAAGAAGTCGCTAAGCGTCATGAAAAAGGACAACCCGTCCTTGTCGGCACAACATCCATTTTACAATCTGAAAAAGTAGTAGCGTATTTAGATGAATACAAACTTACTTATAACTTATTGAACGCTAAAAGTGTAGAACAGGAAGTAGACCTTATTTCCCTCGCAGGACAACTCGGTCAAATCACAGTCGCGACAAACATGGCTGGACGTGGAACTGATATCGTGCTCGGTGAAAAGGTTGAAGAAATTGGTGGTCTTTTCGTACTTGGAACAGAAAAGCACGAAAGCCGTCGTATTGACAACCAGCTACGGGGACGTTCCGGAAGACAAGGTGACCATGGTGAGAGTCACTTCTTCCTTTCTCTCGAAGATGATATGTTCAAGCGTTTTGCTAAAGAAGAGCTTGAGAAGTTCCTCAAAAAAGTAACAACAAATGAAGACGGTCTAGTGCAGAATCCCGAAGTAGATGAACTGACAGAACGGACACAGCGTATCGTAGAAGGTGCCCACTATTCAATGCGCGAATACAACTTAAAACTCGACGACGTCATTAACGATCAGCGTGAAGTCATCTATGGGCTTCGTAATAACGTCCTAGACCGCGAAGGTATCCTTGAACAATTAAAATCGATGCTTTCCGAGACAGTAGAATTTGTTGTTTTCGATAGTTGCCCAGATGAAGAGACTTCAAGCAATTGGGATTTCGAACGAATTGAACATACAATGAACAGCCTGTTGTTAGAACCTGTTGTAATTCCGCGGACACTTGATAAGACGTCTGACATTCTAAAACTATATGATGCTCCACTTACTGAGTTGCTCGACTTCATCGAATCATTCTCAGACGATGAACAGATCAATCAGATGATTCCACAAGTAATGCTGTCTCATATTGATACGATGTGGGTCAAGCACTTGGAAGTTATGACACGCTTAAAAGAAGGTATCGGACTCCGTTCATATGGACAAGAGGACCCAATGCGGATTTATCAGCGTGAAGGACTCGAATTATTCGGGCGTCATTATCAAAAATTACGCCGCAACATCGCATCTGAAGTTATTAGCTTTATGAAAGTTATTACACAACAACAGGAGGTACAACAATGAAGCTTTTCTCATTTTTCAAGAAAACCGAAAAGACAGGATCAGATAGCACAATCGGTTCCGAAGAAATTATTGACGGCCTAAACGCATCGACAAATACAGATGAGGTCGAGACTACGCTATCCCTACACCCAGAATGGAATGTACCACAGGAGCAAGAGTACGTTTTCCGCTTCCATTCGAATGAGCTAGAACCACTTAAACCGAACCAAATCTCCCTTTCAGGCATTGACATCGACGTTGAACCTGCTAATGGTAGCTGGCTCGTTAAAGCGTTTTTCCGTTCTTCACTAGACCAACAGATTTCAGTTGGATCAGTCGAACTGATGCTTCTTGATGAGGAAGGTAAAACACTCGCTTCCGATGAATTCGATTTGAAAGAGCTCGGCGATATTCCGGCACGAAGCGCAAGACCTTGGGTATTCGTCTTCACAAAAGACAATATCTTTGCAGAACAGCCACCAACAGAAAACTGGAAACTTGCATTTAACGTCCAATCGATGGTGCCTCACAAACTAGAGTTGGAGCAAACATGGGAAGACGGTTTAACGGCAGAACAAAAGGATGGACTTACAAAAGTTGTCGAAGGTCTTCCGAAATTGAAACCGCGTGAAGTAAATATTAGCGGATTCCAAGTAAAACAACAGGATGACGGCGGTATCGCAGCATCTGTATTTATCCGTAATGGTCACTCGAAACAAATCAATATCGAAAAGCTTCCACTAGAACTGATTGATGCATCTGGTGATTTAGTAGCTAGCGGTTCATTCGCCCTTGATCCACTTTCAGTAAAAGCAAACACTTCAAAACCATGGACGTTCATCTATCCAAAAGAAATGATTCAAAAAGATGAGCCAGACTTATCTCGCTGGACAGTTCGCGTACCACAACAAAACGCGTAACAACAAAAGCGCAAGCGCCTGTCCAGCCCCGAAAAGCGCTGGAGGGCTTACTGATAAAGGCGTCCTTTTGCCTTTATCAGCAAGACTGAAGCGACTCGAGGGGCTAGGCGCTGGAGGGCTTGAAGATAAAGGCGGCACATTCAAATCAGTTACATTCTGATTCGGATGTGCCGCCCTTTTTATTGCTATGTTGAACAAAGGAATGCCTATATTTATCGGATCGCGACTGTTGATTAACCATTTATTTGCATAAAATACCGGTGGGAGGGGCTTGATAACCTCCACTTTCACTGGACTATTTTCGGCCCGCTTTCGGCTAACTATTCATGACAGATTTACTGAGAGGTCCTAGTTTGGCTAGAAGTGACGGAGTCACTTCTAGCCAAACTTTTTTCAGTAATCCTGTTGTGAATAGTTGCCTGTCGCGTTCCTACACTATTCAAGTGAAAAATGCAGTTGTTTTGGAAGAAATGAATAGATGATATTCTATGGAGAGTGTAAGCGCCCGAAGATGAAATTTCGGGCACTCTAGCACATTGTAAAATGCGTTCCTTGCTTACTTTTAGTAAAGAATATGTATCTAATTCATGTGATGTCTTATAGAAAGTGACAGTTCTTTACTAAAAAAGAAAAAACCATATAGACAGCATCAGCCTCCAAAATTGCATCTTTGGAGGCTTTTCTCCTGGTAAGAAGCCAGCTATTCTTTCGTCTCAAAAAGCTTCATCACTTTGTGTACGTATACTTTTGGAGCGCGACGGATGAAGGACCACCATACGATTACCGAAAAAATGTGTAGGGATGCGACAAACATCTCGGTAATCGTAATAGAAGTCATTCAATCCAAAGCGATCCAAAAGCACGACTATACAAGTAGCAGCCAGGGGGTGATCAAGTTAGTAACTGGAAAATTTTAATTAATCAACAGACGTGATGTTGAACATATATAGTGAAAAACAGCACCAAGTTCCCTATTATGGGTACTCAGTGCTGTCTGTTTTGTTTTAATTGGCTGAAGCAACTGCATTCACACCTGAGATGCGTTTTGCACCTACGTAGCGTTCACCCCAATAATAAGGGTCATTCAACTTATCAACGCGTACACCTTTTGATGTCGATGCGTGCGCAAATTTACCATCACCTATGTATATGCCAACGTGTGAAACTCGTTTGCCTGCTGTATTGAAGAATACGAGGTCTCCCGTTTCTAAATTCGCTTTACTAACAGAAGTTCCTGATGCATGCATACTAGCAGCAGTACGCGACACTTGGACATTATGTTGCTTGAATACATATGATACGTACCCCGAACAATCAAACCCACTCGTCGTGTTACCACCGTAACTGTACTTGACGCCAATTAGGCTTGTTGCCGTTTTTGAAATTGCAGCAGGTTTTGACGAAGCTTCGGCTTGTCCAACGAAAGGTGCGACGAGTAGTAGAAATGACATAGCTATAATTGTAATGGACTTTTTGAATGTGAATGTAAGTTTCATCTGTTCCCCCAAAGGATTAATTTATCTGAAATAATGATCTGTTACAACCTTAACACGCTTCAAACGCCTCCTACATTACAATTGTGTAACAAGTCTATTACACTACTTGTATTAAAGGAGACTTTCGAAACATTATTGTCTTTTTATGGGGTTTATAGTTTTTTAAAACGGGAATTTAGTAAAGTAGCATCTAATTTATTGGGAGGCGTTTGAAGTGAAACACGAAGATGACATTTCAGATAATACGCAAGAGTCTTTTCTTGAAGCACAAGAAAAAGCCCATGGTTGGTTAGGTAACAAAAAAACCGATAAGAAATATTCCGCAAAAAATTATATTCATAATCCATATCTCGATCACGCAGCAGGTGATTATGAACCCCTGAAAGAAGATAGCCGTTTTCATAATTCAGAAGACCCACACCGAACGACTGGGAAATTCAACAAAGAGCGTGGTTTCTCTCAAAAAAAACGTGATGCACTAATTGCCAAAAATGGGCAGCTTGGTGATATGCAAACTATATTCAGTACATTGAATCATGATCGACACTAATCCCCTTCTTTCTATAATAACAAAAAGGTGAGTGCTACTAATCGTAGTCACTCACCTTTTTGTTTAGCTTATTAAATTTCTAAATCCGTAATGACGATGACATCTTTGTGATCAACTAATTTTGTAATCGGCCACTCAGTCGTTACATTACCTTCAAGCAACTTCTCGATAGCTGCTCGTTTCTTTTCACCAAATGCTAGTAAAACAATTTTTTTCGCACCTAATATCGAACTAATTCCCATCGATAAAGCTGTTTCAGGGATTTTTTCATCATTTTCGAAGTACTGGCTATTCACACCCAATGTCGATTCCGTCAATTGCGCTACATGTGTAACGGAATCAAAAGGAAGTCCAGGTTCGTTGAATGCGATATGGCCATTCTCTCCTACTCCAAGTAGCTGGATGTCGAGTGGGTACTCTTCTAAAAGATCTTCATAAGCGGCACATTCTTCAACCAAATCTTCAGCCATCCCATCCGGAATATTTGTTTTTCTAAATTCTTTCTTATCAAACAGATGCTCACTCATAAAATAAGCGTAACTGTTCGGGCTTGATTCAGGTATTCCGATATACTCATCCAAATTAAAAGTGACAATATTGGAGAAATCAAGATTTGACGAAACCCATTTATCGTAAACAGGAATCATTGTACTTCCTGTTGCCAGCCCAAGTACGTTTAGACGTCCACTTTCAATTTCGTTTTTAATGATTTCGTAAACTTGTTCTGCGCCTTGTTCAGGGCTTTCAACTTTTATAAGTTTTAGATTTTTCATATAGATCAACCAACTTCCATTAAGATTTTGCTCTCGCTTTATTGTAATTTCCCTAAACAGTCTGGTCAACTTTAATCGAACTTAACATACCATCTTCTTTTCTCACATGCATCTCTAGACCTTTATTATAGGTAATTGACGGAAATATGAAGAATGCGTGAACAACTTGTGAAACCCTCCCTTATATCCTTAGGCATAGGGTTTTCCCTAATTCCCATATTAAACCTTAAGACTATGATAAAGGTATGACAGCGAATCCACTTCGCCGGAAATAGGAGGTGTAATAATGGGGAAAAGAAATTCAATGAAACATCAACCCAATACGCATGAATCTACACATAGTTTGAAAGGTACTTTCATAGCCGTCATGCTGTTGGGTGCCGTCATTCTAGTATCTTGGTTCGGGTTTTATGCACTATTTTTATCTAGATAATAATTATATCAGGAGGGTTACTTATGCATTTGCACAAATATGAAAAGATATGGCTTGTTTTCGGAATGGCTTCACTCGTCCTATTCCTACTAATTATCGGCTTCGCTGCTTTCTGGAAAGGGACGCATCCGCAGAGCCATATTGAAACAATCGATCCACAAAATGTTGAAGCACATGACGCATTCAAGCCTGAAAATCTTGGCATTCGTGAAGTAGCTGACGGCAAATATATAGTCAACATCGTTGCTTCTGCGTTCAACTATGATTTCGGTAAAGACACGGAAGGTACTGCTATTAAAACGATTCGCGTGCCAAAAGGTTCCACCGTTCTTTATCAAATCACAACAAAAGATGTTGTCCATGGCTTCCAAGTAGCTGGAACAAACGTCAACATGATGGTTGAACCTGGCCACATTAGCCGTTACGAGACTGTCATGAAAAATGCAGGCGAATTCACGATTGTCTGCAACGAATACTGCGGCATCGGTCACCACCAGATGTACGGAACAGTGGAGGTGTATGAATAATGACTAAGGTTCAATTACCGCTTTCTAAAAAAGAATCCAGATTATATATGGCATTCATGTGGGTTACTTATATCTCGCTTTTTGTCGGAGGTCTGATGGGTTTATTGCAGACTTTTGTCCGCTCTGGGAAATTCAAATTACCGTTTAATATTGATTATTATACAATCCTGACTGTTCACGGTGTCATTCTTGGACTCGTCTTAACAACCTTTTTCATTATCGGTTTCCAGTTTTCACTTATGGGGAAAACGGTTGGGATTTCGGATAAACAGTTGAAAGTCGCATGGCTGTCCTTCTGGGTAATGCTGATTGGAACCATCATGGCCGCAATTACGATTCTTGTAGGCGAAGCTTCAGTATTATACACATTCTATGCACCACTACGAGCTCACCCGGCATTTTATTTCGGTTTAGCACTCGTTATTATCGGTAGCTGGATTGCTGCCTTCGTTAACTTCCGTCAGCTTTACGTATGGAAGAAAGCACATAAAGGTGAAAAATCACCATTACCTGCATTTATGGTTATTATCAATATGCTTATGTGGTTCATCGCTACAATCGGCGTAGCAACATCTGTCCTAGTGCTGTTCATCCCTTGGTCACTTGGATATGCTGAAACCATCAATGTTTTACTAAGCCGTACGTTATTTTGGTATTTCGGTCATCCACTCGTTTATTTCTGGTTACTTCCAGCTTATATGGCGTGGTATGTTGTTATTCCAAAGATCATCGGCGGAAAATTATTCAGTGATGCACTTGCTAGAATGGCTTTCATTCTATTACTAATGTTCTCGATTCCGGTCGGGTTCCATCACCAGTTGACAGAACCGGGTATTGACCCTACTTGGAAATTCATTCAAGTTGTGCTGACATTCATGGTTGTTATTCCGTCATTAATGACAGCATTCTCGATTTTCGCTTCATTTGAAACAACGGGCCGACGAAAAGGCTATAAGAGCTTATTTGGTTGGTTCAAAAAGCTTCCATGGAAAGATGTACGTTTCCTAGCACCATTCATTGGTATGGCTGCATTCATTCCAGGTGGCGTGGGCGGAATCGTTAACGCATCTCACCAAATGAATGCCCTCGTCCATAATACAATTTGGATTACAGGTCACTTCCATTTAACTGCTGCAACAACAGTCGTTCTAACATTTTTCGGGATTACGTATTGGCTTGTACCGCATTTAACTGGCCGCCGACTGACTCCGAGGTTGAATAGACTCGGGATTATTCAAACATTTATTTGGACAATTGGTATGTCAATTATGTCAGGTGCTATGCATATTCAAGGATTACTTGGCGGACCGCGTCGTTCAAGCTTCTCCGAATATGCAGGCGGCGAACAAGTCGCTACGTGGATCAATTATCAGATTGCGCAAGCTGTTGGAGGAACGATTTTGTTTATCGGTATCCTCTTAATGGTATACATTTTCATCCAACTGACATTCTTTGCACCACGCGGCGTTCAAGAATATCCGATTGCCGTAGAGGAAGACGATGCAGAGCCTACACCTAAAATTCTTGAAAACTGGTATCTATGGGTTGGGATTACAATTGCACTGATTCTGTTCGCTTACACAATTCCAGTCATTGATATACTGAAACACTCACCACCAGGTTCGCCGCCATTTGATTGGCTGATTGGTAGATAATTGCATTATGAAGCAGCTCTGATTTCCGGGTATTGTCCGTGAAATCTGGGCTGTTTTCATTTTGTTGGAATTGATGGGTTGGAGGGGGTTGGACAACGCCATTTTTGTTGGACACTTTAGTGTATTGGTTGCACACTTCGACAGGTTGGTTGGACACTCCGATGAATTGATTGCACACTTCAGCGGGTTGGTTGAACACCGCCCTATTTGTTGGACACTTTAGCGGATTGGTTGGACACTCCGATGAATTGGTTGCACACTTCAGCGAGTTGGTTGGACAACACCCTATTTGTTGGACACTTTAGCGGATTGGTTGCACACTTCGACAGGTTGGTTGGACACTCCGATGAATTGGTTGCACACTTCAGCGAGTTGGTTGGACTCCACCATATTTGTTGGACACTTTAGTGGATTGGTTGCACACTTCGACAGGTTGGTTGGAAACTCCCCTTTTGGTTGCACACTTCAGCGCATTGGTTGAACACTTCCAGTAATACCATCAAGGCAATCCATAATCTACTCTGCTCCATATAAAAAAGCCTCTTACCTGGTTTATCTTCCCAGGTAAGAGGCCTTTATCAATTACAAGTTATTCGCAACTCGTTCAACCGCAGCTGCTACATTAAGATGGACGTTTGGATCAAGTGGATGTGGGACAAGATCGCCCGGTTTCGTGCTGTCGACAATTGCAAGTGCAGCTGCGATTAGCATCGGATAAGTAATTTCCTTCGCATGTGCATTTAGGGCACCGCGGAAAATACCTGGGAAGCCTAAGATATTATTAACGAGACGGCCATCTGCCGCAAATGCCGCGCCCGCTGCAAGTGCGTCTTCCGGGGTAATTTCAGCGTTTGGATTGGACAAAGCCAAGATAATTTGCCCTTTTCGTATCATTTCTGGTTTGATAAGTCCTGCAACGCCCGTTGTGGCTACGATAATGTCACACGTTGCCATCAATTCTTCAAGTGAATCAATGACTGTGCCGCCATGATCAGCAAGCCTCTGACGTGCGACTTCATTACGGTCAATTCCACGCATTTCCTTCACACCATACTTCATAAGCATACGGCTAATTGCTAGACCAGCTGCACCAAGACCAATTTGGCCCACAACCGCTTCCGTTAGCAAAACATCTGTCTGTTGACAAGCTGAAATTACAGATGCCAACGTGACAACTGCTGTACCATGCTGATCATCGTGCATAACTGGAATCGACAGCTCCGCTTTCAATCGCTCTTCAATTTCGAAACAGTGTGGAGATCCGATATCCTCCAACAATATTCCACCAAACCCTTGCTGAATATGTTTAATTGTTTCTACAACTTCATCTGGATCACTCGTGTTAAGCAAGATAGGAATACCACTTATCCCAGCGAATTGATCAAATAACACAGCTTTTCCTTCCATTACAGGCATTCCCGCGACAGGTCCGATATTTCCAAGACCCAGAATCGCTGTGCCATCTGTCACAATTGCGACCGTGTTTGAGATTCCAGTAAAGTATTTCGCCTGTTCCGGATCATTCTTGATAAGTTCACAGACGTTCGCAACGCCTGGTGTATAGACACGTCGCAAATCACCTAAAGAACGAATTTCCATACGGCCTTTCATATGAATCTTGCCGCCTTCATGTGCTTGCAATACATCATCCGTTATAGCGTGGACACTAATTCCGTCGCCGATTTGATTAACCGCTTCAACAATTTGCAACAAGTGCTCTTCACTTGTACATTGAATTGAAATATCACGAATCGTTGATAATGTACCTACTTTTATAGTTTGGATATCACCAATATCTCCATTTAATTGTCCGATAGCTAACGCAACTTTCGCGAAGTTGCCCGGCACTGATGGTGTTTCGATAATTAGATTACGCATAAATTGCACTTGTTCCATTGTATTACCCCCTGATTATACTTGCCAATCCTCATTTTACACGTATAGGACCAGGTCGTAAACATTTTATGACTTCGGTTATAATTAATCGCGAATTCACATATTTCACGCATAATTAAAGGAGGGTTTTCCCATAACAAAACTGTTCCAAGCCGAATTAGAAACTATTTTTTCATTATGAGTCTTTACGTTCTTCGATTGCAAATCGGCTCACAGACGTTTCCAACGCTTCAGAAAGTGTGCATAACACATTTGCCGTTCCTCTCATCGCTTCAACTTCGAACGATATCCGGTCGTTATCGCCTTCATTTCTGAATCCCCTATTTCTATATTATTATTAATTTCACTTAAAAATTGTAAATAGTGCATAGTTTGTCGAAAAAGAAGCGATTATCATAATTATAGCGCGCTTTATGTAGAATCATAGTTAAATAGAACTATTTTTCCCGAATTACTATTTGAATCATTCTCTAACCATCAAACTATTGAATTTGTTAGACAATTGCTCCTCTTTTCGGTTATAATGAAAGGTGGTGAGTTTTTTACATAATTCTTTCAAGGAGTTGCAGTTTACTTGTCTATACAGAAAAATTTCGTGATTGGGCTTATGCTCTTTGCTTTGTTCCTCGGTGCTGGTAATATTATTTTCCCACCGCTTCTTGGGCAAATGGCAGGGGATGAACTTTTCATTGCGATGATTGGATTCCTAATCACAGGAGTCGGGTTGCCTCTCATTGCAGTTCTAGCAATTGCCAATGCAGGCGGCGGATTAGAAACCATTGCAAGTCGCGTCAATCCTTATTTTGGAGTTATTTTCACGATGATTGTCTATATGGCAATTGGTCCATTTTTCGGCATTCCACGAACAGCTACTGTCTCATATGAAATTGGGGTCGTCCCATTTTTGCCTGATAGCATTTCTGGCTCAAACTGGCCACTTGCGTTGTTTACGATCGTCTTCTTTACTATTACGGTCGCTCTCGCCCTAAATCCTGCGAAACTTGTCGATCGCATAGGGAAAGTGTTGACTCCTGTCCTATTTTTAGTTATTGGGGCACTTGCTGTGAAGAGTATTGTGTCACCAATGGGAGATATCGGACAAGCCCAAGGTGATTTTGCAACCAATGCGTTTTTCCGTAGCTTTGTTGAAGGGTATTTAACGATGGATGTCATTGCGGCACTTGTATTCGGCATCGTCGTTATTAATGCGCTTAAAGCAGAAGGCGTGACAGAAAGCCGTGCTGTCATGAAAGCAATGGTTTTCGCTGGTGTTGTCGCAGCTACTGGATTAGCGCTCGTTTACATTTCACTCGGGTATATTGGAGCGACAAGCGTCGATGTTATCGGGATACAAGACAACGGAGGTGCGGTTCTCGCACTCGCATCTACCGTCTTATACGGACCATACGGAACGATGATTCTGGCAATGACAATTATTTTTGCTTGTCTGACAACATCGATTGGTCTCGTTTCAGCATGTGCACAGTATTTCGAACATGTATTTCCGCGGAATTCATACAAGACATATGTCTTCATTTTCGCGGGATTCAGTGCAATTATTGCAAACGTTGGATTGACACAACTTATTTCTATTTCAATACCGGTTTTGCTCACAATCTACCCACTCGCAATTGTTCTGATGCTTATGTCATTCATCGACAAATCGTTTGGTAGAAAGCCAATTGTCTATATCCTGGCGCTACTGGCAACTGCTTTTGTTAGTATCTTTGACGGCTTAAAAGGAGCCGGAATCGACATTAAGCCTGTCAATGATGTACTTGCCCATCTCCCACTCTATGAACAGCAGATTGGTTGGCTTGTACCAGCGATTGTCGGAGCACTTCTTGGTGTGGTTCTAAGCCCCTTGTTTAAGAAACGGATTTAGTTCTCAGAAAGTTCATGCTTTTACCTCCAATTTCAGCTATACTGAATGAACATTCAGTATTATGGAGGGTTTTCCAATGACGATGAATTTTGATGACATGACAATGACAACTATTTGGCTTAAAATTGACGAGAAATTGAACGGGGAACCAGGTCCAATTAAAGGAATGACTGTGACCTATTCATTCGATTTATCTGGTGATGATGGCGGTCTATATGGCTTAACGTTAGCAGATGGCAAAGCCGTAACAATTACCGGAGATCCCGGTGAAGTTGATTGTGCGTTAACTATGAGAGTGAAAGATTTCAAGAAACTACTTGCTGGCAACTTGAATTCGACCGCTGCCTTTATGATGGGTAAACTCAAAGTTAAAGGAAATATTGGTCTTGCGTTAAAATTAGAAGGTTTATTAAAACAGTATTCGTTTTAATAGAAGAAAGCGGCTCTCATTAAATGTGGGAGTCGTTTTTTGATTCCCCATAATTAATTGAAATGAGCACGTTTGAAGCCAACTATGAGTAATACTTCCCACTTCAGATAAAGGGAGCCCATTGTCGAATTAGGTATATTGATGTAAAATGAAAGAAAATTCGAAAGAAGGTGCAACTTTTATATGAAAAAATCGAAAAGCATTGCGTGGAAACTTTCAGCACTTATTATTACGCTCTTTTTAGTATTATTTATCTCATATACAGTCGTTACAAGTACCATTTTGCATAATCAAAGTACCAACGACGCGGAGAGTTCTGCAATTGATAACACTGAACTATATGCTGCTAAAATGAGCGACCGATTTAAGAAAACGAATGACATGCTCCACACAACAAAACACATATTTGAAACACTGCAGGCACAAGGTAATTTAACTGCGGACGAAGCCATAACTGTCATAGAGAATAATTTAAAAAACAACACTGATGCTTCTGGAATGGCTGCTATATTTGAAAGTGGATCTATTCCTATTGAAGAGTCTGTTAGTAATGATTTAATAGATCCAGAGAAGCGTTTTATTCCTTATTTGTATAAGGATGGAGACAAGATTACTATGGAGGCTCTTAGCGAATATGAAACAGAGGGCGAAGGAGATTGGTACTTAATACCGAAAAAAGAAAAGCGAGCTGTCTTGACAGAACCGTACGAGTACAGTGCAGGTGGTGAAATCGTCTTAATGACCACCATTTCCGTACCGCTAATTACAAGTTCAGGTTCCTTTTTCGGTGTTCTTACAACAGATATTTCCATCGATTTTTTAAATGAACTCGTGAATACAATCAAGCCGGATGGTGGATATGCTAGCATTATTACCGATGACGGTTACTTAACTGCCAACAGTATTAGCGAAGAGTTGAACGGGGTAAATGTGCAAGACTCTTATGATTGGAGCACAATTAAGAACACGCTTGGAAAAGGAGAAGTATCGACTTTATATGCTGATTCAAAGCAACTAAATGAAGAGGCCTTTAACTCGTTCGCCCCGATGCTGTTAGACAATATTAAAGATACATGGTCTGTACAGACGGTTGTTCCAAAGTCAAAAATACTAGAAACATATAACACAATCTTACTTCTAACAATCATTTCTGCAATTGTCATGGTTGTTTTAATGTCTGCAGCTACCTTGTGGTTCATTTTCAAACAATTAAAACCACTTGCTTATTTACGAGAGTCAATCGAAACAGCAGCAGCTGGTGACTTGACGAGAAGTATAGATGAAAAACATATCCATCCAGATGAAATTGGTGCTGTAGCTATGGCATATAACAATATGCTCCGTAAAACAAATGACGCCATTCATACAGTTTGGGATTCTTCCACTCAATTAAACAAATCTTCCAATCACGTCCACCATGTTTTCGAGGAGATTGTTGCATCTAGTCAAGAAGTATCTCTAGCAACCGATGAAATTGCACATGGGGCCTCTAAGCAGTCGGAAGATACGGAAGAAACGAGTCATCGAATTTTAGATTTGTCAGATCAAATGGACTCGCTCGCTATTCTATCAAACAACATGAACGTATTATCAAAACAAACAGGTCTATCTACTATACAAGGAATGACAGAAGTTAAGAAACTGCGTGAACATAATGAAGCTACGAATGACATGAATGAAAAGGTACAGCAACAAATTGAAACACTGACCACTAAAATAGCGGAGATAAATCAAGTTATTGCATCGATTCACGGCATCACTGCACAAACGAATTTGCTTGCGCTCAATGCTAGTATTGAAGCTGCACGTGCTGGCGAGCATGGAAAAGGCTTCGCTGTCGTAGCGGAGGAAGTACGAAAACTTGCCGAGCAGTCTCGCTTAGAAACAGATGTTATTCAACAAACGGTTCAAGAAATATTACTAGAGTCACAGCAGACTGTTTCTATTATTACAGCGAATATTCAATTGATGGAAGGCCAAAACGAATCTGTATCAAGTACAGAATCTTCCTTTACCCGCAATGCGGAACTTGCTGAACAGATGGGTGGTTCAATAGAGGAGTTAGCTACTAAACTCGCCGATATGATGGAACATAAAGACCAAGCGATGTTGGCAATTCAGAGTGTCTCCGCGATTTCGGAAGAAACTGCTGCTTCAGCTGAACAAGTCAGCGCCTCAGCCGCCGCGCAACAGGGTGAGCTTGAACGCGTCGCAGAATCGACCAATCATATGAATAAAATCGCTCAAGAACTGCAAGAAGTCGTCGATCGATTTAAATTATCATAATCAAGGACCTAAATAAGATTTGCCTGCCCAGTCAAGATTGTTTGCTGGGCAGGCTTTTTTTAGAAGGTGTCTTTAACGTGATTTTCAGCTACTACGTATGTTGAAATAAAGATTTCCCACCGAATTCGCTTCGGCGCTCGGGGATGCCTTGCCCCGTGCCTGCGCTAGGTTGTTCATTATTGTGAGAAATGTAATTTTGAAATGTATATGCCGAGATTACAAGGTGATTACTATTTGATACTAATTGTGTTCAAGAAAGACGCACTCTAGGTTGCAGATTCCATCACAGATAATGATATGCGCTTTCTCAAATAGACTATCCAGCGCAGGCGCGTCTTCGTGCTAGCCGGAGCGATAAGACCGAAAGTGGTCTTCTTTCTGGCTTATCGCGGGAGGCATCCACAAAGCGCCGAAGCGGTATTAGCAGGAATTCTAATTCATTCCTCATGTATTGGGACATTCGTTGATCACATTTGATCGATTTATGGCACTCTAGGTTGTAGATTTCATCCCCGAAAACGAAATACGCTTTCTCATATAGACCATCCAGCGCAGGCGCGACTTCGTGGTAGCCGGAGCGATAAGACTGAAAGTGGTCTTCCTTTCTGGCTTATCGCGGGAGGCATCCACAAAGCGCCGAAGAGGTATTAGCAGGATTTCTAATTCATTCCATTGTAAAGCACCTATGCCCTATTCATTTATTCAACATAAGTTTTTTTATTTTGACATATATAATATTGTAATAACGATCCTCCTGCAATACTCTCGCAATCTATTTGTAACACAAATGTAATTTAACAGTCTATTGTTCTAGTTCTATTAATCAGATAGAATACATATATAGAACTGTTTGTCGTGGAGAGGGGAAAATAGATGCAAAAGAGAGCTTTTTCGGTGCTGGCAGCGTTTGCCCTAGCGGCGTTTATCTCAGTCGGGAGCGCGGATGCAGCAACTGAATCATACACCGTCAAGCCCGGTGACACGCTATGGCAAATTGCTACAAAGCATAAATTAACTGTGGACGAACTTAAAAGTCTAAACAGTCTTGCTTCCGATTCGATTAAAACCAATCAAAAATTGGCCGTTTCTGCAAAAAATACGGTTGGTCAAAAATCTGGAGTAGTCAGTTCACCCCCAGTAAAAACAGCAAATACGAAAGTTACCACTGTACTAAAGGAGACTTCTTCCACTAACTCATGGAAGAATGCCGTTGCAACAACTGTGAAGCCAAAAGAGTTGAATCTTCCCTCTAAAAAGGTATTACTTAATGCCGTCGAAGTTTCACTTCCACTTTTGGATACACCGTATGTTTGGGCTGGCGCAACTAAAGAAGGCTTCGATTGCAGCGGGTTCATTTATTATGTATTTAACGAGGCAGGACTTACTATTCCAAGACTCGATACAATCGGTATGCATACCAATTCTTTTAATGTGGACAAGCCTATACCGGGCGATTTGGTGTTTTTCGCAAATACATACCGTAGTGGCATTTCGCACGCTGGAATTTATTTAGGTGAAGGTAAATTCATCCATGCCGCTACGCAAAAAGTTGAAGTTTCTTCAATTGATTCAGTTTACTGGAAAGACAAATTCACAGGCTTCAAACGTTTTAATCAGCTTAATTGATAGTTAACAGCTTTCCTATTAGTGGGGAAGCTGTTTTTTTACATTGCGTTAGTGTCGTAAAGTTCCACATTTCTGCCGTACAGTTCGTCCTTCTTCTTGTACAATCTTCGACTTTTTTCATCCCATCGAAAATTCTATCTATTCCCTAAGCCAAATGTAAGTTATAATCGAATTGACACCTGTCAAGACACACCATTATACATTGTGTCGTTCTGGGCATATGACTCATACGATAAAAAAAGGGGGAACTAATTCATGAAGAAAAACAGCATGTGGTCGCTTAACTTCACGACTGCCGCACTCGTCCTTATTCCAGCAGCTATCGGCATCAACTACCTTGGAAAGTTGTTTGCTGGTCTGCTTAAATTGCCGCTATGGCTCGATTCAATTGGCACAGTGCTTGCTAGTATGCTAGCAGGTCCGATTATCGGTGCCATTGCAGGGATTGTGAACAATATTATTTACGGCTTCACTGCCGATCCGATTTCATTCGTCTATGCAATTACATCGGCAGTCATCGGTCTTGTCGTGGGAATCATGGCGTATAAAGGATGGATAGCAAACGTAGGAAAAGCACTTGTCCTCGGACTTGTCGTCGGCTTAATCGCCGCCACAGTCTCAACTCCGCTTAATATCATGTTTTGGGGTGGGCAAACCGGGAATGTATGGGGTGATGCACTATTTGCAACAATGATGGCACAAGACATGCCGCTTTGGTTTGCATCATTCGCAGACAGTATTGTCGTTGACGTGCCCGATAAAATGGCGACGGTTCTAATCAGTTTCCTTCTCTTCAAAGGATTGCCTAAAAATTTGACGCATATGTACGACAACCGTTCGGAAATAGAACGTCTTTAAGGACTACGTAAGCGGCCTGCTTCACCGGGCCGCTTACACTAGATTATACTGTTAGGAGGATTCCCGTGAAAAACATGACACTGTATGTAGATAAGGATTCGTTCATCCACAACATCGACCCGCTTACTAAGCTCTTATTCGTCTTCATATCAATCGCATTGACATATATCCTCCCGACTCATTTATTCGTCATCTGTGTCTTGGCATTTACGCTTTTTCTATTACTTACAGGCAAAGTGTTCACGTACATTTTGCCGGTTATTGGTGTCAGCCTACTGTTGATTATTTCTATCATCATCGTTCAAGGTTTCTTCCATCCGGACCGTGCTACACTCCTTTTTGAAATTGGACCTCTTCCTATTTATAAGGAAGGATTCGCATTCGCACTGCTACTTACCCTCCGTATCATTAATATGGTGTGTGCGTTCGGTGTTCTCATTTTGACGACGAAACCAGATGACCTGGTCGAATCACTTATCAATAAGGGAATGTCTCCTAAAATCGGCTACGTTTTTCTATCAGTTTTACAGATTATCCCGCAAATGATTGCAATGACTAGTAAAATTACCGATGCTCAGCGGGCACGTGGAATGGAAACAGAAGGGAATTTACTTACGCGTATCAAGTCATTTATCCCACTTCTCGGTCCAGTTGTTCTCAATTCATTAAACGATACGCGTGAAAGGTCTATTGCGCTTGAAATACGCGGCTTCAATGCGAAAGGAACAAAAACATTTTTGAATGAATCCTTTCATTATAAATACGGTCTCATCTTGAAAATTATACTTGTCATCCTATTGATCGCCGCTATCGTCTGGAGGGTTGCCTTATGAACAGTATCCGCGTCGAAAATCTAAAATATAAATACCCGAACACCGATACTTTCGCGCTTGACGATATTTCATTCACAGTTAAAAAAGGAGAATTCGTTGGTATAGCAGGCATGAATACCGCTGGAAAAACGACACTATGTTATGCACTCAGTGGCCTGGTTCCCCATTTCTTCAAAGGTGCGTATGGTGGGGATGTTTTCATTGGCGACATGGACGTGCTTGCACATGAAATCAGCGACATTACAGCGAAAGTTGGACTCGTTTTTGAAAATCCTTTTTCACAAATGACAGGTGCAAAATTCACGGTTTACGATGAAATCGCCTTCGGACTCGAAAACTTGGGCATCCCTCGTGACGAAATGCATAGGCGTATTAAAGAAAGTATGCAGTTCCTCGATATCGAAGCATTACGGGATAAAAATCCGTTCTCCTTATCTGGCGGGCAAATGCAACGTGTCGCAATTGCCAGTGTTATCGCCATGAAACCGGATATTTTAATACTTGACGAACCGACATCACAGCTCGATCCACAAGGTTCTGAGGAAGTTTTCCGCATCGTTGAAAAACTGTCGAGAGAAGGTATGACGATACTAATGGTTGAGCAGAAAATGGAGAAACTTGCCGCCTATTCCGATCGTATTTTTCTCATGCACGAAGGTAAATTGATAGATTCTGGACCGTCTGCTGAAATCTTTTCACGTGATGATTTACAGACTTTCGGAGTCGAACCACCTGTTTATACTTCAGTCGCAAAAGCGCTTCATTTAAAAAACGAGTTGACTGGCCTCTATCCGATTTCACTCGAAGAAATGCCTGTAAGTGGAATTACTATTGGGGATATACGGGCAGTCACCGAATCCTCAACTTCAACAAAAATGGCTAGTCCTGAAATCTCCGTAAAAGATCTCCAGTTCAGCTATAACAAGGATACCCCCATTTTGCGCGGAATTAGCGTGACGTTAAGTGGTGAACCTACAGCCATTATTGGACAAAACGGTGCAGGAAAAACCACTTTCGTCAAATTATTGAAAGCTTTATTAAAGCCAAATGCTGGCGAAATCATCATAAATGGCACGAATACGATAGACACGACCGCGGCAAAACTTGCGGGCACTATCGGACTCATTTTCCAAAATCCAAATGACCAGATTTTCAAAAATAATGTCTTGGATGAAGTAATGTTCGGTCCGCTCAATGTTGGACAAACGCCTGAAGTTGCACGCTTGAATGCCGAGAAAATGCTTAATCGCGTTGGACTATTAACTAAAGCAGAAGAAAATCCATATGATTTAAGTCTAGCCGAGCGAAAAATGATTGCTGTTGCATCCATTCTTGCAATGGATACAGACATCGTTATTTTCGATGAACCGACAATGGGGCAAGATGCAAGCGGTAAGGCGATGCTAAAAGAAATTATCCATGAGTTGCATGCGCAAGGTAAACTTGTGCTTTGTATTTTGCATGATATGGATTTTGTCGCTGAAACATTTGGTCGAACAATTATAGTAAGTAATGGACAGTTGTTATTTGACGGCCCGACTCGTATTGCTTTTTCAGAAGTGGCTATTCTCCACACTGCTCGTCTTGAACAGCCCCATATTACCCAACTTGCTCATAAGATGGGCTATGATGAGATTTTATTAAAAGAAAATGAATTGATCAACGAATAAGTAAAAGACCGCGTCGCCAACTACTAGGCACGCGGTCTTTCACTTTATAATCGGAATCTTGATATCGTTGCGTTCAAATCATCGGTTAGTTCGCGAAGTGCTGTCACCTTGTCCACTACTTTCCCGATAGACTCTAGTTGCTCTTCTGCTGAAGCGGAAATCTCCTCACTACCTGCCGCCGTTTGTTCCACGACCGCACTAATATTTTCGGTATTCTCAAGCACCGTAACATTGAACTGTTTCGAATTATTCACGCCTGTAACGAGCTCTGTCAACGCTTCCGTAATATTCCCCATTCTATTTTCGATGTTTGCAAATGTATCGAGTGTTCGGGTTACATTGCCGTCTTGCGCTTCGGCAATTTCAACACCTTTTCCAACTGATTCAGAAATTGAGCCAAGTCCGCCTTTGATTAGATTAACCATATCGAATATCTGTGCAGTTGCGGTTGTTGATTCATCAGCTAGTTTCCTTACTTCCGATGCAACTACTGCAAATCCTTTCCCCGCTTCCCCCGCACGCGCAGCTTCTATTGCAGCATTTAGCGCAAGTAAGTTTGTCTGCGAAGCAATGTTAGAAACCGCCTTGGCCATATCTTCGATTCTTATTGCATAGTGCGTAAATTGCTCAGTCGCATCTTTAATCGATTCCGATGCTACATTATTGCTATCGATAAGTTCCCGCTGTTCATTGATGGCGCGACGCCCTTCAACAATTGCCTCGTTAGCCATAGCTGCAGAATCAGCCGAATTTCTTGCCCGGTCGACATTAAATTCGAATTCCTCATTCATCTGCTCTATGAGCTCTACGGAATGTTGCAAGTCCTCGGAGATACTTTGGGTTCCCTTTGCAAGCTCTTCCGTCGATAATGTCACCTGGTTGCTCGCTTCTGTAAGATAACGATTTTCTACCTCTAGCTCTTTTGTGTAGTCATCCACTTTTCGGCTTGCCCCGTCAATGGATTGCAATAATGTCCGTAGATGATTGGTCATGGATGTAAATGAGTGATTCAATTGCCCGAGTTCATCTTTTTTATCATACTTAATCGGCTCGACGACCAAATTGCCCGCTGCAATTTCCTCGGCGTTCATCGCCAGCTTCTTAAGTGGATTTGTAATTGCGTTTGCCAGTCGGATAATGATTACCATTGTCCCCATTATGACAAATACGCTACCTATTATTGCGAATGTAATGATACCTTTAATTTTAGCAGCTAGTGATTCTTGTAAATAATCATAGTGTGCGGATGTATAGAGATCTACCATATAAATGTCATTGACAATCCCTACGTTCCGAAGCGATTGTCGATTGATTTCCGCGGAGTTATTTTCCTCAACAGCTGTAAGTGCTTGCTCTTTCAATAAATGAAATTTCTCTTGCGCCTTCAAAAGAATTGCCCGCGGCTCTTTCTCGTTAACAAGGCTTTCCGCAACGGAGAAATTTTCAGCGGTCGACTCCAGTTGTTGACGAACATTGTCTTTATTGGCGTCCGTCATGTTATAAGCAAGTGTATTCAAACTCTGCATTGACGCTTTGGTTTCTGCATTTACGTCATGAACAGCTAACAGCACGTTCAAGTAATCATTACTCGTATTTTGAATCGCCAGCATTCTGACAATAATAACTGCGATCATCAGAATTGATAGGCCAAGCATGAAAAGTGAATTGATCACTATTTTTTTCTTTATTGTCATTTCAACTTTCCCTCCTATCATTTCAGTCCTGATGCGGCTTGTTCAATGAGCGCATCTAACTTACCTTGTTCAACGTCCGTCAGTTCTAGCACTCGAAATGGAGCAAGACCTACTCCGTTTTCCGCCAGCCCCAGTTCGACATGACCGGATTGGATTTCTCCCGACTCCTTATAGGAAAGGATGATATCAAACAACGCACTATCAATATTTTTCATCATGGATGTAATGACGGCCTGTTCTGCATAAAAGTATTGATCACTATCTACACCGATTGCGTAGATACCCCTTTTTTCAGCTTCCTCCAGCATGCCCACTCCTGTGAAACCAGCAGCAGCGTAAAGAACATCCGCCTTGTCGTCAATCATCTTCGAAGCAATCTCTGCTCCTAAGCCATCGTCATCAAAGTTATTGGCATATTCATTGAGAATAACAATATCAGGGTTAACCGACTTCGCTCCTTGGATGAACCCTTGCTCAAACCGTTGAATAACTGGGACCTCCATACCACCGATAAAACCGATTACCTGTGAATTTGAAACAGTTGCCGCTACAATTCCAGCAAGCATACTTCCTTCGTCTTCCTTAAATGTAATCGATGTGATATTCGCAGCTTCCGAAACCGCATCAAAGAGAACGAATTTTTGATCCGGAAAGTCCAGAGCTACCTTTTCCAACTCCTGCTGACCGGTGAAACCTAGCGCAAATACTAAATCATTACCACTTTCCACAAGTTCTCTAAATCCTTTTTCATAAGTCCCTGTTTCCGCAAGTTCCAAGTATTCGACAACAATATCCTCTTCATCCCGCGCCTTCGTCAAACCCTTGAATGCCAAATCTGAAAATGACTGATCTCCAAGACCATTTTCCGAAAGCATAACACCCACTTTCACTTTTCCATCAAGCGGATTTTTTTCCTCAAGGCCACAGCCTGTAAGTATGAGTAAAGCTGTCGTAAGAACAATCAGTAGTTTTAATTTCATCCCTATCACTCGCTTTCATTTACCTTTTCCCTTATATTACATCGGATATAATTTTGATTTGTTGATAAAAAACAGCTAATGTCGTCTGATGTCTTACAACTGCATATTTTCAGACTATACTAGCGAACGATAGCGTGGTGCGACCTACTGTATGTAAACGCCGAACGAGCATATATCTCGCTAAACAAGCAGAAGCACAGCACGAACAATCATATATCTCGCAAAACAAGCAGAAGCGCAGCGCAAACAATCATATATCTCTCAAACCAAGCATAAGCACAGCGCAAACGATCATATATCTCTCAAAACAAGCATAAGCACTGCACGAACGATCATATATCTCGCTAAACAAGCAGAAGCACAGCGCAAACAATCATATATCTCGCTAAACAAGCAGAAGCACAGCACGAACGATCATATATCTCGCTAAACAAGCATAAGCGCCGCGCGCACGATCATATATCCACCCCAAAATCGCGGAATTTCAGCATCCGATGTTTCTCCATTGTCCAAGCACTTTATAATTTCCTACTACAACGAAAAACAGACCGTCACGGATTAAATCCATGACGGTCTGTTTTATTTCCTATATACATACGCTTCATTAGGGAAGTTATCTAGCAGAGTATCCGCCATCAATAACAAGTTCTGCACCTGTAATGTATGCAGCTTCGTCTGATGCCAAGAAAAGTACCGCATTTGCAACGTCTTCAGGTTTTCCAAGACGGGCAAGTGGTGTCATTCTCACAAGTGCTGTTACTACATCTTTTGACGATTCAAGACCTTTCGTCATCGGTGTTTCAATGATTCCTGGGAAGATGGTGTTAACACGTACACCAAATTGTCCGAAGTCCGCTGCAGCTGCTCGTGAAATTGCGCGAACTGCTCCTTTTGATGCAGAATAAGGGTTCAATCCCATTCCGATAAGTGCTGTATAGGAAGAGATATTGACGATTGAACCTTTAGTTGCTTCTTTCATATAAGGAAGTACATGTTTCATACCAAGGAATGGACCGAAACTATTGATATCCGACAGCCTGCGCCAGTCTTCAATTGTAATTTCATTCATTCCTTTTTCCGTAGAAATACCAGCATTGTTAATTAAAATATCGATTTTCTCAAGTTCAGCAACCACTTTTTCAACGGCCGCTTTCCACTCTTCATCGGAAGTGACATTCAATTTAACAGTCATAACTTTTTCATTGTTGCCCCACTTTTCTTCCAGTGCTGCTTCATTAATGTCTGCTGCAATTACAGTAGCACCTTCAGCAGTAAACATTTTGACCATCATTTCGCCCATACCTGACGCGCCACCTGTTACGAATGCAACTTTATCTTGTAATCTACCCATTATGACCACTCCATTTCAATATAGTTTAACGTCTAAACAATAATCCCTTTTAGATCCACTTGCAATCTATTTGCTTTAGTAAGTATGTTGAATTCTGCACATCATTCTTTTCATTGAATACATCTGTACGAATCTCAAACCCTTGTTACTACAGCATTTTAGGAATACACTAGAAAGAGGAAGTTTTTGTATTAAGATCCTGAAAGAAGTGAATCGAATGTTCAAGGATAACCGATATCTTGATTACAATGGAGCCGGATTCCGCAAAGATCTGATTGCAGGAATCACTGTTGGTATTGTAGCCATTCCGCTCGGGATGGCTTTTGCAATTGCTTCAGGTGTCAAACCAGAATATGGACTTTATACAACAATTATCGCTGGGCTTATCGTTGCATTATTAGGCGGATCTCGTTTTCAAATCGCGGGACCCACTGGAGCATTCATCCCGATATTGCTCGCAATTGTTCTACAATATGGCTATGAAGATCTGCTTATTGCTGGATTTCTAGCAGGTATTTTCCTCGTTATTATGAGTTTTCTCGGTGTAAGTAATCTAATTCATTTCGTCCCAAGATCTGTAACCATAGGCTTTACTACGGGGATTGCGGTCATTATCTTTACAGGCCAACTAGGTAATTTCTTTGGAATTACCGGCTTAGAAAAAAAAGAGTTTTTCCACGAAAACATGATTGATCTTGTCAATCAGTTTCACACGGTGAACGTCTTCAGCATAGTCACCGCCTTAATCGGGCTCATCGTACTATTCATATTGCCTAAAATAGCGCCGCGTGTCCCATTACTGCTTATTGCACTACTTATTCCGACCCTCATTTCGATTTTTCTATTTCCGAGTAAAGTTGAAACGATCGGGACAGCCTTCGGTGGTATTCCCAACTCACTCCCGAATTTTCATTTTCCACAAATCACATTGGAGAAGTTGGTCAATTTGTGGCAACCCGCCCTTATTATTGCCGCACTCGGTGCAATTGAATCATTGTTATCTGCTGTTGTTGCAGATGGTATGAAAAGCGGTGAAAAGCATGATTCGAAACGTGAGTTGTTCGGTCAAGGGATCGCCAATATGATAACGCCATTATTCGGCGGTATCCCTGCTACAGGAGCCATTGCCCGTACAGCTACCAATATTCGATCTGGAGCAGTCAGCCCAATATCAGGAGTCGTACAAAGTGTTTTCGTTCTTGCCTTTTTGCTCCTTTTCGCACCGTATGCCTCTTACATTCCATTAGCTGCAATGGCGCCGATTCTTATGTACGTCGCCTGGAATATGAGTGCACGCAAATCATTCACGCATATTTTAATGATCCGGTCGGGGGATTCTCTGGTTTTATTAACGACGTTCCTTTTGACGATTTTCATCGACTTAACGATTGCCGTTCAGGTGGGGATTTTGCTTGCTGCCCTGTCGTTCTTACGTAAAATGAGTGGTAAACTCGATATTAAAGAAGCGACCCTTTCCGATGTTGAAATTATTAAGTTCAGTGATAGCGATACATCTTCATTAGCAAAATATACCGTGGACGGCCCTATTTTCTTCGGTACCGCAAAAGTATTCGAAGACAAATATCCTGCAATTTTCCTAACAGGCGCGAGGAAAATCATTCTCGATTTGGAACACCTATCCGTTATCGATGCGACAGGTGAAGCAGCGCTCTATGCACTACTTGACGATGCCGATAAAGCGGGTATCCAAATTATTATCAAACGCTTGCCCAAAGAAAAGTTGCCCCTGTTCAAAAAGAGCGGATTGTATAACCGAATTGGCGAGGCTAATTTTTTCATGTAACTATCCACAAATCAAAAACATCGCATTGGGCGATGTTTTTTTGTTTAATCATTTAACATAATTAAACCAATTTTCCCAATTAACGAAACTTTATCAATGCGAAGTCGTAGAAGTAGTAGTAGTAGTAGTAGTAGTTTCATATTTAACTTTTGGCTAAACGTCGAAGAACAAGTTAAAAAGGGGAGGTATCATTATGAATCTTAGATTTATTAATAACTATTCTTCATTCCTTGTTAAAAAGAGCGTCCGACGGAAAATTGAAGTCATTCTCTTTGTTATTCTTCTTAGTTCGTTGGTTACGGGCTGTTCTCAAACTGAATCCGTGGATAAAAATGTTGTTGCGATTCAAACTGTTCTTGAACATGAATTTAATGCACCCGATAAAGAGTATATTCGAATGAAGAACGACCCAAGTAACATGACAATTGTAGACCAAAACGGCCTAGTGTCAGCTCCAGAAGAAGATAATGAACTCGAGATTTACCTGGAGGATAATTTCAGGCCTTATTTCACTGATTTTGGATATAGTGGCAAGGTTCTCTTCCTAACTTTACATTCACCGGCTGACGACAACGGCTATCAAATCACCGTCGACAAGATTAATGTGGAACCAGTCGATGGTAGACCGCGGGATTATGACTTTACCGTTCATGTCACGTATCAAAAAGACGGTGGCGATAAAATGAAAGCAGAGATAACGGGTCTCGCAACTTGTCCGGAAGAAGGGAAAATAGGGAAAATCCGCTACAATAAAGATCATTTTCTATTTGGAGAAATTTTAAGAGGCCAATAAAAATAGAAATGGATAATGTGAAAAAAGAGCTAAAACCATTATGGTTTATAGCTCTTTTTTTATTGATTCTAAACGGCGAGCATTTTGGGATTATCTCTTCAGGTCTTTTCTTCTGAACAATTACGGGCGATACTCCCCGATTCAAATTTATTGTTTAAAAACTATTTTAAACACTTAGTTTGACGCCCGTCCCTAAATTCATAGCTCGAATAGAATGTTAGTGAAAGGCAGTGAAAATATGAAATTTTACAACGACATTAATCATGAATGTTATAAATGCAAAAGCGATTGTTGCTCTTGTCAAAAAAAATGTAGAAAATGTTGCAAAGGTGACATCGGGCCGACTGGGGCTACTGGGGCTACTGGAGCTACCGGAGACATCGGACCGACTGGGGCTACCGGCGCTACGGGTGCTACCGGGGACATCGGGCCGACTGGGGCTATCGGTGCTACCGGAGACATCGGACCTGCTGGCGCTACCGGCGCTACTGGAGCTACCGGCGCTACTGGAGCTAACGGAGACATCGGGCCGACTGGGGCTACTGGAGACATCGGACCGACCGGTGCTACCGGCGCTACTGGAGACATCGGACCTGCTGGGGCTACCGGCGCTACGGGTGCTAACGGGGACATCGGGCCGACTGGGGCTATCGGGGCTACCGGAGACATCGGACCTGCTGGGGCTACCGGCGCTACTGGAGACATCGGACCGACTGGGGCTAACGGCGCTACTGGAGACATTGGACCGACCGGCGCTACTGGAGCTACCGGAGACATCGGACCGACTGGGGCTACCGGCGCTACTGGAGACATTGGACCGACTGGCGCTAACGGTGCTACTGGAGACATCGGACCGACTGGAGCTACCGGCGCTACGGGAGACATCGGGCCGACTGGCGCTACCGGCGCTACGGGAGACATCGGACCGACCGGTGCTACCGGCGCTACGGGAGACATCGGACCTGCTGGTGCTACCGGGGACATCGGGCCGACTGGGGCTATCGGGGCTACCGGAGACATCGGACCGACCGGAGACATCGGACCGACCGGCGCTACTGGAGCTACCGGAGACATCGGACCGACTGGCGCTACCGGCGCTACTGGAGCTACCGGAGACATCGGGCCGACTGGGGCTACCGGCGCTACCGGAGACATCGGACCGACTGGCGCTATCGGTGCTACCGGGGACATCGGACCGACTGGCGCTACTGGAGCTACCGGAGACATCGGACCGACTGGCGCTACCGGCGCTACTGGAGCTACCGGAGACATCGGGCCGACTGGTGCTACCGGCGCTACCGGAGACATCGGGCCGACTGGCGCTACCGGTGCTACCGGAGACATCGGGCCGACTGGCGCTACCGGCGCTACCGGAGACATCGGACCTCCTGGGGCTACCGGCGCTACCGGAGACATCGGACCTGCTGGGGCTACCGGCGCTACCGGAGACATCGGGCCGACTGGCGCTATCGGTGCTACCGGAGACATCGGACCTGCTGGCGCTACCGGCGCTACGGGAGACATCGGACCTGCTGGCGCTACCGGCGCTACCGGAGACATCGGACCTGCTGGCGCTACCGGCGCTACCGGAGACATCGGACCTGCTGGGGCTACCGGCGCTACCGGAGACATCGGGCCGACTGGCGCTACTGGCGCTACTGGCGCAGCCGGTGGATTATCCGTATACGGGTATATTTACAATCTAGGTGCTCAGACGGTAGCTATAGAAGCTGATGTTATTTTTGATACAAATGGAATAATCACGGCTGGAATTACGCATGCCCCCGGAACCTCACAAGTTTTATTTACTACACCGGGAGACTACCTGGTTACTTTCTCCGTGTCGGGTGTAGAACCCAACCAATTCGCACTATTTTTAAATGGTGCGCCGGTTGCGGGTACAGTCTACGGTTCAGGTGCAGGCACCCAGCAAAACGACGGTCAGGCTATAATTGCCGTAGCAGCAGGTGATGTTCTTACACTTCGAAATCATTCTTCTGCCGCAGCAGTTACCCTTCAGACTTTGGCAGGAGGCACACAAACAAACGTAAACGCGTCTCTTGTCATTGCAAAATTAAACTAGTTTTGAAAAGATAGGGGACTATCGCAAACTCAATATAAAATTGTCATGCGGTTTTCAAGCTGTCAAGATAGAAAGCCTGACAAAACTTAATAATAACTACCTTGGTATCACAGGGCTCTAACTAAGAATTAAACAATTTCAGACCCAAACAACTAAGGAGCTCTATGACAAAGGTGCTAATAAAAATTTATAACTCTTAATGACTATTAAAGATTAATTTCAGAGTATTCATGTAGTAAGGTGTAAGATTCCTTGTATAAAGTGTATAAAATGTGTTAACAAGTTTTATTGGAGCGATGATTTTGCGTTGCCTCGTAATTTCCCGTTCACCGAAGCTATCACGAATTGTATGACACAATTGGAAAAACATTTTCCATGTGAACTAAAGCATATTTATCTACACCTAAAGAGAAGGCTCCCCGCTATGGGTAGCCTTCTTTTTGAGATTCACACTACTAAGCGAGCACTTTTGTACTCCCCCCTTCCTCAGGTCTTTTCCTCTGAATAAACCAGATGATGCTAATCAACACGAGTCCAATTCCGCTAGATAAAAATTCAGGAATTATTAACATTAACCCAGCACCGAGTAATACAAGCCGCTCCCAAATTTTGGAGTTACGGATGAAAAAACCAATGACAGCACTACTTACGCCAATCATTCCTAAAACGGCGGCTAGAACTCCAATAATCAATTTCCATACGACCACATCTACAAGAACCAGCATCGGATTGTAAATGAATATATACGGAATGATGAATGCCGCAATCGCCAGTTTCACCGCAGTAACCCCTGTTTTAAACGGATTGGCTTTTGCTATTCCCGCCCCTGCATAGGCGGCTAGGCAAACAGGCGGCGTGATATCGGCAACAATACCAAAGTAGAACACAAACATATGTGCAGCAAGTGGAGCCACCATGAAATCATTAATCAATGCAGGTGCAGCAATTGTTGCTGTTACAACATAGTTCGCAGTTGTTGGAAGCCCCATCCCAAGTATGATACAGGCAATCATCGTGAAAAAGAGCGCAAGGATCAAGTGACCACTTGATAACGCGATAATGCCAGAAGCAAATTTCGCTCCAAGTCCTGTAATACTGACGACTCCTGCTATTATTCCTGCAGTCGCCACCGCGGCGATAACCGGCAAAGCAACCCTTGCCCCCTGTTCAAGGACATTGACGATTTGGCGTATATTCATCCTAGAATCCTTCCGAACGAGCGAAACAAGGTAAGCAGATAAAATGCCAAAGAGTGCTGCCCGTTGTGGCGTGAAGCCTGACATGATGGTCCCGATAATAACGAAAAGAGGAATCAGCATATAACCGTCTCTAATAAGTAAATCCTTGAATCGAGGCAATTCGGATTTCGGCAATCCAATAATTTTTAATTTCTTCGCTTCGAAATGTGTTCCTATGAATATACCCGTGAAATAAAGGATCGCTGGAACAACTGCCGCTAACATGATGGTGGCGTATGAAACACCTAAGTATTCCATCATTATAAATGCCGCCGCCCCCATCATAGGCGGCATAATCTGTCCACCAGTAGAAGCCGCAGCTTCTGTGGCCCCTGCAAATTCCGGTGTGAAACCAGCTTTTTTCATCATCGGAATCGTGAATGATCCCGAGGCGACTGTATTTCCAACTGAACTGCCCGAAACTGTCCCTTGCAACGCACTTGCCACAACCGCAGCCTTGGCAGTCCCGCCCGTAAATCGTCCAGTTAAAGCGAAGGCGATGTCATTAAAAAACTTACCAATTGGTGTATGAACAAGAATAACACCGAAAAATAGAAAGAGATAAATGAACTTTGCCGAAATCTGTATGGGCGTCCCGAAGATGCCACTCTCTCTGTACCATAGATTTGTCGTTATCCGATCCATTGAAAATCCAGGATGAGAAAGAATCTGCGTCGGGATATACTTCCCTACAAGCGTATAGATAATAGCCACACCTGCTACAATGACAATCGGCAAACCAACTGTCCTCCTTGTTGCCTCGAGAACCAAAGCGATCCCTAGAATGGAAATGATGATGTCAATTGTACTATAGCCAGAAACTCGACTTTGCAATATCGAATCGAAGAAAATGATTTTATGGTAGGTCACATACATCGCAGTAAAAGCTAGCGTAACATCGTACCATGGAACTTTTTTATGCGTATTTCTCCATTCCTTTTTTGCAGGATAGAGAAGATAAATAATCCCTAAAGCAGTACCAAGATGTACCGCCCCTTGTTTTTGGGAAGGGAGCGTACCAAAATAGCCCGTATATAGATGAAAAAAAGTGAGTGCAACGCCAAGAAATGTTACGGCCCATGCCCATTTCCCAATTTGAGTGCGAAACTGATTTTCTTTATCATACTTCTCTAGGATTTCTTGTGCATCATTCTGCTGGGTGGCTTTCAATTGGCGTACTCCCTTCCTATTTAATTACGCGTCTCTATAATTCATTTCAAATCGCCAAGATTTTTGATTTTAGTCTTTTCTCTTGTGACAATCTGAATAACTTCAGGGTAGATATGGCCGATGAAAGCCGCATTCTTAACTTCGTGCCCTTCAAACTCAGCTTCCCCGTTCAATGCTTGCAGTGCCGGAACATGTACAGACATACCAAGATCCATATGTCCATCACGGATTGTGGATAAATTCTCCACCGAAGCACCCGTTTCGGTATTCGTTACATGCATGCCATCGATATATTTGTTCCAGAGGTTGGCCATCTCGCCACCAAGAGGATAATATGTTCCGCCCTGACTACCTGTTCCAAGTATAAATTCTTTCTTTCGCTTCGTTGCATCAGCAGTAAGTTCCGCAACTTCATTTTCAACCGTTAGCCCTTGTTCTTCGTAATATCTTTTCGCTCCCGGATGGATTAAAAGCCCTTCCGCCCCGCGCAGTGCATTTTCCAATGTCATTTGTTGCGCTTGAGCATGTGTATTTTCGCTAGCATTCTCAATCATACTTTTCGCAATCTCATATCCTAGTTCTTCATCAATCGTATCCGTGCTCCCCATCAGAATCGCGTATGCAGTCACAGTTTCAATATCTTCCGTAAGAAAATCATACGTTTCTTTTGGGATTGTAAGTCGTCGATAACCTGAATTCTTTTCAATATGTTCAATCGCTTTATCCGACAGTCCAAGCATTTTTACATCGCCTGCAGATGCTTGGAGGCTTTCAATACTTGCAGCCGGAAGCCCAAGAATACCAATTGACACATCGATATTTCCATCTTGAACACCGTCCGCTGCATCTCCAAAGCCTTCTTGGTATGCCTTATAGTCTCCATCTTCAAGCCCATATGCCTGCAGAATCAACTTCGCCACATTATTCGTTTCACTCGCCGCTGGTCCTATGGCAATATTTTTACTTCCCCCGCCGCATGCAGATAAGACTAGTACCATTCCAATAGCCAAGAAAAATAATACATGTACTTTTTTCTTCCTCACCTTATAACCTCCTTGTTTAATTTCTATTTAACTTGTGGACTTTTTCAAATTAGATGTTAGACCCGTAGATTGCTAAGTTCATTTTACGTAACAGCCGTTTGAAATATTCATATTGTCATCAATCCATATATGGGTTTATATGACTTTGAGTGCAAATCTTTAAATTCAGATAAATCGCCAACAAAAAAACGTCAACCAAGCACATAAATGCTCAGATGACGGTTCTTCTTATATTTTCTACTCTACATTATTGACGAGTACTGTCGCAATTTCAGGGAAAAATGATAGGACGACCATGAAGACTAGCATAATAACAGCGTAGGGTATGACGCCTTTAACGATTTCACTAATCGTATTCGATTTATCCAACCCTTTTAAAACGAACAGATTCAACCCTACTGGAGGAGATATCAATGCCAGTTCCATATTAATCACCATAATGATTGCAAACCAGATTGGATCGAAACCGAGTGCAATGATGATTGGGTAAAGAATCGGCAATGTAATAACAAGAATCGAAACCGTCTCGAGAAACATTCCCAAAATCAACAAAACGATATTGATCAAAATAAAGATTATCCACGGGTTAATATCCTGAGACGTTGCAAAACTCACAATCGTTTGTGGTATTTGTAAAATCGTTAGGATAAATCCTAAGAGCATAGCACCGATTATGATAAATAAAATCATCGTGTTTGTTTTTACTGTTGCTAACATGATTTCTTTTAAGTTACTAATCGTCAAATTTTTATAAACAAACGCAGCAATTGCGAAACTGAAAACGACGCCCACTGCGGCTGCTTCTGTCGGTGTAAAAATACCTGCATAAATTCCGCCGATAATGACGACAGGCAACAATAGTCCCCATATCGCTTTCCTCGATGCCTCAAGCCGTTCCCCCCATGTAGCAGGCACATCTTTAATATGTCTCGTTTGATAGGCAGAAAAGATCATAAATGCTATCGTTAAAACAATTCCCGGAATGATTCCCGCGATGAAAAGTTTTCCAACGGATTCACCAGTTACTGATCCATAGATTATCATCGGAATACTTGGTGGAATCAAAATACCTAGTGTTCCACCTGCTGCAAGCAGTCCTAATACATGGCGCTTATTATAGCCTCTCCTCACCATTTCAGGAAGCGCAACGGACCCTACAGTTACCGCGGTTGCGACACTTGAGCCGGATATCGCGGAAAAAATCGTACAACAGAAGAGCGTTGCAATTGCGAGTCCTCCAGGAAAATGACGGAACCATCTACTTGCCATTTCGTATAAATCCCGCCCGACACCACTAATCACCAATACTTGGCTCATTAATACGTACATAGGAAGCGCTGTTAGCGTAAAGTCATCCAACGACTTATAGGCGATTATAGGGACTTGCATAAAAGCGAATGTGCCTCCGTTAAAGAAAAACATGCCCGCTACCGCTAATAATCCAAGGGTGAATGCGACGGGAAGACCGAGCACTAGAAGGATACCCATTCCTCCAGTAAAAAAGAAACTCATATGTTCTCCCCCCCTTTATGTATGCCGCCATCAATAATTTGCATGATAAATGCAATACATAGCAGCGTCCCTCCTACCGGGAGAAATAACTCCGGTAGGTACATAGGGACACGCAGTAAGGATGCAGATGTCACTCCCAGTTCGAATGTTTTCGCAACGTGGAAAAAGCTATACAATGTAAAAATCACGCTAAATACTAATCCTAATGCGTTTGAAATATATGCTAGAACCGTTTTCATGCGGTCATTCACATTGTTAATCAATAAATCTACTGTTATATGAGAATAGGTCCTAACTGCAAAGGCACTTCCCAAAAAACAGCTTCCTATTATTCCATATATTGATAATTCTGTTGCCCATGAGGTCGGCTTATGAAAAAACGATCGTGAAATTACTTCATAAAATGTCATTACCGTCGTAATAAGAATTAAAATCCCGGCAATATACGCTCCCCATCTAATTAAATGATCAAAAAAGTTGTAAACCCTTTTCACAAGCACTTTCCTCCTTTAAATAAGAGTACTTTTATTTCTTATCTGTCATTTCAAGCAACTCTTTACCCAGATCCCCCGTGTGTTTCGTGAATGCTTCCCGAACCGGGTCTGCAGCTTCTTTCCATTCCGCCAAATCTTCTTCCGGAACGACGTAGACTTCCATCCCCTTCTCTTCTAGCGCTTTAGCTGATTTAGAATCTTCCTTTTCTGCTTGCTCACGAATCCAAACTTCAGTTTCCTTTGCAGTTTCTTCAATTAATGCTTGCGTCTTTTCAGGTAAACCATCCCAATAATCTTTATTGACTGCCAATAAGAATTCGAGGTATGCGTAATTATTAATTGTCAAATACTTTGTTACTTCATCATATTTACGCTGTAACATTGCGGTAGTACCTGATGTTGCACCGTCAACTGTGTCGCGTTGAAGAGCCATGTACACTTCTCCGCCACCCATAAACACAGGAGATGCGCCATAAGCTTTTATCAGTTCGGATGGCAAATCACCAATACTTCTAATTTTCAGTCCTTTAAAGTCAGCCGGTGATTTTAATGGACGTTTATTATTTGCAAACTGGACGTAACCATAGTCAGCAAACATTAACACTTTCGCGCCTTTTTCTTCCATTGCACCTCGTAACTTATCTCCAAATTCACTGTTCACGGCTTCGCCTACTGCCGAATAATCATTAAAGACGTAAGGAACGTCGAATATCCCCATTGCAGGAACGGTTGATGCCCATAAAGTCGAGGAATTCACGACCATTTCGACTCCGCCTGACAATAAGGACTGATTCATATCCTTATCACTTAATAATTGGCCAGCCGGGTATACCTGCACATCTACTTTGCCATCCGATTTTTCAGTTACATCTTTTGCAAACTTTTCAATCCCTATAGAAATATGGTGATCCTGGGGCAAGTTATAAGCAAGACGGATTGTCGTAGCTTCGAATCCATCCCCTTTCGTAGCCGCATCGACTTCGTTTGCTTCATTACCGGACTCACTACATGCCGATAACAGTAACACTGTAATAATTGAATAAATCATGATTGACATCCACTTCTTCATCTTCTCATCCCCTTATCTTTTTTCTTTCAACGTGTCTGATACGTCCCAACGGTTTTTTTGAAGACAAACTCGCGGCATAATCCGCAGCATCCAACAATTTCTCAAAATCCACGCCTGTGTCAATATTCATTCTTTCAAATAAGTACACGAGATCCTCAGTAGCCAAATTTCCCGCCGCCCCTGGCGCAAACGGACATCCACCAATCCCGCTTGCAGCAGTTTCAAATATTCTTATTCCCGCTTGATAAGCTGAGTATGCGTTGGCCGAACCGAGCCCTCTTGTATCATGCAAGTGGATAGCAACCGGTGTATCGCTTGCTATCTGTAATACTTTCCCCATTAAACGTTCTACTTGATCCGGAGTGGCGATACCGATTGTATCCGCAATACTAATGCGATCCGCTCCTGCCTCTTTAGCCTTCTGGACAAGGGCAAGTACCTGCTCTTCCGAGACATCTCCTTCATACGGACAGCCGAAACTGACCGCAATAGAAAAACAGGTTTTTACTCCATCACTTTTTGCTTGTTTAACAACAGTCTTAAACTGATCCAAATTGTCCTCTATCGACATGCCTATATTTTTGTTATTGAATGTCTCTGTTGCGGAACTCACCCAGTTAATCTCCGAAAGCTGATGGATTCGTGCACGCTCATACCCTTTTAAATTCGGTATAAGTGCAATCGGTTCTAATCCTTTAAATGAAGATACTGCCTTTATGACAGCAGACGCATCGGCCATTTGCGGAACTTTTTCTGGGCGAACAAATGATGTTACTTCGACTCTTGAAACTCCGGATTCAACCAGCATTTGTACAAGAGTCGCTTTTTCCTCCGTCGATACAGACTTCGGATCAATTTGTAAACCGTCTCGCGGACTGACGTCAATTATTGTTACATCCTGCATTTAAACGACTCCCTGCTCTTTTAGTCTTTTAAAGTCTTCAATAGAGAATTTCATGAATTCCGTATATATCTCTTCGTTATGTTCCCCAAGAGTGGGTCCGTTCCACTCAATTCCACCTGGTGTACCAGACAATTTCGGTACGATGCCAGGTACTAAAACTTTTCCTCCATTCGGCAACTCAACTTCACACAACATGTCACGAGCTTTATAATGTTCATCCTCAACAATTTCTTGGATTCCATAAATAGGTCCAACAGGCACTGACACTTCATCCAGTATTCTTTGCACTTCTTTTAGCGAGTACTGTTTCGTCCATTCTTCGATTGTCGCATCAATGAACGTTACATCGTCCGCACGTCCTTGATTGGATCCGTAGTTAGAATCGTTGGCAAGGTCTTCCCTTCCAATGGCAGTCATGAGACGCTGAAATATCTTATCTCCGTTTCCGCCAATCACTACGTGTTTTCCATCAGCACATAAATACGTATTGGACGGCGCGATGCCTGGCAACGTAGTGCCTGTTCTCTCCCGAACATGTCCGGTAAGATCGTATTCCGGAAGAATCCCTTCAAGTAAACTAAAAACAGACTCATATAATGCTACGTCTACAACTTGCCCTTTCTTTTCAGAATCTTCATCCCTCGCCCGCAGTGACATTAGCGTCCCTATAACTGCATACAAACCAGCCACCATATCACCAAGTGCGATGCCAACACGAACCGGTGGAAGTTCCGGATACCCCGTCAAATACCGGAGACCTCCAATCGCTTCTGCGACACTACCGAACCCTGGCTTTTCTTTATATGGTCCCGTTTGCCCATATCCTGAAATACGTGTAAGGATAATGGAAGGATTGATTTTCTGCATTTCCTCGAATCCAAGTCCCCATTTTTCCAACGTACCCGGTTTGAAGTTTTCGAGAACTACATCCACTTTTCCGATAAGGGTTTTCACGATGTCCTGTCCCTGTTTTTCTCGCATGTTTACAGTGATTGACTTTTTATTTCTACCTTGGACGTACCACCAGACTGACGTATCCTTATCCATAACACGCCAATTTCGAAGTGGATCACCATTCGTTGGTTCTTCCACCTTAATTACTTCCGCTCCAAACTCTGCAAGTATTTTCCCTGCAAATGGTGCTGCAACTATATTTCCTAATTCCAGAATTCTAATTCCATCTAATGGTTTTCTAGTCATTTTTTGAACCTCCTACTATTGCATAGCTGACTTCATAAATAATGTATAATCGTCTTCAATATGTTGTTTCATCAGTTTTCTAGCACTTATGTTATCTTGGTCAACAATTGCTTGGTAAATTTGTCGATGCTCCGCACTTGCATCTACCACGCGCTTCGGATCGAATTCAAGTATAGCTTTCCGATAAAAACTGTTCACACCTCTTAATTGCGAAGTCATTGAGATAAGAAATGGGTTACCACTTGCACGGACGATTGATTCATGAAAACTGACGTTAACATCATGCACATTTTTCAAGGAATTATCGGACGTTACTTTCTCCATTTTCAATATATTCATACGGATTTCTTCTAACTGTTCCGATGAGCGCCTCTCTGCCGCGTAATAGGCGGCGAGTGACTCCATCTCAACCCTGCATTCATACAAGTATCTGAAATCTTCAATTGAAGGTTCTACAACTGTAACTCCACCTGATTTGTTGACAGACAACAGACCATCTTTTTCGAGCATCCTAACGGCTTCTCGAATTGGACTTCGACTCACTTGCAGTTCTTCAGCAACTTTTTCTTCTATGAGCCTTTCCCCCGGTTTAATGCGCCCGAGAATAATATCTTCTTTTAAATACTCATAAACTTGCGATTTTAAAGTTGATTTCTTAATCTCAATTTTTGTCATAAGCTAATTCCTCTTTCCGTCGACTGTATACAATTATCTCTATAGTCAGAATAGGGTTATTATTTTAATTAGTCAACACTATTTTAATATAGTTAACTACCAGTATCTTTATGAACTATTAACATATTACAAACTAAAAAGACCTTCTTACACTGCCGCAATTGGCACAGTGCAAGAAAGTCTTTTTAGTTATTCAAATACGATGCTTTTTTTAACGTTTCCGCCAATACACGCGCTCCAATATCAAGCGCTTCTTTGTTGAACGTCATATCTGGATGATGAAGCCCCGGACTAAGATCTGCTCCGATGCCAATCATTGCGGCTTTTAAGTTCGGATTATGAATCGTATAGAAATGGAAATCATCACTGCCCGATGTAATAATGTCAGATGCATATCCCTCTTCCCCAACTGTTGCCAAGATAGCTTCACGTGCAACAGTTGTAGCTTCTTCAGACACTTCTGCAGCCGGTGTATAGTCACTCCATGCCAATTCAATTTCCACACCGTGCATCTGTCCAATTGCTTGGATTCCCCGGGAAATACGTTCCTTCAGCTCCCCCAACACCACATTCGATTGTGCTCTAGCATCGATTGCAAACGTCGCAGTTCCTGGAATGATATTGAGACTATCTCCGCCCGCCTGCACTTTTGTCAGTTTTGCTGAGTACGCTTCGTAAGGTGAAAAATGGATTGTTTTCACAAACTGGGCAATTGCAAATAACGGATCAAGTGCATTGTTTCCTTGCTGAGGACGTGCACCATGCGCATCGTCGCCAATGATTTTGCCCTCAAGGAATACAGCTGCCCCGTGATGAATAGCCGGTGTCACTTTTCCATATGGAATTTCTTCCTGTGGACGCAAATGCACACCAAACAAATATGAAACGTCGTCGACCGCTCCTCGCTCAATCATCGAGTTTGCACCATTGCCCTTTTCTTCTGCTGGTTGGAAAATAAATCGGATTCGGCTGCCCAGTTCCTCCTGTTGCAAATAACAAAGCGCACCTAACACCATGGATATATTCGCATCATGCCCACAAGAATGATTCGCCTTATAGACACCCCCGACTTCCTGCCACAATGCATCAATGTCGGCGCGTACCGCGATAATACGATCTCCTTCACCGATTTCCGCGACAACACCCGTTACATCGTCAAATGTATGATGTTTTACATTCATTTCAGTTAATATTTCTGCTAGTTTTGCAGTCGTCTCTACTTCTTTCCAACTCACTTCTGGATAGGCATGAAAATGTTCAAACCATTTTCCAATTTGCTCTTTGATTACCAATTAAAACACTCCAATCATTCTATGTTTCACCGTTATATTATTAAATACTTCACATCTTTCAGAATAACCTATTTTCTAGAAAATATAAAGGGGTGTTGGAGATAGTTATGCTCGGTTAACAGACCGGTATGATTGGTTCAACGCTATATATGCTCGGTCGGCACGCCGTTATGATTGGTTCAGCTCCATATATGACCGGTTAGCGGAATATGTGATCGGGGTAGCAACATATATGCTCGGTCAGCGGAATATATGATCGGTTAGCGGAATATATGCTCGGTTAGCACGCCGTTATGATCGGGTCAACGCATATATGCTCGATTGCTCTCTCTCAAAACCAATAAAAAAGTTGCCCCAAATATCCCAGGGCAACTCCGTCACTCTATTAAATTATAATTTCCATTTCACTCTCGCATAAATAGCGAGCATCACGAAGTTCACCGCGGCACTAATGACCGTACCGTATGCAATTGCTGAAGCACCGTGCGAGTCAATCATCAAATAAATAACTCCGAGATTAATCGCAAAGACACTTATCAAACTGAATATGACAGGCACCATCGAATTGGCTTTTGCGTAATAGAATCGAGTAATATACGTGTTTGCAGCAAGGAAAAACATCGACAGTGTAAATACACGGAAAAGCGATACCGTTAGCAGTATATCCTTCTCCGTCATTTCTCCATATCCGAAGACAAGACGGACAAGTGTATCTGCAAAAAAGTAAGCTATCATAGTTGCCGGCACAAGCAAAGCAACTAAATAAAGCATCCCTTTTTTATAGAGGGCACGGATTGTATCCATATCCCCTTCACCCTCTTTTTTACTGAGGAGAGGATAGATTACGGTTGTTACGGCAGTCATCATTATCGCTTGCGGAAAGCCAGTTAATTTCGAGGCATAGTTGACCGCAGCAATTGTCCCGTCACCAAACTCGCCAGCTACAATTCTGTGAATAACAGCATAAAATTGTAGTGATGCACCACCGAACAAAATTGGCAATGCAATCACCCATAAACGTTTCGTATCAACAGACATGGCAAATGAAGGCTTCAAAGAATAGAGTTTTGATTTTCGAAGTCCTACATATAAGAACACCCCCATTAATAACGCACCAACCAGTGCACCAATCCCATACGATTCAGGACCAAAATAACTTGTTAGAACAACAGCGATTCCGACAAAAGACGCATTATATAGAAGGACTGCTAAACTGGACAAGTTAAATTTACCGTTTACGTTCATTACTCCACTCATCCATGTCGATAACACCAGAATAATAGAAGACGGCATCATCCAAAGGTAAAGAGTTCGCGTCAGCGCAAATTTTTCAGCAGTCATATCTTTGAAAAACAAATGCAAGATAGAATCTGTAAAGATCATCAATATGGCCGTAATCGCAACTGCTGCTACAAGAACCGTCGTAAATGATTTTCGCACGAACAATGCTTTATCCGTCCTTGTAGAATGGTAGACAGATATGAACGCTGTCGTCAACGCACCTCCAACCACTAGGTAAATGAAATTCGGGATAGTATAGGCTGTAATAATCGCATCCGCAGTTGCCGAAGCACCGTATTGATTACTAATCGCCATTTCCCTTGCAAACCCAAACAGCCTCGCAACAATGTTAATAATCGCAACTCCGCCGATAATTTTCATCATTTTACTCACTATGATCAACCTGACCTTTCTCGGCTGAACGATAAATCGACAATAAGTCCTCTAAAATCGTCTCATATGAATGTTGTGAAATTTTTGCCTGCACTACTGTTTCATCAATGACATTGGAATTCTCATCGAGCGCACTCCATAAACCTTTCGCCAATGAATCCGGATTTTTCGGTTCAACCAAAATACCTGCCCGGTCTTTCAACAAATAAGAAAGCCCTCCAACGTCCGTTGCGACAACTTTCGTTCCAGCCGACATTGCTTCGAGCGCAACCAATCCGAACCCTTCATGATAGGAAGGAAGTACAAGCGCATCAGCCGCCGACATCCATATTGCCAAATCCGCTTGACCAAGAGGTTCTTTGAAATGAATGTCTTCAACATCCTTTTCTCGGATGAACGACCGTAACTCCTCAACAAATTGACCGTCTTTCTGCGAACCAATTACGTACAACGAACTATCAGGAAACGACATTTTCAGTGAATCAAACGCTTCGACAAGTTCAAGAAGACCTTTTGCTTGAATCACATTTCCGACAAAGATCAATATTTTCTCTTCTATAGGAAGAGATAGTTTTTCCCTCGCCTCTACTTTAGCTACATAGTTAAAAATGGATGTATCGACACCCATACTCATGACATGAACATTCGCTTCCGGAACATCGAAGTTATTTATCACATCTTCCCGAAGTTTGTCGCCAACAACGATGACCGATTCCGCTTGTCGTAAAATGTTTTTTGTCATATCGGCAATGCGCTGACTCCTCGCAGCCATTTTATCGATATCTCCACCATGAACAGTCACAACGTAAGGAATACCAAACATCTTTTTCCCAATCAATGAAATAATTCCTGTTGGAAATGCATAATGCGCATGTGTTAAGGATAATTTCTTACGATTTTTCATCATGTATAAAACAGAACGGAAAAACCATGTCATGTATTTTTTCAATGCCTGTATTTTCCCTTTTCCAGGATTCTGAATAGCAACCACATCGACATCAAGACCAGCAGACTGAAGAAGGCCAACCTGATTTTTCACAAAAATACCGTATGTTGGATGTTGCATTGACGGATACATATTGCTGAATACGACTATTTTTCTCATTTCATTTCTCAACCCCATCTTTCAATAACCTAACGAGCTAGACCTTTATTTAGATTCAATAATTATAGCATATCATCTTACATTCGACCTCTTGACAGCCAATACCGCAATCCAACACTATTTACTAACCACAACAAAAACACCATTTGATAGAATAGAATCCCGTCAAATGGTGTTTTAAGACTACTTATGAGTATAATACTAGCCTTGTAATGCTATTGTAATGTAACTGTAACCGAATTAAAGGTTTAGCTATGCTAAGATGTTGAAAGATAAAGCACACGCTATTATATGTGCGAAAGGGGAAATTGAGAAAAGAATGAAACGTTTTTTATTATTAATTTTTGCAAGCATACTATTTTCAACATCCATCCCGTCCATGGCTTCAGCAGATTCTGCAACTAATCTCGTAAACACAGCTCGATCATATATAGGTACACCTTATTCATATGGAGGGACAACCACTTCCGGTTTCGACTGCTCAGGATATACGCAATATGTATTTAAACAACAAGGAATTTCCATTCCTAGAACGGCTAGCCAACAGTATGCTATGGGAACATCTGTTGCAAAAAGTGAGTTGAAAACAGGCGACATTGTATTCTTCAATACAAGCGGCAGTGGAGTTTCACATAATGGAATTTACATTGGGTCCGGTCAATTCATCCATTCGTCTACAAGCAAGGGTGTCATGATTTCTTCCATAAACGACCCTGCCTACTGGGGTAGCCGTTATATCGGCGCTAAACGAGTGAATGATTTCACACCAGGTTCTCTCGTCGCATCGGCTGACGTACCAACAGCAGTTAAAAAAGCAGTTACATACGCTTCTCGTGCTGAAATTGCACAAACACTTGTCGATGAACTCGGCTTGAAAAAAACGAGCACTAAATCTTCTTTTTCTGACGTAGCTACAAATCACCCACAACTTGATGCTATCATTGCAGTATCAGATGCAGGTATCTTCTCAGGAAATGACGGCAAATTTGATCCTAGTGGTGAAATGACACGTGCACAACTTGCTAAAGTACTTGTAGAAGCATTTGATCTTAAAGGATCTACAGTTACTTCCTTCAAAGATGTTCCAAAAGATCATTGGGCAAGTGAATATATTAACATTCTTTATCACAATGAAATTACGACCGGTTATGGTGATGGTAATTACGGTCTAAGCGATAAAGTTACTGCAAGTCAGTTCAAGAAGTTCACAGATCGTCTCACTAATTAATTTCTCATTCACCGGATGTTCCACTTAAAGGAACATTCGGTTTTTTTATATAAAAATTCAATTATAGTTATTTATTAGTATAGCAATAATTGGACATCACTGTTAAAATGAATCTACAACTCTAGTAATACAAGGGAGGACACAATGAAAACAATTAAGTGGGCAGCAGTGGTAATGATGATTTTCACACTCGTTTCCATGGTCCCGGGACAATCTTTCGCTAAAACTCAATTCACGGACGTAACAACTGATAAGGAATACTATGAACAGGTCAATTACATAGCTGATCTTGATATTATTAAAGGATACTTAGAAAATGGGGTTTCAAAATTTAAACCGGGTAATAACTTAACACGTGCCCAGGCCGCTAAAATGCTGGTCATTGCTGCAAAAAAGCAGAACATCCCTGCCCCGTCTTTACAGTTCAAAGACGTTAAGCCTGGTACCGAGCAATATGAGTATATAAGCCGCGCCGTTTCACTTGGCTATTTTAAAGCGGAATCTAACGGAAGCTTCAAACCAAACGAAAACTTAAAGCGTGGCGAGATGGGTAATGCACTCGCGGTTGCTTTCAATCTTTCAGAAAAGATTTCAACTGAAAAACCAATGATGCTTACAGATATGAAGAGTCATCAATACGCTGAGCGTATCAATGGACTTTATTATGCTGGAGTAACAAAAGGTGATGCTGGAAAGTTCCTGCCTAACGATTTCTTAACTCGTTCACAGTTCTCTCTATTCCTAGCTCGCGCAATGAATGATAAGTATGCTTTACCCGTTAAACTACCAGATCAAACTTCAAGTACGTATTTTGCAAGAGTGGCAACAAGTGGAGAAACGCTGAACGTACGCTCACTTCCATCAGTGAATGGGAATATCGTTGCACAGCTAAATAATAAAGATATCGTTGAAGTTGTCGGTAAAACAGGAGACTGGTTACTAATCCTTCTGGATGACGGTGAAGGCTATATCAACGGTAAATATACTGTAGAAGCTGGAACGGAAACACCCGATGACAATGTTGTTACACCTGAAAAACCGACAATTCCTGAAGAACCCAGCGTGACTGGCGACCTAATCGGAAAAGTAACGGTGAAAAGCCTAAACATGCGACAAGCTGCTGGCACTAGCTCCCCTGTTATCGCTGCGTTAACACTAGGGCAAAAAGTTGAAGTGCTATCACTCGATGGTAACTGGGCAAAAATTCGTGTGAATTCTAAAACAGGGTTCGTTAGTAAAACATATTTAAAACTACTCAACCAAAAAGGCAATCCACTTGCTAATCGCATCATCATCTTAGACCCGGGTCACGGAGCACATGATCCCGGTGCTTCAAAAAATAAGGTATCAGAAAAAACCATCACGTTAAAAGTTGGTAAACTTGTAGAAGCAAAATTGAAAAAAGCAGGCGCAAAAGTAATTATGACACGTTCAAATGACACGTTCCTTTCACTTGAACAACGCACTGAATTTGCCAAGAAAAATTTTGCTGAAACATTTGTATCGATTCATGTAAATTCAGCCGCCGCGACATCAGCAAAAGGAACTGAAACGTACTTCGACTCATCTTCGAATGCTAACTCAGTAGAAAGTAAATCTTTAGCAACTTACATTCAAAATAATATTGTTAAAAGAGCAAATATGGTTAACCGCGGTGTGAAAGACAATCGTTTTTATGTCATTAAGAACAACAATATCGCAGCTGTCCTCGTCGAACTTGCTTTCATCTCAAATGCAGATGACTTTAAAAAGCTGACGAGTGATGCCTATCTGGAAATATATGCTGAATCAATCTATCAAGGTCTAGTACAATACTATTCAGCTCAATAATAATATATACCGAAGAGAGTGAAACTACTCTCTTCGGTATTTTTTTGTGAATTTACACAAAATTGTTTTGTCCATTACTGAGCCTAATGGTACAATTGGATTACAGACTATTTCGTCATTAGTTCATATATTTATATGATGATAAAATAGTATAAAAAAAGGAAAAGAGGGTTGTACTTTGTCTATTAAATACTCTAAAAGTGCTACAGCAGCTATGCTTCTATTAAGCTCAATTGCTATTACGCCTGTCATGGCTGCCGAAACACCCGTTGCTGCAACTGGGGACTTCTCGATGACGGTTCTCCACACGAATGACACGCACGCAAACCTTGCTACGACTGCGGAACGTGCAGCACTCGTCAAAAAAATTCGTGAAGAAAAGCCTTACAATGTCCTGCTTGATGCAGGCGATGTTTTTTCTGGAACACTTTACTTCAACGAATTTGAAGGACAAGCTGACCTCGCTGTTATGAATTATCTTGGGTACGATGCCATGACATTCGGCAACCACGAGTTCGACCTTGGCTCCTCTGCAGAAGGGCACAAAGCGCTAGTAGATTTCATCAAAGGTGCGAAATTCCCATTCATTAGTGCGAATACTGATTTCTCGGCAGACCCGCTTTTCGATGGTCTTCAATCTAAAACAGTCGAAGCAAAAGCCGAAGACGGTAAAATCTATAACGGAATTATTAAAGAAGTGAATGGTGAGAAAGTCGGTATTTTCGGACTAACGACTGAAGAAACAAAAGACATTTCGAGCCCTGAAAAAGTGATATTTACGAACTATATTGTGGAAGCGAAAGAAGCGGTTGCTGCATTTGAAAAAGCCGGTGTGAACAAAATTATCGCACTTACTCATATAGGATATAATGACTCTGACAATGTCGACAACGATCTTCTTCTTGCTAAAAACGTGCCAGGTATCGACATTATCGTCGGGGGGCACACGCATGTTAAACTTGACGAACCTTTCGTAGTTAATAAGGATACTGAACCTGTGCTTATCGTTCAAGCGAATGAGTACAATAAATTCTTAGGTCAACTTGACATCACATTCGATGATAAAGGTGTCATTAAAGATTATAGCGGTGTCCTTCATGCTGTCGGCGGTGAAAATGCCGCAGTTGACGCAGGCGCAGCAGAACTTATTAAACCTTTTTCTGATAAAGTAAAAGAGACTATGGAAAAACCAACTGGCGCCACGGCTGGCGTATTCCTTAGCGGTCTCCGTGATCTTGGCGGTGTTCGTGCAGGTGAAACCAATCTAGGGAATATCATCACGGACGGTATGCTCGCTAAGGCGAAAGAAATCGATCCTTCGACTGTTATCGCATTCCAAAATGGCGGCGGTATCCGGACTTCAATTCCACAAGGTCCGATTACATACGGTCAGGCAATTTCTGTACTGCCATTTGGTAATACACTTGCATTGATGGAACTAAGCGGTGCAGAATTGAAATCTGTTTTTGAAAGATCTGTCGAGAAGTACCCAGAGGAGGATGGTGGCTTCCTTCACGTTTCTGGAATGAAACTGATTTTCAATCCCGCAGCTGAAATCGGCAATCGAGTCATCTCAATGGCAATCGATGGCAAGGAAATAGAAGCTGACAAAACATATAAAATCACAACTAACGTCTTCACTGCTCAAGGTGGCGACAACTATGAAGTTCTAAAAAAAGCATATGCAGATGGACGTGCCAGTGAACCAGGCTTCTCCGACTGGGAGAATTTCGCAGATCATATGAAATCCATCGGCACAATCAACTCTGGAATTGAAGGCCGTATCCTAGCAAAAGTTCCTTATAGTGATGTTGCCTATGATAGCTGGGCTTATCCTTATGTATCAGATCTATATTACCGCGGAATTTTGAAAGGTACAGATGCGACATATGGTCCGGAAAAAGAAATGACACGTGCACAAGCTGCTTCTTGGATTGTCCGCGCACTTGACCTGAAAGCTGAAGGTTCGGCACCATTTAACGACATCGAAAACTATGCTGCTGATACAAAAGCAGAAATTGTTGCAGCATACGAAAATGGATTGATTAAAGGCGTTAACGGCAAGTTCATGCCTAGTGAAAAAGTGACGCGTGCACAATTCGCGTTGATGCTAGAACGCGCGTATGAAAATTACACAGGTAAAAAATACACAGCAGCTGCAAAAGCACCATATGCAGATTTCGGTAACTATGGCTCGGAAGCAGTGAACGCTATCTCTATGCTTCACGAACTCGGAATCACTACTGGGTCTGACGGTAAATTTATGCCTGGTCAATCTACATCACGGGAACATGCAGCGAAAATTGTCTCGAACTTCATTTACAATGTAAAACAAGCGAAGAAGGCTGAATAAAAAAAGCGACATTCAGCCTCGGAGGGGTTAGCGCCTGAAGTCTAGGTACTGCTCGAGGTTCAAAAAATTATACTGTCTTTTAATTATTGGCCAAAAGCGTTCTTGTACACTTCTCATAGTGTGCAAGAACGCTTTTTCTTTTCATTAAAATGATGGAAGACCTACTTGTGATTCGACCCATCCCTCGTTATACATTCCATCCAATTCCGCATCTTTTAATGGAACAACAATGTACTTTCTGTTGCTATCTCTTATCACGGCAGTAGGGAAAAATTCAGCCTCCCCTATTCCTATGTATTGCTTCCCTGCGAACTTCGTATGATCCACAGAAACTCTTGCGATACCACCTACATTCGTCGAGTCAAACTGCTGCGCTGAATAAAAATTACCAAGTGAATAAAACACTTTCGTTTTCTCTACCTCATCGTATTTTTGCAACACATGTGGATGATGGCCGAAAATTATATCCGCACCAGCATCAGCAATGAGCCCCGCAAACTCCTCTTGCGCTTCCGATATTGTTAATTGATATTCTGTCCCCCAATGCATGGAAACAACCAACACGTCCACCAGGCTTCTAAGTTGGACAATTTCCTCGCGCATCTGTTGCTGCTCAGTGACGGAGACTAAATATTCTTTCCCTTGCGGAATTGGGTTGCCATTCGTGTTGTGCGTATAGCTTAGAACGCCAATCCGAACGCCATCAACTTCCACAATTCGATCTTTCTCCTTGTCTTCACTAGATGTATATGCGCCAACATAGGGCATGCCATACTCTTTAATATTGCTGATTGCTTTCCGCAGACCTGCTTCTTTCAAGTCAATTGTATGATTATTCGCGATCGATACCATGTCAACGCCGGTCTTTTTCAAATCTCGGATAATATGTTTTGGACTGTTAAAGCTCGGATAACCAGATAGTCCTAGCTCCACACCACCAGGCATTGACTCCTGGTTAGCCAGCAAGAAATCAATACCTGTCAGTCGGTCTTTCACGGCCGCAAATGCAAAATCATAATTATTGTAAGTATAGAGCGGATTATGAAGAAGAATATCGCCAATCATACCAATGGTTACCGTCTTCATATCAATCTTTATATCTAGCGTGACCGGTATACTACGTTCTGCAAAATCGGCAGGTACGGTAATCTCAGTGGACTTCTCCCCCATATAATCACGTAGGCTAAACCCGCTTAGAATAAACATTATAATCATTAGCACAAATACTTTCCTTTTCACTAAACTATCCCCTGTCTTGCTAATTTTAGATTTTCACTACTATCTATGTTGAACAAATGAATACGGCGTATACGCTTTACAAGGGATTTTGGGAGGCCACTGAAAAAGCCCTTGTAATTGGAATCAATTAGGATTCCCACTAATACCGCTTCGACGCTTTGTGGATGCCTCCCGCGATACCACGAAGACGCGCCTGCGCTGGATGGTCTATGTGTGAAAGAGCTTTTCATTATCTGTGATGAAATCTGCAAGTTGGAGCACGTCTTTCTTGAAAATAAGTAGTATCAAAAAGTAATCACCTTATAATCTCAGCATATACATCTCGAAATTACATTTCTCTCGATAATGAACAACCTAGCGCAGGCGCGGCAAAGGGGTCGCCGAAGCCGTAAGACTGGATGCGAAGCGCAAATCCAGGCTTATGGCGAAAGGCATCCCCAAAGCGCCAAGCGTTCTTCAATCCACACTCCGAATTACACCTCTCTCATTATGGTGCACCACAGCAAATTCAATGGGATTCTTTAATTCAACATATATATCTAACTCATTATAGACCGGAAGTTAGCGCTGAATAGCGTTTCGTAGAAATTAAAAGACTATGGTAAAGAAAAATGAGACACTTTGGGGGAGTGTCTCATTAATTATATTACTTATCTTTCTTACCATTTTCTGCACTATCCTTAAATTGTTCAACTTGCTGTTTTTCACTCGTTTTTGGTTCGAAGTCTGGATACGGCTTCCCTTCTGGCATTCCCGTAAATCCAGTGTCATTTTCTTTTTTCAAATCTTGCTGCTTTTTTTCAGACATTAAAAACACTCCTTTTTATCGATAGTATTATTAATACCCTAAAAGCCCTTCTTTCAAGCTGAAATAGTGAAAAGGCATTTTGATTTCCAGTTTTCCCTACCTATACACTTTTTCGGCATGCCAATAAATGGATACCATTCTTAAGCGGACTTAACTTTTTTGTGACTATAATATTGACGTAGCTCCACTTTACTAAGGTAAAGAGAAGCACCTCTTATAGTATTAAAAAATTTGAAAAGAGTAATGTTATGAAAACCGCAAGTAATGCACCTATGCTCCAAATTTGTTCACACCCTCTCAGATCAACTAAAACTAAACAACTCACTAATTACCGAAGTCATCCACGACATTATATTCGCATCAAAAAGAACGGGAAATAGCTAGTTATTCCTGGATGTAGTTCATGAAAAGTATCCGGTCAGCAACCTAAAAATAAGTAAGCCTACAATAAGAACCAATGCCCGCTGAAGGCTCTTACCCGATATCTTATCTTCTTTTTTCGCTTCAGCCATCATCATAGCGCCAAGCAAGAATACTGCTGGAAGGAGCGTGATAGTAACAATCGTCATGAAACTTGCAGAAAACACAGGAATTGTAATCTCCTTCTCTTGTAATACGAAATATATCGCTATTGTAATCACGCTTATTAAACCTAATATACCTGCAGTCCATTTTGCCGTTGAAAACTCCATATTTAATTTCTCCTTTTTTCAGTTAATAAAACCATGCCATTATTTGTAGAAAGATCATCTTCCCATCTCCCCCTACTAACAAAGCCATTGGAATTTCTCAGGGACAAGTATTCGTTACTACCTTCGGTGAGCCAATTTGAACGGAAGAATTGCACTGACTGATTTGTTTGGAACAGTTATGTATTGACCTTTTCTATTGAAGCTTGTTCTCATTCTTTTCAGACTGTGCTTCTTTCTCGCTGCAACCAGCAAGTACAAAAATAAATCAGTCTATTATTATAAACAATAACGTCCTCACAATTTGTCTAACCTCCCAAAAACCTACCTATGTAAATCAAGTTTCCTTTTTATCCACATTTATCCAACCAACTACTCTATAATTATCATTTCACTATTAAATTGTCAAAAATATTTTATTATGTCGCCGAAGAAAATGATTAAATAGACCATAGGCATTTAGACTTTCTCAACTATTGTTTAAATGAATCACTTATTTTTAGTGAATTTTATTTATTTTTCAATTAAAAACCATTCTAATTGCACTAGTTTTTTAAACATAATTAAATAACCGTGACTTTCGCATCTTTATTTGAAACTATTCTAAATAAAAAGTCTCTGTTAAAAGATACTTGAAACTAAGATATATAAAAAAAGCGAACAACATGTTCGAAGACTTGTTGTTCGCTTTGCCTCTTTGTTGTTATTCACACCTTAAAATGCTTCATTTCCAATTGGAGATCTTCGGCAAGTTTTGCCAGTGCTTGCGCGCTAGATGAAATCTCTTCATTGACCGCCAACTGTTCTTCTGTTGCTGCGCTTGTATCACCCGCAGACGCAGCCGCCTCGCCACTCAACTGTGCGATTTCGCCAGCACCATAGCTAACTTCGTCTGCCATCGCCTGGATTTCTTCAATTGCGGCAGATACTGTCTCGACTTTTGTTGCCACATCGCCGACAGCGTTCTGAATTTCCTCAAAGACCAGACGCGACTGTTCAGTTGCAGCGATACCGATATCTACGCGCTCGCTGCCAGCGTTAATGGAAGTGACTGCCCGTTTGGACGCGTTTTGGATCATGCTTACCATTGTGCCGATTTCTGTAGCAGAGGTCTTCGATTGTTCTGCCAGTTTTCGGACTTCCTCTGCTACAACTGCAAAGCCTTTGCCGTATTCTCCTGCACGCGCGGCTTCGATTGCCGCATTGAGTGCAAGCAAATTCGTCTGCTCGGCAATAGAAGTGATGAGAGTCGTAATTTTCTGTATTTCATTTGAATGCTGCGCCATTTCCTCCATGATTACAGAAGATTCCTGGATTGTCGTATGAATTGTTGTCATTTGAACTGATACTTCCCCGACTACACTTGAACCCGTAGTAACAAGTTTCGATACAGTTTCCGTTGATTGCAACATCTCTTCATTATTGCTTGCAATTTCTGCAACCCCTAATGATAGTTCTTCCATGGAAGAACTGGATTGTTCAATAATTCTCTGCTGCTTTTCACTGCCCATTAACTGATTCTCGGCCGTCTTAGCAACCATTTCAGAAGATGCTAAACTTTCTTCTGAGCTTGCGGACAATTCTTCTGACTGAACCGCTAACTGTGTAGCAGAAAGATTGATTTTACGTACCATATTTGCTACATCTGTCCCCATTTTGTTGAATGCAGCCGCCATATCCCCAATTTCATCTTTGTTTTTAACTTTTAGTAAATCAATTGTTAAGTTTCCTGATGCAATTTCATTCAACCCATCCGTTACTACACGGACAGGACGCGCGATACCCCGGCTGATGAATGTAGAAATGACAATACCTAGAAGCGTTGCAAAAATAATAATTCCAATTACAAAGATAATTGTGCCCATCATGAAGCTTTCCAACTCAGCACGAGTTTTCTTTTGCTCCTCAAATTGATCCGCTTTGATGATTTTTGCATTTTCCAGAACAAGAGCGCCCACATTTGCCGAAGCTCGTCCAAGTTCCGTCGCTTTACGATCTTTTCCTTCTTGGACATTCAGTACAATCTCATCTTGCAGGTTTAAATATTTCGTACGTGCTACCTCAAGATCTTCCAGTAAGGCTTTATGTTTTCCAGTCTTAAATAAGACGGTTAATTCTTGATACAATTCGTTGAAACGGTTAACATTTTCCGTCCGCGATTCCAAATGCTTATCGTCTTTGAAAAGCATAAACCCTCGCACATCATCTTGGATTTGATTGTGTTTCAAGATGAATTCATCTACCAATTCTACTTTTTTTACACGATCATCCAATAAAAAAGTATAATCTGAGCCAATCCGAATTGTTGACCATAAACTCAGGCCCCCCACAATTACAAGTAATGTCAATATCGTTGCAAAACCCATCCATAATTTTTTCGCTACAGTAAATTTCATCATTTCCCCCCACGATCTTTTAGCCTATTCAAATTATATAACTATTGACGGATAATAGCATTACTTATATACTAATTCGGAATAATTAGAATAATATACCTACTATCTTTTCAGATTAATTTAACACCACTACTTGTTACAGTGAATTATACATATATACTAGCTCCTAAACGCAGTTTACTTTGCGAAATACGTTGTCTTCATTCGCAATTATATTGTTTTCCCAGTATCCGTCTCAGCCAACCATTCGCTAATTAACAAAAGCGCGAGCGGCTTTCTAGACCCGAAAAATTCTGGGGGCCTTAAGGTAAAGGAAGACGTTCTAAATTCATGAATTCGCGTGGATACAGGGGTTGCGGGTTGGGGGACCAGATGTAAATCTCGACGTTACAACTTATCACCAGTACGAAATTTGATAATTTCCTAGGCAATAAAAAACGTACAAAGGAATTTTCTCCCTTTGTACGTTTTCATTCAGTACATTATTTCTGTTTCAATGAATACTTCGCGAAACCTTCATCAGTTGGAGACAGATATTCAATACCGCTTCCTTGTGGGATGATTTCTTTCGCTTTTCCAGACGTTTCAAATGTAACATTGATACTTTCATTCAATGGTGCGAATGCCCAGTTGCTGTCTGCAGACGGGTCAATTGTACCTACTTCAATCATGTAGTCCATGATTGCCTGGCGATTTTCATAAGCGTAATCGATTGAATCTGTAGCATTGCGTACACCTGGGAAATCTCCGCTTGCACGATAGTTATTCGTCACTACGAGGAATTTTTGTTTTGAATCAATCGGTTTTCCATCATACTGCAAATTGACAACTCGATTAGCTGAGTCATTAATCGTTTTTCCATCGTAATCATATTTAGCAGGTTGAGTGACGTCAAAATCATATGTGACTCCATCGATAACATCGAAGTTATACGTACGGAACTCTTCGTTAATTAAGTTTTGTTGTTCTTTAGATGACGGGTCGATTTGGTTAAATTGGCCTGCCGACATTTCAAGCCATTCTTTAACATCTGCGCCTGTCATAACAAGTGCGAACACTGTATTGTCGAATACGTAAAGGTCTGCCACGTTTTTAATAGCAATTTCACCTGTTGGAATTTCAGTGTAATAGTTTGCTCCATTACGACCACCTGCTTTAAATGGGGCGCCCGATGATAGGACAGGCAGTTTCTCGTATTCAGTGCCCTTAATCTTATCTTCAACGAACCATTTTTGTGCATTTGTCACAATTTGAATTGAAGGATCGTCTTTCACAAGAGCAAAGTAACTATTAATTGGTGCCGTAGTTTTACCTACTGGACTGCGCACATACTCGATTGTTCCCTCATGTGCTTCTTTTACTGCATCGATTACTTTTTGAACAACTTTATCTGATTTTTTATCAATTTCCCGCACTGCACCTTTGCCTTTGATAACAGCCCATTGATCGCCTGATTTTTTTAGTTCAAGATCAATGACGCCCAAGTGACTACCAAATTTACCCGGCATCACGACAGGTGTTCCGTTCACTGTTCCCTGTTCCATATCAATATTTTTAAGATCCCCAAAATCTCCAGGGAATACTGCATGGTTATGACCTGTCAAAATTGCATCTACACCATCGAGTTGTGAAATTTGATACGTTACATCATCTTCATCAACAGTATGGATTTCATCTCCCATTCCTGAGTGTGACAAGACCACGATAATATCAGCGCCTTGCCCCTTCATCTCGGGGATGAATTTCTCAACTGTATTCGCTGCATCTTCTACAGTCACTTTACCGTCAAGCAGTGCACGGTCCCAACGAACGATTCCCGGTGCAACAACACCGATAACGCCAACTTTCAACGTATGCGTTTCGCCTATCCCATCGACAACTTCTTTATCGAAAATAGCATAAGGTGTGTACCGATTATTCTTCGTTTTTGCATCATAGACATTGGCGTTCAATACCGGGAATGGCGCTTCCTCCAATACCGAATCCAAATAATCCAAACCATAGTTGAACTCATGATTGCCTAATGTACTTGCATCATAATTAAGTGACTCGAGGGCAGCCAGTGCCGGATGAAGTTCACCTTTTTCAAGCTTGTCTACGGTTACTTTATAACCACCAAGTGGCGTTCCTTGGATTAAATCTCCGTTATCAAACAGGAGATTGTTTGGCTTTTCTGCACGCGCTTCTTCAATTAAGACCGCTGTTTTCGCAAGTCCTACTTCATTCGATACTTTATCCTGATAATAATCATAGTTAACAAAGTTCGTATGCAAATCAGATGTTCCTAAAATGCGCAGTGAAACTGAATTCGTTGGCGGTTCCACATTATATGCACGTAACAATCGATCAATAATTTTAGTAACTTGTACTTTTGTTACGAGCTTCTGAGGTTTTGCCGTGCCGTCTTCAAACCCTTGTAACAACCCGAGTCCGACACTTCTTGAAAGCTCCACAAATTCGTTTGTCTTAAATGAACTTTTGTCTTTGAATTTATCAAGCAAATCAGTAGAAAAAACTTCTTCTGACTTGATCGCCCGGGACGCAATCAGAAAGGCGTGCTCACGTGTCAGCTTTTGACTCGGCTTGAAAGTTGTTGAAGTAGCTCCTTTTATGATGCCCATTTTCTGTGCGGCTTCCACGTAAGGCGCCAATTGTGCATCTACATCTGTAAATTCGAGCGTCTCGCCGTCACTTAATTCAAATTCAAGTGCTTTAACGATTGCTGTGATATATTCACCCCGGGTCACATCTTGCGTTTTCGTAGCTGCATTCGCTTGAGGTGTAAACAATAACCCACTGAATGTGAGTGCCAAAATAACAATCCACAACCCCGTCTTTTTTAATAAAGACATTCGTCCATCTCCCTTATTTTGTATTCATTTCCGTGCGAATACACGGAATGACAAAGTTGTTCTAGTAAGCTAGCCAACTCACTTTCTAGCATATCACGGAATCCGAAATATCCCGCACTGATTACACTCACTTTTTCGAATAATACGAAATAAGCCCCTATTTTATTTTGTTCAAATAGGGGCTTATTATCTATAGTTCTATTTCTTCGTTTTATTGGCAATCTCCATTGCTCGGTTTGTTCCTTCAGCTGCTTTATCAAGTACTTCTTGTGGGTCCTTTCCTTGATAAAGATCTTCCAATGCAGTGACAATCTGCTGGCGTGATTCCGGGAAGACTGAAATAAGCGCTCCTTGTGTCGCGAGGCCCGGCACTGTGTCTTGCAACTGATCTACCGTTACTTTGTACTGCGGAAATTCCGCCCACTTCTCTTTTACGTTCTCTTCATCATAAGCTTTTGGGTTAATGGCGAAATAGCCTGTATCCAAATGCCATTGTGCCTGCACTTCTGGCGTTGTTAAGTATTTCATGAACTCCCATGCCGCTTCCTGGTCTTTTTCAGCGATGCCTTTGGACATCCAAAGTGAAGCACCGCCAATAACAACACCGTTTCGCTTCACTTCATCCGCATGCGGAATATAGGCAACACCTACGTCAAATGGCGCATTGGTAATGGCTCCTGCTACTCCTGCTGATGAATCCATGTACATAGCAACTTTTCCGGATGCGAATGCTGCGCGAATATCATCCCAGTTCGTTCCGAAGTTACCGAATGTACCAGCTTTGTTCATAGTATCCAAGAAGCTAAAGACATTAAGTCCTTCTGGCCCGTTAAAGAGCGCTTCCGTTGCGTCACCTGAACGACCATTGTCTTCATCGACATATAATCCGCCTTGCGTTGCAACAAGCTGTTCAAAGAACCAACCATACGTCAACATGGAGAATCCATACATCTCACCCTTTTTCAGTTTTGCTGCCGCATCAATTACTTCTGAAAACGTTTCGGGTGCTTTTTCAGGATCAAGTCCAGCTTCCTTGAACGCATCTTTGTTATAGACCATTACCGGCGTCGATGAGTTGAATGGCATCGAATAGAGCTCACCGTCAACTTTATAGTAATTTAAAATATTCTCTTCAAGCTGAGATAAATCATAATTATCTTTGTCGATGAACTTCTGCATTGGCTCAATATATCCGCTGTCGATCATGTATTTTGTACCGACTTCGAATACTTGCGTAATAGCTGGAGCATCTTTTGTCCCACCGACACCACGTAACTTTGTCAGCGATTCTTCATAGGTACCTTGGAATTCGGCTACCACTTCATACTTATCTTGTGAGTCATTAAAACCTTTGACGATTGAATCGAGTGACTCCTGTCCTGTACCGGACATTGCATGCCAAAATTCAATGGACACTTTTTCATCGCTTTCTTCCGTTTCTGTTCCTTCGCTAGTAGCAGGTTTGGACGTTTCGGTCTCATCATCTTTTGTACTACTATCACTGTTCGTACACGCTGCGAGAACGGCCAAACTCAAAATAAGAAGCCAAACGAACGATAATTTCAACATTTTCATCCTACTGAGCACCCCTTTGTCATAATAGTAATCATTATTTTAAAGCACCTTGAGATAAACCTTTCTGCAATTGCTTCTGCCCGATAAATAACAATAATAATGTCGGAATAATTACTACGATAACACCTGCCATAACCACCCCCCATTCAGTTCCCGTTTCTTGGGATTGTAATTGCTTTAAACCGATTTGAACGGTTCGCACAGATGTATTTGTCGTGATAAGTAACGGCCATAAATACATATTCCAAGTCGTTAAAAAGCCATATGCACCAAGCGTGACAAGACTCGTTTTTGAGACAGGCAAAATCACACGTCGGAAAAAGGCGAATTTACTTAAACCAGCAATTTGAGAGGCTTCGTGCAACTCTTTCGGAATTGTTTTGAAATGTTGCCGTAGCAGGAATGTCCCAAATGCCAGTGCAAAAAAGGGTAACGTCAGCCCTTGATACGTATTGAGCCAATCGAGTTTTTGGATTGTGAATTTATTTGGAATCATTGTTGCTTCCCATGGGATCATCATTGTCGATATGAACAGGAAGAAGATGAAATCGCGCCCTTTGAACTGGATGAAAACGAAGGCATAAGCAGCAAGACTACACACCGCCAGTTGCCCAAGCATCACGCTTACGGAAACGATGAAACTGTTCAATAAGTAATTCAACAATGGCAACCTATCAAACACTTTAATATAGTTATCCAAACTAAATGACTGTGGTAGAAACTTCCCCTGCAATAGTTCGGGTCCTGTCATAAATGAAATCAAAAACGCATACATAACTGGAAAGAATACAAGAAAAGATGTAGTAATTAGCAGGAAATAGATCCAAATCTTTTTAGGAAGGCTTGTTGTCATTGGTAATGAACCCTCCTTTCCCCTAGTTTAAATTGAAGAATAGTCACAATCAGAATAATGATAAACAATGTGACTGCCTGTGCACTCGCCGTTCCAAACTGGTAATTGATAAAGGCTTCACGGTAAATGGAGTAAACAATTAGATTCGTCGATGCCGACGGACCGCCTTGCGTCAAAATATCAATCTGTCCAAACGATTGGAACGCATTAATGAGTGAAATAGTAATGATGAAAAATAAAGTTGGTGACAACATCGGAAGCGTAATCCGACGCAATCTGTAAAAATAGCCTGCTCCATCGATCCTGGAACTCTCATAGAGATGTTCATCAATATTTTGTAACCCTCCGAGTAAAATGAGAAACGAAAAGCCGATGTTCATCCAAATCGTCGAAATGGAGACGGATAGAAGTGCCCACTCCGGATCAAGCAGCCACTGTATTTGTGGCAAATTCAGCATGCTCAACATCCGATTGAACATCCCCATACTGGGATTAAACATGAATAACCAAATCACGGATGACGCTGCAACAGAAATTCCCATTGTTGACGAATATACTGTTCGAAAGAATCCTATCCCTTTCAGTTTTTCATTCGCTAACAAGGCAAAAAATAACGCTAAGATGATGCCAATAGGAACTGTGTATAAGACAAACAACCCGGTTGCTTTCATACTATTGAGAAATGCAGTGGACTCTAGTAAATACGTATAGTTTTCAAAACCTACCCATATCGCGGCGTTTCCATTTTGGTCTGTTAAGAAAAAACTTAAGTAAATTGTTCTAAACATCGGATAAAAGACAAACACTGAAAAAAGGACTATCGATGGCAGTAAATAAAGAAGCGCTGTTCTGCCATTCGTCGTCTTTTTCCAGATTCCCGGCTTTTCAAGCGAAGTCATACAAGCACCTCTTTGCCGAATACGAAGTTTCCAAGGTCCGTCGGCTTTTTGATTAAATCACCAGTTCTAGCTTCAAAGAGACAGAATGCGCCGTAGTCAATAAGGATTGGAATTGAATCTCCAATGTCGATATGCCATTGTCCACTCCATTTGGCCATCCATTCATTGGTACCCAATTTAAATGAAAACACGGTTTCATTGCCCAAAATCTCAACGTTCGTTACGACGACATACAGCTTATCCTTTTCTGGCGTATCTTTTAAGGCTGGTCGTAAATGTTCCGGTCGGATGCCCGCAACAAGTTGATACTCAGGGATACCAATAACTTCCTCAGACGGTACGGGCAAACGCAGTATATCTCCAATGACGATTGCTGAAGCTTTTTTATCGACATCGGAATATGCTAAATTCATTGGTGGTGAACCGATGAACGTGGCGACAAATGGATTGGCCGGATTGTTGTAAATATCAATCGGTTTTCCGACTTGTTGGATCTTCCCTTCATGAAGGATCATAATACGGTCCCCCATCGTCATTGCCTCAACTTGGTCATGCGTCACATAAATCATTGTAATACCTAGCTTCCGCTGGATCCGTCTGATTTCCGTACGCATATGAGCCCGCAACTTCGCATCCAAATTAGATAACGGTTCATCCATCAGGCAAATCGGCGATTCACTCACAATTGCCCGGGCAAGCGCAACTCGCTGCCGCTGACCACCTGATAGTTCACGTGGCTTCCTTTTTAAGTAATCGGTGAGCCCCAACATCTTCGCCACTTCAGTTGCCCGTTCTCGCTGTACAGCTTTCTTCACTTTTTTCACATCGAGCCCAAACGTAATATTTTGTTGAACTGTCAAATGTGGATAAAGCGCATAGTTTTGGAATACCATTGAAAGGTCACGCTTATCGGGTGATAAGTGGTTGGCAACCTGATCACCGATTTTAAGCGTGCCACTCGTAATATTCTCAAGACCCGCAATCATCCGGAGCATCGTGCTTTTCCCACAACCGGAAGGACCGACAAGGACAAAAAACTCGCCAGGCTCAATGGTTACGTTTATATTGGAGATAACATCCACTTGTTTATCGTATGACTTTGATAAATTAATAAGCTCCACTTTTTTCATAAATTCAATCCCTTTCCATCAGAAAAACCAATTAAGAAAAGCGCAAGGCGCCGTCCAGCCCCGACAGGCATAAGACGGTTTGCGAGGAGGCGTACTTCAGCCCCCACAGCAAAACGGCTTATGACCCGAGGGGTTGGCGCCTAGAGCTAGACACTGTTCTAAATCAAAAAACAGATACTTTCTTATCTTTTTAAAAGGCGATAAGTTCAGCTCTCTGGTATACCTTTCGATAAAAAGGCGCTATTCCCTTCATTATTAACTGAATCTTTACAAACATTTACATTTACATTTGCCATTCAAATAAGGAGTGATTGCGATGAAAAGAGTAATGGTGGTGCTTCTATTGCTTTTACTGTCATCTGGTTCTACGAAGCCCACTGTTGAACGTGCGTCTTTACCCGATGATGAATTCCTTGTCATCGCCCATCGCGGTGCATCCGCATATGCACCACCTCACACGTTAGCCGCCTATGAGTTAGCTGTGCAAATGGGTTCAGACTATATCGAACTTGATTTACACATGACAAAGGACGGAAAACTCGTTGCCTTACATGACTCCTATTTAATGTTTCAGGATACTGAACAAGCTGTTGCTGATGTGACATTTAATGAACTTCAACTCTATTTGCCGGGTGAGGAATTTAATGAAACGAACCCTCGGTATGCTTCACCTATTTATAAGCAATTGCGCATTGTTGAATTAGAGGATATCTTTCTCCATTTCGGTGACTCGGTCAATTACTATATTGAAATGAAATCGCCCAATAAGTATCCAGGTATCGAAAAAGAACTCCTAAGGCAACTTCGAGCTAATAATCTTCTCTCAAGTGATGATGGTATACCAAAAGTAGTCATTCAATCATTTAGTGAAAATAGTTTGAAGAACATATTCGACATGGAACCATCTATTCCGCTTATCAAATTATATTCATTCGACAAGGAAGCACATCTTTCAAAAAAGAAAGTACGGCAGCTACTAAAGTATGCATCAGGTGTAGGTTTGAACGTGGATTCAGTGACAAAGAAATTTATAGACGCGATGCATAAAGAAGGATTGGACGTCCATCCTTTCACCGTCAACGACGAAAAAACAATCCGTAAACTTATAAAACTTGGAGCAGATGGTGTGTTCACAGATAAACCTGATATCGCCGTTCGTGTAAAAAATGAAGAAAGCAGTTTGGATGCCGACTAGGGTCCAAACTGCTTTTCATATTATATGTTGACTGGGTCTCTAAGTATTGTTTTCAAGACTTTTCCGCTGGCATTCCGCGGGAGTATATCGAGAAATTCGATAGCAGCTGGTATTTTAAAGGAGGCCAGCTGGCTTTTACAAAAATCGATAACTGCTTGTTCAGTAAGCTTATTCCCTTCTTTTAATACGATGTACGCTTTCGCCACCTCTCCGTATATTTCATGAGGAATACCAACGACTGCTGCCTCGAGTACCTCTCGAATGGCATATAACACTTCTTCCACTTCTACCGGATATACGTTTTCTCCCCCGCGGATGATCATATCCTTTTTACGATCCACAATATAAAGCAGTCCGTCTTCATCAAAACGACCGAGATCACCACTGTACATCCAGCCATCTTTTATCGTTCGTGCAGTTTCTTCTTCATTTTTCAAATAGCCTTTCATCACTTGAGGGCCTTTCACAGCGATCTCACCCACCTGACCCGTCGGAAGCGGTTTACCAAACTCATCCATTACCTGTACTTCGGTTTGTGGCAATGGTTCGCCTACAGAACCGATTTTTGACAATGCATGTTGATCTTTTAACGTCGTCGCACCCGGTGAATTTTCCGTCTGCCCATACAAGTTTTGTACGTTGACGTCTGGGAATAATGCTTTCACTTTTTTCACAAGTTCATAAGGCATCGGCGCTGCTCCATAGCAGAGCAGTCGCAAATTGGATAGATCCGCTTTTTCCAGCAACGGCGTATTCAGAAGAATACTGTACATTGCCGGCACGCCAAAGAATATCGTCGCGCGTTGTTGCTCCATCGTACGAATTGTTGCTTCTGGAGAAAATGCTTCCTCAATGATGACCATTCCACCTTGGTAAATGACGGGTATGCTAAATACATGACTTGCCGCACAATGGAAAAGCGGAGCCACAATATGCATACGATCATCCTGATCCATTTCCATCGATTCACTCCATATTTCAGCGATTGCAGCAACGTTTCTATTGGTTAGCATAACGCCTTTTGGCCGACCGGTTGTTCCCGATGTGTAAAAGACGACCGCTGTATCAGCATCTAATGCTTCTCGTCGTTCGGCATGACGGCGTTCACCGTCGATAATCGCTTCGAATTCACGATTGGTAACCATTTTATGTTGTAACGCGGGTAATTTCCCTTCGAGTAAATCAAACACAGATGCCAGCCGCTCATCATAAATGAGTCCTTTCGCTTCTGAATGCGCTAAAATGTAGTTCATTTCCGGTGCAGTTAACTTTGTATTGATGGGTAGCGCTGTAAATCCGCCTATTTGGCATGCATAGTAGCCTATTAAAAAGGAATCCGAATTCATGAGACAAAATGCTAAAATGTCATCTTTCACATAACCTAAATCTTGAAAATGCCCTGCTAGATTCTCAGCTTTACGATAGAATTCCCCGTAAGAAAGTTCTTTTCCATTAAATGATGTAATAACTCTTTCTGGATATGCCTCGGAAATAATCTTCAGTTTCTCTGCAATAAACATCGCCAAGCCCCCTTTAATGTCCCTTGATAATTATTAGATAATTATAAATAGTAAAACACCTTAATGCAAGATAATTGGTAGTAAGTACAAATCCTTTAGTATGTTGAAAATGTATTATAGGATAGTAATAGCCTGATTTCATTATGAATACGACTACATGAGCGGAGATAAAGATTCCCTTAAAGTCCGCTTCGGTGCTTGGGGATGTCTTCGCTTTGTTTTCACCTGTAATCTATGCTCAATATATATAGAAACAGAAAGGGGCGATAAGAGTGGCATCTGCGCTAAATAAAATATTTTGGGGGACACTCCTCGTTTTTCTAGATTTTCATATTAATCATTTCGATATCTTTCCTGATTTCCTTGGTTATCTATTCATCTACCTAGGTTTAGCAGGATTAGTCTCCTATTCGAACCACTTTTCGAAAGCTAAACTTTATGTATTACTACTCGCAGTAGTGTCTGTTCCGTTAATCTACAAATTCGAAGAAACTTTTGTGGGACAGCCGCAACTGACGACAACTACTTTTTTGCTAATGGGCATGTTTACAGTCATCACGCTTATCCACTTGGGATTCGTCTATCACCTTATGCGCGGGCTACTAGAAATCACACAAGAAGTCTCATTCCAACCACTTGAGAAGAAAACGGACCATTTGTTGCGTTTCTATATCATTCTGACAGTCAGCTCGCAAATTATTCCACTTTTTATATTTATCTTACCCGAAGTGGCTTTGTTGCCAATCATACTCGTACTAGCGATTGTGTCCTTTATTGTCGAAATCATGTTACTTGTGTTGATTCGTCAATTTCGGTCAAAAAGCTTAGAACAAGACATGAATTGAAAAAATCCTGTAAGAAGTTATTTCACTTCTTACAGGATTTTTTATAGGGTTATTTATTTACACTAAATCATGCATTCGATACACAAACCGAATGGTACCACCGTTTTTCAATTGGGCCACTTTCGGCAAATCAGCTTTCGCAACCGTACCGATTGTCGCATATCCTCCCGTCGTTTGAGCATCTGCCATTAGAATAATTGGCTGACCATTCGTCGGGACCTGCACAGTCCCAAACTGAGTCGCTTCGCTGACAATGTCTCCACTCTCAATAAACTCAAGTGGGGGCCCGTTGAAATAATACCCCATTCGATCTCCCCCGCGATACGTATAGTTGGAGTTTAGAAATGTATTCACACTCGATTTTTCAAATAGGTCCATATGCGGACTTTTGAACAATTCAATCGTAATGTCTTCAGTATAATTCGGGATTTTATCAACAAGTAAACCACGGTTCAAGCGCTTTTGTTTTAATGAATTCGCATAAAGGAGAGTCTCTTTTTTGACGGTCTCACCAATTAACCCCCTCGGATAACTGGAACTGCTACCCAAAATCTCCTTAACAGCATACCCACCATCCGGAATGATGTACGCAATTGCACCGCTAATCGGTTTAGTAAATGACATCGTTTGCCCTTTCCAAATCTGAAACGTTTTCCAAAGTGGTGCTGGCGTTTCTCCGTCAATCATTGCACCTAAATCTGCTCCTGCAATGACAATTTTATGATCGGTTAATACCTCTATCATTAAGCCGCCTAAGAAAAGTTCTAGCGCATTTGTGCCTTCATCATTCCCAATAATATCTTGGCCTAACTGGAATGCCTCTCTATCCATTGGTCCAGCAACTGGCATACCGAAACGCCGGAAACCGAATCTACCTTGGTCCTGTATCGTAGCATAGACGCCAGATTTTACGACCCGAAATAACGGAATCATATCGCGTCTCCTAGTGCACTAACACGAACATTAACAGACGCCAACGCTCGACGAATTTGACGGGCATGGGACGCCACACCCTGTCCATCGCCATGGAAACAAATTGTATCTGCTTGTAATGAAATCATTTCTCCAGTTATTGTTTGCACCTGCTTGTTTAACACAATATCCATCACTTGTTTTTCAATTTCTTCATATGTATGGAGGACAGCTTCCGGCAATAACCTGGAGCACAATGTACCTTCTGCCGTATACCTGCGATCTGCAAATGCTTCACCCGCCGTTTTTAGGCCGATTTTATTCCCAGCCTGCAATAACTCACTATTACAAAGCCCATATAAATACGCATTCGGTACAGCATCATAAACGGCTTCTGCAATTGCATCAGCAACAGTCCGGTTAATCGAAGCAGTATTATAAAGGGCACCATGCGGCTTCACATGGTTCAACGTAACACCTTGTATGTCGCAAAATTGTTTGAGTGCACCGATTTGATAGACAACTGCATTGTAAATTTCACGGGGGGACATCATCAGCTCTCTTCTTCCAAATCCCTGTAAATCAGGATATCCGGGATGTGCGCCAATTGAAACCTTTTGTCTAGCCGCTTGTTCTACCGTTTTCTGCATAACATTAAAGTCACCGGCATGAAATCCGCACGCAACATTGGCAGATGTTATCGAGCTGAAAAGGGCTTCATCTTCCCCAACCTTAAATTGACCAAAACTTTCACCGACATCTGCATTTAGATCAATTCGCATTATAATCCCTCCTTTACAAACTGCATTATCATTTCAGGTTCACGCGCTAACTCTTCTTTCATCTCATTAAAGGTTTCAAGAGATATAGAACGAAATTTCAATTGATCACCGGCACGTATTAAAAACGGTTCAATGCGTTTCAAACAGTATAGATCGAGTGGTGTCCGCCCAATTATATTCCAACCTCCAGGAGACTCTATTGGGTAAATACCTGTCTGCGTGCCTCCAATTCCTACGGTCCCTTTAGGTACGCTTAATCGTGGCTTTTTCAAACGCGGGACATGGAGTACCTCCGGCAATTCCCCGAGGTACGGAAATCCTGGTAAAAAACCAATCATATACACCTTATAGCTTGTGCCTGTATGTATGGCGATTACCTCTTCACGTGTCAGCCCTGTATGGTTGCAAATCCGCGGTATATCTTCACTAAACAAGGTGTCATAACAGACTGGTATTTCAATGGTACGCGTGTTTACACTCAATATACTGTCAGTTCTGTTCACCCACTTTTTCAGTAATTGTTCAATGATTACACTAGGGTTTACAAGTTCTTTACGATAAAAAACAGTTACCGTTTTATTACTCGGTACGACCTCTTCAAGTAAATGATTCCTGTCACTTTCAACAACCTGACAAAATTGCTGGATTGTGTGATAGATTTCTCGGCTCGTCTCCGGGCCAAAGTCGAAACGTATTGTTTGTTCGTTCATCACCATTGCACGGGGGATAATTTGCTTGTTAGGATTCATCAGCAGATAGCACTTCGATGCATACGGCGACGCCTTTTTTCAAATCTTCATGTGACCAGCTTGGAATTTTGCCATGTTCAATCGCCAATTCATGTGAAGCAGGTATATGAAGAAAACCCGATTTCAACGTTGGGCGTTGTGTTGCTGCATAATACAGTCCTTCATACATGACGTTGTTGCATAGATATGTGCCTGCAGTATTTGAAACTTCAGCCGGCAGCCCTTCTTCTAGTAATCGATTCACCATTGCGCGAACTGGTAGTGTTGACATATATCCCGCTTCACCTTGCGCTTGAATTTGTTCATCAACAGGCGTATTACCATTATTATCAGGCTCGCCGTCTTTCACATTAATTGCAATCCGTTCAGGCGTCATTTTAAAACGGCCTCCCGCAAGCCCCAGTGAAATCACTGCATCTGGTTTTAGCGCTTCAATATGAGTAAGAAGTTGCTCGCCGGATGATTGGAAGTCTACCGTCAATACTTCACTGTGAATTTTGTAATTGCCGATCACTTTGCCATGCAGTTCTTCTACGATTTTCATCGTCGGATTAACAGTGAATTTTAAAAAGGGCTCAAACCCTGTAAGTAAAAGTGTTTTCATCATGATGACCTGCTTTCTTATAATTGGATAGGACGTTGACGACTCATTTTGAGACCTGCCCTTTCTATCTGCACCTGCGCTTGGAATAAGGTATCGATAATCGCCAAATCAAAAACTTTATGCGCATTGATACAGTCCAAAAGCGCTTCTCCATTGACGATTTCATCGGCTGCTTCTGAAATAATATCTGCCGCAACCCATTCAGGATAACGCATAATCCCAACAGATTTATACGTTGGTGTCACAGTTTTTTCTGTATAGAAATGGATTCCTTCCGCTTCTTCAATTGGGAAGATCTCAGGAAGCCACTGATTTCCATATTTAATAAAACGTTGTTGCCAATAGTCATTCTCCACTGCGATTTTGGTATCTTTTATAAATCCACTTACATTGCTAACGATTTTATCCAAATTCCTTTGGTGCAGTAAATGGTTTACCTCCGGAGAAGTGCGGCCAATGCCGTAAATCTTAGCGCTCGGGAGAAAATAGGATACTGGAAATCTAGGTGGACTATTGTAACCTGCAAAAGGTTGAACCCATTCATGTGCTGGTATTCCGTGATCATCAACGATAATGTCCGGTGCCCATTTCCGCATAATTTCGGGGTAAACATTCGCTTCACCAAACATTGTTTTTTGAAAACGAATATGCGCAAACTCCAAACCGACTGCATTATACCTTGCTGCGTGGTGCTTCCATTCGGGGTGTTCATACATTAACTCTTTAACCAGTTCATAACCATCCGGGTTAGCCAATGGTATTACAACAACATTCATTTCCTTATAAAGATCTTTAAATTGAAGATCCAAATTGTCTACTAATTCCAAGATGGCAGGTATACTCGAAATTTCATTCGCATGATGGCCTGCTTCTATAAATATTGTCTTTTTCATTAATGTCATTTTCAATGTGGATTCAAATACTTCACCTGTCGGCTCATAACACTCGATGACTGGAATGGCATGTCCATTATAAGAATGAGCCGGATAAACTACCTTGTAACTTTTTTGTTCTTTTAACCACATATTTACCTCTTCGTGAATATGTTTAGTCGGTAAATTAAATTGTTCAATTCGCTTGCAAATCACTTTGTTATCTACATTCATTGACGCTTGGTCAAAGGCACCATCAGCAGTAAATGTTACACTGGAAGTGGTTACATCTACGGTATGTTTATCATCCCATTGATAGATACGAATCCTCGCTTCCGGTTTCTCCCCTATGCGTACATGCATATAGGGATGGACGCCACCGGGTGCATTAAACGGTTTACCTTCTACTTCAATACCCATTTGCGCAAAATAGTCGAGCGTATTAAAATACAAATCCTCATGTAATGCTTCAAGTGATGAAATCCGTTCTTCATCAACCGGAAGTTTCTGTTCTTCTTCACTCATCCAGACGTCAAGTTCAATCCGATCAAATAACGGTCGTACATGCCCTTGTCCTTCATTGTAGAGTTCAACAGATTTTCGTAGTTTCGGTAAAATTTCTTCCGTATAATAGCGGTAAAATTGTGCCCGATCTGTTTCGATGATTTGTTCTTCAATTACCTCACCATGACGAATGATACGGACCGCACTTGTTGATGGATAAACAACATGTTCACCATCAACATAGTTCATTTTCGATACAGGTACTTGCAGCTTGCCAAGTAGTTTTTTTACGTTATTCTGTAACATACCGTACACGGCGTAAGTACCTTCTAATTCGCTATTTAAGGTAAATGTAACATCATCAGCACGGATAGCCGTTATTTCTTCGATGTATCTATCAATCGGATAGATTTCTTGAATCCAACGTATTGGTAACTCCAAAGCTTGTGCACGCTCTTCTTTTTGTACTTCAATGACCAGTTCTCGGATGTCCTCAGCTAGTTCCGAAATCAGTTCTTCCTGTATCCAATGAAACCCCGTTTTAAATGACGATCTAACTCGGATTGAGTTCATTGCAGGATAATCCGACTTCAATTGTACAGCCAACTGTTCACGGATTTCACGCGGCTCAGATAGATACACTTCAACATCCGCATGTTCTAAGTTTGCTGAAGATTGCATTGCACGTATCACACGTTCAATCTCCCCTTCATCCGACCAACTTTCTTCTATTAATAATGGGGACTGTGGCTTGTCATCAATAACGTGTTGCTCCCAGTGACCAAATGCACCGCCCTCACTCCAATGGTTGCTTTCTGCCAATGTGCGAAGGGCATTCGGTACATCTGTTTTCGTACCCGCCAATCGAATTCGATTCTTTTCTTCCAACGTCAATACTGATTGCTCTCCGGATGCAACTGTAAACTGGATATGTGCCCCATCCTGTCCAGTTAAAGCGTGTTGGATTTCAGTGCTATGTAAAGCAGTTCTTGCCGCAAAATGACACAATTCTTTCAACAATAATGTTGTCATCATCTGCTCTTCTACTGTGATTTGTAAGCTAAGTGTCCTAGTTGGTGAGGCTTCTGTATGTTGACCAAAACCTGAGAAACTCCAGATGTCACTTATGCTTTCAACATCAGTATAAAAATGTTCGTTCTTTTTATCCGTTAAATCAAACTCACCAAATGCTAACTCTCGTAACAATGACGACAGTTCCTGTTCATTTTTAAAGGTTAAGACCAGTTTTCCATCCAAAAATGTAGCCGTTGTCGTTTCTTCTGAATGCTCAAATGACATCGTCACTTTCTGTCCAACTTCTTCAAAAAACGTAAATGACAGCGCTGTTGTTTCAAACCCCGCTCTTGCGCAAAAATCGATAAGTCCTTCTGGCAATAAGCCTTCGGGTAAATCAATGAACAAAGATATACCATCCACGACGCCGTCTCTATTTTTATCAACAAGCATGCCCTCTAGTGACCATAGTGCGGAAATCTGACTCATTTGCTCATCCCCTACATTTTCATATTCGGATCATACTTATCGCGAAGCCAATCTCCAAGTAAATTAAAGCCAAGCACTGTTAGCATAATTGCTATACCTGGAAATACGGATGTCCACCATGCCGATGTTATGTAGTTTCGGCTATCTGCAAGCATACCGCCCCATGACGGAATCGTTGGATCTACACCTAGACCAAGAAACGTAAGCGATGCCTCGAGTAAAATGAACTCTGCAATATACATTGTTCCCAGTACTAAGATAGAGGACATAACGTTCGGTAAAATATGTTTCCGTATTATTGTAAAGTTTGTTCCTCCAATTGCCTTTGCTGCATGAACGAATTCCTGCTCTTTCAACGAAATAACTTGACCCCTAATTAGTCGAGCAAAACCTACCCAATATGTTATTCCTAAAATAATAATAATCTTCCAAACGCCCGTCCCAAGAACACTCATAATTACGATAGCAAACAAAATGAATGGGAATGCGAGTTGAATATCTGCAACACGCATAATTAAATCATCCAACCATTTACCAAAGAATCCTGAAATTAGCCCCATTATTGTACCGATAACAAGGGATATTAAGACCCCAAAAAATCCAACCATCAATGAAATTCGTGCACCATAAATGATGCGGCTAAATAAATCCCGGCCAAGCTGATCAGCTCCAAGGAAAAACGTTGATTCTCCTGAAGGATCGGCCCAAAATGGAGGATCTAATCGAGAGGTCAGACTTGCTTTAGACGGATCGAACGATACAATCCACGGAGCGAATAGTGCCGAACCGACCGCTAGAAACACTAGAATCATTCCAACAAAGCCAGCAGGGTTTTTCTTAACAAAACGGAAAAAACGTTGCAATATTGTTTTCTCTGGACGCGTTTCAACTTCTTCGATTTGCAACTTTGTCATGATTTACCACCCCTTCCAGCTTTAATCCGAGGGTCTATCAATGTATAACTTAAATCTACAATTAAATTAACAACAACCATGATAATCGCAAGGAAAATCACTCCACCTTGAATGACCGGATAATCTCGTTGATTGATGGCATCAATGATTAAACGTCCGATGCCTGGCCACGAAAATACTTGTTCAACAATAACCGTTCCACCAAGTAATGAACCGAACTGTAACCCTAAAAATGTAATTGTCGGCAATAAAGCATTCCGGAATCCGTGTTTGATAATGACGGACCATTCACTAATTCCTTTCGACCTCGCAGTTGACATATATTGCTGATTCATCACTTCCAACATTGATGATCGGATTAATCTAGCCAAAATACCCGATAAAATCATTCCGAGTGTAATTGACGGCAGGATAAGTGATGAAAGACCATCGAATCCTGAAGACGGCAACCATTTTAAATTTACAGCAAATATCAAAATCAACATTATCCCAAGCCAAAAGTTAGGGAAAGATATACCTATTAATGAAAATATTCTTCCAAAGAAATCAACAGGTGTTCCACGTTTAACAGCCGATATTATTCCAACTGGAAACGCAATCAAAACCGCAACAATTATTCCACCAAGTGCTAACACTAGTGTAGCCCCAAGCCTTTCAAAGATTAATCCTATAACCGGTGTGCCGCTTCGGAATGATTCACCAAAGTCCAATGTGACTATACCTTTAAGAAAAATACCATATTGCACGTACAATGGTTTATCCAATCCGAGTGCAGTTCTGACTTCGGCTATCGCTTCTTTAGATGGTTCACCTGCTGAAAACATGACGGACACAGGATCCCCGGTCAATCGTATTGAGAAAAATATAATAATGGAAATAGCTAAAACGACTAGAACTGTATGAAATAGCCTCCGGGTAAGGTATGCAATCATTTTCTTTCCTCCGTCCTCTTTAAAAGAAAGAGATAGTATGAGGACCATACTATCTCTATATGAATTGGTTATTGCCTAGCGGTAACCAGCTTATTTGACAGTAACTTCTTCAAGACGCATACGATCTTCATGCGGTGGTTGGAAGTTTTCCAAACGCTCGTTTACTGCATATAAATCTACTGCTTGATACAAGTTCACTTCAGGTGCTAAATCATACAAGAGTGTTGTCAATTCCATGAAAATTTTATGTCTCTCATCTTGGTCAACTGTTGCTCGCTGTGCAGCCAATAATTCTTCTACTTTTTCATCTTTAAAAGATGGGTTCCATTGTTCGCCTTCGTGGTACATTAAGTACGCTGTATTATCGAAGTCCAATGTCCAACCACCCCAGCCTTGGCGGTACATATGGCCAGCTTTACCGTTTGGAATTAAATCTGAAATTAATGTTGTATTATCTACACTGTTTATATTCATTTTCAATCCGACTTCTTCCAGATAAAATGCAACTGCCTGTGTGATTTCTTTAAAGTTTCCATCATTCCCAGGAATGAATACATCTAGTTCTGTTCCTTCAGCAACTCCAGCTGCTTTTAACATTTCTTTTGCTTTTTCAGGGTCATATGCATACGGTTTCAAATCTGGATTATTACCAAATGACAATTCACTTTGATACGTACTGATTGGAATACCATAGCCACCTAGAATTTCTTCAATAATTTCATCTTTGTTAATTGCGTAGTTAATCGCTTGTCTTACTTCTTTTTTATCAAGAGGTGCATTTGCTGTATCAAAACGTAAAGAGAATACAGTCGGTGTTCCAACTTCTTCAAGCTTTAAAAAGTTTGTGTCTTTCACTGTTTTTGTTTGCGCAACTTCAACACGTTTCATAATATCAATTTTTCCTGTTTGCAGTTCTGCAAGTCGTGTAGAAGCTTCAGGTATAATTTTGAAGGTTACTTTATCAAGTTTTGGAAGTCCTTCTTTCCAATAGTCTTCATTTTTCTCCAGAACTACTTCTTGATCACGCTTATAACCTGTCATTTTAAATGGACCTGTACCTACCGGTTTATCATTAAACTCTTCATCTGAAACTTCTGTCACATAACCTGGTGGTACAATGACTGCTCCATATCCGGCTAGTTTGGTAAGCAAAACTGGATCTGGGGAATTCAACTTCATTGTAATTGTGTATTCATCTTTTACTTCGACAGAGTCAATAGAGGTATAGTTTGAATACTGAGGCCCTTTTTGTCCCTCTTCACCCAGTAAACGATCGAACGTAAACTTCACTGCTTCTGCATTGAATGGTTCTCCATTATGAAACACAACGCCTTGACGTAATTTGAACTCTAGCGTACTGTCATCTAAGTATTCCCAGCTTTCTGCAAGTCCCGGTTGCAACTCCAAATCAAGATCCCTTTCTACTAGTCCTTCGAATACTGATATTGCAACAGTACTCCAGTCTAGCAAGAACGTATCGATAGGATCCCAACTTTGTGGATCGCTATTAATACCAACGACTATTTCATTTCCGCGATCAGCCGCGGGATTCTTCCCATTAGCTTCTTTCTTAGTTCCTTCTGTTTTGTCATTTCCGCCGCCTGAACAAGCTGCTAACACAAGCATTACTACCAATAACAATGAAACAACTAGATTTTTATTCTTCGTCATAATTTCTCCCCCATACTATGATTTTTTAAGTGCATTTCTATACGGATACAGATCGGTATAGCCTATTTTCTCCGATATATTTGCCGCTGCATCCCAAAGAGATTGTAAGAAGTGATTCGCGTTCTCTTTAGGCAGGGATACAGGAAACCCTGCAATACTGATTGAGTATTCTACCTCGCCATGACGATTAAATATTGGAACTGCAATCGAAACAGTTCCTTCTTCAAGCTCCGACAGACTATAAGCGTATCCTTCACTTCTAACTTGCTTAATCAAGGACCATACTTCTTCTGCCGACTTTGGAGTCTGGCTGGCATAATTCGTAAGAGGCATTGATAATATCGCGTCTATTTCTTCATCTGGCAAAAATGATAGTAATGTCCTCGTGCATGCTCCTGCATAAAGCGGGGCATGTCTGCCGACACGCGTGTACAATCTAACTGGCCGAGTGCTTTCCACTTTTTCAATGTAAACGCCATTATTATTTTCCCGTGTAATCAGTTGAACAGCCTCATTGAACTGCATTTGCAATTGCCGCATAAAAGGAAGTGCAATATTTCTTATTTCCAAACCGCTTGCCACACGTTCGCCTAGCTGTAGTAACTTCAAACCAAGCGAATAGCTGTCACCATCTATTATGGCGCCGTTCCTTTCAACAGGTGTCCGCTGTAAGAAACCTGCCTCTACCAATGTCCTCAAAAGTCTTAGTGCTGTTGGTTTCGGAATTTCTGTATAAGCTGAAATTTCATCTAACCGCCAGTAGGGATGATCTTCTGTAAATAAATCAAGCAATTGCAACCCTTTTTCCATCGTTTTACTCATACATGCTCTACCTCGGCAGTCTTGTATAAATGACAAGAAACTGAATGATTTTCATCCATAAGTTGAAGTTCCGGCTTCACCGTTTTACAGACCTCCATACAAGAAAAACATCTTGGATGGAATGTGCAGCCATTCGGTGGACTCGCTGGACTCGGAACATCCCCCCTTAAAATAATTCGTTCTTTTTTCTGAAGTGGGTGCGGACTAGGAAGCGCTGATAACAAAGCTTTTGAATAAGGATGCAGTGGATCGTCGTATAACTTATTCTTCTCTGAAACTTCCACCATCTTACCTAAATACATAACACCAATACGATCACAAAAATGCTTAATGACGCTTAAATCATGGGATATGAAAATATAAGTCAAGCCAAATTCTTTTTGTAAGTCTTTCATAAGATTCAATACTTGTGACTGGATAGAAACGTCCAATGCGGAAACCGGTTCATCCGCTATAATGAGTTTTGGTTTTGAAATTAAAGCACGTGCAATTCCAATTCGTTGACGCTGACCACCCGAAAATTCATGCGGTAATCTTTTCAATTGTGCCTGTGATAACCCGACTTGGTCAGCAACTTCAAGCACGCGTCTATGCCTTTCTGCTTTATCCGTTATACCAAAATTGATTAACGGTTCTTCAATAATCTTATAGACACGCATTCTTGGATTTAATGATGCATACGGATCTTGAAAAACAATTTGGATATCTTTCCGCAACTTTCGCATTTCATCTTTATTAATATTCGTAATATCTTGTCCTTGGAAAAAAATTTTCCCTTCTGTCGGTTCCATCATTCGCATGATTGTTCGGCCAGCTGTACTTTTACCACAACCCGACTCACCAACAATTCCGAATGTTTCACCCTTCTTCACGTTGAATGTAATTCCATCTACCGCTTTTACATGTTGTGTCGTCGTGTTGCCAAATACTCCCCCTTTAATGGGGAAGTATTTCTTCAAGTTTTCAACTCGGAGTAGTTCTTCCCGTTCAATCATTTGGTCATCACCTCCAGTTTTGCTTCATCATATAACCAGCATCTCACTTTGTTTTTATTTTCAGTTTCAATTAGCGGTGGGCTTTGTGTACATCTTTCATGGACCATTGAGCAGCGTGGTGCAAAACGACACCCACTCGGCATACTACCTGGTGCAGGCACCATTCCTGGAATAGAAGATAGATATTCTTGTTGTTCATTAATATCAGGCAATGATGCAAGCAACCCTTTCGTATAGGGATGCTTCGGCTGATCAAATAAATCGACAATTTTTGCCTCTTCTATAATTTCTCCCGCATACATAACGATGACACGGTCACACATTTCAGCAACAACGCCCAAGTCATGTGTAATTAGCACAATTGACATATTCAACTGTTGCTGCAGTTTTTTCATCAGTTCCAAAATCTGTGCTTGAATCGTAACGTCCAATGCGGTCGTAGGTTCATCCGCAATTAAAATTTCCGGATTACAAGACATGGCAATCGCAATCATTACACGCTGACGCATCCCACCTGACAACTGGTGTGGATATTCATCCAGCACTTGTTCAGGTCTCGGTATTCCCACTAATTGCAACATTTCAAGCGCACGGGCTCTCGCTTGCTTTTTATCGATATTTTCGTGATTTAAAATCATTTCTATTATTTGCTTTCCGACTGTATAGACCGGATTCAAGGAACTCATCGGTTCTTGGAAAATCATCGATACTTTCTTCCCTCTAACTTTACGCCAGTCCTTTTTACTGAAGTCTTTAAAATGAAGATCATTCAAATGGATATCCCCACTTTGCCATTCAACTCCCGGTGGCAGCAATCCCATAAGTGAAAGCGCTGTCATACTTTTTCCACAACCTGATTCACCTACGATTCCAAGCGTCTCACCTTCATTCAATTGAAAACTAATTCCATTGACAATCGCAGTCTTTATTCCATCATCTTGAATACCAACTTGTAATTTATCTACTTCCATTAATGTTCGAACCATTAATACACCCCTCAATGGTTTCATTATTTGAAACGCAGTTTCATTTATCTGATTCTTAACATTGTAACTATAATTCCGCCACTTCGCAATAGTCTTTCAATATTTATTTATTCACATTTTCTGGATACGATTGTATACGGTCGGTTACCTCTTCACACAATAAAAAAAGCTGAACTCTTGTGAGTCAGCTTTTTTCACATCTGTTGATTAACCACTTTTATTGCATAAGTTACTTGTAAGGTAGGCGCAAAATTCTTCATTTGGACTAGTACGTTTTCTGCTCGCTTTCGGCTAAATTAATCACGACAGTTTTACTGAGGAGAAGAGGAGGGTTGCCTGTCGCGTATCTACAACGTTTAAGTGAAAACTGCAGTTGTTTAAAAATTAAGAATCGATTACTTTTCACAGAAGTTATAAGTGCCCGAAGATACAATTTCGGGCACTTTTGCATTTTCTACAATGCGTTCCTTACTTATCTTTCAGCAAAATCACACTTGTTATTACGTGATATCCTGTAGAAATTAACATTTCCTTAAAATAAAAAAGAAAAACCATAGAGAAGGAGTAAGCAGCCAAAATTGTATTTTTGACTGCCTTTATCCAACTAAGAAGCTAACTATTCTTTCATCCCAAAAAGCTTTAGAACTTCGTGTACTTATACCTTTGGAGAACGACGGATGAACGACCACCATGCGATTATCGAAAAACAAGATCTATGGGGATGCGACTGCGTCGCATCCCCATAGATCAAAATATCTCGGTAATCGGATAAGAGTCGTTCAATCCAAAGTGATCTAAAAGCAACTGTACACTGAACGCCTAGTGTTTGATAAGGTTTCTTTCCATTTGATTCAAACCTGTTTTTTCAACTTCCAGATCTCTGTCGCATAATCTTGGATTGTTCGGTCGCTGGAAAATTTTCCTGAGTGAGCGACATTCGTTACACTCTTATGGAGCCAGGATAATTTATCACGGTACGTTTGCTCCACTAGTTCATGAGTTTCAAGATAAGGTTCAAAATCTTTTAAGACAAAATAAGGATCATTTTGGGATAGAATATTGTAATAAATGTCTTTGAACTCAATTTCATGCGATCCAAATTCACCCTGATTTAATTGATCTAAAATCCGGCTAATCCTGTCATCCGTATTGTAAATATCCGTAGCATTATAACCGCCATGTTGATGGTAATTCAATACTTCATCCGCTTTTAAACCGAAAATGAAAATATTTTCATTGCCAACAGCCTCTTTAATTTCAACATTTGCACCATCTAGTGTACCAATTGTTAAAGCGCCGTTCATCATCATTTTCATGTTGCCCGTACCTGATGCTTCCTTACTCGCAGTTGATATCTGTTCACTAACATCGGCTGCTGGTATAATTTTTTCAGCAAGGCTAACATTATAGTTTTCTAAAAAAACAACTTTTAGTTTACCCTGAATAGCCGCATCGTGGTTCACAATCGAGGCGACCTTATTAATAAGCTTGATTACTTCTTTCGCTAAATGGTAACTAGGTGCGGCCTTTGCTCCGAAAATAAATGTGCGAGGAATCATATCTAGATTTGGATTTTCTTTTAATTCATTGTATAAATAAATAATGTGGAAAATATTAAGTAACTGACGTTTATATTCATGAAGCCGTTTAATTTGTACATCAAAAATTGATTGATCATCCACTAAAATACCCGTGCGCTCATGAATGAGGTTCGCTAATATTTGCTTATTTTCATGCTTCACTTGATGAAATTTCTCTAAAAATGAAGCATCCTTCGAATATTTTAATAAGCTAATAAGCTGTTTGGGGCGTTGTATCCACTGTGGACCAATTGACTCTGTTATAAGTCCCGATAATTTAGGATTTGCTTGCAACAGCCAACGGCGATGGGTGATTCCGTTCGTCTTATTGTTAAAACGATCCGGGAATAGTTCATAAAAATTCTTCATTTCCTTTTCCTTTAAAATATCCGTATGAATTTGCGCGACACCATTCACACTGAAGCTCCCAACAATTGCGAGCCGTGCCATGTGGATTTGCTCATCAGCGATAATGGCTAGCTCCGGAATTTTCTCTCTAAGCTCCTGATGATCAAACCAGAGTCCTTTGCAAAAACGCTCATTGATTTCATCAATAATCATATAAATACGCGGAAGTAGATGCTCCATCATGCCTTTAGGCCAGGTTTCAAGCGCTTCACTCAATGTTGTATGATTCGTGTAGGCAATTACTTTCGTCGTTACTTCCCAAGCACTGTCCCAACTGAAGTGCTCTTCATCCATAAGTATTCTCATTAGTTCAGGGATTGCTAAAGTTGGGTGCGTATCGTTCACTTGAATAACCACTTTTTCAGGTAAATACTTCAACGATTTTTGATGGTTCTTTTTAAAGTCCTTAATGATATTTTGTATACTGGAAGAAACAAGGAAATACTGTTGCTTTAAGCGCAACTCTTTTCCTTCATACTTCGAATCGTCAGGGTATAAATATCCTGAAATTTGTTCAATCGAATGCTTATGATCAAGATCATGGTAATAATGCATTCCTTCTTCTGATGAGCCGTCCCGATCTCTACCAACTGATTCTGCACTCCAAAGACGAAGTGTATTGATCACTTCATTTTTATAGCCAACAATAGGAATATCATAAGGTATCGCCATTACCTTATCTGTATTTTCATGTTTAAATTCAATATTTCCATCATTCCGCTGAAACATATGTACGTTTCCGTGATAATGAATGCAAATAACTTCGTCTTCTTTTCGTGTTTCCCAAGCGTACTGATCCTTTAACCAATAATCCGGAAGCTCAACCTGGTTACCATGGATAATTCGCTGTTCGAATAACCCGTAACGATAACGTATTCCAAAACCATGTCCAGGATATTTAAGTGAGGCTAATGAATCGAGAAAGCAAGCCGCTAATCGGCCTAACCCGCCATTCCCTAAACCAGCATCATGCTCTTGGGCATAGATGTTATCAGGGTCGAACCCTAACTGCTTCAGCGCCTCATTCGATTGTTCAAGCATTCCACAATTAAGCAGGTTACTTTCAATTAAACTGCCCACTAAAAACTCCATCGATAAATAATAAACTTGTTTACAGCTTTTCTCGTTATATCTTTTTTTAGTCGATTGCCAATGCGGTAGGATCTCCTCATTGACAATTGAAGCAATCACATAATAAATTTCTTTATTGGTCGCACCTGCTACTTCTTTACTTTTGTTTGTTTGTAATTTGCTTATGATCCGCTCTTTAAACTCATCCACAGTTAGTTCAAGCAAGATTCTGCCCCCTATACACTTATTGTCGTTAACTGGTCATAAATGGTTGCATAATCTCGAGCTGAACTCTTCCAACTGAACTGACTTTTATTCACATTTTTCACCACTACCGGCCACTGAATAGGATCATGATAAATTCTTAAAGAATAGCGTAAGGTAGCCAATAAATCATCAGCATTGTAATTTGTAAAACTAAATCCATTTCCTTCACCAGTTAGTTCGTTAAACGGTAGAACTGTATCCCTCAATCCCCCTGTCTCCCGCACAATTGGTACCGTTTTGTATTGTAAGGCAATGAGTTGGGCTAATCCACAAGGTTCAAACTTTGAAGGCATGACAAAGAAATCGGCACTTGCATATAATTGTCGCGCTACTCCTTCATCAAAAGCCAACAAGGTCACAAGTTTATTGGGATGACTCTCAGCGGCTTCCGCAAAATACGTTTCAAATTCTTCATCCCCGGTTCCTAAGACTATGAATTGAACATCTTCGTGGAGAAAATCATCTAAAATATGTTGAACAAGATGCAAGCCTTTTTGTTCAACAAGCCGAGTAATAATAATGTAGAGCGGCTTTTCAGCTATGATTGGCAATCCTAGTTTTTCTTGAAGTATAAGTTTATTCTCCTTCTTTTTAGCTCTTGAAGAACGGTAGTTAACTGCAATTGCCGGATCCGTTTGAGGATTATAATCTTTAGTATCAATACCATTAAGCACACCGATTAAATCAGCGGACCGTTCCAAAAGAAATGGGTGAAGTTCTTCCCCATAGTAAGGATCTTTTATTTCTTCTCCATAACTCGGACTAACGGTTGTGATTTTATCTGCATGAAACAAGCCGCTTTTCAAACAGTTCAGCATTCCATTCCATTCAAAACCACCGATATGCTCCCGTGACATATCAAAGAAATCCTCAAATATGTCGATTGGCATCAGCCCTTGGTACTTAATATTATGAATTGTCATGACCGTTTTCATATCGAATATTGGCTGAATAATTTTAGCAAGAGCAACAGCCATACCCGCTTGCCAATCATGTGCATGGAGTACGTCCGGTTTAAAATCTAGATGGGCTAATGCTTCAATAACAGCACGACTAAAAAACAAAAATCGTTCACCGTCATCGTAATACCCGTATACCCCTTTACGGGTGAAATAATACTCATTTGAAACGAAGTAATAAATGATATTGTTATGTTCTAATGAATACATACTTGCTTCCGAATTACGCCAGCCAAGCGGTACATTAAAGCTCATGACATACTCCATTTTATCTCGCCATTCTAGCGGTATTTCATCATAAAGTGGAAGAATCACTCGCACCTCGACTCCTTCATTCTCTTTCAATGCTTGTGGAAGTGACCCGATCACATCTGCTAATCCACCGGTTTTAATAAAAGGTGTGCATTCCGAAGCTACAAATAATACATTTCTCATATGAAATCTTCCCTTTCCAACCAACGATTTCTTTTTTTACATGACTTGTCTTTTTGCAACGACATAGGGTTTATCCTTTGATCCGATTAATTGTTGATTTGCGGTCACATGAACGTCTTTATCTAATATCACATTCTCCAAATGGACACCTGCTTCAATTTTACAACGCTGCATGATAATCGAGTTTTTTACCGTTGCACCTTCTTCTACGGTTACACCTCGAAACAATACACTGCCCTCTACCTCGCCAGCAATAATGCAACCATTTGCCAGAATTGATTTTTTGACACTCGCTTCATTACGATATTTCGTAGGTGGCTGATTCCCAACCTTCGTCCGAATAAATGGTAGTTTATAAAATAATGCTTTATAATTCTCCTCTGATAATAGATTCATATTATGCCGATAATAACTCTCGATCGAATTGATAAACACACCGTAGCCATTGTTTTTATACGTTTGAACCTTTAACGTAGCAAGATTCTCTTTAATGCCATGGACAAAAAAATGATCTTGGTGGTGTGCAATACATTGATCAACTAACGTCATTAATAAGTCTTTATTGATTATATAAACACCCGTGAAAAGGTCGTTTTCTTGCTTATCATTCGTGATAGTAGTGACCCAGCCATCTTCGTCTGCTTCAATTCGAAAAGCAGAATCATGTTCAGTATTTAACGTCTCAACATGAGTAGTAATCAGCGTGACATCTGCTTTATTAGCAAGATGACTTTTAAATGCATCTTGATAATCCGTATTTGATATAAATTGACTTCCGCTAATCAGTACATAGGAAGATTTTCCACGAGCAAAATAATCACGGTTATTATGAAAAAAACTCAAATCGCCTTTTGAAATATCAGATGGATCGTTCCAATCCGGTGGAAGAATAAACAAGCCACCATTGCGCTCATCCATCTCCCAGCTACCACCTGTTTGAAGATGATCCATTAAGGATCTATATTTATTGCGGGTAAAAATCGCTACTGACTCTACATTAGAATTCCCCATATTCGAAAGCGGAAAATCAATCAAACGATAACGACCCGCAAAAGGAATTGTGGCACCACTACGAAAATAAGTTAATTCATGAAAGTAATGATGCTCGTGTTCCAGATTAATAAGGCCCATCATTGTGTTCATCTATTTTCCCCCTTAAATTGTATAGATAGTCGGTACTTAACAAATAGATTGTCCTTCCAACATCGCTTTGTCGCTTGGTGATGGCCTCACGCTTGTCGCTCCTTCGCTAGATTTACGCGTTATACTGGCGAGGTATACCACCTAGTTAACTTCAAATAAGTAGTGCCGAATATATGGTTCTAATATACACAACATTACTTCAACAGAGAGTCCAACAAGCCATCATACTTCTATTGCTTATCCGATATAACTTAACGCTAAAATCCCACTCAATGTATCTTGATTGATCACGAGCGGCTCTTCAGTAAGTCCAATGCTAATATGTGTGCCTTCAGGAATCTTTGTATTTTCCATTACAATTACTCGTTCTAGAATCGAGTTCTTCCCTACTTCTACGCCTGGATACAAGATGGATTGTTTAACCATGCTATCAGGGTGAATCACTACATTCTCAAACAATACAGAACTATCAACTGTTCCACACACCCAACACCCAGAATTGATCAATGACTGCTTCACAACTGCAGTTTCCCCGATATACTCTGGGGGAATGTTCGTTTCGTTGGTGTATATTCTCCAGTTTTCATTATTTAACAAGAGACTCCAATCTTTATCCAGCAGGTCCATATTGGCTTCCCAATAACTTTCGATTGTACCGACATCCTTCCAATAACCTTCGAAACGATATGCATACAAACGAAGATTATTATTAACCATCGATGGAATAATATCCTTTCCGAAATCATGACTGGATTGACCATTTTCAGCATCCTCCAACAAATAGGATCTTAGTGTTGCCCATGAAAATATATAAACGCCCATAGACGCTAAATTACTTTTTGGATTTTGCGGTTTTTCATCAAATTCGTAGATGCGCATATCATCAGTTGTATTCAAAATTCCAAACCGCGATGCTTCTTCCCAAACCACTGGAATTGCGGAAATGGTGACATCAGCGCCCGTTTGTTTATGTTCTTCCAACATTGCTGCGTAATCCATTTGATAAATATGATCACCCGAAATGACAAGGACATATTCTGGGTCATGCCGGTCGATAAAATGAATGTTTTGATAGATTGCATCAGCCGTACCAGAATACCAGTCTCCTCCGTCTTTCGCTGTATAAGGGGAAAGTATCGTCACACCAGTGTTTTGCCGATTCAAGTTCCACGGTTTTCCATTTCCAATATGTTTATTTAATTCAAGTGGTGAATATTGAGTCATCACGCCCAATGTCTGAAGTCCTGAGTTGGCACAATTACTTAACGTGAAGTCAATAATTCGATACTTACCTCCGAAGTGCACTGCTGGTTTCGCTAAGTTGTTCGTTAATTTGCCTAAACGTTTCCCTTCTCCACCAGCCAACAACATGCCTACACAATTTTTCATTAATTAGCCTCCTCAATAAATTCAGGTACTTTTTTGCACTTAAAAATTGTGATAGCTAAAGGTGGTACCTTTATTTTTATATGCTGTAATAATCTGTGCCATTCTTGCGGAATACTAAAATGGTCAGCATCGTTTACCTGTCCAGATCCCCCGAATTGACTAGCATCTGAATTAAAAATTTCTTGATAAGTTCCAGGAGTTGGCACACCAATTTTATAGTCAAAAAGGACTTCCGGTGTGAAATTGCAGACAACGATTAGTTCTTCCCCTGGGCTTGTACTACGTCTACGAAAAGCAATCACACTTTGATCGATATTATGAGGATCAATCCACTCAAACCCTTCAGTATTATGGTCTAATTCATAAAGTTCAGGATATTCCAAGTAGAAATGATTGAGCGCTTTAACATAGTTAAAAATCGCTTTATGAAGTGGATAATCTAAAAGTTGCCAATCCAATTGTTCTTGATCCTTCCATTCAGCATACTGTGCTAGCTCACCTCCCATAAATAATAACTTTTTACCAGGGTGCGCCATCATATAGCCATAAAGCAATCTCAGGTTTGCAAACTGCCGCCACTGGTCACCAGGCATTTTATCGAGCAATGATTTTTTACCATGAACGACTTCATCGTGTGACAGCGGTAGTAGAAAGTTTTCTGTATGTGTATACATAAATGGGAAAGTTAGTAGATTGTGATGCCATTTTCGGTAAACTGGATCTGCTTCCATATAGGTAAGCGTGTCGTTCATCCAGCCCATATTCCATTTGAAATTAAAACCAAGCCCTCCTACATGTGTAGGTGCCGTAACAAGTGGTAAATCTGAACTGTCTTCAGCCATCATCATTGCCCCAGGCTCATATGAAAAAATAACTTCATTTAATTTGCGGATAAAGGCATATGCTTCAAGATTTTCATCTCCACCGTATGAATTGTAGATTTTATCCTTGTCTTCCGATTTATCAAAGTTAAGATAGAGCATGCTAGCTACTGCATCTACACGAATTCCATCGATATGATATTCTTCCAACCAAAAAAGTGCATTAGAGATTAAAAAGCTTTGTACTTCAGGTCGTCCAAAGTCGAAGGTTAATGTTCCCCACAACTTTTTTTCAGCTTTACGAGGATCGGCATATTCATATAATGCCTCCCCATCAAATTGACGAAGTGCAAAATCATCCTTACAAAAGTGACCAGGAACCCAGTCCATAATTACACCGATGTTCTGTTGATGGCACTGATCAACAAAGTATTTAAATTCATCACGTGGACCATAACGAGACGTGACAGAAAAATAACCAGTTATTTGATAACCCCACGACAGATCAAATGGATGCTCCGCAAGTGGGAGTAATTCAATATGTGTATAACCTAGCGATTTTACATAAGGAACCAATTGATCAGCAAGTTCGCGATATGAATAAAATTCACCGTCTACATTTGTTTTCCAAGAGCCTAGATGAACTTCATAAATCGATACGGGTGATGAATAAACATCAAACGTTTTCTTTTCTTCTTGCCAATCATCATCACTCCACTCATATCCGGATAGAATCGGGGTTAAAGATGCCGTTTTAGGTCGAAGCTCAGATTGAAGAGCATATGGATCTGCTTTCAGTAGCACTTGACCATTGTCCGATTCAATTTCATATTTATAAGGGATGTTTTCGGGAATATCCGTATAAAAACCAATCCATAACCCTTCGTTCGTGACTCTCTTTAATGGGTGTAAATTGCCTTTCCATTGATTAAAATCACCGACTACATGAATTTCTTTAGCGTTAGGTGCCCACACTACAAATCGATAGCCTTGAGTACCTTCCCATTCAATCGTATGGCAACCTAATAATTGGTGACTATGATAATTAGTACCTTGGTGAAATAAAAATAGTTCTTGTTCTGAAATATTGTAATACATCGTGCTGACTCCTTTCTTGAGCCAATTAAGATTATATTCAGGATGGTATACGAATATGACTAGTTCTTCTTTGTCGTGGATCTTTTATTATTCACTTCTTTGTAATAGCTCGATATAAAAAGAATCAACTTTCACAATCTAAAGCAGCTACAAACGCTACGTAGAAACCTTATTGCTAAGGGTTATACCAAATTCTATGTTAGCAGATTATTATGTAAATGAATGTTAAATCGTTCTACAAATTTCTTTTATTGGTAAATTTAATGTAAATTAATGTCGAATGAATGACTTAACTCTGACTCCACATCCATATAGAAATCAATTCCATTACTTAGTTTTAGAATAATGTGACAACTATTTTTTAGGGAAATATATTAATTCCTGGTTAAAATTCAAGTAAGTTTCTTAAAATAGGGGTAGAACATATACTAGGAATAAGCAAGTATGAATGGCAAAAGCGGAGGTAGGTTTTAGGTATTGGCAATAGAGAACTCGGCGTCCATACGTCTTGTATGTTAGATTCAAACAAGAAAAGGGGTTGCTTTTGTGGAAACTCATGTAGCTTGGATCGATGATGTTCACGTGTTAACCGTTATCGTGAACGATATATCTATATTGCTGCACACGGAAGAACCTCCCGTCATTTATTGGGCAGCAAAAGAGAAGTATTTTTCGACAAAGGTTGAAAAAGTAAACGCCGATTCCACCGTAAGGATTATTCTTTTAGAAGAACTGCCAATCGGAGAAAGTCTTGTGCTCTTATGGGGCACAGCGAAGGTCCCTGTTTACCCTAGAGCAATCGTCCGAACGGATTGGTTTGATCAGCACTATGCTGATTTGACTACTAAATTAGGGACTGACTATGAACACTCCGCAACCACATTCTCTATTTGGGCCCCGACGGCTACTTCTGTAAAGTTAAATTTAGATAATCGTGATTTTTTATTAAATCGACAAAAAAGTGGTCTATGGCAACTAAAAATGGATGGTGATTGGCATGGTTTTTCTTATGATTATAAGGTTATTGTCAATGGACAAACGACACGTTTGAATGACCCCTATGCAAAAGCTATGCTTGCTAACAGTGAAAAAAGCGTGATTATAGACCCTGCTAGAACTGACCCACCTAACTTTAACAAACGAAACAGGCCAAAACTTCAGAATTTACAAGATGCAATTATCTATGAATTACATGTAAGAGACGCGACCAATCAAGAAGAAAGCGGTGTCGTTAATCGAGGTAAATATTTAGGTTTGACAGAAACAGCTACAACGACAAAAAATGGTTTTTCAACAGCGCTCACTTATATGAAAGAATTAGGTTGCACGCATGTTCAACTTTTACCAATTAATGATTTTGCACGCATAGATGAGACTAGTCCGAACGATGGCTATAATTGGGGGTACGATCCATTATACTTTCAAGTACCAGAAGGCAGTTATTCCGTAACACCTAATGACCCCGTGGCAAGAATCATTGAATGTAAAAAGATGATTCAAGCGTTTCATCAGGAAGAAATCGCGGTCATCCTTGATGTCGTTTATAATCATGTTTTTATCATGGAAGAATCACCATTTGAAAAACTTGTTCCAGGCTATTACTTCCGTTATCACAGTGATGGAAGCCTTAGCAACGGAACTGGGGTAGGTAATGATTTTGCAACAGAGCGAGCAATGGCCCGGAAATTCATTTTAGATACAATTGATTTTTGGCTGAATGACTATCATGTAGATGGATTCCGGTTCGATTTAATGGGGGCCATCGATATCGAGACAATGAACCAAATTCATGAGCGCTGTAAAGAAGAATCAGTGCCAATTATGCTTTTAGGAGAAGGTTGGGATCTTCCAACAGCATTAGCTTCCGAAAAAAAAGCTACTTCCATGCACTCCAATCAATTAACAGATATCAAATTTTTCAATGACTACTTCCGCGATTCACTCAAAGGTCAGTTATTTAACAAACACGATACTGGTTATGTAAATGGTCAAGGTCGTTTCATCGAAAGGCTGCCCCACCTCGTATCTGGAACCACTTTAGAAGAATTTGGTGCACCATTTGTGTCCGAGGTGAACCAAACAATTAACTACGTCGAATGTCACGATAACCACACACTATGGGATCGGCTTCTACTTAGCAATGATCAAGACAGCGATTTGACGCGTAAGAAAATGCACCAACTTGCTTCCGGAATCACGTTATTAAGCCAAGGGATTCCGTTTATCCATGCCGGTCAAGAGTGGTTTAGAACTAAACAGGGCGATGAGAATAGCTATATTTCCAGTGATTGGATCAATCAATTAGATTGGCGGAAAAGAGAAGTAGAAAATGACTATGTTGAATTTATTAAAACGCTGATTGCGCTTCGAAAAAAATATGATGTATTTCGCCTTACTTCTAACCAAGATATTAGGAGAAGATTATATATATTAGACACGCCCGCTCCTGTTTTTGGCTTCACATTACTTGGAGATAACGAAGATTTTGCAATCTATATTAATCCAACAAAAAAATCCTATGAGTTGCGCTTACCTTCATCGGCAATATGGAGAGTGATGGCGAATAATAATTTTAATAAGAACACAGCGCAACAGGAAGTAAAAGGTGAATTTACTTCTGTTGATGCATACGAGTTAGTTGTCTTAAAGAAATCACGGGAGATCGAATAAACAAAAAGGGATAGGTAAACTCCGTTTTCACTTGATCATTTCCGTCCCGCTTTCGGCGAACTATTCATGACAGATTTTCTGAGGGGACCCCGTATGGCTAGAAGTTACTTTGTCACTTCTAGCCATACTCTTTTCAGTAATACTGTTACGAATAGTTGCCTGTCGCGTAGCTGCACTGTTTGAGTGAAAAATGCGGTTGCTTTGGAAGTAATGAGTAGATGACATTCTATACAGATAGTAAGTGCCCGAAGATGCAATTTCGGGCACTCTTGCACGTTTTACAATGCGTTCCTTTCTTACTTTTAGCAAAGAGTATGCATCTAATCATGTGATGCCTTATAGAAATTTACAGCCGCCAAAATTGCATCTTTGGCGGCTTTTATCCAGGTAAGAAGCTAGCTATTCTTTAGTTCCCAAAACCCTTAGCACTTCGTGTACCTATGCCTTTGGAGAGCGACGGATGAAGGACCACCATACGATTACCGAAACAAATATGTAGCGACAAGTAGGTGATCATGTTATTTACGGGTTGTTTTTGGTTAATCAACACGTGTTACAGTACATCACTAAAATATTTCACACTCCTCTTCACCTCCCCAATCGTTCGTTCAGGCCAATTCGTTTCGATGAAAATCTCCATCAACTTTTCATGTCGACCTCCATGTTGTTCCGCCCATTCAAGCGCAACGACCCCTTCATAGAGTAAAGCCATAGTACGCATTAATCCCTTTGCTTCGATTGTTTGATTGTCAGGGTTCAAACTTGCAAATATCGTGAGGTCTTTTGCTAGTGTCTCCACTGCATTGGATATCCGTAGTTTCCATGAACTTTCGGGAACAGAATCTAGTCTCTCTGTCATTTCGTCGATAAATAGCAAGTGTGCACTGAATTTATTGACGAGCCTGAGGAGCTCCAATCCTAAAATATTCGCGGTCCCCTCCCAAACCGTTAATACTTGTGCATCGCGAAGTAACCGCGGTGTGACGAAGTCTTCGATATAGCCATTTCCACCATGCATTTCAATTGCTTCATGAGCGAAATGGATTGCCTGTTCTGCGGTTTCTTTTTTAACGAGCGCAATCTTCAGGCGGTTCAATGCAGTTTCTTCGTCGGATGCATTCCCAGAAGTTACTTTATCAAAGAGCTTAACCAGATCGAATGTTGTTGCCAGTTCGACTTCGAGCTTCGATTTCATGGTCGCTAAACTTTCCTGAATCATCGGAAAGTCAGTCAACTTTTTGCCAAATGCATTGCGTCTTTCTGCATACATCAAGGCCTCGTTGAACGCACGGCGCATGATGCCAAGTGACGCGACGGCATTACAAATTCGTGATAAATTTAACGCTTCCATCATATAATAGAAGCCCTTTTTCGGATCACCCACGACATAAGCTAGAGCACCATCAAACTCCACTTCACCCGATGGTACTGCCCGCACGCCAAGCTTATCTTTCAATCTCCGAATCTTAATACCATTTAGTGAACCGTCGTCTTTTCTCCAAGGCACCGCAAATAAACTTAGTCCGCGCGAGCCTTCTGCTGAACCTTCCATTCTAGCAAGAACCATAGCGACGCCTGCCATTCCAGCATTGGATGCAAAATACTTCTCTCCGGATAAACGATAGTTTTCACCGTCTTCCACTGCCTTCACGACATTAGCACCTACGTCTGAACCTCCTTGTCGCTCCGTTAAAAATGTCGCACCTTCAAATAACTCCGTATCACCCGTTGCACAAACATGCGACAGGAACTTCTCCTTCACTTCTTCATTAGCATAATGATCTAGCAAATAAGCTGTGGCTTGCGTCAACGTCACAGGACAATGGAATCCCGGTTCTGCTTGTGATAATAAGTAGCCTTGCGCAAAACTGTAGAGGTAGTTTCCTTTATGGCCGAGTTCCGGGATATCTTTATGAACATAGCCCACAATCCCTGTCCGATACGTTTCTTCCACTGTCTTTTTATAGCCTTCATTGACCCAGACATGTGAACGATCATCTCCGTACTTGTCATAGATTTCAAGACGGGGTTGCCCTTCACGGTCAGTATGTTTGGCACGTTCATCGATTTCATTGGCAACTAGTGAACCAAATTTCGTTAATTCTGAATGGGCATAATCGTAAAATTTAGGAGACAAGGATTCTTTTAATAGTGTTTGTAATGTCTCATCGTGCTCAAAGAAATTCAATGGTGTTTCAATTTCCGACCTTTGCTGTAAGACCATTTACTTCGCCTTCTCTCAATGGTTGTTTTAATATCTTGCCGGATGCATTACGCGGTAGAGCCTCAACTTGTTCATACAAACGCGGTACTTTATACTGCGCAAGCTGTTCTTGCGCAAATTGTTTAACCTCTTCTAGATTAAGCACTTCACTTGCCGCAAAATAAGCCTTAACCGTTTCGCCCCATTCCGGATGCGGCACGCCAACTACTGCCACTTCATTAATTGCCGAATGTGTAATTAGTACTTCTTCAACTTCTTTCGGGTAAATATTGACTCCACCGGAAATGATCAGATCTTTTTTCCGGTCGACAACCCAAATGTAACCGTCTTCATCTATTTTCGCCAAGTCACCTGTTTTCAACCAGTCCCCTATGAATGTTTCAGCCGTTGCTTCTATATTGTTATAGTAGCCAAGCATATTGCCTTCCCCACGTAAAAGAATTTCCCCTACTTCGCCTTGTTGCACGTCTTCCCCGTTCGGATTAACAATCCTAAACTCTGCGTGAAGCGCCGCCCGTTTTCCAATACTGCCTGCTTTCGTTTTATGTTCACTTGCGCTCAATAACGTGCCGTTTGGACCCGCTTCTGTCAGTCCATAGACACAGATGAAGTTATCCGATTTGAACTTTTTCTGCACAAATTCAACTTCCGGTTGCGATAAAGGCGCGCTGCCGTAAATCCACCATTTCATTGAAGACAAATCAGCTGTTTCCATCTTCGGATTCTTCGCTGTCAATAAATAAACGACGGGTGCCCCGAAGAAGTGTGTTGTTTTTTCTTGTTCAATAGTATCAATTAAAAGATCAGGTGTGAATGTTGGCGTTAATACGCTAGTCGCACCAACTATTAACCCCGCCATGAAAAACAGATGGAGCGGTGCAGAATGACTAAGCGGCATCATGATGAGCAAGCGGCTCTCCGGTTTAATTTCCATCTCAACACAAATCATTTGCGCAACTGTTAGGATGTTTTTATAACTGAATAACACGCCTTTCGGTTTACCTGTTGTGCCGGAAGTATATAAAATGGTCGATTCACTGGAATCTGGTAAATTGCACTCGATTGAGGAATCATTGTCATTGAATACTGTTTCAAAACTGATCCACTTATCGTCTAGGGGAGCTCCTGTTTTGATTAACACTAAATTGCTATCCAGGTTTTTCACTGATTCAAACAGCAAGTCATGTGCGATGAAGGCTTTTGCATCAGAATTCTCAAGTACATATTCGACTTCTGACAGCGTCATCTTGGCATTTATCGGGACAATGATTGCCCCAAGCCGCTGAACTGCAAAATAGGCGATAACAAATTCCGGAACGTTTGGCATATATAGAACAGCTTTATCTCCTCGCCCAATTCCAAGAAGCTTGAGGCCGTGCGCAAAACGATTCACAAGCTGATCAAGTTCCTTATACGTATAGCGTTTCCCCATTCCAATAACCGCTTCAGTCTTAGGATATTTCCTTGCATTACGTTCCAACAATTGTGAACTGTTCATTTCCTTAATCCCCCTTTAAATTGGTTAGTTTTTCGGCGAATTGCATAAGCAGCTGTTCCATTTCCATCTTCATTTCCGTGAGCTCCTGAATTTTGTCTTCCACTTGTCCGATTTTTTCATTGCCAAAATCGATTGTCCGCTCCAATTGTTTTATCCCAGTCCGATCTTTGTCAAAAAGTAAAATCATCTCCTTTATTTCATCCAGCGTGAATCCGTACCTTTTTCCGCGCAAAATCAGTCGCAGCTTTACGACCTCTGCTTTCGTGTAAATCCTTCTATTTCCCGCGGTCCTGTCGGGTTTCAACAAACCAAGTTCCTCATAGTACCGGATTGTACGGGTCGACACATCATATGCCTGGGCAACTTCAGTAATATCCTTCACTTTAGCTCCCCCTTTGAAGTGTTGGAATTTTCAACTATATGAGTAGTTTAACATTGACGTTAACGTTAATGGCAAGTGGGGGTAAGGAAATTTATTAATAGAGTTAGATGTTGGATATGATCGGTGGCCGGGGGATATGATTGGGGCGCACGCGGATATGATCGGTTGCCGGGTTTTATGATCGGGGCGCACGCGGATATGATCGGTTGTCGGGTTATATGATCGGGGCGGACGCGGATATGATCGATTACCTGGTTATAGGATCGGGCCGCACTCGGATTTGATTGGGTGTCTGATGATAGGATCGGGACGCACTCGGATTTGATCGGGTGCCGGGTTATATGATCGGGCCACATACGGATATGATCGATTACCGGGTTATATGATCGGGTCGCACTCCGATATGATTGGTTGCCGGGTTATATGATCGGGTCGCTCGCGGATATGATCGGGTGCCGGGTTATATGATCGGTTCGCACTCGGATATGATCGGGTGTCTGATGATATGATCGCGTCGCACGCGGATATGATTGCTTACCGGGTTATATAATCGCTCACCCCTTTTTCCAATAAAAAAAGGCTACCCGTTAAAGGATAGCCCCATCTCAAACACCCACACGCACTTCTTGCTTAAACCGCTGAACTGCCTTCGCCGAATCAACTGAATGACCCATTTCATTCAACGTGTCACCAATTAATTCAATCGCTTGTTCCAACATTTCCTCTGTTGTGTTCCCCATATGCCCAATTCGGAACGCTTTTCCTGCTAAATGAGCAAGTGATCCTGCTACAATCACACCTTTTTTACCAAGCGTTGCGCGGAATTCCGAGTCGCCGACACCCTCAGGATAGAGGATACAGCTCAATGTTGATGCTGCTACATTTTCATCGGCAATTGCTTTCATGCCATATTCAGAAAGCGCGGCTCGCACCGCTTTGCCGAATGCCGTATGGCGAATAATTCTTGTCGACAAGCCTTCTGCGTGAACGAGTCTCATTCCTTCATTATAGGCATAAATCAAGTTCACTGGCGGTGTTGCAAAATATTTTGAAGGGTCGTTCATGACAGGAATCCAATTGTAGATATCGCAATAATAAGCCGGAACGCGTTCAATCTTCTCCCTAGCAGCCAAAGCGGTTTTGTTAAAGGCGACAATCGCTAATCCCGGTGGAACGCCAATTGCTTTTTGAGAGCCAGTCAAAATAACATCAATTTTATAGTCCGGATGGCCGTATGTTTTACTCATATCTTCTTCCATCGCTGCCGTTGCACAAACACCATCTAAAATGACAAGTGCACCATGTTTTTTCACGATTGGTACAAGTGCTTCGAGATCAGCTGCAACACCAGTCGATGTGTCTGCATGCGTAATTGTTACTGCTTTATAATGCCCTTCAACAAGTTTCGCCTCCACTTCTTCAGGCGTAACTTGTTTGCCCCATTCCGATTGAAGCACATCCACCTCAATGCCAAAAGCTTGCCCTAATTTTATGAACCGGTCACCGAAATAACCTTGGCTGACCACTAATATCTTTTCTCCAGCCGCGACTGTGTTAACAAGCGCCATTTCCATTGCAATCGTTCCTGATCCGGCAACGACAAAAACTTCCCCATCTGTTTGCAACATTTCACGTGTCTGTTCAATCGCATTTTTGTAAATTGCAACAAATCTCGGATCAGTATGCCCTCTTGTTTCACTCGCCATCGCATCATAAATGGAATCGACAACAGGCGTCGGTCCAGGTATCAGTAACATTTCTTCGTTTCTCATTCTATTTCCCCCCCACTTATTTTCAAAATACAATTACTAGCTCTAGTACTACTTCCATACTTGTTGAGTAAACCCTCTTATATTGAATCAAGGCAAGTAAAAACGGCTTTATTCCACTTGTAGGAATAGAGCCGTTGCTATGTCATTCTTCATTCGAACCAATACACCGCTCGCACTCAAACAATGGGGATTCAATCTGCTCTACAATTTCACATCCACATTCACGACAAATTTTTCTCGGCAATTCTTTCCTATTGTTGTTTGTTTGCATATAAATCTCCTCCACTCTCATATTTTTTACCTCCATTTGTAAATCAATTTAATTTTTCATACCCCGGCAGTGTCAAAAATTCAACGAAGTCATCTTGCACGATTAATGCTGAAAACAGTTCTGCAGCTGCTTCATATTTATCAGTAGTGAACGCAGTGTCACCAACAGTCTGTTTGATTAATTCCAGTTCCTCTTGCAATACTTTTGCAACCAATTTCTCTGTAATATCCGGCCCATCGCTAAGTTTCCCTTGCGGATGACGAATCCATTGCCATACTTGTGATCTTGAAATTTCAGCTGTCGCCGCATCTTCCATCAAATTATTAATAGGAGCTGCCCCGTTCCCTCTGAGCCAAGAAGCAATATATTGAATGCCTACACTGCAATTCATTCGCAAACCTTGTTCCGTAATCGTTCCTTTTGGGACTTCCAACAGGTCATCAGCAGTTACTTTGACATCTTCTCGTTTACGACCAATCTGATTCGGTGTCGGCATATGCTCGTTGAACTGCTCCATCGCAACCGCGACAAGTCCTGGGTGCGCTACCCACGTTCCGTCATGTCCATCCGTCGCTTCACGGCGTTTATCGTCACCTACTTTGCCAAATGCTGCTTCGTTTGCTTCTGGGTCATTTTTAATTGGAATTTGTGCAGCCATCCCACCGACTGCCGGTGCATTGCGCTTATGACAGGTTTGAATACAAAGCAATGTATAAGCCCGCATGAATGGCGATGTCATCGTTACTTGCCCACGATCAGGCAAGATAACGTCCGGTTGATTGCGCAGCCGTTTAATATAGCTGAAAATATAATCCCAGCGTCCACAATTGAGACCTGCTGAATGGTCCCGAAGTTCATATAGAATTTCGTCCATTTCAAATGCCGCCGCAATCGTTTCGATTAACACCGTTGCCCGAATTGTACCGGTTGGAATTCCAAGTTGCTGCTGCGCAAAGACAAACACATCGTTCCACAATCTTGCTTCCAAATGACTTTCAAGCTTAGGTAGGTAGAAATATGGCCCAGATCCGCGAGCGATTAATTCCTTGGCATTATGGAAAAAGTACAATCCGAAGTCAAAGAAACTTCCTGCAATCGACTCTCCATCAATTACGACATTCTTTTCCAGCAGATGCAATCCGCGCGGCCGTATCATGAGCACCGCGGGTTCATCGTTCAACTTGTATGTCTTTCCAGTGGAATGCTGTTCAAACTCAATCGTCCGCCGAACGGCATCTTTCATATTGAGCTGTCCTTCCAACATGTTTGCCCATGTGGGAGATGTTGCATCTTCAAAACAAGCCATGAATGTTTTTGCACCTGAATTCAATGCATTGATGACCATCTTCCGACCGACAGGACCAGTAATTTCCACTCGTCTGTCCTGCAGATCATGCGGGAGGGATGCAATTGTCCAATCCCCATCCCGTATAGATTGTGTTTCGGGTAAGAAATCCAGTTTTATTCCACTGTCGATGCTACTTTGACGCTGTTGCCGGTTAGCCAAAAGCTCTCTCCGTCTTTCGTCAAAGTTATCATGAAGAGATTGTAGGAATGCAAGTGCTTCCGGCGTTAAAATCTCTTCACTTTCAGCAGTCAGTTCGCCTAAAACTTTTATAGTATGAGATGTCACTTGATTCGTAGACAGATTGATCACCCTCCCCGATTGTTGTTGGTGCCCAATTACTGATACCATTCATGCCCTTCGAATTGTGGCAGCAACTTGCACCGAAAGTTCAAACAAATTGCGCGGTTTCCGTCGAGCCCTTCATCGCGGTTGTAGAAGATGTACCGCCAGAAATGATCTGTGACACTTCGTCGAAGTATCCTGTTCCAACTTCACGTTGGTGTCTAGTCGCTGTGTATCCTTTGTCTTCATTAGCAAATTCAGCCTGTTGCAGTTTTGAATATGCCGCCATTCCATTGTCTTTATAGTCATGTGCAAGGTTAAACATGCTGTGGTTCAATGAATGGAAGCCCGCAAGTGTAACGAACTGGAATTTGTAGCCCATTTTACCGAGTTCCACTTGGTATTTCGCGATTGTCGCTTCATCCAAATTTGCTTCCCAGTTGAATGAAGGCGAGCAGTTGTAAGCAAGCATTTTCCCTGGGAATTTTGCATGGATTGCATCTGCAAACTGTTGTGCCTCTTCCAGAGATGGATGCGATGTTTCACACCAGACAAGATCTGCATAAGGTGCATAAGCCAATCCGCGTGCAATCGCTTGATCGATACCAGGTTTCGTCCGGTAGAATCCTTCAGGCGTACGTTCTCCAGTAAGAAATTCAGCGTCTACTGGATCAATATCACTTGTGACCATATCTGCTGCATCTGCATCTGTCCGTGAAATAAGAACAGTAGGTACGCCGAGAACGTCAGCCGCAAGTCTTGCAGCAACTAAGTTACGGATTGCATTTTGTGTAGGTAGCAATACTTTACCACCCAAGTGTCCACATTTTTTTTCGGATGCAAGTTGGTCTTCAAGGTGAACGCCTGCTGCTCCAGCTTCTATCATGCCTTTCATTAATTCGAATACGTTAAGTGGTCCTCCGAAACCTGCTTCAGCGTCTGCAATAATTGGAGCGAACCAGTCAAAACCGTCTACGCGCCCTTCTGAGTGGTCGATTTGGTCAGCCCGTTGAAGTGCCTGGTTGATACGTTTGACGACAGAAGGAACACTATTTGCCGGATATAAACTTTGGTCCGGATACATTTGACCCGAAAGGTTTGCATCTGCCGCCACTTGCCAACCACTTAGATAGATTGCTTGAAGTCCAGCTTTTACTTGTTGAACAGCTTGATTTCCTGTTAGAGCACCAAGAGCATTGATGAAATCTTCTTCATGCAATGAACTCCATAAGCGAGTTGCACCTTTTGTTGCCAGTGTTTGTTCAATTAAAACAGATCCACGTAGCTTCACAACATCTTCGGCAGTGTAAGGACGTTCAATTCCTTTCCATCTGCTATCCTCCGCCCAGCTTTTCTCCAATTGTTTAATCTGCTCTTGTCTAGTCATATCTACAGTCACACCTTCCAGTTTTTTTATGTTCAACCAGTTATGAAATTAATTCTTTAGTACTGTTTCATAACAGCTGAAGTTGTTATACAGTAATATATAACAGAAGATACAAAGTTGTCTGTTCTTTCCGACGAAAGGGCATTATTTTAGGATGAACTCGATTTTACGATGATGAAGTAGTTTGTTATTTTAGAGTTTCATAGAAAACAAGGGGGAAACAAATATGGTAATTACAAGAGAAACGTTAGAACAATATGTTTCTATACTAGGTGATTGGATACCGAAAGACGCCGCAATCGCGATTGCCATGGGCGACCGCTACATTTATTATGTGGAAGGCATTCAGGATATCCAACTAATAGAGGGGCAACCTGTTGTACCCGGCAGCATTGCAGATAAAGTAATTAATAAACGACTCAAAGTTGATAAAGTTATGGATAACACATTGTTCGGGTCCCCGTATTATGGAATCGGTTATCCGATTGACCTCCAAGGCGAGCCCGCTGCACTACTTGTCATTTTGCCTTCAAACTATCATATACTGAAACAAGAACCCTTTCGTTTCCTCACGGGCAAACAGGAAGAAGAATGGTGTCCAATTCCAATTGAAGAGATCGCATATATAGAAAGCTTGCAAAAGAAAACTTGGTTTTATGTTGCAAGTGAACAATTCTGTATCAGCTACACGCTGAAAGATTTACAATTACGACTGCCAAAGACGTTTCTACGTATCCATCGGTCTTACATTGTTAACATCCCATCTATCCAGCGCATTTCCAGGGACATTACTTCTAATCTAGTACTTACATTGAGAGATGGGACAGAGTTGCCTGTTGGTCAGACGTATATGGCTGATGTTAGGAAAGCGCTTGGATTTTAGGGTGATTAGGGGCGAGGTTGAGTGTTGGTCGTTTGGGTATGCTTGGTTGGTGAGGTTATATGATTGGTTGAATAGTGGATATGCTTGGTTGGCAGGGTTATATGATCGCATTGACTGTGGATATGCTCGGTTTCAGTGGGATATGATCGCTTGGACTGCGGATATGCTCGGTGTCAAGGATATATGATCGCTTTGACTGCGGGTATGCTCGGTTTCATTGGGATATGATCGCTTTGACTGTGGATATGCTTGGTGTCAGTGGGATATGATCGCTTTGACAGTGGGGGTATGCTCGGTTTCATTGTTATATGATCGCTTTGACTGTGGGCATGCTCGGTGTCAGTGGGATATGATCGCTTTGACTGTGGGGGTATGCTCGGTTTCATTGTTATATGATCGCTTTGACTGTGGGCATGCTCGGTGTCATTGGGATCTGATCGCTTGGACAGTGGCTATGCTCGGTTTCATGGGTATATGATCGCTTTGACAGCGGCTATGCTCGGTGTCATGGATATATGATCGCTTGGACAGTGGATATGCTCGGTGTCTTTGGGATATGATCGCTTTGACAGTGGATATAATTGGTGTCAAGCCTATATGATCGCTTTGACAGTGGATATGCTCGGTTGGTGGAGTTATATGATCGGTCTACACACTAATTTAGACACTTAAAGGAATAAAAAAAGCCGCCTGGAAATTAATCTAGGGCGGCTTTCGCAATTCATTAGCATATTATTTCTTGATTAATTCCAATTCAACTGGAATTGACGCTTCCACTGTTTCACCTTTGAGTGATAGAACAGCTGCTTCTACTGCTTTTTTACCGATAAGATCCGGTTTTTGAGCGACAGTTCCAGCCAACTTTCCTGCTTCGACTGATTTTACTGCATCATCTGTTGCATCGAATCCAACAACTTTCACTTCTTTCCCTGCGGCTTCAATTGCTTCAAGTGCGCCAAGTGCCATCTCGTCATTATGCGCGAACACGCCTTTAATGTCAGGGTTTGCTTGCATGATATTCTCCATAACTGTCAATCCTTCAGCACGGTTGAAATTCGCTGTTTGTTTAGCAACGATATCCAATTTACCTTTTACTATTTCATTGAAGCCCATTCCACGGTCACGTGCGGCCGAAGAACCAGCGATTCCTTCCAATTCTACAACTTTTGCTCCATCGCCAACTAAATCAGCTAAGAACTGACCAGCCAATTCTCCGCCTGCTTTGTTATCTGAAGCGATATGAGAAACAACGTCTCCGCCTTCAGAGCTTCGGTCGACTGTGACAACAGGAATTCCTGCATTGTTTGCAGATTCAACCGCGGCTACAACTGCGCTAGAATCCGTCGGGTTAATCAAAATCAAGTCCACGCCTTGTTGGATTAAATCCTCTACATCACTCGCTTGTTTTGCTGCATCATCCTGTGCATCGATAACTGTTAACGTTGCATCCATTTCTTTCGCTTGCTCTTTTGCTCCTTCGCTCAATGTTACGAAGAACGGGTTATTCAACGTTGAAATGGAAAAACCAATTTTATAACTTCCTTCTCCACCTTTAGTTTCTTCATCTTTCTTGGCTCCTGGTGCCTCTGTTGAACATGCTGCAAGTACGAGCATAATTGCCATGATTAATACTAATTTCACTTTTTTCATTTCTTAACATCCCCTTAAGCTGTTTTTTTACGATCCAATAGAACCGCGACCAATATAACTGCACCCTTCACCACTTGTTGGAAGAAGGAGGATACACCGATAAGATTAAGACCATTATTCAAAACACCAATAATGAGTGCTCCAATCAACGTCCCCACAATCCAACCCCGTCCACCCGTCAAACTTGTCCCCCCAAGGACAACTGCCGCAATGGCGTCAAGTTCAAACATGTTACCCGCAGTTGGTTGAGCGGAATTTAGCCTTGATGTTAAAATCAATGCAGCAAGTGCCGCTAGCATTCCCGTCAGTGCATAAACGTAAATTTTAATACGATCTACGCTGATTCCAGAAAGTCGTGAAGCTTCTTCATTGCCACCTACTGCGTATACGCGACGACCAAATGTAGTCTTTTTCAAAATGAAATACAAAATCCCAAAAGTAATGGCCATCGTTATAACAGGGACAGGAATTCCGAAGAAGTACCCTTTCCCTAGCAACTGAAACGCTTGTGAATCACCAAGTCCTGAAATTGGTTTTCCTTCTGTGTATACAAGAGTCAATCCACGGTAAATCGTCATCGTTGCAAGTGTTGCGATGAACGGAGCAACTTTTCCTTTGGCAATTATGACGCCGTTAATTGCACCAAGAACAGCTCCTAGAAGTAATCCGAGGAACATTGCGAGAAGCGGGTCCATTCCACCAGCCATTAATCCGGCAGTCACCGCTCCCGTTAAAGCTAATATCGACCCAACAGATAAATCGATGCCGCCTGTCAAAATGACGAAGGTCATCCCAAATGCTATGAGCGCATTTATCGACACTTGTCTTAAAACATTGAGTAAGTTGTTAAGCGTAAGAAAATTCGGACTCATGATTGAAATGATAATGACAATTAATAAGAGCCCAATAAGGGGTCCGATTTTTTGCAGTACCGACTGTGTATTAGATTTGAGCAACTTTGTCACCTCCCGTAGCATAATGCATAATTCGTTCTTGCGTCATTTCAGCTTTTTGCAGTTCGGCTGTAAGTGTACCTTCATGCATGACAAGTACCCGATCTGCCATGCCAATAATTTCGGGAAGTTCAGACGAAATCATCAAAATCGCGACACCTTTTTCGGCAAGTTCATTAATGATCGAGTAAATTTCTTTTTTTGCTCCGACGTCCACACCTCGGGTCGGCTCATCTAAAATCAGCACATTCGGTTCGATACCCAGCCATTTCGCAATAACGACTTTCTGCTGGTTTCCCCCGCTAAGCGATTTGGCAGCTTGGTTGGGACCCGACGTTCGGACACCCAACCGTTTTACCATTGTTTCGTACAACACTTTCTCTTCATTCGCTTTGATGATGCCATTGCTTGAAACTTTATTGAAATTCGTTAAGCTTAAATTGTCTTTTACCGAGAAATCTACGATAAGGCCTTCCGACTTCCGGTCTTCCGTAACATAGCCGAAACCTAGTTTTTTCGCTTGTAGTGGACTGCTGATTTTCACAGGTTTTCCATTAAGAGAAATTGTTCCCTTTTGCAGTTTTTTATAACCGAATAAGGATTGAGCAACTTCGGTTCTTCCCGCTCCCATCAAACCTGCAATACCGAGAACTTCACCTTTACGCAACTCAAACGATATATCTTCGAAATGCCCGTTGCGTGTCAAACCACTTGCCGTCAATTTCACATCACCAATTGTAGCGTTACGCTCTGGGAATCGTTCACCCAGTTCGCGTCCGACCATCATCTGAACAATTTCATCAAATGACGTTTCTTTAATCTCTTTGACTCCAACATAATTGCCATCACGTAAAATGGTAATTCGGTCACATAATGCAAAAATCTCTTCCATCCGGTGTGATATGTAAACAAACGATACACCGTTCGATTGAAGGGCTCTGATTGTTTCAAACAACGATACGATTTCTCGCTCAGTTAGTGCAGCTGTCGGCTCGTCCATAACAATCACTTCTGCATTCGATGACATCGCTTTGGCAATCTCAATGATTTGCTGTTTACCTACCGAAAGTTCCCGGGCAACTGTTTTTACGTCGACATCCAGTCCGAGTTCTCCCAAAATCACCTTTGCTTTCTTATTCATTTCTTTGGTTTTTAAAATACCACTTTTACCAAACGTCTTTTCATTCCCCAAAAACAAATTTTCAGCGACCGTCAAATCTGGCAATATATTTAGTTCCTGATGTATAACTGCAATTCCAGCATGTTCTGCTTCTTTCGGGTTTTTGAAATCGACTAGCTTGCCCCTCACTTTGACTTCACCTGTATCACGTGCATAAATACCGGTTAGTATTTTCATTAGCGTTGATTTCCCCGCACCATTCTCACCCATTAAGGCATGAATCTCTCCCTTTTTCACGGAGAATTCCACATTAGTAAGAACGGAGTTCCCATCAAAAGACTTTGAAATCCCAGTCATTTCAATCATACTTCTTCACCCACTTTCATTTAGCAGTCTTTGACGGTGATAGTCACCCAGATCTCCGAGCTCTCTTAAAATATGACGCCCGACTGCAGAACAATATTTGCAAAAGGCGTTGCTTCACCGGTGCGAATGATTACTTTTGATTTGTGCGTCAATTGCTTCAAATCTTCATGTGCCAGCTTTGTTATACTTGGTAATTTAGTGCAAAGGATTTCATACACTTCAGTATTACGACTCTCTATTTCACTCGCAATAAATGCATGTTCTACTTCCAAATCTTCCAAAACCACGCCTACTATTTCAATAAAAGAAGGTTTTCCAATCGTATATGAAAGATCGATACAATGGACACCATCTGGTATAGGCAATCCGCAATCCGCTATTGTCACTTGATCGGTATGACCAAGCTTTGCAAAAACGGCTGCCAGTTCACGATTCAATATGCCATGTTTTTTCATCGCCAATCACTCCCGAGTCGCAGTTCTACGTCAGCGCGCGCCGGCATACCACCTTGTGCACCAAATTTCTCGACGGATAAAGATGCGGCAGCGTTTGCAAACGTAACCGCTTCAGTCAATTCAAATCCTTCGACAATCGCATACGCAAATGCACCGTTGAACGTGTCCCCTGCTCCTGTCGTATCGACAACGTCTGTCTTAAAACCTTCTATGATGACATGCTTTTCACCATCATAATAACGAGCTCCTGCACTGCCGAGTGTAACAATTAATTGATTTGGATAACTTTCCAACGCAGCCTCCATATCCGGCCCAAAAATTTGTTCACATTCTGTCTCATTCGGTGTTAGGTACGTAAGATATGACATAAATTCATTTTGGAAACCTCCAGCAGGTGCCGGATTCAATAACACAGGAACATTCAGATCAGCGCAGATTTTCAACGTATGTATAATTGTCGGTATCGGTATTTCAAGTTGCAGTAAAACAAGTTTACTTGCTCGAATCGTTTCTTTCATTTCATCAATGCATGCAGGCGTCAGTTCATAATTCGCACCTGGTACGACGATGATTCGGTTATCTCCATCCGACAACAATATATTGGCAATGCCAGTAGCTACCCCCGTACTCTCCGTTACTCCGGAAACGTCTACTGAGTTGCCCTTCAAGTTTTCCAGTAATTCCTCACCAAAACCATCATTCCCAACATTTGCCACCATATGGACATTCCCGCCAAGACGGGCTGCAGCCACTGCTTGATTGGCTCCTTTGCCTCCTGGCACCGTGGTGAATAATTGGCCTAAAACTGTTTCACCTTGTTTTGGGAATACATCTGTTTGCACAACTAAATCCATATTGACGCTACCGACAACCGTAATCATCATTGTTCACTCCTCGTTGTCCCTCGAATAATCAGTTTAACTGGAACTTGAATTTCTTTTTCTTCGAGCTCTATTTCTTCAATTAACTTAATAAGCATTCGTGTAACGAGTGCCCCTAGCTTATATATATCTTGCGCTACTGTTGTTAGCCCAGGTGATAACATACCGCCAAGTGCTATACCGTCAAACCCGACAATTTGCAACTCATCAGGTACGATAATTCCTAGTGAATGTGCTGCTTTCAACACACCTGCCGCCGAGACATCGCTACTTGCAAAAAACCCATCAATTCCTTTGTGCTCTGACAGAAATTTTCTAGCTATCTCTTCTGATTGCTCAAAATGAAATGGACACTCGATAATATGCGTCACTATTTCCTTACCTTCTACAGCCTCTAAAAAACCGTCTAATCGGTCATCCGCCGGTCCAAGTCCTGTCGGTCCACGCATGCAGACGATATGTTGACAACCTTGTTCGATTAAATGGGTGGTTCCTAAACGTGCGCCTTCTTTGTTGTTCGATGAAACTGTCGGTATCGAAGCATCTATTGTACGATCCAGTGCAACCACTGGTATATCCAAATTTTGATAATGACTCGCTTGCAACTGATTCGTTGTGACGATGAAACCCGCTACATATTTTTGCCTTAATGTCTCAATATAGTGGATTTCTTTTTCTGCTTTTTCATCCGAATTGCACAACACGACCGTATAGTCATAAGTTAGTGCAACATCTTCCACTGCACGAGCAAGCTCTGGGAAAAACGGATTCATAATATCCGGTACAATTAAGCCAATAAGTTTCGTTTGCTTCGTACTTAATGATCGCGCAACAAGGTTCGGTTTATAATCCAATTCTTTGATTGCCCGTCCAATAACCTCTTTTGCTTCTTTACTAACATATCCTTTTTGGTTTATAAAGCGTGAAACAGTCGCAACTGAAACACCGGACTTCTTTGCTACATCCCGAATATTGGCCAACTATTTCACCCTTTTCTATTATGTGTAACCGGTTACACACATAATACCAATCTATTGATTTGTTTGTCAACAACAGTTTCATTCCATTCATTCACAATACGCAAACAGCCACAAAAGTAAGATTCACTTTTGTGGCTGTTTTTATGTCATTTACTGTTTCTTTATTGCTGAAACAAACTGCTCTGTTCCTTTCATCGATTCATCATACAAGTCCTGGGACAGTTTTTTCGTACTTTCAACCGTCGCAGGCCAGTTTTCTTTCATGTCGTTGAATGCATCCAGGAATAGTGTTTGTTGTTTGTTGATGTCTCCGATTGGAAATGCGTACTTTTCCAGGTTGGCAAGTTTCATGAAATCATTCACTTTATGATGATAAGAAATTGCCATGACAGGTGTTTCAGTGCATGTCGCCAAAATCAGGGAATGGAGCCTCGTCCCAATAATAATGTCTTGCTGTGCTGTCACATCAAGGATCATAGTTGGTAGTAGATTATCATCGATGATTGTCGTCTTATCTTTATGTGTCATTTTCTTCTGAATATCTTTTGTAACATCTGCATCTTGTGGGAATTTTGTCGCGAAAAATGTCAGCTCAACATTGTCTAGTTCAGCTAGATTGTCCAGATTCTTTGCCATGCCTTCTATATAATCGTTATAGATGGCAGGATTCCCTTCAGGCCAATAGCCTGCATTGTAATAAGGAACAGCTGTGATACCGATTTTCGTCGGAACTGTCGATTTCTCAACACCCGTTTGACGCAAGGAAAACGCTGGATCGCCGATAGTCAAAACCCGTTCTTTCACACCGATTGACTTCAACAGTTCAACAGATTCGGGATCGCGTACCGAGATACTTTCTGCATGTTTAGCCATATAGCGAATGAACCATTTTCCTATACCGCTGCTTAGCGGACCCGCGCCGCATCCGTAAACAACATAAGGCGTCTTCGAATTTTTAGCCATCATTGCATATGACCCAAATAATGGCGCTTCCCTTTTATATAAATCCATTAAGATTCCGCCGCCACCAATAATCAGCAAATCAAACGTCTTTACGATTCTCTTATTATTTTGGTACGTTTTAAAAAATGTCTTTACTGCGTTGCCATTTTTATAATACAGTGGAAAACTAGTCACTCCATACCGTTCTGCTGTTTGTTTAGGATTATTACTAAATACCGTTAAATCATTACTGTCTATCTTGAACGTTGACGTCACTTGTTTAATAATGCTGAATAAGATCGCTTCGTCCCCGTTATTATCGTTGCCATAATTGCCTACAATACCTATTTTCATTAGCCGACTTCCTCTACTACATGATGAATTTAGTATAACATAGCTGTGCTACTCGATGAAAATGGAACCCTTTAGCCCGAAGTTGCACTTGTACATTTCCGGCTCGCTTTGGACGATGAAAGAATAGCAACCTTTCTATAGAGGTTACACGTGCCCGAAGATGAAATTTCGGGCACGTCACCGCTTTTAATAAAGCAAAGATCATACAAGTAACAGTATGACGCTAGATAGAAAGTGACACTGCCTTTCATTCGAAAAGGAAACGCTATTAAAAAGGAGTAAGCAGCCAAAATTGCATCTTTGGCTGCTCCTTTATAAATAGGTGAGTGGTTATTCACTCGTTCCCAAAGTTTTTAGCACTTCGTGTACCTGTAACTTTGGAGAGCAACGGACGAACGGTCACCATACGATTAACGAAAAAGCTGCGTAGGATGCGACTTTGTCGCACCCTACGCAGCAAGAAATTCCGATAATTCTATAGTAGTCGTTCAGTCCAAAGTGATCCAAAAGCACCTGTTCATAGGGTGTCTAGTGTCTTGCGCTTTTCGGGGCTAAAACGGCGCCTTCCGCTTTTTTTATTTATTAATACTGCGGTATAGGAATGCGCTGAATTGCGCACGGTTCACAGGTTTATTCGGCTCGAAATTGCCTTTTTCATTCCCTGTTGTAATCCCACTGTTTGCTAGAATATGAACTTGTTTATACGCCCAGTGACTTGTAGGGACGTCTTTGAATTTCTTAGACGATTCGCCTGACAGTTTGTACGCTTTCACAAGGATTGCTGCCATTTGAGCACGTGTCAACTGGCCAGCCGGGTCGAATGTTCCGTCCCCTTTACCGCCTACTAGATTCGCACTTGCAATAGCATTGATTTCATTGTAATAACGGTGTTTTTTAGGTACGTCTTTAAACTGTTGTGTACTTGCAACAGATGCATCTAAGTTGAACACACGACTTAAAATGACGGCCGCATGTTCTCGCGACAATGTATTTCCTGGGTTAAACTTACCATCCAAATCTCCTTGTATATAACCAAGGTCTTTTAGGAAACTTATTTCTGTATAGTATGCGTAAGTGGAAGGTATATCAGAAAACGCTGGTGTATCATCAGACAAAACGATAGGAATGCTTGTCGTTTTCGATCCGAGTGTCACATTTACTGACCCCTTGCCTGCTTTATTAACAGCTTTAAAGGCCCCAGCCGGTGTAATCGTTCCGATATCACCTGTAACGCTCCACTTCACTTGTTCTGGAGAATAAATGATTGGCTTTCCTAGTGCATCCGTTGCATTTGCTTTATAGGTCACGCTTGCACCTGGTTTCACTTTCGTTGTAGAAGGTACAATTGTTAACTTAGCCGGTGCATCGACAACTGATACAGGGAATGACTGCTTCGCATTTCCATATTGCACGGAAACTCGATCTTCCCCAGCTTTTACGGCACTGTACGTTAGTCCCGAACCAGCAACGCTACCTTTTTCTGCTGTCACTTGAATCTGACTGTTGTCCACTTTTAATGGATTGTAATAAGCATCCAGTAAGTAATTCACTGTCAAGGATGTTTTTGAACCTACAAGCATCGTACCAACTTGATTGCGCGAAACGCTAAGTTGTGCAGGTTCGCTTACAGGTGCTGTACTGATTGCTTCCATGATTGCGGACACCTGGCGTTCCGAAGAATCTGACGTCCGGTTTGCCAGCACGACCGTATTACTGCCATGATTCCGTACACCCATCGCTGTAGAACCGCCACCATCGAAATTGAGTGCCCGATCATAGCCTTGTGCTGCTAAATAATTTGCGAATTGTGTAAGCGACATCCCGTTGCTATAGCCTCTAACGTTGTCTACTGTTACAAGATGCACTTGTTTCTTATCTTTACTAATAGCTATTGCTGTACGCGCAGTAAGTGCAGTAGCTCGTGAATTAGATGTATTCATCGTAATATTCACCTTGCCATCTTTCAATAACATCGGACCGCTCGCCAACATGAACTCAGAATCCATCCATTTATCATCGATAGTCAATGCAAGGGTTACATCTTCTCCCACTTGCATATTTTTGAATTTCTCAAGACCTTTTGCGCCATGAACAGAAAGAACGAATCCTGTTTTAGGTATTTCTACTTTCTCTTTCGATCCATAACCGCGTACTTTCACAACTTTGCCCGTCAGTTTCTGGCCGTATTGTGTATTTGTAATTGGCTGTCCTGTGTCGATAACTATTTCAATTCCGTACTGATTGGAATTCGTATGTGTCTCAATATTCTGTGGTGTGAAAATGATTGTTTCATCATCTTGACGCTGACGATTTATCCCCGTCAATAGATGGTTTGTTCCTTTGTAATCCATACGAACATTAAAATTAAATTGATCGATTTCAGAAAGTCCATCTTTCGTCACACCAAATGCAATCGGTTGACTTACATAATTACTTGTCGAATCGGAGATCACGCCGCCATTAACAATCTCGTTCCCCTGTGAAATCAAATACATCGGCAAGCCGTTTTTCATGTCGAAAAATGAAGCATTAATCGCCCCAACGACACGGTTCCCATCTTTTGAATCGCGATTTGCGAGCACTGTTGTTGCTTGTCTCTTCGCAATCGGTGAAGGAAGACCAACTTGTAATTTGGTATATGGATCTCCTAAATTGACAGATAGATGATTTATGTATTTTGAAGCTGATTGCGTATATTGAGAATAAGTTACACCCGATGATACTGGATAACTCTTCACCGCATTCTGATTGGCCGAGGCACTTGCTGGTACAGTCCAAAGAAGCGTGGCTGCTACCGCTGTCATTGCGACTTGTTTACTGAAACGTTTCATTGAAGCTACTTTACTAGTGATAAAACGACACTCTCCCTTCCTATGAATATACAGCTTACCAAAGGATTCGATATATTACCATAATCCATAAGAAGGAAATTAAGAGAAAAGCAGTCTAAGTTCGCGACATCGTGTCGCAATGACTGCATGACCTACATCCTGTAGACCCAAGCGGAAGGCGCCATCTATATTTTCGGCACTACTTATATAGAATTAACTAGGTGGTATCCCTCACCCGTATAACGAACAACTCTAGCGAAGGAGCGACACTAATGAAAGGCAGCCAAATATCGCCGCGTCCTGCGGCAATGGCTGCACACCCGCATCCTGCAGGCGCCGGAGCAATAAGACCAAGGAGGGATGCAGTTCAATCCCTCCCTAGTGATCTTCTGACGGGCTTATTGCGTGAGGCCATCACCAAGCGACAAAGCGGTGTTGGAAGAACAGTCTAATTGTTAAATGCCGACTACGTAGACACAAAAAAAGCCGTCCGAGGCAGATTACTCTTCCCCGAACCGCTCTATTATAAGTCTTTAATTTTAAACTTCACATATTGACTTGTATAAGATGCGAACACTCCAAAGATGATGAAATAGAACATCGTATAAAATTTCAATTCCCAAATATTATAGTAGAATCCTGAGAATCCGGTAGCAAACCAGAAGGCAATCATGAACTTGCCGAATACTGTTTTACGTTCTTTCCAGAACAGCGCAAACATTCCTAGAAGAAACGCTGAGAATAGGACAACACCTGCAACACCAGTTTCAGCAATTACTTGAATGTACTGATTATCCGAGTAGAAGTACTTTCCGCCGTAGATATCTGAACGGATTCCATAATACTTATAGATTGGCGATCCGTATGACAATGTCGCAGACCCGCCGAATGAACCGAATCCAGCTCCTGCCACTGGATAGTCTTTGAATACTTCAAACCCTTTATTAATATAGAAGAAACGACCACTTTCCGTCATGAGCGCCAAGTTCTTTTGATCGAACGTCTCCCCAAATCGTTCACCGATACTTCCTGGTCCGGTATCTGGTGCAGCAACAAGACCAAGCTCTTTGAAGTACTGTACACCGAGATTGACTGGTATATAAACAAGGATGATAGAGGCCACTCCCGCAATCACAAGTCGTTTCATAAGAAGCCAGTTTTTCGACATGATAATGAAAATCACACCGAGGATAAATGCTGAAATCCAAGTTCCCCTTGAATAGGTGAGGATGAATACGCCAAGGAACAAGACAAGATTAATCGTTAGGAACCATTTATATTTCTCGGTTTTGTAGATTGATTGAAGGAACAGCACAGCAATAATTCCGAACAGCAACAATAACGCCAGTGAATTCGGATTTCCTGGTAACCCATAGATTCTTACCAAGTTCGTCGCCGATAACGTTTTATATTTCCATACATCTGGCAATAGGAACTGCCTCATAGATAGCTTTTCAATAATGCCATGAACTGACACGATTAGGCTTGTCCATACAGTTACCCATGCAAGCCGTTGGAACCATCCTTCCGGCAATAGCATCCGTGAAACAGTATAGTAAAGCAAATACATAATAATAAATGTCCGTAGTTGAAAAATGACCGCAGAAGGTAAAACGCCTTGGACTAGTCCACTGATAGCCCCGAACAATAGGAAAGCAAAAAATGCCCATTCAAACCATCTGAACGAAAACAGAGACTTCCAATTCTTTCTACCCGCAATGAGTACTTTTGCAAATGCGATGAACGTAATGAGATCCCCAATTAGTTTGAGGCCCGGATTCACTTCGACAAGAAATGGACGGATACTAACATAGACTACGAGGAAAAGTAGGCTTTGTTGCGGTCTGAAAAATGCGAATAACGCAAAGAACAGGGAAGATAGAACAAGTGCAATCGACGATGGGAGCATCAATGCTACGCCGATGACTGCCAATGCTGCAATGAAATACATTGTTTCTTTATCTTTTAAATTTTCTTTTATAGTTGTCATGAAATATTTTCCCTTTCTACGACTAAATCGTCTCATAATAATGAACAAAGTCCTCCGTAATTATAGCATCTTATAGGACGTTGTGGCTTATTCTTTAGTTTCATATTTATTACAAATTCTACTTGTGCAAATTGAACCTTATTATTCTAGCAAACTTCTGATACTATTAAGTAAGATTATAGAAGGAGGTTTACGAGTGAAAAAATTAATTACTTTCACTTTACTCACACTACTCATGTTCTCCCCTGTCTTCCAGATACAAGCACAGGCGAGTGACATTAAAGGTCATCAGATGGAAAGCGACTTGAATTATTGGATTGGAAAAAACGTCATTCGTGCAGACGCAAAAGGAAATTACAATCCCAATAGAGCCGTTACGAGAGGCGAATTTGCTTCGTACATTGCACGTGCTCTTAAATTACCTGTTTCCACAAAGTACACATTCAAAGACTTAAAGGCAAACATGGGTCTAACAATTGAGATTCAAAATGCAGCCGGCGCAGGAATCCTTTCGGGTTATCCCGATGGTACATTCAAAGCCAGCGAAAAAATTACCCGCCAACAGATGGCAGGGATGATGTATAAAGCGATGCGTTATATGGACCTTCCTGCACAAAAGACAGCTTTGAAATTTAAAGATTCAAAAAAGATTTCAGCTAATTTTGTTGACGCCGTTTCAACTGCCGTAAACTTGAACATTATTCGAGGGGATCACCGGAAAGATGGGGTTTATTTCAACCCTAAAGATAACGCAACGATTGCACACGCTTCAGCATTCCTATTCAGATTATTCGCTGCCGCGGAAGTGTTGAAACCGACAGAACCGAGTGAGCCGAATCCAAACGAACCAGGTAAACCCGAAGTTCCTTCTGTACCCGACGTTGATCCTGAAGTATACAAAGTAAGTACAATTTCAGGCGGAAAACTCCTTCCTACAACGGCACTCTATAAAACTTATGAAGATGCATTGGCTGCTTACAATGCATCTTCATCTGTTAAGGCCATTGGAAAAAACAATAGGATTATTAAAATAAAATCTGGACGAGCTTTTGGTTCAGAAAACCCTAAACAATATACCTCTCTCTACAGCGATTCCACTTTACGGACTGAAGTAACATATATTCAAAAAGGTTATGAAATGAACTATATCGGAAGTAGTGAGAATCATGTTATTTTGGAAGTTGGTGGGTTAACTTTCTACGCGAAACCTAACGAAGTCGATCTTGTTCCAACAGAACTTGTCACGGGCAACAGCTTTTATGAAGTAGGCACAGATGGTGTCTTATATCATGATACGTATAACAACTTGACTAAAACACGTGGGGTTTATTCTATCGGTCCTGCAGCTTTATCCATGAAAAACGGGAAAAGGTATACAAGTCTTGATGGCGTTCATTTTGATGAAGTAGGTACGAAAAACACAATTACACATTACCCATACTTCCAATTCCAATCCGTCCGTCAACCCTCTTCATACAGCGGTGCAGAACTTGATTACTTCATCACTGAGATTTTGAAAGACCGTCAGAAAACCGGTCTCGCTCGTTACAAAGATGCTCCGACTACATCGAAGTTGATTGGTCTTGGTAACTACCTAAAAGCAATTGAAGAAACACATCGTGTCAACGCATTGTTCATTCTTGCAACAGCCATCCACGAAAGTGATTACGGAATAAGCGGAAATTCACTAACGAAAAATAATATTTTCGGTATTAAAGTGTTTGATTCTAGTCCGGAATCAGGTGGAACATACAAACATCCCAACAATAGTGTCGATGCATTTATTAACGAATACATGAACAAAAATTACGCTAACCCGCTAGGCGGATATTCGTATGGAGCTGTTCCAGGCAATAAAGTAGTCGGCTTTAATGTCAGGTACGCTTCTGATCCAAACTGGGGAAGTAAAATCGCCGGACATATGTGGAGAATCGATACATTCCTCGGCAAGAAGGATTACAAACAAGCGAATCTCGGTCGCATCATTTATACCGGTCCCGTAGGTGTCAATGTACGGACAAGCCCTGATCCGCTAAGTGCTAAACTATTCTCTTACAAACAGAAAGACCCCGGCGCCAATGCCGCATTCGGCTATCCAGTAGTTATTGTCGATGAATCAGTCGGTAGCGACGGTTTCAAATGGTATAAGGTAATTGCAGATAGCAATCCTCCTGCAGACTACGGCTGGATTCGTTCAGACCTTATAGAACGAATTACGGAGTAAAATAGGTAAATCCTGTCCACTGGTGTTTAAGTGGACAGGATTTTTTTTACACAATTGGCCTCCCCTAGTTAATGTGACATTGGTCATAACTTGATTGAAAAATTTCTGGGCACCACTTGTAACTGTAATGGTAAATGACTAAACTCGCATGGCTTCGCCAAACTCTAATGGCAATTCGTCAAACTGGCATGGCTCCGCCAAGCTCTAATGGCAATTCGTCAAACTGTCATGGCTCAACTCGTAACTGTGATGGCTTACGACTAAACTCTCATGGCTTCGCCGAACTCTAATGACAATTCATCAAACTGTCATGGCTTCACTCGTAACTGTGATGGCTTATGACTAAACTCTCATGGCTTCACCCGTAACTGTGATGACTAAATATATAATCAGAATGGCAATCCCCTTTCCCCCATCAAAAAATCCCCCGCACTGAATGATTCCAGTGCGGGGGATTTCATATTTCAATCACTTTACCTCAAAGTGCGTCCGTATGTTCACTACCTGCCGGAAGAATATCCGACATGTTGATACGCTCAAGGCCTTTTTTAATCTTCGTCGTATAACCTAACTTGTTTTCGTTCAAATAACCCGCTTTGGAACGAATCATTTCTTCAAAGATAGGCAACTTCGATTCATCAATCGCCGACCACAATTCATAAGAATTGATCAAATCTTCCAAAGTTAAATGAACATAATCGCGTCCAGAGAATTCACGTTCCGGCGAAATTTTATACCAAATGTCACCGTCAGGACGGATCCACTTATTCTTTTCCTTTACGATCGCTGTCTGGATACTCGTTGCAGTAGCTAAATATGCAGGATCGTTTAACTCTTGATAAGCCAATAAAAGAATGTTCATTCCACCAAGCGCATGGTTCATGGACGTATGTGTCTTCACTTTTTGCGCCCCAGGGAAGTAATCAGAAATATAGTAGGACTCGTTGTCCACTTTGATGATATTCCCTTTTTCCTTTTGCGATACAAGCAAATTGGCATAGTTTTTCAGACCGACATTATAGTCCTTATGTTCAAACGCTTTGCCGCCATTATACATGAATAATGCAATTTGTTCGTTGAATCGAGTATCGACGAACGGAGCCGTTATACCGTACAAGCTTTTCAGATACGTGCTTGTTACTTCTGTCTCCCAATACGTCGATTTCCCTCTGAATACATCCAAATTAGCAAATGAATTATAGAGAAGGTTTTCATAATACCGTGCACCAGTTTCGGAGTAAAGGGCCATAACTCGGTCCTCTTTCACAAGAAGGAGATTACGACCATACCCTCTACCCGACTTCGGCATTGGTTCAACCGTTACCGCCATCTTATTGTATGGACCTTCGGCTGTGTACCATTTATTTCGTTTTTTATAATTAACTGCTGACTCAAGCATCCAAGCGTCCATTTGCTTCCGATCCTCAAACAATCGTTCTTCAGAAGCTAGGAGCCATTGGTCAACAACATCAAAACCTCTTGACTGTAATCTGTAAACGGAAAGTTGCGTTTCTCCAAGCATAACGCCGCTAAACGCTTCGCTTTCCTGATGTAATTCCCTCGTATGGCTTTCTGCGCCTGTAGGGTATTTCTGGTTCAGTTCAGTTGACTGGTATGACTTCCCAATCATCCGCTGAGATACTTTACCGTCTGTTTGTATTTTTTCGAAAATACCTGTGGGGTACGTCATCAAGTCATAGCCAAATGTCTCATCCACACTTTTCTTGATTGGGAATCGACTATACTCGTGAAGCACGGCTTTCGATAATCCTTCTTCCGTCTGGATAACATCAACAGTTACTGGTATGTTTTGAGGATTTCTCAGTTCGTTGAATAAAAAATAATCGCCGTTAGGCAGTTCCCTTTTCGTCATTTTCACCGTGACGGACGGAAAGCCACTTATGCGGTATGTGTAAATAATATCTGTAGCATGTGCATGTTTGACGGTTTTCTCTCCCGCAAACTGCATGATATAGTTCGAACGCAAATAGGTTTTGGCAGTAGTCGAAAGTGGTACTTCGACAAATTGTTGCTCATGTCGGACGGTATCAAACGTACCGTACGTATTTGGCTCCGTGAATTCTGTTGCAGGCAATTTCTCTATTAGCTTATTTTGCAGCATCGCCCTGTGTAGAAATACGACATATGTCGCGCGGTTGACAGCTGTTTTCGGATCGAATGTACCGTCTTCCTTACCAGTTGTGATACCGTGTTGCGCAAGTACTTTTACGCCTAATTTATGAGATTCACTAATTTTGTTATCGTCCTTGAACGTGATTTCTTCTCCCGTATCTTGCAATTTGAAAGCCCGAACGATGACAGTCGCCATCTGTTCACGTGTCAAAGAGTCACCAACGCCGAACGTCCCGTCTTCTTTCCCTAAGAAAATACCGGCTTCATATGTAGCCATGGCACCTTTCAAATGGGACGACTTTGCACTGACATCTTTAAAAATCGGCTTGTAGGATGAAAATGGCAACTCGAGTGCGTTCGTTATCAAGTTTGCCGCTTGTGCCCGTGATACCTCTAAACTTGGTCTGAACTGCTTGTCCGGATAACCGTTAATAATTTTTAAGTCGACAAGTTGTGTTACTTCATCTTTTGCCCAGAAATCATTATGTACGTCCGTAAAGCTTGGACTAATTGGATTCGCGCTAGCATTCAATATACCAAAGCCAAACAGTGAAAGAACTACGACAATAAGTCCGACTTTCATTGGACCTTTCATTTTTTTCTTGTGTAACATTTACAAATATCCTCCCTCTCCTTACTTAATCTGTACAGTCATCCATCTATAATACCATATATCGGCATAGAAAAACCTCCCATTTACCAGGAGGCTGATTCGTTACTCTATTGTCTTTTGTGCAAACGTTTCGCCATTTTTACGTGCTTGAACATCGATTTTATAATCCGGATATTCTACTTTCAATTTTTCAGCAAACTTTTCGACAAGTTCTTTTGCTTTCTCTTCTTTCATATCAGCAGCAACATCAAAATCGAGTAGAACGAAGCCACCGCTATCTTCTGTCACGATAATACCGACCGAAGAAACGCCTTCTTCTTTACCAAACTCTTCTTTTAAGTCATCGTCCGATTTTGCCGTTTCTGATTTATCGACAGCTCCTTGTTCCTTAAGGTCTTTTTCAACTGCCTCACTTTTCTTCTCTTCATCAGTTTTCGGCTCATCTTTCTTATCCGACTCCCCGCATGCACCAAGCAAAAGAGCTGATCCTAACAATACTGCAAACAATAATGATTTTTTCATATTAGGTTCTCCTCCTTCATCTAAAGTATATATTATCCTAACATATAAAAAGTTTAAGCGACAAGGCACACACTACTTGGTGTCGCTTATTGGTTGACTGCTATTCAGTAAAAAAATAGGGCCCCATTGCTGTCATTCGACGGCAGGGACCCTGTTTCATTACGCTTTTCTATTCAACCATTTATATTTAATTGCCATCAGATAAATAACGAATGCAAATGCAAATGTGATGGCAACAAAGACAAATCCTTGTGAGTTCAATACAAGCATCGGAGCGAATGTCACGAGCATAATTTCAACCGGCGCAATTGGTATATAGGCCAAGCTATAATCATCCAGCGTCTTGCTTTCCGATTTCGGATCTACGATTCTAAGTAGCGCCATACCCATAGCGACTGTTCCTGTTGTCCAGCCCCATGTGAATATCCCTTTTTCAAACCAGTATTCCGGGAAAAACTTCTTCGAAAATACTGCGAAGAATAAAAATGCATACACAAGACCAAACACAAATAACAAAATTAACGGAACAGCATAATCAAGTACGACTGAAATACTAATTGAACCAATTCCGAATGCAACGAGAATATCCGTTGCACTTCCACTAATTCTTGACACAACATCCTTACTGACATATTTATCCGTATCCGTCGAATTCAATATCTTCTTCACGAACAATCCAACAAGAAATGCCAGTGAAAATGCCGGTATAACAACGCTTGGTAATAGCATTGCACCTAATTCACTTAAATAATAACCGCCCATGGCGATAATCGTAATGATAGACAGGTGAAAAACATATGGATCAATCGAAATCGACGATACCGTATCTGTTTCAGATTTCGTTCTAGATTCTGGCGGGATTAATCCCGTTCTCATCTCGTCAGGCAAATCTTTGAACGAAGCAAGGAATGATGTATGCCCCTTCGAAGACCCCCATTTAATAAAGAGGATCCCAATTAGAATCGCACTCATAATCCCTACAGTGGCAGATGTCATAGCCAAAGAAGTCGCTTCTTCCCAGCCATTTTGCTCAAATGTCGCACCAATTGCCGCTGCAGTTCCGTGTCCCCCTACAAAGCCGGCTGCAAGTAACAAACCGAAGCCGTCATGTACATCCCAAAATGGATTAATCAGTAGAAGTGCGAATAACAATCCTCCACCCCACATTAATACCATTGCAAGTTGAGAGTACGACCACATGCTCCCGACTCTTGTCTTAATCGCATTCCAGTCAATCCGTGGTGATAGTAACGGCAGTGTTCCAAAGATTACTGCTATTAAGATTGCCGGATAGACTTTCATTTGATCTGAAAACGGCAAAATTCCGAAACCATTCGGCCCTAACAGCAAAGCCAGAAGCCCCGCAATAATACTGGCCGGCAAAAACATTTGCTGGATGAACTTAACCTTTGCTCGAATAATCGTCCCTACAAGCAGAAGCAATGATATCAAACCGATATCCGTAAATAAAACCCATGGTGAAAAATCCATATAACTATTCTCCTAATCTATACATTATTTTTTTGCTGAATTAAATGCCCCTTTCTTAACATCTATGTAACCGATTACACGAATATAAAAAGCATATTTTTTATCAACTCATATTACAATAACATTTATTAAAGTTCTAGTAAATTTAACGGACTACTTAGAATTCCTTAATGAATTCACAATTGGAAACTAACTAAAAACTCTTTTAAATAAAGAAATATATTCATCATCATTAAATGACTTTCAAGAATATTTCCTACATAAAATATATATATATTCGTAACATTCGACAGCAATTTGTTCGTCAAAATTTTAGAGACTGCATATAAATAGAAGGAAGCTTGGAGGGATAAAAAGTGATAACAATAAGTTTGTGTATGATTGTGAAAAATGAAGAGGAAGTAATAGGCAGATGTTTAGATTCTGTTTGCGAGTTAGTGGATGAAATCAATATTGTGGATACAGGATCTGACGACCGAACAAAAGAAATCGTAAATAAGTACACCAATCGAATTTTTGATTTTCAGTGGATTGACGATTTTTCAGCTGCACGGAATTTCTCATTCCAACAAGCAACAATGGATTATGTTCTTTGGCTCGATGCGGATGATGTATTTACAGCTGAAGATCAGGAAAAGTTCAAGTTATTGAAACAATCCTTACAACCAACGATTGATGCTGTTTCAATGAATTACCATTTAAGTTTTGATCATGAAGGCAATGTGACCTCCCTTTTGAGGAGATATCGTCTAGTAAAAAAAGTAAATGAGTTTAAATGGATAGGAGCGGTACACGAGTTTCTTTCCGTGTCAGGTAATCTATTCGATAGTGATGTAGCAGTTACCCACTCCCCTTTAAGTCATGATAGTGGACGTAATATCACGATCTATAAAAAGTTGTTAGCTTCTGGGAAAACATTGTCCCCCCGTGATACATTCTATTACGCCAATGAATTGATGGATCATAGTGATTTTGAAACAGCAGTTCTTTACTATGAGGAGTTTTTAGATTCGAAACTGGGCTGGATTGAAGACAATATTAGGGCGTGTTTCAGACTGGCTGACTGCTACCATAAATTAAATGACAAGAATAAAGAACTTAGTTCTACCTTACGAACCCTTGCCTATGACGTTCCTCGTCCCGAAGCGTGTTGCCGACTCGGGTATTACTTTATGGAACAATTTAAAAACCACGAGGCTATCCACTGGTATAGTCAAGCGTTCCTATATGAAAATCATCAACAGATAGGCTTTCAAAACACCTCATTTTCTACTTGGCTACCCAATCTTCAATTATGTGTTCTTTACGATCGCTTAAAACAGTACGACAAAGCCTATCATCATAATGAATTAGCCCGAAAATACAAACCAAATAATGACAGTATAATGAAAAATAAAACATATTTAGATGAAGTAATTAAAAATAATCAGGAGAAAATTTAAGAGTCAATACACATAGCCAGCAGAATGATTATTTGTGTAGCCTACAGTTGAAATTCATTCAAGAACTACTTTCAGTAGCTTCATATATCTAACTAACTAGCCGCTTCGACACCTTGTCGGAGCGGCTAGTTGGTTGGGGGCATCAGTGTCCAAGATGGCGAGCATATTCAAAACCAAAGCCCTTTCCTTAATAAACCTGGATAAATATTTAAGAAATCTCCCGCCCTCTCTGTGGCATTTCCTAATCTATTATTTTATGCACGTAGTTGATTGCCCGTCCCCCCAACTATTGCTCGAATAGGATGTTACAGAAAGGGGGTGAAATAATGAATTATTATGATTACAATAAACGAAAATGTAATAAATGCAATAAATGCTGTAAATGTAATGAATGTTATGAATGTGTTAAACATGACAAATGCAATATCGATCCATGTTGTTGTAAAAGAGGACACAGGGGGGCTACCGGGGCTACCGGAGCTACTGGCGCTACTGGGACTACCGGGGCAACCGGAGCTACTGGAGCTACTGGGACTACCGGGGCAACCGGAGCTACTGGAGCTACTGGTGCTACTGGGGCAGCCGGAGCTACCGGAGCTACTGGTGCAGCTGGAGCAACTGGTGCGACTGGTGCAACTGGTGCGACTGGTGCAACTGGAGCAACTGGTGCGACTGGTGCAACTGGAGCTACCGGCGCAACTGGTGCTACTGGTGCTACTGGAGGAACTGGTGCGACTGGAGGAACTGGTGCGACTGGCGCAACTGGTGCTACTGGCTCAACCGGAGCGACTGGCGTGACTGGAGCTACTGGCGCTACTGGTGCTACTGGGGCTACTGGGGCAGCCGGAGCTACTGGAGCTACCGGAGCGACTGGGGCAGCCGGAGCGACTGGAGCTACCGGAGCGACTGGAGCTACCGGAGCGACTGGGGCAGCCGGAGCGACTGGAGCTACCGGAGCGACTGGGGCAGCCGGAGCAACTGGTGCGACTGGGGCAACTGGTGCTACTGGTGCAACTGGAGCTACCGGCGCAACTGGTGCAACTGGAGCTACTGGAGCTACTGGAGGAACTGGTGTGACTGGAGGAACTGGTGCGACTGGCGCAACTGGTGCTACTGGCTCAACCGGAGCGACTGGCGTGACTGGAGCTACTGGTGCTACTGGCTCAACCGGAGCGACTGGCGTGACTGGAGCTACTGGCGCTACTGGCGCTACTGGCGCTACTGGTGCTACTGGGGCAGCCGGAGCTACTGGAGCTACCGGAGCTACTGGAGCAGCTGGAGCAACTGGTGCGACTGGTGCAACTGGTGCGACTGGTGCAACTGGAGCAACTGGTGCGACTGGTGCAACTGGTGCGACTGGTGCAACTGGAGCTACCGGCGCAACTGGTGCAACTGGAGCTACTGGAGGAACTGGTGCTACTGGCTCAACCGGAGCGACTGGCGTGACTGGAGCTACTGGTGCTACTGGCGCTACTGGAGCTACCGGAGCTACCGGAGCAACTGGTGCAACTGGTGCAACTGGTGCAGCTGGTGCAGCTGGAGCTACTGGCGCTACTGGCGCTACTGGTGCTACTGGTGCAACTGGTGCAGCTGGAGCAGCTGGAGCTACTGGGGGAACTGGGGCAACTGGAGCAGCTGGAGCAGCTGGAGCTACTGGGGGAACTGGGGCAGCCGGAGCTACTGGCGCTACTGGTGCTACTGGAGCTACTGGTGCAACCGGAGCTACTGGCGCTACTGGAGCTACTGGTGCAACCGGAGCTACTGGCGCTACTGGAGCTACTGGGGGAACTGGGGCAGCCGGAGCGACTGGGGCAACCGGAGCTACTGGGGCTACTGGCGCTACTGGGGCTACCGGGGCTACCGGGGCTACTGGAGACATTGGTGTAGCCGGAACTACTGGCGCAACCGGAGCTACGGGACTAGCGGGAATTGCCGGACCTACGGGTGATATTGGCCCTACTGGAGCCATGGGAATTAACGGCATTAACGGTGCTACTGGAGCTACCGGTGCGACGGGAACTAATGGAGCTACCGGTGCGACGGGAACTAACGGCATTAACGGTAACAGTACGATAATTCCATTTGCAACTGGAACCTCAACAATGGCATTGACTACGTTACTCTTGGGAGCAGTTGGTATTCCTTCTGTTATAGGATTCGGGAGTTCCATAGCAGGTCTTACTGCTCTTGGTGCTACAATAACACTCCCAATTCTAAGTAACTTTGCCTTTATAGTTCCTCGTGCAGGAACCCTTACAGCTATATCAGCATACTTTAATAGTAACGTGGCATTAAGCCTAGGAACGACATTAGTTCATGCTGAAGTATATCGTGCAACTGGAAATAGCAATACCTACAGCGCAACTGGCGTTACAGTAACTCTAACATTCAGCGGATTAACAGTTGGTGCCATACAAACTGGCACTGCCGATACTTTCTCAGTTCCGGTAAACGCTGGAGATCGTTTGCTAATGGTGTTTTCTGCAAGTGCTCCTTTAGTTGGCCTCATACAAGGAGCCGCTAGTGCAGGTCTGACAATCAATTAATAATTTAAATTGTACAGAAACGCAGTTCTAAATGAAGCCTACAGACACCAAAAAAGCCCCTTTCATTCAACAACAATGAAAGGGGCTTTTTTAAATTAAATTGTTCAAAGATAGTAATTCTTACGATGATCCTTGCTGCGCTTTAAACACAGCAAGGATATTAAAAATTAAGCACAGAATCATTACATGCTGTTATACAATTTCCTAGTTTCCCAACATCAAAATTTCCGCCCGAAACGATAACACCAATTCGGTTAGATGAAACAGGTAATTTCTTATTCAAGACAGCAGCAACCGCTGCGGCTGCCGCTCCTTCAACAAGCATTTTCTCACGTTCTAACATGAAAAGAATGGCTGATGAAATTTCTTGTTCCGACACTGTAATCATATCGTCTACATAATTGTGAATGATATCCATCGTTACTTTACCAGGTTCTCTGACGCAAATCCCTTCTGCTATCGTCGGTAAAAAGTGAGTCAGATTACTTTTTCTACCGTGATAAGTCGAAGCAATTGCAGGTGCATTTGCGGCCTGAACGCCAATCACTTTTACCGAAGGCCGTATTGTTTTCACAGCAAGTGCAGTCCCTGCTAATAGTCCTCCACCACCTGCTGGTACAACAATTGTATCCAAGTCCGGTTGCTGTTGCAGCATTTCCATCGCAACCGTTGCCTGACCCTCAATAATTGTTATATCATCGAAAGGATGGATAAACGTTGCACCTGTTGCCAGTTGTTCAGTACGAGCGGCTTTATAAGCCTCATCGAAATTTTTCCCAACTAGCTTAACAGTTGCCCCGTATTTCCGGGTAGCAGCCACTTTTGCCGCTGGAGTCGTTTCAGGCATGAATATTGTAACTCTGGCGCCCACTTTCCGTCCTGCCAATGCAACACCTTGTGCATGATTTCCCGCAGAAGCCGCAAGTAAACCTTTCGCACATTCTTCTGCTGTCAGTTGAGAAATTTTGTTGAACGCGCCGCGTACTTTAAACGACCCTGTCTTCTGTAAGTTTTCAAGTTTCAAATACACTTCGGATTGTGTCCATTCATTCAATGTCTCCGATTGTTTAATAGGTGTTCGGTGAACAATTTCAGTTAAGCGTTCAAATGCTTCGAATAAGCGCGTTGTTTCATACAAATTCCCAATTACACCATCTCCCTTTTAAGTTAATGTTTACGCGTTTTGATGTTGTTTTTCATAGTTAGAAATTTGTTCTTCATATTGGAAAGTCAAGGATATTTCATCCCAACCATTTAATAACATTTCTTTATAGTACGGGTCGATATCAAACGAATAGGACTTGCCATCCTGCCCTGTCACCGACTGTTTAACAAGATTAACTTCTACTAAGTAAGGATCTTTTTGCCCATTTGCCAACAACTCTTCTACTTCCGACATTGTTAATTTAATTGGAAGCAAACCATTTTTCATACAGTTATTATAGAAGATATCCGCATAGCTTGGCGCGATGACGACATTGAATCCATAGTCTAAAATCGACCACGGTGCATGTTCACGAGAGGAGCCGCACCCAAAGTTTTCTTGAGCAACGAGGATTTTAGATCCTTTGAACCGCTCATCATTCAGTACGAAATCTTGAACTTCGCTTCCATCAGCATTATGTCGCCAGTGATAAAACAAATATTTTCCAAACCCTGTTCGCTCAATTCGTTTCAAGAACTCTTTCGAAATAATCTGGTCGGTATCGACGTTTTTACGATCGAGCGGCGTTATGACGCTAACAACTTCATTAATCGGTTCCATCTAATCATCCTTTCCTCAATTATGAATGAACAGCTTCCAATTCCCGTACATCTATAAAATGGCCTGCAATTGCTGAAGCTGCTGCCATGGCCGGACTTACAAGATGTGTCCGTGCCCCTGCCCCTTGTCGTCCTTCGAAATTTCGATTAGATGTTGAAGCGCACCGTTCACCTACAGGAACTACATCATCATTCATTGCTAGGCACATACTGCAACCCGATTCCCGCCACTCGAATCCAGCTTCAAGAAATACCGAATCTAATCCTTCATCCTCTGCCTGTTTTTTAACAGTGCGTGAACCAGGAACGACAATCGCTGTGACAGATGGATGGACTTTCTTCCCTGCAATCACTTTTGCCGCTGCACGTAAATCACTCAATCTTGCATTTGTGCATGAACCAATGAAGACATGCTGGATATCAATCGACTTCAGCGGAGCACCTTCTTCAAGCCCCATATACGTTAGTGCTTGTTTCAATGCGTCTTTATCCGATTCTGATTCAAAATCTTTCGCATAGGGAACGTTCGCTGAAATACCAGAACCCATTGAAGGGTTTGTTCCCCAAGTCACAAATGGTTCGATTTCATCTGCATTCATTTCAAGAATCGTATCATAGGCTGCACCTTCATCTGTTGCAAGCGATAGCCAGTGTGCAGCTGCCGCTTCAAATTCTTGACCTTCGGGAACATATTTGCGTCCTTTTAAGTAAGCAACAGTTGTTTCATCTGGGCTGATTAAACCAGCTTTCGCCCCTGCTTCAATGGACATATTACAAACGGTCATCCGTTCTTCCATCGTCAAATCACGGATTGCTTCACCCGTAAATTCAACAATATGACCTGTGCCCATATCAATTCCGAATTTGGCGATAATTGCTAAAATGACATCTTTTGCGGTAACACCGAATCCAAGTTTACCGTTAATGCGGATTTCCATTGTTTTCGGTTTTGATTGCCACAATGTTTGTGTCGAAAGGACATGCTCGACTTCACTAGTTCCGATGCCAAATGCAATTGCTCCGAACGCCCCGTGTGTGGATGTATGGCTATCGCCGCAGACAATTGTTTTACCAGGCTGTGTTAGTCCAAGTTCTGGCCCGATTATATGGACAATTCCTTGATCTGGATGGTCCATATTTGCAAGTGGGATTTCAAATTCATCACAATTTGTTTGTAATGTGTTTATTTGTTTCCGAGCAATTGGATCTTTAATTTCATCACGGTTTCGTGTCGGAACGTTATGATCCATCGTTGCAAAACAGAGATCGGGTCTGCGCACGGTACGATTCGCAAGTCGCAGCCCTTCAAACGCCTGCGGAGAAGTCACTTCATGTAGTAAATGAAGATCGATATAGAGCAAATCAGGCTTCCCTTGTTCTTCGTAGACGATATGCTGATTCCAGATTTTCTCGATGATATTTTTCGCCATATGGCAGCCCTTCCTCTCTGATCAATTGAATATGGTTAAACGTATGAAAACATAATGCTATTCGAGACGAATTGTGTATCAAGTTCGTCAATGACTTTGTCCGTCCACTCTTTTGTCGATAAAACCCGTTTACCCGGTTCTACAAGATCGGCTGTGAAGAAACCGTCTTCGAACACTGTGTTAACTGCTTCTTCAATCGCTGATGCTTCCGTGTCTAGGTTGAATGAATACTTCAACATCATTGCAACGGATAGAATCGCTGCAGCTGGATTTGCTAAACCAAGTCCTGCAATTTCGGGCGCGGAACCGTGGACTGGTTCGTATAATCCAAAACCATCCGAACGGATACTTGCTGACGGAAGTACGCCAAGTGACCCTGTGATTACAGATGCCTCATCACTTAGAATGTCTCCAAACATATTTTCCGTTACGACAACGTCAAATGCTGCCGGATTTGTAATCAATTTCATAGCAGTGGAATCGACTAACATATGCTCCACTTCAATATCTGGATATGCTTTCTTCTTTTCTTCAACAACTTCACGCCATAGCTTACTCGTTTCAAGTACATTTGCTTTATCAACAGAAGCTACTTTCCCTCTACGTAAGCGAGCAATTTCAAACGCTTTAACAACAATACGTTCAATCTCTTCGCGTGTATAAACGAGTGAATCCACTGCAGCATCTGCCGTCCGACGACTTGGTTCTCCGAAATACAGACCACCTGTCAATTCCCTGACGATCATCATATCTACATCTTTTGCCACTTCTTCTTTTAGAGGAGATGCATGGAGTAAGGATGGTACAGCTTTCACAGGCCGAAGATTAGCAAACAAGTCGAAATGTTTCCGAATCGCAAGTAGTCCTTTTTCCGGTCTCAACGCTGATGGATTTTGGTCCCATTTCGGACCCCCTACAGCACCGAGAAGTACCGCGTCACTCGCTTCACATAGTGCTACCGTTTCATCTGGAAGTGGATTTTGATGTTTGTCAATTGCAACGCCGCCAATTACTCCGTACTCTACATGGAAGGTGTGGCTAAAACGTCTTGCAATCACTTCAAGTACCTTCACTGCTGCTTCAGTCACTTCTGGGCCGATTCCATCACCTGGTAATACTGCTACTTTCTTCTCCATAGAACTTCTCCTCCTTATTGTTTTTGAATCTATTTATGCTCACTATATTAAGTTGAAATAAAAATTCCATTGACTTCGCTTCGACGCTGGGGATGCCTCCCGCCATAAGCCAAGCAGCTTCGCCACTAGTCTTATTGCTTCGGCTACCCCTTTAAGGCGCCTTCGCTTAGTTTGTATAGGTATTTATTTGTTCAATGTAACTGGTTAAATCACAGTTACTTTTGTTTTTGATTGCTTTTTGACCAATTGTCTGTTGATGGCATTAAAGTATGCTTTAGCAGATGCACCCAATACGTCCTGCGCGACATCGCGTCCAATAGATACTTCACCGTTAATACTTAGATTAACTACTGCTTCACCGAGTGCATCGCGTCCTTTGCCAATCGATGTTACACGGTAATCTAGAATGTGAACTTCGCCTTCAACAAGTAGTTCCAACGTATTAAAAATCGCTTCAACTGATCCCGAACCTGTTGCTGTCGCAGTGACCGTTTCCCCGTCCGGATTAACAGCCGTGACGGTTGCAGATGGAACATTCGCAGTTGCATACTGAACTTGAACATCTTTAAATTTATAAACAGGTACATCATTATTTTGAATTTGTTGATCTGTAAATAATACAAATAGATCATCTTCTATAATTTCTTTTTTACGGTCTGCAAGTTTCTTAAATTCGACAAACGCTTCATTTAACTTCTCAGCACTAAGATCGAAGCCCATTGAAATAGCACGGTCACTAAATGCATGTCTGCCAGAGTGTTTTCCTAGCGCAAGCGGTTCAGTTTTATCTCCAATTAATTCAGGAGTAATGATTTCATATGTTTGGCGATTTTTTAGGTAGCCATCCTGGTGAATTCCTGACTCATGCGCGAATGCGTTCTTACCAACAATTGCTTTGTTTGGCTGAATGACAACGCCTGTCAATTGGCTGACGAGCTGGCTTGTGCGTTTAATTTCGTGTAGATTAATACCTGTTTCCAATCCGTAATAGTCTTTGCGGATATGGAGTGCAACAGCAATTTCTTCAAGCGCAGCATTTCCTGCCCGCTCACCAATACCATTGATTGTACCTTCGACTTGGTCCGCACCATTTTCAATCGCTGCGATTGAGTTGGCTACAGCAAAGCCTAAGTCATCATGACAATGTGCAGAAAGCTTCACTTTATCGATACCGGTCACGTTTTCTTTCAAAAACTTGAATAATGCACCGTATTCTTGAGGTGTTGCGTAGCCGACCGTATCAGGAATGTTAATAACTGATGCGCCAGCTGCAATTACTTGATTGATGATGCGTACTAAGTACTCCCGATCTGAACGGAATGCATCTTCCGCAGACCATTGAACTTGCGGGAAGAACTTGCGGGCATATTTTACAGCTTCTACTGCAATTTCGACGACCTGGTCAGGTGTTTTCTGAAGCTTATATTCCATATGGATAGGTGAAGTTGCTAAAAACACATGTAGATGAGGTTGTTCCGCACCGCGAAGTGCTTCCCAAGATGTTTCGATATCGCTTTTCATTGCGCGGGCAAGACCAGTTACCGTCGACTTTTTCACTATATTTGCAATACGTTGCACTGCTTCAAAATCACCGGGGGATGAAGCAGGAAACCCTGCTTCGATGATTGTTGCCCCGAATTTCTCAAGCTGTCGTGCAATTTCTAATTTCTCCGCTGTATTTAGGTTAATACCTGCAGATTGTTCACCGTCCCGAAGTGTTGTGTCAAATATGTCAATTTTTCGCACTACCCACCACTTCTTCCTCTTTTGATTTCGCACCTTCGTTGACGAAAGGCATCATTGCGCGAAGCTTTTTGCCAACTACTTCAATTTCATGTTGTGCTTCTGTTTCTTCAAATCGATTGAAGTTCGGACGCCCATTTTCATTTTCTGCAATCCATTCTCTTGCAAATTTACCTGATTGGATGTCTGTTAGTACATCTTTCATACGCGCTTTTGTATCCGCGTCAACAATACGAGGTCCAGAAACGAAATCTCCCCACTCAGCTGTGTCTGAGATTGAGTAGCGCATGCCTGCCATTCCGCCTTCATACATAAGATCGACAATCAGTTTTGTTTCGTGCAATGTTTCGAAGTAAGCAAGTTCTGGTTGGTAACCTGCTTCAACTAGTGTTTCAAAACCTGCTTTAACAAGTGAAGTCAGTCCGCCACATAGTACCGCTTGTTCGCCGAATAGATCTGTTTCAGTTTCTTCTTTGAACGTCGTTTCAAGTACGCCGCCACGTGCTGATCCAATCGCTTTTGCATACGCAAGAGCTACGTCTTTCGCTTGGCCTGAAACGTCTTGATACACTGCGAACAATGCTGGAACACCTGCGCCTGCTTCGAATGTTCTACGAACGAGATGTCCAGGTCCTTTTGGTGCAACTAGGAATACGTCAACATCAGCAGGTGGAACGATTTGGCCGAAGTGAACGTTGAATCCGTGTGCGAAAACAAGTGATTTACCTGCTTTAAGTGCCGGTTCGATTTCTTCGTCATAGACTTGTTTTTGTCTTTCATCCGGAAGTAGAATCATGATAACGTCCGCTTTTTCAGCAGCTTCACGCACAGTCAATACGTTTAGTCCGTCTTGTTTTGCCTGATCAAATGATTTACCTGGGCGAACACCCACAACAACATTAAATCCAGAATCGTTTAGGTTTTGCGCATGTGCATGACCTTGTGATCCGTACCCGATGATTGCTACTAGTTTATCTTTCAAAAGTCCTTCGTTGATATCTTGGTTATAATACATTTTAGCCATAATTGTTTTCCTCCTAATAGTTGGTTTTTTTTAGTTTGTATAATGCTGTCTAGACTCCAGCGCCTAGAGGCTCGGGTCATAAGTCGGTCCGGCTGTGCGGCAAAGAACGCCGCTTCGCCAGCCCATCTTATGCCTGTCGCCTCTGAACAGGCGCTTACGCTTTTCTTATTTCAAAATAGATAACTGAGGTAATTGGACTTTCTGTGTTTCACGAACAAATGCCGTAGCGCCTGTTCTTGTCAATTCTTTAATGCCATATGGTCTAAGCAAATCGATAAACGCCTCGATCTTTTCCGGATTTCCAATCACTTGGTACGTGACGACATTTTTTCCAGTGTCAATAACCGTTGCCCTGAATGGTTCGATGATGCTGTTCATTTCACTTCTAACATGCGGAGGTGAAATGACTTTTACTAGAGCTAACTCACGCATAACGATTGCTTTATCCGTTATGTCATTAACTTTAAGAACATCAATTTGTTTTTGCAGCTGTTTGACGAGCTGTTCAATTTTCCGTTCGTCTTCCACATTGACGATGAACGTCATTTTCGATCTGCCTGCTATTTCGGTGTGACCAACTGTGATACTTTCGATATTGAACTGCCTTTTCATCAGCAAGCCGGTCACCCTATTGAGCACGCCACTTTGGTTGATAACAGTTACCGTAATAACTCGTTTCATAGTTTACTCACCCCGATCATTTCATGTAGTCCTCTACCTGGTGCAACCATCGGATAGACGTTTTCCAGTTGTTTCACACGGCAGTCGATGAGAACGGGTTCATCAGACAACAGTGCTTCTTGGAATACCGCTTCCGCTTCTTCCAATGTGTCAATCCGATAGCCTTTAATGTCATACGCCTCTGCTAATTTCACAAAATTTGGCTGAACCGGCATCAATGATTGTGAGTAACGCTTTTCGTAAAACGTCTCTTGCCATTGACGAACCATTCCCAGACAGCCATTGTTGAGAATGATAATTTTCACAGGAATGCGCATTTCTTGTAACAGCGACAGCTCTTGCGCCGTCATTTGGAATCCAGCGTCTCCTACAATTGCAATGACACGCGCATCCGGCTTGGCGATTTGTGCACCAATTGCCGCCGGGAACCCAAAGCCCATTGTGCCAAGTCCGCCTGAGGTTACCCAATGATCTGGATTATTCAGTGAATAGTACTGAGCCGTCCACATCTGATGCTGTCCTACATCCGTTGTGACGATTGCATCGCCTTTCGTAATACGATGAATGATTTCAAGCGCTTGTTGCGGAAGAATTGTTCCTTCATCATCGTTGTCATACCACAGTGGAAACTTCTTGGCGGATTCTTTTAAGTATGTCAGCCAAGTCTCTGTTTCTGGTGACTTGAATTGTTGTTTCAGCAACGCTTGTAATGCTTCTTTGGCGTCTGCCACGATTGGGATTTCTGTCGGTACATTTTTGCCGATCTCAGCAGGATCGATATCGATGTGTATAATTTTCGCGTTTGGTGCGAATGATGCCAGATTGCCTGTCAATCTGTCGTCGAAACGCGCGCCGATATTGACAAGTACATCACACTCACTAATGGCCATATTGGATGTCACTGTTCCATGCATACCGGCCATTCCTAGGAATAGTTCATGATCTCCACGGATACTGCCAAGGCCAAGAAGTGTATTTGTTACGGGAATCTGATGTTTCTCTACGAGTTCTTTCAATTCATCCATCGCCTGTGCATGCAAGATACCTGCACCTGCTAGGATCAGTGGTTTTTTCGCTTGTGAAATGGCTTCTGCTGCTTTTTGTATTTGTAAATAGTTCGGAGTCGTTGTCGGCTGATAACCTGGTAAATCTACTTCCGCGTCCAAGTCTCCGGTTGGAATGAAGAGCCCCGTTGCAATATTTTTAGGAATATCAACGAGTACCGGTCCTGGGCGTCCTGTTGAAGCAATGTGGAATGCCTCTTTGATAATTCTTGGGAAGTCAGATACATCATTCACTTGGTAGTTATGCTTTGTGATTGGTTGCGTGATCCCAATAATATCCGCTTCTTGGAACGCATCAGTACCAATGACTGTATTGGCAACTTGCCCAGTGAAAATAACAAGTGGCAGTGAATCCATCATTGCATCCGTAATTCCAGTTACCAAGTTTGTCGCGCCAGGTCCAGATGTCGCAATGACGACGCCAGGTTTTCCTGAAACACGAGCATATCCTTCAGCCGCATGAATTGCGCCTTGTTCGTGACGTGCAAGTATGTGGGAAATAGGGTTTTGATACAATGCATCATAAATCGGTAGTACAGCTCCTCCAGGATAACCGAAAATAACTTCGACACCCTGATCCTTCAAAGCTTGAATGAGTACAGCAGACCCATCTTTCGGTTGTTTGGTCTGTTGTGGCTCTTGCACAGTCTCTGGCGCCATTTCCTCTACTGCTTGCTTCGTTTGAACTTCAGCATTCATCTATAAACTCCTCCTTACTTCTACTTTTGAATAATCAATCTTCTTGTCGAAAAAAAAAGCCTTTTCATCCCACGCAAAGAACTTCTCCTTTACATAGGGATGAAAAAACTTTTCATGGTACCACCCTTGTTCGCAGCAATCTAGCCGCCTCATGAATAGACTAGGTCTATTCTTTATATAACGAGCGCCGATTTCTCTACGCCCGGGATTGCCTACTATAATTTCAGCAATCCACTCCGGGGTGATGTCGCAACTAGTTGTATTACCGGCTTCCAGCATTACCGGCTCTCTGTGAATACAGGTTCTAATTACTTTTGCCCCATCATTGATTTTCACTATTAAATTTTCATAACTCCGCCTGTACTTGCAGATGTGACAAGCGCTGAATATCTAGCTAGATAGCCTTTTTTAATTTTAGGTTCGAATGGTTTTAAGTGTGCTCTTCGTTTTTCTAGTTCTTCATCGGAAACTTCAAGTTCAATTGTCCGATTTGTTAAATCGATTGAGATGATATCACCATTTTCGACTAGTGCGATAGGTCCGCCTTCAGCCGCTTCAGGTGAAATGTGGCCAATCGAGATACCACGAGATGCCCCTGAGAAACGTCCGTCTGTAATGAGTGCTACCTTCGTTGCCAGCCCACGTCCTGCAATTGCTGCAGTAGGTGCGAGCATTTCTGGCATTCCCGGTCCACCTTTCGGACCTTCGTAACGAATAACAACAACATCACCCGCTTTTACTGTTCCGTTGTCGATTCCTTCTTGTGTATCTTCCTGAGATTCAAACACAATGGCTTTTCCTCGGAACTCTGTAATCGATGGGTCAACGGCTCCTACTTTGATGACGCCACCGTCCGGTGCAATATTACCGAATAGAACGGACAAGCCACCTACAGGACTGTATGCATTATCGTGACGTCGAATGACTTCATCATTGAGAATATGAGAATCTTTTACGTTTTCATAAAGCGATTTACCTGTAATCGTCATCCGGTTTGGACTGACGGCTCCTTCGATTTCACAGAGCTCTTTAATAATTGCACTGACACCGCCAGCAAGATGAACATCATGCATTGTGTAGTCAGAAGATGGACTAATTTTGGATAAATAAGGAATACGTTCAGCAACTTTGTTGATATCACGAACATCGTATTCGATTTCTGCTTCGTGTGCGATTGCCAGTGTATGGAGGACTGTGTTTGTAGAACCGCCCATTGCCATATCAAGTGCAAATGCATCATCGATTGTTTCTTTCGTTATAATGTCACGCGGTTTAACATCTTCTTTCACCATGCGAACAAGATGTTCCGCTGCTTCTTTAATGAGTCTATGTCTTTCATCCGAAGTGGCAACGATCGTTCCGTTACCCGGAACTGTCACTCCCAGCATTTCCATTAACGAGTTCATGGAATTCGCTGTGAACATTCCTGAACAAGATCCGCATGTAGGACATGCACTCTGTTCAATGTCTAGCAGCTCTTCAGCTGTCATCGTACCTTGTTTGTAAGCTCCAACACCCTCGAATACCGAAACGAGTGATAAAGGCTTACCAGTCGATGATACACCGCCTTCCATCGGTCCGCCTGAGACGAATACGGATGGAACGTTCGTGCGAACTGCTGCCATCAACATGCCTGGCGTAATTTTGTCGCAGTTTGGAATGTAGAATACGCCGTCGAACCAGTGAGCGTTGATAACCGTTTCTGCAGAGTCTGCGATGAGTTCACGGCTTGGTAATGAATAACGCATACCAATATGTCCCATTGCAATCCCATCATCAACACCGATTGTGTTGAACTCGAACGGGATACCGCCTGCTTCACGAATCGCCTCTTTGACGACTTCCGCGAATTTATTCAAATGCATATGACCTGGAATAATATCAATATATGAGTTACATACACCGATGAAAGGTTTGTGCATATCTTTCATTCTAACGCCCGTTGCGTACAGCAGACTTCTATGCGGTGCACGGTCTACACCTTTTTTAATCATGTCACTTCTCATTGGTTTTTCCATTGTACTCACCCCTAATCAAATCACTTACATGTTTACATCTGTTTATCTAGTTGTCTAGGTTATGTAGTTTGTGAATTGAATCACGAACTGAATTGGATTGATGTCATCATATCTTGGATACCCACTGGAGTCAACAGTGTTTTTAAAATTGTTAGCCAATTATGAATAGTAGATTTAAATGTATCCGCTTACACGTCAGTTATACAGCGATATATCACATATAGCACATTTAAAAAACTTTTAAATTTATTTTTCATGAATTCAATTTTCAATGATTTTTTCCGATATGAGTACTTTTCTAAAAGCTTAAAAAGCACAATCGCCTGCTCAGCACGATGGGGTTGTTCATTAGTGAGAGAGTTGTGATCTGGTGTGTGGATTGTAGATCGCTTGGCGCTTTGGGGATTGCCTCTTGCCATGAGCCAGGATTTGCGCTTCGCATCCCGTCTCACGGCTTCGGCTACCCCTTTGCCGCGCCTGCGCTAGTGCTTGCGTTATTGAGAGAGTGTGATTCGGAGTGAAGATTGTAGATCGCTTGACGCTTTGGGGATGCCTCTCGCCATGAGCCTGGATTGGCGCTTCGCATCCAGTCTCATGGCTTCGGCTACCCCTTTGCCGCGCCTGCGCTGGAGTTTTCATTATTGAAAGTGATTTTGAGATGTATAGACTTAGATTATAATGTGATTACTATTTGATACTAATCTCATTGAAGAAAGACGTACTACAGACTGCAGGTCTTATCTCCGACAATGAAATACACTTTCTAACATAGATTTATCCAGCGCATGCGCGTCTTCGTGGTAGCTGGAGCGATAAGACTGAAAACGGTTTTCTTTCTGGCTTATCGCGGGAGGCACCCACAAAGCGCAGAAGCGATATTAGCAGGATTTCCGATTCGTTCCCTATATTGCGACTGTTGTTAAATGCATTCCCATGTTTGAAGCAAACCGTACAGGCGCGACTTCGTGGTAGCCGGAGCGATAAGACGGAAAGCGGTCTTCTTTCTGGCTTATCGCGGGAGGCATCCACAAAGCGCAGAAGCGGTATTAGCAGGATTTCTGATTCGTTCCCTAAATTGCGACTGTTGTTAAATGCATTACCATTTTTGAAGCAAACTGTATTTCTAGATGTCATACCGATACCGAAATGCACTTTCTACATAGACCATCCAGCGAAGGCGCGACTTCGTGGTAGCCGGAGCGATAAGACCGAAAGTGGTCTCCTTTCTGGCTTATCGCGGGAGGCATCCACAAAGCGCAGAAGCGGTATTAGCAGGATTTCTGATTCGTTCCAGATATTGCGACTGTTGTTAAATGCATTCGCATGTTTGAAGCAAACCGTATTTCTAGATGTCATACCGATACCGAAATGCACTTTCTACATAGACCATCCAGCGAAGGCGCGACTTCGTGGTAGCCGGAGCGATAAGACTGAAAGTGGTCTTCTTTCTGGCTTATCGCGGGAGGCATCCACAAAGCGCTGAAGCGATATTAGCGGGATCCCCCATTTTCACCATATATTGAGACTTTTTCAACGGCCCAGGGGCTAGCGGCTGGAGTCTAGACAATAAAAAACCACTCCAGAGGCGTTTACTGGAGTGGTTACTTATGAGGACGACAGTCACCTACGTGAGTCAAATCCCTATTGGAATGATGTACATACCTGTTTCTTTATCGTTTTTCACAACAACATCAACCCCGTAAATTTCTTTTACAGTTTGAACGGTGATAACTTCACTAGGTGTACCTTTGGCAACGATTTTCCCATCTTTCATCGCAATAATGATGTCACTATAACGTATCGCCTGATTAATATCGTGTAAAACCATGACGATTGACATACCATGTGTGCGATTCAAGCCCTTAATCAGTTCCAACAATTCATATTGGTAATAAATATCAAGATAAGTCGTCGGTTCATCTAATAGCAGGAAGGGCGTTTTTTGCGCTAGCGCCATCGCAATCCAAACGCGCTGCATTTGACCTCCAGACAATTCGTCTATTGGTACTGTTCGCTTATCTGTCAGATTGGTACACGCGAGCGCCCACTCAATTGCCTGTTGGTCGTCATCTGTCGCTGAAGTGAACAAACTCTTATATGGAATCCGGCCATAACCTGTTAGTTTTTCGACGGTCATATCGGATGGGGCATTATTTTGCTGATGCACAACGGCTAATTTTTTCGCCAGTTCCTTCGGTTTAAAATCAGAGAGTGCTTTGCCCTCTAATAGAACTTGTCCACTTTGCGGATGATTATTATTGGCCATCACACTAAGTAGTGTCGATTTCCCACAACCATTTGGCCCGATAATCGTCGTCACTTTCCCACTATCAATCGTACTGTTGACGCCATGCAACGTATTTACTTTTTTATCGTAGGAGAAAGTAATAGCCTTAATGTCCATAAATACGATCACTCTTTCTCAGCAAGAATATGAGGAAAGGTCCCCCGATGACAGCCATAATGATAGATGCCGGGATTTCATTAGGTGCTATAATCGTTCGGCCTAACGTATCCGCCGTTAAGATCAGCAAGGCCCCTGCCAGTGCTGAAAACGGAATTAGCACTTTGTGGTCCGTTCCCACCAATGACCGTCCAATATGAGGTATAAGCAAGCCGACAAATGCAAATAGACCTGCAACTGCAGTTGCAACTGAAGCAAGCAGAACAGCCACTAACGAAATCACTAATCTCGCTAGATTTACATTAACCCCTAAATTTTTCGCAGTCTTATCATCTAACGCCAAGTAATTGCACCACGAATAAACGACAAACGCCAACACGAGGCCAATCGTCCCATATAAAATGAGTACATCGACATCACTCCACTTTTTCATCGTAAGCGTCGAGGTCATCACTTGACTCATCGATTGTGTAAGTGCACTTCCGCTAAAACCAAGTCCTTGGCTCAGCCCTGTGAATAAGGCATTCACCGCTATTCCGATTAAAATCATGCGCAGTGGATCAAGCCCGGATCTCCAGGACAGTGAGTACACGAGGAAAAATGCCAAAGCTCCACCCAAGAAAGCAAAAAGGGGAACGAAAAAGTACAGTGTTGGAAAAAAAGCGACAACAACTATGGACATAAACCCGGCACCCGCAGAAACACCAATTATTCCTGGGTCTGCTAATGGGTTACGCATTACTGCTTGCAATAGTACACCCGCCACGGATAAAGCTGCTCCTGCAAATAGAGCGATTAGAATTCGTGGAAGCCGCAAATCCTTAATGATAGCAACCTGATCATTTGTCCCCGTTATTAGTCCATGAATCAGTTCGTACGGCGTGACTTTAATACTTCCCATTAGTGCAGATTGAATGCTAACTAGTATGAGTAGAATAATGACGCTGATAAAACTGAGCGCCTTTTTATTTTTCCGTAACATTATTATCCCTGCCTTTAGTTTGGATACAACATTTTTTGCAGTTCGCCCAATGCTTCGACTGCTGCTAAACTGCCTGTTGTTCCAAATAGAAGTTCGTCTAAATCATAGACACGGTCATTTTTAACAGCTTCGAAATGTTGCCAAACGTCATTCGATTTGAACTCATCGTCAAACATTTGAATGACCTGTTCTGGCATACCATGTGAAGCTCTTAAAATGATATCCGGTTTTGCTTGCTGTAAGTATTCTGTATTAGAAGAAAGAAACTCTACTTTTTCTCCTGTAATGACATTTTTACCGCCGCTTCGCTTAACGAGGTCTCCGATATAGGAATGTTCTGTTGCAACTAGATAACTCCCTGGAATACCAAGTAAAATGAGCACAGTAGGCTGAGCTTTACCTTCTGATAGTTTATCAATTTCGGCAACTTTCTCTTCGAATTGATCGACAATCGCTTTCGCTTGTTTTTCGCGATCATACTTCTCACCTAAATGTAAGATTTCGCTGTGCATTGCGTCTATGCTTTCCAAATTTACATAAGTCATATCGATGTCACGTTCGTCAAACATCTCTTGCAAATCATATTTCAACGTTGTCACAGATAATATTTCTGTCGGTTTCAGTGACAAAAGCATTTCCATGTCTGGGCTCATCGGATTCCCGACCTCTTGTACATCGGTGTAGCGTTTCGGCAAGTCTTTGTAACTTGATGGTATCCCGACTAAATCGATTTCTAGGGCATCCATAATTTCCGTCAACGCAACCGTTGTAGCAACGATCCGCTCACCCGCTGGTTCGGTATTTTCTTCATTGGATGAAGTGCCTTTTTGGGACGAACAACCAGCTAGAACTACAGTAGCTAGAAGTATATAAAAAAGATTACGTGCTTTTCGCATGTTCATTAACAACTCCTTGTAGCTTATGTAAAAAAGGGTCTCGCTTTCGTTCTCAAGACCCGACTACCATGTACCTCTTACTTTTCAGTCCGTGTGCGCTGTCTCATAGCAAAGACAATAACTCCACCAAGAATAAGTATCGAGAAAATGACGATATACCATATAGATTTCGAATTCGACTCAGATATTGAATCTGCTTCAACTTCAGCCTCGTTTGCTTCATTCGTTACTTCAGATGACTCTTCTTCTTTTTCTGCCGCTGCTTGATCTTCGGCAACGATTTCTTCTTCACTCGCCACAGACTCAGCTTCTTCTTTCGATTGCTCAGTCTCAACAGTCGCTTTTTCTTCTGCTGTTGTAGCTGACTTTTCACTCGCAACTTCTTTAGATTCTACTGGTTTCGCTTCGTTTTTTTCTTCAGTTTTCGTTTCTACTTTTGTTACAGCCTGTTTGTTTTCAACTGGTTTAGGTGTTGCAGTCGCCTTTTCCGTTACTGAAGGTTTGGGCGTTGGTTTCGGTGTTGGTTGTACTGGTTTAGGTGTTGGTTTAGACGCTGGAGGTGTTGCGGGCTGCCCGGCGACAGGCGCTAAAGGGATATTGGAACTGTTAAATTTGAAGCGGATATCGTATTTGTTGTCATATGTAAAACCGGGTATGCCCGTTACAATGACATGAATTTTGGCATTTACCAATTGCTCAATGTCTGTCACTTCAAATTTCACAACGCGTTTATCATTTGCCGTATCATTACTTACTACTTGTACATCGGCAAATCCACCGCCTGCTTGCACTTTAAAGTATTGCCACCAAGAACTGTTTTTCAATGTAACAACGGCATACGTTTTACCGTTTTGAACGGTTACTTTCGCCGGACTAACCATATAGTCAGCTGTCGTCGATTGCTCATTACCTGTATCTTTTAACACTGTAAACGGAACCGTGTACTCGCCATCGGCATATTTGGAAGCCGCAGCTGCTTTGTCAGGTGCAATTGTGGGAAGTATCGTAAATAAAGCGAATAATACTGTCATCATAAATACGGATTTTTTTTTCAAATCATTATCTCCTTTACCGAAAACATTTTAATCAGTACAACGCCGGCTGTCACAAATGGTGCAGTGACGCCGGCATTGATTGATTGTATAAAATTATTTTTGAAGTGTTTCGAGTAAGTAATAAACCATTTTAGAAGCATGTGCGCGTGTCGCGTTTGCTTTTGGTTCGAATAGTTGTTTACCTTTTACTTCTTTACCGCCAATGATACCAAGACCAGCTGCCAAGTCGACAGATGTTTTTGCATATGCAGTAATGTCTTTCGCATCTGCAAACGCAACACCATTTTTCACGCCTTCTAGTACACTTGCATCTTTGTATTCAATTGCACGGATAATCATAGTAGCCATTTGTTGACGTGTAATTGCTTCATTCGGACGGAATTTCCCATCAGTTACGCTTATGATACCTGCACGGCTTGCTGCTTCAGCTTCGTAAACGATCCAGTCCATGTTTTTTGTTACGTCAGAGAATGTTCCTTTATAATCTTGTTTCGGAAGTTCAAGTGCACGTGACAATAGGATGGCAAATTGTGCTCTTGTAATTTGATCATTTGGAGCAAACGTTGTAGCCGTTTTTCCTTTAACGATTTGTTTTGATGCAAGTGACTCGATGTAAGGTTTTGCCCATGTTTTGTCAATATCTTTAAATGTTACGGGTACTACTTCAACAGGCGTTTCTACTTCTTCACCAGGTACTTCTTCTATTACAACTGGTTTAATAGTTGCTTTGTCAAAAGCAAGACGTACAGTATAGTTCCCTGTGTGGTTCGCTGCTGCTACAAATACTGTGAATTTAGCATTGATAATTGTTGATAAATCAGCTACTTCAAATTCAACAACTCTTGTGTTTGCTTCTACATCTGTTTTTACAACAGTTGTATCTACGAATTTACCAGCTTGTTCTACTTGGAAAGCGGTAATTTGTTCATTGTTCGTAAGTGTCATTGTAACAAGGTTTTTACCGTCTTTCACAGAAAGTGCTGCTGGTGTTTCAAGGTATCTAGTCATTGATGAATCTTTATCTTCTTCTTCATGCAATGCTTTGTAATCGATTGTATATGCACCGTCTTTAATTACTTCTGGTGCTGGTGTTACGGGTACTTCGGGAGTTTCCGGTTTTTCAGGAGTTACTTCCGGTACTTCTGGTACTACCGGAGTTTTGCTGTCATCGAATTTCAAACGGATATCATAGCTGTGGTCATACTCGCCTAGGCCTGGTACACCCGTTACGATAATATGGATTTTAGCATTCAATTCTTTACTAAGATCTTGAACTTCAAATTTAACAAGTCTAGTATCCGCTGCCTTATCTTCACTGATTACTTCTGCATCTGCGAAGTTTGTTTCTTTAAATGTACCTGGTTGTTTTGTTTGGACTTTCAGTGACTGCCACCATTTACTGCTTAATAATGTTACGTATGCGAAAGTTTTGCCGTCTTCAACAACAATTTTCGCAGGGCTTTTCACATATTGTGCTGTTGCTGATTTATCATCATTTTCAACTTGCAATATATCAAGTGGTAGTTCAAATTCTTGTTTCACCGGTGTAGTTACTTCAGCTGCTTCGAATTGGCTAGCAGGTAGTACAGTAAATAGAACGAGTAGTGCTGAAAATAACATCATTAGTTGCTTTTTCATTCGTTAATCCCCTTTTAATGGTTTATTTTTTTACTTTCTTCGCGGAACTGAACTTGCGCACAAAAATAATCGCAATGATAGCGATTATTGCGAGCAATACATAAATAAGTGCTGTGCTACTTGTTGGCTCATCTTTCTTTTCAATCGTGTCAACAGATTTTGATTCGGCAACAGGTGTATTAACAACAACCGCAGGAGCGTCTGTCAATTCCATTGTTTCTACATCTAGATTCAAACGGACCGAGTACTTGTGATCATACGACGGCTCCATCTCTTCAATGACAACATGCATTTGTAACAGCAACGGCTCTGTACTATCTCCGTCTACTTTAAATGCAATGACGCGCTTATCATTCTCAAGATCTTCACTGACCATATTCACGTCAGCAAATGATTCACCATTTGCCGATTTTATGAATTTAATCCATTTAGCATGGTTCACTGTGAATTGTAAATACTGCCCGTCTTTATCAATCGTCAGCGTTGCCGGTTTTTCAAAATAATCATTTGCAATCGATACGGAATCATTCTCAGCTTGCAACATTTCGTAGTCGACAACATATGTACCATCCGAGAGTTCGGCTGCGTGAGCATTAGGTGTATAAGAACCAAAAACAACACTAAAAAAAATGAGAAATGAAAGTGGTATGGCTAATCGATGTTTCAAAACACAATACCTCCTCCCTCCACACGGGAAGAATCCATAGTGAGAACAATTATCATCTATTACTCTTCCTATAATAGCTTATAGATTTGTGTTGTCAAACAACTTGCAAAGGCTTTCACAAACTGTTCACATGTGTGGTGACAGTCATCACAACAATCCTGACACAATTCAAAGAAAAACCCCCTCATTGTCAACTATGTGACATTAAGGGGGTTACTGATTTCTAAGGTTCGTTATGGTGTCACCGCATCCACTCTCTTCGCTTGGACTACAAGTCTATATTTGTTCGAGTTCGCAGGATAGCACGTAATTAGCGAGAGCAGCGCGACACCTTTTTTTCGGTCAAGGACATTCACTTCATTCGGCTTGACCACTTTCACATCAAACACTTCGAATTCCATGGATTCTTCAACTGTTTCATAAATGAAGCGAGTACCAACTTCAACTTCATGAAGACGATTAAAGAACGCACCAAACACATGGGCTTGGTGACCTGCGATAGCATAACTGCCATCTAACTCACCTGGCTTATCCATATCCGCTACAGCACCCAACGCTCTACTTAGGCTAACTGGATCGGCTCCATACAGCACTGGAGACTCAAGATTGATGACGGGAATGGACAATACCCCTTCAATTCCACTGGATTCTTGTTTTTCCCCACCAGAAGGTCCTTGTTCATCAGTTGGTATAGTCCTATCAAAATCGGCTTCCGCTTTGACCGAATCGAAAGCATCTAAAAGGTGGTTTTGCTGCTGTTTGCTAGTCATATTTCCCGCAATCAACCACACCAGCAAAAAAATGCTCGTCATAATCATAATGTTTCCTAGCCATTTCATTGTTTTTTTCATCTACGCATCCGCTCCCTTGCTCTTGAAATCACTTGGATTAATGAGCAAATCGACGGATACCCAGTCCAGTTGCAAGAAGAAACAAGGCTAGTAAAGAAAGGATTATACTATCGAAAAACCCTCCCGTTTTCGGCAATACTTGTCCCATTCCATTGCTGGATGGAGGATTTTGTTTCATGCCAATTGTATCCATTGCAATAGCTTCTGACATTGCATTAGAATCAGTTGCGGCCCATACTATACCATCAGTTTCCTCCTCTGATGCTGAACTGGCACTGTCTTCACTGTGTGTTATTCCGACTGTATCGTCACTTACGCCTTCCGCATTTTCATTCAGTGGAATTCCCTCGGTCACAGTACTCGGCGTTTGCTCCTCTATATTTACATTGGGTGACACACCACCTGCGTCAGAGCCTGGTTTTAAACCGGTCACATCTTCAGTCTTTGGTGGTGAAACTGTTTCTTCATTTGGGGTTGCGACATCTCCACCTTCATCTGGCGTTAAGCCAGTTGCATCATCTATAGGTGGAGTGAGTTCAGTATCTCCTTCGGTTAAACCGGGCTGCTCCACAGCAGCAACGGGCTGAATAGTTTCATTTGTTAGGATATCGACGTTGATATTTCCAATTGTATCGTTCCCAACAATTAATGAAACACCGCTATGTTTAGTAGATGTCATATTTCCATCTGTGTTCCTGTCTAGCGTAAGAACATCAACTGAAGTTTTATCTAATAACCCATCATCTAAATCGGCTTGTAGCAAACCGGATGACAATGATGTAGTTTTCTCAGCGTTTTTATAGTGACTATCCAAAACGCCTGCATGTACTTCTCCGAGTACTGGCAGATCTTCTGCATTCAACTCTACTAATCCACCATCATACGATGAGGTTTCATCGCCTGACTGTGCATCTGAAAGAAGAACATCCAACTCGACTTCGTTTGTGATCGGCGTCGATAAGTCAATCGATGCGAGTGAGCTTTTGCTTGCAGCAGAGTTCTCATCTTGCATGCTGCTTTGCTCCACGACGGAGACATTCAGATCGTCGATTAGTCCACCAAGTGAATTGTCATCTGCTTTGACAGATGCTAAAGCCTTTGATTGTTGACTACTTTCCTCATTCATGGATTTATCCACAGAGAGGACATCAACTGAAGTTTCATCCAATAACCCATCATCTAAATCGGCTTGGATCAAACCAGATGACAATGATGTACTTTCCTCAGCGTTTTTATAGTGACTATCCAAAACGCCTGCATGTACTTCTCCGAGTACTGGCAGATCTTCTGCATTCAACTCCACTAATCCACCATCATACGATGAGGTTTCATCGCCTGATTGTGCATCTGAAAGAAGAACATCCAACTCGACTTCGTTTGTGATCGGTGTCGATAAGTTGACCGATGCGAGTGAGCTTTTGCTTGCAGCAGAGTTCTCGTCTCGCATACTGCTTTGTTCCATGACGGAGACATTCAGATCGTCGATTAACCCATCTGGATTGGTCAATTCGATTGTTGCAAGGGCAGATTTCTGTTGATTATCCTCTCCTACATCGCTGGTATTCGCAGAGACTGGACTTTTTGCTGGAATCTGTGCTTTCAGGTCTCCTAAAATCGGAATATTATCCGCTTGAATATCCACAATTGTTGCCTTATCTTCCTTGTCATTCAGTAGGTTAATATCCAAATTCAACGAGTTATCTTCTCCTGTTTCATCCGCATTCACAAATGAGGGGAAGAAGCTCAGTGTCAAGCACATCCCTAAAGTGACCCCAGTATACTTCATCCAATTGTTTTTCATTATTATTCCTCTCCTTTTTTATTATGTTTGTTTCACATTTAAAAAAGGAGTTTGTTGCGGCGGTTGCCCTGGAGGAGCATGTGTCCATTGAATCATCGCATGGTCATCTGATGGCATCCATTGCCTACCATTTGAAATAAGTAATAAAAATACATCAACTACTACCCCAAACCCAAAATCATTGTGTCCACTTATTTGTAATGGAGAAGTTGCTATTGAGGACATGGACGATGTTATGGTAGCTACCGAAAGATCTTTCCATTTTTGTCGGGGTTCGGTTGGCAGAGTAGACTTTTGATCCACCTCTTTTTGGAAGTTAACAGAGTCACCACCCGTATAATTTGATAGTTGAGGCGCTACTATTTTCATAGAAACGAGATTTGAAGAATCTTTTGAAATAGGAAGAGCACTAACTATTTCCGCTTCATCAGGAAGTCTATTCGGTCTATCACTAAGGCCTGCCTGTTCTTCCACTACAGGTTCCTCCTGTTTAATCAAATCAGTTGTTTCTTCCACTAGAATTATACGTGTTGCGTTTAATTGTCTTTGGTAGGATTTATCGCTCTCCATACTAATTGTCCCGCTATCATTTTGCGGTTCTTTACTTACCGTCTCGTTAGTCTCTACAACTGCATCTATTGGAATACTGTCCGAAATTTTTTCTGTTTCATCCGCAACTGGTTTTACCTGAATTGGTTGAACCGCAGAAACCGTCTCCTTAACCGTATTTCCAACTTCCTTTACAACCGGGGTAACAACAGGGACAGTCGGCAATTCAGCTACAACAGAATCCACTGTCAGATTGACCGTTTTCAGCACTTCAGTCGTTGTTTGCTTCCCTAATTCTTTTACTCCTTCAACAACTGGAGTGACCACAGGCATTTCCGGTAATTCATTTACGATAGAATCTACAGTATTCGTTACTTCAGTTGACGTAGTTCTAATCGTTTCAGTTACTGCTTCAGTCGTTTTTTCCACAACAGGTAAAGTGTTGCCAACCGTGTTTTCTAGTAAACTTTTTGTATTTTTTAGTAGTGAAATTTCAGCTTCACTTTTCGCTGGCTCAGACAAACTCTTAACAGTCTGTTCTGCAAAAACAACTGTGTCTTTAACCGTTTCTCCAGCGCCATGCACCGACTCCTCTACTACCATTCCAATTGACTCTGTTGTGGTTTTTAACTCTGCACCGACATTCTTCAAAGTACCAGCCAATAAGCCATCAGACTTTTCTATCGGCATTTTTTCACCATGAACAAAAGTTGGTGATACGAGAAAGAATGTTATACAAGTCACACAAACAATAAATATTCTCTTCACTCAATTCACCACCTTTCCAGAAACGACTTAGAGTTTTTTAATAATTCATTTATATACAGATACCCTTTGTTAAATCTATCAAACTACTTAAATGACAATAATAAATTCAGATTAATTTCGTAATAAGTGAAACCTTTCTGGAATATACTCGTAAATGGTAGTATACTTACAACTTAGTAGGTTTTTTACCAATAATTTGATGGGGGTTTTATTTCAATGAAGAAGATTATTACATGGGCATTGGCGTTCGTTTTCGCACTATCGTTCGCATTGCCACACGGATCAGCGGCTGCACAATCATCCGCAATGAAGTTAGTAGTAGATGGCGTCGAGGTTACTAGCTACGAGCAACCCTTTATGTCACACGATCAAGTTTTAATTCCGGTGGAAGATTTGTTTAAGGAAGCTGGCTATAAAGTTGCTAAGGACAAATCAGGTAAAGTTAACGTAACAAACACGTACTTGACTGTTGATTTCAATGCAGCTGCAAGTTCGATTGAAGTAGACGGCAAGAAAGCGGACACTGAATTCCCTCTTACTTTGCAAAACGCAGGAAACTATGTTTCTGGTGAGTTTTTAGCAACTTTAGAAGGTTTCGAAGTTGAAGTTTCTGAAGATCAAAAAACGGTTACCGTTACGACAAACCGTGTACAAGACGTCGCTGCATTCTTAGCAAAATCAGCTGCAGCTGACTTGAAAAGTGTTTCTTCAGCATTAACAATGGACATGAAAATGGAGTCATCTCTTGAAGAAAATGAAGCAATCAGCATGCTTATGGATATCAAGATGGACCAAATCAACGAGCCACTATCATTCTATACAATTACTAAAGCATCAACAGACTTTGCAGGAGAAGCAATTGAAGATGTTTCTTCTATGTACCTCACAAAAGATGGTTATTTCCAACAAATCGGTGATGTATGGGTCAAGCATGACGATGAACTAACAAAAGGTTTACTTGATCTTTCAACACAAACAGATCTACTTGCACAATTAGAAGAGCTACAAAAGAAATTCACTAAAGGCGTTAACATCTTTGAATACGATGATGTATATGTAATGACACAAACTATTTCTAACGAAGAATTCGCTTCTATGATGGAAGAAGTAACTTCTTTACTTCTAGGATCAGGCTTAACTGAACCAGTTGTATCAGAAGATGTAAAAGCTACTCCTGTAACTGAAGAAGCTAAAACTGAAGAAACGAAAGTTATCGAAGAAGTAGCTGTAGAAGCTACTGAAGAAGCAGTTGTTGAAGAAACTGTTACTGATGAAGCAGTTGTCGTTGAAGAAGAGGCTACTGAGGGAGAAATTACTGAAGAAGTAATTGGTCTTGAGGGTCTAGATTTCAACATCGAGGAATTCTATGTTGTTTCTACAATCGATAAAAAGACATTGTTCCCACTTGATACATCTGCAGTTGCAAATATTACAATGACGGTGGATGAGGATACAATCTCTATCAAATTACTTCTTGAAGGAACATTCAGCAACTTTAACGCAGTAAAAGAAATCAAAGTTCCTGCTGACGTTATCAAAAAAGCAATCAGCATGGAAGAGTATATGAAACAATTAGAGTTGGAGTTTGAAAAAGCTGAGGCTTTGAATAAGTAAGTAGGTAGATTTGAAAAAGCGGAACGAGCTCGTAATGAGCTTGTTCCGCTTTTTTGAATTGCATTATAAAGTAGCAGCTAAATATTTACTGTTTTGAAGCAGTTACTTTAACTCCGGATTTTTGAGTGTTCGGAGTTGTTTCTTTGTCTACAACAATAGCAGATGCTTTTGTTTCAACTGTAATATCTTTTGTAATATCTAGAGTAGTTGATGCGCCACCAACTACAGCTTTATCAATTGTAATTTTAATTTTTGTAGGGAAGCCAGATACTTTACTTGCTTTTAATTCTTTTGCTTCAAGATTGATAGCAGTTGTACCTTCCATAATCGTGAAGTCAGCACCTACATCGCTACCAATTAGGTCAACGTTCTCGCTGTAAGTCAATTCGATTGATTTATCGTCAAGTACTTTTGCACTTAATAGTACTGGTGCAACATTATCTTCAACACCTACTGTTTTTGTGTAAGTTTTTAATGTTTTACCAGATGTAGACTGGATGTTTGCTACTGTAAACACAGCTGCTTGATCAGTCTTCTCAACAGATCCAGCTGGTAAAGTAATTGTTGCTACTTTTTGAGCGCTATCTAATGTAATCGTTGTTCCTTCCGCTAGTGGTTTACCAGCCAAAGAATAATTAGCAAGGTCTGTTGCAGAATTTGCAACTGCTCCACCTTTAACAGCTTCTGGGAATGTTACTGTAATAACATTTTTCACTGCATTTGCAGAAGTTAATTCGAATGTAGTTGCAGTTTCTGCTTGACCGAAATCAATTGTGTAGTTGAATGCGTCTGATTTGTTAGCAGTCTCCGCTTGGTCAGAAACTAATTCTTTCGCAAATGATAATGCATATTTACCAGACACTACAGCTGGAGTTTTAGCAGTATAAACTACTTTTGTATCTCCTGCTTTAACTGTTGTAGTGAATCCACCAAGTAAGTTCGATACAGCTACACCATTTTCGCTAACGATTGTTGGTAATGCAGGTGTTCCTGCAGCTAATCCTTCGCTGAAGTCAACTTCAACTGAAGTAACTTTACCAGCGTCGTCTTTGATTACTTTATAGCCAGTTGCTACTGGTTTCACAGTGTCTTTTGTAAGTGTTACATTCTGTGTAGTAGCTGCAATTTTATTACCTAATTTATCTTTGTTTGCATCTGTCAATACGACAGTCAACGTTCTGCTCGCTTTATTCGCAAAAACGTTTTCAGCTGTTACTGGAATCAAGAACTGTGTATCGTTTGAACCTTCTACAGCAGTTACTGTACCTGTTGCAATAGTATTTAATGCTTCATCTTTAACAGATCCACTTACTATAGCATTCTGAACAGATTTAACATCCATTGATTTGTTAAAAGTAACTAGGATTTGTTTTTCACCTTTTGCTGAAAGTGTAGCCGCTGGAGCAGCTGCATCAACGCTTACAGTAAAGTTAGCTGAAGTTGAAACTGTTTTAATACCAGCCAAGTCTTCAATGTTAACTAGTTCGATTGTGTGTGTTTTTCCAGCTTCAAGTGCAAGCCCAGAAACTGAAATAGTAGTTGAATCTGTAAATACTGGAGTTACATAAGTTCCGTTCACTTTAACAAGTCCAGTAGCTTTAATTGGCTCTGAAGTTTTCAAAGTAAGGTTAGTTGCAACGTTACCGCTTGTTTTCGCTTCAACGCTTGCAATTGTCGGAGCTACTTCATCTTTATAAGTAATTGTGGAAACATATTTATCTGTTTTAATTTTTGCATCTGCTTTTGTTTTAATCGGTTCAACAACAACTGTTGCTTTTGTAGCGTTAACTGGTTTCTCAGCAGTTAATGAAAGAGTTTTTCCATCTTGTGACAAAGACTGAGAAGTGAATTTCACGCCTTGTATAGATACTTTGTTAGCAATATCACTTGCATCTACAGCTGTGCTAAACTTAACTTCAACTTGTGTAGCGTTCAATGCATTAACTTCAGTAACAAAGCGATCGTCTGCTGCGAAGTCAAATGTTACAGCGATAGTTTTCTCTGCTTTTGCTTCACCTTTAGTAAGTGTCACAGCATATTCACCAGCAGTTTTACCAGCAACTACTGTTGCTACTACGTCTTTTTCAGTTACAAGTGAAGTAACATATGTTTGAACTGCTGCTAGTTTGTTAGCATCAGTTGCATAGTTTCCACGAGCAACAGTAACTGCGCCAGCTTTAACTTGTTCAGCTGCTGCGTCCACTGCAACTTGATCCACATCTACTACAGGTGCTTTAACTTCAGAGAAGTCTGTTTTAATAGTTTTGTGTAAGAACGTAGCAAACTGTCCACGAGTTGTTGTGGCTTTAGGGTTGAAAGCAGGTGCAGCTGGGTTCGTGATATCGAAGAAATCAAGAACGTCGATTGCTGTACGAGCTTCAGCTTTTGCTTTTGCTAGATCAGTAACGTCTTTTTTGAAGTCTTGATCTTTAACATATTTTACGAGTTCTATGTCTTCAACTGTATCAAAAGCACGAACGATAACAACAGCCATGTTTTCACGAGTGATGTTGTCGCCTGCTAATAGATTACCGTTACTCCCGTTAAATACGCCATTTTCTTTTACGACTGCAGCATATTGTAATAGCTCATCATTTGATGTTGGTTTCAAGTCTTTGAAACGCATGTTAGTTTTATAGTCTGTCGGTACTTTATAACCTTCAGATACAAGCCATTTACCCATCAATTTCACAACATCAGAACGAGTCAACGTTTTGTTTGGCAAGAATGAACCGTCTGGATAGCCAGTGATGACACCCGCATCAGATAGTGCGTCGATTGCTGGTTCGTGTGTGTTACCTTTTGTATCTTTGAAATCTTTCGCACTTGCTACCGGTGCTACTGCCGATGCTACTAGAGCAGCTGTTGCAGCTCCTACTATAAATTTCTTGTACTTCGATGATTGTTTACTAGTCATAAAAAATTCCTCCTCTTAAATACTATAGAATTGCATTGTAAAAATACCAATTCTTAGTGGTACTGCTTATGTACCTTTTTGTTGCACCCTTATCGTAGCATGTAGTTTGAAGTCTATCATGGTCCAATTTATGGGTATAGTTGTTTGCTAGATTAGAAGGCACAAACAGATTAAGCAGTACTGGAACAACGTAAATAGGATGAATTAAACAGCAACCGACATCGCCTAGGACGAGGAGCGCTTCATTCACCTATAGTATTCTATACCCGTTAACCGGACGCTTAAAACAGTCTACCATACTTCTATCTCCCAACCCGTCGAGTGCCATTGTTAAAAATATGGCCCTATAATAGAAGGAACTCATTACAATTCGTAAAAATCATACAAATGCACCACAGAAAAAAACACCATTTGAACTATCAAAATGGTGTCTTTCCTATTTCCCGACTACTTATATCTCAAATTGTACCCCGATGCCTTGATCATTCGCTTTTCGATAGACGCCTTGCGCAACGGCCAAATCGAAATATGCCGCACCTACCGATTTGAAGAAAGTAATCTCTTCATCATTCGTGCGGGCATCTAGCTTTCCGATAACGACATCCATTAGCTCCCCGTGAATTTTTTCGAATCCCCAGTTTGGCTCAGTAGCAGCATGAATCAATTCCCCTGCCTCTTCCGTTACACCTTCCAGATCATCAACGACAATTTTACTGGCACGTTGAATGAATTCGAAATCTACTTCCCTCATATGTGGTAAATAGGATCCAACCCCATTAACATGCGTCCCTGGCTTAACATCGGTTCCGTTGAAAACTGGTGTAGTAGACCGAGTGCTGCAACAAATGATATCTGCACGACGAACCGCGTCAGCTACATCCCTTACAATAGTAATTTGAACTTCTTCATTAACTCCAAATGCTTGAAGTCTTTCGCCAAACTTCACCGCTTTTTCTTCTGTCGGATTAACAAGGAGAATCTCTTTGATATCGCGAACTGCTAGAACACCAAGAACTTGTTCAAATGCCATTCCACCCGTGCCTATAACTGTTAGCACAGTTGAATTCAACTTTGACAATTTCGCTGTCGCCAACCCGCTAAGTGCACCCGTGCGCAATCTCGTCAAATACGATGCATTCATTAATGCAAGATGCTCCCCGTTTTGTGCATCCGTAACGAGTACGACTCCTTGAGTTGTCGGCTTTCCAACTGCTGGATTATTCGGAAAAATTGTAACCGTTTTCACAGTAACTACTTCTTCTACTAGATCAGCACTTGGCATGTACAATGAAGATGCGTTATGGTCTGGGAATTCAACGACTGTCCGTGGCGGATTCTTTATCTTCCCTTCGACCTTAGAACGTAAAACCTTTTCGATGTCTACTAATGCTTCTTTCATTCCATAAATAGATTGAATCTCATTTTCATTCAATAAAAGCATGTTTATACCACCTTTTTTAATTTATGCGTCTAACTCTTGACCTTTACGATCTTTTACAGCCCAAACCGCTAACAATGAAACGACTGCAGTAAAGATAATATACAGTGCGACTGGCACATATGAGTTGTTGAACTTTAGTAAAAGTGCCGTTGCAACAAGTGGTGCTGTTCCTCCTGCTAATGCCGCACCAATCTGATAACCGAGTGAGATACCCGTATAACGGACTTCTGCAGAGAAAATTTCTGATAACATTGTGCCAAGAACTGCGGTAATCGGTGCCCAAATGACGCCCAGTCCAATTACTGTTGCAATAACTAGGAGTGTTACCGAACCTTGTTTCACTAACCAGAAGTATGGGAATGCATACAATGCCATGGCGATTGTTCCGAATACATACAACGGTTTTCTACCAACACGGTCAGACAAAGCGCCCATAATCGGTATTAAGATCGTTGTAACAATTGTTCCGACCATAACCGCACCTAATGTTGCTGTCCGAGTGAACCCAAGATTTGTCGTTGCATAAGATACAACAAATGTACTGAAAATATAAAATGGTGCAGTTTCAACAACTTTTGCGCCAATTGCGATGAGTACTTCGCGCCAGTGATATTTTAACGTATGGAATAGCGGTACTTTCGGAATTTCCCCTTTTTCCTGTACTGCCTTAAACGACGGTGTTTCGTCAATTCCTTTACGAATCCATAACCCAAACACGACAAGCAACGCACTTAAGATGAATGGAACTCGCCATCCCCATGTCATAAATGAATCTTCAGGAAGAAGTGTCATAATCGAAAGTGCAATTGTTCCAAGTAGCATCCCAATCGTAATTCCCATTTGTGGTACACTTCCATAAAGTCCACGTTTTTCTTTTGGTGCATATTCGACAGCGAGCAGTAATGCTCCACCCCATTCTCCGCCGATTCCTAACCCTTGAATCAAGCGCAGTGTAATCAGTAGAATCGGCGCCCAAATACCGATTGCTTGGTATGTTGGCAATAGCCCCATTCCGAATGTTGCAACACCCATCAGCGAAAGTGTTAGGACAAGTGTTTTCTTTCTTCCTATCCGGTCACCAATATGACTAAAAATAATTCCTCCGAACGGACGGATGAAGAATGCGAGTGCAAACGATGCATACGCTAGTATTAGGCCGACTGACGGGTCTTCGGTAACAAAAAATACTTGATTAAAAACAAGTGCCGCTACCGTTCCGTATAAAAAGTAATCGAACCATTCAATAGAGCTCCCTATAAGACTCGCAAGCAAGACGCGATTCATCTTTCTTTTATCCATACCAAACTCCCCTTTGTTTGTTAACTAAATTGAAGTGACACTTCAATTTAGATTAATTCTATCATATTGATAATAAAATTTTCTGTCAACATTTTTTTAAAGGAGTGATTAAATGCAAGATAGTAACTTGGGTATTAAAATAAAGGAAATTCGAACAAAAAGACGTATGACATTGAAAGTCCTAGCTGAAATGACCGGGTTTTCCATTAGCTTTTTATCTCAACTGGAACGCGGGAAATCGTCAGCAACACTGGAGTCCCTTAAAAAGATTTCCATTGCTCTCGAAGTGAATCCAAGTTACTTTTTCATCGACCCAAATGAGGAAAAAGAAGTAGTTCATCGGAATTCAACCGTTCCAATACGGACGAAAGAACATAATATTTATTACAAAGATTTGAGCGGTGAGATGAATCAACCAGCATTTACACCACTCCTTGTTGTCATGAAACCTAATCAAAATGAAGGTGATCCATTCACCCACGAAGGACAGGAGTTTTTATATGTTCTCGAGGGACAATTGACAGTACAAATCGGAGAAAAACTACATACACTCGATGCCTTCGACTCCATTATGGTTGATTCCCGAGACCTGCATTATTGGTATAATTATACTAATAACGATGTGCGTTTTTTATGTATTTCGTATGATGAAAAATAACACAAATAACCTCTAACCAGCAATTGGTCGGAGGTTATTTATCTTTTCTCATGTCATTTCCAACACGTAAATGTATTGTACTAACTTTCATGCTCGTGTTGGGATTAAGTAGGTGACTGTCTTCAAGTCTTACCCCAATCAGTTTTAAATGTTGCCAACTGAATTTCTGCATCAATAATTCTACGTTCTTTATCATTGAGCCAATGCATTGCTTCTTTCGTAAACTCTTTCGATTGTTCGAGTGAAGCTTTCATCGTTTCCGCGGAAGGTCCACCGTAGATCGTTCGTATAGCTACGAAATGTTGCGGACGTAATGTTTTATAGAAATCCTCTTCAGTGATTAGTAAATCTTTATTCAAAACAAGCTGTGCCTGGTCATTCGCCAGTTTCCATGTAAGGCTCATTAACGATTCCTCGCCTGCCACTACCAATGCTTTCACACAATTACTGACGATTAGATGGGATTGTCTGAAGGTAATCTGCTCCGAACGAACCAATGTATCAGCCAGTTCTGTCACGTTCGCAAAACTGCTTTCCGCCCGTTCAAGTAACTTTTTCTTATTTACTTTCATTGTTAGGACGACACTGCCGAACAATTGGTAGATTCCAATCAGCCGATCAATCGCTTTCCACAAAAAAGGCTGCATATCGTCTTCCGTGTCCACAATATCCCCAAACGGTGTGTTGTGCACCATCGTCAACACTGTATTCGTATCACCCACAACTGCTGACAATAAAGAACGCATATGTTCAATCGACACCGGGTTTCGTTTTTGAGGCATGATCGAACTTATTTGGACATATGGATCAGCCAATGTGAAAACATTAAACTCCTGCGTCGCCCATGTTAGAAAGTCTTGAACAGTACGCCCTAAATTTAACGCGGACAACTGGACTGCACTCGCCGACTCCGTAATGTAATCCGCGCCGGCCACCGCATCCCATGAATTCTCGATAATATCGTCAAACGCCAGCAAATCTCGCATTCGTTCACGGCTGATTGCAAAACCCGTAGTCGTTAGGGCAGCCGCTCCCATACTGCTTCGATTTACAGTTCCAAACGCCGACTGAACGCGCTTGAAATCTCTGCCGAGTTGGTCAATAACTGCCTTTAAATAATGGGCGAGCGTAGTCGGTTGCGCTTGTTGCGTATGGGTATAACCAATCATCACTGTATCGACATGCTCTTCACAAAATGCAATCAGTGCATCTTTTAACGCTAACATCTCACTCATTAGCTCAAGTAGCTTTTTACGAAGCGTCATCCGATAAATAGCGATTCCCATATCATTCCGGCTTCGCGCAATATGCAAATTCCCCGCAATCTCCCCTGCATCCTCAATCAAATCATGCTCAATGCGGAAAAAGAGATCTTCAAACAGCGGATTGTAATGGTCCGTACTGTAATAAGCCACATCGAGTGTCTGGATTGCTTTTCCAATCGTCACTGCATCTTCCTGACTGACAATACCTTGCTCTTCCAACATTTTTAAATGTGCAGTATGAATCTGAATCATCGAATGTAAAAAGTACTTCTTCGCTTCATCATAAGCAGGTTGCAAAACCATTTTCCGATACGTTTTAGACGGAAACTCTTCTCCTTCGACTTCATTGATGCGATCTTTGAAGCTCCTAATCATTAGGTAATCCACCCTTTCATTCGGAATTAAGTAATTAAATCGCCGAACCAGCAGTTCCTTTAGACAACTTTTCAGAAATCGTCAACACAATGAGGATTAAAATGATTTGCAACACACCATAAGCGCAGGCTGTTCCAAATTTAAAGGCATACATCTTTTGGAAAATCGCTACCGATAATGGCATCGTTGACGTACTATAAATGAGGATCGACGCTACAAACTCCCCGATACTTTGAACAAATGCAAGAAGTGTTCCTGCTAAAATTCCCGTCAATGTCAATGGTAAAACAATTTTTCGGAACGTCATCCACCAACCAGCGCCAAGACTCCTCGAAGCCTCTTCTATCGATTGGTCCATCTGCATTAACGACGCTGATGTCGAGCGGAAAACGAGTGGCAAGTGGCGGATGAAATAAGCGAGTGGCAATATCCAAAACGTCCCTATCAACACTTGATTGAAAGCGAAAATATTTTCTTCACTGAATGCTGCAATCAAATTCACTGCTACAACAGTACCTGGAAGCGCCCACGGAACCATGATTAAAATATCAAGCAATGTCTTCCCTTTGAAATTAAGCCTTACCATCGCATACGCCGCTGCGACACCGAACACGATGTTACCAAGCGTTGCCACAAAGCCCATTTGCAACGAGTTCCAAATTGGTCGCCATGTCCTTTCATCCGTGAATAATGCTTTATAATGGTCAAACGTATATTCAGGTGGCAACACTTGAGTCGTCCACGTGCCATCCACAGATAACGATATGAGAATGAGCGTCAAAATCGGCAATAACAAGATGAGAACGCCAACAAAAGATAGAATGACGGAAACCACTTTCATCGCCTTCGACTTCACTTCCGAACGATGGACACTAATTCCTTTGCTTAAGTTTTGGTAATTACGCCTATTTTGGTACCATCTCATGATGATTAAAAATGAAATTGATACAAATGATAATATTGTCGATTGTGTTGCGGCCATATCCAAGTTGCCATTCGTTCTCGATAAATAGATTTGCATCGTCATCGTCCGCTCCACTCCAAAAATGAGCGGTGCTGTGTATGACGCCATCGAAATCATGAACACGAGAAGCGCCGCGGCCACAATGGAAGGCGTCAGCATTGGTAAAATGATTTTTCGCCATATCCGAATTCTGCTCGCACCTAGGTTTGTCGCCGCTTCTTCGAGTGACGGATCGAGTCCCTTAATCGCCGCCGACGCGGTCAAATAGAAGTACGTATACATCGTAAACGTATGGACTACAATAACGCCCCATACCCCTTTTAGCTTGAAAGGCACTTGCTCTAAGTTGAATAAATGCTGGATACCACGTGGAATAATCCCACTTTCTCCATATAAAAACGTAAACGACAGCACACCAACTAACGGCGGCAACGCCATTGGCACTAAAACGAGAATGGACAACACACGCCGCCCTGGAAAGTCATACCGCTCCAGTAAAAAAGCCATCAACACGCCGACAATCGCACACGTAATAACACTAATTACTGAAATGTACACACTCGTCCAGAGTGCTTCCAGATTGGATGTACTCTCCAAACTGAAAAACTTTTTATAATTGTTCAGCCCTGTCTCACTGCCAAAGCTTTGGATGAACGTTTGGTAAAATGGAAAAATAACATATCCAAACAAAATGAGGAACAATGGTGATATAAGGACATAGATAAATGAAGGAGACCGCGTAATACGTGCCCACAAACTATCTTGCGACGAGTAGATTGTCTGTTTTTTCATAAGTCTAGCCCCCTATTCCCCAAGAAAGTAAAGGCTTCGAGACGGGATACTTAACTGGATGGAATCCCCGATTTGCAACAGTTTTCCGCCTGTATTAATAATCATTACTTTGAGCGTAATACCAGGAATCTTCACGATGTAATTGACACTTAGACCGGTAAATTCAACAAATGTAATTTCTCCAGTCAGTGTGTTTTCCCCATCTCCTTGAAGAATTGATTCTGGACGGATTGACACATGGATTGTTTCCCCTTTATTCATCGGAGCAAGTGGAGAACTGTTTTCAAGAAGTCCCGTCAGCGTGACACCTTGTTCATTTTTCACAACAACTTTTTCACTGTCGATCGACATGATAGTCATTTCTAGCGTATTCGATTCGCCAATGAATGATGAAACGAATCGATTCACTGGACGATTGTAAATTTCCTGCGGCGTGCCAATCTGTTGTACATAGCCGTTTTCCATCACCATAATGCGATCAGACATCGCCATCGCTTCCGTCTGATCATGTGTAACATAGACCGTCGTCACACCAAGTTCCGCTTGCAGCCTTTTTATTTCAATACGCGTTTCTTCGCGCAACTTGGCATCCAAGTTCGATAACGGTTCATCCAACAGTAAAATATCCGGTTTAATGACGAGCGCCCGAGCTAATGCGACACGTTGCTGCTGACCGCCAGAAAGCTCATTGATTTTTCGCCCACCGTATTGTTCAAGCCGCACAAGGCCCCTCACTTCATCCACCTTTGCTTTTATATCCTCTTTCGAAAACTTCCTCACTTCTAAGCCAAACGCAATGTTTTCATTCACCGTCATATGCGGGAAAAGTGCATAGTTTTGGAACACCATGCCGATGTCTCGCTTATTTGGCTGCAACCTTGTTACATCACGTTCATCAAAAAAAATCTTCCCATCCGTTGGGTAATAAAATCCTGCAATCATACGAAGCGTCGTCGTCTTTCCGCATCCGCTCGGACCAAGAAATGTGAAAAATTCTCCAGGTTGAATATCGATATTCAACTCTTTCACACCGTGAACTTTTCCGAACGTTTTCGTTATATCTTGTAATCGAACACCCTTCATCCCGTCACCCCTTTCGCTCAAATCTATATAGGTTGAAATAAAAAAGTTCATTGAATCCGCTACGGCGCTCGGGGATGCCTCCCGCCCTAAGCCAGATGAGATATCCTTTAACCTATATGAAATATCCTCTTAGCATTAACTGTATAATTTCTGCAAAGAACGCAGAAATTATACAAACCGAACTCTTCGTTGTTCGGTTGGCTACCCCTTAGAAGGCGCCTTCGCTCAGTTTATATAGATGTTCATTTGTTCAACAATATAGTCACTATGTAATGGAAAGACCTCGAGAGTGATAACCCGAGGCCTTACTGAAAAGCACAGCCCGCCTGCCTAGATGCGACAGGAGCCTAGTCATTATTCCATGTAGAAAAAGTGTACTTATCTTTCAACTATAATTACTTCCCTTTACCCTTGATATTCGAATCCCAATGCTCCATCCATTCCGCTTCTTTGTCAGCCATCACTTCCCAATCGATATCAAGTGCCTTCAAATCAAGGTCTTGATACCAATCCGGCATATCTTCTTTTGCAATATCCGAGCGTGTCGGAATCTGATAAAGTTCTTCCGCAAGTTCTGCACGTACTTCTGGATCAAAGAGGAATTCGTAGAACAGTTTCGCATTCTCTTCATTTTTCGCATCGTTGACAATACCGACCGCATCTACTAGAATCGGCGCACCGCTTTTTGGATAAATATAGTCAAACGGTTGGTTGTTCAATTTACTTTGCAGCAAGATGTCTTGCAAATTCCACAACGACACCGTTCCTTCTTGACGCACCAGCTTCAAATAGAGATTCGTCGGATCTTGCGCATAATCTTTCGTGTTTGCATCTAAGCCTTTAAGCCATTCATAGCCTTTTTCAGGATCATCCGCACCTTGACGATAAATCATTGATGAGTAAATTGTACGCATCGTACCAGACGCTAGAACGCCGCGGATAACAATTTTATCTTTCCATTCCGGCTTCAACAAATCATCCCAATCTTGCGGACCCGTTTCCGGTGTTAATACATCGCTATTGATCATAATGACTTCCGGCAATAGCATTTCTCCGTACCATCTGCCTTCAGCATCTTTATAGTCAGCCGCAATCGCCTCGTCAAATGACGGCTTGAACGGCATAAGCAGATCTTCATCCGCCGCCACCATCATTGCGGATTGTGTCCCGCCCCACCAGAAGTCCGCTTGAGGATTCGCTTTCTCACCGCGGACACGCTCCAGTATTTGTTGTGCCCCCATCGTCAAATTATCAACTTGAATGTCAGGGTATTTTTCATTGAACATTCCAACGACCTTCTCAACAACACTTTCATCACGCCCTGTGTAAATAACGAGCTTGCCTGAAGCGCCTTCTTCTTTCACTACGTCATCATCCTTTTTGGTGTCGCCTTCCCCTTTATCATTACCACACGCTGCGGCAACAAGGAGAAACAGGACAAGCAACATACTAAAGATTCCTTTTTCCTTCAATAAAATGACCCCCCTTTTAGTTATATAAACGATTGCAAGGTAGCGAGGAATTAACTACCACTCTGTTACTATATGGTTCCCCAACTAGAGATGTTTCATTTAGTGTAAAATGGAAATTCATTCAAGTCAAATTTATCGGTATTTTCTAAATACGTTTTATAACCGTAACTATTTTCATTAAACAAAAAAGAACCCCTTCAAGCACTTTAATGCTTGAAATGGCCTCTTCATTATTTCATGTTCATCCAAACGGATAGGCGTGTACGGTATTCCCCATTCGTCCCGTAGTCGTCACTGCTTGTGACAATGAATTTAAAATCGCTTCCTCTGTAACATCTGATGCGCCTGAAAAAAGGTCATTCATAATCGGATGATCTTCTCTTAACTCAAGCCTTGTTTCAACAGTATCCGTAGTGAAATGCGGTATTTTATGAGCCGTTGAAAAAGCGATGACAATGTCACCACTGCCATTGCTAAAATGACTACCCGTTCTCCCAAGTCCTATACCACATCTTTTCGCCAGCCGCTTTAACTGCCTGCTGCCCAGCGGTGCATCTGTAGCCAAGACAATCATGATAGATCCATCAGCTGGTTTGGGATATGTAGGCACGTTCTGATTGTCACTCAGTTTATATCTGTCCATTTGAAAATCTTCTTTTCTCCCAAAATTACTAAGGACTAAGCAACCAATTGTATAAGTCTCTCCACTTGTGCCATCTTTGATGATTCGTGATGAAGAGCCGATTCCACCTTTATAGCCGAAACAAATCATGCCTTTTCCAGCTCCAACCGCCCCTTCTAGGGAAGCCTCAGTGGAAGCTTCTTTAATAGAAGCAATCGCGTGACTTGGTTGAATCGGTAGCTCGCGAATCGAGTTTAGCCTGCTGTCATTACATTCCCCGACAACCAAATTTATAGTTCCAGTTGTATCTCCAATCTCAGGGTTTTGTTCTAACATATACTGCAAGGCCCCTTGTGTAACCGCTGGAACACCAAACGTATTGGTTAGCATAATCGGTGACTCAATCAGCCCTAATTCATCAACTTGGACGAGTCCTGTTGTCTTTCCGAAACCATTCAACACGTAACTCGCGCCCACTACTTTATTCATGAACAAATTGTCCTCATGCGGTAATATAGCTGTCACGCCAGTAGCGGCGTATTCAGCCCCCTGCAATGGATTATCTAGTGTGACATGCCCAACTTTCACACCCTCTACATCCGTAATACAATTCTTTATCCCGACCGGAAGACGACCAATCGTAATACCTCTATCTCTAATTTTTTTCGGCTGTTGTAGCTTCAATTTTAATCACTCCAGGTAATAATGGTTTTTAGATGAATGACTAGTTCAAGATACTGAACTCGCAATCATGATTGAACTTCTAATCAATTGATAACACTCCAACACATCATCAGTGACAAATGAAATCGTAAGGGGTCCTGTCCTTTTCACGAAGGGTACTATCTCAACTGCATCAGCCAGACCGGTATGCAAAAACTCCATTTTCACTGTATAAGGTGCTTCCATAGTAAATGGTTTAATCTCGTCGCGGTGGAGCAACGCTTTTTTCGTGCCTTCTTTTATGAGTTCCCTTGCCCTAACCGGATGGACGTTCAGAGCCGTAGTTCGATTAATCGTTTGTTTTACGATTGCCTGATGAATATCTGGAATGCACTCCTCGGCTTCGATTGCTACTAAATTACAGCCTGATACAAACACAACTGGCACATCAAAATGACCGGCAACCAGGGCATTTAGACCAAATTCCCCAAGCTCTACTCCATTTACTTCAATAGTCCTGACTACCCGACCATTAAATGTATGATTTAATATACCATCTGTACCCATTCGAGTGTGATACCCGACAAAAAGAACCGCGTCGAAATCCGCACTAATCCCTTCCATCATCGCCAGTTTTTTCGGTCCCCCTAGAATAAGTTCTGCTTTCGTATGTAATTTCTCATGATAGATATTACGCATTGTTCCGTGGGAGTCATTGACAACAACTTTTTCTGCTCCCGCCTCCAACGCGCCAAGTACGCAAGCATTAACCTCTTCAGTCATCAACATCCGTGCATAGTCATGCTCTCTACCATCCCGGGCTGTATGTTCGCCATGAACGACCCCTGAGACACCTTCTATATCAGCTGAAATATAAACGCGCATAGTTGCTCCTTTCACAAAGTGATTTTTCATTCTATATATTGAATTAAAGAACTCCATCGAATCCGCTACGGCGCTAGGGGATGCCTCCCGCCCTAAGCCAAGCAGCTTCGCCGCCAGTCTTAGGGCTTCGGCTACCCCTTGTTAGGCGCCTTCACTCTGTTAAAACACATAGTCCTAGTTACTGACAACATACGATTTGTGGTAGCAACTGGGACTGGCCCAATGTACTATCTAAAAAAACTCCTTGTAATTAGGTTTGTCGGATTATAACTCTCCCAACGCCCCATCTAAAAATTAGACACTCACAATCAATACTACTTAAGTATGTTGGACAGACTTAACCAGTTCCATAAGCTTTGCATTCAACTTCAAAGTCATTTCCCCAGCAGACCCGTCCTTAATATTCTTCCCGTCTACATTAACAATCGGCATGACTTCATTAGTTGTACTTGTAATGAAAACCTCATCCGCCTGCATCAATTCTTCAGTCGTGAATTGTTTTTCAACAAATGGAACACCAAGACCATTTGCAAGTTCTTTTACCGCCATCCGTGTAATTCCAGCTAAAATATGTTTTGAAAGCGGTGTTGTATAGATTGTCTTGTCGCTTACTATATACACATTAGAACTCGTTCCTTCTGTCACGAAACCATCTTTCACAAGAATTGCTTCATAACAACCAGCGTCTTGGGCGGTTTGTTTAGCCAGTATATTCGGCAGAAGATTTAATGATTTAATATAACAGTTTGCCCATCGTTCATCTTCATGGAATATCGCCTTCATTCCTTTTTCTCTGACGGTATCACTTGTTGGTTTCATTGGCCTAATTGTCATTGAAACCGAGACAGGCACGTCTGGGAATAAGTGCTTTCTCGTTGCAACGCCTCTTGTAATTTGAATATAAACATCACAATCTGCCAAGCCTGATTTCTCAACCGCTTCGTGGATAAGCTGTCGAATCTCTTCTATAGATTGATCACCTTGCAGCCTAATTGCTTGTGCACTTTTAAATAGCCGCTCAATATGTTCTTCTAACATGAAGAATTTACCGTCGTAAACTCGAATCACCTCATAAACACCATCGCCAAATTGATGACCTCGTTCGTCGATAGGAATAACAAGTTGCTCAACTGAAATAAATTCACCATTAAAATAACCAATTGTCATATAATAATCCTCCTCAATATAGGCATCGCTATTAATCCGGTAAATCAATTGATACCACAGAATTTGTTTATCTAAATCTGAACTCGCCTCTAAAATTCGTTACTTGCTACTTCATTGTGCTGTTTCAAAAATGTTTCGCCTTTATCCGATAACTTCGTCCCGCCCCTGCCTTGACGCGCATTGACTAAACCTATCTCCTGCAGTATTTCTAATCGAAGCCGAAGTTGTTGATCGGAAAACGTAATACCAGCATCTCGTAATTTCAGTTTTACTTTTGCACGACCAAAGGATTCGAAATTCCCCTTAGCTTCTTTGTAGACAGCTAAGATTGCTAAACTCTCTTCTAAAAAACCATGTTCTTCAATTTTATCGATAATCGACCTCATTGTTTCTACAGCCAAGGAGTTATACTTTTCCTTCCTATCCTCGACTTTTGAACGCTTATCAGCCTGTTGAACCAATACTTTCTTATACTGAAGTTCGTTTTCATCATTCCACTTTTCTGCCAATGCCAATTGCGATTTATAGAATCTATTCATTAATGAAATCTGTCCCATTTCAGATTTCACGAATTTAGCTGTCTCCAGCACAGTTTTGAAATCCAGTGTCCTTGGGGCAATATCAATCACATTTTCAAATTCCCTCGGAACAAGTTCCTTCTCTCCAGGAGTAACAATCCAATTGATATTGGAAGGCATTAAATTCATAGGATCATAAGCAATATAGTCGTGCTCAAAATAGATACTTTTAAGGGAACGAGCTGTTTCTACAGCATGTTCCATAGTGTCGTTTATGACTAGAATTTGTTGTCCGTTTAGCAGTTTGTACAGGTCTTTCGTTGCTGCTATATTTACTTCGCGCTTGGCAATAATAATTGGACATGATTCCGGTATGAACGGACGAGTTATTCCCTTTAATATCTCTTTAGACAGGATAACAATATCCTGTTCCGCAATGACATCCATTGTAAGCTCTTGGAGCGTGATTGCAGATAACTCAATTTCATCTCCAAATATCTCCACTAATTGATTGACCACGATGTCTAAATAAGCTTTTTGAATTGAAATAACATGAAGTTTTCGCATCTAATTAACCCCGTAATTCTTCTGCAAAATGACAAGCCACAAAATGACCTTTGCCTAATTCCCGGAACTCGGGTACTTGATCTTTGCATAATTGTTGGGCAAAAGGACAACGAGTGTGGAATGTGCATCCAGAAGGCGGATCGGCCGGACTCGGTATATCCCCTTTTAATATAATTCGATCTCTTCTTAAAGTAGGATCCGGTATTGGAACTGCACTTAGTAAAGCTTTCGTGTAAGGATGAAGTGGACCTCCGAACAATCCATCCCGATCAGCCAATTCGACAAGCCTCCCTAAATACATAACCCCAACCCGATCCGAAATATGTTCTACTACACTTAAATCATGCGCGATAAATACATATGTCAAATTATATTGTTCCTGTAAATCTTTTAATAAGTTTAGAATTTGTGATTGAATGGAAACGTCAAGTGCCGAAACCGGTTCATCTGCAATGATAAGCTTTGGATTCACTGCCAGTGCTCGTGCAATACCGATTCGTTGGCGCTGCCCACCACTAAACTCATGGGGATAGCGATTCGCATGGTATCTATTCAACCCGACAACTTCCAATAATTCAATAACACGGTCTGCCCTTTTCGATTTTTCGATATTATGAACGATCAGTGGTTCTTCGATGATTTCTTTTACAGTAAGCCGAGGATTGAGTGACGCATAGGGATCTTGGAAAACCATTTGGAATTCTTTTCGTAGCGGGCGAATTTCATCATCCGTTAAATCGGTGATGTCTTGCCCCTCAAAAATAATTCGTCCTTCCGTCGCATCCAATAACTTCATTAATACTCTGCCGGTAGTGGACTTTCCACAGCCACTTTCTCCAACGATGCTTAATGTCTCTCCCTTTTTCACAGTAAATGAAACACCATCTACCGCTTTTACAAACTCTTTCTTTTTACTGAACAGCTTTTTCTTTATCGGAAAATACTTTTTTATGTTGTGTACTTCCAGCAAGTTCTGACTCATCTTGATGCACCTCCTCGTGTAACCAGCATCTGACAGAATGCTTCACTAATACTTCTTTAAATTCAGGTTCTTTTTCCCAGCATATATCCATTGCATGTGGACATCTCGGGGCAAACTTACAACCTTCCGGCATCCTCGATGGTATCGGAACATTACCCGGAATAGATTGCAATCGTTCTACCCTTTCCCCTATCTTAGGAATAGAAGCCAGTAATCCCTGCGTATAAGGGTGTTTCGGATTAGCAAAGATTGATAGGACATCGCTTTCTTCTACTGCACGCCCCCCGTACATGACCACAACACGATCACACATTTCTGCAACTACACCTAAATCATGCGTAATAAGTAAAATGGCAGTATCTGTTGTTTTCGTCAAGTTACGCATTAAATCTAATATCTGCGCTTGTATTGTCACATCCAGTGCCGTTGTCGGTTCATCAGCTATCAAGACTTTCGGGTTACAAGCCATGGCCATCGCAATCATGACACGTTGACGCATGCCACCTGACAACTGATGCGGAAACTCATGGACAATTTTGTCTGGGCGTGAAATTCCAACTGCTGTTAGCATTTCAATTGATCTAACTCTCGCCTGCTTTTTCGACATCTTTAAATGAAGGATAATAGCTTCTTCCAATTGACGCCCAATTTTAAATACGGGATTCAATGAAGTCATTGGTTCTTGAAATATCATCGCAATTTCATTGCCGCGGATTTTTCGCATTTCATTTTCGCTGATTTTGACAAGATCTCTGCCTTCATAAAGAATTTCTCCACCTGCAATATGCCCGGGTGTGTCTTTCAACAACCTCATAATTGAGAGTGAGGTAACACTCTTCCCACTTCCCGATTCTCCAACTATGCCAAGTGTTTCACCTTTTGAAACTTCAAAAGAGACTCCGTCCACTGCTTTTACAACACCGGAATCACTTGTGAAATGTGTTTGTAGGTTATTTACTTTCAGTACAGTTTGATCCACTAGAATGCCTCCTTTCTACCAAGTATCAGTCCTTAATTTTCGGATCAAGCGCATCACGTAAGCCATCACCTAGAAGGTTAAATGCAAGTACAGTGATGAAGATTGCGAGTCCCGGAAAGACTGTCACATGTGGTGCAATATTTAAATAATCCCTTCCGCCGCTTAACATGGCACCCCACTCAGGTGAAGGCGGCTGTGCGCCTAGCCCAAGGAAACTTAAGCTTGCTGCTGTTAAGATTGCCGAACCGATTCGCATCGTGAAATAGACAATAATACTAGATAATGTTCCTGGAAAGACATGCTTCCAAATAATTCGACGTGGTCTTGCACCAATTGATTTTGTAGCCTCAACATAGAGGGTTGACTTAACAGCTAGCGTCGAGCTACGTACAATTCGGGCAAATACCGGAACACTGAAAATCGCGACCGCTATGACGACGTTGCTAAGCCCAGGTCCCAGAATTGCAATAATACCGATAGCTAACAAGATTCCAGGGAATGCGAGTAATACATCACACATGCGCATGATAATCATGTCGATTTTTCTACCGTAATAGCCTGCAATAAGCCCTAAAAATGTTCCCCCAATTGCTCCTAAGAAAACGGAAGTTAATCCGACGTATAAAGAAATTTGTGTACCTGCGATAATTCTGCTGAAAATGTCCCTACCATAAGCATCGGTTCCCGCCCAGTGTTGAGCTGAAGGACCAGAAAGTACATTGTCATAATCTGGTTCTGCTATATCGTAAGGCACAAAAAATGGGCCGACAAGTGCAAGTGCAATCAGAAATAGCACAAAAAAGAATGATACAAACGCAAGTTTTTGTTTTTTGAACTTCCTCCAAAACTCAGAGAATGGTGTATTCGATGTAATATTTTCCAAGGTTCGTTGCATATATTCTTCTTTTTTAGACAGTTTTACTTCAACCACTTTGGTCCCCTCCTTACTCATACCGGATCTGTGGATTCAAGATGCCATACAACAGATCAACAATTAGATTAATTACGATGAATTCTAAAGCAAAGATCATCATTTCTGCTTGAATAACCGGGTAGTCACGGTAAGCAACTGAGTCGATTAGTAGTTTTCCTAACCCCGGCCAGCTGAATACAGTTTCAATGACAACTGATCCTCCGAGCAGGAAACCGAATTGCAAACCTGTCATTGTAACAACGGGAATCATTGCGTTTCTTAATCCATGTCCCCACGTAACATTACGTTCGCTTAATCCTTTTGATCTGCCTGTACGGATATAATCTTCTTTCAGCACATCCATCAAAGATGATCGTGTAAAACGTGCGACTACAGCTGCTACACCGGTTCCAAGAGTGAATGCAGGAAGGATATAACTCTTCCATGACTCCATTCCTCCAGTAGGTAGCCAGCCAAGCGTTACGGCGAAAAGTTGGATAAGCATGAGTCCTAGCCAGAATGACGGCAACGATAACCCTGAAACAGCTCCAAACATTCCTAAATAATCCTGCCATTTATTCCTTTTTGTTGCCGAAATTACACCAATCACTAAACCAACAATGACCGCCCACACCATACTCCAGACGGTTAACCAAAATGTCGGCATGAATCGTTCGCCTATCTCATCGCTCACCGGCCGATTTGTTTTTAGTGAATTCCCCATGTCTCCTTTAAAAAGGTTTTTCATATAAGTGACATACTGTTCTACAATCGGCTTATCCAAGCCTAGTTCCTTCCTCACCATCTCCACATCTGCCAGTGTTGCATCTTCGCCGGCAACTAGACGGGCTGGATCCCCAGGAATCATATGTACGAATAGAAAAATTAGAATGGATACTATCAACAGGATCGGGATAATTTCGAGTAGTCTTTTAATGATGAATCGAAACAATTGAACCACTCCTTTGGTATAAAGATAGAGCGCTATATATTAATTATATATAGCGCCCTTTTATCAATTCATTACTCGATTTCGATATCTGATACGCTCAATGAACCATCCGGTAACAGATAGATTCCTTTTAGATAGTTCTTCTTACCAGCCAATGTATTGTCAGCAGATAAGAAGACCCAAGGTGCATCATCCCAAACTAATTTCTGTGCATCTTCATAAGCTTTTGCTCGTTTATCCAAATCTGCTGTTTGCAGACCATCTAGAATTAGCTGATCTACTTCAGGATTGTCGTAATAAGAAACGTTATATGACATAGGCGGGAATGCATCTTTGCCCCCAACAAGTGGACGAATACCCCAGTCAGCATCGCCAGTAGATGGTGACCATCCACCATAGTACAATTCAAGCTCAGCATCATCTGGGTTTTGAACAGACCAAATTTTGTCCGATATTGTGCCTGATTCCATAGGTACAACTTCAACATCTATACCGACTTGTGCCATTTGCTGTTGTAAGAATTCCATTGCCTTAATCGCGCCAGAGCTGTTGCCGCCCCATAGTTTCGCTTTAAAGCCCTTTTCAACGCCAGCTTCTTTTAGTAGGTCCTGCGCTTTTTCAAGGTCAAATGCATAAGGCTCTTGTTTTGAGTAAAACTGAACGTCAGGTGCAATAATGGAATCCAATACAGTTCCTTGATCGTTCATTACAACTTTGACGAAAGCTTCTTTATTAATTGCATAGTTAAGTGCTTGTCTAACTTTAACGTCATCATATGGTGCTTTTAATGTGTTCATAGACATGTAACGAACTACAATAGAAGGCTTACTTTCAACTTCTATACCGTTTTTCCCGTTAATTCCCTCTACTTGTTCAGTAGGAACTGGATAAATGAAGTCCGCTTCACCTGTTTGCAACATCGCAATTCTTGATCCATTTTCCGATACCGGTTTAAATGTGATGGAATCTACTTTCGGGAATCCTGCATTCCAATATTCTTCGTTCTTTTCAATTTTTAAACCTTCACTCGGTTTCCATTCAACAAATTTAAATGCCCCAGTTCCAACTGGATTTCTTGCAACTTCTTTCCCAAACTCTTCTAAAGCTTTCGGGCTGTGCATTAATCCAGCTGGGTGAGCGAACGTGTTGATCATCGCGCCGAAAGGTTCTGATAGTGTAAATTTCACTTCATATTCATTAACAACTTCTGTTTTTTCAATTAAAGCGTAGAGGCTGTGTCTCTTCAATCCGCTATTTGGATCTGATAATCTATCAAAGTTCACTTTTACCGCTTCTGCATTAAAAGGCGTTCCATCATGGAATTTCACATTTTCACGTAATTTGAATGTGAATTCAGTTGCCTCAGCATTTGCCGAATACTCTTCAGCCAAAAGTGGAATCACATTCATATCTTTATCAAACCCTACAAGTCCTTCAAGCATTGCTTTTTGAGCTGAGCCAGATAGCGTGTCATTTGTGTCATGTGGGTCCATGCCTGTAAAGTTATCCGCTACAGCAATGACGATATCCTTACCTTCTTTTTCAGCTTTTTCAGCAGGCTTTCCATCCTCTTTACTAGCATCTTTACTGCCCTCTTTTGAATCACTGCTACAGCCGGCTAAAACGAGTAGCATCATTAAGGCCAGTAAAGAAATTAAACCATACGCTTTTTTCATCTTCTTCTCCCCTTTACTAACTTTTTTTATGATAAAATGCATTACGCATTTTTCAATGAAAAGATTGGACTTAATTGTCCGACGACTTCCTGTCTCGCATTCTTCAACTTCGGATAGTGATAATCATGTAATAGTTTAATCTGTTTTTCATTGAGTAAATCGAGCTGTTTTAGCACTTCCACCGCAACAGGCGAAGTTGCTCGACCATTACCATCCTCAATTTTAATGGCAATTCCAAGACCTGTTTCAAGATCTCCTATACAGTAAACTCCTTCAGCCCCGGCTTTTCCAAACATTCTTCCATCTTCAATCCTCATAAAATCTGAACAAAAGCGGTTAGTGCCTCCGACCATTTCTGGTGCTGCCATCATAGCTGCAGTCACTTGCTCAATTGCATTTTTTCTTTTTTCAGGAAATGATATTGGTTTTGCCATCTTTGCAAAACTTAATGCGAGGTTTTTTAGTGGAATGCCATGGACAGGAACTCCGCAACCATCAATACCAATTTCTATCTCATTTAAGGGTGTTTCAGAGATATCACTTATCACTTCCATAATTCTTTTCTGAACTGGATGATCCGTTTTATAGTAATCTTCCAAACTCTCACCCATATGTATGGCTGTAGTTAACATGCCGCTATGTTTCCCAGAACAGTTGTTATATTCGGGCGTGATTTCCTTACCCGCTATAATTAATGCTTCATACGCTTCTGTCCAGCGTGGAGGATGCGTGCCGCATTTCAAATCGTCCGTTCCAAGCCCTAGTCTAGATAAAATGGTTTTTACCCGGTCGGTATGCTGATTTTCTCCATTATGTGATGCACAAGCTAATGACAGATCTGCCTGATTGAATTGATAATGGTCAGCTGCTCCTGTTTCAACAATCGGAATCGCTTGTAAAGGTTTCATTGACGAGCGAGCAAACGTTACCCTATTAGGATTTCCTTTGGAATAGAGAAGTTTACCTTCACTATTCACTACTGCAATATGTCCCCAATGCTCACTTTCAACATTATCTCCTCTTATTACATCTACTAAATGTTCAGCATTCATAGTTGCACCTCTTGTTATCTGTATTTTCTAACTATATTATCTCATGTTACACCTTATTACAACCTTTTTTAGAATATGCTCCCTATTCTAAAAACTAATCATGGGTTAATGCGTTGATATATGCGTGAATAGGTAAAATATAATACCTAAAGTGGTAAATTTGGACAATCCTTTGATAACAGATACAATGAGCGGACTTGCAATAACAAGTAGCAACGAGTCTGCAGGTAAAATCATGGACGCGTGAAGACCTGTAATTTTAGAGGGCATCGGGTCCAGCATCATATAGAGCTTATATATTGAACATATGAGTAGCTATATAAACTGAGTGTAGGCGATTTAGAAGGGGTAGCGGGGCGGCAGTTTAGGATCCTCTAGCGGATTTTAAGGGAATCTTTTTTCAATCTATATAGTAAGCCAAAGAATTTCCCCACTTTATTCCCTACTATTTTTCGACAATAAAGCGCATCATTCTACATTGTGGATAAAGTTACTAACACTAAACCGACTGATTTATCTATATTAATTAACAATTCCAACAGGTTACTCACATGATATCCACTGCTTTTGTTAATAAGTTTTGATTATTCTTTACTTTCGAGAAACTGACAGTCGTCAATACAATTACGACACAATGAAAGTACTCCGAAGAACGCAAACTACCTGATGCCAATAGAAATTCGGCATCAGGTAGTTGAAGTGTTCTATTTAAACTTCATTATGGATCATCGCTTCAAATCGAGAAGTCTTCTGGAATGAAAACACGAAGTTGATTCGGTTTGATATATACATCTTCACCTGCTTTCACATTTAGCTCCCGGTATTTCTCTTTCGTCAATTCTGCTTCGAGAAATTGATCATTATCTTGTCGTTTAAGTTCCACTTGCACAGTGCGCCCCACGACATGTATATGGATAATTTTTGCTTTAACTGCTTCCGCATCTGTACTTTCTCGTTCAATCGTCACATCATGTGGCCTAACATAACCAATAGCCAACTTATTTTCAGCTCTTTCAAGATCTACCGAATCCAAATCGACCTGCACATTGAGTAGCTTGCCATTTTGCAAGCGCCCATGAAAAATATTCACATTTCCTAGAAAATCATACACAAATGGACTGTTTGGATGATCATAAACTTCTTCCGGGCTACCTATCTGTTCGATCTTCCCTTCATTCATAACAACAATCCGGTCCGCCACGTCAAGAGCCTCTTCCTGATCATGCGTCACAAATATACTCGTAATATGAAAATCATCATGCAATCTTCGCAACCAACGTCGCAGTTCTTTCCGCACTTTTGCATCGAGCGCACCAAATGGTTCATCAAGTAACAGTACTTTTGGTTCCACTGCAAGCGCCCGGGCTAGTGCAACACGCTGCCTTTGTCCCCCCGATAGTTGAGATGGATAACGAGTAGCAAATGCTTCTAACTTTACAAGTCCTAGTAATTCATTTACTTTCGCAGCAATTTCTTTTTTAGTTGGTCGTTCTTTTTTGGATCGTACTTTCAATCCATATGCAACATTATCAAAAACCGTCATATGTTTAAACAGGGCATAATGCTGAAAAACGAAGCCAACCTTTCGTTCTGTCGTGCGAATATGGGTCATGTCTTCCTCACCGAATAAGACAACCCCATGATCCGCTTCTTCAAGTCCTGCAATTATGCGTAGTAGCGACGTTTTGCCCGATCCAGATGGTCCAAGCAACGCCACGAGCTCTCCTGTTTTAATGTCGAGGTTAATATCTTTCAGTGCATCAAACGAACCAAACCTCTTCGACACTTCTTTTATTTGAATACTCATGTGGTAACCTCCTGTTCTATCCTTGCTGACTTGTTTTCCATTCAATGAAGTTTTTCAAAACTAGCGTAATAATCGCTAAAATGGACATAAGAGATGCAACAGCGAACGCTGCGGAAAATTGATATTCATTGTACAAAATTTCAATATGTAACGGCATCGTGTTTGTAAGACCGCGAATATGCCCCGAAACAATCGAGACAGCGCCAAATTCGCCGACTGCACGCGCATTACAAAGAATGACACCGTATAATAATCCCCACTTAATATTCGGCAGCGTGACATGCAAGAATGTTTTAAATCCACCCGCTCCAAGTGTTAAGGAGGCTTCTTCTTCCGCCGTTCCTTGCGCCTGCATAAGTGGGATCAACTCACGTGCAACAAACGGAAATGTCACAAACAATGTGGCAAGCACAATGCCCGGGACAGCGAAAAGAATTTTAATATCATTTGCAAATAAAAATTCACCGAACAACCCGTGGGCACTGAATAATAAAACAAACACGAGACCTGCAATAACTGGTGAAATTGCAAACGGCAAGTCAATCAAGGTAATTAAAAGACTCTTCCCTTTAAATTCAAACTTAGTAATTGCCCATGCAGCTGCAATTCCAAAAATCGCGTTTAGTGGCACCGTAAGTATGGCGACAAGTAATGTTAGTTTGATTGCCGATAGTGCGTCCGGGTCTGTAATTGCAGCTACATAGACGCCTGCTCCCTTTTCAAAAGCTTTTATAAAGATTGCAACAAGCGGTAATACTAGAAAAAGCAATAGAAATCCGAGTGCAATCGCAATTAGCGGAATACGAACCCAAGGCTGCTCTTCTGTAGTCCGCTTGCTCCCATTCTTACTAACCAACTGCACCTGACTCTGTTTTGCCATGGAATTCCCTCCTAATTATGAACAAATTTCCGATTAGTCCACCATTGCAATCCGTTAATAAATAACAATATAATAAATGAGAAAATGAGCATGACTGCCCCAATTGCTGTAGCAGCAGCATAATCGTATTGTTCAAGTTTTGTCATAATAATGAGCGGTGTTATCTCGGTCTTCATCGGCATATTACCCGCAATGAAGACCACCGAGCCATACTCGCCAATCGCACGGGCAAATGCTAACGCAAAACCTGTCATTGCTGCTGGCAAAATTTCTGGAACAATCACTCTAACAAACGTTTGAAAGCGATTCGCGCCTAAAATAGCAGACGCCTCTTCCATTTCCCGTTCAAGATTTTGAAGAACCGGCTGCACCATTCGGACGACGAATGGCAAGCCGATAAATGTTAATGCAATCGTAATACCGAGAGGCGTAAACGCAACTTTAAACGATAAAAACTGACCAATCCAACCCTTTTCCGTATACAGTGTTGTTAATGCGATACCTGCAACAGCTGTTGGGAGTGCAAATGGTAAATCTACCAATCCATCAATTATTCGCTTGCCAGGGAACGAATAGCGAACGAGTACCCAGGCAATCAATACACCAAATAGCAGATTAATGCAGGCTGCTGCAAATGCGGTACCAAAACTTATTTTGTACGATGCAATGACGCGCGGTTCCGTTACCGTTGCCCAAAAATCTGACCACCCCATTGATGAGGTATTAATGAATATCATGGAGAGCGGAAGTAAAACGAGCAAGCTGAGATACAGCATCGTGAATCCGAGCGATAGCCCAAATCCCGGCAATATACTATGTTTCTTTAATCTCCATTTCTTCGCCATTGCTTCACCTTCACTTCTGTAGTTAACTGTTTTTAACGCCTCTAATCCTAGATATCAATTGGATTTTTTTCTTAGACACCACTACGGTAGGTAAATTTCATCGAAGGTGCCGCCGTCATTAAAGTGTTTTTCCTGGGCTTCTTTCCAACCACCGAAATCATCGTCAATTGTAACGAAGTTAATGTCAGGGAATTGATCTGCATATTTTTTTAATACCTCTGGGTCACGGGGACGATAGTAGTTTTTCGCTGCAATTTCCTGTCCAGTTTCTGTATACAGGTATTCCAGATAGGCCTGTGCGACTTCTTCTGTGCCTTTCTTCTTGACGATTTTATCCACAACTGCAACTGGCGGCTCTGCTAAAATACTGAGTGATGGGACGATAATTTCAAATTCACCTTTTCCAAGTTCATTTAACGTTAAGAAGGCTTCATTCTCCCAAGCAAGCAATACATCCCCAATACCCCGTTCAACAAAAGTTGTCGTTGAACCGCGAGCCCCAGAATCTAGTACTTCAACGTTTTTATAAAGATCGCCAACAAATTCTTTCACTTTCGTTTCATCCCCATTAAATTTCTTATTCGCATAAGCCCAAGCCGCCAAGTAATTCCAACGAGCACCGCCTGATGTTTTCGGATTTGGTGTTATAACGGAAACACCTTTTTTCGTTAAGTCATCCCAATCTTTAATGCCTTGTGGATTGCCTTTTCGAACTAGGAAAACAATCGTTGACGTGTATGGTGTTGAGTTATTTTCCAATCTAGTTTGCCAGTTTTCTGCTAGCAGGTCACGGGCGGCGGCGACTTCGTCAATATCGTAAGCAAGGGCCAGTGTGACAACGTCTGCTTCTAGACCGTCAATTACTGCTCGACCTTGTTTTCCTGATCCACCATGCGACTGCTGAATAGTCACTTCCTGTCCGGTTTCATCTTTCCAATGTGCAGCAAATTCTTTATTAAACTCCTCGTATAACTCACGCGTTGGATCGTAGGATACATTTAACAGCTCGACTGAATTCTTCTTTTCAGCAGAGGCAGTTTGATCCCCACTTTTTTCAGTACCACCACATCCTGTTAAAATCCCAACCGTTGCAGTGATGCCCACTAAAAACTTGATTATTGTCGTATTTTTCTTCATCCTATTAACCTCCACTTCTATTTTCAATTCTTTATAAGAACCCTTTTTGATTGGTTTATGATTGTATCTTCATTTGTCTTCATTGCTCAAGTTGTTGACTTTTTAAAGAAAACCGTCTCTTTTCCAGCCGATCAATATGCTTAATTTGCGAGTCATGAATAACTATTTCCACCGATCCGCATTTGATTTCTTTCACTGACAGTACAATACACTCAATCCATTGCTCATCGATTTGTTTTTCTACCATGTGAGGCCTCCTATTTTCATTTTTAATATCTCAGCTAATGTAGTCGATTATTATAATAAAAGGCTCCAAGAAGCCTATATTCACAAGAATAATAGATTTCAAGGAGCCTTCAATCGTCTGATCAGCAGCCTTTTATATGCAGTTTTCATATCTGAGTAAACGAATTAGCCTTTTTATGGAGAGGGACGTTTAGGACATTTAAGAAGCGAAACATAACTATACTGCACAATAAAAACCTCCCATTATATTTCTTTCGTCCACATACATTCCTTACGTGGCTGACACTGTCTATGATTTTAAACAAACAAAAAGGCTCTCAACATTAAATTCGGTTGAGAGCCTTCGGTTTTCCGATCAGCTACTATCTTTTTACTATGAAAGACCAAGGGAGAGGTTCCTATACAGACTCTTTCTCTGGTTTTATTAAATTCATTTCAACGACTGGATAACTTGCTCCGAACACTAATCAGCAACGGTACCTCTTCAATAACCAAGTAACTCTATATGTTTTGTTAGATTAATAAGATTATAGCGTATCCTTTCTAATCTGTCTAGACGCATTTTTAAAATAAAGGAGTGAATTACAATTAACCCGTATAATTACAACTAATTACCTATATTTGTTAACATAAAGAATCCTCTCAACAACGCTCGGCGCTTGGGGATGCCTTCGCTCAGTTTGTATAGCGAATCATTTGTTTAACATATGTTACTTAGCCAAAGTAAACCCGTAAGTGACTACTTATTTTTGTGATAAAACACTAGATACCCTATGTACAGGTGCTTTTGAATCGCTTTGGACTAAACGACTACTCTACAATTATCGGGATGTTTGACTGCTTACTCCTTCTTTATAGCATTTCTTTTCGAATGGAAAACAGTGTCACTTTCTTTCTGTTAGCATAAAACTCTCCTTCACACATGACTGTGGATAAAGTTATTAACATCACTCAGACCGAATTATCTGTATTTATTAACATTTCAAACAAGTTACTCACAGGATATCCACCGCTTTTGTTGATAAGTTTGATTATTCTATACTTATTATTTAATTCAACTACACCTTGCTAGTTTCTCCCAATCTATCTATCATAGAGATAGAAACTAGAATAAAGGGGCATACTTAAGATTGAAGAAATTTATACTGTTTTTCCTACTATTACTTGTAGCATTTCCAACTTTCACAGAAGCAACTGAAGCATCAACTGTCAAATCGATAAAAATTACCGAAACCACTCCTGTTTTCGATGACTACCAGAAGGTCGCTGTATTCCTAAAAGGTACTTCACACACCGTGGTAAATGAATCGAACCTTTTTTATCATACGTTCATTGGAAACGATCAAGTTAAACTCTCGAAAAAGAAAGCTGTAATTATTAAGGATCCACCGAATAACTGGAAAGCTGCACATCCAGTTCGAGCCAAGACTTCAAAGCCTGTACAAATCTTGGATCGCCCAGCAGTTAAAGCGAATAGCATTGGACACATCCAACCGAATATGACGATTAATGTACAAAGATTAAAGGGTAATTATTATCCCGTCTTAATAGGTGGTAAAACTGGGTATATACATAAGAACGAGCTGCTCATCGAACCTGGTATCCCTGTCTTGATGTATCACGATCTTGTGCGTAGTAAAACCGACCAAAATGCATCAACATTAGAAATTGCTAAGTTTAAAGAGCAGATGGACTATTTGAAGGCAAACAACTGGACGACAATCACTCCACAACAGTTAGAATCTTGGGTTGCTAAAAAGGGGACACTTCCAAAGAAGTCAGTTCTAATCACATTCGATGACGGCTACAAATCGACAATTGACTTAGCCTATCCTATTTTGAAAAGTCACGGATTCCAAGCTACTTCTTTCCTGATTACAAGTCGTATCGATCGAATTAGCACGGTTTCAGAACAAGATATCATTCAGACTCAGGATGTCTATTCCTATCAAAACCACACACATTTATTCCATATGTTCAATTCATTCACCAACCTAAGCCTGTTACAATATGAATCGGAACTAGCAATCTTTGAAGACATCCAAACAGCAAATGAAACCATCGAACAAATTATTGGCGGGGACTATCAAGTCATGGCCCACGCATACCCGTATGGAAAACGCAGTTTGGCGGCAATTTACGCCTTACAATCCGCCGGTATAACGAGTGCGTATACAATTGATGAGGGCAATGTCTTCCAGGGAGATTCCCTCTTCGATCTAAAACGTCAGCGCATTCACTCCAACATGAACTTGAAGCAATTTGCGGATAAATTGCAAGGAAGATAAAAATTCTCTGCTAGATGACAGCCATCCGGGACTCTGTTCTTATAATCAAAAAAGATGAAACCTTTCCCAACTCACGGGAAGGTTTCATCTTTTATTTCTTATATTCCGGAAGTTTACTTATACGCCAACCTGATTTCCTCACGTATTCGTACGTAACTTCGAACGTATCAAATTCGCCTGTATAGCCTACGGGTACCCTCACTTCGAATACGCTTTTATTCTTTTTCGATTTCACCAATTTTGCTGTCGCCTCACTCCACTGAAGAAGCGATTCACCGTCAACCTCTACCTGCGCCAACCTCCTTTGTTGTTTAATAAAATTTTGGTCCTTCATAAATTGTTTGGCAACTTTTTTTGTTACTGACTTCTCTAATTCGACCCTCATTTCCTTCTTCGTATCCAAGTGGCTAGCCATGTAGCGATATGTCTTACCTTTATAGTTGAACCTCATATATTCCCCTTCTATATAAACCCCACCTGCTTGCACAAGACTCGCCGTCGCCGCCCAACTTGCAGCAATCTCCACCGCTTTCTCCGAATGAACTTCACTTTCTTCCACCTCGGCAACAGCCGATTGCTGGCAAGCAGTACATAACAACAGCAATAGCGACAAGCTAAATAGCCACAACTTTTTCAATTCCATGCCACCTCTCATATATTTATAACTTTCAAGTCGTATGTATATTGAACAAATAAAAGTCTATATAATCTTAGGTGGGAGGCATCCCCTAGCACCGTAACGAATTCAACCTACATATGTTGAACAAATGAATACGGCGCATGCGCTTTACAAGGGCTTTTAGGAGGCCTTTGAAAAAGTCCCAATACTTAGAACTAATTAGAATTCCCGCCAATACCGCTTGGCCGCTTTGTGGATGCCTCCCGCGATAAGCCAGAAAGAAGATCGCTTTCAGTCTTATCGCTCCGGCTACCACGAAGTCGCGCCTTCGCTGGATGGTCTATGTGAGGAAGAGCATTTCATTAGCTGTGAAGAAATCTGCAACCTGGAGTGCGTCTTTCCTAAATATAGTTAGTATCACATAATAATCATCTTACAATCTCGTCATTTACATCTCAAATTCACATTTCTCACGATAATGAACAACCTAGCGTAGGTGCGGCAAAGGGGTCGCCGAAGCTGTAAGACTGGATGCGAAGCGCTAATCCAGGCTTATGGCGAAAGGCATCCCAAAGCGCCAAGCGTTCTACAATCCACAACGAATTACAATTCTCTCCTTATTAAGCGCTACCGTAGATTCAATGGGATTCTTTAATTCAGCATATATATAGCTGTAAGTCCTACCAATTATGTATATGCGAGTAAAGGGAGTGATACGTATTGAATTTAAGAAAAGCGCTGGAGTCTAGACAATGAAAAAAACGCAATACGCTTTGAAGTCTGCGCATTGCGTTTTACTTTTCAGTGTTGTTAAATCACATGAAAGTTTCTCCACTGTCGTAATTAAATTGCCAAATAATCCCGAACTTGTCCGTTAATTGGCCGTAGGATTTGCTCCAGGGTGTCTCTTGGAGTTCCATAACTACTTTGCCGCCTTCTTTCAGTTTACTAAATGCAGATGTAATCTCTTCTAAATCCTTACTAACGATTGCGAGGCTAATGTTGTTGCCTTCAATAAATGGCATTCCAGGAAATACATCTGAAAACATAACATTGCTTCCGCTAATATTCAGACGGGAGTGCATAACAAGATCTTTCGCTTCTTCTGGAAGTGGATATTCCGGATTAGGCGGCATTTCTCCGAATGTCATTATTTTCGGGTTTTCTATTCCAAATACCTCTGCATAAAAATTCACCACTTCACGACAATTCCCGTTAAAATTAAGATAAACATCAACAGCCATTACCATCACTCCTTCGATTTTTAACTAATCTTTATTGTTAAGTGTCTTGTCCCAATAGTGTAACACTTCTTTTGTTTCGGTGTCATGCGAGGTACTTTCACGCGGTCAAATCGTAAACCGCTCCGACAACTTGATTACCGAATAGTGTCACTATATATGTTTACCAAATGAATACGGCGTATGCGCTTTACAAGGGCTTTTGGGCGGCCGCTGAAAAAATCCCGATACTTGGAACGAATTAGGATTCCCACTAATACCGCTTCGACGCTTTGTGGTTGCCTCCCGTGATAAGCCAGAAAGAAGATCGCTTTCAGTCTTATCGCTCCGGCTACCACGAAGTCGCACTTTCGCTGGATGGTCTATGTGAGAAAGAGCATTTCACTATCTACGATGAAATCTGCAACCTGGAGTGTGTCTTTCTTGAATATAATTAGCAGCAAAAAATAATCACCTAATAATCTCGGTATATACATCTCAAAATTACATTTCTCTCGATAATGAACACCCTAGCGCAGGCGCGGCAAAGGCATACCCAAAGCGCCAAGCGTTCTACAATCAACACCCCGAATTAATACTCTCACCTTATTAAGCGCTACAGTAGATTCAATGGGATTCTTTAATTCAACATATATGGTTTTTTCTTTTTTTAGTAAAGAAGTGTCACTTTCCATAAGACATCACATGAATTAGATGCATAACCTTTACTAATAGTAAGCAAGGAACGCATTATACAACTTGCAAGAGTGCCCGAAATTGCATCTTCGGGCACTTACACACTACATAGAATGTCATCTATTTTTTCTTCCAAAACTACTGCATTTTTCACTTGAATAGTTAGCCGAAAATAGTTCAGTGAAAATCAAGGTCATCAAGCCCTTCTCACCAGAATTTTATGCAAATAAATGTTTAATCAACAGACCGGAATGAAACATTAAAAAGCAGCATCCCCGAACCTATAACTAGTTCGGAGATGCTACTTTTTATCCGTTCATCATTCACAGTTTGCCTACCATCCACCCATTCAACACATCAACAATTAAAGAACCTTCTAAAAGAAAAAGGTAGATCGAAAAAGCAATTCCAAAAATGACAATATAGGCGAGGACGCAGTACAGCGGATCAATCCCCTCTTCTGCTTTGGTCAGTAATTTTATTAGAATATACAGCGGTATGATAAAAAATGCAAATAGGAGTGCAAACGATAGAAGAAAGTTACTGTAGGTGTACGCTTTTAATAGGAGCAAAATAAAGGATATCAATACGAGGAATGTGGATGGGATAAGATGCGTTCCGTAAATGCCAGCGATACTTTTGAATGAGTGTTCAGAACCGAGAAACTTAATCGTTAGGAACAATGATGCGATAATAATTGCTGTGCTGATAAACACAAATAATAAAGAACTACCAATCACTGAGGTAAATGACAGTTCGTGCGAAGCTCCAAGAAATGACGATGCAACACGTTTCATGGAGGTAAATAAAAATAAGCCAATAATAAATGCCATAGTTACTATATTTATTATGCCATTCAAAAACTCCTTTTCACCTTGTTTAAGCGCCAGAGAAGGTTGCCTCAAATAGTTCAAGAAATAGTTCCAGTACATTTTAGATGCATTTTTAACCTTTTCGATGTATTCATTTGATTGTTGGTTATATCTTGCAGATGACCGATTTCTTGTTTGCTCCCCTTCAATCAGAATGTCGCCCAAAACCACGCCACAAACCGCACAGAATTTACCTTCACTTTGTTCATGTCCGCAATTTATGCAGTGCAATCCATGCCCTCCCATTCTTAGTCATTAATAAAATTCACTTTTCACTAATTACCACACAGCAACTTGATTATTCTACTCTATTCCTTCAACCCGTACTTATATTCTTAAAAACCTATTTTTAATGCAATTACCGAAATAACTTAAAGGGATTCGCCTAATCAGGACAGATAGAATGCATATTACTCAAATATTCATGTTTATTCTGTTTGTTTTAGAATAGACATAATAACTATTTCACACCGAAATTCATCAGAAATCCAAAAAAATGTTTCGACAAAATCTGCGTTTTTAACATCTGTGGATAAAGTTGCTAACGTTATACCCACCACTCCCTATGTATCCGTAGCCATTACAAACATATTAACCACAGCTTATCCACCACCAACTGTGGATAAAGGAACAGTTGTTCTTAATCCAAATCTTTGGTAGATTAAGAGTACAACCTTGTTACATATCATCTTATGCATACACATTTCAATATAGTACACATAATCTATAATCTATACGATTGGAGGTGGAACCCCAGATGAGTAAATTACCTGATGACTTGTTGATTGAATCCTATTTCAAGGCAAAAGACATCAAACTATGCCCTCACTTTATTCAATTGTTAGAAGCGGAAATTCGTCGACGCTCTTTACACTATGAAGTTCAACTTTCTTCTTGATTTTACAAATTTCTTAAAATGGATTTCATATTCCAAGAAAAAAAGCACCAGGTTTCACCCAACTTTATATTTCTTAAAGTCGACGAAAACCCGGTGCTTATTTATTTAACCGATACCTCTAAGTATACACCTTGTTTCATCGGTTTATTTTGCGTATTTTTATAAAGCGGATGAATCACAAGTACATATCTACTTCCCGCTATCAATGGTTTATTCGGAACGACAGTAACTGTAGTTGCATTCACAGCCTTTATAGAAGCCCCGATCTCTTGTCCTCCCAATTGGATAAGTTGAACCGTTTTTTTATCGATGTTTTTCCAATTCATTGTTGTATTCATTTCAACCGTAAACTTCTTGCTGACGGGGACATTCACAAGTTCAGGAAGCTGTTTGTATCCCTTAAGCTTTTTAAGTAACTGATCATGATGGGACACTTCGAGCTCAGCCTCTTTTTTGGTTATGACATCCGGCTTAACACCCACTTTATCCACTGATTGCCCGCCCGGCGAATAAAATCTTGCAGTCGTCATTTTCAACACACTGCCATCATCAAATCCATACATCGCTTGCATCGTACCTTTACCGTAGCTCGTTTGACCGTATAAAGTAGCCGTCTTTTGCTCTTTCACTGTCGCAGAGACCATTTCCGAAGCACTCGCACTGTATTCATTAATCAAAACATGCGTTGGTCCGTTAAACTTTCTTGGTTGAATAGTCGACGGATAAGTCATCGGCTTACTGTTCTTTTCCCTTAATTGAAACGCGTTTACTGTATTTGGAAAGAACCCCGCAATGTCCTGTGCAGCTGTTATGTAACCGCCGCCGTTGTTACGCAAATCAACAATCCATCCATCTGCTCCGCTTAAAGATTGAATTGCTTTGTTCATTTCTCTCGAGGATTCCATCGCAAAACTGTTCAGTCGAATATAGGCAATATTGCCGCCAAGCATTTCATATTCAACATTCGGCAGCGTAATCTCTTCCCGCGTAATTTTTTTGGTGATAGGGTCTCGTTGGCCAATCCGGTTAATCGTTACCGTAACCACTGTTTTTTCTTCTCCGCTAATTAACGATATCGCAGTCTGAATTGACTTCCCTACGATGCTTTTCCCATTTACATGTGTAATCACATCACCCGGTTGTATTTCCGCTCTCGCTGCAGGCCCTTCCGGAATAACCGAAATGACTTTAACACCTTTCAAATCCTCTTCTAGCACAACACCAATTCCAACTATCCGCTGCTCAATCCCATTTACGAATCCTTGGTACTCCTTCGCACTCATATAGACGGAATGGGGATCGAGATGCTTTGTAATCTCCTTAACTGTGCCCTTAGACAACACCGATTCCGGCACGTCATCGACATAGAAATCACGCACCAATTGCCGGATTTCATCAAGCGGTTCTGCTGACGCGGAAGTTACCTGTGGAAGTAATACGAATAGCATGGCAAATAACAACACAAATGATTTCAGGCTTATCTTCACGCTGATTAATCCCTCCTATTAATTTCAACTTTCTTCTATTATACGCTTTTCATTGATAGGCTCCAAGTTAGATTAAAAGTATTCGAATCATTTTGTAATCATCCATATAATGAAGTGAAATGTTTATTTATCTTAGTGGCTGACACCACCAATGTCCTGTATAGTTGAATGCACAACAACCCAATAAATGGAGGTACCAATATGCAAAAGTGGATACCACGAACAGCCATCCTGCTTCTCGCAATCATTATAACGGGATGCAGCCCCGACAAAGATCAGAATCCCAGTGGCAAAACTGATCCAGTAGAAAATCCGACACCTACTAACGAAACCGTCTCCGAAAGCCCTTGGAATGGAGAATGGTTTTTCCTAAGTGACAACATACTTGGCACGCTGCACATTACGGAGAACGATGAATCTGAATTCGACTACAAATTAAGCGGCTTACAGCCAACTACTGAAGACTCTTCTCCGAAGTCACTTACCTTTGAAGGGAACGGAACAATTGATGGCCATCAAGCCGAAGCTACTTGCGAGGCTACCGCAAACTGCAAAATGATCATCAAGATGGACGGCTCAGCGCTCCAGCTCACCATCAATGAAGAAATTACTGACGGATCTCAGTTAATACTCAGCGGTGAATACAAAAAATCTACTTCAATAGAAGAAACGCCTATGTTTCGTATGAAAAATGACCAATTCCTAATCTACGGCGTTCTACAAGGCGACAAACCGTCGGCAGTGAAAGCAAAGCTTGGCAATCCAGAATCTGAAGGCCCTGATGAAATGATACAAAATTACTGGATTCAACAATACCCTGCGAAAGAATTACTCGTCACGTATTACGACGATTGGGTAGAAACAATTTCTTTCACAACAACAAAAGAGGCTCTTGAGGCGGAAATTGCAGAGCACTTTGAAGGCGAACGATATCGCAATAAAGACGGTACCGACTATTTACTAGTACCGCAAAATCAAGATCTTTTACTATATCGTCCAAACGAAGAGGACCCCTCCACAATCAATGTTCTCGTTACAGTAGCTGACGAAAACTTTTATTATAGTTTGGAGCACGGTGAAATTTCCGTGGTGGAGTAAACAACAAAAAAGTCAGCCAACTTTGAGAGTTGGCTGACTTTTTTTCATTTCAATTGATTGGATTTATTCCCTAAATTCGAGATCCACGATGACAATTGATTTTTTCAATTAAGATACTAATTTCCTTCTTCGCCAAGACTTCGATACATACTAAATCTACCTAGATGCAATGGTATTCATTCTTATTGAATACAACAATGTTTTCAAATTCATTTCTAATTCGTGTGATTGCGAGGCATTATTATTGAATCTTTTCTTGTTTTTTCAATTTAACTGAAGACATATCGAAGCAACTTGCCCGACTATCGGGTGTCCCATATATCGGAGCGGATATTGTGGAAACATAATTCGTCGCAATCTATGATGTATTGCTTACATTGAAGATGAAGTAATTTTCAAAAACAAACGCCGGTGCCTGTGCATGAAATTAGTTTCCGCCATCTTTCTAATGATGTCTAATCGCCTGATCTGAGGATATAACTTTCCCCCCCATTAGAATGCACCAATACTTGGTATACAAATAAGGAGCTGTTTGTCACACAGCCCCTTGTTTATCATTTCAAATATTATATTAACGATATCCAGCTAATGATGGTAAGAATGATGAAAACCATGGGAAATAGGTTACCAGCATAAGAACAACAAAAATAGCTCCATAAAACTTTAATAGATGTGGCATAACTTTTTCCAGTTTCCTATCGGCCACTTTAATACCGGCAAAAAGAATATTCCCTACTGGCGGGGTAATCGTTCCAATACAGAGATTAAACGTAAGCATAATTCCAAAATGTAAAGGTGTCATTCCTAATGCCAAGCAAACAGGAAGTAAAATAGGTGTGAAAATTAAAATCGCAGGTGTAAGATCCAAAAATGTACCTACAAATAGTAATAAAAGATTTATCGCCAACAAGATAATGATAGGATTATCAGAAATCCCCAATATGACATCAGCCATCATGTTAGGTATTCCAGTAAACGACATGACCCAGCCCATAATATTAGAAGCGCCGATTAAGAACATAATAATCGCTGACAACTTCGCGCTATCAACTAGAATTGTATATAATTCTTTAATTTTTAACGTTTTATAAAAAATAGTGGATAAAAGCAAGGTGTAGACAACTGCGAATGCTGCACTTTCTGTAGCAGTGAATATACCACCAACAATCCCACCAATAACAATAATAATCAAAAACAGGCTTGGTATTGCATCTAGTGTAACTCTAATAAATTCCTTAAATGATATTGGTTTTGTATCGATATATCCTTTCTTCTTTGTATAAAAATAAGCCACAACCATACAACTTAAACCCCATAATATACCTGGAAGTATGCCTCCAAGAAAAAGAGCTGCAACTGAAGTTCCACCACTCACCAACGCGTAGGTTATTAAAGCAGTACTGGGTGGAATTAACAGTCCAGTAGGTGCGGTTGCGATGTTAATTGCTGCTGTAAAATCCTCATCATAGCCCTTCTCTTTTTGAATGGGACTCATAATTGTTCCCATTGCAGATACAGCCGCTGTTCCCGAGCCAGATACTGATCCAAATAGCATATTAGCTACTACATTGGTATGAGCTAATGAGCCCGGAATCCTCCCTGTCATTGCAGTTGCTAGATTGATTAAACGAAGGGCAATGCCTCCCTTATTCATTATATTTCCCGCCAGAATAAAGAATGGTATTGCTAATAGTGTAAAGATATTAATCCCCTGAAACATTTTTAATGCAGAGGAAGGAACCGCTGCCGAAAAACCCAACGATTGCGTAATAGCTAATATTGATGCAACAATCAATGTGATGCCAATTGGAATACCTAATAGTAGTAAAACAACAATCGTCACAAGGATCAATAAAGCTGCTGATACCGCTACGCTCATTGTAATTCCTCCTTTTCGCGATCGTTAAATTTCTGGATAGATTGAATGATATTTAATAAATTGTAGATTATTATCAAAATACCACTGAGTGGAAGAATTGCATAAACAAAGTCCATAGTAATATTTAAAGTAGGTGAAGTCTGCAGTGCACCTACTCCGACAAAATCTTTTCCTCCAACTAAAAAGACAATTACTGCAATCGCTATAATTAGCAATTCAGTGAAAATTGATAAGATAAGCCCACCTGCTCCTTTAAACTTATCTGAAAGTAGGGACAGTCTCATATGATCTTTTTGACCAAAAACGAGTGCAGCGCCTAACAAGGAAACCCAAACAAATGAATAACTCAGCATATCTTCTGACATTGTACTCGGAGCTTTGAAGACGTACCGCGTAATTACCTGGTACGTCGCAAGTACAGTCATAAAAGCTAATAATAGTGCACATATCGCTGCTAGAGCTTTATCCATAACACTTCTTATTTTCTCCATTATCATCCACTCCTTTCATTTAGTTCTGGATTTTTTGGACTATGTCATACAGGGTTTGCAATTCCGGGTTTCCATTCAATAATTCTTCTTTTACCGGCTTTTGTAGTTCTTCAAATGGTTCTTTATCCACTGTAATAAACTCTACTCCCATCTGTGTTGCCTCCTCGATCGCTTCTGAAATGAGATTGTCCCATTCCCCATTTGCAACCTCGGTACTCAATTTGAAAGCATTTTGAAAAACTTCTTCTTCTTCATCCGTCAATGAATCCATAAATATTGTACTTGCCACAAACATATCTGTAAAAATCTGATGTTCTGTCCGAGAATAGTATTTTGCAACCTCTCCATGTTTCATATTAACAAGTGCCATCTCAGGATTGGTTCCAGCATCAATTACCTTATTTTGTAATGCAGTATAGACTTCACCGTATGCCAAAACAACTGCTGCTGCATCAAAGCCTTGTACCATCTTTACGTTCGCCTCACTTGACTGCACACGAACCTTCAAGCCTTTCAGGTCTTTCGGTGTTTCAATTTTCTTCGATGAATAGAAATTATTAACACCATTAGCAAACCAAGTGACTCCCTGAATTCCCTTATCAGCTGTAGACTCGTAAATCTTGTCTATAAATTCTTCTTCGTCCATAACTTTGCGAAAACTTGTTTCATCTTTAAATAAATAAGGTAAACTGAAAATCTTATATTCATCAGCAAATGCTTCTAAATTGCTTCCACTTGTAACAACCATGTCCAAGGATCCCATCTGTAGTAATTCAAGCGCCTCTGAATTTCCACCAATTACACCATTGGTAAAGATTTTTATTTCAATTCTGTCGCCCAGTTTTTCCTCTACATACTCTTTAAATGCATTCAAACCTAGAACGATGGAATGGTTTTCCGGCTGAACTGTAGCTATGCTGATAATTCGTTTTCTGCCTATTTCTTCACCACTAACCGAAGAAGAACATCCAGCTACTACTAGCATCAAAAACAAGCATAGAATGACAGCTGTAAATTTTTTAATCTTTTTCATATAATCATCCTCCTATACAATATTTCGTTACCTCTCACTATTCTTCCTTTACAACAAGAGAGCTTAATAGATTAAATAAGAAGTAGTTGCTAAATGTTTCATCTTAGCCACACATTGTAAGCGCTTACTTTATATGACGGTTTATTATTCTGTGTAGACATTTTTGTGATTTAAGTGCTTTCACAAGTTACAAACCATATAGAAACCTCTTGGTACATAGAGTTGTTCTTTTCGCCATCAAACGGGAACAACTTATGATATCAAGAGGTTTTTTATTAATATTTCTTTGTGAATGATTTACCTAGTTATACTAGCAATTCGCCATCTTTCATAATGAAGCGATCGTCAATCTCGCAGGTCACGGTCTTAATTACCAAATCCAAATGCAATGGGGAGTTTACATGACCACCAAAGTTCAAATTCTTTCCAATACCAATATGGATATTTCCAAAAGAACCTTCATCCGGCGCCATATGCCCACAGAGGAAATTCTCTTTATTTAATCCGAGACCGAGTTCTGCAATATTATAAACTGTCGGATCATTGAAATCAGCTAAGAGTTTACGTAATATATCTGCTTCACGCCCACCCAATATTTCTGTAATAAACCCGTCCTTCACAATACATTTGACTGGCTCATCAATTAAGTTTAATAAAGGATGTGGAATACTTCCGTCAAATACTAATACACCATTAGCTGTCCCTTCAACCGGTCCCAACGCAACTTCTGCATTCGGAGGAAATGAAGCAGCTCCAGGCACAATTGCCGTTCCATGATCCAAAACAGGCTCACGTCCTTCTATACTACAAACCATATTGGTTCCACCAGGTGCAGTAAGTGTAAACGTTTTCCCTTTATAAAAAGGAGCCACACGATTAACTACCCTTGTAACCTCGTCAAAATCCGCCGTTAATCCTCCTGACTCAAACATATGAAGGGCATAATCCTGAAGTCCAATCCAGCGTAATCGTCCATTTTTACTTGCATCTAAACGGGCTTTTGAATGATATAGAGACATTGTGGTTGCACCAAACGCAACATCGCAATTATTTAATGCTGCTGTGACAGCTTCCGTAGGTTCAGCACCGTGCCCTTCCCTTGGCGTCATTACAATCATAGTTGTTTCAAAAAACATTTTAGCATATTTATATACGAACTCACCGATTTCTTTTTTATTATCATCAGTGATGACAAGTACCTTTTCTCCTTCTTTTAAATGTGTAATACTAGTAAACAATTGTCTGATACCCAATGGCACTTCTTTTAGCATTTCTTTCATAGCTCTTTTCTCCTTTTTATGTCAATTTTTAATTTACGACTTCATCATCTTACTTCAACAACAATTTCAACTTCTACAGGTGTTCCTCCTGGAAGTGAAGCTGTTCCCACAGAAACCCTACTGTGTTTCCCCGCTTCACCAAATACTTCATTCACCAAAGCAGACACTGCATCCATAACTTCCGGCTGCTCAATGAAATCTGCTGTACTTGCCACATAACCTTTTATATTGACAATTTTCTTAATACCATCAAGGCTTCCCATCATATTCCTTACTGTTGCTAAACAGTTTACGAAGGCAATCTTAGCTGCGTCTTGGGCCTCTTCAATAGCAATTGTGTCACCAACAATTCCTTGATACTTCAAAATGCCATCCACCTTCGCAGCATTTCCTGATACAAAAATCAAATTACCTGTTCTAACTCCGCCCTCAAATAACCGCTTATTTTGTTTGACTTGTTCAGGAAGTTTATATCCTTCGTTCTCTAATCTTTCATCATAACCCATAATTATTTCTCCCTTCCACCCAATAACAATAAGAATACTCCGAGTAATTTTCTTTCGAACCAATCTGCTTTCTGCTGTGATATTGCATTATTTTGAGTGCTGTACAGCATCGTAAGCCTCGTATCATACTAAGATATTCTTTTATTAATTCATCCGCGGGTTTCAACATTATCGTATCTTCCCTTCTTCATTTATAATACTACGAATTATCACATAACTACCAATACTTATTTCTACCTGAATACATAGCTTTTATCTATGGTTGTTGGTATAGTTTTAGAAATCATTCGAAAGTAAAGACAATAAAACTGACTTTTTCTTTCGTAAATGACAATTCATTTTTTCATCAATTTTAGAAGATGGAAAAATCGCAATAAACAGTTGATTGCTACCTAGCGAGGAATAAAACATTTTAGACTTAAAAACATGAGGAGGACTGATAGACATGAACTTTAATAATCTTTACTATTTTAAGATAATGGCAGAATTCCAGCATTATACACAAGCGGCCAAATTCCTTTGCATTACGCAGCCTAGTTTAAGTCGTGCCATGTCAATACTGGAAGAAGATTTAGGGGTTGCGCTGTTTGAAAAAGAGGGCCGCAATGTTCGTCTGACAAAGTATGGTAGATTGTTAAGCTCTTATGTTTCAAAGGGATTTCATGAAATTGAACTCGGTAATGATTTGCTACATCAATTTAAGAAAAAGGATTCTGGGATCATCGATTTTAGTTTCTTATTTGTACTGGGATATCATTTTGTACCTATACTAATTAAAAACTTTCTTGCCGATATAAATCACAAAAATATCACAATAAATTTCCATCAATGCGATACCGCGACCAGTATAAAAAAGATAAAAGACGGTTCCGTGGATCTTGGATTTTGCACCTATATGCCTAATGAACCCGATATAAATTTCACACCCGTTCTCAAGCAAAATTTGGTTTGTATCACATCGTTAAATCATCCATTGGCAAATCAAACTTCATTAACTATGGAAGAATTATTGCCTTACCCAATTATCAGTTATACTGAGTCAGCGGGAGAAATTCAAAGTTTCATCAATCGACTTTTTTCCGGTTGTTCTAAAAAACCTAATCATTTTTGTACTATGGCGGAAGAAATCACTATGGCTGGATTAGTTTCTACTAATCATAATAATTGTATTGCAATCGTACCCGATCTGGATGTTCTTGATAGTTTCTCCATTAAAAAGATTCCTATTGATCACCCTAATGCATTTAGAAATATTTATCTCGCTACTTCTAAAATTCATCCCACGTTACCATGCATAGAGGTTTTTTTCAATTTCATTCTCCAGTACGCAAATTTCTTAAATGAAAAACATGAAGATCTTTCACTCTGAAGGAAATTTAATGGGTAACTTTAAACCCATTCATTTGAATTTGGTATGAACATAAATAAACGTCAACTAATGCCCATCTAAACTTGCAGGCATTAGTTGACGTTTACTATTAGTATAATTACTTCTTTTCGTAATCCTTCAAAATTTTATTTCTCACATAGCTAAGATGCTTATACATTTGTGTAAAGGATTCAAAAGGATCTCTCCTTTTTAATGCTTCATAGATTGCGATATGATGCTCAATTGTAATTTCCGGTTCCCGATAGCTAATTAAGCTATCCGTTTTTTCATGTGTTACAAGCAGGGAATCAATCATTCCCTCAACCACAGGATTATCTGCACTTTGTGCAATAATCCTGTGGAACTCTTTATCTAAACGACCATAATCACCGTCCGCATTCTCTTGTATGGAATCAATGGTCTCCCTTAACCTTTCAAGTTGATCATCCGTTATTTTTTCAGCTGCAATCGTGACCAAACCCAATTCCAAGGCCATACGCGCTTCGATGATGGCAGGTACATTATTAATAGATAATGCAAGCATAACATTGAATGGATTACTGCCGACCTTGTTATTTATAAATGTACCTCCACGTGGTCTCCTCGTAATGATCTCCAATGTCTCCAATGAACTCAGTGCTTCGCGTAATACAGGTCGGCTTACATCAAACTGCTTCATTAATGACATTTCTGCCGGCAACTTATCCCCCGGTTTCAATTGTCCACTCATCAACAGGTGTACAATTTGTTCTAGCACCTGTTGTGACAATGTACTTCTACGGATAGTATCCATTTTATATTCCTGCATACCACCCCTCCTCTCAAAACTATCCTATTCTTTCTTCATGTTTTCATTATTACCACATTGGACTAAACTTCTCAATTCGGGAACCATGTTCTCATTATAGCCAAATGTTTTTGACTGGATCATTTCAGCGCATTCAGAAATTGCAGCATGCGAATCGACAAATAAATAATCCGCCTCATTAATAATTGTATCAGGAAATCCCTGCATAAATGACTTAAAGGAACCTGAAGCTGCGAAATGCTTTCCAGTTAAATCAATCTGCCCGTCAAAGGGGATTACAGGCTCCACGGAAGTCGTTGTTGTAATAATCAATTGAGCCTCTTTCAAAATTGTTTCGGGTTCAGCAACTTCAAATTGGACGGATGGAAATTCACCCTTGGCTTCCTCTAAAAAAGAATCTAGTCATTCCTTACTACGATTATACACTAAGCGCGCTGTATCGGCCGAACTACACAAGCGGTCTGCAAATGGCTAAACCCCTGATTGCATGTGCCAATGACGCCAATTGTATCAGTTTAATCGGAGGCCAAGTATTTCATACCTAAACCACTTACAGCGCCGGTTCGCATTGCTGTAATCGCTCTGGTATCCATAAGAACAAGTGGTTTCATCGTTTCTCTGTCACTTAATAGAAAAATCCCCCTCAATCTAGCTTCATTATCAGGGGTGATTTCAATTAGTTTTGTCCCATTATAGTTCTCATAAAATGAAGGCATTTACAAAGCCGAATTTTTACCGTCATTTATAAATAATCGCCCTGGGAGCAATGAACGTTCTTCCCCGTCCTGTATGTAATACGCTTAGATTGTTTCAATAATGCCGCTCACCGAAATGAGTTCCCTATTTTCTTGATCATTAATGTAATGCACGTTATCCCCTTCTCATCATTACTCGGGACCATACATCCACTTCAGCAAAAAATCAAACGACTAAAAAAAGGCATGTAAAAATGAGGAGTTAGCTTTTCATCGCATAACTCCTCTGCTTGGATCTTATTTAATAAATACAGTTTTAATAGAAGTAAAAAATTCAATTGCAGCTCTACCCTGTTCCCGGGAATGCGAACTGGATTGCTTCATACCACCGAACGGAGCTTGTAATTCAACGCCCGCACTTTCTGCATTGATCCGCACTAAGCCAGCATCCATTTCGTTAATGAAGGACAACATATTCCCTATGTTTGTTGTAAAAATAGAAGCACTTAGTCCATATTCCGAGTCATTTGCCATTTCCAGAGCTTCCTCCAGTGTATCCACTTTCAAGAGTGCAAGAACGGGACCGAAGATTTCTTCTCTGACAATCGTCAAATCGGGCGAAGTACTTTCAAAAACGGTAGGTTCCACGTAATATCCTTTATTTTCAAGTACTCGATTTCCACCGAATAACAATGTCGCCCCTTCTTCTTTTCCTTTTTCAATATAGGAAAGAACGGTATTCAACTGGCCTTCGCTGGCACAAGGTCCCATCCACGTACCTGATTCAAGACCGTTTCCGACAGTAATTTCCGCCACTTTTTCAAGCAACTTTTCTTTAAATCTATCGTATACCTCTTTTTGAACGATAACACGGCTTGTTGCTGTACATTTTTGGCCAGTAGATTTTAGTCCACCACTGATTGTAGCATCGACTGCCAAATCCAAATCCGCATCACTTGCAACAATAACTGGGTTTTTTCCACCCATCTCAAGTTGATATTTAATTCCCCTTGTAACAGCGCTATGGGCCAGTTGTTTACCGACTGTGTTCGACCCTGTAAACGTAATGGCATCGATTTCACGATGATTTACCATCTCTGTACCAATTTTAGCACCTGAGCCTGTCACCATGTTGATAACACCCGCCGGAAAACCTGCATCGTGCAGGCAGTTAATCACTTTAGCACATGTAATGGCCGTTTCACTTGCAGGTTTAATAACAACTGTATTCCCATAAATAAGTGCTGGGGCCATTTTCCAGAGTGGAATAGCGACCGGGAAATTCCACGGCGTAATAACTCCAACAACCCCTACAGGAACGCGTGTTGTAAACAAAAGTGCTTCGCTATCTGTTGAAGGGATGACGTCCCCGATCGACCGCATTCCCTCGCCAGCATAATATCGTAGGATAGCTACACCACGTGCAGTTTCTCCCTTCGCCTCAGCAAATGTTTTCCCCATTTCTCGGGTCATTGTAGCCGCAATGTCATCGATACGCTCCTCTAATATAGAAGCAGCTTTCAATAAATAATCTCCGCGAACACTTCCTGCTAGTTTACGCCAAGCTTTTTGCGCTATTCGAGCAGAGGTTGCCGCATTATTAAAATCATTGCTTGAGGATAGTTGATACGAACCGACCACTTCACCTTTTATTGCAGGATTTTTACTGACCTCCGTCTGACCTGTATCGGAAGCCACCCAGTCGCCATTAATATAATTTAAGAATGTCGTAGTTTTAGATTCAGTTGTTGTATTCATAAGTACCTCCTAGTTTATAGCCTTGGCATGAGTAGGGTATTTCGCCAATGCATTATTAATAATCGATTTTAACTCCTCATAATGCCCCTCTTCCACAGGGGCAATAGGCGCTCGGACATTTGTAGTGACAGGAAGGCCTACGATTTGCATCCCCGCTTTAATAAGTGAAACAGCATACCCTTTTTTCTGTTTCCGAATACGATGAATTGGAAAGATTACTTCTTCATACAATTCATGAACTACTTCGTCATTTCCTTTTAGCAGTGCATCATAATACTTCGCGGAAATGTGAGGGATATAGTTGGAAATAGCCGATGAATAAGAAGTGAATCCAAGGTTTACATACGACGCCATCGTCACTTCTGCTAACGGCATTCCATTGATCCACTCCAGGCGGTCACCAATCAAATGAGTGAGCTCAACATTTAGCTCCATATCACCTAATCCATCTTTATAGCCTACGAGCTGTGGTATTTCACATAGTTTTTGCAAAGTTTTAGGTTCTAAAACACAGTTATCACGTTGATAAACAATTGCATTCAAATTTGTACTTTCTATGATCTTACTCAAGTAATTATAGATTCCGTCTTGAGAAGGATCTATCAAATACGGAGGTAAGATCAGGTAACCTTCAGCCCCAAGTTCTTTAGATATTTGAGCTTGTTCAAGAGCATAAGTAATGTTCCCACCAACACCCGTATAGAGTGGTACTTTCCCCTTAGTCTTTTCTGCTGCAACTTCAACCATTGCTCTATATTCTTCATTGCTTATTGCATGTAATTCCCCTGCACCACACGCGACAAAAACCGATTTCAACCCATTATCAATTAAAAACTCAATGTTTTCACCTAACGCATGTAAATCCAATTTACCTTCTGCATCCATTGGAGCAACTGGGAACCCTAAAATTCCTTTTGGTGCTCTCCTACTAAATGTACTCATGTTAATTCCACCCCTCAAAATTGTATTTATTCTATATGTCATATTGTAAGACAATAATAATTATCTGTCAACTCTTTTAAAAATACGCTTGAAAAAAAGCTCCACATTCAAATTGTTATACCAAACGTATAAGTAGAATTCGGACTGAATTATGTAGTTTTACTATCATTAGTGATGCAGTGATTTTGGGCTAAGGTTGTTTCATGTACATCTGGCAGAGAATAGAATCCTGTTTCCTGTAATCCACCAATCTATAAATGCATTCCCAATGTATCGCGTGAATCATGCTCAGCAACACATTGTCGCATTGTAAAACATAAAATAAAGTGTGATTATGGAATTGATAACACCATATGTCTAGCATACGAAGCTGGCCAACTGGAACTGAATCTCATGGAACCTTTACTCGTTTTTAACCTACCGCAGTCCATTAACATCATGAATAATGGATTCCTGGTATTTACCGATTATTATGTTTTAGGAATAAAAGCAAATGAAACACTATGTTTAAAAGAGTGGGGGAGTTATTACAGCCATTACTTCTCATATTGGCTATGAAGCTGCTGCAAAATAGTACGTGAAGCTATTGTAGAGAATAAATTCATCTGTGAACTTTGTAATCAGTACGGGATTTTATCTGAAGAGGAACTAAACCTAATCTTAGATCTTGATTAAATGACCAACCCAGGAACTTCTGGAGGACTGTTATTGAAATAAATAAACAATCCCCCACTTTTCTAGACTGTGGGGGATTGTTTATTATCAATTATAACTACATTTTTTTTCAGAACTATATGTAATTTAAACGTGTGTCAGCGGACTGCTATCCCAAATAAGCGAAATCGCAACTGCCTATTCTGTCTGACGAAATTTCGGATAACCAATTAAAATGGCAACAACACCGCAAATTCCGATTAAGACAGGATAAAAAGAATAAGGGATAATACTAACCGGTGATATTGCTGCTAATCCAGCAGCCGCAAGCATTTGCCCTCCATAAGGCAAAATCCCCTGCCAGCTACTTGCGAACATATCAAGTAAACTAGCTGACTTCCTTGGGTCGATCTCATATTCATCCGCGATACTTTTTGCTAATGGCCCAGTAATAATAATCGATATCGTATTATTCGCGGTGGCGATATTAGCCATACTAACTAAACCAGCAATCCCAAACTCAGCCCCTTTTTTCGATTTAATTTTGCTCGTAATGACATATAAAAGATAATCAATACCGCCGTTATATTTGATAATCTCAACGACGCCACCGATTAAGATTGCAATGATTGCTAAATCCTCCATACTAATAATCCCTTCAGCAACTAGTTGTAAAAAACCACCGAAACTGTAAGACCCATCAATCATCCCGATAATTCCAGCAAATAGCGTTCCACCAAGCAAAACAACCAGCACATGTGCACCTAATAACGCCGCTACAAATACCGCGATATAAGGGAGTATTTTAAACAACTCATACTGATAGTCCCCACTCAAATCTGCTACATTACCGCGTGTGATTATACCTAGAATAAGCGCTGTAGCAATTGCCCCAGGCAAAACAATCAAGAAGTTTACTTTAAACTTGTCTTTCATTTTTATATTTTGTGTCCTAACCGCCGCAATTGTCGTGTCTGAAATCATCGACAAGTTATCACCAAACATTGCACCCCCGATTACCGTCGCCATCGCCATTGCAAGCGGGATACCCGTTTGACTCGCAATCCCTATTCCAATCGGAGCCAATGCAACAACGGTCCCCATTGACGTTCCCATTGAAATCGAAATAAAGCAGCCAATAACGAACAATCCAACCATCAACAAATTCGTTGGTAATAGGGATAAGCCAAGGTTAACAGTGGATTCGACCGCTCCCATTCCGCTAGCAACTGCAGAAAATGCACCCGCTAAAATAAAGATGACAGCCATTAATATAATATTCGGATGGCCAGCGCCCTTAGTAAATGTCTCCACTTTACTGGACAACTTTTCTTTTCTATTCATCATCAAAGCGATAGCGGCTGCGATTAGTATCGCTACATTCAATGGCATATTTGAAAAGTCTTTTGTGAAAATCCCCGTGCCGATAAATAGCAACACAAAAACAAGTAATGGAAAAAGCGCAAAGGGATTTCCCTTTTTCACTTTAAGTTTTGTCATAAATATTCCTCCTAGTAGTCTGTCGAAATCCCAGAACTTACTGAAAACATAGTATTTCTATATGAATTACAATAACTAATCGTATCCTGCTTTCTTACTGCTGTCAACAGGGCTATTTATAATTATCAGAATTAACGTATAAATTAGTTTACATAGCTAGTTAAAGTGTGATAGGTTAGATGACAAACCTGAGAGGATGATTAAAATGGCAGTAGTGGAAAGCTTTTTATTAGATCACACGATAGTAAAAGCCCCTTATGTACGCTTGGCGGGTACGGAACAACACGAGAAAGGCAGTACTCTTCAAAAATATGATTTGCGATTTTTACAACCCAACCAGGACGCAATGCCAACTTCAGCTGTTCATACGCTAGAACATTTACTTGCGACGTATTTACGCGACGAACTGACAGGGATTGTCGACGTTTCACCAATGGGATGTAGAACAGGATTTTACATGATTATTTGGAATGAACATGAGCCTAAAGAAGTTGCCGCCGCTTTAACAACAGTGCTCGAAAAAGTAGTAACAACCGAACACATTCCCGCCGTTTCTGCACTTGAATGTGGCAATTATAAAGATCATTCGCTATTTGCAGCACAAGAGTATGCAAAGTTAGTGCTTGAAGCGGGACTAAGTGACGATCCGTTCCGCGATTAAGCATATTAAATTACTTACAATTATGATTGTCATTCTATAATTTAGCACCTGAAAACAACAGTAGAGGTCGCCCAAACGTTGAATTTGGGGCAACCTCTTTTTTGTTTGCAATCTTGATTTCTTGTACTATATGAGTTGTAGGCTAATGTTCTGCCAACTAATTTGGTGAGCAGTGAGTTTGTTGGAGATTTTTATAGTTTCGTTGGACACTCCAATGATTTGATTGCACACACCACTGACTTCGTTGCACACTTCACTTGTTTGGTTGGTTGGACACTCAGATGATTTGGTTGGACACTCCGCCGACTTTGTTGGACACTTCTCATAGTTGGTTGGACACTTCGCCGTTCGTTGCACACTTCACTTGTTTTGTTGGACATTCCAATGATTTGGTTGCACACTCCACCGACTTCGTTGCACACTTCTCATAGTTGGTTGGACACTTCGCCGTTCGTTGCATGCTTCACTTGTTTTGTTGGATACTCAAATGATTTGGTTGGACACTTCGCCGACTTTGTTGCACACTTCCCTTGTTTCGTTGCACACTCCGGTGATTTGGTTGCACACTCTTACCGACTTCGTTGGACACCCAGATAATCTACTTAAACACTCCACTGATTTCCTCTCACAATCCAAAAACGTCAAACAAAAAAGATCTGCCTCCTGCTTAGGAGGGCACTGAAAAACTTACGTTATTAATTTCATAACTATCTTTTCAACAGAAATAGGCAACTTCCTGTTCGATTTTGAACAGGAAGTTGCCTATTTCTTGGTGTTTTTACTCTTTTTCTTTTAACAGTGTGATAATCCGCTTGAGATTGACCGCAAATATTGCTGTGGCCCCTTGTATTTCCATGCCAAATAGACCCGTAGATGATGCTGTATCATACCCGTGTCCATTTTTCAGCTCACTATTTTTCGCTTCAATTTTATAACGTGATTTTGCGATTTCTTTGAATTCTTCCGTATTTTGAAATGTCACTTGTTCTTTATGTTCAGTCGACTTAATTGTGACGCCATATGATTTACTTTTCGCACCTTCTTTATAACACCCTTCTTTTAAAGGACAGGTTTTGCATTTTTTAATGTCAAAATAATACGTATACTTTTGATTGGCACCTTGATTTTTCTTTCCTTCACGAGCTTTTCGAATCGCTAAATGCCCGGCTGGACAAACGTACATACCGGCATCCTTATTGAAATCGAACTCATCTTCCTTTTTTCGGTGACCTTCTGAAATATTTGGATTCAATTTCGAAACGAGTTGAATATCATTCGCCTTCGTAAATTGGAGATTATCTTTTTCAGAGTAAGCTGTATCCCCAATTACAGTCGCAATTGTCATCCCTGTTTGTGCGCTTTTTTCAAATAATTCTTGAAGGTATTTTCCATCGCTTTTTTCTCCTGTTGTCACAATCGCGGCGGTAATGATTCGTTCATCACTCATGGCAATATGTGTTTTGTAGCCGAAGAAAGAAGAGTCTGCTGTTTTATGACCGACACGGGCTTCAGCATCGGTCGAATAGTGGAACTGTTCGTGATAATCTTCTACGACCTCTTTTAACACATTTAATTTTTCTGTAATCGCTGGGATATGGGCAATTCTCGGTTCATTTTCGATGACCGCGATTACTTCCTCACAGTAAGCTAATTCATCTTTAACTTCGTTAGAAGTGGTTTTCGGTGGGAATTTTTCTTTCATCGTTTCATCAAATTGATAAACCGTTTTTCGTACTTTTTTTGATTTCTCCTGTAAAAATTCTTTCGGTGATTTTTGATTATAACGTGCTTTTGTATGAGTGGCATCTACGATAATGGTTTTACTTTTGATGATTTTCTTTTCCAGTGCGATTTCAACCGTTTTCCCAATAAGCATGTCTAATAAGCTTACGTCTTTGAGACGAAGCCTACGGAATTTCGTGAGCGAACTTGAATCGATAACTAGATCTTCTGGTGCCATATCTAGAAAGAATTTAAATGACATATCATATTTTGAACGTTCAACAATGTCTACATCAGATACATCAAAAATAGCCTTTAACAATAAATACTTAAACATACGAATCGGAGGAATCGCATTACGCCCGTTGTCTAAACAATACTTGGTCTTCAATTCTTCTAAAATAAATGTAAAATCCACAAGTTCATTAATTTGACGAAGCATATTATCTTTAGGCACGACGATATCGTAAATCGCCATGAACGGACTTAAGTTGAGTGTTTCCTGGTTTGAAATCATCTAGAGCACCACCTGTATTTAATAACTCTATTATAAATGAAAAAGCGAGGTATTCGACGATTCAATCGTCGAGTACCTCGCTAAGTAGATTATATGGACTTTTTCAGTGCCCTCCTGCTTAGATGGCTGATCTTCACATTATTTATATAAGAATGCAGTCATTTCTCTAAATACGATCCTACACGGGTACTTGAAACAAGTTCTTTTATTTTTCCTGAGTGATAATCTCTTTTTACTTTAATTTTAGTTTTCATTTCGTGACATAAACAATCCTTCATAATTATTTCATTATAATTATAGCTCAACGAATGCCAAAAAAGCGCTACTTTTTTACGCATGTTTACATTACCGCCCCTGTTTATATTCGTACGGAGGTCCGTTCTGGTAACTGGCTGGCATAGTCAAAAACATTAGCCCCTTTAGTTTTGCGTCACTACTTTTCACTAGTTTTGCCCTCATACGTTCTGCCTAATTAGTATAGCCTATATAACAGTCTTAATATACAGTCAATTAATTGGTTAATTCACACCAAAACTACCGTATATCTCAATATATTCCAACTAACGAATAGCCTCTACTTCCGACCTGGGTATATTATTCACCCCTTCAATATAGTTCTTAGGTGCAAGATATATTAGGATTTTTCTTGTTCTAAGGAGCCGTTTCTATATAAAAAACTTCCTCTAAATCATTGTTTTGAATCAGTAAATGTATCGGGTAAAGCATTTTGAATACATGTAAATTTTTATGGCAGCCTTTAATTATGCAGTTTTACGAACAATGGAATTAAGGTAAACTCAATATCCCATCACATTTCTTTTTTATGTTTTCGTTAATATATGCTAGATATCGTTAGGTTATTCCATTTATAACTTTACGGTTCAATAGGAGGAAACCTAACAAACAAGTCCCAGTTCTCGCTTCAATAAACATGCACCAACACAAAAGACCAGACATTTAGGTACATGTCTGGTCTTTGCTTTAATCAGTATACAATTATAGTGTGTTTTCTAGCTGTTATAGTGTGCAGGTATCTAAAAGCTCTTATAACCCCTTGAAGTAAGTTGCCACATTTTCTGTTACAAATGAATGTCCGATTAAGAGAGGATCCTTTTTTAACTGCAATTGAAATTGGTTGAAATTCTTAATCAAGTAGTCTCTTTGCTTCTCATCGACTATGAATTTAACGCCGTATCGGTAGAGATCTCCTTGTTCCTCATCAAATACAATTGTTCCATAAAGCGTCATTTCCTCGTCAATTATTGTTGTTTGAAACTTCAATACAATGTCCGATCTTGTAGGAAGTTTAATGTTGGATACGAAACGTAATCCACCCGGTCCTATGTTTTCAACTACCACTTTTGTATTTCCTAATTGTACCTTCTTTCCATTTAATTCTGCCACCGTCATAAATGCTTCAAGCGGATATTGGAAATCAATTCTAAAATATTTTCTTTTTTCTTTTATAGGCACAGATTCAATTTCAGAATTCGATTTTCCGGCTAATAACTTTAGAATGTTTTCTTCTGAAACAGGTCTGCTAAATAAATACCCCTGAATCCAATCGCATTGTAAATTAGATACAAACTCTCGCTGTTCTATCGTTTCGACACCTTCCGCTACGACTTCTATTGAGAGTCTATGTGCTAATTGAATAATTGAGGTTACTATTTCGGCACTATCCTTATCAGATGGAATGTCCTTTATTAAACTCCTATCTATTTTCAATATATCCGGTTTTATGTCTCTTAAACTTTTAAAGGATGCATAGCCTGTCCCAAAATCGTCAAGTGAGATTTGTATACCCAACCCACGCAACTTCTCTATTTTCCCTAATACTTTTTCTTCCTGCTCCATCATCGTACTTTCCGTAATTTCAATGTTAAGCCATTTTGGATCAAGTTCATTTTCTTGTAAGATGCTAGAAATCATAGCGACTAAACCTGTTTGTAAAAACTGCACAAGTGACAAATTGACTGATGCCTGAATAAAGTACCCAGCATTATGCCACAAACGCACATTTTTGCAAACTGTCCGCAATACCCATTCTCCAATTGGAGTGATCAACCCCGACTCCTCTGCCAGCGGAATAAATTCATCCGGTGAAACAATTCCCCAAACTGGATGATTCCAACGAAGTAGCGCTTCTACACTAGCAATTTGATTCGTCCCCGTATGAACAATCGGTTGGTAATAGACAAGAAATTGATTGTCATGCAACGCTTGCTTGAGCTCATTTCTTAAAGAAAAAACCTTATATGTAGCGACATTGGCCGTTGGTGAATAAATTTGATAATTATTATTTCCCGCTTTTTCTGCAAGGTACAATGCTAAGCCTGTATTTTTCATGAGTGAAGCAGTATCATCTCCCGATTCAGGATAAATACTAATACCAATACTCGTCGTAATGAAAAGATTATACCCTTTAATGTCAAATGATTGTTCAAAAACTTGCAATGCATCCTTCGCAATTTGTTCAATTGAATGAATGTCTTGAAGGTTTGTAGTTAAAATTGCGAATTCATCTCCACTTATTCTGGCCATCATTTTTATATTTTTATTAAGTGTATTTTTTAACTTCCTCGCAATTTCAATTAATAACAGATCACCGACCTCATGACCTAATGAATCATTTAAAAACTTAAATCCGTCTAGATTAAGGAACAAAACGGCGAACTTTCTCTTATCAATATTCGCTAGTCTTATTTCAAGATCCACTCCATTTTCAAATGCTCGTCGATTTGGTAACTCAGTTAAATAATCATGGTAAGCCATATATTGAATTTCGCGCTGTTGCTTTTTCAGTTCAGAAATGTCATGTAAGTTACAAATAACCCCATTCACACTTGGGGCATGGAGTAGATTCGTATAGATAACTTCAAAGTCACGCCATTCTCCATTTTTATGCTTTAATCGCAGCTCTACTGTGAACGGAGTATTAGGACGCTTGAGAATCTCTTTGAATTTACTCTTCTTCAGTTGATGGTCATCTGGATGTATCAGGTCAAAAAAATTTGTCCCAGTAATCTCCTCCACTTTATACCCAAGAACAGCCTCAATTGCTGGGCTTTCAAAGACAATTGTTCCTTTTGAATCGAGGATGCCAATAATTTCATGAGAATAATGAATTAATGATTGAAGTTTTTCGCGCATTTCTTGAATATCCTGCTTCAATTCTTGTGCAACAGTAATATTACTTGTTAATCCATAAAGACCTAAGACTTCGTTATTCTCCATTTGAATAGGTGTCAGCGTTACATCAATATGACTGACTCCACCATGTTCATTAATGACTCGATATTTTACATATTGAGCTTCTCCGTTTAAAACTTTGGCGAAGTAGCCTTTTACTCTTTCTAAATCTTCTTCATAAACAAAGTTACTATACTTTTCCCCTATGCATTCTTCTACTTTAGTTCCAGTTATCAGTTCACTCCCTCCACGTATACTGACGATGACCCCTTTTCGATCAACAACGAAGAGAAGTATATCAGGTGAATTTTCAAATATTTGCGGATAAGAGTTTTTTTCCTCGTTCAGATAAGCCATTAATCTTTTCCTTTTATTAATTCTTGTTAGCAATTATACTCCCCCTTTATAAAAAACGATTAGATAATACCGCGGTAATCGTTTCAGAGTCGAACTGGTGACTGTTCATTTCACCGATCAACTTATTGAATAAAAATACAAAAAAAAGACCAGACATTCACCAAGTGTCTAATCTTCATTCTATTATTATACAAGCGTAGTGTATTTTCTGAAAATTGTCACGTAGAGACACTTTTCATGCACTGTCTATTCTTGATCAAACAATCCGCTATGTGGATAGAAAAAGGTATTGAAACTCCCTTCTTCAGTTTCCACTTGCATTCGGTACACAAGGCGACGATAATCCTGGTCCGTGTATGGATCATATACATCGGCATACTTGGTGTTAAGAAAAGTCACTCGTACCGGCGACGATGCATAGCTAGCATACTCATTTCCCACAATTTGAAGCGCTTCCTCTTTGGTAAGGTCAAAGCTTCCTGCCCCGACGTGATCCCAGTCGAATATTGACAGTTTCCACTTGACCGATTGTTTTTCAAACCCATACTCCAAATAAACAGCGTCTTCAAGCGGAGCATCAAAGGAAACCGTACGAATCCTAACTAAATTTGGCGTGTTTTCAAGAATTTCAAATCGGTAATCTGTTTCATCCGCTAGAGATGGAAAAAGACCCATATCACAATACGTACACATATTTGCATAGTAATTCTTCAAGTCTGAGTCCACTAACGGTTGCGTTGCAGTTTCCAATAGTTCCGTACGAACCGCGCTAAACGGGGACGACTGTAACTTAGAATTATTAATAGTAGTTTCAACTGTAACAGGCAATCTATAGACTAAATTTAGTATTTCCTCTTTCGTCGGCGGGAGGTTCGGATTAGGGATTGGAACCTTAGGCATTTTTAACGCACGGTGCAGAAATGCCGCATAATGGGCACGTGTCACGGGCTCATTCGGTTTAAAATAGCCCTTATTTCCAACTGTAATCCCATTTGAATTGAGGGCCTGTATGTGCAGAAACCCCCAATTATTTTTACCTACATCTCGATAATGGCTGAAGGATTTAATATTTAATTCAAACGCCAGATCCAGTACTTTAGCCATCTGTACCCGTGTGATGGGTGCGTTAGGATTAAAGTTCCCATTAACGTCTCCGCTGAAAATTCCTGCTTGTGAAACTTTTAAAATCGCATTTGAGTAAGGATGATTCGTAGGCACATCCTTGTAACGAATAACGGCGACTGTCTTCGCTTCTAACGCTAATGCTTTATCCAATAAATGAGCAACATGCTGACGTGAAATTGTTTCGTCTGGTCTGAACGAGCCATCCGGATAGCCATTAATCAGCCCCCTTACTTGCATGTTCTGAATTATTTCTCGAAATGGGTGGTTTTGTGAGACATCTTTAAACGATTGAGATAAAGCTTTTGTTTGTCCACTGAGAGACACAACTGCCACAACAACAATGCAGCTAAGCCATTGCCATATCCAACGGTTTTTCATCTAATACCATCTCCTTTTTGCTTCGTAATTCGATGCAGCTATAACCCAATTATCATTACTTGAACAACATTACTTTATAAACTATCAAGCTGAATATTCATTATTTCCACCTTCTTATCTCTGTCCATAATTAATTTCTCCTACTTTTAACGACTTGGTTATTTCCCATACATTTTTCTGGATAAAAATATCCTTTTTATATAGTATTTACCCGTACCACTAAAAACAACACATTTAAATAAACTTTCCCGAGTTGGTTGGACGCTTTCATGGGTTCGTTGTAAACTTCTTGGGATTCGTTGGACATTTTCTCGGCTTGGTTGGATGCTTCGAGAGTTTCGTTGGAGACTTCCCCATTGATTGGACGCTTTCATAGATTGATTGGAGGCTTCTCGGGATTGGTTGGACATTTTCTAGGATTGGTTGAACACTTCGGAAGTTTCGTTGGAGACTTCCCCGTTGGTTGGAGGCTTTCATGGATTCGTTGTAGACTTCTCGGGATTCGTTAGACACTTTCTAGGCTTGGTTGGACACTTCAAAAGTTTCGTTGGAGACTTCCCCGTTGGTTGGACACTTTCATGGGTTCGTTGTAAACTTCTTGGGTTTCGTTGGACATTTTCTCGGCTTGGTTGGACACTTTATCGACGGTTAGATCAGACCGCAACAGTTACTTCAACCGGCAACTAACCGCTGACATGAACTTATAACCTTTAAGGGATAAATAGTCACAGACATGTTTAAAATCTGCCTCCATTTGACAAAGAGACAAATCACCCCTATGACTAAATGAGTATATAAAAAACTAAATAATAGCTAATTCGCCTGATTTACATTCTATTTTTATACAACTTTAGCATAATTTAATAGTAGCGTGGCATAGCTAGCTGCTATGCCAATACTCAGATTGATATTAAGCTGAAATTGCGGTAAAATTGGTATTATAAGAATCCTTTCTACTGGTTATTTTTATTGATTTAACCTCGGCAGAAAAGGATTTTTTTTACTTATTCATTAATAATCCAGCTACTAATTGAGGCAAGGAAATATATAATTCTTACAAGGATATTGGAAGGGGGACTTAAATATGACGGAACCATACTATATTACTGAGTCTAAAAGAATGTGCAAAGCGTCCGGAATGGATCCGAATGAGGTATCGAGGCCAAAGAACTTTTTGAGCGAAGTGGAGTTTGCCGAGAAAAGAAAATCATATAGTGAAATTCTATCAGTTGTGAGTTTTTTCTCGAATAAGCTGCTGAACTCCTTAAAGGGCACGCCGATACTCGTTGTTGTTTCGGATGCAAACGGTTATCTTCTTGAAATTGAAGGAGATGAAACTATAAAGTCTACCATCGAACAATTTGGGATCAGACTAAGTAGCCTGTTCACCCAGGAAGATACAGGCACGAGTGTCGTCAGTCTTTCATTGCAACAAAAACACCCAATCAGTCTAATTGGCGAACAACATTATCATACGTTTCTTCATAACATTGCGTGTTATGGGGCTGCATTTCACTATACTGATGACAATAACCTACTTGGTAGTGTGTCCATCATGATGCCCATCTCATTTCAAAACCCGCTTTTTCTTACGATGTTAACCCAGGCGGTTGATTCGATTGAAAGGGAACTTTTATTAAGAAAACAAAATAAAAAACTTAATATTATGAATCAAATCATGTTAAGCAGAACAAGAAATGGGATTGTTGTTACAGATGAGTTCGGAATCACTACTGAGTTTAATGATTTTGCCCAAAAAATATCGAATAACAGCAGAGAATCGGTTGTAGGAAGAAATATTTGCGAATCGTCAATAACGGGAGACTATTTTAAAGAAGTACTGGAACAAGGAAAAATATTCGAAAACGAAGAAATCAAATTTATAGATAACGCGGGTAACCTAGTTGTCTGCCTGTTCGATGCCCAGCCCATTTATGAAGAAGATAAAATGATTGGTGCCTTTGGCCAGTTCAGGGATATTTCAGACCGTTACCGACTGCAGGAAAAATATAACTACTTAGCCTATCATGATGATTTAACAAATCTACCAAACAGACGATATATTAATAAGGAACTAGCAATCATCATCCAGGGACTAAAAGCAGGCCAAAATCGGACGATGGCTCTTTTGTACATGGATCTGGACCGCTTTAAAGTCATTAACGATAACTTTGGTCATTCATATGGGGATGAACTCATTATCAAGGTAAGCGAGCGTTTATCTGGTTGTCTTGGGGAACAGGATGTACTTGCCCGAATGGGTGGTGATGAATTTATCTTCCTGCTTACAGATTTTAGTAGTCCTGATTATCCGACGAAAAAGGCCGAAGAGATACTCAATCTGTTTCATGAACCTTTTCAAGTCGGCAAGAAAGAGTTGCATACGACAGCGAGTATCGGAGTTGCGATTTATCCCGCCTATCCCGTTTCAATGGAAAGGTTCATGGTATACGCAGATAATGCGATGTATCAGGCAAAATCACGGGGTAAAAATCGTTATGTCGTACATACCTCCGAATTACTAGAAGATATGATGGACGAATATAGTCTCGAGATCGATTTAAGGAAAGCACTTGATAATAATGAATTTGTACTTCATTATCAGCCGCAAATTCATAACCAGACCGGTAAATTGATTGGGTTTGAAGCGTTAATTCGCTGGCAGCATCCAAGGTTAGGTCTGCTCCCTCCAGGTAAATTTATCAAACTGGCTGAAGAAAATGGATTGATCACCCAAATTGGAGAGTGGGTCATCAATGAGGCATGTTCCCAAAACAAAAAATGGCAGGATGCTGGAATGGTACCTGTAAAAGTTGCAGTTAACCTATCTACACAGCAATTTCTTACTAGAAATCTCATTACATTTGTGGAGGAAGTTCTGGAACGTACAGCACTCGACCCGCACTATTTCGTAGTCGAGATCACCGAATATATGGCGATGGAGTACGAATACTCTATTCTCGTATTGAATAAGCTGAAATCGCTCGGCATCGGCATCAGTATTGATGATTTCGGGACTGGTTATAGCTCGCTGAACTATCTTAAAAACTTCCCGATTGATTATATTAAGATCGACAAATCCTTCATTAGTGAATTAATGAACGATCCGAATGACGCCATTATTGTAAACGCAATTATCACGTTAGCACACAACCTTCATAAGGAAGTGATTGCAGAAGGTGTTGAAACGAAGGAACAACTCGACTTCCTGACAAATCACCAGTGTGATATAACGCAAGGCTATTTCTTCAGCAAGCCACTTCCAATTGAGGAAATCGAGGAAATTTATTTAGTACGATAAGGATAATAGGGGGAGCAAACAGCATGACAACGACTGCATCCGTATTAGTAGCGAATTTCAAATATTGGGGTATTAATCATATTTTCGGCATTCCGGGAAAGGCAATATCCCCTATATTATTCGAGATATTGACACATGATCTGGAATTTGTATTAAGTAAACACGAAGCAGCTGCTGGGTTTGAAGCTTCCGGCTATGCCTTAATGAATCAGAAAATCGGGGTCGCAGTTGGTACGTCTGGGCCTGGTGGGACCAACCTACTGACAGCCGCCGGTCAGGCGAAAGCCTCCAATCTTCCCTTATTAATTATCACAGGGCACCCTTCACTGAAAGATACTGGAAAAGCAATGGGTCAGGACTCCAGCATATTCGGTACCGATCTTGTGGATATGTTCAAATCTGTCACTAAATTCAGTGCACGGGTAGAGCGCGGTGATATGCTACAGCCGTTCCTGCAGCATGCCCTTGAAAAAGCGTTATCAGGTGTAAAAGGACCTGTGCATCTGTCTATTCCGTTTGATATTTTACTACAAGAGATCGAACCATTTCAATTAGAATTTCCAGTGTCCCATGAAATGATTTCACCCAATACCTGTGATGTAATCGAAAAACTACATGCGGCCAAGCGTCCCCTCCTATTTCTGGGAAAAGGCGTTCATTCCAGCAAGGCCTACGAAGAAGTGCAGCATCTTGCTGAGCATTGGAACATTCCTGTCATCACCACACCAGGTGGAAAAGGTACATTTCCATCCAATCATAAGCTCTCTTTAGGAGCATTCGGATTGGGCGGTACCGTGGAAGCAGCAGAATACTTTAATGAGCAGGTTGACCTACTTATTATCATCGGATCAAGATTAAGTGACATGTCGATCGCTGGATTATCCGAAGCGATGTATCCAGAGCATATCATCCACTTTGATTATGACCCAACCTTTATCGGGAAATCAATTCAAGTACCAACTACTCCCGTGCTTGGCGACATTAAATCTAATCTAACAGCGATTTTAAAGGATATACCAGAAACAAACAGCGAAGCCTTTTTATTACCAATTAAGTTGAGCCCACTTCAGGATAATCAGCCCGGTGAGCGAATGTCTGCAGTCCAAGTATTACGGGCGATGCGAAATACGCTTCCAGATGACGCGATTATTTTTGGAGATGATGGGAGCCATTCATTCTACGGCATTAAATACTTTGATATTTACAAACCAGGAACTTTCTTCTTTGATGATATATTCGGTGCGATGGGTAACGGAATCGGCTATTCCATAGGTGCAAAACTAGCAGCCCCCGAAAAAACAATTATTTGTTTAGTTGGTGATGGATGTATGTTCATGCACGGTACGGAACTTTCGACAGCGTACAATTATAACTCCCCTGTCCTGTTCATCGTTTTGAATAATGGACGATTAGACATGGTGGAAAAAGGAATGCAAAAAATGATTGGCACGTCCATCGGTGGTATTTATGAAACTCCACTCGACGTAGCTAAATTTGCCGAATCAATGGGATTAACAGCAACTACATGTCATACCCCTTATGATTTAACCGATGCTATAAAAGAAGCGTTACATATGATTAAAGAAACCAACAAACCGATTGTAATTGAAGCATTAGTTCTTGAAAATGAAATTCCACCAACAATGGGGAGGCAATAATATGGAAAATAACAAGCGGTATGAGTACGGTTTAAATGCAATGGAGGAATTATTCTCGCAAGAAGTACGGACGGGCATGGAAGGCATAAAGAAAATCTCACCTGACTTTTGGGAGATGATTGTGTCCTTCGGCTTTGGTGATCTTTACACTAGAGAAGGTCTTTCCCTTAAAGAACGGGAATTCATAACACTCACTTCGCTCATCACACAGGGAGCTTTTGAGCAGTTTAAAGTTCACCTGCAGGCAGCCCTAAACGTCGGCCTCACAAAAGATGAAATTATCGAAATCATCATCCAGTGTGCCGGATATGTCGGTTTCCCTAAAGCCGTTCAAGCAATGGGAATCGCTGGAGAGATTTTCGCTAAGAATGAGTAGGGATTATTGGCGCCTGAAGGATTGATAGGCTTGATATGGAGGCATATAGTTCACACATTTAAATAAACATGGAAAAGACCAGACATTTGTAAATATGTTTGGTCTTTTCTATTTTTGTGGGGTTGGTTGGAGAGTTTATGTGGTTTGTTGGACAGTTCCATAGTTTAGTTGGAGACTTTCTACGCTTGGTTGTAGACTTCAATAGTTTTGTTGGAGGCTTCCCTGTTGGTTGGACACTTTCATGAATTGGTTGTAGACTTCTTGGGGTTCGTTGGACACTTTCTGCGCTTGGTTGCACACTTCCATAGGTTTGTTGGAGGCTTCCCTGTTGGTTGGACACTTTCATGAATTGGTTGTAGTCTTCTTGGGGTTCGTTGGACACTTTCTGCGCTTGGTTGTAGACTTCAATAGTTTTGTTGGAGGCTTCCCTCATTTCCTTGGAAAACCATTCATTGGTTGAGTACCACTTTTTCGGGATAGGAAGTTTCTTTTTCCGTGAAAAAAAGACGTAGATGCAACTTTATCACTGCCTTTATTTTATGGAATTTAGCCCATTGGTGATTGGTTAAATTATGTGCAATGTACTCAATTTAATACTTTTTAGCGGCATCGTGATTTTACATAGTTCCTTTTCGATGAATTTATTCGATTATATCTAGAAATATCCTTTATTTTTTCATACAGATAAACAATAGTTTTAGAGCGCTTGATACTTCATCAAGCGCTCTTTTTCATGTTATTTTGATAGGTCTTCAGCATCTGAGAAAGGATCGTGAAGTGGTTGCACTTCTTTAGTATCATTTGGTACTTCATGTTTTGCCCAGTAGGAAGCGAGAATAGTTCCGGTTATTACTTGCCATGCGGAAGCAAATGCACTTGGTAATGCAGCTAGTGGCGTGAAATATGCAGCAGCTAAAGCTACACCAAGACCGGAGTTCTGCATTCCTACTTCAATCGATATTGCACGTTGGTCTTGACGAGATAGTCTTAAAGCTTTCGCTGCATAGTATCCTAATAAAAGTCCAAATCCATTATGCAGTAAGACTGCAACGAACACTAGTATTCCTGCAGTTGCAATATTTTCTTTATTGTTTGCAACAATTGCAGAGACAATAATCGTAATCGCAACAATAGAGATTAGAGGTAAAACAGATTCACTTTTACTGGTAACAGTAGGTAGGAATTTATTAACTAATAAACCCAATATAATTGGAATAATGATCACCTGTACAATAGATATAAACATAGACATTGGATCGACTGGCAACCATTGCCCAGCAAAAATTAACAATAGAAATGGTGTCATAATTGGAGCAAGTAATGTAGAGACGGTTGTCATTGTGATGGATAGAGGAACATTTCCTTTGGCTAAATATACCATTACGTTAGAAGAAGTACCCCCAGGAACACTTCCAAGTAAAACCAAACCAGCGGCAAGTTCAGCCGGTAATTTTAATGAATAAGCGATAATAAATGCAATAGTTGGCATAATAGAAAATTGTGCAACCACTCCTATTAGAACAGGGATTGGATTCGTAAAAACTAATTTAAAGTCGGATGCTTTCAACGTAAGTCCCATGCCGAACATTACGACCCCAAGTAAGATAGTGATATACGCACCAAATGAAGAGAACAAACTTGGAACCATAAAAGCTAGGACAGAAAACACTATTACTATAAGGGCAAAATGTTTACCAGCTAAACTACTAATTTTGTTAAGTGCTTTCATTTCAAACCTCCTTTTTAGAGCCTATTCTTATATTCTCCAAACGGTATTTGAACACCGCCTGTCGCTACATAATGTACTATATCAATATCTTTAGTCCAAACACCAGCAACCAGTCCATAATCAGTGGCATTTGCTAATTCAATTGCTTCTTCCACATTACCAAATGTACCACACTATGCACAGGTCCAAATATTTTTTCCTGTACAATTGACTTACTATGGTTAGATACTTCCCCGAACGAGTGAAAGATACCGTGCTTGACAAAAAGACAAAAATATCACTTATGCGAAAACAAATATAAAAAAACAGACATTCACCAATTTGTCTGTTTTTCATTGTATTATTATAAAATTGTAGTGTATATCTAAAATAGTATCTCACAGGTTTGAAATTATCATTTTCAACTTAGAGCATCCACCCAAATCTTGTACCCTTCCCCATTTAAGTGGATCCCATCAATTGTGAATTTCTCATCCAATTGCCCATTCTTGTCCACGAAACTAGAATGTAAATCAATGTATTCGATTCCGGTTTCTTCAGCAATTCTTTGTAATACTTCATTAAATTGTATTACTTTTTTATTAGATACTTCATTACCAAACAGCTCGTTATTTACTGGAAGTATGGATTGTATAATGAGTTTACTGTTTTCACCTTCGAAAGACTTCACAATCGCAGTTATGTGTTTTTCAAAATTCTTACTACCTTTGGAGTATCGAATATCGTTAACGCCAATCATAAGGTATGCCTCTTTAGGGTTCCGATTAACCACTTCCTGTATTCGATTCAATACTCCTTTTGACACGTCGTTTCTGATTCCCCTATTTAGTACAACCTCGTTAGGGAAGTATTCCTGAAACTCTCCGTAATCTGTAATGCTGTCCCCAATGAATATTTTACTTACATTTTTAGCATCGGACTGATAGAAGATACTTTTTTTCGTGAAGTAATAATCTGAAGTTCCTTTTCCGGAAGGTGCCGGTTGCATTTGTTTTTTAATGAATTCAATGCCGCCTATTTTAGACACTCCAACACTTCCCACTCCAATCAAAATGAAATTTAAAAGTAATGATATAACTAATAAAGACTTAATCTTTTTCAAATTTGACACTCCCTATTCTTAAATCTATTCCTTATGTATGGTGCTTACTACAATATATCTATACCCAGATTTCCAACAAATAATGTTTTATTTCATCTCATATTTCAGGTTCAATTCCTTATGTAGTCAGGCAGTCATCCATAAACCTAATTTTGATTGTATTATCATAAAATCACAGTGTTATTCTTGATTTTTTCACGCATAGGTACTTGAATTTAGGTTTGACACTTTCCGGGCTTTGTTGGACACTTCGATTGGTTCGTTGAACACTTCCCTGTCGGTTGGACGCTTTCCCGAATTGGTTGCAGACTTCTTGGGATTGGTTGGACGCTTTCTGGGCTTGGTTGCACACTTCGAGAGTTTCGTTGGACACCTCCCCGTTTGTTGGTCGCTTCACCGGATTTGTTGTAGACTTCCCGAGATTGGTTGCACACATTCCGGGCTTTGTTGCACACTACATTTGCACAAAAAAACACAAAGGAAAAAATAGTTAATTTCTTGTTTAATATAGTGCTATAATTAGCTAGTTATTTTATTTTCATGGGAGATGTACAGATGAATCATTCATTACCTTCTCAATCGTCCCGTTCCAAAAGGACGATTGTTTATATTTTGATATTTTTGTTGATTGCCATTGTGGGATTGGCCTATTTGAAATGGATTCCGTATTATAGCAAAAGCATCTTGGCCATTAATTCTCATTCAATCGGGGATTCCATTTTGGGGGATCCGGCTAAGTCAGGATCTTTCTCTTGGGAAGGCGCTTGGTCCTATGCTTTGATCTATTTCAATTCCGTTTGGAAAGCAGCTGTTCTGGGTATTCTATTGGGATCTTTGGTACAGGTATTATTGCCTGCAAACTGGTTACTCAGAGTGCTTGGAAAAACTTCTTTTGGTAGCACGGCAATTGGGGGCCTATCTTCACTTCCAGGCATGATGTGTACCTGTTGTGCTGCACCAGTTGCTGTCGGACTGCGCAAGAAAAATGTCTCCGTAGGGGCTAGCCTTGCTTTTTGGCTTGGCAACCCGACCTTGAACCCTGCCACGCTGATTTTCATGACATTTGTTTTGTCTTGGGAATTTACTTTACTCCGACTGGTGTTCGGTGTGATTTTAACTTTCGGCGTCAGCTATCTGGCCAATCGTTTCGTGCCGGAAGTAAAACAAGTCGATATCGATAAAATCATGAAAGAAGCGGATGTCGAGGAGACAGGATCCTTCATTTCCAGATGGATGAAAAGCTTAGGAAGAATGACTTTGTATATTCTTCCAGCCTATATCCTATCCGTTCTATTGATGGGGGCAATTCGCGTTTGGTTATTCCCGCATGTGAGCGAAGCGTCTGCTAATACCATTTTCACAATTATCATTTTTGCAATCGCAGGTATGTTATTTGTGATTCCGACAGCTGCGGAAATTCCTATCATCCAAACGTTCATGTCCTTTGGGCTCGGTGGTGGTCCGGCTGCAGCACTCCTAATCACATTACCCTCTATCAGTCTGCCATCTCTGTTGTTAGTTGCAAAATCGTTCCCTACAAGAGTCTTGTTTTTTGTAGCAGGATCCGTCGTATTGCTAGGTATACTATGCGGTTTGATTGGTATGTATATTTTATAAGAGATAGTTACTGAATATACCTGAGCAGGAGATGAAATATGTCTCTTGCTCAGGTATTTTTTCATCTGAATACAAGACACACTGGTAAACAATTCATATATACAAATTAACGTACAAAAAAATCAGACAGTCGCCAATTTGTCTGATTTTCATTGTATTATAAAATTGGAGTGTATTTTCAAAATAGGTACCTGTAATTTGTTTACTTCACAAGTTTATGTTCTTGGATAAAACCTTTTAAAATATCGCTTAAATTCGGACTACCCACTTCATCTAAATCGTAGTGTACACGCGTGCAAGGTTTATTAATCGAAATAATTCGAGTTAAATCCATCGGTGTTCCAATGATCACGGCATCACAGTCAGCATTATTGATGGTTTCTTCAAGATCTTTCAATTGTTGTTCGCCATAGCCCATCGCTGGAAGGACGTTTTGGATATGTTGATATTTGTTGAACGTTTCTGCTATTGTGCCAACTGCAAATGGACGTGCGTCAATGATTTCCTTCGCACCTAAACGTTCGGCTGCAACTGTTCCCGCACCAATTTTCATCTCTCCGTGTGTCAACGTCGGGCCATCTTCAACGACTAATACACGTTTACCAACAATAATCTCCGGCTGATCGACCGTAATCTTTGATTCAGCTTTAATAATGCTACTTTTAGGACTTACAAGTTTAATATTATTTTCCACGATTTGAATGGATTCTGCTGTTGCGCTATCAATTTTATTAATAATGGCAACATCGGCTGTTCTTAAACTAACTTCGCCAGGATAGTATTTCAACTCATGACCTGGGCGATGTGGATCCAAGACAGTAACGGCTAAATCAGGCTTAAAGAACGAGAAATCATTATTTCCCCCGTCCCATAAAATAACGTCACAACCAGCTGGATCATTTTCAGCTGCTGCTAAAATATCTGCATAATCTACGCCAGCATAAACAATATTTCCACGTTCCACATGTGGTTCATACTCTTCCATTTCTTCGATCGTACAATTATGTTTCTTTAAGTCCTCCACTGTTGCAAAGCGCTGAACACGCTGTGCATTTAAATCGCCATAAGGCATAGGATGTCTAACTGCAATTACTTTTAAATCATGCTCAAGTAACGTTTCAATAATTTTTCGTGACGTTTGACTTTTCCCGGTTCCAGTTCGTACAGCGCAAACAGAAATGACAGGTTTATTACTTTTTAACTGCGTGCCTTTTGGTCCTAGCAGTGTGAAGTTAGCACCCGCTGCATTCACAATCGCACCTATGCCCATTACATATTCATAACTTACGTCACTATATGCAAACACGCATTCGTCAACTTCCAACTCTTCAATTAACGATGGCAATTGGTCTTCTGAATAAATAGAAATACCTTCTGGATATAGTTCACCAGCTAATTCACTAGGATATTTACGTCCATCGATATCAGGAATTTGTGTTGCCGTAAAAGCAACAACACGATATTCTTCGTTATTACGATAAAACGTATTGAAATTGTGGAAATCCCTTCCTGCAGCGCCTATAATAATTATATTTTTTCTGTTCATAGCATTCACTCCTATAGTTACAATGATTTATCTATAATTATATACCTTTATGTATCTTTATACAATTGTAACTTTCGAAAATAGTAAATTAAGTTTTGTGGGTTGTACTTATAGAATTCAATTATTCCTCCTATAGCTAAACGAATTCACTTAATACCCATTCGAATAATGCTTTGGCGCTTCCAGTTTAAAATTTACTGCCTGTACATTAAACAAAAACACAAGATAGTCATACACTCATAAACCTTATTTTGATTGAATTATTATATAACCGTAGTGTATATTCTGATTCCTCTTCCGCACAGTTACATGAAATTGCTAATCTACACTAATATCCATTCCTAATAGTTTGGAACTCAAGCTTTTTCCGTGTGTATCAATTGCAAGCGATTTAGTTACCCCTCCACTTAATGCTTTATATAAAACAAAATTCATAGCACCTAAGGATGGAATTTCATAACGTACAACTTCCCCCTGAACTATTTCTCCAAACCATTCTTTCACCCGGTTGGCCGTCACTTGCTGTTTTATCATTTCGTAATGTTCTATGTCATAAGCGATAACGGAAATATTGGATATATCACCTTTATCACCGGTTCGCGAATGTGCAATTTCCCTAAGTTTCATATGTACACCACCTTTACTTAATCTGGATTGTAATATCTTTCGAGGGTACGAAAATAGAATTTATGCCAATAACGTCTTTTATATTCATTCGATATCCCCCACCACCTGCAGGGCCATTTGTGTACAAAGATTCTATTTCTTTACCTATCCTTAATGCATCTTCATATTCTTCCGTTCTAGCGGCTATCCGTAGTCTTACTTCATTAACGGTGGGGGTATCTCCAGTAACGTCTTTGTATAAAGACTCCACACCAATATAATCAGTTCGGATTTCCAAATGTGGCATTCCCAATAAAGTTATTCGCTTATTTACAATTTCACCGGCAAGCTTTGCCCTTTTGTAAGAACCTAGGCCCCCATAACTCATTTCACCTTCAATGATAAAGGAATCTTTGTAACCAATACTTGTTTTAAACAAACCCGTAGGCGGCTTTCCAGTCGCACCAGTCACGCTTACACTATTTCCCTCAAACTCCTTCACTTCAACTTTTGAAAAGTCTGCAATTACATCTGGAGTAAAATAATTTGCTGGATCGTGTATTTCATATAATATTTGTTCTTTCACCGTGGCTTCAGATACTATTCCACCGGACTTCTTTAACTTTGTAATGAAAAATTCTCCTTCTTTATCCACTTCTACGATTGGAAAGCCTACATTCCACAGCTCGGGCACATCTTTATAGCCTGGATCTGCGAAGTATCCACCTGTTACTTGAGCACCACACTCCAATAAGTGGCCAATCAACGTTCCTCTTCCTAAATACTCATAATCGTCGAATGACCAATCAAATTCGTACATTAATGCACCTAATGCTAAAGATGGATCAGCCACTCTTCCGGTAATTACAATATCCGCTTCATTTTGTAATGCTTTTAAAATTCCTTCAGCACCTATATAGGCATTGGCCGATATTAAGGTCGATGTATAGGACGATAGAAGTTCGCCCGTTTCTAATACTTCATAATTTACGTACTTATCAATACTCGGAAAAATATCGTCACCAATTACCGCAATAATACGGAGATGTGAAAGACCTTTCTCAATCGCCATCTTCTTTACTAGTTCTGCTGCTTCCAAAGGATTGGCCGCACCCATATTTGTAATCACTTTGAATCCTTTTTCCGCACAAAGTGGTAAAATGCTATCCATTCTATATTCAAGCCAATTATTATAGCCTTTAAGTGGATCCTCCAGTTTCGCCTGTTGCGCCAAAGCAATCGTTCTCTCGGCTAAACATTCAAAAATAACGTAATCAATATTACCGTTCTTCATCACATCTATTGCTGGTTCAAGTCTATCTTCTGAATAGCCCGCGCCTGAACCAATTCTAATTTTCTTCATTATTCATACCTCCAATTCCAGTTTCCCCCTATAAAACGAACCAAAACTACTTAGTTTTTTATGCCGATATTACTCCCAAAATAAGAGCTGCAATCATCAAGACTATACCCAATCCCCAAAACCAAAAGAAGGACCGTTTAATATGTTCACCAATTGAGACTCCCGCTAGCCCTACAGCAAGATAGACTGAGGGGACCATTGGGCTTATTGGGAATCCAACGTTTTCACCAATAAGCATAGCTCTTGCAACCATTTCTGGAGGAACACCATGCGCATTCAGCACCTCTACTACTATAGGAAGAATTCCGAAATAATATGGATCTGGTCCGAAAATCATTCCAAGCGGAACTCCTAAGAAACCAATAATAATGTGCAAGTACGGTCCGAAAGCATCGGGGATTATCCGTACGATATCACTTGCCATTACATCAACCATTCCAGTTCCTGAAAGGATACCGAGGAATGACCCTGCAGCCATTAGTACAGTCGCCATTAATATTGCCTCTGGAGAAAATATTTTGATTAGATGACTTTGAACTTCAACTCCACGATAATTAATTGGCAGTGCAATTGTCAAAGCCGCCATGAAAACCACTGCTGGCGGTACAACTCCCCATACAAGCACACCGATTGCAGCTATAGTTAGGGAAACGTTGAACCACCAAAGTTTAGGGCGTAACAGGTCCCCAAACTTTTCATCCATATTATCCAATTGTTCAGTAGGGTCTGATTGAGCAAGACTTGTCCCTGAGCTTAATAATGCGTCTGCTGAATTATGTATTCCGGCTCCTCTTTTGATTTCTATCTTAGCTATGATATAAGTCATTATCAAGATTGTTAAAAGGCCAATAATTTGTATAGGTATAAGTGGTTTCCAAAGTTCGACCACATCCATATCCAGTGTAGTTGCTGCTCTTAAAGTCGGACCGCCCCACGGAATCATGTTCATCGTCCCTGCAGACAGACCAACGAGAAGTAGTAATGTTGTAGGTCGCATATTTAATCTGCGATAAATTGGAAGCAATGCGGGAATAGTTATAAGAAATGTTGCTGCTCCTACCCCTTCAATATGGGCAAGCATTGCAATGATTGCGGTAACCATTGCTACAGCAACTATATTATTGCCCGCTGATTTCACTAATTTTCTAATCAAAGGTTCAAACAAGCCCGCTTTCGTCATTACACCAAAGTAAAGAATGGCAAAGATAAACATTGCGATGATACCAGTTACTTTGTTGATTCCATCCATTACGAACGTACCTACTTCTGACAAATGAAAGCCCGCAAATAATGCTGCAATAATTGGAACGACAAACATAACAACTACAGGTAAACTTTTCCCCCTTAACAAAAGTAAAATTATTAATAAAACCATTATAAAACCAATAATACTTAGCATATAATTTCACTCCCATTTTCTAATTAAATATAGTAGGTCACTGAGCACCAAGATTAATCTAAATTCCTATAATTAATAAATGTCATTAGAATGGTATTGAATCAATCAGGTTTTTAATAAACAACATATATCCTCCATCTTCAGTCGTAAATTATATTTTTGCGGAATAACTCACTATTAATCTCTTTTTTTTCGTTAGCGCAATATAATTTCATGGCTTTTATAACGAAGTACATTAATAGACTAATTCGAATATACCCACAACCCGGTAAACTCAGTGTATAGTAATATTAGCTATAAATGGATTTAAAGATTTATTTCTTTCTTAAAGAAATTTTTTATATCAAAGAAAGTGGGACTGGGCTTGGATTATAAAGACTGCATTATATTAGAAACATTATTCATAGAAAAAAACATCAAAAAGACAGCTGATCGACTATTTTTAACTCAACCCGCTATATCATATCGAATTCAAAAATTGGAAGAAAAGTTTGGGATACCGATTATTGTTAGGGGTAATAAAGGGATTCAATTCACACCACGTGGAGAATTCCTCGTTGTCCGAGCAAAGAAGATAGCTGAAGAAATCAGAAAAACGATTGAACTGATTGAGGAATATGAAGATGGAGGAGGAACTATTCGACTTGGTGCAACTAATAACTTTTCGACTTATAATTTACCATTATTATTAAAAGATTTCAGATTGCAAAATCCAAATGTGAAGATAAAACTCAAAACGGGTTTAGGCATGGACATTATGCAGTATTTAAATAATGATGAAATTCATATTGGAATTGAAAGCGGAGGTCATCGCTGGGAGGGGGAAAAAATTCTTTTAAGAGAAGACCCTCTTGTTCTAATTTCAAAAGAACCAATAAAAGTAAATGAACTCCCTAGTCACCCAATGATTACTTACAAATCGAATATTGAAGTACAAAAGCTTAGCAATGAATGGTGGCAAAGTCATTTTTCAGTACAACCAAACATTTTGATAAAAACTGATTTTATAGAAATATGTAAAAGAATGGTTCTCGAAGGTCTTGGATATGCGATTGTACCAAATGATTGCTTAGACGATGAAAGAAAAATGTGGACGAAAGAACTAGTGAATAAACAAGGAAATCCTTTGTATGCGAATACGTGGTTAAATTACAGGGAATCTTCAAGAAACTTAGAGGCAGTGGATCGATTTATCGAATTTTTGTTAAATAAAACAAAGTAATTTTAAAACGAGAGGTATCTGTAATGTTAAATAGATAGTCAGACTGACCCCCATAAATCTGATTTAGATTGTATTAGTTTAAAACCATAGTGTATATTCTAAAAATCCCCATGCAATGGTACCTTACATTAAAACAATCTCAACTGATGAAATACAATTGCCAAGAGTGATTCCTATTTAGTGAGGATTTACTAGTAGTACAAGAGAGTGATATATAGTGGCAATGCATTTCCCCCTAAAATTATTGCTCACAAGTATCTTAGAAGGGTACCTGCGCTCAACACAAAAAAATGGCTGCAAGGAAAAGTCTGAATACCCGCGACTTTTCCATACAGCACACTTTCTATTTCAACTCTACTAAAGTATCAAATAAGCAATCGGCGTCACTATAATAAGTGTTAAAATGACCCGCACAACCCACAGCATGACGAGCTGAGGAATTGAAAATGGAATCTCTGTCGATACAACACAAGGGATGAATGCTCAATTTAGTGCCTGTGCATCAAACAAAGACAAACAATTCACATTTATATGTTGAACTAATGATTCTATATAATCCCTAGCGAAGGCGCCTCATAGGGAGGCATCCCCTAGCGCCGAACGTAGTTGAGTGGATTCTTTATGTCAACATACATAGTAAAATAAAAATCAAGATAGTCAGATAGATACCTATAAACTTGATTTTAATTGTGTACTCTGAACTCTTTCATGCAGGTGCCTAAAATTAAGCATCTGCGGCTAAACGTGTTGTATTTGTATTCCCAGAAAGCAAAACTACAATTAAACTCCGAAATTAATAATCTTCATTAGTCAACCTAACCGATATAAACACTTTCACATGTTCCAGCTACTGGTTCATAAAAACAATGTTCTTTAAACTGACCAGTAAAAGGTTGACCGTACCATGTTGGAGGGCATGGACCAGACGGATTAAAATACCAAAGGGCATATTTCCCTGGGTGGTCTCTCCAGTAATCCAATGTCTGTCTTGCTAATCTCTTTTCAACAGGTCTTGCTCTTTCATAAAATAAATTACCTTTTTGAACAGCCTCAAAAGAATAATTTCCTCCTTGCACATGAAAAATGACATCATCAATTGATCTTAAATCTGTAAAGTCCAAGCAATCTGCCACGAGACGATTAACAATTACATTGCCAACGTATAGCATTCCTTGTTTACCTTCACCTTCAGCTTCCGCTCTCATCATCCTTGCCAGTAAGTCGATGTCTGAATCTCGGTATTTCACTCTTGGCATTTTTTCACCCCAAAATATAGTATGAATAAAAGCATACAATGATGTCAGTGTTTATAAATTAAGAATGGCTAAATTGACCCAAATTATAAATATGTAATTTCAGTGAATTGCCGAAATAGTATCATGCACAGCATACCTAAAGTTAATAGCGAAAGGTTCATGGTTGATTTATGACAATTCAATAGTCAAAAAAACTCAAAAAAAAGGCAACCAAATGTTGTCGCGGTTGCCTTTCACTTTATACATGGGTGCCTAAATTTCCAAATAATTATCGAGAACCTTTTGTATATCCAATTCTTCAAAAGTGGAAATTTGCGGTTTAGCTAAAAGTAACAAATCATTTATTATTTCTTCGATCTTTTCGATCTCCAACATAACTACATCAAAGTTTTTAGTTGGTGCCTCCTGTTTGCCTAATTGCGTGTACCCTTTAATAGTTGTTAATGAATTTCGTATTTCATGGGCAATACTTGCCGCAAGTTGTCCAACAACATAATGTTGGTCTGTACTTTGTATCATATCTTTAATCTTTGTTCTCTCCGATAAATCCCTAATTTCCATGATGTTATTCATTTGTTTTCATCCCCTTTATAATGTTTATCACACATTTTAAAAAGGAGATTGTTGTGGCGGTTTCCCGGGAGGAGCATGTGCCCATTTAACCATTGCAACCTCATTCAAATGTATCCACGTTCCCCCGCCTGAAGATTTTAGCGTGAATACATCAACGATTCCATAAAAACTTAAATCACTTTGTCCGCCCATTTCTAAAGTTAAGGAGGCTGTAGGCGAAGGTGCTCCTATAATGATAGGTGGCGGTAGACTCCCCTCCTCTTGGCTTGATTTAGTTGAATGATTAGGATTATCAACATCTTTCTTTTCTAACACGTCAGTTTTAGAATTAATAATTGGTTCAATCAAACCATTCCCCTGTTCATGCACTTTTACTTTCTTACCAATCGACTGCTCATTCACATAATTTCCCACTAAAATAGAATCTACTTCTAGGTAAACCTCGTCATTCATACTACTTTCACTCTTATTATCCAAGCCGATGTCACTATGTTTCTCTAGTTCACTAGTACCAACTTGTTTACTCAATACATCTGTCTCAATTTCAGGCGCTAAAGGCGTAATAGGTTCCGGTTTCGGCACTGGCCTAACATCACGACTACACTCTTTTAATTTAGTGAAGATATTTACATTCCCACTACTGATTTTTTTATCTTCCTCAAAGATTTCAAGAGGAAGTTCTATAACTTTAGGAACGGTATCCACTGTTTCAACAGGTTCAATAACCTCATCTTCAGAAACATCGATTGTAGATTTCAGAGTTTCATTAACAAATTCCCCTGTGGTTTCTACGATCGTTTGAACAGAAGAAGTTGTTTTCTCAACTGTTTCATTTATATCCTTAACGACCGGGGTGACGACAGGAACAGTTGGTAATCCATATACGACCGAATTCACTGTGTCATTCACCACATTTGTTACTTCAGAGGTTGTTTTCCCAACAGTATCGGTAACTGTCATATTTAGTAAATCCCCTGTATTCTTAATTCCAGAAGTAACAGAATTAATTTCTGTTTTTTGCATACCATTCACTGTTTCTTGAAGAACTGTATCAATAGACTCCGTTTTATCTTTCAATACATTATCTACCTTCTTTACGTTGCCAAACAAAATGATTCGTGATTTTCCAACATCCTCACTAATGGAAGCATTCAGATTTTCGCCATGAACAATAGTAGGTACGATTAGGAATAAACTAAAGCAAGTCACACATAAAAGGAATATCTTCCTCAATTGATTCACCCCCATTCTTGTTAATTATTAGAAGTATTATAACATTCACCCATTTTTAGTGCTAGGTATTAATTCAATTTGAATACGAAGGTGGGTTATCTTAATGATGGAAGTGAAAATTACTGCGCAGCGCCCACTAGCGATGCGTAGCAATAAATATATGTAAATTCACTTGGATAAACATACAAAAAAACCAAACAGTCGTAACTTGTCTGGTCTTCCTTCTATTACTATGCAATTGAAGTAAATTAGTAGAGTAGTTTTTACCTGAATTAAGACACCCGTTTTAAAAATAAGTCTGAAGTATTTTCAAAACTGGCACCTTTCATTTTTTACTTAAACAAGTCTGGATAAATTTCTTTCGCTAATAGTTCCATTCCATCGATCGTGTTATAACCATAGCCAAACATATAATTGTAATCCACTACATAAATCTTCCTATTTTTGATGGCCTTCATACTTGATAACTTCGGATTCGCATAGATTCCTTCTTTCACTTTTTCAAGGTCTGCGTCATCCCATTCCGGTAAGATTAATACATCTGGATCAGCCTCAATAAGCGTTTCAATACTTACATCAGCAGTCTCCTTCTTGAATATGTTATCTAGCTTGACCATATTAAAGGCATCGTTGAAGAATGTTTCATCGCCTGCTGGATAGACATAAATCTCATTTGGGTCATTTGTATGCAAATAAGCAAAAGTTTTATGGTCTTGAATACTTTCTAATTTTGATGTTATCGATGTTTGTTTGTCTTTAAGCTCTTTTATAAAACTGTCCGCTTTGTCTTGGACACTAAAAATATTACCGATGTTTTCAATATCTTTATAAATAGAATCATATGTTCCACCTGTAACAGATGACTCTATTACGTACGTTTTAATATCCATATCATTGAGTGTATCTACTGTACCTACACCCCAATCCGCATTATCAAATAAGCCGCCTCGACCAAAAACTAAATCTGGATTGGTTCCTAATGTCACCTCTTTGCCGACATATTCATCACTTAGAATAGTTAATTTCGAGTATTCTTCCTCTACTGATTTGTCAGGAGCTCCAAAGTTTGCACCTACCCCAACGATTTTATCGCCTAAGCCTAAATGCAATAATAATTCCGCTGCTGGACGTGTATTAGCCATGATTCTTTCAGGTGCAGCATCAAATACTTGGTCTTTCTTATCCCAAGTTGTTCCGCCTTCCGCTTTCGTATAGTTTTGAATCGTTAACGGGTAATGCCCTTTCGCTTCGGCTTCCTTTGAAGTACTTTTACTCGAATCTCCACAAGCCGTTAATGTTAGAAGTGCAGCTAAACCGATACCAAGCAATAATTTTCTTTTCATGGTGCTCCTCCTATATGCCATATGCAAAACCTAATCCATTTGTAACAGGATTGGTATATGTTTGACATTTAATTTGATATAATGCTTCAACTGTAGTTGGCGTTAAAACCTCTTCTGGTGTTCCATGTGCATAGATTTCTCCATCTTTTATGGCATACAGGTAGTCGCAGTAATGTGCTGCCATTTCTAAATCATGGAGAGCCGCTAATACACCAATGTTCAAATTTTTAACACATGATAAAATTTCAAGCTGATAGCGTATATCTAAGTGGTTTGTCGGTTCATCTAAAACCATGATTTTTGGCTGTTGCGCAATGGTTCTCGCTAAAATAACCCTTTGCTTTTCTCCACCAGACAACGATAAGAAACCACGCTGTTTGTAATCGAGTAAATTTGTGGTTTTCAAAGCTTCCTCCACAATCACATAGTCTTCTTGTTTGTCTGACTCCAACATTCTTTTATGTGGTGTTCTGCCTAACATCACCATTTGCTGAACGGACAAATCAAAACTCATTTCATTAAATTGCCCCACTACACCTAATCGCTGTGAAATTTTTTTCTCTGAACTTTTCAGTACATCAACATCATCTAAAAAAACCATTCCTTTTTGAGGAACAAGACTCTTATAGATAGCCTTTAACAGCGTTGATTTTCCACAACCATTTGGTCCAATCAGCCCTACAAATTGTTGTTTTTTCACAAGGATTGAAATGTTTTTCACAATCTCTTTTTTCCCGATAGTAATATCTATTCCCTTTGCAATCAATTCCATTTTCTACCCTCCAAAGTTGTAGCCTCTTTTTACAATCATGTAGATAAATAATGGAGATCCAATAACAGAGGTAATGATTCCGATGGGCAATTCAACATTATGTATTAACGTTCGTGACAAAATATCGGCCCAAATCATGAAAAGTCCTCCTAAAAGCAGCGTTCCAAGCATTAAACGCTTATGATCTGCTCCGAAAATCCCCCTAGTGATATGCGGAATAATTAAACCAACAAAGCCAATCATTCCTGAATAGGCGACCATTGTTCCCGTAACAAGAGCAGTGATGATCATATAAAGTTTTCGGAATGCACTTAAGTTAATGCCTAGTGTAATAGCAGATTCGTCACCTAGAAGCATCGTGTTTAACACGCGATGTTGGAAAAGAAATAGGGCTGATCCAAGCAGAACAACAATGGCTAAAATCGGTGTTTTATCCCAACTTGCTGAAGCTAGACTTCCCATTGACCAAAAAGTAACGGTCTTAATCCCTTCTGCATTATTGGCAAAATAGATAATTAAGCTAGCGAAGGAGCTACACAATGCACCGATTACAACCCCTGATAAAACGAGTTTCACAGATGTTGCTTTACCGCCGATGCTCGATAAAATAAGTACTGCCATTGACGTTATCATCGCACCAACAAAGGCTCCGAATGCCACGCCAAACTGCGACAAAAATGCGCTACTGCCAAATCCAACGAGAATGGCAAAAGTTGCACCTAATGATGCGCCCGATGAAATACCAAGTATGTATGGGTCAGCAAGTGGATTTTGCACGACTGCTTGCATAACCGTTCCACATAAAGCAAGCCCTATGCCGATAAGCAGTGCGAAAATAACACGTGGCATCCTCACCTGTAAAATAATATTTAAATAGGATTCACTTTGTACATGATTGAGTGATCCAAGCCTTCCATTTGTTAATGCATGCAATAATATGTCCATAGCCTGCGTGAAAGGAATATTAACTTGTCCAATTGATACTGAAAAGACAGCCGATAGCAAAATGATGCCTACGAGAAGAAAAATAAATACATAATAACTTTTGCCCATCCCTATCTTGCTTAGATCCTTTTTCTTCAATATTTCACCTCCGTTACAATCACCCGCTTAACTGATAACGATTATCATTATCAACTGCTTCTGTATTGTAGAACATATTCTGAAGAAAAACAACAACAATTTTATTGAATAACTTGTTAATCTGATTGTTTCGTTGGAGACTCGCCTGTTGGTTGGACGCTTTATTGGATTGGTTGGAGGCTCTTCGGGGTTGGTTGGAGACTTCCTCGTTTGTTGGACACTTCGATTGGTTTGTTTGAGGCTTCCTCGTTCGTTGGACACTTTCCTGAATTGGTTGCACACTTTCTGGGCTTGGTTGGACACTTCGATTGGTTCGTTGGAGGCTTTCCCGTTCGTTGGACACTTTCCGGGATTGGTTGCAGACTTGTTGGGATTGGTTGGAGGCTTCGATTAGTTCGTTGGAGGCTTTCTCGTTCGTTGGACACTTTCCTGGGTTGGTTGCACACTTCGATTGGTTCGTTGAAGACTTCCCCGTTCGTTGGACGCTTTCCATGATTTGTTGATGGCCAAGTAGAAGGGTAACTGAGCATGGCTGCATTCCGTCAACTCAACGCTCCGAATAAAAAAAAGAGGTATGCGACCATTTGTTGATATGGTTACATTCCTCTTTTACTTTATGAATATTATGTGCCAGTACATCAAGAGAAGACAAGAAATCACTTTATACTACTGGATATAAACATTGAGGCATCTTGATTCATAAAAATACGATTTCCATGATGAAACGTCTTAATTTCAATTGATTTAAATCCAACTTCGGATAATCTATTTTTCAATTCTTCATGCGAAAAACCGTTATGAACTTTCGGATGATATATTTCATCGTTTTTGTCAAAATCAATAATAATTAGCTTGCCATCATTATTTAAAATGTTGAACAATCCTTGTAGAATTTTTTTAGTATCCGGAATATGAAGAAGGACTAGCGACATTAAAACGATGTCTGCCTTAAGTTCAGTAGTTTCTTGCGTGAAATCTGAATAAAGAACTTTTGAGTTGAGGATTCCTTTGTGAGAAATTTTAGCTTTCGCAACCTCCAACATTTGTTTTGATGAATCTACCAGTAAAATAGAATCCACTAAATCTGATAATTCTAAACTAACTAGACCAGTACCACTCCCATAGTCTATTAAAGATTTCGATTTACTATTTCGTAATTCTGGTCTTACTTCCTTAACTAGTATTTTAGCTAATTCAATTCTTTCCTCTGTGTCGTATCTTTTTGCCATCTGTTTAAAAACGTTATTTTCCATATTCCGCTCCCCTATTTAGTACATAATTCAAGCTACATATTCGTCATTATAACAAACATCAAAATCTAAAGGGACAATTCTCCCTTTCATTGCTCTGAATCATGTTGAAGTAAATACCTAGTCCATGCCTTATTTATTAGAGTACATAAATTCACTTCCTACTAACTAAAGAATCCTCTATTGCGAAAAACACTATATTCCATATCGTTTGAGGTTTTAGTTTTTGGGGAATGCAATTGAATGTAGCGTTTTGATGGTTCGTGAAAAAAATAGGGAGGAATTTATAATGGGCAAGAAAAAAGTAGCAGTCATTACAGGTTCAGGTCAAGGTATAGGGAAAGCGTTAGCTGAACGTTTAGCGAATGAAGAATTTTCAATTGTGTTAAGCGATGTTAACGAACAAATTCTAACTGAAACCGAAAAAGAATTTAAAAATAATGGATTTGAAGTTACATCGTTCGTTGGTAACGTAGCCAATCCCGACGATCAAGAAGCACTTGTTCAACATGCGGTTAATACGTTCGGCAGTGTTGATGTATTTATTAACAATGCAGGTGTAGAAGGACAAGTTGCACCGCTTACACATGTTGATCCGAAAGCGGTTGATTTTACGCTTGACGTTAACGTTAAAGGGACGATTTATGGCATTAAAGCGGCAGCAAATCAGATGAAGAAACAAGGGACTGGCGGTAAAATCATTAACGCTTGTTCGATTGCTGGTCAAGAAGGATTCGAAATGTTAGGTGTTTATTCGGCAAGTAAATTTGCGGTTAAAGGGTTGACCCAAGTTGCCGCAAAAGAACTTGCGAAAGATAAAATCACCGTCAATTCTTATTGCCCTGGGATTGTTGGAACAGGTATGTGGGACAGACTAGATGAAAAAATGATGGAACACATGGGGACGAAAAAAGGAGAAGCGTTTGCGAAATTCACTGAAGGAATTGCACTTGGTCGTTCACAAACTCCTGAAGATGTAGCTCATCTTGTATCCTTCTTGGCTTCACCAAACTCTGATTACATCACTGGGCAAAACATCTTATCAGATGGTGGTATGGTGTTCAATTAATTCACTATCTCAAGAGATATCCTATAAAAATGAAGATATCCCCATTTTTTAAAAGCCTAATTTCTCATTTAACATCGAGAAATCAGGTTTTTTTGATCCTCAAAATAGTGTAAGGTTTCCCCATATTTGTGTGGATGCCTGTGCACCAAAAAACCAATAGAAATTAGATTATCATGCACCTGAAACTTTCAGAACAGGTACCTGAAATTAATTTCAACATCTTACATGCTTGCGTTTAAAACCAAGCTTTCCTCTATCGACTTCTTTTTGAATGCTTTCGTAAGCATTTAGGAAACTGTTTTTTTTCTTGTCCCGCTTGATTTCTACTATTCCAATCGCCTTTGCGGTCTCGATTGCCTTTTCATGGAGCGGCAAATAGGAAATCCCCACGGTGTATATAAAATTATTCATTGCGGATTTCGTTCGTTCTGGTGAATCATGAATCGTATTTTTTACCATGTCAAGCATATCGGAAATTTTGGCTTCTGAAAATTCAACGTCTAGTCGGTTCCCTATAAGCCAACAGTAACAACTCCAGCCCGCCGACATTCTCAGCTCTTCACCGCTTGCGATCCATTTATCGGCAACTTCTTGTGCAATATCTGACTCTGATAAAGTTACAGCCACTACATAATCAGACAGCATATAAAAATACGCCGCATCGATCCAACGATCATAATCCGCCTCCGTCATGACATTGGGTTCGGCAATAATACCTGCAAAGTACATTGCATCATAGTTCCCTGTGGCATACAGCTCTTCAGCTAAAGGTTGATTCATTTTAATTTTCTTTACAATTGGTTTCATAGCACCTGTAGCTGCGCCAAAAAGCGGCTCATGCGCACCATTGGACATGTACATTTTCTTCATTCGTTCCTTGCCAAGGGCTTCGAGCTCCTGCATAACCAACTCTACATTCATCATTTAACACTTCCTTCTCTCTGGAGTTTACCTATCACATATATCACCATTATCTTATAACCACCCGCAGTTTGACAGCAAAACAACCGGATAAGCGCATGAGTGTTATGCAGGAATCCACTTAATGCATGTTGGCACTTTGTTCTCGAATTGGTGGTAAGATATCAAACCAGACATTTGCAAACTTGCTTGGTCTGCATTTTTTCATTATACAATTGTATTGAATTCTCTGGGTAGCGACGCACATATCGTACCTGAAATTGAGAACGTTAAGAACTAAAAGAACAGTAATAGTCTCAAACACGTTTATGTCTTATCACCTATTGTCCAACGAGTTGAGGCGAGTGTGAGAAACGATACAGAACAGTGTGTCATCATTGGATTGCCCGATCCATCGATTAAAGAATCTAAATTCGTAATAATTTCATATTAAGGATACTACTCAGTTTCCACCAACCGCGCACTGCAGAACTCCACGAAAAATCACAATACATAAAATCAGATACTAACGCGATAAAAGTCAGCCCTCTCCCACATACTTTCTTCTATTCATTTTAAGTTTATTATCTAAATAGCGTTCGGCAAAATCAAATAAATTATTGGATCACGAAATATTCCATGGACAACCTGAATACAATTTAGTTATATGTGTTCTAATGGATGGTCCGAATTATAACGCCCACCCTTTAAACATATTCACTTTATTCATCTCTATCAATGATGATTTTCAAAGCAATATCTTATCAAAAAAGGAGTGGTTTATATGGTATCTGCATACAACAGTAAGGCGAACAATCAAACGTCGAAGGTTCCCGTCTATAAAAACTACATTAATGGAGAGTGGGTGTCCTCCAAGACAAACGAGTTATATGACAGCGTAAATCCAGCAAATAGTGCTGAAGTGTTGGGGCGATTCCAAAAGTCCTCTGTTGAAGACGTTCGAGAGGCCATTGCAGTTGCGAAGAAGGCTTTTCAAAAATGGTCGAAAGTGTCCGCCCCAGAACGTGGGGATGTCATCTTTAGATTGATAAATTTATTGGAAGAAAATAAAGAAATGTTAGCGGTTATTATTACAAAAGAAGTTGGTAAAGCAATTCGGGAGTCAAGAGGAGAAGTAACAAAAACAATTCAAGCGATGAAACAATTCAGTGGTGAGGCCACCCGTCTTGCTGGGGAAACTTTACCTTCTTACAATGACAATATTTTTGCCTATACAGTGCGGGAACCTTTGGGTGTAGTAGGAATCATTGCTCCCTATAATTTCCCCCTAGGTATCGGTATTTGGAAAATCGCTCCTGCTATTATTGCCGGCAATACAGTTGTATTCAAACCTGCTAGTACCACTTCACTTATTAGTATAAAAATTATTGAACTACTTGAAAAAGCTGGTGTTCCTGCCGGCGTCGTTAATATGGTCACTGGATCAGGCGCAGTCATTGGAAAAGAATTTGGAGAAAATAAGGAACTAAAAGCAGTTTCATTTACTGGTTCGACAGATGTTGGAGCAGCCCTTGGGAAAGCCGTTGCACAACATGGTGGTAAAATGCAGGCGGAAATGGGCGGGAAAAACCCGGCGATTATTCTTGAAGATGCTGATCTAGACCTTGCCATTGATAGTGTTGTAACAAGCGGTTTTTTCGATAACGGGCAACGTTGTACAGGAACAAGTAGGCTGATTGTGCCAAAAACGATTTATCGCCAGGTAGTAGATAGACTTGTAGAAAAAGCCGAATCATTCATCGTTCAAAATGGACTGAGCGAGGAAGCAACGAATGGCGCAATCATAGATGAAAATCAGTTAAATACTTACTTGAAATATGTACAAACAGCACTAGATGAAGGTGCAACACTGGAAACCGGGGGAAAACGTTTAGTACAAGGTGATTTGAAAAACGGTTTTTTTGTTGCTCCAACTGTATTTAGTAATGTGCATTCAAATATGACAATTGCCAAAGAAGAAATTTTTGGACCTGTGATTGGTGTGTTTGAAGTGGAAAACTACGAAGATGCAATTGCGTTGGCTAATGATACTGAGTTTGGCTTATCTTCAACGATTTACACAAATGATCTAGAGAAAGCATTTCATTTTGTCCGCAATATTCAATCCGGCGTTACGCATGTCAATCTTCCCTCCACATATTTCGAAAACCATTATCCTTTCGGTGGTAAGAAAGAATCCAGTATTGGACCTAGAGAGCAAGGCAGTACTGCATTGGATTTCTGGACAGATCTTAAAACAGTTTATATGAGACCGTAAAGGAGGAATTCGTAATGAAATTAGGAATGATCGGTTGCGGAGCTATGGGAGCGGGAATGGTGAAAAACTTTTTAAAAAGTGATTACGAGGTTTGGACTTATGATCCTGATCCGATGAAACAACAACAAATGAAGGAGCTCGGAGCAATCCCAGTTCCTGTGATAAATATTGTTGCACCTATGTTAGATGTGATTGTTTTATCATTACCACTTTCTAACTTAATAGAAGATACACTTGTCGGGGAAAACGGACTTCTCCACGACTTGAAAAAAGGTGCTTTCATTTTGGACATGAGTACGACGGATGTCGATTCAACAAAAAAATTAGCTCAGCAAGCGAAAGATGTGGGTGTTCACTACTTTGATTGTCCGGTGAGTAACGGGCCGTTAGGAGCAGATGCTGGGACATTAACGATCATGGTTGGAGGAGAAGAAGAACATTACAGCGCTATTCTTCCGGTGTTACAAGCGATTGGAAATGAAATCCGCTATATCGGTTCCGCGGGTTCTGGGCAAGTTGTAAAGTTGTGCAACAATATGATGGTGGCTGGAATTATGGTCTTACTGAGCGAAACTTTACTCACTGGTGTAAAAGCAGGCGTCGATGCGAAAAAGATTGTAGAAGTTATGTCGATCGGTTCAGCCCAAAACAAAGTCCTTTCCGTTTTCGGACCAAATTTAGTCCAGGATACACATCATAACGTGAATTTTTTACTAAGTCACATGGCGAAGGACGTGGGCCTATATCAAAAGCTATCTAAAAGTTCCGAAACACCGGCTTTCTTAAGCTCCATTGTAGAGCAGCTTTTCGAGATTGCTAAGTTACAAGGTAAGGGTAGTTTGGATACGAGTGCAGTGGGTCAAGTCGTCGAGTTACTGGGGAATCATAAGATTACTAACTGACTTGAGGGGGGATTTATGTGTGGAAAGATTGGAAGCTCCATGTAATTGTCCTAGTATTTGTCGTACTAGGTGAAGCAATTGGTACTAAACAGTTCAATCTTGGGCTAGGCACCGTTGCGCTATTCCCCATGTTATACGTATTAATTTGGGGCGGTATTGTAAGTTGGCCTCGCTTGAAGTTGATGAATGAAGCTCAGATGAAAAATGCTGCAGGAATACTTGGTATCTCTTTCATGTTATTTGTTGCTAAACTTGGAACTATGTTAGGACCCTCACTTCCAAAGATTTTTGATGCAGGTCTATCATTGGCCTTCCAAGAAGTTGGACATATCATTGGAACAATTATCATTGGGCTACCGATAGCTATACTTCTCGGGATGAAACGTGAAGCAATTGGAGCAACCTTTTCAATTGACCGTGAGCCGAATTTAGCCATTATTTCTGAGAAATATGGAGCGGATTCTCCTGAAGGAAGAGGAGCACTTGGCGTATATGTTTGTGGAACGGTTTTCGGTGCCATTTATTTAGCCTTACTAGCAGGATTCCTGGGAAGTCTCGGTATTTTCCATCCAATTTCTCTAGCTATGGGAGCGGGTGTTGGTTCCGGAAGTATGATGGCCGCTGCATCCGGGGCACTTGCTGTAACATTCCCTGAAGCAGCAGATGATATCGTGTTGTTCGCCGCTGCTGCGAACCTTATTACGACCATTCTAGGTACGTATATTTGTGTGTTTTTCTCACTTCCTGTCACAGCCCGTCTTTACGATTGGTTAGAACCCAAAATTGGTCGTAATAAATTGTCAGTTAAACAGGAGGGAGAAAAATGATTCATAAAGCAAAGGTCTTAACTCTTATTGGGTTAATCGCGATTATGGGTAACTGGGTAGGATACGGTGTAAATCCAATTGAAGCCTTGCCGGGGATACTTCTTATTATCCTCGTAACCGTAATTGGTTTGACGCTTAACGCTCACTTACCGATTAAAATGCCAGCAGTTATATGGATATCATTCTTAGCATTAATCGCAACAACCCCCATTTTTCCCGGAAATGAAATGATAGTTGAACAAACAGCAAAGATCAACTTCATGGCACTTGCTACTCCGATTTTAGCATATGCCGGTTTATCATTAGGTAAAGACATTGAAAGCTTTAAAAGATTGGGATGGCGAATTATTATAGTCTCCTTAGTTGTTTACACAGGGACTTTCCTATTCGCTACATTATTCGCAGAAATTGTTTTCAAAATTCAAGGCAGGTTCTAATAGTGGTAATTCAACCAGACGTATAAGCTTAAATGGATAAAACCATCCACAATGCCATGCGACCAAGGTCAGCAACATTGTGGACGGTTTTTTACTATCTACGCCGATTGTATAATTAAGCGAGACACCCAAAACAAAAATCGGTGCCTGTGCAACAACGAACAATTCAAATAACTGTAAAAACCCAAAGAAAATTAGATATTGAAGTGAATACCTAATTCAAGCTTTATACATATATAAGGCTTGAATTATTAGGATAGTTTTAAGCGCAGATATTTGAAATTAATTAGCTGTTGTTATCTCTTGTTTCTATGAATTCTAAAAACGAATCTTGGAGTTCTCCTTCTGTGTCAATAGAATCTAGTAGTAATTTAGGTTCAAACAAACAATCTTTTAAAGTTGAACTTCCATCAATTACTCCTAGTACGTTTGAAATAGTATCAATCATGGTCTGTTCAATTATCGTCATTAATGTATCTTTATTTTCATCAGTTAAACTATCGTAAAAACCAATAGCATTTTTCCAATAATCATCTATTTTAGGAGTTACATTCGTTGTTTCATACAAGTTTTTGTATAGTTGAAGGTTCTCTTCAGCTATAGACTCGTAAAGTGATTTAACAAAAATCTCATTCATTTTTTCTCCTCCTTTCTGGATACATTTTTGTTTAATTCAACAAGTTCTTTCAAGGTAGAATATGGTATGTCATCATAGACTCTTCTTAGTTCCATAGTATCCATTGCCAATAGCTGTCTAGGATTCTCTATTCCTTTGGTACTTCTTGAAACGATACCATTAGGGCCTTTTATTGTATGACCGACCTTTAGAGCATTTGTTGCAAGAGCAGTATTTGAATCATAATTATTCACAAATTTCTTCATAACTGCCTTCTGCCCTGCATGATAAGCATCAAGTCCTTCTACACCTTTACTATCTTTATAGGCTCCAACTTGATATTTCCCCGTCACCTTAGACTTTTTTTCAATCGTGGTAACCTTCTTTACAGAAAGATTCCCTTGATATTTAGATTGCTTGGTTCCGGAGATGAAATCGAGCTTGAAACCTTTTTGGACAATCGCATTCGGGTTTAGAAAATCCACAAATGCAAGTTTTAACGCTGGGAGTTGTTCAACCATGCTTTCATATAGTCAATAAATTTTTGCGCTGCTGGAGAAATAGTGTTGAAGGATGGGGCTGCGATACCGATGGAGCGATAATGTTCTCCTTCCAAGCTCAGAATGCGAACATTATGCGGAACACGGTACAAAACCATTTCAGGAAGAATACTAATTCCCATCCCATTTTGAACCATCGAAATGATTGCTTGATCATCCGCAAGTTCAAATTTAATATGAGGAGTTACATTGTTTTCTTGAAAAATCCGCTTTAAATCATTATCGCTCCCTTTCTTCGACATAATCAGCATCTCTTCTTTAATGTCTGCAAAACTGACCTCCTGTTGGTTTGCGAGGCGATGCTCGTCAGGAAGAATGCACAGCATACGGTCTTTTTTTAAGAAAATCACTTCAAATGACTTCGAAGTCGGTAATGAGACAAACCCAAAATCAACCGCACCCGTTGCGATCCAGTGCTCAAGCGTATCGTAATCCCCCTCTAACAACTTGATTTCGATAGCAGGTAGATCTGCATTAAAACTTTTCAGGATTTCTGGTAGCCATTGAACGGAAACACTCGAAAAAGTTCCAATGCGGACGGTGCCAATTTCAAGACCCTTGATATTCGCTATTTCTTGCATCATTTGTTCATTCCACTTTAATATTTCATGGATATGCCTTAATACGCGTTCTCCATTACTAGTCAACTTGATCCCCGCACGTCCTCTAATCAAGATTGTAAATCCCCATTCGGATTCAAGGCTGGCAATTGCATGACTCACGGCGGATTGCGTTAACCCATGGATCTCTGCTGCTTGTTTGAGACTCCCTGATTCTACAACAGTGCTAAATATTTCAAACTTGACCAGTGACAACTTCCTCACTCCCTTTACATGAATTTTATTCATCTAACAACTTAAAAACATTCGTTTTTATTATCTAAACTTTACATGTATACTAAAAAACAATCAATAGCTTTCGTTGAATTTTGGCACAATGAATGGAACTGGAGGTGTAAGATGGATAATCCAATAAGTAGGGGGACACAAATAAAAGCGGACTTGATGATGGTCATGGTGACAATGTTATGGGGTGCATCCTATTTGTTTATGAAGATGGGCCTCCATTCGATTCAAGAGTATAACCTAATTGCATTACGTTTTGGGATTGCTTTTCTTGTAGCTGCACTCGTATTTTATCGACGCCTTCTCAAAATTGATGGTAAAACGATCACATATGGATTTTTACTCGGATCGCTGTTATTCTTGTGCACTTCCGCTGTAGTAATCGGTTTAAAAACGACTTCAGTTTCAAATGCTGGATTTTTATTTAGTCTCGCGGTTATCTTTGTTCCTTTGTTAGTAGCACTCTTCTCTCGAAAGAAACCTAAAAAAAGAGTGATGATTAGCTTGTGTATCTCGATTACAGGAATCGGTCTTTTAACGTTAAACCAGGCATTCCTCATCCATGCTGGCGATTTCTTGTGCATCTTAGGTGCCTTATTTTATGCCCTTCACATCATCGTTACAGGGAAAGCAACAAAAAATGTGGATGCCATCTCCATTGGGATCATACAACTTGGGGTTGCAGGTGCATGGGGACTTCTCTTTTCACTCTTATTTGAAAAACCACAACTTCCAAGCAACATCGAGTCATGGAGTGCGATTTTGGCACTAAGCATTCTGTGCAGTGCAGTTGGATTTATTGGCCAAGCTGTAGCCCAAAAACATACAACACCTACACGTACTGGTCTGATTTTTTCATTAGAGCCTGTATTTGCAGCATTCTTTGCTTTTATTTTCGTAGGTGAAATCCTTACAAATAAAGGATATGTAGGGGCTGTCCTGGTGTTACTCGGGGTACTTGCCGCGGAGATCAATTTAAAGAAATTACTGGGGAGAAGAAACTTTTTATATACAATGAGTCGGTCTAGGGAGAGCGTATTATAAGTGCCAGGTATCTAGACTAGTTAGAATTCAATGGAAACCTCACTGTTTGTTGGACACTTGGATGCTTTGGTTGGAGACTTGACCAAGTTGGTTGAACACCTTCAGGTTTTGGTTGGACACTTCGAAATGTTTGTTGGAAACCTCTCCGTTTGTTGGACACCTTCAGGCTTTCGTTGGACACTGGACCTAGTTGCTTGGACACTACCGGCTTTCTATAAAATCGCTGTGCAACAAACAACGACTAACAATCCATACAATTGTATAAAAACGCAAAGAAGATTAGATATTGAAGTAAATAACTAATCACCGCCTTATAAATAGGTACCTGAAATTCAAACTGATTAGTTTCGTGCGCAGGTACCTGACACTCAGTGTTTTATAGTCGGAATGGCTAAGTTCTTTTCATTTTTTAAAGAAATATGCAGTTCACGATTGCGATTGATAGAGGCAAAAAAAACATCCTTTAGATCATTAACTCCTTGATTGTCTAATTCTTGTTGTAGCCATGCTTCATCTAAATTAACATCTCTTAACACGTCTGTGTAAAGTGTTCCTTCTACGATAACTGGAAAGGAAATCGTAGACGTTGGTTTTATGATATTCATATCTTCTAGCGTCACCGAATTTTTTTGTGGTTTTTTAATACACTTAATGCCCCGTTTGCTTCAATAATTGCTGTTTCTACTTCGTTAATATCAAATACATCTTTTTCTCTAAGCATTTGAAGGTTATTATCAATAGAATAACGAATTTTCTTTAAGTTTTCATATACAAATTTCCCATTTTGAAGAACAACGGTTGGTTCAAATGTTAGTAATCTGCCTATTTTACGATTAGATATTTTCCATCTCGTAACAATCCTTTGAAAAACGCCGATCGCAATGATAGCAAAAGCAGTCGGTAAATGTTTAATATCAGGTTCAGCAATATCAGCTCCAACAAGTGCCCCTAATATAATGACGATTAAAAAGTCAAATACCGGCAATTCACCAATGGCACGTTTCCCCATGAATAGGGTGGTAAACAATAACAACGGTATAATAGTTACTATTCTTCCTAATATAAGGAGCATATCCTTCATAAATTCCAACATCTTGACACCACTTTCCCTGGTTTCTCTAGTTCAGATAAGCAAAAATTACGATCACTATCACTCTTTCCAATTCAGCTATTGAATATAACCTCATTCCCCAATTTTTACCGAAAGTTAACCTCTATTAGAATTGAAAATAGGTACCTGAAATTTCATCAACTATTCTATTTAAATAAGTAACTCTGATTTAACTCCAGAGTTACTTTTAGGATTGGTTGAATATTTTTCGAGATTGGTTGGACACTTTCTAAGGGCTTTGCAATGATCATTGATCCCAAGGCAAAGTCTTAAAGTCCAATAAATAGTTTATTCTAAAGTATAGTCAACTACGCCCCCCTTCCGTCCCGCCTAGTGGTGTAAGCGAGAACTGCAAAACTAGTGAAATGCATTGAATGGTGATTAAGTATATATAACCTGATGTTGGACGGGCTATAGGCATCTTACCAGCGAAGCGAAAGGTATTTCCAAAACATCATTAAATAGAATCTACTAATATTAACTCCTGTGGATACCTTTCTTCTTTACATTCGCTGTTGATAATAAACCAGGCACTCATCTATAATTAAGGGAGTGGCTCAGTCATCCACATATTTCCTATACATTATCTGCACCTAATTAGGAGGGCTCCGAATGGAAATCAACAAAATCACATTGATGGATGCTTATCTGATTGAAACGCTTCGTAGCAATGGGGTATCTAATGATGAATTGCTTAATCAGATTGGGCTACAAGATATCAGCCCATGGGAAAAAGTGAAACCCAACTTTGATTTCACAGGACTTCTCAATCTATATGAACAGGATCCAAAGGCCTTCGCCTCTATACTATTTGATGGCTATACCGTGAAGTTTATTACGATGAATGGGCTGCAAAACTTGTTGGAAATGAAGTTCGATAAAATCAAAGAACGGGACTTTCAACTTACAGATAAAGGCGTTTCATACCTAAATATTGATGAAGACATTTATCCTGTCCTGAAACAAATGCTGTCGAAGAATTGGATTATTCATGAACTGTCTGAACATGATAGCAGCCATTCGATGAAGGAAATTCATATTTTGCTAGCGTGAAAGAATATACATTATAAAGGTCCAATCCAGATACGAATTCTGGATTGGACCTTTTATTATGATCATTGTTCGTGAAGGGCTATACCTGCATCAAACAATGACTCATATTTATTCAACTAAATAAATTTACAAGATAGCCAGACATCCATAAAGCTGATTTTGTTTGTATTATTATAAAACCGCAGTATATATTCTGAACTTACCAATGAATATGTATCTGAATTTATCAAATTTAGAATGGTCCCCAGCCAATGAGTACGCCTACAACTAGCATAACTACTGCTATTGCACACCAAATTAAAAAGAGGGGAAACATCCACTTCGCCCATTTAATCCATGACACTCCCGCCACAGCTAGGCTGGCCATTAATGGTCCAGATGTAGGGAAGATACTGTTTGTAAAACCATCTCCAAATTGGAATGCTTGTACGGCAACCTGTCGAGTGACACCAACCATATCTGCCAATGGCGATAAAATAGGCATCGCAATCATTGCTTGACCACTACCTGAAGGAACTAGAAAATTAAGGGCAGCATTGGCCACGAACATGCCAAGGGCAGCTAATACAGGTGGTAGCGTTTCCAATGGAATGGCAAGAGCATATACAGCTGTATCCAAAATCTGTGCATTCTCCATTATAATGAGGATTGCCCTTGCTACACCAATAATCAAAGCACCATACACTAGCTTTTGACAACCTTCCAAAAATACATGCGCAACTTTATTATAATTCATGCCACTAATTATTCCCGAAACAAGTCCGATAATAATAAAGAATGCTGCCATATGATCTATGCTCCATTTAAATTGAATGGTTGCGAAGACGAAGAATAGCAATGCCAAGCCTACAAAACTTAAAATAAGTTTGTGGCGGACAGTAAAGGGAGCTATCAAATCACCTTTATAATCATCGGAATATTCCAGTATTCCAATCAGGCTTTTTGATGGATCGTCCAAAATTTTCTTTGCATATCTCCATGTATAAAAAATGGTTATGCCAACAATAACGATAAATGTGATGATACGAAGCGTCATTCCTGAAAATAAAGGAAGGCCAGCAATAGATTGGGCAATTCCAACCGTATAGGGATTTAAAAACCCCACATTGAAACCTGCAAATGTAGCCCCAAAAGTAATGGCGACTGCAACAATTGCATCAAGCCGAAGCGCTCTCGCGATAATAATACCGATTGCCACAAATGGAATGACCGAATTGGCAACTGCCCCAACTGCTCCTCCTAGTGCAAACAAAAGGGAAATAATAGCGATGAGCCAAAATTCTTTGCCTTGTGTTTTATTGACCGCCCTTAATATACCACCCTTAATTGCTCCGGAACGTTCAATTACCTCAAATGCTCCTCCCGCAAACAGAACAAGAAAAATAAGGCTGCCGGATTGAACCATTCCAGATTGCAATGCTAGAAAAATATCCATTAATCCAGCAGAATTGTTTTCTACTTCGCTATAGGTGTTCGGAATTACCCTCTCAATGCCATTCACTTCTTCACGATCAAATGATCCCGCTGGTGTAATGTAAGTTGCGATAACAGCAAGCAACAACACTAAAAAAAGAATAACGTAAGTGTCAGGCATTTCCCACTTTCTTTTTACTTTCTTATTGTCAGTAGTTCTTGAGTCCGTCATATTATCCCTCCATTTGTGTAGTGCTGTACTAACTAGTAATCAAGTAACTTAAACGTTGCGTGAACAAACATATTCATCCCGTCAGATAAAGCGCTTTCATCAATATTAAAACGAGGATGATGATGTGGATAATCAGTGGCTAAACCGCTATTACCCGATCCTGTAAAGAAGAATGTGCCTGGTGCCTTCTTCAGAAAAGCGGAGAAATCCTCACCGCCCATATTCGGTTTCATCTGTGTTAGCGCTTGGGTTCCCCATAATTCACGCACAGTCTCTTCGATTACACGGGATACTTTCTCATCGTTTATGACGGGATCAACCCCATCATTGTAGGTAAGAAAATAGGTGGCACCATGCGCTTCAGTTATTCCTTTTATTATTCGTTCCATCAATTCACGGATAATTATGCGATGTTCAGTGCTGAAAAGACGAACTGTTCCCCCCATTTCAACAGAATCTGGAATGATATTCATGGCTGAACCACTTGCGAACTTGGTGATAGAAAGGACTACGCTGTCCAACGGATCCATATTTCGAGAGACAATATGCTGCAAGTTGCTAACGACTTGAGCCCCAATGGCAATCACATCGACGGTTTGATGTGGAAGACCGGCGTGGCCTCCCCGACCGGTAATCGTGATTGAAAATGTATCTGGTGATGCCATCACTGGGCCAGACGCAACCCCAATTTGTCCTGTCTCGAGGGGGGACCAAAGATGAGTTCCAATAACCATGTCGACCCCATCCATCACACCCTCACGTACCATTTCTTGAGCACCACCCGGAGCTAGTTCTTCGCCATGCTGAAATAAGAAACGGACTTCTCCTTTAACTTGATCCTGCAGAGAGGATAGAATTTTAGCTGTTCCTAGTAGGATAGCTGTATGACCATCATGACCACAAGCATGCATGACACCAGCATTTTTGGACGAAAACGGCAGTGAATTTTCTTCTTGGATTGGCAAGGCATCGATATCCGCTCGAATTGCTAAAACTTTACCACGCCGAGCCCCAATTAGACGTGCCATTACACTAGTTTTTGTAGGACGTGAAATTTCTAGATTACCGAAGGACTGCACGGTTTCATAAATAAACTGGGATGTTTTTTCCTCCTGAAAGGACAACTCAGGATATTCATGAAGATATCTCCTCCAACTAATTACTTCATCCTGAACTTCATCAATCAGATGACTGAATTTAGTATTTTTCAATTAATAACCTCCTACTATCCATTTAATTTATAATATCGGACCATTAACGGTTGTAGCCATTATTATATATTAAGTTTGGTAGTTCAGTCTAGCGTTAATTTTCTAACTTCAATAAAAATAAAAAAAGACAAGATAAAAGGCATCTTGTCATAACATGATTTTATAAATTTTTCTCGGTCTTCCTCTTGGGTGTAGAGTTTCTTCAGCGACTATTTGGGCCAATCCTTTTGCCTCTAACTCTGTCAAAATTCTGCGTGCGCTGCGCGGCAAAATATTCATATATTGGGCAAGATCATGGGCGCTAATTTCCGATTTCCCGATTTTCCTTAAGATAGATTCTAGTTTACTTAAAGTGACGACGCTAAGTGAGGTTTGCTGGCTTAATAATTGTAATTTTTCCGGGGCAATCCCATAGATAATCTGTTCAGGTTGTCCTAATGGGCCAGTAATCGTTTTGCCGTCAAAAACGACCATCCATGATCCCTTGTCATGATCATTTGCATGTAGTAAAGCAATCCCAGCATTGATCTCTGCTTCATAGGCAGTTTGTCCAATTCCAATCCCACAAGTGACAGCATCATCCCCGGTTAGCTGAAGAACTGTCGGATCTGGAATTACTGTGAAATCTTTAGTAATTTCATCTAACGGTCCGCGCGTTGTAAATATTATATAACGACCTGGCCCGGCAGATTTAAGTGAACCATTTATTTTTTTAGTATATACGAGTAGCTTTTCTGTCATTTTGATTTCGATTTTATGGATTTCATCTGTTGAAAAAGTATCCTTTGTTAAGCTGGAAAAGGAGTCAAACTCAATCATTTGTACTGCGATTTGAGAATCCTTAAAGTGCATAGTTTCATATGTCTGGCGAATAAGTGCCAACGTAGAAACGATTGCGGATTGTGCCGGAAGGACCCGAAATGCAGGCACGCCAAGCTTTATCAGTTCATGTTGAGCATTTTTCAGACAAGTGACAGCAGCCAGTGTCTTTCCTTCTTTCCATAAATCATAGTGATACTTCACCACTTCATCCGTAGGAATCTCTTCTTCATAGTGTTTTAAATATACGGGTTGAAAATCTATCTCAGATTCTAAGAAAACTCGTTCTAGCACAGAAGGTTCGAACGTATCGAAGCTTAGTTGGTTGAATGCGATGTTTTGTTGATATGCGATATGCAACAAAGTTTTATACAAGCTAGATCCAGAAGAAGGGACATAAAACATCGGCTGTGAGGATCCAGACCATTTCTTGGCATAGCCATAAGGAATTTGCCCAGAAAAAAGCCACATATCGACATCCCACATATTCGCAGTCAGTTTTTCTGGAATTTCTTCATCATGCCAGTAGGTAATAGAGATACAACTGAATTCAGGGTACTGTGAAATGACAGATTCCATAATTTCAAGGGAATCCTCCGCACCAAACAAGCCTATTCGAATTTTCTTCAAAGTTCTGAACCACCTTTCTAGATGAGTGAGGAGAACTTGCTTTTTTCACTATGTTCATACAATAAGTATGAATATATCTTATAGTAACCGATGAATTGCATAGTAATTACATACTCAGGAAGCTAGTTAGGCACCTTTTTCCAAACAAAAAAGAAGTAACTGTCAAACCGTCCCTGTGGTAAGATTTGACAGTTACTTCTTATTTAAAGCGGAGGATCAGCCATTATTTTACCGAACCTTTGGCCACTTTTTTATATTATTCATCTCTTACTCTATTATATGTTGAGTATTTAAAGAAATCAATTTCCAAATGCCTGTCATCAATAAAGGTCCTTGGTACTGAAGTATAGTGTCTGTGCAACAAAAAACAACTAATTCCCCCAATTGTATAAAAAACATATAGAGATTACATTATCAGCTACCTATCTAATCACCCGGTCATAAATATGTAATCGTAGTGAGTAGTCGGAATGGTTTCGCGCAGGTATCCGAAATTCACCCTACACTACTTAAACTCCGTCTCCATTTTCGTCCATCCCTACGATGCGTTGGTGGTATGTGGTGGTAATAGACGAATGGGAGATTCATGTCCTTGACGCTTTCTATATAAGTCCAATTCACATAGGTAAGATCACCTCTTCTAGATAGCCCATTCCCAAGTTCTTCATCAACGATCGTAATCGTCCCACTATCCCTCTTTCTCAGATTATCAATCAATTCCTGTGTGTCTTTATTGTTACCCAATATAATAAAAGCTCTCTTCATCCATATAACCCCACTTCCCATTTTAATAAACACCATATTCAAGTGCAGCAAGTTAGCCTTATGTTGAATTACTCGGACATATTTCAGAAACTAATGCACGCGCTTCTTATAAGTCTATAGTATCATAAATTCAGAATAAATAAATAGTTATTGCTTATATTTGCCTACTAATTGTGTGGTTGCAATAAACAATAGTGTACAATTCACATAATTGCACAAAGATTAGAGGGGTTTGGCTTTTTTATCTTTCAAAATCATTAACGTTATAAATTCCCACTTTCTTATCGTTCCCCCATTAGTAAACTGATTGGTAAGTCTAGCGGCAATCGCTGGAAAAAAACATGGCAGAAGTGGTTCGTTCTTATGGTCATAATCATTACCATCGTGAAGAAAAAGTAAATGTCATCACGTTGTATCATTTTCGAATGGTTTGTTTATATAGAGTATGAAAGCATCGTTCGTCTAAGCAAGAGACGTCATGGATCCATAAAGAGTTCTTTTTTTGTAGCGAATGCTACCTGTGTACCAAAAAACAATTCGCGAAATTGTATAAACACGCAAAAAAAGATTAGATATTGTAGTCAATACCTAATCCAGGCCTGATAAATATGTAATTGTAGCGAGTAGTCAGAATGTCGCCACAGTACCTGAAATTAATATGCTCCCTTACTTATACCTACTTAATAATTCTTCTGGAATATGACAATAATCATTTGGATATCTAGCTAACCTATCTTGATGTTCTTCTGCACTTCTCACATAGTTTGTAAGAGGTAATACTTCAACAACGATGAGGTCATAATCATTTCTCTCACTAAGAAACGCCTTCGCCTCATTTAAGTGTTCAGGCTTTTCACTATATACGCCTGTTCTGTATTTCTCTCCAACATCCTGTCCTTGTTTATTCAAACTGTATGGATCAATGATTTCAAATAAATACCCCATTAATTCCCTGATCGTTACAACTGTCGGATCAAATCCTATTTTTACACATTCGGCGTACCCATCATAATTCCCCTCAAGTGTATGACTTGTTCCATTAGCTCTTCCTGCTTCTGTAAATGTAACTCCAGGTAACGTTTTTATAAAAGCTTGTACTCCCCATAAACATCCACCTGCAAAATATACTACTTCCATATTGACTCTCCTCTCCTTAAAATCAAAATGTACTTTTTGATTTTCTTCAAGCTTAGCTTATCTGGAACTATTTCATGTATCTAACATATCCCATTCATCACCAAGTGACCACCTAATTGCAGAAAGTTTACCGTTCAGCATTTTAATCAATGAAGGCGGTTCACCAGTTTTCGAAATGGGGACCTTTTTTCATATGTGAAAAGAGGAAATAACTGGATGAAATAATGGATGAGTCTCATACAGGAACTCAGTTTTCCGATATTCGTATCAATCTATCTTTTGCACCAGCTTGAAACTAAACTTGTTGCGATACATAATGTTTTACTAACATTGAAAATGAAATGAATTTTAAAAAACATTCACAGGTATATGCGCAACAAAAAAGATAAGACATGCGCACATGTCTTATCTTCATAAATTACTTACTAGTTGCCGTTACAAGCGTTTGAGGACGGGCACCTTTTAATGGATTCGTCTTCTCAAATGCATAGGCAACATTCAAGACGAGATCCTCCCTGAATGCTGGTCCCATAATTTGCATCCCAGCTGGCATTCCTCCAACCAATCCACATGGAATTGTTAGTGCTGGAAGGCCCGTCAAGTTGCCGGGACCTGTGAATCTAATAATATTTTCAATAAGATCAACATGATTACCGTTAATCGCAACTGTGTCATCGCCAATATTCGGTACGATTAATGGCAATGTCGGTGAGATAAGCACATCCACTTTTTCAAACGCTTTTTGGAAGTCGAGCTTAATCATCCTTCTGATTTGTTGGGCTTGTAAATAGTCAACTGCCGAAGGGATTTCACCAAGTTCAAATAGATACCTGATATCCTCTCCAAAGTCATTCGGGCGTTTTTGCAAGTTCTTATGATGGATCGTACTTGCTTCAGATAACGAAGTGATCAATTCCGCATACTCAGCATATTTCAATGAAGGGATGGATACGACCTCCACTTTGGCCCCTTGATCGACCAATGCCTGGATACCTTCACGCACCAATTTCTCCACATTCGAATCGACATCCTTGAAGAAATAATCCTCATTGACACCGATAACCAAATCCTTGACATCCCCCGTTAACTTTTCTGTGTATTTCATCATCGGGACATTTACGGAAGTCGGATCTTTGCTATCATACCCCGCGAGCACTTCGAGCATTGCCGCCGCATCCGTCACTGTCTTCGTCATCGGACCAATATGATCCAAAGACCAGGCAAGCGGCCAACATCCATATTTACTCACCAATCCATGAGTCGGTTTCAGTCCGACAATACCACAGGCCGATGATGGAATTCGAATTGAACCGGCAGTATCTGTCCCTAACGTCCCAATACTCATATTGGAGGCGATTGCCACTCCCGAGCCTCCGCTCGATCCCCCTGGAATCCTATCCAAATCCCATGGATTACGCGCCGGACCGAAGTGGGGGTTATTATTGGTGATGCCCCAAGCATATTCGTGCATATTAAGCTTACCGGTAAAAATGACACCGGACTCTCTAAGGTTTTCGATGACAGTCGCATCGTAATCCGAAACGAAATCACTGTGGATTTTCGATGCCATCGTCGTCACTTCATCTTTGAAGTAAATATTATCTTTAATACCCATCGGAATCCCGTGAAGCTTGCCGCGGTAATTTCCGTTAGCAATCTCGCTCTCTGCTTTTTTAGCAGACTCTTTCGCACTTTCGTGTGTAATGGTGATATATGCATTGTTCTTGTCATTTAGCGCATCAGCTTGATTCAATACTGCGTCTGTCAGTTCAACCGGAGAAACTTCCTTTTTCTCAATAAGTGGTGCCAATTCTTCTATTGAAAGAGAGATGAGATCTTTACTCAACTTGGTCACCTCCTGCAATATTGCGTAATGAAATGTCATAGCTTTCTAGTGGCAGATCTGTTAGTTGTTCTTTCAGTTTTTCAATCGCTTCCCACCGTGACTCCACCACTTTGTAGTCACCTTCTGGTATTTCCAACCCTTTTGCAGCAAATAGTTCCCGAATTGACACTGTCATTAATAAATCACTCCAATTAGTATTTTATTAAAACTATTACAATCGGTACAAAATTAAACGCAAAAATTAGAACGAATACCTACAGTTCAACAACGAACAAAAAGATCATCAACTAGAAAACTATCACCACCAACATATAATCAAAATTTCACATAGCAAATATAGTGTACATTAAACCAATTCAGATATCAAATTATTCAAATTATTAACTGTATTAGCACTATGATTCTCGGATAGAAATGAAAACATAAAAAATCTCAGCCATTGACCTACTCATATGGCTGAGACTCATTTTCTGTATCCTATAATTGTATTTTTCTTCGGTTAACTCTGGCTAAAGCTACCTTTCTATTCGACGCTACGTTTGAGTATATTATAAAAAGATAAAATCAAAAGTTAAATCATAAATTGCATTCAAATTATCCTCCGTTGGAAATTAAGGGCCTCCAAGATACTCCCGATTCTGTTGTCTCCTCGAGCACATGGAAAAGACACTGGATTTTCAACACGAACGAAAAGCATCATCCAGGGGTCCTACGAGAAAATGTTCAACAGAAATGTAGTAGCCATTTATGGTTATGAAAACGGGCCGCGTAACCTGCAAGGCAGTTCTGTGGAGATATCATGTTGGCATATGTGAATCAACAAGGATTAATGGCAGTCGGTAAAGTTATGGATGTAAAGGTTGAACCTGGGGTGGGCATTTTCTTCGACGACGAGACGGGACAACAACTTCCCGATGAATACCATATTGAAGTGGAATGGAGCGTTAAAGACTCCCCCTGTCACCAATGGAGAAGCTAAAAAAATCGGTTACAATTTACCTGTGCGTACTGTGTTCGGGAAGCTGCATAATGGTGAAATGGCACAAAAAATTGTGGATGAATTGAATATACGTTGAGGTAAACCGGTGAAAGAAAAGGGACTCTAAGTATAGAGTTCTTTTCCATTCCTAAAAAATCGGTACCCACTAGCGTTGCATAGCTGTAAAAATACTTACAAACAATGTCCCCTTTCCTTCCCTATCACTCTATATAGAGGGTGAAAGGAGGTGATTACATGGCTGCAACAATAGAATTTCAACACGCGGCGGGCCGCGTTCTCTTCGACGGTGGTTTGACAGAGGACGGAAAGATTATCCGTAAATCGAAGACGTACCGCTATATCAAAGAAAATGCACCAGCTGAGGACTTGTACAAAGCGCTGGAGCAACTTGGTCGGCTCTCAACTTTGTTGTTCATCGGAGCGGATCTCGTGGAAACATCGAGTTTGATTGACTAACCAATTAACAAATGGGGAAAGGAGGGATGAAAAATGGCTAAAACACTACAATTGAACTTCAACACAGCAAGCGGGAAAAGGGTGAGTTTGACGGTGGATGAACCCCGTGCAGATTTGACGCCGCAAAGCATCGAAGCGGCGATGCAGGAGATCATCGCTGCGAATGTATTCGAAGTAAACGGCGCTCCACTCGCAACAGTTGTTAGCGCTCGGGTTATAGAGCGCAATGTAACAGAACTTGTAAACGGCTAACAAGCAGCAACGACCGGTTCACCAGTTTTCGGACTGGGGACCGGTTTTTTTATGTATTTAGAGAGGAGGAAACGAGATGGAACAATGGATGAGTCTCATACAGGAAGTCGGTTTCCCGATATTCGTATCATTCTATCTTTTGCACCGGCTCGAAACAAAACTCGTTGCGATTCATGATGTGTTGGTTTCATTAAAAATGCAGTGAATTTTAATCATCTCCCATCAATGGAGATTTCAGTAGGACTACTCGCTCGCGTTTCGTTGCTGGGTACTAGTTGAACTTAATTTGAAGAAAGGAGGAAATTAATGTTTATTAAACCATGCGAGGGTCGTGTCACGTCTCCTTTCGGTTACCGCATCCATCCGATTACGCATTTGCGAACGATGCATTGGGGTGTGGATTACGGAAATACTTCATCAAACAATACGATCGTTGCAGCAGCTGCTGGAAAAGTAACTTTTTCTAAGTCTACAAATGGTTATGGCAACACGGTTATGATTGTGCACGCAATCGGTGGAAAGACGTTTGAAACCGTGTACGCACATCTACATTCTATCGGTGTGAAAGTCGGGCAGATTGTCAAACAGGGCGAACGTATCGGCGTGAAAGGTACGACTGGAAAAAGCACAGGGATCCATCTTCATTTCGAGGTCCACATTGGTCGTTGGAACAACAAGTTTACGAATGCGGTTGATCCGTTATATTATGTTGTCGATCATGAAGTAAAAGAAATACAAAGCTTGCTCGTCAAAATTGGTTACAAGATTGCTGTGGATGGACTAAACGGGCCTGCTACAAAGTCCGCGGTTCAGTCGTTTCAAAAGGCTTTTGGACTTGTTGTAGACGGAATTCCAGGGAAGTTGACGACAGCTGCACTTGCTAAAGTGGCGAAAGATATTGTGGTCAAGGGTGCCGAGGTATAATAAGTATGAAAAAGCCCAATTGCTCATTTTTATGAGCAATTAGGCTTTTTCGAGTGAGTCTAGGACTAGTTTGTTGGACTCTTTGAGGTTTTCGTTGGACTCTTGGCCGAGTTCGTTAGACAACTCTAGGCTTTCGTTGGACACTTCGAAGAGTTTGTTGGAAACCTCCCTGTTTGTTGGACACTTTTCCGAGTTGGTTGGAGACTTTGCGAAGTTGGTTGGACAGTTGCCGGTCTTTGTTGGAGACTTCCTTGTATGTTCTGAATACCTTCACGTACAACGTACCTAAAAAACTATTCAAGTATCTTTACTACCCCGTTTGGTCCTACTCTAATATACGCGTTTTCGAAAAGAACAAAGCCCTTTCATATAGAACTTTAAATTTGTACGAACTTCTTAGAAATTGTACTACGTAGTATCCGCCAACGCGGTAGTATGCTCCATTCCCTCTCACTGGATTTTTTCATTTAATGCGCTTGCCATCTTCTAAAAAAATCACAAAAACTTTTTTCACAACATTGTCCCCTAAATCTCAATTCCCTTCTATATAAAGAATAAAGGGGATATTCTTTATGACAACTTACCTAACGGAATACGCACACTTCACAAACAAACACGATTTAGACGCAGCGACTAGGCAACATGTACTCACGCACTGGAACGACATGAATCAAACAGAGCGGGCTGTTCTTGATATGATCCGTCGCTACTCTGTTAAATATGGCGCTGCACACTTGAAACACGAAACAATCGAAAAGGCCATCAAGAAATCCAATGCAACTGTTCGACGCGCCATCCGCAAATTAGAAAAGCTAGAAATCATCGAACGTATTCACTATATCCGCCCAGTCATGAGCGGTCTAGGCGCAAACATTTACGTCATTAAACCTACTAATGACCAGTCGAAATTGAACACCCCAGAGAATGACGAAAAGCCTTCTAGCGGTAAGGTTGAACCCGCTAATCTACAAACCGAAGCTTCTCTTTCTAAAGCGATAAAACCTAAAGACCTTAAAAGAACGTCTCCTACGGAAATTGTGCCTACTACACTTTTCGGTAAAATGAAATCTCTTCTTTCTTCAACAATCGGAGAAAGTAAATTAGCACGTAATTTTTACGGCGTCTACCGGAAACAGTCCCTGCAAATGCTGAAATTTAGTATTCACGAAGACAAAGGAGAACTGTTCGAGCAATTAGCCATGCATGCCCTTCGTATTGCGGTTCAAACAACCAAACAGAAAAAAGTTCGGAATCTGCCCGGCTATTATTCAGGTGTTTTGCGCGAACTCATCGGCAAGGCTTTATTCAGCGAGGCTTTTATGGATTATGACGTGCCAGTTGAGGGGTTTTTCTGCCGATGAAATAAAGTACTAGATTCACGTTCCCAACAGACCGATTAGCAGCATAAAATAGTCCCATACCCTTTGCCAAATGAGACGGTTGGCGAGGGTTAGATGATACGGTAACAAGCACATTGGCAGGCGAGCAACTGGCGACTAACTGTCTTCCAACATCTTACAAGTACTTAAAGAAAAATACTAGTCGAAAACGAGTTTTCTCTACGTTGCTGTCAATTTCACTAACAAAATCATAGCCCGTCGAAAATCTGAGGAGATTGGTTAGAGCAGGATGCGGATAGTTGGTATCTACGGGCTTTTGTTGGACACTTTGAAGAGTTCGTTGGAGACCTCCCTGTTGGTTGGACACTTTACGACTTTCGTTAGACACTTGGCCATGTTAGTTGGACAGCCCCGAGCTTTTGTTGGACACTTCGAAGAGTTTGTTGGAAACCTCCCTATTGGTTGGACACTTCGAGGCTTTCGTTGATACTTGGCCAAGTTGATTGGACAACTCCCAGTTTTTGTTGGATCCACGGGTGATGACCGTTCAATCCATTGTTAATAAAATAAAAGAGAATAGATACATACCTATTCTCTAGTTCATAAGTATGCAATTGTAGTGAATTGACGCACAACTACCTAAATAATGGATCCTCACCAATCACCATACAATTCTATCATCGAAACCATTTTCCCTATCATATAACTCCTTTTCCTGATGCCTCAAGTTGCTTACGCTCATCAGCGTGTGGAGGCGTTGATATTGCTTTAGTATGGTGTTTTTTGAGACTTTTACGGTTACGGAAATCCCTGCCATAAACGTTATCACTGATTGGCCTTTCGCCACTTCGTGAACGCTGATGTGATGATTAAAAATAAAGACACAATCCGGACTTTTTGATGATTTTGTCGGAAATACACCAATTTTGTTAGGTTCTATAATGAACGGCGGTTTCTTTGAATAATTCAACAAATCCGTAGCAACATCTGTACGTCCCTGCCAAGTTGAAGAATAATTAATGCACGCCTTATTAAGTAGTTCCAGCGGTGTTAACACCGAGTAATAAATACCACGTGTTGTAATAATTTCACTTTTATTTTCCCCCATGAAAAATGCTTTAACTGCCAATACTGTTCGATTAATTAAAAAAGAATCACACATTCGCAAATGAACATCCTCCTTTAAACCAGTTATAAATGTATGATACCATTTACCCATAAATATTCAATCCCTTTTATCCAAATATGATGAATATTGTAATTTCTATGTGTCAAATATCACTTTTCGCTACCCATTCATCACGTATGATGCGCCAAACGTCATGAACGCCCATTGGATTCCCTATTTCAAATGCACTACGATGTAGTCACCCGGGAATACAAAGCACCGTGCACGGTCTGGAAGGCCGCACAAATGATGACTTTTGAAGATGTTTTGGAGCAGTATGAACCGATGATTTCTGCATCTATTCGCAAATTGAATATTCACCGCAACCATGACAGTTTCAGGCAGGCAGGAAGAGTCGCATTATGGCAAGCATGGAGCCGCTTTGACGAAGCGAAAGGGAGTTTCACGCCATTTGCTTATCGAAGCATACGAGGTGGCATGCTCGATGAATTAAAAAAGGAAAACGTATTTGAAAAGAATATCACGTTGATGGAAGACGAGTCCTTGGCGTATATAATGGTGCCGGAAATCGCTGACCAGCATGAAGCGCTAAATAGACTTGCGGATGCACTAGACGTGTTATCCCCCGCCGAGCGGGAACTTGTGCAATGGCTATTCATCGAAGGGTATACGCTTACAGAATGTGCTGAACGAATTGGAATTACGGTTGAAGGGGTTAGGAAACGAAGATACCGATCGCTGGCGAAATTGAGACGTGTATTGACCTAGAAAAGCGGAAGGCGCCGTTTAGTTCCGAAAAGCGCTGGAAGGCTTGACGAGAAAGGCAGACTTTGCCTTTTCGGCAAGACTGAAGCGACTCGAGGGGCTGCTGTTTCATTTGGAAAACGGCTTCCCAATTTATCCGGGATTGAAGTGTTAATGCTTCAATCCCGGATATGAAATTAGAACAGATAACTCGACTCCATACATTTTGCAGTAAAGATTCAATATTGTTACAGTGCTGCTAGGACTTGAAGTGCAACACCGAACCCAGAAATAAGTTCGATTACATCGCCTACACAACAAAAGCTGGTGGGAAATTGGATTGAAAATAAAAAAACCTCCAGCCATATTTCGGCCAGAGGACTCCTTTGGTGCACAGACATCGCTTTTCAACTAGAACGTCTCATCCAATTTCTGAATCTCTGAGTGAGAAATTAAGTATACATTGCCAAAAATGTCGATTTTGTCTCCCTTTATACGTAGAGCGCAATCCTTGTTAGACGCATAAATATTCATTTCTTCCGATAAGGGAGATAGTTCGCTTTGAACCAGCGCCATGTTATTTTCAAGATCAAAATGAGACAGGACGGAAAAATTGTCAAGACCGATTCCGTCGTAAACAGAGTTCATTTCAACTTCATCTCCAAAGTTTTTCGAGCATAACCATTTAGCGGACATGTTGATTGCTCCAGCGCTTGCTCCCATCACAACAGCGTTGCTTTTTTTAATCGAATCCGATAACTCATAGTCTATCAAAAAACGATTTTGATTAAGAATATTCCCACCCAACAAGAAAATAACTGAAGCATTTTGAATTAACGTTTGGGCATCTTCCTTCTGTACGCGGTAATTGATTAAATGATATTCATCAAACATAATGTCAGCCTGGTCAAGCCACGAGCGTTCTGTAGCACCATCATCTCCATAAATAGATGGATTCGAGCTAATCATAGCAAGCGATTTTCTATCAGTTATATCCCCCTGTAACACCCTACCCAGATTCTCTGGGAAAAAGTTGCTAAACCAACCTAAATAATAGTGAGTTTTCATAAGTACCCCCGTAGCAAAGTATAAATAATATTAATTTACTGCGTTACTCATTCTGATTGCAGAGAATTACAAAGAATATAGTTCTAGTATTTTCTCTATAGCTAAGTTATTCGAGTTACTCATATCAACAAAATAGGGTAACTGCCATTCTTGAGTTTTCATCGCTTGTTTACTTGTTGGACTATCCCAGCTAGGATAAATTCTTATTGCCATTTTCCCCGTTGTTGAACTGGACCTGAGAATGTTCTGCTTGAAAAGAATTTCTTTCAGAAAAATAAATTGCCCGAATTCATTTTCATTTTTAAAGGTAGTAATCACTAACAAATCCGGTGCTTTTGCATATGAATAGGCTTGATTTTTATTATTTTCATCTTTTTCCCAAAATGCAACAAACTGCCCTACTTTGGCAGGCGTACTATTCGCAACTCTGAATCGAACTGTTCTAGAAGATAATTCAAATGTACCCGCACCATACTTGAAATTTTGCTTTTCTTCTTGTATCGACTTTACAGTTAAGTGATTGGGCCCATAAATGATTTTACTTACATAGGTTAATGCTGTATAAAAGTTGTTCATTTCTTCACTCCCAAAACCTTTACCTAAACGGCGGTTCGTTTGTTGAATACAGTTCTTATTGAAAATCAGTTAAATTAGTACAACAAGTATATCAATAATGTATGTTTTTCACATTAATCATCTAGAAAATATGAGACCGTAATCATTGAGCACTGAAACTACTTTTTCAGGAGTTTGTAGTAGTGCTGCTAGGACTTGAAGTGCAACGCCGGACCCAGAAAAAAAGTTCGATTACATCGCCAACACAACAACAGGTGGTGGGAAATTTGGATTGAAAATAAAAAAACTCCAGCCATGTTTCGGCCAGAGGACTCCTTTGGTGCACAGGTATCGCTTTTCAATCTACTGAAACAGCAAGAGTACCGATTATCTTCTCCAAGTTTTCTTTACCAAGTAATTCGACAGTCCTCGCATTCTCTCTAAAATCCGTAGCAAGAGCAGCAGACGCGATGTTAATTAAACCTGTGCATGTAGGCGTTTCGACGTCTAACATCAGCCCCAATGATTCCAGCAATACGAGACCTTCGGGAACGTCTTCTGTTATAAATCTTGAATCCGCTACAAATGGACCTTCTGGTGAACTGTTTTTAGCATATGTTAAAAATGCTTCTTTCGCATCAATTGTTTGGTTTTCAAAGTTACGGAATTTGCAGGCTTCCACGTAAGACAATCGTTCCAATCCTACTTTCTCCAGCACATCCATTTTTTCTTTATCGAGGCTTTCTACCATATTCCAGACGTGGGGTGTGAACACTTCTTTGTACATCCAATAGTCGCCTTCAGTATATTCAATTCGAGGAATACTCATAATTCCTCCGATCGTATGGACAATTAAATTGGGGTTGTGGAGAGCAGCTTCGATGACTGATTCGAGGTAAACAAAATGATAGTGTAGCGTATTTAACTTTTCTTGAATAACTGCTTTATCTTTTTCCGTATAGATCGCAATCGGATTTCTAACATTTTTAAACAATATCTTCACTTTACCAGGTTCAATAATTCTACAGTCAATTGGCGAGCTTTGTGCTTCAACAATTGTAAAGCGCTTTTTCTTTTCATGTTTCAAGAAATAAGCTGTCGATAAATAGCCCGGCTCTAGCAACACGATTTGGTCTTCATTCATGAAAGGTAATATACGTTTAATAACTTGTTCATGGTAATTCGTTTGTACATAAATGATAATTATTTCAGCATTTTTGATTGCCGCCTCAACATCCGTCGTCACTACATCTAGATATACGGTATTTTCTTCCTTGCCATCCACAATGGTGATTTGACCTTTATTATTCGTTAGGTAATCAAAATTTTCGTTATGCAAACTCTTTGAAGTCTTTAACAAAGTGACTAGATGACCCTTACGTTTTAAATCAGCAGCGATTGTTGTTCCACCATGTCCTGCTCCTACAACTGTGATTCTCATAAAAACCCCTCCAGTAATTTGATCAATTCTATGCAACTCTTCAAATGTTTATTTCCCAGAAGTTTCCTCCTTGACTATTAATATACCACTGTTTTTATTATTTTTCATTTATTCCAAAAATAAGAAGATGTGTGAAGGTTAAAAATCGGTACCTAAAATTAATTCGTCATTGACAGAACAAACCGAATAGTGTTATACTTAACTTCCAATAAAATGCACTCTGATGCTGTCAAAGGTTATCAGAAAAAGGCGATCATTCTTCATGAATGATCGCCTTTCGCAATTTCTATTTGAAATTTGGTACCCGTTCAACAAATAACAACGAACAATTCATACGAACACGTGAAGAACCGTTACGCTACATTGAATTTTTTGATTCCGAAGGCACGTCTTTCCATCTACTCACGAAACGTCTCGATTTAACTGAAGCAGAAATCTTAGAGACATACAAGAACCGCTGGTACATCGAGCTCTTCTTCAAATGGATTAAGCAGCATTTAAAGGTTAGCCATTTGTTCAGCCATTCGCCCGCAGGCATTTGGAATCAGCTGTTTATTACGTTGATTACCTTTGCCCTTATTGAAATCTTGCGACTCATTCATCAACCTGAAAAATCAGTATGGGAATTTTTAAGGGTATTTCGTCTCTATATGTTCAATCCAATCAGCCAACTTTTAACTACCTGTAAACGTCGGTTAAAGAAAAGCAAAGGAAGGCAAAGGTTGCCTGATTCCAAACCGATAGAAATCCGTTTTGGAGAAGATTTCGCGATTGTTAGCCCGATTACTAAAGAGCATTTTTCAAGAAAAAACTCTAATGTATAAAAAAGAAAACAATTCGTCATCTACGGACGTGTTTCCTTTTTTGGTTTTATAGAATGAGTAAAAAGCGGTCCTCCACAGATTAGATCGTGGAAGGCCGCTTTTTATTATATACACAGTCACCATTAATTGTCGCTTACACATGATTCACTTAACCGTATAGAAATAAACTGAAAGGTCTATTTACCATTACGAAACTTTACGCATTGATCTCATAATTAAGCTTACAATGAACACAAGTATAATTGCTCCAATGAAAGCAGGGATGATGTAGAAATCAGAAATTTTAGGCCCCCAACTTCCAAGAAGCATACCACCAATCCATGCACCGATAATACCTGCGATAATATTACCAATAATTCCACCTGGGATATCTTTCCCCAAAATCATACCTGCAAGCCAACCGATAATCCCGCCAATTATTAAAAACCAAATGAAACTCATACTGTCCATCTCCTATTTTGTAGTTTAATATTCCGCTATAGTCTTCTTTAACCTTTATTACATCCCTTCAAACATTAATGAGGAAAAAATCAACCTTGCTTTCTGCTGACAGTTCCTACTGCCAAGCCTGTAGTGGACCAGCGTTTCCCCATGACTAGCACACAGAAAAACCTTGAAAGACACTTTGCCAATCAAGGTTTTTAAGCAACCACATTATATTTTAGGAATATCAACCATTTCGCCTGGGGATTTACTAATAAGTATATCAGGAAGGTTTGGGTTATTTTTTTTCAACTTATACTTTTGAATTTTTGTTAAACCAGGGTCAAAGAAAATATTCTGCGATTTAAATTCTAATTTTATAAGTTTGTTATAAATCTTATTCAAGAAATCTTTCCATTTCTCTAATGAAGAACTTGAAAATTCATCTGAATTATCTAACAAACTGTAGCCGTCTGCATAATGAAACATTAGTAAACCCGTCCCTAAATCACAAGCCTCATTTTCTAAAATAACTGTTAGTACATCAAATCCACTATTCCAATTATAATTTGCTACAAAAAAATGGAGTATTAGTGGGTTATCTACCTTGCTTAACTGACTGATTAAATTATTTTTATCCGTATTATATAGCAACTCTTCAAGAAAATTAATATCTTTCTTATCCATGATATTTTCCCTCCCACTATGCTTTTAGAAATCTAATTTTCCAAATGCTTTAGCTTTCTTTCCCAGAGTTCTATTGTTGCGCCTTGACTAGGATAAAGCGGTAATCCTTTCTCCTATAATTTCTTTAAATTTTGTTGTAAATCATACACTTGTTTTTGTAGACTATCAACACTTTGATCAATATCCATTCTATTTAATGCTTTTTCTACCATTTGGTTATAAACAGAATGATATCCTCTATGCCTAGACATTGTGCTTATATCATTATTAGGTATTCTTAGAAAAATCCCATTTGAGACGTCATCAAAATTCATTCCAATTTTTTTAATAACAGGATTCTTTGCCATTTCAGAAGGAATAATATGCTGTGCTTGATAACCACTCCATTTAGTTGAACGTTTAAGTCCCATCTCTTCCATCATATTTTTCCCTAACTTAGTAGAGTCTCCTCCAGTTACGACACCAGGTTTACCAGGAATTAGTCTATTAGGATTAACTATACCCTTCCCAGCATCCTTAGCCTTTTCACCAGTTTTCAAAGCATCATGTGCAGTATCATACATCTTAGCTGGCTTAATGAACGTGAATAGAGCGGCTTCAAATCGTTCGTTTTCCGTCGCATCAGCGCTTAACATAGTACCGATATCTTCCGTAAAGAAGTCAAACGCACCCACGGCATAAGGCGCAAGGCCATCCGGAGTTCCTGGTCCATTTCCACCTACTACTTTCCTCATACCCTCAAATGTAATTTCTCCATCATAAGGTGGCAGCGTCTGTGAAACGGTTCTAAAATAGCTTGAAACACTGAAGGAATGGCGAGTGGCAGTCCACGTAAAATGCACGAATTGCGTTTCCCCTTCGCCTTTCAACGAATCTTCCATCACAACGAGTCCTTGAACTCCTTCTTGGATGGTTTCCATTTCATTGCCTAGACGATCAAGCATCGTGATGTTCTGATGGACTATGTTATCTGTATATTTATGCTTTTCACAAACAAAAAAAGCGTCACAACAATATACTGTTGTGGCGCCCTTTTCCCTCGCTATTACGCATTTTCAATTTCAACGTCAGAAAGTAAATTACCTAGAGCCAACCAATGCTCTTTGACTAGTTTCGGTGCCACTCACACAACTCAGTCCCAATTTTTCAATTAACGGCGTCTTAAGTCGTAGTAACAACCATTAGACACGATTACTAAACTGGTAAATTAGCTAACACTTTGTTTAGTCCTTGACCACTGTTTCAGCTAAAAATGCCCATAGTTTACTTTTTCTCTTGTTCTCTTGTTCTTTTAAGTTCTTCTTTCTCTACCCATAGAATCAAGTAAAATAGCTAACTAAATCTCACACTCTCTAATTTTAAAAATTCATCTAACCTATTTACCATATTTTCTTTCGTAGTTGGGACTTCTTGAGGCATATAATTAACAAAACTCACCATATCTTCTGGGTAGTGATGATTTCCATAAAACTCTGCAATTTTATTTAATAATTCATTATCTTCTTTACATCTTTCTCTCATTACAGACAAACAAACAAATCTGAGTTTTCTATTCGCCTCTACTAATATTGTGCTTTCTTCATTTAATTGAGGGAAATAATTAGTTTTTATTTCTAACATCACTTTACCTAAATCTTCACTAGATACTCCCCATGCAAGTTCACTAACAAACCCACTTTCATCACCAATCTCCATCAACTCTACCGCATAGTCAGAAATAACGTCTTTACTAAAATAATTTTCTTGGACACCTACAAAAATAGTTTTCCAGTCATACTCTATATGTCTATTTTTTAAATCTTTTAAGTTCATATTATTCATCTCCTACTTTTTTGGAATTTGATTTGGCTTACCCATAAAATTTGCACCTGTGCAACAAACAACAACGAACGATTCACGAAATTGCATAAAGAATCCAATGAAATTAGAAATTGCAGTTAATACCTAGTCCACGCCTTATAAATATGTAATTGTAGCGAGTTGACGGAATAGTGTCACGAACTGGTACCTGACACTAATTTGGGAACAGTTCTGTTCTAATGTCACTTCTAAACTTAAGGACATCCCATTGGCTCAGCACGAATGTTTTGATGGTACAACCTTCATGAGTTATGAATTTCAGTAAAGCATCATCCATGTCGTCCCATGTTTAAATTTCTCACAAAAAACAAAAACATTTGATTGCCTAAAAGGTAATCAAATGTTTATATAAAGTAATTCATTACTAATTCTATTTTTAAACCAACAAGCCTATTTAATTTCGTAAGTTATTGTCTTGTTACCAGTAATAATAATTCGTATGTTAAAGTTGTCATCTCGCTAAGCTTATTGCTTTCATCCGCACAGTTGATTTTGTTCATAATACTTTCTAATAGTAACATTTTTATAAGCTCTTGATTAAAAATGTATATTCAATTCTTCTCGAATCGCTTTTTCTAAATATTCTTCAAAACTTCCTGCTATTATTTCTTTTCCACCAAAATCAAAGTCAAATGTAATGATTTCTGTATTAGAAGAATTAAAACCTACTGGATTTCCTGCACCGTCTAGTCCAATAACAATAAAATTCTCATGCCCTTCAGGAAGAATATTTCTAAACTGTAGAGATTTCTCTACAAATGAAGGTGTAGCAAAAAATTCCGCCTCTCTCAATCCTAAAACAATTGCTTCACCAACTGCTCCCGAACCATACCTCAAAAGAAAATTTTTATAATCCTCTGGTAATTTTACTTTGAGTTCATCTTCAGCTTGTATTACTTCCTCAATATTAACAGGCCCTCCAAAGGCTTCAGGGCACATTTCAAACTCTTCATCAATTGCATTTAACAATTCTATTTTCATTCAATTATCCCCCTTTTAATCATTTCATTGGCATATCTTGCTTTCCAATATTCTTTACGCCATTTATTGAATTCCTGCCTCGCTTCTCCACCGCCAACTCCACCCTTATTTCCAAATGGATGCTGTCTTTTGTTTCCTAGATCATGGTATCTACTAGGCATCTCAATTATTGGTCCTTCAACTCTTTGTTCATGATGATGAAGTATAATTGTTTGTGTACCTGTGCAACAAAATACAACAAACAATTCAACCAATAGTATAAAAACCCAATAAAGATTAGATAGTTAGGTACCTATCTAATCTCCTTTTCATAAATATGTAATTGTAGTGAATTGTCAAAATATTTTCTTGCACAGGCACCTGAAATTATCGTCGGAATAGTATCAGGTACCTGAAATTAAACAACAAATCATTCAACTCTCCAACAAAACTAAATCATCCTTCGTAATTTCTTTTTCGAGAGCAAGCCTATTTTGTTTATTGCTCGCCACAGCCATTCGATAATCGACTTTACGCGTTATTTCTTTCGCTATTTTTTTAGCAAGACCGGCATTTCCGAAATGACTATCTCTACGCGCATAAATCTCTTCATAGTGACGAACTAATGCACGCTTTGCTTCATCTGTTATGCCGTACCCTTTACGATAAAGGTCGGTAATCTCCATTAATTCCTTTGGTGTATAATCTTCAAAATGGAGCGTTAGTCCGAAACGTCGACGGAGTCCGGGGTTGCTGTCTAAGAAACGATTCATTTCTTTTTCGTACCCAGCGGCAATTAATAGGAACTCTCCTTGTCGATCGGACATTTTTTTCAGCAACACGTCCACTGCTTTTTTCCCGAAGTCATTCTCTCCACCACTCGCAAGTGTGTACGCTTCATCAATAAACAACGCACTACCCATCGCTCGTTCAATCAGCCCGGCTGTCAGCTTCTCCGTTTCACCAATATGACTACCGACTAAATCGCTGCGATCTACTTCAATCAGATCGCCTCGTTCTAATAATCCAAGCGCTTGATAAATACCAGCGAGCACACGACCGACCTCGGTTTTACCTGTCCCTGGTTTACCAATCAACAGCGTGTGGTTCATCAATTTCTCTGTAGAATGATTTTCTCGTTTGTAGTATCTCATTAATTCAATCATTTTATCTATTTCAGCCTTTACAGAACCAAGGCCGATAAACTGATGGAGTTCTGCACGTTTATGGGCGAGTAGTACTTCATCGATTGGAACTTCGTACGTCTTCACTCCACGCTCTTGTACCGCTTGTACAACGTCTTGTTCTTCAAACGTCGTCAATACCTTCTCCGTCCACTCTTCACGCGGAAGTTTCGCAATTCTCATCGACTGAGCAAGCCCGATTTGATCGTATAGTATACGTGCCATTCGAGCGTTACTAAATGTTTCATCGCGCATACGATAACGTTCCACGAACTCCTCATAAACTGCTTGTTTGGCAGCAGGAGTAAGCACATGGCTTCCTTCACACTGGCTAAGGAAGATTTGAAGCAACTCATCTGGTGTATAGTCTTGAAAGTGAATCTTTTCAGTAAAACGATCTTTCAATCCCGGATTAGACGCTAGGAAACGGCTCATTTCTTCGGTATAGCCTGCCGCGATGACAATGAATTCACCGCGAGAATTTTCCATTGCAGGCAGCAACGTTTCAATTACTTTTTTTCCGTAATCCTTACTAGAATTGCCCCCTGCTACAAGCGTATACGCTTCGTCTATAAAGAGGACGCCACCCATAGCTTCCTTAATAATTACTTTCGTTCGTTCTTCTGATTCACCAACATGCGTTCCAACAAGATCTTCCCGCTTCACTTCAGTTACGTGGCCTGTCTTTAATAAACCTAGTTCCTTAAAAATCTTTCCTATAAGCCGAGCGACTGTCGTTTTACCAGTGCCCGGATTACCTTGAAAGACCATATGAGGCGCTACCATCGGATTAGCTTTCATTCCACGCTCTAATTTGAATTGGTTAATGTCGCTTACGTTTTTAAACTCCTGGATTTTGTCTTTCACATCTTCCAGTCCAATAAACCCGTTCAAACCATTCATGAAAACATCCACCTGATCAGTAGGTGATGAATCTACAGTAGAGGAATGTCCAGCACTGCCGCCTAATTTACTAGTGATTGGTGGAACCTGCAAGTCCGTATCGGTGAGCACAGGAACACTGTCATCAAAGCGGACTAAATCTCCTGCTTGGTTGTTCTCAAAAGAACAGTCGTTAAGAACCGGAACCGAACGCTCGAGTCTCAGTCCAGCCTTCTTTCCATTCATCACTTGCACCCCAGTGAATACAGCATCCGAACAATCTTGCAAGATGATTTGATCATCACGATGACCATGTACTCGAGTTACCGTCACTTCAGTACGCTCCACCTTACTCAAGACGATTCCTGACGATTTACCGTCATAGATTTCACACTCCGTTATAAAGACTTCTGCAGATTCCGTTGCTCTTATTTGTGGCCTTTTATGATTGAACAAAATTGACCGTTCTACTGAAATAACTACTTCAGGACCTGCAAGTATGCCGTTCTTATCGCCACTCGATATTTTGCAATCGGTAATTTCTGCTTTAGCCGCAGCACTGAGTAAAACGTTGGATCCCTTATGACCGAAGATGATGCAATTGGCTGCCGTCAACTCGGATTCTTTCACAACTATCCCTGCACTATCCCCACTCTTTACTGCGGTATTCGACAGAATTACTTCCGATTGTTCAGAAGCAAAAATCTGTACACCACTATGATGGCTAATAAGAGAATCCGAAATAGTCACTTGACTACTTGTCACGTAAACTCCTTTATTGGTTCCACTCTCAATTTCACAACCCAGAATCGTGAACACGCTTTGAGTAAACGCAGAGAGTTGCGTCATCTGATTGTACTTTACTTCAGATTCGATGAGTGTACACGTGGAATTTTCGGAAACAATTCCTCTAGACGCACCCGAAAGGATCTGGGTTTTTGTAATCGCGAGTTTGCTTTGTTCGTTACAGGAAATTTGGTCTCCTTTTTGGTTTTTAAACTGTGAGTCGGATAGCTCAACTGATGAACCACTGACGTTCATTCCTTCAGCCTCACCATTTTCAAACGTACTTGCCTCGACTTCGATATGGGATCCATTCGTAAATGCTACATGCTCCAAACTCTGGTTTTTAAAGACACAATTTTTCAGGACACCCTTAGATTGATCACAATAGATTCCTTGGACATGTCCAAAATAAAAATTCGTACTTTCTACGTCCATAGAACTGTCTTGTTCCAAACGAAGTTGAACCCCGCGATTCCCGATGAATGAACTTTTGGTGATTGTTGCTCGACTCGTTTCATACAAGCAAAGGCCTTCTTCTTGCCCACTTAAAATTCCGGAATTCGTTACCGCGACTTCTCCTCCTGCGCGCACACTAATTTGTGCAGACTTGATCGTGTCTTCTACTATGCATTCGAACAAAGCCAAACGCCCTAATACCTCAATCCCTTGTATGTTTTTTTGAAAGATCGAATGCTCTGCGGATACTTTTGCAGCTGCATCAACTCGCATTGCAACTCCTTGAATCTCAGAGAAAAGACAGTGGTGAAGCGTTACATCTCCTGTTTCGATATGTAAACCATAGTCCACTGGACCAGTGCCTCCTCCAATACCGATCGATTCGATACGCACTTCTTCCGTTGTCGCGATACGAACACTTCCTGTTAGACGAACTGAGCTCGCTTCACCTTCTGAACTTCGAAGAACGAGCAGCTTATCGATTGTCACATGTTCATCATAAACACCTTCATCAACTTCCACTGTATCTCCTGGTAGAGCTGTCTCTACTGCAACCTGAATGGTTTTGTAGTTGGATCCTTCACGCTGAGACACTTGAATAATTGCCACGTATCTTCCCACTTTCTATTAGTAAATTCAATTAATTTCTATACTTTGTATTTTTCTACACACAATTATACGCGGGAGTTCTATCATCCGTTAAGTATACTAGTAAGCCTAGGAACAGAGTAAAGAACTGCTTGTGAACAAGAGTAGATAGCAAAATTTTAAGGTACCCTTTAAAATCGGTACCTATGCAAGAAGAAACAACAAACAATTCACGCAATTGAATAAAAACGCAAAAAAAGATTAGATATTATAGTAAATACCTAATCGAAGACTTATAAATATGTAATTGTAATGAATTGTGTCCGAAATAAAGGGTTCAAACCACAGTGGTACCTGATATTTAATGAATAAATACCAAATCGGCCAAACTAACCGCTTTTCTTCCCTTTGTATAAAGAACCATGCGACTCTGTGGCATCTTCAATTGCTGGATATAAACAATAAAATCAAGTGAGCAGTTCCCCTTACACAGATACTCGATATATCTCATAAATATAAGTTTCCCCAATCAACTTCTTAATAACTTTTCTCGATCCATCTGGGTTATTTAATACAGAAGTTTTATCATCTATGTAGTAATCAAGTATAAGTTCAAATTCGGGTAAAGTAGGAGAGACCTCTAATAAAATAAATTTTTTTGTGCTTTTTGGAAATAGAATATATATTAAAAATAATGCCTGAAGTATGATTAAGAAAACAGTGAATATAATGTTTAGCGCTACCGATTCTAACATGTAAGCCGAATCAGACAATAAATGCATATTAAAGGATCCAATAATGGCCAGAAAGAACATGATTATCGTTTCTATTAATTTTGGGAATCTTGCTTTAATCGGGCTAATGATAATATTTATTGTTAACGGTCGAAACGCGAAATTTCTATTAAACATTTTGGAAAACAGGAACTTTAAACCATTAAAAGTCCAAGCAAGAATTAGTAATATGACTACGCAAATATATATAGTTAAGCATAAAAGTATAATAACTATTACAGCATACTCGAAAAAAGTTATTTGACTTACTAAAAACATCCCAAGTAAATTTATTATAAAAAAGATTACAGATAAAAGAATTAATGTAGAAATAGATTTTCCGAAAATAAACTTTGCATGTTCTTTTTTGTGCAAAAGTTTAATATCAAATGATGTAAGACTATTATTTTCAAATAACAGTCTGGTGAAAAATAATAATACCGGCACTGCAAGAATAAGTCCTATAATAATAAAAGTTATCTTTTCACCTGCTCCAAATTTCTCGAACTTTTCATTCAAACTATTTAAACTTTCAAATACAGAAAATAAGTTTTCTAAAGGCATTATCAATGGATTTCCTGTTAGCCCGCTCATCATAAAACCCCTCCTTTTTATGGTTTAGTATAATTATCAATTCGATTAAAAGAAGCTTTCAACTTATTGGGTAATATTTGGATGACACCTTTTCCATGTGAATAAAATCTTCAGTCCTTAATCGATGGCTGCATGTGCAATGGCTCCTACACGGGACGTATTTCGGTATCCCCGCGTCCAAATACATCACGACAGACTTCACACGTTTGTCCAATACTTCAAACCGTAGCATGACCTACTCGTGCTACGATATTGCCCATGCTATGGTCATAGCCAAGTAAGCTTTACAACAAAACTTTCTTTATCTCTTAGACTTCCTGTTGATCCATTCTTTCTTCAGGTATGTACTCGTACTTATATTTCTTTTTAATCTTTTTCGCAAGTTGCTCAAAACCTTCAGCGTAATACTTGTTGGAAGCCATTCGTCTCTCCATGATATATGGTTCTAGCAAAAAAAATAATTTGACGACAGAATATCCTGAGGAGCTTTTGAATATCCAAAAGGGTAAATAACCTTTTGAAACCATCATTCCCCAAAAATGATATAAACCACAAATCTCGGCTGCCGCAGTATGATCTATTTTTACTCCTTCAACTTCCGTATCATAGATTTTACTTCTATTCTTGAGCATCTCGGGAGTATCACCTTGTTGAAAGTACTCTCGAATTGCTTCAAAGTTTGCCACTTTCTTTGATGAAAGGCTCATAATTATGCCCGTTACACCGGATGCAATAGCCGATAATCCGACTACTGTTGCTAATTGGATTTCGCTAGATATGTTTACTAATACATCTCCATAAAAAATAATGCTAAGCAATAAGCTAAGTGACATAAATGCATAAGCTATAATTCGTTTATTCATAGTATCATCTCCATGCTATTAAATTTCCTCAAAATTCAACACTTCTGTTACTCGAAATAAAAGTGCTGTCTGATAGTTTCATAAATCCAATAAAAAGAATCTCAATCAACTGGAATAGTCTCTTTTTCCAAGTTAATTGAGATTACCTTAATATGTTCAATTATCAAAAAGACAGGTTAACATGTTAACCTCATTACTCAACGCGTACCCCTTCAGAATTCACAACACTTTTCGCAGTCCACCAAATAATCTTAACATCCAACCACAGGTTCATGTGCTCTACGTAATACTTATCAAAACCGACCTTTTCCTGATCTGAAATAAGGTCTCGTCCCATTACCTGTGCATAACCTGTAAGTCCAGGACGAATGTTGTTTGCTCCTACCTCATCACGCATCCCAATAAGCTCGTACTGGTTGTAAAGAGCTGGCCTGGGTCCTACAATCGACATATGCCCCATTAGAATGTTAAATAGCTGGGGTAGTTCGTCCAAGCTAGATTTACGCAGGAACATACCCAGCTTCGTTATGTATTGAGATGGGTCGCCTAAGTCTTCGGTCGATACATTAGGCGTATCAGTTCTCATCGTACGGAACTTATAGATGTTAAACAAGCTTTTATCTTTCCCAGGGCGTTTCTGTTTAAAAATAACTGGACCTTTTGAGTCCAGTTTGATTAATAAAGCCACAAGTAGCATTGGAATTCCAAATACCACAATCGCTAAGAATGATAGGATTATATCCATTACCCTTTTTAATGCTTCAAACATGCTTTTCTACCTCTCTAAACTTGTTAAATACTTTTAGTTGTCTTTCTAAAACAACTTTTTCATCAAATTCATCAAGGAAGATTCTACGAGAATTCTCACCGAACTCCGTCAATTTCTCATCATCGCTGAGCACATTAATTATTGCAGCAGCTAAGGATCCACTATCTTTGTCCTTACACAAATATCCATTAATATTTGGGAATACTTCTTCACGGCATCCTCTAATATCGGTCGCGACAACTGGTTTCCCCATTGCCATCGCTTCAATAATTGACCGCGGTAGTCCTTCTCGATAAGACGGCAATACAAATAAATCAGAAGCAGACAATAATTCGGGTATATCATCTCTTAAACCTAAAAGTTTGATCCTGTCTTGCCTATCTTGTGGAAGCGACTTAATTATCAGATCCAAATCAATTCCATCACGGTCTCCTGTTACAGAGCCGCCAACTATTATCAAGATTGCATCTTCTACTTCCTTTAATACCGCATCAAAAGACTCAATTAATTCAACAATCCCTTTTTCTCGGACTAATCTGCCAATGAACATAATAACTTTTTCATCGTTAATTCCAAGTGATTTTCTAATTTCGCCTCGATTGTAATTAGATGGAGTAAACCGCTCACTTGAAACGCCATTATTGATATGTACAAGTCTATCCGGTTTTTGGAAACGGTTATTTAAAGCAAGCTCGTAATCCTCCTTGCTTTGAAAGAAAAGGAAATCCGAAAAGTATTTACCCCAAAACTTCTCAATCATATACGCAATTTTATAAGCGTATGGTTTCATGTTCTCGTGAAAATAAAAACCATGTGCTGTATAAACATTTAATGGAACCTTTGCTAATACTGCTGCTACTCTGCCAATAAGACTCGCTATAGGAGTATGAGAGTGCACAATATCAAACTTTTCTTTTTTCATAAGTCGAACCAATGCCATCAGACTCTTGAAATGGCTAATAACATTTAAATTTCGACTAAAGGGTATGTGGTGCACCACATACCCTTTAGATTCAATCTCCCTGCCGATTTCACCTTTGTTGCAAGCTATGTGAACATCGTAGTTCTGATCATTCATTTCATCTACAAGTGGAAGTAGAAATTTCTTCACCGTAAAATCCACCGCTGTTAGTTGTAATACTTTCATTTAATCAATCCTTTAGATTTAAGCAGCCGTACTTCCTGGATAATTCCTTCTTCAAAAGACCTTGGATTAAATCCAATAATCCCCTTTGCCTTAGCATTAGGATAAGCTTTGTCTTCTTGTAGGCGTTCTACTTGTTCCACCGTGATAATGGCTTTTCGAAATGCTTTATTGTATATTTTAGCTGCTAATATTGCCGTGCCCAGTGGTATATGAGCAAAGAACACCTTTTTATTTAATTCATTTTTTATAAGTTTTAAAACTTTTTTGTATTCAACAACACTGCCACCCGATAGATCAAAGTCCTCATTACTAATATCACTATTTTCAAAAGCTAATACAATACCATCAGCAAGGTCTTCAACATGGACAGGCTGCATCAAAGCAGACCCATCCCCGAACACAGGAAAAGCAGGATACTTATTCAAGAATTTTATTAACTTATGCATATTATGATCTCGTTCGTTACCATAAATCATGGTCGGCCTAACAATCACATATGAAGTATGCGGATATGAATTATTCATTATCTTGGCTTCTATTTGCCTGTAAAGCTTACTGTAATCCCTATATTTTGAATAAACACCTGTAGTATGTACGAGAATTACTCTCTCTACTTTATATTTATTAGCCAACTCCATGATTAAAGGTGAATACCTAATATTTGCAATGTGGATAACTCCTTGAATATTATGCTCAAGAAATACTTTCTCAATTGTTTCAGAATCAGATAGTTCCCCAAAAACCAAGTTGATATTGTGCTCATTTTCTATATGTTCTTTTCTAGTGAGTCCAATAATCTCAGATGCATCATACTTCCCCAGGAGTTTACTTAATACCAAACTTCCCGTGTTTCCCGTAAATCCTGTTATTAAGATCATTTGTGCCTCCTATGAAGCTTTATTCTGTCATCTAATTACGGTTTTATAATCTCCACAAATCAATTTTCTCAGGTTTACTCTCTTTATCCAAAGCACTTTTAATATCCACAACTATCCCTTTACCATGCTTCAACAATCGATCAAATTGTACCCATCCCGCTTCAATATATTCACGATGTGAAACAGCCAGGACAACAGCTTCTGAAGGAAGGAGTTCATCGTAAGAAACTAAAGACACTCCATACTCTCGAACAGCTTCAGCAGAATCCGCCTGTGCATCAGTCACTTGAACATCTATTCCATATTCCTGTAATTCACGGATGACATCGATAACTTTCGAGTTTCGTAAATCCGGAACATTCTCTTTAAATGTTAATCCAAGGACAGTTACTCTTGCTCCTTGTACTGGCAAATTAAGCTTAATCAGTTTTTTCACCAATACTTCAGCGACATATTTCCCAATATTATCATTGATGCGACGTCCTGCTAAAATAACTTCGGGATGATGCCCAACCATTTCAGCTTTATGCGTTAAATAGTAAGGGTCTACACCGATACAGTGACCTCCGACTAAACCGGGTGTAAAATTCAAGAAGTTCCATTTCGTTCCGGCAGCCTCTAATACCTCTGCTGTATCAATGCCAACACGGTCAAAGATTAAAGCAAGTTCATTCATAAGTGCAATATTCACATCACGTTGTGTATTCTCAATTACCTTTGCTGCTTCAGCCACTTTAATAGAACTCGCTTTATGTACACCTGCAGTAACTACACTAGCATACACATCTGCAACGATTTCCAACACTTCAGGTGTTTGGCCGGAAACGACTTTCGTAATCGTCGTAAATGTATGTATCTTATCCCCTGGATTAATACGCTCTGGAGAGTAACCAACAAAGAAATCCTTACCGGATTCTAATCCAGAAGCTTTCTCAAGAACAGGAACACAATCATCTTCAGTCGCACCAGGATATACAGTTGATTCGTACACGACAATGGATCCTTTTTGAAGATTCGCCCCGACAGTCTCAGATGCTTTCAATAATGGAGTCAGATCCGGTTGGTTATGTGCATTAATCGGAGTTGGAACAGATACAATAATGAAGTTGGCTTCTTTTAACTTACTACCATCAGAAGTGAAGTCAATCTGTGCTTCTTTCAATTCTTCTACTTCTACTTCGTTTGTATAATCTGTACCTGATATCAAAGTTTGAATACGGTTTTCGTTAATATCAAATCCAATAACAGGATATTTCTTCCCAAATGCTACGGCAACAGGTAGTCCTACATATCCTAATCCAACGACTGCAATTTTCCGATTCATATAACCCATCCTCACAGTTTCACTTTGTAGTAATCGATATACCAGTCAACGAATTTCCCCACTCCATCTTTAATGGAGGTTTGAGGGCGGAAATCAATATCACGAAAAAGATCTTCAACATTTGCATATGTCGCTGGTACATCCCCGGCTTGGAGGGGCATATAATTTTTTATTGCTTTTTTGTTAATCTTTTCTTCAATCGCTTCTATGAATTCCATCAAACTTACCGGACTGTTATTTCCGATATTATAAATTTTATAAGGAGCATAGCTCGAACTAGGATCTGGATTCTTACCAGACCATTCAGGATTCGGCTTTGCTTTTTTCTCTACGAGTCGGCTAATTGCCTCAACGATGTCATCTACATAAGTAAAGTCTCGCATCATATCCCCATTGTTATATACATCAATTGGCTTACCCTCAATAATATTCTTCGTGAATTTGAAGAGTGCCATGTCAGGACGTCCCCAAGGGCCGTATACAGTGAAGAAACGAAGACCTGTAGTAGGAATGCCATATAAGCTACTGTATGTATGGGCCATCAACTCATTTGCTTTCTTCGTAGCAGCATACAAGCTTAAGGGATGATCGATATTATCACTGGTAGAGAATGGTAATGAAGTATTTGCCCCATAAACTGAACTTGAAGAAGCATAAATCAGTTGCTCAACTTTATTATGACGACACGCTTCCAGTATATTCACAAATCCCACAATATTGGACTCTATATAGGCATGCGGATTTTCAAGGCTATAGCGAACTCCCGCTTGTGCTGCAAGATTTATTACTACCTCAGGCTTTTCAGTTTCAAAAACACCATTTATAGCTTCACGATTTTCGAGATCAATTTGATGCAAACTAAAGTTTGCATCTTTAATTTCTTTTAATCGATTTTCTTTAAGTGATACCTCGTAGTAATCATTTAGGTTGTCGATTCCAATGACTTGATGGTTCTGGAACAATAACTTTCCTGCCAAATTAAAACCTATAAAACCTGCAGCACCAGTTATTAATATTTTCAATGAATAAGCCCCCTAGATTTTCTCGAGATTTCCCATATTATTTTTAACCATTCTGTACTTCCCACTATTTTCAACGGATATTTCATTTACGTACTGAATTGAGAACTTAATTGATTCGCCTAATCTTATTTTCATTTCATCCAACAAATCTCTCTCATGGCTTGACTTATATACCGTTTTATCTTTAACAATGAGTATTTCAATTTCATCTTCTACCTCTTGAACGAATTGTATATTGATAATAGAATTCGGTAGATTCTTTATTGTATTTGACATATTGGCATTGGAAATTTTTCCGCGTTCTTTTGAATACAAAAAATCCATACTACGCCCGATAATTCTATTTACCAATGGAGCGTTATAACCACAAGTACATTTACGATTAGTAAATTCAAGCACGTCACCAATCTTGTATCGGACTAAAGGGGTACCTTTTGTTTCAAAAGCAGTTACATAAACTTCGCTTACATCTTTATCTTTATCAACCTTTTCAAATACACCAGTCATTATATCCAAATGCAAATTCCCTTCCAAGCATTCAGTTATAAAAGGGGCCCCTTCGGATGAGGCATATTGGTTTCTCATTTTAGCTTTAAAAGCCATCTCAATTATTTCTCGGTCATTATCAGAAACCGTCTCTGCCGTCGGAAAGATAGCTATCAGTTTAAAACTAAGTTTAATATTATTTCGAACTATGTACTTAGCCAAGGTCACCATTACACTAGGAAAACCATCTAAAGATTGCGGTTTAAACTTGTTTAAAGCTTTAATATAATGGGGAATATTTTCTTCAGTCAGATGAAAACTTGAAAATAATAATTGTTTAAGTGGATAATTATATCTCCAGAACACTTTTTTCTTTTGTTTAACTGGTATTAAGTTTTTCCCAGTAAAACTTGCTCTTTTCATTTCATGTAAAACTCCATGACGCTCTTTAAAAAAGTCTAAGAAAGCTACTCGTTTCTCAAAATCCTCAAAATCATAAAAGATATTTAGACTTTTCCCTGTTGTTCCCCCTGTAAATGAGGGACTAAGAGTATTCTTCGGTGCTGTTACGATTTCATCTATCTTAGATCTAATTAACTCTTTTGTTAAAATGGGTAATTTATCCAAATCGGCAATACTTTTTAAAGGTAATAATTCTTGATTAATTACTTTTCTATAGTAATTACTATTATTATATACATACTGCAAAAAAGTATTTAATGCTTCAAGTTGATACCTGCTATGGTCGATTTGAGTAAAATTACTTCTAAGAAATTTCATATGTTCTCGATATTTTTTCCCGTATCTCTTATCCATCAGTATTTTACCGTACACTGATGTCATTATGTTTTGCACAAAAACCGGAGCAATGTCATATATTTTTTTGTATTTCATTAAATTTAGCCTCCTTTAGATACAACATTACCGATTTTTAACCCTTCTGAAAACTCCGTTATTTTTAGATACTAGTTTTGCGAAACTAAATTCGGCCTCAATAATCTGTTTCCCTTTTTCACCCAACTCTCTCATACGAACTGGGTTTTCATATAGGTACCTAATCGCCTCTTCAATTTGCTTAGGATTCCTCGGCTCCACCAATAGCCCATTTACCATATTTCCTACTAGCTCTGAAGACCCACCTACATCCGTACATACAATCGGTAACCCAGTAGCCATAGCTTCCATTACAGCATTTGGTAGCCCTTCAGACAATGAAGGTAAAACAAGTACATGATTTTCATATAAATATGGATATACATCGGAAACTTTCCCGAATAATTTAATATAATTTTGCATTTCCAATTTTTCTATCTGTCTAACTATTTCTTTTTCACAATTACCTTCGCCCAAAAGAGTTAGCTCTAATTTAAAACCCTTATCGATTAAATTAGATATAGCTTCTATCAAGTATGCATGCCCCTTTATTAAATGAAAGTTTGCTACACAAATTACTCTTAAAATCTTTCCTTTTTCATAATGTAAGTTCCTTTGTATAATAGGAATAAAAGTACCATTATGAATAGTACTTATATTAACCCCGTATTGATGGTTATCAACTAAATATTGTCTTACACTCTCACTATTTGTAACAATTTGATCAACAAATATCATAGTGGCCTTGTTTAAAATTTCAATAAAACCCTTACTGTTATTTTGCAACCCTCTTACTCCATAAATATTCTTTATTTTTAACATCCTCGATACTATTCGAGCTATAATACTTGCTCTTAAACCATATGCATAAACAATATCGATTTTTTGTTCCTTAATTAAAGAATATATTTCACTGAAATTCTTAGTTGCGCTATTTGTATTTGTAACTTTATAAAAATCAGATTCGTTCATGTAATATTCATCCAAATCTCCGCCATTGAAACTAATTACAATATTTTCAATGGTAGAATCTTCATTATAACTTATATAGTTAAGTACAGCTCTTTCAGTTCCACCTATATTAGTTGAATGTAAAACATGCAACACTTTCATGCCCCTTCTCCCCACTTCTTATTCCTATTTGCCAGATGTTCTCTTGTTGCAAATATTATTAATATAATTATCCACTGTTCCCTATTTATATAATGACCAGTGCTCGCTGTAGCAATTATTCTATATATACTATAACTAAGAAAGAAGAAGAAAGTATTTCTATCTATTGATATGTCGGAACTAAAATATAACTTTAAAATATATGCTGCTGGAAAAAACAATAAGATTATTATGCCTATTAAACCAAACAATCCTGCTTCTGCGGCTGTACCAATAATTGTATTATGTATCGTCGCATTATATATACTTATTTGGGAAAACTGAGAATAACCTGTCCCTATTAATGGATTTTGAAAGAAATGCGATAATCCTTCAATATTTAAATCCATTCTCATTGATGAACTACCGATTCCATCTGAATTAGTGGCTAACCTATTTCTAATTACATCACCTATCGCTGAGTTTTGTACTATTTCAATTATTCTATTCGAGAAAGCAGTTAACAAAGCAAATAAGAATGTAAAAGAAATCAGTTTTTTATTATTAAACTTTATTTTTCTTTGTAATACTATTATTGTTATTAACATTGTTGTGAACAAGGTTAATATAGATCCAAATGAAGCTGCTAACATAATGGAGAAAAAAGATAAAATTAATGAAACGTAGAGCACAAATCGAAAAATCCTCTTTCTTTTTTCTGTATAAAGTAAATAAATAATAATAATAATATTCATTATCATAAATTGACCTAACCCATTAGGATTACCGAAAAAACCTGAATATCGCCCCGATCCTGTAACTATAATATAATCAAAGTAGTTATATATATTTAAGAAAGATAAAAAATTTATACTAGCGTAAATCGATAAAGGTAACATGATTGCCAGAATTATTTTTCTGAAATAACCATCATTCATAAATATTAAATACTTAACGTTATAGTATAAGATAGTTAAAGAAAAAATATATTGTAGTATGGTTGACAGGGAATCTAATGGATTTAAAGAATTCATTGTTGAAATTATTGAGCCAAAGACAAGAAAATATAATCCAATACAATGTAATAAATTCATCCTATAGAAGGTCAAATTATTAATTTTAAGTTTTTCAATCAGAATTAAAATAAAACATATGACATAAAAAAAATCGCCCAATGTTAAATTTAAACCTAATACTTTAATTGGTAGAAATGATACTGCTATACCGATTAGGAATAAAAACTCAATAATTTTAGCCATTATTTACCCTACCTTTATTTCTATTCACTATATCTTTTATTATTGAAAGAACTTCTTTTTTAAATGCTATATAAATTAACGCAGTTTGTGCGCCTATCCCACAAACAATCAATAGAAATACATTTATATTGATTGTTTTTAAAAATAGTATTAAAAATATTTGTATTAAGATTAAAGATATTGTTTTTAAAAATAAGCTTTTATATTGTTTAATATTAATTATTAATAAAGAATAAATCAATATTTCCGTTATAACTATTGATAGTCCTATAAAATCACTATCTAAAATTTTTATTTCTACATATAACAATGTCAAAAAGAAAAGTAGGCTTATTAACAATATAAAGTTAAGTTTTTTTTCATTTTTGGTAGGATAAACCCAGGCATAAATAATATGCTGACTTAAAGATAGAAATATCAAACCGAAAGTCATTACTTTCAGAAAGTTTTTAGTAATCAACCCATCCCCTAAAAACCAAATTACATATTCAGAAAACATGTTTAATGCGAAAGAAATCGTTAATATAAATATTAGGTTTATTATGTAATGATCTCTGAAAAGTTTTTCTTGATTTTCTTTTTTCATCGCGGGTAATAAAACTGTTATATAGGAATCCATAATTCCAGAAACAAATAAATATATTCTTATAGCCACCGCATATGCCGCGGTAACGAAGTTACCCAACATAAATCCTATAATTACTTTATCTAAGTTTCTATATAATTGTAATAACAATTGATTCACAAAAAAAGGCGTTGAGTTTTTACCAATAACAACTATGTTACTCCATTTCAATATTTTTATGTCTTTTACTATATCTTTCCTAACATACAAAAACTGGATAAAATTAGACGCAAAAAAAGTAATAGTTAGCAAGATGGCATAAATATACAGCCCGTTTTCTCCTTTTACAAAAAGAAGAACCAATGGAAGCAAAAAAATTCTAGTTGTAATTCTTACTACCGCGGAAGCCCTGTAATCTTGTTGTCCTTTAAAATACCAATTCACATCAAATGCAACAGAGATTATCATTAATGAAAAAATAATGATAAAGATAGGATCAATATTTAATATTACTCCTGAAATAACATTAAATATAATTAAACTAAGAATTGTTGCTATCAACCTAAAAAATAAAAACAAAGTGAAATCTTTTTTTTGATTCTTACTTATTGATATTTCACGAATCATAAAAGAGTTGGAACCAAATGTTCCTAAAAATAAAAATATATTTACTGTAGCTAATATATATTCTACTTCTCCAAATGACTCTATTCCAATTCTACTAATTACAATTGGTAATGTTAAAATAGGAATTATAGAAGAAAATATCGTTATACTAGTATTAAAAATAGAATTTTCTAGAATACTTCTTTTTTTAATTTTCATTTTTCTCCACATAATTCAGTGAATCAATAAACTTTTCCGCTTGAGATTTCCCAGTGATTTTATCAATAATAAATTTATTATTGGCTCCCATTTTTCTCTGTTCCTCTTTCGGTAAGTCTGAAAACTCTTTTATCTTTTCGGACAACTCAGTATAATTAGACTCTTCGAATATCATACCGTTTATATTTTCTGATATTAAATCTCTTGAAGCCGCTACAGAATCCGAAGAAATTATAGGCTTATTTAAACTTATTACTTCATTTATTGTAAATCCCCAAGCTTCTTGGGAGGCTTTTGAATCCCTTATTACTTTCCCACTATGAACGTAAATATCTACTTCTTTTATCAAATCATGAATCTCATTATTCGGAACTTTCCCTATAAAATAAACGTTAGTTAATTTAAGTTTGTCTGCTAGCACTTTATAGTCTTTTTCCATACTTCCACTTCCTGCTATAAATAATGAAATTATTCTATTGGAATCCTGAACTATTTTTATTGCTTTTAATAAAACATCTAATCCCTTAACTTCTTCAAGTCGATTCATAAAAAGAATCTTCAAATCTGTTATCTCATTAATATACTCAAATCTATTAGTCTTCTTTCTCCTTAAGGATAAATTTTCCGTAGAATTAAGGGCTACAAATATTTTTTCATCAGGTACTCCCCTATTGAGAAAATATTCACGTGATGCACTACTTGCTACAACCAGAGCATCTACATTGTTTAATATAATCTGGTTATACCAATTTATAAGACCAAATCTCACCGATTTCACATTATACCAATCCTCTGTAAAAATAATAAACTTTTTTCTTCTTATTTTAGATATCAAAAAGACAAAATGTGTTGAATATGAATTTAACATTGAGGATATCCATACATCATATTTATCAATTAAAGCATGTTTTAATAAAGAAAAAGAAAAGTTATTATACAATAATACAGAATACGATTTATATGATTCGATATTTTTAAATTTATTTATTTCAATAAAGTTATCATTAATACTTTTATTCTTTGATGTCAAAACAATTTTCAAATTAGGCAATTTATTTACCAGTTCTTTAATTAATGCTTCTCTATAATTCTGTACTGTTGAGTGGCTAAAGATAACTTTCAATTCCCAAACATTCCCTTCCGGACTATTAATACTGGGGTAAACTAGTTTACTAATCAAAACTTAGAAATCTGAACACCCAAAATAAACTTTTCAGATCAAGTTGAATTTATAGGAGATGAGTGAATAAAAAAATAATATTTACCTAATATCTCAAAAAAATTCCATAAATTCCTCAGTAACTTTCTTCGAATTTGCTAAACGTTTAGTTCACCTTTTTCTTAATCTTTGAAAAGCGTTTGATTTCTTTTTAATTTTGTAGGCAAGTTCTAAAATTATGTAAATATCAGATTGCTACCTATCCAATATTACTCAGGCTGATGGTTAATATACTTCACAATATGACAAGCTATAGACCGTCTTGAATTTTTAAAACCATTGGATAGCTTGTCATGCTTTATTTAATAAATGAATTTCATTAAAGAACTCATTTTATTTCTTTAATAGTAATTCTTTTCTTTTTCCTTTAGCAACCTTTAAATTAGCCAACCCAACCAAAGTCCCCTTCAACTCCTCATCCTCCATCTCAAGAAGCCTCCCAAGCACATCCTCCATCTCAACCTTACCAACCGGCTCTGCCTTCCCAACAAAAATCTTCGGAAACACATACTCACTCTGCCGCTCATTCTCATTAAGAAGTTCTTCAAACAGCTTCTCCCCAGGTCGTATCCCCGAGTATTCAATCCCAATTTCTTCCTCACTATACCCCGACAACTTAATCAGGTTCTTCGCCAGATCCACAATCTTCACCGGTTCCCCCATATCAAGCACAAACACTTCACCACCAGCAGCCAAAGTTCCTGCCTGAATCACTAGCCGTGAAGCTTCTGGAATCGTCATAAAGTAGCGAGTCATCTCCGGATCTGTAATTGTTACCGGACCACCCTTTGCAATCTGTTGCTTAAACAAAGGAACAACACTTCCCCTTGACCCAAGCACATTACCAAACCGCACTGCCGCAAATTTCGTCTCACTATCTTTCGCAAGATTCTGCACAATCATTTCAGCAAAGCGTTTCGTCGCACCCATGATATTAGGAGGGTTCACTGCTTTGTCCGTTGACACCATCACGAAGTACGGAACACCGAATGTATCTGCCGCTTCCGCAACATTCTTCGTACCGAAGATATTATTCTTCACAGCTTCCATCGGGTTAGCTTCCATTAAAGGAACATGCTTATGCGCAGCTGCATGGTACATAACATCCGGTTTATAGTCACTAACGATATCAAAAATACGCATTCGATCTTGGACATCTGCGATAATTGGAATTATTTCTATATCTGTTGAAACCTTTTGGCGTAATTCCATGTCTATGTTATAGATAGAACTTTCACCATGACCTAATAGAATTAATCGACTTGGCCTAAATGCACTCACTTGTCGACAAATTTCCGATCCGATGGAACCGCCTGCGCCTGTAACGAGTATGGTTTTATCCGTTAGCTTGTCCGCAATCGCTTTTAAATCGAGTTGGACTTCGTCACGGCCTAACAAATCTTCAATTTTCACGTCTTGCATATCATTGACGGATACTTTCCCCGTCATTAAATCTTCAATGCGCGGAATTGTTTGTGTTTGGACACCCGTTTCAATACATAATTTCATCAAGTCAGCCATTTGCTGTTTATCCATCGACGGGATGGCAATAACGATTTTTTCGATGTCATTGTCCTTAACGAAATTGGGAATTTGGTTCGTGCCACCGACTACTTTCACATCGAAAATTTCGAGGCCTTGTTTCGCACGGTCATCGTCTACAAAAAGAACCGGTTTCATGCCAGACTCAGCGTTTTGAAGTACTTGACGTACAATCATACTCCCAGCTTGTCCAGCCCCAACGATCATTGTCCGCTTCGCTTCTTTGTCCTCACGGTGATTGATCGTATCCCGGAATAGCCGCCATGACAATCTCGACCCACCAAGCATAAGGATATGTAACATCCATGTGAGGAGAAGTGCCCGTAAATAAATATCTTGTGTAAGCGTGAATTGAACGGCTGCGACGATTACAATCGTTAATGTAACCGCCTGGAAAATAGACTTCAATTCACCGATGGACGCATAGGACCATGCCTTTCGATATAGGCCAAAGCGCCATGCGAAGAAGTGATGGGCGATTTGAATCGTAATCGCGCTGATGAGCAGCATTTTGTTGGTAAATACGTTGATATAAGGATGCAAGATGAAATAACCTATGTAGATGGAAAACAAAACTATGAAGGAGTCCGCAATCGCTAAGTATGTCATTCTCTTTTTAATCGACATATTCCCACTCTCCTTCCGCCGAATTATTTGAACATTCCTATTATAACAGGACTTTTTAACCAATGACACATAATTTATCATTTTTTAAAGTTTATCCCAGTACAATAGTAGCATTTCATCCAATTAATCGCCACCACTTTCTAGAGATTGGTATTTCTGGTTCTAATAGGAACATAGAATCATCCTGTAAAATACGATCGTTGTTTTCTAGCAGAATATCCACGATATTATGCAACTTCTTCTTTTCTAAATAATCGAGCCCTTTTTCGAACAGGGCGGGTCTCGTCGACATGTTATGGACGTCTGATCCGTACGTATGAATCAAGTTCGCTTCAATCAGTTGGAGTGACAGCTTTTGAACGTTCTTCCCGAAGTGACCCGCTACACTGCCCGCTGTGATTTGTGCAAGTGCACCATGCCTGACGAGCCGCTCGAGCCGTTCGGGTTTTTCTGCGATGGCCCGGTTGCGTTCTGGGTGAGCGATTATCGGGATGTAGCCTTCTCCCAGCAAGGACTGGATAATATTTACGGTGTAGGCTGGCACCGATTGTGTTGGAAGTTCGAGTAGTAGATAGCGTGAGTTAGCAAGTGTCAATGCCTCTTTCATGAGCAACTTTTCGACAAGATTGTCACACAGACGAACTTCTTGGCCTGTATGAAGCTTGACCGGAATTTTTGCTGCCTCTATAACATCTTTCAGTAATTCGATTTGACCTTCAATTTCAGTACGCGGTACATGGAAGTGTGGGCTGAATGCATGCGGTGTTGCAATCATATCTGTAATGCCTTCGATTGCCGCTTGTTCTAGTATTCGTAACGTGTCTTCAATCGTTTCCGGTCCGTCATCGACACCGAAAAGAATATGACTATGCATATCTATCATTTAGTTCTCCTCTTTCAGCAATAAAGAAAGAGAGTGAAAGGACAAATCTATCCCTTTACTCTCCTGTTCCATAATATTGGTAGTAGTAATGATCTTTTTCAAGTACAAAATTGTTCAGCATTGTACCAAGGATATTGGCTTTAGCTGACACCAATGCCTCTTTCGCTTTGAGAACGCTAGCCTTCTCTGTCGAACCCGAATTCAGGACTAGGATTGTACCATCGCATTTATTCGACAAAATCTGCGCATCTGTGACAGATAAAATTGGTGGCGCGTCAAAGATAACGATGTCATAGCTTGCAATTAGTTCTTCGAGCAAGACATCCATCGTTTTCGAGCCAAGCAATTCTGCTGGATTCGGCGGAATCGGTCCGCATGTCACGAGGTGAAGGCCTTCAATTTCTGTTTCGATAACGACGTCCTGCAACCCCCACTTTCTAGTTAATAAGTTGGAGAGCCCTGTCGAATTTGTTGTGTGGAATGTGTAATGCATCGTTGGTTTTCGCATATCCGCATCAACGAGCAGTACTTTCTTCCCGTCCTGCGCAAAAACAATGGCGATGTTTGCAGCACTCGTCGATTTGCCCTCGCCCGGCGTCGATGAAGTAAACAGTAATGTTTTGAGATCCTTATCAGGCATTGAGAAGTTAATGTTCGTTCGGACCGTGCGGAATTGCTCCGAAACGACTGATTTCGGATTCACATTGGTCACAAGTTTACGTGCAACCGCTTGAACGGGCTTCTTTTTCTTGTTGAACATGACGGTCACCTCTTCTTCCTTCTACTTTTTACGGGTCCTTTTGCATCCTGTATATCTTTTTCTGCAATTGTGCTGATTAGACCGAGTATAGGTAAGCCAAGCAATTCTTCAGCATCTTGCTCCGTCTTGACTGTCGTATCCAAGTATTCGAGTAGGAATGCAATCCCTACACCTAGCATCAAACCAATCACTGCCGCGATTGCCATATTGAGCATCGGATCCGGTTTAATCGGCGACGGGTTTTCCGCAAGAACTGCCGGCGATAGGACGTTAACATTATCGACATTCATCAGCTTCTTGATTTCTTCTTGGAACACTGCAGCTGTCGTATTGGCAATATCCACTGCTACATAAGGCTCGGTATCTTGGACGCTAATGTCTAAGACTTGTGAGTTTTGCGCACTATTCACAGTGATTTTGGTTTTTAGTCCAGCAGGCGTTGTATCCAAATCCAGATTTTCAATCACTTTTGAAAGGATTGCTGGGCTTGTGATGATAACGTTATATGTATTAATGAGTTGAAGATCGGTTTGAATGGCCTGTGCGTTAAATTGTTGTTGTTCACTTTTTTCTTGATTGACAAGAATTTGTGTCGACGCTTGGTATATCGGTGTCAAAAAGAGGTAGCTGACAACTCCTGCAATCGTTACAGCAAGAATGACCGCACTGATGATCAATACAAGCCGTTTCCTCAATGTCTTAGCTAAATCTTGTAAACTAATCGTTTCTTCCATAAATGACAGTTTCCCCTTTACAGTTGCATTGTCGAACTTTGCCTAAGTATAGCATAATGAGATTTCATTTTGTAACAAATATCCCCAATCTATATGGTATATTAAAGCTATTCTAAAACGAAGTAGAAAGGTGCAGGTATGAAGACTCAACCCATTTTTATAGTTATTTTATCTGTTGTTTGTGTCAGTATCCTTTGGTTCAGTGCCTCGACTTGGCAAGAGAAAATTCGGAATGCAGGGAGAACTACTACTCAGCAGGATGAAGTTATACAAAAACCCATTGTTGAAAAAGAGACGCCTGTAAAAAAGACGCCACCCGTTAAGAAGTTGAGCGTAGATGATCTACAGAAGATAGGCGCTTCGTTAGATGACAAGACACTTGAGGTGATTCGTACCCGCGCGGAAGCCGGGGAGCATGTCCAGATGTTAATTGTCGGCTCCGAGGCACTTGCAGATACAGCGGATCGCTTTGCAAGCGTGATTAGTGATGCGTATGGCGATTTGATTGGCGTCGATGTGGCCACGTTCGATATGACGTCTGCTCGTTTTGTCGAGGAGGAGTTGGATAGCGGTGGAATTGACTGGCAAGCGGGCTATGACATCGTCCTGTACGAGCCATTCACGTTGCACAATAACGGTAAAGTCATCATTGAAAACGAACACCGGCATTTGCTTGCTGTGAAGGCGCTAGCGGAAAGCACTGTAGAGGATGTATCGTTCCTTGTCACACCGCCGCAACCGATTTACCGGGCCGGTTATTATTTGACGCAGATCCGGGCACTTGAAAAGTACACAGCAGCGCGCGGTATCTCCTATATCAATCATTGGTCTAATTGGCCCGACACGGGTTCAGAAGATTTACAGACGTATATGGATGAAGCGCGTATCCCTACTGAGAGTGGGGTCACGGCATGGTCGGATGCACTTATTGCTTATTTTGTGAGCGAATAAAATAATACACTGTGCCAGTTACTGACTCCATTCGTTTACTTCGAATTGTGGCAGCAGCTGGCACAACACTAAAGCAGTCACTATGAGCATGAAGGCAATAAAAACCCCTTGTAAGGCGCCTCGAGCGAAGGCATCCCCTAGCTCTGTAGCAAATTCCATTGGATTCTTTATTTCTACATATATGGTACAATTCCAATCTGAGCAAAACGAATCGTTCTGTTCGTTTTTTTTCGCATTCTATTCATTTCATCCGCCCAATCCGATTTATGCAGCAACGTATTACTCAACTCAAGTGACTGCTCTTAAATCGGTTGACGAAGCGGAAGGAATACAATATGTGAAGTATTGGAATAAATGGCCAACTCTTAGCCTTCCTAGATGACAAGAGCACGCCGAACAGTGATGGTGCAGAAGTTTCGGCACATACGTTAATTACTTAGTTTATAGCTAACTAGACGGAGGAATAGAAGATGGATCGCATTGATAAAAAAAAGAAGAAAAAATGGCCTTGGATCGTTGGTATTATCGGGGTTTTAATTTTAGCAATTGTTGTTTATGGTATTGTGGTTTTCAAAGGGTTGACCGATACAGCGAAAGAGATACACGAACCGATTAATCGTGAACTATCCGAAAAACGTGAAGAACCTGTTGCTTTTAAAAAGAAGGAACCGTTTTCCGTCCTTGTGCTTGGCGTTGATGAACGTGAAGGCGATAAGGGTCGTTCGGATACGATGATTGTTTTGACTGTGAATCCAGCATTAAAATCCACTAAGATGGTCAGTATTCCACGCGATACATATACAGAGATGGTTGGTAAAGGTGTCCAAGACAAGATTAACCATGCCTACGCATTCGGTGGCATCGAGATGTCGATGGATAGCGTTGAAGGTTTGCTCGACATTCCAATTGACTATGTGGTGCAAGTGAATATGGAGAGTTTTAAGGATATTGTTGACGCGGTCGGCGGTATTAAAGTTACTAATCCATTGGACTTTAAAGTAGGTACCTATACATTCCCTAAAGGTGAAATCACATTGGACGGCGAAAAAGCATTATCTTTCGTACGAATGCGTTATGAAGATCCCCGTGGCGACTTTGGCCGACAGGATCGACAAAAACAAGTCATCCAAGCGGTTATGCGTGAAGGTGCATCTCTTAATAGCTTAGTGAATTTCAAGAGTATCTTTGGCGCGATCGGTAAGAATGTCCGGACAAATATGACGTTCGACGAAATGACTGATGTTCAATCGAAGTATCGCGATGCGTTCGGAAAAGTTGATCAGCTTTATATTAAAGAAGGTCAGGGTAAAATGATGAATGGTGTATGGTATTACATGATGAACGATCAGGAATTGGAAAGTATCAAAGTTGAATTGAAAGAGCATTTGAAGTTGTGAAAGCAGTTGTTCATTGCGTTTGCTAGTAAGATAGTCCCCCAAAACTGGATTACTAAACGGTTGGGGGATTTTTTTGATGTTGGGGGAGCTTTCATTCAAACTATGAATACTTTTGACTGTTCGTTCCTAAGCAATAATTGATTTGAACGTCGGAAGGGCCCCTCTCTGACCTTCCCTTATGCATGTATTCTTGCATTCAGTATGGTACAATCCTCATATGAAAAAACTAATCGTTCTGATCATTCTACTAAGCATTCTATTCTTTTCATCAGGTCAAACCTATGAACAGCAGTCACTCATCCCAACACTTGAGAAGTGGCTGCCGAGTGAACCGTTCGAATCATCCCTTGCAAAGTTGCAAGTGCCCTATTGGGGTACAACGATTTCAGTTGAGGAACGAGGTTATTACCACTTCGTTGAGTTCCTTCTTCGAAAAAGCGCTCATTTTGTCATTTTCGGTGTTCTTGCCGTCGCTATCTACTTGATACTACCCAAACATGTATTTCGAATGTTGACAGCGACTTGGATTACAGTTCTACTCGCTATAGCGGATGAGTATCACCAGTCATTGACGGGCGGACGAACGCCAGCGTTGCAAGATGTGATTCTTGATGCAGCTGGAGCCGTGACGTTTTTGCTTATTTTACGGTTGATTATACTAGTGAAACCGAAGAAAAAGAAGAAAAGAAAAGCGTCGCCTAAAAGGAACGCAGCTTAAGTGCACCAGTTCCTGTGAGCCTCCAAGCGGCTAGACATAAAAAAGCAAGAGTCCACCGAGAGGCGACTCTTGCTTTTTTGGTTCTTTTTATAAACCCATTGCCTTGTTCAATAGACTGTCTTTACGCGCTTTTTTCTTCGCGTTATAATCATCGATTAAGTTTTGTGCATAGGATTTATCGTAGCCGTTTGCTACTAGATCTTTCTCTACCCCTTTGATGACACCTGCGAATACTGCATCGGTACGTGCTTCAAGCCCGTTTGCAGCACCTACGTATTTATTGTAAAAATAACCGTAGCTGATGCTTTCCCCACTCGCTTTTTTATCACTGTACTCTTTCTTCGCATGCCCCACCAATGTATTCAGCTTACTGTCAGCCTGGGATTGGAGATTTTCAAGCGTCGGGACATACTTCTGTTTAATCGTACTAACTGTCGGTTTTGGAGTTGTTTCCGTAGTGTTGCTCTCCCCCGTCGTCGAGCTAGGGGCTTTATCGCCAGAAGACGTTCCTTCCCCTTTACTGCCGTCTGTAGAAGTCCCTTTCACTTCGCTGCCATCTGTAGACGTTCCTTCAGACGAAGTTCCCTCGGTTACGGGAGGTAAAGTAGGCTCGACAGATTCCACAACTTCACCATTGGCATCCACTGTAATCGTCGTTCCGTCAGGCATTTCAATGGTATACGGATCTTCAATGATTTTTGCCACTTCTTCATCCGCTACATCGTACTCTTTGAATTTAAAGAAATAAAGTAGAGTTCCCGCGGTGGCCAAGAGTACAATTAGTAGTATTAGTAAGAAAATCTTTAGTTTTTTCTTCAATTGACTACCCCTTTATTGGTGTGTTTTTACTAGTTTAACAGAAAGGCGGTGTCGGGTGTAACTAAATAGGCAATCTTCGACATTTTGCGTTAATTTGTAGGTTTTGCTCGATAAGCGGTGGAACGGACTTCTCTTTATCGATTTTTTTCATCCAACTAAATCTTTTATGTAGAACTGTTCGCCTTATTCATTATGTATAAGTTGGTAGCGCCAATTTACCAACTTTTATCGCCAAACGAAAAGAAATCCCCTTACGTCTAGAAATAGACCTGGGGGATTTCTGCACTTCTTATTAGTTAAAGTTAATTGTATAAGTTAACGCTTGACCGCCTGTTAATGTAACGTTTATCACTAGTGGGTCAGTCAAGTCCCCTAGTGTAGGAGCGGTTTTAAATACTTCAAGGGCTTGTGCTCTAATAGCGGATAAACTAGCTTCTGTTACGCCTGTCCCAATAAATGCTCCTGCTAGTCCATTCCCGAAAAGGTCCGATGTAGATTTCCCTTTTTCTGTAACTGTTACATTCACAGTGTTAGAAGATGGAGAAAATTGAACTGTTGCACCTACAGCTGAACTGTCGATAGCATTCAATTTAGCTTGAACTGCTGATTCAAATACTGCTTCAGCTGATGGAGGTGTTACCGTTCCACCGCCACCGTTTCCAGGACTTGGTGTTACTACTGGAGCGTCAGGGTTTGTTGTTCCACCGATTTGCTCGATGTTGCCTTTTACTTTATCGTAATCTTGGATTAGATCTTTTGCAGCTACTCCTTCAGGAAGGACTAGATTTGCAACTTTTGTTTTATCGCCTAGGGAGATTTTCGCGTCTTTTGACTTGATTTCAAGCTTGTCGACTTTCCCTGTTGTATCTAACTTCACTTCATTGGCAGATTCAATCGTTACTTCTGCAATGTTGCCAGTACCTGCGATTGTTAGTTTGTCAGTTGAATTGACTGTTAGGTTGCCTACATTTGCATCAATTGTTACTGCTGTAGCTCCTGCATTAATCGTTACTTTTGGAATCGTGATGCCCGCATCCGCTTTAATCGTAACGTTAGCAGAAATGATTAATTCTGAAACTTTTGTAGTACCTTTGTATTCGATTAGTACGCCATCTTTCGTTACCACAACGCTAGCCATTGTAGAATCAATAAAGATGATGTCTGCTGCTGCTGCTGTTTCTGCCGCTATCGAATAACTCGCTTTTGCTGTAGAAGCTGCTTTATTGGAAACGATTGTTTTTCCTTCTATTGTAACTTTTTCAACAGTGACGCTGCTTTTCACTTCTTTACCGATTTCTAGATCACCTTTAATTGTAAGGTTTTTCAGGTGAACATAGTCTCCGTTAATTGTTAGATTGCCAGGGAATGTTAAACCTTTGCCATCTAGTGTAAGATGTTTTTCAGCAGTACCGCTTGCTTTAATTTCAATTGAACTAATGCCAACGATCGTACCGTCTTTAACCGAGTACTTGACGACTGCTCCTTTAAGAGCTTCTAGATTAGAATCGCTGAATACGTCTTTCAAGATAGCTGGCAATGTATATGTTCCTTCTGCGAACTCTACTTTATCAGCCGTAATGTTTACGAGTGTCGATTCTTTCTGTTGAGCTTCTGGAACTTCCGGAACTTCAGGCGTTTCTACCTTAGTTGCTGCTTCACTTTTAAAGATGAAAGAAGCAACTTGTCCGCGTGTTACAAATGCGTTAGGTGAGAAAGTAGTTGCAGTTGTTCCAGACGTGATTTTATTGGAGAACAATGTTTGAATATAGTTCGCAAACCATTGTTTGTTGTTAACGTCTTTAAATGGTAGATTAGAAAGCTTGTTTTCTTCTAATTCATAGCCTAATACGAGCATTTGCGCGACATGAGCACGTGTTAGATTACCAGTTGGTTTAAATGTTTTGTCTTCATATCCTTTAATAATTCCTGCATTTACAAGTGCAGCGATATGTCCGTAGTAAGGATGATCCTTTTTGACATCTTTAAATCCTGGATCTACTACATTTTTCGTGTCTAGACCTAAAGCCAAAGCCATGATTTTTGCTGCATGCGCCCTGCTAATTTGTTGACCTGGCTTGTATGTACCGTCTTCATAGCCATTAATAACGCCTCTAGATGTTAAACTCTTGATAGCTTCATAGAACTGATGCGTATCTTTAACGTCCGAGAAAGAAGTGCCTTTCGTTACTTCTGCTTGTGTAAAGGTCGGTACTGCCGCAACAAATGCCCCCGTTGCAACCGTTGTCGCTAATGTTGCTCTGAATAGTTTTTGATAAGTGTTTTTCTGCATTCTCCAACCTCCTATGATATATATCCTTAAAAAACCATTTTAACATATTATTAGACATAATCCCCATAAATACATGGTAATCTGAATTTACTATTTTCATCGTATCATAGATTTAGTAGGTATTCTATAGTAGGCTGATAAAAATTGTTTGGTATTTCTGAAAACTTTTTCTACATTAACTCTACTATTTCCTTACTAGCTTCCCTTTTGAGCCGATATATAAACGTATAACTACTATAATATAGGGGTGTTATTTTTGAAGAAAATTATTTCTATACTTGGATTCTTTTTTATTCTTGGACTTTTGTATGTTGTGCCTCCTGCAAATGAGGGCTTTGCTTCATCTAAAGAGAGTGATCGAGTGCTTGTTAAATTCGTTGGTAGTGAATTGATTGATAGTGTGGCAAAAGACGAGGTTGAACTTCTTGATGGTATCGAGGTCCTTCAGCCTGATTTCATTCGCTATGCAGCCATACAGACAACTACTGGCGTTGCGGATTCTTGGGGGAAAGAACGGATTGGTGTAAAAAAAATGGTTCCAGGTAAGGGTACGGTTGTTATCGCAGTCATCGATACGGGCGTCGATTACACGCATCCGCTGCTGAAGGATCGGATTGTAGCGGGATATGATGTACTCAAAAATACGTCTGACCCGATGGATGTGCATTTCCACGGTACGCATGTCGCGGGCATCATTGCTGATTCAACGCCGGCAAATGTGAAGATCATGCCCATTCGCGCAATGGATGAAAAAGGAAAAGGGTATGATTCCGATATTTCGACAGCGATTCGATTTGCGGTTGATAATGGAGCGGATATTATTAACCTGAGCTTTATTGGAGAAGGTTACTCGCAATACTTGACCGATGCACTCAATTACGCCCTTGCGAATAATGTCCTTGTGGTCGTCGTAGCTGGGAATAACGGGGCGGATACTGCAAATTATTTCCCTGCTTCCGAACAAAATGTAATCGTTGTTTCCGCTACCGATCAACATGATAATATCGCTAGTTTCAGTAATACGGGCGACACAATAGATCTTTCTGCCCCGGGCGTCGGAATTGTTTCGAGTTTACCTGGTAATCGATACGGCAGTCTGACTGGTACTTCTATGGCTGTGCCGTTTGTTAGCAGTGTTGCAGCGATGATAAAACTGGATGATCCGAGTCGTTCGATTCAGGAGATTGAACGGCTGTTGAAGAAGTATGTGGATGATCAAGGTGCTGTTGGTTGGGATCCGATTTTTGGAGAGGGCATTGTCAATGTTGCGTCGTATGACGAACCTCAACGTGTCAGCGCGGACGAACAGGCGATGGACTTTTCAAACTTCATCCGGCTTCCCACGGTGAGAAATGTTCCTTTGAATAAGGAGTGGCATATTGAGTTTACCCGACAGCTTTCAGCTAAGGACATCATTGACATTCACGTTTTTCGGGGCAGTGAACTAGTGCCGATTACGTTGCGTTCAAAAGTTGAAACTAAGGAGATTGTTGCTTCGGCGGTTTCTTCTTATGCACCATCTACTTCGTATAAGCTTGTGATTCGTGTTAAAAATGGGAAGGATTATTTGATGGATTTTTATACTGGATATTAGGTGAAACCCCAGCCAAGGTGGGACTTTGGCTGGGGTTTTGTTGGGTTGGTTGGAAACCCCATCGCGTTTGTTGGACACTTCTATAGTTTGGTTGGACACTCTCCGGTTGGTTGGACGCTTCACCGATTTGGTTGGAGACTCCACCGCGTTCGTTGGACACTTTATTGATTTGGTTGGACACTCTTCGGTTGGTTGGACGCTTCACCAATTTGGGTGGAGACTCAACCGCGTTCGTTGGAGACTCCTATAGTTTGGTTGGACACTCTCCGGTTGGGTGGACGCTTCATTGATTATATTGGACACTCTCCCAGGTTCGTTGGACACTTGCCCGGAGTTGGTTGGACACTCCACCAATTATGTTGCACACCCTCCCATTACATCCATTTTATTTGAAACTTAGATCCACCATACATATACTGTAGCAATAACCGATCATCCTCATTGATTCGTCCAATCACATTCACCTTTTCATCAGCTGGGAGATCTCGTTTTGTAATTTGAATTTCTCCCTGATAGCGTTCATACTTTTCGTTATCTACGGTAATCGTACCAAATGGTCTTTCTACCGTATTGACCGCTTTAACGGGACGGGTTCCTATTAGTCCGTATTCTCTTGATTCCATCGATCGGATACAATCCCGAGCAGCGTCTAAACGATTTGTCTGTACGGCTCCCACTATTTCAAGCAGAGATTTGTCGTGGATTGCCTGTTCAGCTCGCAATAAAAAAATCCCATTTTGATAAGAAGCAAATTGCTCTAGCGATTGTTCAGTCAGTGTAAGATCACCGACCAAGACCTTGTCCACACAGCCATTTTCAATTAAGTCCAGAAAGGCGGAAAATGGTGAGATACTTCGATGGTCTTCCAATGTCGGCAATCTTTCATACAGCGGTCCGCGCAATGATCCATCTCCTGGAATGAAGGCCATCACTGTGACCCCTTCCTGTTTCAGCCACTCATTCACCTTGCGAAATTCATCACGATCGAGTCCTGTTTCGGGTCGCGGATAAAAGTTATGCCACGCCTCAATAGATTCCGTGTGTAACCCTGCCTGTTTCATTTTTTCCAGACTATCCTCGGTCAGCGTGCTTGCATTCAGTGCAATTTTCATTTTCTTAGACAACCTGACAATTGTGGCTTCTGAAATACCATAGTCCACCCGTAAACCCGTTAGCCCCCACTCGAGGAGACCTTCTGCATTTTCCCATGTGAAACCAAGATGTCCAAGTGACTTTGGCGAAATATCTGCCATTAACTCCATATTATATTGTTTCGCTGCTGCCCCTAGCTTTTGAAGACGTTCTTTATAAAGCTGCGGATCCTCCTCGGGGATATGAAGCGATGTGAAAATGGAAGTAAAACCGATTTCTCTTACCTTTTTAAGATAAAATTCAAATTCCTCATTCAAATCATTTCCTAAATAAACGGAAATTCCAAGCATGCAATCAGCTCCTTTGTAAGTTTAAGAAAAGCGCAAGGTGCCGCATTAGACGTGCCTCGAGCTAGATCTTTCTTTTCATCAAAAAAAGGAGGCAAGCCCCCCTTTTTTAAATACCGTCCGCCATTTCTTCCTTGAATCCAAACAAGTACGTGAATAGGAATCCGAATATATAGGCAATTAATAGACCCAAGAAATAAAACAAGAATTTATTGTCTGCAATAAGTGGTATTAACGAAATACCAGATACGCCGATACCAGATGCAGCAACTTTCATGACTGCCTGGAAGGCACCGCCGACTGCTGCACCCATACATGCAGTAAGGAATGGGCGACCTAAAGGAAGCGTTACCCCGTAAAGCAGCGGTTCTCCAATTCCTAGGAAGCCTACTGGTAGCGCCCCTTTAATTATATTACGTAATCGTTTGTTTTTAGTTTTCACAAATATCGCGATGGCTGCACCAACTTGACCCGCGCCTGCCATTGCCAATATTGGTAATAATGCAGTGTAGCCCACAGAATTGATCAATTCTAGATGAATGGGCGTCAAACCATGATGAAGTCCGACCATAACCAGCGGCAGGAAGAAACCTGCGAGAACCGCACCTGCAAAAACACCACCGACATCCAAAATGACATTGATTCCAGAAGTAATACCATCAGATAGAACACCAGCAACTGGTACTACTGCATAGAGTGAAAAGAAACCTACTGTTAATACGGTAATTAAAGGTGTAACTATAATATCAATCGAATCATGCATAACAGATCGAACACGCTTTTCAACCCAAGTCATTAACCAAGCCGCAAAGATGACGCCAAATAATCCACCTCGACCTACCACTAATGCCTCACCGTAAATTGTAATATCTGCAAGTGCAGGGTTGAACAAAAATGCTCCAGCAATTGCACCAAGTACTGGTGTGCCTCCAAACTCCTTAGCTGTATTCCAACCCACCAAAATCGCAAGATACATGAAAATACCGCTTCCAAGTAGAAGAAGAATTTGCATCCATGTTACCGTCGGATCCACACCCGCGTTTTTCGCGAAGTTTGCCCCTCCGTTAATTAGACCTGATGCAACAAGACCTGGGATTAGTGGAATGAAGATACTACCAATTCGGCGAAGTAGCATTTTTATAGGTGTTTTATTCTTCTCCTTCAGATTAGCTTGATTTCTTGCTGCTTTTTCGCTAAAAGTTAAATCATTTTCATCTAAGGCTGCCTCTTCCCCAATTGACAGCCCCGTGACTTTGCTCATTTCTGCAGCAACTTTATTGACCGTCCCCGGCCCCACTACGATTTGCAAAGTATCATCTTCAATGACACCCATTACGCCATCGACTTTTTTCAACGTGTCAATATTCGCCTTACTATCATCTTTTAATACTAAGCGCAAACGAGTCATACAGTGGGATAACCGCTGGATATTTTCCTTACCACCGATATTCGCAAAAATATCTTTGGCCATACGCTCTTCCTTTTTCATTCCAATCCCCCCATTTCACTATTTATATAGACTTTCGGACAAAGCCGCCTGTTTGTTCCAATTTTCCAACCGCTTCTTCATAAGTACTTTGCAGTAAAATCATGACTATAGCGGTTTTCACCTGCTGTTGTGCTTTTTCGTAATAGTTCTCGGCTGTCTCATAGTCAACTTGAGTGGCTTCCATAATGATTCTTTTGGAGCGCTCTGTTAACTTTTCATTAGTAGATTGGACATCGACCATAAGATTTTCATATACTTTCCCAATTCCAATCATGGATGCCGTAGAAATCATATTCAGTACTAATTTTTGGGCTGTTCCCGCTTTTAATCTCGTTGACCCTGTTAAAATCTCAGGACCAGTCTCTACTTCAATTACCATTTCAGCATGCTTGCTTATTTCAGCGCCTTTATTACATGAAATTGCTACCGTTTTAGCCCCTTTTTCTCGCGCGTAATCTAAAGCACCTATTACATATGGAGTTCTACCGCTCGCGGCTATTCCAATGACAGTATCCTTATCGCAAACTGAAGCAGATTCCATATCTAGCGCCCCCATATTTACACTGTCTTCGGCACCCTCAACCGCAGTTGTAAACGCTTCCATTCCTCCAGCAATGAAACCTCGAACCATTTCAGGAGAAACCCCAAACGTTGGGACACATTCAACAGCGTCAAGAATCCCCAATCTTCCGCTCGTTCCCGCCCCAACATAAATGAGTCGGCCTCCTGTTTGGAACGATTTAACAACAGATTCAACAACTTTTTCAATATGATCTAGCTCATTTTTGATAGTAGTAGGAACTGAACTATCCTCTCGATTCATCGCTTCTAGAATTCCTCTTACAGACATTTCATCAAGCTGCATCGTCTTGCTATTTCTCTTTTCTGTAGCTAATTTTTCAAGCATTCTATCGCCCCTCTTAAACTAATACTTTATAATCCAATTGTACTCACAAGAAACTATATGTCAAGATTATTCGAATTATTACTGAATCTTAATTTCATAAGAAAATAAAAAAAAGGAAACCCCTATTCGGTTTCCTCATCTCCGTAATTTCTCCATCTCACTTCTAGCTTCCTGATATTGTTTGATTACCTTTTCTCCGACATGATGAAAAACGCTCATATATAAGGTATCAATGACGGTCAGCTGCGTCATTCTGGAAGGTATACTTCCAATTCTAAAATCCTGTTCCACATTCGGGGTGCATAGTCTGATATCCGCTGTTCTGTATAAGGGTGACTTATCCAGATTCGTAATTGCGATTACAATTGCCCCTTTCTTTTGAGCAAACTGGGAAAGTTCCAATACATCCCTCGTCTTTCCCGATGTACTGATGGCAACAAAAATATCATTTTTGGTTAAATAAGGAATAACCGTAAGCATGTAATGAAAATCCAAAGAGGTAATAGATTGATACCCTAGCCTTGTAAATTTATAGTGTGCATCAAGTGCTGCAGTAGATGATCCGCCAACACCAAAGAAAACAATTTTTTTTGCGTCTTTTATGGCATCTACTGCTTTCAATAACTCCTTCTTATCCATTGAGTCCGTACAAGATTCAATTGCGAATTTATTCACCTGTATGACCTTTTGAAATGAGTCATAGGGGGTATCCTTTTGCTGCAAGATCGAAAAATCCGTTAAGTTCATTTCTGTTAACGTTAAATCCTTAACAAGCGCAAGTTTAAATGACTTGAAGCTACCCATTCCAATCGATTTGCAAAAGCGAATCACACTTGCCTCGCTTACACCTATCTTTTTTGACAGCTCTTTTGTCGTCATATTGGGAATTAACTCCGAATGCAAAATTATGTATTCACCCACTTTTCTTTCAGCAGCAGATAAAATAGCCAAGCCTTGTTTAATTTTATCGATTAATGATTTCATTTCTACACCTCCAACACCTTTAGTATATACGACACCAGGATTGTTGAACACTTCGCGGGATTGGTTGGACGCTTTCCGGTTTTGTAGGAGGCTTCGATGGTTTGGTTGGACGCTTTCCGGTTGGTTGGACACTTCACGAAATTGGTTGGAGGCTTTGCCGATTTTGTTGGAGACTTCGCCGCGTTTGTTGGAGGCTTTCCAGTTTGTTGCACACTTCACGGAATTGGTTGGAGGCTTCGCGGATTTTGTTGGACACTCCACCGCGTTCGTTGGACACTTCGATAGTTTGGTTGCACGCTTTCCAGTTTGTTGCACACTTCACGGAATTGGTTGGAGGCTTCGCCGATTTTGTTGGAGACTCCACAGCGTTTGTTGGACGCTTCGATAGTTTGGTTGCACGCTTTCCGGTTTGCCGCCCGCTTCCTTCAGATTCCGAACGCACCAAAAAGCGACCTCTTTTCAAAAAGAGGTCGCTCGATTACTTATTTATATAACAGATACTTCTCACGAACGTGAGTAAATTTGTCTAGACCAGCCTGCCATGCTTTTTTCATTTCCTCGACAGACTTGCCTGCTTCAATATCGGCACGGATGGAGCCATTACCGACAAGTTTATCAAAGAAGGAAATTCCGTCGCTACCCGGCGCTGTAAACTCAAAATCGTTTGGATACATATCATGGATGGTTTTCACAATATATAACCCGGTTTCAAACGGCTTATATACGTTTCGATTCGTGATATGGATTTGAATTCCATGGCTCAACTTATTCGCGTGCTTTGAGAACGTCGGCGTAAACGAAGCCGCTCTGAAGGTGACTCCAGGCAATTTGTAAGAATTCAACTTTGCCGCCAAATCCGTGCTGTTGATGAATGGAGCACCGATTAATTCAAACGGCTTAGTTGTTCCTCTTCCTTCTGAAACATTCGTTCCTTCAATTAAAGCCGCACCTGGGTAGACAAGAGTCGTATCCAAGGTTGGCATGTTTGGTGATGGTAAGACGAATTCCAAAGGCGTTTCATCATAATACATACTCCGCTTCCAGCCTTCCATTTTCACGACCGTTAAATTGGCTCCGATCTTGAATTCTTTATTGAAAAGCTGCGCTAATTCCCCAACCGTCATCCCATGGCGCACAGGAATCGGGTACTCACCCACAAACGAGGAGTACTTATTCTCGAGAACAGGACCTTCTACTTTTGTTCCGCTAATCGGATTCGGACGGTCAAGAATGATAATCGGAATATTGTTCTCCTTTGCCGCTTCCATCGCTAGAGCCATTGTATAAATATACGTGTAAAATCGTGCCCCTACATCCTGAATATCGAATATCAGCACATCGACATTTTTCAGCATTTCAGGTGTTGGCTTTTTCGTGGCCCCATAAAGGCTATATACGGGAACCCCTGTTTTTTCATCAATATATTTTTCAACATATTGCCCGGCCTGCGCATCCCCACGAACACCATGCTCAGGACCATAAAGAGCTGTAAGTTGCACATTAGGATTAGTGTGAAGCAAATCTACGATACTCGTAACGCTTTTATCTACTCCCGTTGGATTGGTGATCAAACCAACCCGCTTACCCTTGATCAATTCAATGCGATCCTGCAATAAAACCTCCACACCCAAGCGAAACTTCTTGTCCTTCTTATCTTTATCATCCTTGGCAGAAACTGCAGAAAATGTGGATAGTACTAGAACGAGCGCAAGTATCCCTGTAAGCCATTTCTTCATAAAAACGCCTCCCTCTTCCATGTAATATATAAACAACCGAAACTTTTTCCATCAAAAAACCTAGATTAGTACCCTAAACCATGTCCAAACTTGTATAGAACGTCACCATCTTGATCGTAAATGGTAACTGGAAGCTTACCTGTTGGGTTATTTATCCCAAAAATCGTGTTAATGGATGCTTCATAGCTTGCTGGTCTGAATCCATACTGGACCAGATAAGCATCTACATTCTGATAGGACATAATATCATACGGATTTCGGATTCCGACTCCAATGACTGGTGCATCGGTTTGTTCGATAAGTTGATTTGCCAGCTTCATTAAATTATTACTTGGCGCCCTGCCGCTCACTGTGGAGGTATTGGTTCCTAAAATGATATAATCTGCCGCTTTTGCTTGCGTCAATTGTGATTCTGTAAGGAGTGTTTCAGTAGTTAAAACCGTTATATTTTCATGATGCTTTTGAACCTCAACTGCAAGGAGGTCAGCACTTGAACCGACCACAACAATCTTATCTGTTGTTCCCACTTTAAGTGGAAGAGCAGCATTGTTTTTTACAAGTGTAATTGATTTAGCCGCTGCTTCGTTTTCTACTGCTTTATGTTCAGCAGAGCCTACTACTTGTATGGCATTAGCAATTTTCTCATCTAAACTTTTTTCAACCTCAGCCTTCACGATGCCTCGATTTAACTTCAGCGTTAGAATCCGTTCGACGGACTGTTCGATTCTTTTAGTTGAAATTTCTCCCTTGTTAACTGCATCATAAAGGCCATTGGCGACTGCCTCAAGACCTACAGGCATTAAAACAATATCTGTTCCTGCTTTCACAGTGCGAATGGCCGCATCGACTGCACCAAAATGCTCAACGATCGCCCCCATATTCATCGCATCTGTAACAATAACTCCCTTAAAGCTCATTTGTTCACGCATCAAACCTGTTAATACTTTTTGAGAAAGCGTAGCTGGTAGGGCAATTTCTTTTCCATCTTTTTTCGAAATCACTTTTGTATCATCAATTTTCGGGAAGGTCACATGTGCCGTCATAACTGCATCAATACCAGCATCCATTGCCTGCTGGAACGGATATAATTCTACCTTTTTCAGACGATTGATATCGTGTGGTACTTCTGGAAGGCCTAAATGGGAATCAACTGCCGTATCACCGTGACCCGGAAAATGCTTGGCCGTTGCAGCTGTTCCGCTTTCCTGAAGTCCTTTAATGTAGGCATTCCCCAATTTCCCCACTAACTCAGGATCCTCTCCAAAGGAACGAACACCGATGACAGGATTATCAGGATTATTGTTTACATCCAGTGAAGGTCCAAAATTCATATTAATACCAAGGGCGTTAAGCTCTTCACCAATGGCCATACCAACCTTTTTTGCTACCTCTTCAGATCGTGTTGCTCCTAGTGCCATGTTTCCTGGAAAATCCGTACCAGTCTGGAGACGTGTTACAATCCCGCCTTCTTGGTCAATTGAAATCAGAAGTCCGTATTTTTCTGATGCTTCCTGATAAGTACTAACTAGCTTCGTCGTTTGCTCAGCTGTCACTGTGTTTTCGCGGAATAATATCACGCCGCCCAAGTGATAATCTTTAACAAGCTGGGCAATTTCAGCATTCATTTCCGTAACATTTTTACCCTTCCAGGTTCTAAAATCAGGCATTAGCATTTGTCCGACTTTTTCTTCCATCGTCATCTGCTTGATCGCCTGTCCGATAAGGTCATAGCGAACACCTTTTTCTTTTTCAACAATAATCTGACCTTGATTTCCTTTGTATTGAATGGAGATCCGGTCACTGAATTTGCCATTGCTTACAGAGATAAACGTTTTTCCATTGTGACCAGATAGACTAACTTCTCCGCCTTGATTAACAGAGGCCACATTTTTGTTAGAAGACTCCCAGGTTACATTCTCTGATGCTAGGGTAAAGTGGCCATCCTCATAGACATATAGACCATTTAAATCAAGTTTGTTATTCTTCACATCTCTTTTGACTTGCGGTACGTTGAGGTCGATCACTAAATCCTTGATTCCCGAAGCAGCCGATGCCCCCGCGAGAGGAATCCCCGTTAACACTAAAGCAAATGCAATAATTGAGATGATACATTTCTTGACTAATTTACTCATACTTTGCCTCCCTTTTCATTTAGGAGATGCCGCCCGGTGTCAGCAACTGGCACCGAAAACTCCCCCGCCCAGTTTATATAGGCATTCATTTGCTTAACATATATACAATATTAATGGTCACGCAGCTGCCATTCATTATTAGTGAAAGTAAGCTTGCTCTTTGAATTGAGCAACGGATCTAGAATATACAAGCCACGGCCATTCACCGAAGAATCGGTACGATAGACGAAGCGTAGTTTCGAAGCTTCCTTTGGGATGGTGAGCTTTTGATCAACCCAGCCATTGCTTGTACCAGTGAATGAGGCGATCTTTTCCCATACGCCATCAGTATATATTTCTACAAAGCCAAAATCAGACTCATTCTCAAGCATATGCCATGTACGAAAAGTAAGTTTGGCGTCCTTTTCTAATGCAAGATCAGCTTCCATTACACGGTTCATATTGTCTCCGTAGCCTGCAAACCATGCTGAATTCTTACCAGGAATGGAGACCGGAATCGCATCCGCTACCTGTCTAACGAACAGTCTCCGCGTTTGATTTGTCGATACAGTCGTTCGACTAGGATGCACGCGATTGGTCAGTAAAATCGCAACCGTTTTGTTGTTCGGGCTAACCACAATCGATGTTCCCGTATAACCAGTATGGCCAAAGGAGTATGTCCCCTCTGAAAGTGCATCCATATACCATCCCTGTCCTAGCTCCCAGCCAAGACCATGGTCATTCCCAGGGAACGCTGCATTCTCATTTTGAAGTAAGAGTTGGACCGTTTCAGGCTTAAGCATTGTTTTTCCGCCATATTTTCCGTTATTCAGGAAAACGTGGGCAAGCATGGCAAGATCCTTCGCAGTTGAGAACACACCTGCATGTCCCGCAACACCATCCAGTGACCAGGCATTCTCATCATGAACCTCTCCCCAAACAAGGCCCCTGTCTGGTATTGACTGAAATTCGGTTGCTGCAATTCGATTTTTCAAGAAAGCTGGAGGATTATACATCGTATCTTTCATCCCCATTGGTCCAGTGATGTGCGTCTTGACAAACTCATCTTGACGAGTCCCTGACAATCGCTCGATTAGCACACCTAATGTGATCATGTTTAAATCGCTGTAAGTGTAAGTCGTACCAGGGGCATTGGCTAACGGTTGGCTTAACACCGACTGCAGCCGCTCATCTCTCGAATTCCCCTTTGAATATAAAGGAATCCACGCAACAAACCCCGAGGTGTGTGTCAACAATTGGCGAATCGTTACGTTTTCCTTCCCATTTGCAGCAAATTCCGGAATATGTTTAGCAACTGGGTCATCTAGTTCGAATAAACCTTTTTCAAAAAGCATCATCACGGACGTAGCAGTGAAGATCTTACTGATGGACGCTAAATCAAAGATTGTGTCCGTCTGCATTGGGATTGGACTTTCCATTTCTGTACGCGAGTCATCTGTGTACTGAGCTGAAAAACCGTAAGCATCATGCTTCACAATTTTCCCGCCTCTCGCCACGATGGCAACAGCGCCGGGCATTACTTTTTCCGTGATGGCCTGATTCATAATCTGATCAATTTGTTGGAGTGGAGTTTCCACCATACCTGCTCCTCGTGCCGAGCCGGGGTGAAGTGTGTTAGAAATCGGGATGATGGTTGAATTCCATGTGAATACTGGATGCGGTTTCTGGGATGAAGTAGCGTGCTTCTCTTGCTTTTCAATCGATGGTAAATGAGGTGAATCACCGCTGGCAAAAACAGGCGATGCTCCCAACAAAATCGTACAAACAGTGGTGATCATAAACGTTTTTTTCATATCTTCCTCCTTTTATAAACAAATTTTAGGTCATCCATCTAATAAATAAAAGTAGTTAGGTGGAAACGCTTACAACCTATAGTTAAAGCATATCTAAAATGAAGTACAGTCGTCTAGACCACTAAAGCCTTATAACCAACTTTTCCCATGACAATTGTAGGATGTCATTAGCATCGTTTTTCGAAATTTCTAAATAAATATGCGTTTTATTTTCAAATTGCAAGTTTATTAAATCGCCAGGCCACTACCATTGTAATTCGTTATTACACTCTCTTTCTTTACAACCTCCTCCCTATACCCCCACTACTTCGTATAAGGTTGGTTGGACACTCCATCGCGTTTGTTGGACGCTTCGATAGTTTGGTTGCACGCTTTCCGGTTGGTTGGACACTTCACGGAATTGGTTGGAGGCTTTGCCGATTTCGTTGGGGACTCCACCGCATTTGTTGGGCGCTTCTATAGGTTGGTTGCACGCTTTCCGGTTGGTTGGACACTTCACGGAATCGGTTGGAGGCTATGCCGATTTTGTTGGAGACTCCACCGCATTTGTTGGACGCTTCGATAGTTTGGTTGCACACTCTTCGGTTTGTTGGACACTTCACGGAATTGGTTGGAGGCTTTGCCAATTTTGTTGGAGACTCCATCGCGTTGGTTGGACGCTTCGATAGTTTGGTTGGACGCTTTCCGGTTGGTTGGACGCTTCACGGAATTCGTTGGAGACTTTGCCAATTTGGTCGGAGACTCCACCGCGTTGGTTGGGCACTTCGATAGTTTGGTTGGACGCTTTCTGGTTGGTTGCACACTTCGCGGAATTAGTTGGAGGCTTCACCGATTTGGTTGGACATCCCACCGCATTCGTTGGACACTTCGATAGTTTGGTTGACTCCTCAACAATCACATCCAATTCCCCAACTAACCAACTAGTACCATTTCCGTTAAGTACTAGAAGTCCAGCTTAACTCTATAATTAGTTCATATATTGAGTTATCATTCTAAATAGGATTATGCTATAGTTTCTTTGTGTATTAAAATCCATATTATTGCCATAAAAGTTTAACTATTGGAGGGAATTACATCACAATGAGCAATTTACGAAGAAAGATATACGCGGCTACTGTTTCTGTGGCAGTTGTCTTGGGAGTGATTGTTACTGCAGTTCCTGTCACTACTGATGCGGCTGGTACTTCATTTACAGATGTAAAGTCGACTCTTGACCATTATGATCCGATTATGAATCTTGCTGGGCGTGGAATTGTCAAAGGCTATTCAGATGGTACGTATCGTCCGGACAATGAGCTTACGCGTGGTCAAGCTTCGAAAATACTTGCGCTCGCATTGAAGCTGGATACGAGAAACGTCAGAAATCCGGGCTTTAAAGACCTCGACAACAAGAATGGCTTCTATAAATATGTAGCAGCACTTGAAAATGCAGGGCTCATTTCAGGATTCGAAGACAACACGTTCAAACCGAATGCATCCATGACGCGTGCCCATATGGCGAAAGCAATCGATCTCGGATTCAAACTCGAGGGTAAATCTACCGTAAATCCATTCAGAGATGTAAGTAATTCTGCGTGGTACGTGGATCATGTCAAGGCACTCGTCACTAACAAGGTGACGAAAGGAAAGACGCCAACAACTTTCGATCCGAATTCTAGCATCACACGTGCCCAAATGGCATCATTTGTTGTACGTACCGAGAATATCAAAGTCGCATCTAATCCAATCGAAAAGGCGCGTGCTGAAATCAGAAAAGTCGTTACGCAAAATGGTGTCATTGAAGTAGGCGTTAAAAAAGTTGCTGAGTCAAGGTTTAATAGCAGGACAAATACAGTAACGATGACTGCCTATGATATTGACGAAGGGATTAAAGGGTTGACCGGAATTGGTGTTTTCTCTAGTAAATTGCGAGCGCTCGGCGTGAAAAAAATTAGCATAGGTAATGCTAAAGCTGTCGACCTCTCGCGACCCACCGCAAAAGATACGTTGAAAGAAGACTTCTTCGCCCTCTTGAAACCTAGTACTAAACCTTCAACGGACAGCGATGTATCTGCAGAGGACGTCCAAGTTACACTTTACGCTGACAAAAACGACATTCAATTCCGAGAAACTTTTAACGTTAACTTCCACGTGTTTGTCCCAAGTACTAATTGATAGTCTCCCTATCCCAAGCCGGATGGGGGCTTTTTCTTTATTAATGAAAAGAAGTGCAGACCAATTAAGGTCTACACTTCTTTTTGTTGTTTATCTCAATGAATCGGTGATTTAAACTGTCCGCCATGTGCTTCTTGCGTATTCATGATTGTTAAAAATGCATTTGCATCGACTTCATGGACGATTTGTTTCAATTTACTTATTTCCAGACGCGTGACAACTACGTAAATGACATCTTTGTCACTGTTGTTATAACCGCCGCTTCCCTTAAGGTTCGTAATGCTTCTACCGAGACGTTCATTAATGGCAATTCCGAGTTCCTCGTATTCATCCGACACGATAATCACCGCTTTTGTTTCATCCAAACCTTGGATAACGGCATCGATTGTTTTTGAAGCGATATAATACGTCAAAATCGAATACATGGCTTGCTCCCAGCCGAGTACAAAGCCTGCCCAGCCGAAAATGAAGATATTGAAAAACATCACAAATTCGCCGACAGAGAATGGAATCTTTTTAGTCAATAAAATACCAAGTATCTCAGTCCCATCTAAAGCACCGCCATTACGAATGACAAGCCCGACGCCCGCTCCGAGCAAGAGCCCTCCGAAGACAGTCGCAAGAAGCGGATCCGTCACAAAAGGGTCAACCGCCTTAAGTGGAATTTCCACAAGCGCAAGCACAACGATTGCAAAAGAGGAAGATATGAAAAAGTTCTTCCCGATATACTTATAGCCAAAGAAAAGGAATGGCAAGTTGATCAGCAGTATGAGTAAACCGAATGGGATACCCGTTAAAAAAGTAAGAATTAGTGAAATCCCGATGATTCCACCATCTATAATAGAGTTTGGAACAAGAAATAGTTCAATCGCGACCGCCGCCATAGTCGCCCCTATCATAATGAATAGATAACGGAATATAAAATGTGTACGTGTTTCTTTTTTGTGCTGTTTTTTCATGAGTGAAATACAGTCCTTCGACATTAAATTATTTTGTAATACTATTATCCCTCTTTCTGCATTCCATGTAAATAATAAAAGATCAGCTCGGAGCAAAATAGTAATTTGCACGATTTCTTTGCTTTTGTCACCGCTTATTCGGCAGTTTTCAATTTGACTGGGTGACTGTCACCGACAATCAGATATAAGCGCATACGTATAGAAGAGGATGAAGTTTTATTGAATGAACTGCCTAGCAAACTGCCCAAAACAACTTTAGAGTAAATCACGAAACAATAAGGTATGCTAAAGGAATAATTTCCTGATTTATTGCACATTTAAAAATCCACATGAAGTGGCTCTAGTACTACAGTTACTATAAATTTGCATGATAACCCAAATTTAAATAGAAGGAATGATTGTATGTTGAATTTGAAACTGGAACCAAAAGTCCTTGACGTATTAAAAGATAAAATACAAATGATCCCCACAGATGAAGGCGCCATCTACTTGGTCGGACCAATCCAACTCCCTGTCAATCTGCATGGAGAAACAGTTGTTTTTCAATGGTATTGCTGGCTTAGCCGTTGCCAAGTAACGGACAATTACTTAGAAATTATCGAACAGTTGTCATCTGCGAATTTGGCGGAGTACCAACAGTCAAGCGTGCTCGTCTACGGAGATTTCGAACATGCGGATGATGCGTTAATTCGCATGCATTCAATTTGCCATACTGGCGATATATTTGGTAGTAAAAGATGCGATTGCGGCTATCAGCTCAAGCAATCGATGCAGAATATTGCGGACCATGGGACGGGTGCGCTGTTTTATTTAGCGAATCATGAAGGGCGTGGTATTGGTTTATTCAGCAAAGCGATGGCCTATGTGCTGCAGGAAAATGGCTATGATACAGTGGAAGCAAACGAAAGTCTTGGATTTGTCGACGACTCCAGAAATTATGATGATGCGATTCAGGTACTCAAGACGCTACGGACAAAACCTGTTAAGCTCATGACAAATAATCCAAAGAAACTGGATGCACTGAAAAATGCTGGGCTCCCTGTATCCGGAAGAGAACCTTTATGGGGCGATAAATCAGAGTTCAATGAAAGTTATTTGCAGACAAAGATTGATCGTTCAGGCCATTTAGATGAAAAAGGAACTCAGCCAAATGACTAACCATGAATTTTACATGAATTTAGCCCTAAGCAATGCGCGCGCGATGAAAGGACAGACAGATCCAAATCCACTCGTCGGTTCGGTTATTGTTAATGACAATCGAGTAGTTGGCATCGGGACACATTTAAAGGCTGGAGAACCGCATGCGGAAATACATGCCATTCGGATGGCTGGTGATAGGGCAAAAGGCGGCACGATTTATGTGACCCTTGAGCCATGCTCGCATTACGGGCGAACGGGTCCTTGTGCACTAGCCATTGTTGAAGCCGGGATTAACAAAGTTGTTATCGCTACGCTTGATCCAAATCCTGTCGTTGCCGGTAACGGTGTCAAGATTTTGGAAGATGCCGGAATCGAGGTCATCGTCGGCATAATGGAAGAGGAATCTCGCCAGATGAATGAAGTATTTAACAAGTTCATCGTCGAACAAAAGCCTTTCATGACGATGAAAGCAGGAAGCACATTGGATGGCAAAATCGCTACACACACTGCCGATAGTAAGTGGATTACATCCGCCGAAGCTAGGCATGACGGACATGTACTGCGCAATGAAAATATGGTTATTTTAGTTGGCGTCAATACAGTAATTGAGGATGATCCCGAATTAACTACACGGATCCCTAATGGAAGGAATCCGATTCGCGTCATTTTAGATTCCACACTGCGAATTCCACTGGATTCAAAGATCGTAACCGACGGACAGGCACCCACTTGGATTTTTACCGCTCAAGAGGTTGACCAACTAGCTAAACAAAAGCTAGAAGAACAAGGGATTTTAATCTTCCCAACTTCAGGAGTGAAACAGGTGAACCCAAATGACGTCGTCCGCATTCTCGGTGAAAAGCTGATTTCCTCCGTCTTGATTGAAGGAGGCGGTTCCATTCACGCTGCTTTCCTTGAAAATCAGCTGGTCGACAAAGTTGAAATTTATATCGCACCTAAATTAGTCGGAGGCGCCCATGCACCAACATTTCTTGAAGGTACAGGCGTGGAATTAATGCGGGACGCTATAGACTTGGCGGATCTTCGGATTACCCCCGTCGGCAAAGATTTCAAGTTCACGGGCTATCCGCGGTATACCGCAAATGAATAGAGGTTTTGGAATATGAAATTCGGTTTTGACATTGATGATACGTTGATTAATTTAAGGGAACATGCTTTTCAACTTTACAACACGAAGTTGAATCGGACAGTGGCGGTGGATCTCTTCCACGCGTTGGATAAGGTTGAAATTCATGAGCTTTTTGACATGACTGCTGAACAAGGCAGTCAAATGTGGAATCGTTCATTGGAAGAAATCTATTTCACATCCTGTCCTCCCTATCCAGATGCAGTAGAAACCTTACAAAGATTGGATAAAGAAGGTCATGAAATTTATTATATTACGGCGAGACCCGACGTTCATGGCAAGCGTACAATCGAGTGGATGATTGAAAATGGGTTTCCTGTTGACAAAGACAGGTTTTATTACGGCATGAAAGACGAAGACAAAGTCAACATCATCAAGGATTTGAACCTAGACTATTATTTCGATGACAAGCCTGCGGTTCTTGAAACCTTGAGGAATCATCCCCTTAAATTGTTTGCCAAAAGCCAATCGTATAATCGACACCTGGATTTCCCACGGATTACTGATTGGTCGGAATTGTTCGGTTTTCTGATTGGTGAGAAGAAATAGGGATAGTTTTAGGTGTTAGACATAGAGAAATCCAGCCATTTATGAGATTGGCTGGATTTTTTTGTTGTTCAATGCTTTTTTTGAATAACGAAGTTTAGTAGGTACTTATTTCACTTCGGTATCGCATAAACAATATACCGTTGCGGTGCATTGCCGATATACCGAAATGGATAGCATGTGGATAAAGTCAGCATTTCTTCCGGTGCTGTAGAACGGATGACTGTTGTATCATTTGCATCTACAATTTCCGTATCCACAACGGCATATGTAAAGGTACCATGCTGCATTTCCATAATGATTGTATCGCCATTTTGCAATTTGTCCAATCCGGTAAACACAGTGTCCCTGTGTCCCGATAACAGAATTTGATCTTTTTGCCCGGGATAAACGGTGCCTGTGTAGTGACCAACGCCTTGCTTTAAAGCATCGTCATCCGTCCCTTCCACAATGGGAAGCTCTTTTTGAATAATGGGAATTTGCAGGATGCCGATTGTTTGACCGTTCTGAAAAGACAGGTCGGGATGGGATGACTCAAGCTGGGGTGACTTTATTTTTTGTTTTTCCAACTCCCCCTTTGCCTGAACCAGTGCTACTTTTTCCGACTGCTGTGCGGACTTTAGCTGCACACTGGCGTAGCCAATGAAAAATAGTCCACTCGCCAGCATAATCACAGCCATTTTTTTCAGCAAATTACATCACCTCCAGCTAATAAAGGATGTGTTGATTCATCTCATATTCACTTCAGTTTTGACGAAAAACAGAAAAGCTACCAAGGCACGATACGCCATGCACAGGCAGCTTTTCAAAATTTTCTCTTTAACCAATTAGCCATTTGAGTCATTTACGTGGCTATTGAGCTATCTTCATCCTTCTGTAATGCCTGATGATCATCAACACAATTCCACCTGCCACAAGTACAGAACCAACTAACATCAAATTAAATATATTTGTTGACGTGGCAGGCAAGTTGAACCCGGCTGTTGTTGGAACGCCGCTGTCGATCTGTCCTGGTATTGTGACTTGAACCGCCGGGCTATCGCTTCCTCCCTCCGCAGGGTTATCGCTTCCTTCCTCCGCAGGGTTATCGCTTCCTCCCTCCGCAGGGTTATCGCTTCCTCCCTCCGTAGGGTTATCGTTTCCTCCCTCCGCAGGGTTATCGCTTCCTCCCTCCGTAGGGTTATCGCTTCCTCCCTCCGTAGGGTTATCGCTTCCTCCCTCCGCAGGGTTATCGCTTCCTCCGTCCCCTGGGTTATCGCCTCCTCCATTCCCCGGGTTATCTCTTCCTTCCGCCGTAAAAGTGAAAACAAATGCCGCCCCAAGGCCTTGAAAATCATTTCCAAGGTGCTCCGGAAAACGAATAGTGATGTCCAGATTCTCCCCGCCGCCGCGTGTAAGTTTTCTTGCGGGCAGAGATTTAAATGCAGCCAATTTGCCCTGATACAATTCCTTGCCGTCGACTTTTATTTCCAGCAGTAGCTCGTTGAACAGCTTTTTTTCTCCACTGTTTTCTAACTGCATTTGGTAGGCAAAATCTTTGCTACCTACGTTTTGGACTGTAATGGTCCGAGGCGCCCAGTCACCAGGCTTCATATTGCTGATTTCAAATAACGTATCATTTGGTGAAATACTGATGTCTATATCATCCTTGCCCGCGTTGTCTTCACCATCTGCAAATACGCTCGTAACGGGAAAGAAACATATTCCGCTTATTAATAAAAGAATCGGGAAAACTCGAAACAGTTTACTCATGGTAATGCCTCCTTACATATCTTAGCGATCGATTCAGGAAGAACTTTCTCCGCCATCTTCCCCCACTATATTCACCTTTTTTTTCGGAGCCAATTCGATTTCTCCAAGTGCTCTCCAAATCGTAAACCCCGAGTAGAGTAGCAGCAGGAATCCAGGTATTAATAGCAAAAAAGCACCATTCTTCGACTGGGTAAAGTTAATGAAGTACCCTACGTAAGGCACTGTAAAACCAGTGTACTCCGCTACCACATTGTCAGACATAACTGGATTCATGTCCTCTGCATTGTTGTTGTCGCCTTTTGTCCGGTAAAGTACGGAGTCTCCACTTTTGACTACCTCAGTAATCCGATGTGTGATCAAAATATTTTCTGCTTCTTGGAATGTAATGACGTCACCTTTTTTAAAATTGGTTTTATCTACAGCTTGTTTTACGGAGATGATTGAACCCGTTAGGATTCCAGGCTCCATAGACCCCGACAGAACTGTTTTTAATTGGTAACCGAAAAGCTGTGGCTCACCGCCTGAAATTTTCGTGATGACCACTATGGAAGCTACACTAATCAGCAGAACCATCAATATGCCTGAGACGATGCTACTTATCCTCTTCATTCGTTTCTTCTTTTTCATTAATTTCTTCTCTCTCATTTGTATCACCTTCTACTTTCTTTGTGTTATTTTCTGGTTTTACGACAGCGTTCACTTCAGCTTCATTCTTTGTTTCAGAGTTATTTTCTGGAGCCTTACTTTCTACAGAATCCTTTTCATCCGGTTTCTTTTCAGTAGATTCATCAACAGATCCATCCTTGACGTCCGGCTGTTTTTGACCGTCATCTTCAGGCTTCTGCTGCTCGTTCTCTTTGTTAGCATCCGAATCTGCTTTATCATCTTCACCTTCTATGACCTTATCCTTTTCAATTTCTTCCTTTGATTCATCATCTATATTCTTGCAGTCGGCCTTTATTTTCTCGCTTGATACAGCATCCTGTTCGTTTTCTCCAACAGACTTATCATCTTCGCGCTTGCAATCGACATCGCTTGGTGCAGCATCCTGCTCTTCTTTTTCCTTAGTCTTATCATCTTTGTCTAGGCAGTCGACTTCGGTTTCCTCACCCGATACCGTGTCCTTATCGTTTTCTTCCTTAGGCTTATTATCTATGTTCTCACGGTCGATCTTGATTTCCTTACCCGTTATAGCATCCTTTTCAATTTCCTCACTGCATTGATTAATGAGAACAACCGGAACTTCCCATTCGGCAGTGATCATCTGGGAAACTTCCGACTGGCTACTGAGATACGCAGACGTGTTAGACGACATATAACTAATGCTAAAGATGACTAAATAACATATGAGTGCCAATTTTAAAGATAGAAATGAACCTTGATGCTTTTTCCTACGTTTGCGCCTTCGGCTGGTTTTCAACCTGATCCCGCCTTTCGATTTTTTACCACTGGATTTTTCTTACGTATATTCCTCAAAACACAAAATCGAGTTATATGTTGAGAAATATATATAAGGAAGAGCGTTGGTTGATTGATGAAATAAAAGGAAGGAGGAGAAGTGCTCTCCTCCCGGGATATAGTTTATTTCGATTCTCCAGCTGTCTGCTGTGCATCAAACTTCCATTTCAGTTCTAAGGAAGCGCCTTGGTAAGCGTTTTGATCTTCACCATTTTCATTAAATCTAATTTTCACGTACATATTATCAGTTGTACCGGCCTTAATCCCGCTTTTTTCTCCACCCTGTAATCCAAACCATTTCGGTGATTCATTTTTAACTGCATCCGCTGACATATTTGCCAATTGGCTTAAAGTCATGGATTTAATCACATTACTAGGTCCAGCTATACTGCCTTTATCTTCATTTTTAAGGAAGTCTACCACAATATGATCCGCAAAACCTGCTACCGTTTCAGTATATTCAGTAGTTAAAAATACTTTTGAAATATCAAGGTTACCTTTGTTCTCTAATTTGAAAGTGCGATCCATCCAGTCACCAGGCTTAATCTTAGTTACACCAATAATTGTCTCAGGGTTTAGCGATAAATCCAGAGTACCTGCTGCGAATGTATTCGTCATTGTTTCTACATCGTTGAAATAAGCATATGTTCCCCCGCCAATCATACTTACAGCCAATGCCCCAGTTGCGATACCCATTGCTAGCTTCTGTTTAATACCCATTTTTAATTTCCTCCAATTAGTTTGTATTTTTTCGCTTTTATTGAATGCTTGTTCTTTGTTCTTCCCTGCGACTTGGAAGAAATTATTTTCTTCTTCGATCTAAGGTATGAGTTCATTTTCACCTGATAAAGTAGCCTTGATTGCATGCACCATTTTCATAGTTTGGCAGCTGTTGTGATCCTTGACACCCCTTTAGTAGGTGTCATACTTTTTCATGGAAATCTCCTCCAATGCTTTTTTCGGCTCGTTACCATTTTTGTAACTACTTTTAGTATAGGAGTATTCCAGTCGGGCATCCTCACTCTAAAGAGTAATTTTCTGATATCGTTTGTCTACCCCGGTTTTCTACTTTAGTGTAGAGTCGGTGCACTTTCGTACCAGTTCACTTCTACTTCGATGAACAGCTCTACCTTATAGAAGTAACCTTGTATATTGATTTACTGATGGGCAGTAAGTAACTGAAAAGTCTTAATTCGCTAAAATACAAGTTAATAACAAAAAAAAAGAACCTCTTCAACCGCAAGAGGCGACGTGATATTTAGAGGAACTTGGTTATACTGAACTATAAAATAGAATATAATTAACGGAAACTGTGAAATACATCCTCTATATGGGCACCTTGGATGTATGGAGTTATTGGTGCAACCGGCCTGATTAGATTTGGACAATATGTTCAATTTAGTCAGGTTTTATTATGCCATGAGGAGGAGTAATAGTGGAAATCAAAAAAACTCTAGTTATTATGTTAAAAAGGTGCCATAAGAAAACTCCCCATTTCTATATAGGAAAAGCACGCGTCCCCAAAAAAAACATCGAAACGAATGATATGTATCTAGCTACATTGGAGCACAGTATATCACTGTTCCACCTAATGGATAATTCAAGCCCTCAAATGATAATGAAAGAAATAATAGCATCTATCATCAAGCTTACACATAGTGATGAAGTATTCTTTTGGTTAACGGATATAAATCATCAAAATAGCTACCTAGCATCTTCTACGAGTAATCCCCATATTGAAACTGGCCTAAAAAAAGAATGGAATACTATACGTCTGGAGAATGAACTGTTTGTCAGTAAAATTAACGAGGATTGGTACGGGATGAAAGTCATTAGAACCTCCACTACTATCGGCGTTATCGGCGTTAAGATTTCCGGTTCAAGTGAGGCTAGAGAAACATTACTCTTCAATCGCCCTTTTGAGTTTTTAGCCGAACTTAGTGAAATAATGCTCGAAAGAATTCATACAGATTCAATGAAGGAGCAAATGATTGTAAGTAAGGAACAAAATCGTATCTCCAATGAAATCCACGACAGTGTTTCGCAAAGATTGGTCGGTATTGTTTATTCTCTGCATAGTTTACAAACAAAAAGTAAAAGTATGACAAGTACTGAGTTGAATGATGAATATCAATTTCTTTCACAATCTGCCAACACTACATTAAAGGAACTACGGTCGACGATATACGGTCTCAACTCGACGAAGAATGGCGAAAAATCTTTTCAAGTTGGGCTGCAAAACTATTTTGACGAGTACGCACGGTTAAGTGATATACGAATTGATTATCAGATAACGGGTGATGAAGCTTTACTATCAAGCGAACTAAAACAAGCACTCTATAGAATTATTTGTGAAGCTTGCGGAAATGCCGTTCGTCATGGCCAGTGCACGGCTATTGAAGTCAGATTATCTTTACTTGACGCGAAAACTGTATTGGAAATTCATGATAATGGAATCGGAATTAATTCGCACATACCCGAAGGCCAACCGGAAAAAGGAATCGGTCTTTTCAATATGAGACGTCTTGTAAGTACTTTTGCAGGAACGTTTTTGATAAGTGGATTACACGGGATAGGGACAGAAATACAAATCGAAATTCCAACCGCAAAAATACTTGAGAAGGTCCAGGTGAGTGGCTAATGCAAATTGTTATTGTCGATGATCACCCATTAGTAAGAAAAGGATTAACATCTATCCTTACTATAGATGGAGCAATTGAAATCCTAGGTGAAGCAGCAAATAGAAAGGACGCGCTAACTCTATTCCATGACACTACACCTGATTTGGCGATAGTGGATCTTCGCTTGGGAAATGAATCCGGTTTGGAATTAATTACAGAAGCGAAACAACAAGGAATAACTTGTAAATTCGTTGTGCTAACTTCATCGACGGAAGAGCACGACTTTAAACAGGCAAAAGAAATAGGAGTCGATGGCTATATATTAAAAGAGGCATTACCTGAAGAACTGATCCATGCCCTCGGAGTTATCGGCAGAGGTAGAAAGTATTATGATCCAGGGGTGTTTGATTTGGTGATAAAATCGAAGGAAAGCCCTTTTGAAAATGATAGGCATATCGAACAGCTAACACCGAAGGAAAAGGAGATATTACTCGAACTCGGGTTGGGTCATTCAAATAAACAAATTTCACAGGCTTTATATATTACAGAGTTTACTGTAAAGAAACATGTCAGTCAGGTATTAGCAAAGTTAGATCTTGCCGATCGAACAAACGCGGCATTGTATGCCAATGCTAAGGGCTTGGTGGCGTATAGCGTGAATTGAATGTTTGTTTAGTGCTAAATATAGTTCTAGTGATTCTATTCTCAAATTGAGGAGAGTCGGATGGGATATATGATCGGCAGCGCGGAGGTTATGATCGGTTGACGAGTTATATGATCGGCAGCCGGGCGATTATGATCGGGTCGCAAGTTATATGATCGGCAGCCCGGCGGTTATGATCGGGTGGTGAGATATATGATTGGCAGCCCGGCGGTTATGATCGGGTCGCGGGTTATATGATTGGCAGCCCGGCGGTTATGATCGGGTGGTGGGTTATATGATTGGTAGCGCGACGGTTATGATTGGATGGCCGGATATATGATCGGTTGGTGGGATATATGCTCGGGTGAACGGTGGTTATGATCGGGTGGTGGGATATATGATTGGTAGCGCGACGGTTTTGATTGGATGGCCGGATATTTGATCGGCAGCGCGGCGGTTATGATCGGTTGGCGGGATATATGATCGGTTGAACGTTGGTTATGATCGGGTGGTGGGATATATGATTGGCAGCCCGGCGGTTTTGATTGGGTGGCAGGATATATGATCGGCAGCCCGCAGGTTATGATTGGTTAGCGGGATATATGATCGGCAGTCCGCCGGTTTTGATTGGATGGCCGGATATATGATCGGCAGTCCGCCGGTTTTGATTGGTTTGCAGGATATATAATCGGCAGTCCGGCGGTTTTGATTGGTAGGCCGGATATATGATCGGCAGCCCGGCGGTTATGATCGGGTGGCGGGATATATGATTGGCCGCGCGACTATTAGACTGGGTGACAGTCACCCAGTCTAATCCGAAACGACTCAGACAACTAATTTGTTTCACAGCCTTTTATCAAAACAGCTCCGATACCAGATACCTTCCAAGTCGGCCTCAATAATTTATATTTAACCGGATGAAAACTCCTGACATGTTTCCTTGCACTCTCCGCCAAACAGTTATTTGTTAAATATTGCAAGTCTGTGACACTCTTGAGATAATAGAAAGAAAGCGTTTCTTTTCAGGAAAGAAGGTGATTCTCGTCATACGTGCAATATTAGTCGATGATGAGCAGTTGGCTTTGAAACATTTAGAGAACAAGTTAAATGAATTAGGTACTGTCGAAGTCGTTAAAACTTTTTCAAATGCACCTAATGTTTTAAAGGAAATGAAGCACCTTGATTTTCAAGTGGCCTTTTTGGATATCGAAATGCCGGGCTTTAGCGGATTGGATTTAGCTGAACTCATTCAAAAAGGAAAAAAAGATGTATATATTGTCTTTGTGACTGCCTATCGGGATTATGCGATTCAAGCTTTTGAATTGCATTCGATTGATTATTTATTGAAGCCTATTATGAAAGAGCGCCTCGAAAAAACAGTGATGCGTCTTCAAGAACAGCTGCTTTTGAGTGATAAATCTTCAGTAAATGAACGAGATACCTCTCCTTCCCTGAAAATTTTCTGTTTTGATGAGTTTACTGTCTTCAGCCAAGAGGAACCTGTCAAATGGAAAACGGCAAAAGTAAAAGAACTGTTTGCTGTTTTCATTACACATCTAAATACGTCTATGAACAGAGACTCTCTTATCGATTTGCTTTGGCCGGAGAGCGAATACCAAAAGGCTAAGATTCAACTCCATACGTCAATTTCGCATTTGCGTAAAATGTTGGATTCTGTGGGCTACCCAGGCTCGTTAACTTTTTCAGATCAATGCTATGCACTGGAGCTACATGGATTCCAATGCGATGCGATTGAACTGGAGCGGGTATTAGCTGATTATACTGACGTGGATCATGATACTATTCAGGTATTCGAACATGTAGTTCAGCAATATAGCGGCGACTATATGGATAAGAACGGCTATGAATGGGCCGCAGCCAAAACACAAAGTATGCGTCAAAAACTGTTGCAGCTTCTCCAAAAGATGATTGATTATTACTCTAAGAATGAGGAGTTACATAAAAAACAGCATTTTTTACAGATTCTGCTCAACTATAATCCATATTCCGAACATGTTTTACAGCAACTTATGCACTACCACCTTGACGTTGGGAACCGAGGGGATGCCATTAAGGTGTACCATGACTTCAAGAAACAATTATTGGAGGATCTCGACATTTTACCAGGACGTGCAACAAATGAACTTTATGAATCGATCCTCGTTATAACGTAATCAAACAGAAAACGCCAACTGCCTGAATTGGCAGCGGCGTTTTTCGTGTGTTATTCTTTTTTTGGAACGATAAATGTAACGGTCGTTCCCCTATTTGGTACACTTGTTATGTCAATTCCACTTCCGAATTGCTGTTTGAGCCGTTTGTCTGTATTAAGCAAGCCTATTCCTCGTTGTTCTTCTGTATGGTAGTTTAGCAGACTCTTCAATTTCTCTTCGGGTATTCCTACTCCATCGTCCATTATTATAATTTCTATAAAGTCCTTCTGTTCTAGCACTTTTATTTGGACAGTCCCGCCTTCAGGTCGTTTTAAGACACCATGTTGAATGGCATTTTCTACGATTGTTTGAATCGAAAGCGGAGGAATTTGAATAGCCGGTATCCCACGCATCTCCCATTCTACACTCAATCGATCCCCAAAACGTTCTTGTTCAATGAACAGATAGGAACGAACGAGCTCTAATTCTGTCTCTAGTTGGATCACTTGATTTAAATTATGGCTTGCGAAACTAGCACGCAAATAATTCCCGAACTTATCTAGCAACTCCACCATTTTGGGTGGATCGATCTCGCTAAGTGCCGCTATCGTATTTAAGGTATTGAATAAGAAATGAGGCTGAATTTGTGCCTGCAGCCACGCAGCCTCCATTCTTACTCGTTCGCCAATCGACGTTTTCAAATCGGTTAAGGCCTTTACGCGTGTCACCAATTCAAGTTTTTCTACGGGTTTAGTAACATAATCACTGGCTCCACAATGAAAACCGGTTTGGATATCCTCTAATTGACTACGGGCTGTCAACAGTAAAATAGGAAGTTCCGAAATCGGAAAGCGTTCCCGTATTTTCTGTGTCAACTCGTAACCAGACATATTTGGCATCATTACATCCGATATAACGAGATCCCATCTTCCTTTGTCCAATAAAACCAAGGCTTCTTTTCCACTTGTACATGTAACAACATCGAATTGTTCAGCTACCAACATTTGCCCGACCATCGCTAAGTTAAGCGGATCATCATCTACCACTAATATGCATGGCAATTCTTCATTCAAAATCTGATCTATTGTCTCCTGATTCCCGCTAGCTATCTCCGGTATAACCTGTCGTATAGACTGGTTAGTAGCAATTCTCTTTTGTTGCGAGGCAATCGGCAATGTGAAAGTGAACGTAGACCCTTTTCCCACAGTCGATTTGACATTAATCGATCCTCCATGTAATTTAACTAACTGATCGCAAATACTCAGTCCAAGTCCAATTCCGCCTGCAAATGCTGTTATCTTAGGGTCCGCTTGCTCGTATGGCTGAAAAACAGATTTCATTGTTTCAGCATCTATACCAATACCAGTATCATGCACATGAATAACAGCCATGTCGTTCTGAGTTTCTGCAGAAACGATGATTTCTCCCTCATTTGTAAACTTCACTGCATTATGAACTAAATTAAATAGTATTTGAAAAAGACGATTTTCATCAGCTTCCACCCTTGGAAATGTCTCGAGGCCCGTTTGCCTAAACGTAATGCTTTTCCCTTCCTTCAAAAACTGGAGCATATCAAATACACCCGATACAACTGATGAGAGGTCCACTTCTTTAACTTGTAACTTAATGCCATTTTCCTTCAGTTTAGTAATATCAAGAAGATCATTCAGTATCATTGACATACGGCGGCCTACAGACATCAGAATTTGTAAGTTTTTCTTGTTTTCTTCGGTCAAGTTATCCTTTTCGCTGTCATAAATCGTTTGGGTAATATTCATGATTCCGTGTAGAGGGTTTCTTAATTCATGAGATGTATTCGCTAGAAAGTCATCTTTTCTTTTGACTTCTTTTTGCAATTTCACAGTCAGTTCCTTACTTTCATCTGTTGCTTGGAAAAAACGTTTGAACCAATAGATTGCAAAAAGAATAACACCAATGATGATTTCAAATGGGTAGTAGGGTAATGTCGAAAAAGCATGATTTTTAATCCATCCCCATAAAATACTGGAGGCAATGCTAATCGTCGCAAGTAGAAAGTAGATTGCGTAAGCCTTGCCTTGCGCTACCACTTTACTCAAAGTGAAAGGAATAATCGCCGGTATAAAGAACATAATAACCCTAAACAATGGAGCGATCATCATCTTATAATCTAGTAACACACATATGACAAATAACAGATACAAAACTGTAAGCGCCTTGAACGGAATAGATATCCTTGTTTTATGAATTGAATTTTCCATCAGTATCTGTTTGAAAAATTGCAACATAAAAAAAACACTGCTTGCATATGAAAGATAAAGCAGCTTCACCCACCACGTCCAACTAATCGCCGGAAACAAATAAAGCAATAGTTTATCATCATCTATGAGAATCGAAATCGCAGCACAAAGGAACGTAAGCGAAAGAAAAACTAATTCCTTCTTTCTTCCAAATAAAAGAAAGATGACTAGTGTATAAACGCTGTGCATTAGCAGAATGACTACTGATGTAAATTGCATTAAATAAGAAACTAGTTGACTTTTTTTAATGGCAGATGATGTTCCAAATTTAATCGTTTTGGTAATGCCTGCTGGATAAGCGGGGTTATAGTTCGAAACATGTATTAGCAAATCAATCTCTGTTTCGTGTTTTTCCAGACTCACTTCAACTGGTCGAAAATCAGATTTTGCTGATTCGGAATCTTCACCTACACGCCCCAATTCCATTACTTTTTCTCCATTTATAAATATAGTGGCATTCGACCTTATTTCTTTTATATACAGACTGAACAACTGTTTTTGTTCATCCAGCAAAATACGCAAACGATAGGTCCCATATTCATACGATGATTTTTCATCCTCAGGTATTATTTTTCTCCAATCTCCGGGAACCGTTATCCCTATTTTTTCATCGTCCGCTAAGTGCTTCTCCAAGCTCCCCGGTTCAATCAATTGATTGTTATAAAAATCCCACTCGCCATTTAGCGTAATTACCCTTTCATCTGTTAACTCAATATCCCGAAGGTCAAGTATCCCTTTTTCAGCGTAAGGATAATCCGCTGTCAAATTGTAATAAATCCATAAAAACCGGAAACTGATAAGTATAAGTACAAAAATACCAACGACAACAATCATCTTTTTCTTATTCATGACAATTGTCTTCGCTGTTTGACAGGTCAATCCCTTTTTTATTCATCTCTATTTCTCCTATCCATTCATCTTAAATGGGTTTTAGATACACCCATTTCTTACTGTTATCCATTCATGCTTGGCTTATATTCGCAGTACGTATTTCCAGTAGTCCCCTTAGCATCGAACATTGCTAAAACTGCATACTCGATTAACAGCTTTGAATCCGTGGATAAACGCTAGCCCCAATGCTTATACTTGCATTGATTTGGTGATTTTCAATTATGAATGGCTTATTGAATAAATTCATGATCAATTGTAATAGGTCATTAGTATGTAATTCAATTTCACTTCTATCATACGTCAACGTTCTTAAAGAACTCTTTATACTCTCTCAAAAAAAGAAAAAAGCAAAACCAGCAGCTAAACAGCTAACTGGTTTTGCTTGTCATTATTGTGTCATGAAAATTCAATTGGTGTTTTTTTTGATTTTTTTCTTCTCAATACCATCCAAGCTCCAAGAAGAATCATTCCAATACCGGCTGCCATTGAGCCAATTGGGAAGGCTTCACCCGTTTGTGGTAACTTTTCACTTGGAATCACTAGACTGGGGTTACTTGGATTACTTGGATTGCTCGGATTGCTCGGGTTGCTTGGGTTGCTTGGGTTGCTTGGGTTGCTTGGGTTGCCCGGTATACCTGGATTCTCTTGTTCAACCGGTTCGCTTGGTTCAACCGGATTGCCTGGTTCACTTGGTTTGCCTGGTTCACTCGGTTTGCCCGGTTCACTTGGTTTGCCTGGTTCACTTGGTTTGCCTGGTTCGCTTGGTTTGCCTGGTTCACTCGGTTTGCCTGGTTCACTCGGTTTGCCTGGTTCACTTGGTTTGCCTGGGTCGACCGGTGGATAATACGGATTATATTTATTTGTTTTAATTACCTGTACCGTAACTGTCTGACCTTTAATAATTTCAAATTTTACTGGTGTAGTATCTAGAATATAATTAGTTGGAGCTTTTGTCTCGATAAACTGGTAGTTACCCGGTTTTAAATTATCTACAACTAGTTTACCATCTTTATCCGTCGTTAAATCTTCTTTCAACGTGTTGCCTTCTGCATCTAGCAGTTTAAAGACTGCACCTGCAAGTGTTCCATTCCCATTATGTTCGGGACGCTTTGTAAGTTCAACTGAGCCTGTTGATAATTCGTTATAGGCTTCTACTGTTTCTACAGCAGTTGGTCCTAGGACAATTGTAAATTTGATTGGCGTTGCATTCAGCTTATAACCGAATAGTGCTTTCGTTTCTACGAATTGATAGTTACCCGGTTTTAAGTCTTCTACAACAACTTTACCAGTTTGATCTGTTACCAATCCTTCTCTGAGCATTTTGCCTTCTGCATCTAGCAATTCAAATTCCACATCTGTTAAAATCGCACCGTCATTGTCTTTATCGTACTTCGTTAATTCAACTGAGCCTTTAATGATCGTATTCGGAATTTCCAATTTACGCGCTTCAGTTTGACCTTTGTCAATCGTGAAATTAATTGGTGTATCGTCTAATTCATAGCCAAAAGGTGCTTTTGTCTCCACGAACTGATAATTACCTGGTGTTAATTCATTTACAACCAATTCCCCATCAGCATTCGTTGGTAGGTTTTCTTGGAGCATTTCACCTTTTTCGTCCAGCAATTTAAACTCTGCACCTGCTAGAGTGACTGCATTGTTATCGCTGTTCACTTTAACTAATTCCACGGAACCGCGTGTCAAATTATTGTTCGTTGAAATTTTGAGGATCTTTGATTGGCCTTTGGCAATCGTAAACTTAACTGGCGTAGCATCTAAGTCATAGCCGAATGGTGCTTTTGTTTCGACAAACTGATACTTGCCTGGTTTCAAGTTATCTACAACAATTTTACCTTCTTTATTCGTTTTTAAGCCTTTTTGAATCGTCTTGCCACTTGCATTTTGCAGTTTGAATACCGCGCCTGCTAATATAGTTGTCGGGTCTTCATTGTCGACCTTTGTTAATTCTACAGAGCCCGTTTTCAATTCGTTTTCTGCTTTGACTTTTACTAGTTTTACATCAGCTATCGTTTTACTTTTTTTGATTGTAAACGTGATTGGTGTTTCATCTAACACATAACCGAATGGTGCTTTCGTTTCTACGAATTGGTAGCTACCTGGTTTCAAGTCAGTAACAAGTAACTTACCATTTTTATCAGTTTTCAATGCCGATTGGAGTACTTTCCCATCTGTATCTTGCAGTGCAAATTCTGCACCTTTTACTACCAATTTAGCGTTATCTTTATCGACTTTCTTTAATTCAACTGAACCCGTCACCAATTTATTTGGTGCATTGACTGAAGTTGTAACCGAAGTCTCTCCAGTTTCAATATTGAATTTAATTGGTTGTTGATCTAGTTGATAGTATGCAGGTGCTTTTGTTTCAACGAACTGATAAGCTCCTGGTTTTAAATTAAGAACAGTGATTTTACCGTTTTTATCCGTTGATAGTCCATCTTGTATTTTATTTCCAGTTGCATCTTGTAATTCAAAGATTGCGCCTTTCAATGCTGTTTCGGAATTGTCCTCGTCAACTTTTGTAAGGACCACAGAACCTAAGATCACTTCATTCCTTGCCGTCAATTCAAGAATCGTATTTTGGGACGGTACGATTTCGAATGAAATTGGCGTCTGATCCAGCTTATAACCGAACGGGGCTTTCGTTTCAACAAACTGATAGCTGCCTGGGTTCAAACCGTTTTTAATGATATTTCCGCCGCCATCTGTTGTCAAACCTTTTTCAAGCACTATACCAGTTGCATCTTGCAACTCAAATACTGCATTTTTAAGCGTGATTTTCGGATTATCTTTGTCGACCTTCTTAAGTTCGACTGCCCCTTTGATAATATCATTTTTTACCTGGTCTAATTTAACAACCTCAAGTTGGTTCTCTCCGATTGTAAACGGAATCGGCGTATCATCTACTAAGTAACCATTCGGAGCAATTCGCTCGATAAATTGATAGTCACCCGGTTTCAATCCGTCTTTATAGATGATCCCCTTTTCATCAGTTGGCAGTAAGCCAATCGTTTCGAATTGATCTCCAACTAGGTGTTTCAATTCAAAGCTAGCACCTTTTAACTTCTTCGAAGTATCCTCGCTATCTACCTTCTCTAATTGCACAGCTCGCACAATTTTTTTGTTCGTAACAGGTTCATGGTTCCCTACTTTTTCTGCATCTCCATCGACGAATGCCTTATTAATTGTAATTGGCATCACATCTTCATTTTTAAGATATCCTTCAGGAGCTTCAGTCTCTACTAAGAGGTAATCGCCCCAGAGTAATCTGTCGAATTTAACGACTCCATCGACACCAGTAACTCCAGTTTTAATAATTGTTCCACTATCCTTGTCTATCAATATGAATTTTGCGTCTTTAAGTAGTTCGCCAGTTACAGCATCTGTTTTCGTTATTTTGAGGCGTCCTAGTTCACCTGAACCACTGCCCTCACCACCTGTTACCTTCACTTCAACTGTACTAGTAGATTCGGTTTTATCTACTCTAACATGCTCACCTGTAAATGAAATCTTATTCGTAATATTAGCAGGTGCTTTTAGAATAAATGATTGATATTCCAACATATACGGTTCACTAATTTCATTTATAAATGAAAGTTCGAACGCATATGGATCGTGGCTTTCATTGAAATCGAGTGTATAGTCTGTGCCTTTCGTTAATAATGCACCTTTTTTAACATTCCCTTTTTCATCTACATCCGTAGCATATAGACGTATGGAATCTTCCAAAACTGCTTGGTCAGCACTTGGTATATCGGTTACTTTTGCCTTAGAAACTTTCGATTGGGCAAAGTTTATGTCGACTTTCCAATCAATAATTTTCCCATTTTGTAAGCCGGATTTGGCTGTGTATTTTCCACCGTGTGGAATTGAAACGGATGCTGTAAGATCTGTTTCTTTATCCGTGCCATTCTTAACAGTTGCTGTGTTATCGTATTTGGCTTCGACTAAATCTAAATCTTTCAAGCTTGTTTTGTACGTTATCATGTACGGCTTAGTTATTTCGTTGTTAAATTTAACCACAAATCCTGGATTACCATTTTCATCTTTAATCCAACTAGTTGAGTAGTCTTTTCCTTCAATCAATTCCTTCACTTCTGTTCCATTTGCCCCACCTGTGAGAGCCATTTCATGAACTTCAATCGATTCTTTTAAAACCTTTTGATTTCCAAGAATGAAGTCCTCCACAGAAGCATTTGTAAGTGTTTTTAGGTTATAGTTCACGCCAACATTCCAAGTGATTTCTTGCGTCATGGCATTGTATGAACCGTTTTTGAAACCATTGGACTGTGTATAACCATCTGGGGTGAAGTCAGATTTCGCTTCTTTTGTTTGGTCTTTTTCATCTTTGTCTTTCCAATTGAGCGTTACTTTGTTTTGTAAATAATTCTTACCTTTATCTGCTCGCTTTTCGTAATCAAAAGCTGTTGTATATTTAATTGTGTGTGGAGTATTGATTGTTTTTTTGAACTCGATAATGAACTCATCTTGTTCGTTTTTTGTTAACTCATAATCGGTACCTTCAGTTAACATTCCGGTGTTGTTTGTAATTTTGATACTACTAGAATCTAACGTAAGTCCTGCATTTGTAAAGACATCTGTTAAAATCACATTTTTCATTTCATGACTGTCGTTGTTAAAGGAGATTGTCCATTCGATTCTTTTGTCTTTGTAATTGGGTGTTCCATGTGATTTGAACAGAATTTGTTGGTTAATATCTCTGCCTGCATCCTTTGATATTTCACCAGTTTTAACTGTATTAATGATTTTTTCTCCGTCAAACACACGGTCAGTTGCTTTTGTTTGATAGGTGATTTTGTAAGCGGAATTGATATCTTCATTGAACTGAAGCTCAAATCCATTTTTATTGTCTTCAGATTTTGGAGTAACAGTGTAATTTGTAAACTCTTCAACTACACCTTCGCCGCCGCTATCATTGATTGCAACTTTCTGTACGTTAAAAGAATCAGCTATAAGCTCCTGGCTACCATTGAATAAGTCTTTCAATAATGCGTCCGCTATAGCAATATCCTTTTCATTATAATTATATTTTATTTCCCATGTGATTGTTTGCGTCTTAGCATCATAGTGACTTGACCGTTTTTCTAACGGCTTCCCTCTCTTAACACTAACAGTTGCAGTTGCATCTCCAGCATTACTGCCATCTGATAATAACGTTGCTGTGTTTGTAAAAATTGCTTGGTCATGATTCGTAATTGTTGTTGAATATACGGCTCGATATGCTGTGCTGATGTCTGTATTAAAATTGATTGTAAAATCTTTTCCATCTTCTGTTTTTCCAACAGAATACCTGCTAGGATCCACTGGATCTCCTAGACTTACAGATCCATTCAATTGGACTTTTAGATGGTAAAGTTCTAGAGTTCCTTCCTTAAACTCTTGGCCATCTTGTATTGGGTCGCTCAGGATTGCATTATTAATCTTTTTCAGAGTTTTATTGAAATCGACTGTCCATTTAATCGTTTCAGAGTTATAGATTTTATTGGGCACCCCACTTTTTTCGACAGCTGGCCCACCTGGTTCAAAGGTAAGAGGGATTGTTATAGAAGCTCCACCTTCTATCGGCGTGATTGTTATCGTTCCTTCTTCAGTAACGATAATATCTTCACTTAATTCGGTCCAAACTTGAATATCACCTGAGATATTTGAAAAACTCTCTATAAACTCAGTGAATGTTATCGTAACTTGGCCATCAAGCCTAACATCGAAATGCCCTACAGTTTCACCATTAAATTTCATTTCTTCTTTTTCAATGACGTTGTAAACTTCGAGCTCCTTTGGCAGATTGAACGTAAATGTGGATCCTGCTTTATAGCCGTGGTCATTCACAAGTGCCCACTTGTAACCCACCGAAATTAGTGAATCAAAACCAGGATTTTCAATTGGCTTTCCATCCTTATCCTTATATTTTAATTCGAAACTCGTTAGAATATTTTCGGTTATTACTGTTGGTTCACCCTTTTCCTCGACCAACGGCAGTTTTTCCAAGTCTTCGCATTCCAATAGTTCATCGGTTTCATCGCATTCTATTGGTTTTTCACATTCCGGGGATTCTCCAATTTCCTCACATCCCGGTTCAACTTCTGGTACATCAATCTCTGGCACTTCAATTTCCGGTATTTCAATTTCCGGCACTTCATTTTCTGGTAGTTCTGGAGATTCGTTTTCGGCACCTTCTTCATCTTCACCAGGAGTTACTTCTGGTTCTGTTACTGGTTCATCTGGTTCTATCTCTGGTTCTATTCCCCCCACTTCTTCCTGGGCAGCTTCAACTTGAATTATCTGATTATCCTCATTCAGTTCGGTTTCACTGAATTCGTTTGCACTTGCGGAAGCCAATGGTCCTAAAATAGCTTGCCCAATCAGCAGTAACATCAAGGCAAATATGTTTAACTTCTTCACGCTATCCCTCCTCTCTGTTTGTTATTCGACTTGTCCGCCCAATAATACGCATTTCGAACTTTCATACCCAATTCCCCTTTTCATAATAAATATATTTATATCAATTTCTATAAATATCAATTTTTGATTTTTGCAACTGCTACTTCTTTAATGCCGCCTGAACAATCAATCGGTTCGGCGGATTAACTGCTCCAAGCGGTGTGCAAGTTACCAGTGTGAGAAATGGTCCTTCTTGATCATCGAGGACGGACACATCCGATTGATGGACGATAAATGAGTCCACTATGACAAATTCATATGTTCCTTCTTGTGTGGTCACTTGAATTTCATCATTTATCCTTAATTCATTCATACGATTGAATTGTTTCCCTTTCGCTACAGCTCTGTGTCCCGCTAAACCAATGTTGTTGACGCCGAATTCTTTTTTAGGCTCGATCATACCGATGCCTTTACTGAGCGTTTCGGGACTCGTCCCGTCAAAGATAATCATTTCAAGGTCAATTTTGTTAATATTAATAATTCCGCGAGCTCCTTCCAATAGTTTGGATTTCTCGCCAGTTGACTGATTGTATTTCTGCACCGTGAGTATATCTTCAGATTGATTGGAGGCCTGCTCAATTTGTTCCGTATTGCCTAATTGTTCAAAACTCCTTACCAGCTGCTGTTGACCACGATCATAGTACTGTTTTTCAAGTTGCGGATAAAATACAACCGCTAAGCCAACGACCATCAATAGAATGCCTACAATTTTCCGCAATCCTATTCGCTCCTTACTTGGACATAAAAAGTGAACGTACGCTAAGACTTTTCCCAGTCCCTTTGCAAACGTTTCTTAACTTATGATAGGGAGCCCCTCTTATAGAACGCTTTACAACCTCTTACACTTCTCTTAAACAATTAATAGCCAACGTCTTTTAGTAATGAGTACGCCTGAATTTGAGGATTTCTGTTTATTCTTCTCTAGACGTTTTACAGATTCGTAACATTAATTATTGATGCGCGAACAACACTTTACCAATCTCACACTCAGGCATTATGGTATACTACTGTTAATTACAGTCAGTAAACTAAAGTCCTAATCAGATAATTAAATTAAGAGCGTTAAAGGGAATATTAATAGTTAAAATGGCGCACTTTAATTTGGAGGAATTCCATTGAAAAAAATATTTTTCACACTCTTATTTATCGCACTGTCATTTGCTAGTTATTCGACCCATACACAAGCTGCTAGCAATGAAAATCCTGGATTTAAAACGGCTGTAGCAGCGGACTCATACAACTTAATCCGTTCCTCTCTGTTAAAAAATGAACGTACTGGGCAATTTGTTAGCGCAGAAGTTTCATATAAACAAGTTGACGCGCTTATTCAAAAAGCAGTACGTGAAAATCCTGAAATACTTTATTTTGATTCGGCGATGTCATGGTCAAACGGTGACATTGAGTTTTCGTACTCACTCCCTGATAGCACAATAAAAAAGAATAAAGCAGCTCTTTCAAAAGAGGTTGACAAGGTACTTGCCCAAATTATCAAGCCCGGCTTCACAAATTTTGATAAAGTAAAAGCCATTCATGATTATTTAGTATTGAATGTTGCTTATGATCACAAAAACTTTCAAAATAACACCATCCCTTCTGATTCCATTACAGCTTATGGTGCACTTATAAAAGGTGTGGCCGTTTGTGATGGATATACGAAAGCTGCTCAACTTCTACTTAATCGCCTTGGTATTGAAAATTACTATGTTGACGGATATGGAAATGGCGGTCAGCATTCATGGAACTTAGTCAATCTAAACGGTCAGTATTACTTCATGGACATTACCTGGGACGACCCCGTTCCGAATGTAAAAGGTGCTATTAGTTATAAATACTTCCTAGCCTCTGCCGATCAACTGCGAAAAGACCATAAATGGAACGAAGCGGATTGGCCAATTGCCAAGAGTAAAACGTACAGTTTCTTGAACGACTTTAGCTCGATGATCGAATTCAAAGGATACTATTACTACAGCAGTATTTCGGACAAGGATACATTGTATCGAGTTAAGAAAGATGGAAAATCTAAGCAAAAAGTTAACAATGTAAGGGCTCCTTATTTCGCCATTATCGATGACTGGATTTATTTCAGTAATTATTCGAAAGGCGGCTTCTTGTATAAGATGAAAACAAATGGATCCAAACCTCAACAACTAAATGCTATCCATTCAGTCAATCTAGTCGCAGTGAACAACCAGCTTCACTATACTGATTCCAAAACTAAAAAAGTTCTTAAATTGACGATAAAATAAAAAACTCCTAATCGGATTTGGCCGATTAGGAGTTTTTTCATGGTATCTTTTTAGTTTGACTAGAATGCTTACTCGTACTGGCTTAGCATTGAAGATATAGATTTGTTATTTATTGCAAAATCATGATTATCTAGAGTTAATAGAATGCTGGGTTTCTTACACTGAAAGGAGGTATTTTCATCATACACTCGATTGTAGTTGATGATCTTCCTTATCGATTTACTTTGGCCAGATATCGAATATCAAAAGGCTAAGATTCAACCCCATACATCAATTTCACATTTGCGAAAAACATTTGCCAACTCTTTGGAGTGCATTAGTCCATCAGAGACAAACAAGTTCTTTATAGCAGATAGACCTTTTTTGCAGTGGGTCGGCTAGCAAGAATGATATGTTATATGATCGCTCGCCATGGGATATGATCGGTTGGAAGGGAGATATGATCGTTCAACATGGGATATGATCGGTTGGACGAGATATATGATCGTTCCCCCTGGGATAAGATCGGTTGAGCGGGATATATGATCGCTCGCCATGGGATATGATCGGTTGAGCGAGATATATGATCATTCAACATGGGATATGATCGGTTGGACGGGATATATGATCGGTCAACATGGGATATGATCGGTTGGGCGGGTTATATGATCGGTCAACATGGGATATGATCGGCTAAGCGGGTTATATGATCGCTCGCCATGGGATATGATCGGTTGAGCGGGATATATGATCGCTCAATATGGGATATGATCGGTTGAGCGGGATATATGATCATTCAACATGGGATATGATCGGTTAAGTCGGATATATGATCGGTCTACATGGAATATGATCGGTTGGGCGGGTTATATGATCGTTCAAAATGGGATATGATCGGTTGGGCGGGTTATACGATCGCTCTACCTGGGATATGATCGGTTGGACGGGATATATGATCGTTCCCCTTGGGATATGATCGGGCGACAGTCTTATATATTCTGACAGCCTGTCCCTTTGAAAACCTCCATTCAAAACAGCTCAGATTCATTAACTGAATCCGAGCTGTTTCATTTTTATATCACGTATGATTAGCTATTATCCACTCAATCCCACTCAACAATAGGTTCTTTCGTTACACAGTCGATATGCACATTTGTTTTAATGGTGCCGCCAAACGTATGATTCGAGCCAAATGCCACATGTATCGTATGATAGGCTTTTTCGTCTTCCAGTATAATGCCCGTCAATCGGGCAGCGTAGTTCGTGCCAATACCAAATTCGCAAAGCAGTCGTCCGTCACCTTCGCCCAGTATTTCTAGCAACTTTTCACCATTTTTGCCGCTTGCAGTCGTTAACCTACCTTTTTCAATCGATAGGATGACTGGTTCTTCTAGTAATCCTATCGTAGAAATCGTGCCGTTTATTTCGATTGTTCCTTCAGCTGTTCCTTCAATCGGTGCAATATAAGCTTCCCCCGATGGAAGGTTACCAGAAGCCCCTTTTTCCCGGAATACTCCCGTACTTGGAACACCATTCCTTCCGTCTATCGGGATGACCAATTCATATTGACCTCCCGTGCGAATTGTTACTTTTTTCGCAGCTGTTAGTTTGGCAGTCATTTCATTTGTTTCTTGTTCCACTACGCTGTAATCGGCAGCCATCGCCCCATTCAGGAACATATCTTCCGTAATGCCTGGCATTGTAATGACACTGATACCTTTTGCGTTTGCGTTTTTTCGTGCGACAGTATGTGTCAGTGAATGTTTCGTCAAACAAAAGACTAGTTCATAATTTAACATTTCATTCGCAGCTGCTTCCGGTGGTTCTTCGCCAGACTTTGTTCTGTCTTCCATGATAAGCGAACTCACTTGCCATCCGTCTTTCTCCAGTGCATCACTGAACTTCTTGCCTAGTTTTTCGGTGCTGACATCCGTAAGAACGAGAATATTGACGGTTTTATCGACCGAGAAGTTATTGACCATTAACGTTGCGACCGTTTGTTGAAAGTCTTTCAATTTTTCTCCACCCTTTCGCTTTAAATTATTCACAACATCTCAGCTAGTGAAGAAAACACTACATTACGCGCAACAAGTACTGGTTTTGTAGTATACTCAACCATAATTTTCTTCATTTCGTCCGTATATCCCATGCAATCTAACACTATCGCAGTGACAGGCAACTTGTCCATTTCCTTTGCAACATTAATTAAATTTTCACTTTTAAAGTCATATGGAGAACTCGCTAAAACGGAACAAGTAAAACCTGCATCGTCCCACTTTTCCGTAATGCTTTGTGATTGCTCAAGTAATGGGACGACGATACCTAATTCCCCCTCTTTAAATAAGCCTTTAACGACATGGCTCAATAAATAGTCCGGATAAACGATAGGTATAGCAGAATCAAAAAGGTCAAATTTCCCCGTACAAGCAAGTAATATTGTGTCAATGTCTTCCATCTGACATTCATCTATTAGCCGTTGCAATGCGCTAACCACGAATTGTTTCCCTAGCGTTACACTCGAGCCATCACGTAGCCGTGAAACTAATGTTTTTTTACGATCCACAGGCGCAAGTGCTTCAATTTCTGATGTTAATAAATCATCCAGTATACCTTTTTCTATTAATCGTAAATTCTTCGGCAAGTATTGAGTGATGGCTGGAATCATATCGGCCCTTGGACTTTGCCCAATTGTAAGGATACAAAGAGTTTTCTTCATTCAACAAATCCCTTTTCGTACACACTTTCACCATTAATATATGTTGAGAGTACATTTGCTTGGGCCTGGAATGGCTGATGAGACCAAATGACAAAATCTGCATGCTTTCCAATTTCAAGTGAACCTACCTTTTCGTCTACGCCCATAAGTCGAGCTGCTTCATATGTAACACTTTTTAAAGCTACCATTTCATCCAATCCGAATTTAACTGCTTCCGCAGCACAATAAATAAGGTATTGAATCGGAATAAATGGATGATCCGTCATGATTGCAAATGGTATTCCCGCATCATGAAACATTTTCGGTGCCATTGGCGTGGAATTTCTCGTTTCATATTTACTTGCTGGCAACATGAATGGACCAAGCGTCACACTCGCTCCGCTATTCTTAACCGCGTCCAACATCATATGCCCTTCCGTACAATGTTCAAGCGATAGCAACACATCGAATTCTTTTGCAATTCGGATAGCAGTCGCAATATCATCAGCGCGATGGCAGTGTAGACGTAACGGCATATCGTGTTCCAATACCTGTATAAAGGGCATTAGCTCACTTTCATCTTCCCTTACCACTTCCCGTTGCTCTTTCGTCAATTTTTGTGCATCGCGAAAACCTTGACGTATAATATCTGCAACAGCCATCCGCGTCATCGGTTTTTTTTGATATTGATTGCCAAAAACATTTTTAGGATTTTCCCCAAGCGCTCCTTTTAAGCCACTGCGTTCTACAAGAATACGTTTTTCCAAACTTCCTCCACCAGTTTTCATGATACTCCATGTACCAGCTATTGGATTCGCACTGCCTGCACCTGTCTGAATCGTAGTTACTCCTCCTTCAACCGCTAAGTCAAATGAAAAGTGGCGAATATCAATCCCATCTACTGCTGCCATCGAAGGCGTCCAAGGATCTGAGTATTCATTGGCATCATTTATCTGCTCACTAATCTCTCCCCATATCCCGACATGCGTATGCGCATCGATTAGACCTGGCGTTATCACCTTTCCAGAACAATCGATTACTTTAGCTTCGCTTGGAATAGGAACTTCAGTGCCTATATGTGTGATTAAACCGCCTTGTATCCAAAATTCACCGTTTTGAATGACTGTATTCGATTTGTCCATTGTATAAAGTGTGGCATTTTTCAATACAGTAACCATTAAAATCCTCCTTTACGGTAAACTTCTTGTCCTTTAATGAAGGTATGCAGGACATTTGCAGTTAAATTTAACGGATGCTGATCCCAGATAACGATATCGGCAAATAGTCCGGGTGCAATAGAGCCTGTTAAATGATCGATTTCCAGTAGTTTAGCTGCATTTTTCGTTAAGGCTAACAATGCATCTTCAGATGAAACCCCTTCGCGAAAAGCAAGCGATGCTTCGAGTTTTAAATGTGTAACAGAATTGACGGGGTGATCGGTCGCAAAGCCGAAGCGTAAGCCTGAATCTTGAAGCGTTTTGTAGAGCGCCGGTTTCAGATTCTTCAGCTCCAATCGTTCAATCGCTTGAAAACTGGGTCCTCCGATACTACTGTTGGAATGCGTCAATACTTCTTTATCGACTAGTCCGCATTCTGTCGCGTGAACTAATGTGATTGGCACATCCACTTCTTTTGAAATTCGGATTGCGGTTTCGATATCATCCGCTCGATGGCATCTTACAAATACTTTTCTGTTGTCCAATTCCCCTGATCTTTTTAACCGCTTCAGTGTAGTCCTAATCCTTTGAGCAATACCCATTCGCGTTAAAGGCATCTTTGTTTGTTCCATAAAGGACTTTTTAGGAATATCACCCATCGAAAAAGAAAAACCTACTTCATTATCAATCAGCATCTCTTCAACGGTAGAACCATTCATATGAATGATAGCCGTTTTTGCACCTATCACACTGTTAGGCGCGGACAGGATATGTGCAGTTGTGACTCCTGATGCAACTGCATCTTTAAATGAAGGATCAAACGGATAAATGCCATCCGTCACAGATAGTTGTGTCGGATCTTCTTGTTGGGGCTCATAGGAATCATTGCCTTCCCAACGGACACCTGTTTCGCGTAATCCAATTTGAGAGCAAGTGTCAATCAATCCGGGTGTAATGTATAGATTAGTAGCATCTATCGTCTTAGAAATCGTACTTTCATCACAGCTAGCCAATAATTCATCCGTGAAAAAGATGTCTTGTTTACTAAACACCCCACTGTTGGAATCTAGTACCCATCCATTTTTAATAACAGTTGTCATATGACTCCTCCTCATATATACGCTGAAAAAAGCAGAGACTCAGACCCTCTACTTTTTTCAGCAATACCTATTTTACTACTTACTTTTTAATCCAAACATTTGCTCCGTTCGGGTGAACGATTTGGATAGAGTTATCCGCAGACACTTCATATCCTTGAACTTTTTTACTGATGCCCGCTGTTGCTTCCTGAACATCAATTTCGATACGCGGAACGTCTTTCAAGATAATTCTCAATGCTTCTTGATAAATTGCTGCGCGTTCATCTTGATCGGCCGTTTCAGATAATGCACGATCTAACAGTTTATCAACTTCAGGGTTGTCATAGCCTTTCCCGTTTCCTAAAGCACTAAGTTGATCTGTGTGGAACAACTGATAAAGGAAGAAGTACGGGTCTGGATACCATGACCAGCCGCCAATGGACATCGGTGCATTCCCTTTAGATACCGTGTCACTGTAAGTTCCCCACTCTACGACTTTAATTTCTACATCGATGTTGAGGTTTTCTTTCATTTGATTTTGGAAGATTGTTGCGTATGGAACTCGCGCTGCCCCAACGTAAATTTCTGTTTTAAAGCCATCTGGATAGCCTGCTTCAGCAAGCAACTCTTTCGCTTTTTCCGGTTCATAAGTTGGGACTAGTTTTTCTAGTTCTTCATCGTAGCCCCAAGATCCAGTAGGAAGTGGCAGATAAGAACGGACAGCACCGCCCCATTGGTTAACACCAGATACTAGTTCGTCAACATTTGTTGCTTTATAAATCGCTTCACGAACTTTAACGTCCGCAGTTGGTCCAACTTTATTATTCAAGTCAAGATACGTAATAGATAGCGCTTGGATAGTTAGTAATTCAAAGTTCTCGTCTTTGTTAATCAATTCTCTATTTTGTCCTTTAACATCCAAAGCGACATCGATATCGCCTGAACGCAATGCGTTTGTCATCATATTAGGGTCCGCAATAACTTTCATCCGTACACCATCTAAATGCGGTTTACCGCCCCAATACTTGTCATTTCTTACCAAGTCAATTTGCTGATCCTTTTTCCAATCTTTAATGGCAAACGGACCTGTACCCACTAAGTGCGCACCGAACTCATCGCCCCATCCTTCAACCTCTTCTTTTGGCACAATTGAGTTACCAGCATCAGTCAATACAGCTAGCAAAGCAGCATTAGGAGTTTCAAGATGGACTTGTACTTCAAATTCACCTGATACATCTACTTTTGTAACGCCATTAAGTCTGTTCATGACAGATTCATTTACTGATCTTTCCAAGCTATATTTTACATCTTCGGCAGTCATTTGACGGCCGTCTTGGTATTCACCAGGTTGGAAGAAGACGTCGTCCCTTAGTTGGAACGTGTAGACAAGCAAGTCGTCAGAGATTTGCCAATCTGTTGCGAGCGATGGAGTGATCTCGCTCAAGTCTTTACTATAAACTACGAGTGTATCTGCAACCGAACGCATAACTTGTGATTCGTATACGCCTGTATATTTAACCGGGTCAAGTGTTTGTGGATTTGCTGAGAGGCCAATTTGCAAAGTCCCTCCATCTTGAGGTTCCCCACTATTTTCTCCCCCTTTGTCTCCGTCCTTACTATCAGAACTTGGCGTGGATGACTTTCCTGAACAAGCAGCTAATACGAGTAACAGCGAAATACCAACTAAAAACATTTTCGCCCTTTTATATCCCAATATAATCCCCCCACTTCCATTTTGATTCACACTGTGAACCACTGATTCAACAGCGTTAAATTAGTTACTAACTTAACACGATTTATCATCAAATGTAAAGTATTATTTTAAAAGATTCTAATATCTTATAACGTGCATAATTATTCAAAAAGTCACTTCATTATAAGGCTCACAGGTAATTAAGAATTCTAAAGATTTACCATTTACTTTTTATTCAGAGGGTGGTACGCTATCCTAAATTCACATTGTGAACCAGTGTTTCAGAATAATAGAATGAGAGGTGGAAGTGAATGGGTAAGTACTTTCTTCGAAGACTGATTGATTTATTACCTACTGTTTTTGTTGTAGCTATTATCGTCTTCATCATTACACGTCTAATACCCGGAAATCCCGCAGCCGTTATGCTAGGCCCTACCGCCAGCGTAGAAGATATAGAAAAGCTGACGGAGCAATTGGGATTAAATGAACCCTTATATCAACAATTCTTCAGTTATATAACTGGTTTGCTACAAGGGGATTTTGGCACTTCATTAAGTTATAACCAACCCGTAACGGAATTGATCATGGAGCGCTTTCCAAATACGCTTGTCCTGGCAGTAGCCGCATTAATCATTGCGCTGGTTATTGGTATCCCGGCAGGAATGATTTCTGCATCTCGTCATAACTCCATTTTGGATTATGTGGTTATGTTAATTTCACTAATCGGCGTGTCGATGCCCATTTTTTGGCTCGGTGTTATGTTAGTTCTTTATTTCAGCGTAGGTTTAGGGTGGTTTCCTGCAACAGGAATGGGAACCTTAAGTGAAGGGCTCATCCCTTATCTCAAGCATCTTGCATTACCAGCTATCACACTTGCCACCATTCCAATGGCGACTTTCGCCAGGATAACACGATCTAGTATGTTAGAGGTTTTATCACAAGAATATATTAAAACGGCACGTGCAAAAGGGGTCAGCGAGTTTTGGGTTATATCAAAACATGCTTTTAAAAATTCTCTTACACCCATCTTGACGGTGCTAGGCATGCAAATTTCAATGCTACTTGGAGGAGCAGTTTTAACAGAAACAATCTTTAGCTGGCCGGGGATGGGACGATTGATTGTCGATGCCATCGATAAAAGGGACTTTGTCGTTGTACAAGGAACTGTATTATTCATCGCCATCATCTTTGTTGTCGTCAACTTGCTAGTAGATATGCTCTATAAAGTTGTCAATCCGCGAGTCAATTATCTCTCGAAAAAAGGGGGCGGTGGAAAATGACACTGACTCAGCCTACTAGTTCTCGTCCAACTGCCAAGGATAATGTAATTCCAAAAGAAGCGAGTTTTCTTAAAAAGCTGTTCAAAAATAAATTAGCCGCTTTTGGATTAGGAGTTACTATTTTAATGGTCATCGTAGCTGTATTTGCGCCTTTAATCGCAACACACACTCCCAATAGTATGGATCTTGCGAATACACTTGCGAGTGCTGGAACTGAAGGTCATCTTTTAGGCACTGATAACTATGGCCGTGACCTTTTCAGTCGAATTATCTATGGAGCCCGAATCTCCCTTATCGTCGGTGTTTCAGCTGTTCTGCTTGGGGCCATTTTAGGTACCTTGCTTGGCCTGTTAGCTGGTTATTTCGGTGGGAAACTTGACTCGATTATTATGCGTACGATGGATGGACTTTTCGCATTTCCTTTTATTCTTTTGGCAATTACGTTAATGACGGTACTTGGTCAAGGACTGGTAAACGTTATTATTGCAATCGGAGTTGCTAATATTCCAGGATTTGCACGGATTGTTCGTGGACAAGTCTTAAGTGTTAAGGAAGAGGAGTTTATAGAAGTTACGAATTCATTGGGAGCCACACATCCAAGAATTATTTTCTATCACATTTTGCCGAACTGTTTAGCGCCGCTGATTGTATATGGAACGATGAGCATTGCAGGCGCAATCATTTCAGAAGCTGCCCTTAGTTTCCTAGGTCTCGGCGTCCAGCCACCTACTGCTTCTTGGGGAAGCATCTTGAAAGACGGGAAAGATTTCCTGGTCTTGAATCCTCAAATGGCTACGTTCTCAGGACTCGCTATATTAATAACGGTGTTAGGTATTAACTTATTCGGTGATGGTCTGCGTGACGCACTAGATCCGAAAATGAAAATTTGACGATTGGAGGGATGAATATGTCGGAAACTTTACTTCGCATAGAGGACTTAGACGTTCAATTCAGATCTTCCTCCTCTGTAGTGAAAGCCGTAAATGGTGTAAATATCACGTTAAATAAAAAAGAAACACTCGGTATCGTCGGGGAGTCCGGATCGGGTAAAAGCGTAACAGCTACCGCTTTAATGCGGCTAATCCCCTCCCCCCCAGGTAAAATATCCGGCGGGACCATCAATTTCGATGGCAAAGACTTGCTGAAGCTCTCTGAAAAAGAAATGAAAGCGATACGAGGCAATGACATCGCAATGATTTTCCAAGATCCAATGACGAGCTTGAATCCAGTGTTCAAAGTTGGCAATCAAATCATCGAAGCGATTCGAAACCATAAAGTGATATCCAAAAAAGATGCTAAAAAAGAAGCGATTGAAATGTTAAAAGTGGTCGGCATTCCGGAACCTCAAAAGCGAATTAACATGTATCCGCACGAGTTTTCGGGGGGCATGAGGCAGCGGGTTATGATTGCGATTGCATTGTCATGTAATCCGAAGCTATTGATTGCAGATGAACCTACAACTGCACTGGACGTTACGGTACAAGCGCAAATTCTAGATTTGATGAAAAAATTGCAACAAACAAACGATACATCTATCATCATGATCACGCATGACCTTGGTGTTGTCTGGGAAATGTGCGACAAATTGATTGTCATGTACGCCGGTTCAACTGTTGAATCCGGAACGGTAGAAACAATCTTTAATAACCCTCTCCATCCATATACATGGGGGTTACTAGAGTCACAAATTACAAAAGACGTAATTCACGGTGAGAAATTGCCTGCCATCCCGGGAAGTCCTCCTGACATGAGAAAGCCTATGCCGGGTTGTCCTTTCTATGACCGCTGTCCGTTCGGCCAAGAGATTTGTTTAACAACAAAACCTGAGCCAATTGAAGTAGAAGAGAATCATATTGTATCCTGCCATTTCCAAACGACAACGACTCGTTTAGAAAGAAAGGAGCGAATGTACGTTGACTGAATCGATTATAAAAGTACGTGATTTAAAAAAACACTTTCCTATTCATAGTGCCATTCCTTTTGTGAAATCGCATCAAAGTGTCAAAGCTGTTGATGGCGTGAACTTCGATGTTTATAAAGGCGAAACACTCGGTATTGTGGGTGAATCAGGTTGCGGCAAGTCGACATTAGCACGCCTAATCAATCAGCTTGTTCACCCTTCTGCTGGTTCTGTAGAGTTTAAAGGTAAAGATTTAGCAACTTTATCCGCTAAAGACGTTCGTGCAGCAAGGAAATCGATACAAATGGTATTCCAAAATCCTGATGCTTCACTAGATCCACGGAAGACGATTGAGTTTTTAATTGCCGAACCTTTAGTTATTCATAATATTGGCACGAAAGAAAGCCGTAAACAACGGGTGCACGAACTATTGGAAACAGTTGGGCTAAGTAGCTACCATGCCCGCCGTTATCCGCATGAATTTTCTGGTGGTCAAAAGCAGCGGATCAATATTGCACGTGCTCTTGCGCTAAATCCCGATGTCATCATTTGCGATGAACCGGTATCGGCGTTAGATGTATCTGTACAAGCACAGGTCATCAATCTACTTAAAAGTTTACAAAAGGAATTTAACTTGACCTATATTTTCATTTCACATGACTTAAACGTCGTTCGTTATATGTGTGACCGTATTGCAGTTATGTATTTAGGGAAAGTCGTTGAAACAGGTACTTTCCAACAGCTCTACGAAGATCCGAAGCATCCTTATACAAAGGCCCTGCTTTCTGCAATTCCAAAAGAAAATCCGTTCGAACACAAGGAACGTGTCATTTTGACAGGTGACGTACCAAGTCCGGTTAATCCACCTTCAGGCTGTGCTTTTCATGAACGCTGTCAATATGTGATGGATATTTGTAAAACCGACGCACCTGTATTGCAGACAATCGAACCAGAAAACCAAGTCGCTTGTCATCTATATTAAAAACTAGGAGGAAATGAATATGTCACTCAAACACGTAATGGAAGTTCTTGAATTAATGGATAGTAAGTTTGTAACAGGAGAAAGCATCAAAAGTTATTTGGAAGGTATCTCTTCCAACGGGGACATTTCTGTAGAAACAGTTTTCGGTGAAAAAGGATCCACTGATTTCATCAAAATTACACTTGCAGGCGAAAATGGAAAATCCAAAGGCGGTACTTCCCCTACTCTCGGTATTATCGGACGTTTAGGCGGTATCGGTGCACGCCCGGAAATGAAGGGCTTCGTTTCTGATGGAGATGGCGCGCTGGCATGTATTTCTACTGCTGCTAAACTTCTTGATATGTCTGGAAAAGGTGATGACCTGAAAGGCGATATCGTGTTAACAACACATATTTGCCCAGATGCTCCGACAACTCCTCATGAGCCGGTTGCTTTTATGGGTTCGCCTGTTGATATCCTTGCGATGAATCAACATGAAGTTACGGCTGAAATGGATGCTATTATCTCCATTGACACGACAAAGGGAAATATGATCACGAACCATAAAGGATTTGCAATTACACCTACAGTAAAAGCTGGTTACATACTAAAAGTCAGTGATGATCTTTTACACATCTACACACAATCTGCAGGAATCCTGCCTGTCACACTACCTATTACAACACAGGATATTACGCCTTATGGCAATGGACTTTACCATGTAAACAGTATTTTACAGCCTGCTGTTGCAACGAATGCACCGGTTGTCGGAGTTGCAATTACGACAGAAACGGCTGTAGCCGGCTGTGCAACCGGTGCTTCCCACCCTACTGATGTTGAACAAGTTGTTCGTTTTGCAATCGAAGTTGCAAAATCATTTGGTGAAGGTAAATGTGACTTCTACGATGAGACTGAATTTGAATTGATTGAAAAACTATACGGCACAATGAATCACCTCCAAACAAAAGGAAGTAAGGTGGAAGCAGTATGACTGATACAATAGCACTCAAGCAATTATTAATCGATGAAGTTGAAAAAAGAAAAGACGAACTAATTGAACTATGCAGTTCCCTTATCCAAATTCCAAGTGAAAATCCACCGGGAGACTCTACGGATATCAGCCAATTTATCACAGATTACTTAAAACAATATGATTTAGAGCCTGAGTGGCACGAGGCAAGCGACAAAATGTTCAACCTGATCTCTTCGTATGGCAACAAAGAAGGTAAAAATCTCATTTATTGCGGGCATACGGATGTTGTTCCAGCAGGCGATTTAACGAAATGGGATTTCAATCCATTCTCTGGTGAGGTTGTAGATGGCTGGATGCTCGGACGCGGTGCGAGTGACATGAAAGCTGGACTAGCGGGACTCATTTTTGTTTACGGTCTAATGAAACGGATGGACATTCAGCTTCCTGGACAATTAACATTAGCGATAGTTCCCGATGAAGAAACGGGTGGCGAATTCGGGGTGCCTTGGTTACTCGAAAACAAGCTGATTGCAGGCGATGGTGCACTCATCGCAGAACCTTCTTCTCCGTACAACCCGACGATCGGTCAAAAAGGGTCTTACTGGTTTGAGCTCGAGGTGTTCGGTACACCAGGACACGGTAGTCTTTCACCAATTGCCGGGAATAATGCAATCACTGATGCCATTAAAGCCATCGATAAAATTCAAGATTTATGGGATCTAAACATTACCATCCCGGATGAAATTAAACCGTTAATCGAAGTATCCCAACGCTATATGCGCGAAGTTGAAAAAGACAGACTGAAATTTCAGCCTGTGCTGGAAAAAATCACGGTTAACATCGGAACAATTCAAGGTGGAACAAAATCAAATATTATTCCAGAAAGTTGTAAAGTACAAGTAGACTGCCGCCTACCATTCGGAATTACACATGACGAAGTTTCTCTGTATCTAAAAGATGCTTTAGATAGTTTAGGCATCCGTTATTCCATTCGATTGTTCGGATTTAAAAGTCATGCTAACTACACTTCTGCAGAAGATCCAGTTTGCCGCGCAATTGTGGACAATATTACGTTCGTTACTGATCATGAAGCTTATGGCGTTATGCAGTGGGCAAGCAGTGATGCAAGACATTTTAGAGATTATAATATTCCAGTCTTACAATACGGGCCTGCCTATCTTCCAAGTATCCATGGCTACAATGAAAAAGTACAAGTAGAAGATATAATCCGCTGCGCAAAAGTGTATGCTGCGGCTGTAATTGATTTCCTATACGAAAAATAGTAGGATGATAGTATGATATCCAATATCTATAATTGCTCGTATAAAAGGAGTATATTAATGTTAAAGACAGTGAATCTAGCTTTAGAGGTATTGAGAATGTTTTCCAAAAGCAAGCCTGTTTGGGGTGGCCGGGAATTAGCACATGAAATGGAACTGAATCACACCAATATCTATCGAATTCTGGAGACATTGGAACGGAACGGTTTCGTCAGTAAAGACCCGATTACTAAACAATACTCATTAGGTTCAGTTGTTTGGGAATTGGGTACGGTTTTTTATGAGGGACTAAATATTAGTACTCTTATTAACCCTATTCTAGAGAAGTTAAGCGAGAAAACAGGAGAATCTGTTTTTCTAACGGTCCTGGATAAGGGAGAAGCTGTCACACTGATGGTAATCGAACCTAAAAACAAGGTAAAGTTCTCTGTTTCAGCCGGCAGCCGTGCTCCACTTTATGTAGGAGCTTCTTACCGATCAATATTGGCATATATGTCTGAAGAAACCAGAGAAAAAGTGATTACTGGTGAATTAGTGAAATACACTGGGAAAACGATGACAGATTCTACTGATTTGCGTAATGAGTTATCTTTAATTCGCAAAAATGGCTGGGCCGAAAGCCAAGGTGAATATACACCTGACGTTGTCGCACTTGCAGTTCCGCTACTAGTCGATAGCACAATTATCGGCTCAATCACGGTAGCGGGTCCTTCATATAGAATAGAAGAAGAACAAAAAAACATTGCCCTTCCATTGTTGCATGAGACTCGGGATGAGGTTGTGGAAGTAATTACGCGATATAAGTTGAAATTGAATACATGAAGTGACGAGACAACACCCCCCGACTAAAAATCATCGAGGGGTGTTTTTTTGAATATAGATGATTCTAAGTCAATTATATTGGAACATTGCTGCTTTGAAAGGTGCGTGCCTTGATAGTTCCCCTGTAGCTTCTCTATCCAACCACGTTAAATAGTCAGTTAAATTAGTTATCCGTAATAAATCAAGGAAATATCTCCAAGCATTGCTACCTTTCTTTCAATCCCGAGTCAATTCTGTTACATACCGTTCCCAACTACTGATACGTTGTACACTAGATATACGTCAATTTTCTTGAGGAGTTTGATTATGAATAAGAAACGTTTATCCTGGGTGGATGTCACCAAAGGATTTTTAATGATTCTTGTCGTCATTGGTCATTATCCTGGACAGCTCGATTTCCCACTGGCGAAGTATATCTATTGGTTTCACATGCCAGCATTCTTTATTTTAAGTGGTTTGTTTTTTAAGCCTGTTGTAGAAAAGGGCTTAATGAAACTGTCCATTCAAAAACGTTTTATGCAATTGATTGTCCCCTATTTGTTTTTCCTCGTCAGCATTACGCTGATTCGTTACGGGATAGAAATTGGTTCAGGCAATATGGATCTATCATGGTATGTAAATGATTTGTGGACACTCGCTGTCGGCGGACGTTTTGCACGTGGTGCATATGGTGTATTCTGGTTTGTAACTACGCTTTTCTTTACGTATTTGTTCTTCTTATGGATGACAAAATACTTTAGTCGTACGAAACAAATTATTATTTTGGCTATCTTTTATAGTATTGCCCATTTTGAAAGTTTGTTTGCGATGCGCGTCATTGGTGGATCACCAGATACTGCTTCTCAAACAATCCCAATGATTTGGAACATCGATGTTGCACTCATGGCAGTCGTCTATTTTTCACTCGGTTATTATATGAAGAGTATTTGGATGAATGTTTCGAAAAGATGGTTAACCGCGGGATTGATCGGTAGTGTGACAGCAGTTTTGCTTGATAACTTTAATGTAATTGACTATCATTTGAGCATGAAATTTTTGCGTTATGAACATTTCGTTTTAGATTTGATCATTCCACTTTCATTCACACTTGTATTGGTGGGCGTATTCCAACTCATCGCTACTCAACTGTCACTCAATTGGCTGCAAAGGATCGAGAAGCACTCCCTAACGATCATGTACTTGCACATCTTTACAGATATTTTGTTAAATGATTACTTCACATATGGCATTATTGGATTCACAGCATTTGGATTGGTCATTCCAATCGTGGTTTCAATCATCATTCAAAAATTGATACCACATGGAAAGCTACTACTTGGTGGATTTTCTCAAAAAAGGCCACTACCCATTCAGCAGTAGCACACTAAAATCTGTACTATATAAGTTGAAATAAAGAATCCTACCAACAACGCTCGGCGCTAGGGGATGCCTCCCACAATAAGCCGGACAGAAAACCACTGTCAGTCTTATTGCTTCGGCTACCCCAGTAGACGCCTTCGCTGGAGATTTATAAGATCATTAGTTCAACTTATATAGATAGTCGGCATTTAACAAATAGAATGTTCTTCCAACACCGCTTGTCGCTAGATTTGTTCGTTACACCGGTGAGACGATCAACAGGTATATGTCTAGGCATTCGCGCATATACTACTAATCACAGAGAGGCGGCACTCCTCTGTCCCGCACGGGGGCACTTTCGACGGAAGGTGAAAAAGAATACCAAGCATAATCTGACTGGAGATTGTCCAGTAGTGCCGCGTAATACATAGCTTAGGAACAGCAAAACCAGCCATTTACGATCTTGGCTGGTTTTAATTTGGACTTTATGTCATTTAGTTAACACGTCTGATGATTAACCATTCACCTACCTAAAACACTGGCGAGAAGGGCTTGAATACCGCCATTTTCACTGGAATATTTCCGGCCTGCTTTCGGCGAAATAATCACGACACTTTTTTACCGAGGGGCAAGAGCAGCTAGAAGTGACTCCTGTTGCGACTAATCGCCTGCTGCGTTCCTACACTATTCAAGCCAAAAATGCAGTTGCTTTGAAAGAAATGAATAGATAACTTGGTAAGTGCCCGAAGATGTAATTTCGGGCACTCTAGCACGACGTATATTGTATTCTTTGCTAACTTTTCAAAGATTATGTGATCCTCTATAAGAAAGTGACACTTCCTTAAAATAAAAACAGGGATACTATATTCTATAAAAATACATTGGAACATCCAGCGAAGGCGCGTCTTCGTGGTAGCCGGAGCGATAAGACTGAAAGCGGTCTTCTTTCTGGCTTATCGCGGGAGGCATCCACAAAGCGCCAAAGCGTGTAGAGTAGGGATTTCTGAATCTATCCATCATAATAGGACTTTTATTCATCTCCACCGCAATTATAGATAACGTAATGCGATTTCGACATAGACCATCCAGCGCCGAAGCGTGTAGAGTGAGGAATTCTTAGTCCAGTCCATGGCAGGTTTTCATTTGCACCCAATGTAATTGAACCAGATAATTACTAAGGAAACGTTATCACAAGATTCCCTTTGATATTCACACCCTCAATCAATTCCTCATTAAACAAATACGGTGTATCATTCTTGTCCTATGGTGTTATTGCCTCGTAGCTATTCTTAACAGATAAAACCTTAAAAGTAAAAAAGAGTAGCAGGTTACAAAATAATTCAAAATCACTTCACACTCTCCAACAAAAGAGGCCCAGCAACTTTCACTCTAACCAAGATTGCTTCCCCTGGAATATAAGCCAATGGAAAGTCTTCCAACTGGATAATATCGATTTGATCAGGATCTGCGCCTGCCGTAATAGCCGCTTGGATTGCTTCTTGTTTTGCTTCTTCAATCACTTCATGGTGAGCGCGATTTTCGAGCAAGTAAATTTTTTCACATGTACCGCTAATGTCGCCAAGTGCTGCACCAATTGCATTTGCCACTCCCGCGTGTTCGGGTCTGATAATACGACTCGCACCTTTTAATGTGGCAGGCATCAAGGCTGCACCACCACCAACCAGCACGACTGACACGTCATCCCCGCTTGTTTTCATGCGATCAATTGCTTTTTCTACCATTTCGACAATTTGTGGGTAAATTTCTTGTGTAGGAATGGAAAGAAGTTTTTCTTCTTGCGCATTCTCCATCTGCATCATGCCTACTCCTACAGCAACATCCGTCACAGTTAGTGTTTCACCACCGAAGATGAGTGCTTTCTCGGGCAGTTGATAACCCACACTTTCAGGACCAATTTTCCATGCACTGTCTTCTAAAGTTACTTGAGTACCGCCCCCTAAACCAAGTGAGTAGATATCAGGCATGCGATAATTGGTACGGACACCACCCACTTCAACAGCAAGAGAAGTTTGTCTCGGGAATCCATTTGCTAATACGCCGATATCAGTCGTCGTACCACCAATATCCACGACAATTGCATTGCGCTCTTTCGATAAAAATGAAGCCCCTCGAATTGAATTGGTTGGCCCACATGCGATGGTGAAAATCGGGTACTTTTGAGCAAAGACATTAGTCATCAGTGTACCGTCATTTTGACCGAAATAAATTTTTGCATGAATACTTTCATTAACCAATGCCTGCTCAAAGCCTTCTGCTACATGCTTGATGACATTCTTAAGTGCAGCATTCAAAATGGTTGCATTTTCCCTTTCAATTAAACCAATCGTACCGATTTCACTTGAAAGGGAAATCGGAATATGCGGTAACTCCTGTCGGAAAAAAGCTGCTACTTCTTTTTCCTGATCGGCTAGAACCGGAGAAAATACACCTGTAATAGCAATCGAATCTACTGAGTCTCTAAACAACTCGACAGTCTCTATTAATTCATCTCGCACAATACCTGTAATTGGGGAGCCGTTAAATTCGTAACCTCCGTGAATCAAAGCGGTTTTAGCCTGTAATTTATCGACTAAATCTTCTGGCCAGTCGACAAGTGGAGGAACCGTTGTTCCAGAAGGAAGACAAATGCGAATGATTCCAATTCTATTTAATGATTTCCTCTCCACGATTGCATTTGTGCAATGCGTCGTGCCTAGTGTTGCTATTTTAATATCTCTGACATTGACCGCAGAACTAGCTAGTAGTTCTTTAATTGTCGTTTGAATCCCTGAAAAAACATTCTTTGTGGTGGGCGTTTTTGTACTGCAGATTACTTCATTTTTTGTATTCAACAGAACTCCGTCTGTATTGGTACCGCCAACGTCAATTCCTAACCGTATCATGAAGGCACAAACTCCTTTATCAGTATTTCTAATTGCGTATAGTCATATGGATACTTGAAATAACGCGGGCCTGCCGTCTCAATACCAATTGGCGTCCGCCATCTCTCGTTCGCCGGGAAAGCTACAATGATGACGCGAGCTCCATATCTCAAACCTTCTGTTGTAATGGGCATGCCCGTTTCTTCATCTAAAACAGCAATTAAATCTGGTGTCATAGCAATCGGTTTGTTATTTATTTCAGCAAGAAGATGTTCATTTTGGAAGGATAGCACGCAAGAATCAAGATCATTTTCTTCGCTGCCTTCAAAAACAGCTTTCCCTCTCGTAAATCCACCCTCGATTCCCCTCTTAATTTCAACTGCTTTTCCTCTAAATAATTGATGTCCATCTAATAATGTAAGCATTTGTTCGATCGGATGCACTGCTCCATTTCGTGGCTGTTTCAGTATCTCACCTATTTTTTGAGCAAGTGTCAATGTACCAGGAATGACGCTTTTTTTCGCTTGTGTACCCGTCACTCCATAATCAGCTACAATTGACGATCCTCCCATCGAGATAGTAATACTACGAGCAATTTTTTCACTCCAGTGGCCATCTGCCGGTTCAATCGTGACCGTGTTTCCTTTTTCATCTGCAATCGTGACCAATTCAGGTTTTAGCCCGTCAAGATGAAAAGTAACCATTTGAGCTTCTGGAAAGGCACGTCCCATTGCATCACCGTCTAAAATCGGGATGCCTTTCATTGCTGCTACAGCCACGGGAATCAATGAGTTAACCCCACCAATTTCGATTGGCATAACAATATCAATTTTTTTACCACTTGCTTTTTCATACGCAACCAAAGGTGCCATTAACATTTCGAATGAAGGAATTTTTTCGACGAGTACACTGGGCGACCCCATCCCGCTAATAGGGACAATCCAATGATCTTCTTTCAACTCATCCATCGTAATTACTTGAACCGGCCCATATTTACGAATCGCATGAAGGGCCATTAATTTCCCTATATAGGGATCCCCGCCCCCACCTGTTCCAAGAACGGATGCTCCGATTGCAATGTGCTCGATATCTTCTTCATTTAACCACTTCATACTGATTCTCCTTCGTAAATTGACGTTTAATGACAAAACAAAAAATTCCCTGTGTAACAAAAGCGATGATGAAACTATCTAAAGATGGAATTGTTGTCAGTTTGAAAAGTCCCAGTCCAATTGGATTCTCCAATGTCATCCAGCTCACTAAAGTCCCCATCCCCCAAGCGATCAACGGATATGCTTTGTACTTTGCAGAGGATTCAAATGACAGCATTTTTGCCCCACCTATATAGTAAATGGCCGTATACACACCGCCTATTGGTGCGATAAACATTGTGATAATACTTAGGAAGTTAATGAAGTTTCCATAAATCCCGAAAACGGCCATAAGCGTCCCAATTGTACCTGCCGCAAAAGTTAATTTCGCTTTACTAGTCTTTGTAAAAATAACAGCTAAACCGAGTCCAGAAGAATAAGCATTACTCGTATTAGTTGTCCACTGCGCCAAAATCAATACGAGAATACCCGGAATCCCAAGACCGACAGTCAGCATAATCGTCGTCAAATTATCTTCATTCATGACACGGGATAGAATCATCGCAATGACCAACATAAAACTATTGCCAATAAAGAAACCAAAGAAAGAAGCTAGAACTGCATCTTTTTTTGTTCGAGCCCAGCGTGAAATGTCCGGTGAAATTACCGCACCTACAACAAAGATACTAATCACCAGTGAGATTGCCATTCCTATCGAGAATGTATTTTCTACAGGGGCCTTGATACTAGCAGTGCCAAATTTAGTGATGGCCATTCCAACCGCGAGAATCACTAATATGATTAATAGTGGTACAGACCAAGAACTGAGCTTCTCTATTGCACGGTATCCGAACATTGCCGTTAACATCATCAGCAATCCACCTATTCCAGCTAGAAGCGGAATGGGTAATTGAATTCCGATTGCCTCGGAGATAGCAACAGTTGCGTTTTCGGCAAAAAAACCAGCTTGTACACCAAACCACCCCATTAACGAGATAGCAAGAAAGGCCGAAACAATTTTCGCGCCTGAACTTCCGAAGGCGGAACGAGAAATCATAGACGTTGATAATCCAGTAGCCGCCCCAACGTATGCACAAAATGAAGCTAGAACACCCAATATCAGAGATCCGATTACCACAGACAGCAAGGCGTCATTAAAAGCCATTCCTGCCCCGAGTTGTGCGCCAAATAGCATAGCAGATAAATCAATTCCAACAGCAATCCAGATTAGACTGATGGAAAACCATTTCTTACGTTCATGCATCGGTACAACTTCTCGAGCATAATCATTTTGCATCTTCAATACCCCTCAAAATTAGAGTTGTTAGATGGAAAGCATGTTGGAGTTGCTCTGACAAAATATTTTCATCGTACATATTCATTTCCCAAAAGATGCCGTCCATTAGTAAAAGAAATTGTTTTGTTACATTGACACTTTGTTGATCAGAAATGGATGGGTAGTAATGCTTTAAAGAAGTGTTTAGCGATTGTATGAGCCAGTTATCAAATTGCTCCATATGATTTTTCAGAAACTGCTTTATCTCTGGCGGAGGAGAAGTGATCAATGAAATATAAGCCGCCGTTTCTTCTTCTTTTTCTTTATGGAATGAGACAGTACCATGTAGCAAACTACAGAAAATCTCTTCTATTGGGGAGTTTTCTACTTCATCCATAATTTTTTTCATCTGACTAAAGTGTTCTTCTAATAACTTCTGGAATGCTGCAATAAATAGAGCTTCTTTGTTTTGGTAAAAAAAGTAGATGGAAGCAGGCTTAATGCCAACTTCTGTAGCAATTTTTTGCATCGTTGCACCTTGATAACCGTAACGTGAATAATGATAAATAGCCGCTTTCAATAATTTTTCTCTCATTGTGTATCCCCACCTAATAAGTATTAGGTTAATAATACAACGATACTTTTTAATAATCAACAACATTCCGACTTATCATTTAATGGAACTTCTTAGCCTTTGTAATTTTGAAAGAGTTTTTTTATTCTTTGAGATAGCAATTTTCGAGCGCTTTTATGGATTATAATGTACCTGTTCTGGGGGGTCTTTCGACAGAAAACAATTTGCGCGGGTGTCGGTGTTAGGAATAAAGTAAAATAAATCATACGATTCCATAATAATACTAAGGAGTCAGGAAGAGGTCCGTAAATCTGATTGCCACTGTATTTTCAGAATAGCTTCACGTAGTGTGGCACCTGAAATTCTTTATACTACAAAAATGCTTTTACAACGTTGCTGATCAAACCAGCTTCAGCTTTGCCTTTTAGTTCAGACATTTCAAGACTCATCGCCTTGCCCATATCTTGCTTAACGGAAAAATACGGCAATGGCTGCGTAACCCGCATCCTGTGGGCCTCCGAGCCGTCTAGACATTATTCTAAGTCAAAAAAACGTATACTTTCTTAGCTATGAACAGCAAAACCAGCCATTTATAATCTTGGCTGGTTTTAGTTTAGGTTTTATGTCATTGCACCAGAAAGTTATTCCGGAAACGTTATTACAAGATTTCCATCGATATTTACAACCTCAATCAGTTCCTCGTTAAACAAATACGGTGTATCATTTTTGTCCTGTGGTGTTATTGCCTCGTAGCTATTCTTGACAGACAAAACCTGAAATGTAACTGGAATATAGCGGCCTTTGTTTAACGTCTTCATGTTCCCCATCAAAAATACTTCTTTGCTGGAAACAGCAAAACTCAGATGTCCCACTTCTTTATTCAAATTACCCGATACTAATTTTACGTCCTGCAATAAAGAAATCGTGCATAAAATGAAATCATTGATGATTTCAGCAGGTAATTTCTCAAAGCCATTTTTCAAAAACAGCGCGTTAAAACCATTCCTTATTTCTTTAAACGAGAAGATATCCTCAATTTTTTTAGCTTTGACCCCATTACCCAAATTTGCGATAACCTGTTTGCAGTCTCCTAGGTACTCCCCTACATATCCCGAGCTCTTCTCCCTCAGCGTGATGAAATCGGCAAGCCCATTAACACTATCAATTCCATGCGCATCGTCTCGAACCAACATCATGAAACTATAGAAGTCCTTTTCATCAAAACTTCTTTCAACAAATTTGTTGTAGTAGTGTGCAAATAACTGTTGTTCTTTCTTATCCATGACGCTTCCACCCTTTTCACTATTCTTTTACGTATCTTTACTATAATCATAACATGCTTAGGAACATACTTTCTACAATGGGGTTGTAAATGTACACTCGAAATACGTCTTCTTGCTTTTTAACTAACACAAAAAACCAGCCCTCACAATCCAGGCTGGTCCTCATTTAACATTACGCAATACTAACAAGCTTACTAGTTGCTAATAATTCCTGCTCCACTTTAACTTGTTCCTTGATAAACTGTATGGCTATTTGATTGAACTCTTTATGCTTCTCAATATTACAGACATGGCCGCATTGCTCAATAATATGCAATCTAGCGCTTTTATCCTTTATCGTATCTTCTTCAACGGGGCCAAGAAACATATAGTCTTGATCACCCATGATGTACATCTTGGGAATTTCATGTTTTTCACAATCAATTCGCGGATAAATTTCACAAACCTTGGCAGCAAATCGATACCATTTAATAAACCCTTTTTGACGGATTTTCTTTGCTTCTAGGATGAAAACGTCCCTTGATTTCTTATGGTGTGCTTTAGGCATAAGGATACGTGCAAATGTTTTATACAACCACATATAGGGGACCACACTTTTAAGCAAATTTCCTGTTCTCAGAATCACTTTCGCAACACTTGTTAACCGGATAATTGCCCCGCCTAAAATCATGCTTTTAATTCTACCGGGTGCGTAAATATGCATCGCATGTAAGACAACAGAACCCAAACTAATCCCCGCAAAGTGAGCCTTTTCAATAGAAAGGGAATCCATTACCATTACGACATCTTTAGCTAAAATTTCAGGTGTATATGTCAGCATTTCAGGTTCATAATTAGCAGAACCGCCATGATCTCTTAAGTCAATGAAGAGAAGATTGAAATGCTTTTTAAACTCTTTTATTTGTTTATACCATATATTCGAATTCCCACCCAAGCCATGAAGAAATACGACCCACTCATGCTGAGGACCTAAGTTATGCGTTTCATAATGTAACAAATGAAATTAACCCTCTTCCCTTTAGAGCAATCCACAAAAAACCTACATTTTATCGAAATTTGTCGGTTTTTGTTATCTTATGAATACTATTGTAATTCATTCGTTTACAAAAGTCTTGTGCTAGCCTGAAAGAATCGCCTCGAATTTTCCCACTGTACTTTTTGTTGTCACAAAAGAGAATTATCTCCTTGTGCACGCTACCCTTAGAGAGTTTATCCATTATTAGCCAAATATTATTCCTCAAACTCATCCGCTTGTATAGGACGTTCATATTCCACCGGTAATCAATCACATTCGCCGCGTGAACGATCATATATTCCGCCAATCGATCAGTAATACCACACGAACAATCATATAATCCGCCAACCGATCATAACCCTGCGTGAACGATCATATCCTCTGCCAACCAATCATAACGCCACACAAACGATCATATAACCCGCCAACCGATCAGTAACACCACACGCTCGATCATATATCCCACCAACCAGTCATTACTACCTCACGCACGATCATATTTCCTACCAACCGATCAGTAACGCCGCATGAACGATCATATACCCTGCCAACCGATCAGTAATACCACACGCACGATCATATATCCTACCAACCAACCAGTAACGCCGCACGAACGATCATATATTCCGCCAACCGATCAGTAATACCACACGCTCGATCATATTTCCCGCCAACCGATCAGTAACGCCACACCAACGATCATATTTCCCGCCAACCGATCATAACCCCCACATAACCAATCACATACACCCCCCAGCCCAATCATTTCCTATATACAAAAAAAAATCAGACATTTACGTACATGTCTGATCTTCATTTTATTAAGTTGTAGATCACTAAAACTTACACCTGTTATAGAGCCGCTATTACATGCCCGGGCTTCTCCAACAATCTAAAGATATTGTTTTTATATTCTTCAACACCAGGCTGGTCGAAAGGATTTAGGCCCTGTAAGTAAGCACTCATTGCACATGAAAGTTGGAAGAAATATATGAGATAACCAACATGATAGGCATCTTGCTTAGCCACTTCAAGACGTAGTAAAGGTACGCCTCCATCTCGGTGCGCCTCCATAGCCCCATGCATCATTACTTCATTTATTTCATTTAATGTTTTATCCGATAGATAATTCAAGCCATCCAAGTTTTCTTTAGATGAAGGTATCGCACAATCCTCCGCTTCTTCTGTGAAATGGACAAACGTTTCAAAGAGCATCCGTTGACCATCTTGTATATATTGACCGAGGGAATGTAAGTCGGTAGGATATGCGACGGCGGCAGGGAAAATACCGTTTCCGCCCTTCCCTTCACTTTCACCAAAGAGCTGCTTCCACCACTCATGGAAAGTTTCAAAGGATGGGGAAAAGCTCGCTAAAATTTCGACATTGTAGCCTTCAGATAACAGTAGCGTTCGTAAAGCAGCATACTGATAAGCTATATTCGAACCTATATCTGCGTTCGAGAGATCATGAATGGCTTTTTTTGCTCCTGCAAGGAGTTGTTCAATATCGACACCAGCTACTGCAAGAGGGATTAAACCAACTGGCGTGAGAACAGAATAACGGCCCCCAATATCATTTGGTATAATGAAAGACGTAAATCCTGAACGGACAGCCATTTCCCTCAAAGCACCTTCTGATTTATCGGTAATCGCAACAATTCGTTCGCTTGCGGATGAACCATAACGGTTTTCCATATATTCAAGCATAATCCGGAAAGCAATTGCAGGTTCCGTCGTTGTTCCAGATTTCGAAATAACAATAATGGCAACTTCTTTACTCCCCATGTAGCTTAATAATTGTTTCATATATGCACCGCTCAAGTTTTGGCCAGCAAAGAGTACTTCAGGATCATCCGACTTTTTTTCAAAATACGGTGATAGAGCGTCTTGAATCGCTTTCGCTCCTAAATAAGAACCTCCGATACCTATGACAACAACTAAATCTGCATTTTCACGCAGTTTTTTCGCCGCCTTCAGAGCATCCTCTAATTCATGTGACGAAATCTCATTCGGGTAATTCTTCCACCCCAAATAATCAGCACCTTCAGAAGTACCCTTATTCATTTCTTGATGAATCGTTTTCACCTGTGTACCAAATACTTCCTCAAGCTTACTTATAGATACATGTGATTGATTTAATGTTAACGGAATTACCAATTCGACATTCTCCCCTTCTAGGTGGTTTTATCAATTTAAGTCATAAATTACTATTCATCTAACATGTCCGACTTCTTTCTACGGGTTCAATAACAGTCTATCACTTTCAACTCCCACTCATCTTTTATCAAGATAGGGCAGTAACTCATTTCCTATTAGGTGAGCCTCTTCAGCTATCTCAATTAAAAATAGATCATCAAAGCTCTTCTTCTCTATTATGCCCAAGAAGCATCTTAACTTCAATTCTAAATTTCCGTGGGTGATTAACAGTGGAAGATATATTATATGAAGGAATTTCCTTCAGTAACACTTAGTTATCGTAATGCAACTACCCCACTTACACAACATCAGTAATACGTAACGAATTACTGTAATTTTAACCACTGTTAATGAACTATGATTTAATCACCTTGGAATACAATGTATCGTGCACGGTTTAGTGGCTCCCGTTATAGCTGAATGAATAAATTATTAGTCAAACGTGCACTTAAAAGTCTGTCCACTTGTTGTATAGGAGAGGATTTACACTCGCAGAATATGTGCAGTAATTCGGTATAAAAGTAGCTGGTAAAAAGAAACATCGGGAGCGGATACTTATAAATTTGAAGTCCGAATTAGTGTAACAACAACCAAGCCTAGCCAGACACTATAGTAAAAAACAGCTCCTATCCATCTGGACTGAAGCTGTTTCGTTACTTTTATAGTTACTTTTCACACGCGATTAAATCTTTATCGCGGTCGCTTTTTTTGTTCGCATCATAGATTGCCTGAGATACAAATGGCTTGTACTTCGTTTCCCCGCCTACATTTTTAATAGATGCAGATCTTGCTACGCCGCCTTTATACACTTTGTTTAACTCTGTGCAATTTTTATATGTCACGACTTTCGGGCTAGCCGCCTCAACATTCACCGAACTGAATGAGAAGCCTATCGCAATAGTAAATGCCAGCAAGACAGTAAATACTTTCTTCATAACAAAAACCTCCTTTTCAATTAACCCTCTTGGGTATGAACCTGTTTATAGGCATGAAAAAACGCCTTCCTTTATCCCAATCATTCATAGCGATCAGGCTGAAGGCATCCCTCTTGAACTATATAATTACCTTAACAGACTTTGAGTTTATTGAATACCCTGAAAAAACTGGTTGGGGCTGATATATGATCGGGTCACTTGGGATATGATCGGTTGCGTCATGATATGATCGGTTAGCGCGGGATTTGATCGACTGCGTCATGATATGATCGGTTAGCGCGGGATTTGATCGACTGCGTCATGATATGATCGGGTCGCGTGGGATTTGATCGGCTATGTCGAGATATGATCGGTTCATCGGGGGATATGATCGGCTTCGCGGAGATATGATCGGGCCACGTGGGATATGATCGGTAGCGCGGAGTTATGATCGGGTCGCGTGGGATTTGATCGGCTACGTCGAGATATGATCGGTTAGCGCGGGATTTGATCGGCTGTGTCGAGATATGATCGGGTCGCGTAGGATATGATCGGCTGCGTGGAGATATGATCGGGCCACACGGGATATGATCGGCTGCGCGGAGATATGATCGGGCCACACGGGATATGATCGGCTGCGCGGAGATATGATTGCGCCACGCGGGATATGATCGGTTCGCGCGGAGATATGATTGGGTCACGCGGAATATGATCGGTTAGCGCGGAGATATGATTGGTCTGCACGCGGATATGATCGGCTCCAGCTAGTATATGAATGACCTGCCTATGAAAATGACAAATCCTAGAGATTTCAATTTAGCAGAAGCAAATAGACCCAGTCATTGTATTAATGACTGGGTCCCCTTAATACTTTGAAATTTTCTATTTTGCTTCGAATTTAACTTGGCGGTAGCCGGTTTCGCATCAACTACTCACTCTGCCGTTGTATCTTCACTTGCCGAAGCATAGATGCTATTCGCAAGCATGCGGTAATAGTATTTCGTGTGGGCTCTAAATGCTAAGTCGTTCGCAAATAGCGTCACTGTTGAATCTTCCAACTGCTGCGTAAAGGCGAATGTTTGCCCCTGCGCTCCTTCATGTCCAGGCCACCATCCCGAAACGAAGAAATCATCCGTATTTTTGACTGTTGCCAATACTTCAGCATCCACAGGCACTTCAGTTATCCATGAACCCCTCGTTGTATATAGAAGTTCATCTGCCTTATAACCAGAAGTTAATTGGTGATTGACATTTACTGTCGCTTTCACAAGTCCTTCATGTCCACCTTGAGTCGTTACATAATCGAATCCTTCTAGTAACTTTGCATCTTTAACAGCTTTTAGTACACTGTTACCAATACCTACGAACGTTTTACCTGATAAATCTTGCGGCAAAGTACTATCAGAGATAATGACTTCTGCATTTTTCTCATCAACTAGCTTAAAGCCTAGCTCTTTCAACGAAAATGCCAATTGACTAGAACCACTTCCTGCTACCTTTGGCTCCGAAATCCACTTTATTTCAAACGCATTGTATGCTGGTAAAGGATTCGCTTCAAAGGTATAATCCTCGACGTAGGATAGTAAATCATTTGTATTAACTACGAAATCGCCTTTACGGAATCCGAATTTTTCCTCTTGCACCAAGCCGACTTGTTTTCCTTCTGCAAGGAGTTTGTTCACAAGTTTGATTGTGTCATTATTAGTGTTTTTTAGTACTTGTCTAGTAGCCGTTTTCTTAACTTCGCTTGCTGGAACTTCGATTGCACTAACCTTAGTTGTATTTCCTTCGAATCCTTCTTCTTCTCCAAAACGTACTTCAACGACGTCAAAACCTCTAAGCGCTGGGAAATTAACGACTACGGGATCGTACATTGCTTCCCAATCAGAAACGTCATCGCCTTTATAAAGCATCGCATTCGCCAAGCCGCGCTTTGCTTGTTTCATCGGAACAACATAAGTTCCTTTCGGATAAGTAGTTGCTTCAATCATTATGTCTTTAGTCGTTTGTTCAACTGTTAAACCGTTGCGGATTAAATACGTTACCATATTATAAACTTCTAGCACGTTCTTCTGATTTCTTGCATCAGCCGGTAATACATAGTAATCCGGGAAGAAGTTTTCATGATCCCCTCGAACCCGACCAATTGACTCTCCAGCTGCATTTGTTAACAATGGATCAACGAGACGATTGTCTTGTCCTTTAATTCCACGACTAAAAATTTCAAGCTGGTTTAAATATAACTCGTCTTTATTCTCAAGGACATAGTTTGTAGCTCCAAGGCCAGTACCTACCATAGCGCGTAAAGAGTCCTGACTTAAAGTTGGCACCTCGACAGTATGTCCAAGAGTTCCATGAAGCATTGAAAAGATAGGTGTATAGGAAGGACCCATGTCATCCCATCCATCTTTATAGCCTTCTGAAGCTAGGAAATAAGAAGTTAAATTAGAATTACCAATTCCCGCTTTCCCCATTTCATGTGCCTGTTCAGTCATGCTTTTAATAAGTAAATCATATTCAAAGTTCGGGTTATGCGGCGGTGTAGCCGGTTCAATTAAGAATCCATTTACATAGCCATGCCCTTCTACCATTGTAAGCGGTGTCCACTTCGCAATTTCCTGATTCAATTGAATCGTTTCGACCTGTGTTTGGTAAGCATTGTCACGGTTCAAATCAAATCCAAGTGCATTAGCGCGCGTATTCAGGACACGTCCGTCCGGGTTATGTGAAAAGTTAAAGATAAAAATAATATTATCTAATACTTTGTCCATATCCAAAATGACTTCTTCAGAATCACCATTTTTATCCGTTGATGTGAATTTCACTTGTGATTCCATCGCGAATTTCTTTAGCAGCTCTGTTTGGAAGTCGATTCCTTCCACTTCATCTGGATGGATATTATTGAACCAGACTGGAACTTGATAATCACCCATCGTGCCGTCTTTAATCTTCTTCATTAGCTCTTCCGGATTTTCAAGCGCAGTCGGTAGTGTTTGATTGAGATACTTATCCACTGCTTCTTTATCTTTTGCAAGTACTACAAGGTGAAAGTCGCGGCCCTCGACAGATTTACCTGGGCTTTGATACTCTAAATAGCGATCGTTTAATTTATTTGACTCGGCAAAAATACTATCAATAGATGGCTTAATAGCTTCCCAGTCGAGATATTGGTCATAGACATTTAACTTTACAGTCGTTGATGCATTTAAATCATTTGCAGCATCAACCAGAGCAAGTTCATAGTCTCCAATTAGCTCTTTGTAGATGACACGGATTGACCGTGTTGATAGATTGTCCGTATTAAAAGGTAGTCCAAACTCTAGTTCAGCGGCAATCTTAGTTGTACCGCCGACATAGTGTGGTTCTTTTTTAACAATGATGAATGGATCCCCAGAATATGATTCCGCTTTCGCATCCCACATCTTCCACTCCGATAGACTTTTCCCACCAAATTGAAATTCCAGTTTGGTTAGGTCTACTTTCTTTCCAAAATCAACTTCCAACTCTACATCGCGAATCTCCGTAAGTGAGAATAGGGATTGGCTAACCTCTAGTTGGGTCGCTCGGCTAACTTGGACAGTATCAACTGTTTGGGCAGCTAACGTTGATGCTGGCAATGCCATCGTAATTGCCATATAGATGGATAAAAATGCTACTAAAAACCGTTTCACTACTTAACTCCCCCTTTTCATATTGTTTGTAGATTGTCAGACTACAGATTTAATATAACAAATCTACAAATTGTTTGACAGTGAATTTACTTCGAATTCTAAACTAATTTGAATAGTGCGCCTATTATTATAGTGAGATATTACTTTAATATCGTGATTAGGTTTGAAGGTCCAAAGTTTGTCCGATATTCTACTGTTTATATAGCTCCTTGGAAGCAACTAAGTGCTTCCAAACTTTGAATGGATTTGCGCTAATTTCCGGCTTGCCTTCCTCGCACAACTATCGATAATTCTCAGTAGTAGGATTGTACGGGCGGCATTCGGTATCATCTATGGTTGGTCTGCAGTGGGATATGATCGGTTAGCACGGACATATGATCGGGCCCCGTGGGATATGATTGGTTAGCGCGGACATATGATCGGGCTGCGCGGGATATGATCGGTTAGCGGGGAGATATGATTGCGCCACGCGGGATATGATCGGTTGCGCGGAGATATGATTGCGCCACGCGGGATATGATCGGTTAGCACGATATATGCTTGGGCCACGCGGGATATGATCGGTTAGCGCGATATATGCTTGGGCTGTGCGGGATATGATCGGTTGACGCGGAGATATGATTGTTCAGTGCGGGATATAATCGTTCATCCCCTGGATATAAGATTAGTTCAAGATAGAAAAACCTCCAGACTAGTCGGGAGGCACTTTTACGGTCTTATTCATGAAAAATAAATACGTTACGGAACGATATTTCCAGCTGCTTTATAAATGTCGTACCATTCTTTCCTTGTTAACGTAATATCTGTGCTCTTACATGCGTCTTTTAATCGCTGAGGATTCGTTGTTCCGAGTACGACTTGGATGTTAGCTGGATGGCGGCTAATCCAGGCGGTTGCGATGGCCGTGTTTGTTACGTCATAGTTGGCAGCAATTTCGTCAATCACTTTATTCAACTCTAAAAAATTCTCTAAGTCGCCAAGGAATGGACCAGCAAAGAACCCATTTTGAAATGGTGACCATGCTTGTAGCGTGATATCATGCAAACGACTGTATTCTAGTATACTGCTATCACGATTGATAGCTTGATCTATATTCATATTTAACGCAATTCCCGCGTCAATCATCGGTGTGTGTGCAATACTAAACTGAATTTGGTTTACTACTAATTTATGTGGTGTATATTTTTGCAACAATTCGATCTGTGCTGGGTTATGGTTCGACACCCCGAAATGTTTTACTTTTCCGCTGCTATGCAATTTCTCAAATGCCTCGGCAACTTCAGCAGGCTCCATTAGTGGATCCGGACGATGAAGGAGCAGCAGGTCCAAGTAATCCGTGTTTAAACGCTTTAAAATACCGTCAACTGAGTCGAGGATATGTTCTTTGGAAAAATCAAAGTAGTTTTCTTGACCTTTGATGCCACATTTACTCTGCAAAATCATTTTATCACGAATACTAGGGCTCATTTGAATCGCCTCGGCAAATAATTCTTCGCACCTACCTTGACCATAAATATCTGCATGATCAAAGAAGTTAATCCCTTCATCAAGTGCAGTGCGGATTAACTGCTCTATTTCCGTTAAAGAAAGCTGTGTCAAACGCATATTCCCCATAATAATGTTGGATGCGTTGAGTTCGGTATGTTTAATTTGCGTATATTTCATGGAAAAAAGCCTCCCTTAAATGTAGTCACACTATTTAGAATACCTCACAATCTAGGTAAAAGAACAATTTCATGCTTAGGTTGGAGGCTTACGGCGATTGGTTGGACACTCCTTCGTTGGTTGGACGCTTTTCGAGAATGGTTGGAGGCTTACCGCGATTGTTAGACACTTCGAGGGTTTTGTTGGAAACTCCTTCGTTGGTTGGACACTTTTCCAGAATGGTTGGAGACTTGCGGCGATTCGTTGGACACTTCGAGAGTTTTGTTGGACACTCCTTCGTTGGTTGGACACTTTTCGAGAATGGTTGGAGGCTTACGGCGATTGGTTAGACACTTCGAGGGTTTTGTTGGACACTCCTTCGTTGGTTGGACACTTTTCCAGAATGGTTGGAGACTTGCGGCGATTCGTTGGACACTTCAAGGGCTCTACACTCATCTCCGTATAGGTCCGCCCCGCATAGTTTCTTTACTTATTCTTCATTATATAAGCTACCTCTCTTATTAAAATTAAAGCTTTTAAAATGGAACTTGCAATACAAGATAACGAGTTGCTCCGGCAACACAAAAATCATCGGATAGAATAAAACAAAGCATATGACTGTTATGAAGGCATCCTCGATATCAGCCAATAGGAATGCACTGGAAAATTCAATCCCCTTGAGGCACTTGAATCAAATGTGTTTTTAAATATTCCTTTTTAAAGCCGGAATAGTTTGAGGTCCAAATGCTATGTACAAAATATAAAAAGGGCAGCGCGGCTACTGGCAATAGAAATAACAAGAACCAATATGGGCTTTCCGTGATTCCTAGGATTGTGCCGCCTATGATACCAAACAGAATATAAATCATAGAAATAAAACAAAGACTTGCGTAGACAAGAAAAAAACAGGTATTCATATAAACTAATACATACATTCTCATCTTTTTACTTCTTCCTTGTACGAGTTGACTAAACTTCCAAGTCGCCTTAATTTCCGAAGCAGATTGCTTCAATACTTCCCATACGTTCCTTATTATTTTCTTCACGTTTTCTAGACCTACCTCCCTACATACTTTAAACATAATAGGCGCTACAACTTCGTAAAAAGCTGTAGCATTTTAGTTATTTTTCCAATTCGAATTTAGCGTTTTCAATTTTCACAGTTTTGTTTTCTTCAGTCATCAATTGAAGCAGTTCTTTCCCCTCAGGTGTAACCGGAAGGGTAAATGGAATCGCATGGTTTGGCTGAATAACACCTGCAAATGATTCGGATAGGTCTACTTTTTCACTCTTGAATACATATTTTATAGTATCCTCCGTTTCAACGCCCAACGTGTATTCTAACGTAATATTTTTGATTCCCTTTTCCAATCGGTTAATTCCTAAAAATAACATGACACTCTCGCCTGCACTCTTTTCTACAAAGTCAATTGCATGAATACTAAAGTCTTCCGCAACCCCAATATCGGGATTGACTTCTACAAGTCCGGACAATTGTTGATACATCTCTTCTTCCAACGTGACGCCATTTTCCTCGTCTACTTTTAATACTTGCATCGAAAGCGCTTGTTGCTCTATCTCTTTTTTTACGTTTTCTTTCTCTCCCGTCTGCGGTTTTTGGTCATTGTCGGCATTACACCCCACTAATAGTATTGCGGCGAATAAAATTCCAAGTAGCTTCTTCATTTCGAGACTCTCCAATCATGATTAAAAATTACTGTTGACTATGTATAAGTTTACTATAATGGGATGATTCAACTTTTTAGTTACGCTGTTCAAATTAGGACTTTCATTGAACGGCCCTAGTTTATCGGTATCCAAAACTACATCTTTTTCCACGCATGTATTATTCATAGATGTCGGAATAAGAATCCTATCCTTCATTTGCACGTGTTGTTTTTCAACGCCAGTAAGTATACGTGGATAGATGACGCCATTCCATGTGTCGTTAGGAGCCCCGTGCATATAGAGCGTGTAATTATTCCCCAAAGTTTTAGAGCATTCAACTACATTCTCTGTACCGAAATAAAATACGCTTTTCTTTTTTCCGTCAGTAAGAATTTCCACAGTCAAATTCGTTCTGGACATAATCCAGAGCGCATTGGCGAACACTTCCTCTAACTTAACTTCACCGTCGACGAGGTTAACAAGCCCACGAAGATGAAATTTCTTATACGTTTTCTCCCATTCCTTTTCTATTTCCTATTTTGTTAACGCTATAAATGGATTGGAAAAACCGATGATTGACTTTGTATTCAGCGTTTGCAACATAACGAAAATATCATTTTCCGTAAACTCTGGAATCATATCTTCACTTCTTTCTATTACTTTTTTTAGATCCGTCTTGTCTTTCTTTCAGTGGTAAACTAAATTCCGGATAAACCTGCTTTACAAGATCCTTGTTTTTGACAATATAAAAGTAACGATGCAGATATACAGAAAAATATGCTGTTATAATTGATAATAGTGAAATTAAAAAAATGAAAATCATCATTTTTGCGGACTCACTATAGACAAACGTTAATATAAGTTGGCCGATTACATAACCTAATCCTGCGAATGATAACCATCTAACATTAATACTCTCCATCTGTTGCATTTTATGATATGTTCCTGTGTACAGCGCCTTTATATTCAACCAGTTCATCGTTACCAGTAAGCCGATAAAGAGAAGAAATCCAATAATAAAAGGACCTTTCCCTTCTGCTCCTAAGTGAAGATACAATAACTTTTGTATTGCTAAAAAATAGACATATGTATTAACAACCCCATATACACCAAAAAAGAGATAATAGGACTTCTCAAATTTGTATGGGGCGAATAAATAAAGTAATGCCCAAATTTGTAGGATTGCTACCGGCACAATTGCCGCCATAAAATAAATAAACGAAAATGGTACTCCTAAAATTGGAATTACACCAATTACATATAATAATATTAAGAAAAAACAAATAATATTAGATCTGTTTTCCTTAGGCGTTTGGAATTTTAAATAAGATAATGTAATTGTATCGATTCTATTTTCCCCGATTTTGATACTCTCCTATCCGTCATACCAAGATGAAACTTTATTAATGATACCTGTTGTTCTCTTTTTTATTGCATCACCAATTAAATTATAAATACGAATATCTAAAAACGTTGCAATCATAAGTAGCATTGCAACGCTTTCATTAATTTACTGAATCAAATTTAAAGTTATCCATCTTCACGACTTGGTTATCTTGTTCAAGTGTGTCGATGAGTGCTTCTTGTTCAGGCGTTATGCTCAGAGAGAATGGAACTGCATGATTCGGTTGAATGATACCTGTTTCCTGCTCGGAAAGGTCCACTTCAACGCCCTCCCACACAAATGCACCATTATCATGACCTAATGTATAGTCGAACTTGATGTTTTTCATGGGTTCATCCAAACGATTGATGGCTAAGAAAAGCAATGAAGCGTTTTCTGTTCCACTGTCCACGATATCAATAATATTAATACTGAAATCATTGGCGAGTCCCATGTCTGCATTTTCCATAATCATTCGATTTAACTCTTTATAGACTTCGCTATTTTCAATCGTTACCCCGGCTTCTTCGTCTGCTTTCAATAATTGTAATGAAAGTGTCTGTTGTTCAACTGTTTTATCCACTTTTTCTTCAGCCCCTTTTTCCCTATTATTATCCTTTGAGGCACATCCTGCCAATAGTAAAACTACTATCAAAAAAAATATGGTTTTTTTCATGCGAATCCTCCTAATCAAATTGCAAATAGTAACGCATCGCCTGTTCATCATTGCACCCCTACAGACATCTCCACATTGGTTTGCCCTGCATTCGTTTCTTTGAACTCTATGAATATAGACGTTTTTCGACTCATTTCATGCTCTTCAATATAGGTGAGAAGCTCCCAAAACGTTACCTGTGATTGGGCATCAAAGTCATCTTTTAGTCGAGTCATAATCATGCGGTCGTTCAGGAAATAACTGCTGAAATTAATTTCCTCTTCTGCTTCAATTGGAATAAACAGTTCGGCAGTGGGATTGCTCATAATGGAAAATAACTTCTTTCCTACATCTTAGTCTTCAGAGTTCATATAACCCCTTTTATCGAAATTAAAGCTTTTGAAGCGGAACTTGCAATACAAGATGACGAGCTGCTCGGGCAATACAAAAATCATCGTATAGAATACGGCAAAGCATAGGACTGTTATGACAGCCTCTTCGATATCAGCCAAATTGAACGTTCTCACGACAAATTGAACGATAAACACAAGTCCAGTACCTCCAATAATAACGGCTGGAATATACGTTTTCGTTTCGAATTTCGCTAGGAGTCCATCTCGTTTCGATCCCTTTCGATACTTCCCTCTTTTCAATAAAATAGAAAATCGGATGAGAGTAGCAACGAATAGCACACCTCCAAACTCAAAAAACCTTGAAAGACTTAAAGCCAGTCAAGGTTTTTTTGACCCAATCTTCAAAATAAGTATTATAAAACTCCTACACTCATCTCCGTATAGGTCTGCCCCGCGCGGCTTTTTTTGTACTCAACAAAAATAGGTGTTTTTTGAGTTTTTTCATGTGTGTTCATATACTCCATGAGCTCCCAATACTTTACCTGTGCTTCCACTTCAAAATCGCCTTTGATTCGTGTCGTGAGCATACGGTCAACTAGGAAATAGCTGTGGAAATTAACTTCTGCTTCCTTCGGGATTGTAAAATGCTTCCCTTTAATGGGAAGGAATAATTCAGCTGTCATGACTTCATCGGTCGGATTACTGATGATTGAAAAGAACATCGGTCCCGTAATTTGATAGCCATACTCGTCTAGAATCGAGACAAAATCCGTTAAAGCAAGGTCAATTTCTTCGGGTAGAAAGTTATATAGTTTGGACGCGACATTGCGGTATGCAATCTGATGGTTTTCTGCAATCATCATGCATCGCCCTGCCCTTTTATCGGCACATAGAGATCGATGATGATATCTCCGTAGACATCCAGTAAAACGCAATAATAGGTAGTGTCCAATTCAATTTGTTGCGTATTGGCGTATGCCTTTACTTCCTCATGGGCAGCCGCGAAATCCACTTTTTCATCCGCCTGCCGCAGGACCAATGCACTTCCGATGCTTAGGTTTTCTTGGAAAGTAAAGTCAGAGTCATCTACTAAAACGACTGGACTGCTGATCGGCAAGTAGTAGGTGAATTTTCCAGACGTTTCATCCCCTAGGTTTTGAACAAACGAGAAAAACACCGGACCGTTTTTGTAGACATCTTTATTGAGCGTGAACTCTTCTAGCATGAAGATAGCTTCTTGCCAGTTCTCTTTTTTTTGTTCTGTTTCATATGTTAGTACGTTATTGAAAGTCAGTGAACGTTTTTCGATTCCCATTTACAAACACCCTTTCTAACATCACTTTTCGTTATATAAGTTTCCTTGTTCATTAAAATTAAAGCTTTTAAAACGGAACTTGCAATACAAGATGACGAGCTGCTCGGGCAGGATGAATAGCATTACGTAGAACAGTAAAATGCCTATCGCAATGACAACCATGATATTGATATCTGTGATTGCAGAGGTCCTGGCAATGTACTGGATCACAAAGACCAATCCAATTCCGCCAAGAACAGCGGCTGGTATGTACGATTTTGTTTCAAACCGTGTTCTAAGCACATCTTTTTTCGACCCTTTGCGATAATGTCCATTGCGCAGTAAAATAGCGAAACGAACGAATGTTGCGATAAAAACCAGTAACCCTATCAGGAGTGTGATATAGGTGAAATTCAGAAGTGATTCTGGTGCAACCGACGAGCCTTCCCCTTTCTTTCCGATGAAAAATAATGCACAGATAAAAAGAGAAACGGAAAATAGGTTTTGGGCTACTAAGATGGACAGTAAATACTGGACCTTGCCACTTCTTTTATACACTGCTGGAATTGCATAAATAAGAGACAGCACAATAAGTCCCGCCGTTATCCAGAAATGAACCTTCAATATTTCATCTTTGTATGGATAAGCTGTCACATCTCCTGCAACAAAGTATTCCAGTGAAAATAGTAATGCCTGTAAAAATACGCATAGAACAAGGATACCCGCCAAAGCGGAGGGACGTTGTCTACCCGATTCAAGAGGTCCTCTCAGTACTTCGAAATCTTCTACTGTTCGTTTGGAGGACATCAAATGCACCCTTTCTTCGCTCAATGGAACCACCCTTTAATATGGTCCATTGCTGATTTATCGTCATCTCCAAATTTAACATTCAATAAGGAGTTCACTGCTATTCCTGCCACTACACCGACTGCTGTACCTACACCCGGTATTGGGATGAGCGCTGTTCCGGCTGCAGTGAATCCGACTTGTACTGCGCCGCCGATCGCTAAATCGATTGCCGTGTCAACTGTTGCCCTACCTGCAGCTGCACCGTCGTCTAGTCCTTCGTCTTTCGCTGTAGAATAGTTACTATAATAACTAAGACCTGCTCCTAAAGGTGCGAGTGATTTAGCAGCTCCTTTTACAATGCCGCTATTCGCAATGCCTTTAAAATCAACGACATCCGTAAAGGACTTACCTGCGCCTTTAATGGTCGCTGTTCCTATTGTTTTTGCCTGTTGTTTAATGGTTGCTTGGTCATTCCAGTAAGCCAAAGTTGGATGCTTTTTCAGTACACTCTCTCCAGTACCTGACCAGCCGCTCTGTCCCGGTTTCTGTGACGCAAACTTCAGCATCGCCTGATTGGTAGCTTGAATGCCATAATGCTTCGGAGACCATTTTTTATTCCCTTTAGGAAGTCCTGCCATGAGTTCTTTAAGTGCTCTCGCATCGGGATTGACCTTTAAACGGTCTAATGCGGTTTGGGTTGCATTGATGCGATATGAATAGTTGCCTGTTTGCAGATTTAAGTGTCTTGAAGTACTCAAACCACCGTCTTTACCTGCAACATACATGCCAAAACTAGAAAGCCCTCCAGTAATCGTACTGTTCGCTTTTTTTGCCAAACCGACAGCTTCTTTCAACATCATTACATAGCCATTGGCAGAAGCTGTTGATACCTCTCCCGTTACATCCTCTGAACCGTCTTCGACAACGCCATTCATAACGTCAACTCGGTGTTGCAGTTCTGTTTTGAGCGGTTGGTTTTCCGATTGCTCCGCCCACTGTTCAGGTTGAAAATCTATATCGGTCAGGCCATTGCTCATCATACCTTCTATTTCAAGCAACCACAGTTCCATTGTCAGCAAATCCGCTTCAATCTGCGTTAATGCGGCTGTCTGCGTTGCATCGAATTCATGGAGATCAGTGACCGTTTTTTCCTGCTTCGTTTGTGCACGTTTCACGCCTTCGTGCACTTCGCTGTCATTCAAGTGCGGAAGAGCGACGATGTCACTGACTTCATCCATGATAGCATTCGCTTCGTCCGTCAAAGTGAGCGTTAATTGGTCAATTGTTGTCAGTCCTTGTTTAACGTCCGCTTCGAGAAAACTTTCTTGGATGTAACCGTTCGAAGCCGATTCCAGCGTGTCGAGAGCGGATTTCATTTGGCTTAGAACGCTGTCATAAGAAGATTTAAAGGTCGTGAAAAACTGTAAGAACGGCATATGACAATCGTTATAAAATGCTCGGATAGCGTTCCCGCCTTGTCCCTTCAGGGAATCATCCAGCGCAACGAGCCCTCCAACGGCAGTTTCAATTGCTTTCATCTCACCTTCCAAACGGCTGAGCATAGTAATATTGTTCTGCAAACCCTCTTCAAATGGGCTGACGTCCAGTACCTTCATTGTGACACCTGCTTCGGTCCTGCTAGTGTGCACTGCATGACAGATGCTACTTTTTCATCGGATTCACTCATAAACTTGACTGAATTGGTAGTCGTTACACTATTAGCAAGAAGCACCGTTTGATAACTCGTTAGTAACGTTTCTAGCTTAGTCGAAAGCTCCGTCAATTTCGTCACGACATCCAGTGTATTCCCTGTAATTGGTGGTTCTGCTTTCGGATTAAGCAATGTGGTTGCATTGCTCATGTCACTGACTTTACTTTCAACATCTGCATACACTATTTTCACTTCGGTAGTCATCTAGTTTTTGCCTCCTCTGCTTCTTCCTTAGCTTCCGCCTCAAGACGCGCAATGGTCTGTTCGATAGAAACGATTTCAGCGTTAAGCGAATTAATCTTGTCAGCAATTGCAGTAAACACGTTCGTGAACTGGGCTCCGGTTATTTCCAGGAAAGGTGTATGGATTCCCGCTTCACGAATATCTTGAAAAGCAGTGGCCAGCGTACCATGCCATGTACTCGTAGATAATTCTGGTTCCAGACACTTTTTTTCATCCGATTGAAATTCCGATTGTTTTATCCCTAAGTCTGATTGGCATTTGGTGAGACGCCTCACTTCTTCCAGCTTTTTCCGTAATAGTTCATTGTAATAAGCCAGCAAGTCTTTTCCTCCTATCCTGTTGTTTTATCACTCCGTAAATTTCGTTGATCCCCTTCAGAAGTGTTGACTAGCTTTGGCAAGAAAAACGTAAACAAGGTAACGAGCCCAGCCACAATAATGGCCAATAAAATCAGTGTCCTCGGCTTATTAGTAGCGGTATTCTCTTCTACGATCTTGACAGCGTTGGTTTTCTTTCCACTCTTTTCGGCACTTGTAAAGAGACCGAGTTCGGCCGTTTTTGCTGCGACAGTACTTTTCTCTCCACGTTCCTTAGTCTGGAAAAGATAGGAGCCATTGCTTCTCTTCGGTAATTGCCTTCTACCATCAAAGTAAATATCAAACTGTTTAACAGGAATTGTGTTTTTCATTTCAACCTTTTTACTGTCATGCAAATAATCGGTGTTTTTCTTGAACTTTAGTTTTTCATAAACAACTGGTTCCAAATCGAGATTGGGTTCATCATCCGGAGCTGCTTGAACGGTACTATGACCCGCCGTCCAAGCGATTAACAGGATTACAAGTAGCAGCCAAGTCGATTTAGTTATCATGAGCTTGTTCTGCCGTTGACGTGTCATTTGTTTTGTATTTATTGATCAAATAAGAAATCATGATCATCGCAATCGCAATGATACCTGTAAGTACTGCTCCCCATATGAAGTTCGTTTCAGGTTCATATTTTATGGACATATAAACAGTCGATAAAATATCTGGAATGTTTATTTCAGGTACTGCAAGGATCAGCAGCGGCGTAATGTATAGACACATCAGTACGACACTCGCAATCCATCCTGCTGTTTGCCCGAATTCAAGTGCTGCACGAATAACCGCGGCACTAGCCAATAGGAGAAGGATGGTGAATACTGTCCATTCAACTGCACGTTGGTCATTCAGCACATACATGTTTATGCTGTAGAGACTGATAATAAGACCTACGAGTAAAGACAGCATGCAAGTCAATCCTAAGCGGAAGCCAATTGGACCTTCTTTAATTTGATAACTAAAGAAACCAATTAACAGGCTACTAATAAGCAAAATGAGTAGTAGAATAACAGGCGGTACTTTCCTCACTTCATCCGCAAATGCGGCCTCTCCTTTTACCTGGAGTGGATTGACAAAATGATTGAACACATAGCCATTCTCTTGGCCGTCAACATAGGTGTTACCAAGAAAGTCTTGAATATCCGTATCAAATGCTGACATTGCATCCACATTCGTTTCCCACTTATCGCTGAATGCGGTAGACGTTTCTTTCATATTATCCGCTTTTGCAGTTAGATCACTCGCGTAATTGACAAGACCTTTTTGCCTCTCTGACAATGAATCCATCATGCCGCTGAGCGAAACAAGTTGACCACTCACATTTCTTTGACTAGCAGCAACTTCGCCTTCACTTGTTGCCGCAACAGGTTCGCCTGCAGTATTTTGAATCTGGCTAAGTAAAACGTTTGCTTGCTCATCAATCAAACTCAAATCATTCAATAGCGCAGCATGCTGCTCTTGCACTGTTTCTTTGTAACCGGACATGATTGCAGCAAACGTTGTACTCAACTCACTCATACCGAGCTCAGTTTCAGGGATACCGTCCCCTACAGAAGTCCAGCCTTCGAGTTCAATTTCATTCATCTCGACAACGTTTTTCAATAATGCGGTTAAGATTTCATCTTTTAGAACGCCATCTTTATGCGTACTTTGCCCCTGTTCATCGAGGGTAAAGCCAAATTGTTCGAGCGTTGCATAATAGCTCAACAATGTTTTAGTTTCCGTGCTAGCAGCACCTTTCGCAAACAAGTCTGCCAGTCTATTCCGTTGATTCCCCGACAATCCATCGTGCTTAAGAAGGGATGCTTCTTTTTGCTTTATTTGATAAATCATCTGCGCTGTATCTGCAGGGGCTGAATTCAAAATTTGTTGAATCGATTCATATTCTTTGTTTAATACATCATAATCACCAACCAGATCCTTGTAGTCGGTGGATGCTTTTACATAATCATCCGTTCCTTCTTTCTTTGTACCGCTCCAAAGTGCTTCCTTTTCTGACATGACTGCGTTCATCGATGATAGCTCGCCTTCAAGCTGTTCCAATTCACTTATGAATGTAGAATCGGGAGTCGCTTCGGCAACACTAGCTTTCATCGCGGTCAATGCTGCTAAAATCGCAGTCACTTTATTTTGCTCTTCTTCGAGCCCTGGCAATGCAGCTGCGAGCTTAGCACCGGCTTTGCGGTCCATTTCTTCTTTGATTGCGTTCATTTGTTGCTGATCAGCTGTTGGATTAGTTGTGCCACCTACAGCCGATCCGTCTTTTCCAGCCGCAATTCCTTTTTCTAAATTACCTAAAATCGAGTTATTATAGCGGTCAATCGCAGTTCCTTGGACGACAAGAAGGTCCACTAGTTGTCGATCGACTTCGTTTTTACGCAAATCGGACAGTGCATTGAATTTCTCCTTATTTGCGTCAATTTTCTCATTCACTTTGACAATTTCACCGTTTAACTTTTCGTTATTTTCTTCAAGCATCTGGACCGATTCGTTGAACTGGCTCGATTGAGTTGCGGCAGCTGCATGAATCTTAGCTAGACTGTCATCTTGGACTTGTTGAAGTATATTTTTTTGCTGTTGCTGAAATTCTTTATACTGCTGTACATATGTGATGAAACCGTTCATTTGCTGTCCGAATGAGTCTGCATTTTCAATTCGGGCATTATGACCATTATTTGCATCACTGATTACGGAGCGAAGTCCTTCCATTTGTTTTTTCTGGCTCTTCATCTCTTCCGCTAGCTTCTCGGACCCTGGTTTATAATAGTCGGACATCGCAGTAAGGAATTCCGTTTCCTTGCCAAGAATAGTTGTGAACTCTTTTTTAATATGATCCATTTCTTGTGCAACATAACTCCAATAGAGTGTCGAAACCTTTTCGTTTACACGGTTTGTGGCCGTTTCAATTTCATGGAGTACTTTTTCTTTTTCTGAACCCGCTTTTTGGCGTTGTACTTCATAGGAGAATTCCGCTTGCTCAGGATTCTGCTGATCATATGACATGATGCTTTCCGAGAAGTCTGAAGGAATATACACAATCGCTTCATGCTGATTCGATTTTAATCCGTTAACGGCAGTACCACGGCTCATGACTTTCCATTCATACTTTGAATCTTCGGCTAGAATGGAAACAACCTCTTCTCCCATATCGACGGTTTCATCATCCTTGGACATACCTTGGTCTTCATTGACAATCGCTATAATTCGCTTATTGGAACTATCCGCGTTAAACAGATTCACACCTAGTAGTTGAAAAAACAAAATGGGAACAGCTAGTATCAGTACAATTCCCGCACCAATTTTCAGTAAACTCTTATTCTTTTTCATTGCAGAATCTTCCTCTCAATCTCACTTAACGGAATTTGTATTTTACTAGCATTGCCATTCAAAATATAATGTGCAAATCCTAACGGAAGATCCATTTCTTTGCGTTCGTACGCAACGGTATATAATGTCTGCTCCGATTTTTTCATGAAGATAAGCGCTTGGCGAACCAGCTTCAATTCATTCGTAAATGCGTCATAGCCTTTCGTAATTTCTGCATTATTTCCAGAGATAATGACATTGAACCCTAAGTGGGAATACTTTTTCATCAGCTTCGATAAGCGATCTTGTATGCCAATATCTGCTACTTGTAAAAACCGTGTATAGCCATCGATGATGAAATAAGAGGGTACAAGTTCAGCTGCCCTATTTCCTGACTGGACGATTTCCAGATATGCATTTTCGGCTTGAATGTAGAATTGTTCGGCTTGCGTTAACCACTCCATGAGACGTTCTTTCGTTTCCAAGTAGTCGACTTTCGGGTCTCCGGAAAACATGGATAAGCCCCGGTCAAATGAGTCGAAGATGGCGATGAAGCCAACGTCTTGCTCCATCAGCGTATGAAGGATCCACTTCAATGTATTTGTTTTCCCTCGCTGTACTTGTCCAACTAGCAGACAATGGCGATTTTTCCTGAAGTCGATCTTTATCGGCCGTACTGTTTCTTCATCCAATCCGATTGCAACAAGTCCATTTTCTTGTTCCCCTGATACATAAGAAGGGAAAATGGTTGACGTCAATTCGAACGGCAACATCGGAATCGGTTGAGGAAGTTCCTGCCCACGGTATTTCTCCTTCAGTTCTCGGGCAATCATTTTAATCGCTTCCAGGACTTCGAAATCATTTGTCCCCGGCGCCGGAAGGAAAACTTGCGCGAAATGTGGATCCTCTTTTTTGATAATGGCCCTGCCAGGGAACGGCTCCAACTCAAATGGGACACGTCCAATGACTGTAAATGATTCTGTCGCATCCATTAAATAATGAACAACTTTCGTTTTCAAATTATTCATGAGTGATTGTCTAACTGACTGCACGCGTGTCGCAGCGATAAACAGATAGATACCGAGCGACTGTCCGTCACGCCCGAATTGAATCAGTTGCATTTCGAGCTCTTCCATCTCTTCACGGATGATATCGTAATTATCGACAACAATGTAGATCAGCGGCAAACGATGCGCAGACAATTCGTTGTACATATTAATATTGCTGACTTCCGCTTGTTGGAATGCCAATTTCCTTTTCGTAATCTCATCTTTCATCAACTTAACGAGTTTTTCCCGCTTCAACTCTTCATCCAGCGTGAAATAGTCAGCTGTATGCGGTAGTTGCCGGAGTGGTAGTAGCGATCCATTGCCGAAGTCCAAAATATAAAAGTTCGCTTCGCTCGGCGGTAGATGATCAGCTATTCCAAGAACTGTCGTCAGCAGTGTATACGACTTTCCATACCCTGATGATCCGAAAACACCCAGATTGCCATCCTTCGTCCAATCATAACCAATTGGTGTTTGACTTTGTTTTTCTGGCTCATCAATCATCCCGAGCGGAAAGCCAACTTGTATTGCAGAACGATCTTCCATCGTTTCGATTCGCATTGCCAGCGGCGGTAACCACGGACTCGCTAACTTCCGGATGGACATATCCGCTTGTGTTTGTGCAATTTTTGCTGTTACGGCTTCCATTTCCGTTAGACCGCTTCGTTTCTTACTGATATTTGTTTCGATGCCGGAAAGAGAATGCAGACCAAGGTCTGTGACAATCGCAATGTCATCTTCGCCCTCCAATGTTTCCTCCATATACGGCGCGCCGCTCCAAGCAGATTGAAACAATTCATAGACTTCATTGTTCCCCACTTGTAAATAGCCTCGACCGGTTACAGTAATTGTGGCAGCATCGCCGTTTTTCAAAATCTCTTTACTATCCGATGCATCCTGTACTTTCAATGCGACACGGAAACGGGCATTACTCCAAATCTGTTCATCGATGATACCGCCCGGTTTTTGTGTTGCCAAAATAAGATGGACACCCAGGCTTCGGCCAATTCTGGCGGTACTAACTAGCTCGCGAATGAATTCAGGTTCTTCACTTTTCAACTCTGCGAATTCATCTGAAATCAGGAACAGATGCGGCAAGGGTTCAGCTGCATTTCCTTCCTTATAGAGCGTCGTGTAATCATCGATATGTGTGACGACGTATTGGTCGAATAAACGCTGCCGCCTTTTCAGTTCACTATTAATAGAAGTAAGTGCACGCATACTGAAGTTTTTACTGCCTTCAATGTTTGTGATGGTGCCTAATAGATGAGGAATATTTCTAAACGGTTGCGCCATTCCTCCACCCTTATAGTCAATCAATAGAAAAGCGACTTCATGGGGATGGAAATTGACGGCAAGCGATAGAATATACGTTTGAAGAAATTCACTTTTCCCTGAACCCGTCGTCCCTGCCAGCAAACCATGAGGACCATGCGCTTTTTCGTGTAGATTCAAATGGACAAGTTCCTCTTTTCCTTTGAAACCGATTGGAACGGCAAGTGACTTCGAAGATTCGTTCGTCAGCCAATTGCGTCCAATCGGAACATCTTTAACGTCCTTCACCCCGAACATTTCAAGGAAACTGACCGAACTCGGTATCGAATTCTTCATGCCAATCTGATGATTGAGCGACTTCAGCATTCGAGCAAAGCGTTCATTCGTTTTCTCATCATAGGCATCCAGTTGAAATGGCGTATTAACTGCTTTTCCAGCATTGATGAGGATATCGCCTTCCCAGTCATTTACGTAACGGACAAGCGTATGAACATTTTCAGTCATACGCTCTTGTGCCGATTCAGCAAATATGACAGAAATGCCGAGATCCTCATTACTTTTCCCTTCCAAGTACTCTAGAATGACATGCTCCGCAATTAACGGGTAATTGGAAACGATGAATACGAGATGTGGTGTGAATCTCACTTTCCCTTTCATGTCATCCATATCGCGTTCGCGAATTATTTCATAGAGTGACGACAGCAACTGATCGCGCGTCTCTTCGTTATGAATCAATCCTTTTGCATGCATATTTGGAAGTGTGAAATGTGGCAACCATTTCATCCATTCAATGTCTGCGTAGTCCTTGTTGTTAAAGATGTAGATGAAACGTGTATCATGGTAACTATGAGAAAATGCGAGCTGCCCAACGATCTGGCGTAATTCACGCTTGATAATCGATGCTTTTCCGATAAGTCCTAAAATTCCTTGCGATATACGGGCAGTGATTGGGGCACCTGGAATTTCCTTATAGACCGTTTCCATACGCTGTGCTTGTTCCAACAAATCATCGACTTCTCTATTCGCCAAATCCCCCGATGACAACTTAATGTCATAACTAGCGGGCACATTGCCGGTGCCAAGTCTAAATTCCATAAAATCATGACTTTCCAATGTCTTTTCCCAAATTCTACCCGACAACTGATTCGTCAATTGCTTCATCTGTTCAAACGGTGGAAAATGATAGTCCAATACTTCTTTTTGCTTTTTGGATAATTCATATAGTTCTTGACGCATATTTTGCAAGTAGATTGTGTAGACACGGCGTCTTTTCGCTTCATTTACCTTACGTCTTTTCCGATCTTTAAAAAATTGCACAGTTGAAGTGACCAAGGTCATTAGGAACATGGAAATGGAAATGATGATGAAAATCCCACGGGGTATCAAAATGGCAACAAGCCCCATGACGATGAGCATAACTAGCGGCGGTGCAATAATAAGCAAAAGACCGCGCCCTGAATCATCACTTTCCTGCGTTGGAAAGGATAGTGACACTTTGTCTTCAGGCAAGTCGTAGATCATTCTGGGTGTCCGTCTGTAATCGGGATACATCGTAACGAGTTCAGACTGTGGTACGTCAATTTCTGACAGTCGGGTTTCGTACTGGGCAGCAGTAACGACTTCTAAAATGTCTTGTTCGATTAATTTCATTTCCATGAATGCCCACTGAACTACATCTCCGATTTGAAGGGGCTCATTCATGTCAACTCTTTTGCCGTTCACATAGAGCGGGCAACTGTAATTTTTCTTAATAATCCAGCCAGCCAATGTCTTATTCAATGAAAATTGACCGGATTCTACATTTGAAAAAGTAACTTCTTCTCGGTTGAATGTTGCAGATTCAAGTCGACTCTCAAACGAAACTTCATTTTCATAGTCGAGATAGTACGTTTTGGTAGAAGCGGGAGCAGTTAAGACATATAAATGAAGAATTAGTTCTTTTTGTTCAATCGACAAACTCCCTTTGTCCGATATTCGACCGACGTGATCGACTCCATCATGAACCGTAAAACCATCCTCTTCCTTCGCTACTGTGAAATGGCCCGATGTAAATGGATACGACAGGATTGTGATATCATTTTCGATAGCTGGCCCGATAGTTAGTGAAGTAAAAGAATTTTCATCCACATCGATACGTTGATAATGTTCCCCGTAAAACACCCATAGTTGTTTCATCATGTACACCTTCTTTTTTTAGTTCCTAGTTTTCGCTTACGAATTTCATTCCTTATCTACTGTTTCAACTTTATCTACCTTCTCTTGCTTTTCTACTTTGTCTGCTTTATCTTGTTTCTCTGCTTCGGCTGCCTGTTTTTTGTTCTCTACTTTGTCTAGCTTTTGTTGCTCCACTACTTTAGCTGCCTTTTCTTGCTTCTCTATTTCTGCTTCGGCTTCGGCTTTTTCTGCCTCGTCTTCCTCATTCTGCTCCATCAATTTTTCATACTCTTCCACTTCTCTATCTACTTCTTCTAACAGATATTGTTTCTCTTCGCCTGTAAGCGTATGATCAGCTTGGAGTTCTTCACGTCTTTTAAGTAATCCAAAAGTGATGAGTTCACCATCTTCCATTGACCTAGCCAAATCAACCGCATTCGCGGCTTCCCCCCGGCCAAGGTAAATCCAATACTTCAAGTAGTCGGAATCTGTTTGCAACGTGATATTCGAGAGCACATTTCTTTTTTGTTCTTCATCCAATTTTTCATTTGTTACGAATGAATGAGCCAGTTCATACAGCATCACATAAGGCATCGACTTTATGCTGTACGGGCTTAGTACGGTGACGACCTGACTATAATTCCGCTGCAAAAAGTATTCATGGCTATCAATGTACGCTTCATTTTTCGGCTTTTCGTGTATGAAATAAATAAATGCAAATAGTAGTGCTGGAATAAGTAGCACGCTAAGACCGATAGATAACCATTTAGTCATTTTCCACTTTTTACGCGGTAATTTCACAAAGCTTTGTTCTTTGATATCCAGATTTTCAAGTTGTTGCTCAATATAGTCGAGTAGCGCTCGGCTATTCTGAATGGACATCACTTTCGCACTTGTCTCATTAAGCTCCAGGACCTCGTTATACTTTAAATATTCTTCATATGTGAATGAGCCATCTACTGCCGCAGCTACTGCCGCCCTCGTTTCCAGCCAGACGCGCTCTGCATCATTTCTAAATGGCGGCAAACTCTCCATCACCCCGTAATAGATGAAAACAGGGGCCATGCCTTTGCTATACACTATATTTTCGGGACAAACGATCAGATTTAGACGGGGATACGGATGAGCATCAACCTTTTCTACAAGCTGATGCGCAAACATCCATCTTGACTTAGCATCTTCCGTTTGAATTTCATCAAACTGCTTCAACGAACTTGGAATGTCTGCTTGTATGATTAACTCGTCATCTGTTATGACAATTTCTTTTCTGATTTCAGGATTGACTTCTTTTAAAAAGACAATCTCAGTACTTCTTTTAAATCCGAAACGTTCTTTTTGAAAGATGAATGTTCTTTTGTTCTCTTCTTCATTTATCTCTACACCTATCAAATCTTTTAAATATGTATGTACATGAGTCGGCATCTTTTTTTCTCCTTCAAATGATTTCAATACGGTCACCTGTCCTAATCCCACAATGTGCCAGTGTCAAATGCCCTGGAAATAGCTTGTCTTTATTAACTACCCGTATCCAGTGACCTTCACGCGGATTTATTGAAATAGAATTTGCCTGCCAAGCAATGTCTATCATTTTTTTCATAGTATAGTAATCGGATAATCTAAGATCGATTATATCGCCCTCGTAATTTGAAATATCTACAGTAATTTCGATATACATAATTTCCACCTCAATGAAGGAAAAGCGCCTTCCTTTTAGGGAATGACGCTCCACTATTTTCAACTTCTGAATCTGAACAATTAGCCGCGAATTTGACCAGCGATTTGCTGATCCGCGTCTTGTAATGCTTGTCCTGCACGGCTTAACTGTACTCCGACTTCACTTAATAATTCACGCATTTCGTTAAAACTTGGCTTAAGGCGCTCATATTGCTCCGCAAACGCTGCACTAGAAGCCCCTTCCCACATGGATTGCAATTCACCAATCATTCCGTCCAAACGGCCGATTTGTGAAGCAACCTCCCCTGATTCGTGATTGTAGCGTGATGCCATTGCATCCAGTTCTGCTGGTGTTACGCGAATAATTCCTGACATTCCAAACATCTCCCTTTTCCTTGAATTTTAGTGCATGTATAAAATAACTGTATGGATAACGACAATTTCTCATCGCAATACAGAAACTTCTGAATTTAGACTCGCGTTTTTTGCGGCATCACCTCCTTTCCGTTTCGATGAGCGATTATGGTGCAAGAATCATCGATGTAGTCTCTACTGTTTCCCTAATCCGATAAGTGATTGTGATTGGTTGAGTCGCAAGGTCATTGTAAATCGTGTTATATTCCCGTGTTGCACCTGTCACAAAATACTTTTGAAAGTTGCTGATATTAACTTGTTCAATCGCTCGTTCATCGACTTCAGCTATTATTTTTTCAACAATAGTGCCTTTTGCATGCTGTAATTCCGCATCAACCAACCGATTCAATCGAAGCGCCAATTCTTCCATTTCGCCCAGCAGACCATTCACATATACACCACTGGGCTGCATGTCTTCGTTTGGTAAAAAACAATAATCCATATTGATTTGTCCCAATTTCAACTCCCCCTCCATTAGCGAAGCTCAAACATCACCGTAAGTTGCTGATCTTCAGTAAAAAGTTGAATAATTGCATCCTTCATTTGACTGAATAACAGCTTCCCTTTTTCTATATCGGCTGCGTAGAAACTTTGAATTCCATCCATCACATTTGTAATTTGTGACGGCATGGGCGGAATGTGTTCTTGAACAGAAATACCGATCATCTCGCGATCACCACCGCCAAGCAAATAACTGTATGAATGAGGATTCGTTTCCATATAGCCTATTTGAGTTAGTAAGTCTTTTCGTCTGGACTCGTAAGGTTGTTCAAACTTCTCGATATAAGCACGTTGTATACGCTGGATGACATGGCTCTTTTCTTCGTAGTTATCCAATCCCATCCAATACAACCGGGTCGCAGAAGATACATTCACCTCGATAATGGAAGCTCCCCCTCCTGCGGAATAAATGAGGTCATTCCCTACATAGCGCCGATTCGGTTGGGAAAGCCCGTTGATAAGAGCCTCTAATGCATGCGCATCGAATGATCCTAATACATCTGCTAGAAGGTCCTTCCCTGATTCCCATAAAAGATGAAAGTCAGATACGATACCATCCAATTGTTGAATCGCATACTTAATTCCCTTGAAGCTATCATTGAACCCTTTTATTGTCGTGATATCAAAAGTCGAAATTGCAAGCAACACATTCGACACCTTCTCCGCACGCTCCTGTATGCTTCTCAAATAATCTGAAATCCGTTGTCCCTCTTCCCCCGACATTGCATCGGCAATCACTATAAGCGTCGGAAGCTGCTTGATCAACGTTAGCAGCCGTTCTTGAATAACAGGAATTTGGTTAACAATTCCCTTGAAAGCCGCATGCCGATTCTTTGCCGCCTTGAATGGATTGGAGATTGTAAATTTCGCAATGTTTTTCAGGCTTAAAGCCCCTTCACTTTCGGGATCTCCAGTCAGCAAGACATTAACATTTTGAAGGAAGTTATTATCGATGCCCGTTGCAAAGTAGAATAACCCATCCATCCCCGCCTCCTCATAGTAAGGTGCCGCTGTCGCTACGTACTTTTGCAATGATTGCAACTGCTTATCCGGAATTCTACTGATTACATCGTGAAGTCCTGTTATGTTAGGGTCCGTATCGACTACTTGTTCATTTCCAAAACGTATAAATCCTCTGGTAAGATGTAAGGGATAGAGCGCATCTTCTTCAGATGTAATATGCTCGATGTGTTTGCCCTTTGATTTGTAGTAGTTTAATGCGAAAGTACGGAGTTGATTTGGGTCGAGTTCGTATAGTTCATCGACATCTTGGAAGTGTTGTCCGAACCTTTTTTGAATTCCATTAAAAAAGTCCGTGTCATTTGCAGCAAGTTGATAGACGGTCGGCGCTGCATCATTTAATGCATAAACTCCGTCAAAATCTGCCCCCATTAAATTCAGCATTTGAATGTGGTTGCCGCCTAGCGAATGGCCTATGCCAATTTTTCTTAGTTCTGGAATACTCATATCGTTTTCACTCGTATTTCTCGTTTTAATTACCTTATTTATTTCTTCGCTTGCCCATTTCTCGAAATCCTTCGCATCTTGCAATTGATCATTTACTTTCCCAGTGAAAATACCTAACCCATTGTATATCCAGTCGAGTGGTTGCCCGTCTCCCTCTCCACCACTCTCTGCGTGCTCAGAGCCACGAGGTATCGTATAACTTTGATTAACGCCCTTCTCTGGATCGTAGAAATGAATGACCGTCCCATCGAAACCGCTATCTCTACCCTCTCTTTTGAAATCATCGGATTTATATAAAGTAATCGCACTTGGTGGTTCTGCACCTGTTTCTTCAATATAAATGCGACGTATTTCCTCTACCGTAATTGAAGTGAATTTCCCATCATCTATAGTTCCATATTCTAATTGCGCAATTCGCGCTTTAAGAATAGCGGAGTTGAGTACGTCTAATTGTTCGTCATTTGGTTTATTCATCTTGTCCTCCCCTCTAGTAAGACTTGGATAGTAAATACACGATCTGCTTTAATTCTCAAATTTTACTGATTTGACTAGTTTCCAAAAATGTTCTTCAATACTTTTTGTATCTGCATTACAATTTGTAGTCCAGTCACTGCAATGGTGATTTAAAAAAACACCTAATGCTTTATCACTGTTTTTATGTTTAATGAAGCCTATATGTGAATAGACCGGAATTTTTTCTTCTCCTTCTTCTCCAACCTCAGAAATTCTTTTACCATAGTAATAAATATTATTCTTATCTTCACTTTTACTATATTCCCCCTCAAATTTAGAGAAGTCAGACAAGTGTTCTAAACCTATCTCCTCAGAGTCTGGGCGATCTTCAAACTGCGCAAATAAGCCATAGGAAAGATTTTCTTCGTTATCTAGCCATGCATATGAAAAGCGTTCCCAGTGCTTTTCTCGCTTTTCATAAAACCCTTCGGATAGTTTAGCATCCACAGGTATCCACATCGTATATGCCTCTGTCCATGGCTTAAAAGCATAATGCCCTTCTGCCACTTCGTCAGTTGAAACGAGGAAAGTACGTGTAAACTCATCTTGTGCTGCAATTGTATCTGGAAGTTCCGTCGTTGTTTCCTCATTATCGCCCGATTTCTCCATACCTGTGCAGCCCCCTATCAATATCGAAAAAACTATCAAGATTGTAATTTGTAATCGTTTCAACTCATAGTCTCCTTCCAATTGAACCCTTCATCTCTTAGTTGGTTGCATGTGTTTTTCATGATGGAATTCAATCTTGCCGGAATACGGCTTCGTATAAGAAATCTTATAACTTCGGAGGACGCCGCTTAGATTATCCAGCCAATTTTACTAAGTCTTTATCGCTAGCCGACGAATATGTTACTCGATTGATTTTTACTGACTCTTTTATTTGCTAAAAATTCATTTTAATTAATTCCCATAGGTTTCCATTATATTAATAAATAACACTTGGATAAGCCGCTGTCAAAGAACACCAATTTTCAGCAAATTAGACTCAGCCCTTTAAGCCCACTTAACTATTTAAAATCTATTTTTCGGAGTAATAATTGGTTGATATCAATCTAGTTAAGTAGTTATTATTTAATAGATAATCAAGATTTCTATTCCGAATCTATTACTTTAGATTCATTTTAAGTTTTTGAAAATTAAAATAATATCTCGATATAAAGATGCTTGAAATGAAGGGATGTATTTGATTTGGAAATTGACTGAGGGTTTTTATTCATGGGGCATAGCGGAATTGAGTTTATCTAGTTGTTCGTCATTCGATTTATTCATCTTGTCCCCCCCTCTAACAAGACTTGGATAATTAATTTATGATCTACTTTAATCCTCAAATTTCACTGATTTGACCAGTTTCCAAAAATGGTCTTCAATACTTTTTTTATTTGCATTACAATTTGTGGTCCAATCACTGCAATGGTGATTGAATAATATCCCCAATGCTTTATCACTGTTTTTATGTTTAATGAAGCCTATATGTGAATAGACGGGGATTTTTTCTTCTCCTTCTTGACCAGACTCATAAATTCTTTCACCATAATAATAGATATTGTTTTCATCTTCGCTCTTACTATATTCACCCTCAAACTTTGCAAAGTCAGACAGGTGTTGTAAACCTACTTTCTCGGAGTCAGGTCGATCCTCAAATTGACCGTAAACTCCATAGGATAAATTTTCTTCGTTATCTAGCCACGCATATAAAAATCGTTCCCAGTGCTTTTCTCTTTTCTCATAAAAGACAGAATCCAATGTTGCATCTGTCGGAATCCACATCGTATATGCCTCTGTCCAGGGCTTAAAGGCATAATGCCCATCCGCAACTTCGTCAGTTGAAATGAGGAAAGAGCGTGTGTATTCATCTTGTACGGCAATCGTATCTGGAAGGTCTGTTTTTGTTTCCCCATTATCGCCCGACTTCTCCACGCCTGTGCAGCCCCCTATCAAAATCGTAACAACTATCAAGATTGTCATTTGTAATCGTTTCAACTCGTAGTCTCCTTCCAATTAAACCCTTCGTTTCTAAGTTGGTTTGTATGTGTTTTTCATCATGGGAATAAATCCCGCCGGAACACTATATTCAATAGACATTCTACGAACTACGGCGTACACTGTTGGATTTATTTATCTAATTATTCGTCATTTGATTTATTAATCTTGTCCTCCCCTCTAGCAAGACTTGGATAATTAATTCATAATCTATTTTAATCCTCAAATTTTACTGATTTGACCAGTTTCCAAAAATGATCTTCAATACTTTTTGTATCTGCATTACAGTTTGTGGTCCAATCACTGCAATTCCGTTCATATATTATTCCAATCGATTTATCACTTTCTTTATGTTTAATAAAACCCATATGAGCATATACAGGTATACTGTTTTCTCCAACTTCAAAAATATCAGTTGCATAGTAATAAATATTATCGCCTTCTTCGAAACGTTCGTAGTTTCCTTCATATTTTGCGTAGAAAGACAGGTGATCCAAACCTACTTTTTCAGAATCAGGTCGTTCTTCAAAAAGGCCATACAATAGGTAGGAAATGTTTTCTTCCTCTTCTTCCCATGCATATAAGAATCGTTCAAAATGTTTTTCCCTTTTTTCATAAAATGTAGAATCCAATGTTGCATCTGTCGGAATCCACATCGTATATGCCTCTGTCCATGGCTTAAAGGCATAATGCCCTTCTGCCACTTCGTCAGTTGAAACGAGGAAAGTACGTGTAAACTCATCTTGTGCTGCAATTGTATCTGAAAGGTCCGTTGTTGTTTCATCATTATCGCCCGATTTCTCCATGCCTGTGCAGCCCACTATCAAAACCGAAAAAACTATCAAGATTGTCATTTGTAATCGTTTCAACTCGTAGTCTCCTTCCAATGGAACCCTTCGTTTTTTAGTAGGTTTGTATGTGTTTTTGATGAAGGGAATACAATATAGCTGAAATACAAATTTGCAAAATAAATCTAATAACTGCTGAGTTCATCCTTTAGATTCCTCATGCTAGTTAATCCATGATTTAGCTTAATCCTCAAATTTTACTGATTTGACCAATCCCCAAAAATGATCTTTAATACTTTTTGTATCTGCATTACAATTTGTTGTCCAATCACTGCAATGGTGATCAAATAATATCCCCAATGCTTTATCACTGTTTTTATGTTTAATGAAGCCTATATGTGAATAGACAGGAATTTTTTCCTCCCCTTCTTGTCCAGTCTCATAAACACTTTTACCATAATAATAGATATTGTTTTCATCGTCACTTTTACTATATTCACCCACATACTGAGCGTAGTCAGACAAATGTTCTAACCCTACCACTTCAGAGTCAGGTCGATCTTCAAACTGCGCAAATAAGCCGTAGGAAAGATTTTCTTCGTTATCTAGCCATGCATAAGAAAATCGTTCCCAGTGCTTTTCTCGCTTTTCATAAAACCCTTCGGATAGTTTAGCATCCACAGGTATCCACATCGTATATGCCTCTGTCCATGGCTTAAAAGCATAATGCCCTTCTGCCACTTCGTCAGTTGAAACGAGGAAAGTACGTGTAAACTCATCTTGTGCTGCAATTTTATCTGGAAGGTCCGTTGTTGTTTCTTCATTATCGCCCGATTTCTCCATGCCCGTGCAGCCCACTATCAAAATCGTAAAAACTATCAAGATTGTCATTTGTAATCGTTTCAACTCATAGTCTCCTTCCAATTGAACCCTTCATTTCTAAGTTGGTTTGTATGAGGTTTTCATCATGGAATTTAATCTTGCCAGAAATAAAAAATCCAAAATACAAGGGAGTACTCAGCTTAGATTAACCAGTCAATTCGACTAAATCTTTATCGCTATATAAAGTTAATCTTCAATCAGAGGGAGGGTTCTTCATCCACCGAATATGAGACTTGAGGGATTTTTTTCTACCTCCTCATTCTTTCAAAATTTCATTTGGATTCATACTTTCCAGCGTATTATCCTTTGTTCCGATACCTCTTCTTTTATCAATCAAGTTATCATTCAAAATAATTGTATACGCACCTCTAGGTATACCTTCCATCTCATTAATATCTGAAACGATTTTATCAAAGACCGCCTGATCGGGTTCCGTGTCAGATTCTTTCATAAATAATTCTATGAGAATCAACATTTGATTTGGCTTGTAATCAGCTTTACTCAAATTCTTTTTTATTTCTTCTTTACTAATTTCCGGGTTTTCTAAATACATATCATATATCCCTTGAAATTCGTTACCGATCTTGCTTGTTCTGTACACTGAACTCGAGAATCCAGAACCTCCGACTTTTTCTATTGCCTCTATTGGTACTCCGACAACAGGGTATTTTTGAAGTATACTTTCCAAGTATTCATCTAGCGTTGCAAATTCTTGTTCATAAATCATTGCATATAATGCGCCTTGAATCGCATTTTCAACTTGCCCTTCTTCGGACCAGACTTCATCAGTTTCCACGGTTTCACTATCCACATCGATTGGTATAATTGCATACGTATAAAAATGGGGTTCACCTACTGATTCCACAAATACGGTTGCACCATCGACTGCCCCGATGATGTTATGGACAATCACTTCTGTTTTATAGGTGCTTAAGAAATACTTTTGGACCGCTTCTTCGATTTCTCCCCGGTGTTCTTCAACCAGTTTTCCTGTTTCTGGTCTGCTGTCGCGCAATTTATAACCTTCACCGGTGTAGTCCTGTACACGTACGAAGTTCTCTATTTCGTACGCATTTCTCTTGTTTTCAGTCGACGGTTTCTTGACCTCAATTTTTTCATCGTTGGTTAAATTATCCATACCCGTACATCCTCCTACTAGTAATGAGGAGCTCAATGTTAGTACCAGTATGTTTTTATAGCCAATATTCAATGAATACACCTCAAATGTCTATAGTAGATTGTTGTCCCTCTTCTATATAAAAAGCGCTATCAATGATTTACATGAATTTCCCATAATACTAATAGATACCACTAAGATAACCAACTGTCAAAGAAAGACAATATACAATGATATAAGCTTAGATCATTTAACCCACACGAAATATGCCATTCCATTTAAACAAGTAACAATTGTCTGCTATTAGTTAATACCATTCTAGTAAACTGTTACTAATACAGTAAGATACCTTACGGACTGCCCCGTAACCATTACTTTAAGTTCATTCTCCCTATTTTCAAGAATCGGAAAATACCTTGATATGAAGGGATTTATGTGGTTAGTAGATAATTGGATTTCTGTTTGTTGGACACTTTACTGATTTGATTGGACACTCCCCCCTTTGCTGGACGCTTTCGCGGATTCATTGGATACTAACCCAAGAATAGTTAGATTCCTACGGTGCCACCTAACCAAGTTCGACATTATCACATCTTCGAATCCTAATAAAAACAGCTTCAATCCAGATATAAAGTCTGAATTGAAGCTGTTTCTATTTTAGAGCCCTCGCGTAAAACAGAGTTTATTTCCAGTCCCCTTTCACCGTGTTATTTCAGAAATCTTCTGTGTGATTTCAAGGAATTTATCTACATCTGTAGACGTATGGCAATGAATTGGAGAGACTCGAACAATGGCATCCAAATTCACTGCATCCAGAATTCTTTTGGAGTAGTGGCTGCTCGACTCCCTTGCGTAGACCAAAATATTTTGTTCTCCATATAATTGGACAGCCTCCTCGCAAGATATATTATCGAAGGTCAATGCCAAAATAAGATCTTGTCTAATTCCATTCGCTTCTTCGAAATGTACTGTAACATTCGAAATATCCTTTATACCTGGCCTTTCATTCGATCCGTTAATCAGCCGGTTTAAGATAGCCTGCTCTTGCAAATGGATTCGATTCATCCCTTCTGAAATTAATGTTCTACGATCGTCAGACGAGTTGAAATAACTGCCTATTTCGCAAATATAATCAATTACTTTAGAAAAACTTGCAAATTGTGCAGGTGTCGGACTACCAATATTCCAGTTATCATCATCTGTCGCAAGTAATCTATGATGCGGAAGCGAAGCAATGCGATTAGAAAGATACGCATATCCTACACCGCGATTGCCGAACATTTTATATGGAGCAATATTTAGAGCATCAATTTTCCATTTATCAACATCAATTGGACCATGGGGGGCTCCCTGTACGGCATCTACCACGATAATAGTATCAGGATTTTTTAGACGTATCGCATCCGCATAGCCTTTAATATCATGCATGGCTCCTGTAATATTGGAGGTTAAAATAACGGATACAAGAACTGTTTCTTCGTCAATCAGCTTCAGAATATTTTCCAAAGGAATGCTGCCTGACTTTGGATCAGCCTTAGCAACCCGCAACTCATGTTTGTACTGCTCTGCTGAAAACTGACATGCGTCATAAGATGAAGGATGTTCAATGTCTGTTGTTACAATGTTACCACTAGACTTATCCATTGCAATGGTCGTAATTATTTCAAACATCAACTTGGATGCAGTGAGGGACGTTGCAATCGAACCATCCTTGGCATTCAGAATAAGTCGGATATCTTCCGTTCCTTTTTCAATTACTTTCCGAATGTCCATTGCTATATCATGCGTACGCTCAGGACAGTCCGGCAACGAGGATAACTGTGTTTGTGCGTCAACAGCAGATTTTAATCTTAACGATCCCCCGGCATTTTCAAAAAATAGCCGATCATTCCCGTAAACATCCTCATTTACGTATAAGAAACTGGAAGATATCAATTCTTGTAACTGTTGTGGGAAAAATTTAGTATTGCGTTCTAACATAACAACACGACCTTTCAAATGATAGTTTAAAATACTTCTTTTGCATCCGTCGTAATTTTATTATTTTTCGCATTGAATATTTCTTCATTTAAATCGTCGTTCTTAGTGGCAACGATTGTTGTACCTGTCAAATCACCGGCAATGTTCAATGTTGTATGTCCCATATCAATTACTGGCCAAATTGCGGCTAAAATTGGAATAATCAATAGTGGCATCCCTAATGCTTCCAAAAGGACAATAGACATGACAATTCCCGCACCACGCACCCCTGCGGCACCTATTGACAAGACCAATCCTAATAAAACGAATTGTACTATTAAACCAAATGTAATTTCTATTCCATATAGATTTGCGGCAAATACAGAAATGATCCCAATTGCAACCGCAAAACCATCCATATTCGCCGTTGCACCAAACGGAATTGTAAATCCAGCAGTTTTTTCAGAAATTCCTAAGTTCTTTTTTGTAACTTGAAGTGAAACCGGAATGGTAGCAGAACTTGTAGATGTCGTAAATGCAAAGAGCATCGATGGATATATGTTTTTATAGAATTGAATCGGATTTAAACCAGTTGTAAATTTTAACATGATGGGATAGACAACTAGCAATACAACCATCAATGCAATATAGTCTGCAACTACAAATTTCACAACAGCAGATAACATTTCTGACCCGAATGTCCCTACCAGATTTGCAAGCAGTGCAAGTATTCCATAAGGCGCTAATTGAATAATATATCCCGTTAATTTCAGCATGAGGTTCGCACCTTCATTAACAAACTTTGTAATAGTCGGAACCTTTTCTTCACCAAGGGTAAGCATGACAAGTCCAATGATCACTGTAAATACAATGATTTGGAGCATCTCCATATTCGCCAATGATTGGAATATATTATTAGGCACCCACGATAGAAAGTGTTCTACGAAATCGAACTCCACCGTTTCAACCTTTTCTCCATGATTTAATAATGATTGTAATCCTTTACCTGGTTTTAGTATAAGCGCAACAATTACCCCAATCGTTGTTGCAATGATACTCGTAATGATCAAATAGACTAAAAAAGAACCGCCGACTTTACCAACTGATTTTGCATCTTTCATACTTAATATCCCAGCCAGAACCGACGTGATAACCAGCGGTATAATTAACATTTGGAGCAAGCGAATAAATAACGTCCCCAATGGTGCTATGTATTTTGCATTCTCCCCTAAAATAAATCCAAGGATTATTCCAAGTATCCCCCCGATTGCGATTTGCGTGTACAATGGTAATTTAAGCCACCGTTTCATTTCAATTCCCCCTTTTTGAAATATTGTGAAAGCCCTTTCATAGTTTTAAGTGTAACAAGCAAGATATATATAGTAAAATTAAATATATAACTATTAATTATCGATAAATTAGATATATAGGGGGCATTATATGAATCTTAGTCAAGTCGAAACTTTCTTGTCTATTGTCAGACTGGGTAGTCTTTCGAAAGCGGCGAATCATCTTTATGTTTCTCAATCAACAATAAGCCAGCGTTTGAATAACATTGAAAAAGAATACAGTGTCATATTGTTGGAACGTGAAAAAGGTGTAAAAAGTGTTTCACTGACAAATGAAGGAGAACGATTTTATCAAATTGCATTGAAGTATGAATCCTTATTATTGGAAGCGAAAAATTTGAAATCGATGAGCACGGAAGCTACCATCACAATTGGGGCTGTCGATAGTGTGCATAATTATATATTGAATACCATATATCCATTGATTTCTCAGCAAAACTCCCATATCCGTATTGCTATTCACACACATCAATCCAATGAAATTTATTCCCTGATTGATCGCAGAGAAATCGATATAGGCTTTTCTTTACAAGATCGTATTCTGCGTAACGTAAAGGTAAGTCTATTGTTTGAAGAACAAATGGTATTGATTCGAAGTAAGAAAAATGACTTTATCGATCGCCTTATTCCCAATAATGAACTTATCCCGGAAAACCAGCTTTATATTAATTGGGGAATCGATTATCATATTTGGCATGAGAAACATTGGGGGCCACCTACTAATACATATATTCAAATCGACACGGCAAAAATGCTACTGGAGTTCCTATCTAAAGGGGAGTATTGGGCGGTTGTTCCTGTTTCAATTGCCAGGAATTTTCATAAACAAGGGTGGATTGATGTCTGCTTACTCGAAGATCCTCCGCCATTTAGGAATTGCTACCAGGTTGAAAGAGAAGGTCTAAACATCCACGCACAACAGGTCAGTGAATTCATTTTTCAATCAAAAACAAGGATTGAGCAAATAGTAAGACCTTGGGAAAATCAAATTGGTTACTAACTATTGTCCGATTGCATAACTGGGACTGTTTGAAATTGGTTTCAATCTACCGAAGGATTATTTTAATTTTGTCGAGACTAAAGGAAACAGGAATCAGATATTGACTAACATGATTTTTCATGGGATGAATAACTAGGTTATGTGGAACACCTGGAGGGATTTTTCTCTTTGGAGTTTTTGGTGTGGATTGATGACGTCGGGTTGGGAATGGTTGGAGGCTTTCCTGAGTTTGTTGGACACTCCTTCGTTGGTTGGGCGCTTTCCGTGAAAGATTGAACACTTTCGACGATTCGTTGGAGACCCCACAAATTTTATTACTCACATTAACTTGTCTCTATCATCAAAACACAAAAAGCCCTTTGATTGCTAAAAGGGCTTTTCTGTTTGCTATGAATGACTAACTTTTCTTTGGTTACCGAAACACCTGTAGGCTCAATATAGCGCACCTACACTTCGTTTATTCCAGGTATTCATCTGTCCAACCCATACAAATTAGCGTTATTTCCCTAGCGCCTAACCTCTTCAGACGTCACAACATATGCATTCTCACTCTCAATGCCAGTGGCGGATACGGAAGTAATTCCATATGTGTATTGTTTGTTGCGGTTTGCTGTCTTATCTAAAAATACGGTATTTCCTTTTGTATTATAGACAACATCTACTATGCTGTGAGGATTTTCATAGGACCCCACTTGGTTTCCTTCAAAACGGTAGATGACATATTTTCTTGGTTGTGTAGTCGTTTGATCCTGGATGACTAACTTCATTCCTGCTATATCATTGTTAGCTTGTACCCATGTTGGTTCTGCTGGAATTGCTGCGTTGCTCCAAGAAGTTGCTGGCGTTAAAGCAGTATAATTATAAAGTTGTTGCTTCAGGATTGTTGCATAACCAAGCTGATTTTTTTGGATGCTCTTTAAAGAAAAGTGCATTTGACCCGTAGCTATTTGGTTTGCTCTGTTAGCAAATACTTGGTTTGGTAACTCCATTTTGTTCTTCCATGCTTTATCGGCGTCAACGCCAACTTTATAATCAGCTAGACCAATATATAGATTAACAGGATGTTTGTCGGCATATGTTTCTACTTCTTTACTCCACCAATCTAATAGAGTTGAATACTTAGCTACTGACAGTGTATTAGACCAGTAGATTTGTGGCGTAATATAATCAATACTGCCGTCTTTAATCCATTGTCTTGTATCCGCATATAAGTCATCATAATTTGTTACACCAGCTCGCGTACTGCTGCCAGTAGGATCCATTGATTGATTGCGCCACACTCCAAATGGAGAAATCCCAAATTGCACATGTGGTTTAGTTGTTTTAATTGATGAATAAACCTTTTTGACAAGTTGGTTGACATTATCTCGACGCCAATCGGCTATTTTTTTGAAAGAAGATCCATATTTCTTAAATGCAGCTTGATCGGGAAATGTTTCATTTTTAATTTTATAAGGATAAAAATAATCATCCATATGAACAGCATCAATATCATATTTAGCTACTAATTCTTTGACTGTAGCTATTAAATAATTTTGTACTTCAGGAAGTCCAGGATTCAAATAATATTGCTTACCATATTTAACTACCCAGCCAGGATTTGTGCGGGCTACATTATTAGGCGCAAGACTTGCTAATGTTTGGCCAGGCATTGTTACTCGGTAAGGGTTGACCCATGCATGTAGCTCCATACCACGCTTGTGCGCTTCATTAATCATTATTAATAAAGGATCGTAACCAGGGCTTTTCCCTTGTTTACCCCCTGTTATATAGGATGACCACGGCGCCAATTTTGAAGGATATAACGCATCATTTGTTGGTTTTACTTGATAAATAACTGCATTGAATTTATTAGCTTTCAAGTGATCCAATGTTTTCTGTACCCAAGCAGTATATTGAGCTGCATTCATGCCAGGTTTCATATCCACATTTTGAACGGTTGCAATCCAAGCCGCACGCATCTCGTTTTTAGGGGGCGTCACGCTTGCTCCTTTAACCTGTAACGGTAGGAGTGAAATAAGTAAAACGAGTGTTACTGCTGCTGATATTGTAGCTTTAAAGAGATATTTTTTCATTAAAGATAACTTCCTTCCATTATAATCTACTCAAGTCATAACTTTCGTATCAAAAAGAATGTCTTAGCAATTGCTTTCCAGAAACATACTTGTGCTTCCATGCCCAATCATACCATGTTTTGGTACTTATTCGATCTTTGATATTTTTTTGCCAATCATCTAACTTCAGTTAAAATAATCCTACCTCCACAATGGGAGGTAGAATTATTGGATTCGGGGCTATTGGATATGTTTAAAAAGCTCTTTAAATACTTCCAGATGCTCTAAAGATGTTGATCATTTCGATAGTTCTGTTGGACACTTTCCGAAGACAGTTGTAGACTCCATGGGATTGGTTGGAAACATTCTGGACATTGTTAGACTCAACGATAGTTTTGTTGAACTTCCCCCATTTATTCGGTACTTCCTAAAACTTACGAAAGGTATGATGCAATCATCGTTAATACCATAAACGATTTTTATTATCAATATCACTAACAATGTATCCCTTTCCTTATATTCACTATATATAAGATTATAGGATGTGATCACATGGTAGCGACAACTGAATTTTAACAGGTGGCCGGTCGGGTTTACTTGGACGGAGGCTTGACAGATGACGGCAAGCTCATCCGTAAATCGAAAATGTACCGCAATATCAAGGACAATGTACAAGCGGATAACTTGTACAACGCTCTGGAGCAACTTGCCCAGCTATCAGATTTCCCCCTTCATCGGAGCAGAAATCCTAGAAACATCAAGAGTAATTGACTAATAATGAAATGTGGAAACGACTGAGTAGAGACGACAGGCATAAGATGGGCTGCCGAAGCAGCGTTCTTTGCTGTATAGCCGGACCGACTTATGATCCGAGCCTCTAGGCATTGGAGCTAGACATAAGAAAAAAGGGGATAAAAGATGGCTAAAACACTACAATTTAACTTCAACACAGCAACCGATAAAAAGGTAACCATGACGTTGGATGAACCCCGTACGGATTTGACGGAGCAAAGCGTAGAGGCTGTGATGCAGGAAATAATCGCTTCAGCTGTATTCGAATTGAACGGTACTCCACTCGCAACAATAGCGGGCCCCCAAATTGGAGAACGAAATGTAACTGAACTTGTAAACGGCTAACAGGATGCAATGACTGGTTTACCAGTTTTTCATATGTAAAGAGAGGAGGTAACGGGATCGAACAATCGATGAGTCTCATACAGGAACTCGGTTTTCCGATATTTGGATCATTTTATCTTTTGCACCGGCTCGAAACAAAACTTGTTGCTATACATGATGTTTTAGTTACATTAAAAATTAAGTAAAAGGTACCTGTCACTATATAAAATTTTTACTCATAGGTCGGTAATCTCCCAAATTACGGGGAAACCTTATCTAAAGTGTCTCGGATTTACCGTTTACTACTTAAACTTTGTCTCCATTTCCATACATCTCTTCAATGGATTGGTTGGATGTAGTGGTAATACACGAATGGGAGATCCATGTCTTTTATGCTATCTATATAAGTCCCATTTACATAAGTGGCATCACCTCTTTTGGTTAACATATTTTCAAGATTTTAGTCAACGACGGTAATCGTCCCATTATCTTTCCCACTTAGATGATTGATCAGCTCTTGTGTATCTTTGTTGTTTTCTAAAATGATATAAGCTGTCATAATAATATGGCCTTTTTTCTCATTTTTAATATCTACCACATAAAGTTAAAAATAGAACTCACATTACAAGTTCATAGTGCCACAATATCTGAGTAACCCAATAGTATTAATCGTGTTCCATCTTACTTCAACCAGTCATAAATATTTCTTAACCTATCACGGAGAGAATGAATCGGGTTAATGTGCTGTAAATTAATAAAAGGCCTTCAAGGAAATTAGATTTCTGCCCAAAGACCATGTCATACTTATTCAACTAAACTCTTTATATTCTTAATAATCGTTACATAACTATGACCAATAAGCGCAGTCACTGGATAATCTACAGTCACTGTCCCTTCCAACAGTCAACTCGAGTGCAAATCGTATACGATTTCTCACTGTAAACAGAATAACCTTTTCCCCGGCTAAGAAAGTTGAAATGCACATTGTCAATGAAGCGGGATTTTAATCACCTTATTTTCACCATCAACCTTTACATTTCCCTCTAGAAACTCATGGAAAATATGGTCATATACAAACGTAGATTTTTGATAGTCAGCGTTTGTGTGTTCACTACTGTCCGTCTGGCTCTCGTCAACGTTTTTAACGCTTCTAGCTCCAGTAATGAGTCTACGCTCGTCGCACTACGCCCATGAAGCAATAACTGGACAATCGCCATCAAATCCACACGGTCCGTCTCCGTGTAATTTAACACGGTTTCTCTTTCTCTAGTATTATCTTTTTAGTAAGATGGAGAAACGTTGTCATGTCAGCGTTAGTAACCTTAATTGTCAAAAATAGAAACAGCCCCCCAACCAATTGCTCGGTCGAGTGGTTGTATTCTATGGTTTTCTACTCAATCGTCAGACTAGTGTCGGAGTTGTGTGAGCGACCCATATGTTGCTAGTGTATCGTCAATCCTTCAACTTGTTTTTGCAATTTGTCTTTCAGTTCATTATAATTCTTCCTACTAAGTGGGACCAGGTCATCGAAGTTTTTCAAATGGACCGTGTAAGAGCGAGAAAAAGAATCGGGAGTGATAGACATAATTGTATGAAGAGGAACGAGGAAGGATTGGTGGGTACGGACGAAGTTGAAAGGAAGGAGTATTTCCTCCAACTTCTTCATTGTTTCTCTCGTTTCGTATCTGTTTCCCCCTTTGCTCTCTACAAAAACTTTTCTTCCTCTTTTTTCTATTAACCTTATATCACTTACTAAAATCATATGTATGCCACCAGGCACGTTCAAGCCAATTTTCACATCTCTAGGCAACGGCGCTTCCAATATGCGCTCCTCCACTTTTTGAAGGGCTTTTTTTAAGCGTATCGGATTAACAGGTTTAGTTAAAAAATCAACAGGATGAACTTCATAGCCCTCCAATGCAAATTGGGGGTGCCCCGTCACGAATACAATCAACACATTTGGATAGAGTGATTCTGCAAGGTGTGCAAAACCAATCCCATTCATGCCTTCCATTTCAATATCAAGAAATAACAAGTCAACACGATGAGTCTCCAGAAACACAAGGGCGTCTTCGGAGCTGTTCGCTTCACCTACTAAGTTTACAAATGGGTGTGATGCTAGATGGATCTTCAGGTCGTCAATACAGCTTCGATCATTATCCACTATTAACGCCCGTATATTCAATGCTCTTCACCCCCATTTAGTATTAGACACTTCAGGAATCGAGATACGGAAACTAATGTTCCCACCATCTAATTCTGTGTATACAATTCCGTGATACTTTTCGACAATCTTTTTTACAGCAGGCAATCCAAGCCCTTCATGATGGGCTTTTGTGGAATATCCAACTTGGAAAAGATTATCCAACTTATCACCCATTAAATTGATTTCATTTGTTACAGTGATGAGGAGCTGATTTCCTTGCGTATTCATCTCTACTACAATCGGTTGCTTGTGATTTAGGTGCTGCTCCACTTCATCCACTGCGTTTTGGAGAAGGTTACCAATCACTTTATTGGTTTCGTAAACTGAACAAGGACAATTCCGTAAATCATTCGTTATAATGAATTCAATTGTAATCCCATTCGCTGCGGCTTTTTCTTTGAATGTGCTTAACATTGCAGCAGTGCCCGGATGATGGAGTGGCAACAAATCGTTTATCACCGTTGCCGATTTCACCATTTCTTCAATATATGTTTTACAGGCGTCATATTCTTTTTTTTGAATAAGACCATTAATGGCGGTCAAATGAAAATTGAAATCATGACGTTGCGATCGAATTATACTGAAAAACGATAATAGTTCCTTCTGATATTGCTGATCTAAAAATAGTTGAAATTTTTCGTTTTTAAATAAAATAATTTTACGTTGGAATAAGATAATGGCAACTGTAACGGCCAGTGACCAAATTGTGAGGAACCAGCGGTAATGTATGCGTATGTGTTGAAGTTCCATCGACGTAAAATAGAGACCCATAACTAATAGGGATAATATGAGTATAACAGAGTATACCTGACTACTAAAAGAAATTTCAGAATCGTCTGGACTCAATGACTTTTCAAATAAGCTTTTCGGAAATATAACCGGTGATCTCGAAACAATGATCATTGATAATAATATATTAGTCAACATTGCAAAAAAATCAATCGACATTTTCGTTCCAACATCGAGTGTTACATTCGCCATGTCAAGCAGAAGATAGAATATATTATACTCCAAAAGTGTAATGATAAGTAAATTGAAAATAAGTGCAAGGAGTAAAGCGATTAAGACTTGTGTGACAGGCACTTTCATCATCTGGACAAGTATGGCAAATAGCACTATGAAAAGAAGAAAAGGAATATAATCTGACGGATAAAAAGTATGAGCGACGCTGTAAATTATCCCGAATAGGAAACTAAGTATTATCAAGTTTTTAAGTGAGTGTCGAACTTTTAAACCAACCATTGAGAGGCCTAATAATAGTCCTGTGAAAAGTTGAATGGACCATACAAGCACTTCCATTATGTGGATAACTAAAGTCATACCCATTTCGTCACCTGTTTCTAGTCATTGTTCCATCTATACGATATGGATTTTTAAGATTTTAAAATATTCTTTTAATAACCTTCATTAAATTATTATATCGAAAAATCCATCAAGTATCAATTTCAAAGTTTATGAATCTAAAAAAACGCAAACAAGGAAGAAAAATCCTCGTTCGCATTTTTTGAGTAAACCTTCAAATCACTTACTTCAATTTTTCCTGAAGAAGTTTATAGATATCTGGTTGATTTGGATGACCTTCCGCCATGAAAACAAAATAATTCCCGACAACAAGAACTGGAATCTCCGCTACTTCTCCTTCATATTCCGCTTGTCCCATTCCAGTTTCCTTCGCATTTTTCAAATGCTCACTGTTTGGGTCAATTTCAAACATTTGTAATGTAAGCATGTCTTCTCCATTGACTTCAGCTGCAAAAGACGTTTTTGTATCCGTAAAAAAGTCTATATCCCCTGCAGTGATATTTGTCACTTCATAACCTTCGTCTTTTAGGATTTCTACGACGTTGTTGTAGTATTCATTCTCTATTTCTTCTGAAGTCGCACCATCTGTTGTTTCCGTCGAGTCATTTTTCTCTGCTTCATTCTCAGTATTTTTGTCTTCTTCGCTGCAAGCAGCAAGTGCAGAAACCATTAATACCACCATTAATAACATAAATAGCTTTTTCATCTTACATTCCTCCTATAGGTTTCTTTATATTGAACACTGAAAGATCAGTGATTCAAACAGAGATTGTAGCATTCTTTTAATGCGCATAATTGGATTACATTCCTTTATCCAGATTCAAAGGAAGTTTGACTCAATGCTGAACGGAAGCAAAATCCTATACGCTTGTACACTACTGCTGAATTTAGATAATTGCCATTTTCTCATCTTTAGACAACTGAATATCCGCTAAAATTTTGTATAGTACATTGGTTTTTATCAATTCGTCATGGGTACCTGAACCAGAAACCGTTCCTGCGTCAATGACGATAATTTTGTCAGAGTTTTTTATGAAATTCATGTCATGAGCGATTATAATCGTTGTTCTACCCTTCATGAGCAAAGCCAACGATTTTTCAATTTTACTCTCGGACTGGGCGTCGATACTTGACGTTGCTTCATCAAGAAGCAATATAGGTGCGTCCTGTATAAATGCACGTGCAATCGCGATTCGTTGGCGCTGTCCGCCTGACAGTCTTGAGCCAAATTCACCGACTTCCGTATCAAAGCCTTCAGAGAACTCCTCTATAAATTCTAGGGCATCCGCCAATTCTGCTGCTCGTCTTACTTCTTCAGCACTTACTTTCCTATCGAGCCCATATGTTATATTGTCTCGAATTGAACCAGATATTAACGAGCTTGATTGCGATACAGATGCAATGGATTTTCTCCAATCATCAAGATGGATTTTTTCGGCAGCTGTATTTCCAATAACTAGCCGTCCTACATTTGGATCATAGAAACGTTCAATTAGTTTGAAAACAGTTGACTTTCCGCTGCCACTTGGTCCAACAATTGCAGTCACCTTGCCTGCTGGAATCGTCATGTTTAAACGTGATAATATGTTTCTTTCATCGTAACTGAAGGAGACATTTTCAAATATCAAGTCCTGTTTTTCCGTGGCTGGAATCGGTTCTTCACGTTTCATCCTTTCACTCTCAGCGTCAAGGATGCTGGAGATTTTCACAGAAGCCCCTTTTGCCTGCTTCAACGTCTGCCAAAATAAGCCATACTGCAATACATTCATATGGATGAACTGAACGTATAAATAGAAGGAAATAATTTGACTGACCTTGAGTTCCCCTTTGGAAACAAGATAGCTACCGTATAGTAGTACGGTTCCGACAATGATTGCTCGAACACTTTGCATTAAAGGCTCTGCAAACAAGTCTACGGTAATCCTTTTTTTCTCCGCTTTATATTGACCAATTAGTATTTCTTTTCCTAACCTAATTTCTTCTTTTTCTTTGTTGAAAGATTTCACTAATCGGATTCTAGGCAGCCGTTCCGCAAAAAATGCGGTAACTCCTGAGTATTGTGTTTGGACGCCCATTTGTGTTTTTTGTGTATAATGTCCCACAACCGCCGAGACAATTAGAATATATGGAATGACCGGCAATAGTGCAAACGTCAATTTGGCGTTCATATTATACATGATCACGTAAGAGCCCACTAGCGAATATGTTGAAGTCAAAACAGTCTTCATACCCGCGACGACGCTATCAATGTAAACCGGGTCATCTGTAATACGGCTAATTAGTTGCTGAGAAGGTTGTTTTGAATAGTCTCTCATTTTCATATTCATGATTTTTGACCATACCGTTTTCTGTACATTCCGCATAGCGATTGGCGGTGTAATCGAGAAAAACAGTGCTGAGATAGCTACTAGTGTGTTTGCGAGTACTCCTAACAAGACATAATTCCTAACGACCTCGTTATTGAAAATATCCCCTTCAAATATCCCCTGAATGTACTTCGGCATTATTAAAGCTACAGTTGTGGAAGCAGCCGCTACTATAGTACCTATAATATATAAACGCCATGGTAATTTAGATTTGAAGATGAGCGTAAAAAACTCTTTCCAACCACGTTCTTTCGTTCCCTCCATAATTCCCCCCCCTTGCCTAATTTGCATGACTTAACCTACCGATGAACTTGTATGGAGTTGAACTAAAAGACGATATAACTCATTCGTTTTTAAGAGTTCATCATGTGTTCCAATACCATCCACTGTTCCGCCATTCAATACAATAATTTGGTCAGCATCTTGGACTGTTGATAAATCATGGGAAATCATGATAGTCGTTCTACCTTTCTTCAATAATTCCATCGCTTGCTGAATGGATTTCTCTGATTGACTATCCAAACTTGCAGTGGCTTCGTCCAGTAATAAAATCTCGGAGTTGCGAAGGATTGCTCTCGCAATGGCGACCCTTTGGCGTTGCCCACCTGACAAATTCGAACCTGCCTCACCGACGTAAGTATCGAACCCGTTTTTGAATCCTTGGATGAACTCCAAAGCATTTGCTTTCTGAGCGGCATCTGCCAATTCAATATCGGTAACATCTCGGTTAACCCCATAGACGATATTCTCTCGAATCGTCCCAGAAATCATTGGACTATCTTGTGCTACCCCAGCAAACAAGTTTCGCCAATCTGGTAAGTGATATTCTGAAATTGGTGTATCTCCAATTTGGATTTCACCAGAATCCGGTTGATAAAATTGTTGTAGCAATGAAAATATTGTTGACTTCCCGCTTCCACTTGGTCCGACAATTGCCGTTACTTTCCCAACAGGAATGGTAAAATCGATATATCCTAAAACGGGGTTTTCACTATAACTGAATGCTACATTTTTAAACACGATATCAGCTTCCAACTTTGCAATGCTGAAACTTCTTTCACTTTCTTCCAAATCACCATCCATCAATTCTGCGATGCGATTAGTTGACCCTTGGCTTTTCTTAATTTCCACATACATCATTAGTAAGGAGCCTAGCATACCCCACAGCATTCCAATATACATGAAAAATCCAAGCCATTGAGAGATCGTGATAATTCCAGATTTCACAAGATAGCCGCCATACATAATGACGAGAATATCTGATGTTACGCTCAAAATACCATTTATCGGATTTTCAACCCACATAATGATATATCTACGCATATTCGCTTTATAGTAATACTGCAAGTTCTTATGACCACGTACGTCCTCTTTCTCTTCTGCAACAAATGTCTTAATGAGCGGAACACTCATAAGTAATTCGGATAGGAATTGGGTCAAGGTTGATAATCGATTGTATGTCTCCTTGAATGCACGGTAATTCCATTTCCCATAGTACAGATTGAAAATAAGATACAGTGGGATATAAACAATTACCGATAATGCAAGACGCCAATCATATGTAAATATGACTGCCACAACCCCGATGCTTCCATAAATAGTAGCTGCTAAGGATGGCAGATATGATCCTAAGACTGTGCTGATTGTAGATGCATCGGTTGTGATACGAGAAATCATTGTTGTTGGTTTCATCTGGTCAAAAAAACGTAAAGGTGATTTAATTAGTCGTTCCCAAATCAATGAGCGGTAACTGACATCAATTTTAGCAACAAGTAGTTTGTTAAAATAACGGATAATGCCAGACATGACGACGTCTGCGACAATCAATCCAACTGTCCCCCAAATGATGTATGGCTTCAATACGCCGGTCGCTACTTTTGAAGCGAAATTTGGAAACGCTAGTGTGATAGTGGTCGAAATAATATAGAGAGCTGATACAAATATGATCCAACCCCATGGTAATTTAGCTTTGAACATTAACCGGATATAGGATTTCCATATTCCTTTTTCATCCTGTTTTCTTACGTGTTTTTCACTGGTTGCCATATGTTATCCCTCTCTCCAGGTCAATTCCAATTGACTAGTCAACTCACAGTGCAGAATCCAAGAATGATATAAGCTCTTTTCGATCCAATGATCCTAAATGAGAGTGCGCTACCTCTCCATCCTTAAGAATTAAAAGTGTCGGGAATCCCATGACGTCATATTTAACCATTACCTCATTTGAGTTTTCCAATACTTCATTCATCGGGACATAGAACTTGGTGATTTTTAACTTTTCCCCATATTCTTCGGCAAGCTCCTCTAGAATAGGCGCTATGAACTCACAGGGTCCACAGCTATCTGCATAAAAATCGACCAATACTGGTATTTCACACTCTATTACTTCCTGTTGGAAGTTTTCTTTCGTTACAGCGATTACGTTTGACATTGTAGTTTCCCCCTCGACATTATATTTTCTCTCTGTATCTCTAATTAGAATCTTCTGTTATTTAAAGACAAAATTGTTCATAATTTATAATTACAATGATTCAGTATACTAGGATGGAACCCGAATTCCTACTTCAATTCGGGTATTTAAATTTATTTATGGAATTAGTTAGATTGATTACCAGAGACTTGTAATGCATTCACTTTAATAGACGGAAGCGTGATAGACCCTCGGATACGGAGATCACTGCCAATTATGCTCACATCATTTAGAACATCGAAGATATTACCGGCAATCGTAAACTGATCAATTGTACGGGTGATTTTCCCATCCTCAATCAAAAACCCTATCGAAGCTAGAGAGAAATCCCCTGAAGTATAGTTAATGCCTGCGTTTGTACCTTGTAGCTCAACGATTAAAATAGCGTTATCTGCATCTGCAATCATCTCGTCTAGAGTTGTGGTGCCAGGTTCCAAATATAGGTTATAGGGTCCGACGCCTACTGGTGACCTAAATCCACCTTTGACAGCATTCCCAGTTGAGCTCACTCCATCATTCTTCGCTGTTTTCCGATTGTGAAGAAACGTTATCAGTTTCCCATTCCTTATCAAATCTTTCTTACGAGTAGCAAATCCTTCAGAGTCATAAGGTGAATAGGTAATTGTATCTTTCATCAGCGGGTCATCCACAAATGTAATATTTTCACCAACGATTTGCTCTTCTAGCTTACCTTTTAACTTGGAATAGCCCTGTTGGACAGATTCAGCAGATAATTGTCCTAAAAATGAACCAGCTAGCTCAGTCGCTGTATCATAGCGGAAAATAATTGGATATGTCCCAGTTGCGATGGAATTTGCATGTAATTTGGAAACGGCTTCTTTTACCGCTTTTTTCGCAATTTCATCTACATTCAATTCGGAGAAGTTCGTCAACGTAAAGTCGGACTCGCCACCAGTTGCTGTGGATTCGCCGTCCTTTGCAGTCAAGTAAATTCCAACCGAAGCGAATGCAGCTTTCGAATGACAATTCAAGCCTTTCGTATTTGCTATCAAACTTTCATTGATAACTTTCGATACGTAAGATGCTTGGACAAATGTCACTCGTTTATCCGTTTCGTACGCAATTCTATCCATCTCCATTGCTGCTTGAATCATTTCTTCAGGTTGAAGTTGGTCAATCGATTCCGAAAAAGTTCTAGCTTCGGCATATTCGGATGATCCTTCGAACAAATCTTCACCATCGTCTACTTCAATGACCAGTGCGTTATTCTGTGCTTCATCAAGTAATAGATGAATAGAATCCATCCCGATTTTTTCGGCATATGCATAACCCATTTGACCATTATATAATCCTCGGAAAGAAACGCCGCCTTCTTCCATAATTGTATAGTCATCTATTTCTTGCTGGTAAATTGAAATTGATAGCGCTTTGCTAGAGGAATAGAAAATCTCCATATCTTGAAATCCTTCTTTGGCTCCAACGGCAAATAATTCTTTTTGAAAGTCTTGAATGTTCATTAAGCTTCCCCTCCTCTACCGCCAATTGTGAGTTCAGAAACTCGGATCATTGGTTGCCCAACATTGACAGGTACCGTTCCACTGGATGCTCCACACATTCCAATACCAAGTCCGAGATTATTTCCGACCATATCTATTTTTTTCAATGTATCGATTCCTTTTCCAATAATTGCTGCCCCTTTGATAGGTTCTGCTATTTTTCCATTGCGTATCATATACCCTTCACTTACTGAGAAATTATAATCGCTCGTTGTTGGATTAACGGATCCACCATCCATATACTTGGCGTAAATACCCAATTCTGTACTCGCGATAATTTCTTCAGGTGTCGACTTACCTGGTGCGATGAATGTATTATTCATCCGTGAAGTTGGTGCATATTTATAGGATTCGCGACGTCCTGATCCAGTCCGAGACATATTCATCTTACGACTACCTAATTTGTCTATTAAATATCCTTTTAATATTCCATTTTCAATTAAAAGGTTTTTCTGCGTCTTCATGCCTTCATCGTCTATATTAAGAGAGCCCCAAGCATTTGGAATTGTTCCATCGTCATAAGCTGTCACGAGAGAGGAAGCAACATATTCCCCGAGCTTATCCGCGAAAACGGATGCCTTTCGAGCAACAGCGTGTGATTCCAAACCATGACCACATGCTTCATGGAAGATAACCCCACCAAATTCATTGTCTATAACGACCGGAAAATTACCAGATGGCGCATGGTCCGCAAAAAGAATCGTCTTTGCGCTCCGTGAGGCTTCTTTTGCAATCCCTTCAATATCAAGCGTTTCCATATATTCAAGCCCACCAAAATAGCCTGGTCCCACATTGGTAGATTCCCTCTCATTACCTGATTCCGCTATGACACTAATTCCCATGCGATTATATGCCCTACGATCCTCTACAAACAGACCTTCCGAGTTCACAATGCATATATCCTTGATGGTGTCGATAAATGTCGTCGTCGTTTGTGCGATAACTGGATCATAGGAGCTTGCTGCTAGATGTGCCCGTCTGAGCCACTCCACCTTTTGTCTTTTAGCTACAGAATTAGGCGTAATAATAATAGGATGCCTATTTTCTACAATTGTGTTTTGCAAGTTCAATGAAAGATTTATAGGATTGCTTCGAATGGCTTGTGCTGCTTCTCTGGCAACCTTTAGTAAATTACTTTCACTATCATCGCTAGTGAATGCATATACCGAGTATTCCCCTTTAAGGATACGAATGCCTACACCATAATCTCGCCCCGCCAGCGCACGTTCTACCACACCATCTATCATGCCAATGGTTGAATTTCTTTTATCCTCAATAAATATCTCAGCAAAATCTCCACCTGTTTCAAGTGCTGCATAGATGATATTTTCGGCTACAGATTTTTTAATCATAATGTCACCTCTCGTTTTAAATATATAAATTGCTTTTTCTATCATTTATAAATTGTAGTTGTTCGATAGCACTTCCAAAGAACTCGGAAACCGTTTTCTTAAATAGTATTTAGAACTCTTTTGACAACTATTTAACGATGTTTCATATTAAATAGTTGTTCCGATTGTTCTGATATATATAATGATTGTACTAAATTTATCTATTTTCAGACTCTTTTACAATACTTTTAGGCAATCACGTCCATTTTCATGCTTATTTGGACACTTCTACTTGTATTCTCTCGTTCAAAGCTTCTAAATAATGTTGGACATTTTGTGCGGCGATACTCCCGTCTCCCGTCGCTGTAACGACCTGACGAAGCGATTTTTCTCGAATATCCCCAGCGGCAAAAATTCCGGGAACTTTCGTTTCCATCTCTTCATTTGTTTCGATGTATCCATTGTCATTCGTAATGCCTAGAGCGACAAATGGTTTGGATAAAGGAAGCATCCCTACATAAATAAAAACGCCATTTGTTACAACATTCTGTTCTTCACCTGTTTTTGTAGAAACGAGTGTTACACTACCTACTTTGCCGTTTTCTTCATTGATTTGTTTAACAGAATGGCTCCAAATGAATTCAATTTTTTCATTGTCAAAAGCTCTTTTTTGTAAAATAGCCTGAGCTCGTAGTTCATCCCGGCGGTGAATTACTTTTACACTTGTAGCAAATCGCGTTAAATACGACGCTTCTTCTACTGCAGAATCGCCACCGCCAATGACGACCAATTCTTTCCCTTTAAAAAATGCGCCATCACAAACCGCACAGTAGGAAACGCCCCGTCCTCTTAGCTCATTCTCCCCAAGGGCTCCAAGTTTTTTATATTCTGCACCAGCAGAAATAATAATTGCCTTTGCTTTATACTGTTTTCTCCCGGCATGTATCGTCTTGTATTCAGGGCCATCCACAACTTCTTCTATATCTCCATAAGCGTATTCCGCCCCAAATTTCTTCGCATGAGCAAGCATTCTTTTTGATAAATCAGGGCCAAGGATTTGTTCGAATCCTGGGTAGTTCTCAATTTCCTCAGTATTCGCCATTTGCCCCCCCGGAACACCTCGCTCAAGCATTAGTGTTGATAGATTTGCACGTGACGCATACACCGCTGCCGTCATACCTGCTGGACCTGCTCCAATAATAATAACGTCATAAATTTTACTTTCTGTCATATCTATTCACCCCGTTTAAATGTATATAAATCCTTATTTTTCCATCATTAATTTTAAAATCCATTCATCCGTTTGCCTTGTACCTTCATTTCCCAAAGTGCAAAAAGCCTCAATGGTTTTTTCGACATCATTGTGGATGAAACCATCTGTAGACTGAATCTCTTGATCACTCAATGCCAATAGTGCAGATTGCACCGCCACATTTGAACAGGTGGACACCTTCATTGCACATCCCGCTTTTGCACCATCACAAATCATTCCAGACACATTGCCGATTGTGTTTTGGACGGCTGCCTTTACTTGTTGAAGCGTTCCGTCCAGTAAATATACTATGGCCGCACTTGCCCCCATACCTGCTGTCGTCACGCCACACAATGCAGAGAGTCGACCAAATTTCGATTTAATATGGATCGTCACTAAATGACTTAGCGCCACTGCACGAATCATCTTTTCTTCAGATACTTGAAGCTTTTCGGCAACAGCTACAACTGGTAGTGTTACTGCGATTCCCTGATTTCCACTTCCTGTATTAGCTATAACAGGCAACGTGGACCCGGCCATTCTCGCATCCGATCCTGCAGCGGCCAACGACATTGCAGCAGTACCTATATCATTAGAAAGAATGCCTTTTTCAACGTTCTCTTTAATCGTTCTTCCCACATTCAATCCATAATTACCTGATAGACCTTCCATTCCGATTGCTTTGTTCAACTCGACACTTTTCTTGACGAGTAAAAGTTTGTTTATGTCCACTTGTAGAATCCATTCGTATATCTCATCAATTGTTAGATCAACCAAATTATTTTCCGCTGATAGATTACTGCTATTTTCGCATCCACCATGCATAATTAGCTTTCCGTCAACTTCAATTAACGTAATATTAGTATGATTGTCAGATATAATAACGCGTGAACTTTGTGTATTCGTTCGAATAATCACTTCTATATATAGTAGCTTTGCCGTATCCGCTTGACTTGCTAGTACAATACCCGCTTCTATTAGGTCAAATGCTCGATTTTCATCGCTCTTCGTCAATCCATCAAGCAATTCTAACTTCCGTTTGGGATTACCTGCAACAGCTCCGATTGCAGCAGAGAATTCTAACCCCTTCCCTGACATTCCTGGAATTCCAACCGATTTGGCATTCTTAATTATATTTCCACTTGCCTTCACTATAAGTTCTTCAATTTCGCCTCTGACATAACTTTTTGCCGTTGCAGCTGCTAATGCGATTGCAACTGGCTCCGTACAACCAAACACAATGACCAGTTCCTTCTCGATCAATGCTAGAATTTTATCTTTCTCCATTCTCTAATCATCTCACTTTCGCAATCATTTACTATCCTTTTTGTAGGTAATAACAGTTATTCACACACTCCTCACATAATTTTAATGATTAGGAACTTCCGTAATCCGACTTTATCTATTTACCCATCAATCTTCAATAGAAGATGACGAACGTGGTTCGATTCATGTTCATTTGGTCTAGCACTGTACCAAATTAACGTGAAATAGGACCCTTTTGACAAATGCTATTGTAGCGGAGACTAAACCGAGATAAAGTGACAACACAGAATACCAAATTTCTAAAAGCGCTTATAAGTGAATAAGCTCTAATTTTAAGGGGGAAATAGAATGTCAAAAGTAGTAGTTGTAACGAAAGAAAATTTCCAAAAGGAAGTAATGGAATGTGATTTACCAGTATTCGTTGATTTCTATACTGACGAATGTGGTCCTTGCCAAGCATTCGAGCCAGTTCTTGAAGATGTTGCAGAAGAGCTAGATGGAAAAATTAAATTTGTAAAGCATTGGGTCACTTATGAAGACTTCGAAAACAAATCTAATCCGGTTCAATTGAAATATGATATTGCTTCTTTCCCTTCTCTCTATTTGTTCAATAAAGGTGAAGTTCTTAAAACATATGTCGGTTATTTGAACCGCAAAGATTTCATCGATTTTCTGGAAGAAGTTCTATAATAGATGCAGTATGGCTTCTATCTATCTGTGAACTGCACCTCCATTTGTTAGACAACATCTAACAATTGGAGGTGCAGTTTTTTGTTGAAATTTACTACCGAGAAGTTTCTGTTGCCTCAAATAACAGTGATTCGCATAAAATGCCATTTCGTATGACCAAATTGACATAAAAAAAGCCCAGATTAACAAACCACCTTGTTAATTGATTGAAAAATTAATAAAGTATAACTATTAAAACGATTATCTCTATTGATTTCTAAATAGAGATATCGAAAAATAGGAGAGTGTATTTAATGGGAGTACTTCATAAAAAATATCGTGAATTTGTCGCAACCGCCGCAACAGCTGCTCTTGTAGCATCTGCTGTAGCACCCATCGCAAGCGCAAAAGATTTCTCAGACACAAAAGGTAACACTCACAACGAAGCAATTAATGCTTTATCTGACGCTGTCGTCATCACTGGCTACCCAGACGGCACATTCCAGCCAAACAAAATATTGACTCGTTCTGACGTTGTCAAACTGATGGGTAAATGGCTTGTATCTAAAGGATACGCAGTACCAACAGATGCTGTTTCGAACCCACGTTTCGCTGACTTGACATCTACTTCCAACAAAGAATTACTAGAATATGCTGCAATTGTTAAAGACAACGGCGTATTCGTAGGCACTCCAGACGGCAAGCTAGATCCAGCCGGCGACATCACTCGTGAAAACATGGCAATCGTTCTGGTTCGTGCATTTGACCATGTAAACGACATCGACCTCGCTACATACGTGGCAGGACAAGATTTCAAAAAAGATGTTAACGACCTAGGGATAGCAAAAGCTGAAGCACGTCCAGCGATCGACATTCTCGATTTTTTCGATATCACGAACCCAGCTACACCGACTTTCAACCCTAAAAACACAACAACTCGCGGCCACTTTGCTACATTCTTGCACAAGTTCATCAACGCAGACTTCTCTGCTTTAACTGTTGGTGTAGGTGTAGTAGGCGATACAGCCGTTAAAGCTATTAACGCAACAACAGTTGAAGTAACTTTCAAAGATGCAATAGAAAACGTAAACTCTTTGAAATTCACAATTGACGGACTGACTGTTTCTAACGTAGTAGTAAAACAATTCAACAACAAAACAGTTATATTGACGACTACCGTTCAAGAAGGCGGCAAGGAATACACAGCCTCACTTGATAGTAAAGAAATCGGAAAATTCAAAGGCGTTTCTACTATAGTACCTACTAAGATTGCCATCACAACTCAATCAGTTCAAGGTAAAATAGGTCAACAAGCAATTATTTTCGCTGATATAGGCGTAAAACAAGCAGGAGTCCCTGTAACGTTCAACGTGACTCCGGACACAAACAAAACACTTAACAAAGACCAAGTGTTTGAAGCAACAACAAACGCTGATGGTATTGCGACATTCTCTTACACGCAATACAATGCAGGCACTGACGAAGTTGTCGCTTACCCTACTGGTGCTCCGACAGTTCGTAGCCATGCATTCATCTTCTGGGGCGTAAACAACATCCTTACAATTGCTCCTACTGACAAAGCAAGCGAAGAAAAAGGCAATACACTTAATAACGGAGAAAGCAAGACTTACAAATTGACTTACCTTAACCCTGAAACAGGTAAGCCCGTTGCAAACCAACGTTTCTTCGTCACATTAGAAGAAAACATTAACGTCAATATTGATAAGACGTCCAAAGCGACAGTTAACGGTACAACTCCAATGCAATTGCTGAACAACGACAGCCCAACAGTCACTGCCGTCACAACTGACGGCAAAGGTGAAGCAATCTTCACAGTATCAGGTTCAAACACATCGGTGACACCAGTTGTATTCATTGATAACGGCGATAAAAATGAAGCAAGAGCTAAAACATACGAGTCAATTAAGCTACAAGCCAAAGCCGATCTTGTGACATTTGCAGCTCTTCAACAAGAGTATTTTATTGAAATTTTCGGTGCTTACGGTGAAGATCCTGAGGCAGCGGTAGGTTTCGAAAATGGTCGCATATACTCTGCAATGGTACTCGATAAAAATGGTGAACCCGTTGCGAATGAAGTCGTGAACCTTGCATTCCATGAAGATCTGGATCGGGTTATAAATACGAACACTCAAGCTTGGTTCTTGGATTTGATGGGCGACTATTCGCATAAAAAACAAATTGCAGTGAAAACAAATGCCTATGGTGAAGCAGATTTCGAAATCTACAGTGAGAATCCAGGCGATTACGCAACACCTATTGCATGGATTGATATAAACTCTCCGAATGCCAAGGAAGGTAAATTGGATGAGGGCGAGCCTTTCCAAGTGGGGCCAATTACGTACTTCGCCAAAGAAAAACCTACTTACTCATCATTATTTGTCTCGGACGGGGAAGGTGCTATACCACGAACTGATAAAAAAGCATTTAAAGGAACAGATGTGGCAACAGTTGAATTATGGGCTGCCAATCAAAGCTTTTTTCCATTGGACCTCCCAACAGAATATAGTCATGTAGATGCTACATTCACAATCTGGAATACGGGAGCGGAAGATATCGAGGTTTCGTATACAACGAACGCAGGTGAAAATCGAAAACTAGTGATCTCACCAAATCGAAGCCATACAACATCAATGCTAAGTGGAACACGCTTTGAAAACCCAACGATATCGGTTGAAACTGTAGGCGATACGTCTTCATCAGTTAAAGTCGTCGCGAACGGCATGGCGATACCAGATAAGACATTGCCAAATAACACAGCTAATCCAATTGATTTGGGTAGCAATGAATCGACATTTGAATTCGTATCCACTCAATCAGTCGGCATGTTGTACACTGGTATGGTAACGGATTTGAATACCACAACGAAGCTCATTACTTTTTTCGGGAAGACTCCCATTAGCTATGATAATGCTACTTATAAAAATGAAAGAGCAGTGATTATAGACTTAAAAGAATTTGAATCCTTAATTACCGGTAACTTAGGATCTGCAAATGTTACTTTTAAACAAGAAAATGAAAAAACAACGTTCGAAATCGTATCTTTAGGCACGTCCTCTTCTACAACTAGCCAAGTCAATAATGCAACAACAGTGGAACAAGTAGTAAACGCACTTAGAAACACTAGTATGAGCCCGGCGTTTAATGACTTGAATTCAACTCAAAAAACATTATTGTCTACTGCTGTTTTTACGCAGCGTACGAGCATCGGATATAGTTCAGATGGTTTACAAAGTTTTTATAAAGTCGAATATGCAAAGTTGGTTGCAGCCGCAATTGATGATGTCAATAACACAGCTACCGTAACCACCCTACTTGCAGTGCCAGACTTGGATTTAAGTGCCTATCATGCACTTTCAGTAGAAGATAAAACAGCTGTTGAAGCAATCTTGACAACCCAAACGTTTACAGATGTCGCTGCCCTGCAAGCAGGTGTAATAGAAGCGATTGCCCAAAACGAGTCCTCAAAAAACGTGACAGTGCCTGAGATTACAAATGTGGTTTTGAGTACAAACGAAGGAACTCTAACACTAACTTTCGGAGGCAATATTGAATTGTTCCCCAGTATTGATAGTGTGAAGATTGGATATACAAATGAAGGGGTTAACGGAACGGTGTTTGGAACCATCGCGACAGTTGAAAACTCAAACGAACTGCTTCTTTCCTTTGACGAGCTAGGTATTCCAAAACTTACAAAGGGTTCCATCCTACAAAAAATCGACTTATATGATTCAACGTTATCTATAGTGAATGTGATGGATAAGGCTAAACAAAACCCAATCCACTTAACTGCACTGGATATTCCTATACAATAAGTAACATAGGAAAAGCGCATTCACTATGAACTGCCCCCCGTCAAGTAGACAGTGGAAATAATAAAATTGTATTAAGCGGCTTGAGCCCTGTATTCTAGAGGGCTCAAGCCGTTTAGTCGTTTCTGGTAGCGAATTGTGTTGTAGAAATGAATATACAATGCAATGGATTTTTCCAATTCTTCGTATGTGTGGAATTTGTTCAAATAATACATTTCACATTTCAAAGAGCCCCAAAATCCTTCGATTGGTGCATTATCTAGACAACGACCAGGGCGAGACATACTGTGCGTCATGTTTGCTTTGTCTATTATTCGGTTAAATCCTTTTGATGTGTACTGGTAGCCACGATCGCTATGAATGAGCGGACGATCACCAAATGGTAGTGCCTGAATAGCTGGTTTCATCGTGTCAAATACAAGCGGATTATTATTCGAACGTACAAATCGATAGCTGACAATCGAGCCGTCATATAAATCGATAATCGCACTTAAATAAGCCTTTTTCCCAACGCCATATTTGAACTCTGTCACATCTGTACACCATTTTTTGTTTGGGTGATCTGCTTTAAATTCACGATTTAATATGTTCTCTGCGACATGGTCGGCCTTTGTTTTACGATAACCCTTTCGTTTTCGACGAATCACCGCTTGTAAATCATGCGTATTCATAATTCGGTAAATACGTTTTTCATTAATAATTGGTTGGTTTGCAAATTTTCGATAACGATTGATTGTTAACGTCATACGACGGTAGCCGTAGATGCCTTTTACTTGTTGCGCAAGTAATTGAATACCTGCCCACAATTGCTCATTTTCCAACTCCCTCGCTGGAGTGTTGTAAACGGATTTGGCTTAGCGACGCCTCCTTTCGATTTCCTCTACCTTTTTTAAAAACAGATTTTCCTCACGTAATCGTTCATTTTCACGCTCGATGCGTTTGATTTCTACTTGTAGCTTTTCTTCCACTGTTAACTCGATTTCTTCTTTTATACGTCCTCGGCGATCGCGTAATCCTTCTTCACCAGCTACTTCATATTTCTTTACCCATTGATACACTTGTTGGTAAGAAACCTCATATGTTTCCGACGTTGCTTGATAATTTCTCTGGTGTTTTAAACAATGGTCGACAATTTGGATACCTTCTTCAAAAGTTGTTTTTCTTCCCTTAGTCATAGTTTGGCTCATTCCTTTACCTGAATCTTTTAATTCACTATGACTAGTATACTTTTTTATCCATGTTCTTAAAATAGAATCACTACTGATCGTATATTTTTCAAGATTCTCACTAACAGTCAAATCATTTTGTAGAAAGTCTTCGATTGCGTTAATCCTCAATTCTCTCGAGTAATTTTTCCAAGTAGTAGATTCAATTAGCCCATCCACACCAGCTTTATCAAATTTCATCTTCCATCGTCGAATGGTTTTTATCGAGACAGAAAATTTTCCGCATAATTCACTTTGAGAATATTCCCCTTCATTTATTAAATGAAGAATTTGTAATTTCACTTCAACAGAATGCTTACTTCGAGCCAAAAAAAATACTCCCCCTAGGTAGACAGATTTTATTTTTCATCTGTCTACCTAGGGGGAGCATATCACCTGAAATTAATAACAATGACCTTCTTTTCTAGTTATTACTTTTGTATTTTCACATATCGGCTGTAAACATATGCTGTCTTGCCTTTGTATGAAATCTTATACCAGCCTTTTTCTTCTCCTAAAATAGTTAGCTCTGTATTCTTAGATACGGTGCCATAAGATTTCCCGCTGTTTGCTGGATGAGAACGAACATTCAAGTAGAATGCGGTAACATTTCCTTTAGGTGTTGCTGGTTTTGTGACTACGGGTTTAGCTTTATCTGGTGCGGGTTTACTCGGGCTAACTGGTTTAACTTTATCCGGTGTCGGTTTGCTCGGACTAACCGGCTTATCTTTTCCTTCATCTTCGACAGGGGCAGGGGTTTTTAATACTTTTGATAGCTCCTGATAAAATTCTCCTGTCGTTTTCACTTTGGAAAAATGACTATCACTTACTTTGGCTTTTAAGGAAAGGGCTTTAATCTCCTCTTTCGTTACAGCATCATTTGCATTGATGGATGCGATGTTTGTGAATTTCCCGTCTTCCGTAGTAGGGATTTCCAAAATGCCTTTATTGATAAGATCAACGACCGCTGAATATGACGATGATTTTGTATCTACTCCGATAACTTTCCAGTTGCTTTGAAGAATCGGTGTGTACTCACCTTTCATCTCTTCTTTTAAATATTTAATCGCCAAATTACGGATTGTGCCTCCTGTTTCACCATATGCGCTTTCATTTTTAGAGGACCAAAGCATATTGAATTTTCGTGCTTCAAATGGCTGTCCCTTTGAAAGAAGGAAGTCCATCCTATACGCATTCATACCAAGTGTTAGATTGTCTTCCATGTTAATTGGTGTTTCATCTAATCTGCGAAGATTTTTGATTCTGTTACCTGCTTGCTCTGTTAAATCGATATCGTATTTGACGTTGCCAAAAAAGTCGTTTGTACTATATTTTGATGCACGACGCGTTTTATCAAAACTAATCGTTACATCACCTGATCGGGTACTGTTAAAGTAGCCGGCAGCCCATTCCATATAGTCTTTCAAATCTTTTCCGGTTACTTCATATACCGATATTTCTCCACCGGCAAACTGATAATTGTATGCAATATCCTTTTTCTTAATAGGACCGATATCCAAGAAAGCCTTATCGTTATCAATTTGATGCGCCACTACATCCGCATTACTGTAATGAAGCATGACTTCATGGAAAAAGTCCGACAAAGGTGTTTCTTGAATTTGTACAGCTGGAATTCCAGTGATTTCATTTTTCGGAACAAGGTTCATTCCTTTCAGCTGCCCCACAACAATATTCGCATCCGCACGAGCGAACTCATGAAACGATTCCAATTGTTTTTCCAACTTACTGTCCGATTCAACAATCGTTCCGTCAACTGATTTAACTGGAATTGCTTTTGCATCTTTATCCTTCAAAATATATTTTGTACCCTCGCGATTGAAAGTCAAATCTATTTGGGAAATATGTGTACCGTATTTATTGGGTTCTGTAATTAAAACACCATTTACCACTTCTTTTTCAATCAGTACATGATTGTGGCCCCCAAAAATGGCAGCTAACTCAGGTACCGCGTTTGCAACATCACGCACGCCCGTTCCAGGAATCCCATTTTCATTTTCTAGACCCATATGCATTATGCCAATCATGACATCTACTTTTCCTTCTAACTCTTTAACTACCTTTTTTGTCTCTTCAACTGGATTTTTAACAACCAAACCATCCAGATGATTAGTACCTTTTTCAAATTCAACGATTAATGGCGTGACCATACCAATAATCGCAATTTTAACGCCTTCTTTTTCGATAATCGTATAAGCCGGTAAAAATCGCTCGCCATTATCTTTATAAACATTTCCCGCCAATTTCGGACCTTTGTACTGGCTGGATACCTTATCCAACGTATCCAATCCAAAATTAAACTCATGATTACCATAAGACCATGCATCATAATCCATTTCATTTAAAGCCTTCATTAAAGGTGACTCTGGTTGATCATTGAACAGTTCTGCAGAATTATCCTGAATCATATCACCATTATCCAGAAGAATTGTATTTGGATTCTGTTCACGTACATTTTTAATAATTGTAAACAATTGCGTTAAACTTCCGCTTGGGTTTGATCCGTCCACTGCATAATCCCAAGGCATGAAACGACCATGAATATCTGAGGTTGCAAGCAGTGTAATATTAATCTCTTTTTCTTCCGCACTAGCAGTTATTGGCATAGAGAAAGTCCCTGCTCCAAGAACCAATACGATTGCTAAAATAATTGATATAAACGTTTTAAATTTAACCATTTCATTATTTCCCCCTATTATTTTCGGAATCTTAAGAATACCTCTCCGAGTATAGCATTTACACCTTTTTCTAACAAGTTGTCCTTCAATTAAAGTGAGTTTTCCGAATGACGTGGAGCGCAGCATACTTGAAATTTATTCACTCCTATAATACTTAGGACGAGTACATCCGAAGGACAATATTAAATTGGAACTAGTATAAGTAGCCAGACAAATAGCACAATAGTTCAGGGTTCCTTTTAATTTTAGGGTTCAACTCGTCTCTGGTACTTAAAGAAATCAGAGAACTTTGACCAATTAAGAGGCTTACCCGTATCCTACATCCGAATCACGAACGGGCTTCATCAATCTCAAGTTCTATGCTTTTGCTTCCAATATGCGCATCTCTAATTCTTCTGTAAGCTCCTCTTTCCGTTCTTGTGTCCACTCCATAAATTGTGCCATGTAGTCAATCACCGAAAGTTTCCAAGTCTCTACCCAATTAATATCGAAGAAGATTGTTCCAGTCCTTCGCATAAAGTAATCGACTGGGGTTAAGATCATTTCATGTTTTATGGCATAATGAAGTGTCAGTGTGATTGAGAGCGGTAACCCTGTCTCCTTTAGTACCTCGTTCTTCAGGCTGACAATAACGTCTGTGTTTGTCCCATATAAGGCAGCTATATTTGTCGCATCTTCAATCGAAATACCAAGTGATGTAATTTCTCTTGCTTTGGAAGTTATAAAGTTTGGTAATTTTTTGGGGTTATTAAATTCCCCTCCTGATAACTTCAAGTCTTTAGTGATTGAACTACCACTTTGCACTCCTACATTTCGCAGTTCCTTGCAGAGTAAATTAGTTACTGTTTCAGCCATTTTCCGATAGCCTGTTAATTTCCCACCTGCAATCGTGATAAGTCCGGTTTCCGAGATCCATACCTCATCTTTCCGCGAAATTTCTGAAGGACCCTTTCCTGCCTCATGAATTAAGGGCCTTACACCCGACCAAGTCGATTCAATATCATCCAAACCAACGCTTGCCGCTGGAAACATAAACTCGATACATTTCAATAAATACTCCTTATCTTTGACTGTAACTTGAGGATGCTGCAATTCATCTTCGAATACAGTATCTGTCGTTCCTACATAGGCTTTTCCGTTTCTTGGAATCGCAAAAACCATTCGTCCATCTGGTGTATCGAAATAAATCGGCTGTCGAAGTGGGAACTTTTCTCCGTCAATAACAATATGGACACCTTTTGTATGAAGAAGGCTTTTACCATCAATCTTTCGATCCATGCCAATTATTTTTTCAACCCAAGGACCGGAAGCATTAACAATTTTCTTACCATTTACCCTAAATCTTTTCCCTGTCAACATATCCTTAATATAAACACCTGATAGACGGCCATCAGAGGTATATAAGAATTCTTCCATTTTCGTATAACTTAGTAGGTCTGCACCTTTTTCTACCGCCTTCTTCGCGACTTCAATTGTCAACCGGGCATCGTCTGTACGATATTCAACATAATATCCTCCACCCAAAAGGCCCTCTTTTTTTAGTAAAGGTTCTTTTTTTAGTGTTTCATCCCGAGATAACATTTTCCGCTTTTCTCTACGTTTAACACCAGCTAGAAAGTCATACACTTGAAGTCCGATAGAAGTAGAATACTTTCCAAAAGTCCCTTTTTTATAAATAGGAAGAAGCATCCATTCCGGGTGAGTGACATGTGGGGCATTTTCATAAACAATTGCTCTTTCTTTTCCTACATCCGCTACCATTTTCACTTCAAATTGTTTTAAGTACCGAAGACCTCCATGGATCAATTTAGTTGACCGACTCGATGTCCCCGCTGCGAAATCTTGCATTTCCACAAGAAGCGTCTTCAGCCCACGTGTTGTGCAATCCAGGGCTATTCCAGTTCCAGTAATACCTCCCCCGATGATTATGACATCATACTCATCTCCCTCAATCCCTGACAACACTCTATTTCTATCCATATAAGAAAATTTTTTCATTTTATAATCTCCTTTACAAAATAAGGCCATCACAATATCCCTCACTCTATGGGAGGGCATCGTAATGGCCTTTCTCTTCTTCTCTGACCTTCATTCAATTTATTACTCTATTTAGTATGTTATAATTATTAGGTAAACACTCCAATGATTGAAAGAAGGAAATCCTCTATGCGCTTAGTTGATATGGTTGAATCGCAAATAATTGCATCTGTGCAAAATGAAGAAGATTTACAACGGTCACTTACAAGTAATGCTAATATTGTTTTCTTACTCACTGGAAATTTAATGACGATAGCTGACTATATCAAACAACTTAAAGAGGCAGGTAAATACGTCTTCATCCATCTAGATTTTATAGATGGAATTTCGAATTCTAAAAATGCCCTCAGTTATGTTGCTGAATTTTGGAAACCTACGGGTATTATCACAACAAAGAGCCACATTGTTAAAATGTCAAATGAAGTTGGACTAATGACGATACAGCGTATTTTTTTATTAGACAGAAGCGCAATCCAAAAAGGTATTGAGATGGTGAAATCTTGTCGCCCTGACGCTGTAGAAATCATGCCTGGTATCATGCCAAAAATAATTGATGAGCTCTCCTCAGAACTGAATTATCCAATTATTGCAGGTGGACTAATAACTCAAATATCTGAAGTCCATGATGCACTACAGGCTGGCGCTCTCGCCGTTTCTTCTGGAGATCCTGAAATGTGGAATTTCGACTTATAACGTACTAATATCTTTTACACTCTCAAGTACAAAATCAGGTTGGTAGTCAGTCTTCCTTAACATTTCAGGTGTTGTGATGCCTGTCATGACAAGTACGGATTGAATACCGGCTTCTTTAGCCATTTTAATATCCGTTTCAAGTCTGTCTCCGACCATGTAACAATCACTCGCCTGCATGTCTAAAACGTTATTCAAAACGTATTCCGCCATCATCGAAGATGGCTTTCCGGTAATTGTTGTTATGGGTTCACCGGTGGCCCCCTCAATTGCTCCAATCATAGCCCCACAATCTGGAATTTCCCCACCTTGTACTGGGCATGTCCGATCAGGATTAGTCGCAATAATTTTTGCTCCATTTCGCCATGCTTGAAAAGCGATATTTAACTTATCATAAGTGAACTCACGGTCCCATCCGAGAACAACATAGGATGCTTTTTCAGGTACATCTGCCAACTTTATTTTTTCATCTGAAAGCTCTTTGAATAAAGGCTCTTCTCCAATTACATATACAGTATCCCCTTCATCCATTGCTGACTTCAGATAATGTGCAGTGATGTAATTCGAATTGATCACTTCATCAATCTTTACCTCAATACCAAGCTTATTTAACTTTTCAACGTAATCATTTCTACTTGCAATTGATTTATTCGTAAGAAACACGACCTTATCGCCGCGTTCCTTCAATTCTTTTATTGCTTCTGCAACACCACTAATGATTCCATCATCCACATATATTGTTCCATCAAGATCAAATATGAATCCTTTCAAGACACTTCACTCCCATAAATTCATAGCTTTTGTTTTCTACCTATTCCAGTAGCAATTGCCTGCAGTACAAGAACGAGTACTACTAAAATAATCGACATTGCAGCCGCAGAGTAATATTCTCCACGTAAAATATTTTGGAAAATCGCCAAACTCATTGGCGCCCATTCTGGTGGAGCTAACAAAATAGATACACTTGCTTCTTTTATGACTGTAATGAATACCAAAACCGATCCTGCTGCTATTCCCGGAAGCATAAGTGGTCCGATAATCGTAATGGCTGCAGTAAGTGGTGTTGCACCAAGATTAATAGCAGCTTCTTCAATGTCTTGCTTTATAGCGCGCATCGCCCCCATTGTCGAACGAACCATGTAAGGGAGCCGACGAATTGTATATGCAATGATGAGGAGAAACGCTGTACCCGTCAATTGTAACGGTGCAGTATTAAATGTTTGGATCATTGCAATACCAAACGCAATTCCAGGAACAACGAGTGGAATAGATGCCATGAAATCGAGTTTCGCAGAGTTTTGTCTTACAACAAAGTAAGAAACAAAAGTAGCAATAATTACACTCAGTACTAGCGCTCCAGTGGCAAGCATAATACTATTTTGAATATTCCCCATTGAGGTAGAGAAAATAGTCTTATAATGATCTAGTGTATAACCGTTCGGCAATAGATTTTTTCCCCAGGTCGTTGCAACTGATTGTAATGCAATTGAAAGCATTGCTAGAAGCGGCACTAATACGATAAAGAAAGAATAGCCTGATAGAATTCTAGTCAATAATTTATTTTCAATTAATTTCTGCTGTTTTGGCTTTCCGGACACAGAACCATAATTCTTTCCTTTTGTAAACAAGTGTTGAAGCCAAAAGAAGAATGCGGCAACAATCACCATGACAACGGTCAAAATTGCAGCACCACCCCAGTTAAAGAAACCGGAAATTTCACGATACGCCTCAACGACAAGCAAGTTCAATTCCTTAGGAGCAAGAACGATTGGTGTCCCAAAATCCGAGAAGCTAACAGTGAAAATTAGGAGTGCACTAGAAATGACACCCGGTAGTGCAAGTGGAAATGTCACGAATGCAAATGTAAACCAACTTTTGGCTCCCAAGTTCTGTGATGCTTCCTCCAAACTGACATCACTTACTTTAAATGCAGCAACAAGTGGCCATAAAGCATAAGGGAAGAAGAAGAATACTTGTACTAAAACAACACCCGTCATCGAGTACGGGTTTACAAACATTCCCTCCCCGCCTAGTGCGTTGTAAATCTGTGTTACCCATCCTGCGCGTCCAAACATAATGATAAACGCATATGAAGATATGAATGTCGGTACGATTAGTGGTACCATACATAGTGCGGAAATCGTTTTTTTGAAAGGCATCTTCGTTCTAGCAATCCCATATGCAAGCGGGATACATACCAAAATGACAATAATGGTAACAGTGAATCCTAAAAGTAGACTATTTTTCAATGCAGATAAATAGCCCGCATTCGTAAATATCTTTTTATAGTTTTCTAAAGACATACCTTTCAATTTTTCTATTGTTGAACTGAATATAGCTGGATCCGTTAATGAGCCTAGCAGATTGATGGGTTGGCCAGTAAAACTGACTAGAAATACTGAAAACAAGGGAAGGAGCATAAACAGACCGAAAAACGCATAAATCAATATCTTAATGAGCGTTAATCCACTAAATCTGTCTTTGAATTTCTTCATATCAACAGCACCCTTCCATGTTCCACCGTCAGTTTAACCTTCCTTCCTTCTTTAAAAATGCTTACTCCGGAAGTATATGTTGTATCAACGATAAGTTGATAACCACCGACTTGTACATCATAGCGAACCACTGAGCCCAAATATGTGGACATAACAACTGTTCCTTCAATAACATTTGTTTTCGTTTCATCAATGACACTATCAGCGGCTTCGACTTTCACGTGTTCAGGACGTATGATTGCATCTACTTCTTTTTTTGTTGTCTTGTTAGCTGACTTAATTAAGAAACCTTCGCCTTTTACAATTGTTAATCCGTTTTCTTCACCTAAGACTGTCCCCTTTAGTATGTTAGACGTTCCTACAAAGTTTGCTATAAATGGAGAAGCAGGATTACTGTATAAGTCTGTCGGCGTACCGATTTGAACTATATTTCCTTTATCCATAACTGCAATACGATCAGCCATACTCATGGCTTCTTCCTGATCATGAGTAACGAAAATAGCAGTTATCCCTAAATCCTGTTGAATTGTTCTTATCGTATTTCTCATTGAATGCCTAAGTGCCTGGTCCAAGTTCGAAAGTGGTTCATCCATCAGAAGTACTGCCGGTTCCATGACAAGTGCCCGAGCAAGAGCGACCCGTTGCTGCTGCCCACCCGACAGTTCACTAGTCATCCGTTCCGCATGATTATCCAATTCCACATATTTAAGTATTTTCATTACTTTCTCTATTGTCTCTTTCGGATGTTTTCCAAATCTCTTGTTCAAAAGTCGTGCGTAGATACCCATTTGCTTAATGGGGTTACTAGAATTTAATTGTTTGATATCCAGGCTGTAGGCAACATTGTCGAATACATTCATATGAGGGAATAATGCATAGCTTTGAAATACCATTCCACAATTTCGTTTGTTTGCCGGAATATTTTCCACTTCACGATCGCCTATGTAAATGCTTCCAGAGGTAGGATCCTCAAAACCGGCTATGCAACGCATAGTCGTCGTCTTTCCACACCCAGAAGGGCCGAGGAGGGCAAAAAACTCGCCTTCCTCTATATCTAGGTTAATATCATTCAGTGCAGTAAAGTCACCAAATGTTTTTATGAGATTGCTTATTCTTACTGAGCCCATCACTACACCCCCTTATTTATTGAAATTTAGCTTGCCATTCGCTTCGTACACGGTCATAGTTTGCGTTAACCCAATCGATATCGAGCTCAACCGCATGCTCTTTAATGTTATCAAGTGTTAGTGGTGTTTTCGATTCCACTTCAGGGTTTATCGGAATATGGTACCAGTTTGCCATTATTTGTTGAGCGTCTTTAGATAGAAGGAAATCGATGAATTTCTTTCCGCCTTCTTCGTTTGGACCACCTTCAATGATGGATACTGGGTTTACGAGAACTGGCGTTTTATCAGGCACTACGAAGTCCACACTTTCACCTTTGGCTTTTTGTTCATATGCCATGAAGTCAAAACCGACAGCAATATGCGCTTCACCCATAGATACTGATTTTGTAGGCGTTGACCCTGAATCCGGCATAGAGTTTGCTTGTTTAACAAGTTTCTCAAAATAAGCCCATGCTTCGTCTTCCCCATTGCGCATCATTTGATCCATGACCATTAATGTTGCTGTTCCGGAAGCTGCCGGGTTAGGGAACTGAATTTTCCCTTCCCATTTAGGATCAAGCAAATCTTCCCACGTTTTCGGGGCTTCTTCTTCTGTAACGAGCTCCGTATTGTATGCGAAACCTAATACGAAGATTTCGACTCCGACGTAGTTGCCATCTCCATGTTTCATTTTAATACCATTTTCAACTATGTCCCAATCTGCTGCAAAATCAGGAATATACTTACCAAGAATCCCTTTTTCAACTGCTGCTTCGAAGGGAAGAATCCCCCCACCGCCATACCAAACGTCAGCTTTCGGATTATCTTTCTCCGCTAACATCTGATTGACAAGGACGTTCGTACCTGCATAATGGACATCCACTTTTTCATCATGCGTTTCCTGATACTTTTGAGCAAGTTCTTTCGTAAAGTCTGGAGTCTCAGGTGAATAAAGTGTAATTCGACTACCTTTGCCGCTCCCACCATCTGAAGATCCACCCGCACATCCACCTAGTACACTTGCCGCTAATAGAATACTAGCAGCCATTAAGCCCGCTCTTTTCATGATTATCCCCCTATAGTAATATTTTGTAATCTAGGCAACAAAAAAGATGAATGCTAAATGAAACCCCTATCAATGTAAGGGTTTTCATTTAGGCATTCATCTCATAGTCTCTGCCTAGTTATGTAACTATACCCAGTATACAATTTATTCAGAATAATACAACCCCTAATTAATAGAAATAATTATTAATTGAAGAAGGCCTGTGCTTGTAACAAAGCTAAAATGTGTGAGCACCTGTCCAGTCTGAATTACAACGCAAAAAAAGCCAACCGTTTTTTCTATGATAAAACGTTTATTATGGCAAATCTTTATAAGTGGGAATCTCTTAGACAAATTGAAACTGGTATTCGTTCTAGTAAAAATTTCGGGAATGGGATTAATTTAATGTCCATTAGTCATTCGCAAATCAGTCGGCGGCTTATTGATTTAGATACAAGAGATTTAGCAGAATTACTTGGTCGTTTCGCCAGTCATTATTGGTTATTACAGAGCAATGCTATAGGACACTGCAAGAGTACCAGCGAAAAAAGAAGAAGAGCAAAGGTAGACAGAAAGTACCGAAGCCCATACGATATGGAAAGGATTTCGTCATTGTTAGCCCAATAACCAAAGAACATTTTTTAAATATGCAAGAGAACGACCAAAAAATAAATTATAAAAAAAGGGAACTGAGTCAATTTACACAGACTCAATTCCTTTTTTAATTTTTAGTCTGACCACAAATGTAAAAGTACCGGGTTTTTTATTTATTATGGTTTCTACGCAACGCTCTGACACTAAGTTCCCTCACGGAAGACATCATTGTTTACAGCTCGAACTTTCCGTTTTATGCGTTAAATCGAGAACAACTAATCTTTTATTTGGCAAAAATCCTCACCTTACTTCCTTATTCCAATCGAAATGAATCTATTACAAACTCCAACTCACGTATCATATTTGACACAATATCCACGTCCTCTTGGTTTAAAGGGTCATGCATTTCTTCATTTGCCTCACCAGCAATCGCCAACGTGTAGGTTTTATTACTATCATTGGTTAAGTATATTTCATCGCTATTTTCCCAGTAACTTCCCTCTAAAACTTCATCATAAATAATGATGCTAAATACGTATTGTTCAATTTCTTTCGAGTGATTTAAATAATAAAAATCGATTGTTTCCTCCGAATCATTTTCCCAGGTTCCATAACTAATCTCTACCGAATCGTTCCAAATGACTGGATAATCAAATGAGATCCCGTAGTCTTCATCTGTATAAGTTGTCAATTCTGCGTTACTCTCTACCTCAGTAAAAGAATGTACGACCGATTCGAAAACGACCGAAATGCCTGCATACCCGAATATCAACAAAAGCGTTAACCAAAAGCCTTTCCAACTACTATCACCACGTTTTCGTACTTTCTCAAGAAGCTCGTCACCTGAAAAGCGCTTTTCTAATTTGTTAATTTCCTTTTGTGCAAACTTTTTATATTCAAAATTACCCCAAATACCAAGTACCGCCGCAATACCGATGTTGATATATAAGTCAAACTGAGCGGTGGAGGCCCCTACTAAATAGTGTACTACGTCAGCTATGAGCAAAAACAGTAGTATCACTAGTACATGCTTATACATTTTCCGATAACCGAGCCAGAAAAGCGTAGCAAAGAAAGCGGCCCAGTTCCATGATCGTCGTTCGTTTTTTGCCCATTTCCCAAAGTAATACGACTCTTTATACTCGCCAACAAAAGCTTTCAACAAGTCCGGTGCTTCTGTCTCACTAGGTGTTTCCACATTACTGTCCAAAAGGTTATTTCCACAAGCCCCACAAAATTGATCTTTTTCAAAAATCGTACCCCCACAATGAGTGCAATGCATATACAATCCCCTATCCCACTGGCAAATCAATTTCATCAACTTGCTCTATATTTAGTCGTACAATCTGTTGAAGTCCCGCGTTTATTAAAGTAAATATAAAAATCCATGCGATGATAATCAGCAAAATATATAAAAAATTAAAATTCTGCAAATAGTAGAGCGGCATATCCCAAATGGAATGCAAAATAACAGACACTGAAAATAATTTAATGAATTTTGCATTCAATAGATGATGTTGGTTAAATAGATTTCCTTCCTTCACAAACACAAGCGCTGCACCTGCTATAGCGGTCCTTCACATGTATTTTTAAGACAGCGGAAAAAACATCCCGTAAATTCACATCAATGGCACCTTTTTCTCCAACCAGTGCATTTATTTTTTCAGTAGCTTGCAAAAAAGTTCCTGTTACATGTTCTGGAACGCTTTTGGCTATTGGCTCCACCATCGCTGATGAATCTTCACACTTTTGATTTGAATAACTACTTTTTTCTGGTTGCCTATCAAGTCGAGTACCACAAAAAGAGCAGAACTCCGCCTGCAAACGAGCTTTTTCCCCGCAGTTAAAACAAAACAAATAAAAACTCCCCCATTAATGTTTCCAGTTTAAGAGTCTATAATAATATGTATTCTTAAATTAGCGGTTCGCAGTTTTTCCAACTTTCCATATTTCTGATTTACTTCCTTATACTATACTCGTAGTAAATATTTTCTATTTATATAGTCGTATTATATCATTCAGATTAATAAAAGAATAGGTCTGACATTAATTGTATGAATGCCTGTGTAACAAAAAACAATCCACGACTCACACAATTATATAAAACTTAAAGAAGTTTAGATGATTAGTTATTTCTTTACTCCTTAACTAATAAATATATGATCGGAGTGGATTGACTAAATAGTGTCGTGTACAAGTACTTGAAATTTTAGTTCGTTGGAGGCTTCTCTGAGTTTGTTGGAGACTACGAGGGTTTTGTTGGACACTCCCTTATTCGTTGGACACTTTTCGAGAATGGTTGGAAGCTTTCCACGGTTCGTTGGAGGCTTCTCTAAGTTTGTTGGAGACTACGAGGATTTTGTTGGACACTCCTTTGTTGGTTGGACAGTTCCCGGGAATGGTTGGACACTTTCAGCGGTTCGTTGGGGGCTTTTCCGAGTTTGTAGAACACTTCGAGGATTTTGTTGGGCACTCCTTTGTTGGTTGGACAGTTCCCGGGAATGGTTGGACACTTTCGGCGGTTCGTTGGAGGCTACTCTGATTTTGTTGGACACTTTGAAGCGATTCCCCAAAGACCCCAGATTTTAATTACCCGACTCTACTAGTACTCATTCAAACATGGACAGAAAAATACGCCCTCCACCTGATCATTTACTGTGATCAAGCAGAAGGCGTATTCAAATAATATTGCAAAACTATTATCTTAGTCTTACATCAATTTCTTTATTGAAGTTAGCATAGTTACCTTGCGCATTTTGAACGGGTGACACAGTATCCCGGACAAGTTTGACTCTTAAACTCGTTATATATTTGGAATTCAAATTGACCGTAACTGAGTCGACTGCATTATACGAGTGAGTTCCAGAATTTAAGACATCAAGGACTATATCTCTTCCTTCATTAAATACTCCATTATTATTAGTATCTAAATAAACCACATCACTAATGCGATTATTTATTGAAATATCATTCGCTACAGAAGCTTTGATACTGACGACAAACGTATCGACATTTGAATTCGGACTATAAACCGATGCGATGGAATTTGTTGCCAGAAGGTAACCATTAAGTGTAATGTCGAAATCGTATGCATCTAAATGTTTAGACTGAACTGCCTCACTGAAACCAAGTACGAGTGAAGTACCGTCAGAAGAAATAGTTGCATAATTGAATTCCGGTTGGTTTTGGTTTCCGCTAACAAATGTAACTTCGCCTGCTCCAGCGGATGCAATGGTGTTTCCTGCATTGTCTCGAATATTGTTGACCGTAAATAGCGCTTTTTTAGTTGTTGTGATACTTGCAGATGGGACACGGACTGTTACGGCAACAGATGTAGCTTTATCTGCCGACCCAGTGATAACAGTTGTGACATAAGATCCTACCGGTAATGCTCTACCGTCCCACGTATAGTTATTGATGTCTTGAATCGTTGCTAGGTTCACTCCACTATCAGCGTCAATTGCTGTATAAGTAGCCGTTTGTTCAACACCAGGAACTTGTCCATTTGCTGGTGGATAGTTAGTAACAGCAACAACTACGGGACGCGTACTATCCGATGAGATGGTATTTTGAACAATAAACGTTTGTGTTGCAATCGCATTTGGATTTGGTGTGCCCGCTTTATCAACGACTGTGTTTGCTGGCAGACGTATTTGATAGGTTCCGTTTGGCAATGCCTGAGTAATTGTTAATGTATTGTTAGTAATCACTGCATTCGCCGCATTGTAATGGTTTAGGTAAATTTGAGTTGCGGCTCCTGTATTTTGATCAATGACTGTAACTGCATTAGTTCCGCCTATTGCTATATCCTCTGTAAAGTTCGCAACAATTTTGCCATCTTTATAGTCAACAGTTGTAAATGCTGGCGCAATAGTATCTTTATCTAGAGTAACGTTAGTTGAATAAAGGGCTGTGCTATTACCGACTGTATCTTTCACATCAGCGTCGACAAATAGAATGGCATTGTACGCGCCATTAAAGAATAATCCTGAACCCGTTAAGACAACCGTTTTTTCATTACTACCAGCCGAAGCTACGAGATTTGTCACCGTGCCATTTGATTGGACGAGACGTGCTTTTCCTGCAAATGAAGCGATATTCATATTTTTATCATATGTGATTTCTACTCTATTTTCTCCAATAACCTTTGTATTCAACACAGTTGGAGCAACTGTGTCAGCAGAAATTGTAACTGTCGTTTCCACTGGATTTGGAGCTATCACGTTATTCTTATAATCCTTTACATTGGTCAATTTTACTGTTGCTGCCGTACCTGCTGCAACTTGTTTGCTAGAAGTAACATCTAAACGATTTGGATTCGTTGGGTTGTTCGCAACAGTCGCTGCTGCATCATTGACATATGCGATGACTCCTGCTGCATTAACAGGTTCATCGAATAGTAGGGCAAACGAGTTCGTAGATGTTTTTCCGGCAGCTGATCCTGAAACGAGTTTCGGCGCAACTTTATCATTGGCTTTGACAATCGCTGTATACTCCTCGAACTTTTCACCTGATATGGATTTAATAGCATCAGTTAACTTAAAGGCATACTCGCCGTCAAAAATCCAATTTGCGGTAATCGTTAATGTTTTACCATCTTCGGACAATGAGCCTTTAAGTTGTCCAGGGTTCACAGTCGCGCCCGTCACCATCGTAAATGTCATATTTTGAACTTCATTCGAAGCGTTTAGTACGGTTGTTTTCGTAACAGGTGTTGCGAATTTAACTTCAACTTGTTTAGCGTTAATCGCGGTTACTTCAGTAACAAAACGATCGTCAGCAGCAAAGCTAAATGTCACAGTGATTGTTTTTTCTACTTTTGCTTCACCCTTAGTAAGCGTTACTACATAATTGCCAGCTGTTGTGCTTGCCGCCACTTTTGCTACTACGCCTTTTTCCGTAATGAGTGAATTAACATAGGTTTGAACCGCTGTAAGTTTGTTGGCATCAGTTGCCTCATTGCCACGCGAGACTGTGACTACACCAGCTTTCAATTGACCCGCTGCTGCTTCTACTGCTACCTTGTCTACATCTACTTTCGGCGTTGTGAGTGCTTCACTTCTGAAGACAAATGAAGCCATTTGTCCGCGCGTCACAAGTGCGTTCGGCGAGAATTTTGTAGGTGTTGTCCCAGTTGTAATTTCTTTGGCATACAATGTCCGGACATAGTCAATATGCCATTGCTTATCATTAATATCGCTAAATGGAAGTTTTCCAGATTTCATTTCTTCAAATTCAAAGCCGAGTACAATAATTTTTGCCATTTGTGCCCTTGACAGACTATCCCCAGGTCGGAATGTGTTATCTTCAAAACCCGAAATGACTCCCGCTTCAACAAGTGCAGCAATATATCCGTAGTATGGGCTCGTTTTGCTAACGTCTTTGAACCCTGGATTTTGGACCTCTTTCGTATCTAAGTCTAATGCAAGAGCCAATAGTTTGGCAGCATCCTGACGAGTAATGCTTTGACCTGGTTTGAATGTACCGTCTGGATATCCACTAATCATGCCTCTTGCAGTAAAGTCCATGACCGCTTCATAAAAATGATGACTTGGGATGTCCTTCACATCTGTAAATGTTGGATTGGCCGCCTGCGGATTTACGGGTGCAACCGCAACAAAAGCCCCTGCTGCAACTGTTGTTGCCAACGTAGCTTTGAATATTTTTTCATAACTAGATTTCCTCATTTTTAAACCCCCATATAATGTAGTAGTACTCTCTGTATGCCATTCGCTTTTGCCTATTCTTTATAGTAGTTAGGCTTTTCATCAATTGCGAGATAAATATGTACAAATTATTCTTACTAATAGTATAATTTAATTGGGAAATTTGTGCAACTTAGTGCCGGGTACTAGTTACTCAATTTATCAGAAGGTTACCTGCGTATAAAAACAAATACTTAGGATAATATTTTGTTCTAAAATAATTTCGTTGGACACTTTCGGCGGTTCGTTAGAGGCTTCACTGATTTCGTTGGACACTATGAGGCGATTCCTGAAGACCTCAACTGATTCTAATTGCTCAAGTCTACTAGTACCCACACAATCATAGACAGAAAAAGGCGCCTTCCGCATGATCATTTACTGTGATCAGGTGGAGGGCGTCTTCAATCTATACTACAGGGTTTTTATCTTAGTCTTACATCAATTTCTTTATTGAAGTCAGAAATTCGTGGTACAGTTTATTCTTCAACCAGCCTTTATCCATCCATATAAATCATGCTATGACGGGTTTGCTGAAATGTGTTAGACATCATGATTTTCATTTATTCCTAGTTCTTAACTAATCTTGACTCAAGATGCAATTTCCATATCAGCTAAACCAACTTGTTTCCATATCAATTCCGCCCATTCAGGGTGATCAATAAACGGATTGCGGTTTCCTTGCCATTCCTGGATGACATTGTTGCGATTCCGTTCAAATTCATCGACTGGATCTTGTTTATGCCATTCTAGTAGGACTGAAAGTTTACCATGGTATGGTGCACTTCCGTTATTGAGTTTTTCATTTAATTCGAGGTCTACACGATCACCTTTTTCATAGCGAGTTGCCATATAGAAGAGAATTCTTGCTACGTCGCCTTTTACGCGATCTGGTGGCTCAAATGAACTTGCAGTTTTAAAACATCCGTTACATCCTTTAACTGCGCTTCCGCCGTTATCAAAATCTAAGTTACCTCTAGAGCTATTGACCTGCACATCTGTCGGACGTAAATGATGGATATCCGTTCCTGGTCCTAGACTTGTGCCAAAGTTTCCGTGTGATTTTGCCCAAGTGTGTTCGCGGTTCCAATCGCCAACCAATCCACCGTTGCGACTTTTAGAGCGGGACTCTCCGGAATAAAACAATATGACATTGTTTACGTTATCTGGATCCTCATCTGTTTCACGGAGTGCTTCCCATGCTTGAGCGTAGGTGAGTTGGGTATGGTCATCGATAATCTCGTGAAGTGCAGTTTTTAACGCTTGTCCGTTCTTACCAATCGCGTCTTTGTAATACGTATCTAGTGGTGACTCTTCTCCAGTATCCGCTTTAACCGTAACTGTAAAGCTGGTAGTCGTCGTTTTTTTACCATCAGTTGCAGTAACACCAACGATATGGCTTCCCACTTCAAGTTTTAACGTTAATGTAGCTCCTTCAATCGTCCCTTTTGTTGAAGTAAATGTTAGTTCATCTTTGTCGGGATCAGAGAAGTGATCTGATAACAAGAAGGTTAACGTTTCTCCAGTGGCAACAGTTGAATTAGGAATTGCTGTTTTTACAATTGGCGCTTTGTTTTCAGTAGGTAAAGAAGGAACCTCATTTTCGAGGTTCCCTTCTTTGTCTATGAACTGAATGTTAGCTGCAGATGCTCCATTAGTGTATTCAATTTCAACATTTTTAGGAAGTTCACGAATTTGTTTTACGTTAGTTCCATCAATAATTATTTTTTGAATAGTTGTTCCTTTGAAATCAATTATTGCATCAGCTTTTAATGGTTTGATTGTTATTGTTTTGTCAGCGAATCCTTCACCGTGGAATTCTGCATAATCTCCTGTGAATAAAACGCCATCTGTAATCGTTGTATTTTCACCTAGTGTAAGTGAGATACTTGGCTTAGTGATTGTTAATTTTTTCGTTGTAAGATTTTTGAAATCATATAGTTTTTCAGGTGTGATTGGTGTTACATCTACTTCTTCGTCTTCACCTTCACCTTTTAAATCGATTTGAACCATTACTGGGTCATGGTCAGATGCACGACCAGCCATATCCGTGAAGTCTGCGTTAATGTGAAGAATATCGATTACTGTATTTTTCACTAGATTGTTAGTCACTAAAATATGATCTAGCACTTGTGAGTTACCTTGGTATAGGTATGTGTAACGATCAGAAGTTTCAACTTTATTGATCATATTCGTCATTATGCTACCCTCATGAATTTTAAGAGTCTCAGAGAATTGATAATCATTAAAGTCACCTAATGATACAACATTCGCTTTCGGATTATCCGTTTTAATATCTTTCACAAAGTTGTTTACGATAGTTGCAATTTTATGGCGTTGGATTTCGCTATCGTATTTTGGTGGTTGGATAGATCCGAATAATGGCGTATCCCCCGTTTTTGAATTCCAGTGGTTCGCAATAACAACAACACTTTCCCCTTGGAATTCAAATTGTGCTGCTAATGGTTTACGACTACTGTTAAACGCACTATTTATTGGATCGATACGACCTGGGTTATGTGTTAACTTGCCATTTTTATAACCCACAGTAGTTGTTGCAGTACCTGGTGTAGCACCTTCTGTTAATGCAACACGTTCCGGATTGTAGAGGAATCCAACGCGAATATTTGCATTTGGTGCGCCGCCGTCTTTGTTGTTTTCAGGGTCGATGTTGGCATACTTATATTTAACACCCCCAGCGTTTTCAATTTCAGCAATCAATCTTTCATAGCTTTGATTTGCCGCTGAATCCCCTGCACTTTCACCATTATTATCTTGAACTTCCGTTACGCCAATAATGTCCGGGTTTTGCATATCTGTAGCAAATGCACGTGCTAATTTCTGTGCTTTAGCGTTCGGAGAAGACGTTTTGTTATTCGAAAAATTTTCCAAGTTATACGAAGCAATCGTTAACTTATCATCCGCTTTTACAATCGTCGTTTTTTCTGGTGTTGCAGCACCTTTTGTTTGGGCACTCTTCATTTTATCCAAATCAACATAGATCTTATAGTTTTGGTATGAATAGCCTACTACCCCTGTGATAGGACCTTTGAATTTATCACCAGTTGCTACTTCGAAATCACGACCAGGTCCATTTGGCTCCAAACGGAATTGGACACGATTTGGATTTTGTTTTCCTTCTTCATATAACACTCCGCCATGAAGTGAATTTGTTGGTGCACTTTCAAGAACAGTTACAAGATCCCCATGTTCTTGTGGTGCTACTGCTTTCACATCAACAACTTCTACGCGCATACCTTCTATGCTTTCCCAGAAATCAATGGCATCCACTTTAGGGTTGAAAACGGATAAATTATCACTATCAATCGCTGTAGTCGCCATTGTTTCTTCGTTAATAATGATTGGATCCGGTAATTTCACGTCTCTATTTAGAACTTGAACACTTCCACCCGCGTCATCACGGACATTGATTTGTGTAGTTTTCAAGTCAGTTGTATTCGCATCAGAATAACCATCATATGCATATTCACTTACTTTACCGTTAACTGATACTAGATCACCAACTTTGATCGGCAACGATTTATTCCCACTGTATAGTAAAATCGCTTCTGACGTATTTGGATTCTCATCCGCTAACGCGTCAGGCGTTTGAATGTGATAATAGTATGCACCATTCAATGTGAAAGCATAAGTGACTACGCCCTCAATTCCGTCCACTGTTTGATTGTTAAAGGGAGTTGTATGACCTTCTCCTTGGATATCGTGAATTTGAAGACTGTCTGTAATTTTATATTCAAACGTCTTCACTTCACTAAAGTCACCGTTTTCAGCTATTACAACTGCTTTTAGTGTTGTATCTTTAGTAATTTCAATCGGAGTTGAGTATTTTTGGCCATCTACTGTGGGATCTTTACCATCTAACGTGTAATAAATTTCTGCATTTGCTGTAGTCGTTGATAATTCTACTGTTTTCTTTCCAACAAATGTTCCACTCCCAGGGTTCGCGAAGACTGGTTGGATAATTGAGCTGTCTGCGACAATGTCTTGTTGTGAGCGTGGAATAATTTGATAGGCGCCGCTAAATTCTTGAACAATACCTGTAATTGACTCGTATGTTGTACCCGCTACTAATCCTAAGTTGCTATTTTCATCGCGAACAATAAATTCTGTTCCAGCCGCATCCGTACCTTTATAGTTTTGAGAAGCTCCAGATATCGTTACTTTATTTACTGTTACTAGTTTCGATTCGCTCGCTTCGTTCAGTTGTGCACCTGTAAGTACTTCTGAACTAGGTACTGCTTTAGATACTGGTTCACCTACAAGTGTTCCAGTTAATTGTAGTAACCCATTATATTCTCCTAATGAACCGTCGACCGTAATTTCATCACCCAGTTGAACATTCAGAGTTGCTGGACGAACTGCAATTGCAGCCGTTCCATCCTGGATATGAATCGTATTTTTCAATTTTGCTGTTACGATACCTTTTACTGTTACTTTACCAATTCCTTGAGCACGTGCATCTGCGATTGACATCCCTTCAACAGGTGTTTCAGGATCTGTTGAATCTGCTGCCGCAACTGCTGTCGTCGCATCACTTGTTATCGATGAACCACTATCACCATGAACAATAACTTTAATAAATTTACCTTCTTGTCCCTCACCTAATGTCAATGTCTCATTTGTAGCTCCATCAATAGTTGCGTAAACACCGTCTATTGTATCAGCCACTTGCCATTGGTAAGTTACATTTGTCGCCCCTTCATTTACTGAGGCCGTTAACGTTTCACCAACTTTTGCTGTTCCATTAATTGTTGCTGTCGTCACTTCAACTGGTTCTGTTGGATCAGTCGGTACTGAACCATCCATCGTATGCGCCCCTAATTGGGATGAATCGTCACTAGGTAGCGCTGTCCATTCGACCGATGGATTGAATGCATCATCAATTATTGTATCGCCAGTTGTAATTGAACTATTACGCACTAGTGTAACATCTTTTAAATTCTCAATTCTCGTTCCAACTTGGCCAATTGAATCTACCACGTTACCATTTTTTCTTAATACAACAGGGTCGTCTCCATTAAAGTTAATAACGGTCGAGTTTGCAAGATTTCCCTTGCTTTTAATATCGGCATTGGCCGAATTATTGTATAACACATACGTTTTACCATCTTCCAATGTTCCCGACAAATTCAATTTTGCACTAGCTGTAGTTACCCCATTCGCATAAAGTTCGAGGACATACCCGCTTAAATCAATCGGAGCCCCTGTCCCGTTATAAAGTTCAATCGCCTTGTTACTACTGCTTCCCTCAATATATTCAGAAATAATAAGGTCAGTCGCATTCGTTGCAGCACTTACTGTAGTTGGTATTGCCGGTGCTACTATACCTGCTACTAGACTTGCCGCTAACATAGTATTCACAGGTTTCTTCCAATCTTTTTTACTCATCTAAACAATTCTCCTTTATAAATACAGTTTTTGAGTAAAGCAAATGTGACATTGAATACGCAAAGCCTTGAGCCTACAAGCAGAAGGCTTTGCGAGAAGAATTAAAGCGTTATTTCTCCAGCTACAGTAATACCATCAAATTCAAAGACATCTGAGTTCAAGCCTGATAGATCTAAATTACCTTCAACCGTAATATTCGCGAATGACACGTTTTCAGTTGGCGTACCTGTAAGAATTAAATTTCCTTTTACAGTTACATTTTCAAATGAAACTACATCTGTAACCGATACTGTTACGTTACCTTTGTAAACTTTCGGTGTGTCAACTGTACCTGAGAAATCTTCACCTGCTACGTCTTCAGTACCTGGTTCTTCTACAACACCTGCTACATCTACAATACGACCTTCAATTTTAGTTGGAATTATGTTTTTTTGTGATACTAAATGTTCTCTTAAATTCTCCCAATCTGAAAGGCCAAGATCAGTTACACGACCTGCTTCATAAGCTTTTTTTAGAACATCATAGCCGTCTCCACCTTTTGCAGTGAATGCGTTTGTTGCTACTGTATATGACTTAGCGTCTTCGATTTCAGTGTAAGTACCCTCTTCATTTTCATAAGCAATTGAAACTACACGTTGTCCAGCGGGTTTTGAAGAATCGAATTCTACTTTCGCCCCAGCTATGTGTAAAAATCCACCGCTTTCTTTCGGATAATCTTTAAAACTAATTTCGAATGTAGCTTTTAATTCGGAACCTGTGAGACCCATTGTCGCTAATGTGTTACCAAATGGAAGTACTGTGATTACTTCACCCACCGTGATTGGTCCTGCTCCAATACCAGCGCGAATTCCCCCACCATTTTGGAATGCCATGATTACATTTTTGTCTTTTACATAACTTTGCGCTTTTGCAAGCATGCCATCTGTAATTAAGTTCCCAAGAATTGTTTCATGAGCTCGTACGCTAGTGCCCGGTACATAACCTTCATCCGATGTTCTTGGACTTAATAGTGCATTATTAAGTGTTACTCCAATTTCCTTTTCATTTACAGCTGCGATTTTATCTTTATAAGGTTTTAAGAGCGCAACTGCCTCAGGATCTTCTGCTTTATCTGCAGTCTTAATTAATTTTCCTGCATGACCAACAACGACACCATTTTTATCAAATTCAACATCTAAAGTCCCAAGGTAATCTGAATATTGATAGGCCTGTACTATAATTGTTTTATCTTTCGCTTTCCCACTTCCATCTTTGTCTACAACTACCGGCTTGTCTAATTGCGTATGACTATGTCCACCCACAATTACGTCAATCCCAGCTACATGTGCAGCTAGTTCTTTGTCATTGTCCATAGCGGCATTATCATCAAAACCAATATGTGTAAGTGCAACGATTTTGTTAACACCCATCGATTCAAATTCCTTAACCATTTTTTCTGCATCCTCAATATAATTAGAGAATGTAATATTTCCTGGACTGGCAATGTCTTTCGTTTCCGCAGTTGTTAGACCAAAGATACCGACTTTTTCTCCGTTTATCTCTTTTACAATTCCCGTGTAGATATTGCTGTTGTCAGGAGTTGATGAAATTTTCGTATTGAACAATCCATCAAACAATGGATCTTTCGCGAAATCTACGTTCGATGATACAAATGGGAAGTTTGCAGCTTTAATGAAGTCGACCAATGCTTTGTGACCTTCCGCTGATGAACCAAGGTCAAACTCATGGTTACCAAATGTCATAGCGTCGACCTTCATTAAATTCATAAACGCTAAGTCTGCTTGGCCTAGGAATTCATTGAAATATAACGTACCTGAGAAGACATCCCCTGCATTTAATAACAATGCATCCGGTTTAACTGTCCGTACTTCTTTCACTGCTGTAACAAGCCTTGGTGCTTTGTCCGTATTCGCATGTATATCATTTACGTGCATCAAAGAAAGGTTAAACGTTTTTCCATCATCGATGATTGGTGGATTTGGATTCGGATTTGGATTTGGGCTAGGATCCTTACCTGAGCCTGTGTTTCCACCACTAGTACCACCGCTATTGAATCCATCAAAATTCACAATAACATCTTTTAACGTTATTCCTTCTGGTAGGTCAAAACTACCAACTTTTGTTCTATCTCCTAATGTAATTGTCGTACCTTTAAGTTTAACAATGACTTTTCCGATTTCCCCGATTGTTAAGAGCTTCAAGTCAGTCTTGGATTCGACAGTGACATTTTTGATAGTGGCTGTTCCATCAATCGTCAATGGATTAGGCGTGTCCACTATAAGATTGTCCACTGACGCGTCAAGCGTTACCTTCGTTGCACCTTTTTCGACAGTCACTTTTGGCAATGTAATTCCCTTATCGGCTTTTAAGTGGACGTTCGATAAAAGGGTGAAGCCTTGGGCTGTTGAATTCCCTTTTACTTCAATTAGTACTTTTTTACTCTTCGACACTTCAACAGCTTGGATGACAGAGTCCGTGAAAACAAAACTTGGTTCTTTCATTTCTACAGCAGCTGTTGAAAACACTTTATTGACTTGGCTTACTGAGGTTTTATCGGTAAGATTTATTCCGCCTAAAACTGTCATTTTATTCGCTTTGAAACTATTTTCTACTTCTTTCCCTATCTCCAAATCGACTGCAATCGTTATGTTTTTCAATGAAACATAATCACCATTAACACGTACTGTTCCTGCAAATTTAGATCCTTGTCCATCTAGTACAACATTGTTTGTTTCATTGCCATTCGCTGTAAGTTCAATTGAAGCAATTTCAATGAGTACGCCGTCTTTAACTGTATAGTCTAAGACTGCTCCTATAAGAGCTGTCGAATTGGAAGCATTCAAAACTTTCTTCATGTCTGCGGACAACGCATATGTTCCAGTCGATAGCTTAACTGACTCATTTGTTACGCTAACCAGTTTTCCCGTATTTTTAACTGTAGAGTCATTTTGCTCAACAAGGGAAGACGTTTCACTTCGAACGATTAAAGAAGCCATTTGCCCTCTTGTAACGAAAGCATTCGGTTCAAATGTAGTTGGTGTGGTTCCAGTTGTAATTTCATTGGTGATCAATGCTTGAACATAATCTGCAAACCAGTGTTCAGCTTTCACATCTTTAAATGGGCTATTCGTAAGCTTGGCTTCTTCTAGATTAAATCCGATACTAATCATCTTGGCTATGTGCGCACGTGTCAGTGACCCACCAGGTTTAAATGTCTTATCGTCATACCCTTTTACTATGCCTGCTTCAACAAGGGCAGCAATTGATCCATAATGCGGGTCAGTCACTTTCAAATCTTTGAATCCCGGGTTTTTCACGTTTTTTGTGTCTAATCCAATTGTTTGCGCTAAAACGCTTGCGATTTGTCCCCGAGTTACTGACTGATTAGGTTTAAAAGTACCATCGGCAAAACCTTTTACTATACCTCTAGAAGCCAGACTTCTAACACTTTCATAGAAATGATGACTTTCAATATCCTTTACATCAGAAAACGCGGGTATTTTCACCTCATCGGCTTTTATATATACTGGTGCACCTACTGCTATCGTTCCCGTTGCTACCGCTACAGCTAATGACGCTCCGAATATTTTTTGATACGGATTGGTATGCTTCTTCATTTACTGACCTCCTTTAATCGTATGTAATTTGAGGATTACGTTAATCCTTAAATTAAGGTTACCATTTTAAATCCCTTTAAATGTTAAGTGATTATTAACATTGGCGTGTTTTGTTATATCATTGTAAAAAGTGTTAAATTTATTTTGGAATTTTAATGATATCACTGCGTGGTTGTCTATTTTATCTATTTACATCAATCCACTCCTGTTCAAGAATTTCTTCCCAAATGACATAAGGCCAATAGTTTATCTAAATCTCACATATGTCCACTTCAAGCATACAATCCTATTAGTATTATGTTAATTTAAATATACCGACAAATTAACAGATTTTCGACCTAATAGTAAATTCCAGTAGTTCACATCCTATTAACCTACATGATATTTTAGGTAATTATGTAAGATTATGTAGAAAACTTTTTCTATATTTCAATCGTATTCCCGGTGCCCACTAGCCTTGCATAGCAGTAAAGTAATGTGAAACAAAGGATTGGAATCAGAAATAAAGTTAAATTAATACAAAAAGGGCTCATCCTGTAAAATGAAACTGACGACTAATCAGTTATCTACTCTACAGAAAGAAGCTTCCTTATGAAAATTGTAGACGAAAATTTAGTCTTTCGTCTATATTTATCTCTATTGCCAGTTAATATTCTGGCTTGTCCATTGATGAATTATGATACGAAAAAGTTAACTGACTTTTCCTTGGTGAAAATCTTGATTATGGCCAACTTATGTAAGTGGGAAAGTCTTCGTGAAATCGAAGAAGGGATTCGGTCAAAAAAAACCTTACAACGAGATTTAGGGCTTACATCAATTGGTCACTCACAAATTAGTCGTCGACTCATTGATTTGAATACGGCTGACCTGGCCGACTTGCACGGCCGCATAGCTCGACACTATTGGCTATTACAAAGGCATGCAGAAGGGATTAATCCCAAAGTCGTGATTTTGAGAATTATTGATGGAACATATCAAGCTATCAGACAACGCAACAAATTGGACAGCCATTTCCAAAGTATCCAGTCGGATTAAACTGCATATTCGTTTAGTAGTCGCTTCTTCGAATAGTGTATTTTCCGAAAATATGATTCCATCCATGGGAATCTAGCGGACTCTGATGCCGTGAATCACATCATCGAGATTATGCACATAAAACAAAGATGGGTGGCTGCAGCGGAACATACAATTTCTCGTACGTGTTCGAAAAACCTTCACGACAGAAACACTCAAATCATATACACCTCCCCTTCCAAATTTCGTGAAGAATGAATTGGTGTTAATGCGGACACGTGAAAAACCGTTACGCTACATTGAATTTGTTGATTCTGAAGGCACGTCTTTCCTTCTAATCACGAATCGTCTCGATTTAACTGAAGCAAAAATCTTAGAGACTTACAAGAACGTACATCGAGCTCTTCTTTAAATGAATTAAGAAGCATTTAAAGGTTAGTCATTTGTTTAGCCATTCGCCCGCAGGTATCTGGAATCAATTGTTTATTACGTCGATTACCTTTGCCCTCATTGAAATCATGCGACTCATTCATCAACCTAAAAAGTCAGTATGGGCGTTTTTAATGGTATTTCGTCTCTATATGTTCAATCCGATCAGCCATCTTTTAACTACCTGTAAACGTCGGTTAAAGAAAAGCAAAGGAAGGAAAAGATTGCCTGATTCCAAACCGATAGAAATCCATTTGGAGAAGATTTCGCAATTGTAAGTAATATCACTAAAGTGCATTATTTAAGAGGAATTTCTAATGTTTGAAAAAAGAAAACAATTCTCCTTTTACGGACGTGTTTCCCTTTTTTTCATTAGTGTATAATCTATCTTTTTTTACTATTTATGAATACTATGCAACGCTAGTGCCAGTTACCAGTTTTCCGTATCATCGGAATAGTGTCTGATTTGTGTGGTGTACAGGCACGCACTTAATGGGAACTAGGGCTTGTTTATTATATTCAGGATTATAATATATGCTTGAAAAAGTAGTTGAAACAGAAAAAGCCCCCCAACCGATTGCTCGATTGAAGGACTATATTCTTTCGTGTCATACTCAGCAGTCAAAATTGTATCTGAGTTGTGTGAGTGACGTCATCAAGATATTCTTAGATGATTTGTCTGGATTGTTATAAAAATTTTTTTTCGAACTTACTTAACAACCGCGTCTTCAAATACTGTTTTACCTGTTACTGCATAACTACCGTATCCAGTAATTTTATCACCAAGAGTTACAGTATCAGAAGAAGCACCAGTGCTATTACCATTAACAACGATAGTTACTGTTTTCTTATCAGCAGATACGCTTGCAGTAGAATCAGCAGTTGTAATAGTGCTACCACCAGCAAATGCTAAGTCAGCAAATGTATCAGTAGTTAACGCATGTGAGAATGTTAATACTAAAGTAGTATCAGCACCTACAGTAGTTTTAGTTGCACCTTTTAATGTAATTGTTTTACCTTTTAATGCAGAAGCATCAGTAGCAAATCCAGTTACAGTAGCAACTAATTTATCGCCACCATTGAATGCATCAATTGCTGTTTTAATTTGTGCACCAGTAACTGCATCAGCTGTAGCTGTTCCAGTTACTGAATCAATAGCAGAAACCGGTAATTTCACAGTTAATACTTTAGTTTTTGAATCATAATCAGTCTCAACATTTGATTCAACTTTTGTATTTAGAACAAATTCAACTTTAACATCATTGTACTCAGTTAAACCAGCAGCAGATTCAACTTCTAGTTTATTAGTAGCATCTACTACAAATGATCCTTTAGCCGTTTCTCCTGGTACTGTAATAGTACCAGCAGTATACTTAGCTCCTACACGAAGTTCAATATCAACTGCGGCCTTTAATGAAGCAGGTGTGTATACTTTGCTGTTTGTTGTTAAATCATTCAGAATGTCATCAGCAACTTCAGCCTTAGCTGTAGCTGTTAGTGCTTGATATTCTTTCACGCCTGCAAGAGCAGCTTTAACTTCAGCAAGAGTTGTTGCAGCATTAACTGCTGAAACTGAAGATGAAAGATCACCTAGAGAAACAATCTCAAAGATTACTTTATCGCCATCTTTCTTAACTGTTACTTTAGCTGTGTCTAAGTTAGCTTGGATAAGTGTTTCAAATTCAGCTTGTGTAAGAGCAACTGCATTCACGTTCTTGAATGAAGCATCTTTATAGCTGATTTTTTCTTTTCCTTCAAAATAGATATCCTTTTTGTCAGTATCGATTGTTTTAACAATACCAGTGTGGATTACACCAATAGCAGATGTAGATGTAAATTTAGCTTCTGCTGTGTGGCTTCCAAGGTTAATTGGACGGTTGTTAGTAGTTGAAACAGGAATTGCTGTTCCATTTGCTACTACACGTACAGAAGTAGTTGTATCCTTATCAGCTTTCACTAGAATTTGTGCAGGTGTAGTTACACTACCAATTGTAGATGTTGTATAGCTACGATTTGGTGATACAACATGGCCGTCAACAGTGATGTCGTTTGCCCCTTCATTGAATACTGTGAATGAAGCTGTGATATGGCTGTATCCTTCAGGTAGGCTAGTCATAGCTTTTCCACTTTGGTTTGCAGCAGCAAACTTGAATGTAGCTGTTTCTTTACCAGTGAATTCTTTAATAGCTTTTGTTGTGCTCACTGCATCATTGTATGCTTTAACAGTACCGTCTGTAAGTTTCGATTCCGCAAAGTAAGAGATTGAAGCGATTTTGAATGGTTCGCCATCGTCAAATTTACCTTCTTGTGCATTGCTTGTATTAATATCAATCCAAGCGATTGGTGTCGCATAGTCTTTAATCCCTCTAGGATTATCGCTAGCGATTGTGAATGTAGCTTCACCTTTAGCGTCTGTTTTCACAGTGTAAGCTTTTGTTCTTGCATCAGGAACTTTATTTCCATCTTCATCGACGAAATATGCTTCTGTATTCGTATTGATGTTGCGATCAAGATCTTCATTGAATCCAAGGTTGATGATTTCGTTCGCAGCTACTTTACCGTCTTTTGTTTTCAAAACAACTTTGTATTCGCGACCGTTATTAACGCCTACTGCTGCTTCTTCAAGACCGTCACGTGTAACATCGATTACGTAATCTGCTTGAGTTGCTCCAAATACTACTTTTTCAGCTGCTTGTGCTTGTAGTTTAGTAGCTTCCCAATCGTTTACATCTTCTTTTTTGCTGTTTACTTCGTTATGGAATACAACTGGTGTAACTGTTGTGTTATGACCAGATACTGTAAATGTAGCTTCACCTTTGCTATCTGTTACAACTTCAGCAGTAACTGCTGCAGTTCCGTTAGATAATTGCATAGGGTTAGTACCGTTTACAGTTGCTTTAGATGTCTTGTCAATTGAAACACCTACGTTTTCAACGAATGTTACATGCAATTTCTGGTTAGCTACAACTTTACCAGTTTTAGGATCTTTAGATGTAACTTTGTATACTTTGTTTGCTCCGTTAGCTACGTTGTTACCTTGCTTATCATCAGTTGGTGTAATTGCAAGGATTGTGTCAACTCCCCAGTATACTGTAGCTAGGCTACGTACTGCTGGTGCGCCTGTTGGATATGCAACAACGTCATCGCTTTCGCCTGAAACATATTGCGTGTAAGAATAAGTTGCAATACCTTCAGCATTCGTTGTTACTTCTTCAATGTGGTCTTTGTTCAATTTAGAACCAGCAGATACGTTGAATGTTACAGGAACTCCTGCTTCTTTAACGCCGATGTCAGCTTTAAGTGTAACTTCTTTACCAACAACACCTTGTGTTGAAGCAGTATTCATAGTGATCTTAGTTGGAATAACTCCAGAGATCCCTTTGAATTTACCAAGTGTAGATTCACCTGATTTAAGTGTGTACTCTTTGTCTCCTGTTTGAGTAGCAGTTGTAAGTACCAATACTTTGCTATCTGTTTGTTTAACAGCAGCATTAGAGATTGCTAGACCTTCAATAGAGAATTTAAGAGCGCTAACGTCTTTAAGTTCTTCTTTGAAAGCTACTTCAACAGTTGTTGCGTTAACAGCCTTAACTGATACAACGCCTTCTGCTGCTTCGCCAGCTACTTTAGAGAAGTCTGCGTTAATTGTTTTGTGTAGGAATGTAGCAAAGTGTCCACGAGTTGTGTTGCCTTTTGGATTGAAGCTAGCAACTGTTGGGTTCGTGATGTCGAAGAAATCAAGAACGTCGATAGCAGCACGTGCTTCAGATTTTGCAGATGTAAGATCTTTTACATCACGCTTGAAATCTTGTCCAGCTACGTATGTAGCCAAGTCGATTTTTTCAACAGTATCAAATGCGCGAACAAGCACTAGTGCCATGTTTTCACGAGTGATGTTATCAACTGCTAGAAGTTTACCGTTAGATCCGATGAATACGCCTGCGTCTTTAACAACTGCAGCATAGTCAAGAAGTTCTGCGTTAGACTTTGTTGACAAGTCAGTGAAGCGTGGGTTAGTTCTTGCATCTGCAGGAATTGCGTGTCCTTCAGTTACAAGCCATTTACCCATCATTTTAACAACGTCAGAACGAGTCAACGTTTTGTTTGGTAGGAATGTACCGTCTGAATAGCCTTTGATAACACCAGAATCAGAAAGAGCGTTGATAGCTTCTTCGTGCGTGTTACCTTTCGTATCTTTGAAATCTGCCGCGCTTGCTACTGGTGCTACTGCGGATGCTACTAGTGCTGCTGATGCAGCCCCTACTAAAAATTTGCTGTACTTAGATGGTTGGTTAGCCATTGAATAATTTCCTCCTCTTAGATAGAAAATAAATTTGTGTCAACTACTTCCACGGCAAAATGAAAGATAGAAGTCATTACAGATTAAAGTATAGATAATTACGACAAGGATGTCAATTACAAGTTAGTAATATAGTAAATCCCTTTGGAAACATTACTAGATTCCTGAGCCGCTTCTACCATTCTATCGCATATCTGATATATATCAAGTATTTTACGACTTTTGGTTTAAAGTTACAGAACGATTTCAATTGTTAGTGTCTAGTTACTGCTGATTATGTATTTGGAATTCCTTACGCGATCTCCAGTCTTTTCGCCTTACCTATGCGTGTTTAAGTGGGAATTATATGGTTTTTTCGATCCACATAAACATCGAATCCTCTTATTTTCATCTGTTTTGAATTTATGGCGGAAAATGGTTTTCTTTCCAAATTGGGAGGATTGTCATTCATTACTTTGGGTGCCAGCTGCTGCCACAATTCGAAGATTGTGAGTTGTGGAAGTAACTGGCACCCGGGAGCTTGCTTATGGAGGCCTTTCGCTATTCGGTATGTCTAGGCTTCAGGCGTCAGATGCTCGGGTCATAAGCCGACTCGGCTGTGCGGCAAAGAACGCCGCTTCGCCAATTCGTCTTATGCCTGCCGTATCTGGACGACGCCTTCCGCTTTTCGGGGGTGTCTAGACTCCAGTGCCTAGCCCCTCGAGTCGCTTCAGACTTACTGATAATGGCAAAGGGCGCCATATCTGCAAGCCTTCAGCGCTTGTTGGGGCTTAGCAGGCACTTCCGCTTTTCAATACAAAAAAACTCGAACAGATGGGAACTGTTCGAGTCTTTTTGTGTGGTCAACCAACCAAATTTCGATCTGCATGGCGTTTGTTATATATTTTATAGAGGAAATTATCCTTACACTTTAGTATTCTAGCACCACTTTTACCGGAATACAAGAGTGTCAACCTTATTTTTGTTTGAAAACTTCAAATAAGAATTTTGGCAGATTCATTTGCCTTTTAAGGCGACTTGGTTCTTTTAGTAGACGATACAACCACTCCGCACCCATTTTTTGAAATGCGGCGGGTGCTCGCTTGACGTTACCTGCAAGGACGTCGAATGAACCACCAACGCCTTGATACAACGTTGGGTATAGGTTGTCCCGATGTTGTTCAATCCATTGCTCTTGTTTTGGAGAACCCATCGCAACGAATAGAATATCAGGCTTGGCCTTATTGATAGTTTCTAAGACTTTACTAGTGTCTGATTCATAGCCATCCTGTGTTCCTGCCACGATGAGATCTGGATAGGTTTGTTTTAGTTGTTGAGCCGCCTTATCGGCAACACCTGGTTTCGCACCGTACAGGAAAACTGCACGCCCAGTACGTGCTGCTTCCCTAACGATGCGGTCCATCATGTCAATTCCGGTAATGCGTGATGAGATACTTCCCTTTTTTAATTTGGACGCGATAATGACACCAATGCCATCCGGGATTTGGAACTCGGCTCTATTAAGAAGCGCTTTAAGTCCCGGATCTTCTTTTGCTTTCATCAGCTTTTCCGGATTGATGGCTACGACGAGTGATTTCTTCTTGTCTTCGATGTTGCGGAAGACTTTCGGTATTAACTCGTCGTAGTTTTCCGTGTTGACTTGGACGCCAAGAATGGTCTCTTTCATATAGAAGAAAGCCCTTTGTTTTTGCCATCGCCGAGCTTAAAGAAACGGAATCCGGCTTGTTCCCACTTGTCACGGTTGAGTGCGTTTTTTGTATCGAGTACGAGTGGCTTGGTGTCGCCAGTGTTCACTGTTTCCGGATTGAGGTTTTTAAATTCCGTATGATCCGTCGTCAGGATAATCAGGTCAACGTCTTGAAGCGCTTCGCCTAGTGTTGCGCGTTGTGTCGGGTGTTGCAGTTCTTTGATATGTGGATCGAATGACGTTACTTGTAGATTCAAGTTTTGTAGTTCTTTAATAACTTCCGTCGAAGGGCTTTCTCGTAGATCGTCAACGTCGGCTTTGAATGCAAGACCGAGAACTGCGACGTTACCGCACTGAATGCCATGCTGTTCGAGAAGTGCTTGTGCTTTTTGCGCTGTGAATTTCGGCATGCCGTTGTTCGTCAGGCGCGACTTCTTAATGATGTCGGAGTTTTCCGGGCTTAATTCCACCAAGAACCAAGGATCCACTGCGATACAATGTCCGCCTACACCAGGTCCTGGCGTATGGATATTAACGCGCGGGTGGAAGTTGGCAAAGCGAATAGCTTCCCATATGTCGACGTCGATTGTTTCTGCGATTTTTGCGAGTTCATTGGCAAACGCGATGTTAACGTCACGGTAGGTGTTTTCCATTACTTTGACGAGCTCCGCTGTTGTTGCGTCAGTTAGGTGGATTTCCCCTTGGACGAATGTTTGGTATAGCTCTTTTGTCATCTCAGCGGATTCAGGCGTAATACCACCGACGATGCGATCGTTGTTAATGAGTTCTTCGAAGATCTTGCCTGGAATGACGCGCTCTGGTGAGTGTGAGACGAATAGATCGACACCTAGCTCTAGGTTTGACTTGCGAAGTTCAGGCAACATAACGTTTTCTACTGTTTTTGGTGGCACGGTTGATTCGAGAATGACCAATGCCCCTTTTTTTAGATAAGGAACGATTGACGCTGTTGCTTTACGGATGTACTCCAAGTTTGCTGTGTTGTCCGGGTTGATTGGCGATGGGACAGCCACGATGTAGACGTCTGCTTCGACAGGTTGTGTTGAAACCGTGAAGTATCCCTTGTCGATTGCTTCTTCCAGACGCTCTTGAAGTCCGTTCTCTTCTATATGAAGTTGTTTGTTAGCGATCATGTTAACTGCTTTTTCGTTGACGTCCATGCCGTGTACGCGGACGCCACTGTTGGCGAACATTACTGCTGTTGGTAGGCCTATGTAGCCTAGTCCGATGACGCATATATTTTTAGGTTGGTTTGTATTCATTATGATTATCCTCTCTTCCGGATATTGCTTGTTCTATTATAAATACTAATTGGTCAGATGCACCAATATACATTTGTTGATTATAGCACAATTGGTGTTCGTGTACATATCACCGGGGCTATACACCAGTTTTTCCAAGTACCCAATGGCTTCAGCTAGCGTTTTTGACGGTGATTGGGACGTATGTGCCTTGTTTAACCGTACGGCCATTAGTGTTTTTCAAGCCCGGGTGGATGATGAGTTCATAGGAAGCGCCGGGTTGCAGGTTTTTGTTAGGAACAATTTCAATTGTGTTGTTGGCCTTTTGGTTGATGGTGATTGGGACGGCTACGCCGCCTACTTTAACTAGTTCTATATTATTGGACGTCTGTGCGTTGTTAAAGTTCATTGGCTGGGTAAATTGGATAGTCATTTTTTTAGTCGTTGGTACATTGTCGAGATTGTCGATTTTTTTGTAGTGCTTGTTGCTGAATGACTCGTTGAGGAGCCGCTGATGGATGTCTATCAGTTCTTTGTTCGATTCGGTTTTGATGCTAGGTTGGATACCCTTTTTATGGACAAGCGTTCCTTTGGGTCCCGTGAAGTGCCCGATTGTCAGTTTGAGTGCACTACCGTCATTGAATTCAAAGAAGGATTGGACACTGCCCTTCCCTTTCGTCGTCTCACCTACTATGGTAGCGGCTTGCTGATCGATGAGGGACGCAGCGACGATTTCAGATGCAGATGCGGAATAGCGATTGACGAGCACATATGATTGTTTCGGGAATTTCGTTTTGGTTGGTATCGGTTTAATCATTTTGTTGCCTTCGCGTGTAGATAGGTAGTAAGCGTTTGTCACGCCTTGGTAAAAGCCGAGAAGCTGTTCGGCACTGTCGACGTAGCCACCGCCGTTATAGCGCAGGTCGACGATGAGTCCGGTTGCTCCATTTTTTTTGAGCTTCGTCCAGTGTGCTTCCACTTGCTTGCCCAGGTCGGCGGAAAACGTGGCGATTTTTATGTAGCCGATGTTGCCGTAGAGCATGGATGATGTGATTGGGTGCTCTGGTTTTGCTGGTGATTTAGTCGGTGTTGTTGCTGCTACGTTTTGGATTGACGATGGTTGGTGTTCATCCACAGCAACGGCCGATAGATAGGTACGGTATTCCCCAGCGGACATGTAGCGCGAGTATTCGTCGAGTGAGTTGACGATTTCGTCTACGTTTTTCATGGTGTTGAGGTTTTTAGGGACGTCACCATAGTAGTAGGTCTCGACGAAGAATTTGACGTCGTCGAGTGTACTTGCTTGGGCGATTGGTGTAAATAGGAACAGGGTTATGATGGCGATGAATGCTGTTTGGATTTTTTTCAATGTGGTGAGTCCCCTTTCACGGGTATGTTCTTTTATATTATAACCTATACCCAGTTTTGAAGTTTGTAAGATGGGTGGATTTGGTATTTTGTTGTTTAGTTTGGTGGAAATGTTGTTTGGTTATGTGTGTTTTTATTTTTGTGTATAGAGTTGGACCCAGTACGGTTTTCCTTTGTCGTCGGTCGCATAACTAGTACCGACGTGTGTGAAGTTGTTGTTTGCGATATTGGCGCGGTGAGTTGGCGAGATCATCCATTCTTTGACGACAGATTCGGGTGCGATGTAGCCTCTAGCGATATTTTCACCGTATGCGGTCCATTTGTAGTTGAATTTCTTCAGCATTTCATCGACAGTGCCATATGTTGGTGATTTGTGGTCGAAGTAGTTATTTTTCGCCATGTCTTGCGCTTTGGCTTTAGCGATTGCTGAGAGATCAGCGTCGAGTATGAGTTCTTTTACGCCTAGCTGTTTCCGCTGTTTATTGACAAGTTCAACGGTTTTGAGGGCGTTGTCTTGATCGTCTATTACTGGCGGCATTGGATCGGGCTTGGATTTGTCCATATACATGCTGCGGGCTTTGTCATAGTAGATGACGCCTTTTTCGCGCTCAAGTTCGAATTTTGTGGTGCGGTCGATGAATGCCGCCATATGTGCGCGGGTGACGATGTCGTTTGGCTTGTACATACCGCCTGGCGGTGTGGTTGTGATGCCGAGTTCGGCGAGTGTCGTGATATAGCCGTAGTTTTGGTTGAGCTTAATGACATCTTGGAATTTGATAAGGTCATTGTCGTCGACGATTATTTTATAGCCCAGTGTCAGTATTTTGGCCATTTGCGCACGTGTGAGTGGCTCGTTCGGGTGGAATTTGTCCCCGTCGGTGAAGATGCCACGTTCGGTGAGTGCGCGGATGTGATTGTAAGCGCCATGGGCTGGGCTGACGTCCTGGAAACTCGGTTTGAATGCGGCTGTCGGTTTGGCGTTGATGGCGAGTGCTACGACTTTTGCGGCTTGGGCTCGGGTGACGGGCTCATTGAGGCGGTAAGTTCCATCCGGGTAGCCATTGATGAGGCCGCGGGTGGATATTGCGTCAATGGCTTTGTGCGCCCAGTGTGCGGTTGGCACGTCAGTAAATGTGGCAGCTTGTGCAGCTGGTTGGAATGCGATTAGTAGAGTTGCTGAGAGTAGTAGGGTTGGGATGTGTTTTTTCATGGTAGTGCCTCCTTTTTCTATGATTATACTATGTTTTGCGGGGTTATTGAGAGGTTTGTTGTTTGGTTGAAAAAGTTTAAAGCCCCTTGCTGGTGGCGAGGGGCTTGTTTTTATTGATTTCTTAGTAATCGATTGATGGATTTTTGTTGTCGTAGGATAGAACAAATGTTCTTTTCGTGTTATGATAGAGTTGGTAATTGCATATGAAGTGTGGGCGGTTGGTCACTTCCATGAGAATGGAGGTGATGCCAATGTCGACTTACGAATCGATAAATTTGCTAATTCAGCTTTGCACTGTAATGTTAGCAGCCTTTACAATTGTAGTCACATTGATCATTTTCTTCGTAAAAAAGAAATAACCGTCCCCCGCTGATAAGGTATGACGGTTATTTCTGTCTAAAACCGGATCAACCGCTCTTCTTGCGGTTTGCAGTTGCTAGGCCGAGTGTTAGCGCACTCGGTCTTTTTTTATGTTATGCGTTTCTAAAGACATTATACCTTTATTCGGTGATTGTTTCAAGAATGGTACTTTTTATTGATTACAATAACGGTGGATTTGGAACTATGTGGCGTTCTTTGTTGCGCCAGTTGGTTATCCAGGTTTCGAGTCGGTCCATGGCGATTTCGAGTTGGTCGAATGCGTAGGCGTAGGAAATTCGGATGTGGCCTTCTCCATATGCCGTAAAGGCGGTGCCTGGTACGACGGCAATTCGGGCTTCATCGAGCAAAGTATGGGCGAATTGTTCGGATGTTAGGTTGAACTCTTTAATAGAAGGAAAGATGTAGAATGCGCCACCCGGTTTGACTGTCGGAAGGCCCATGTTAGAGAGCCGGGTGTAGATGTAGTCGCGGCGTAGGATATAGTCCGGGTTCATTGCCGCAGGCGTGTCTTGGCATTCGGTTAGTGCGCAGATCGCTGCGTGTTGGGATGGGACGCCTGCGCAGATGGTGTTATAGGCGTGCACTTTGCCGGCTTGTTGCATCCATTTTTCGGCGGCAAGCAGGAAACCGATGCGCCAGCCTGTCATGGAATGGGATTTGGACAGGCCATGGATGAGGAATAGTTTGTCTTTGAGTTCGGGGTACTCAGCGAATGAGCGGTGTTCCCCTTGGTAGGTGTTTTCGCTGTAGATTTCGTCCGAGATGATGAAGATGTCGTGATTGGTGAGTGTTGCGGCTAGTTCGTCCATCGTTTTGTGCGGGATGGTGACACCAGTTGGGTTGGATGGATAGTTGAAGACGATTGCTTTTGTTTTTGGTGTGATGAGTTTGGCGAGTTGGGCAGGGTCCGGGATGAAGCTGGTTGTTGTTGTGTCGAGATAGATGGGTGTTGCGCCGGCGAGTGTGATGAGCGGTTCGTAGCCGGTGTAGATGGGTGCGGGGACGATGACTTCGTCTCCTTGTTCGAGAATCGTGCGGAATACGGTATCCATTGCTTGGCTGGCGCCTGTTGTGATGATGATTTCGGTTTGCGGGTTGTAGGTGAAGCTGTATTTATCGGTAAAAAAGGTGGATACGGCTTGCCGGAGTTCGAGGAGTCCGGCGTTGTGTGAGTAGGTGGTTTTGTTGTCGTCGATTGCTTTGTGGGCGGCTTGTTTGATGCGTTCGGGTGTTGGAAAGTCGGGTTGGCCGATGGTTAGATTGATGGCATCGGGGTAGTTTATGAGCTGGTTGGAGATTTTGCGGATGCCGGATGGTTCTATTTGTTGGACGCGCGGGTTGATGGTGAGTGACATGGTGGTTCCCCCTTTTTGATTGGTGGGTAGTAGTATATGCGGGATGTGGGGGGATGATTTTTGGGTGTGGTGTTGAGGGGTGTTGTTTAGTTCGGCGGGGATGTTATTTGGTTGGATAGGAGTGTTGTTTAGTTGGTTGGGAATGTTGTTTGGTTTCGACGGGATGTTGTTTAGTTGGATCGGAGTGTTGTGATGTTTCGGCGGGATGTAGTTGAGTTGGAGTGTTGTGTAGTTTGTTTGATTCGTTGTGAACTCTTGGACTTGATTGGCCAAGACTTTTTTCAACCGTCTTTTTGCCCACTAAAGACTTCCCTTTCTTCTGCTTTTTAAGTTATTTCTTGGTTCTGGTTCTTGAAGTCTTCTGTAGCATACTGTATATTGAGAATAGATCTAGTAAAGAATAAAAAGGACCGCTTGACGTGTCGAGCGTCAAACGGTCAGCAATAGCTAGGTTCCCTATAAGGGGATCAGCCCATCTGGAGTAGTAACCCATCTGAGCCTCTAACTCAAGGATGGGTTATTTTTTATTTTTATGGTCAAATGAGAGTATTAACACGATTAATGTTGCAAAAGCTACTGCGAACATTAGCGCCTCGAATACTGACATTGGCACCACCCCCTTTCATACGGGAGTGGGCTGACCACCCTTGAGTTACCTATTCTATTGTTCTCTTATTGTACCATACGTATGTTCTAGAATTGCTATTGAATTTTATCTTTTATTGAACTTCCCTTTCTGTATTTGGAGGATGTTTCTTAGTTTTTCGAGAGTGTTGTTTAGTTTTCGTTTGATGTTGTCTTGTTGGACGGGAATGTTGTTTAGTTTGGCGGGGGCGTTGTTTACTTTCTTGGATACGTTGTGGAGTTATGGGTTTGATTTGCATATAAAGGTAGCCGCCCGGTGGAGAGGGCGGCTTTTTTTTGTTGTTATTTATGCATGGGAAATTTGTAGTCCCAGGTGTAGATGGTTCTTGGTGGTGTGCCTTTTCGGTTGAGTCGCAGCTGGCGGAATATGATGCTGGCGGCGGATTTTGAGTTTAATTCGAGAAATTGGCGGAGCTGTTTGTTTGTGAGTGTTGGGCTGATGAGCAGGTACCAGTCGGCGACGGCTTGTTCGAGTGCACCTTTGTTGGGTTTTCCGCAATGGTTGCAAATCCATGTGCGGCCTTGGGTTCTTGGCATGATGGCATTACAGTCGGGACAAAGGACGCCTTTTTTTAATTCGAATGGTGAGATGCTGTGTTTTTCGCTAGCGGGAATTCGTTTCCATTTGACTTGGTTACTATAAAGCTGGTTGGCAATTGTTGTGATTTGGTGCGGCGTGAGTTTGTCTGGAATGTCCGGGAGCCCTCGGATATATCTGGGTAGCTGTTTCGCGAATTTGAGCGGTGTGGATACGGGCATTTTGGGGATTTCCGTCCGCTGATTTGCCATTACTAGGATTGGTTCTACGGGTAATTCGATTTGTTTTTGGTTGAGCCATTTTTCGACGGCGTACGTAGCGCGGTCTAGCTGATGGATGATGCAGTCGAATTTTTCGATTGCGCCGTCGCCAGAGATTTTGGTAGTTTTTCCGGATGCTTCGTCGAACAGGACGGTGCCAGCGTAATTTTTGATTTCCAATAGGATTGCGCGTTTTGGGGTTAGGATTAGAGTGTCTAGCTGGACGCGGAAATTGGGCTTGATGTCCACGGTTATGTTTTTCATGATGGCGGAACCTTTGGGGAAGTCGATTTCGTTGAGGATACGGTCGACTTTAAGTTCGCCGGAATAGCCGGATTTCGTCTGGTATAGTTTGTTGCTGATTGTTTTGTACTGCTGGTGATTGTCAGGTAGCCGGGCGAGCAATCGTTTCAGGGGTATGAGATCGTCCGGCGGTTGGCGTTTTGTGTAGATAGGGATTCACTCCTTTCGGTGGTCTGAATATTCTTTGTTCAGTGGTAGAATAGCAGGTTTTGGGTGAGGTGGCAAGGGGCTTGGCGGGAGTGTTTGTTTGGTTTAGTTGTTATGTTGCTTACTTTTTGGGATGTGTTGTTTAGTTTGATCGGTATGTTGTTTTGTTTGATTGATACGGTGTTTAGTTCCAGGAATGCGTTGTTTAGTTTCGTTGATACGTTGCTTAGTCTTTCGGATACGTTGTGAACTTCTTTATTTTATTCGGGACTGCCCTTTTCTAATTAGCTTTTGAATTATACTTTTAGAGTTGAAGGGCATAAAGGAAGCCATCCGGTGGTCCGGATGGCTGATTGGGTGGTGATTGTTTATTCAAAAGAAAGGTCTCTTAATCTAGAATGTAAACGGCGGGTTTAGGAGACTAGACAACGTTTTTATCAATCTGCTCAACTTTGTGTGCACGACGTTTTTTCCATAGATCTTCTGCGGCGCCGGATCCTAGTATAACGCCGGCAATGATGAGGGCTAGGCCGATGAGATGGCGATAGGTGATGATTTCACCAAGGAAAAGTGCTGAGCCGATTAGGGAGAACATGGTGTTGAAGTTGATGAAGATGGCGGCTTTGGCTGGACCGACTTTTCCGACTGCATAGTTGTAGAGCATGTGTCCGACAGCTGTGCCGATGATGGCGCTTGCTGCGAAACCGAGCCAAAACATAGGTGGTACCGTGGCAAATGCTTTGATTTCGCCGGGTTCTTGAATCAGGCTAATGATGAGTAATACCGCGCTGCCGACTACCATCATATAAGCGGTCATGATACGTGGATCGAGTGTTTTTGCTGCTTTTGCGATGACTAGGAATGACAGTACTTGAGCGGCAATTGAAATGAAAATGAAACTATCACCGAGAGCGAGACCGCCGATTCCCCCGCCTGCTAAAACGACGGAGCTGACGCCGCCTAGGCCGACTAAGAAACCAAGCCATTGCACTTTAGACGGGTAATTCCGCATGATAAGTGCGACGGAGATCGCCGTTAGGACGGGGCCTGTTCCGAGTATCAGTCCCGCGTTTGTGCCGGTCGTACGAACAAGTCCCATGTTAAGGAAGTAATGATGGAGGACGACATTGAGCATCGCGCCTCCTATGATATATTTCCATTCATTTTTTGTCGGCAGACGAAGCATTTTGAACGCCGCCAGAATGATGAATACCGTGATGCCTGCAAGCAGGATACGGAATGTTGTCATGGTAACTGGACCGACATATATGAGCAGATATTTGAGGAGTGGCAGGTTAAATCCCCAGATAAGCATTGCGGTAGTGAGGAGTGCGTAGATTCTCCACATGGGGCCGTCCCCTCCTTTAGTTGGTGATTTGGTGATGATTGGTTGTTCGAAATACTGTAGGGTAAGATGGCAACTTTTTACTAGAAGTAAACAACGTTTATTGGGTACTTCGCAACGTTATTTCTTATGTGTCGGGTTTGATGATGCTTAAGTATACACCTTTTAAAGCTTGGTAGTAGCCGCCTAAGTAATTCTTATGCGGGTTCGATGAAATATTTTACCAGACGGCGATTGCTCCGTCGGTTCGGGATTCGGTGCCGCCTGATAGGACGCCGGTTTTAGGATTTCGCCAGATGATTTGGCCACGACCAAATGAGCCTGAGTCGAGGGTTGGCTGGATTTGGTGACCAAGTCTTGTCAGTGCTTGGGCGAGATGGTTCGGGAAGCCCGGTTCGACGTGGACTAGATTGTCTTTTATCCACTGCCAGCGCGGTGCGTCGAGAGCTGCTTGTGGATTTAATGTGTAATCGATTGTGTTGATGGCTACTTGGAAATGGCCTTGCGGTTGCATGTATCCGCCCATGACACCAAATGGCCCGATGGCTTGTCCGTTTTTTGTTAGGAAGCCTGGGATGATGGTGTGAAATGTTCGTTTGCCCGGTTTTAGTGCATTTGGGTGATTCAGGTCTAGCGAGAAGTCCGCGCCACGGTTTTGGAGTGCGATTCCAGTGCCTGGAATGACAATACCGGAGCCAAAGCCCATATAATTCGACTGGATGAAGGATACCATGTTGCCTTCCCCATCTGCAGTTGCCAGGTAAACTGTGCCGCCTTTTGGAAGTTCATACGGTTCTGGACATGTTGCGGTTGCTGTAATTTTGGCGGCGCGTTGTTGTGCGTACGATTTAGATAGAAGGTGTTCGGGTTTAATTGGCATATCAGTTGGTTCGGTGATGAATGCTTGTCCATCTGTGAATGCGAGCTTCATAGACTCAATTTGTTCGTGAAGCGATTGCGTGTCGTGCGGCACTGGGCTGTTCATTTCCGATAGGATGTTGAGTGCCATTAGTGCGATCATGCCTTGGCCATTTGGCGGAATTTCGTGAACGTCGTAGCCGCGGTAGTTTGTAGAGACGGGTTCTACCCATTCTGGCTGGTAGTTTGCCAGATCAGATTTTGTGAGAAAGCCACCGTGTTGTTGCATGAAGGTGTCGATTTTGTCGGCTAGTTCCCCCGTGTAGAAGGATTCTCCATTTGACTCCCCAATGGATTGTAGTGTGGCGGCGTGATCTGGTGATTTCCAAAGTTCACCGATTTCTGGTGCTCTACCGTCGGGCGCGAATGTGGTGAACCATGCATCGAATTCTTCTGTTGTAAATGAAGTGCTGTATTTTTTGTAGGCAGCGTTCCAGTATTTGCCGAGAATCGGTGTGAGCGGATAGCCTTCTTCGGCATAGCGGATGGCTGGTTCGAGTGATTCTTTCAATGGTAGATTGCCAAATTTGCGCGCGAGTTCCGCCCATGCTGCGGGTACGCCTGGAACGGTGATTGGCGTCAAGCCGTAGACTGGCATTTTGTCGTGGCCTTGTGCTTTTAAGGCGTCGATTGTGAGAGATTGCGGTGCCGGGCCGGAAGCGTTGAGGCCGTGCAGTTTGTTGTTGACCCAAACGAGTGCGAATGCGTCGCCGCCGATACCGTTTGATGTTGGTTCGACGACGGTAAGTGCCGCCGCGGTCGCGATTGCCGCATCGATTGCGTTGCCTCCCCTGCGCATAATTTCAATGCCTGCTTGTGCAGCCAGTGGCTGTGAGGTTGCAACCATGCCGTTTTTCGCGAAGGCGGTATGGCGTATGGATGGATTTGGGTTGTAAAGGTAGTCCATTGGTGGTTCCCCCTTTGATATTGGATAGTTCTGTGAGTTTATTATACTGGAGATGGAGGTGTTTAGGGAGGCGAAGTTTTTTTGGGGGTGGTGTGGGGATATGATTGGTTGGCTTGGGTTTATGCTCGGTTGCATGGGAGATATGATTGCTTGGTTTGGGATATGCTCGGTTGCTTGGGAGATTTGATCGCTTGGCTTGGGATATGCTCGGTTGCATGGGATATGCTCGGTTGGATGGGAGATTTGATTGCTTGGTTTGGGATATGCTCGGTTGCTTGGGAGATTTGATCGCTTGGCTTGGGATATGCTCGGTTGGATGGGAGATTTGATTGCTTGGTTTGGGATATGCTCGGTTGGATGGGAGATATGATCGCTTGGCTTGGGATATGCTCGGTTGGATGGGAGATTTGATCGCTTGGCTTGGGATATGCTCGGTTGGATGGGAGATTTGATCGCTTGGCTTGGGATATGCTCGGTTGGATGGGAGATTTGATCGCTTGGCTTGGGATATGCTCGGTTGGATGGGAGATTTGATCGCTTGGCTTGGGATATGCTCGGTTGGATGGGAGATTTGATTGCTTGGCTTGGGATATGCTCGGTTGCATGGGAGATATGATTGCTTGGGTGGGGATATGATCGGTTGGATGGGAGATTTGATTGCTTGGCCGGGGATATGCTTGGTTTGGCGCTAGTTATAATTGGTTACTAGTTTAAATGTTGTTTTCATTGGACGGATTACTAGTTTTATTCGTAGAAAAGCGCTTCAAAGTTCATGAAGCGCTGACTCATGCTTATTTGTATTTTCATTCATGATATAAAAACTACCTTTCCCCTTTCCTTCGTGTGATAGTCCGGATCGGGCAAGGAATCTCGTTGTTACTTGTCGGTCATTTAGCAACATGAAACTCCTGAATTCCCTGTTGGTTATTCGGTTGCCCATGAGACATCTCCAATCTGCAAGCGCCGCAATATGATATTCAGGTCCAGTATGATTACACGTCGAACATGCCCATTTTCTAGGCTTCCACTTCATTCCTCTAGTGTTGCATGCCGGACAAATGACTCCGGGTAAAATATCAATTGGGGATATATTCATCAATTTGGTTAACGGGAAAGGATCATATTCTTGATGGTTATTTCTTAATTCAAATGTTAATTTCTGTATAGTATCTTTGCTTATGATTTCTTTATCGACGGATAAGGAATACAAATAAGTCGGAGTTTCATTGGTGAATGTGATTTTAGTTTCGGGAACGTTTTCGAAGATTAACTCATTGGTGAATGCGAAAGTAACAAGTCCGCTAATCGGGATATCGATCTTCCTTTGCTTGAGCCATTCATTGAGAAATAATTGCTTGCGATTGAGCTCAGCGATGGGGTTGCTCAACACTTTTCGTTCACCTGTCGGGGATTCTTGGATGAACTGTGTGGGGTTTGATTTCACGATAATTTTCCCAGCAATGTTTTTCACTTCGATAATAAGAATGAAAGCTGGCGTAATAAGTACCGAATCCATCTGAAAATAAACGCCGTTCTGTTTCAAGCAGACGTCGTGCAAGATAGCGTGTGGATAATGGGGTTTGAATTCTAGTAGATGCTTGTCAAAGTGTTGCTCCCCACCATAGCCTGCTTTTCGTATTCGAAAGTCCTCTCTGACTCTAAGCATTTCGGCATGTGACGGCTGTAATCGGGGCATTAATGCACTTAATCCAATTAGTATTTTCGGCATTGATCTTTGTTTATAAATCAATTTTTTATCACCTCTTAAAAATGATATCAGAATTTTTGGTGGTTTTATATACTTTTCGCCAAAGCCGAATTATGTATTTGTTAAACAGTGGCATGATTGATATTTGATAGGGTTTTTGGGTATATATTTGAGATTTGAGCACTTGCTCTTTTTGGTGGGCGGTGTATTGATTTACCGTTGGCTGGTCGGGTGCTGGATATGATTGGTTGGGCTTAGGATATGCTCGGTTCAATTGGAGATATGATCGGTAGCATAGGTATATACTTGGTTGAACAGGTTATATGATTGGTTCAACATCCTATATGATCGGTTTCCCGCTTTGGCGGGTGGTATGATTTTAGATCTATGCATTTGACTTAAATCTGCTTTTGGCCGTGGCCAAAAGCTTCCTTTCTAATTATTTTTGGATTGCTCGCGCCGGGATATGCTCGGGACGCGGGAGATATGATCGATTGCCTGAGGATATGCTCGGTTGAATGGGAGATATGATCGTTTGCCTGAGGATATGCTCGGTTGCGCGGGAGATATGATCGATTGCTCGAGGATATGCTCGGTTGCGCGAGAGATATGATCGTTTGCATGAGGATATGCTTGGTTGCGCGAGAGATATGATCGTTTGCATGAGGATATGCTCGGGGACGCGGGAGATATAATCGCTTGCCCGAGGATATGCTCGATTGAATGGGAGATATGATCGATTGCTTGAGGATATGCTTGGTTACGCGGGAGATATGATCGATTGCCTGGGGATATGCTCGGTTGCGTGAGAGATATGATCGATTGCCTGTGGATATGCTTGGTTGCGCGAGAGATATGATCGTTTGCCTGAGGATATGCTCGGTTGCGTGCGAGATATGATTGTTTGCCCGAGGATATGCTCGGTTGCGTGCGAGATATGATCGTTTGCCTAAGGATATGCTCGGTTCTGCGGGAGATATGATCGATTGCCTGGAGATATGACCGCTCCCCATTTTCCCGCACATAAAAACCGCCTGCAAGAGGCGGTTTTTTGGTTATAATGTGGTGTCGCTCAGAAAGTTTTGGATGATGTGGTGCTCGGGTTCGTATGTTTTGATGGTATAACCTTCTTTTTGTAGCCATTCGATGATTTCTGGTAGGGCTTTTGCTGTTTGACTGCGGTCGTGTAGCAGGACGATGATGTTACGGTCGCCGGATTTATTGGCTTTATCGACACCGTCACGGACGTTTTTAACGATTTTATCAGCTTCTTTGTCGGTGTATTTCCAGTCATTGGAGTCGACGTCCCAGTCCCACATTTTGTAGTTGTATTGGTTGAGCTCTTTTTTCATGGCCGGTGTGACGTGCGGTTTGCTGCCGTATGGAACACGGAGTAGTTTAGCATCGATGCCGGTCATTTTGTTGATGAGTTTGGTTCCTTCGGTCATTTCATCGATGAATGATTTGGTGGATTTATATACTTTGTCTTTGTCGTGTGTCATGCTGTGCGTGCCGATGTAGTTACCATCGCCAGCCACTGTTTTAACGATGTCCTCGTTTTTTTTCATGTGTTTTCCTAGGAAGAAGAATGTACCGTGGACGTTATATTTTTTCAGTGTTGCATTGTTGATTGTTGTGAATTTATTGGGGCCGTCATCAAAGGTCAAGTAGATTGTTGTTCCGGATTTCGCTCCAGGCTTTTCTGGCTTAACTGGTGGTTTGGCTGGCTGTTTTTTATCCAACAATTGTTTAACATGTTTTTCGTAAGCTGCATGGCTCATATGCTCGTAGTCATCGCGGTAAATACGCAACGTTTTCAATTTTTGGATGTATTCTACTTTGAATCCCGTCACTTTTGCGATGTATTTTGCGCTAATGTAGAGTGTGCCGTTGACGTCGACGATTGGAGTCCAACTGAGTTCCACACCGTCTTTCGATGTCAATTTTGTTGAAGCATCATAGCTGATAACGGTGCCTCGTTTTCGAAGATAAGTGATGCCTTCTTCTTTTTCTACTGGGATGTAGAGTACTTTTGTGATTTCGCTAAGTGGGATCTTCATATCGTTATCGATGACCTGGACGTCTTTAAAGTCCAATAATCGATCATGAAGTCCTATGTAATGTGTTGGCTTTTTCACCTCTGCCTCGCCTACAATTGTGCCGTAAACTAAACTTATAACTAATGCTGTACAGATGGCCCACACATTTTTCCTCACTTTAATTTCCCCCTTTCCATTCATTTAATTTCCTGTTCTTACCTTAACAAAAATCTGCCGCCAGTCAGAGCCGACTTAGTAGATTATGCGAGTTTATTTTAAAAATGCTTTTTCACGCAATATTGATAAATGGCTGCTGTTGCCACACAATCGCCGATGGCATCATGGGCATCGTGTTCGACCTGTAGAAATTCTGTCAATGTGGTTAGTTTATGGTTGGGGGCTTCGGTGATTTTTTTTCTAGCTAGTTTGACGGTATCGATGACGATATACTCGGGAATGCTTATGCCATCGATGTTGTCGAGTGCATAAAGGAAACCCATATCAAACGATGCATTGTGAGCAATGATTGGTAAATCTCCGATGAATTCGAGTAGTTCTTCAATTTTTTGATTGATACTCGGTGCCAATTCAACTGTTTCGTTTGAAATGCCTGTAAGTCGTGTAACTGTCTCTGGGATATGACGGAAGGGGTTGATGAACGTATTAAACATGTCTTTCACTTCATGATTTACATACCTAATGGCACCAATTTGAATGATTTTATCAGCGCCAGCACGCAAACCCGTCGTTTCAAAATCGAGTACGATGTAATCATCCACTAATTGGGAGGATGATTTATATTTCTTATCTTTTGCGGCTCTTCTTGCTCCCCAATTTTGTTGCTTCGGTTTCCTTTCAAGTAATTCGATCGCTTCTGTATTCCAGCTTGTCATGGGTGCACTTCCTTTTTTTCGGTTATTGTCCTTTGTTTAGTAGTAATTCTCCTTATACTATTTAATACCCTTTTTTATAGCGCTTAATCTTCAAATAAAATGGATAAAAAAAGCAGCCTACTTTGGACCATTAAGGACAAGTGATTGTACATGAGGTAAATTAAAATCATGTTTTGTTTATAATGTTGTACATTTGACTACGATTTAAAAGTGTGTATAATACAAGGTAATTACATACTTTGAATGTTTTCTAGGGTTCCGCAACTGTCAATGTTGGTCTGGTCCGAGAGAAAACTCACAGCTATGCTGTGTCACGGAAGGATAAAAGCCTGGGAGGAACTGTTTTTTAACAGTTATCTCTTGGGCTTTTTTGTTTTTTTGGGGAAGAATATCAATTACGCCTCGGCGTAATTGCGTCCAGATTTTGAATCGAGCTTGCTCGATTGACTCCTTTCAAAATCTGTGACATCCGCCGGAGGCTTTATCTTTGTTCAGCGGGCGATTGCATACCCGCTGAACAGGAAAACAAAACCGCATTCATCTTCCACCTTTGGAGGTGAGAGTCTTCTGCTGAATAAAGATAAACGGAGGTGTTAGTTAAATGAATACAGATTGGGTTAAAGTAATAATCGCTGCTTTTTTCGAAGTTTTTTGGGTTATTGGATTAAAACATGCAAATGACTTTTGGACTTGGACTGGAACAGTTATTGCTATTATCGTTAGTTTTTATTTAATGATTATGGCTGGAAAAAAACTACCTGTTGGAACTGTCTATGCGGTTTTTGTTGGACTAGGTACAGCCGGAACAGTTTTTTCCGACATCATATTTTTTGATGAACCATTTAAATTAGCAAAAGTACTTTTAATTTTGGTTTTATTAGGTGGAGTCGTTGGTTTGAAATTAGTGACTCAAGATAGCGATAAAGAAGGAGCTGAATCTTAATGGCGTGGGTTTCTTTGATTGTTGCAGGTTTATTTGAAATGTTTGGTGTTGTAATGATAAGTAAATTGCATAAAGACCGTAATTGGCAATCGGTGCTATTTCTAACTCTTGCGTTTGGAGCTAGTTTTGTGTTTCTTGCTTATTCAATGAAAACACTTCCTATGGGTACGGCTTATGCAATTTGGACAGGAATTGGTGCGTCTGGTGGAGCAATTTTAGGTATGCTTTTATATGGTGAATCAAAAGATTGGAGAAGACTTATTTTTATAGGCATGGTCTTAGGTGCTGCAATAGGTCTAAAACTCGTCTCATGATAGAGTTTTTAGATTGTAATAGGAAGAAGTTAATTTGTTTTTTATTAAGTGAAATAAAAGCTGAACTAAAAAAATCTTTAGTCCAGCTTTTATTTTTAATCTATCTACCTAATGGGGAAGCATATCAAACTCAATGTGCTCCTTTTTTAAATTAATAGCTGATAGCGACAAAGTTACCTGCGCGGTTCGCTGTGGAAGTATTGATCACAACGAAACTACCTGGACCAGTCGCTGTGAATTCAAGTACTCCATTGTTGTATTTTGCTTTTATTGTGTTAGTTGAATGTAGATCTCGTACCGCTATTTTGTTGTTCTTGATCACTTTAGACGCGTCTATCGGGAGAACGATTTCGATTTTTTCATTGAATTGATTCAACGCAAATCGATTATCGCCAGTACCGCCCTCAAGATTAACGATAAAGTTTTCTGAAATTGCATCTGCAATAGAAGATGCATTTGCTTCGCTTAACGTGATTGTAGCATCACCGCCAGCTTGTTGCATAAGTTTCTCGACTGCTTTTTTCGAGAAGAAGAATGACGTTTCGCCTCTAGTGACGAATAAGCCTTTCTTAGCATTAACGATTGTATTTAGGATTGTTGAGTTGAATTCGATTGCGATTTCCTCTCCATTTTCAGGTAGTGCAATGAAGATTTCTTTTGCCTGTTTATCGTTCACATAAGCTGCAATTTCTGCTTCTGAAACACTATATTTCTGAGCTCCTGGTGACTCAGGTACCTCAGGCGCTTCCGGTACTGAAACCATTTCGACTTTGACGAAAATGGTTGCAACGTCATTGCCATAAGAAGCTGTGATTGTTGTTTCACCAGCGCCGACTGCAATGATTTGGCCTTGCTGAACATCGATGACAGTTGAATCGAACCCGCTATATGCAGCAATTTCTGTCACGTCTGTCGATGTCGCCTCACCATTTTTCGTTTCAATCGATTGAACTGAAATGCGAGAAGATTCCCCGACTACCAATTCAAGTGCTGCTGGGTTTGTGATCAATTCTGTTGTGATTATTACGTCTTGTTCGACAATCGCTGTGACTGTCGTTGTGAAGTTCGGGTGTGAAACTGTAATGACCGTTTCGCCTGGTCCGACTGCTGTGACTAACCCTTTACTTAATGTGACGACTTTAGAATTCGCAGATTTAAATTTAGAATCTGCTATCACGTTTTTCTCATTGACAGAGCCGTCAGCTTTTGTTGTTTTTTCTATTACAGTTAATTGTTCAGTTGCGCCTGCTTTAAGTACGACGCTGTTTTTATCGACTGAATAGGTGATTACGTCTTGCTCGACAATCGCTGTGACTGTCGTTGTAAAGTCCGAGTGTGTGACAGAGATGGCCGTTTCGCCTGGTCCGACTGCTGTGACTAACCCTTTACTTAATGTGACGACTTTAGAATTCGCAGATTTAAATTTAGAATCTGCTGTCACGTTTTTCTCTGTGACAGAGCCGTCAGCTTTTGTTGTTTTTTCTATTACTGTTAATTGTTCAGTTGCGCCTGCTTTAAGTGCGACGCTGTTTTTATCGACTGAATAGGTGATTACGTCGCCTTTCACGTTCAGGTAGACAAGGATTGGATCCTGATCTGGGATTGTGACAAGTACTTGTGTTTGACCTCCTGTAATCGCTGTGACTAGACCTTTTTGAACTTTTGCAATTTTATTGTTGACGACTTTGAATGAAGTTGTTGCTGTGACGTCTTTTTTGCTCGTTTGTCCTTTCGGAGTCAGCGTTGTTTCTGTCACTTTCAACTGTAATTGGTCGCCGACATTCATTTTCACATTTGTTTTATTCACTTTGTACGTAATGATATCCTGAGGAAGTTTCACTACCTCAACGTAAACGTAGATGGCTTCCTCGTTTGGAATCATAACACGGACTTGTGTTTGGCCTTCTGCAAGTGCTGTTACGAGTCCTTTTTTGACTGTAGCAACTTTATTGTTGACTGCATTGTAGCTGCCATTTCCTGTGACGTCTTTTTCAGTGACTGTGCCATCCGCTTTTGTCGTCGTTTGGGTGACGTAAAATTGTTCTGATTGGCCAACACCGATTGTTAGGTTCTTTTTACTAACTGAATAAGTAACCTGATCTTGCGGTGCTGCTGTCACTTCAAGGTAAACGTACATATCTTCTTGTCCTGGAACCATGACGCGTGCTTGCGTTTTACCTGCCGCAAGTGCTGTGATGAGACCTTTCTCGAATTTTGCAATATCGCTGTTGACGACATCATAATTCACTGTTCCTGTTACGTCTTTTTCAACGACTGAACCATCAGCCTTTGTCGTTTTTTGTGTGACGAAGAGTTGTTCTTGTTGACCAACGCCTATTGTAAGATTCGTTTTGCTTACAGAATACGTAACTTGGTCTTGACCATCTTTCGCTGCCACTTCGACTGCGATTGTTGCTGTGAATTCTTTGTAGCTTACTGTGATTGCTGTTTTACCTGCGGCGACTGCTGTTACTGCACCATTTTTAACTGTTACAATTTTTTCATCAGCAGACACGAATGTTGCTTCTGCTGTGACATTTTTGTCTTCTTTTGTTCCGTCCGCTTTTGTTGTTGTTTCAGTTACTGTTAGGTTTTCTGTACCGCCTACTTGCAGTGCTAGTTCTTCTTTATCCACAGAATACTTGACGCCTGTTCCATCATCGACTAGTACTTTTTCTGCGGCATTGCCTGCAGCGTCAACATATTTCACTTTGACACTGTTATCTTTTGTTAACGTACCAACGTCGATTGTAAATGATCCGTCTTGTGCTAATTTAACAGGACCGGACGATTTCACCGTGTCGTTTTCCATCACTTCGTAACTTGCTTTGAGTTTCGTATTTACGTCATAACCTAAATCATAGTTTACAAGTTCAGCTTGGTAGTCAATATACTTGTCAATGATTTTACCTGTTGCAGCTGTACCTTTAAGTGCTCCTTCAATTGTACCGGCTTCAGATTTCACGACGACCGGACCAACGTAGCCACTAAGAATTGCTGGTTCGCCTGAAACTGTTTGTCCAGTGAAGTCAATTGTGTAGAGTCCATCAGGAATTGTTGTTTGAGCTGCACCTTCAGTCCAAGGTTTGTAATTTCCTGCCACGTTAAGCGTGTAAGAACCGGCTGCGAGCGAAGTACCTGCATGTAAGTAGCCGATATAGCCGTCTCCATATTCTCCACCTTCAGGATCCATGATATCCCATAGTTCGATGTAATTTGTTGTGACATCGCCTGTCAGTTTAAATGACAGAACAGCCGAGTCTTTTATACCGTCATTGTTGAATGAAAGATCTGTTTCTGTGATTGCGAAGTTTTCAAATGCAGATGCCGGCGCTCCGCCAAACTCCGCTGCGAATGGTAATGAAACTTCAGTGCCTTCACCGTCAATGTGAATATAGCCCAGAATTTCGGAACCTGGTGGTGCGTTTGCTTTTTTCGAAGCCGTTAATGTAACTGTTAACAATTGCTCGCCATTCAAAGTGAATGCTGATTTGTCGACGGTCACTTTTGCATCTTCGAATGATTTCGTAACATCGACTGTTACATTATAATTTCCTCCGTTACCTTTCATATCTTTTACAAGAATGTCTTTTGTAACGGAAATGTTTTTTTCTTTGATTGATTGAGGACCGAAAGTGACTGTCCCTTTAATATTGTCGACAATTTCACCGCTTGTATCCAACACTGCCTCATCCATTGCATATGCAAGGATAGTCGGATGTGCTGCTGCATAAGCTTGCACACGTCCTGCTCCTTGAGACATGACATCGTATTTGGTCGTGTCTAAAATTTTTGCACTGTTGGATAGCGCGACTTTCACGTCAAAAGCACTCCAACCTGGATTTGCTTGCTTAACAAGTGCGGCAATTCCTGCAATATGCGGTGTTGCCATTGATGTACCTGTTTTACGTGTGAAAGCTTCTTCATAACTTGCAGCTGGAAAATCTGCTTTGTACATTGGAATTGTTGACATGATATTCGTTCCAGGCGCACTAACATCTGGTTTGATATCAAAATTTGGAGTCGACGGCCCACGTGAACTGGAATCGTTGACATTGTCTCCAATTGTCATTGTTTTATTGAAATTACCGAACGTTACAGTTCCTTGACCGCCTTTAAGAGCTGCACGAATTGCATCTCCGTCTGTTTGTGACAAATCATAAGCTGGGATGAATTCAAATGCATCTCCTAAGAATGTTCCAGAAGCGTTCGGTGCATTTGAACCGCCTGCAAAGTTATGGATAAGAATTGCAATTGCACCTGCTTCTTTTGCGACGGCAATTTTGTCGACGAATGCGATATCTCCTCGTGAGACAAGTGCCACTTTCCCGTTAGCGTCGAGTCCGTTATAGTCAGCTTTAGTACCCATTCCAGGCACTGCTAGGACTTCATATTCACCCGACAATTGTGTTGTTAAATCTGCTCCAAATGTAGTTCCCATTAAGTTGATGGTTTTAGATAATTGGTAGTCTCCGACTGTTACATGTACGTTGCTGTCAAAATTTGCTTCAGGATTCGTTGTGTTGCCAACTGCAATTCCAAGACGTGCTGTCGACGGTGTACCCATCGTTCCACGTTTCGGACCCGAGTTTCCTGTTGCGATTACGGAAATCGTTCCGGCCATCATCGCATTATTGATGGCAAATGAACCTCCGTCAGTTTCAGAATTTGCTCCCCCACCAAGGGAAAGATTGATAACATCCATCTTTTGTTTAACTGACTCTTCAATTGCCGCGATGATTCCCGAAGTAGATCCGCTACCGTAAGCTCCCAGAACGCGGTATGCGTAAAGATCTACTTTCGGTGCAATCCCTTTAACTCCGTACGGATTCGCCCCGATTGCAGCAATTGTTCCTGCCACGTGCGTACCATGTGATGTATAGAAAGCGCTTCCAGTTGCGCTAAATTCAGGCGTTCCTGCTGGTCGTTCAACAGGTGACGTTTCCGATGCATCATTATCTGCACGGGTTCTTGTATAAGTAGCAGAATTTGGAATGAAGTTCTTTCCGCCTTTATAAATACCAGCAAAGTCCGGGTGATCTTTATCAATTCCTGTATCAAGTACAGCGACTTTAATCCCTTGTCCTTCAATTCCTTCAGCCCAGAGCCTTTCAATTCCTAGGAATGAAATGCTGGTGTTCATATTCGCATCTACTGTTCCAGATGAAACTGGAGCTTCAAATGCATGCACTTCAGTATCCGGTTCAATTAATGTAACACCTTTAATAGCTAGTAACTTTTCAAGATCTCCTGCTTGTACAGTCGCAGAAAAACCATTTAGTACAGTATCGTACGCGAATTTCTCAGTAAAATTAATGTTTTTCACTTGCATCTCTTTTTTCATAGCTGTCTGTTGCGTTTTCACTTTCTTTTTCACTGCCGTTGCTTCTGCAGAAGTGAATGTTTTCCCCGCTAACTCTTTAATCCCCTGTTCAAGTGCAACTGGCTTTTCGGATAAATGAACAATAACTGCGACTTGTCCATTTCCAGTTAACCCTTGTAAGTCTTTGTGTAACTTGGAACCACCATCCAACAGATTTAATTGTTCGGCGATAGCTGCTTTCTGTTGCATAATGCTTTCGCTGTAATTATCCGGCTTGAATGGTTTTGCCTTTTCTGCATTTGCCGATGCTGTGAATGGCGTTAGTAGTGAAAGCACCATTGCAAGAGCTAAAAATGCGCTGAAAAATTTAGTGAAATTACCCCTCTTCAAATCCCATCTCCCCTTTACCCGTTTATTCACACTTAATAAAATAGTGCGACATAAAGAATCTATCATAATAAAAATAGATTTAATATGATACAAAACGTGTATTTCGGGGAAAATCATGCGTTATTGAAAAAATCGTTCAAAGGGACTTCGTAAGAATCAAAGAATAGTAGTCCATACGATTTATGGATAATAGTGGAAACAATTCAATGGTCCTAGCACTCTAATTTCTGCTTTTATGAAACGACGGGCGACAGATCATAAAATTATCAATGAAAATCAATAAATTTAACGCACTACAAAGTGGGAAAACGATCATATATCACGACCAACCGACTATATAACTTGTAAACCGATCATATCTTTTGCAAGAACAATCATATATCTACACGACCAATCATATGTACAACTTCCCCCTGTCAGCCTCCGAACCACAAACAGACAGCCACCCAACTAAAATTGGGTGGCTGTCTGCATTTATATGACATTAGACGATTGGGGGAAATCGATCATTCGGTCTTGAATAGTCACCATCAAGAAGGACCAGGATTTTTCCTTCATTGAAGTAATCGTTGTAGCGGTTCGCTTCTTCTTCAGGGATACCCATGCCGATAAGTGCTCCGGCTAGTCCGCCAACTCCCGCTCCGGCAGCTGCGCCAGTAATGCCTGCTACAATTGGGCCAGCTGCGATGATTGGGCCAATTCCTGGTATTGCGAGTGCACCGATTCCCGCGAGCACGCCGCCAAGTCCTCCTAGAATTCCGCCAGTTGCTGCCCCTGTGGCTGCACCATCTGCTGCATATGTTCCTGTTTCTTCTGCAATAACATCCGCATTTGCTGTATGTTTACTCATAACAGATATGTCATCTGACACATATCCTTGTCTTTTTAAATCTTCAATTGCCGCGATTGCTTCAGTTTCTGTATCATAATAGCCAACTACATGTCGTGTTACCATCTCATAACGCCTCCTAGTATTTTTCAATAAGCTATTTGGCTAGCTAGTATTGAAAATACCCCTTCTTGTTCTTCTAAAACCTTTCAATTGCTACATTCCTATTACAGTTTCGTAACGAAAGAATAGTAGAGCATCAAAAAACCCCGAAGATTCGGGGTTCTGATGTCATCTTATAAGTATATATTTCACGTAATTTTTCCACCCGAATGCTCTCCATTGTTTTTTTGAAGGCAACTCTGTAGGCAATGACATGAATACCGTAGGTGAATATCCATACGTAGCAAGTTCAGGTTCATAAACAACTACATCTCCAAGATTGAGACCTTGCGACACGACCGCCCGAGTTTCCCATGTGAACGGTGTCGCAATGGCCACTTGTTTAGCACGACCTTCATTATCAATTATCCATGCATACGCCGTTTCTTTGTACAAGTCATGAAGCCACTTTTCTTTCACTGAAGTGACATCCAGCGCTTCATTGACAATAACGATTGCATTGACATTTGTACCAAATGGCACCGATTGATCAGTAGCATCCGTCAAAATTCGTACTTCATAATAAGCAAGTGGATTCTTCACTTTGGTTTCGTCGAGTTCTTTGTAGGCTTGGAGCCATTCGTTGTCGCTTGCAGGTGCCTCGGAAACAGAAAGAACAGTTCCTTCTACCGCATTTTCGATGCTATCCCCTTGGATTAAGACCTGATCACCATTTCGAATTTTTTGCCACTCGTCATTTTTTGCATATGTGACAATCACTTTTTGTGAGCTGAAAATATCAACTGACAGCGTGGAACCGGTACGCGTTACTTTAGAAACTATACCGTCAACAGGGCTAATTAGAGCAGGTCTTCCTGGATTTTGTGATAATTGCGCCTCAACAACTGTTTGTTGGCGTTCAATTTCTGCAAGATCCTGTTCAGCCGCTGCGATTGCCTGTGCAAATGATCCGTCCTGCTTCACATCTACCTGGACATCAACATTCAGTCCTACTTCCACTTTTTTGTCGGTTGTATTTTCCGACACGTTATCTTTGCGATTCACATTCGAAGAACTATCCGATTGAGCTTCCTCCCGCTCAGACTCAAGACCTGATATCATGCTTCGAACAGATGATGTCTGTTGTTGAAGAGCCTCGCGTTCGGCTTCCCAAACAGCGCGCTGTCCTTCTGCACGTTCTGTTTGTAGAATAGCAATTTCTTCCCCCACTGTAACGGGATCGCCTTCTTTAACTAGCCACGAATCTACCGTATCGTCATTACCGACGTATACTGTATAGGTTTCTTCGGGAGCAACAAAGCCTTCTTTAGCGAGCTCCTCTCGGTGATCACTGCTTGTCATACGTTCATAGCGTTCGACATATACTGATTTGGTGATGACGCTTTTATCGGAAAATAGCAGATAAAAATTCACTGCTAGAAATGCACTGATTGCGACAGCGATAGCAATATTCGTCACTTTATTCACTACCAACACCCCCTTCTACAAAGGAATGGAACAAGCTTTCTAGTGGAATAAATCCAATAGCCGCAACTATAAGGGCCATTGCTACGTGGATTCCTATAAGTATCCAGATAAAGCCTTTGCGTTCGGTATGACCCGTATACGCACCGATAAACCGTGATTGAAGTGCAATGATAAGTGCAGTTGTCACTGTCAATTGATTGAGGAATAGGATGATATACCAGGAATCGAGAAATGTTAGCGCAAGTGGACCAAATGATAGGAATGAAACACTTGTTGTTGCTCCCTTCATCGTAAAGACAAGAAGCAAAACTGCTTTCTCGAGTAATAGAATACCCGTCACAAGTAGTTGTAAAGGTAATAACTTTTTAAACGGAATTGCCGTCAATCGACTTAATATGTATGCAAAACCAAAGAAATGAAACGCCATATACATAAGGGCCCACACGAGTGCACCAAGTACTGATACATATCGTGCAATTGTATAGTCTGTTGTGGTCATTGTGGAAAGGAGTGCTGTGATTGACTCTGTATTCATTCCCCATATATCACGAACGGCGAATAAAAGAACACCGAAAAAAGCTATGAATAACACACGTTTTTTGAAGCCGCGCATTGAAGAATTTTCAAGTTGGTTTGCCAACTGATGTGGATTCGTCAAGAAATGCCAAAACTTAAAGTCAAAAAACATTACGGTAATCCCTTTCTGCTCACTATTGCTGAATTTGATGAAGTCACCTTAACAAAGAAGAATAAACTACAATTCCTCCCCGTCGACCTAAGCCCACGGCGGATAGTACAAATTTTGAAACGAGATAATCTCTCAAAAGCTTAGGGTCGACAGGCATAAGATGAAGATGCATCGTGACGGATTTTGCCACAAAGTAGCTTTGACTTATGACCCGAACTCCTAAGCACGGATACTGGACGTGCTCAAGCGCAATCCAAAATCCAAGCGAATTTACGCCGAGACGTAATTGATCTACTATGATTACTTTAGCAAAAATTGAGAGATTTGCAATGTTTGGATGCTAGTAAGCAACGATTTTTTTACTATTCTCCTTCTTTAATGGGTTGCAGAAACATATAAAACATGTTTAAGAAGCGCACTTTTTGTCCATTCTTCTAAGAAAAGCGGAAGCGCCTGGTAGACGTGACGGGCATAAGTCGATCCAGCGACGTAGCGCTCTTTGCTACATAGCTGGATTGCTTATGACCCGAGCGGCTGGCGCCTGGAGTCTAGACAATAAGAAAAGCGGAAGGCGCCTGGTAGACCCGACAAGCGCTGGAGGGTCTGAAGATAAAGGCGCAATTTGCCTTTAACTTCAGGACTGAAGCGAATCGAGGGGCTAGGCGCTGGAGCTAGACACTATTCTAAGTCAAAAAATTATACTTTCTACTAAAACTGAATGATTTATTGGGGAATAAATACCGGCTTATTTCCCGGGAAATCGACAAAGGGGCGGATAGCTATGAATAAAGAGGGAATTTCTGCATTCACATGGCAAGACATTCTTTTTGGTTTGACAGGTTCCACCATTTTCATTGTGGCTCTTTACTTCATTACAGGTTGAACTATATAAGGTGCAATAGAGGTTCCTTTCAAATCCGCTACGGTGGCAGGCTCCCACTTGTCAGGCGCCTTTGCTCAGTTTATCTTGGCATTCATTTGTTCAACATATTTAAGTAAACAATAATAGTAATGTCTGCACCACCGTGGTGGGAATTTGAGCTTTCATTTGGATTATCTAGAACAAAATCACCAGAGTCTGGAGGTGAAGTTTCTATGTGACAACTTGCCCATTTTACGGGATTCAATAAGTGCCAGGGCAATAAAAAAACACCTACCGTTAACCGCTAACGACAGGTGTTTGTTAAGTTTCACTTTTCAATTTTGCTGCAGTCCTTCCGTCAGTTCATTGAACATTTGTATGTTGTCTGTTTCGAGTGCATAATCAATCATGCGCAACCTGTTATCGGCTTCCAGTTGTTCAATGATACCCACCGCTTCTAATGTTACGACTTCTAGCGTCTCTACTTCCATTTCCAGCCCCATCGTTCCTTCAAGAATAGTGGTCAAATGGATATGAAGATCTGAAATAAGTAGCAATTGGTAGAGCGGTAATCGAATAAATCGGTTCCCCCGTTGGAAAACGAATACTTCGCCGAGGTTTTCGACTTGCAAACTCTTGGTATTAATGACAATTTCTTTTCCCTCTGACGGGATGAATTGAAATACGTCCCCCCCTTTAAGAATGGAAAAGTATTGATAAGCAAACACTAGTCTGAGTTGAAAATCTTCTTGACTCGTGTAAAATGGTGTCATTCGTTGAACTGATAGCATCTTTCTCCCCTCCAATATAGAATATTCTGATTGTTATTAGTTTATCACAACTGTGGCTAGTTTGTGAACAGTTTATTATTATAGTATGCTATTCATCTATATATGTTGCCGCAACACATAATTATCGTTTGGCCTTTCCATTACAAATGACATCTTTCTTGGCTCGAATTGAAATTTCAATGATGACAACCATTCATATACGCCACAGTTTACATCTCCGATAGAATTCCTCTTTCTCACGAACACAATATTGTTACGCCTAAAGTCGAGCAGCACAAACTGAAATTCCATCGTTCCGAGTGCCACCGAACGAAAATATAATTTACGTTCCACAGATTCGTAGATGATATGATTAATGATGGGGGAAATCGTGCATGATAATGGAGTAATACTTTCTTGAAACTCTTTATTATGATGAAACTGAGACTCCAAATCAGGTACGTATAGAACAATCTTCTCCAATTCCTCACTCCTTCTTCGGCTTTTTAACGAATATGCTCTTTACTTTTATAGATAAACAAACAAAAGAACAAGATATGGAATAACTTCATTTCCGCTCACTGGAGAAAAGCGGTATAATAGAAGGAATGCTTTTCTTAGGGAGTGGTCCGATGAATATGACTGTCGAACGTGTATCCTACTTGCACGAAAATGAAATAAATGATTTTATGAATACAATTAAACATGCCCTACGGCCAGATATAGAACGCAATGCACTCGAAATCAGACGTGCTGTGGCTCTTGTGAGAAATGGTGCCACCAATTCCTATAGGTATGCGCCATCTGAAGGCGCAGTAATAGCGACTCTCCTTGGCGTAGACTCAGAAAACGTGCGCCTTTCTTTCAACAAAGTAGATGCGAATTGTACATGCGGATACGCTGGCTGGTGTTCGCACCGAATTGCAGTCGTATTTCATCTTTATTCACAACACAATTCTTTGAGCGAATGGCTACACGAATGGCGCAGAACTGAATCACAACAGATGGCACTGTCCATTTCAGAACGTACCCCAGATGCATGGATCGACGTCCTGACACGCTTAACTCAGCCGCTTCGTGCAATTGAAGTTGCGGAAAATCCGGGTGTATTCATCCACGAATCTTCTATAATTGATCAAAAAGCTACTCCGCTTATTCCGTTTGAATATGAATGGAAACCTCTTTTTGAACTTTATTATCGATTACATGTACTGGATGCTGGATGGACGTATGTAAAAGGCCATCTCGGCGGTGAACCAACTTCCTTTTTCTACGGGAAGTGGTATGTGCAAAACTGGTTGACGGAACAGCTCGGAAAGCTGAATGATAGCGTCAATGCAATCGGTGCAAAACCGAAACTGTTTGAAGCAGATGCTTTTCATGAACGGGTGAAAAGTCTCGTTCGAACATTCGCCCTAGGAAATTCCGGGCTCTTCCATGAGCGATTCCAAGTCTATCGTCTTTTTTGGCAGCAACTATTTCCTTTTCGAGCTGCCCGAGACACTGAACTAACGATTCTCACGAATGAAGAATCAGAGGAAGCTCGAATTTTCATCGCCTTTTTCCACTTGATTCAAGGAGAACATGATGAGTTAGCGAAACTCGTTACACATGTAACAGCTACTAATGTTGCTACATGGCTACCGCTTGCAAAACTAGCGGAAAATAATGATGAAACCAAGGCCCTATCTATAATTATGCACGCTTTGTTGCCCTTCATCGGCGATTACGTAAGTGATTCTGTTTCACTTTCATCTCGTCCTGCTTTCGTGCGGGACATCGATGGTTTATTCGAAGCGGCAGATTTCTCGGAAGAATTACGTGAAAGCATGTTTGCTCAATATGGTGAACCCGGTATCGATGTTTACGCTGACTTTTTGGTTGAACGTGAACGATTCGGCGAATGGGCGGCTCTCATGCATAGATATGGGGTTTCATATGACGGCGCAGAAGCGGGTGGCTTAAAAGTCGCACTGGCTTCGGATCCATCAGCCGTTTTGCCCCTACTCCATACGTTTGCTATGGGTTTCATCAAAGAAAAGAACCGTCACAGTTATCGACGCGCCGTCAAATTGTTTAAACAAATGAAAACTGGTTCGAAGAAAAGCGGAAAAGCTGACTTTTGGAATCAATATATCGATACAGTGCGTGAAAAAAACCGTAGACTACGCGCATTGATGGAAGAAATGGAGAAAGGGAATTTGAACTTATGACAGGAACATTCACATTGAACCGCCTTTTTCGTCTGAGCATCCGTTTGATGGAAGACGAACTATATTCCATTGCCGCTGAAGATGGCAGAGGGTTGCCAGTCGCCCCAGATGATCTTGTTTCCTTCCTATTCTTCAACAATGAGCGTGCACTTTACGGGCTTCTTGCAAATATGGATGACGAAGTTGCTTATTTACAGGCAGACCAACTGCTTCAAGTTTTTTCTGTTATGCACCCCTATGTTACATTCGTTGGACTGACGGATGAAGACGATACTCAGCTTTCTTCAATTCGTGAGGCAACTAGCGCCTGGACCGACCCTAATCTATGGAATTATGCAGAAGTAGACGGTAACACTATTCGTTTTGACGGTAGCAAAGCGGGCATATCAGAAGGGGCTGCAGCCGTTATCAGCCAAGCAGTCAGCAGCAAACTTGCTGCATCTGCTATCAATCCCGATCTACTAGCTTCCCTGCTACCCCATTTACGGATGTACGGCTGGCCGGGCGAATCCGTTTCCACAATTCCAATCAGTGTTGCCTTCCGCTTAACTGAACCAGAAGCCGAGACAGATACGGAATGGCTTCTTGAAACAGTTATTATCGGCGAACGCGGTGCGCACTGGACACCTGCCGCTCGGAAAGTGAATGCACCTGCGGCTGATGCGCTTCCTGCTAAATGGAAACCATTCGCAGATGAAGTTGTGAAAAAGCAATCCGAAATGACATCATTCCTTGGCTCTGTAGAGCTTGCTTCAAGCGAAAGCTTTTTGTCCACACCGATGTCTGATCCGGAAGTACGGACATTCATTAAAGAAGACCTTCCGCTACTTCAATCGTTCGGCTATCCTGTCATCCTGCCTGCATGGTTGAAATCGGTGACAGAATCAAAATTGCGTATTCGAACGAACGCGGGCATACAATCGTATAAATCGGCTACAGGCTTGGACGAAGTGCTATCTTTCGATTGGAATTTCTCTCTTGCTGGTAATCCAATTGATCAGGATTCATTCCGTAAGCTTGTCGATGAAAACCGTGAATACATCCGCTCTGGTGATGAATGGTTCCATATCGATCCCCTTTGGCTCAGAAAAATTCGTGATTTAATGGATCGTGCGGATGCCGGGGAGTGGACTGTTAAAGACCTGCTGTTCCAAGACGTACCGGAAGAGATTGTTCCTCTTGAAGAGGACGAAGATATCGATGACCCACTTTTTGCTTTCACTATGCACCAATCGCTTCGAGGCTATATGGAAATGCTAGCCGATAAAAAGGGGCTTCCAGCAGCCGGTATTTCAAAGGATTTACTTGCTGAACTTCGACCATACCAAGAAGACGGCTATAACTGGCTTACCTTTATGCGTGATAATAGTTTTGGTGCATGTCTTGCCGACGATATGGGACTGGGTAAGACAGTTCAGCTTATCACCTATTTACTGAATATCCATGCAAGACCTGATACAGATTCACCGTCACTCATCGTTTGTCCGACGAGTGTTCTCGGCAACTGGCAGAAAGAGATTGAACGGTTTGCACCAACGCTTTCTGTCCATACACACTATGGCCCATTACGTGCAAAAGACGAAAGCTTTAAAGAACTAATGGCTCAACTGAAGCCCGACGTCGTTCTTACAACATACGGTACTGCTTCACAGGATGGCGAGATGCTAGCAGAAACGGAATTTGCCAGCATTACACTGGATGAAGCACAAAACATAAAGAACATGCAGACAAAACAGTCCCGTGTCATCCGAAAACTTCGCGGCAAGCATCATATCGCACTAACCGGTACACCGATTGAGAACCGTTTATCAGAGCTGTGGGCGATTTTTGACTTTATTCACAAAGGATACTTCGGCAGTTTCCGCAAGTTCACGGATAACTTCATCATCCCGATTGAACGTGATGATTCTGAAGCGGATAAGCGGAAGCTACGAGCAAAAATCCGTCCGTTCCTTCTACGCAGAACGAAGAGTGATCCCGATTTACAGCTGAATCTTCCACAAAAACTTGAGCAAAATGAATATTGTCCTTTAACGACTGAACAGGCTGCCTTATATGAAAGTTTCCTTGAAGAAACGAAATTCAAGTTGCAGACACTTACCGGTTTTGAAAAGAAAGGCCTTATTTTAAAAATGCTTAGCCGATTAAAACAGCTCTGTAACCATCCGGCCTTATTCTTGAAAGAACCGCACGCTCCAGCAACACAATTACTTTCTAGATCCAATAAGCTAGACTTAATTGTGTCAATGGCAGCTGAAATCGCTGCTAATAAGGAACAATGCCTTATCTTCACGCAATACATTGGCATGGGGCAACTTATTCGTCAATGCTTGTCTGAACTTCATGGAATCGATGTACCATTCTTGACAGGCAGTATGCCGAAAGGTCAGCGTGACCGGCTTGTCGAGGCTTTCCAAGAAGGCGAATTCCCTATTTTCATCTTATCGTTAAAAGCTGGTGGAACTGGACTGAACTTGACTGGTGCAAACCACGTATTGCATGCAGATAGATGGTGGAATCCAGCCGTCGAAAATCAAGCTACCGACCGTGCTTATCGCATAGGCCAGACAAAATTTGTCCATGTCCATAAGTTTGTGACGATTGGAACTATTGAAGAAAAAATCGACAAGATGCTTGTCGAGAAAGCTGCATTGTCCGCGGATCTCATCCAATCAAGTCAATGGCTGTCTGATTTGTCCGAAACGGAACTGGACGATCTATTATCGTTTGACAACTAAAATTATGCTATGTAAGAAGACTCCTGAGCCACCAGTGCACTGGGGTCTTTTTACTTACCGTTGTCGAATCCTCTTACACACGTTCCGCAAGTGGAATAATATGTACAGTTCCGAATTTTTTCTTCCTTTCTAGGTCTTCAATTCGATTCAGGCGATTGTTCTGATTGGCTACAATGCTGATTAATTGTTCAATTTGCATTTCCATCCGTTTCATGTCCTTTTTAATTGTAGTCATGTTCCACACTCCTTTCTCTTCATAATCCGCTTGTGTGGATCCCATTGACGGAAACAGCCTCCGTCCTCGGGATCCCCATTAGCGTTTTTCGACGTAAGATATCCGACCCCATCGGATATTAGCGTTACATTCCCCTTATCTACCGCGAACAGACGCCACTGAGCATCTGTTCGCGACACTTTACTCTCACTCTGACCGAACATGGGCAGAACCCCTTCTGTTGACATGTACGGTTATTTCTTTTCCTCACATATAGCCTATTAGCGCCTACAGAATACAGGTCATTCAGCCTAGAGGGATTGAACCCCATCCCCCTTAGTTGTCAAGGCCAGCAGGATGCTGATCATGCAGTCGTTGTCGCAATACGCGGCGACTTTAGACTACCTTCCTCTTGTGGTGTTCTTAGGCTGCGTTCCGCTAAAATTAGCTTTGCTTACTACCTATCCATTTTCAGTTGTCGGTACGGCCCCGGTTTGTCGTCCGGCTAGTCTATCCCCTCCTTTTCACGACCATTCCCTGGCTTTTTATGTATCATTGTGCCTGGTCAAAAAATCGGTAATCCTTCTGTTTCACGGCTGGGGAGATTGAAATGCTCAGCATCGCTTTTCTCCTCCACCGGAAGTGTCATTCTACCTACCTGTTCACTATACAAGTTGTCATTGGTGCGTTTTTTTGTTAAAATGAACCGTATATCCTCAGCAATCACCTCTGTTACATAGACTCTACTCTTGTCTTCACGTTCGTAGGACCTAGACTGAATGCGCCCGCCTACGCCGATTAGAGATCCTTTACCGCAATGTTTAGCAGTATTCTCCGCCGCCTTTCCCCACAGTGTACAAAGTACAAAGTCTGTCTCCACTTCTCCTTTTTGGTTTTTAAAATTGCGGTTCACAGCAAGTACAAAACTTGTTTGTACCCTTCCTTCTGATACTCTTCTCAGAATTGGATCTTTTGTGATACGTCCAACCAGTGCAACTTGATTCAATCGATTTCCTCCTCTCTCGTTTATTAATTTCATCTTACTTGGTTTAGTCTAATTTGTGCAATACACGATATCCCAATTTTCTGTCTATTATTCGCTATAAAAACCCTATTTGCCTAACTACGAAGTTACATTTATCTACATAAACGGCATAACCGTATGCCTGACTTGAATTTATCCGATTCGTCAATAATTTAAGTTTGCCATGTTTTAAGTTTGTCGGTGAAATTTGTGCCTATGGTATAATAAAAGGAAAAAGATTGAGGTGGATACCGATGAAAACATTCAAAATGTTGTCTGTCGGAATATTACACGAAGAGCGAATGCTGGATTTCCCTCTCATAGACGGAATTATAATCAATCAGGAGAACAGTCACCGTATGTGGATATTGGAGATGTTCATTGATAAGGAACATCAACCCATTTTTGAAAAATGGATGGCTGATGAAGAATTACTTGAAGTGAAAGTCGTTATTTCTTATCCTGAAAATGAACCAGCTGCTTTTCGCGTTGCTGTCAAAGGGGTTAAGTTGATTGGGGATAATGTCTCTGTGTTAATGAAAGGCCGCTTGAAACGAGCACGTGCACAGTATGCAGAACAGTTGCTGGAAGAATTGATTGGTGAGGGAATGGGCGGCGCCGAATTGCTACAGCGGTTCGAATCCGATATGCGCTCTCGACCACGTTTAAAAAAGGATCAAGAAAAAGAGAATGAATGACTTCGTGCTGCCTGGAATACGGGCAGTTTTTTTGTTGAGAAAAACTGTAAGACACACTGCGCTTTTGTATACGGCTAGACTCCGGGCGCCAAACGCTCGGGTCATAAGGCAGCCCGACTGTGCGGCAAAAGACGCCGCTTGGGCCTGTGGGATGCAGGTCATGCAGTCGTTGCGACACGACGTCGCGAACTTAGACTGCCTTCCTTTTACCTGCCTTATGCCTGTCGCGTCTGGGCGGCGCCCTGCGCTTTTGCATAAAAAAACCGCCTCTAGTGTTACGAGGCGGTTCCCGCACGGCTTGCGGTTAACGATTGTTTCCATTCGTTTTGTTCCGATCTAGATTTTTGTCGCTAGTTGTACCAGTTGGTGTATTCGTGTTCGTTTCTCCATCATTAATAACGCCTTCATTCGGAGTCGCGTTGTTATCATTTTCGATGACATCGTTTCGTACTCCATTGTTGTTATTAATGACTCCGTTATCCACACCGGTGCCGTTCTCGTTCTCGAGACCATCCATATTCGGTCCTGTTTGCTCATCGTTCACTTCGGGTGTTATGTCCTTCGTTCGATCCTCCACATTTTCCATTGGAGTTTCGTTGTTATTCGGAACTGCATCGTTGTTTGCACAAGCTGTAAGGACTAGTCCCGACATAAGAACAAGTGGTATCGCTTTTTTGAACATGAAAAGATTCCCTCCTCTCCACAAGCCGTCTATCACACAAACCTGTATGATACTTCGTAGCTTTGCCCGAAATGAGGGAACTATCCATGTTTCTTTTTTAAGCTTCTAAATATTTTTTTAGCAATGTGTCAATGTATACCGCTTCGGCTTTACAGTGATACTCGTAATGAGTATCAAGCTCTTCCTGCATGCTTTGGATCTCCACAATCTGTTCTTCAGATGGCGGCTCACTGAGGATGCGGGCGATGATTTCATTGATACGCTGCGCGAGGTCTTCATGGAATTCCGGATCAATTTTCATTTCTTCTGGAATTTTTGAATACCAGAGTGCTTTTACGGTAATATATTCACGCCAGCTGGCGATATAATCATCGATACTGAATTTTTCACCGGACCACTCGATATCGCTCATGTATTGTTCGAATGTCTGTGTGATGGACCTAGTAATGCTACTTTTTAAATTTGGAGAAAGATCTTTAAACATACTGATTTGTTACCTCCCACTTTAGAAGTGCATTGTAACCGCACCGTAATGACCATTGTAACCAAATTTCAAGGTGTTCGCAAATTTAGTTCCCATTTTTTGAAACTATAGGACCTAATGCAAACGTAATTTCTGTTTCGCATGCGATTTCTCCGTTAACCGTTGCGATTGCTTTACCTTTACCAATCGTACCGCGAAGTCGTGTGATTTCCACTTCGAGTTTTAACGTATCACCTGGCGTTACTTGCCGTTTGAAGCGACAATTGTCAATCCCGGCAAAAAAGGCAAGACGTCCTTTATTTTCTTCTTTTTGCAATAAAGCGACGGCACCAACTTGTGCGAGCGCTTCCACAATTAGAACGCCTGGCATAACCGGATAACCTGGGAAATGTCCATTGAAGAAATCTTCATTGATTGTCACATTTTTTATGCCTACTGCTCGTTTTCCTTCTTCGACCTCAAGAATCCGGTCTACCATAAGAAACGGGTAACGATGCGGCAAAATCGCTTGTATCTGTTCTGCTGTTAGCATAGTCATCCTCCTGACATTTCAGTACTTTTCTATTCAAAACGAAAGAGTCTTTTACGACTCTTTCCCATTAATGATATCCATAATGTGAATCCAAGTTTCTTTCTTAAAGACATCACTCGAATCCCCATCACCGATACTGCTGTATCCTACCAAGGCACCAAGATAGGCTGCACCGGCTAGAAGCAAGAGAACAAGTATCACACGAAGCCAAATTGGAAGGATGCGAATTTGGACCCAAAATTGCTTTTTCGGTGGAGTTTCCTCCACCGGCTTATTTTGTCTTCCGCGTTCTTTACGAGTAGACCGAATTAAAGGCGGTGCACTCTCCTTTTTCCTTGAATCATTCGAATTCAAGTTGTTTCTTTTTTCATCTGTCATATTCAGTACTCCCTAATTGTCCGGTCATCAGATAGCTACCGGATGCAGGTAGACTACCCTTTTCGTCTGTCTCATACACTTCAGAGCCGAACGATACTATTTTTATCAAGAACTTATCGGATGCCGTTAATCAGACCGAGCATTTGATCTGCAAGCGTCACTGCACGCGCATTAAATTGATAATTACGTTGCACACTAATGAGATCCGTCATCTCTTTCTGAGAGTTAACGTTCGATGCTTCGAGTGCCTGACCTTCCAATCCAATTACGTTTCGCGCTGCACCTTGTAATTCAGTTAGAACTTGCTGTTGTGTGACACCAAGATCCGCCAAATTTTCAGGCAACGCGAAATTCGTTCCTGATAAACGCTGCATTAAATTTGGACGTTCCATCACTGTCACGGCCAGCTCGATTGTTTGCGTCGTCCCGTCTGCATTTGTCAGTTGCAAATTCCCACCTGGGTTAACTGTATAATTTGTAACATTATCGGAAAACGTAATTGGCAATCCCGCACTGTTTGCAACCGGATATCCGTCACCATTTACAAGCATCACTTGTCCATTAGCAACTGGAGAAACGTAGAAATTCCCTTGACGTGTATAGACAGTTTTTTCCCCGCCTCCATCAGGCATTAGGACGTTGAAATATTGTTTTGGTGTCGTCAGTGCAAAGTCGAGTTCGCGGCCCGTCGTTTGCAATGAACCCGCTTTCCAGTTCATTTGTGATTGGCCAAGTACAGCACCTGATCCGTAGCGGATACCCGGAGGCGATTGACGCGGCGCAGTATCCGCTTTGTCATTGTCAAATTGTTGATATAACATCTCTTGGAATTTAGCATCGCTTGCTTTATAACCATTCGTTGAAATGTTCGCAAGGTTATTTCCTATTATATCCATTTGACTTTGCAATTGACTCAACGTATTTGTTGCTGTCGTCATTGTGCGTATCATGCATCCCGCTCCCTTTCAAATCGCGTGTCATTAGTTGACACGCCCCACTTCCGTTACTGCCTTTTCCATGCTGCGGTCATAGGCTTGAAGAATTTTTTGATTGGCCTCGAATGCACGGTATGCAGTAAGCATGTCCGTCATCGTTCGTGCTGCATCAACATTGGAACCTTCGAGATAACCTTGCTGCATCGAATAGGTGACGCCTGCTGTGCCGTTTGCGGCTGCAAGGTTTTCGCCGCCTTCTGTTACGAACATGCCATCTCCTTGTTTCAGAAGCATGTCAGGGCGCTGTGCAAATGAAATACCAAGTGTTGCGACAGCCGTGTTGCCGTCCATAATTATGCCTTCATCCGTTACACGAAAATCATCGTTTTGCAAGGCAATCCGTTGCCCGTTATTATCAAGAACATAGGCGCCACCTGCACTGGTCAAAAACCCGCTTGGATCAAGTGTGAAACTACCGTTCTTTGTATATTGCTCACTTCCACCTTCATTTTCAAGTCTGAAGAAGATGGCACCCTGAGTTCCAGTTTCTGCATCAATCGGTAAGCGACCGTCAATTAGAGCAATATCGGTCGTCAGCTCAGTTTCGCGCAATTGTCCCTGCGTGAATAATGGCAACGTCTCCTGCATGTAAACACCCGTTGAAACTGAACCTACCGGAGATAAGCCCTTCATTTGAAAGCCATTTTCTGTTGGGATTTTTGCCGTGTTAATACTCGACATATACATTTCAGGAAACGAGCGAATCACCGATTGCTCCGCCTTGAAGCCTGGCGTGTTGGCATTCGCCATATTATTCGCCAGCATTTCTGTTCTGCGTTGCTGTGCAATCATCCCTGATCCAACTGTGTAAAATCCACGGAACATATGTCCACCTCCTCTTACTTCAAAATTAGAGTTGTTAACAATTTCTAACGGTTAGAGATTTTATCCATATTCTCCAATAAAATGCCTGTCCCAATTGCAACGCAATCGAGCGGATTATCTGAAATGAATACAGGTACTTTCAATTCATCAGCGAGTAATTGGTCGATGCCGTGCAATAACGCACCGCCCCCAGTAAGAAATACGCCACGATCGATAATGTCAGCAGACAATTCAGGTGGTGTTTTTTCCAAGACATTTTTCGCTGCATGGACAATCATATAGATTGATTCTTTTAGTGCTACAGCGATTTCATCTGAATGGATTGTCACAGTGCGGGGAAGTCCCGAAACCATGTCACGTCCTCTTATGTCTATCTGTTCTTTTCGACTGCCTGGGAAAACCGTACCAACATTGAATTTGATATTTTCTGCAGTTCGTTCTCCGATAAGCAACTTATAATGTTGTTTAATATATTGTGTAATATCGTTGTCAAAAGTATCTCCAGCTACAGTGATCGAGCGTGATGTAACGATATCTCCCATTGATAAAACAGCGACATCCGTTGTACCTCCACCAATATCGACAACCATGTTGCCGCTCGGTTGGAAAATATCCATTCCAGCTCCAATTGCTGCAACTTTTGGTTCTTCTTCAAGATAAATTTTCTTACCGCCCGATTTTTCAGCGGCTTGCCGAATGGCTTTCTGTTCAACACTCGTAATGTTTGTAGGACAACAGATAAGAATTCTAGGTTTTGATAAAAATCCTTTAACGTCCAATTTATTAATGAAGTGGCTAAGCATAGCTTCAGTTACATCAAAATCAGCGATAACCCCGTCTTTCATAGGTCTAATCGCAATAATATTGGCAGGCGTCCTACCAACCATTTGTCTTGCTTCTTCTCCGACTGCCAGTACTTTATTCGTGTTTTTATCAATTGCCACGACTGAGGGTTCGTTTAGAACAATCCCTTTTCCTTTAACGTGTATTAAGACGTTTGCCGTACCGAGGTCAATTCCAATATCTTTTGCAAACATTGTTTCTGTTTCCCCTTCCACCTGCATCATCGGATATTCCCGTGTATGTATACGCTTCTAACTAACAATTTTACCATAGTTAACTGGCAATGAATATACTTTAGAACTATTTGATTGAAAGATTAAAGGAAAAGTGGAAGCGCCTGATCAGCTCCGACAGGCACTGAAAGGCTTTAAGATAAAGGCGGTCTTTGCCTTTATCTTAAAGTCTGAAGTGACCCGAGAAGCTAGGCGCTGAAGTCTAGACAATCGAAAAGTGGAAGGCGCCGTTCAGACGCGAAAGACATATCACGAGAGAGTTTAGCGGCAGGAGCCTAGACAATAGGAAAGGCGGATCGCAATGAGTCTGCGATCCGCCTTTCATCCTAACTGCTTCCTACTTTTTTCGTTTCGTTCATCCATTTAACTCTCGTCGCCTCGCCGCCCCGTAAATGTCTGACAGACTTATGATAGGCAAGTATTTTTGCGACTTCTTCAGACAGTGCCACATCGACGTTAGGCAAACGTTCCGTCAAATCTTTGTGGACCGTGCTTTTCGAATAGCCTGTCGCTTTTGCTAACGCCCGTACGGTAAGTCCAGTTTCCAGCAACATTTTTCCGAGGCGCACGCATCGCCTCCGTATTTGCTCGTGCACGCCCTCTTCCTTTCGTGTCAGGTCCGATTCTTCCTTTATCTTATGCAATTAATGGGCTTGATATGCGGGCGGTCGTTGAGGGGCAGTAGATTAGTTGGCGTGCGGATATTATCGGGTGGCGCAGGATATGATCGATTCGGTGGTGGTTATGATCGGGTAGCGTGGGATATGATCGCTTCGGCGGGGGTTATGATCGGGTGGCGCGGGATATGATCGATTCGCCGACGGTTATGATCGGCAAGCGTGAGATGTGATCGATTCGACGGCGGTTATGATCGGGTCGCGTGGGATATGATCGATTCCACGGCGGTTATGATCGGGTAGCGTGAGATATGATCGGATCGGCGGCGGTTATGATCGGGTAGCGTGGGATATGATCGGATCGGCGGCGGTTATGATCGGGTAGCGTGGGATATGATCGGATCGGCGGCGGTTATGATCGGGTAGCGTGGGATATGATCGGATCGGCGGCGGTTATGACCGGTTCAGCGTTGGATATGTCTGATTTCACCAAAAAAAAAGCCACTCCGGATTAATTCGGGAATGGCTGGGAACGTGCTGTTTTAAAATGCAAGATATGAGCGCGGATTGACGACTACCCCATCTTTTTGGACTTCGAAATTAATGTGGATACCGACTGTACTATTCCAATCGTTTTCTGCAGCGGTGCCGAGCGCTTGGCCCTGATCCACCTCTTCACCTTTTTTAACGAGAATACCTGAGACGGATCGATAGATTGTTTTCAACCCATCTGCATGAGAAAGTATGATTTCATCACCTTTAAATGGGTCTAGCACGACATCCTCCACGGTGCCGCTTAGTGAAGCGACGACTTCGAATGGCTTGCCTTGTACTGAAATGGTTACGCCAGTGTTCATCACATATTGCTGATCGAATACGAGCATAGCACTTTCACGCATGGCTTCCTCTGCATCTACATCATAATAATCTTGCAGAATGGCCACATCATCAATGAGCGCTTCAGGAAATGGATATTTAGGCATTTCCTTTACAGCGTTCGTCTCGACCGTCAATCCGTCTTTAGGGTCATTCCCTGCAACGTCCGCAAATCCTGGGGCATCATCTTTCATGAATGCATTATAACCCCAGATCATGCCGACGAAGACGATTGCGATACCCGAATAGACTACAGGCCAAAACCAGCTTTTTGTCTTTGCACTTTTGTTCTTCTGAGAAGGGGCTTTCGGTTTTTCTTCTCGCATTGTCATCACCTCACTCGCTATTATTTGCAAGTGAAGGAGTTTTTAAACATTGGGAATCAAGTAATGTGAATTTTTTTATTTGCGTGCCTGTGTAATAGTGTAAAAGAATTTTCTCGGCTGCCCATCCTTTCTGAGCATATGCTTCTGCTCCATATTGACTCATCCCAACGCCGTGACCATATCCTGTCGTTGTTACATGCACTATTTTATTTGTCACATCAAATGCGATATCAAAGTCCGTGGATGCTAGTCCCAATAATTCACGCACTTCCCTACCACTCGCTTGAAATTCAGAAGTTACGACTTTTTGGACACGGCCCGTTGGATTGCGTACAAGTTGTAACGACCTAAAACTATCGGCATTCCACTTGCCCCCGATTGTTTTATTCCATTTAGCAAGCGGTATTTCGGCTGTTCGTTCTACCTTTGCCTCAACGTCCCCCTCCCCGGGACTTTCCACACTTTGTAGATAGGGAATATCATTGCCGCTAAAGTTTTGTGCTGTCTCAGTCTTCCCATTAGATGTGGAAAAAAACATTGCCGATATCATTTTGTCTTGATAAACAATGGTATCTCCCGCAGTCGCTTCCACCGCTGCACGCACTTTCTTTTCATTGCGCTTAAATTCTTTTCCCCATCGCTCTTTCCGTTTCTCCTCTGACGAATAAACTTGTGCGGAAACGTCAGGAGCAATTGCCTTTTTGCCGTTATCTGTTGTCTGGAGTGCATATGTACGGGCCGCAATCGCTTGAGCTTTTAGCGCCTCTTCCTGGAACGTTGCAGGCATTTCAGCTGCGACGACCCCCACTACATATTCCTCAAGCGAGATTGGCTTGTCCGCACCGGCAATCATGATGTCTACGGGGCAAAGTTCCACTTTCTGTTCTCCGGGCTCAGTGACTTTTTCGGGCGTCTGCCTCAATAATAGAGGGATGAAAAATAGAAGTATAATGAATAACGCTGTTAGTAGTTTGTCCATGATTAATTATATGAATCATATTGGGTTTTATTCCTGCTTTTTTGGGCATACTAGCGAAAGTGCAGGACTCCGTCTAGATGCGACAAGCATAAGATGGGTAAAGGAAGGCAGTCTAAGTTCGCGACGTCGTGTCGCAATGCCTGCATCCTGCAGACCCAAGCGACGTTCTTTGTCCGGGAAGGATGCAGTTCAATCCTTTCTAGCTGGGTTGACTTATGCCTCGAGCGTAGTCTAGAGGTGAGCGAAAGTGCAGAGTATCATTACAAACGTAGGCAGTCTACGTGCAGAACATCCTGCCCGTATAATTACATAAAATGAAATGCGAAAAAGGCCGCAGTCAATGCTCTACAGCCTTTTCCAAATACGTATTGAATTTGATTAAACGAGTTGTGCTGATTTTTCCGTTTGCATTTCCGGTGAAACACGGACGATATCCGCTCCAAGTGCAGCAAGTTTACCATGGAAATTCACATATCCGCGGTCAAGATGCTCCAGTTCAGTAACACGAGTAACGCCTTCTGCTACAAGTCCTCCAAGAATAAGGGCTGCAGCTGCACGAAGATCCGTAGCCGCCACTTCAGCGCCTTGAAGTTCAGATGGTCCTGTAATAATAACCGATCTGCCTTCGATTTTAATAGAAGCATTCATGCGGCGGAATTCTTCAACGTGCATGAAACGATTTTCAAAAACTGTTTCAGTTATGATACCAGTACCCGTCGACGTTAGCATAAGCGCCATCATTTGGGACTGCATATCTGTTGGGAAACCTGGATGTGGCATTGTTTTCAAATCTACGGATTTCAAAGGCAGTTGTGCAGTAACGCGAACTCCTTCATCTAATTCCGTAATTACGACGCCCATTTCGCCCATTTTCGAAATAAGTGCAGCATTATGCTCAGGTACGGCATTTTCAATGATGACATCGCCACCTGTAATTGCAGCTGCTACCATGAATGTACCTGTTTCGATACGATCAGGTATAATATGATGAATTGTGCCATGTAATTTATTGACGCCTTCGATTCGGATATTATCCGTACCAGCTCCAACAACTTTACCGCCCATTTCATTAATAAAGTTGGCAAGGTCTACAATTTCAGGTTCCTTCGCCGCGTTTTCAATGATTGTCGTTCCTTTAGCCAATGCCGCTGCAGTCATGATATTTTCAGTTGCACCGACACTTGGGAAATCGAGATAAATTTTAGCGCCTTTCAAACCGTTTTCCGCTTTCGCTTCAACGTGCCCGTGGCCAAATGTAATTTCTGCTCCCATCGCTTCAAAGCCTTTTAAATGTTGGTCAATTGGTCGAGATCCAATTGCACAACCACCAGGCATTGCAACGCGTGCAAAGCCATTACGCGCAAGTAGTGGGCCCATGACAAGAATAGATGCACGCATTTTCCGTACATATTCGAACTGTGCTTCACTTGAAAGCGTACCCGAAGAATCGATAATGACTTCATTTAATTCAGGTGTATAATCCACATTCGCATTTAAACTTTTCAGTACTTGATTTATTGTCCCAACGTCTGATAGATTTGGGACGTCACGTATTACGTTTACACCCTCTGATGCAAGAAGTGCAGCCGCAAGTATCGGTAATACTGCGTTTTTAGCGCCCTCGACTCGAACGTTTCCTTTAAGTACACGTCCACCGTTGATAATTATTTTATCCAAAACAAGTCCCTCCGACTCCTAAGTTGTAGCCAAACATGTTGTAGTTATATATTATTTTCGCAAAAAATTCATCATCAAAACATATACTATTCTACAGTGCCCTTGCTTATTAAACAAGTAACGTCTGGTCTATTTTTCGGTCTAAGCGCCAAGTAGTTTATACTATGTGCACTTTTGCCGTTTTGTGTCATAACAGCTCTCCGCTTGTCACTTAAGTTCCCCGTATTAAGTAATAACAAACCTTACATTAACACAAAGTGATGAATTTCATGTCATCGCCCCGAATACGAATTTCTTTATCAAGTCATAGTAGTATTCTTACGGAGACATCTACGGCTTTTTCGTATACGCGGCGACTACATGTATCTTATCAACTCATCGTATAAAAAGTACATATATTGAATCGAAATTGAAACTTTAGCCAAACATAAATGGAAGTCTTCCTGACCAATAGGATAGCTCTAAAAAGAAATTCGATACTGCCCAACCCATTAAAATACTGAGTAAAATGAACAATAATTGTGCTTGGAAGACACGGTTCTTTTTAATAATTTTTTCTGGCATGATTGCCTGTAGTGCATAAAATGAGATGGCTATAAAAAAAGTATGCGATACGATGGCCAAAAGTGGTTGAAATGCAATTATGTCGCCCATTTGAAGCCCTCCCTTGTTCATTAAGCTAGAATTGAAGATTTGGTATGACTACATTGAAAAGGCGAACAGAAGAATTTTTTCCCCTGTCCGCCCACATCAACAACTCATTTTTTTCTTGTTTCGTAGACATTGATACGATTGAGGGCACGTTCTAAATCCAGTGCCGCTAATTCGTGTTCTCTGCCTTCTTTTTTTGCCTGAAGTGTCTCTTCTGCTAGTTTCGCCGCTTTTTTAGCACGGTCGATATCAATAGAAGAAGCCAGTTCTGCACTTTGTGCTAAAACAGTGACAACATCCGGACGGACTTCGATGAAACCGCCATGAACGGCAATTTGTTCCGTCGAATCATCCTTCTGCAGGCGAAGCCCACCGATTTGAAGCGGTGCGACCATCGCGATGTGGCCGGGAAGGATCCCGATTTCACCTGTTTCGGTAACTGCGATGATCATGTTCGCTTCAGTTTCAACAACAGGGCCGTCGGGAGTGACGATATTGACTTTAATTGTCTTCATTTTTTTCCCTCCTGGTCCCTTCTAATCAAGTACGCCTCGGTGTATTTACACCCAGTTTTTTATCGAGTAAGCCCAATAAAAATCTGTGACATCCGCCTGAGGCTATAATTCAATTCAGAAGGGGTTAGAATCCTGCTGAATTGAATTAAACTTCAACACCCATACCTTTAGCTTTAGCAATTACGTCTTCAATCGTTCCAACAAGTCGGAATGCGTCTTCTGGAAGGTGATCGTACTTACCTGCAAGAATTTCGCTGAAGCCTTTAATTGTTTCGGAAACCTGTACGTAAGATCCTTTTTGTCCTGTGAACTGCTCAGCAACGTGGAAGTTTTGTGACAGGAAGTTTTGAACACGACGTGCGCGTCCAACTAACTGCTTATCTTCTTCTCCAAGTTCATCCATACCTAGTATTGCGATGATATCTTGAAGTTCACGGTAACGCTGAAGCGTTTGTTGAACTTGACGTGCAATGTTGTAATGCTCTTCGCCAACGATTTCCGGGCTTAATGCACGTGAAGTCGAAGCAAGTGGGTCAACCGCAGGGTAAATACCCATTTCAGAAAGTTTACGCTCAAGGTTCGTCGTTGCGTCAAGGTGAGCAAACGTCGTAGCAGGAGCCGGGTCAGTATAGTCATCCGCTGGTACATAAATTGCTTGGATAGACGTAACAGAACCTAAGTTTGTCGATGTAATACGTTCTTGAAGCATACCCATTTCCGTTGCCAGTGTCGGTTGGTAACCAACTGCTGATGGCATACGGCCAAGTAGTGCTGAAACTTCAGAACCCGCTTGTGTGAAGCGGAAAATATTATCGATGAACAGAAGCACGTTCGCGCCTTGTACGTCACGGAAATGTTCTGCCATTGTAAGACCAGTTAATGCAACACGCATACGTGCACCAGGTGGCTCATTCATTTGACCGAATACCATTGCCGTTTTCTTAATAACGCCGGAATCTGTCATTTCGTAGAACAAGTCATTACCTTCACGAGTACGTTCTCCAACGCCTGCGAATACGGAAATACCACCGTGTTCTTGAGCGATGTTATTGATCAATTCTTGTATTAGAACTGTTTTACCTACACCAGCACCACCGAAGAGGCCGATTTTACCACCTTTAATGTATGGAGCAAGCATATCAACAACTTTAATACCTGTTTCAAGAATTTCAACTTCAGTTGAAAGTTCTTCGAATACTGGAGCTAAACGGTGAATCGGGTCGCGGCGTTCTGAAGCCGGGATTTCCTCACCAAGGTCAATAATCTCTCCAAGTACGTTAAATACGCGTCCTAGTGTAATGTCACCAACTGGGACAGTAATCGAAGAACCCATATCATCAACTACAGTACCACGTTGTAGACCATCTGTTGAAGACATCGCAATAGTACGTACAGAATCATCCCCGAGGTGTAGCGCGACTTCAAGTGTCAACGTTTCAGGCTCAGCGTTTGGACGTTCAATTTGGACCTTCAATGCGTTATAAATAGATGGAAGTTGTCCGTCTTCAAACTTAACGTCAACAACCGGACCCATTACTTGAAGAACATGTCCTTTATTCATACTTTTTCCCTCCTGTCTTACTCTTTGCCGTACAGTGCCCACTCTTATTCAAGAGCTGCGACGCCGCCAACGATCTCCGTAATTTGTTGCGTGATCGCAGCTTGTCGTGCACGGTTGAATGAAAGTGTTAAAGAATCTATCAAATCAGCTGCATTATCAGTAGCAGTTTTCATCGCTGTCATACTGGAAGCATGTTCACTCGCTTTTCCGTCAATTACAGCTCCATAAATAAGGCTTTCCGCGTATTGCGGCAGAAGCACTTCAAGAATTGCTTCGCCAGAAGGCTCAAACTCATATGAAGTAGTAGCGGCAGTCGATGTGATGTCAGTGAGCGGAAGCAATTTCTTTTCCGTCACTTCACTTGCGATGGCGGAAACGAAGTGGTTGTAATACAAGTACACTTCGTCATACTCGCCTTCTGTGAACATGCCAACAGCACGCTTCGCGATATCTTTTATTTCGTCGAAAGAAGGATGGTCAGATAGACCGATCTTACTTTCAGCTATGTTGAAACCTAGTCTTTCGAAATAGTCGTGGCCTTTTTGTCCGATTGAAATGATGCTCACTTCTTCTTTCGAAGTGTGGCGTGTTTCAATCGCACGTTTTGCGATACGTAGGATGTTAGCATTGTAACCCCCTACAAGTCCACGGTCAGATGTAATCACGATATAACCTGTCTTTTTAACAGGTCTAGATATCATCATCGGGTGACTCAAGTCACTTGTTCCAGCTGCGATTGAACCTACAACTTCTTGAATTTTTTCCATGTATGGGATGAACGCTTTCGCATTCAGCTCGGCACGGCTTAATTTAGAAGCAGAGACCATTTGCATTGCTTTCGTAATCTGACTTGTCTTTTTCGTCGATTTAATACGGTTTTCTATGTCGCGTAAAGATGCCATTGGCAATTCTCACCACCTTTTGTTTTTTTTGGTCACTTTGACGAAGAACGTCAAATTTGATTCCAACTAGAATTATTCAGAACGTGCGAAAATCTTCTTGAATGCGTTGAGTGCTGTTGCCATCAATTCATCAGCTGGAAGGTCTTTCGTCGTACGAATATGATCTAAAACGTCAGTGTGGTTAGTTTCAAGCCAGCTTAAAAGTTCGCTTTCGAAACGAAGAATATCTTTGACAGCGATATCGTCAAGGAATCCACGTGTCAATGCGTAAAGAACCATAACTTGTTGCTCAACTTTAAACGGTTTATTCAAGTCTTGCTTCAAGATTTCAACTGTACGCGCTCCGCGATCCAGTTTCGCTTGAGTTGCAGAATCAAGGTTTGATCCGAATTGTGAGAACGCTTCAAGCTCACGGTATGCCGCAAGGTCAAGACGTAGTGTACCCGCAACTTTTTTCATTGCTTTGATTTGCGCTGATCCACCAACACGGGAAACTGAAAGACCCGCGTTAATCGCTGGACGTACACCCGAGAAGAATAGGTCAGATTGAAGGAAAATTTGTCCATCAGTGATAGAAATTACGTTCGTTGGAATATAAGCAGAGATATCTCCAGCTTGTGTTTCAACGAATGGTAATGCCGTGATAGAACCTGCACCAAGTGTGTCATTCAACTTCGCTGCGCGTTCAAGTAAACGAGAGTGAAGATAGAAAACATCACCAGGATAAGCTTCACGGCCTGGAGGACGACGAAGTAGTAAAGAAAGTTCACGGTATGCCGCTGCTTGTTTAGATAGATCATCATAAACGATTAGAACGTGCTTACCATCGAACATGAATTCTTCAGCCATTGTTATTCCTGTGTATGGAGCAAGGTATAGTAATGGTGATGGTTGTGAAGCAGACGCCGTAACAACGATTGTGTAATCAAGTGCGCCGTTTTTACGAAGTGTTTCAACAACACCACGAACTGTTGATTCCTTTTGTCCAATTGCTACATAAATACAAATCATATCTTGGTCAGCTTGGTTCAGAATTGTATCGATTGCAACTGTCGTTTTACCTGTTTGACGGTCACCGATGATCAATTCACGCTGTCCGCGGCCGATTGGTACAAGTGCATCAATCGCTTTAATACCCGTTTGTAGTGGTTCATGAACGGATTTACGCGCCATAACCCCTTGTGCTGGGCTTTCGATTGGACGTGTTTTTGTCGTATTGATCGGACCTAATCCATCAACTGGTTGCCCAAGTGGATTTACAACGCGTCCGATTAATTCTTTTCCAACTGGAACTTCCATAATACGGCCTGTTCGACGTACTTCATCGCCTTCTTTGATGTCTGTGTAAGGCCCTAGGATAACGATACCAACGTTGTTCGCTTCCAAGTTTTGAGCCAGACCCATGACGCCAGTTGAGAACTCTAAAAGTTCCCCAGCCATGACGTTGTCGAGGCCATGAGCACGTGCGATACCGTCACCAATTGCGATAACTGTACCGACTTCGCTCACTTTCATCTCAGATTGATAATTTTCAATCTGCTGTTTTATGAGAACACTGATTTCCTCAGCTTTGATGCTCATGCATGTCACCCCTCAAATTTCAGATTTATGAACCGATAAGATCCCGTTCCAGTCGCTCAAGCTTCGCGCTTACGCTGCTGTCGTAGATAATGTTACCAATTTGAAGACGGATGCCTCCAAGTAAGCTCGGATCGATGATGTTTTCAATTCGCAATGCTGTTTTACCAATCTTTTTGGCGAATGCAGTAGAGATAGCTTGGCTTTCATCAACTGTAAGCAGACGTGTAGAATACACTTTCGCGTCAGCGATGCCTGCTGCATCATTCGCATAAGAGATAAACTCGTTAACAAGGTTTACAACCTCGTCTATGCGTTTTTTATCGAGCATTAGGAACAAAGTATTCAAAATGAGCTGATTCGCGCCTTTGAATGAATCTGCCATAAGCTCTTTCTTTTTTGCTGATTTTAATCTCGGTGATTGAAGTAATTGACCGAGCTCTGGATTTGTTTGGAAAACTTTTTTCAATTCAAGAAGATCTTCTTGAATTGCGCCAGTTTGTCCGTTTGTTTGTGCTAGTTCAAACAATGCTTGTGCATAGCGTTTTGCTACAACCGATTGGCTCATCGCCCTTCGCCTGCCTTCGCAATCGTTTCTTCAATCAATGCACGATTATCTTCCTCGGAAATTTCTTTACCGAGCACTTTAGATGCTGCAAGGATAGAAAGAGATACGAATTCTCCGCGAACTGCCGCGATCGCTTTGTCTTTTTCAGATGCAATTTCAAGAGTTGCTTCTTCTTTCATACGACCCACTTCTGAACGAGCAGCTGTGATGATTTCTGTACGTTGAGTTTCGCCTTGCTTACGGGCATTTTCAACAATCGCCTGAGCGTTATTACGCGCTTCATTCAAAAGGTTACGCTGTTCTTCAAGAATCTTTTGTGATTCTGCACGGCTCTTTTCAGCCGATTCGATTTCATTTGCAATCAACTCAGCACGTTGATCCATGACACCCATAAGTGGGCCCCAAGCAAACTTCTTCAGAAGAAGCATGAGAATCGTGAAAAACGAAAGTGTGACAATTATATCACCAAGGTTTATTCTGTCGTTCAGTTTTGCTAAGAATCCTGGATCGGCTACATCTGCTGCCAATAGGACGAAGGTATCCAAAAACACGATTGTTTCACTCCCTTCAAGAGCTTATAATTCATCGAATATAGTTAGTTGTTCATTATTTCGTAAGTTGTGTTATACATTTTTCTCCATAAAGGAATGGCGAAGGACTTTGTAGTGCGCTCTTCGCCATTTTGTTACTGTTGGTAATTATTATTTGTTCATAACGATGAACGCTACTACTACTGCGATAATAGGAATCGCCTCAACTAGTGCAACACCGATGAACATTGTTGATTGAAGAACGCCACGTGCTTCTGGTTGACGAGCGATCCCTTCAACTGTTTTTGAAACGATAAGACCGTTACCGATACCTGCACCAAGTGCACCAAGACCGATTGCGATTGCAGCTGCTAATAAACCCATAGTATAATTTCCTCCTAATATTTTCGAGTTTTTTTGTTTGTTCACCCGTTAAACGGGCAGTATATGTTTAATGGTCTGTTTTGACTTTATGCGCCATATAGACCATCGATAACATAACAAAGATGAATGCCTGGATTGCTCCGATAAAGATCGAGAACCCTTGCCAAGCGAGTGCTGGAACCAGGGCGCCGACAAAGCCGTAGACACTTCCTGCTCCAAGTGTTGCAAGAAGACCAAGTAGGACCTCACCTGCATAGATGTTACCGTAAAGACGCAGACCAAGTGTCAGCGTGTTTGCAAACTCCTCAATTACTTTCAATGGGGCCATAAATGGCATTGGTTTTAAATAACCTTTCCCATATTCTTTGAGGCCCAATAATTTGATACCGTAGTAATGCGATAAAACAACGACCATTGCAGCAAGTGTCAATGTGACTGTTGGATCTGCCGTTGGTGATTTCCACCACAGCACGTGATTCACTTGAATAGAGAATGGAAGTCCGATTACGTTGGCTACGAAAACAAACATTAATAGCGTTATTCCAAGTACATGGAAGCGCCCGCCTGTTTTCCAGTCCATATTGTTCTTAATAATACCTTTTACGAAATCCATGATCCATTCCATAAAGTTCTGCATACCCGTAGGTTTCAGTTGCATTTTACGTGTTGCAATGAATGCGATAAGGAATACAATCAGGCACGTGATGAAAAGCATAAGGACGTTTGACAAGTTAAATGTCAATCCGAGCCACACTCTCGTCGGATTTTCGTGGGTCACGTTTCGTTCACCTCCCTTTCACAATCGGTTTAAGCATTTTCTGAGAAACAGAAAAGTTCGATGTTAGCTCATTTCTTCGAAAAAGCAAAAATCGATGTAAGCTCTTTTCTTCGAAAAAGCTTTAATGGTTTTTTGTACGGAATATAATCCCATCAGCCAATAGCAGGATGTAAGGAATCATAAGCCCGATAACCGAACTAACCAGGTTAAAATGTTCCGGCAGCGAAATCGCGACTGCCGCCGCAGCCACACCGGATGCGAAACGCATCAGCGTTCCAAGTGATGCTCTTTTCTTACCCTCCGTAAAAATCTTGTCGAATCTCTCCATTCTACGGACAAGAATCCAAAAATTATACAATCCGAACAGAGATCCGAGAATTAATCCTGCGAAAATCGGCTTCAAATCAGTTAATGCCCACCCTAGAACGAACAATGCGAGCAAAAAAAAGAGAGCCTTCTTTTGCTTTCTATGAATTTCTTGCAATGTTTGCATGTAGGTGATTCTCCTGATTCGTATTTCCAAATTGTATGGAGCCTTGCAACTTCGATTGAGATAAGGCTTAGTAGCAAGCAAATCACAAGAAAAAGCGGGGTGGTCCCGTTTCGCTGTCCAGCCAGTTATTTGTCCAGTCTAAGCAGGCCGCTTACACTATTCTTGGCAAGACTCTGAAAAGGATGGAACCTGTAAGTTGTGCGAGTATTGTCGAATGGAAGGCAATTCGGCAGATGCTGCGTTTAATCAAATGCATGATGCTATTTAAGCCTCTGCTCATCCGTCAAAAAACGATAGGATGCTAACACAGCCTTAACATTCACATTATGTCGCCGTTTCATATATGAAAACCCTATCATTCTTACCCTTTGTAAGCATACATTAGGCATATTTTGATGTCAATTGATTACAGTGAAATTTTTCACAAAGACTTCACATTGTCAAACATTCGACAAAATTGGAAGGTTGTTCGATGAATATTAATGGTTTTGGGTTTTCAATTAGGACTTTCCCTATTTTTTTGAAATTCCATGACCCTATTCCAAAAAAATACGACCGGATTTATCCGGTCGTCGTGCTACTTGTTATTCTATAGAAGATAAGTACTCTTTCAACGCTTCAACGATTCGTTCAGAAGCGTGTCCGTCACCATATGGATTGGACGCTTTCGCCATTCTGCTGTATTCTGCTTCATTGGTTAAAAGTTCATCCGTCAATGTGAAGATTGTTTCTTCATCCGTACCGGCAAGTTTTAATGTCCCCGCTTTGATACCTTCCGGGCGTTCGGTTGTATCGCGCAAGACGATAACCGGTTTGCCAAGTGAAGGCGCTTCTTCTTGGATACCACCTGAGTCCGTCAAGATAATGTGTGATCGTGCTGCAAAATTGTGGAAGTCAACAACTTCAAGCGGTTCGATCAGATGAATGCGGTTGTTGCCTCCAAGAAGTTCATCAGCTACTTCGCGCACTGCCGGATTCATGTGAACAGGATAGATAACTTGGATATCATCATGTTTCACAAGTAACCGGTTTATAGCACGGAACATGTTGCGCATTGGTTCACCAAGGTTTTCACGACGATGTGCAGTTAGTAATATAAGCCTGTCCGTTCCGATTTTATCGAGAACAGGGTGTGAGTACTCTTCACGCACTGTCGTTTGAAGCGCATCAATCGCAGTATTTCCCGTGATATAGATGCGATCTTTCGATTTTCCTTCGGCTATCAAATTGTTAGCCGATTGTTCTGTCGGTGAAAAATGAAGATCAGCAATGACGCCTGTTAGCTGTCGATTCATTTCTTCCGGGTACGGTGAATATTTATCCCACGTACGAAGCCCTGCTTCAACATGTCCAACCGAAACTCGGTTGTAAAACGCTGCAAGTCCACCGATGAAAGTTGTCGACGTATCTCCGTGGACCAGTACGATATCGGGTTGTGCTTCTTTCATGATGCGGTCAAGCCCTTCGAGTCCGCGTGTTGCAACATCAACAAGTGTTTGCCGATCTTTCATGATATTAAGATCAAAATCTGGTGTGATACCGAATGTGTGAAGCACTTGGTCCAGCATTTCACGATGTTGCGCTGTAACCGTCACAATCGATTCGATGTCGTCCGAATGCTTTTGCAATTCCAACACAAGCGGAGCCATTTTAATGGCCTCCGGTCTTGTACCGAAAATCGTCATCACTTTCCATTTCTTTGTCAATATCTTCACGCCTTCCAAATCATTTTGTTCCGAATAGACGGTCGCCAGCATCACCAAGTCCTGGTACGATGTAGCCTTTTTCATCCAATTTTTCATCCATCGCAGCGATATAAATATCCACATCAGGATGTGCATCTGTCAATGCTTTCACACCTTCTGGAGCAGCAATTAGACACATGAACTTAATGTTTTTCGCACCGCGGCTCTTCAACGATTCGACCGCTGCAATTGCAGATCCGCCCGTTGCAAGCATCGGATCGACGAGAATGAAGTCACGTTCCGATACATCGGAAGGTAGTTTTACGTAATATTCGATGGGTTGCAACGTTTCAGGGTCACGGTACAGGCCGATATGTCCTACTTTTGCTGCTGGAATTAATTTTAGAATTCCATCTACCATACCAATACCTGCACGTAAGATTGGAACGATTCCAAGTTTCTTGCCTGCAAGTACGCTCGATTTAGCTTTACAGACCGGCGTTTGAACTTCCACTTCCTTAAGTGGAAGTTCGCGCGTGATTTCGTAAGCCATAAGTGTCGCTACTTCATCGACAAGCTCACGGAATTCTTTCGTTCCTGTCTCGATATCACGTATGTACGTAAGTTTATGTTGGATAAGTGGATGGTCAAAAACATGTATTTTCGGCATTAATATTCGCCCCTTTATTAGAATGTCCTGTTCATTATAACAGATATATTCCAGTTCAGGTACGCTAGACATCTGACTACTTAATGTCTAACTATTCGGCAAGCAATCGCTGAATTTCTTGCAAAGGCATTGGCTTATAATAGTAGAAACCCTGCCCCACTTTACAGCCTAGATTACGTAAAATTTCAATATGTCTTTCCTCTTCGATTCCTTCTGCAACTGTTGTCAAATTAAGGTTTTCAGCCAGTTGAATGATTGTTCTGACGACTGCGAGCGTGCCCGGTTCATCAAGCTCACTAATGAAACTTCGATCAATCTTCAATTCGCAAAGAGGTAATTGAGGCAAATAGCTGAGCGAAGAATAGCCGACACCAAAATCATCGACGGATATTTCAAAGCCTGCCGCATTTAGTGCACGAAAAATCGATTTCGCCTTTTGTATGTCAACGAGTCCGATACTCTCCGTCATTTCCAACATAATATACTCGGGTGAAAGGTCATGGTTATCAGCTAGCCTTATTAACTTATCGACGAAAGTCCGGTCAAAGAAATGGTGGACAGAAATATTGACGGCCACCTGATACATCTTTTCACCTGTCTTTTGACGTTTCCGCAGCCATTCCATTACTTTTGATAATATAATTATTTCCAGTTCAATGATTTTACCCATATTTTCAGCGGCTGGGATGAAAAGATTCGGCGGAACTGGGCCTAGCACCGGTGAAAACCAGCGAGCAAGCGCTTCGAAGCCAATGATTGCTCCATCTTTCAAATCGACTTTGGGCTGAAGGTAGACATCGATTTCCTGTCCAATAAGTGCTTTCGATAATTCATTGAAAATCTTCATTTCTTTGATTGTTTCTTCGTTTTGAAGATCCCTGTAAAATGACATCGCATTGCCAGGCTTCTTTTTCGCGTCTGTCATAGCTATATCCGCCCGGCGCAGCAGTTCCTCTTCACTTTTTTTGTCACCTTCGGAAAATGAAATTCCGATTTTCAGTGTGATAAACAGTTCCTGTCCCGCAACAATGAACGGTTCCGTAACAATCGTACCTAATTCGAAAAGGTAGTTCCCTTCACCGCTTTCACCCGTTATAACGAGTGATGCACTTGAAAAACGCCCGATAAAGTTCGAGTTTCTTTTCCCTGCTTTTTCGATTCGTTTGCCCAGCTGGATAAACAATTCATCGGCTGCATTTCTTCCATATAGGTCAACTATTTTTGCGTATTCACCTGGTTCTATGACCGCAACAAAATGGCCTTGACCATCTAAGAGATTATGTTTAAGTTGGTTCAAAAACGCATGACGGTTCGGCAATCCTGTTTGCGGGTCAGTAAAAGCAAGCCTGCGATACTCTGCCTGCTGTGTATAATGCTTTCTCGTCATTTGGACAATCGGGACCATCTTTTTGAGAAACTGAATTTGAGTTTCTGTTGGATTTCCGTTTTTCTTCACGAACACCGTTACGAGTCCGTCCATTTCATCTTCACTGTCAAATGTCGGAACCGACCAGTTCGAATGGAAATCAATTACCGGTTTTTCTCCTTGTAGAACTTTCTCTTGATTATTTTCCATGACTATCACATCTTCTGATATATAACTGGTTTCAAGTGCCTCATTATCCAATATTTCTCCAAGCAATTGATCAGGTACTGAATCCGCTGCTCCGATGTACCACCCATCATTTTGCTCTTTGAAAAGAATCGAACATACAGACCCTTTCGGAAAGAAAGATTCGACAACGGTTCCTATCTTTTGTAATAAATCAGAGAGTTCTGCTCCCGTATTTATCCCTAAAAAAATCTCCTCTTGTAATCGAAGTAGGGATTCGTCTTTTTTCCGTTCAGTCACATCTAAAATGAAAGAAGAGGTAAATAAAACTTCCCCTTTTTCGTCGACGAGCGGCTGGATGACAAGCTCATTCCAAAATGGAGTACCGTCTTTTCTATAATGAAGGATCTCGGCATTCGCAGGCATTCCCTTGCGAAGTTTCTTATTAATTTCCTCAATAAGCTCCATGTCGGTTTCTTCGCCTTGCATGAATCGCAAATTTTGCCCAATTACTTCTTCGGACGGGTAGCCCGTAATTTCTGTAAATGCTTCATTGATAAAAACAACTGGATCGTCTGAAACAGATGGATCCGTCAAAATGAAACCTGTTCGAAAACGACTTCCAAAACGTTGAAGCCAATTAAACAATATTGCTTTTTCAGCTTTTTCAGTCTGTGTTTTTCTAGGATTACCCATCATTCAACCCCCCTTCAAGTGAAAGAAAAAATAAGCCGCCATCCATATTGATAGCGGCTTATTTCTTTAGATATTATGCATATAGCGGAAATTTGTCCGTCAATGCGGTAACACGTTGCTGAGCTTCTTTTTTCACAGCTTCGTCTTCATGATTTTTCAGAACCTTCGCCATGATCGATGCGATTTCTCGCATTTCTTCTTCCTTGAAACCACGTGTTGTAACAGCTGGTGTTCCAAGTCGTACTCCCGAAGTAACAAACGGGCTTTCAGTGTCATATGGAATCGTGTTTTTGTTCGTAGTGATGCCGACTTCATCTAGTGCGTGCTCTGCAATTTTACCCGTGATTTCAAGTGAACGCAGGTTAAGCAAAACCAAATGGTTATCTGTTCCGCCGGATACGATGTCTACACCTTCAGCTATTAGCGCTTCAGCTAATGCTTTCGCATTGCTCTTCACTTGTTGGATATACGTTTTGAATTCCGGTTTCTGTGCTTCGCCAAATGCCACCGCTTTTGCAGCAATAACGTGCATCAATGGTCCACCTTGAACTCCTGGGAAGATTGACTTGTCAAGTTTACGACCAAATTCCTCTGTAGAAAGAATAAGTCCACCACGAGGTCCGCGTAATGTTTTATGCGTTGTCGAAGTGACGAAGTGTGCATGCGGAACTGGGTTTTGATGTTCGCCGACTGCTACAAGCCCTGCGATATGCGCCATGTCGACGAATAGGTACGCGCCCACTTCATCCGCAATTTCACGGAACTTAGCAAAATCAATTTCACGTGGATAGGCACTCGCACCCGCTACGATCATTTTCGGCTTATGCTCAAGCGCTTTTTGACGGACATCTTCGTAGTCAATTAGCTCATCTTCCTTGCTCACTCCGTAATCAACAAAGTTATACAATTTACCTGAGAAGTTAACTGGGCTTCCGTGTGTCAAGTGACCGCCGTGCGAAAGATTCATACCAAGAACTGTATCTCCAGGCTCAAGTACTGCAAAATAAACAGCCATATTTGCTTGTGCACCAGAGTGCGGCTGAACGTTTGCATATTCCGCGCCGAAGATTTCTTTCACTCGGTCACGTGCAATATTTTCAACGACGTCGACATGTTCGCAACCGCCGTAATAGCGTTTGCCAGGGTAGCCCTCAGCGTATTTGTTCGTTAAATAAGAACCTTGTGCTTCCATAACCGCTTCTGTTACGAAGTTTTCAGATGCAATTAGTTCAATATTTGACTGTTGACGCTTTTTCTCCGCCATAATCGCTTCGTATACTGCCTCATCTTCACGTTGTACGTTGCCCAATTTGTTCAATTCCATATTCTCATTCCCCTTCATCATCTATTTTTTTGTCCAGTCTACAGCGGCCAGACGCTCGGAGGCCCACACGAAGTGGGTCATGCGGCGGAGAGGGATTGAACTGCATCCCTCTTTGTTGCCACAGGAAGTGGCGATATTAGGCTGCGTTCCTTTTCCGTCTTGCGCCTGTCGCGTCTATGCGGGCCGCTTCCGCTATTCTAAATATGTTGCTCTAATTCCACCTATTAACTTCGGTCTGGTTGTTGCGACCGTGACAACTGCATTGCCGATTTGCCCAATTGATGTGCGTAAAGGGACAGCAACCCGTTTCAAATGCATGCCGATTAATGTTTGTCCAATATCGATGCCTGCACTTGCGCGAATTTCCTCTACAACTACAGGGTCATTCATATGCTGATAGGCGTAGGCCGACATTGAACCACCCGCATCTATCATTGGAATGACTGAAACTGGCTCTAGCATGAACTTTTCAGCCGCGTGACGTTCAATTGTCAGCGCCCTGTTAATATGTTCACATCCTTGGAATGCAAGAAATAGTTTATGTTTTTTGGCAAAGTCTTTTAAGGGGTCGTATAGCGCTTTTCCAATTTCAAGCGCCCCTCCAGTACCGATTCGTTTACCGGCAATTTCAGAGGTCGAGCAGCCGATGACGAAAATTGTGCCCGGTATAAGGTCTGTCTGTTCAGCCATTTCCGCTAAAAGCTGCTCGAGTTGAAGCTTCCATAAATTCAAAGCGTCCACTTTATACCACCTGCCTTCTTATGGTGTCTAGTTCCAGCGCCTAGCCCCTCGGGTCGCTTCAGTCTTGCCGAAAAGGCAAAGGACGCCTTTGTCGTCAAGACTTCCAGCGCTTTTCGGGGCTAATCAGGCGCTTGGGCCCACACGAAGTGGGTCATGCAGTCGTTGCGACACGATGTCGCGAACTTAGACTGCCTTCCTTTAAATTTAGTTAGTGTCTAGCTGCAGACGCCAGACGCTAGGGTCATATGCCAGCCCGGCTACGTGGCAAAAAGCGCCACTTCGTCGGTCCGTCTTATGCCTGTCGCGTCTAAACGGCGCCTTCCGCTTTTCGTTAGTTTTCCAGTTCCATGAGCTTGCCGATGCGGCGTTCATGGCGTCCGCCTTCGAATTGCGTGTTTAACCAAGCTGCAACTACTTCCCTTGCATGACCTGGTCCGATGACACGTTCTCCCATCGCAAGGATGTTTGAGTCGTTATGCTGCCTTGTGGCTTTCGCACTGAAGACGTCATGAACAAGCGCACAGCGAATACCTTTTACTTTATTTGCTGCAATAGACATGCCAATCCCTGTTCCACAAATAAGAATGCCTCGGTCGAAATCTCCCGATGCTACTCCATTTGCGACGGGTGTCGCATAGTCCGGAAAGTCAACTGCCTCATTCGAATCCGGACCAAGATCTACAAATTCCAATCCTAACTCTGCTAATAACTTGATAATTTCCTGACGAAGATTGTTTCCGCCATGGTCTGAAGAAATCGCGATTTTCACAGGATCCCTCTTTTCATAATATACTCACAACTCATTCTATCATTTTTCGGCAAAAAAAACACAGCCCTAATGAAAATTGGGCTGTAAATCGAATTTTCTTATTGTCTGGCTCCCTAACCTAAAGGATTCAGTGGGGAAGGATCGAACTTCATCCCCCATATTACGACAGGACGTCACGTCTTAACGGTTGCTTCCGCTTTTCGTTATGTCCTGTCAGACGTTCGGGTCATAAGGCGGCTCAGCTATGTGGCAAAGGACGCCACTCGGGCCTGCATCCTGCAGGTCATGCAGTCATTGCGACAGGACGTCGCGACCTTAGACTGCCATCCTTTCCGCCTTATGCCTGTCGCGTCTTAACGGCTGCTTCCACTTTTCGTTATGTCGAACTGGCTAATGACATTATATAGATCTTCGGATTGGCTCTTCAGTTCACTCGCCATCGCATCTGCCTGTTCAATTGATTGAACTTGTTCCTCTGTTGCCGCTCCGACTTCAAGCGCACCAGCGGATGTTTGTTCCGCAATTGCTGCGACTTCCTGTGATTGGCGTGCGGTTGTCTCTATATTTGTCAGCTGAAGTTCGACAAATTTCGTGATTTCTACGACGGAATCTGCCATGCCGTTCACTTTAGACGCCATTGCTTCGACATTTTCACTCGTTTCATTGGCACGGTCTGCTTCGGTCGCCGCCGTCTTCACTTGTTCTTCCATTTCCTTCACAACTTTTGTAACATCGGTTTGAATAGTTACTACAAGATTAGAAATCCCCTGTACTGCTTTGGCGCTTTCATCGGCGAGTACACGCACTTCTTCTGCAACTACCGCAAATCCTTTACCATGTTCACCTGCACGCGCCGCCTCGATGGATGCGTTCAGCGCCAATAAATTTGTCTGTGCCGCAATGTTACCGACAAGCTGGACGATTTCACCGATTTTTTGTGCATTATGATCCAGTTGCCTAATTGTGCCAAGTGATAGTTCACTTTGTGAAGACATATTTCGGATGCCATCGACAAGCATACGGAATACCTCTGTCGTTCGTACAAGTTCCTCAAGCATCTCTTTTGAGCGTTCAGATGAATCTTCAGCCCTGTTGCTCACTTCAACAGCCAATAACCGAACATCTTCAATCGCTTCCGCTGTTTCTTGGATGGCGATCGCCGATTCCTCTGCACCCGAGGCTATTTCCTTGATCGTAGATGCTACTGCATCCGCCTGTCTCGCAGCGGCTCCGGTTTCAGCAGATAAGCTATCAACTGTAGTGGCCGTCTTTTCATAATTCGTCTCAATTTGCCCTACTATCGTACGCAAATTAAGGACCATATGCTGAAACGCTTCCGCCACTGAGCGGATTTCATCAGACGAGTTCGGCAGTACAATATCCGTTCCGATTTCGCCATCTGCGACTTTGTTAGCCGCTTTCTCAAGATTTTGTAATGGTTTCGTTAAAATCGTACTGAAGAGTGCCGCTAACACGCCCGACCAAAATATTCCCATTCCATATGTCATCACTGCAAACCAGAACGGTTCAAATTTCGGAAAAAATTGTGGTTGTACGACATTAATGAATAAGGCACTCGTTGTGTAAGTGACAATCGCAAGTATTGTTATAAATAGAATAAGCTTTCTCTTTAATCCAAACTTTTTTCCCCTTTTTTCTCTCATCACGATTCCTCCATCAATTTCTGTTCAAGCACATCGATAATTCCCGACAACTCATTGAACACATGCCGATATGTATCGATATCGCCTCCGTACGGGTCATACACATCGCCAGTTGAATCCGGTTTCACAAATCCTTTTAGTGTAAATGTTTTGTATTTTACTTCTGGGTGGGAGTAAATGAGATTTGCTTTGTGCCCTTCTGTCATTGTTAAAACAACATCAGCCCACTTCAAATCCTCACTTGAAACAGCTCTTGAAACGGGCGTGTAAAGCATGTCCGCTTCTTCGATAAGCGTTTTCGCGTTCAGAGAAATCGGCCAGCCATCTTGTGCGTGAACACCCGCTGAACGAACTGACACATTCTCAATCCCTCTGGAACGAAGAATTGCCTCTGCCATCGGGCTTCTACACGTGTTTCCGGTGCAAATCAAATATATATTCATTATTTTCACCCTCTCTCTTTAGAATAGCCGAGTTTTGCGAATAAAGAAACATCAAATTTCAACGAAAACATGACAATACTCCTATTATTATTAAAGCGAATCCTGCAATTAGTCTTAGTGCTTTCCCATTTTTAAGGCCTAGACGTCCTTTTAATAAGAGCGCAGCACAGGAAAAAATAAAAGTAAACGCTCCCGATGCCACGATAAATAGAACTTTATCCATTTGGAGCATACCAAATGAAACACTAACTGAAAAAGCGTCGATACTTACGGCGAATGCAATGATAAAAGGAGAAACTTGTTTCGATGAAGAGCTCGGTGTATCACTTTGTAACAACATATGTATACCTATCAACCCAAGCATTACGCCTGATAATATACTGCTCCACACTGTAAATATATGTGCGGATAACTCCCCAGTAACGAATCCAAGAAACGGGAAAGCCATATTAAGAAATGACGTCCAAAGCGCTAACGTAAGTTTCCCTTTATTTACTTGCAGGAATGAATAAATGACTAAAACATCTAAGGTCGTAATGCCAGCCGCAAATAATTCCGCCAAAATAAAACCTCCCCGAATACCGCATCGGTTCATCTTATGCGGCATTTGAGGAGGTCATTCGTATTAGCTTCAGTTCATAAAGTGTTTTCCTTCGGCCGCTTTCATTAATCTGTTCATGACAGCGGCGCCAACTCCAGCCAAGTCCGTTTCAACAGCTAGAATAAGATCCGCTTCCGTCAAATCACACTTACGGAGCGCTCCGTATAAATTTGTCGCCATTGCTTCATTGTTACCTGCCACACCAATTGCAAAGTACCAATCAGCGCCTGAAACGCCCAATTCATCTGGCCCAATCAGCGCGACCTTCTTGCCTTCAGCATGAAGCTTATCAATAGCTGCATAAATTTTATCCACGTCGTAATTAATGACATAAAGAGGAGCTTCCGGTGCATAGTGCAAATACTTCATACCGGGGGAACGTGGTGCTTGTTCACCAGGCGACTTTGTTTCAGAATTTACAGGACCAACGATGCTCTCAATCATTTCTTGCGTTGTCCCCCCTGGCCGTAAAATAGTGGGCGGAATGGTCGTCAAATCCAATACGGTTGACTCCACGCCAACACCAGTTTGTCCCCCGTCAAGAATGAGTGGAATGAGCCCATCAAGATCTTTATGTACATGAGCCGCTTCAGTTGGGCTCGGTTTACCGCTTTGATTAGCACTCGGTGCTGCAAGCGGTTCACCGAGTGCGCGTAGAAGTCCTAATGCAACCGGATGATCCGGCATTCGTACGCCCACGGTCTCAACGCCGGGTGTTACGTTCGGGGCGATGACGCCTGGTATTTTGTGAAAGACAAGCGTCAATGGACCAGGCCAAAACGTATCCATCAGCTTTTCTGCATCTGCGGAAATATCCGTCGCATAGTTGAAGACTTGTTCTTTATTACCAATATGTACGATGAGTGGGTTGTCGGAAGGTCTGCCTTTTGCTTCGAATATTTTTTGTACCGCTAACTCATCAGTTGCAAGTGCGCCTAAACCGTATACTGTCTCCGTAGGAAACGCGACGACACCGCCACTTTTTAAAATATCCACAGCCTGTTTATAGTTTTTTTCGTTATCCATAAAGTTATCCACTGAAACAACTTTTGTTTCCATGAGCTAATCCCCCACTTATACACATTTTAATCACTTTATCCACAAACTTTGTTAGTAACTTTATGCGAATAGCCCTTTTATCCACTCCCAGACGAAAAAAGTGACTTTTTCCTCTTCTTCCTCTTTCTTATCCGGGAAACAGATTTTCGGGAACATTGCACACCACCAGTTATCCCCACGTCCACTACCAATTGTCAAAATATAGGCATCATATGTTGCTTGTGGGCTAATAAATAGACCTGACCGCTTCGGTGGAAATAATGCTTCTTTTCGTTCAAGTGAAATAGTAGCACCGTTTGACATGGCGTTAGCAATTTCAAGGATTTCGCTTTCGAGCGCCGCCAAGTTATCCCCAAGCTCTCGTTTCGAATATGACTTATTAACTGCGTTTTCGATTAGCGGCTGAATTTCACGTTGAATCCCTATTTTAATCTGCTGATCTGCGGGCGTATCTGAATGGGCAAGCAATCTGAAACGGATAGCATCATCCTCTTCCGTCGCCGTTAAGAATACCGCTATGAAGGCATGAATAATGATAAGCAGGATAATAAATTCAATATAAGGCACCAATTTTTGAACTATAGTTTTCTTTCTGATAATCTCGTAGTCTGTTAACATCTTTATCCCCTCCTACTCTGCATTGTTGCCAGAGTAAGGGGGATTTATTCACGAGTCTCGCAAAATATCATTCGATCTTTGCCGTTAATATCTTTTACTGTTTCAACTAAAGCCTCCGGAAATGCCTCTGTGAATAACTTATGCACATCTGGCCCCTGAAGGTAACCGATTTCGACTGCTACGAGGGAGGGCTTGTTCATAAGTGGCGGCAATGTTTCAGCAAGTTTTCGATAAAAGTAAAGTCCATCTTCATCCGCAAATAATGCATTATGCGGTTCGTGATCGAGGACTGTACCTGACATTAAAGTCGCTTCATCATGTGCGATATAGGGCGGGTTGGATAACACGACATCCCATTTGTCCTTCGCAATCGGTGCAGTAAGATCGCCTTGTAGGAAAGTCACGTCGGCGTCATTTGCTTTTGCGTTATGCTTCGCGATTGCAAGCGCACCTTCACTGATGTCCGTTGCAGTAACGAGAGCTTCGGACCATTCTTTTTTGAATGAAACTGCGATTGCACCGCTACCTGTTCCGATATCTGCAACGGTAATTTTTTTAGTGGCGAAGAGTTTCTGGCTTCGTTCAAGCGCGCCGTAAACGAGCTCTTCTGTTTCTGGACGCGGGATAAGAACATTTTCATCCACTTTGAAGGTGTAGCCGTAGAAACCTTCTTCACCAATTACATATTGTACGGGTCTTCCTTCGAGCAGTTCGTCGGTTTTATCCCAAAAGTCCTTGTGTTGTTCGCCTGTAAGTTGTTCCTGTACATCTGCAAATAAAGAAGCCCTAGACTTTTGTGTGACAAATTCCATAAGGAGCTGTGCAGCATGTGGTTCAATGCCTTGTTGTTCCAATAAAGAAGAAGCCCGCTGAAGAGCTTCATAGATTTTTTCAGTCATTACGATCCAAACTTTCTAGCCGATATGCCTGTTCTTCCATAATAAGTGCGTCGATAACTTCATCGAGTTTACCTTCAATAATCTGATCAAGTTTCTGGATCGTCAGGCCGATACGGTGATCAGTTACCCGATTTTGTGGGAAGTTGTATGTGCGAATCCGCTCAGAACGGTCGCCTGTACCGACTGCTGATTTCCTTTTTTCATCGTACTCATCTTGGATTTCACGTGTGAATTTATCAGAAACGCGTGCCCGTAATACTTTCATCGCTTTTTCTTTATTTTTGATTTGCGATTTCTCATCTTGAATCGACACAGTGATGCCTGTTGGAAGATGCGTCAACCGAACGGCGGACATTGTTGTGTTGACCGACTGACCTCCAGGACCGGATGATGCAAATGTATCCGTCCGAATGTCTTTTTCATGAATAACAATTTCAACTTCTTCTGCTTCAGGAAGGCATGCGACAGTTGCTGTCGATGTATGTGTACGCCCACCGGATTCAGTTTCCGGGACCCGCTGTACACGGTGCGCTCCGTTTTCATATTTCAATTTTGAATAAGCACCCGTTCCATTAATCAAGAAAATAATTTCTTTAAAGCCACCGAGTTCTGTCGGAGACGAATCCAACACTTCGACTTTCCAGTGGTTCATTTCCGCGAAACGGCTGTACATGCGGAATAAGCTACCGGCAAATAATGCCGCTTCATCGCCACCTGCTGCGCCCCGGATTTCCATAATAACGTTCTTGTTATCATTCGGATCTTTTGGCACGAGCAATAACTTTAACTTTCCTTCGAATGATTCGATTTGGTCTTCCAGTTCGGAAACTTCCATTTTGACAAGTTCTTTCATTTCATCGTCGAGAGATTCGTTCAACATTTCTTTAGCGCTTTTAAGTTCAGCTTTTGCATGTTTATAGTCACGATAGACTTCAACTTTTTCCTGTAAGCCGGATTGTTCTATCGAGTACTCCCGGAGTTTCGTCATGTCACTTACTACCGCGGGATCACTGAGCATTTCATTCAAATGATCATATCGGTCTTCTACTGCTTGTAACCTTTCAAACATTGTGGACACCTCATTTTCAGGACTGTTTTGTACGTTTATTGTACGGGAAATCTCTTGGTAAATACAATTATTTCACTGATGCTAACGTTGTGCGTGAAGTTCGCAACGTTTCGGTGAATGTAGACAACATTTCGGCGAATGTAAGCAACGCTTCGCACGAAGTTCGCAACGTTCTTGCGGAAGTTAACAACGTTTCGTTCGAAGTTCGTAACGTTACAGAAAAACTAGACAACATTCTAAAGAAACATGGCAACACCAATACCCGCACCCATTCACACTAAAAAACCCGCCCTCTTCTGCCGGACGGGCTTGATTGCTGTTATCCTTTTACAGTTGCTGTAGCTGTTACGCCTTTTGGTACTTCGTGGTGCTTGCGACATCTTGGTTCGTACGCTTCTGAAGCGCCGACTAGAATAATGGGATCATCATAGCCCGCAGGCGTGCCGTTAATGAGGCGCTGCGTTCGGCTAGAGGGCGAGCCACACACTGTGCAGACAGCCTGTAATTTGGTAACGTGTTCAGCCACAGCCATTAGACGTGGCATCGGCCCGAATGGTTCGCCTCGGAAATCCTGGTCAAGTCCAGCAACGATTACTCGGAATCCACGATTGGCCAATTCCATCACGACGTCGACGATACCTTCGTCGAAGAATTGAGCTTCATCGATTGCGATTACGTCATAATCTTCGGTGACAAACTGCTCAATATGGTTTGAGCTAGCAATCGGATTCGCGATAACAGTTGTCCCATTATGGCTGACGACGGCTTCTTCGCTAAAACGATCATCGATTTCCGGTTTGAATACCGCAATTTTTTGTTTAGCGAACTGCGATCTTCTTATTCGTCGAATCAATTCCTCGGATTTCCCTGAAAACATACTACCGCAAATGACCTCAATCCAACCGCCTTGCATTGTTACGTACATGGTGAATCTCCTTCCAGTTGCCTCTATATAATTATTTATTTTCATATCATTAGATTATCTATCATACCCTAAAATCAGTTGCATTTAACGTCTTTTATTTCAGACCTAAATGTGTTAGTCACATTTTTCTCCAAAAAGAAATACCCGCCCGGCGCATGTGCACCTGACGGGTATTGTGAAAATCTTACTCTTGGCCTTCTTCTTCGCGGCCTTCTTCTTTGAGACCATATTTTTTGTTGAAGCGGTCGACACGTCCGTCCGCTTGAGCAAATTTCTGGCGTCCAGTGTAGAATGGGTGGCATTCCGAACAAACTTCAATTCGGATGTCCTCTCTTACAGAACCTGTTTCAAATGTGTTACCACATGAACAAGTAACAGTTGCTACTTTATAAGCTGGGTGAATTGCTGCTTTCATCAATCTCTCTCCTTTCGCCCTGAACCATCTGGAACAGAGTTGTATTATAAGACTGATGCCTTACACGGTCCGTATTCGTCAACCGTATATGCACGCAGATATTATTTAAGTTACCTAAAATATTATAACAAGTTTTTTTTGTAGATGCAACTATTTTATTTGCTACGACATATGCTGTACTAAAGAATTCCACTAAATTCGCTACGGCGCTCGGGGATGCCTCCCGCCCTAAGTCAAGCAGCTTCGCCGCCAGTCTTAGGGCTTCGGCTCCCCCTTGTAAGGCGCCTTCGCTTAGTTTACTTAGGCAAAGCAGTCACCATGGGCTTTTGATTATAGCAACCCTTTACCATTACGGTGGGCTTTCATTTCGTCATTTAATTTATCGAAGAACTCTTCATTTGTTTTTGTGAGACGCAATTTCTTCATGAAACGTTCTGTAAAGTCATGCGAATCGGAAAATGTTTTACGAATCGCCCATAGCTTTTCAAGCTGGTCAGCTGGAATAAGCAATTCTTCTTTCCGTGTACCTGAGCGGCGTATGTCGAGCGCTGGGAAGATCCGTCGTTCCGCAAGATTGCGGTCAAGATGCAATTCCATATTGCCTGTCCCTTTGAATTCTTCATAGATGACTTCATCCATGCGTGAACCTGTGTCAATCAAAGCCGTCGCAAGAATGGTCAAGCTACCGCCTTCTTCAAGATTACGTGCTGCCCCGAAAAATCGTTTTGGACGATGGAATGCAGCTGGATCGATACCACCTGACAGTGTGCGTCCACTTGATGGAATAACAAGGTTATACGCGCGCGCAAGCCGTGTGATGGAATCCATAAGAATGATAACATCCCGCTTATGCTCTACAAGTCGCATCGCCCGTTCTAATACAAGTTCCGCCACTTTGACGTGATTTTCTGGTAACTCATCGAATGTTGAGCTGACGACATCGGCCTTAACGGAGCGTTCGATATCAGTCACTTCTTCTGGTCTTTCATCAATCAGAAGAACAATCAGTTCCGCGTCAGGATGATTCAGTGTAATTGAATTCGCAATTTCCTTCAATAACAATGTTTTCCCTGCTTTTGGCGGAGCTGCAATGAGTCCACGCTGACCGAAACCAACCGGTGAGATAAGATCCATAATACGTGTCGATAGCTTTAATGGATCCGTTTCAAGTTTGATATGACGGTCTGGATAAAGAGGAGTTAGAGCCGGGAAATGCACGCGTTCACGTGCTACTTCTGGATCTTCTCCATTGACAGCTTCCACTTGTAGAAGACCGTAATAGCGTTCTGATTCTTTTGGTGGCCGAACTTTCCCACTTACTTTATCACCGTTTCGAAGATCGAAACGTCGGATTTGTGAAGCGGATATATAAATATCTTCCGAACTTGGTGAGTAGTTGATTGGACGAAGGAAGCCGTAGCCCTCGGATTGAATAATTTCAAGAACACCTTCCATGAAGAAGAAGCCTTCCTGTTCCGCCCTCGATTTCAATATAGCAAAAATAAGTTCCCTTTTCGTCAACTTGCTGTAATAAGCAATTTTATATTCTTTTGCATGGGCATATAACTCTTTTAAGATCATATTCTCCAACGCTGATATTGTTAGCACTGTCATCTTTTGGCACCACTCTTTAGGTTAATGGGTTGAATTTTTGAGGTTAATCTAGGAAGGTATATCATAATGAATATATCCTGAAGGTCCACTTCAGACGAGGACCTCCTGGATATATACAGGTACTTCCTATACAAGCGAAGATGCCCGGTTTATGACCGGGCGATGAGCTATATCAGTCTTGCATGACAAGCAGAGGTTTTTTCTCCATGCTGTGACGGCCTTCAACAAAACGAATTGTGCCGGATTTCGAACGCATGACTAATGAATGTGTTTCACAGTAACCGCCTTTAAATTGCACGCCACGAAGAAGTTCTCCATCTGTTACGCCAGTTGCAGCGAATATGGCGTCGTCCCCTTTGACAAGGTCGTCCATGTAAAGCACTTTGTCGACGTCGATTCCCATCTTGATACAACGTTCACGTTCTGCATCATTTGACGGAACCAGTCTACCCTGAATTTCGCCGCCAAGGCATTTCAATCCAACTGCAGCAATAACACCTTCTGGTGCTCCGCCAAGTCCGAATAAAATGTCTACTCCGGTTTCATCAAAAGCAGTATTGATGGCTGCTGCAACGTCACCATCATTGATAAGCTTAATGCGTGCGCCTGAAGCCCGAATTTCTTCGATGATAGCAGCGTGACGTTCCCTGTTAAGAACAGTTGCAACAATGTCACCAATGTTTTTATTTTTAGCCTTAGCAACAGCCATAAGGTTTTCAGTTACGGATGCATCGATATCGATTTTACCAACCGCTTCAGGGCCAACAGCGATTTTGTTCATATACATATCTGGTGCATTCAAAAGATTGCCTTTATCCGCAATAGCTAGAACTGCAAGTGCGTTCCAGCCGCCTGCTGCGACAATATTTGTTCCTTCAAGCGGGTCAACAGCGACGTCCACTTCAGGACCAATTCCAGTCCCTAGCTTTTCACCAATATAAAGCATCGGTGCTTCGTCCATTTCCCCTTCACCAATTACGACAATCCCTTGCATCGGAATAGTATCGAATACTGTACGCATTGCTGTTGTTGCAGCGTCATCCGCCTCATTTTTCAAGCCGCGTCCCATCCAGCGTGAAGCTGATACTGCTGCTGCTTCTGTAACACGAACTAATTCCATCGATAAACTGCGTTCCATTTGTGTGCCTCCTGGTATACGGTTAAATCCCGTAAGTTTTGCCACTCTGACTAATTATAGCATAATTTTTTCTGGTGCTGGGTCGTTCATTCGCCCACGATTGCTTCTTTCGAAATCGATACTTTGCGGATATCCGCTCCAATTCCCTGAAGTTTTTCGATAAGGGAGCTATACCCGCGCTCGATGTGCTGAATTTCTTGTACTTCCGTCACTCCGTCGGCAATGAGTCCCGCAATAACGAGCGCGGCCCCTGCGCGAAGGTCGGATGCGCGTACTGTTGCCGCCTGAAGCGGCGTCGGTCCAGCTAGAATCGCCGACCGTCCTTCAACTCGCGCATCAGCATTCATTCTTGTGAGCTCGTCGATATGCTTAAATCTAGCCGAGTAAACTGTATCCGTAATGACGGAAGGTCCAGCTGCTTGCGATAGTAACACAGAAAATGGCTGTTGGAGATCCGTTGGAAAACCTGGATATACAAGTGTTTTCACATCGACGGCTTGCAGATTTCTCGACTTTGGAATGAAGATTTGTTCTTCTCCTTCAACAATATCCACACCCATTTCACGAAGTTTCGCCGTGAGCGCCTCAACATGGAACGGTATGACATTGTCAATTGTAACGCCATCGCCCGCTGCTGCGGCCATAATCATAAAAGTACCTGCCTCAATTCGATCAGGTATAATTGTATGTTTTGTGCCGTGAAGTTTTTCCACGCCATCTATACGAATGACATTCGTTCCTGCGCCCTTAATTTTCGCACCCATATTGGACAACAGTGTAGCGACGTCAATGATTTCAGGTTCCTTCGCTGCATTCTCAATTGTCGTACGACCCTTTGCGAGAACTGCTGCGAGCATGATATTAATTGTTGCACCAACACTGATGACGTCCAAATAGATTTTTGCACCGCGTAATTCTTCCGCACGCAAATAGATGGCACCGTGTTCGTTGGTTACTTTCGCGCCGAGCGCTTCGAAACCTTTGATATGCTGATCTATTGGTCGTGGCCCCAGATGACAACCACCTGGCAAGCCGATGACCGCGTGCTTGAATCTTCCAAGCATCGCGCCCATCATATAGTAGGATGCACGAAGCTTCTTCACGTTACCGTTCGGAAGTGGCATCGACATCATTTCTGTTGGATCAATCGTCATCGTTCCTTTATTAAATTCAACTTTCCCACCGATATCTTCCAGTAGCGCCTGAAGGGTAACGACATCCGAAATTTCTGGCAGTCCTTCGATTGTAACTAGGGAATCAGCCAGAATAGAAGCAGGGATAAGTGCAACTGCACTGTTTTTAGCGCCACTCACTTTAATTGAACCTCGTAATGGTTTGCCGCCTGTTATTTTATAAACGTCCATATGACTCTCCTTTGATGCCTTACTTGTTCTTTCTAGTTTCCCAGTCCGCAAGAAATGCTTCGATTCCTTTATCCGTAAGTGGGTGCTTGAATAGCTGCGTCAACACGTTGAAAGGTGTCGTTGCAATATCTGCACCACTAAGCGCTGCGTCTGTAATATGCTGTGGGCTGCGGATGGATGCAGCAATAATTTCTGTTTTGATATTGTGAATTGAGAAGATATCTGCAATTGTAGAGACCAATGCCATGCCATCTTGTCCAATGTCATCGAGTCTGCCGAGGAATGGGGAAACATATGTCGCTCCTGCACGTGCTGCAAGAAGTGCCTGATTTGCACTGAAGATAAGTGTTACGTTTGTTTTGATGCCTTCCTGTGAAAAGACCGCACAAGCTTTCAATCCTTCAGGTGTCATTGGCAATTTCACCGTAATATTTGGAGCAATTTCTGCCAATACTCGTCCTTCTTTGATCATGCCTTCAGCATCAAGTGCGATGACTTCTGCACTGACTGAACCAGGGACAAGTGCTGCAATTTCTCGCAACCTATCATGAAAAGGTACATCTTCTTTCGCAACAAGTGAAGGATTTGTTGTAACTCCTGATAGTATGCCCCAAGTATGCGCTTCTTTGATTTCTTCAAAATTAGCTGTATCGATGAAAAACTTCATGAATAAAATCCCCCTTATAATGAATGAATACTCTATAGTAAAAACTTTATGAAGAGCTCCGAAAAACTCTTAAAAGAAGGAGAATACATCACCATTGATGTTTCTCCTCTTTCTGTTAACTAAATATAATTAAGCTTTTTGTGAACTACCGAATTCGCGCATTTTACCGATAACCGTTACTTTGATGGCATCGCGCATTGGCGTCAAGAATTTACGTGGATCATAGGCTTCAGCGTCTGCCGCAAGTGTTTCACGTACAGCTTTTGTTCCTTGTATTTGGTTTTCTGTATTGACGTTAATTTTAGCCGTTCCGAATGAAATAGATTTTTGGATATCTTTTATCGGAATACCTGTTCCGCCATGAAGGACAAGCGGTAGGTCAGATTGACTTGAAATTTCTTCCATTTCCTTGAAACCAAGGTTTGGCTCGCCTTTATATGGTCCGTGGACTGATCCTAATGCAGGTGCAAGACAGTCGATTCCTGTTTTGTCCACAAGCTCTTTACATTCTGCAGGGTTCGCATAAATGACGCCTTCAGCAATAATATCGTCTTCCTGGCCTCCAACGACCCCAAGTTCTGCTTCTACAGAAACTCCCCGTTCATGCGCATAATCAACTACACTTTTCGTAATTTCAATATTTTCCGCAAGTTGTTTTGATGAAGCGTCGATCATAACGGAAGTGAAACCTGCTTCAATTGCTTCTTTACATTTTTCGAAGCTTGAACCGTGATCCAAATGAATTGCAACAGGAACTGTAATTTTATAATCGTGCATAAGACCTTTCACCATGTGGACAACCGTTGTGAAACCGCCCATATAACGTGCTGCACCTTCGGATACCCCAAGGATAACAGGAGATTGTTCTTCTTGTGCCGCTAGTAAAATCGCTTGCGTATATTCAAGGTTGTTTATATTAAACTGACCTATTGCGTACCCTTCTTTTTTCCCTTTGATCATCATTTCTTTCATGGAGACAAGTGCCATGCGAATTCCTCCTTAGGATCTTGAAAAGAATAGTGTGATTATTGTATACCACCAATATCATAACAAAAACAGCCAGTGTTTACCACTGCCTGCTTTGTCAGTTTTCAAACATCGCGTTCACCGCATCACGGACTTCATAAATATCAAACGGCTTAGTAAAGTATTTCATAGCCCCAGTTTTCAATGCATCTTCTGTTAATTCAATTTCACCGTACGCAGTCATCATGATGACTGGTATCTCTGGCCAGCCGATTTTTAATCTTTTTAAAACCTCTAATCCATCTATGCCCGGCATTTTCATATCAAGCAGTACACAGCCTGGCACTTCTTGTTCCACCGCTTGGAGCGCTTCTAATCCATTTGCTGCGAGGGTTGTTTTAAACCCTTCCCGGCGGAATACTTCATCCAACAAAAGTCGTATCCCCTTTTGATCATCCACAATTAAAAGACTTTTCAATCTCCATTCCCTCTTTCTGCAATCCCATGTTGTTATACCTACTTATTTGACAAATGTCACAGATACCCTTCTTTTTTTGACAAAACTTTGTCCTTTGCTTTCCATGCTCCTTTTCCTATAATTAGGTGGAGGTGGTAATTTTGAAAATGTTGACGACACAAATCAGCGGACTTCTTCAGCGTATCGCTGGAAATGGTGAAGAGTCTATTGAAGAAACAGCCCGTCTTCTCGCACAGGCAACAATTGGGGAAGGTCGTGTTATTATTGCGGGATTCGGTGAAATGGAGGCAGTTACCGCAACCGCCTTTCACAGTACCGATCCACTTAGTGGTGCCGTTCGTTATGAGTTCGGGATGGACATTACAGCAGCCGACCGGATTTGGCTATTAACTCGGTCTGCGACGGATAGGCCTGCATTAGAACTTGCACAGCAACTTGCTGGACGATTCATTCCTTTTGCCGCACTCGCCGCTGAAAAACCAGGCAACGGCAATGAACTTGAAGAATTATCCTATACATATATATCGACTGGGCTTACACGTGGTTTATTACCAGGTGACGACGGTGAACGGATTGTTCAGCCGCATGCGCTCAGTGCGTTGTTTGTTTATGAAGCTGTGAAGATTGCCTATGATGAAATGATTTTAGACAAGGATTAAAAACAAGTAAAAGCTGCACATAAGCGGGAATTCCCCGTTTATGTGCAGCTTTTTTAGTTGGTGATTGGTGGATATGATTGGTTGCGTGACCGATATGATTGGTCGAGCGACGGATATGCTCGGTTGGCCAATACATATGATCGGGTAGATGCCCGATATGCTTGGTTGAGCGGCATATATAATCGGTCGCGCGCTCTATATACGGCTAGTCCAACAGGTTGCAACCGAAACGTTATTCTTTTCCAGCGATTATCGCTCCTAAGAACTCGCGGAATAGCGGTTGTGGGCGTGTTGGGCGAGATGCGAATTCTGGGTGGAACGAGACACCGACAAAGAATGGGTGACCTTCTAATTCTATGATTTCCACGAGTTGTTCATTCGGGCTTATACCAGAAATCCTCATACCTGCAGCTTCGAATTGCTCGCGGTATTCATTATTAAATTCATAGCGATTACGGTGACGTTCGTAAATCAACTCTTCGCCGTAAGCAGCACGCGCTTTCGTTCCTTCTTTTAATTTACATGGGTAAGCGCCAAGTCTGAAGTAACTTTCTGGATTACCATTACTTTCAGGAGGACTCTCAATAATTTGATTTTCCGTATCTTTATCAAATTCAACTGAATGAGCGTTTTCAATTCCCATAACATTGCGTGCGTATTCGACTGCAGCTAATTGCATGCCTAAGCCGATTCCGAAAAACGGGATGCCATTTATACGGGCATAAGTAATTGCTTCAATTTTACCATCGATACCACGTTTTCCAAAACCAGCTGGAACGAGGATTCCGTCGACATCCGATAATAATTCAGCTGCACTCTGTGCTGTTACATCTTCCGAATTGATCCATTTTATTTCAATTTCTGTGTCGAAACCGTAACCTGCGTGGCGAAGTGCTTCAACCGCTGAAATATATGCATCCTGCATTTCAACATACTTCCCGACAAGTCCGATACGAACTTTTTTCGAAAGGGATTTCACAAGTGTTACCAGTTCTTTTATTTCTGTCATATCAGGTTGTTTCGTCTCAAGTTCAAGGAAATCTACTACGATTTGATCCATATTCTGTTCATGCAATCTAAGTGGTACTTCGTATAGCGTTTCCGCGTCAAGTGCTTCGATGACTTCTTCTGGTTTGATATTACAGAACAAAGCAATCTTATCTTTCATTTCTTGCGGTACTGGATATTCGCTTCGTACAACAATCATATTTGGCTGAATTCCGAGACTCCGAAGTTCCTTAACACTATGCTGTGTAGGTTTTGTCTTCATTTCACCGGCTGCATGCAAGTAAGGAATAAGGGTGTTATGAATATACATAACGTCACTTTTCCCAAGATCCGTTTTCATCTGACGAAGTGCTTCTAGATAAGGAAGGGATTCGATATCGCCGACACTGCCACCAATTTCTGTAATGACGACGTCTGCGTTCGTTTCTTTTCCAGCACGTTTGATCAGGCTTTTGATTTCATTTGTAATATGAGGGATGACTTGGACAGTTGCTCCATTGTATTCACCGCGACGTTCTTTTTGTAGGACAGATGAATATACTTTCCCCATCGTAACGTTCGAATACTTGTTCAATTTGATGTCAATAAAACGTTCATAATGACCTAGGTCTAGATCCGTTTCTGCTCCATCTTCTGTAACGAAGACCTCACCATGCTGTAAAGGACTCATCATTCTTGGGTCAAGGTTAATGTATGGATCGAATTTTTGGATTGTCACCTGAAGTCCTCGAGATTTTAATAGTCGTCCAAGTGATGCTGCGTTGATACCTTTACCTAGTGATGAGACAACGCCACCGGTTACGAAAATATACTTTGTCATGTTTTACTCCTCCATTCGTCTGGTTCGTTCTAGTTAAATCAAATTCGCCTTGACGTATTTGCGTACAGATCAAGTATGGAAGCTAGCTTAAATGCGTCGTTTCCTTGCGACAACAGCTAATCAACCTGCATCATGCAGGCCGTGAGTCTACTCAATTCATTCCCATCAAAATCTGTGACATCCGCCGGAGGCTTTAACATTATTCAGCAGGGGTTTGGAGTTCTGCGGAATAATGTTAAAACAATAAAAAGCGCCCCGTCTGTAGACAGTATCTACAGGAGGAGCGCATATACACTGATTCATGTCCATTTAAGGAGCCCAGTCAAAATGTTATAGTGTCGGACGTGTGAAGTCAAGTAATTATTCCTTGATTTCATCCTCGTCTTCATCTTCCTCTTCTTCGTCTTCTTCATCAAGCTCAAGCTCTGCATCATCAGGGATGATTTCAAGCTCGTCGTCTGGATCAATAAGATCTACTTCGATCTCGACAACGTCTTCTTCTTCCTCGTCGTCATCGTCGTCGTCTTCATCGTCATCGATTAGTTCATCGAATTCTTCATCGAACAACTCATCCTCGTCATCCTCGTCTTCAATGATGTCGTCGTCTTCAAGCAACGCTTTTTTCTTTTTCTTCTTGCGTACTTTTACGACTGGAGCTGTTTCTACTTCGATTTGATCAACCGGATACCATTCGCGCAATCCCCAACGGTTGTCGTTGATAGCAAGGAATCTCCCGTCAATGTTCATGTCTGTATAGAATTGTTGTAATTTTGTTCTCATAACTCGTTCAGTTATGCCATTCAGTTTACGGATTGCGTCCATCAGCTGAAGCAATGTTAGCGGTTCTTTTCTTTCCGCCAAAACCGCATATGCGATATCAATCATCGATTCTTCTATCAGTTGTTCTTTCGTCATTTCACGGATGTTCAATTAACGCACGTCCTTTCTATAAACACAAACATACTTATCATTATAAACAATACAGTCCAAAATATGCTACATTCTTTTATTCTTTTTGGAGTGTCGAAGTTCTGTCACACAAATAAACCCCAAATAAGCCCCAGAAAGTAAAAAAGGGATAGCACCTAATCCTTTATCATATAGCAGAAAAAAGAGGGTGGCAAGGGTGGCTATGATCATTATATGTATATATAGTTTCACGCCCGCACCCCTTCCAGTCATTCTCTCTATTATACGTGAAAATTACAAGCAATATCCATATAAAAGAAAAGTACATACCAAACACTTTCCAGGGGAATAATGGACATAGTGATTTCATTCAATACCGCTATGGCGCTTAGGGATGCCTCTCGCCCGATTTACATAGATGGGGCAATCCCCCGGCAGCATGGAGTAAAACGCATTATGACAGCGGACGGTACTACACACTAAAAAAGGAAAATCCGTGCTAAACCGAAGTTTGCACGGATTCGATGTCTACAGGAAGTCGGTTATGCAGTTGCGCTTTTAGACTGCCATCCCTAATTGTCCAGCTCCAGCGTCCAGACGCCTTCCGCATTTCGTATTACATATTCCGTCTATACTGCCCGCCTACTTCATATAACGCGTTGGTAATTTGCCCTAAGCTTGCTACTCTTACCGTTTCCATTAGTTCTTGGAAGATGTTACCGCCTGAAACAGCTACTTCTTTCAACTTCTTCAAGGCTTCTTCGGTTTGATCGGCATGCAAGCTTTTGAATGCACGTAAGTTGAGGATTTGTGTTTCTTTCTCGTCTTGTGTGGCACGCGCGATTTCCATGTTATCGACGTCATCAGACGACGGTGGATTCGGGTTCAAGTATGTGTTAACGCCAATAATTGGCAACTCACCTGAATGCTTTTTCATTTCATAATGCATCGATTCTTCTTGGATTTTACCGCGTTGGTATTGTGTTTCCATCGAACCGAGCACGCCGCCGCGGTCATTTAAGCTTTCAAATTCGCGCAAGACCATTTCTTCAACGAGATCCGTTAATTCATCGACAATAAATGCGCCTTGAAGTGGATTTTCATTTTTCGATAGGCCGTGCTCATTTGTAATAATCATTTGGATAGCCATCGCACGACGAACTGATTCTTCCGTTGGCGTTGTAATGGCTTCGTCATACGCGTTCGTATGGAGCGAGTTACAGTTATCCTGCAATGCCATAAGCGCCTGCAGCGTTGTGCGGATATCGTTAAAATCAATTTCCTGCGCGTGCAAGCTGCGGCCTGATGTTTGGACATGGTACTTCAATTTTTGGCTACGTTCGTTGGCGCCGTATTTCTGACGCATCGCGACTGCCCAAATGCGGCGAGCAACGCGTCCGATAACCGTATATTCCGGATCAAGGCCATTCGAGAAGAAGAACGATAAATTCGGAGCGAAATCATCGATATTCATACCGCGGCTCAAATAATATTCTACATATGTGAAGCCATTTGATAGTGTGAATGCCAATTGTGAAATCGGGTTTGCGCCTGCTTCTGCAATATGGTAGCCAGAAATCGACACCGAGTAGTAATTACGTACTTTTTCATCGATGAAGTACTGCTGGATATCCCCCATCATGCGAAGCGCGAATTCTGTTGAGAAGATACATGTATTCTGTCCTTGGTCTTCTTTCAGAATATCTGCTTGCACTGTTCCACGAACTGCTTGAAGCGTTCCTTCTTTGACTTCAATGAATTCTTCAACAGTTAGTGCCCGCCCAAGTTTTTCCTCGTTGATGCGCACTTGTTGATCGATTGCTGTATTCATAAACATGGCAAGAATAATCGGTGCTGGACCGTTAATAGTCATGGAAACAGACGTTGCCGGTGCACACAGATCGAAACCTTCGTACAGTTTCTTCATATCTTCTAACGTACAGATACTGACGCCAGACTCCCCAACTTTTCCGTAAATATCTGGACGTTCATCCGGGTCTTCTCCGTATAATGTCACAGAGTCGAACGCCGTTGACAGTCGTTTCGCATCGTCATCTTTCGATAAATAGTGGAAACGACGATTCGTCCGTTCCGGTGTTCCTTCTCCGGCAAATTGACGTTTTGGATCTTCGCCTTCACGTTTGAATGGGAATACGCCAGCTGTATATGGATAGGACCCCGGGACGTTTTCTTTATAAACCCAGCGAAGAATTTCACCGTAATCTTTGAATTTCGGCAACGCGACTTTCGGGATTTTTAATCCTGAAAGACTTGTGGTTGTCAAAGCAGTGCGCAGTTCTTTACCGCGAACTTTTGTGATGAATTCATCGCCCGCGTAGGCTTCTTTCAATTTATCCCAGTTTGCGAGGATACGTTTCGACTCTGACGTCAATTCTTCTTTAATGCCTTCCGCAAGTGATTGCAGTGAAGTCACGAGCGCATCGTCTGGCGCTTGTTCGTTGACCGTTTGAATGGCTCCTTCGAGCTGGAATAATTTGCGTGCAAGCGTTTCCTGCACTTCAGATTTTTTATGGTACCCACGGACCGTATCAGAGATTTCACGTAAATATTGCTGACGGTCGTTCGGGATGATGACGTTTTGTTTTTGTGTTTTGACGAATTGTCCGTAAGATGTTTCCCAGTCGAGGCCGCATTTGTCGTTCAATACGGAAACGAGTGCTGCAAAGAGTGAATTCGTCCCTTTGTCGTTGAATTGGCTTGCGATTGTGCCGTACACTGGCATTGTATCGAGATCTTTATCCCACAGAAGATGACTGCGTTGATATTGTTTTTGCACTTGGCGCAATGCATCTTCAGAGCCTTTACGTTCGAATTTATTGATGACAATTAGGTCTGCGAAATCAATCATGTCAATCTTTTCAAGTTGTGTCGGCGCACCGAACTCGCTTGTCATGACATACATCGAAGCATCGGAAACTTCCGTAATTTCAGCATCCCCTTGCCCGATTCCACTTGTTTCAACAACGATTAGGTCGAAACCGACTGTTTTCACAATGTCTAACACATCCCGAATCGCTCCAGAAAGCTCTGTACGGGAACCTCGTGTTGCGAGACTTCGCATGAATACGCGCTTATTGAAGATGGCATTCATACGAATACGGTCGCCAAGTAAAGCCCCACCTGTTTTCTGTTTCGTTGGGTCAATCGATAGGATTGCGACTCTTTTTTCCGGTAGTTCGTGGAGGAATCTGCGAATTAATTCGTCAGTAAGCGAACTTTTCCCCGCTCCACCTGTTCCAGTAATCCCAAGAACCGGTGTATTTTTAGAAAGTGTACGTGCTTTTTCAACAACTGCAACTGCTTGCGCATCATTCTGACCGTACATTTCTTCCACGTACGTAATCACATTCGCGAGGATTTCGGGTTGGTCGACAGTTATTTTTTCAAGGTTTTCCATTTCATTGTCAGTCGCTGTGAGGTAATCACATTGCTCCAACATCCGATTAATCATCCCTTGAAGACCCATTTTACGCCCATCTTCAGGAGAGAAAATCCATGTAATACCGTAGTCATGCAGTTCTTTGATTTCCTTCGGGATGATAACTCCGCCGCCACCTGCGTAAATGCGAATATGCGGTGCCCCTTTTTCCTGAAGAAGGTCATACATATATTTAAAGTACTCAACATGCCCGCCTTGGTACGAAGACATCGCAATTGCTTGAACGTCTTCTTGAATGGCCGCGTTGACAACTTCCTCGACTGAACGATTATGCCCCAAGTGAATTACTTCTGCGCCGCTCGCTTGCATAATACGACGCATGATATTGATGGATGCGTCATGCCCGTCGAAAAGACTCGACGCTGTAACGAACCGGATATGGTGTTTCGGTTTATAAATCTCAACTGTTGCCATATGTGGAACACCCCTTTGCATTAATGAACGTTTTACCCAATTAACCCTTTAAAAAGTTGGTCTGTTTGAACACGTATATAGGTTTCTATCGTATAACTTCTATGCAATGCCCATCTGCGAAATGCCCACATCTGTCCTTGTACGACGATATGATGTGCCGCGATGCCGACTTCTTCTTCTGAAATGCGCAGTTCCCCCGACTTTGCACACATTTCTAAAAGATTCTCAAACAAAGCGACCATTTCCATTTCTTTTTTCAGAACATATTGCAGTGCATCTTTCGGTAGAGATTTTGATTCTTGGTACATGACCAGAAATTCGTCCGACATATCGTCAATCAAATGATAATACTGATTAATGGCCACTCGCAGTCCATCCACTGTCCCTTCTTGGGTAGGCAGGGCAGAAAGGCGGTCATGCACTTCGTTATAAATACTGTCACAAACGAGGTAGAGTACATCTTCCTTGGTGCGAATATATTCATAAAGCGTTCCGATGCTAAATCCCGCTTCTTTCGCGATTTCTCGGGTTGTCGCGCGGTGGAATCCCTTCTCTTTAAAAAGTTTCACCGCACCACGAATCATCTGTTCACGCCGTTTTTCAATCAGACTTTCATCTTTGACAGACGATTTCACTTCTCGTTTATTCACTTTCCTACACCTCCCCGCTTATTTCGTCAGCATTCGGGAGATAACGAGACGCTGAATTTCTTGCGTTCCTTCGTAGATCTGCGTAATTTTCGCATCACGCATATAACGCTCAACAGGATAATCTTTTGTATACCCGTAACCGCCGAAAACCTGAACAGCGTCTGTTGTAACTTTCATAGCTGTATCTCCAGCCATTAGTTTTGCCATTGCAGATGCTTGACCATATGGTAAATTATTCGACTCGAGCCATGCAGCTTGGTATGTTAACAATCTTGAAGCTTCCGTTGCTGTCGCCATATCTGCCAATTTAAAGCCGATGCCTTGGTTTGCAGCGATAGGTTTACCGAATTGAACGCGCTCTTTCGCATAGTCAACAGCTGCGTCAAGTGCCCCTTGTGCAATCCCGACTGCTTGTGCAGCAATTCCGTTACGGCCGCCGTCAAGTGTTTTCATAGCGATGATGAATCCTTGCCCTTCTTCGCCAAGTAGATTTTCTTTTGGAACACGACAGTTGTCGAACATGATTTCAGTTGTAGGCGATGAACGAATGCCGAGTTTACGCTCTTTTTTCCCAACTGAGAAACCAGGGAAATCTTTTTCTACGATAAATGCACTTGTTCCTTTATGTTTTGAATCTGGATCAGTAACTGCGAAGACGATGTAGATGTCCGCAATGCCGCCGTTTGTAATGAAAATCTTAGAACCATTTATTACGTAGTCGTCGCCGTCACGTTTCGCTGTTGTGCGCATGCCGCCTGCATCAGAACCAGAACTAGGCTCCGTTAGACCGTATGCCCCCATTTTCGTACCTTCTGCCATTGGACGAAGGTATTGTTGTTTTTGTTCTTCCGTTCCGTAATTAAATACCGGCCATCCCGCTAGAGATGTGTGCGCAGAAAGTGTGACGCCTGTTGAAGCACAAACGCGTGACAGTTCTTCTACAGCGATACAATATGCGAGAAAGTCACTGCCGATGCCGCCATACTCTTCAGGCCAAGGAATACCTGTTAGGCCAAGGTCCGCCATTTTTTTGAAGATATCCATGTCGAAACGTTCTTCTTCATCACGTTCTGCTGCTGTTGGTGCGACTTCATTTTCCGCAAAGTCGCGGACCATTTTACGGATCATTTCGTGTTCTTCGGATAATTTAAAGTTCATTGGGTTTCCCACCTTATTTGGTATTTGGTTGGTATTCATCATTGGTATTTATTGTATAATCTCTGTAAAGGGCACAGGTATTATACAAACCGAACTCTTCGTTGTTCGGTTTGCAATTACGATTGGAAAGTTGCAGTTAGAATCCCATAGTTGCAATTACACGTAGATAGTTACAATTAAAACTTCATAGTTGCAATTACACTAAGAACGCGTACATCACTTCATCAGATGTTTCGAAATAACAATACGTTGAATTTCACTTGTGCCTTCGTAGATTTCAGTTACTTTTGCGTCACGGAAATAGCGCTCGACTGGGTAATCTTCTGTATAGCCATAACCGCCGAATACTTGAACTGCTTCAATTGATCCTTCGACTGCCGCTTTTGAAGCAAATAGCTTAGCCATCGAGGCTTCTTTTCCACACGGGAGTCCTTCTGCACGCAGTTGTGCAGCGCGGTAGACGAGTAGTTTTGCTGCTTCGACTGCAGTTGCCATGTCCGCAAGTTTAAATCCTACGCCTTGCTGAGCAGCAATCGGCTTGCCGAACTGAACACGATCTTTCGCGTAACCTGTTGCCGCTTCAAGTGCTGCTTCTGCGATACCGAGTGCTTGTGCCGCTATGCCGATACGACCGACGTCGAGATTTGCCATCGCAATTTTGAAGCCACCGCCTTCTTCACCAAGTAAGTTTTCTAGTGGAACTTTCATTTGATCAAACGACAGCTCTACTGTTCTCGAACCGTGAAGTCCCATTTTCCGTTCATCTTTTCCAATGACGAGGCCAGGTGTATCTTTATCGACGATGAATGCTGAGATACCGTAAGTCCCTTTAGATGGATCTGTCGATGCAAAGACGATGTAGACATCTGCTTCCCCACCGTTGGTAATAAACATTTTAGAACCGTTAAGCACATAATGATCGTCTTTTTTGACCGCACGTGTTTTAAGAGATCCTGCGTCAGAACCAGATGATGCTTCTGTCAGGCAGAAAGCACCAAGGTATTCGCCGCTTGCCAATTTTGGGAGGTAACGGTTTTTCTGTTCGTCGTTACCGAAATACATAATCGGGTTAGTTCCAACCGATGTATGAACGGAAAGAATGACACCGACAACGGCGCTTACTTTCGACAGTTCATGGATGGCGCTAATATATGAGATGAAATCCATGCCTGCCCCACCATATTCTTCTGGGACAGTAATGCCCATCAAGCCGAGTCCGCCCATTTTCTTTAAAATGTCACGTGGAAATTCCCCAGCTTCCATACGTGGAATGAACGGTTCGATTTCAGTCTTCGCAAAACTTTGTACCATGTCGCGCATCATCTGCTGTTCTTCGGTGAATGTTAAATCCATTATGATTTCCCCTTTAAATGTAAGCATTAGTTATTCGTAAACGTAAAATCCTCGGCCTGACTTCTTCCCTAACCATCCTGCTTTTACATATTTTCTTAGGAGGGGACATGGGCGATATTTCGAATCGCCAAATCCTTCGTGTAGCGTTTCCATAATATATAGACATGTATCGAGTCCAATAAAGTCTGCGAGCTGAAGCGGACCCATTGGGTGATTCATGCCGAGTTTCATGACTTCGTCAATCGCTTGTTCTGTTGCAACGCCTTCATAGAGCGTGTAAATTGCTTCGTTAATCATCGGCATAAGAATTCGGTTTGCGACGAATCCTGGAAAGTCATTTACTTCTACCGGTGTTTTAGACAATTTCACTGTCATGTCTTCCACCGCTTTGTACACGTCGTCAGCAGTTGCAAGACCGCGGATAATTTCAACTAGTTTCATCACTGGAACTGGGTTCATAAAATGCATGCCAATCACTTGTTCAGGACGTTTTGTTGCCGCCGCGATTTCCGTGATTGGAAGTGAAGATGTATTGGATGCAAGAATTGCATGTTGCGGAGCGATTTCGTCCAACTTCGCGAATATGGACTTTTTGATATCCATATTTTCAACTGCTGCTTCGATGACAATGTCAACGTCCGATGCATCTTGCAGATCGAGTGATTTCGTTATGCGACCAAGGACTGCGGATTTTTCATCTTCTGTCATGCGACCTTTTTCGACATTGCGAGACAGATTCTTTGTAATAACTGCAAGCCCTTTAGCATATGATTCTTCTTTTATATCATTCAGTTTTACGTCGAAGCCGGCTTGTGCACAGACTTGAGCAATTCCTCCGCCCATTTGTCCTGCACCGATCACCATTATTTTTTTAATATCCATTGATTAACGCCTCCACATTATTCCGATTTTGCTACTTCGATCATAATTGCGTCGCCTTGGCCTCCGCCTGAACAAATTGCTGCAATACCGATACCGCCACCTTGGCGTTTCAGTTCATGCGCAAGTGTCAAGATAATACGCGCTCCGCTTGCGCCAATCGGGTGACCGAGTGCAACTGCACCGCCATTGACGTTCACTTTTTCAGGATCCAGTTCTGCAATTTGTGAACTTGCGAGAGCAACAGCTGCAAATGCTTCGTTTATTTCAAAGAGTTTTATATCTTCTAGTTTCTTACCCGTCTTTTTAAGTAATGCATTAATGACAAGCCCAGGTGTTTGCGGGAAGTTTGCAGGTTCTATAGCCACTTCTGCATGACCAATAATGACTGCTAATGGTGTTTTTCCTTCTTTTAGCGCACGCTCTTCATTCATCAACACAAGTGCACATGCTCCGTCATTTACGCCTGGTGCGTTTCCTGCCGTAATTGTGCCGTCTTTGCCGAATGCCGGTCGCAATTTCGCCAGTGATTCGAGCGATGTGTTGCGGCGTGGTGCTTCATCCGTATCGACTAAAATCGGATCACCTTTACGCTGCGGGATTTCGACTGGAACGATTTCTTGTGCGAACAATCCTGCGTCAATCGCTTGCAATGCACGTTCATGACTACGGAGTGACCATGCGTCCTGTGCAACGCGCGTCAGTGCAAATTCTTCAGCTGTCGAGTTACCGTATGTGCCCATATGGACGCGGTCGGGTGAGAATGAACAAGAAAGTCCATCGTAGATCATACCGTCGATCAGTTCTGCATCACCCATTTTCAACCCAAATCGTGCTTTTGGTACGTAGTAAGGGGCATTGGACATAGACTCCATACCGCCCACAACAATGACTTCTTCATCGCCAAGACGGATCAACTGGTCGCCAAGAGTTACGCTGCGCATGCCTGATGCACATACTTTGTTGATGGTCTCCGTTTTCACCGACCAAGGAAGTCCACCTTTCGTCGCTGCTTGCCTAGAAGGAATTTGACCTTGGCCTGCTTGCAATACCGTTCCGATGATGACTTCACCGACTTCATCTGCTTTCACGCCCGCACGATTTAATGCATCTTTGATAGCAATCCCCCCAAGATCGCTTGCCGTCAGTGACTTTAACGCTCCGCCAAATTTTGCGAATGGTGTTCTTGCCCCATTTACTATGACCGTTCTTCCCATATCTATCGCCCCTTTGATGATTGTTGGTAACGCTTTCATTCTCATTTGAATTGAGCGACTGAACGCTCGCTCGATAAGAGTTTAAGAAAAAAGGAGTGTTTCCACTCCTTTTGATTTCACAAATCATAGTTCACTATTCTATTAATTGTACGACAATACTGATTGTTCCGCAATGGCTTATTGCAAAATAGACTCTACTTCAGCCTCTTCAGCTGGCTGCCAATCCTCACCGAAAATCGAACGTTCTAGTAGTTCGGCGATATCATATGTGCCGACAGACTCTTCTACTTCTTTCGCTTTCGTGCCGTCTGACAACATCGTCAAGCAGTATGGACAGCCGGATGATATGATCCCCGGGCTGACTTCAAGTGCTTGTTCTGTACGAGCGACGTTGATACGGTGGCCAGTGTCTTCTTCCATCCACATAAGTCCTCCGCCCGCTCCACAGCACATGCCGTCTTCACGATTACGTTTCATTTCGACGAGATTTACGCCAGGAATTGCTTTAAGAATTTCACGTGGCGGATCATAAACGTCGTTGTATCTACCTAGATAACATGAATCATGGAACGTAATTGTTTCGTCGATTGCATGCTCCGGTTTCAACTTCCCTTGGACAACAAGTTCGTAAAGCATTTCCGTATGATGGACTACTTCTGCTTTAAATCCGAAGTCAGGGTATTCATTTTTGAAGATATTGTAGGCATGCGGGTCAATGGTAACAAGTTTTGTGACGCCCGCTTTTTCGAATTCTTCAATATTGGCGGTAGCCAACTCTTGGAATAAAAACTCATTCCCCAAACGACGCGGCGTATCTCCAGAGTTCTTCTCTTTATTGCCAAGAATGGCGAACTTGATGCCCGCTTCATTCATCAGATGGACAAATGATAAGGCGATTTTTTGTGAACGGTTGTCGAATGACCCCATTGACCCCACCCAGAACAGATAGTCAAATTCTTCGCCCGCTTTTTTCAATTCTTTGACCGTTGGAATATGAAGATCTGGACGTGCATCTCTCCAGTTTTCTTTCTCTTTACGGTTAAGCCCCCATGGATTCCCTTGACGTTCGATGTTTGTCATCGCGCGTTGTGCATCCGGATCCATTTTCCCTTCTGTCATAACAAGATAACGGCGAAGGTCGATGATTTTGTCAACGTGTTCATTCATAACCGGACATTGGTCTTCACAGTTACGACATGTTGTACAAGCCCAGATTTCCTCTTCCGTGATGATATCGCCGATGAGGGACGGGTTGTAAATGTCATCCATTGTAGCGCCTTCAAGTCCAGCTGCAAATGCAATCTGGTTGCCTTTTGTTTTATTGAACGCGAGTGTTGGTACCCACGGTTTCTGCTTTGTCACAAGTGCACCTGTATTTGTCAGGTTATCACGTAGTTTCGTTATGAGATCCATCGGAGACAGCATTTTACCTGTTCCAGATGCTGGACACATATTCGTACAACGTCCACATTCAACACAAGCGTATAAGTCGATCATTTGCAGCTGCGTGAAGTCAGTTATTTTACCTACTCCAAGCGGCGGCATCTCTTCTCCTTCTTCTACATCTTCCAATGCTTCGAAGTCGATTGGCTTTAAACGGCCTGCATGATCAAGACGGTGGAAATAAACGTTAGCAGGTCCTGCGATCAAGTGCGCATGTTTCGATTGTGGCACATAGACGAGGAACGTCAGTAAGATTAGCAGATGGATCCACCAAGCAATGAAGAATATGACGGCCGCCCCAGTTTCCGGCATGAAACTGAATACTGTAGCAATCGTCGATGCGATTGGTTCCATCCATGTCGTTTCATGTCCTTGCCAAATCATGTTCATACCGTTTGCAAGTAATGTTGAAAGCATAAGTCCCCCGATGAAAATAAGGACAAGTCCGGATTTCCATCCACGTTTTAAACGCACGAGCTTCTCAACATAACGGCGGTGGAATGCCCACACAACCGCGACAAGTATTGTTACAGCAACGATTTCCTGGAAGATTGTAAAGACAGGATATACTGAACCAAATGGTAAGTGTGATCCCGGTTTTAACCCTTTCCAGACAAGATCGATAGCTCCAAACTGTACGAGTAAAAACCCGTAGAAAAACATAACGTGGATAGCTCCACTCTTTTTATCTTTTAATAATTTCTTTTGTCCGAAGACGTAAATCCATATTTTGCGGAGACGTTCCGAAATGTTATTATCAAACTCTTCTTTTCTCCCCAGTTTGATAAATTGAATGCGTGTTTTGATTAGATATGTGAACAACGCAAGCGCGTAGGCCACGACCGCGAGAAACAAAATCCAGTTGGCAATGATCAATGGATGCATTTATTATCTCCCCTTCCCTTGTTGTTTGAATAGTACAGATAGTGTAGTCGAAAATAAGTATCGTGTCGATGTCTATTTTCTAGTTTAATTATGAATGAGCGTTCAGTCAACTAAAAGTTTTGATAGTTTTGAGATATTGGTGAAATTAGTTGGAGGGTTGGTGGAAGATATGATCGGGTGGCTGGTGGATATGATCGGCGCGGCGATAATATGATTGGGTGGCTGGCGGATATGATCGGCGCGACGGTTATATGATCGGTGGCTGGCGGATATGATCGACAAGACAATTATATGATCGGTTAGCCAGCGGATATGATCGGCAAGACGATTATATGATCGGTGGCTGGCGGATATGATCGACAAGACAATTATATGATCGGTTAGCCAGCGGATATGATCGGCAGGACGGTTATATGATCGGTGGCCAGCAGATTTGATCGGCGCGACGGTTATATGATCGGGTGCCAGCAGATTTGTTCGGCAAGTCGATTATATGATCGGCCAGCCAGCAGTTATGATCGACAGGACGGTTATATGATCGGTTAGCCAGCAGACATAATCGGCGCGTCGATTATATGATCGGTCTCACTATTAAAAGTTAGAAAAACCTGCAAAGACAATGCAGGTTTTAAGTAATCATCATTAGTTTATTCAAATGGACACCGAAAAGTGCTTTAGCTTCCTCGATATTCATTTCAGGAATGGCTAGGAGAACCACTGTCGACGGTCCCGCTGATTTCATCGAATCCAGCGCGGTTTCGACGCGCGCTTCCTTAATTCCAGTTAACAAACGGACCTCTTGTAAAATCCCGCTTGAGCCAACTGGCCAGATTTGATGGACGATTCCACTTTTCATTGCCTCGTGAATAAGCTGGACGGACGCAATTTCATCTACGCGATTTCGTACTTCATCTCCAACGAGCGGTGTACCGTAAGTAAACCATACACTCTTTTTCGGAGCTGGTGCTTCCATCTTTTTGCCGATGATTGTTACTGCCATCGCTGACTGAACAAGTTCCATATTGGTTTCTGAACTGCCATTGATAGGCGGAACCTCAAGCCCCGACTCGTGGAATAAATCCGTCACACCTGCCACGTAACTTTCCCAACTCGCGCTGCCACTAAAATTGTGAATGAGGATCGAAACAGGTTCTGCATGCGTCGCCCATTGTTCAAGCAATGCAACGCGGGCCGCAAAATACGCTGTGACGCGGTCCGGTACGTTAACTATATCCTGCAACTTTTCACCGATGCCGCCTGAATTATCCGTTGTCACGATGAAACCGTTGCCGATATCAATGGCATTTCTCATCGAAGTGCCCCCATGCGACCATCCACCACATGCTGAAGTGCCGGCATGACAACTGCCGCAACAATTGCGTTAACGATTGTCGTAAGTAAGAGAAATGGAACTGCTCCGAGGAAAAATGCCGGCGAAATCAGGAAATAAAACGGCAGTGGTGCAATTAAACCGTTTGCCACTACGAAAAAAATCCACTTCGTTAGATTGCGTCCCGCTTTGTGTAGGCGGGCAAAGACGATAACGATGACGAACATTTCAAGTGCAACGAGCACATGAAATGGACCTAACAGAAACCCCGAATTCATAGCGGAGGCCATGTGCCCAAGCATCCCGACTATCCCCGAAAATACCGGTGGGAGAAAGGCCGCGGAAATGAGTGCCGGTACAGTATCAAGTGCCAAAGAACCGATGCCGGATGGGATTTTGATTAATCCACCGATGACACAAAGGGCTACAAAAAAAGCCGTCAATGTGAGCCGTTTCAATTGCATTGATTAATCCTCCTTTTTCTTATCCGTTCTGAACACTTTAGCACTTCTTACGTATTCATTATCCGGTACGTTAACCCGGGAATTCGCAATGCGCGCTGCAACGAAAAGATAATCGGAAAGCCTGTTCAAATAACGTTGTACTACTGCCGGTACATCTTCTTCTGCTTTTAAAAGTGTAACCGTCTGACGTTCTGCGCGTCTCGCAACAGTTCGTGCAATATGAAGTGTTGCAGCAGCAGGCGATCCACCTGGTAAGATGAATTTCTCTAATGGCGGCGCTTCTTCCATTAGCACATCAATGCGTTGCTCAAGCACTTCAACAGGTTCCTCAGACAATTTGTAATGACGTTCTTTCATAACGTTTGCAAGGTCGCCCCCACCATCAAATAATTCGTTTTGAATGGCTTCCAAATCTGTCAGCATATCCGCAAAAATTGCAGGATCGAGTTCCGTCATTGCTTTGCCGACAAATGAATTCAATTCATCCATCGTGCCATATGCTTCAACACGCAGGCTGTCTTTGTCGACGCGGCCCCCTATTAAACTTGTTTTCCCTTTATCCCCTGTACGTGTGTAAATTTTCATTGTTGTTCTCCCCTTTTCTTTAAAGTTTTTGCCAAGCCATACCAAATTCTTGTCACTTCATCCGCTTCCGCCATTAATTGCTGATAAAGCCGGCCGCAAGCATCGCGTAATTTTCGCTGGTCTGCATAGATAGGAACGATTCCCCGTCCAATATCGGTTAATATAAAAACTGTCTGACTATCCTTGGCGATGCAACTCATTACATAATCAATGGCCGCTTGTTCCGATAAATTCGTTTCCGCAAGCCACTTCTCGACTCCAGCTATGACAGTCGTCTGAATGGTTTCCCTATCCACTATGAAACTATCTCCCAGACAATTTCCTTCTACCCAGTGTACGTTTTCTTGCCCCTGCTCGGTCAGCCATTTTCTTACGTATTCTCGTTTGCCGTTATGGGCACCGCCGATATAGACGTGCATGACTCCCCCTCCTCGAATGCTTTGTCGCTTTCCCATTCAAATCGGTAACCCGTTCCGTGCGGGATGTCCCACGACCAAAAACCTTTATCTTCAGATGAAAACTTCGTCAAGACTACGCGAATAGGTCCCCCATGTGTCACGACAACCGCCTTGTTCGGCAATTGTTTCACTGCAGCCACTACCCGCCTTTCTAGATCTGTTAAACTTTCACCATTTAATGGTGCGAATTCATATGGATCATCAATCCATTTGCGATAGTCCTTATTCTTTTCAAGTTCCGCATATGTTTTCCCTTCAAACTCGCCAAAATTACATTCGCGCCAACTGGCAGCTGTTTCAATAGACGCATCTGGGAAATAGCGAGCAGCACTTTGTTTTGCACGACGAAGATCACTGCTGTAAACGTGTATCGGGGCTTCGGGTAGACGCCAATTCAAATTAGCCGAATCTAAAATCGGTTCATCTGTCCAGCCAATATATTTCCGTTCTTTATTGCCCAAAGTAGGAAGATGCCGGATTAGATAAAGCACAAAACGGCTAGCCATAACAATACCTCCATTCCTTCAATGAATGCACCACATAGGTCGCCTGTGACGCCTCCAAAATGCTTCAATGACCAGTTACGAAACGTGAAGAATGCGATTCCAATTACAACCGCTATCACAATTGGAATTAGTACACTTGTCAACATAAACCCTAGCGCGAATAAAGTCATTGCACTACTTACTAGCGTCCAGCTAATTAGTATATTTATTGAAATCTTTTCTTTGAAAAAGTGTGCGATTCCTTTATCTTTTGCAAGACGTACAGTGGAGAAATATAGGTTCATAGAGGCTCTTGCTAGGAAAGGAATCGCTATAAACAGCGCAATATTCCCTGAACCACGCATCAGTATTTCATTGAACACAGCGATTTTCACGATGATCAATAAAACAAGCGCCATCGTTCCAAATGCACCAAGTCGCGGGTCCTCTAGAATTTCGAGTCGTTTTTCGCGATCTTTGTATGAAAAGAATGCATCGCCCGTATCCGCCCAGCCATCCAGGTGCAAACCGCCGGTCAGTATGATAGCCGTCAATACGATAAAAACCGATGCAAGAAATGTTCCAACATGTAAATAATTCACTAGAAGTTCCGACACTCCGTACATCGCGAGCCCAATTGCCGCTCCAACGAAAGGTAGAGCCACATACATTGCTGTCACTTCTCTTCGGCCGAGTGGCAATTCTTTTCGAACGGGGATTGCCGTGAAAAATTGCATGGCTAGCAGCAATCCGTTCATTCCATCTCACCAGGTTGTGACAAAATTTCTTTGATTAGCGGCCAGTTGAGATGCGCTTTAACATGTTTTGCCCATGCATCATAGACGTCGATTCCCGCAGGTGCTTTCATTACCGGTCGATCCATATCTTCCTCTTCGATGCCATGATCGATTTTATAAGGAATAACACCTGCCACTGGAACTCCAGTGTAGGATTCTATAAATTCAATCCCTTCTTGGAATAAAGAAACGTCACCATGGAATTTATTGATAATAATAGCTTTGACACGTTTTCGATGCTCAGTTGGTAATAGTTGTAGCGTCCCGACGATTGATGCGATAGCACCTCCGCGATCAATATCTGCCACCAAAACAGCAGGTACATCCGCAATTTCTGCCACGCGCATATTCACAATTTCCCTGTCGTTGAGATTCACTTCTGCAGGACTGCCCGCACCTTCAATAATGACCGTTTCGTACGTTTCTGCCAGCTTGGTAAGCGACGTGTTAATGGCCTCAATTCCACGCGTGAAGAACTGTTCGCGATACGCCATTCCAACAATTGGACCAAATTTCTCTCCGAAAAAAAGCACTTCCGATTTCATGTCCGCAACTGGTTTCAGCAAAATTGGATTCATATAAATCGACGGCTTCGTTCTAGCAGCTTGCGCTTGAATGAATTGTGCACGGCTCATTTCTTCGCCATTTTCCGTTATCGCTGAAAAACGAGACATGTTTTGCGATTTGAAGGGTGTTACCCGCACGCCTTCGTCCGATAAAATGCGGCACAACGCTGTACAAATCATCGTTTTTCCAGAGTCTGATGCTGTTCCTAAAACAATTAGCCCATTCATTGCGTCACCTCCTGCCGATCATTTTTCCATATGATTGGGATTCCGTAATCCATTTCAATTGCTGTATCTGCTTTTTTGACAAGCACTTGGTGAATGCGGCCAATCCATTTACTGTAGAATTCCGTTTCAGCATATTCTGATGGCAGTTCGTCTAGGACTTCATTCGAAACAATAACGAGATGGGCGGCTTGCGACACTAGTGTGTCAATCGTTGTGTACAACTGTGTTTCCTTGCGCTCCATACAACCCGCTTGTCCAATACAAGGTTTTCCTGACTCCCAACCTGTGTATAACTCATTTGCTAACCATGTCGTCAGGCAATCCCATAACACGTAATCCCCCGGTTGAATGGAGGGCGATACCTTTTCCAGCTCGACTGGTTGTTCAAGGGTTGTCCAACTATGAGTGGAACGATCCGATTTGTGATGTTCAATACGCGCCTGCATTTCTGAGTCCGTTACGACGCCGGAGGCAATGTAAACTAGCCGGGCCGCATTTTTCTGCGCTTCATGAACAAGCAGCTTTTCTGCATAGGAGCTTTTCCCGCTTCTAACGCCGCCACTTATGAACGTCAGTTTTCCGCGAACCATTGCAACAGCTCCTCCTTCAAGATGTTCATGGACGCATCGTTTTTCATGCCAATCCGCAACCATCTGCCATCCATACCGCGGAAGTTTTGCGAATGACGGAGGACAATTCCACGTGCGAGCATATCTTTATACAACTTATTCGAATCACTGCCAGAACTTAGGGTGAATGAAATAAAATTCGTCACAGAATCAGTAACGTTGCACGCATTGTCTGTTAAAAACCGTGTCATTTTTTCCCGTTCACGATTACTATACTGAATTGCCTGTTCGCGGTATTGCTCTTCCTGTAAGCACACCGCCCCGATTTGAGCAGCTAAACCATTCACATTCCAATGCGGCGCGAGTGCTTTTATCCCCCTAATTATCGACGGATTTGCCGCGATATACCCGAGTCGTATTCCCGGAATGGCGTACATTTTCGTCATAGAGCGAACGACGATGACGTGCGGATTATTTTTTAATTCTGCGATGAAAGACAGTGATTCATCAACAAAATCGATAAAAGCCTCGTCTAATACGACTTCACAACCTACTTCAGCACCATGCCTGATAATTACGTTCAAATCCGTGCGTTCAGGCATGATTCCAGTTGGATTATTTGGTGTGCAAAGGTACAGAACTGATGCTGAAGTCATGGCCTCAAGGATAGCTTCCAACGGCAATTTAAAGCCGTCACTTTCCGATGCAATAACGCGAACAATCTCCACATCCTTCGCCAAGAGAGTCGCTTCGTATTCGGAAAATGTCGGGTGCACGACAATCGCTCGCTTTGCGCGATAACGCTCTGCCAAAAGTGCCAGCAGTTCTGCCGCCCCGTTCCCCGCGAATAAATAATCGGTCGAAATGCCATGGTAATCGGCAGCCGCTGACAGAAACGGCTCCCCTTCTGGATTTGGATAAGCCGTAAGCAAATCTCGTAAACTTGGCCACATCTTGGTAATTGAATCAGGAGGACCCGCCGGATTGACATTTTCACTGAAATCCAATAACCGTATAGGCTGTTCAATGCCCAGTGTTGCGTAAAGGTTTTGCGGATTTGCGCCATGTTCAGGCAACTGCATATAAAGCCACTCCAATCACCGTCATTACTAGCCAGAAAATAAACACTATGATATGCATCTGTGTAATGGTTTGTTTAATATGTATTGCGGTTAGCGGGGTGTTGCCTGGACCAAGCTCAGGTCGCTTCGATACGATTCCGCGGTATGTACTTGTTCCGCCAAGCGTAACGCCAAGTTGCCAAGCCGTCGCTGCCTCCAAAAATCCGCTGTTTGGACTTGGATGTTTCCTTGCGTCTTTACTCCAGCCAGCAAAGCGTTTCCAAAAGGACAACTGACTTTTATTCGGCGCATATAAAATGATTAGAAAACCCGTCACACGTGCTGGTATGAAATTCAAAATGTCGTCCGCGCGTGCAGAAAATTTACCGAACTTCTCATATCGTTCGTCTTTATAACCAATCATCGAATCTAGTGTATTCACTGCTTTGTACATCCAAAGACCGGGTGCTCCCAGAAGGAATGCCCAAAATAATGGCGATGTAATGCCGTCCGCAATATTTTCTGACACAGTTTCAACTGTTCCACGTACGATGCCACTTTCTTTTAGTTTATCGGTATCGCGACCGACAATCCATGACAACTTCGTTCGTGCTGCAGGTAAATCCTGTGCAGCAAGCGGACGGTAAACGTCAAGTGCAGCGTCACGCAAACTTTTTTGTGCCAGCCCGACGGCGATCAGAATTGATTCCACGCCAATACCTACATAGATATTGAATTGATAGGCAAAACCTACTAAAGCAAAAACGATACCTAACACAATCCCGACTGTGATGAAGAGTGTAGACGCCCCTTTTAATGTGCGGAACCGACCTTTATTCATAACACTAGTCAATTTGGCAATGAACGTCCCAATTAAGCGGACTGGATGCGGCAATTTCGGTGGATCCCCAATAATTCTGTCGAGCAGAAAACCAATTGCAATGGCGATAAAATGTGCAGGAATCAAGTTGTCCACCCTTTCGCCTTTTTGTAGGCACGGATTGCCCGTACAGTGCAGTCATAAACTCCGTGGCCAATCAGTTTTCCAAGCGGCGTAATCGGACCTGCATACGGCAGGAATTCTCCTTGTTGTGTTGCCGCGACTAGCAGGCTGTCCGTCGATGTACCTGTCGCAATTGTGCCTGTGAGCGGATCTGTTATGGATTCCATTTGAAGCGCTTTCGTTTTCGCTTCTGTTGCCGTTATCATTGCTTGGATAAATGCTTCATCAGGTAGCTGGCCATTGACGATAATCCATGTATTGATTGTACCGACACGAGGTTTCTGATCACGCGTGAGTGCTTGCGAGACATCGACAGCATTACCAACGCCAGCTGTTACCGCAATCAGAATCGTTCCGAAATCCCCTGTGTATTCCTCGACTTCGGCATGATCCGTCATGACCGCGGTCATCATACCGACCGTATCCGTCAGATGAAAACCTTGCTGTTCAAGATAGGAAGTATTTTCAGCTTTGACGTCGTCTACATTGTAATCAGCATCAACATGACGATTGACAAACGACCGATACCAGCCTGTTCCAGCATTATGAACGGCGGAGGAAATGGTTTTCAACGGATATTTTGTTCGTAATGCAACAAAGTCCGATGCTATCGAAAAGTCCTCTTTTACAACGGCGAAAGGCTTAATTTCCTCTTTGGTTTCCGGCAGCAGTGTAATTTGAGGTTTTGGCAATTCAGGATGGGGCTGTGATTTTATTCGCGCACCGTAAACAGATTCGATTGCCTCTTCCATCACTACGTCTTGTGGCACACCTATTCTGGCAATCCGCCCTTTATCCATCAAGAGAAGTCGGTCGCAATATAAAGAAGCCAAATTGATATCGTGAAACACCGAAATAACTGTGAGTCCTTTGTCAATTGCCTGTTGACGAATCGTATCGAGTAATTGTTGTTGGTGAGCGATGTCCAAGTGATTCGTTGGCTCATCGAGTAATAAAATAGGCGCCTCCTGTGCGAGTGCCTGTGCGACGAAAACACGTTGCTGTTCACCGCCGGATAGGAGTTCTATCGAGTTTTCAGCATAACGTGTGATGGACATACTGGTTATGGCATCGGTCACGGCGCGCTCGTCTTCATCTGACCATGAGGAAAATAGTCCTGATTGGTGCGGATAGCGACCGAGTTCAACCGTTTCTCGAACAGTGTGGGAAAATGCATGTGCATGGAGTTGTGGCAAGACGGCTACTTTTTTGGCAAATTCTTTTTGTGAATAAGTAGAAGCGTCTTGCCCGTCAATTGTGACGGAACCCGTTTCCTTCGGGAGAATGCCTGAAATAATTTTCAAAAGTGTGGATTTACCACTGCCATTGGGTCCAAGTATGCCGAGTACTTCGCCTTTATTGACAGTGAATGTCACAGCTTTCACGATGGATTCTTTGCCATAACCACCGGAAATATTTTCGACTTTTAACATTTCACATGCCTCCTTTCCTCCGTTGTTTATAGAAGATAAATGCAAATACGGGTGCACCGATAAACGCTGTGATGACACCGACCGGAAGTTCTGTCGGCGAAATGATTGTCCGTGCAATTAAGTCGCAAATGATGAGCAACGTCGCACCGTTCATGAACGATAATGTCAGCAGATGACGATGATCAGATCCCCAAAGAAGTCGCGTCATATGCGGAACGACTAGACCAACAAAGCCAATTGTGCCGGACACCGCGACTGCCGAACCTGTCAGGATGGATCCACCAATCAAAATGGCAAACTTACGGCGTTTGACGTTGACACCTAAATGATGCGCTCGTTCTTCTCCAAATAACATCGCATTTAATTCGCGGCGATTCAGCCACAGCATGAATGAACCTACGACGACGAATGGCAAAATCATCGTAATATAATTCCATCCTCGCATCGAAACACTGCCGAGTAGCCAACCAATAATTTGGCGCAACTCTTCCCCTGTGAGCGCTATCATAAGTGATAGCACAGAACCGAGGAACGAACCGAAAATGATTCCGGTCAAAATAATTGTTTCCATTCTCATCGCTCGGTCAACGAGGCGTGCAAATCCAAGAACGAGGAACATTGTTAATGCAGCACCAACCATACTGAATATAGGAAGCGTATAAGTGCCTAAAAACGGGATAGAAATACCAAAAAAGAGCGTCATAACAGCACCGACCGAGGCGCCGGATGACACTCCGAGGGTGTATGGATCAGCGAGCGGATTTTTCAGCAACCCCTGGAAAGCAGCGCCCGAAATCGCGAGCGAAGCGCCGACAAGTCCCGCGAGCACGACACGCGGCATACGAATCTTCCACAAAATATTGGTAGCTGTTGCATCCGCCCCTGCATTCCATAACGTACTAATCGGTATTTTCACAGACCCGATTGACACACCGAGCCACACCGCCACAAGAAGTGCGGCGGCGGAAACGATGTAGGCAACGCTGGATTTACTCACCGAAAGCCTCAGGGTAGATGGCTTTTGCTATTTCTTCAAGCCCTTCAGCAAGACGGGGGCCTGTACGGCTAGTGATATTCTCTTTAACTTGAACAACAGCTTTTTCTTTAATTGCCGTAATCGTATCGAAACCTGGGCGTGCATAAACGTCTGCAACTGCCGTTTCGATATCATACAACACGATAATTACATCTGGATTACGGTTAATAATTTCTTCCGGAGCTATCATAAACCAGTCTTCCTGATCAGCAGCAATATTTTCAGCACCAATCATTTCTAGCATTTGATCCATAAATGTATTTTTTCCTGGTGTGTAAATGTTTGGCTCAGGTGATGTTTCAACGAAAACTGTTTTTTTATTGTCGACTGTTGCTATTTTCGCCAATACTTCTTCTACTTTTGCTTTCATATCCGTAATGATTTTTTCTGCTTCTACTGTTTTACCAGTCGCTTGACCGATTGTTTCAATCGTTGTGTACGTTTCTTCGAAACTCGCTGCATTTTTCACAACAAAGACTGGGATTCCTGCATCGCGGATTTGTTGCAGTCCTTCTTTGCCTGTTCCAAGTCCTGATTCATGTGCAAAAACAATTTCAGGGTTCATGGAAACGATTTTTTCGACGTTGAAATCCTGGCCGCCGATTTTCTCTTTTTCAAGTGCTTCTGCTGGATAATCATCGTAGTCATTGACGCCGACAATCGCATCCCCAAGACCTAGTTCAAACAATATTTCCGTGTTGCTTGGAACCATAGAAACGATTGTTGCCGGTGCAGTTTCCAGGGTAATTTCATTGCCAACCGAGTCCGTTAGCGTAAGCGGGAAGTCAGCTTTGACCACTTCCGCTTCCGGTGTTCCATCTACTTTCGGCTTATCTGGTGTAGCAGCTGTTCCACATGCTGCGAGCAAGAATACTGCCAAAAATGCCGTTAATCCTAATTGCCAAATCTTTTTCATGTTGTTTTCCTCCTGTTTGTTCCAAATAAAAATCCCCCGTAATTGCTACGGAGGAATAAGCTGAGTAAAAATCTGGACGCACAGTGACGTCGATTTTCACTAATCCTATCCTCGTAGGGTACGTGTGATCCATAAAGGCAGGTCTCCTGGCTCGTGTTCAAGGCTTGCCGCGTCTTCCCGGAACTTTTTCCAGTGACACATTGCGACTAACTCACACTTACAGTGGCGGGACCGCGCCGGCATTGAACCGACTTCCCTTTTAACCCCGTTTTTAATGCGGGGCACCTTTATGTTTGGTATGTATTTTGTACAACTTTCAGTATACTACAAATTTTTATTGTGTCGATAGTGAGGGAGATTTGTAGATTTAGATATGTTGAATTAAAGAATCCCGTTGAATCTGTTGTGTCGCTCGATGATGAGAGAGTATTAATTCGGAATGTGGATTGTAGATCGCTTGGCGCTAGAGTGTACATTAATCGGAAGAGTTGTAGTTCGGCGTGTGGATTACAGATCGCTTGGCGCTTTGGGGATGCCTCTCGCCATGAGTTTGGACTGAGATTATAATGTGAGTACTATTTTATACTAATTTCATTGAAGAAAGACATACTACGAGCTACAGGTCTTTTCCCCGACAATGCAATGTGCATTCTATTATATAGACAATCCAGCGAAGGCGCGCCTTCGTGGTAGCCGGAGCGATAAGACTGAAAGCGGTCTTCTTTCTGGCTTATCGCGGGAGGCATCCACAAAGCGTCGAAGCGATATTAGCAGGATTTCTAATTCATTCCAGGTAGTTGGACTTATTCAGCGGCCTTCCAAAAGCCCTTGTAAAGAGCATGCATCGTATTCATTTGTTCAACATATATAGGGAGAATATCTGCATGTGAAAAACGCCATACTTGAGAGATAACAATCTCTCAAGTATGGCGTTCAATTTTATTACATCTTTTCTGGAGCAGAAACACCAATAAGTTTCAATGCATTTGCAATTGTTGTGCGTGTGATTGTAATTAATGCTAGACGTGCTTCCGATAGTTCGCGGTTGTCTGGGTCTAGCACTTTTTCTGCGTTATAAAAGCTGTGGAATGTAGCCGCTAGTTCTTGGATATATGTTGCAACGCGGTGTGGTGAACGAATTCTCGCTGCATCACTGATTACTTGCGGGAAGTCACCGATTTTCTTCAGTAATTCCAACTCTTTTTCAGCTTGCAGTAAAGAAACATTATCCACAGATACAGCCATGCCATTTTCATCAGCTTGGCGCAAGATTGATGAAATCCGTGCATGCGCGTATTGTGCGTAGTACACAGGGTTTTCATTCGACTGAGAAATCGCTAGATCTAGGTCGAAGTCCATCTGCGAGTCACCTGAACGCATTGCGAAGAAGTAACGGACTGCGTCCAGACCAACTTCCTCAACTAGCTCACGCAAGGTTACAGCTTTCCCCGTACGTTTACTCATCTTGAACTTTTCACCGTCTTTATATAACTGAACCATTTGTACGACACTGACTTCGAGTGTGTCGTTGCCGTAACCAAGCGCTTCGATTGCCGCTTTCATCCGTGGAATATAACCATGGTGATCTGCGCCCCAAATATTGATAATTTTATCGAATCCGCGGAACAATTTATCCTCATGGTACGCGATATCCGGTGTCAAATACGTGTAAGTACCGTCGTTTTTAATTAACACACGATCTTTGTCATCACCGAAAGTTGTTGAACGGAACCATGTTGCGCCATCTTCTTCAAAGACATGGCCATTGGCACGTAATTTATCAAGAGCAACATCGATTTTGCCGTTTTCATACAATGAAGTTTCAGAGAACCAGACATCAAACGACACACGGAAATTCGCAAGGTCTGTTTTTAGCTTTTCTAATTCATGCTCCAGGCCATATTGGCGGAAGAATGCATAACGCTCTTCATCTGGCGTGTTGACGTATTTGTCGCCATATTCAGCTGCCAGCATTTTACCGATATTAATAATGTCCGGTCCTTGGTAGCCGTCTTCAGGCATTTCTTTATCCAACCCGAGTTCTTGGAAATAACGTGCTTCAACAGAATTAGCAAGGTTGTGCACTTGATTTCCTGCATCGTTAATGTAGTATTCACGTGCCACATCGTAGCCAGCGAAATCGAGAACGTTGGATAGAGAATCACCAAGAGAAGCTCCGCGTGCATGTCCAAGGTGAAGGTCACCTGTCGGATTAGCAGAAACAAATTCAACTTGGACTTTTTGTTTATTGCCAAAGTTTGAACGGCCGTAGTTCTCGCCTTGTTCAAGAACGGTCTTGACGATGCCGCCTAAGTAATCCGTTTTTAATTTTATATTGATGAAACCAGGACCTGCAATTTCAATCGATTCGATCGAAGTGCCATCCGTATTTAGTTTTTCAAGTATCGCTTCCGCAATTGCACGCGGCGGCTTTTTCGCTAACTTTGTCAGTTGCATAGCAATGTTCGTTGCATAATCGCCGTTGTCTTTGTTATTAGGCGTTTCAAGCATAATGTCCGGTATTGCCGTTTCTTCTGCCAAACCCGCATCAATTACAGCTTGACGAAGTGCCACTTTTACCTCTTGTTGAATCTGTTCTACCGCGTTCATATTGTTCCCTCCGTGTATGTAATAGTCAGTTCGTATGTTCCAAGAAGCGATCCTTCTGCATGCAAATCGTAATGCACATTGAAGCGTCCTCCGGAATTGTCTTCTTGCTCCTTGAAATCGAGCTTGTCCGTTTTGACAACTAAGTCAAACGTCGCCGGTCCACTGCCGTACGTTCCTGGACGTTCACCAGCTGCAACAAATGGCAATCGCATCGTAACTGCACCGCGACGCATAATAAGTGCGTCTGTAGAATCCAATTTAACAATTGTTTGAATCGACTTTCCACTTTGTTGTTCTTCATATTTCAAATAAGATTTACCTGCTTTTTCAATCAGCAAACCTTTTGCATTCAATTCATGCTTCTCCTCGTCTTGGCCTGGATGGCGAATTGACGAATGGAGCTTAATCGTTACATATCGCCCTTTTTCCCGCGATTCCATATACTCACTGTCCTTTTCATGAAAACATCTTCTTATTATATCCTTTTTACGGTCTACATTTCAATCTATCCGAGCAATGCATGTTTTTACGCATGTTCCGTTTAATCTGTTTCCATGCGTCCCATACTAGATGCAAAGATATGGACGGGACGGGATCGTATGCAACGGACAGTATATGTGAAACAGAAAAAAAGACGCTCGGCATTACGAAGGCTGTTGCTGCTATCCGTCACGATGATAATGGCGGTGCTGACCATCTTCCTATCGCTCAGGCTCTATGCTCAAATTACAGGCGCACCTTCTTTAAGCGTGCCAAAAGCTTCTGTCTTTCTTGATAAAGATGGCAAGCAAATTGGCGACCGGTTTTCCGCAGAACGACGGTACTGGGTAGACCTCGATGACATGTCACCGTTTCTAATCGATGCAGTCGTTGCGACAGAAGATAAGAATTTTTATAGCCACAACGGTTTTGATTATAGACGGATTGCAGGCGCCCTTTTGAAAGATGCGAAATCCGGGCGCAAAGTCGAAGGAGCCAGCACAATTACCATGCAATATGCGAAAAACTTGTATTTGACGTTTGAAAAGACATGGAAACGGAAAATCACTGAAGCACTTTATGCCTATCGAATGGAAATATTTTACGAAAAAGATGTCATCTTAGAAGGTTATTTGAATACTGTTTACTTCGGACATGGCATGTATGGTGTCGAGGCGGCAAGTAAGTTTTATTTCGGAAAGTCAGCAAAAGATCTGACGTTAGAGGAATCCGCCGTTATTACTGCCATCGCGAAAGGTCCTTCGGTTTATTCGCCTATTGAAAATCCCGAGAAATCGAGGGAACGAACATTGCTGGTATTGTCACTTATGGAGGCGCAAGGGTACATTACGGCGCGCCAAGAAGAACGGGCGACGAACGAACAAATTACGTTAAAAAACCGCGAATGGGCTGACTCTAAGCGCGTTGCCCCTTATTTTCTGGATGAAGTGTGGCGTGAGGCTGAAAAAGTACTTGTAGCGAAAGGACGCTATCCGGCAGAAGGTGGTTGGACAATCCGGACAACGCTGGATCCACTTCACCAACAAGCCGCCGAAGAAACGATCGCTAAATGGATGCCGGATAGCGGTTTACAAGTTGGGTTCATGTCGATAGAAACAGGAACGGGTGCAATCACATCGCTCATAGGTGGGATAAATTATACCGAAAGTCCGTTCAACCGGGCGACCCAAGCAAAGCGTCAGCCCGGCTCAGCGATGAAACCTATTTTGTATGCAGCTGCACTCGAAGATGGGTTCAGTCCACTGACATTTTTATCGACGGAAAAAACCATTTTCACTTATGATGAAGGCCGTTCGACGTATGAACCAAACAATGTGAACGGTAAATTTGCTGGCCACCCTATCTCGCTTGCGCAGGCACTGGCTATTTCCGATAACATTTACGCAGTGAAAACGCTTGAAGATATCGGTTATAAGAAATTCAGCAAAATGGCTGAACGTCTTGGCGTTGACGGTGAATTCGAAGAATCTCCTGCAACCGCACTTGGCACTTCACTTGTCACACTTTCTGACATGACAAATGCCTATAACCGAGTTGCGTCAGGCGGTATCGAAACAGTCCCAACGACGATTCTATCCATATCAGATGCAGACGGAAAAACGGTCTATGAACATCCGAAGCAAAGCAAGAAACATGTCATCAGCGAACAGGATGCATTTGTTCTTACTCATCTGATGACTGGTATGTTCGATCCAGTGTTCAACGATTATTCTACTGCCACTGGTTTATCTATGCGCTCAAAACAGACGCGGCCCTATGCAGCAAAATCTGGAACGACGATTTCGGATCAATACTTAATTGGCTACACCCCTTCACTAACGGCGGGGATTTGGACCGGATATGATGTCGGAAAGCAACTGACCGACACGACGGATAAAGCGGCATCGAAAAAAATATGGATCGACTTCATGGAGACCGTAAATCGCGGTCTTCCACCCGAACCGTTCATCCCTCCGAATGGAGTCAATGGCGTCATTATTGACGTTGACACAGGTGGTATCGCTGTAAATGAATGCGAGAAACAACGGCTTGTTTATGTAAAAGAAAAGGATATGCCACAAAAGCTATGTACGGATAAAGTGCTACGAGAACAGCGCACAGTAGGCGAAACTGACGGGAAGAAGTTTGAACTATTTCCGTTTTCGTTTTTTGAGTGATTTGGATTTAGGGGATATGATTGGTCGCCACTCGTTTTTGATCGGGTAGCGCGGGATATGATCGGGCGGCGCTGGGTTATGATCGGTTATCGCCGGATATGATCGGGCGGCACTGGTTATGATCGGTTCGCGTGGGATACGATCGGGCGGCACTGGTTATGATCGGTTTGCGCGGGATATGTTCGGGCGGCACTGGGTTATAATCGGTTTGCGCGGGATATGTTCGGGCGGCACTGGTTATGATCGGTTTGCGCGGGATATGTTCAGGCGGCGCTGGGTTATGATCGGTTTGCGCGGGATATGATCGGGCGGCACTGGTTATGATCGGTTCGCGCGGGATATGATCGGGCGGCACTGGTTATGATCGGTTTGCGCGGGATATGTTCGGGCGGCACTGGTTATGATCGGTTCGCGCGGAATATGATCGGGCGGCGCTCCCGAATTCATCAAAATCAAAAAAGCTTTCCTTTCCCGAATTAAATCGGGGAAGGAAAGCTTTTTTACCGTTCAAGGCGTCCTGCTAAATGGTGTATCGCGCTTGGGTTTGTTTGATACGTTATTCATCAGGGAGTGCACGATTCCGGTTGTCCTAGCTTACAATTGCAAGCTGTGATTTCAGTGTACTGCCTTTCAAGCTGACATTCAACCTCGGATTGAGAAGTATGCGGAATTTGTCACTTTTTGTTCACAACTCCGGCGAATCCACACTCAAATCAACATGCAGTTTTGGTTCGCTTCTGTCCCACATTTCCTTGTTATGAGCAGCAAGGAATTCAGCTAAAATCTGCTTTGATTTATCATCCATATGATCAACAATGATATTCCGTTTCATCGATTTATCCATCCGATTAACGTGATCGGCAAGCACTTTATACCCTCGGCGTTTTTCACGATTAACGACCATTTCACACGCTGTAACACCCGCATAATAAGGCCCTTGTTCGCGGAAATCGATTGTTACCCAGACAAGCCAATATGGTTTGCCACCTTCTGAATCTTCGCGGTTCAGCGTAAATTTGACACCGCGTTCTGTGTCACTTCTAGCATGCATCGCACCTATTTCAATACGCGCAACGCCTTCATTGACATCGATAATGACAGGTGACACGTTTTCAAGTGACAACGAACCAATCCCGTATCCGCCATGACCGTCAGTCGGATCGTCCTTTATAATTGTGAAACCCAATTTCTGTTTCGGTTTATTTTCATTTGTCATTTATTCGTCCCCTCCAAATCTGATACTATGTATACTATACCCAATATATACTGAGAGGGGGAAATGTAATGCCAATCGTAACTGTGAAAATGTTGGAAGGTCGTACAGATGAACAAAAACGTGCGCTGTGCGAAAGAGTGACAGAAGTTGTCGCTGAAACAACAGGTGCACCTGCTCAAAATGTTTCTGTCATCATTGAAGAAATGTCGAAAAGCCATTACTCCATCGCTGGAAAACGTCCTAGCGATCAGTAATTAATTTCCAAAAAGGCTGCCTCATGACGGAAAGTTTCCGACATGGGGCAGCCTTTTATTACTGTCCAGACTCCAAGCGTCAGCCCCTCGAGTCGCTTCTGTCCTAAAGATAAAGACAAAGAGCGTCTTTATTTTAGGCCATTCAGCGCTTGTCGGGGCTTAACGACGCTTTCCGCTTTTCTTTACTGAACCGCATACGTTTGAATTTCACTTATGAAGTCAAATGCAGCCGTCATCTCCTCCGCAGAGAAGTTCAGTTTATTTTTCACGATAAGGACTTTAGCGATTTGCTCGTCCTTGTCAAGATGATCAAAGTACAGCAATGTCGAAACGAGTTCGAGGAAACGGGAGCTCTTGACGTTCATGCTGTCGATGCAGGTCCCTAGCATTGCGTGGGCAGCGTCTGCCATTTCGAGGAAACCCGCCCCCTCGCCTGTCACTTGATAGCTATATTGGACGTACGATCCTTTGTCCGTACACTGCTCCGCCAGAAATCCCATTTCGCATAGTTCCTCAATACGCAACGTTAATTCTTCCGAGTAGGGTCCGTACATGTGAAGCTCATATTTTTCAGCGAATGGGAAATTCATCTTTTTCGCAATATAAATCATTTTTTGTAACTTTTTTCGTCCAGTGACTTCATTCGCCATTGAGATGAATTGCACAATTTTAGCGTGTTCTGATAACACCTTCCCTCACACCTACCCTTTCAGCATATCTAAAATTCGGCCATACAGCGGATTTTGTTCTTTTCCTGCTTCCAAAACATCTTCCGGGAAATAGATTTTATGGTCTGTTCGTCTTTTACCTGAAATCGCATCTACGACATCCGATGAACGCGATAATTCGCTTAAGTCCCCATTTCGCATTTGTAAGTATATCGGTAAGCGTTCGTTTTCTTCACCTGGACCGTAAAAGTCGTAAGGTAAATCTGACGACGAATCTGTAACCAGGTAATAAGCCGGATCAATTCCTGCTTCCTTGAATAACTGCTCGAGTTCACCGATTTTCCGGTATTCTGTTGCCGGATCAAATTCTGCGTACTGGAACAATCTTCTATTGATAAACCGATAGCAAAGGTCCGACAAGATTGCGTCGTCTTCCTTCATCCACATTTGGAAATAGGTTAATAAAATACTTTCATCAAGCGCAATATAGTCTTCAAGCAGAAATGTCTTATCAAAAAAAGAGCGGAAGTGGACAGGTTCTTGTTTAAAGATATACCCGCTTTCATGTAATTGCTTTGCACGATGTAAAATTTTGATCAAAATAACTTCAGCGCTACGTGACACTGGATGGAAATAGACTTGCCAGTACATCTGGTAACGGCTCATTATATAATCTTCCACTGCGTGCATACCGCTATATTTGATAACCGCCTGTTCTTCTGTAGGCCGCATGACACGCAGAATACGTTCCATATCGAAATGACCGTACGACACCCCTGTAAAATAAGCGTCACGCTGTAGATAATCCATCCGATCGGCATCAATTTGACTTGAAATCAGACTGACAACAAGCTTATCCGGATAGGTTTTCCCAATTATATCAGCCACTTTTTGTGGGAAATCAGGTGCCACACGACGAAGCACTGCATTTACTTCTGTGTCCCCTAACAAAATCGCTTGCGTAAATTGTTCATGATCGAGATCGAACACTTTTTCAAAGGCGTGCGAAAACGGGCCATGTCCTAGATCATGCAACAACGCCGCACACATCGTTACTAGACGTTCCTCATTGTTCCATTCAGGCCTGCCGCTGAAACCGTCGTCAATGATGCGTCTGACGATTTCATAGACACCGAGCGAATGGTGAAACCTACTATGCTCCGCCCCATGAAATACGAGATACGTCGTGCCTAGTTGTTTGATCCGGCGAAGGCGCTGAAATTCACTTGTGCCAATAACGTCCCAAATCACTTTATCGCGCACGTGAATATATCGATGCACAGGATCTTTGAAAACTTTTTCTTCGACCAGTTTTTCATCTTTGTATTCCATAGTGCACCTCCGTCAACTCATTCCCTTTAGTATAATCGTAAAAATGGTTCGTAGGAAGATGGAAAAAGGTTCATTTGAGTGAAAAAAAGATAGAATGCTTTTTTCATTATGAATAAAGTAACGAAATCCTGTCCACACTGACCGTAGAAAGAGACTATGAACATATGACTGGAGGCACGGAGATGGTGAAAGTTAGACAGGATGCTTGGATTGAAGAAAACGATACTTTATTAGCCGACACAGTACTACGACATGTTCGCGAAGGTAGTACACAACTTAGCGCTTTCGAAGAAGTTGGGGACGCGCTCAACAGAACGGCAGCAGCTTGCGGGTTCAGATGGAACGCAGTTGTAAGACGTGATTATGAAAAAGAGCTTTCGGACGCGAAGAAAGAACGCAAACAAGCAATACGTGTACTTGGAAAAGACTTTAAACGACGGGGACAACAATTATATAGCCCTTCGCAAGGACTAGAGGAAGAACAAAAGATTTCCGTTCCGTTATCAGCACTCTCACTCGATACGGTTATCGCATTTCTTGTCCGCATGCATCACACAGGCGTGGGAGATAACGAGTCACTTCGCTGGAGGCAAACTGCTAAAATCGCGAATGAAAAGTCGGAGCAACTCCAAAAAGAAATCGAAAAACTGCAACAGGAAAATAAAACCCTGCGCGCCGATTACGAACAATTTGTTCAAATTATGAACCGCGCACGCCGTCTCGTCACGCTAGATGATGATGCTGATCGCACAGCACCGGTTTTCAAAATGGAGCAAAATGGAAACCTAGTTTCAAAAGAACCGCCTATCAATCATCATTGATAGGCGGTTTTTCTTTGGTTTTGCTGGGGTGTTGTTTAGTTTTAGGAAGATGTTGTTTACTTTCGACGGAACGTTGTTTAGTTTGGCGAAAACGTTGTCTACTCGCCAAAATAACGCTTTCTCCCACTACTAAACCGATTGTTCATCCGCGCGCCAGCATTTTTTGATTGCGTTCGAAGACTCGGTTCAAATAAAAGGTGTATAACTCCATTTCTTCCGGTTTCAAGCCGCCTATCTCCACATGATCCGCAAGCTCGCGCAACATAAGCTGGATACGAATAACAACATCGTTCACCGTGAGCGGCATGTCCAGAAGTTCTGACAGGGATGCCATCACTTCCGGTTTAATGACCGGATAAGTGAACTTCGTTTCTTCTCCCTGCAAGCCCGTTTCGTAAAAATCACGGATTAGCTCAGCACGTTCCGCCCCACTTCCTTCAACGCAAAGGTAGACTTGGACTGCGATACCTTGACGCAATCTACGCTGTGAAATACCGGCAAATTTGCGGCCATCAATACTCAAATCATACGAGCCCGGACAATATGATCCTACAATTTCATAGGCTTCAATACGGTCTCCTGCTTCCGGAAAAAGCATACGAACAAATGTGAGCATTACTTCATAACCTGCTGGAATATCGATTGAAGAGTCGAGTTCAGATAGAACAATTGATATGTTTAATACACCTTCGTCAAGCACTACTGCAAGTCCACCTGAATTGCGGACAATCGCGTTATAACCAGCATTTTCAAGTGTCGAAACTGCTTCTGTAACATGCGGTAGCCGATGATCCTGGATACCGAGCACGACCGTTTGATTGTGCACCCATGTACGGACTGTCGGGACGCTTATCTGCTGGCCGACGAGATGACAAAGCGTATCGTCGGCGGCGAATGATTCTAGTGCGGAACGGGTACGTGTTGTCATGGATTCATCCACAAAACGCCATGTGGGAATAGTTAAAAAAGACTCATATGATATCATTCCAATTTCTCCTACTCATAGACTTTGTGCCGCGGTTAACAAGGCAAGCTTGTAGACATCGGCAGCGGAACAACCGCGTGACAAATCATTTACGGGTGCGTTCAATCCTTGAAGAATCGGGCCAATTGCTTCGTAGCCACCAAGACGCTCCGCTATTTTATAACCGATATTACCCGCTTCAAGTGATGGGAAAACGAAGACGTTCGCGTTACCTTTAATGACTGATTCAGGTGCCTTTTTCGCAGCAATTTCCGGAACATAGGCCGCATCAAATTGGAACTCACCGTCGAGTAGCAAATCAGGTGCAAGCGATTGAGCGATTTTCACCGCGTTCGCAACTTTTTCTGTTTCTTCCGTTACGGCAGATCCTTTTGTAGAGAAACTCAGCATCGCAACACGTGGATCCACACCGAATGCCTGCGCTGTTTTGGCGCTTTCAATCGCGATTTCAGCCAGTTCTTGCGCTGTTGGTGCAACCGTAATCGCACAATCTGCAAAGACGAGCCGTTCATCGCCTTTCATCATAATAAAGGCCCCGCTAGTCCTTGAGATACCTGGCTTTGTTTTAATAATTTGAAGCGCCGGTCGTACGGTGTCTGCAGTTGAATGCGCTGCCCCACTCACCAATCCGTCCGCACGCCCTGTATAAACGAGCATCGTTCCAAAATAATTTACATCTGTCAATTGTTTACGTGCTTGCTCCAATGTCGCTTTGCCACCCCGACGTTCCACGAACTTTCCGGCTAGTTCTTCAAAGGAAGAAACACTCTCGGGATCAATGATATCTACTTCCGAAATATCAATTCCTGCTTCAGTTGCGACTTCTTGCACTTCGGTTTCATTGCCAAGAAGAACTGGCTTCACAAGCCCTTCCCCTTGCAAGCGTGAAGCCGCTTCTAGTACGCGGATATCCGTTCCTTCCGGTAGGATAATCGTCTTTCTTTTGCCACTCAAACTTTCTTTAATTCCTTTAAATAAATCAGCCATTAGACAGCCACCTTTCACATACTCTCATGCTCTAAGCATACACCAATGATGCGGGTGGTAAAAGCGTTTCACTTCATGTCAAATTCGTGACAACAGCGCTAGCAAAGGACGTTTTACAGCCTTCTATGCTACACTCATTTAAGAAGTTAATTCATAATGAAGGAGTTTGATTTCATATGATCGAAGCAGCAAAAACACTTGATGGTTGGTACGTTTTACATGATTTACGCTCGATGGACTGGGCATCTTGGAAATTAGTTTCAAAAGAAGAACGCCAAGCAGCAGTAGAGGAATTTCTTGTTTACCTTGAAAAACTTCAAAAAACAGATGACGATAAAACAGGAGCACATGCTTTCTATACAGTAATTGGCCAAAAAGCTGATTTCATGCTTATGACTTTGCGTCCGACAATGGACGAACTGCAAGAGCTTGAAACGGAATTCAATAAACTCGCAATCGCTGATTTCACGATTCCAGCGTATTCGTACCTGTCAGTCGTTGAACTATCGAACTACCTTGCAGGCGAGTCCACTGATGATCCTTATCAAAACCCATATGTACGCGGACGTCTGTACCCTGAACTTCAACGCAGCCAATACATCTGCTTCTACCCGATGGACAAGAAGCGCGATGGCGATGTCAACTGGTACATGCTCGATATGGATAAACGCAAAGAATTGATGCGCGCACACGGTTTGATTGGCCGCAGCTACGCTGGAAAAGTGAAACAAATCATTTCCGGTTCTGTCGGTTTCGACGACTACGAATGGGGCGTTACACTGTTCGCGGACGACGTTCTTCAGTTCAAAAAGTTGATTTATGAAATGCGTTTTGACGAAGTAAGCGCACGCTACGCTGAATTCGGCTCATTCTTTGTGGGTACGATTTTAGAAGGCGACAAAAAAGCAGCATTTTTCAACATCTAAATCGTAAGTTATATCGCCTGACTGTGACTTTGCAGTTAGGCTTTTTTGTATTTGGTAGGCATGTTTCATTCCAGCTGCGCATATGATTCCCCAAGGGGGTTGTGCCGTGGCAGTAATAAAGTACACGGATGCTGAACTGGATCTACTTGCACGGTTAATGCGCGCTGAAGCAGAAGGCGATGGCCAATTAGGCATGCTTTTAGTCGGTAATGTCGGAGTGAATCGCGTACGTTCCGGATGTCTCGATTTCAATGATATACGAAGTTTGCAAGATATGGTTTTCCAAAGTCCAGGAGGCTTCGAGGCTACGACGAAACCGTATTTTTATCAGCGTGCTCGCGAACTGGATCGAAATCTAGCAAGGCGCGTTGTCAACGGCGAACGTTTCACTCCGGGAGAACGATCATTATGGTTTTTCATGCCAACAGGAGATTGCCCGGCACAGTGGTATAACCAATGGAACACAGGTAGATTCAAGTCACACTGTTTCTTTTCCCCAACGGTTCAAGACTGCCCTAACCTGTAACTCAAAAGAAGAAAGGATGAAGAAATGGTCCAATACTATTGGAATCCGCCCTATCAAAATCAGCATGTCACACCGCCGCAAGTAACGCTTCCAGCTGGAGGTAGGCCACCCGGACCACCCGGACGTGAACAGTCATACATCGAAAATATTTTACGATTAAACAGAGGCGAACCTGGAACTTTCCATTTTTCATTCGAACATGCACTGGACTCTGGTAAAAATACGAAAACCGTACGTGGTACCGTAGAGGCTGCTGGACGTGACCATGTTATCTTAAGTGATTCGACAACAGGACATCGTTTTCTATTTCCAATGATTTATTTTGATTATGCTGAATTTGATAATGAAGTGAAGTATTTTCCACAACAGCCCTGAATTTAAAAAATCTTCCGCGGGCCTCGTATAGGGCCTCGCGGAAGATTTTTTTAGTTTGAAAATTTAATAGCTGCAACAATCAGCATGATCCAGCCTGCGATGAATGCAACGCCACCGATTGGTGTGATAGCACCGAGTATGCCGATTCCCGTGAGACTCAGTACATACAGACTACCAGAGAAAATGATGATACCCGCGAGGATCAAATAACCTGCCCAGCTTAGCTGTGTGACTGGTCCAAAAAGCGATGGACTCATAAGAATTCCGATTGCAAGCAAAGCGAGTGCGTGAAACATTTGATACTGTACAGCGGTTTCCCAAATTGCTAAATAATGTTCGGATAGTTTCTCTTTTAAAGCGTGAGCGCCGAATGCACCAAAGGCGACGGCGATGGCTGCGTTAACAGCCCCTGCAATAATGAAAAATGGCATATAAGCTCCTACTTTCTTATTATGATTTCAATATATCAGCATTTGCGAATCGTCTATCAAAAATCAAATAGCGAGCCACCGTTTGCATCCTCTTCTTCAAGCAGTTTACCTTCCAACGATGTGATTGACTGCACAGCGTTAGTGGTTGTAAGCATTTTAGGAACAATTTTCTCTTCACGCTTACTTTGCCCACCGAGTGCAACTTCGCAAAGTGATCTGACGGCGGAAAACGCTTCCCGCATCGTACTTTCATCATTGGCGCGCCTCGCAACACTTAGTTGCCGCTCCATTTCAGAGATAATCCGGTCGTATGGTATCACTGTTTAGTGTCCCCTTTCTTCTGTTCAAATTGCAAACAGTCCATGCCAGACGATCTCCTCACGACGACCGATGGCATTTCTCGCGTTTTAAAACCATATGCTTTGCAGCCACGTGGATTTCGCTGATCCCATGTTATGAAGAAATGTTGGCATTGAAAACAATTCACTGCCACAATGCTCCACCTCTTTTCTCTCTCAACTTTAGCACTATCACCGTTCTACTTACAGCACGCCGCCTATTCGGCACCAGTCAATCGGCGTCTCATTCCACAATTCAAGCAACTGATTGGTCTTCGAATACGGACGGCTACCGATGAAACCGCGACTCGCGCTTAACGGGCTTGGATGAACCGATTCGATGATTGCGTGTCGCGATACATCAATGAGTTTCTTCTTTTCTTGCGCAGGACGGCCCCATAAGACGAAGACGATTGGATTTTCTCGCTCCGACAAACGCCGGATTACTTCATCCGTAAACGTCTCCCACCCTTGTTTGCGATGCGAATGCGCTTGTCCATCCCTTACAGTAAGTACCGTATTTAACATGAGCACGCCTTGTTGCGCCCACCCCGTCAATGTCCCGCCCTCTGGCAACGGACAATCGATATCAGTTGCGAGTTCCTTGAACATATTGCGAAGACTAGGCGGTATTTTGACGCCAGGTTTCACGGAAAAGCTTAATCCATGTGCTTGTCCAGGTCCATGATACGGATCTTGTCCTAATATAACGACCTTTACCTCATTAAAAGGAGTCAACTTAAATGCAGTCCACAAATCATCCATCTGTGGATGAATCATTTCTTCCTCATATTCCTTCTTCAGGAATTCACGCAGCTTACTATAGTAGGGTTTCTCGAATTCATCATCCAAGACTTCATCCCAATCGTTACCGAAAAGTTCCTTATGCACAACCCATCACTGCTCCTTGAATTCAATCGTCACATCGTAGCCCGCAAATGAAAACATTTCTTTTAGTGTTTTCTCGGCATTCTGCTGCGCCGTTAGCAAGACACCTTGTCCTGTGGCTTCTTCCAATATAAGCACTTTTGCTTCAGCGGCAAGTTCATAGGCCTCTTCAATATTCGCTTTTTCTCGGAAGACTCCTTCGTAGGAATACACTTCAACCTTATCAAAATAAATTTCTGCTCCTCCTAAAAAGGTAGCAGGCGGCAAAGTAAGTTTTGCTGTTTTTTTCTTTTCATCGACAACGACATCTTTTTCCGTAAGGCCGGACATGTCGACACCAGCTTTCACTGATCCCGGAATAACAACCAACAACTGCCGTTTCGTTCCTGGTAAATTGAGTCCGATGCTTTGTCCAAACAATGTATTATCTTGTCGTTCAATGATAACCTTGGTATAAGCTTCAGCAGTTGCGAGTTCGTTCAAGTCTTGGATTTGTTCAAGGAATGCGCCTTTTTGTTCTGTAAATGTGCTCCCTTGTTTTAAAATGAAGAATGTTGCAAACGGCAAAGCGACAATCAACAGTAAAATTAGAAGGGCAATTGCGATGAACGACTTTTTCCATACCGAAAAAAACACTTTCCCGACACGCCAAAATCCGTGCGGACGGTCTTCTACTTCTTCTACCGTCACTGCAGTTTGTTCTTTGGAAGCTTTTAATTCTTTCATTAGTTGTTCGATTTTCTTGTCATCCGCCACTTCATCCCTCTTTTCCTCTTTTTCCGACACTATCATATACGTTAACATTATAGGAAAGTTCCCTTTCAAACAACTAGAAAGACATGGTACGATTGTATGGGAGGGATGCGACATGGCTGATATGCAATTACGCGACAAAATGAAAAAAGTTTCTGAAGCCGCGAAACATGGTAATCGCGTGCCAGAACGTTCTAAAAACGCTGGACTCGTCGTTTTCCTTATTTTTATAGGGTGTGGAATTATCGTCATGTTTGCTCTTGCAATCGGGCTTATGATAAGCAAACACTTTATCGGTGCTGCTGTGATTTGTAGTATTGCGGCACTGCTCACATACTCCGTTTTCAAAATGATGAAAGCTGATAACATCGGACAATTGTAATTTCCGATTTTTTTGATAAGATTAAGTTAGAATTTATTCAAAAAAGGAGACAGACCAATTATGACGCTTAAAAAGACTTTAACAATCGCAGGATCCGATACATCAGGCGGCGCAGGGATTGCTGCGGACTTAAAAACATTCCAAGAGCACGGTACATATGGAATGACGGCAATTACGGTCATCGTGACAATGGATCCAGACAATAATTGGTCACACGGCGTTTACTCATTGCCAGTCAACGTTTTGAAATCGCAAATCAAAACTGCACTTTCAACAGGAATCGATGCCATTAAAACTGGCATGCTTAGCACAGAAGAAATTATCAAAATTGCAGGAAACGCGATTTCAGAATCAGGCCTCAGTCATGTAGTCATCGACCCAGTTATGGTTTGTAAGGGTGAAGACGAAGTGTTGAATCCTGGAACAGTAGACGCAATGGTTGAGTTCCTTCTTCCAAAAGCAGAAATTGTAACACCGAACTTGTTCGAAGCAGGACAACTTGCTGGCACAAAAACACCGAAAACGATTGAAGATATGAAAGCAGTTGCAGAAAAAATCCATTCACTAGGCGCTCGCAATGTTGTCATCAAAGGCGGTAAACAGCTTGACCACGATAAAGCCGTGGATCTGTTCTTTGACGGCCAAACGTTCACTCTTCTTGAAGCGGAAAAAACAGCGACAACTTACAATCACGGCGCAGGCTGTACCTTTGCCGCAGCAATCACAGCCAACCTAGCAAATGGTCTAGATGTAAAGGAATCTGTATTTGAGGCCAAAAAATTTGTCACAGCAGCCATTGCAAACGGCTGGAAACTGAACGAATACGTCGGACCTGTTATGCACGGAGCGAAAAACCGTTTCGGCGCACCTGAAATCACAACGACTGAAATTTAATAACATTATTTCAATTAAAAGGCCAAGAGCTGTTGTCTCTTGGCCTTTTTTTGTTCTGTTCGTTGGACACTTTCTGTAGATGGTTGGACACCTCGAGGAGTTTGTTAGACACTTCACGAACTTCGTTGGAAGCTTTACGATTTGTTGGACACTTTACGAGAATGGTTGGACACTTCTATAAATCTGTTGGACACCTCGAGGAGTTTGTTAGACACTTCACGAATTTCGTTGGAAACTTCACGGTTTGTTGGACACTTTCCGAAAATGGTTGGACACTCCACCAATTTCGTCGGAAGCTCCTCGATTCGTCGAACGCTCTTCACGTCAAGACCCATGAATCGCATTCAACAGCCCCTTTCTATATACTAAAGAGAAGAACGTTTACAGTTTTAAGGAGGGCTATTCATGGAATTAGTAAAACCAGATCATTTACAGGAACTCATAACTTCTTTTGTTAATAAAGATGTGTACATCCATCTTGAAACAACGAACGGCTCATATGCTACCCACTTCAATGAAAGTGTTTTCAACGCTGGAGCATTCATTCGCAACATCGTTATCAAATTCGAACTCGGTAAAGTGGCTGGTGATTCGCCTCACCGCATCGGATTAAAACTGCCATCTGGCTGGATTTATGCGCAAGGCATCACTCATTACAAACTCGACGAACACGGTCGTTTGCTTATGGCAGGACTCGATGCAGAAGGAAAACTTGCAGTCGCACTTGAAATCAGCGAAACACCATTCACTTATTAATTAAGGAGGCAGTTTTTTAATGATTAAAAAAGAACGTCATGTACTTGTAGTATTCCCCCACCCAGATGATGAAGCATTCGGTGTATCCGGTACCATTTCTTCTTACAGAGATATCGGCGTACCTGTTACGTACGCTTGCTTAACACTAGGTGAAATGGGACGTAACCTTGGCAATCCACCATTTGCAAATCGCGAAACATTGCCTCAAATTCGCAAAGAAGAATTGAAAAAAGCGTGTGAAGCAATGGGACTCGATGATTTACGTATGATGGGATTCCGTGATAAAACAATCGAATTCGAAGATGATGAAAAAATGGTTAAACTAATTGCAGATTTAATCGAAGAAACGAATCCTTCACTCATCATCACATTCTATCCCGGACTTGCCGTTCATCCCGATCACGACGCTACTGCGCGTGCAGTTGTGCGTGCAGTACGAAGAATGCCTGAAACAGAACGTCCTACACTTCATACACTCGCCTTTGCGAATAATACCGTTGAAGTCCTCGGCGAGCCCGATGTCATTCACGATATTTCAGCAAATGCAGATAAAAAAATCGCAACACTTAAAGCTCATGCATCCCAAACCGTTTGGATGATGAAAGATATGGAGATAAAATGGAAAGCGCAGGACCCAGATGCAATTAAATGGCTTAACTTTGAGCGTTTTTATACCTATCAGTGGGATAAAGACTTCGAATAAGAGGATTATAAATGCTTCTCTTCAGCAATATTCATATAGAAAGAGACTACGAAATCACCTTGATTTTATAGTCTCTTTTTTCATGTATTTTTATTAACTAATCAAACTATTTATACCGTAGAACAAAATTCGTTACTATATGATAGCTACAAGGTTTTCCGAAATCAATAGACTGAAAAGTTATAATAGTATATACTTTATTCATTAAGATATAAAACAATATAATGTGTATAATTATTCACCATATACATGTTATACTGTTACAAAAAGGGGAATATAAAATGAAAAAATTTGCTTTATCCACATGGTTCTATTTTCTAGTTCCATCAATTCTCGGTATTCTTTTGTTCATGATCCCGATGAAGTATGCCGGGGACTGGAAAATACCAATTGCCATATTTGCCGATTTACTATCAGGGGCGATTGCTCCGGTTATGCCATGGGTTGCTACAATTACTTTAATTATTGCTGCACTTGGTTCTGTGATATTTTTAGTTATTCCAAAGGACAAAGTTCAGCCTTCGTTTATAACAAATTTATTCAATGTATCGCTCTTTTGGACAATCGTCCGAATTATAGGTGCTATTTTAGCGGTACTTACCTTGCTTCAATTAGGTCCAGAAGCTATTTGGAGTGAAAATACGGGCGCACTACTGCTAAGTGAAACCGGTCTCGTTACATTCCTGTTTACAATCTTTTTATTCGCAGGAATTCTCTTACCACTTCTTCTCAATTTCGGTTTACTTGAGTTTTTTGGAACGATGATGGTAAAAGTCATGCGCCCTCTATTTAAAATACCAGGCCGTTCTTCCATCGATGCACTGACATCATGGGTTGGGGATGGAACAATTGGTGTTTTGTTAACAAGTAAGCAGTACGAAGAAGGTTTTTATACAAAGAAAGAAGCAGCCATTATTGGAACAACTTTCTCTGTTGTATCGATTACATTTTCTATCGTAATTATTGAAAAGGTTGGACTTGGGGCTTATTTTTTACCATTCTATGGTACGGTCGTTTTAACTGGTTTAATCCTTGCATTTATTATGCCGCGGATTTATCCTCTTTCCAGAAAGAAAGATGAATACATAGACGGTAGACCATTTACGGGTGAAGAAGAAAAATCACCAGAAGGATACAGTGCATTTTCACACGGACTTGAAAATGCATTAACAAAAGCGAATAACAGTCGTTCATTGGTTAAAACTTTTTCAGAAGGCGTGAAAAATATTCTTGATATGTGGATTGGTGTTATTCCAGTCGTTATGGCTTTCGGAACAATTGCATTGATTCTTGCAGAGTATACAAGTGTCTTCACGATTTTAGGGAAACCGTTCGAACCGATTCTGTCCATCCTTGGTATCCCCGAGGCGGCAGATGCAGCGCAACTTATGGTCGTCGGGTTCACGGACATGTTCCTACCTGTAATCCTTGCGGATGGCCTGATTACATCTGAGTTGACATTGTTTGTTGTTGCCACTGTTTCAGTAACACAACTCATTTTCATGGCGGAAGTTGGGGGACTTCTGCTAGGCTCAAAAATTCCGGTAAACTTTTTCGAACTTGTTGCCATTTTCCTTTTGCGCACAATCATTTCATTACCGATTATCGCAGGAGTAGCACATCTTTTATTTTAAGGAAACATGAAGACCTTGCAGATTAGTGCAAGGTCTTTTTTGTGGGTGGTTATGATTGGTTCTACGTGGGATATGATCGGTTCGTGTGGGATGTGATCGGTTCGCGTAGGTTATGATCGGTTCGCGTGGGGTATGATCGGTTCGCGTGGGATATGATCGGGTGGCGTAGGATGTGATCGGTTCGCGTGGGGTATGATCGGTTAGCGTAGCTTATGATCGGTCGACGTGGGATATGATCGGTTCGCGTAGCTTATGATCGGTCGACGTGGGATATGATCGGTTCGCGTAGCTTATGATCGGTCCACGTGAGTTATGATCGGTTCGCGTGGGATATGATCAGTTCGAAGTAGGTTATGATCGGTTAGCGTAGCTTATGATCGGTCGACGTAGGATATGATCGGTTCGATAAGGAAGTGCCATCTTTCATTCCAAAATAAAAGCCGCGGAAAATTTTCCGCGGCTTTTATTTTACACATTCAATTTAATTTTCAGTTTCGACAACATGTCCACTGTCATTTTATCCAAATCATAGTTCGCTTTGAAGCCCCATTCATTTATAGCAGCTGTTGGATCAATCGAATCTGGCCAGCTATCAGCAATCGCCTGGCGTACTGGATCTACATCGTATGCCATTTCAAAAGTAGGAATCTGTTTTTTTATAGAAGCCGCAATTTCAGACGGTTCAAAACTCATCGCTGTTACATTAAATGCATTGCGGTGAATCAGTTTCGTTGGATCTGCTTCCATTAAATCAACAATCGCCTGTAACGCATCCGGCATATACATCATATCCATGCGCGTTCCTTCTGCAATATAAGAAGTGTATTTCCCTTCTTCAAGTGCTTTGTAGTAAATATCGACCGCGTAATCCGTCGTTCCGCCGCCCGGTTGCGCTACATACGAGATGAGCCCAGGGAACCGAACGCCGCGCGTATCCATTCCGAATTTGTGGAAATAGTAATCGCATAGTAATTCACCTGCAACTTTATTGACACCGTACATTGTCGTCGGTCGTTGCAATGTGTCTTGCGGTGTATCTTTTTTCGGTGTTGAAGGACCGAATGCACCAATTGAACTTGGTGTGAAAAACTGCATATCCAGCTCGCGCGATACTTCAAGTGCGTTCATAAGACCGCCCATATTGAGATTCCATGCAAATAATGGCTCATCTTCCGCTTTAGCAGATAATAATGCAGCCATGTGCATCATCGTATCTGCACCGAAATCCTTTGCAAGCGCATGCATATTGTTCGCATCTGTCACGTCAAGTATTTCAAATGGGCCATCTGTTGCTGCATCCGTGCGACGTATATCTGTCGCCAAGACGTTCTCTGTGCCATATTCTGAACGTAACTTTGTAATTAATTCTGAACCGATTTGACCTAGAGCACCCGTCACCATGATTTTTTTCATTATTAATTATTCCCCGCTTTCAAACATTTGTATTTATGGAGAGTACACGAAAATTATATTTTTATAACTTCACTGATTCTATAGCTTTAATTCATTATAAAACGTTCTCCTAGAAAAGACAACATTGTTTTAAACCTCTACAAATTACTACCAAACTTCTCCATTATAATTAAAGTAAAATATAAGATTCACGGTGGTGAGATAAATAAATTCAACATGCAACGATATATGTTACTTCATAAAAGGTGGATTTTAATTTTAGCGAATGAAAAAAGCCCCAAGTTAAGGGCTTTTTGTTTGTATAAGTATGTGCTTGTTCGTTGATATTACTCAATTTTCATTAACAGCGAACCGTTTTCTTTTTCTTCGGTTCACCGCGTGTTAGTACTTTCTCAATATAATCTGTTGCAAGCGGAACTTTACACGCAGTATTTCCGACATCGACATGTACTTTCCCAACTGCTTCTGCAACTTTTTTTGCTTCATCACGGATTTCAGGCACATAGGCTCCTACACAAATGATGAACTGATTCATATTATAGCGCACTCGGTTAGGCGCTTCATGAATGGTGTTACAGATTTCTTGTAAAAATGAACTTATTTCTTTCAAGTCCAGCTCATCCGCTCCTGCGTACGTAATATAATTCGAATAAGTGCTCCAACCGGCAACCGCCGTCATTTCACGGTCAGACCTAATCCATTCCCTTGCTAGTTTAAGCGCATTTGGACTCTCCGCTGCAACCCATCCCACTGCATATTCTGCATTCATATACCAATTCGCCGCGTCTACCCACCGCTGAAGATCATCCTCTGTCATCAGTTTTGGATCCACTGCAAGCGCTGCGAGATACATCGCATCCGAATTTCCAGTGTCATAAAGTCGAAGCGCTAGCTCATGATCTTTCTTAATATACTTTAAGATTTTCTTCAAATCGCCTACACGAACACCGAAAAACGGTTCGGATGCTCCATGATTCAAGAATGTTGTCTTCGTTTGTTCATTGCCGAATTCTTCAAGCTGCTTCATCACTTCTTCAAACGTCATCAGGGTTCCCCCTTTTTCTTTTCATTTTCTCCTATTTGTCTTGAAGGATGCAAGTTTAGGTCCAGTCGATTGATTAAGTGATTGCTTGCCATGACTCCACAGCGATCCTTCTAACCCCTAAAAAATCCCGGACAGCATACAAGCCATCCGGGATTCCTAGTTAATTTATGAAATTACATTCAGTTCTTTACCAACTTTTTCGTAAATGACGAGTGCTTCGTCGATCATTTCTTTGGTATGCGCTGCAGTTGGCATGTTGCGGACGCGACCTTTTCCTTTAGCGACTGTTGGGAAGACGATTGATTTAGCATAGACGCCTTCTTCCGCAAGACGTTTAGAAAATTGTTGTGTCAGCTTCTCTTCGCCGATGATGCATGGTGTGATTGGTGTTTCAGAAGCACCGATATTGAAACCTAATTTCTTAAGCCCCGCTTTTAAGTAATTACCGTTTTCCCACAGTTTATCATGCAGCTCTGTGGATTCCGATATCTTGTCCAATGCGCCCATAATCGCAGCGACATCCCCTGCTGGAAGTGCAGTCGAAAATAAGAATGGACGTGAACGAACTTTCAGCCAGTCAATCAATTCCTGCGTTCCTGCAACATAGCCGCCGACAACACCGATTGCTTTCGATAGGGTACCCATTTGGAGGTCAATCTCTTTTTCAAGACCGAAATGTTTGACGGTCCCTTTTCCTTTACCAGTAACGCCTGAACCGTGCGCGTCATCGACATAAGTGATCAAGTCGAATTCCTTCGCGATTTTCACAACTTCAGGAAGGTTGGCGATATTGCCGTCCATCGAGAACACGCCATCCGTAATGTACATCACTTTTTCATACAGGCCGGATTCCGTTGCTTCTTTTGCTTTTGCACGGAGGTCGTCCATATCTTGGTGATTAACACGAATGACTTTCGCACCGGAAAGGCGGCAGCCGTCGATAATAGATGCGTGATTTAATTCATCCGAAAGAATCGCGTCTTTTTTAGTCATGACAGCGGAAATTGCCGCCATATTACAGTTGAAGCCCGATTGATAAGAAATTGCAGCTTCCGTTCCTTTGAACTCAGCAAGCTTCTTTTCCAACTGAACGTGGATATCGAGCGTACCATTGATTGTACGGACTGCACCTGCACCGACACCGTATTTTTCAGTTGCGGCAATCGCCAATTTTTTCAAATCTTCGTCTGTTGCAAGTCCCAGATAGTTATTTGAAGACAAGTTAATAAGATCTTTTCCTTTAATTTTAATGATTGGGCCGTTTGGTCCTTCAATAGGGTCAATTTCGTTGTAAAGTCCTTGATCACGAAGTTCTTTTAGATTCTCCTGTAAAAATGCAGTGAGTTTTTTTGACAATGTAATCTTCCTTTCAAACAAATGATACCCCCATTTTAGCATACGACCGGCCCAATCGTAGTATAAAGCGCATACTTGTTAAGTTAGTTCCGAAAGAATTTTCGATTTTTTTTCAAAAACGGATGGCATAATCGCAGTATCCATCGTAGCTTTCATGCTATTTTCCGCTTGTGCATAGGCCTGCATATAGCCAGCCGCGTCAAGCATTTTCTCCGTGTAGGCTTCATGAATTACACTGATTTCCTTTTCCGCCTCTGCATCTTCCTCACACATATGCACGAGGTCCAGCAATTCATCCCCCGGATATTCCACATCGTAAACATGTGGATTCGTTGCGTCAAGAAGACATACCGACAGTTCAGGGAAAATAACTAAATCGACTCCCGCTGGATCCAGCCCACACCAGCCATATTGAACGTCAAATCCACGCTTTTCCGCTTCGGAGCCAAGCGCTTTCATAAGTGTCGATTTCCCGGTTCCCGGAAGGCCTTTAATAAGAATTCTCCGTTCCAAACGCTTCGTAATGGATGGGATGAAATCTTGCGCTCCTCCAGATGTCAATGAACCGATTAGCCTGTGCGAGACAGCCGCTTCCTTATTCAGCTTGATTGTTCCAAATAATTCTTCTTTTAATGATGCTATTTTGTTTTCATGAACCTCCCACATCATCCTTCTGATATTCACTTTCTCCCAATCGTCATGAATATCTTTTGCTTCCGCTAGCGATTGCAATGCTTTGCCTAGTGCAATTCCAGACTCAGCTAATTTCTCCACAATTATTCCATTTTGCCCAACCAACTTGACTTCATCATAGACATCGTAAAAACTGATCACTTTGTGCTTTCCACCGATATCCGCTGGTTCGAGTGCAACTGGATGTGACGCTTGTAGAATAAGCAAGTTCGGTCCTTTAACATAAATTGCATCTGTTTTGTCGGGTTGCACAGGATCCATGAATCGATCGACGTCATAGCCACGCTTTAAGTAATGCGTAGTAGCTTCATTCAACACGTTTGAGATGGCGTTTGTCGGTGGACATTTCAGAAAAAACGTTTGTGAAGCCGATGCAATTAGTTTGTCATATTTATGGGAGATACCAGCACCTGTATAGGCTGTCCCCATATATTGGGTTATCGTTCCATACATACCGATCATCCTTTCTGTACATACGATTAACGTATGCTCAGACAATAAAAAAAAGCACGGCTCGAAGCACATGCTTAAAAATAATTAATGAGTTTCGATTTAAAATAAAGCGTCTTCTTCCTCTTCGCCGATAACTTTCAACAAGAACTTGCGGCATTGTGGCAATGTATAATGAGCAATTTGCCCCAAGAATAAAGCAATTAACACAGTCCCAATTCCAATTGGACCGCCGAATAACCAGCCTATAAATGCGACAATGACTTCAAGTGTAGTACGAACTTTTTTTACGCTGGCTCCCGTTTTTTTAACAAAGACGAGCATAAGACTATCCCGCGGACCCGCTCCGATATTTGGTGAAATATAGATTCCAACGCCATACCCCATAACAATTACACCCACTGAGAACATCAGTATTTGCGCACCCATCGAAGTGATATCTGGTAGCAGCCAGTTGAATAAATCGATAAAGAGTCCAATTAAAATCATATTCAGCCATGTGCCAATCTGCGGCCATTCTTTCAAAACAGCAGCAGTTGAAATGATAATAATGAATCCTGAAATAATCCCCCATGTTCCAATCGTCAAGCCGAAGTTTTTGTACAATCCGACATGCAATACATCCCACGGGGCGATTCCAAGTTTTTGACCTTTAATCGTCATTGAAATGCCTAGCGACAGAACCATCATACCCACCAAAAAGAATGTCCATCTCCATATTAATATCTTTCTCATATAAGTCCTTCTCCCTAATGATAGTGTAAGTAGCTAGCAATAATAAAAGACACCCACGTAGCTAACGTGAATGTCTTACTTGTAATCTATTCATTGTAACATGGCTTCTATCCTATATACAGACCGTCAACTTTTCACTATGTCGATAAAAAGTGCTTCAGTCACCCTAGCCAACTCTCCGGGAATCAGTTTCATTTGTAATCCTGGTTTACCCGCACTAACAATCATCGAGTCGAGACTTTCGGCTGATTTGTCAATGAATGTCGGGTATTTCTTTTTCATCCCGACAGCTGAACAGCCTCCGCGCACATAGCCCGTTTCTTTCGTCAGCTCTTTCAACGGTAGCATATCAAGCTTTTTCACTTCAGCAGCTCTTGCCGCTTTTTTCAAATCAAGTTCGTCCGCTACTGGCACTAAAAAAATGAATAGTTCACGCGGTCCTGCAATCGTGACGAGCGTCTTATAAACGACATCCACTGCTTGTCCTGTTTTTTCAGCGACGGAAATCCCATCCACCAAACCATCGTTTACGTCATATTCCATTAGTTCGTAGATTACATTTTCCCCATCCAAAATCCGCACTGCATTGGTTTTTACTTGCTTACCTTGCTTTGCCATTCGTTCATCTCACCTTTCCAACAACAAAAGGTCGCCATTTACTAGGCGACCTTCCGTATCCGTTCATGCAATTTTATAAAAGCTCGGCCGATCGATTTCAAATCCCTTCTGTTTCATTAAAACTTGAAAAGAATAAGATGAAATCGCCTTTTCGTACCGTCTTTGCGTAATGAGTATTTCGCGCTCGAGATCGGAGGGAAGTTCTTTGGATGCCATTTTTGCAGTATCGGCTTCTTCACGTGCTGAGGTAATGTCAATTTCGGATTGAGCCCTGTTGTGCAATATGATCTGCGCTTCTGTCCGCATAATTTTTGCTGATGCAGTTGCTGCAAGATTATAATCCGCCGTTGTCGGTTCCGGTTCTGATATTGCTTCAGCCCGCACATCTTTCCAACTAGCAATCGTCTCTTCAAGCGTCGTTCCAATCGGCAGCGCAATCTGCTTCATTTGTCCTGCGCCAAGCTGCCGAGGTTCAGGCCTCTTCGATTGATCGATTTCAGGTTCTTTCTTACCTATCAACAAAGCCTCTAGATTTTCAACCGTTTTCTGATTCTGCCCATTGTATTGCACATTACGATTATAAGCACTTTCAGCATTCCTGCGCCTGCTTGCATCATATCGTTGTATAGGATCGCTTGCTATAGCTTGGGTCATAACGGCATTCATCTTACTTCACCTCCACACTGTCGTATTTGCATAAATCTATTAACTCAAGTATACCCAATTCATTTTGAAGAATAAACCCTACGAAAGCGCTATAAAGGAATCACTTATCGAATAGTTTCTTTAGCGCATCTGCCATCGCCGTATTCTCCAACTCTTCCGGTGCTCCTTGTTTTTTCATGTACTTCTGAACATCGCGTTTATCGGCTTTCTTACCGCCTGAGTTTTCTTTACGCTTCTCAAATGCCGATAACTTCTCACGGTGACCACATTTACAAACAAAAATTCGTCCGTCGCCTTCCCCGCGCATCTCCAATTTCTTTTTACAAACTGGGCATCTGGCATTCGTCAGCATTGAGACGTTTTTACGATGACCGCACTCACGGTCCTGACAAACTAGCATTTTGCCACGTTTGCCGTTCACTTCTAACAGTAGTTTACCGCAATCTGGACACGCTTTCCCCGTGACATTATCATGTTTATATTTTTTATCATCTGTTTTAATTTCAGTAACGGTTTGCCTCGAAAAGCCAATCATATTTTTCATGAATTCTTCTTTTTTCATCTGGCCATTCGCGATTTTTGTTAGACCTTGTTCCCATTCTGCTGTTAGTGCTGGTGATTTCAAATCTTCTGGAACGAGCTCAAGCAACTGGCGTCCTTTAGATGTCGTGTAAATATCGTTACCTTTTTTCTCCATAACAAACGAGTTGAATAGCCGCTCAATGACATCTGCACGCGTTGCAACTGTTCCGAGTCCGCCTGTTTCACCAATCGTTTTGATAAGTTCTTTTGATTCCCCCTGCATGAACTGCGAAGGATTTTCCATCGCTGCAAGCAAAGTTCCTTCATTGAATCGAGCAGGCGGTTTTGTTTGACCGTTCGTCATAACGATGGCTTGAATTTTCACTTCTTCACCTTTTGTAAATGGTGGAAGTGTATCCGTGTCTAGCTCTTCTTCCTCTGTCGAATAAACTTTTTTCCAGCCTTCATCCGTAACAGTACGCCCTTTTGCTTTGAATGTCTCCCCGCCAACTGCGAGTTCAGCGGTTACTTGGTCATAACGGAACGGACCGAAGAAGACAGCTAAAAAACGTTTGACGATTAAATCATATAAACGTTGTTCCTTATCAGATAAGTTTTGAAGAATTGGCGTTTCCTCGGTAGGAATGATGGCATGATGATCTGATACACGTTTGTCATCAATGACGCCTTTCTGCGGTTTAACAGTGCCAGCACGCAGAAGTGAGTTGGTCGCTTTACGATATGGACCAATATCCACAGCTTTAATGCGCTCTTTCAACGTGCTTTCCATATCTGATGTCAGATGTTTCGAATCGGTACGCGGGTACGTCACCGCTTTATGGCGCTCATATAAATTTTGCAATGTCGACAGCGTCTCTTTCGCTGACCACGACCAACGACGGTGCGCTTCTTTCTGGAGCTCTGTTAAATCAAATAAATGCGGTGCTGGCTGTGACTTCGGTGTCGTTTTTACTTCTATCACTTTTCCAGCATGAACCCCGTCAATTTTCTCAAGTAACTTTTCAACCTGTTCTTTATCGAACGACTGCGTTTGACCCGCTTTATCGTGCCATGTAAACTTCGCGGTTTCCGTCAATGCTTGCATACCGTAGAATGATCTCGGCTTAAAATCACGGATTTGATGCTCACGTTCTGCAATCATAGCAAGTGTCGGAGTTTGAACACGTCCCGTTGAAAGTTGGGCATTGTATTTAACGGTCAGCGCACGCGTTGCATTAATGCCGACAACCCAGTCTGCTTCTGCACGGGCTACTGCTGCCTGATATAAGTTTTCATAAGCGCGGCCGTCTTTCAAGTTGTTGAAACCATCTTTAATCGCTTTATCGGTGACCGATGAAATCCACAACCGTTTAACAGGCTTGCGAACTTTCGCCTGTTCTAGAATCCAGCGTGCAACAAGTTCTCCTTCGCGCCCCGCATCCGTCGCGATGATAATATCTTTTACATCGTTGCGCAGAAGCTGTGCTTTAACCGCATTAAACTGTTTCATCGTCTGACGGATGGGTACCAGTTTGAACGGCGCTGGAATAATCGGTAAATGTTCAAGTTTCCATTCCTTGAATTCATTGCCATAGCCTTCTGGATCCGCATGTGTCACTAGATGGCCCAGCGCCCACGTCACGATATAATTGGTGCCTTCAAGAAATCCATTTCCTTTTTTATTGCAGCCGAGTACCCGTGCGATATCGCGAGCTACGGATGGCTTTTCAGCTAATACAAGTGATTTAGACATAGGTAAATCCCCCTTCTTCATACATCGATTATACGGGAGAACGCGATTGGATGCATGTCGGGCGAATGAATACAGCCCTTGGCGTAAAAAATCCCCCTAACCGGAAAATCCGATTAAGGGAATTGCATCAATTTCATATTTTACGATTGGTGTTCAATGTATCAAAAGCAATGGCCATCTGCCTGTTACAGATCTTAGTCAGCCACTTGGTACTCCATTCATTTCGCAGAAAGTGGTGCATCTCCCGGAATAACCGGCTTTACCTGCTTTTCTTCCCTCGTAAATAAATCTTCTACTTTTTCATAGGATATCGACGTTTCACCGTTCACTCCATCCAGACGCTCTTTCACCCGTTCAATTGTTTTCACAGGTGATGTGAGCGCGATAATTGCATCACCCGCGAAGGCCTGTGGTTCAATTCTTGGTGTGAAGAATTCAATTGTGCCGTCAGCACGTAAAATGTAAAGCAAAATCAATTTGTCATCCCGCTCACGTAAATATTGTGTGTAACTATATTGTTTTGTAATTACCGTTTTACGAATACCATGCCCAGCGTTCATCCGCTCTTCCAAATCATAGATTGAAATGGCAGGTGAGAACAACGACTGTCCTCCCGTTATCGTGAATTCATTAGCTTCGTTCCCGACGTGAAATACCGTCTGATACAAGTTATTACTTCCGAGATGTGGTGCAAAGTCTGAACAAATATGTGCATTGTACGTATCGGTCTTCGTCATTGCGAGGATATACCGATATGGCGTCAAGTCGAGATGATAGTCGATTTGCTCCGATAGGATATCCCCAACGTAACTATTGAGTCCAAGCTTTCGAGCATGTGATAGTCCCGCCCAAGACTGATCGATGAGCAGCACATCATTGCCGGTTTCTTTCACCGATTGGGCAAGCTCTGCGGCGAATCGGGTGCCCCCAACGAGAAGTACACCTGATTCGTCCGTTGTTGTTAGATTCAGCTTCTTAGCCAAGAAGCCAATCGAAAATCCATGTAAGACCACTGTGGAGAATACCAGTGCGAATGTCAGCGCCGTCAATAGTTCTGCGTCCTTGTAGCCATTGTCGAGTAGAATCGTCGCGAAATAGCCTGAAACAGTTAGAGCCACAATTCCCCTTGGTGCAATCCATCCTATTAGAATCTTTTCACGGATGTTTAACTCCGTATTAATTGTTGCAAGCCAAATCGATAACGGCCTGACGATAACTAGCATCGCCAAGACATACAAGATAATATTCAGATTAAAAATTTCGATGAGAATTTGCGGATTAAGTGACGCCGTCAACATGACAAATATACCTGAAATAAGAAGAACGGAAATATTCTCTTTGAATTGTCGTATGTCATGCATCGACGTCATGCGCATATTCGCCATTGTCATCCCCATTGCAGTTACCGCAAGCAACCCCGTCTCATGCATGATTTCATCCGCGAAAACAAATGTGAATAAGACGACCGCAAAGAGTACCGGCGCTTTCAGAAATTCTGGAATACCGCCGCGCTCGAACGCACTTCCAATGACCCGGGCAGCCCCCCAGCCAAGGAGTACCGCAAATATAGATGCTGCAAAGAACAACAGCAACGCATTCAATGTCACTTGGCTATTCAAAAATTTGATGAACTCAAAAGCGAATACCGCAAGCAATGCACCAAACGGATCAACAACAATCGATTCCCATTTCAAGATTGCGGCTGGACGCGGTTTCAGCTTCGCCTGCCTCAATAGCGGCAAGATAACGGTAGGTCCCGTAACAATGAACAGACCACCGATTACAAAGGCAACTGCCCAAGAAAGTCCCGCTAAATAGTGTGCTGCAAGCGCCCCGGCAATCCATGCAATGAATGCCCCAACGGTTACAATACGAGCTATCGGCTTACTAAAGCCTTTAATTTCTTTAAAATCAAGATTCAAACTGCCTTCAAACAAAATAATTGCCACGGCAAACGTAATAATTGGACCAAATAGATCTCCCATACTCTCCTTAGGGTTAATAAGACCGAAAATGGGGCCGACGAGAAGTCCTGCAACAGACATGACAACAATTGCCGGCATCCGAAATTTCCAAGCTGTCCATTGCGATAAAATCCCGATTAAGACAACAAGCATTAACTCGAATAATAGTGAATCGAACAATGGAATCACTCCGTTCCCCAAATGGAAATAATGTTAGTTTACCATACTGGCAGTTTCAGTCCACTAGAAATAGACATATCCCAATCGGTCAATACATAAGGTTATAGGGATGAATTGAACAATCTAGCAAGAAAGGGTGATTCCAATAGACGGACAACAAAAGAAAACAGTCGCCATCCATATTTCCAGGTCGGACGGAAAAGGGACATACCCCGCACGCAGAGCAGCCATGATTACAAACGCCTTGGCTGACGAAATAGATATCGTATACTTATGCGGAGTGGATTCTCCGCCAGTGCCCGAGGGATTTAAAGCAATTTCAACCCCAAGCAATGCGCTATTTTTACAGGCACTCGCGTCGATTAAACCTGATCTACTTCTCCGCGATAGCGGCTCTACTATTCAAGAGGAGATTGAAAAAATAACTGAACTCGTCCCCTCCATCATCCATTTCGATGATTTCGGCGACGGTGGTAAATGTGCTGACCTCGTATTCCAGACATTGTATGTCGAATCGAATGATAGTGCGCCAGATCATTACGTACTTGGACGAGAGAGTTTCATTGCTGACGAACAAATGGCTTCAGTTAAGCACATTGGACTTCGCAAAGCCCAACTGGGACCTCTTCCCCATTTAGTGATTTCATTTGGCGAAGAGGATGAAGGTAACTTGACCTACCGGGCGTTGCGTCATATTATGCAACTTCAAATCCCACTCAAAGTGACCGTTCTCATCGGTGAACAGTATGCCCATGATACAAGTACAATCCGTATGATGGCACTCGAAAGGCGGAATACAACCGTATTGGTGCCTCCGTATAACTACGCCGAAATTTACGCCGCAGCAGATATTATTTTATGCGCTTCTGGCTACATGCCTTATGAAGTCGCTGTAATGGGTATCCCTTGCGTCGTGCTCGCTCAGAATGATTTCGAAGTGGGGCTTGCTTTTCCGAAAGAACAGCACGGTTTCATTCATCTTGGTCTCGGTCGAAAAGTAAAACAATCGAGTTTGTTGAACGCCATCATGGAACCCCTCTTGCACGAACCGCTACGCAAAAAAGCGATTGCACGACAAACCGCACTCGGGCTCGGGGACGGAAAAGATGCTGTATGCGAAGCGATACGCTATTACCTCGAGTATCCGAAGCGCAATACTAGTGGCGGCGCAGGAAAAAAAACGTCCGATATGCTACACTAAGGAAAAGCGCAAGCGCCTTGGTAGACCCGAAAAGCGCTGGAGGGCCTTAAGATAAAGGCGCTCTTTGCCTTTAACTTAAGGACTGAAGCGACAGAGGAAGGCAGCTTAGAATCGCGACATCCTGTCGCAAAAGCTGCATGACCCACGTCCTGTGGGCCCAGGGGCTAGGCGCTGGAGTCTAGACACTAGGTTAAAAAACTTATACTTTCTAACTTTTAAAAAAGCTGAGGTGTTTTTCTGATGAACAAACGTCAAGTAGAAACAGCAATCATGGAACTCAAAATGGACTATATCAGTTTGCAAGGTGATATCGAGAAGCTAGAATCGACCGGTAATGACAGCTTCGTCAAGAAAGCGGAACTGCGTCTTGCAACGTTGGAAGAAAGCCTCGCAGAACTGAACAAGCAACTTGCTGAATTTGAATGAACAAAAAGGCTATCCGGGACAAAGGATAGCCTTTTTGTTATGCATTTTTCCACGTCTGTTGATTAACCATCTATTTGCATAAAATACTGGTGAGTAGGGCTTGGAAGAATCCATTTTCACTGGATCATTTCCGGTTCGCTTTCGGCGAACTAATCACGACATATTTACCGTGAGTCATGTGTGGCTAGAAGTGACTCAGTCATTTCTAGCCACACTTTTTTCGGTAACCCTGTTGCGAATAGTTGCCTGTCGTGTACCTACAATGTTCAAGTGAAAAATGCAGTTATGTTTGAAAGAAGCGAATAGATAACTTTCTATAGGGATTGTAAATGCCCGAAGATACAATTTCGGGCACTCTTGCACGTTAACAATGCGTTCCTTGCTTACTATTAGCAAAGAGTATGCATGTAATCATGTGTTATTTTATAGAAAGTAACACTTCTTTACTAGTAAAAATGAGCAAACCCTAAAGAATATTTCAGCCGCCAAAATTGCATCTTTGGCGGCTTTTATCCAGGTAGATGCCCCTCTATTCTTTCGTCCCAAAAAGCTTTAGCACTTCGTGTACTGATCCATTTGGTGCGCAACGGATGAAGGAACACCCTACATATCCAGACATCTCGGTAATCGTATAGAAGTCATCCAATCCAAAGCAATCCAAAATCGACTATACACGTAGCGACCAGTTAGTGTTCATGTTATTCACTGGTTACTTTTTGGTATTCAACAAGTGTGGCATTTTTCCATTCGACTATAACTGCTGGCAAACCGACTATATATCCTATCTAACCAACTATATCAACTCAAAAACCAGCCATAAAATTATTGCCCACTTCAATAAGTCGTCATTTTCAACAATTTCTGTAAACCATAAATACCTCGTTGGAAGAAAGTGAATCCATCTTGAAATTCTTCCACGTCAAGCGTGTACAGCGCATCCTCATTGTTCCATAGTCTACTAAAGTATGTATCTATCTCTTTAGTTAACTCGCTGTCATTCGGAGCAATGATCCGCAGATTGGCTTCTAGATTATAATTATCGAGCGTGCGCTCAGTTAAATTAGCAGAGCCGTTCGCAATGTAGGTTTCTTTAGCTGTCTGAACAACCACGAGTTTTGTATGGTATTGACCAATAACCGTATTGTACCAGCGAACATCAATTTTCCCATCCGTTTCTTCCAGCATCTCCTGTACAACCGGCCTGTTCGGCAATCCAGACTTTTCTTTACCGAAGGAGTTTTCATTCGGGTCTAAAATCATTTTCACATCGACGCCGCGGTTCGCAGCATCGATAAGTGCATTGACAAGATCACGTTTTGCAATGAAGAACATCCCAATTCGAATTGTATCCCCTTCTTGCGCTTTCGCAATATCTCCAAGAAGCCCATCCAAGATTTTCTTCTCCGTCAAATATTGGACGGCATAGTTTCCCCCGTTTTGTTCCGGCACTTCTACGCGTGGTAATTTTCCACCATTCGTATAGTTGACGACCGCTTCTTCCGCCTCTAAAATATCGTTCAGTACACTGCCTTTCACCTTCAATGCCACATTACCGTGAAAACCGCTAGCGTTATGCGGATTTCCTGATGATACCAGTGCTTCTTTATCTGTTACAACGGTCTTGCGGTGGTTCGCCTTGACATTCAGTAACGTAATGTAAGAAGCCAACGTCATTTTAGGTGCTTCGCTTGACATAGCGTTTGCAATCCAGCTCGTTTTCTCAATATCCAACCAGCGGAATATCGTCCTGTATAAACCAGAATAAACTGGAATTGAATCGCGGAGCGGATCCAAATCAGTGTAGATGACTTCGATTCCCGCATCTTCCATCTTTGTGAACCATTTTGTTTCATAAGAACCGTATCCTGTATTCAACGGATCTGTAATAAAAATAATCGGCATATCAGGATGTTGCTGTTTTTTCTCCACCAGTTTCTTTGTCATTGTTTGTGCGATTTTCGGGAATTCTATGTCTTCATCGTAATAATGATCGAATAGGAAATAATCGAGCACGATAAATTGCTCAGCCCGGTCGATCATCGCGTAGACTTCATCGAAAATCTCCAACTCATGCACCATGTTGTCCCCGTCTTTGTTTTGTGCATAGGTCAAGTCCGTAAACATATCAACTTCGTCAGTCCAGTGCAAATCACCTTCGTATGAAATTCCTTCGGGGAGTTTTTTAAATGTATTCAGTAAAACAACACCTATATAAAAAAGAGCATACACTGACAGCACTATCACTATAATTCGCTTACGTTTGCTCCAGCCTTTCTTTTTGTTCTTTTTCAACACACAACCATCCCTATTCAAACATGCCAATCTATTTATCTAATTTCCCTCTATTACTTTTTTACAAACAAAAAACACAGCCTCCTTTGGCTGCGCTCTTATGCAGTGACGTATTCGTGCACTGCTGTATCTGCAATCATCAGTTCTTTCAAATACTTTTTCGCGCGGAATAGCCGTGATTTAACCGTACCAATTGAGACCTTCATTACTTCTGCAATCTCAATCAAAGAATATTGATGTACATAGAAATACTCAATTGTTTTTCTGTAAATAACATCAAGTTCACCAATTTTTTGCTGAACAATTGATTGAATGTCATTTTGCTCTAGCAATTCCGCAGGTGTCAAACTATCACTCGGAACAAGATCAAGAATCGGCACATCGAGCGTTTCCGGCTGGTTCATCACATGCTTGCTTCTTCTGACGTCTTTGCGGTAACGATCTCGGAATGTGTTCATACAGATTGTTGTAAGCCATGCTTTCATATGGTCGACACTATCCATCCGATCGTTGTAGCGAACGACTTTCACCCATACATCTTGCATAAGATCTTCTGCTTCCTCTTTATTACGTGTTAATTTAAGACATAAATGATATATGTAACGGCCATATTCTTCATACAACCCATTTAGATTTTTGTTCATAACATAACGCCCCCGTCTTCTACCTGTTGTTCTCATTATCGGCAATCGGGACCTTTCAAACCATCGTATTCTCTTTCAGTATACTTACAAACGTGTAAGCTTGAAAAGCGAAAGGCAACTTTTCGAGGGAATACATCCTGTGAGCCTCTGTGTATCGAACGCCTGGACGCTAGACAAAAAATATCCCCGTAACCGTTTTACTCGATTACAGGGATATGCATGTTAATCAGTTTTTACCTTCACTGATTGTAATTGTCATACGGATAATCCGGTTGCGTTCCATCTCCTCGATTTCAAAACGCAGATGATCGTATGTAAAGCGTTCGCCTTCTTCTGGAACGTGACCAAGCTCTTGCAGTACAAATCCTCCAAGCGTCTCATGATCCATTGGCAATTCAATATCGAGTAACTCCATCGCATCCACGATTTCAAGCCTGCCATGACAGATTAACCTAGTATCAGTCTTTTCATAGACAAGTTCTTCTTCATCATCATCTGTCTCATCCTCAATGTCCTGGCCAATCATTTCTTCGATAATATCTTCATGCGTTATCATACCTAGCGTTCCACCGTATTCATCCAGAACGATTGCCATATGTTTCTTTTTCGACAGCATCATTTTGAATACTTTTTCAACGCTAGCAGACTGCACTACGTAAAACGTATTGCGGTCAATTAAATCACCAAGAGTCTGTTCAGGATCAATCGACCATTTGATTAACATTTTCGAATAAAATACACCTAAAATCGTATCCATACTTTCTTCGTAGACAGGATAACGCGTGTAAGAATGCTCCAAAATTGTGTCGCGAACTTCTTCATACGTCGCTTCAATCGGTAATCCGATGATATCCATACGATGAGTTTCAAGGACGTCGGACACATCTTTTTCCGCAAAGTCGAGTACTTCCTTCAACCGATTCGATTCGTCCATCTCAAACGTTCCTTCTATAGAAGCAATGTCAACCATCGAACGGAGGTCATCTTTTGTGAGCGTAGCTTTCGTTACAGCCCCTTTCGAGATGATGCGGATGAATATATTTGTGAAAAGACCAAGTAAAGCCGTCAAAGGTGTTAGTAACTTCACAAGCAGTGTAATTGACGGTGTAACCATATAAGCGACTCGCTCGGAAAATGTCGCTGCAATCGTTTTTGGCAATACTTCGCCGAAGACAATGATAATAACCGTCAGAATTCCGGTCCAGATTCCGACGCTTAGCCCCTTGTCGATTGCTATCATTGTAACTAAAGTTGGCATTAGAATATTCGCAGTATTATTCCCGATAAGTATTGCTGTAATCATACGGTCCGGTTTCGAAATCAGTTTCTGCAGCTTAATCGCATGCCTGTCTCCCTGATCTGCTCGAAACTGGACCTTTCTCCTGTTTACTGCTGTAAGTGCTGTTTCACTTCCTGACAAGTAAAAAGACAGGAATAAAGATAATCCAAGTGCTATAAACAAAAGCGATTCCTCCCGGAAATAATTTCATATTTATATATTCAGCCAATTAATAACTTTCAAACAGCATACCATATTATTCATATTTGCGTTCGTCTTTCTTACTCACTATCTACATCATCTGCTATACTATTTCTATTCACGAAATTATTTGAAATGAGGGATTGTGTTGAATCATTTAGAGACGCTTGACGAGTATTTTAAAGAACAACGGGACGAACATCTTGGACAATTAAAAGACTTCCTCCGTATTCCAAGTATTAGTGCTTTATCCGAACATAAAAACGATATGCAACAGGCTGCTGAGTGGTTGCTGAATTCATTCAAAGAAGCAGGACTTGAAAACCTTTCAATCGACGAAACAGACGGACAGCCTGTTGTTTACGGCGATTGGCTCCACGCAGAAGGAAAACCGACAATTCTAGTCTATGGTCATTACGACGTCCAGCCGGTTGACCCGCTGAATTTATGGGAAACTGGACCATTCGAACCCGAAGTTCGTGATAACAAATTATATGCGCGCGGCGCCAGTGATGATAAAGGACAAGTATTCATGCATGTGAAAGCCGTTGAAGCACTTATGCAAAAGACAGGCGGTTTACCAGTCAATGTGAAGTTCATCATTGAAGGTGAAGAAGAGATTGGCAGTCCAAATCTCGAAAAATACATTGAGGCCAACAAAGACAAGCTCGCGGCTGACGTCATCGTCATTTCTGATACAGGCATGCAAGGACCTGGACAACCTGCAGTTTGCTACGGACTTCGAGGTCTGTGCGGCGTACAAATCGACGTGCAAGGTGCGAAAAGCGATCTTCACTCCGGCTTATATGGTGGAGGCGTCCAAAACCCGATTCATGCGCTTGCAGAAGTTCTCGCCTCGTTCCGTGACAAAGAAGGAACGATTGCAATTGAAGGGTTTTACGACAATGTCCGTCCTCTATTGGATGAAGAGCGCGAAGCCTACCAAGCACTTGGCTTCAATGAAGATGAACTGAAAGAAGAAATTGGCGTGACAGAACTGTTCGGAGAAAGAGGATATTCACACCTTGAGCGTACATGGACTCGTCCTACGCTTGAAGTGAACGGCGTATTTGGCGGATTTTCAGGCGAAGGCATTAAAACAGTATTGCCGGCTGAAGCAGGCGCAAAAATTACATGCCGTTTAGTTCCTGACCAGGATCCAGATGAAATCATTGAGAAATTGAAAGCGCATATCGAAAAATATAAACCAGTAGGGGTAACTGTTACAGTAACCGAATTCGATAAAGGGAAACCGTTCATCACACCGTTCGATCACCCTGCAATTCAGGCTGCAGGACGTTCATACGAAAAGGTTTACAATGTACCAACTGCCTATACACGTGGTGGCGGATCAATTCCAATCGTTGCAGCATTTGATGAAATACTAGAATTACCCGTCGTCTTGATGGGCTTCGGACTTGCGTCAGAAAACTTCCACGCACCGAACGAACACTTCCATTTGGAAAACTTCGACCAAGGACTACGTGTCATCGGCGATTATTATTATGAAATTGCAGGCTTTGAGAAAGATGAATTGAAAAAGTGATACATGAGCCGGATCCTCCTTGTGAGGGTCCGGTTTTTTAGAACTTAACAACACTTTCAATTAAGTTAACAACGCCTAAATGCAACTTAACAACGCTTCTGTCTAACTTAACAACGCACGGGTCACTAAACAACGCTTTTGAAGAACTAGACAACACTTTAAATAAAGTTAACAACGTCTAAACGCAACTTCACAACGCACGGGTCGCTCAACACCACCGATATAGAACTGCAAAAAAGCCCGAATCGCATTATCAAATGCAATCCGAGCAAAAATTACTTCAATACCATTATGCTTCTTCGATTTCCTCACCGTAATACGTGACAAATTCTTCAAGCGGTTTACGTGGACGAGCCTTTGGTCTTTCGTCATAATAACCAAATTGAAGCATACTGATAATGCGTTCACCTGGTTTAACGCCAAGTTCTTCTCTGAATTTCGGGTTATCCAGGAAGCCTGGTGTTTTCCAGCATGTCCCGATTCCTTTATCCCATGCGAGAAGCATGGTGTTCTGAACGAACATGCTCGCCGCTGCATAATCTTCTAGACGTTCTTTCTGACGCGGGTCCTCAGGGACAATAACAAATGCAACTGCACCCGGTCCTGTGAATTTCTTCATTTGTTTCTCAAGCTCTTCTTCCGAAAGTTCTTTCCATTTCGGTACACCATATTCACGTAAAATATCGAGGAATTTCACATATCCCTTATCAGCAGCTACAACAAAGCGCCACGGATTTCGATTGCCATGATTTGGTGCCCATGCCGCATCTTCAAGTATTTCGGCAATATTTTCCGGATCAACCGGCTGACCGTTAAAGTTCTTTATTGAACGACGCGTAATAATCGCATCTCTGACAGATAAAGCTTGCTCATTCATAACTCATTTCCCCTTTACACATACTTCTTCTATTATACCTTAACCATTGATTTTTAGCGAAGCTGCCTAAATTTCGACATATTTAGTGTTTTCTAAATATGTTCTTATTACTTTTCGTGGTATAGTAATAGTAGCGTATATTATAGTGATAAAGGATGATTTTAATCATGATAAAAAAGCCCATTGCGTGGATTGTAGACAGCACAGCATACATTTCAGAGGAACTTCGTCAACACCCAGACTTCTTTTCAGTACCTTTAAATATACATTTCGGTGAAAAACAATTTGTTGATGGTGTAGACTTGAATCCTCAGCAACTTTACGAGAAAATCAAGAACGCTAAAGAATTCCCAAAATCCTCACAACCTTCTGCCGGCGCATTTGCTGAACGTTACAAGGTTATTGCGGAACAGTACGAGCAAGCAATTGCTGTTCATGTGTCCGGTAAAATGAGTGGGACACTTGCTTCCTCTATAGCAGGCTCAGAAATTTCGGGATTCCCTGTTACATTCATCGATTCACTTTCCTTATCCTATGGGGTCACAGGATTAATCGAACGGGGCATAGAAATGCAAGACGAAGGTGCAACTGTTCCAGAAATTGAAGCGCAGCTTAAGAAAATGGCTGGCACAATGCATAACTATATCCTAATGGGACAGCTTGAACAATTGTACAAAGGCGGCAGAATGAGCGCTGCACAATTTTTCATTGGGAGCTTGTTGAAAGTAAAACCAATTGTCCACATTACGCCCGAAGGTGAATTACAACCAGTAGACAAAGTGCGTTCCGAGAAAAAAGCACTTCAATACTTGGTCGACAAAGTAGTCGCTGGCCACCATCCAGGCCGAACGAAAATTCATTTAATGCAAGGCAATGTCTTAGAACAGGCAGAGCATTTGAAAACTCTCATCACGGAACAAATACCTGATCTCGAAGTGAATATTGGAGATATTAGCTCCGTCCTTGCGGTTCATGCCGGCGAGGGAACGCTCGCTGTTCTATGGTTTGACTGAACAAACAAAAGCGCTAGAGTCTAGACAGTAAGAAAAGCAGTCCGTCTTAAGTTGACGGACTGCTTTTTTACGATTACATTCGCAACTATAGTCATTATGAAAACTGGTCATTAATTTTAAAAAAGATGTACTTTGCATTTGGCGAAAACATATATGAATCTTTGTATGCCCAGAAACGATGCTGTGCGTCGAACGTATGTGCATTAACGAGTGGTGCTGAGCCATCTTTTGCGGTGACGATGGTCGAATGATCGAATCTGCCATCACCTTCAAAATCGTAGACAATGACATCCCCTAGCCCTAATTCTTCAGCTGATGAAACTTGTGTTGCAGTTAATCCTTTTTTCGAACCCGCTAAATACCAACGCAACGAATGCGACGTGGACCAACTGAAACTCCACGTTCCTCCACGCAGCCACCACCCTCTTTCGCGATTCGGGTAACCATGCATTGGTGCTCCCCCTGCAAGCAAGCATTGTGAAATAAAATTCGTACAATCTACATCGAATGACGGAAATGCCGGATTGCGGCCATTCCACCACTGGTTTGCATAGCGAACAGCCGCTTCCCTGTTGTACATGATCAAACCCCTCCTTATTCCATCGTATGAATAGGACAAAGTAGGAATGCCTTTCTGACAAATTCTAGCGCCTTTATTTCATCTAAAAAGTTCAGTTAAGCTCCACGGAAATATCTCCATTGATGTAGTTCGGATACGCTTGAAAGTATACTTTTAATAGACTTTCATTATAATTCTTTGTGAAATTGATCGATGAATATTGATATTCTTCATCTCTCCAACTACTTGAACTATTAGACTCAACCTTTTGCCCATCCCCATTTTCAGCTGTAAAAAACAAGAAGTAGCCAAATTCTTCTGCTAGCGGGAATCTTGCTTCTATCGTGTTCTGAGTCATTTTTGTCACTTCAATTTTCCCATCAGAAGGTTGCATGATGACCTCCTGTTTTTGAAGATCAACAAGAAGATAGGACTCGTCTTTCGGCAATGCCTGCATCTTATTAAATTTAAAATATAGCTTATTAGGTTGTTCAAAGTAATTGCTCTGCAAATAGAAAGTTTGCTCATTGTCACTAAAACCAAGTCCAGTCGTACCATTTTGAATGCTACTCCACACTTCCCCTTTTTCATCTTCAATCCGCATATCCATAAAGTTCAATATCTTCATGGAGTTCGGTTCATCAAAAAACACTTTCACTTCCACACGTAATGGATAGATTGTAATCTCTTGAATCGTCATTTTTTGACCTTCAACTTCGACCACTTTGTCGAGCGCAAAAACTTTTCCTTTCTTCACTTCTTTCGGCAGCGTAAAAGGAAGGGAAAAAGCCGTTTCCTTTTCATTATCCAATTGAAGTTCCAGTACAAAGTCCTGCGTATCAAAGGATTGTTTTGCTAAGAATAATACTTCTATTATGTCTTCTTTTCTATTTTCATGCCGTTGATTTGGATTATTGTATGATACTGTGCCAGGTGGAACTACCTTGCCATTATGATAAAGTTCGATTTTTTTATAATCGAGTGCTTCGATGGAATAAGGCGCTTCAAGTGTATAAGAAATGACGATTCCACTTTCATCCAGTATGACACCGTTGATGGTAAGCGTTAAACCATCCTTCATCTGACTGGCATGGACAGTCTGATAATAATCGTTATCCATAATCGCCTGTAACCCTTTGTGGTATTGAATGTATTCTACAAGTTTTCCCATTCCAGGAATCGAAGCGATCGCATTCGCAAAGGCCGGTGAGACCCGGATGGACGTTATGAATGCGAGTAAAAATACTGCTGCGATAGCAATCGTCCAAAGTGATTTTCGACGTTTTTGGCGTTTCGCCCGCCACTCTGAATTGGCAATTAAGAATCCACTCTGAATCGCGTCATTCAACTGCTCATTTGGAATTGGCAATTCTTCCAATTTCGATCTAACTTCCCGCAATTGCTTTTCTTCGTTTTCAAACATGGTCCACATCCCCTTTTTCAGAAAGAAAACTTCGTAATGTCCGCAATGTTTTATGAAGCCTAGACTTGACGGTCCCTTCAGGAATACTTTCAATTACGGCAATATCCTTAATCTTGATATCTTGAAAATACATGAGGTGAATTAATCGTTGCTCCACCTCTGATAATGTTGCAATTGCCTCCTCAATTTCAAGATATGTATAATCTATTTCACTTCCAAATTCATCTAATTTATCGCTTTGAACATTTTGTTTTTTCTTCCTCAACTGATCCTGACAATAGTTCATCATAATCCGTATTAGCCACGTTTTTACATACCTCGGTTCTTTCATAGTGTGTATTTTTTTATATGCGCGAACCGTCACTTCCTGTAGCGCTTCAACGGAGTCATGCTCATTTTTCAAGAAAGCAATAGCCGTTTGATAAAGCGGTTCTTTATATAGATGAATGATTTCTAAAAATGCTTGCTCATCGCGTTTAATCGCTCGTTTAGCAAGGTCAACTTCATTCACAATGCCACCCCATTTCCACCGTTCCTACTCATTAGACACACAAAGATGGAAAAAGTTCATTTATATTTAAAAAAGCGTCAAACTTATGCAAGTTAATTGCATGAGTTTGACGCCTTTTAACTATCCAATAAAGTTGAAAAAACTAAAAAATTAGTGGTTCAGTACTTTCGATAAGAAATTCTTCGCGCGTTCGGAATCTGGGTTCGTAAAGAATTTTGATGGTGGAGCCTTTTCTACAATTTTCCCCTCCGCCATAAAGACAATTTCGTCGCAAATTTCTTTGGCGAAGCCCATTTCATGTGTAACAACGACCATCGTCATGCCATCGTGTGCCAATTTACGAATCGCATCAAGCACTTCTGTCACCATTTCCGGATCGAGTGCGGATGTCGGTTCGTCGAATAGCATTACTTGTGGATCCATGGCAAGCGACCGTGCAATAGCTACACGTTGCTGTTGTCCACCAGAAAGCCGACCAGGATATGCATCGAATTTGTCGCCAAGGCCTAAAGAGATAAGCAATTCTTTCCCTTTCTTGTCCGCCGCCTCTTTATTCATCCCTTTTACCTTCAAGAGTGCTATTGTCACGTTTTGAAGCGCTGTCAAAAATGGATACAAGTTGAAATTCTGAAATACAAATCCGATATTAATGCGCGCTTTGTTAATATTCGTTTTTTTATCGTGAATAGAAACGCCATCCACAATGATTTCACCATTATCAATAGGTTCTAGCGCATTCAATGTCCGAATGAGCGTTGATTTTCCGGCACCACTCGGTCCAATAAGTGCGATTACATTGGATTTCGGTACTTCAAGTGATATATCCGTTAGTACTTGATGAGCACCAAAGGATTTATTAACATTTTTAATGGTAATCATAAAAAACACTCCTTCATAACAAGCTTACACTCAGTTCTCGCGCGATAAAAGTCGTTTCTCAAAATATCGTATAATCATCGACATACTGAACGTCATAATTAAATAAACTATCGCGACAAATGTCCATACTTCTAGCGAGCGGAACGATGTTGCGACAAGATTTTTTGCATTCAACGTTAAATCCGTCGCTGCAATAACAGACACAAGAGAAGAGTCTTTAACTAAAATGATAAACTGTGATGCCAAAGGAGGTAACACTCGTCGAAACGCTTGTGGTAAAACGATATATCGCATTGCATTCGTGTGGGACATGCCCGATGAACGCGCAGCCTCCATTTGTCCTTTTGGTACTGCTTGAATTCCCGAACGAACAATTTCTGCGATAAACGCCCCCGAAAAAATAGCAAGGCCTAAAATGGCAGACCAATAAGATCCAAGTCTAACGAATTGACCAAGTACAAAAAATATCCAAAATAGAAGAACAAGTAATGGTACACCGCGCATCACTTCCACATAGATAGAGGAAATAAGTCGAAAGAATTTGTTTCTTGAAATACGTCCTAGTCCAAAAATGATTCCTATGGGTATAGCAATCAGAAGCGCTATCGCTGAAATTTCCAACGTTTTCAACGCTCCATCAATAAATATATCCATATTGTTTGTTATAATACTCCAGTCATAATTATAGCCGCCCATTTAATTTCCCCCTCTGAAATTGAAGAAGTGGTTATTCTTCTACGACTTCATTCAACCAATCGCTTGTTTCAAACCACTTATTTCTTGAAGCCAATTCAGCTGGGCTATCAATATAGTTCGCTAAAAATGAGTTAAGCCACAAAATTGTTTCAATGTCATTTTTCTTTACTGCAATTCCTAAATTTTCTGAAGAAATTAGGCCTTCGACAGCTCTGACTTGATCGCCATTGCGAAGTTTCCACACAGCGATGGCTGGTTCGTCATAAAGAACAGCATCTGCTTGCCCTTGCGCCATTGCTGTTGCAGCAGATGGGAATTCTTCAAAATCCATTATTTCAGCATTTTTGAAAAGATCTTTCGCTAAGAGTGCCCCAGTTGTTCCAATACCAACTGCAATTTTTTTCCCTTTCACATCAAGTTCTTCCCAAGACTTCGTCGAAGTATCTTTGGCAGGAACCATAAGTGCTTGGCCAGTTTTATAATATGGGTTGGAAAAACTGACAACAAGTGCTCGGTCTCCTCGGATTGTCATACCTGCAAGAATCATGTCGATTTCTCCCGTTTGAAGTGCCGGAACAAGTCCGTCAAATGTGAATTGTTTATACTCCACATCTACTTTTAACCATTCACCAATAGCATTTGCAGTATCAACGTCATAGCCTACAAAATCACCATTTGGATCTTTCATGTCAAACGGGAAGTACCCTGGCGACATCCCAATTACTAGCTTCTTGTTTTTCGCCACGTTTTGCAGAGTCGAGTTTTCTGTAGTGACGCCCCCAGCATCTTTACTACACCCTGCAACAAGTAGAACTGCAATCATTAATGTCGCTGTTAACCACTTTTTCATTGTTTTTCATCCCCCTTTAGTATTATGTAAATAACATTCACCCATTCTGATGAATTATGTAAAGTATAAAGTAACGCTATTAATCTGTCTACAAGAATAATTAAATTATTCTAACCATTTATATACAATAAATTAATGTATTTGTTAAAATATTCAAGACTTCAAGCTTTATCTGTAAGGAACTAAGTTATATTGTACTACTCTATTAATTAATACTTATTTTAATGCATATTTACTCTTTTAATTCAACAAAAAGCGTTCGGATAAACCGAACGCTTTCGTAATCCTATGAAGTGTAGTGATATATGAACCCCTGACCTTCATACTAATAGCGTGAAGGTCAGCTTATGAACGCTCTTCAATAATCACCTGAAGTAATATCCGGATATTCTGAACGACCACTCTTCGGCTAACATTATTCGACATATTCGTATAAAACTACACTTTCCATATAGTTTACAAAACGTCGAAGCTCTTTCGCTTCTACCGTGCTGATGGCACCGTCCTTGAACATTTCTGAAATCTCTTTTCTCTGCACTTCAATAGCATTCAAACACAGAATCTCCTTTTGTTCGTCTAAAATGGATTGATCCATCTCTACTTTATGGGGCAATTCCTTTTTATTCAGAAGGCGTTTATAATAATAAATCATATTGTGTAGAACTTCTGGTTGTTCACTAATAGAAGCTCGTTCTTCCAAACCCGCTAGTACTTTCTCAAACGTAAATATTTGCACCGCATCTTCCATTTCCTGAACCTGCTCTAATTCTCGGTCACTTAAGCGCCCGCGTTTCCAATCCCTCAGTACTTGATAGAACCGTTGACGGATAAAGTGATTCGCACCGCTTGTTGCCGCCTTTTCACGAATTGAAACCGACTTTTCGATACTTTTTAACGTAGCCATCTTCACTTCGTGCACACTCATATATTCCTCCGTATATTGACGCTCCAACATTAAAGAATGCAATCTTTCCATCTTCAGCTGCTCGTTATATTCACGTAGCTCTTCTTCGTTTTTATTTTTCGACCGCAACATATGCAACATGAGTGTATAGTCGTTTAATAATTCATAGACAATCGAAGCATTTTCTTCTGTTTTTTCCGAATTGATTTTCTGAATAGCTCCCATGATCATGCGCTGCTTTTCATTCGTTAAATCTGAACTGGTCGTATGCGTGCTCGTTTCCCCCCTACTAAGGATAGGCAGAAATATTGTTGCCATAATAAGTGTCAATAGAATAACGCCTGCCGCCAAAAAGATAATAAGTGAACGCTCTGGGAACAAATCGTTCGTTGATGTAAAAAATGGAATCGATAGCACACCGACCATTGTAATCGTTCCACGGACACCTACCAAACTCGTAATTAGACTTGTTTTCAAAGATGGTTTTTCTGTCACATTTTTCAAAATGTAATAATCGAAATGATTAATGGTGTGCGACCACAAAAATCGTATACCGAGTACGACGAAACCTAATGCAAGAACATACCCTAACAACAGCCAATTACTCATCTGTTCATTTTCCAGTAATGAACGCATTGCAGATGGGAGTGTTAAACCTAACAGTAAGAAAATTAAACCGTTTAATACAAATGCGATAATTGACCACAGATTATCAGTCAACACTTGCTCCTGCGCTCTAAAGTTTTCTGTACGCTCTCTTACAAGCGCATGGATAATCCCCGCTGCTACAACCGCTATAACACCTGATGCATGGAACATTTCCTCTGCTATAAAGAAAATAATAAATGGCGTTAAAACTTGTAATAGTGAATGGAATACTACGTCAACAAATCCCCCTCTACGTAGAACGTAGCGAAGCAAATTAATCGAAAGTCCAAGCCCGATACCAAGCAATGCCCCAACGATAAACATATATAAGAAGTCTCCTGTTGCCTTTTGAACTGAAAAATAACCGGTTACCACCGCTAAAACAGCATAATTAAATGCAACAAGTCCTGAAGCATCATTGATTAAAGATTCCCCACGCACCAAATTCATAATATGGGTTGGAATTTGTATACGTTTCGCAATGCCATTTACAGCAACTGGATCCGTTGGTGATAGAATTGCTGCGAGCGCAAATGCAGCTGCTAAAGGAATTGCTGGAATCATCCAATGGACAAACATTCCACCAAGTATCGTAGTTAGAAGTACTAAAATAATAGCATTCCCAAAAATTGACGCACGCATTTTCCATAATTCCTCTCGCGGAAAATGAGCGCCTTCATTGTATAAAAGTGGTGCTATAAACAGTAGAAGAAACCATTCTGTCTCCACTTCAATTGTAAAATCTTTAACAGCTAATGCAAAAATAAGCCCCACAATAATTTGGATTAATGCAGTTGGTAATAGTGTCACGTAATTCCCAATAACGTTTGTCACAAGCAATAAGACTAGCAACATCAAGATAATCGTTAATAATTCCATCCGTTTTTCTCCTCTTCACTTTTTCTGTTCCACTAATCAAGAACAAAGTGATTATTTCGTCCAAAACGCGCCGAAAATGTACAAGTGTTGGCTTGTATACTTTTCTTACAGGTAGATCATGTAAGAAAGTGGATAATCAACAGTCGTGGTTCAACATATAAAGTTAGCAAATATGATATAATCGTGCGTTTATTTTTATTTTATCATGAATTTTAAAAATACTGTTAGCTCCTAACCTCGTTCTCACAGAACAAGATTTGGAGCTAACAGTATTTATCGTTGGATTAATTATGTATGGATTCCCATTTTACTACTCGCAGCACGAAAGACTATTTTCGAACAAAAAAAGGGCCCAGTTATACTGGACACCCTTCTAAACCTATATGGAGCATAGGGGGCTCGAACCCCTGACCTTCACACTGCCAGTCTGATATCCATGTATCCAACGACTGATACAAAATCACATATAATAGCGTTTATAAAGGTTTTCAGTAACACCGTCTACTTCTCTTATTGTGAATTATAATGATTTTACAGCAAGTTTTACATCAATTTTACATCAACTTCTATAATTCTCTATCTACCTCCTTATTTATAAACAGATCATCCTCTGTCATTACGAAGTAGCTGGTTGGATGCGGAGCAGTACAGCAATGTCCTTTTGTTTCAAACGACTGTCGGTGCTGTTTAGATTCTAGGATGTGCATAGTAGCTATTTCATGAAGGACTTCGGATTCTCGTTTTTCCACACTAAAAGTTACTACATACAGGAAACTCTGATTGAACGTGCACTCGCTCCAAATCATCCATTTTTACTTATTGCTTGCCGATCGAGAACCATCTCAAGTGTCCTAAAGCACCTTCATGCCACTTGTTTTGATTGGCCTTCATATTTTCAAGACTTATTGACATACCTAACAACCCTTTCTATTTTTGTATTTAAGTTAAATTTAAAAACACACTTACACCTAACGATTAGTAAGTAAATGCATTTTAAAATAACTTGATTGGTTCTATTTCAATAGATTCTCTTTCATCTACCCCCAATACCTTTTTGAAAGCAAAAAACGACCACTCTTGAACAGGAAAAACCGGTTTTAAAATAGTTCATGTAAGAATCTATTTGCCTATCCCAAAATCGTCTTATTGGATTAAACAACGACTTACCTAGTTCCACACTATATATCACTCTTAATCTTTTTAGTTCACCACATTACAAATATGCAATTATGCATAATCGCATATTGACAAACGGACGAGATCGGATTATAGTAAATATTAACATATTAAACTATATATAAGGAGGTAGACATTATGAAATTTGACTTAAAATATTTCAGAGAAAAAATACTGAAATTGACACAGGAAGAACTTGCAATACTACTTGAGGTAAGACAGGATGCAATATCTAGGATGGAAAGAGCACCTGATCAAATAACACTTGAAATGCTTTTGAATATATCAAAGAGCACTGGGTATTCAGTTGAGGATTTACTTAGTTTAAAGCGACATCAAGTCGAACTCCTAACTGTGAAAGACAATTGGAGTTCATTATTGCAACAGCGGGATCAAATAATATCTTATTTAAATCAATTAAACGTTCCAGCTATCGATTCTCATTATAATTTCGAACTAATAAATGAATTAAATGCCCTTAAAGAGAACTTGAGAATTTTAATCAAAAAACCAAGAATCGCTTTTTTAGGTAATTCGGACGTTGGGAAAAGCACTATGATCAACTCCCTACTAGGACAAGAGGTGTTGCCTGCCGCTTGGACCCCTACAACCTCTATACCAATCTTAATTAGGCATATGGATGAAAAACCTGATTTCCTTGAACACAACGCAGTTACTTTTAAGAGTAAAGATAATTCATCTGAAAAAATTGATTATTCGCAATTGGATAATAAAAAGTACTTTGAAAATTGGTTTTTTGAATCTGGATCACCTGAAATATTATCTACCTATGGAACTCGACAAGGTCATAAACACAGTGCAGACTCTGTGAGTAGTGCAATATTATATGTTGATAGTACACTACTTGAAACTTGTGATCTCATGGATCTTCCTGGATTCGGCACCGGGGATCGGAGTGAAGATGATGACATGTCCAAATCAGGTAAAGAAACAGCTGATATCTTTGTTTATCTATCTATTGTAAATGGTTTTATGAGAGGTACGGATATTAATTATTTAAAAGAAACCTTAAGTGTTTTACCATTAATAGAAAACAAAAAAACTAATAACCTGAAACCTCTCAATAATTTATATGTCGTATCTTCACAAGCACACATTATTAATGACAAAGAACAAATAACTTCGATTTTAGATGAGGGTAATAAAAGAATATGTGCAACACTTCCTGATAATTATTGGTCACAACGATCCGACCTTTCAGGACATGGGTATCAGGAAAATGAATTAAGAAAAAGATTATTTTCTTATTCTAAAGACACCCCTGAATTAAGAATAGATTTTGAGAACGATTTGAAAAATCTACTAGAGAACTTACCACTAATTATTGGTAAGAATAGCTTTGATTTAATTAGCGAATTGAGCAGTAAATTAGATGATGAATTAAATTCTGAAATAAATAAAATTCAAAAAGAACATCTAATGAGAAATGAAAAAGAAATAGAAATCAACAATCTCAAAAAAGAGAAACCTGAAAAAGTAAAGAAATTACTTCTTGAAAATCATAAAGTGATTTCTAGTTTTATAGAATTACGAGACGCTTCTGCCTATAGACTATCACACGATATCGCTAACGTTTTATCAGTTGATGAAATCACTTCAACAATTGAGACCCAAGGCTTTAAAAATAATAAAAATGATCGAGAAATTTTATTAAGTTTAATTGGAAGTACTGTGGAACAAGCATTCAAAGATGTCATTGATAAAGAAAATAAAAAAATCAAATCATCAATTGACAAGTTTATTAGTAATTTGGAGACTGATGTTTTTAAAGGGTTTTCATCCATAAAAGTAAATTCCCTATCCATTAAATTTGATTTCAAAAAAGCATTTGTTAGTGGAATTGCGGCTGCAGCGACTTACGGGGGGCTAACACTTTATATGACCACACTAGGAAATTTGGGTGGATATATTTTAGTCACTAAAGCTGTAGGATTACTCTCTACAATCGGAATCAGTGTCGGGGGAACTGCAGCTGCAGTGACAGCTATTTCAGCTATAGGTGGTCCCATCACTTTAGTTATTGGTCTAGCAGTCGCTTCATCCCTAATTGCTTTCTCACTATCCGGAATTGGTTGGAAGAAGTCATTCGCAAAAAAAGTTATGAAACTTTACGAAAAAGAGAATGTACTAGATAAGTATCAACAGGCATTAAATGAGTTTTGGCAAGAGACTGAACACGCCTTTTCTTTAGGCGTAGATAATATAATAACAGCCTTAAACGATAAAATTTTAAGGGAAGAAGCTCTATTGCGTGTAAATGAGAAAGAATACGACCAAATACTAATAGCTTTAAATTACTTCAGAGAAGTTGCTGTTAATTTACCCGAACAATTTACAAATAATATCTTATGGTCGCAAAATACAAATTAAAGGGAGCGAAAAATAATGAATAACTTTAATCACTCTAATAACAATCAATCCCAACCTAAAAAACAACGTTCAAACTTAAAATCTGTAGAAAAAATTCATCTACAATCTGGATCAAATAAAAAAGAATTAACAAAGACAATAAACACTATCGGAAAACTTAAAGGAAATAAAAGAGATGAATATATCGAACATTTAGTAGCTAAGGACAATTCTATAGAGTTTGCTAGTGATTTACTGAAACTAGCAAATTACACACTATCTTACTCTAGCAAATTAGATCAAGAAGTAATAAAAATTCATCAAGAAACAATCAATAAGTTATTCGAACGATTAGATACGATAGACAAAGAAAGTACATCGTATGTTTTTGAAATTACAATGGTTTATAATCAAATTTCTGATTTGTCGAAAATGATTCAACAAATTCGTAATGACTGGAAAAACATTTCACAGCTACTAATTGTCAGTGCTATTACGCTTGCAGGAGTTGTTGTTAACGGCAAATTAAAGAAGATCAACTAAAATACTATTAATTAGAAGCTTAAATAGTTTCAAGGTAAAGAACTAGTATTGATTTAATATTAAAATGGACAATAGCTTTCTTAATAACCGTTAAGAGAGCTATACTCTCTATAATTGTTATAAGAGATACAGGTGCCCAATTAATTTAATTCCTCTGAAACAAGATTAACTTTTCATGCCTGGCAAATTGATTTATTCCGTCCATATAAGTACACTTTTACGAACTCTCTAAAAATCCATTAAAACTAATAAAGGAACGTCCGTAAATTCATATTAAACATTTACGGACGTTCAATAATTCACAAACACGTTAGCGGACAAAATTAATTCGAGGAATAATTTCACATAATAAAAAATATAGCGAACTCTTTCTTATATTTAGAAATATGATACTTGCCAATTCCATTGTTACTGAAACCAAAAATTCTCTGACTGCATTATCTTCAAAAATAATCCATTGATTCTACGAAGGTTTCAACATCTTCTATTTTTTCCGTCACATTCACAAATGGAAGTGCACTTAATATATTCTTTTTTTCTTTAACTCTCTGATCTAATATAGCTATTACACCCAAATCCTTTTCCGATCTAATAAGTCTCCCAGTACCTTGCTTTAACTTTATCATCATTTCAGATTCATATACCGACGGATCTGTTGAAGCTTTGTAACGTACCACTGGATCCGGCACGGGGTAAGGTAATTTCACTACAATTAGACATGACAAATCAGATCCTTTTATATTCACCCCCTCCCAGAAGGCGCCGGTTGACAATAAGACAGCGTTTTGGGAAATGAATTCTTCTTTCAGTTTATTTACGGACCTACTATCGTCCTGTTTTAGTATATTCCATGAAAACTTATCCTTTTGTGAATTTATTCCTTCATACACTAATTCCATCTGCTTCTTCGATGTAAATAACACTAACGTACGCCCATTCATCAAATTGGCTAACTGAATAATTTCATCGGCAATTTCACTAAACTGCGATTCATCTCGGACATCAATATTCTTTGAAGGAAGATAAACTAACGTGTTTTTTTCATAATCATAGGGAGATTCTTGGGGAGAACTGTATATGGATGTTATTGGTAAACCCAATGCTTTAGTTTGATATCTGTAATAAGATTCGTTTCGATCAGATTTGTTTTCACTGAGTATATTGCCACCTAATGTAGCAGACGTAAGGATTACCGATTTTTGATTCATAAATAACAATTCATTAATGATTTTATGAATTTCCTTTGGGGCACTGCATAAAAACAATCCTTTTGAATCAAATTTCTTTTCGTATATACCCCAATATACTGATTCTCCCGATTTTATAGATTCAAAATGGTCAATAATAATATTAACTCCTTCGTCTAATTCATTGTAGATGTGCTCTTTACTGTCTTTAAAATCCAAGTATCTAAGTTCCGATTTCATATCGTTTAATTCCCATAATAAAAGTTCAACATCTTTAGACTTTGTGGAAACCAACTCGTTAAGATCTAATCGATTACCTAAGATATAATCACCTTCTTTTGAATGTTGCTTAATAAATTCGGAATGGAAGTACTCAAATAATTTATTTATTCTCCCAATAGTTTTCAAATTACGGGTGATATCAAATTCCAGTTTTTTTATATGTTGTTCCATCTTTTCTAGCATCTTCAGATTAATTTTTATATTAAAAGAATCTCTAACGATGTCTTCGAATTTATGGGCTTCATCTAAAACTATAGTATGTCCCTGTTGAATAAGCCCCGGCTGATAAAGTCTAAATTTCTTTTTCAGATCTTCTACTAGTAAATTATGGTTTACAATAATACAATCGACAGAAGTAGTAGAACGAGGATTTATATTCTGTCGCATATTATAAAAATCACAATTAAACCTATATTCGCATTGGTTAAAGGTACATTTCTCAACGCTCCAATTTCTTTTGTCGTTTGCTTTAATTAAATCAACCTTCCAGTCTTCCTGCAAAGTTAAAATATCAGTTAGCTCACTATTATTTTTTTGAGACTTATATCTGGCATAACATACATAATTAGTCCTTCCTTTACCCACTACACATGTAAAATCAGTCGAAAGAATCTTAGATACCGCTGCAATATCGTCTACTAACTGATCTGTTAGTTGTATAGAAGATGATGAAACTATCAAAGGGATTTTAAGTCGCTTGCTTCGAATCAAACCAGGTATAAGATAAGCAAATGATTTACCAATACCCACCCCAGCTTCTGCCATTAGCACTGTTTTTTCTTGCATAGCTTCTCCAATATCTAACATCAAGTTTTCTTGTCCTTCTCTTGGCGAATAGTTAGCATTTGAATTCAATAAATCAATAGCTGTAAAAACATCATTAATATAATTAATAGGAAAACCTCCAAGAACAAATGTTCCTCAATTATAACACACAATGCCATTTTATTGAAATTAATAGGGTAATACAATCTATTATCATGTTAATACGTTTCTCTTGTTTGAGGTTAAATAAAATTTTGGATTTAAGTAAGAACAAATAGAGCCAGTATAAGCTTGTCCTTTTAGTATGCATTTTCATGTAAGTATTAGTTTGTAATTCTAAATACTAAACTGTCCTGTAACGTGTACAGAAACCCGTCCCTTTCTGAACACACTGCTGTTCAATCTGAAAAGGACGTTTTTTATTGGCTTTTTCGTAACAAAACTCTGTTCATAAATCTACGTACAATAACCTGCGTGATTTTATCTTATGTTACAATGAGTTTAGAGAAAAATAAGGAAAGAGTGATTTGGGTGTTAATTGGATACGCACGTGTATCAACAGGATTACAAAATTTGGATTTGCAAATGGATGCGCTAATGAAATATGGTTGTGGTAAAATTTTTCAAGATAAGATGAGTGGTACAAAGAAGCAGCGTCCAGGATTAGCAGAAGCATTGGAGTATGCACGTGAAGGGGATACAATTGTGGTTTGGCGACTGGATCGACTTGGTCGCAATATGCAGGACCTGATTCACGTTGTGAATAGTTTGAATGAACGTGGTGTCGGCTTCCATAGTCTACAAGAAAACCTAACAATGGATAAAAGTAATGCAACTGGTCAATTGATGTTCCACTTGTTCGCAGCGTTTGCGGAATTTGAGCGTAACTTAATAGAAGAACGTTCAGCTGCTGGTCGTGCAGCAGCAAGAGCGCGTGGTCGTCTAGGTGGTCGCCCAGAGAAGTTTGGGGAAAAAGATATTGAAATGATGAAATCACTTATAGAAAGTGGTACACCGATTAAAGATGTTGCAGAAAAATGGGGCTTGTCTCGCACGACGATTTATCGCTATTTGGAAAAAACCCCAAAATAAAACTTGAAGCACTTGCTACCAGGTCACAGGTTGGATAGATGCTTTTATTGTTTAGAATAGGGTTATTCTGAAGTGCAAAATATCACTTAAAACAGGTGCAATTTACAGATTAAAGTGACAAGTAAAAGCCTCCGATCAATAGAATTAATACAAATACTCCTGCAAGAACTAACATCGCAGTAGAATCATTAAGAGCATCGAGTTTCTATAAAAGATTTCAGTGAAATTCTTGGGGTGAGTGCTTGAATGATAGTTCTGATAGAATTGATGAAACAGTTAAGCAAATGGAAATTGCTAAGTATTGGTATGACAATACTTTAGGGAACTTGTTGTTGATTTAACGTTCTGCCGAGAAAGGTCAGGTTGTATTAATGAGTAAAATGATGAAAATTGTTGGGGCAGTTGCGATCATTAATATACTGGCCAGGTTACTTGGTTTTATTAGGGAAATAGCGATAACGAATCAGTATGGTGCGTCGACTACAGCTGATGCAATTGCAAAAGCGTATACAATTCCGAATTTCATTTACCTCGTTGTTGGTGGCGGATTGACGACGGCATTTATATCCGTCTATCATTCGACGAAATTAGATAAGGCATTGTACATTCGAAAGTCGCTTACGACTGTTCTTGTGACAGCAGTTACCATAACAGTTACATTAATCATCTTTACAGATCCAACTTTGAGACTACTTTTCAACACTCGGAGTGCTGAAGAGTATGCATTGGTACGCAATCTATACCTTTGGATGATGCCATCTTCAATCATTCTTGTCCTATCGACATGGATGAGCGGATTGCTTAATGTAAATGGTAAATACAACCTGTCTAGTATTGCGGTTCTTCTATATAATGCAGCCTTTGTCGGAATAGCTGTGTTGTTAACCAGTTATTTCGGACCTGAATCATATGGGATTGGTGCATTGTTTGGTGCACTGTTAATGGGTGGATTTCTTTATGCAGGACTTCGGAAATCGAAACTCTATTCGTTGAAACCATCTTTTGGCATGTCTGAAGATGTTAAGAGGCTATGGGTTATCGCTTTGCCGATATTGTTCGGTGGAGCCTCGTTACAGTTCTATATTCTCATTCATAGGATTGTATCTGAGCAGTTTGGAGAAGGGGTGCTTACTGCGGTTAATATTGCCTCGAAATCGACTGGCCTTCCGCAGGCAGTCTTGATGACCGCAGTGACGACCGTCATTTATCCTCTCCTCAGTAAAAAAGAGGGAGAGGGCGATATGGAGACTATCCGTGTGCTCTATAAAAAGGGATTGCTCTATCTAGCCGCACTACTCGTTCCAACGATGGCTATCGCTTACTTTTTTGCAGAACCGCTTATCAGTCTTGTTTTCGAACGTGGGGAATTTACAAGGGAATCGGTCTTGCTAACGGTGCCTATATTTCGTGCATTTTCGTTATCAATGTTTTTCCTCGCTGCGAATACATATATCACTCGATTCTACTATGCAAAAGCCAATTCGATGGTGCCGGTAATATTTAGTGTGATTAGCGTCTTAGGCATTAATGTAGCGGTTATTTTTTTGATGATGGGCTCATTTGGTCCTTCAGCGATTGCTTACGGTACGGTTATTAGTGCTGCGGCAAACTTCGTGATGCTGGTTATTTATGCGAGGGTGAAATGGAAATTATAAATGGGGCTAATTCTTTTTGCTTTTTAATAGATAAATCAAAAGTTCACGGAAGTATTTAACCTCATTACTCAATAAGTTATGACACATGCAATAGAAAAAAGTCTCCCTTTCTAAATGAAAGAGGGACTTTTCGCAAATCTAACATATTTCCATTGTGTTAGATTCGGAAGTAGTTAACTCCATCACTCAACAGGAGAAAACTACCATGTAAAGGTAGCCGCTTGTTCAACTAAAGCGCCCGTTAGTTGAACAAGATTATCGATTTATTTTGAAGAGGCATACTTTCAAAGTCTCTTCTTTTACATCTTCCTCCATTTCGTCATCATCTCTAACCTCTTCAAATGGAAAGCCATCGTGATATGGAAATCTTAGAAACTCCTCAATAATAGGCTCAAGTTTATGTGTAATTTCGATTTCACATCCGAATGGTAGGGCAGTGTCATAATCTGATATTAAATTAAACTTTATTTGAGCAGATTGCCATTCGAACCAAATATAGAAGAGCATTCCATCTCGATTATTTGAACCTTTTATTTGCTCGCGTCTGTTGGTCATCACTCTTTGGAAAAAAACTATGAAATCTTCCACTACTATCTCAGTCGCTAATTCCTTGCTGATAGACATTGACCAAGTGTTGTTTGCTGTTTCTTCGTCTAAATCTTGCATACTATCGCCAATAAACAAAGGGTCAACAACTATTTCTTCAAGGGATTGAAAAAACTCATTTTTATTCATGATTACTCCTTCTATAAATAGCATTTTATAAAATCCATTTTACACTAACCTGCCTCTTTAGTTGAACAAGAAAAAAGAGCCGTCTAAGCAGCTCAACAATCTGCAAGCTGTTACTTTAAGTATTCATTAAACAAATTATTATTATTTTTTTAAGTCGATGACAATAGGCTCAAGCTCAATTTCTGTATGACCTTTTCCATAATTGAGACTTGCAATTTGAACAGGTCGAATGATAAGTTTACTAGCTCCCTCTTTAATCGTACCGAAATCACTTGTTCCTTTGAATGTTCTACCATTGTCAAGTGACGTACCACCACCACTAGTTCCATTCATATACACATTACCGAGGTCATCTGTTACATAGAAAACAGGTGTCACACTTTGCCACTCTTTTAGGAGTTCACCGGAAACCACTTGTTCATAGCTAATTACAGTGGATACATCAGTGAACTCAATAGATTGAAGCGTGAAGTTCATATTCTCATTTTGTACCGTTTCATTTAACAATTCTATATCACCTTCTAAACGATTAAGTGAAAAGGCGAATGACCAATCACCCTCTACCTCTAAATCATTTGATAAACTTTTAAAGGCTTCAGGATTCCAAGTAATTTCAATTGTTTCTGGATACTTTTCATCTTCGAAATCGGGAGTGAAAGATGCCAACCCTACATAGCGATTGTCACTAATCTTTGTAATTTTTTCACTACCTCCCTTACCACTTGCACCAACAACATCAAACCAATTCATTGCACGGATTTCAATTTCTTGTTCAACTTCTTGTTCTGTTTCGATTGCATATAAAATAGTAACATTCGTTCCATCATAAACCGCATTGTCTATCATAACAGTCGTACCATTGCTTGTCTGTGCAAGACCAATATCAGTCGAGAAGGTTTCGAAATTTTTATAGTCTCTCTCCCCATCATAAAAAAAACTAATGACATTATCCATAAATGGAATTTGTGCTGCAATAGACGGAAAAGCAAAGGCAACTGAAGTGGTAGATAACCCTAAAATCATTGCTGCTGCTAATAATGGATTTTTAAATCTTCTTTTTTGTTGCTCTACTTTGGCTTTTTTTATACCCATTTTTGATCTTTCATGTAATTCTTTTGGAATTTCTATTTTTTGTAACTCTAGATCTATTTTATTGTTCACAAATATCAACCTCCTTAAATTGTTTACGCAGCTTATCTAATGCACGATAAAGAATAGATTTTGCCGTTCCAAGTGGTATTTCCAATATCTCCGATATTTCTTTAAATGTATGGTTATGATAAAACCTTAAAAGAACAATACCTTTTTCATCCCCGTCTAATCCATCTATCAAATCTTGTAATGATATAGAAAAGGAAATATCTTCATTCTTCGTTCCTAAAAATTCCTCATATTCTGGTTTTAACTGAACAACTTTTTTATTTTTCCTTACTACATTTGTTGCACAGTTCATTGTGATTCTCATTAACCACGTTTTGAAATACTCTGGCTTTTTCAATGTATTTATCTTCTTAAATGATTGATAGGCTACTTCTTGAGTAACATCTAAAGCATCTTCTTTGTTTTTTACATATACATAAGCCATTCGATAAATATCTTCTTCATATTGCTGGAACAGCTTTAAAAAAGCTTTGTCATTTCCTTTTTGTGCTTTTTTTACTAATCCAATGATTGGAATTCACCCTTTCTTTTTTGTCTTACATCTATTAGACAAAACAAAGTCTAATTTGGCTTAAATTTTTCAAAATAAAAAAATAATCGTCCAAATTAAGGACGATTACATTATCTATTTTAAACCTCTTGTTCAACTATTCTGCCCCTTTAGTTCAATAAGAAAAAAGGCTTTACTCCTTCTTGAAGTAAAGCACCCGTCAGTTTAATGATTTATATAGGAACACCCGTTTCCTTTTTCTTGAATACGCCTATTAATAGTATAATTAGTCCTATGATGAAACCTATCGAAAACAGTATAATAATTGTAACTGGTATTGCCCATACATTCCTAATAATTAAGCCGTAGGTTAAACCAATCTGAAAAGATAATAATGGTGAGATTACCAACATAAGAGTGATTCCCCAAACAATGTATTTCCTTTTCTTTGACTTACCTTCGCTTAGATGATAAGCAGCAAGTGCTCCTATGAATGCAAATACATACCCTACAAAAAGCACCATTTTATCATCCCCTTCTTTATTTTAATTTCACAATATCTCTTGCTGTACTAACTGCCCCGTTAGTTCAATAAGAAAAAGAGTTTCCTCTGGTAACCCCATGTTCTTTTACGAAGCACCCGTTAGCTGAAGAACAGGGCTTTTGCGTATTTTGAAACAAGATCTTGAACCGTTAAAAATATCAACCATCCGCATACTCCTAAACCAATAGATATAAATAAATGAACAGAGTTTTGTAAGGCTATATAAACGATTACCAACAAAAATGCGGTTGCAGGAAATCCCCAAAGTACCCCTAATGCAAATTTACTTAACGTTGCTATTTGTTCTCCTTGGACATACAGCCATACAATGCTAAGTAAGCTGACTAAAGGGAGTGCAGCTATTACGCCTCCATATGAAGGTAATCTTCTTGAAATCTCCGTAACAATACCAATAACGATAGCTGACGCTATAATTTTTGTTATCACATACATTGTTTTGCTCGCTCACTTAAGATTTTTAGGGCCTGCTCTACTATATATTTTTCATCATTATCTAGTTTATTCAACACTTGTTCTAATTTGTCTTCATCGAGACTCGTATTTCGATTTAATACTTCTTTACCTAAATCCGTGAGGTAAAGAATCACTTTTCTTTCATCAAGAGGATCTCTCCCCTTTAATACATACCCCTTTTCAATCATTCTTTTAGCATGTTCTGAAGCCGTATTATGAGAAACTTGTATATATGAGGCGATTTCATTGATTCCTATATCTTCCTGTTTATCTACAAGTTGAAGAATGCGGACAACTTGATGAGAGATTTTTTCTTTATGAGGATAGTGTAAATGAAAATAAATATCCGTCCAATATTGATTTAAAAGCGTAACTTTACTGTTCACTAATATCTCTCCTTTACATCTTATAAGACGATTATATCGTATAATAAGATGTAAAGTAAAGAATTTTTGATGGTGCATATAAATTGTGAACTTGTATTATGCTAACCTGTTTCGTTAGTTGAACAAGAAAAAAGAGCCGTCTAAGCAGCTCAACAATCTTCAAGTAAAGCACCTCGTTAGTTTAATATCGTACTTATTTTACAGATATTTTAAACACATAACTTGCTTTGTCATAATTCATCCTATCCTCATAAAAACGGTGTGCATCTGTACGCTGTAATCCCGAAGATAAAGAAACACTTTCATAATTATTTTCTTTTGCCCATTCATGAACATATGTAAGTAATTTTTCACCGTATCCTTTTGAACGTATATTAGTATCTGTAACCAAGTCACAAATCCAAATAAATCTGCCACTAGAAAGTGTTATCATCGGCTTAATACCAGTAACTGCAACAATTTCATTACCAACTAGTAATGCGAACATTTTATATCTATCATTCTCTTGCGCAGCAATTACTAATTCAAGATAAGTACTTTCATCAAGATGAGTTCGTAACTGCTTCATAACGGGAAATGCTTCAATAATTTCATCGCGTGATTGAAGTTCTTTAACTTTCAAAGTATTCAAATTTGAAACCCCTTTTCGAATTTTTTATAAATTAATTTTATCATATTTTCTTGTTGAACTAAACTGCCCCGTTAGTTAAACAAGACGGTGTTTTTACTGCGTATAATGTTCTCTAAAAATTAATTTATACTTCGGCTTAAAATCAATTTCAATTGTTTGTGTGATGAAATCGTCATTCAGAAGCATTAACAGTACACTTGATAGGTCTTTTTTATCTGCTGTTATTTCAAATTTATCAACTCGCTTTAAATCCATGAGTGATATCAATTGATTGGAAGCCCGTTGGGTTACTTGTATTTTTACTTCACCGTAAGAAGGAGAGAGTGTAACAATGAAGTCCTCCTCCCCATTAGAAAATCGATATGTTGCTCTATTATAAAAAAAATCTAATGAAGTGGTATCTAACAATGTAGGTTCACACTCAAACAACGAAAGTAAATCGTTTTCTTCTGGATATCCATGCACTTATAATCGTCACCTTTCTACTCCCTATTTAACATTTCCTTATTCCAGTAACCTGCCCCGTTAGTGTAATAAGCGACATTAAAATAAATCACCCAGACTTACTACTATTCCAATAAATGAAAGGGCGAACACTAACAATATCAATAAAATTATAATAGGGGCTATCTTCTTCAGAAAGCCTTCTTCCTTGTTTTTAAACCCCAAATAGCTAAGTGTCAGACTAAGAATACCCAAGATAATGGAAGTGAAAAATAATATTTTTAGAAATTCAACCATCGAGCCTTCAGGTTCTTGTGGTGCAATTGCATAAGAAGCAAGAATAGTTATTGCACAAATAATACTTAATATGGCAGACCACTTGCTATATTTTTGTTCATTGTATTCCCCCTACCTTTTTTCTAAATCATACCATTTATTAGATTTCAGTAGCTAAATTAATATGAAAGTCTTTTGAACTAAACTGCCCCGTTAGTGCAAGAAGGAATTCGAACGCTGAACGGCCTTGCATACGCCATGCACCTTAGGTTTACATAACACCAATTCACGGAAGTAGTTACCTTCGGTCAAAATTCAAATAACATTTATATGATAAATTTAGTAAACCAGGCTACATACCAGGCACCTGGAATAAACAACGCTTGTGCAAGTATCGTCCCTAGTAATCTAGAAGTAATCATCATTAATGACATCCTCTTAAGTGTAAGATAGCTTCCTCTTTGATTTACAACATCATCAGCAAGTACGGAGATTTTTGGATCAATGAATATAACAAGTAAAATTGTGGCTACACCATTAATTAGACCTGAGGCCATAATTGCAGTTGAAGCTCTATCTGGAGCTAATAAAGCAGCATATAAGGCTGATAATACTCCAATTGTATATATTGCAGTTATTATCATGTTTACTAAAAATAATTTTATTGGAATATCTTTAACATTAATATCCTTCAAATAAGAGAACCTAGGTAAACTAAAATGCTTTACTCCTCTTCTTATGTATTCAAGCGTCATTCCTTTTTTAATCAAGGCAGGAACAGACCCTTTCTCTTCAGATAAATGAATTATAGCTCTTGAAAATAAGGCTACAAATGTAGGTAGTAAAACGATTCCGAATAAGGTACCTAAAGTTGATGCACTAATAAGTACTCTACATTGATTTTCTACAAATTCTAAAGTGTTCTCTTTTTGTGCAGAATCTATTAGGCTTCCCGTAAAGGGCTGTTGCATCATATTAGCTAATCTTGAAACAATGACCATTATATTAAACAGAGACAGAGCTGAAGCAATCAGTCTTACCCTTGCTCCCGACAATCTCACAGCATAAGCAAGTGTCTCTACTGAATGAATAATAAACAAAAAAAGGAATATAAATAATAATTTTTCCGTAAAAAAGTCCATACTTAATACCTTCTTTATTTTTATTTGACATCCTAATATTACCACATTTATGACTTATCAAAATTTATCTAACCTTTTGTGATGTGATTGTATCGAGCATGCATCTCTAGTTTACATAACGCCAGTTCACGGCAGTAGTTACCTCCATTACTCAATAAGAAAAGCTGCCCTGTAAAGGCAGCCGATTCTTCAACTAAAGCACCCGTTAGTTGAAGAAGAAAAGTGAAGCTTATTCAACAATCCCGCGCGTTAACGGAATAACTGGTTTACTTTATCTTCATCATCCAAATGTTTTTGTATGAATGTTTTTAGTTCATCTTCACTTTGCAACCCGCTAAAATCTTCTCCATACCAATTTTGCAGATTTTCTTTTGTTATTTTGTATTCTTGGTTACCAAAATTAAATGTTATCCAGTCTACATTCTGAACTAATGCAAATAAAAAAGTAGCGTTATAAATAGCTGTTTTTTTATAGTTTTGTTCCGACTCCGACCAATCATAATTCAATATAATGCCATACGGCTTCTCGTTTGTTTTAAGTTCAAATCCTTTAAAATGCTCTGCACCCTGTAATTGATTCACAATATTTCCTATTGCACTGTTATCTCCAACATACGAATCCTTAAATTTAAATATATCTTCTTCCCCGTTTTTCGTATTACACCCACTCACGATTAAAATTGCCAACAGTAAAAAAGACGAAAGTTTAAGTATTTGCTTCACTGGTATTCCTCCCAATAATAAATTATCTACTCAAAAAACTACCACAACAATTCAACAAAATGGTCCATTTGCCACTAGGAATTTCCCTATTCCGGTAGTCGAGTAGAAGGGAACCTCTCTACCTTACGGTAGATTGTGTTCCTCCCCCCTCACAGAACCGTGCTTGCGCTATTTACGCACACGGCTCCTCATAGTCACCATTCACAAAATATAGCTGATCTCTTTCGCTCAGATTTTGCTAATTCTGCTATCCTTACTAGTTTTGTTTCCATTTAGTATCCCTACCTCTGCGTGTAGTAAATGTGTCCCTAGTATGGGTGATAACTTGGTAGCAGCCTTTCCTCCATCGGCATTACCCAACTTCATTGGTACTACGCTGCTATCCGACTCCCTACAACGGCATTTGCTTTCCTTGCTTATTATCGCTTGTACACCATACTCTTCTATAAGAAGAAAAGACCGGTAGGGTCCTCCCGAGTTGCCGTATCATATCAATGTGTGACGTGCCAAGGTCTCTGACTCCAGAGAGGTATTATCCTTCTTGCCTTTAACGATGGATAAAATGTAGCTTTCTGCCGCAGGTAAGGCATCAGCCCTCTCGAATGACTAACATTATGGAGCTCAATCCCTTCAACCAGTTGGCTTTCGGCCCGCCACCTAACTGTCTACGCTTAAAGGATAATGTTACCAGTAGCCCTCCTTTTTTACCAACAAAAGAAAGAGCTTTGTAATATAGCATTTTCTCTTCTTGAAATAGCAATTCTTCGAAAGCTCTATCGTCTCCATTAATTGCTCTTTTCACAGTATATATATCATGTTTCACGGTGTAATCCCCCCCTTCATTAATTTAGAGTGATCTAGAAGTACAAAAAGTTTCAACTTCTTCATTTTTTCTATATTATTTTTGATTTTATTATTTATAAAGTGAAATTTAAATAGTATTACAGCCATACAAAAAAAGTATGTTTTGACAGTTTATATTTCCTTATAAAACCTTGTTCAAGTATTCTGTCCGTTAGTTGAAGAAGAAAAAAAGAAATTGTAACTCAAGCACTCGTTAGTTCATTAACAAATTAAAAATATCCATCTCCTTGATACTATTTAATTTTATTGCAATCTCCAATGGTTAACCCCTAATTCTGTTTGTTTCATATTATTTGTCTAACCAACCATCAAGAAACTCTCTATTTTCCTCACCGAAATACTCAATAAAGAAGCGGGAAAAGGTGTTACTATCTACATACTTGAATTGGTATTCATTAAAGTAATCGGATAAAAATTGAATTGCTTCTTCTTGTCCTCCACGTTCTCTAAAAAAGTCCCTTAATAAGAGTGGAGTTTTTCCATACATAGTGGATGTATATTCAGACTCTTTAAATTCATCTAACGCAAGATTTACTTTACTACTTGTACTAGTAATTTTTGCTAGATTACTAGCAAATTCATACCCGATTGTCTCGTCCTTGTACTTATCTGTTAAGAACATCGAGGTAACAAATACTGTTAAACTTTCATCGAGCCAAGCATCATGGTATGGATCATTCGAAACCATATTATAAAACCATTGATGTGCTATCTCATGAACAAGTGTAACCTCATAATTATCTTCGCTATTCGAAAATTCTACTACATTCGGATACTCCATGTTTCCTCCATTTCCTATCAAATCTAGCTCAGGGTAAGGATAGTCCCCAATCTTTTTCTCTAAATAGGCAAAGGCATCCCCTGCAACTTCAAGTTCTTCCATCAAAATTTCACTTCTGTTAAGTGGAAGAAATAGCCTCAATGTGGTGTCATTAACTTTTAATGATTCACTGGTCCATTCCTTTGGATTTAGGAGTGCCATGTAAAAGTCTTTAATGTTTTCTCCTTCAAGTTTCCCTGTCATGGTCGGACGAATTTCTCCATCTTCTACTGAACTAATCACAAGAAATTCTTCTGGAAGACTGTAGTTCACTTTATAACTACCATAACTTGTATGATATGACTCTCCTTTCATATCATAGTCTTCAATATTCCAGCCATTTTGGTAGTGTGCTAACATTGGATACCATTGGGCCAAATAGAAGTTTGCACCCTCTCTAGATAATCGGTTCCCATGTTCAGGTATTTTCATTGTGTAATCAATTTTCACTCGCTTCTTCGCACCTGGGAATAGCTCATTATCCAGTTTAAGTAGCAGTTTATTGTTCGATAAATCGTATTGTATTTCTTTTCCTGATACCGTAACTGAAGTAATCGAAACATCAGCCGCGTCTTGTATAAGTTTAGGTTTATATTCTTCAGTAAACGCATTTGGGATAAAATAGAACCCAATATCATTCCAAGTATCTTGAGAATCATTTGTAACATCTATTTCAGTACTAATTTGAAATAGATTATTTTTATCTAATTTCATGTCTATTAAGTAAGCCCCACTTGCACCAGGAAGAATATCCTCTTCCATGGGTAACTTTGTATCTCGGTCTGAGGGCTTTGAAACTTCAATCATTTCCCCGTCGGTTTTCAATTCCGTATTCGTCGTATCTTTTTCAGACGTTTCATTATCCAAATCGGGTATTGCAATTACTAACAACATAAGAACACCAACAAATAATGCTCCTGCAAAACTAAAGACAACTTTAAATTGTTTTTCATTTTTTTTAGAATGTCTTAGTATGCCTTTAGCCCCTTCAATAGGCTGCATTTTCATAGCAACCCTAGATGGAATCCAACTTCCTAACATCCCTACTATAATTGGAATTAAACAACTTATTATTGGTAACCATAATTCTGTTATGGGTATAGGTCCATACATAAAGTAAATGATTATGAATGACAATACTCCACCAACTAATCCTCCAACTAGTCCTATAACTGCACCCTCAACTAACACCATTTTTCGTATATGTGAATTCTTCCATCCTAATGCTTTTAATAGGGATATCTCATTCCTACGTTCTTTAATATTTTGCCACATGATTTCCGTAGTGGTAAGTATAGAAATAATTAAAGAAATTGAAACTGCAATATAATGGTGTATTCCAACTTCCATAGAAACATATTGTCCTAACCAAGAGGTATATAAAACACCATTTAAACGGAAGGTAACATAGATAAACATCATTAATAATGCAGTTGGTAAGGCTATTGCTAAGATGGAGACTAAATTTCTTTGTAATCTTCCCATAACTGTGTTGAAAACCATTGAAAATAAGCCTCTTGTTTTAATGACTCTTTTCCCTGGTAGATTAGTTTCACCTGCTCTCATTACATGCCAAGGGTGAATTTTATTAATTAAACGGGCAGGAAATAAAGGGCCAATTATATAAATAAGTAAAATAAAAAATGTTAATAAAAGAATCTCTGATATTGATAAAGTATCCGTTTCTTTAAAACTTAGCCCTAATTGAACCACGAATGTTAATAAGGAAACAATTATACCTATTAACAAAGACTCTATTATGAGAATATTTTTTAATTGCCTTGGTTTCCAGCCTACAGAAAGAAGAACCGCAAACTCTTGTTTTCTTGATAGATATGAAACTAAGTTGGTTGAGAATACATAAATAATTGCTACTAGAATAACACTTATAATTATTCCCGAGTACCCTAGTTTTGTTTCTTTAAAGATATTAATGGAAGCTCCTTTTTTCACCCAAAGTTGTTCTACCCAACCAACTTCTTCATTCTTTCCTACTTTAGGGATATTTATTAATAAAGGTTGTGGCGATGATCCTAATGTAATATCCGTATGCAGCCCTGTTTGTTTTTCAATTTCTTTTGCTACAACTTCTAATTTTTTCTGGCTCTCTTCACCTATTGTCGTGACATCCTTTACCTTTACTCGAATCGCAGAAATTGGTTTATCTCCTAAAATTTGCTCCGCAGCTTCGATGGTTGTAAGCATTGTAGGTGGCTGCATTAAAAATCCATAAATATTCGAATTAGAATTTATTTTTCGGGGTGGATTAATAGGTTGTTCGTCTTTATTTAAAACATGAGTTGCAGTTGGAATACTGTATGTTTCCATTGGTAATTCAGTCAAAGGGTCCTTTGAAATGTTCAATTTTGATGGATCGTACAAACCAATTAAATATGGACTTAATCTCGGGTTACTTGCCATGCTTACATCTGTTATTTGTGGTTTACGGTAGGTATAGGTATCTGCCATTAACTCATTTGAAACGTCTTCATAAGGAATTACTTGAAGTGCTTTTTCCCACCTTTCGGGAAACGGACTTTCTATTGATTGATAGGTAAGTGGTCCAGTTTTTTCCCGGAGAATAATATTACCTAAGCTTAATGTAGATGAATCATCTTTTGTAATTTTCTCTCCTGTTTTACTATCAATTCCAGTCAAGCTCTCTATTAAAGACGTATGCATTTTTTCGGAATTATAAGTATATTCTTTTGTGTCTTTTGATGATAACGACTTTAAATATTCTTCTCCTCCATTTTTCTCAATAACGTCTAAGGACTTTTTCATCTTTGACTCGTTGTTAAACGGAATATCTAATCTTTCTAGTTTGAAGTTTAAATTCTGATTTAAAAATGATTGATTAGATAAGAGTATGGGGAATGTAGTATCTTTTACGTTTATTTCCTTTCCATCAATTCCTTCAAAGCTGAAATCGGTTGAATAAACTTTACTACTATCTGAAAAATACTTCTGTCCTTCTAGTGGCAATACAGCATTTTCTAAACCAATTAGTCTTGCTTCCTCAGTTGGATCTACACCTGCTAACAAGACTCTTGTATAACTTGATAGATTATTTTCAAAAGCAATTATTCCATATTTTTGATATAGAGTTGAATCAGGTTGTTCGTAAATTCCCTTTGAAAAATATAACTCCTCCTTGTCTTCCTTAGAATCAAATCCCTCAAGATCTTGCGTTATACTTGTCAGTCTATAGATTCCAGGTTCCGATATAACAAGATGTTTTAATATAACATTATATCTAGTAAACCCGATCATACTAATAGGAGCTGCTATATCAATATCTGTGATTTCTTTTATTTTTTTGTAATCATCTAAAGAAATTCCACCTGATATCCCACTTATAAAATTGGGATCAAAAAAGTTGTCGTTTTGGGAAATACCTTTAGTACCTTCTGGTCTTACAACAATATGATAAGATGCATCCCATTTCTTCTGTAAAGAATCAATTACTGTTCCTTTAGTTGATTCAGACAACCCGATTAATATACTTAGACCTCCGCTGATTAGTAAAGCACCAATCATCATCAATAAAAATCGTTCCTTTTGTCTCATCCATCCTTTAACAATAAATGAAATCATACTGTTCTACCTGCTCGTACTTTTATTATTGAACCATCCTTCATTTCAATTATCCGTTCTGCTTTTTCAGCTAATAATGGGTCATGTGTGACAAAAATTACTCCACATTTTCCATCTCTGTTTAATTGTTGTAGTAGTTCAAAGATAGTGTTACCAGTTTGCGTATCTAAGTTCCCTGTCGGTTCATCAGCCAAAATCCAATCAGGATCAGCAATTAAGGCACGGGCAATTGCAACACGTTGTTGTTGACCACCAGATAATTGAGAAGGGAATGAATTTAACTTATCGGCTAGTCCTACTAAATTTAATAGCTCTATTGCTCTCTCCTTTTTATTAAAGTGAATGGTTCTATTAAATAAAGGAATCAAGACATTTTCTAAAGCAGTTAGTGTTGGTAATAGGTGGAATTGTTGAAAGACAAATCCAATATTATTAAATCTAATATCAGCTAATTCATCTAAACTAAGACCATTAATTAGTTTATCTTCAAAATAAAGCTGTCCACTTGTTTGCTGATCTAGAGTTCCCATAATACTAAGTAAGGTAGATTTACCCGAACCCGAAGGACCCATAATTGAAACAAATTCCCCTTTAGTAAACTTAACATTCACATCAGACAGCGCCCTAGTCTCTACTCCATCACCCTTATAATGTTTTGATACATTTTCAACCGTAATATGTTCCATAATAGACAAACCTCCTAGTAGTTCCTCTTAAACTAACCTGCCCTTTACTTTAATACGTTTGAAATGAATATAGGTTCCAATTTTATATAAATCTTCCATATAGAATTATCAAAAGTCCATTTTTTCTTATTGAACTAAACTGCCACGTTAGTTGAACAAGGAATTCCATCGCTGAACAAGGTTGTATGCTGCATGCACCCATAGTAGACATAACACCCGTTCACGGAAGTAGTTAACTCCATTACTCAATAAAAAAAGCTCCCTGTAAAGGCAGTCGATTTTTAACTAAAGCAACCGTTAGTTGAAGAACAGGTATTATTTTATTCTGCCTCAGCACCATTTGAATAAAGTTCTTTATCTACTTGTATCCATACTTTCAAATCACTTCTTTTTGGGTATGTTTCGATATATTGATTGTTATCTTCTAATAATTTTATACCCTTTTTAGTTAAACGAGCAGGACATAAAGAAAAACTATCATCCACTCTCAGTACTCTTTCTACAAATCCTTTGTGTTCGAGGAAAAGGACAAAATTCTCAAACTCTCTTTGAGTTAACCCATAATCAGATGCACATGGCGTAAAAGTTTTCTCGTTGATTTCTTTTAAAACACTGTAACCTACTCTCAACTATTTGAACCCCCTTTATCATTCAATTCACATTACCAATTATCTCTTTTATATAGTCTATTTCATCAACTCTTTATGAATATAGTTATTGAACTAAACTGTTCCCCGCTTATTCATTTTGAATGATAATTTTTCTTATCCAAAATTCCATGTACTACAACTAACACAAGACTTGTTATAATTAAAATTTTGTATATCAACCTTTGATCTAAATAAAAATAAGCTATTAAAGACAAGATGCCTAAACAAATTGCCAAAATCTCTACCTTCCTTGGCTTACTCAGCAGACTCCCTAACAGAGCAAAAGTTGAACCACTTATCATAAGTCTAGGAAGGTGATTTGCATACGTATCTTCTAAGGCAAAAAACGGTCCTAAAGCAATAAGAATAAAACCAAACCATTGAAGCACTTTTCCTAATTTGTTCATCCTTGAGAACCCCCAGCCATTTGGCACTTTTTTAAACTAACTTGCCCCGTTAGTTTAACAAGAAACTCGATTATCTCCATCTGCAAACCTTCGAATTGATCGCTGAACAATTTTGTATAGTCTATACGCAACAGGTTGACATAACCCCGTATACGTTTCCATGGCATATAACCAGTAATTGAAAATCTTAGGTCCAGAAAGATACGGGAATTCTGGCTTTCTTTTTATTTCAATGATGCTTTTTAAGATGGCTATATCAAATTGAGCAGATTCAATTAATCCTATTACGTCACCCCTATCAGATGATTGGGCTATCCCCTTAGACACACGTTGCCAAATCTCCGGATGGCGATTCGGTTGCGTCAAAATCTGATAGTAAACTAAACTTAATTTGTGCAGATTGCCAATCGAACCAACTATAGAAGAGCATTCCTTCTCGATTATTTGAACCTCTTATTTGCTCGCGTCTGTTCGTCATCACTCTTTGGAAAAAAACTATGAAATCTTCCACTACTATCTCAGTCGCTAATTCCTTGCTGATAGACATTGACCAAGTGTTGTTTGCTGTTTCTTCGTCTAAATCTTGCATACTATCGCCAATAAACAAAGGGTCAACAACTATTTCTTCAAGGGATTGAAAAAACTCATTTTTATTCATGATTACTCCTTCTACAAATAGCATTTTATAAAATCCATTTTACACTAACCTGCCCCGATAGTTGAACTAGGAGTTTGATCGCTGAACGGGTTTGTATCCTCTATGCACACCAGGTCGACATAACGCCACTTCTCGGCAGTTGGCCAAGACCGACAAGCCCTTGTAACGCCTCAATTCCACTCCTATGACCCCTTACTTTATTTATGCATGAATCCATACATAAATGGACTAACGGGCTTTCTGGTGAGCGCTAGCTCAATCTACATGAATAATTATGCAGATTGACCTCAAAAAGAAGCAGACGAAAACCCTCCCTGGAAATTCATAGCGGAGGGGGAAGATTTTTTCTGGCCGTGATTTTAACATCTCCTTGATGGCCAGCATTTCGTCCCCAGTGAATTGCCCATGATTAGCATGTGAATCGTTTTTCTAAGTTACGACATTCCCGTATTGTCTTAACTTATACGCAACAATAAGCAACACAACTAAAAAGTGTTATTATGTTTTTTGTTGAAGTCACATTTACTTTTTAATTCTGGACAGTCTTTCAATCCCTCGCACCTTTTCTTCTAAAAAAAGATGAAACCCCTCTTCTTTCTAAACTGCATATCCAAATTCTGATCTTCTTTACCGGTAATAAATAGCCAGTAATCATTTTATCCCCCCCATACGTACTATGTACTTTCGAATATAGATGAATAAATAGACAAATAGGGAATAATGTAGAGCAAGAGATCATAAGCTTTATCCAACTACCAGAAGTCCATTATAAGACCGTTGTATAGTCTATTAAAAAATAACCGTAAATTAATTCTTCTCATTTGGAATTACATTTACAGTTTCAATTCCAATGCACTAACACTCTATGATAATCATCTATCCCACTCTTATTTTTCATTTTCAAAACCAAACTCCCAGTGCAACTATTCGATAAAATTTCTGTCACTTGCGAAACAATTTTAAATATTGTATTCTATATGCAGTATTATTTTATCAATTTCTACTGGCATTTTACTATATATAGAGTTCCGCAAAATGTTATAGCGATTTATATCTGTAATTATTAAATTGAATTTAATTGAACGGGAGTACCCCGAATGGCGTCGGCACAAATTGTGCCCGACACTATTCGGGTTTTTTTGTTCCTTAAAGGAGGGGATGCTTATGTAATTCGTTATTTAGAAATTGCCAGTCGCTACATAATTCCAAGGGAATAATACAACACAGGAGGGGATTTTTTGGGACAAAGTAAGAAGTTAGTATACGTAGCAAGATATCGTCACGGCATGTTAATTGATGAGGAATTTAAAATGGGTGAATTATTAAGAAAAAGGGAAGACTTTTCTAAAGATGAATACTACTGCACCGAATGCGGAGTAGATGTTCTTGCAGTAATAAAAGGGAAATTTCCACATTTTAAAACTAAACAAGGAAAAGATCATTTGGAAGGCTGTTCTTTCGATGAAAGCTTCAACAAAAAACTAAAAGCGTTTGGGGCCAAAATTCCGGATGGAGCTATCATTTTAGATTTTGATCATTTTACCGACGAGACCATTACAAATGGCATTCTTACTAATAGTCCCGATAAAAGTTATTTTTCGGACAAAGAAGCGAATATAACTTCAGGGGTACTGATAGGATCTAATACGGTTCGAATTCGCTCAGCCTCAATACTTGCTAAGCTATTGGTTGAAAAAGTAAATAATAACGCCGTTTTCAAGTATTTTGTTAGACAAAATCAAATCTACATTCTGCCTGGTTATTCTAAGGAATTATTCAACAATACCTTGAATCAGAATACGAAGAATTATATCGTTTTCGATGGTTATCTTGAAACGAATAATCTTGAAGAAGATATCGTGTTAAATAGGGTAAAGCGGGATAATAGTGAGCTAGAAATACACTTACAATTTATGCAACACCGTAAGTCACTATTGAATAAGCGCCTAAGTAAAATCAAAGATAAGTATAACTATAAAAATGTTAAAGTTTTAATTATTGCTCGCGCTCTCGAAGCAAATAAAACAGACAATACGTCTAGTATCATTGCCGAAGTGATTGATTTTACATTACGCTATGACCACGAGTATAAAAAATAAGAGCTATATAAAATGAATGCTCTGCCCAGAGATCAAATGATAGAAACGATGAAATACAACATCTCGAAAATGAATAAGAGGATGTCTCGCAAGTCTAAAAATCGACTTGTGGGACATCCTCTATTTTTATGATTTTCTTTAGATATCCTCCAAAGTTAAGTTTATTTAGTTATATGAATTCAGGAATAACCATAAATAATTAATTGAATTTTGCGATTCAATAGAAGTCATATTAGCCAGACTCCATAGGAGTATGGTTTAATAATTAGTACAGCGAAAGGAGAGAAGCAATATGCAAGTAAATGAGACAATAACTCAGAATGACTACGCTAGGTTCATTGCTATCAAATGGGAATCATATGAAAAAGCTCACAAATTACAAAGCGATTCGTTGGTCCAGATTGATTGGAGCGAATTAAAATTAGTACTTCAACACCTAGTTGAAGTACTAGATTACCAAGAACAGTATTTCAATTCACCTCAATTAAACGACTTTACCGAACCGACTGAAGACGTGGTTACCTACAACCCATTGCCCCGGGAGGATAATGATTACTAAGAAACACCTAACTACCATCATTCATAAGCAGTGAAAAGTACGTTACTTTTTTCAAAAAACAAAGGAGTGAGTCCATTGAATCGCCTATTTATTCAGCTAGAAGATAATGAACTACGAACTTTATTCAAGCTTGCGATACACCGCTTAGTATCCGACAATCCGAAACTTCAAATGGGCTTACACACTAATAATACAAAAGAATCCCAAACTACCTTTATCCAAGTATTAAATAACGCTATTGGATGGGATGCTGAAATCGAAATTCCCATCCAGTACCTAGATGAAGCGTTAAAAAAGACGGATACATCGTTAGAAACCATAACAGAAGAACAGTTTTTCAATGAACAAAAAAAACTAAGTGCACTCAACATGAACATTCCACCAGACAATCAATTTCCCTCGTATTTTTATGACCTTATCAACGAGTTGCGATTCGAAAGTGATAAGTCATCTATTTTAGATTTAGACGGTATTAGTCTTCAGGGCGCATATAAAGCATCATTTCAAGGTAATCCATTCTATGTAGAGACCAATAATCTAAATGATAATTTGAAGTTCCACCTATATAAATATGTATTTCAAAAAAGAAAGTGGACTATCCATCATCGTCAAAATGCGTTTTCTTCTCTTAAAGAAGAAAAAAACTTGAAACGTTTTGACGAAATAATAAACTTACCCGCATTACGTCAAGATGTAACGTTAGATATTGAATTCCTTGAAAGTGACCATGGAAAATATTTTTCTACAAGTGATTATGCTTCACTCCAAATCACGCAATCGCTTGCCTACCTGTCTCATACAGGACGAGCTTTCGTTCTCACTAACGGTAGTCCTCTTCTTCAAAAAGGACGAAGAGAAAAAGTACGAGAAGGATGGATTAATAACAATGAACTCGAAGGTGTTATTGAACTACCCACTGGACTAGTACCCAATATTTCAATTCCATCCTATTTATTAATTTTCAACCGAAGCCCATCCAAAGACTCAAATAATGGGTTACGAGTATTATCCGCAGCACATATCTTCAGCATAACGAAGCGAATACGAAAACTAAATCCTGATGATATTCAAGCTATTGTCAAGCTCTACTTGAGTAAAGGAGAACATCAATATCTAAAGATGGTTACAAATAAGACCCTAGAAGAAAATCAATACAGTTTACTACCCCTACGCTATTTAAAGAACTATGAAGTCCAGTTACCTGGCCAGGAAGTATCATGCATCGATGAAACTAAGTACAAAAATGCTCCATTCATTCCTTTGCATCAACTATGTACAGTGATGGCTGGCTTCAATAAGAAGAGCTCGGGTAATGATACGGATCCAATCAAAATGATAAGTGCCTCAGCACTAAGGGATGGCAGTGTTGATCTCTCTGTTGCCGAAACTGTTCTCGTAGAAAACAGCGACAAAATAGAACGAGCAAAGATTCGCAAACATGACATTCTAGTCGCCTCCCGTGGGCATCAAGTCAAGATTGGTCTTGTCGAGGCGGAACCAACAGACGCTATCTATGCTTCAAATAATTTGTTGATACTCAGGCCTACAACAAGCGTAGACCCATACTTTATTTATGTATATCTTGATAGCCCCTTTGGAAAGTTAGCCTTTGAGAACATCCAAAAAGGGACCACAATCCCAATGGTGACTAAAAGAGATGTTAGTGATATTAGAGTACCTGATGTATCGATCGACATACAAAATACGGTAGCAAACGCTTACCAAGTTGCGATAGAACGTTACAGAGATATCCTTAAAAAAGCAGATATTGAATTAAACGAGACAAAGACTACTATCTATTCAAAGTTAGGACTCCTAGACATTTTGAAGACACAAGGGACTAAATAAAAATTGAGGAGGAATTAATCATGAAAATGACCATTACAATTATTGGCGGATCCCAGACAGCAACATACGAAAAGGTTGGACAGAAGTTCGGCTGCAACGTTCTCTTTCATAACGGCAAAACACGAAACGGTGCCACAAAAAAAGAATTCAAGCCACTTGTTCAAAAAGCCGACTGCGTAGTTGTATTACTCGGTGCATGCAGCCATATCACAATGGAAACAGTCAAGGCACTCTGCAAGCATCACCACGTTAACATTGCATTCCATCGTGGGATGGGGGCAACTGGTGCTATAACATGCGGTCTACAGTCATTGGAAGTCGCCGACGTATTATAATCACATTTCTTTAAAAAGATGCAATTTGAATATACGGAGGTGAAGAATTTGAAAAAAAGAAAGTTAACAGACCCCACTTTATTAATTCACGCTCATCCAGATCTTTATGAAACATTCTACGGACCTCTATCTATACACGGAAACGTCATATTCTATTTGCGTCATCAAAAAGGCTTTACACAAGAACAATTGGCCGAACTAGCAAAAGTCGAAAAGAAACTGATTCCCTCAATCGAAGGCGGCGTAAATCTAATTGATCAAAGCGTGTACAGTAAAGTGTATCGGGCTTTGGGAGTAAGTAAAAAGGAAGTAGCCAAATGGATACTTACATTTGAGGCTGAGTCTTTATCTATAAGAAACTCACAAAAGGAGTGTTTAGAGGATGAAGAATAGAACAAAAATATACCCACTGCTATTCTGCGGGATGTGCCAAAAGCATATTCCGCTAAGCAACACCTACAATCTTTGGGAAGAGGATATATACTGCGATACTTGTTTTGATAAATACATTGAACTCATTTCCGGTAAGAATATTCCTATATATTCAAAAAATGAGTACACTTACTTTATAGAAACTATTGATTATTTATAGGAGGCGGCAGCTATCATGTTTAACAATTTCTTATGGTTTCTAAATGCAAAATATCAACATGATCAACAAAGAGGGATAGGATTATCCGGTTTTATTGGTATTGTATTAGTCATATTTGTACTTTGGAAATGGAATACGATTTTTTATCCCCTACTCGAAAAGATAGGTGTCATTAAATTCGCCAATCGGATTGGGCTCATTCATGAAAATCCACTATTAACAATTGTCATGGTGTTTGTTTTTATTATGATTCTTCTCATATCATTTTTATTGATAATGGGATTAATGACATTAATCGTTCCCTTGCTTCTAGTGTTAGCTTTTCCTTTCGTAATGATTTTCTCATTAATCACAAGTAACTACTCAAAACCGAAAAACAAGAAAGCCAACAACCTGTCAAAGGATTCACACATACAAAATGAATGAATGAGGTAATTCAGTGACCCTGATTAATTTTTCTGTAATTACATTTAATAGGTAAAGCATATCTTTATTAAGGAGGCATATACATGCTTTTTTACCATCTACAACATTCTTATAAATTGTTTAGATTATCGTTCTTCGGTATGCTTGTTTGCCTGATTGGTTTTATCACAATCCAATTCCTTAAATAATATAGAATAGACATTCATCGATTGATGCAAACTATTGAAAATCAGTCTTTATATACAGATTAGAAGAAACTCATTTCAACTATCAAAATGAGTTTTTTCTTCATCCAAATTATTAAATCGATTTGACATATCAACGTTGAGAGGTGCCTCGACAGTTACAGTCCATGATTCATAATGCGTTGATAAGGCCAGCCGACTGAACTTGTAGGGGGTAACAGTCGGCATGAATACCTCTGCTACCTCTCGTAGTGCTTCTTTGAAAGGCAAATCTGCCGGTATGTCAGGAGCACGATAAGCAACGTAATGTACCTTATCCCGTTCACTGTAACTTGCACTAACCACTTCTTGCGCCATTCTTGGTGCTTTTTCTTGCGCTTTTCGTCTCCACACACCAATCAATTCACTTAACCTCTTTTTCTCACTTTCAAGAAATTTAATTTCCTCTTTTAAATGTTCAAGTTCTTGCATCCTCATTGTCCTCCTTTAAATAGACCATTGCCAAATGATATCGATTTTTCCCATGCCCTATTTCTGAATGAATTAGGTCCATTTTCTTTTTCATATCTGCAAATACTTTTTGATCTGCATCCGTAAAAATACTGTAGTTTGCAAGTTTTCCACCACTCATATTTTCTAATACACGTTTCATCATTTTCCATTCCAAATCTGTCATTAGTTGATCAGCTCGTTCGCGCGCATAGCGATGACGAAAGCCATGCGTTCCACGACCATTCTGCTTAACACCTACCTTCTTACATGCATCTCGAACGGCAGAACGTAAACTATCGGATGTCATTTTGATAAGAGGGTCCTTTCCATCTTTCCCTTGTAGCATTTGTTCAAGGCGTTGCGTAAATCTTTCGGATACAGGTATATACCTAAATCGTCCTCCCTTAGTGATACCAGCCCCTTCTCCCCTCTTTACTTCCAAGAAATAACTATCCCCCTTTTTCGTAAATTGCTCGACTCGGACATTGGCTGCTTCTCTTACACGCAGACCCATTTCACGCATCAATTCAATACCCCCTCTTGCCCCTTCAGTCGCGTTTTTCAAAATCTGTTCATACTCTTCATCAGTGTATGAACGGTTTTGTACCTGGGGAGCTTTGTACGCTACCAAACGCTTTTTCGGTATGAATACAACCTGTCTATATCTTAATCGTGCCTGACGTGCATTAAACCCTTTCTGGAGCTGTGACAATGCTGTTTCGACATTTCGTATGTGTCCGTCACTCAATGCTCTTTTTTGCATGTCATCAATATAGGCGGCATAATGATTTATCGTGAAAGATTGCATCTGATTAATTCCATATCGATCATGTACAAACGCAATGAAATTTCTACTTGCGCTTGTAGCATGGCGCATCTGATTGTAAGAATGAATTCCTGTACTTCCTATTTTTCGCGCCTTCTTTTTCGATTGATTAATCTTATCGATTTCTTTCAATGCTAATTTCATTTGTACGGTTGCTTTTTGTCGGCCTAATACAGCACGTTCAGAGCGCTTTTTATTTTTATTATTTCGATTAGCACTTTGGTAGTTTTCCTTATTCATTACCGTAATCTCCTTTCATTTGTTATAAGAGAATTGATTTCACATTTAGTATATAAGTGAATTGAAAGCACCACTTATATATGAAACGCAGTCTTATTGGGCTTTACAAGAGTTTTCCGCATAAGGCGGGGGTATTAAAGCTAGTACTTTGTGTATGAAATATACATGCATTTTCATGCAATTTAACGCTTATCCAAGCTGGACGGTATCGACTTCACTTATCTCATTTGAGAGGTGAAATGTGCAACTTAGTTGCAACGATTTCCGGTTAGGAAATCGGATACCTCAAACGATAATCTTGTCTCTATCATCGCGACGAATATCTGTCTAATGATATTCGATTTCATTTGCAGGGAAGCGTTCCTAATGAACGTGACCCTAGCAATCCGACTTGATATTCCTGAGGGACTGACTTCACTAACAGATCGCCCTTTTGCTTGTGAAGGTTTCTATATCGATTTTCTAACAACCTTGCTCGATGATCCTGCAAGGTTGGCTCCGCAAAAGACTCGTCCTATTGTTTGCGAAAATTTTCATGTCAGTTTTTCAACAATCCTGTTCGACAGTCCTGCAGGGCTGACTTCACTAACAGACCTTCCTTTTGCTTGCGAAGGTTTTTATGTTAATTTTCAACAACCTTACTTGGTGATCCTGCAAGATTGACTTCGTAAACGGCTTTTTCCCTTGTTTGCGAAGATTTCTATGTTGGTTTCCTAACAATCCTGCTTGATTGTCCTACAGGCTGACTTCACAAACAGAATGTCCATTTGTTTATGAAGATTTTTGCATTCGTCTTCGATGATTAGCCACAAATCACTTGTCTAAAGCTGGCCCGATTGGCTCGCATTTCAGATTTATGATGTATTATTCTCTACAAAATTTTCTATCATTTCATTTCCTCCTCCATTTTTAATAGTTATAATTCCTTCCCACGCGTTTCTATTGTTTTTCATTCCTACACCCTCCCATGCTTTTCTCGCCTTTTTTGAGAACGCAAAAAAGCCTTTGGGTAAATTGATTGCATAGCAAATAAAGAATACATGCTATGAAACACAATTAGCCCAAAGGCTTCAAATAGTCGTCACCGCAGAATCACACCGAAAGGAGGATTTGCAAAAAAGGTAAAGTAAAATAATATGACTTAATTATAACGAAACTACAATCAAAAGACAATTATTGTATTCGAACTTCCGCTCTAGCTTTCTTCTAGGCCTCACTCAATTCACTATATTTCCAAATAATTGAGTCCAGTGTTTGATGAACAGTATAAGTAGATGGTTTTGTACAGACATTGTCGGTTGAAATTTTTTATGAAGAAACAGGTATCGCTGCCTATCGCAAACATATCAGAAATCGTTATCAATCAATGTAAATGAAACTTGAAACATATTTGTAAACTTGGGCTTTCTAACTTTTATTACACAAATTTTAAATTTTCATGGTGCTGTACTGATTTTCCAACTACCGGTTACGCTTTATTAGATTTTCAATTAATTTAATGTAATCATCGTAACTATCGTAGCAGACCTCGATACCGTACCTTCCCAAAGGTACGATATTACTTAACTTTATCGTAATCTGGCAAAGTGATATCGTATCCACTATCGTCACCTTAAAATGTTAGACCGATAAGCTTAGTGACGATAATATTTATGGTTACGTTATTTTACTTAATCTTTCTAATTTCATTGTCTTGGTTTTTCTGTTTTCCCATTCTATATAAAGAATGTTCTTCTTCTTTAGTGCGGGATTTATTCTCCTTAATCTATTCCTAACTTTTCTTGGTGTTGGCCACTCTTTACTTTTCCTTGTCTCACCATCTGTGTAATTTGCAGCTTGTTCTACTAATTGCGTCGCATTCCCAACCCATACAGAATTTTTTTCCACTAATTCCACTATCGCTAGTGCAAATGGATCTAATTCAATCCCCTGATCAATAGCCTGTTCTCTGTTTCTATCGTAAATGTCGATAAACTCTCTTTCGTTCCAACCCAAAGCCTTTTCTGCCGCAGTCATCCACAGTGCAAAATCGGCCAATCGAGGTTTATTATCAAGTTTTGTCGTTGGGAATTCTTTGATTGCTTTACTTACTACTTCGCATAACGCTCCTAAAACTCTTGAATGTTTTATATGAAATTGTTCCCATAGTTCTTTTTCATCATTCCGCTCAGAATCAGAAATGGATGGGAGATTAATAATTATTGAACGATCTAATAGGTCATGACGTTCCGCAATATCCTCAATACCATTTAAAATAGTAGGACGCATACTATTAAATACCACTTCTTCATCATCGCTATGAAGTTTTCTTGTGGCTAATCCACCACCAGTGGATAACTTACATAAAGCGTCGCTTGTCGCCGCTGAAAATCCGCTTAAATTGTCAAACGCCAATATCCATGTATGCTTAGCCGCAATCGACAAATCTCGCTCATCTTTCGGCAATCCTCTTAATGGTAGTTGTGATGGATCTATAATCGACCTTAAAATTTTAGTTGTTGTTGACTTAGCAGCTCCCTGTTCCCCTTGAATTGTGAGGATTGGGAATGGACTGTTTTCCTTGAACGTCGCCAGTAGCCATGCAATTATTAATTTAAAGTTGTCTTCATCCTTATAGTTGATGAATTGCTTCAACTCTTCAACACTACCGCCTACAACTGGTATCGGAAGTGATTTCATTGTTTTAGAACGGCTAAAATGTACGGGAGAATCGACTAACAATCTCCATCCATTCGAATCTATTTGAACTACTTGCCAATCCGAATTACATAAATCCAAAAAGATACTATCGTCTATTTCAGCAATTCTTGTATGCACAGTTTCTCTTTTACCGTGAAACTGAGCCCTTACTTCAAGTACCATAAGAGCATCTTCCATTGCTTGTCCACCTGGCGCTTTATCTGTTGTGATATTTAGATATCTACTAGTAAGTATTAATCTTAGCGTTTTTGAACGAATAGGCCATACTTCAAAATGATTTCCGACTCTAACTTTTGCAAAGGAATCACCTAGTTCATTGTGAAATAACTCCATATCAGAAGCTAAACCTACTAACACTTGAGATTGTGTTTTCTTTTCTTTCGCATCATTCGTTATAGCATCATCATATTCATTCATTGCATCTTCAATCGTCACGTTCGCCTCACTCCCCTTCTCTCAATCTCTTTTTTCAAAATACTTTTGAAGGTTCTTTCTATCGCTTCAATCGATTGGGGAGGATTACAACGGTCATTCCACAATAATAATAATTCGTATGCTACTTTTGAAGCAACACCGCGTCGTAATAAATGCCCAACTAATGAGGCGGCAGCGTTATTTCGATTACCAGTTTCGACACCTTTTATAATGCCAACCCAGTAGTCTTCAGACTTCCTGAGACAATTTCCATTCGGTTCTTTTACCAAGTCAATAAGCCAATTGGGAGCGGCGGCAATTGGAGTTTCTATCGGTCTACTACATAGCTCCCATTCATAGTCCCTACCGCTGATGTGATTTGAAGGAGATACAACTATATATCCGCCATCTCCCCTAACATCTATTCCCGGAAAAAGTGCTACCTTGTTCTTTATACCTTCACAATGTTTAAATAAATAATGGCTACCAAAGCTACCTGTGACCGCCACTACTGTTTCTGGTAGTGGTTCATGTAACTCAATAAGTTCCTCTAAAGAATCTGGTCCATCACCTTTAATATCAATATCTAAAACAAAAAAACCACTTTTCTCCCCAGTTGCTATTCCAATATTTGCATTTGGCCACTTGTTCCACCATATTTTTACTACCTGTAAATCCGTCGTGGCAGATTTAACTCCATTGTATGTTTTAGGATGCTTTCCTGAAGATGAACAATGATCATTTCCACAGCTGCAAATTCCATCCACCATTGAATGAACTGGAAATACTGGCCACTTAAGCAACTCTACATATGCCAATGCGGCTTTTAACATTGATTTCTTCCCATACTTCATTCTTTAAAGACCACCATTCTAATAGAAAATTATATTATTAAGTATTAAATGTCGTTTGTATTAAAGGGAGGCCACTAGAATATCAACCTCCCACCCAAATTGCATAAGGCATGTGATGCTTGTTATACTTATAGTGCGGAATTCATTTCGGCCTTACGTCATTGCAGTGACGATAGGCTTTTTTACTTTTTCACTCTAAATTTCCCAATCGCTTATTTACAGAACATGTTTCTTATAATGAATGGTGTTGTCCTCCACCCAGCCACGCTTCAATGGTTCCACGATGGAAAACGATAGATGAACGTATTCGTACATGAGGGATTTGCTGTTCACGTACCATTGTGTAAATAGTAGTGGTGGAAACTCCGATTAATTCTGCAATCTCTTTAACATTCAAGGTAACTTTACACATCAATTACTCACCTCACTTTCTTGGCAATAAAATCCTTTCATAAACGAAGAACGGCGTTAGCGCGTCGCAAACAATGTTCTGGTTAATTCACCACCATTCTTAATGATTTTGAAACCTGTTTATTCGTTACACCTCGACTGCGGAGTATTCCAAAAAAACATGAAAATACCCCACTCAAGACATGAAAAGGTTCACGCAGGGCGCGAATTCATGTTTTCAGTGGGGTACTCCCATTTAAGTTGTATTTAATTAAATTAATTGTAGCATTGTATTTTATCATCGACAAGCAAATATTATAATAAAAAAAATCTATAACTAAATAACCTCCCCTATAAATGTAGAGTAGTATCAATTGATTCGGATATTAGAAATTCACTTTCTCTCGTTTTTATCACATAAACTAAACTGGTATTTCTATAAGTACAAAATGACACTGAAATTTGTATTCACATCAAATGAGCTAAACTTGTTGACCAATACCGACAAGTTCTTCCGAATCACACACCTTTTTAAATGTTCTGTCACTACGTTTACTTTAGGCCCCCCTTTGTATATGCTATCTTAATAGTAAACCAACCTAGAAATCGAAATCCTAGCTACTATTGTTAGGAATAATCCTGACATCCTGTTATTGAGAAAGCAAGAGTACTCATGATAACCCTAAACAAATCATATTCGATTACATCTTCAGTTGAAGGGGCAAATAAAAATCGCATAGAAATTTGTAATTAAGAGGAGTGAATAGACATGGCCAACATTCAACAACGCGGGGACAACTCTTACTTTTTCACTATAAGCCTCGGGAAAGGTGCTGACGGGAAATACAATAGAGCCACAAAAACCATTACAGTTACCGACAAAATGACTCCTAAGCGACTGAAAGAGTACCTGGATCATGAGTATTTAAAATTCAAACAAGAAGCCCGCTCTGATTCGTATATCGCGCCTGGTAAGATGACCTTTGTTTCCTTCGTAGAGGATTGGAAAGAAAAATACGCATTCAAAGAATTATCCGAAACGACAATTACAAACCATCTTTCTATATTAAAAATCCACATACTACCAGGAATCGGTCACTGGCAAATAAGCGATATAAATCAATCCTTGCTAGTTGATTTACTTCACAACTTGAAAAGGCAAGATGGTTCTGAACGACCGCTTGCCGTTACCTCACAACAAAGCGTATATACAACGTTGAAGAGTATATTCAAATATGCAAAACAATTAAGGGTAATCAAAGAAGATCCGACGGAAGGTGTAAACAAACCGAAAAATAACAAGGTAGTTGAAAGAGAATTGAACGTGTACTCACTCGAAGAAGTCACCGTTCTTTTGGATCTCTTACAGGAAGAGGATGCCCACTGGAGGATGTTCATGACCCTTGCCCTCGTAGCTGGACTTAGGCGCGGTGAAGCATTGGGGTTGGAATGGAGTAAAGTTGACTTGGACAAGGGTGTCATTGACATTTCTCAAACAATCGTAAATACCCGTAATGGTCCACTCATTAAATCGCCTAAGACGAAAACGTCTAAACGGCTGATATCACTGCCCCCTTCAGTCGTTAGCGATTTAAGGGAATATAGACTCGAAAGTATGAAGGACCGCCTAATAATGGGCGATCGATGGACTGAGTATGAAAGAGAATGGGTATTCTGCACTGAAGACGGAACACACTTCTACCCAACCACCCCTACAACTTGGTGGAGTCGTTTCACTGAGAGAGTAGGAATTAGATACATCCGTTTACATGATCTGCGTCACACGTCTGTGACATTGTTAATCGCCCAGGGGATACACGCAAAAATCATATCTGAAAGGTCCGGCCATTCCAGTATCAGAATAACCATGGATACTTATGGACATGTTTTACGAACCGCTGACGAAGAAGCAGGAAATACTTTCGAGGGATTGTTCAGTAATAAATCTAGAAGCAAATAAAAGAACGGTGAAGATTGTCAGTTTTATACCGATACCCTTCCCGTTCTTTTTCTTTTTAATTATCATTGTTTACTGTCGTTTACAATAGCTTATTACACCATTTTACATCAAATTTACATCAACGGTCACTTTATCACCTTTTAACGACATGAAATAATGGTTTCCAAAAACAAAAAGAACCCATATACATCAAGGGTTCTTAGCGTTTTATTACTATATGGAGCATAGGGGGCTCGAACCCCTGACCTTCACACTGCCAGCGTGACACTCTCCCAGCTGAGCTAATGCCCCGTATCTTTGATACAATAAGAAGTATAGCAAGATGATTTGAAAAAGACAATAGGCAGGGGGAAGTCTATATGCAGCATGCAGAAAGAGAAATTACCGAACCCGTTGCGTTATGTGACAACAAAGGGTTATTGAATCCAGAAGCAATCGGCTTCGCACGTCAGCCTTTCATCCAGAGCAATCTCAAGAACCACTTCATGCGGAAGAAGAAGTGGAATTATTGGTGTGTGTACGGGGAAGATTTGTTATTTTCCGCAACGATTAGCCATCTTGATTATGCAGCTGTCTGCTTTGTCTATATTTTAAATTATGAAACGCAGCGATTTTATGAAAAGCAAATAACGATTCCAATTGGGCGCAATGTGAAGATGCCTGAAAACGTGTTGGATGGCGTTAAATTCGTGAATGATAATCTAACTGTCCAGATCATACATATTCAAGGCGAAACCCATCTGTCCGTGACAATCCCAGACTTTGATAATGAAGTACTACATGCAGATTTCCATATTGGTCATCCAATTAACGATGAATCATTGAATGTTGTTATACCCAGGAGCAGGGACGTTTTCCAGTTCACAGCTAAGCATCATTCATTACCAACATCCGGGTTCGTTAAAATCGGGGACAAACGGTACGATTTCAATCCAGATTATAGTTTTGCTGTTCTCGATTACGGCAGAGGTATCTGGCCGCGAAAAGCAGAATGGAACTGGGCGATGGCATCTCAGCGTCTTGGTGGTCGTCGCATTGGACTTAATTTCGGTGGTAAATGGACGGATGGGACAGGCATGACTGAAAACGCGGTGTTTGTTGATGGTTTGATGACTAAAATTCATGAGGATGTTCTATTTACATATGATAATAAAAACTTCATGATGCCTTGGAAAATTCGAACGAAGTTTTCAGATACAGTCAACATAACATTTACACCTTTTTTTGAACGTGTTTCCATGACCAATGTCCGGTTAGTACGCACGGAGGTCCATCAAGTTGTCGGTTACTTCAACGGAACAGTACGCTTACATGACGGCTCCACCCTACAAATCCGCAACATGCTTGGCACCTCGGAAGAACATATCGCGAAATGGTAACTAACACAATTATATTTGCACATTATACATTACTTTTACTAACCGGCTAAAATGCCGGTTTTTTTATACGATAAAAAAGTAAAATTGTATTTCACCTGGAGCAGTGGGTAGGGATTGAACTACATCCCCACTCTCTGCAACAGGGAAACACTAATTTAAACTACCTTCCTTTAGTTTAACGCCCTCCAGCGCTTACGCTTTTCTTATTTGTACAAGTATTTTGTTTAGAAAGTGGATTTTAAGGCAAAATAATAGATAAGACAATGAATCCGAAAGGCAGTGAGTATTTTGAGAAAATTGAATGCTGTAGGTACAATCGTAATTACAGGTGCATTGCTGATGGGCGGATGCGGCAACTTCGGGAAAAATGCCGATAAGCCAAACCGTGAAGAAGCAATTATTATTAATGAAGATGAGAAAGCTGGCGGATCCATCGAAACCGGTAATGGATTCGGTTTTTCGTCATTCGATCTTGAAATCGATGTCGATGGTAAAGATGCAATTGATGCTGATTACGATGTGACCGAAAAAGCAGATGCAGATTATGAAAATAAACTGAAGAATATCAAACTAAAAGATAATAAAGCTATGGATGAGCTTAGTAAAATGTTTATAGAAATTCGTATCACAAAAGATACACCCCAACAAGAAGTGATTGATAAGATTCTCCAATGGTATGGTTTGGATACTTACTCAAAGTTTGACCTTGATGTTGATTTTGACGATGGTACGTTGCTCGATATTGAAGACGTAAAATAATAAAAATAAGGCTACAAGGATTTAATGTCCTTGTAGCCTTTTATTGTGCCGCTTCCGCTTTTCTAGACTGTCCAGACTACAGCGCCTAGCTCGCTGTGGAAAAGATGAAAGACCCATAAGACAAAGGGCGGCTTCCGGGTCTTTCCCTTTTTCCTTCACGAGCTACACAGGCGCTTGCGCTTTTCTATACTGTCCAGACTACAGCGGCCAAACGCTCGGGTCATAAGTCGTTCCAGATATGCGGCAAAGTACGCCGCTCCGCCGGCACGCCTTATGCAGGCCGCTTGCGCTTTTCTATACTTTCGATTCTAGCAACATGTTGTAAAATACACCTTGTTGTTCAATCAATTCTTCTTGGCTTCCGGATTCTATCAGTTTCCCTTGCTCCATGACATAAACGGTATCGGCTTTCCGTACGGTATTCAGTCTATGCGCAATAACAAAACTAGTTCTGCCTTCCATAAGGCGATCGAGTGCTTCTTGGATTTCTAGCTCTGTAACTGTATCGATACTACTTGTGGCTTCATCAAGAAGGAGTAGTACTGGATCTGCAACGAGTGCTCTTGCAATTGACAGCAACTGCTTCTGCCCTTGTGAGATCTCGCCGCCATCTGCCGTCAATATAGTCTCATAGCCATCTTCCAGCCGACTAATGAAACTATGCGCATTGGCCTGTTTTGCCGCCTGAATGACTTCTTCATCTGTCGCATCAAGTTTTCCATAACGAATATTTTCAAGGACTGTTGCTTCGAACAGAAATGGATCTTGCAAGACAAATGCCGTTTGGCTACGAAGCGTTTGCCGCGGCAACTTGCTAATCGGGATACCGTCGATATAGATTACTCCTTTATCAACTTCATAGAACCTAGCAAGCAACTGCATAATTGTGGTCTTCCCTGCGCCCGTGGCCCCGACAAATGCCGCTGTTTCCCCCACCTTCACACGAAATGATAAATTGTCAATTGTATAGCCATCGGTTTCGACTGCATAACCAAAGGAAACATCTCGGAACTCAACGTCCCCCTTGAGGATCATATCCGTATATTCCGTCGCTTCATCCTTCTCGACTGGTTCATCCATAATCTTAAAGACTCGCTCTGCTCCAGCTATTGCCGATAGCACTGTGTTAAATTGGTTTGCAAGATCATTAAGTGGACGTGTGAACTGCCGTGCAAATTCAGAGAAAATGACGATTGTCCCCACCGTTATAACACCGTCCCCTCTTAACGCAAGCAATCCACCCACCCCTGCAATAACCGCAAAACTCGCGTTGTTCAACAGATTCATTACTTTGGGGATAAAACCTGAGTAGGTCAACGCCCAAAAACCCGTTCGTCGAAGTCGCTCACTCTTCTGCGCAAACTCTTCCATTACACGTTCTTCCTGCGAGAATGCTTTGACAATGCGCTGGCCAGAAATCGTTTCTTCAATCATGCCGTTTAACTCGCCCACTGCTTGCTGCTGTTCTTTAAATAAAGGTCCCGTACGGCGCGTAATCCACCGAATCGCTACGAACATCACTGGAACAATGATCATCGTGAGTAGTGTCAATAACGGGCTTAAGTAAAGCATGACCCCAAGCGTCCCGGTTAGTGTCAAGATGCTCGAAAATACTTGGATGAAAGACGAGTTCAGTGTTTGGCTAACGTTTTCAATATCATTGGTAATTCGGCTCATCAGTTCACCGTGCTGCCGTTTATCAAAAAATGTGACTGGCAGCTTTTGAAGATGAGCAAACAAACTCGTCCGTAAACGAAAAACGGTTTGTTGTGCGACGCCAACCATCCAATAGTTTTGAAAATACATCGCTAGTGATAAGCCTACATAGATAGTGATAAGCCACCCGATACTGCCGCCTAAACCCGCGAACTTCATCGGAATAATATAATGGTCAATAATTTTACCAATCATCAATGGCCCAAGCAGCGCCAGGACTGAACTGACAAAAACAAGCGTGAGCACAGCAATGAGTAGCCCCCGCTGTTCATCGACAAGTTGCCAAATCCGGAAAAGAACTGATTTCCAGTTACTCGCACGTTCTTTTTTCTTCTTCCCAGTACCATTAATATCTTCCTTCGATAGAATCGGCTCGTAGCCGAACGGTTTACGAATTGCGCGTAACATCGGCTGCCACCTCCTCATCGGATTGGGATTCCGCAATTTTCTGATACAGTGCGGACTGCTCCATCAAGTCGTCATGTGTTCCATAGCCGACGACTTGTCCTTCATCTAAAAGGAGGATTTTATCAGCCCCTTGTGCGGTTCGGATTTTCTGTGTGACAACGAGCATCGTCGCTTCTTCCCCTTCAAGCGCATCCCATAGCGCCGTTTCCGTTTTCACGTCAAGTGCACTTGTGCTGTCATCGAGAATCAAGATAGATGGTTTCCGAACGAGCGCCCTTGCTATGGATAATCGTTGTTTCTGACCACCCGATAAGTTGACGCCTTTCTGTCCGACCCTTGTGCCATACTTTAACGGGAACAGATCAATCGATTCATGGATTTGTGCTTTTTTAGCCGCCTCTTCCAGTTCGTCGACATCCGCCTCCATATCGCCCCACGATAAGTTATCCAAAATCGACCCTGTAAATAAAATCGATTGCTGCGGTACGAGTCCAATCGTATCCCTCAAATCTTTCAACGGCCAATCCTCTACTTCTGTTCCACTAACATAGATCTTCCCTTGTGTTTTTTCAAAAATACGTGGAATAAGATTGAGTAATGTAGATTTTCCAGACCCTGTTGCCCCCATAATGGCGAGCTTTTCTCCCGGTGAAACATGGAATGACACGTTATCTAAAATCGGTTCCAGCTTACCTGGATATATGAACGACACGTTGTCGAATTTCAAATCACCTTCATTGCGTAACAGTCCTGTACTTTCCGAACTATGGAGTTCCAAGTCTTCATTCGCAAGCAGAACTTCTTCCATCCGTTCAGAAGATGCTTTTGCACGCGAGAATGCCACAATGATGAATGAGAACATCGAGAACGCACCTGTCATGCGCATTGCATAGTTAACAATCGCTACTAGTTCCCCCACCTGCGCGCCGCCATCACGCACTTCAATAGCTCCGAACCATAGTACAGCCATCAAACTTGCGTTCATAACAAACAACAGGATTGGCAAGATTAGTTCCATCATCCGCATCGCTTTTACCGTATCTTTTCTTAACAGATCAGATACTTTTGAGAAGCGACTCGCTTCATAAGCCCCACGTAAAAACGCTTTAATAAGTCGTACAGCCTGTAAATTTTCTTGGATAACACGGTTTACTCGGTCAAGCCTGTGCTGGACATGCGAAAAATAACTGACCCCTTTTTTCGCCATGAAATAAAGAAAGATCAGCAGAAACGGAGCCCCAACTACAAGAAATAATGCTAGTTTCACATTGACGAAAAAAGCCATAATTAAACTTCCAATTACGAGTAATGGTGCACGCATCATAATCCGAAGTCCCATAAATAGGACGTTTTGAGCCATCGTGACGTCACTCGTCAACCGTGTGATGAGTCCCGATGTCGGGAACCGAAGAAATGTCGCCATGGTAAACGCTTGTACTTGACGAAACAATGCCTGTCGTAGATCAAATCCAAAACTTTGCGCCGCATGTGCAGCAAAGAATGAATTAATGACCCCCGAAAAAAAAGCCACAAACGCCAGCGCCATCATCACGCTTCCCCACGTCCAAATAACAGCCTCATTTCCAGCCATAATGCCATCGTCGATAATTTTAGCGATGAGCAACGGCTGAATTAGCTCTACAGATAATTCCAGTAACATAAGAAATAACGCAATAACGATTGGCCATTTATATGGCCAGGCATATGAAAAAACTGTTTTCATCTTTTTGACCCCCAAAAACTCTTTCGTTTCACGAATTACTTCTCGATAGAACTTATTATGACACAGCGACCCAATTGTGTATAGCCAATTCGACTGAATTGTAGGTTATCTTAAAATTGATTGATGTTGACTACAAGTGATCACATTTCATGTATGAGTTGTATTTCATTTCCAATTAACGTATAGTACATTACAACAGTAATGCACTAACGATTAGGAGGTGCCACCGGTGCTTAACATGGACGGCTCGAAACCAATTTACGTCCAAATTGCGGAGTGGATTGAAACGGAAATAATTGACCGCACCCTTTCCCCCGATGAAAAAGTCTATTCACAATACCAACTCGCGGAAATCTTCACTATTAATCCAGCAACGGCTGGCAAAGGACTTACGTTATTGCTCGAAGCGGAAGTTGTCTACAAGCGACGCGGCCTAGGAATGTTTGTCGAGCCTGATGCTCGCGACAAACTACTGTCTAAACGCAAAGAAGATACTCTGCGGAGACTTATTCGGGAATTGCTCAATGAAGCTACACTTCTTGGTGTCGACGATTCACATCTGCTGTCAATGATTGAAGCAGAGCGAGGAAAAAGGGGGAACAAACATGACGGTAATTGAATTTATTGATGTAACGAAAACTTATGGTAGTCGTACTGTGTTGAATAAGATGAATTTCAGCATTCGACAAGGTGTTCTTACGGGAATCATTGGACGTAATGGTGTCGGGAAATCTACGCTGATGAAAATCGTTGTAGGACATACTCAAGCTACGTCTGGAGATGTCCATGTTTTTTCAGTCAATCCATTCAACAGTTTGAAAGTGTCTGCGAATTCTATTCTTGTTGATGACTCAATGAGTTTTTCGGACAAACTGACGTTGAAGGGTATTCTGAAAGAGGCAGGTCGTTTCTATCCGAACTGGGATGGACCACTTGCACAGCGATTGTTCGATCATTTCAGCTTTCATTCGAATGCTCGGCAGATGGATCTTTCTAAAGGGAAGAAAAGTACATTCAATGCCATTATCGGTCTTGCCTCCCATTGTCCACTGACGATTTTTGATGAACCAACCACTGGTATGGATACAGTCGCACGGAAAGACTTTTACCGTGCATTACTAAAAGATTATATTGCCCATCCACGGACTATTTTAGTATCTAGCCATCACCTTGAGGAGATAGAAGACTTGCTTGAAGATATTCTATTAATTCACAATAAAACCGCCCTTTTTCACGGTCCTACAACGGATTTGCAAGGGATGTTCGTCAGCTTAATTGGGAAAGAAGAAAAAATAAGTACCTTTATTGCGGATAGAGAAATTTTCAGCAGCCAGATAAATGGTTCTTTCAGTGAAATACTCGTCAAAAACACTTTCACTTCTGATGAAAAAGTAAAGCTACACACACAAGACATCCAACTAGTCCCTGTCTCGGCGGATGATGCATATGTTGCACTGACAACCGGAACAAAAGGAGGAATCGATCATGTATTTAACGGAACCCCGGCTGACTGATGTCGTAAAAAAACAATTTCTTCATAAATTGAATGCCTATACTGGTGTCTTTAGTTCACTTCTTGTTATGCAACTGATTGGTATTTTTTTAGGTTTTGGAACCGGAAGTGGTGGTTCCACTTCCGGGGGTACACTGACAGTAGACTATAGTTCTTCAACCGGAGATATGCCCGTTGTCTTCACACTTCTCTGGGCGTTTTCAATGGGCATCCTTGTCACTACATTAGCTTATCGTAACGATGCTTTTTCTTTCGTATCCAATCGACTTAGCCACAATATATCCAGCTTTCTGTTTTTACTGTTCGCGTCCGTCATCGCCGGTACCCTAGCAACCCTTGCAGGTTCAATCATTAAGTTCATCTCTTTATTTCAAAGTAATCCTTTGTTCACCGAAACATCGGGACTGTTCAGTTCTCCAATCGACTTTTTCACCATGGTCCTAACTTCGGTTCTTTACACCGTGCTGTTTGCAAGTTTGGGTTATGTAGTGGGTTCATTCATCCAGCTCAGCAAGTTCGTTCTCCCCCTCTTAATTGCAGCAATCGTTGTGATTCCGCTACTCCAATTAAATATAGGCGGGCTTGACCTGATTGCAAGTATTGTTTCTTTCTTTGGTACTGAAACATCGTTACTATTTTTCCTTTTGAAAATAATCGTAACAGTTATCATGCTTTTCGCCATTTCCATAGGCGTTACAACTAAAACGGAGGTGAGGAAATAATGTCCGGTCTTTTATCTCTCATCTTTATAGCCTTAATTATCTGGTACTTCTTGCAAGAAAGAAAAAAACCAACACGGCAGATAAATAAAAAGTGGACGTATGTTTTTTTGGTAACATATGCAGTCATTTTAATCATTGCGGCGATTTCCGTAGAACTAGTTGACAGTAAATCATTTACCACTCAACCGAAAGCGAAATCAAATGAATACCTTAATCTTCTAACGAGCGCTATACAAAACGGGGATATTGAGTCCATTGATTCTTCCAATATTCTCGACAAAAGAACGCAGATAATAGGAGATATACTCCTTATGAACGCACAAGGCTATGAAATCAATTCAACAATTATTGTAGAACGTAAAAGTGAAAATGATGGATTAATTGAAGAAACACTCATTAAGCCCCTTCTTCTGTTGGACGATTACGATTTCTCAAACCAACTTAAATACAAAATACCAGAATGGACAACAGACTCGGTCACGTTCCTAGAACCACCCCTTACCGAAATAACCTATACCACTTATCAGGAAGCCTATCTGTTAAGTCAGTTCACACATACATCCCGACAAAGGAATAATTCTCACCACACTTCGGAGCGCCAGATTGCTGTACATCTGCTAGTTCCAAAAGATTTGATCATCACCGCAGACGAACATCTTTACATCAACTACATCAATGAATAAGAAAAGCGCAAGACGCCGTTTAGCCCCGAAAAGCGCTGGAATTCTTGAGGATAAAGGCGTATTATGCCTTTTCAGCAAGACTGAAGCAACTCGAAGTAACTTATACTTTTTACCTTTAACAAAAGGACCGGCCCCCCAACGGGAACCGGTCCTTCTACTATTCTATGTTTTTGCCCTACTACCCGCAACCGACAGCCAAGTCACCCCGATAAGCATAATTATCGCCCCTGTCAATTGCCACATGCCAAGTACCTGACCGAACCAGATAACGGAAATAACCATTGCTGTCAGCGGTTCAAAGCTCGACAATATGCTCACTTCCACTGGTGATATGTATTTCATGCTACTCATGAATAAAATAAAGGCAACGGTTCCTACGATAATGACGAGGAGGAGCATGCCCGCTATAGTCCAATCTGCTAAATAGTCCAAGTGGGTCACAACTGTCAATGGATTCAAAACGAAAAGCGTTATCCCCCCTATAATCATCCCCCAGCCAATGGATAGCAAAACCCCCCATTCCTGCATCAGCCGGACGGGATATAACGTGTAAAACGAGAAGGCAAAACCAAGCGCAAGTCCCCAAAAAACAGCAACTTTACTCATTGCAAAACCAGCAAACGATCCGTCAGTCAATAGGAGGAGTAATCCTACTAATGTCACGAACATTCCAAGCACCTGCACGATCGGTGGCCAGGTCTTTTGTGACGCTGTTACAAATATGATAATAAAAATCGGTGCCAAGAACTGAAATAATGTCGCAATTACTGCATTACTCGTATTAATGGACGCGGCAAATGTGTATTGGACCCCGAGCATGCCAAATACTCCGAAAAGAAGAAGTTGGCGTGCCCATACTTTTTGTCTCCATGGAAGAGTGATGCGCTTCCCCTGCATCTTCAGCATAGCTAGTAAAAATGAGCCTGCGAGTAGGAGGCGAACTGTCAGCATGAAGGAAACTGACATCTCACTGTGTAGCAACATCCATTCCATCATAGGACCCGTTGCCCCCCAAAGTACCGCACCTGAAACAATTAGGGCAATGCCTTTTAATCTATCCATGTCTTTCCACCTCCTAATTTGACTATTAAACTGCTAATATGGCTAATTAATTAATGATTTATCACTTTCATGATGTACAGACACGAGAACTTCCCTATAATAGTAGTATCATCCATATCCGGAAGGGGACATTTATATGAAGCCAGATTATGGACAATTCGTGCCGGAACTGCCGGACATAATGAATAGTCTTGAACAATTTTATATGGTAACCCGAGCAAATAGTGAAGGTTCAATTATTTACGCAAACAAAAACTTTTTGGAAACAAGTAAATGGACACCAAGGCGGGTGCTCGGAATAACTTTGTGGCAAATGTTCCCGGAAACTGTTGAAGGTCAAAGTCAGGCACATGCCATCTGGAAAAGTATAACGGCCGGGAAAACATGGTTCGGTATGATTGAAAAAATAACACGTTTGGGTAAGCCATATTTCGTGAATATGATTGCTATTCCCAGCATGCCGTCACATGATAAACCGTTTTCCGTTACTTTTCTTGAATTGGATATCACTGAAGACGTACAGTTACGGGACCAGCTACAACAAATTGCATTCATTGACTACGAGACCGGGCTAATGAGTCGTTATAAACTTGAAACGACCGTGACAGAAATTATTGAAGAGGCAAAAAGTTTCTCATTTGTCTTCATAACCATTGATCACTATTATACATTGAAAGACCTTCAATCATCCGAGTCAAAGATAGAACTTATTAAATCATTTTCAAATAGACTTAAGCGATACTTCCAAGATAATCCAATAGCCAGAGTCGGTGCAAATGAATTTATCGTTCTTACCGCCTTCGGTGATTGGTATGTGCGAGGCTTTCTACTATTCCTTGAACAGCAACCGATTTATATCAATAATATTGCCATTCCGTTATCCATTAGCGGTGGCGTCGTCCGCTATCCTGAAGACCAAAAAACCTATAACCATCTTATGAAAGCCGCATTGGCCGCTACAAAAGATGTTATCAATAATGGTGGCGGTAAGATTTCTTCACTTTCAGCAGCTTCACATAAAGTGCTAAATCGGCGGGCAATTATCGACCAAAAAATGTTATCTGCCCTAAATCACCAAAGTTTTAAAGTAGTCTACCAACCACAATTCGATCTTGCGTCTGGAGAAGTGACACTTTACGAAGCCCTCGTTCGGTGGGAGGATGAAGATCTTGGCACTATTACGCCTGACGAGCTTATCCCAATCGCGGAAGAGAACGGTCTCATTCACGATATTGGAGCTTTCGTACTTGAGGAAGCTGCGACCCTCGCCGCACGGTGGAATGAACAAGGCCGTCATGTAGATATTTCAGTAAACACTTCCGTTCGCGAGTTCAGTAATGCACAAATGAAAAACAAAGTGATAGACATCCTTAATAAGACGAAGTGCCCCCCAAGTTGCATTCAATTTGAAATAACTGAGAAATTCGCTTTTCAAGCTGAAGAGGAAAACTCAATCGTCCTTCAGATGAAAGAACTTCAAGACGCCGGGGTCGAGTTCGCACTAGATGATTTCGGTACTGGTTATGCATCATTCAGGTATATGCAGCATCTACCGATTACGAAAGTAAAAATTGATAAGGTATTTATTGACTCCTTGACGACACAGCCAAAAACGCAGAAACTCGTCGAAGGGATGATACGTTTCTGCAAATCGATGGGATTATACATCATTGCAGAAGGCGTTGAAACAAAGGAGCAGTACAAGCTTCTCGAAAAAATGGGCGCAGATGCCGTACAAGGTCATTATATCGGCATGCCGATACCCTCTAACGACATCCAATTTAAGGATATAAAATAATATAACGGAGTATCTCTCATAAGGAGAATACTCCGTTTTTCATATTTTTTTCACTCTTTTCCTTCCGATACCGGACCGGAAAATAAGCTGAATAATTACTTCCGCAAAAACTAGTCCCATGGCAATCGCACCCGATACCATAAATGCACCCGATGCAAATGAGATTGCCGTTAAATAATCTTTTTCAACGATATGCCGCATCGCATTATAAGCCATTCCCCCCGGCACGAGCGGAATGATTCCAGCGACACTGAATATGATCATTGGCGTACGAAAACGCTTAGCAAAAATATGGGCAACGAGTGCAACCATGAACGCGCCCAGGAATGAAGCCTGCATAGGATCTCCCGATATTCCATTAAACAGGCTATAAATAAGCCAACCCGTCATCCCTACAAAACCGCAATAAAACAACATTCTACGTGGGGCATTAAATATAATTCCAAACCCTGTTGCAGCAAGGAAACTAAGAATTGCTTGTACAATCCACGTCAAAACTCAAACCCCTTTTCCATTCAGAAAGATAAAACAAGTGCTACGCCAGCTCCGATTGCAAATGCCGTCAGAAATGCTTCCGCCCCTTTTGACAATCCCGACATAAAATGACCCGCCATCAGATCGCGCACTGCATTCGTAATGAGTAAGCCTGGAACGAGCGGCATGACCGATCCAACGATAATTTTATCGAGTTCCAATCCTAGTCCAGTTTGCACCGCTGCAAATCCGATAAGCCCTATAAATAATGAGCCAACGAATTCCGCAAAAAACTTCACCCTTGTCAACTCATGTATTTTTGTCACTATGACGTATCCAACACCTCCCGCAAAGATAGCGGCGGGGACATCTGTCCAAAGACCGCCGTACAAGATTAGAAAGGATCCACTAGCGACAGCTGCTGCGATAATTTGTAGCCAAAGCGGAAACATGACATTTGTTTTTTCGATTTCTTGGAGCTTAGTATACGCTTCTTCAAGTGTATATTCATTTGCAGATAGCTTACGTGAAACGTCATTAACGAGTGCAACTTTTTCAAGGTCCGTCGTCCGGTCCTTTATCCGAATCAGCTTCGTATGATGCGGACTACCTGGTGAAAAAATAATACCTGTCGGCGTAACGAAACTATGAGTGGCTGACAACTGCTGTGTTTCAGCCATTCGTGCCATTGTATCTTCTACACGGTACGTCTCAGCTCCAGCTTCCATCATAAGACGTCCCGCGAGCAGACAACAATCGATTGCTGTCTCTTTGTCCACTATTGACATATTCCGTCCTCCTAACCCAAGTGGTATAAAGTACGATTTTTCTATATATGAGTTGAATGAGTGATCTCACTCCATACCGCTTCGGCTACCCCTGTAAGGCGCCTACGCTAGTAAATATACCGTATTCAATACTTCAACATGTATTGAGAAATAAAACTCAAATTCTCTCCATTAAATAATCTTATCGAAGCTGAAGACAAATGACAATGAACAAAGTGATTTGATCAACTTTCTGCATAAGAAAAGGCCCAGCACTAGGCCGGACCTTTCAACTTTGAATCCTATTCAGTCAATTTGCAAGCTACCAATTAGAGCGAACGTATCGAGCGAGTAATTATTGATTTCCTTCATTGAAACTGTATACAAGATGTCTTTGCTGTACAGCATACGTTGGATTTCTTTCTCCCAATCCCCGTATTGCTCTCCGCGGCTTTTCACTTTCAGTAAATCCCCTTTTAGGACGATACCATGTTCCGGTGTAATTTCGTAAACAAGTGCGCCGGAACTTTGAAAATCAATGTTATGGTCTTTCCCGATTTCATCGTAAATCGATACCGGGAAACCGTATAAATTTCGTCCTTCATGTTGGAACAATGCCTTGTGATCATATTGAATTTGTGAGTATGTTCCACGACCACCAATGATTTCAGTGTCCTTCTCTTTTGGGTTATTGAAATCAGTCACATCAAATAAGGAAACTTTCATACCCATCGTCAAAATAAGTGGCTCTCCCCCTTGTGGATTTTTCTCAGCAACCGTTTCATAACCAAAGCCAATGAGATGGTTTTCGTCAAGCGGATGCAAGTAATTGCTAAAGCCAGGAATCTTCAGCTGGCCAAGCACTTTTGGGGCAGTCGGATCGGCCACATCAATGACAAACAGTGGATCCGTTTCCCGGAACGTTACCATATAAGCCTTATCCCCCATGAATCGTGCAGAGTAGATGCGTTCGCCTTTCGCAAGACCCTCGACGGATCCTGTGGTATTAAGGTTTTCATCCAAAATGAAGAGATGGTTTTTAGATGGTTTTTTATCATCCCACATATTCCCTTCCGTCGTGACGGCACGGAAATAACCATTATGTTCATCCATTGAAAACTGGTTAAGTAAATGCCCTTTCAGTGTGGCTGAATTTTGGAATGTGACAGTTGTCTTGTTCAATGTAAACTTGAATAACTCACTGTTTGCAGTGCCAGGGTTCCAGATCATTTTATTCGATGTGGAGGCGTTCGTTTCGTGAATTGTCGCTGTGAGATATAAATTGTCTTCGGACATGTAAAGCTGCTCACTTCCACCGAGATAGCCTTTTGTCACAACTTTACCTTCTACTAGCGATGAAAGGTCGATGGCTGTAATGACGGAATACGTCGGTTCCATCGCACCCGGTAGAATCGCGATGTCCTTGTAGTCAATCAGTTCGGGATCATCGCCTACTATGGAATCATATACGCGGGGACGAAGCGTGTCTCCGTCGATTTCATTCATGATCCAGAAGTTCGGCTGTACATTCGTTACAAAATACAGCATATCTCCTGTTTTCCGTGCGCCGTTTAGATAGCCTTCCGCTCCGATTTCTCGAATAAGTTTAGGCGTTTTCGGATTCAACACATTATACATTCGAACCGTAGTCATTCCATTCATTGGCCTGCTGATCCTTGCCTCGTTCGTGTCCTCTTCGTTGTTGTAAGGTTCATATTTCTCACCAAGGACAATTAGCGTATCGCCGTGGAGAAATAACTGGGACGGATAAAATTCTTCTTCCATCTTAATTTCCGAAGCTTTTCGGATTTTCTTCGGGTCGCGGATATCGGTAATGGTGACTTTGTTATTGCCCATTACAGTATATATATAGTTACCGTCTGTCTTTACGCTATCAGCTTCATCGACTCCTTCTACTTGATTGTTCGTTGTCGAATGATCTGAACTACTACTTTTAGCAGATTCTAATGTTGCAGTATTTGACGTCGCTGAATCTTCTCTTTCTTCTGTTACGGTAGGATTTGATTGTTGCATGGACTTCGCCCGTTCAAAATAGGCTTCCAACTCTTTTACTGATGCGATGGATTCGATCGTTTCGTGGATAGTAAATTTGATTTCATCGATTGGCAACGATTTTAAGACCTTGCCATTAAACGCATTTTTCTGGACGTGAAGTGTATATGCCCCTGGTGCGAGGCCCTTTACAAATAGGGTCTTACCAGCGTTTTCAAGCGTAACTTCGGCAGTTACCTGCTTTCCATTTCGATCAGTTATATATAAATCATCTGATCCTATTGCCTCCTTTTTCAACGGTGTGGAGAAGTTTGCGTGCCATCCTTGATTGGAAAGTGCAATATTGGATGCCGTAACAGTCACTTTGTCGATGAAAAACGCGAAAGATATTGCAACTACTGTAATGAATGCCGTAATAAAAAGCCAACTAACCTTTTTTCTCAATTTGACCAACCCTTTCCTTTTGGTTTGTTACACCATTAGACTCTGATAGGGCGATTTCGTTTCACTAAACTGAAAATTTTTATTAGTTGTCGTTTTTCGTTACATTATGCTAAAAACATATCGATTGAATAGCTGGCGTAGTATAAGCTTATGACGGACAAGAGAAAAGGGGGATGTTTTGTGAAAGTATTAACAAGGTGGTCGAACACACTAATGGAGCGGTATTTACCGGATCCATATATCTTCGTCGCAATTCTGACGTTGGTCGTGTTCTTGCTAGGTCTCGGATTAACTGATTCCGGGCCGCTCGATATGGTTACGCATTGGGGAGATGGTTTCTGGGGGCTTCTCGCATTTACGATGCAAATGGTTATTGTTCTTGTTGCTGGACATGTGTTAGCAAGCAGTCCAGTATTCAAGAAACTATTGAGTACACTGGCAGGTTTCGCGAAAACACCAGGTTCTGCAATACTTCTAGTTTCAGTTGTATCACTGATTGCTTGTTGGATTAACTGGGGCTTCGGTCTCGTTATCGGTGCACTTTTTGCAAAAGAGATTGCACGCAAAGTCACAACGGTCGACTACCGGCTCTTAATTGCAAGCGCTTACTCAGGTTTTATCATTTGGCACGGTGGACTTGGTGGATCTATTCCACTTTCAATTGCAACAGCAGATCACCCATTTGCAGGAATTATGGGTGTTGTTCCGACGTCTGAAACAATCTTTTCAAGTTATAACATAATTATTGTTGTTGCACTTATTATCTCAGTTCCTATTTTGAACCGCTTCATGATGCCGAAACCGGAAGATACGGTTATCGTCAACCCGAAGCTACTGGAAGAGCCTATTGAAATTGAAGAAGATACAGATCGTACACCAGCAAGCAGGCTTGAAAACAGCATTACACTCTCTATGCTGATTGGTGCGCTCGGTCTCGTCTACCTGATCCAGCATTTCGCCATAAAAGGCTTTGATTTAAATTTGAATATTGTCAACCTGATATTCTTCACTCTTGGAATCATTTTCCACGGTACTCCGAGACGATTCCTTGCGGCAGTGGCGAATGCAGTCAAGACAGCGGGTGGTATCATTATTCAATTCCCATTCTATGCAGGGATCATGGGAATGATGGTTGCCTCTGGTCTTGCGGGCGTTATGTCCGAATGGTTCGTCAGTATTTCAAATGAGCACACGTTCCCACTCTTCACATTTTACGCGGCAGGACTTGTAAACTTCTTCGTTCCATCAGGCGGAGGACAGTGGGCTGTACAAGCTCCAATCATGTTGGATGCAGCACAAACTCTCGGCGTCAGCTATTCGAAAACAGCAATGGCTATCGCATGGGGCGACGCATGGACAAATATGATCCAGCCGTTCTGGGCATTACCTGCTCTCGCAATCGCTGGACTTCGTGCAAAGGATATTATGGGTTATTGTTTATTTGTCCTGATATTGAGCGGTATCATTATTAGTATCGGATTATTTTTCTTCTAAATTAATTGAAAAGAGCTATCCCGTAAGTCGATATTTTCCGACTTACGGGATAGCTCTTTCTTGTTTTGTAGTAAAAGCTAGTTGGTTAGCGTTAAAAACTTGCGGACCAATCATAGCCCATGCTCGACTGATCATATAACCCCATGAACGTATTATTCCCCTTATTCAGCCGCCACGAACTTCGGTAGCGGATCTGCAAATCCAGACCAATCCATCGCCATTTCCTCATCTGTCAACAAGCAATCATCCAGATCCTCTTCAATCTCTTCTCTGTCCATATCAAGTCCGATGAAAACCAGTTCCGTCTGACGATCACCATGCTTGTCATCCCAACGTTCCAACAATTCCGGGTCGTCGGCGAAAACTAACTTTTGTTGTGCCTTCGGAAGTGCTGCAATCCACTGACCTGCCCCTTGGAATATAATTGAAGAACCAGCCTGCGATAGCAATCCTGCCATATCCGGGCGCGTTGCTAACCAGAAAAAACCTTTCGAACGAACAATTTCTTGTGGGAACCCTGTCAGCCATTCATGCCATCTCTCCGGATGGAATGGACGTCTTCTCCTGTACACAAAAGATGTAATGCCGTATTCATCGGTTTCCGGTACATGTTCCTCGTTTAATTCCTTTATCCACCCCGCCCCTTGACTCGACTTGTCGAAATCAAACAACTGACGGTTCAAAATCTTCACAGGATCCACACGACCGAATTCAATCGGTATGATCTCTGCGTCTGGGTTCATCTTCTTAAGGAATGCAAAAAATGGCTCTTTATAATCTTCATTAATAAGATCCAATTTATTTACTAATAATATATTAGCGAATTCAAGTTGATCCACCAATAGATCTGCTATATCTCGATGATCGTTTTCATCATCGGTTTGCTTGCGATCGAGCAACGTTTCCCCGCTTTCATAGTCCTTCCAGAAACGGAACGCGTCCACAACTGTCACCATACTGTCGAGTCGACATACTTTGGATAAATCGATTCCAACTTCTTCATCAATGTACGTAAACGTTTGTGCCACGGGAATTGGTTCGGAAATACCCGTCGATTCAATGATGATATAGTCAATATTACCTTCAGCCACAAGTTTTTCCACTTCTATCATTAAATCTTCACGTAATGTGCAGCATATACAGCCATTCGACAGTTCAATAAGCTTTTCTTCCGTACGTGAAAAACCGTTGTTTTGTATTAAAGCCGAATCAATATTGATTTCACTCATGTCATTGACGATAACTGCAATTCGTAGTCCTTCGCGATTTGCAAGAAGATGGTTTAAAACGGTTGTTTTACCCGCTCCTAAAAAGCCACTCAACACCGTGACTGGAACTTTTTTTATTTCATTCATAATAGATTGTCCTCTTTTCTTAAATCGTAATGATTACGTTTTAAATACTACACAGTGAGATTTAATAATGCAAGTCAAAAATGAAAAAACCTTACAAAAACTCATATATTTACGTTTTACAGCTTAAGTTCACAAGTTCCATCGAATTGCTTTAGATTATTAAGCCTATTAGTTTCAATGCCTGCGTTTGTTGGGTAACCTAAAAGTGTAGCTATATTTAAATAAGAAAGGGTCGAATACATTTGGAAAGCACAGAAAATATTACTAAGCCAAAACGAAATTTAAAACCGTATTGGATTGCCCTTGCATTCACCGTCATGATTGTCATCATGCTTCTTCCTAATTCTGGCGACTTGCCTGTAATGGGGCAACGTGCACTCGCCATTTTGGCATTTGCGGTCATTCTTTGGATGACGGAAGCAGTGGCTTATCCGGTAAGTTCAGCAATGATTATCGGTCTACTTGCGGTTACGCTCGGCCTTGCGCCGGATATGGCAAATCCCGATGTCATGCTAGGCACAAAATCCGCTCTTCAAATGGCCCTTGGCGGATTCTCCAATTCGGCAGTTGCTCTTGTTGCTGCCGCTCTATTTTTAGCCGCAGCAATGCAAGCAACAAATCTTCACAAACGGTTGGCGCTCTATATCCTATCAAAAGTCGGGGTTAAAACGGGGGCTATCGTTTTCGGCGCCATAATTGTATCCATTGTACTTGCGTTCTTCGTACCAAGTGCAACAGCACGTGCGGGCGCAGTTGTTCCGATTCTACTCGGAATGGTTGCAGCGTTCGGACTACCTCATAATAGTCGGCTTGGTGCACTTCTGGTCATCACTGCTGTCCAATCCGTCTCAATCTGGAATATAGGAATCAAAACCGGTGCCGCACAAAATATGGTTGCGCTCGGTTTCATTGAAAAGGAAATGGGTGTATCCGTCTCTTGGGGAGCTTGGTTCTTGTATGCAGCTCCGTGGGCAATCCTTATGTCTATTGCTTTGTATTTCATAATGATTAAGCTGATTAAGCCGGAAACACAGGTTGTCGAAGGCGGGAAAGAATTGATCCAAGGTCAGCTAAAAGAACTTGGTCCGATGAAGTCGTCAGAAAAAAGATTAATTGTTGTCGCTCTTGCACTGCTGTTCTTCTGGTCAACAGAAGAAGTACTCCACCCGTTTGATACGACGACAGTGACTCTTGTCGCGATTGCGATTCTTCTCTCACCAAGAATCGGCGTATTTGACTGGAAAACGGTTGAAAAACTTATTCCATGGGGTACGATCATCGTCTTTGCTGTGGGGATTGCACTTGGTACCGTCCTCTTAGATACAGGAGGCGCTCAGTGGCTGTCCAATAGAGTGTTCGGTGCAATGGGTCTTGACAATATGCCGCTTCTTGCAACGATTGCCTTGCTGTCGTTATTCAACATTCTCATTCACCTCGGATTCGCCAGTGCGACGAGCTTATCATCGGCACTTATCCCGATTTTCATCGCGCTTACCACGACGATTTCCTTGGATGCGAACAGTGTCGGATTTGTCTTGATCCAACAATTCGTTATCAGTTTTGGGTTCCTTCTTCCAGTCAGCGCACCGCAAAACATGCTCGCTTACGGTACCGGTTCATTCACGGTAAAGGATTTCTTGAAATCAGGTATAGCGCTAACGGTTATCGGGTATTTACTCATCCTGCTGTTTAGTGCTACGTATTGGAAATGGATTGGACTTTTATAATATAAAACGAGTTACTTGGACATCGACTGCCCAAGTAACTCGTTTTATTTTGACTTAAATCTCTCTGTTTTATCCCAGCCAATTGTTTGGCGGTTTTTCTTAGCCTTTATATAAAAGATTAAACTGCGCACGAACAAATAAGAAAATAGCTGTGCGTACGTAAAGTACATAATGACACTGACAAAAATATTAACTGGTGAAAAGGTTCTTTGACTCGCCTGTGCTGCAAATAACTGCGCTGTATACACAATATAGGCAAGATACCAGATGAATAAGAGCGGATAGGTGTATTCGATAAAAAAGACATCAAGGATTCCCAGCACAAACCATATATAGGAAAACACAAGAAAAAACCAAAAAATGACGTAAACAAGCAGCTGATGAATGGAATGGACGAGCAGCTTGCCTTTGAAATAACCTGGTTCTGTTAGTGTTTTTTCTACAATATACAAGTTCCCTTGCAGCCATCTTGTCCGTTGTTTCAAGTAGACGCCAAGCGTTTCAGGCTCTTGCTCCCATGTGATTGACTCTGGGACAATCGGCAAATAATACCCTTTTTGTGTAATACGCAGTGTCAATTCTGCATCTTCCGCAATAGCGTATGGATCGTATCCTCCAAGTTCTTCTATGACCGATCGCTTTACAAGCATGTTCGTGCCAGTAAGTGATCCCGTTTTGAACAATTGCCACCTTCCCGATTGCATAAGCAGTTGAAATACTTGAAACTCAATAGAAATCATTCTTGTGAGCCAAGTTGCTGATTCATTCATCGTTCGTACATATCCAACAGCTCCGCCTGCCCGTTCCTGGGTCTCTGCAATTGCGACCAACTTTACAAGCGCGTGCCGTTCCGGTTGATTGTCCGCATCATACACACAATAATATTTGTTATCCGAAATACTTAGACCATAATTAAGTACCCTAGATTTCCCACGTGGCTCACCTGGAGGTACTTTTATATGGTGGACATTTTTAAAGGCATTTGCAAACGCCTCCGCGATTTCGGCTGTATTATCGGATGAGTTATCATTCAATATATAAATTTGCAGAATACCTGGATAATCGATTGCCACCATCGCTTCTATTGTGTCCTTAATAACAACTCCTTCATTGTGAGCTGGGATTAAAATATCTACACCCGGATAATAGTCCAATACTGGGATTTTTTTGTTTGTAAGCCGGCTGTACAACCCAGCAATCGTTAAAACAGAATAATAAAGGAGCAATACTAAAAAAAGTGCTGTAGTAAAAAACAGTAACAATCTAACATTGAATATCACCGCGACTACAAGCAGAGTAAGAAACAGAGAAAAACTCAGAATTAAAACCCAAAGTCGACCTTTCATGTGACCACCGCCGATTCACGCAAGGTCTTATCTCCGTCTATTTTTATTACGGTCCACCTAATCTTCTCGATGGTACCCTCTTCTAGACGTTCTATCATGAGTTTTTCGAGCCGTCCCCTTACAATACCAAGGCCTTCTTCTTCAGTATTCTGAACTAGAACTATCAGTGTTGTATTATCATATTGACCGACGATATCATAGTTTTTCCTAAACGCCGCATACATCATACTTGCTAGAGTATGCATGACTTTCTTCTGAACCGTCCGATTCATATCAATTAAATCTGCTTTTAAATAGAATCCTGTTTCCTGACGGCGGCTCATATTAGATAATATAAGTACCGCCTGTTTCTCAAATTCATGCTTCGTCAAAACGCCCTCTTCCAAAATATATTCTTCTAACTGAGCAATACGGCTTTTTAGTAACCTATTTTCCGTACCAATCTGATAGACATATTTCGATAAGCTATATAACGAAAATAAATGAATCAAGAAAATGAAATGCAGACCGATTGCCAACGCCTGTTCACCCGGTTGCCAGCCTTCTTTAAATGCTAGGAAGAGAATATAGAATACTGTCACAAGCATTAATGTGATATAAAAGAAAAATGCAGCTCTGTCCGACACACTGAAGAATAATAATGCTAGAACACCGAATGCCAAATAGTAATAAAGCGGTACCGCATTGTATGTAATGATCAATATGGCTAGTATCGACAAGAGCCAACTGATTGAGGCAACCGGCAGTTTAATTCGGTCCCAAACTGTTTGATTCCTCAATGAAATCACCTTCTTTCTTATTTTCCTATTCCCTCTTTCAATGGTAAAAAAACCGGTGAAACACTTCTTTTATAGTTAAACAATGTGTTTATAGAAATCGATTCAGGGAATAATCCCTCTATACAACAATCAGCAGAGGAGGAATTATTATGCCAAAAGATAAATACGAAAAAATTGATAATCAGGTTTCAGGGCAGACTCAGGACCAGCAACCTGGTGTAGAAGCAGAAATGGATCCAGCACCGATTTATGATGATGAAAATTATACTGGTTCAGGCAAATTGACAGGGAAAAACGCTTTAATCACAGGCGGCGATAGCGGTATTGGTCGGGCAGTAGCGGTTGCCTTTGCAAAGGAAGGTGCGAATGTAGCGATTGCATATTTGGATGAACAGGAGGATATCGACGCGGATAAAACGGTGAAGCTTATTGAAGGCTATGGTGGAAAAGCGCTGAAAATCCGAATTGATATTAGTGAGGAAGAGCATTGCGAGCAATTGGTGGATAAGGTTGTTAATGAATTCGGTGGTTTGAATATTCTTGTCAACAATGCCGGTAAACAGTTTCCACAAAAAAATATCTCGTTGATTTCAGCCGATCAGCTTCGGGAAACGTTCGACACGAATTTCTTCGGTTTATTTTATATGACGAAGGCGGCTTTGAATCATATGACTGACGGCGATACCATCATCAATACCTCATCTATTACGGCGTATAATGGGTCAAAAGAATTGCTCGATTATTCCGCAACAAAAGGTGCGATTACTTCCTTTACACGTTCTATTGCACTAAACTTGGCCGAAAAAGGAATACGTGTCAACGCCGTTGCGCCTGGTCCAATTTGGACACCGCTCATTCCGGCCACGTTTGACGCAAAGAAAGTCAAAGAACATGGAGCAAACACACCGGTTAAACGTCGGGGCCAACCTGCTGAAAATGCGCCGGCTTATGTGTTTCTCGCTTCAAGTGATTCCAGTTATATGACTGGCCAGACAATACATGTTGATGGTGGCGATTTTGTAGGATCTTGAACGGATTGTATAACCATTCGTAGAAATTCCTATAAGGTATATTACTGCACGTTGTTTAGTTTCTGCAAAGCGTCGTCTAGTTGATGCGATACGTTGCTTAGTTCTTCGGTTACGTTGCGAACTCCGAATTATGTTGTTTAGTATTAGGCAAACGTTGTCTAGTCGACGCAATGCGTTGTTTACTTTTGGCAGAATGGTGTCTTGTTCAGCCAAAACGTTACGAACTTTTAGCAACTAACAAAAAGCCCCTCTATCACGGAATTCCTTCCGCCTAGAGGGGCTACTTTAACTTAATTTACGCTTCTACTGTTTCTTTTGAATACCTCTTTTTGTAAAGAAGTGCAAAGTATCCGAATGTAATCGCAAGGAACGCGACCATGAATCCGATGAGAATACCGTTGTTCATCCAAAGGAATGACATATTGCCTGTTGAGATGGCGGCTTTGAATGCTTGTACGGAATACGTCATCGGCAATAATGTGTTGAAAATTTGCAGTGGTGCCGGTATTAATTCGAGCGGGAATGTCCCTGCGCTTGTCGTCAATTGCAAGATCAGGACAAGGATTGCTACAAAACGTCCCGCGTCTGAAAGAATGGACACGCACATCTGTACAAGCGCAATGAATGTGTAGCTCGTGATGATCGCAGTCAAGACGAATAACGGTGTATTCACTGTTTCCATGCCGAGTGCAAATTTCACAACTCCTGCTGCGATAAGTGCCTGCAATAGACCGACGATCGCCAGCACAGAAACTTTACTTGTGAACCATCCGAATGCCCCTGTCGGTTTAATAGCCGGTTCGACTAGCGGGAAGACGATGGAAAGAAGAAGCGCACCAACAAATAATCCAAGTGACAAGAAGTATGGTGCAAAACCGGTACCATAGTTCGGTACTTGGTTAATGCCATCTTTCTCAACATCTACAGGTGCCCCGACCATTCCATATGTTTTGTCTGTCGGATTCACTTCACTAGCAGTTCCATTTGCTTCCGCAAGTTTTTCTTGCAGCGTCAATGTTCCTTCATCAAGTTCAACTATACCATCAGCAATTGTCGCTGATCCTTTAGCAAGTTCTTGCGATTTAGATGCAAGTGTTTCTGTTCCTGTTTGTAGTGTACCCGTTCCTTCTGTTAATGAAGTGAGGCCTGTTGCAAGATCGGATGACCCTTTCTGTGCAGCCGTGACGCCTTCAGAAAATTGTTTCAATCCAGCTGCAAGTGTATCGTTGCCTGACGCAAGAGCGTTCGCCCCTTCAATTAGTTGTGGGGAAGATCCGTTCAACTTCTCTAACCCAGCAAGTCCTTGACTATGTGCGCCGGAAAGTTGACCTGCAGCGCCATTTAAATCTGTGGTACCTGCCGCCATTGAAGCTGTACCAGCAGATAATTCTTTCATTCCGCCAGAAAGTTCAGCGCTTCCTTGTTTCAATTGGCCGAGTGTTTCTTTGATTGCAGTTTGTTGTTCCTCTGAAAGTTCAGCAAGAACAGGAGCGAGCTGTGTAGACAACCCCTCAATTCCAGCAGTTAAATTTCCGGCCGCACCAGAAAGCTGACCTGCCGCACCATTCAATTGCCCTGATTTCTCTTTCAATGTCCCAACAGCTGCGTTAAATTCTTGTTCCTTCTGACCCATTTGACCGTAACTTGCGGTCAATTGGCCGACACCTTCTGTATAGCCAGCGATGCCATCCTTAAGTCCTCCAGCTCCTGCTGACGCCTTTTGTGCACCTGCAAGAAGATCTTTTGACCCTTGCGATAAAGTACCGAGTCCTTTATTCAACTCATTGGCACCTTTAGCTGCATCGTTCGCTCCTTGTGCAAGTTTCTGTGAACCATCCGCAAGTGTAATCGTGCTACTTGCCAACGTTTCAAGATACCCTTTCAATTCATCTGCACCTGATGATAGTTTTGCGGCACCATCATGTAATTCACCGGCGCCGTCCGCCGCTTCACCGAATCCATCGCCCATTTCCGTAATGGAATCAAAGAGCTTTTCCGCGTACGTTGAAGCGACTTGTTCATTCACTTCTGCACGGATCCGATCCATTGCCGTTTCTCCGATCTGAGCAGATAGGAAGTTGAACCCTTCATTTGGCTTATAGACAATTGTCAGTTTTTCCGGTTCATCATCCAAAAGTGTTGTTGCATGTTCGGAGAAGTTTTCCGGTATTTCAATTACGACGTAATAATCTTCATTTTCGAGCCCATTTTCTGCATCTGATTTTGATACTTTCTTAAAATCAAACTGCTTACTGTCAATTAATTTATCGGTCAGTTCCTTCCCAAGGGCCAGTTGTTTGCCGTCCATTTCCGCCCCATTATCAAGGTCGACGATTGCAACAGGCAAATCACTCATATTGGCATATGGATTCCAAAACGCCCATAAAAACATGCCTGCATAAAGGACAGGGATAAACAATATAGCTATCAGTGGAACGATTATTTTTTTTGAACGTAAGAGCAGTTTCCACTCTGCCCATGTCATTGAATTTTTCATCTATTTACTTCCTCCTGTACTGGTTGACCACTTTCCTCAAGTAGTCATTTCAGAATAAAAAATAAAGTCTCAAACTAAGAGACTTTTAAAAATGGTCCCATTTAATAACGCAGCGATACGCTCTTCCGATAGCTCTTCATCGTGGGTTTTATCCCAGTCTGAGACAAGTGCGAGGTATGCTTTAAATAACATATATGCGACAAGTTCTGTATCGCAAGGCTTTACTTCACCTTTGGCAATTCCCTTTTCGATCTTCTCTTTTACATAAAAAACGATTTCTTTTTCAATTGCCTGTAGCACTTCACCTACGGCAGGTGTACGCAGTTCTTTTTCTTCATCTATTAACTTCACATACAATTGATGCGTTCCACGGAATTTGAGCATTTGCATCAGTCTAGCATGGGCATTTTGTTCAAAAGGTGCACCTTCAACAGAAACAGCATCTGCTTCCGCACGCATTTCGTTAATCATCTTCAATACAATGGCATTGAACAGTTCTTCTTTATTGGAGAAGAACGTATAGATTGTTCCTTTGCCGACATTCGCAATTTTTGCAACTTGGTCCATCGTTGTTGCTTTATAGCCGAACAGCGAAAATGATTTCGCGGCTCCCTCGAGAATTTCTTGCCTGCGGTCCATTTTTCCACCTCACTTTGAATGGATTATCTTATTGACCATAAAACCGTTTCGGTCATCTAGTCATTATATTACTCCGCCTGAAAGAATTATGCAAGTTTTTTCTTAAGAACGAAAAAGTCTGGGAAAGGATTACTCCCTCCCAGACTGTATACACTCAGTACCTATTCTACTTCTCTCATCCATATTTCATAATAAGACTCTAGCTCTTGTTTAATCACGGTAACTTCCGCCATGATTGATTCATATTTCATCCAATCAGATTCGTCTTCCGCTTCCTTTTCCAATGAATCGATTTTTTGTTCAAGTCTCGCTATTTCTTGTTCCACGTTTATAGTTACTTCTTTTTCCTTTTTATCTATCTTCGGCTTTTTCACTGCAATGGGTTCAGGCACTCCGACTACCATGCGACTTTGAATCTCTTGCCACTTTTCACGTGCCCAATTATAGGGTCCTTCAAATGTCGTCATGAGTCCATCTTCCAACCATGCTGTGCGAGAGAATAATTTATTCAAGAAATAACGATCATGTGAAACGGCAACGATTGTACCCGTAAAGTCTTCCAGTGCCTCTTCAAGCACTTCACGTGACTCAATATCCAAATGGTTTGTTGGCTCGTCAAGCACAAGGAAATTGACGTCCTGGTACATCAGCTGTGCCAATCGAAGCCGCATGCGCTCTCCACCGCTTAGGTCGCCAACTCGCATGAATACATCTGGACCGTAAAACATAAACTTCGCTAATATATGTCGGGCTTCCCCTTCGGCAATAGTTACTTCACCCCGAAAGACATCTATCAAACGCGCCTTCGGATCCGAAATTTCAAAGTGCTGCGACAAGAATCCGATTTTCACATTACTTCCCACTTTACTCATTCCAGTGTCAATCGGAAGCTCACCTAAAAGAATTCTCAGTACGGTCGATTTCCCGCATCCATTCCGCCCTACAATCGCTGTTCGATCCTTCCAATACACATGGAAGTCCGCACCCTTCAATAGCTCCTGTTGACCAAATGATTTCGTGATTCCTTCCATTACAACGACTTCCTTACCACTCCGTGGCGCAGCTTCAAACGACAAAGTCATTTTCTTCGGGTCGATAAGTGGCTTTCTTACTTTTTCCATCCGTTCTAGCGCCCGTTCCATATTGCGCGCTTGTCGGTGCAATCCAGGGTTTGGAGGATTGGCTTCATTTGCCCATTGGTGGAGCCGTTTAATGGCCTCTTTCATTTTTTTAATTTTCTTTTGTTGCTCTTCGTAATTTTGGAATTCCCTCATGAGACGCGCTTCTTTTTCTAGAATAAAGGCAGAATAATTCCCGTAATAAAGATGAATCTCCCCTTCTTCAAGATCAGCAACCTTCGTCACGACACAATCCAAGAAGTAACGGTCATGTGAAATAATAACTACTGTTCCTGAGTAATCCGTTAAATATGCTTCCAACCATTCAACTGCAAATAAGTCCAAATGATTCGTCGGTTCATCCAATAACAACAAATCAGGTTTCGTTAATAATAGCTTCCCAAGCATAATCTTCGTCTGTTCGCCACCGCTCAATTGCCCAAAAGAACGTCCAACAAACGGTTTCAATTGCAATCCATTGATGACTTTCTCAATTTCCGAATCTACGGCATAGCCCTCACGATTGGCGAATTCCTCCTGTAAATCTCCGTATACCCGAAGCAACTTATCCATGTCCGCGTTTCCGGCATTGGCTAGCTCTGCTTCTAACTCCGACATTTTTGCCTGCATTTCTTTTAGTTCTACAAATGCACTGTTGAGCACATCATAACCGGTCGTTTCTTTTTCATATAAAGGGATTTGCGCTAAATAGCCTATCTTTGTACCCTTTTTAAAATGAATTGCCCCACTGTCAGGTTGCTCCGCTCCCGAAATCAACTTAAATAACGTTGTTTTCCCACTACCGTTCCGTCCGACAACACCTAATTTATCACCTGTTTTAATGTCCAAAGAAAGATTCTCAAAAATCATATTCCCACCGAGCATTTTGCTTATTTGTTGAACTGTACATATCATCATTTTCCGCTTCCCCTCGTCCTGTTTTCACAACTGGAAGCATCTCACGAAAAGAGCTAGCGCCTTGGTAGACCCAAAAAGCACTGGAGTCTAGACAACAAAAAAGACCGCGTGTAAGCGATCTTCCCCTTAAAAATTTTCGCAAGGAATGCATGCTAAACAGCTGTGTGATTACTGAAATTGTCTAGAAAAGGACAGACTCGTCCCGTCGACTGCAATTTCATGAGTAATCGCACATGAAGTGGCTAAATATTCCAATAGACTTCCACGTGCATACACAGTGTCTAACATCATTCCTCACCCCCGCTCACTAATAGTAAGAATAGTTTAACACGGATAGGTTTTTATGGCAAGAATTGTATAGATGACTTCTATACAACATTTAGGACAAGTGAATGTACACGAGGTTACTTAAAATCATGTTTTGTTAATAATATTTCACATATTATTAACAAGAGTACATCACTTAGATATTCTTGAGGTGTACTTTTGGTTTTATCAGAGTACGAATATAGCTCAGCCTTCAATATCCCGTTTCGAATACCCGATAAAGCCGACAATCACTAACACACCCGCAAAAACTGTCAGTATGAAGAACATCATAAAATTCATACCTTCAACAGGAAGTTGAGGAATATGACCATATGGAGATAGATTACCCATCCATTCCGGAAATTTAAGCAACCCACCTAAGTAAACAACAATGAATGAATAGAGCAAGTATACCCAAGTTAAACTCGTCACTCTCGGTGCAATCCCAATGAGAAGTACCGCAAACCCAATCATAATCCATATCGCAGGGAGATAAACCATTGCCGCCCCGTAAATCATTCCAAAAGAGATACCCCCGTCTATAACGACTACACCTGCTGACCAAAGACCGATTGCTGTAAGAGACAACATTACAAAGCTGACGGCAATGGCAACGCTAAACGTGCTGCCCATCAGCCGCGAACGGGATACCGCCCGACTTAGTAAATGCTCCGTACGCTCCTTCCTCTCTTCCCCTATCAACTTGAGCATGGCCATTAGAGCCGGAATTGTGCAGATCATCGCCATAATGGACATAAGCATTGGGATGAATTGTTCTGTTAATGAAAGCCCTTCAACAGGTGCTATAAGATCCTTCATTATGTCGATATCTTCAAAGAAGGAATCCAAGTCCCCTAAAACCGAGCCATAAGAGGCGCCTAGCACGTACATTCCAATTGCCCAGGCTATTAACGATGTACGCTGAAGCCTTAACGTCAACCCAAGCGGGCTTTGTAAAAAGGCTGATGCATGTTTTTTCCCAGGTTTGGAGGATAAAAATCCCGATCCTAGATCACGGATAGCATTCAGATAGAGTGCGACAATGACCAAGATAAGTGCGGCACCAATCGTCAGTAAAATTGGCCACCAGTAATTATTCACATATACTTGCGCACCCAATACCCAACCAAACGGCGAAAACCAAGAAAGTCCCTCATTGCCTACATCCCCTATTGCACGGATGAAATAAGCAATACCCAACGCTGTAAAGGATAATCCGGTCGTGCCTCGAGAACTTTCCGAAATCTGTGCAAACACTGCAGTTAGCGCTGTGAAAAAAATACCTGTTGCCGCTAAAGCCGCTCCATATAAGAGCGAACCTTCCATACCCATACCTTCTATATTCAGAACGGACAAACCAATACCGATAATGAGCGCCATGATGACATTCACTCCGCATATAACAAGAATGGTTGCATGTAAATTTGATAATCGTCCAGTAGGAAGCGAACGGATCATTTCAATACGTCCGTCCTCTTCATCCGCTCTTGTATGACGTACAACAAGTAAGATACTCATAATTGCAACTGCCACAGCTGTGAAGAGCAACATTTGGTGAGCCATCATAGCACCTGACGTGTAATTTTCTAAGCCATATCCTTTACCGACCATCGCAGTCATGGCAGGGTTCTTCATCGTTTCAGCAATTGCCTGTCTGTCTTGCTCCGTCGCGTAAAGATCTGTAAATGAGAGGGCGATAGAAAATGTAAGAATCGCTAAAGATAGCAACCAAATCGGAAGTCGGATACGATCTCTTCTTATGATTAAACGAGATAAAGTTCCAGTGTTTTTGTACAAATGCTTCGCCATTAAGACGCACCTCCCACTCCCGTTTCTTCAGTTCCCTCAGAGTTTCCTTCATAGTACCCCATAAATAAATCCTCTAAAGTTGGTGGTGCACTTTCCAATTTCACAATACCGAATTGACTAATATGTTTCATAACAGTGGCCAATGCTTCAGTTTCTACTTGGAATGACAGTGCTTGATTTTTCTCTTTAATATCATAGACACCTGTTATTTCTTGTAACAACGTAATCGGTTGTTTTGTCTCTACCAAAAGATTTGTACGGGTTAAATGTCGTAATTCACGTAAAGTTCCTGTTTCGATAATCTTCCCTTGCCTAATAATACCGACCCTGTCACACAACTTTTCTACTTCAGATAAAATATGACTGGAAAGTAGGACACTCTTCCCTGCTCTTTTCACATCCATCACACACTGTTGGAAAACTTGTTCCATTAACGGATCAAGGCCTGACGTCGGTTCATCCAATATATAAAGTTCTGCTTCTGACGAGAAGGCAGCAATCAATGCCACCTTTTGCCGGTTTCCTTTTGAATACGTTCTACATTTTTTAGTTGGATCTAAATCGAATTTGCGAATGAGTTCCTCACGCCGACTTTCATGATTTGCCCCTCGCAATTTCACGAATAAATCAATTACCTCACCACCGGTTAAATTTGGCCACAGATTCACATCTCCTGGCACATAAGCAATACGCTTATGTATTTCAACTGCGTCTTCCCACGCATCCTTACCAAAAATCTCAACAGTTCCCTCTGTTGCCTTTAAAATTCCGAGTAATACGCGGATAGTGGTAGACTTTCCAGCACCATTCGGACCGATGAAACCAAAAACTTCTCCTTTGTTCAATTCAAGGTCTATTCCATCTAAAGCTGTAAAACCACCGAACTTTTTCGTTAAATTGGTCGTTTTTAATACAGTCATTGTTAATCCCCCATTCATAAAAAACGTATTAGTTTTGAAATATTATAGTCTTTATAGTTCATAATATAAGAAAACAAACTCCTTAACAATAGTTTATGCACTATTTATATTGTTTTATTACATATCTTCCGCTAAACTAGCAATGAGGTGAAAGAGGTGGATGGATTTCAACGACGTAGAGAACAAAAAGAAAATGCGATTCTACAAGCTGCATTGACATTATTTATGGATGCTGGTGTCCAAAAAGTTTCGATTGCTGAAATCGCTGCGAAAGCGAATGTATCTCAGGTTACGATTTATAAATACTTTGAAAGTAAAGAAAATTTAACCCAGCTCGTTCTCAAATTCTATGTAGACCAAATATGGGAAGAACAAAAAAAGCAATTAAATAGTGATCTTCCTTTTTTGGATAAAATAAAGCAAATTACTTTCAGCAAAAGTGACTATGCAAATCAATTTAACAGCCAATTTTTCCAATACTTTATGAATGATTATTCAACCGGAAAAAGTTATGTTGAAGAAATATATACAAGAGAAGCAATTCCTCGCATGATTGCTTTGTTTGACGAGGGAAAAGAGCAAGGGTTTATTGATCAAAACATGTCGAATGAAGCAATTTTAGTTTATATGCAAATGTTTAAAGACTATTTACAGCAAAAAGATGTCTCCTTAACTGTACTCCCGATGACTGAAGATCTTATAACGCTTTTCTTTTATGGGATAGTCGGAAAAAAAGAGGAGTAAACCTCGTTAACATACAAAAAGGTGTTGCCCTATGAGTCGCTAAATTTCCGACTTGTGGGCAACACCTTTTTTAAAAGATAAGTATACGTTTTCAACTAGGTGCAGTGTCTAGTTCCAGACGACCTCTGTTTTTCATGTACAATATAAAGCAAATCGAACAGCTCTTACCCGTTTTCTCTCTTACGCCAATTGTTGTTCAGCAAATTCACGATACAATGTATGTGATTGTATCAATTCTTTATGAGTTCCACTGCCTGTCACTTGCCCATTTTCGATGAAAATGATTTTATCTGCATCGACAATAGTTGATAACCTGTGGGCAATAACGAATGTTGTACGCCCTTCCATCAATCGCGTCAGTGCATCTTGAACGACGCCTTCCGATTGGCTATCCAGGCTCGCAGTTGCTTCGTCCATCATCAATATCTTTGGATCCCGTAAAAAAGCACGGGCGATGGCGATACGTTGCCTTTGCCCTCCCGAAAGTTTCACACCTCGTTCACCGACTTCTGTGTCCAATCCCTTCGAAAATGTTTTAACAAATTCGTCGGCATACGCCATTTCAGCGACTTCCCAAAGCCTTTGATCCGAAATGTTTGCCCCATTTTCTAAACCATAACATAAGTTTTCACGAATTGTCCCTGCCATCATGGCACTCTCTTGTGAAACGTAACCGATTTGACTACGCCATGACGCCATCGACAACTCTTTTATCGGCACTCCGCCAATTTGAATTTCACCGGATGTCGGTTCGTAAAAACGCTCAAGTAATCCGAACATCGTCGTTTTCCCTCCACCACTCGGTCCGGCGAATGCAATCATTTCACCAGGCTGGGCCTCAAAGGACACATTTCCAATCACTGGCTCGTCGTCTTCATAGGCAAACGATACGTCCACAACTTGAATTGGTTTGTTCGCAATATCCATCACCAATCCATCTTGTCCCTCTTCCAACGGCAATTCCAAAATGTCGATAATACGCTCTGTTGCACCTTTCGCTTTCTGCAATTGTGTGAAGAACATTGCAAATGATGTAATTGGAAAAATAATTTGGAACAGATACAACAGGAATGCAACAAGGGCACCTGTCGACATTGTGCCGTTCGCAACACGCATACCGCCATATCCGATAATCATGACGATGACAACCATAACAACTAGATACATAAAGGGAGCAATCAGAGCAGTGATTCGAGCTTCTTTCAAGCCAAAACCGAGTAATTTCCCGATTCCAGCTTTTCCACTCGTCTCTTCGTTCTGTTCAGCATTAGAAGCTTTCATCAAGCGAATTTCGCCGAGTGTCTGTTGAATATTGCCTGTGAATATAGCTGTTTCATCTTGTAATCCACGAGAAATTTTCGCCATTTTGGTGCCTAATGGAATCATGATTCCCACTGTAATTGGAACAGAAATCAACATGATAAGTGTCATTTTCCAATCCATAATAAGCAGGATCGTCACCGCACCTATAATCGAAATGATACCCGTAATGAATTGCGGGAAATGTTGCGTAATCAATTCTTTCACGATTCCCGTATCATTGACGACACGGCTCACCGTTTCACCGCTAGATTCCTTGTCAAAATGACTGACAGGCAAACGAAGCAGTTTTGTCCACATTCTTTCACGTAATCTCGCAACTACTTTTTGTCCTACATAACTCAGCAAATAAATGGATACCCCATCAATTACTGCTTGAACAATAAATGCTACCCCGATAGCAATCATTATCGGGACGCTTAACGAGGCAACTGAAAAGCCATCCACTAAGTTTTTCGTTAGTAAAGGAACAACCAAACCTGCAAGTGTTGTCAACACACCTGCCGTCAAGCCGACTGCTAAAGCTAGCTTTGGGATTCCTGTTGATAAAATCAGAGAGAAAAACGGCTTCAAGCCGACTTTTTTCTTGTCCATAGTTTTTAACTCCATTCCGTTGAATCTTTTAATAAGTTCATTTTAGTAGATATATGTAAACTCAATATCAACAAACTCCGTTTTGTCACTCGAAATATATAAATCCAACAACTTATTTTGAACGCATCTATCCAAAGGAACTTGGTAAGATACCCCGGTTTGCAAATTGGATTACCGGGAAGACCATTCAAGTTCTCGGGACGGATTATTCCCGTGATATCATTACAATAGAACCCATAAAATCGGATCATCATAACGTTGAATACGCGAGAAAAGTTGCACAAGATTCACTTGACTACTTAAACTATATTAACAGGAACCAAATCCGAGCGTTCACTATTCATATAATGTGTGCAGAGTATTAGGATTGCTTGATTATCGTATATAGTAAAATCTTAACCCAATTCAATCTATAAATACACTTTACAAGATTGACCCGTACTTAAAAAAACTCCGCATAAAAAGGTTAGCAGGGACAGAAATCTCCGTCCCACGCTAACCTTACACCGCTTAAATACTTAAATTCCGTAATCGATCAACCGCTTTCTGCAGCACAGCCACTTTCTGCACAAGCGCCAACCGAACGAATCCAGCGCCTTCAGAGCCGAAGATGCTACCAGGAACCATGACAACACCACATTGGTCGATTACTTTAAATACAAATTCCTTGTCGTCCATCTCGAACGGATACTTTGCCCAGACAAACATCCCACCGTTTGAAGGAGTAGCAGACCAACCAATCTCCTCCATTCCTTTCATTAATACCCTATGGCGCGCAGAAAATTCTGCCCGCAGGCGATCCGTAATCTCTTCCGCATTATCGAGTGCCATGACAGCCGCTTCCTGAATCGGACCGAACGTTCCATAATCCAAATTCGATTTGAGTTGGCTTAAAATATGTACTATCTCAGCATTACCAACGATGTAAGCGATACGTGCACCGGCAAGGCTAAAGCTTTTAGATAATGAATTAATCTCCATTCCGACCTCCATTGCACCGGGAGTCGATAGAAAACTAATTGGAGAACCGCCTGTAAAATAGTATTCAGAATAAGCAGCGTCATGAAGCACAATAATATTGTATTTCTTGGCGAAAGCTACTACTTTCTCGAAAAATGCACAATTCGGCATAGCAGGAACAGGGTTTCCTGGTAGATTCAAAATCAGCAATTTAGCTTTTTGTGCAACGTCTTCAGGAATTTCATCCAAATTAGGTAGAAACCCGTTTTCTGCACGTAACGGCATCTCATACGGAACAGCGCCAGCAAGCTTAATGCCAGCCTCATAAGCTACGTAAGCAGGATTCGTTGTCAACACAAAGTCCCCTTCATTGCAAAAAGCGAGTGGCAGATGGACGAGTCCTTCTTGAGAGCCCATTGTTTGAATGATTTCCGTTTCAGGATTGAGCGTAACACTGGAACGTCGTTCATAATAATTCGCGACGGCTTCGTTAAAACGTTTTGTGCCGCCAAGTGTATAGCCATATGTATTCGCCAGAGCGCTTTGTTCTGATAAAACACGTCTCACTTTTTCGTCAGGAGGAAGATCCGGACTCCCAAGACTTAAATCAAAGACTTCAGCGCCCGTTGCTTTTTTCGCTTCGGCTGCTACTTTTAAATCGCCGAAAATGGCAGGTGCAAAAATGGACATTTTTAACGAAGGTTCAATCTTCAATGGGAAACACTCCTTGTTTGTGGGAAATTGTTTTTAAGGAGTATTTTATCACAAACTATGTAGCTAGTGTAAATAAGGTTGTAAAAAAGGTAATTTGATTTACCATTTATTCGCATGAAATACTAGTGAGAAGGGCTTGATAACCTCCATTTTCACTAGACTATTTTCGGCCCACTTTCGACTAACTATTCATGACAGATTTACTGAGGAGTACTAGTGTGCTCAAGGGGAGAATGCAGTTATTTTGGAAGAAAAGACTTTATGACATTCTATATAGAGTGTCAGTGCCCGAAGATGCAATTTCGGTCACTCTTGCACGTTGTTCAATGTGTTCCTTGCTTACTTTTAGCTAAGAGTATGCATCTAATCATGTGATATCTTATAGAAAGTGACACTTCTTTACTGGTAAAAAATAAAAAAATAGAGAAAGCTTCAGAACTACGTGTACTTATGAATTTGGAGCGCGACGGCTGAAGGACCACCCTACACATCCAGACATCTCGATAGATAATGGTAAAGTAGTCGTTCAATCCAAGAAATCCAATTGCAACTATGCACGTAGCACCCAGTGTGTGATCATTTCATTTACTGGTTGGTTAATCAACAGACGTGGCATTCCATATCTTTGAATTCAACAGCACAAGCTTGTTAGTCACGAGGATCCATTCCCAGCCATATAAACTTCTTCAAACGGTTGAATGATAACGAAACCTTCACCGCTAAACTCCATTTGAATCGATTCTCCACTACCGCGACCAAAGAAGGTCTTAATACTAATATCTGTTCGGAACTCCGGTGTTAAATGGCCAGACCAGGCGACTGTTGCATTAGGATCTGTAACGACGGGTTCTCCAGGATGGACAAGTAGCGTTAGCGGCTCGAAATGGGTAGTAATCGCAACCTTCCCCTTCCCTTTCAACGTTACGTTGAACAGTCCACCAGACATCATGCCTGCCACTTTCTTCATAAGCTTAATATCCCATTCAATAGTTGGCTCAAACGCAAGAAGATCATTGCCGTTCACCGTAATCGATTCATTATTCAAATCGAAAATGGTTATCTTCTTCCCTTGATCCGCTAAGTAAAGCCGACCATTCCCTGTTGCTTTCATCAGTGAAGTACCTTCACCCGTGAGCGCTTTTTTAAACATCATGCCTACGCCATGCTCAAGCACCTTTTCCCGCTCGAATTTAATCTGACCCGCATATGAGATCATGGAGCCCATCTTTGCCCAGACAAAGTCGGTTAAATTCACTTCCAGAATTCGCGGTGTTTCCAATTCAAAGTATTCACTTTCCCGCTCATCCTGCTTTGTTTGTTTAATGAATTCATTAATCGTATATTTCCCCATCTATATCTCCCCTTTCGTAACAATGCCTATTACTTATTATCGAAACTTAATCTTCGACTGTCATTGTACCAAGAAAAAATCCTGAGAGGTCTTCCCCTTCAGGACTGTAATTTCACTCAAACGGCCATTCAGGTAGCCGATTACTCAATTTCTTATCTTCACGATACCCAAGCACATATTCTGCCTGCATAACCGTATGGATCTCACGCGTTCCTTCATAGATAACAGGCGCCTTTGAGTTTCGCAGGAACCTGGCGACAGGGTATTCATCCGAATAACCATAAGCCCCATGAATTTGGAATGCATCATCTGCTGCTTTATTGGCAAAATCGCATGCCTGCCATTTCGCCAGCGACGTCTCGCGCGTATTGCGCAAGCCGTTATTTTTCATGTCACCTGCTCGATAGACAAGAAGTCGGCTCATCTGATAGCCCGCTTCCATGTTAGCAATCATTTGTTGGACGAGTTGGTGTCTGCCAATTTCCTTACCGAACGTTTCCCGTGCATGACAATATTTCACGCTTTCTTCGAGGCAACCCATTATTAAGCCAACCGCTCCCGCAGCGACAGTGAAACGACCATTATCAAGTGACGCCATGGCAATTTTAAATCCATCGCCTTCTTCACCTAATAAATTCGCAGCCGGGATACGCATATCTTCGAAAAATAGTTCGCCTGTATTGCCTGCACGAATACCGTATTTCCCTTTGATCGCTTTCGATGAAAAACCTGGTGTCGTTCGTTCGACGATGAACGCGCTAATACCATGGTGTTTTTTCGCTTTATCCGTATAGGCGAAAACGAGGAAATGATCCGCAACATCACAAAGGGAAATCCATGTTTTTTGACCGTTTAATACATAGTCATCTCCGTCACGCACGGCAGTTGTTGCCATTGCCGCAACGTCGGAACCTGCACCTGGTTCTGTCAACCCGAATGCACCTATTTTTTCACCCTTCGCTTGTGGCACAAGGTATTTCTGCTTCTGTTCTTCATCGCCCCACTGCAGTATACTCATCGAGTTCAAGCCAATATGGACCGATACCGCTGTCCGGAACGCCGTATCTCCACGCTCCAATTCTTCACACAGTATTGCGAGCGAATTATAATCCATTCCACTGCCACCATATTGTTCGGGTATACACACGCCCATGAAGCCAAGATCCGCAAGCTTCTTCCAAATCGACTGATCGAATCCACCTTGTGCATCCCATTTCTGGATATGGGGCATAATTTCTGCGTCGACAAACTGACGCGCCGTTTTCCTCAGCATCTTCTGTTCTTCCGTAAATCCGAAGTCCACCTCTTCATCTCCTTTCATAAACCACTATGTCGTTAGTGAGATTAGAAACTATACGTTTTCAACATGGAACATTGTTCGACTCAATACTTTCTTCGATAACGACACCGCGCTTTTTCATCTCTTCAATATACAATTCACCGGGTACGATATTCTCTGGCGGATGGACTCCACGTTTCGAAATAGTGCCATTGCCAATCATTTGTGCCACGATGGAAATCGTATTTGCCGTCGCACGAGCCATCGCAGTCTCGTTTACTGCAGTGTCTTTCTCCGTAATAAGGTCATATTCGTATGTTACTGGCATAGCACTTTTTTCACCGCTCACAATAACGCGTAGCAACACTGCATCTGATTTATTACCGAGGCGAAGTTGCGGCGACAGATGTTCTCTCATGACGTCGCGTACCTTCACTTTTTGACCGTCAACAGTCACTTCGTTGTCCCGAGATAACAAACCTAGATCGACAAGCAGCTGGAACTTCTCCGCGTGCCCTTTGTAACGAATCGTTTTGTATTCTAGTGTCTCCACGTCAGGGAACGACTTCGTTAGAGTCGACGTGCCGCCTGATGTATGAAATGCTTCAAGCTCGCCGTATTTATCAAAATGGATTGTTTCGATTTCGGACAATGATGGAACTTCCAACAGTTGCCCGTTTCGAATAACGTGGGAAGGGTCAGTGTAATGATCAAACACGCCTTCCAGTGAAAAGACGACATTATAATTAAGTGGCGGCTCCGGCTTTATCGGAATTCCTCCAACATATAGTTTGATGGAATTAACCTTTTCGAGTTTTCCCGCCCCGTAACCAGTAAGAATATTAATCATTCCAGGAGCTACCCCTAGATCCGGAATGATTGTCACGCCTTTCGCAATCGCCTGATCCGCCAGACCGAGCACCGCATCCGTAGCGCCACCGATATGACCGCCAAGATCAATGGAATGAACACCGATATCTACTGCGATTCGGGCAACTTTTTCATTAAACGTATAGAATAGCGCATTGATAACCACATCTCCTAGTGCCATCACTTCGCTTAATTGCTTATCGTTTTTCGCATCCAGTAATAGGATATCAAGCTTGTCGGACATGAGTTCCTCCGCAAAGTCTTCCGCTTGCTTGACGTTCAGATCCGCTAAATAAACTTTTTCGACATCATCACCCTTCACTAGATCGCGTGCCGCCTCTTTCCCCATTAAACCTGCTCCAAGTATGACAACCTTCATTTCCCCATCCCCTTACGTTAGGTATTAATCCGTGTCAATCTGCGCCCGTTGCAATTTCCCGCTGAAGTCTATATAAATACTCTTCCATTCAGTGAAGACATCAAGTGCAGCAACGCCAGAATCGCGGTGTCCGTTGCCCGTCCCCTTTGTTCCGCCGAATGGCAGATGGATTTCGGCACCCGTCGTTCCCGCATTCACGTAGACAATACCTGTATCTAGATCACGTTGTGCTCGGAATACTTTATTGACATCGCGTGAGAAAATCGAACTTGAAAGTCCAAATTTCACACTGTTATTAACCTCAATGGCTTCATCTAGACTTGAAACTTCAATCAGCGAAACAACAGGTCCGAAAATCTCTTCTTGCGCAAGGCGGCTATCCCATTTCACATCTGTGAATAAAGTTGGTTCGTAATAATGACCATCTGCAAGCTTTCCATCTGTTAATATATGTCCACCTGCAAGAAGTTTCGCACCTTCATCCTTACCAATTCCGACGTAGCCATGAATTTTATCAAGCGCTTTTTGATTGATTACTGGGCCAATTTTTACTGATTCGTCCATTCCATCGCCAATCGATAACACTTTCATCGCTTCCACGAGTTTTTGCTCGAGTTCTTCCTTTACATCTGTATGCACGATGACACGGCTACATGCCGTACAACGCTGACCCGCTGTTCCGAATGCACTCCAAAGAATCCCTTCCACTGCCAGTTCGATATCCGCATCATCCATAACGATGACCGCATTTTTACCACCCATTTCAAGTGATACTTTTTTCAAATGACGTCCACCTGTTTCCGCAACATGACGACCTGTTTCAGTCGACCCTGTGAATGATATAACGCGAACATCAGGGTGTTCAATCATTGCCGTCCCAACTTCTGCTCCCGACCCGAAAACGATATTCGCAACGCCTGCCGGGAGTCCTGCTTCTTCAAATATAAGCGCCATTTCATACGCCATCATAGGTGTTTCCGTCGCCGGTTTCCAAATGAAAGTATTGCCCGCGACAATTGCTGGGAACGATTTCCATGTCGCAATTGCCACCGGAAAGTTCCAAGGTGTAATAAGTCCGACAACACCGATTGGTGCACGGACACTCATTGCGAACTTGTCTTGAAGCTCTGAAGGTACTGTTTCCCCGAACATGCGGCGTCCCTCACCAGCCATGTAGAACGCCATATCAATGCCTTCCTGCACTTCACCGCGCGCCTCTTCGATGACCTTCCCCATTTCTTTCGTCAACACTTGCGATAAGTGTTCTTTCTTTTCTTTCATAAGTCGTCCAATTTCATATAAAAAGTCTGCACGTTTCGGTGCGGGAACGAGTGCCCATTTTTTCTGAGCCTCTTTCGCCGACTTTACTGCAAGACTCACATCTTCTTTAGTCGATAATCTTACTTGTGCCAACTCCTTACCATTTGCTGGATTCAAGACTGCAGTATAATCTGCTCCCCCTGCCTCCTGCCATGTACCTCCGATATAATTGTTCAGTTGCATTGCAACATTCCCCTTTCTATAACACAGCATTTTGAAAGCGCTCACATCTATTTAACTAATTTCGACATTTCCTACGCAATTCCTTTAATCTTCCGACAACTATAATTTTACTTCCCTCCTACTTAAACACAATAATCTATGAAAAACCCCCAATAACCAAGCTATTCGAGGGATGAGATTATTATTCATACTATGAACCCCATTTCCTCGAATTTTTCTCTTTGTCAGCACCACACCGAACGTGAGATAATTTCTCTTCACCTTCATCCCTGTTTAAAGTTCATAAATAAAATACAGAAAAACTCCGCACTGGATGTATCGATCCCATGCGGAGTTTTCATAATGAAAAAATATTTAATTTGTACGTTATTTTGGTTTCAGGTTATGTAATACCCATTTAGTGTATATCCATTTCTGCACTATTGCTAATACCACGGATTATTCTTTTTCTTGCTGACGGCTCCGTTCGTACATTTCAATGACAAATTCACGGATGTTATCTGCATGTTTCATCATCGAACTTGTCGATACAACGAACAATTTCGCAATTTCAGCGTTCGTCAATTCTTCATCCTCCATAATTCCTAAATCAACTGCTACAAAAAATACGGCAGCGGCAATAACGCCAGGTTTACGGAAATTGGGGCGCTCTTTCAAAAAGTACGTTACCACAATATTTCTCAGTAATTCACGCGCTTCTTTAGGCGTATTTCTTAACTCAAGTACTTCATCCAGACTCTCGATTACTTCCTGCTGAACCGGTGTAAAATCATGCTCTATGAGTTCATCTACTGTTCGTGAATCCCTGGCAAGCAAAATTTCGTAGACATCCGTCATATGCTCTTTATAGAACGCAAGACTCTTATCGAATCCGCTTGACTCCGCAAGTTCAACTATCTGTTTTTCGAGTGCACCATTCCAATCATTAATGAACATAAGCGAAGAAATTACATAGATATCATTGTTCTGGTCCCGATTATCAGGTAAAACAATGCCGAATATGAATGAATGCTCTTCCAGTAGCATTCCTTCTTTCTTTTCAAGATTGAATATGCCCTCGCCAAGTATTTCTTGGACAATAACATATCCTTCCTTCACTTCTTTCACCTTAGCAAACAGTACAACAGGCTCTTTCCATAATTCCAGAACGGATCGAACTGTCTCTCTTATCGGGCTATTCAACACTCTTAGGAGGTGACGCTTCCACAAATCACGGCGTGCAACGAATAAGAAATATTCACTAACAGCCTCCTCAACATCATCCGGTCCCATCAGTTTTTCAAGTTTACTTTTCCAGTGTCTTCTATGGCTTTCGAACTCTGATATATCAGCTGGGCTTGTAGCCTGTTCATAAGCACCAAAGATGATACGCTCAAGTTCCTCATCAATAAGCGTCTCTAAAGGTGATTCATTTTTCTCCGCACAACACTTTTTATATTTCTTTCCGCTCCCACATGGACACGGATCGTTTCGTCCAACCATTTTCCCACGTCCTAACAATTATACGTTAATAATATTTACCTCACATTCAATAGTAACAGAAACAAAAAAACTCCGCAGTGGTATATATATATACCCATGCGGAGCACTCTTTAATCCATCGCTTATTTTTTACTTTCCTCTAAATTAGTAAATGATTTTTCATTAGTTGGTAGTGCTACACGTTTCATGAAGAACGATAGAGCCAAGGCTACAATTGCAACGATTGTCGATATGAAAAATGAGAAACTAATTCCGTCCAACATTGCTTGTGCTTCAAGTTGTTCCTTTAACTTCGCTAGCCCCTCAGCGGTCGATGGAGCATTGCCAGATGCTTGGACTTCCGCAAATAGTCCTGCACCTGTCGATTCCATCCGTTTTGTCATAATCGTTAACAGAATTGCGGATCCGATAGCACCGGACACTTGCTGTAACGTGTTGTTCATAGCCGTACCATGTGGATTCGAGATCATTGGCAATTGATTCAACCCGTTTGTCATAACCGGCATCATTACCATTGAAATCCCTAACATCCGAATCGTATAAATCCACATAATGTAATAATAACCAGACTCCATACCTAGTCTACTTAAATAGAATGTTGAAATGACAGTGATGGTAAGACCAATAACCGCCAAAATTCTTGCGCCGTACTTATCGAATAAACGACCTGTAACCGGCGACATAAGCCCCATCACAATTGCCCCTGGTAACATCAGCAAACCTGAATGGAACGGTGAAATGCCCCGTATGGTTTGGACATAGAGCGGCGTAAGAATCATGCCCGAAAACATTGCAACCGATAGTACAATCGAGATGGCCGATGATAAAGCAAACATCGGATGTTTGTAAATCTTGAAATCCAACATCGGGTCATCCATACGTAGTTGACGCACAATGAACGCGATAAGTGCGATTGCACCAATAACGATTGTTCCATAGACAAGCGGTGAATCCCATCCCTTATCACCCGCTGAACTAAAGCCGTAAAGAAGACCGCCGAAACCGATACTTGACAAAATAAGTGAAAATACATCTAATTTCATGTCACGGTTCGGTGTAATGTTGCGCAATTTAAAGAACGCATAAACAAGTGTCAGAATTGAAAACGGCAAAACGATACCAAAAAGTGTACGCCATGTATAATGTTCAATTACCCATCCCGACAGAGTTGGACCAATTGCTGGCGCTGTAATCATTACTAGCCCAAAAATCCCCATTGCCGTTCCCCGGCGCTCAATCGGAAATGCCGTAAGCATAACGTTCATAAGGAGCGGCATCATCATTGCAGATCCACACGCTTGAATCATTCGAGCAGCAACGAGTACACCAAATGATGGTGCAATCATCGCTAAAATCGTCCCTAGAGTAAACAGCACCATTGCTGTTAAGAACAACCTTCTATTTGTGAACTTCTGAATGAAGAACGCACTTGCTGGTATTAAAATACCATTGATAAGCATATATCCTGTCGTTAGCCATTGGACAACAGACGGTTTCACATCGAACTCAACCATAATTGTCGGCAATGCAACGTTCAACAATGTATTATTTAGTAGAGCGACAAAAGCACCTATAAATAAAATTGCTATCATGCCGTAAGGCGGTTTTTCGTGCATTTTTTTTATATCCATTATTACTTCCTCCTATTTAATACGTAACGTATAAAATTTGTACCCCGTGTACATCATGTTAAACATATTATACCGATAGTCCAAAACTTGCAACCTTAGAAAACGCTTTCACACAATAAAAACTTTTTCCGTTGATATATCAACCTTTTGGATATACCATAATAAATGTACTGATAGTATAAACCTGAATTCACTTCCAGGGAAACTCGACATATATAAGTTTATTAACACCCGTCAGATAAGCCGAATAGGTTCGACAACTAACTTTAGGATAAAGGTGATTAGTATGAATGATCGAAAACGCCAGGTTTTATTAACAGCGCAGCGACTTTTTATAGATAAAGGATTTTCCACCACGTCTGTCCAAGATATTTTAGATGAATCTTGTATATCAAAAGGGACATTCTACAATTATTTTTCATCCAAAAATGAGTGCCTCATCGCGATACTTGTACACGCACGTGATGAAGCAACTGTAAGAAGACGTGAATTGCTTATTGGACAAGATTTATCAGATAAGAACGTTCTGGTAGAGCAGATTTTAATTCGTATGCACGTGAATCGCGAACAAAACTTGATGCCAATTTTTGAGGCAGTTTTCCATTCTGGTGATAGCGACCTAAGAACTTACATCAAGAACATGCTTTTAGCTGAATTTTCTTGGTTAACAAGAAGACTGGTGGATGTGTACGGCAAAGCTGCTGTGCCTTATGCAGCCGATTGTGCAGTGATGCTGTTCGGAATGATGCAACAAATACTTCATGTATGGTCAGCTGTTTCGAAAGAGGAAATGGACACTTCAAAACTTGTGAGATTCTTACTCCGAAGAATCGATTCCATCATCCTAGGTATGGTCAGCACAAAAGACGCTTTCTTCACTGAAGATGTATTTTTCAAGTTAAGCGGGGATGAAGTAGAACAAACAGAAACAAAGGAGCAATTACTCGAACGTCTCACAGGATTTTTGGAATTTCTTGGAGATGATACGCTTCCTGCCGGCAAACAATATGTTCAATTTCTTTTGGATGAACTACGCGCCGAGTCTCCGCGGGTATTCGTGCTGGAATCTGTCGTCCGCTCGTTCCGAGAAGCTTTCAAAGGTTTTTCCCATGAACCTGAAGCTCACGAGCTTGCTTACAAAGTTTGGCGCTATATGGACACGGTAAAGTAATTCAACTTTCCCTCCTTTATTTCTTGAAACTTTTCCCACTCTATTTCGTATAATTGAGTAGTAAAAAACTTATTTTGTGGGAGGAATGAAACAAGATGAACAATCACGAAATTGATTATAAAATACATGGCGACGACATGCAGTTTGTAGAAGTCGAGCTTGATCCTAAAGAGACGGTAGTGGCAGAAGCAGGGGCTCTAATGATGATGGAAGACGGGATCGCCATGGAAACAATCTTCGGTGATGGTTCCAGCTCTTCAGGCGGCGGAATTATGGGCAAACTGATGGGCGCTGGAAAACGAATGTTAACTGGAGAAAGTTTATTCATGACAACATTCACGAATACGGGGGCAGGCAAAAAGCATGTATCTTTCGCGTCCCCTTACCCTGGAAAAATAATTCCGATGGATTTAAGTGAGCATAACGGCAAAATTATCTGCCAGAAAGATGCCTTTCTTGCTGCCGCAAAAGGCGTGTCCGTCGGAATTGAATTTCAACGGAAACTCGGCACCGGCTTTTTCGGTGGTGAAGGGTTCATCATGCAAAAACTCGAAGGTGATGGTATGACGTTCATCCACGCTGGAGGTACGATTATCGAGAAAAGGCTGCGACCGGGCGAAATATTACGTGTAGACACGGGATGCCTCGTGGCAATGACACACAACGTTAATTACAACATCGAAATGGTAAAAGGCGTAAAAACAGCATTATTTGGCGGCGAAGGACTCTTTTTCGCGACACTGAAGGGACCTGGAACTGTTTGGATTCAATCACTCCCATTCTCTAGACTCGCAAGCCGTGTCTTTGCAGCTGCACCGCAAACACCTGGTGGAGGATCACGGGATGAAGGAAGTATTGCAGGCGGCTTGTTCAATATGCTTGGCGGGAAATAACTAATTATCAGACATAACGTTGGATTAACATTATCTTCATCCAAAACTCTCCAAACTAAAAAAGGGTTAGATCATCGGTCTATTTTCGACCGATGATCTAACCCTTTTATTATTGAATCTCACTTAATGTAACAATACATATGTTTACTTCACACCATTCAACAACAGCCATATATACCTGGCTTCATCTTCACTACCCGGTTCAATCGCTTTAAATCTCGGGTACGGAATCGTTTTCGCTTTGAATGTCATCAAATGCCTAACATGGCCATTCAATTTCGTTGCAGCATTCAACATCTCTTCTGCATCTAACGATTTCCCTTCGGATGCTATGTGTTCAAGCTTCCAGTCAAGATAAAGATAAGCCGCATCATGCTCGGAACCTTTTTCATAGCGCACCATGATTTCCGCCGCTTCTGTGAACCGTTCGGCGTGAATGAGCGAAGCCACCGCTTCATATCTGGCCCCAAGGTTGTCCGTACGGTTCATCTTCAATAGATCCGTGAACATTTCCGCCGCCTCTCCATACTCTTCGCGACTGAACAAGTGAACACCATACGCAAATGCCGAGCGCATGAATGGCCGATTCGGTATGTTTTGCCAAGGGTTCTCCCCCGGTTCAAATGTCCTGCTTGCAGACTGGATTGCTTTTTCATACAATTTAGCCGCTTTCTCAGCATCCTGTTCAACTTCCGCTTGAAGTAAGATGACATCCGGATTATTTGGTCCGATTTCCATTGCACTCTTCGCAAGTTTCCGACGTGCTTGTTCAGATTCCGCGCGATACGCCTCATATGCAAGAAGTTGCGCACGACCTTCTGCAATGCCAGGCTTGCGTTCAGGCTGAATAACCCCGCCCGTCGTCATCGATGTTTCCCAAAGTGCTTTTTCTGTCGGCCGAGGATCTGTTCCAATATCGTAAAGTCGTGCCGCCACCGGTTCATCCCCGCTATCCATCATGTCTGCATAAAGGGAGGCAAGTTCCATTTCATACAAGTGCATTCCTTCTTTTGATGCACTGTACTTCCGTAAAATGTCATCTTCTATAAGCCCTGTATCCTGTAGCACTCCAAGTTGAATACCCGTTTTCACTGCAGCAGCAAGAAAATCACCTTCTATCGGAACATCTTTATTCTCATTCAGAAAGTAAGCGACGGCCAGTTTGTGCATGATTTCACGTCCATCCGCACTTTGATTCAGTTCACGAAGTGTGATGTCAAGTGCGGTCAGCGCACTCAATTGTGTGGGTACCAATACTTCTTCAACAAGCTCGTTCATGGAAGCCATGCTCCTTTTGATGAACAACTCGTAAATATCGAGCGTGTGATCATCTAGAAATTGCTCAGTCGACTTGTCCGATACCGCATCTCTTAATTCAACGAGCGACTTTTTCGTCTGCTTGCTCCACTTTGCCAAGAATATCATTGAAGAAACAGGTGCAACCCCGAAGTCCCCTTTTCGCGGATCGTGGAGGACTACACCAAATAGTAACGTCCCCAAATCTGCAGGCATTCCCTCATTGCGCGTCACAAAATAATCTCGCTCACCAAACAGCTCCCGTACTTTTAGTCTGCCTGACTCAACTTCGGTAATTTCTGCAAGGAGCATAAACGGTTCGTCCCACTTTTGTAATACTGAAATAACTGAATCACGTTTCATCTGTTCAAGCTGCTGTGCTAAATATGTATGCCAAATCTTTTTATTGTGGATGAATAAATAAAACTCACTTGCCGCCTCTTCAATATGTTCCTTTTCCCAGCTACCTGTAAGGCGGTTTACCCACTCCCGCATCGTCTGCATCATTTCCTGGCGGTCTGTATCTTTCGGATAGTCATTAAAATAACCGACGAGCACACGATCAAGCTCTTCGTTGACAATCATATCGACAAGATTTGTTCCTTCCGTTCCACAACATTTCTTATATTTTTTACCACTTCCACAAGAACATGGGTCGTTTCGTCCAATCATTTAATTCTCCCCTTTCGGTTACAAAAAACCGTTTTACTCCTTACTTAATCATAACAGACAGACTGATTTGCAACGAATCAATCAGAAACTTTGTATTCGAAAAAACCCTCCACTTCCATTATGAACGCCTGTATAGCTGGAGAGACATACCTGTTTTTCATGTACGTCAAATACACAGTTCTTTCAAGTGCCCGGGAATCGATGATCTTACTTACAATCGTAAGATTATAAGGCCCCTGTAAGTAATTTTCTGGAATAAGCGCAATACCTAAATTTTCACCGACTAAACTTAATGCTGTTTCAAAACGCTCAATTTCATATTTAATCGTAGGGACAGTATCTTCCAATTCAAAAGCACGCAATATGTCTTCCCTTGTCTGAAACCCTTCGGTGCTAATGATGAACGGCTCCTGTTCCAATTCTTTCAGCATAATTGATTCCCTTGTAGCCATCGGGTGGTTTTCGTGAAGGACTAACACAAGTTTTTCCTTATACAAAGGGACCGTCTCTATATCCACTTCTTTAATTTGCTGGTTCGTGATAATGGCATGCGTTTCATATTTCCTCAACGAATTCTTCACATCGTCACCACTTAACACCTCCATCAATCGAATGTGCATTTCGGGAAATTTTTTATTGTATAGAGAAATCACTTTTGGAATCCAATACTTCACCGATTCAATCATACCGATTTGGAGTTCACCTTTACCAATAAGCTTTACTTCTTCCATTTCCTTTTTTACAATCGCCATTTCTGATAAAAGATGAATCGCCCTGCCGTATAAAACCTCTCCAGCTTCTGTCAATCTACTATTCCTTGTATTGCGTTCAATGATTTGAAACCCCAAGTCTCGTTCCAAGTTTTTTATGGCGTTGCTTAATGATGGTTGAGAAATATGCAACTTCTCTGCAGCTTTAGAAAAACTCATATGATCCACGACTGAAACAAAATAACTTAACTGCTTTAGATCCATACTAACCACTCCTCCACTCAATTATAGATGCGGGCTATAAGTATATAGTAATTATATATTAGAATTAATAAATCATGTACTTTATAATAAATGAGTAACGTTGTATCTGAAAGTTCAGAAAGGGTGAGGCAATTGCTTAATCAGGTAAATGAACATGTATGGGCCGGACGTACGGATCATACTGAAAATAGAACAAGTTTCCGATATCACCAAGTGGTTGAATTAGTAAATCTCGAGGTCATCTGCCAGTCACCCAACACATGTGCAATTATCGGTTTCGAAAGCGAGGAAGGCGTCCGCCGCAACAAAGGGCAATTGGGTGCAGCAAAAGCTCCCGATGCACTTCGCAGTGAACTTGCCAAATTGCCATGGAAATTCCCGGAAAATAAAAGGCTTGTCGATGTCGGAAATATTCAATACATGGATACCAACCTGGAAAAAGCCCAACAACAGCTAGGCGATACGATTGCAAACGCATTAGAGAAAAAAATGACACCGATTATTCTTGGTGGCGGCCATGAAACCGCTTACGGTCACTATCTCGGAGTCAGAAAATCAATTGGTAAGGAAGCTTCTCTTGGAATTATTAACATAGATGCCCATTTCGACTTACGCTCATATGATGAACAACCGTCTTCCGGCACGATGTTCAAACAAATCCTGGAGCATGATAACATGAGCAGCTATTTCGTCGTCGGAATCCAGCGCTATGGAAATACGCAGGAATTGTTCGATACAGCCGACAGGCTCGGTGTCAAATATGAATACGAAGAGAATATGCATATCGGAAATATGGACAAACTAACATCCGATCTCGAACAATTCATCAACCAACATGATTATGTTTTTCTAACATTATGCACGGACGTACTGAACTCTGCTTTCGCACCCGGTGTCAGTGCTCCTTCACCATTCGGATTAGATCCTTCCATTGTTCGTTCAATCATTCGAACAGTTACAACACATAAAAAAACACTGTCGTTCGATATTTCGGAAGTGAACCCCGTTTTAGATGAAAACAACCGTACAGTAAAACTCGGTGCTTACTTAACAAATGAAGCAATTACAACTTTTTTAGGAGGGGAAATTCATGACGCTAGTTCTTAATCAAGTCACCACAATCTTCCTTTCCATTGCATTGCTAACTTTAGGGATGGTTTTAGTTAAGAAAGTTGGTTTCTTACGGAAATTCTGCATACCTGCTCCCGTTGTCGGCGGATTATTATTCGCTGTTTTTGCGACCATTTTCAAGTCTCTCGGATGGCTAGAAATTACACTTGATACATCATTGCAAAGTTTATTCATGCTTACATTCTTTACAACAATCGGTTTAGGAGCAAGCTTTAAACTCATTAAACTTGGCGGAAAGGTTCTTGTCATCTACTGGCTGGCATGTGGATTTTTAGCGCTCGCGCAAAATACAATCGGTGTATCCATGGCTTATTTGTTCGACCTGCATCCACTTATTGGAATGATGGCTGGAGCAGTTTCAATGGAAGGCGGACACGGAGCCGCTACTGCATTTGGACAGACGCTCGAAGACATGGGTATCAATTCAGCCCTATCGATTGGAGTTGCAGCAGCTACATTTGGACTTGTTGCAGGAGGTCTCGTTGGTGGTCCCACCGTAAAATACCTTATTTCAAAACACAATCTCAAGTCATCTGAAGCGGATACTGATCTCGGTATTCCTATTGAAAAGAAAGAAAAGCCGATTCAAACAGATTCGTTCTTCACACAAATTCTACTCATCACACTCTGTATGGCCCTTGGTACGTATTTGGGTGAACTATTTTCAACCGCAACAGGGTTCGTTCTGCCGGGTTACGTAGGAGCCATGTTTGTTGCTGTTCTTGTTCGGAATATCGTTGACAAAATTAATCCTAAAGCGATCGATATGAAGAGTATCGGCTTAATCAGCGACGTTACACTGGGGATTTTCCTGTCAATGGCATTAATGAGCATTAAATTGTGGGAAGTTGCCGATTTGGCCCTTCCACTACTTGTTATCGTCTTCGTCCAAGTTGTCTTCATCGTCCTGTTTGGGGTTTTCGTCTTGTTCCGTCTACTCGGTAAAGACTACGATGCAGCCATTATGGTAGCTGGTTTTACAGGACATGGTCTCGGCGCTACCCCTAATGCTATGGCAAATATGGCGGCCGTCACTGAAAGATATGGCCCTTCGACTAAAGCGTACCTCGTTGTTCCGATTGTTGGTGCTTTCCTCATCGATGTATTTGCGATGCCAATTATTATAACGACGATAAACCTGTTCAATTGATAATAGTAAGCTTCCCTCATTACGTTTCCATGTAATGAGGGAAGCTTTTTCATTTGTTCAGATACTCATACACAGGCTTTATTCATTAATAGCTCCTCTAAGCCGTATACTTATAATGTTCTGAAACTTGTTATTTTAATGACAGCCTCCTTAAAATACGCTACCCTTAAACTAAACGACTTGTTTTATAAGTACATACATATTCGTTTCATCGAAAGGACTGACCTTATGCCTCAACAAGAACACTGGAAATCAAAAATAGGTTTTATACTAGCTGCTGCCGGTTCAGCAATCGGGTTAGGCGCTATTTGGAAGTTCCCTTACGTAGCCGGGACTGGCGGTGGCGGCGCTTTTCTACTGGTCTTTTTATTATTTACGCTGTTATTAGGATTCCCTCTCTTAATCGGTGAATTCATTCTCGGTCGTAAAAGTCAAAGTGACGCAATTACTGCCTACAAAAAGCTTGCTCCCAATTCAGGTTGGCATATAACAGGGATCATTGGCGTCGTAACCAGTTTCTTAGTGCTATCATTTTATAGTGTTGTCGGAGGATGGATTATCCTCTACTTATTCAAAGCATTAACCGGTGGTATTTCCGGACTTTCGCAAGACCAGTTCGGACCGTTATTCGACCAAATTATTGCAAATCCATTCGCTACGTTAGCCGGTCAACTGATCTTTATGGTGCTAACAATTGCTGTTGTAGCCCAAGGCGTTCAAAAAGGGATTGAGAAAGCAAGCAAGATTATGATGCCTGCTCTCTTCATATTATTTATCATTATCGTTGCCCGTTCTCTTAGCTTGGATGGGGCAATGGAAGGCGTAAAATTTCTGCTGGTACCGGATTTCACTAAATTAACGTCTGAAACGATTTTATTCGCTTTGGGACAAGCCTTTTTCACTCTCACATTAGGTGCTTCTGTCATGGTTACGTATGCTTCCTATCTTCCTAAAACGCAAAACCTGCCGAGCTCGGCGATGTCCATTATCGCTATGAATATCGTCATCGTTCTGTTAGCCGGCCTTGCGATTTTTCCGGGTGTGTTTTCATTTGGAATGGCACCGGATGCAGGACCGACATTGATTTTTTCAGTACTGCCAGCTGTATTCAACCAAATGCCCTTTGGGGTGTTTTTCTTCATTGCATTTTTGGTTTTATTCCTATTCGCGGCTTTAACTTCCGCTTTCTCTATGATTGAAATTATTGTTGCAACAATGACGAAAAATGATCCTTCAAAACGAAAACGATTCACTTGGATAATTGGAATGGCAATTTTCGTTGTTGGAATTCCATCTTGTTTATCATACGGAGTAATGGCTGATGTGAAGTTTTTCGATAAAACGGTATTCGATTTAGTCGATTTCGCAGTAAGCAATGTATTGATGCCTCTTGGCGCATTATTGATTTCGATATTCATCCCTTTGAAAATAGCTAAAACTGATCTGTTCAATGAGATGAAGCAAGGTTCGAAAGTCGGAAAGACCTTCTTCAACATTTGGTTCTACCTATTAAAATATCTGACCCCTATCGCAATCATTATTGTTTTCCTTGATGCACTGGGTGTGTTTAACTTGTTCGCAGATCGGTAAAAATTGAACTGGCAATAAAAAAGGAAGACTCCTTCGACGAAGAGTCTTCCTTTTTCTATCCTTCTTTCTCGCAGTTCAAATCCCACGTAAAGCCAAATTTATCTTTCACTTTCCCATACTTAGCTCCCCAGAACGTATCTTGCAGGGCCATCAGTACTTCGCCTTCTTCCCGCAGGCCGTCGTAGAGCTGGTTCGCTTCTTCCACGCTTTCACAGTCGATAAGAAGGGCAACGCCGTTTTTGTTGTATTCAGATGGCTTGTCCGCAGAATCGGCAAGCATGATTTGAAATTCACCTTTTTTCAGATGGCAATGGAGGAGATAATCTGTTGCTTCCGGTGGATGCGGGAAATTAGCATCCGCATATTTCTGCATTCCGACTTCCTCAAGTCCTAGCAAATTCGCATAGAATTCAGCCGCTTCTTTTCCTTCTCCGTAAAACGTTAAATATGGAATGATTGTACCTTTCATATTGTTACCTCCTCCTATTCGACGACAGTCATCAAGTCAATTTAGACATAATTCATTCGTCTGCTGTTCTTTACTGAACGATACCTTTTGGCTTGCGGCCTTCAAGTACATCCGTAATTGCCTGTGCGTTCAAGTTCATCATCGCAAGGCGTGTCTTAATGCTGGCACTTCCGATATGCGGAAGGACTGTTACGTTCGGCAATGTAAGAAGCGGATGATCGAGTGGGATTGGTTCTTTTTCAAACACGTCGAGCCCCGCCGCCCAAATCGCACCGTTTTTCAATGCATCATAAAGAGCAGCCTCATCAACAATTCCACCACGAGCGACATTAATAAGAACGCCCGTATTTTTCATAAGGTCAAGTTCCCGTGCACCAATCATCCCGGCGGTTTCCGGTGTAAAGGGAGCTAGAATGATAACGAAATCCGCCTCTTTCAGCAGTGTATCCAACTCCCTGAATTCAAGTCCGTACTCAGCTTCTGCGTCTGGCTTGCGGTTGCGATTATGATAAAGAACTTGCATATCAAAGCCTTTTGCCCGGCGCGCAACCGCTTCACCGATTCGTCCCATGCCAATGATGCCAAGTGTCGCTCCTCCAACATCCATGCCTGTAAATCTCATCGGAGCCCATGAAGTCCAATTACCTTTTCTAATTTCATTTTCTGCAGAGATCAATTTACGTGCCGTCGCTAGTAGAAGCGCAAAAGCAAGATCTGCAGTTGTTTCAGTCAACACACCCGGTGTATTTGTTACGATGACGTCATATTCCTTTGCCGATTCCAAGTCAATATTATTATAACCAACGGCCATATTTGCAACGATTTTAAGCTTCGTACCCGCTTCAAAAACCTCGCGATTGATGCTATCCGCCAAAACCGACCATAGTGCATCCGCTTCTGCCACTTCTTTCAATAAAACAGCGCGCGGAACTGCTACACTTTCTTCGTCCCACATCCGTACATCAAATTTTTCATGAAGCGGCGCAACCGCCTCTTCTGTCAGCTTTCTTGTAATGAAAATTCTTGGCTTCACTTAAATCCCCCTATTCTAACAATTAACAATAGTGTAGCATATAGTGTGAACCAATTGGCCGACGTTCAACTTTGTAGAAAGCCTGCCCAAGACCAATGTAAGTAGATACGGTTACTTCAAGATTGAGAGATGATTTCTATGAAACCCGCTACTTTACAATCCCGCATTTTTTCATATGGCGCACTCTTTGTTTCCATAATAGCAATCATTATCGGTGTTTCCTTCTACTTTACAATGTCGCAAGGTATCGAGCAACAGATTGGGGACCAGGCGCTAAGTATAGCCAGAACAACAGCAGACCGCCCCGATGTCCGTGCAGGATTTGGACACGCTGATCCAACGGAAATATTGCAGCCTATCGCCGAAGCGGTACGACTCAAAACTGGTGCTGAATATGTCGTTATCGGAAACAGCGAAGGTATTCGGTATGCTCATCCTGTTCCAGAACGGATTGGGCAAAAAATGGTGGGTGATGATAATGAACGTGCGCTTCTCCTAGGCGAATCCTATATTTCCGAGGCGACTGGGACACTCGGGGCCGCCTTACGTGGGAAAACACCAGTATTTAACGAGGATGGCAAGATTATCGGGATTATTTCCGTTGGTTTTTTAAAGAAGAATATGTCCTCTATCTTTTTTCAGTATGCCGACAACATTTCCTACATCGTACTTATCGCAATCATTCTAGGTATTATTGGTTCTAGCATTCTGGCACGCAATATTAAAAAAGAACTTTTTAATTTAGAGCCTGCGGAAATAGCGAACTTATTCACCGGACGAAACGCTCTTATTGAGTCTGTGCGAGAAGGAATCATTATGGTTGACGCAAACGGTATCATTACAACTGTGAATGTGGCTGCATATGAAACTCTTTCTCTCCCTAATCAATCGGAACTAATCGGTCGGACGATTCAGGAAGTGCTTCCAAACACACTTCTTCCAAAGGTACTTGAAACCGGAGAACGACATCTCGATCGCCCGATGGAAATTCGCGGCAAAAAGGTAATTGTAAATCGCATCCCCATCCGTGTTGGCGAACAGATTGTCGGTGCGGTTTCAACTTTTCGGCTACAATCAGACATTGACCAACTCGCAATGGAATTATCACAAGTGAAACGGTATACGGAGGCGCTTCGTGCACAAACCCATGAATACAATAACTTTTTATATACAATATCGGGTCTCATTCAACTCAATTCATACGATGAGGCACTAAGCTTGATTCATGAGGAAACAGCTGAACATCAATCGCTCATCCAATTCGTGACAAAGCGGTTGCAGGATCCCTTTCTAGGAGGAATTGTTATCGGTTTCTTCAACCGGGCAAAGGAATTGAAGGTCCGCTTCCTTCTTGATGAAGATAGTCTCTTAAAAAAACTCCCGAAACACTTAGAAAAAAACCATTTCGTTTCAATCATTGGAAACTTAGTTACAAATGCTTTCGAAGCGACCGACTCTTTTCCGGAAGAAAAACGAATGGTCCGCATCTTCATTCTGGATAACGGCGAAGAGATTTTAATTGAAGTTGAAGATTCAGGACATGGGATAGCTGATGAAGTGCTGGATGTACTCTTTCAAGAAAAGGTATCGACAAAAAATCAGAATCACCGTGGATATGGACTTATGAAAGTAGCAGAGAATGTGAAAAACCTCAGCGGTTCTATCACACTCGAAAAAGGAGATTTAGGCGGTGCATTGTTTATTATTTCCATACCGAAAGGAGGGTTTTCAGATGACAACTCTAATTGAAGTCTTAATTATTGAAGATGATTTACGAATTGCCGACATCCATCAGCGGTTCATCGAGAAAATAGAGGGCTTTACAGTCGTAGGTTCCGCGTATACCGGTGATGAAGCAAAAGATTGGATTTCAGCATTGTTGCCAGACCTCGTTTTGCTCGATGTCTATTTGCCCGATGTACTTGGTACAGAGCTAATGGATTTCATCCACAAAAACAGCCCTGAAACAGATATTATTTTCATCACCGCTGCGGCAGAGATTGAAGTTGTAAGAAAGGCATTTCGCCACGGAGTCATCGACTACATCCTAAAACCGCTCACATTCGATCGATTTAAGGAAAGCCTCCTTTCTTATAAAGTTAAAAGGGAAACACTTTCAGGTGTAGGACTCATACAGGAAGATTCCATCAAATCTCTTTGGAATAAAACGCTACCCGCTTCATCAAACCCTGATTTCATTCCACCAAAAGGGATTGACCCCATGACGAAAGAGAAAGTGGTCAGCCATATAAAAAATATAGAAGGCGGAATTACTGCAGAAGCACTTGGTTTGGAAATCGGCGTTAGCCGTTCGACCGCAAGACGTTATCTAGAATACCTCGTCTCAGAAAAACGTGCATTTACAGAACTTCTATACGGCTCAGTCGGGCGTCCCGAAAGAAGATACTTCATAAAAAAACGCTGAACAGTATGAACAAAATGATGTTTACTCTCATTATCGAACTTATAAACGATAACTTTTAATTGAATAAATATTCTGATAGATTGATGACAGCGAATGAAAACGCTGTCATCATTTTTAATTATAAGGGGGATTACATGAAGATGTGGAAGAAACTTACGACGGTTGCCCTAGCAAGTATCCTGGCACTCGGCCTCACAGCATGTTCTGCGGATGAATCTGAAGGAAAAGTGGAAGGCGCTACCTCGAAATATCCGGAGAGTAACATAACAATTGTCGCTCCATCCGGCGCAGGCGGTGGATGGGATTTAACTGCCAGAGCTATTGCAAAAACGATGAGTGAAACAAAGCTAATCGATAAGTCAATCGTAGTTGAAAACAAACCCGGTGGCGGTGGTGCTGTTTACATGGCAGAATTTGCAACAAAGGAACTAAAAAATGATCATGTCCTTCTTGTAAAATCTCCGCCAATCTTAATCAACAATAACAAAGCGGAAGGAAACAGTGCTTACGGCTATAAAGACACAACACCATTGGCTCAGCTGACGCGTGACTACGGAGCTATTGTCGTCAAGGCGGATTCGAAGTTCAATTCATTGAAAGATGTACTAGAAGCAATTAAGAAAGACCCGAAATCGGTAACACTTGTCGGCGGATCGGCTCCGGGATCGATGGACCATCTTGTCGGCGTCTTGCCCGCATTTGAATATGGAATTGATCCAAAAACAGTAAAGTATGTATCGTATGATGGCGGCGGAGAGGCAGTCGCAGCATTGCTCGGTGGAAATGCAGACGTCATCGCCACAGATGCCTCCACTATTGGGGCGTATCTGAAATCCGGTGATGTCCGTGTCCTCGCTGTCAGTTCTTCCGAACGGCTTGGCGGTGAATTGACAGAAGTCCCTACATTTAAAGAAGAAGGAATTGACGCCGAATTCACCATTTGGCGCGGCATCTTCGGTCCAAAGGAAATGTCGGAAACGGCTTATGACTATTGGTCCGAGAAGCTAGAGAAAATGGTGGAATCAGACGAGTGGAACGCAGAATTAGAGAAAAATGGGTGGGAAAGCGAGTACCGTAATGCTGACGACTTCACTACCTATTTGGAAGAACAAGATAAAGTGATCGTGGAATTGTTAACGGCACTTGGAATGCAGAAATAACATTATTCGGGCGGCTTCAGCGCCGCCTTTTCTTTTAGGGAGGTGTCAAAGACTATGAGTAAAACGTTCGATCGATATGCCAGCATCGTCTTTTTACTAATCGGTCTCTTATTTGTAATCGAAAGCCAAAAAATTTCGGACAGTGCTTACGGATCATCAGTTGGACCGAAAATCTTTCCAATGTGGCTTGGTATGATTTTAATTCTTTTAAGTTTGAGATTGCTATTCGAAACATTTAAATACAAATCTGAAACGACAGCTGGAATGAAGCTTCAATACAAGAAATTCCTTATTATTATTGGCAGCGCGGTTTTGTATGCATTTCTATTGGAAATGGTCGGATACGTCATCTCAACGTTCTTATTTTTACTCATCTCTTTCCAAACAATGGAACGTGGCCGATTATTGCCCTCCTTCATCATTGCAGCGGCATTTTCATTTGGAATTTATTATTTGTTCGCGAAACTTCTTGGCGGGTCATTGCCAGGATTTCCTGTATTTTAGCGTGAAGGGAGTTAAGCTATGAGCACTTTACAGTTTTTAGCCGATGGTTTCAGTGTTGCTTTTCAATGGCATAATCTATTATTTGCATTCGTCGGGGTCATAATCGGCACGGCTGTCGGCGTGTTACCCGGCATCGGTCCAATGAGCGGTGTTGCCCTTCTCATCCCCGTTACTGCAACCATCACTTCTGGAATGCCGACAGAAGCAGCCGCTGCCAGTTCAATCATTTTACTTGCCGGAGTCTATTATGGAGCAATGTATGGAGGTTCTACAACATCGATTTTACTGAACACCCCTGGTGAATCTTCGTCTGTCGTCACGACGCTCGACGGTTATCAAATGGCTAGGCAAGGGCGTGCCGGAGCAGCTTTGGCTATCTCGGCAATCGGCTCATTTTGCGCCGGAATCATTTCGCTAATCGGTCTGGTCTTATTAGCGCAACCTCTTTCCAATGTCGCAATCAAGTTCGGCCCTGCAGAATACTTTTCCTTAATGCTATTGGGTTTGGCTGCTGTAAGTGGACTTGCTGGAAAGTCGATGACGAAAGCATTGATGATGACTGTTTTCGGACTTATGCTTGGAACAATCGGCATTGACGCAGTTTCAGGAATTGCCCGCTTTACATACAACCAGCCTATTCTTTTTTCCGGATTGGAATTTTTAACAATTGCTGTTGGATTGTTTGCGCTTGGTGAAGTATTCAAGACGGTATTGGAACGCGATGAAGAAGACGGGGCCATTGCAAAAATCAATCGCATCCTCCCGACAAAACAAGATATGAAAGACAGCGCAGTTCCCATTGTACGCGGTTCCCTACTAGGATTTTTCATCGGGGTACTTCCAGGCGCCGGGGCAACACTCGCATCTTTCTTCTCCTATATAACAGAGAAAAAGTTCAGTAAAAATCCCGAAAGCTTCGGAAAAGGGAACATCGCCGGAGTAGCGGGTCCTGAATCTGCCAATAATGCTGCTTCAGGGGGCGCAATGATTCCTTTACTTACATTAGGAATCCCTGGTTCCGGTACAACAGCCATATTAATGGGTGCACTTATCATGTATAACATTCAGCCAGGGCCCCTTCTCTTTGACGAACACCCGGATATCGCATGGGGGCTCATTGCAAGTATGTTTATCGGCAACTTGATGCTGTTAGTACTGAACATGCCGCTCGTTCGTGTGTTTGCAAAAATCATTCAAACGCCTAAGAAGTACTTATTGCCTATTATTATCGCCATTTCATTTTTCGGAGTTTATGCCGTACAGTACACGACTTTCGATTTATACTTGTTGCTTGGTTGTGGTGTAGCGGGTTATTTACTATCAAAAAATGATTATCCAGTAGCTCCATTAGTTTTGGCACTCGTATTAGGTCCAATGATTGAAAACAACATGAGGCGAGCACTCACCATTTCGAACGGTGAATTCAGCATTTTCTTCACAAAGCCGCTATCGCTTGTTTTCATCATAGTAGCTGCATTATGGCTTCTTGTTCCAATGTTGCTGAAACTCAAAGGACGCTCAGTCGTCGTGGAAGATGAAGGTTAATAGCGAACGTATATTTCGAAAGCGGATCGCCTTAGATGTAAGGCGATTCGTTTTTTTATTAAAGAGTGTAAGCAACGATTTAAATGAACTTAACAACGTTTCCGTCCATGTTCATAGCATTTCCAATGAACTTAACAACGTTTACACGAAACTTCACAACACTTGAACAACTTAACAACGTCTTGCCCAAACTAGGCGACGTTGCAACTGAAGTTCCAAACGTTTTAAATGAACTTTGCAATACTCCCGTGAAACTAAGCAACAGTCTCATAAAACTAAACAAAGTCAGCATCCCCTCCGTCTCTCTCCATAATAAAAAGCGTCGCCGCAGCAACGCCTCACCCACCTATATAGCTCATACCAATCTTTTTCCGATTCTTCGCTGTCTGTTCAGTTCGCTCATCTGAATAACGGTCTCCACGGTTTTGCCACACGCCTGTAATGACTTCCAACAATTCTGCGTCTGTCAGTCCACTGCGAATTAATTCACGCAGATCGAACCCTTCTGATGCGAACAGGCACGTATACAGTTTACCGTCCGACGACAGTCTGGACCGCGTACATGTTGAACAGAATGATTCTGATACAGACGTGATAAAACCGACTTGTGCTCCATTATCCAAGTAACGATAACGTTTTGCAACTTCACCGTAATAGTCTTCTTCCGCCGGTTCGATATCATAAACAGCACTGATCATTTCGTAAATTTCTTTTTTCGTGACAACCTTTTCAAAGCTCCATCCATTATCATTACCGACATCCATAAATTCTATGAACCGCAACGTAATATCACGCTCTTTAAAATAAGCGGCCATTGGTAGAATTTCTTCCTCATTTACGCCTTTTTGAACAACCATGTTCACCTTGATTTCAAAGCCGATCTTTTGTGCATGATCGATATTGGCTAGTATCAGTTCTGGTTTAATTCCGCGTCCATTTAATTTACCGAATGTTTCCGGATTAAGTGCATCGAGGCTCATATTCAAACGACGCAGACCTGCATCATAAAGGGGTTGTGCGTATTGTTTCAACAGTACACCATTCGTCGTCAACCCTATATCTTCAATTCCTTCAATCTTCATCAGTTTTTCAACCAGTTTTGGCAAATCGCGCCGCATAAGCGGTTCGCCGCCCGTCAAGCGGAGTTTTTTCACACCAAGTAACGCAAATAGCTTCGCGAACCGTTCAATTTCTTCAAATGAAAGCAGTTCGTTCTTGGGTAGAAAAACATAATCATCACCAAAAACTTCTTTTGGCATGCAATAGGCACATCTAAAGTTACAGCGATCCGTTACGGAGATTCGGAGATCCCGGATCGGACGTCCGAGCTTATCTTTAACTGTTTCCATTTCGTCATCCCCTTTCCAGGGTTTCCGGCGTATTCACGTTCGTGAACATCCGTTTTTCATCGTCAGTCAGAACGCTTCCTTGAACCCACGCTGTATTACTAATAGAAAGTAATTTCATTACACTCAGTTGGTTGTTTTTCAAGGCTTCTTTCACTGCATTTTTCATTTGCGTATCCCAGATAGACACGAGAGGATGATATCTTCCATCCGAAATGACAGCCGTGACACATTCGTTATGAAGCGTTATCAACTTCGATATAGCTTTATCATCTATAAATGGCATATCACACGGTAATACTACATAGCGGTTCGCTTCCACGGATTCCATCGCAGACAGAATCCCTGCAAGCGGACCGAGTCCAGCATATTCCACTTTATCAGCCATCAGGTTTTCACCATTACCAAATCGTTCCATTAGTTCAGGTAGCGTCACAATAACAATCTCGTCACAGGATGCCGACATTGCTTCGACTGCAATTTTATAAAAGTACTTATTTCTTAGTTTAGCAAATGCTTTCGGAGAACCGAACCGCCGAGACAATCCGCCCGCCAGAACGATGCCTACTGTCTCCTTCATCCCCCGCTCACAGGTGGGATGAATGCACAAATATCTCCCGAATGAATGACATCCTCCTTTAAGGCATATTCTTCATTCACTGCAACATGCACTGTATCTTTCCCAAAACCCGGATACATCATTTCCGCCCAGTCCAGCAGCTCGCGGACAGTCATCGATTCCCGTTCGATGGTTTCTTCCGCCTTGCCGGTCAATTCGCGCAGCCTTGCAAAATAGTTCACTTTAATCACTTTTGTTCGCCTCCCTTTTCAGGATACTTTTTTTGACCGCCAATCCATTCTTCGCCGTCTTCCCAGATTTCCTTTTTCCAGATAGGGACTATTTCCTTAATGCGTTCAATTGCATACTCATTCGCTTCATATGCTGCTTTCCGATGAGGGGAGGAAACTGCAATGACTACCGCAATATCTGAGATATGCATTTCCCCAATCCGGTGAGCAATCGCCACTTTCACGCCTGGCCATTTCGCTTCCATTTCTCCACCGATTTCCGCCAGTTTTTTTTCGGCCATTGGTACATAGGCTTCATATGCCAAATATAATGTTCGGACCCCGTGTGTCCATTCCCGGACATGTCCTGTGAAAACAGTGACAGCTCCTGCTCCAGCATGAAGGACATAATCAGTATATTTTTGCGGTTCAATCACTGTTTCAACAATTTCAAACGGTTTCATTGCCATCCTCCTTTTCAATCCAGTCAAGTAGCCACGAATCGAGTTGTTCAACATTCTGCGCAGATTCAATATGCGAACTAACAGCTGTAATTTCTGGACATCCGATAACTAGCTGTATGCCATCCAATCCGCTTAACGATTCCCAATCCCCGGCATCCCTAAGAAGGACTACTTTCTCCCCTTGTTCTTTCTTATACCCTTCAATGAGCAGAATATCCGGTTTTCCGATTGCTGCCAGCACCTTAAGCTCGGCAAATTCGGGCTCTTCATTCAACAGGATTTGAACCGCACCCCCACCTGCAACAACTGAAACGTCTGCCCCACTACCAAAAAACTGCATCGTATCCGTCGATGGATTTGGCATAGCAGGCTGCCCACCGTGGCCATGATGCTTTAATACAGCGACTGAAAGTCCTTTGTTTTTCAATAAACAAATCCATCTCGATGTAAGTGTCGTTTTGCCACTATTTTTATAACCGACAACTTGAAGTGTCTTCATAATACCCACTCACTAACGCCTTGCTCAGAACCGAGCAGCAAAATATCAACATGGGTTCCTGCTGTGTAACCGCGCGTTCCGCTTGGAAGAGCGATAAGGCAATTTCCCCGGGCAATCGATGATACTGCATTTGATTTATTAAAGCCTGCGGGTACTGCAACAATACCTTCCGATGTCATTTCCCAGAATGCACGAATGAAGCGGGTAAAAGGGTTTGGCTTTCCGAAATCTTCACCTAATATCGCTTGCATGCGCGGCATATACGGTGTGTTTGCACCTTGCATAGCAAGAATAGCGGGTCTAGCGAATAATTCAAAACCCGTGAAACAAGCAGATGGATTTCCCGACAGACCGAATAATAGTTTTTTACCAAGCACGGCGACCGTCGTTACGCTTCCCGGACGCATCGCAACTTTGTTAAATAGGACCTTAGCTCCCAACCGTTCATAGATTGCGGGTAAATGATCATAATCACCAACAGAAACACCGCCTGTCGTAATAAGTACATCTGTTTCAATGAGAGCTTTTCTGACGACTTCTGTGCATGCATCTAGATCGTCTTCTTGCATGCCATATGATTTGTAACCTAATCCCATACGAGTTAACTGGGCAGCTATCATCGGTCCGTTCGAGTTCCGTATTTTTCCAGGAACAAGTTCATCTGACACATCTAGCAACTCCGTTCCCGTTGAAAGAATGCCAACAATTGGTCGTTTCGCAACTTTGACTGTTGCATAACCAAATGTCGCTAATAACGCGATTGTACCGGGATGGATAAATGCTCCCGATTCAACAAGGAGTTCCCCCTCCTTTGCGTCTTCACCCTTAAAGGATATATTTTCCCCTTCGCTAAACGGTTTACGCAATGTAAAACGATCTTTTCCTTCTGTCGTCTGTTCGAGCATGACAACCGCATTGGCATTATCCGGTATCGGGGCACCCGTCATGATTCTGTATGCTTCTCTTGGACCTATTCCACTAGTCGCTACATGGCCCGCACCAATTTCACCAATCACAGTGAACTGTATACGATTATCTCCAGAAGCACCCTCTGTGTCCTTTGCACGGACAGCGAATCCATCGTATGGCGATCTGTCGAATGATGGGACATCATGCTTTGCGATAATCGGTTCCGCAAGTATTCTTCCGTATGTATGTTCAAGTGGAATCGTATCAGTTCCACCTAGATAGCTATGTTCCATGACGAGTCGAACAGCCTCAGATACTAAGATAGGCTTTCTCATTTCTACCATGTAGATTCTCCTCCTTCTGCTATACTGAATGTATTAGATATGTACGAAAGGAATGACTCCATTGTCAGAGCTCACACATTTCAACGAACAAGGCCGTGCAAAAATGGTCGATGTTTCCGACAAAGCAGAAACCACTCGAACAGCTATCGCAAAATCGTCCATCATTGTTAATGAAACAATTCATTCACAAATCACAGAAGGTACCAATAAGAAAGGCGATGTATTCGCGGTCGCTCAGGTCGCGGCAATCATGGCAGCAAAAAGTACATCATCCATAATTCCTATGTGTCATCCGATCCCACTGACAGGTGTTAACATCCATTTCGAATGGAATATAGATAAATCATCTGCTCATTATGAAGTATTGATTGAAGCGGAAGTGAAGACAAAAGGTGTGACCGGTGTTGAGATGGAAGCACTTACTGCTGCCTCCGCTGCTGCACTCACTATTTACGACATGTGCAAAGCGGCCGGCAAAGAAATGGTTATTGGACCAACAATGCTATTACGTAAAACAGGTGGAAAAAACGGCGATTACGAAAGACAATTCTAATTCTCTTCCACGGCTCACTTCAGGTGAGTTTTTTGGTCAGTAGAACCAATTTTATAATAGTGGATTTTGTATTGAAATCCTTACAAGGTTGATTTACACTCCAGGCGGACGCCTTCCGTTACAATCAACGGAACTCATCCATGGAAACTAATAATCGATATAGAAATTTCGTTAGCGTTAGGTTTTTATTTAAAATAAGTAATTACGGAATTAAGTTAGTCCTCTAGATGTTTGGTAAGTTCATGCACAATATGGTGAATTTCAGGCAAAATTAGCTTGTCCATTGCAAGTTCCACTGCTTTAACGGATCCGGGAAGTGCGAAAAACACCTTCTCTTTTACCACGCCTGCCGCAGCCCTGCTTAATAGCGCCTTTGAACCTACATCTTCTGTATAGCTAAGGTAACGGAATAACTCGCCGAATCCATCAATCGTTTTTGTGAAATAGGTCGACACAGTTTCAATAGTAACATCACGAAAACCAATGCCAGTCCCACCTGTAGAAATAATGCCATGAACGTTTGGATTCCGCAGCCATTCTTCGACAATCGATTCAATTTCCATCGCGTCATCCTGACAAAGCCATGTTTCAAATACATGATGACCCGCCGATTCAAGCTTTTGCCGAATTGTCCAGCCACTGCGATCATTCGAGACATTACGCGTGTCACTCGTCGTCAGTACGCAAAAAGTGAGTTTCTTCTCTTTGTCCGATTCATTCAAATGTGACAATCTGATTCCTCCCTTTCATCCAAAAAATTGATGGTACAATTTACGTCCTATCTTTATATCCTTTAATCCATGAATTAACAAACGACCATTGCCAAATAGAATACAGCGATAACTATCTGCATTAAATTCCACAAAAAATGGTGTCACTTTATAGGGTGACCCCAGCCTTTTAGCGACTGTTTCCCCATCCTCAATCGTCAATGTGCGGTTTGCATTCGGAATGATTTGCACTGTATCCCTACCGCATAACACTGCGTATCCGGTATCTTCTGCTCGATGCAGCGCCGGGAAGGTCGGTGTATTTCCGCATGTCTCACATACTTCGTTTCGCATACGGGAAATCCCTGCTTCTATATGTGTATTGTTCCATACATCAAAATGGAATAGCTTCTTGCGCATTGCATCTTTATTCCCCGTTAACCATTTCAGCGCTTCTGCACTTTGATGTGCCGCCGTAATTTGAACAGCAGGCGCAATAATTCCTGACGTATCACACGTTTCATTAACCGACGGTAAAACCGGTAGCAAACAGCGGAAACAAGCTGACTCGCCTGGAATGAATGGAAAAACTGTACCTGAACTGCCTACACACGCACCATAAATCCAGGGAATACCTTTTTTCCATGCAATATCATTTATCAACAGACGCGTTTCAAAGTTATCCGTCGCATCCATGATTAAATCAGCGTCATCAATAATTTGTTCCATAATGGATCCATCTACATGATCAAGCACGGTTACGATTTCAATGTCTTCCCGAATCATTTTCAAACGAGCTTCAGCAGCAACCACTTTCGGTATGCCGTCCCGTGCATCTTTCTCGGTAAACAGCTGTTGTCTTTGCAAGTTAGAAGGTTCTACATAATCTCGATCTGCAATCGTCAGTTTTCGCACTCCACCACGGACAAGTGTCTCTGAAACAGCTGAACCTAAAGCTCCACACCCAATGACAACAACGTGGGAAGAACTTAACTTGTCCTGCCCATGTTTCCCAATTGGTTTGAACAGCGTTTGCCTTGTATAGCGATTTTCCAATGTCCACTCCTCCTATAAATTGAAGCGAGGGCTACCGGTCTTTACGACCGGATGCCCTCTTAGCCTCGCGGCGTTATATCACTGAATGTGCCGACGTAACGAGTTACATCTCCGGAACCATCCTTCACCGCGCTAATTGACAGCAGTTCAAGGTATTCTTCGCCATTTTTGCGTTTATTCCATATTTCACCTTGCCATAATCCATCTTGACCAATTTGACTCCACATAGACGTGTAGAATTCTTTCGAGTGTCTACCTGAACTGTACATATTCGGATTACTTCCAATCACTTCTTCTTCGGTATATCCTGTCAGCCTTGTAAAAGCAGGATTCACAGACTGAATTGTTCCCGAAGCATCTGTTACAAGAATCCCTTGACCCGTTGAATTGAAGACTTCTGCAGACATGCTAAGTCGATCCATATAATAAAGCCAAATGACAAGGACCAAGCTCGCAAGTGCAACTTGAGAGAATGCCATGAAACCGATTGAATAGGAACCTGTCATCGAATGAATAATCGATAGTAGTAAAGGTGGGAAGAATCCTCCAAGCCCCCCCATCATCGATACAATCCCATTAGCAATACCAGCTTGTTTGTTGAAGTAAAACGGAACGAGTTTGAAGATTACACCATTACCTATTCCTGCTGCAACAGCAATTAACATACTTCCCGCTGTATATAATGCAATAGTAGGTGAAAACGCGAGAATAATAGCCGCAAATGTAAGTCCCGCAAAGACACCCATCAATAAGAACAACGGTTGGAATTTGTCAGCAAGCCATCCTCCGACCGGGCGCAGGAATGTTGCCACTGCAATGAAACCCGCAGTCCGCATTCCTGCATCCACTTTTTCCAGTTCGAAGTACGTGACCAAAAAGTTCGGTAAAAATATTGTAAATGCAACAAATGAACCGAATGTAATGAAATAAAATAATGAGAAGAACCACAGTTTTTCATTTTTATAAACGCCTTTAATTTGCTCAAGTATCGGTGTTTTCACTTTCACTTCTTGCTTGTCACCAAATATGAAATTCAAGGCCGCGAAGATAAGCAACAGTACGAGATAGAATTTGACGGTCATTGACCAACCGACTTGCGTGGCAATTACCGGTGCAGCAAACGTTGAAATTGCAGTACCCATATTCCCCATACCGTAAATACCATTGACGAGACCATGCTTCTCTTTCGGGTAATACTTAGGTAGCGATGTTACACCCACTGAGAATACAGCCCCCCCGATTCCGAGGAACGTACCGCCAACGATCAAATCCGCGAACGTTGAAGCAGCACTTATGTAAAATACCGGAAACAGGAGTAATATGAAACTCACAAAAAAGATAATTCTTGCGCCAAATATATTTGCATAATAGCCAAGTGGAATTCTAAGGATAGATCCCAAAACGACCGGAACAGCAGTTACAATCGCAAGTTTTTCGGCAGGAATAGCAATATCTTCCCGGATGAATGGCAATAGTGAGGATATGAGTACCCATACCATAAAACCGACTACTAAGTTCGCCGTCTGTAATGGAAGTTGTAATTTTTTATTCATTCAAATCAATCCCATCATTGTATTTTGAATGAAACCGACATTGATTCCCTGCTTTAATTATAATTGAATTAGTTCAGTGTAAAATAGTAGGTAGACCCCGATAACCTATAAGGGTTTTCCCTACATCTAGCAATTTACATACATATGTTGATCATCCAAAGACAACCAGTAAATAACTTAAGCCAACACTAGGCACTTCGTGTACAGTCACTTTTGGATTACTTTGGATTGAACGACCTCTAAACGATTATCGAAATATTTCTACACACTTTTTTCGGTAATCGTATGGTGCTTATTCATCCATCGCTCTCCAAATGAATAAGTCCACAAAGTGCTAAATCTTTTCGGGAAGAAAGAATAGCGGGCTTCTTATCTCGATAGTAGCCGCCAAAGTACAATTTTGGCGGCTGAAGCCTTCTCCATAGTCTTGTCTTTTTTAGTTAAGGAAGAGTCACTCTCTTATAGTTCATCGCATGAGAAGATACATACTCTTTACTACAAGTAAGCAAGGAATACATTGTGCAAAGTACTAGAGTGCCCGAAATTGTATCTTCGGGCACTTACAACCTTTATAAAAAGTTATCTATTCTTTTTTTCTAAAATAGCTGTATTTTTTACTTGAACGTTATAGGAACGCGATAGGCAACTAGTCGTAACAGGATTACCGAAAAATATGTGGCTAGGGATGACGAAGTCATTTCTAGCCACATTTGTCTCTCGGTAAAGATGTCATGAATAGTTCTCCTAAATCGGACCGGAAATGATCCAGTGAAAATGGTGTTTTTCAAGCCTTTCTTACCTGTTCTTTATGCAAGATAATGGTTAATCAATAGACGCGCTATCTACGTTATATATGCTTAAAGAATCGGAGTATATAATTGTTCATAGAGTTTATCCTGCTCTTTGATAGTGAGGATATTATTAACCATTAAAAATAGTACAGATTCTTCTTTCACAAAATGAACAGTGATAACCTCAAATGCTTCTGCGGCGTCTTGAACTACCTTCTTCATTTCCTCCAGCGTAAAGTGGTTTACATCACCGCGTGTGTGATGAAGAAAATGACCGATGTAGGCATCAATTTCACCATGTTCTTCCTCCGTTGCATTGACTGGTCCCTGTTCTGAACCGACGTATTGGGCAAGCATTGGGAACAAAAATTCTTCTTCTTTGTCTGTATGATTCTTTAACGGTTCAATGAAATCAACGATGAGTTTCCGAAGTGACTTCAGTGCTTCATGGCCTTCTATGACAGTATAGATATCCCGTTCAAAAGCCAGAACAATTGTATGCCAGCCACTCATTAAATACTCTAAATAGCGATGTTCATTTTCAAGCACACGTAAAGCTGGTAAGTCGAACTTGAACTTTTGTGCCTCAGCCATTTGAAACACACCTTTCTGCTAAAAGTTTAATAGTTTTTTACGTAACGCATATTCAACGAGTTCAGGCCTGCTTTTCAACTGCAGTTTTTCCATAATCCTAGCTTTGTGCGCTTCGACAGTCTTAACAGAAATATATAGTTTCTCTGCAATTTCTTTGTTTCCAAACCCTTTTGCCGCAAGCGGAAGAACTTCAATTTCGCGTTTTGTTAAGATCTTGAAAGGATCATCTTCTACCACTTCCGTGCCCTTTTTAACAAACTCACGGACAAGTGAAGTGGTCATAGCAGGATGAATATACGTATCACCGGCGTGAACTGTACGTATTGCGGCAAGTAATTCACCATCGGGCGCATTTTTTAGAACATAGCCCGATGCTCCATTTTTTAACACATGAAATAAATATTCTTCATCATCATGCATTGTCAAAATAAGAATTTTTGTTTCTGGAAAATCTTCATTAATTTTACCGGTAGCAATTAGACCGCTCTCTCCGGGAGGCATGCTTAAATCCAACAGCAATACATCTGGTCGGTACTTTGCGACTAAAGCATATGCTTCTAGACCATCTGCGGCAGTGGCAACGACTTCCATATCACTTTGGAAATTCAGGATATGCATAAATCCACTACGAACGACGGCGTGGTCATCCGCAATAATTATTTTCATTTGTTATCCTCCCCTTCCTCAGACGCTCTAAGTGGGATTTCCAATCGTACAGAAGTACCTTTACCAATACTCGATTGAATAACGAACTGGCCATTCACCAGTTCTGCTCGTTCTCTCATTCCATAAAGGCCAAGACCCGTACCAATTGGATTGATTTTATTTTTATCAAATCCTGCACCCTTGTCATACACACTCAATTCAAGGTTTCCTGAACGTTCAAACAACCGAACGTAAACTTCATCCGTTTCTGCATACTTAAGCGCATTGAGAATGGACTCCTGGCAAATCCGATAGACAACTGTCTCAATTTCACCTTCATATCTTTTAGCTTCAAGTTCAGCAGTAAAATGAACGATTAATCCATAATTTTTCTCAATCCATTTAAAATGTGTCCTAAAAGCAGCTTCGAGGCCAAGGTCATCTAAAGTAGCTGGTCGTAACTCAACAGACAAGTGACGAATATCATCCAGTAAACGCATCAATGAGCCTTCCGCTTGTTGAATCTTTTTGAGTACTTCAGAATCGACATTCATGTACTTCAACACACGCAAGTCAACAAGGGAACTTAACATTTCCTGTGCTACGCTATCATGTAATTCCCTCGACAACCTCTTGCGTTCATCTTCTTGTGCTTTAATGACATTTTTCATCATGGTTTTCTGGTTAAGTGTTTCTTGTGTCTTGTACTGCTTCGTCAAATCTCTCAACATGAAGACACGAATTCCATTTTCTTCATCGATGGTCTGATAACTTGCCGTGTACGGAGTTATTCCTTTGCCTTGCGTGTCCAGGTAAACTTGAAATGAGCTGAAATCTTTTTGTGGACTTACCAAATAGCAGGATAGGCATGTCTGAAGTTCCGATTCACTTGTATACCCTTTACAAGACATGCAAATTGCTTTTACATCTCCCGCAATCATTCCATTCAGTACTTCCGCACCTATAATAAGTTCCGCTGCACTATTCATAGCAATTACTTTTCCAGCTGAGTCAAAAAAGAAGATGGCCTCAGCTGAATTGTCGTACATTTTCATTAACAAGTCTGTCAACTGAAAACTCCCGATTTGCATCACTGTTTTACCATCTCCTTATTATAATACGGACCGAATCTCAGGCCGACATGATTTATAAAGCCTGAAAATTCTTCTGCAGTCATCCTTTTTCCCTCTCGATAAGCTACTAGTAACACACCATGGACGCGATTATATTTATAAAGAGGTATCGCTCCAAAACTTTTTAAGTCTTCTGCAATAATAATTGGATAGTTAAACAGATCCATTGAATCAAGTTCCAGGTCTCTATCGTGAACAAAAAATGGTTTTCCTGATTTAAAAACATGCCCTGCAACGCCTTTTCCAGTTTGCAAAGTGATACGTTTATATCGGTTGCTACGATTGCCTGTTACGTATTTCCATTTCTGGACGAAACGCATTTCCGCTGACTCAACAAGTGCCAGAGCGACAAAGTCGAAACCAAAAATCGATTGTAACCGTTCTATTTCTTGCTGATAATCAAATCTTAATTGTTCATCCATTGCTATTTCTCCCTATATAGAAAAAAGGCAAAGCTGCCTTTTTTCGTTCATTAGTTTTCACGGTGCCTTCTATACAGGATATAGCTTCTTCCTACATAATTCAACGGTACACTCCAGACGTGAACCAATCTGGTAAACGGCCACATTGCAAAAATGAGGAACCCAGATAAAACATGAAGCTGAAATGCCAGTGGTACACCTATCATATAGGCACCTTCCGGTCGAAAAATCAGCAAGGAACGGAACCATATTGAAATTGAACTTCGGTAATCAAATTCTGGCTGTGTAATACTAGTTGCAATTACACTGTACATACCGATGAATACGATGAACAGCAATAGGGAGTTGACGATTAAGTCTGATGCAGATGACAACTTACGTACGCTTTTTAATGCAAAACGGCGATATGTCAAAATAAACATCCCCGCAAATGTGACGACACCAAAAAATCCTCCACCCCAAACAGCGCCCATATGATACATATGATCACTAACACCAAGTGCTTGCGTCCATTCCTTCGGGACAGCAAGCCCCACGACATGGCCCGCTATTACGGGCATGATGCCAATATGGAACAGTAAACTACCTATCATCAGTTGTTTCTTTTCTATAAATTCACTTGATTTTGCAGTCCAGCCAAACTGGTCGTTCCGGTATCTGAAAATATGCCCTACAACAAATGTTGCCATACACAGATAAGGGATAATGACCCATAGAAATTGATTAGCCATTTGTAGGCGCCTCCTGACGAGCACATGACTTAAAGGTTTCCCTCATCCCCTTAATTAGATGGAAATAGGGACTATTATATTTCTCCAGCGCTTTTAACAGATGATATGTTCCGTCTTCCAAAACAGCGAGTAACATACCAAAACTTTGTTCTGCCCTCGGGTCACCTATCCATTCGCATGCGTAGATAAATTCACACATAAGCGGCAAGAAGTCGGACAGTTCACCGTCTGGCATATTCAGGCCAAACATTTCATAAAGCACTTTTAATTTAGCAAGCATTTGACCGCGATCTTTCGCATCCTGATACTTTACGTAAGTCATGAACAGCGTTGAATCCGTTTGGAAATCAAACGTATATGTATACATTTCCTGGATATCATCAAAGCTGTAGTCATGCATTAACTCCCAGTAAGTTTTAATATGCACATACGCCGGATGGGAAGAGTCAACTGACTCTTCCATGACTGACGGATGAAAGTTTATCTTTTCCGGGTACGTAAGTTGCTGTGCGAAGAAGCCAAATGTGTGTTTTTCGTTATACAGCTTCTGCAGATCAATCACGCCAAATCCCCCCGTAAAAGTTCTCTTCGTAAATTTCTTTACCTGACTTCGCTTGTGGTTGTGTACCACAACCATCACAGCTACTATCTTCTTGTTTTATACCTGCGTAGTTGTATGGACTTTCTGAAGTACCCATACTGTAGTCGCCCATTTCCACATAGCCTTCAGATCCTTGTGAACGGTATGCATTCATATGACCTTCTTTATGTGCTGTCGGGATAACAAAGCGATCTTCGTACTTTGCAATCGCCAGAAGTCTGTACATTGACTTCGTTTGATGAGCAGTCAGACCGACACGTTCTAGACGTGATTCATCGAATTCTTTACCAGATGACATGGCACGCATGTATGAACGCATCATTGCCATTCTTTGCAGTGCACCTTTCACTGTTTCGGTATCTCCTGCTGTAAGCATATTTGCGAGATACTGAATCGGAATACGCATTTCCTCAATTGCTGGGAAAATCATATCAGGATTCTTAATCGAGTCTTTACCTTCAAAATAGTTCATGATTGGGCTCAATGGCGGGACATACCATACCATCGGCAACGTGCGGTATTCAGGGTGAAGCGGGAAGGCAAGTTTATATTCAATTGCTAGTTTATAAACCGGTGAATTTTGTGCGCCTTCAATCCATTCTTCGGAAATACCATCTTTTCTAGCCTGAGCAATAACTTCCGGATCATTTGGATCGAGGAATAAATCAATTTGCGCTTTGTACAAATCTTTTTCGTTCGGTGTAGAAGCCGCTTCTAAAACGCGATCTGCGTCATATAAAAGAACACCAAGATAACGGATTCTGCCTGTACACGTTTCAGAACAAACCGTTGGTAGTCCCGACTCAATCCTCGGGAAACAGAATGTACATTTCTCGGCTTTATTTGTTTTCCAGTTAAAGTAGACTTTCTTGTATGGACAACCGGTCATGCAATAACGCCAGCCTCGACACGCTTCTTGGTCTACGAGGACGATTCCATCTTCATCGCGTTTGTAGATGGCGCCTGATGGACAGGATGCCACACAACTCGGATTGAGACAGTGCTCACAGAGTCTTGGCAAGTACATCATAAATGCTTGTTCAAAGTTAAATTTAATTTCTTCTTCTATCTTTTCAATATTAGGATCCATTGGTCCCGTAATGTGAGCCCCAGCAAGTTGGTCTTCCCAGTTTGGGCCCCATTCTAGATCAATGTATTCTCCTGTCACAACAGACTTTGCACGAGCAACGGGCGTATGTTTACTGTCTGGTGCCGAAGTCAGTTTTTCATAGTCATATGTCCATGGTTCGTAATAGTCCTTCATTTCAGGCATATCCGGGTTATAGAAAATCTTCCCTAGAGCAATTTTTGATAGCTTCGAACCGGATTTCAATTCGAGTTTACCTTTTTTATTAATTTGCCATCCGCCTTTATAAAGCTCCTGGTCTTCCCAGCGTTTTGGATAGCCTATCCCCGGTTTTGTTTCGACGTTATTAAACCACATATACTCTGCACCTTCACGGTTTGTCCACGTCGTTTTACACGTAACACTACATGTATGGCAGCCAATACATTTATCCAGATTCATTACCATTGCAACTTGTGCTTTAATTTTCAAGCCAGTTTACCTCCTTCATCTTACGGACTGCAACGTACTCATCTCGCTGATTTCCGATTGGTCCGTAGTAGTTGAATCCGTAACTGAGTTGCGCATAGCCGCCAACCATTTGCGTCGGTTTCATGTGAATTCGCGTCGGCGCGTTATGGCTTCCGCCTCGTTCCTCTGAAATTTCAGAGCCTGGTACTTGAATATGCTTGTCTTGCGCGTGATACATGAACATGGTTCCTTTAGGTATTCTGTGACTGACTACGGCACGTGCAGTAACAACACCGTTTCGGTTGTAAACTTCAAGCCATTGGTTGTCGTCAATACCATGCTCTTCGGCATTTTCACTGGAAATCCAGACAGTCGGTCCCCCACGGAATAACGTCAGCATATGCTGGTTGTCCTGGTACGTCGTGTGGATATTCCATTTACCATGCGGCGTCAAATACCTAAGTACAAGTGAATCTTGACCGCCTATGATTTTTTTGTCTCGCGGTCCGAATACCATTGGTGGAAGCGTCGGTTTGTAAACGGGTAGACCTTCTCCGAAATCCAGGAATAATTCATGGTCAATGTAGAAGTGCTGTCTTCCGGTCAATGTCCTGAACGGAACCAGTCGTTCGATATTTGTCGTAAAAGGCGAGTAACGGCGCCCAAGTTTATTCGAACCGGAGAATACTGGTGTCGGTATGACTTCACGCGGCTGTGCAGTAATGCTTGCAAACGTGAAGCGCTCTGCCGCGCGATCGGCTGAAATATCTTTCAGTTCAACGCCGGTATCTGCTTCTGCTGCTACGAAAGCCTTTTGAGAAACGCGACCATTCGTTGCAGAAGATAGTGTCAGCATTGCTTCTGCCGCATGTTTTGCTGTGTGCAGTTTAGGCAATCCGTTTTTGATAGATTCATCGAAATAGGTGCCGTTGATGCCCTTCATCATTTCATATTCATCGGCTACAGAAAAACTGACGCCGTGCGCTCCCACTTTACCAGTCGATAATAATGGTCCAAGCGTGACGTATTTATCATAAATTTGTGTATAATCACGTTCGACAATTGTCATAGCTGGCATTGTTTTACCCGGTATCGCTTCAACTTCACCTTTTTTCCAGTCCTTCACTTCGCCATAAGGCTGAGCAATTTCCTGGATAGAATCATGCGCAAGCGGTGAAGTTACAAGGTCTTTATAAACGCCTGGAAGATGAACTTTTGCCATTTCCGAGAATGTTTCCGCAAGTGCGCGGTAAATATCCCAATCAGAACGAGATTCCCAAAGCGGGTCAACTGCTGGGTTGAACGGGTGAACAAATGGATGCATATCTGTTGAAGAAAGATCGTGTTTCTCATACCAAGTTGCTGCTGGAAGAACGACATCTGCGTACAACGGAGTTGTTGTCATTCTGAAATCCAGTGCCACAAGAAGATCGAGTTTTCCTTCCACATCATCGCGCCAAACAATTTCTTCAGGCTTAACATCTTCATTTGGTGTTGCAAGCAGAGCGTGGGAAGCGCCGAATAAATGTTTCATAAAGTATTCCTGACCTTTTGCAGAACTCGACACTAAGTTGGAACGCCAAACAAATAGAGAGCGCGGGAAGTTTTCCGGTGCATCCGGATCTTCAATTGCAAATTTTGTTTCGCCTGACTTGATTTGTTCCAGTGTATAATTAACGATTTCCTGTGTTGTTGTTTTTCCTTCTTTGGCTGCCTCTTCTGCAAACGTCAGGCTGTTCTTGTTGAACTGAGGGTAAGATGGCAACCAACCAAGTCGTGCAGCCAAGACGTTATAGTCTGCAGGATGCTGATAGCGGGCTTTTCCTCCTGTCGGTGACATAAGAAGATCCGCGCCCATTTCCTCGTACTTCCATTGATCAGTTGCAAAATAGAAATAAGATGTCGCGTTTTGAAGTCGCGCCGGCGCTTGCCAGTCACGTGCAAATGCGATTGTGCTCCACCCTTCAATCGGACGGCATTTTTCTTGACCAACGTAATGGGCCCAGCCACCACCATTAACGCCTTGACAACCAGTTAACATAACGAGGTTAAGGATCGATCTATAAATGGTGTCACTGTTAAACCAGTGGTTAATACCCGCTCCCATAATAATCATCGAACGGCCGCCTGTTTCAAGCGCATTATGTGCAAATTCCCGCGCGATTTGGGTAACCAGTTCAGGTTTAACACTTGTGATTTTCTCCTGCCATGCTGGCGTGTAGAATGATTCTGCGTCGTCATAACCAGATGCTTCGAGATCACTACCAATCCGGTTTACACCATACTGGCTGAGCATCAAATCGTGAACAGTTGTTACAAGACTTTCGGTTCCGTCTGCAAGTGTTACTTTTTTCACCGGAATCGGACGTTTGAATGTTCCGTTTGACACATTGTCAAAGAATGGGAAAACAATTTCTTTCCATTCCGCGCCATGATCGGCCACTGACAAGGCCGGTTCAACGCGTGTTCCGTCTACATTATCAAGAATTAGATTCCACTTCTTGTCCTCTTCCCAACGTTGTCCCATCGTACCGTTCGGAACAATAATTTCATTTGTCGTTTCATCAAAAATAACCGGTTTCCACTCAGCGTGCTGGGATGCTTGCGCTATATCACTTGCCCGTAAAAATCGACCCGCTTTATAAGAATCTTCATGTGTATCGAGTGTTATCAGGAAAGGCATATCTGTATATTGTTTCGCGTAATTCAAGAACATCGGCTCTTTACGCTGTTCATAAAATTCATCGAGAATGACGTGCGTCATTGCTTGAGCAACTGCAGCGTCCGTTCCGGGATTTGCCGCAATCCAGTCATCCGCATGTGTAACACTTTCTGCGTAATCCGGGGCCACAGAAACTACTTTCGTTCCTTTGTAGCGCACTTCTGTCATGAAGTGAGCATCTGGCGTTCTTGTTAGCGGTACATTCGATCCCCACATAATGATGTAACCAGCGTTAAACCAATCACTCGATTCAGGGACGTCTGTCTGCTCACCCCAAATTTGTGGAGAAGATGGCGGTAAATCCGCATACCAGTCATAGAAGCTAAGCATTTCGCCGCCAAGAAGAGAGAGGAATCGTGCACCTGACGCATAGCTGACCATTGACATTGCTGGAATCGGTGTAAATCCAGCTATCCGATCGGGACCGTACTTTTGGATTGTGTAAATAAGCTGTGCCGAAATCATTAAGGTGGCATCTCTCCAGTTAACCCGGACATGGCCGCCTTTTCCGCGCGCTTTTTTATATTCATCTGCCTTATTAGGATCTTCTACGATGCTAGCCCATGCTTTTACAGGGTCTTTCAGTTCAGAAACTGCTTTAGTCCACATACGCCATAACTTCCCTCGTATGTATGGATACTTCACGCGAAGCGGGCTATATTCATACCAGGAAAATGAAGCTCCACGGGGACATCCACGCGGTTCAAATTCAGGCATATCAGGGCCACATGAAGGATAATCAATTTGCTGGTTTTCCCAAGTAATAATGCCGTTTTTCACAAATACTTTCCAACTGCATGACCCTGTACAGTTCACGCCATGCGTTGTCCGAACCACTTTGTCATGAGACCAACGTTGGCGGTACATATTTTCCCAATCTCGACTTTTTTCTTCTAAAATTGACCAATTTCCTGAAAAACGTTCAACTGGCTTGAAATAATTAAGTCCAAATTTTTTCTTCATTGGAATAGCTCACTCCTTTTTAGAATAACTAACGATCTATGACGGGAATCAAAGACTTATTCATTCACATACTATTAATTTTAAGAATAATCCTGATTCTTTCCTAGTAGGGATGTGCCTATTTGATGTGGGGAATACCCTTATAAAAAGAAAAGCGGAAAGCGCCCGGAGCTAACCAACGTTCCATGTTGAAAATCTATAGTTTCTATCTTCAAATTAAAAAGCCGCCTACTCTGCCCATTACGGACTAGATTAAGCGACCTTTTTCGAATCGATATATACGTGTTATTACTTTCTCTGTCTCTATCAGTATTGCTCCAAACTTACCGAGCACCCTGGCGAACGTTAAAACGACCCCCGCTAGCAAACCTAGCCATGCAAGTGGTTTCATACTATCCCAGACTCTTTCATATCTATTTCTATAGTCATAACGTACTTCGCTAAACCATTCCACATAAAAAACCACCTTTGTAGATAGGTGGTTTTTTGTCCTTTAATCAATCACAGTGCGACACGGACACGGTCGAATAAGTTGTTATTTTCGAGATGGACATGTTCAAATGTGTCTTTTTCAAGTTGTGCAAGACGTGCGTACACAAGCCTATACGTTCCGCAGGCTTCGTCTGGTAGCGTGAAATTATTCGTTAGATCACGTATTTCAAATAATAATTTTCCTGCGTGTTCGTGCTCTTGCTCAAGTTCCTTTACAAGCGGCTTAACCTTTTCTTTCAATTCAGGTGTAGGATTTTCTAAAAACTCCAGAATTAACGGAAATACATTGGCATCTTCGTCTGCCGTGTGATCAAGAAGTTCACTTCGTAATTCTTTAAAGTTTTCTTGAACGCGAAGAAGATGCGGATGATTTTCTCCATGGACACGGGCAACCTTTGTAATGTACGGTGCGAGAAGCGGTAATTCTTCCCGTAGCCCAGTATGATACTTTTCTTGAATATAGGAGACGAGCGTTTTTGAACCGAATGACGTTGGATCGATGCCACTTTGCTGCTCGCGTTTCTCCTCTATTTTTTTGACACTATTTAGAACCTCTTCAGGATTGAGTTTTCGTTCTTTAGCTGCATCTTTAAGAGCAATTTTTCCACCGCAACAGAAATCGATGCGCAAACTTCTAAACAAATCAGCACTTTGAGGGAGCTCCGTGACGATATCACAAACTTGTGTATCAAGTGTTAGTCGACTCATAATTTTTTCCTCCTCTGCTTGTTTTAATGAGAATTATTCTCACCCTTAGTTTACAAGGCAGCCATTCGTACCGATAGTAGGGTTTGCCCTATTTAAGATACTACATCCCCATTCAAATCCCTTCTTACTTGAAAAAAAAACGCACACGATTTTTCCCGTGTGCGTTCATATACTTACAAATCATCAAATCCATTAAGATCGCTTGTTTTGACGTATTGACGTGATGATTGTTCAAAGAAGTCGGTTTTTGTATCGTCGAAGCTGTCGACATATGCACGAATCCATTTCATTGGGTTGTCAGTGAACTCCGGATAAATTTCACTAAGTCCGAGCATGCGAAGCATTTTGTTCGCGCGATATTTCACATAGCCTTCCATTTCGGCAAGTTCGATACCTTCAATATCCGCTAGTACGTAACGGCTCCAGATGACTTCCTGTTCGACCGAATGTTTGAACTGATCGTAAATCCAAGCCGTAAATTCATCTGTATTTTGTTCAGGGTTTTCTGCAAGTGCTGCGCGGAAAATGTCACTAATTGCTTTCCCATGTTGCAATTCATCACGATTAATATACGAAATCATTGTCGAAGTACCGACCATTTTCTGATTGCGTGCGAGATTGTAGAAGAATGCGAATCCACTATAGAAAAATAGCCCTTCAAGCAGCGTCGTATAGACCATCGCTTTCAATGCTGATTCGATTGTCGGACGCTCGGCGAAGTCATTGTATACTTCTACAATGCGCTCATTCCGTTTCAATAGCACTTCATCTGAGCGGCCCATTTCAAATGAAGCCATCTGCTTATTAAGTGTCGTAACGGAAGATAGTACGTACGCATAGCTGTGATTATGTTCACTTTCTTGATCGGCAATTGTGGCCATAATTGATTTAACAGAAGGATCGGTTGTATAATCCGCCATTTTCAAAGCGATTGTCGTCTGTGGTCCGTCAAGTGTCGCGAGTAAGCCAATAATTTTAAGAAATGCGTCTTGTTCCGGCTTTGTCAGCGTCGAGAATTGCTTAACGTCTTGTGTCATATCGACTTCATTGGCCGTCCAGAATAGTGAACGGATTTGTTGACGCAATGTATAGAAATGGGGATGTGCGATGTCATTCCAGTTGAGGATACCACTCGCCTTGCCCCCGAAAATAGCCGTTGATTTGTTTGGATGTGCAGGTTCCAAGACCTTCACTCGTTTAAGTTTTTCCAATTTCTGATGACTCCCTTCGACCATTCAATTACTTTTTCTTGCTGTATGCCACGTGGACTTTGTTCGATTTTAAGCGGCTCATAAGGGGATGCGTAAAACCGCGCTAACTTCACCGCTGCGTGGCAGAATAATGCATCGCCGCCAAATTGGGTATCACCCGTTCCGAAGACGTATACATTATCCGGTTTATACCCCACATCCGCTACAAAGTCTTTTACTTCGTCAGGCGTTGAGCCTTGCTCCCACGTGAATGACCCCAAGAGCATCGCATCGAAATCACGAGGGTTCGGAATGACGCCCCCACCGATTCGAAACGTTGTAACAGCTATATTTTCCGCTACTAGCGTTTCTTCAATCATTTCAGCAACTTCCTGCGTGTTTCCGCTCCACGATGCGTAGACGATTAAGAATGACACCATTCACACTCTTCGATATCCGTCGCAGTTGAACGTGTGTAGTATGTCGTTTTCATACCAGACTTCCACGCTTGCAAATGAAGTTCAAGCAGAACCGATGCACGAATTGAATTCGGAACATAGATGTTGAAAGAAATTGCTTGGTCAATATGGCGCTGTCTTGCTGCGTTTTGTTTGATTGACCAACGCTGATCGACAATATAAGCGGAGCGTCGATAGACGTCATATGTGTTGTGATTAAGGTCAGGCGCAACAACTGGAAGCTTATAATCTTTCTTTTCTTCATGATAAAACGGTTTGAAAACCGGATCAATTGATGCAGTTGATCCTGCGATAATAGACGTCGAGCTATTCGGTGCAATTGCCATCAAATAACCATTTCTCATACCATTTGTTGCAACATCGATGCGGAGTTCATGCCATTCCTTCGAGTCATAGTTCTTGTTGTCGAAATAAACGCCAGACTGCCATTCGGATCCTTCATATAATGGGTACGATCCTTTTTCAGTAGCCAGTTGCATCGAAGCTTTAATCGTCAAATAAGCTATTTTCTCATATAATTTATCAGCGTAATCCACTGCTTCGTTTGATTCCCATTGAATGTTTTGCAAGGCAAGCAAATGATGCCAGCCAAATGTCCCTAGACCGATTCCACGGTAACGCGCGTTAGTTCGTTGCGCTTGGACAACCGGTATTTTATTAAGATCGATGACGTTATCAAGCATGCGCACTTGAATTGTAATGAGTCTTTCCAAAACGCTTGCTGGAACAGCTCGTCCCAGGTTAATGGATGATAAATTACAGACGACAAAATCGCCCGGTTTTGAACGCGTGACCACGATATCGTCTTCGAGCGTAACAGACTCGAATTCAGTCGGGCTCATATTTTGCGTGATTTCTGTGCAAAGATTCGATGAATAAATCATGCCTTCATGTTTGTTAGCATTCGCACGGTTCACTTCATCACGGTAAAACATATACGGCGTTCCCGTTTCCAATTGGCTACGCATAATCCGTTTCATAAGATCGATAGCAGGAACGATTTCCCGACTAAGTTCAGGATTATTAACACACTCTTCGTATTTCTCACGGAACGAACCTGCCCCTTTTGTTTCATCGTAAAAGTCCTCTAGTGAATAACCCATAACCACCCGAACTTCATGCGGATCAAACAAGTGCCAGTCCCCACGTGCATCAACTTGTTCCATATAAATATCAGGAAGGCAGACGCCCGTGAAAATATCGTGTGCGCGCAAGCGGTCGTCTCCGTTGTTTAACTTGAGGTCAAGGAACGTAAAAATGTCTTTGTGCCAAACATCGAGATAAACGGCGATTGCACCTTGTCGCTGACCAAGTTGGTCAACACTTACTGCCGTGTTGTTCAACTGCTTAATCCATGGAAGTACGCCACTTGAAGCGCCTTTAAATCCACGAATGGATGACCCACGACTGCGGACTTTCCCCATGTAAACACCAATGCCGCCACCGTATTTCGACAAGTTAGCTATATCCGTATTGCTGTCATAGATGCCTTGCAAAGAATCGTCGACCGTATCGATAAAGCAACTTGATAACTGGCCGTGCGGTTTTCCAGCATTCGACAATGTCGGCGTTGCAACCGTCATATAGAGACTGCTCATCGCCCAGTATGATTCCGCTACTTTTTCAAGCCGGTTAGTTGTCTCATCCTGCATCAATGTCATCGCAATAACAAGCCAGCGCTCTTGCGGAAGTTCAACCGATTGTTTGCTAAAGTCAACAGCGACATAACGGTCCATAAGTGTTTTCAAACCGATATATGTAAATAGCTTGTCCCGTTCTGGTTCGATTAGATTACCGAGAATAACAAGATCTTCGCGTGAATACTTTTCAGTTAAGACGGGTGTGTATAATCCCTGCTCGACTAGACGGGCAACGTTTTCAGCAAAATCCGTATAGACCTTTGCACCGCGAAGCTGAGCTTGACGATTGTAAACATCACGTAAGTGAATTCGGGCCGCAACGAAAGTCCAGTACGTCGATACCTCATCGATATTGCTGAGCGTTTCTAGAATCATCGCTTTTGTCCATTCTGATGCGCTTGCTCCAGGATGACGCTCATTCCATTTTTCACTTGCAGCAAATAATGGACGAATCTTCTCCCCACCAAACTCGTTCTGTAAGTCTTCCAATAGCATCTGCGTACTCGTCTTAGTAATATTCATTGTCATTTTCATCGGCTCCTTTATCAAACCTAATTTTTCTATTTCCAATAAAAAACGATAATCCCACCTTTTTCAGGCAGATCCATCGTTTATGAGTTTTATTTACTGAGGGATAATTTGTTGGCTGTAGTTAGGAGTCAAGAACTTATTTGACACTCTAAATTCCTATTTGTCAACAATACAGCTTTCGTTCAATTTCGCCACTAACACTATATGTAGTGTCTTAATCATTATACTTACCCTAACATGTTGTGGTCTAATCGTAAATAGGGAAAAAGTTTACTTGCCCTACCATCAATAACTTATCCACATATCCACAGTCATTTTCTCGTGTCGCTTTGACCGTCATCATCGTCATTCTTGCAAATGATACACAAGTTATAAACATTAATTTAAAATCTAAAAAAATATCCTTTTTTCCCGATGTCGGTTCTATTTTGTCATTCAGCACTAAATGCAGTGTTCTACACATAGTTTAGAAGTTAACTCCAAACAGTTTTCACTTGTGAATTATTGTTACTTTCAATTGACAGCCAATCACCATTTTGATACATTCAACTACAACATCTGTGATGAAGAGAGTAGCAATGATTTCTTTTTCAGCGAACTGGGGAAGGTGGAAGCCCGGTAAAGAATACTTGTGAACCGCACTTCGGAGATGCTTTTCCAAGCGTTTTAGAAAAGCCGGTGTCTCGCCGTTATGAGGAAGTGGCCCTATACGGGCAATTTGAGTGGTACCGCGGAAGTAAGCTTTCGTCTCATTAATTTGAGATGAGGGCTTTTTTTTACGCTTTTTTAGTTCAATCAACCAAAAGGAGTGTTGACAATGAAAATGGATGTCTTGCAAGTGCTGCAACAATTTAGTCCGATTCCATTGGATGAAAACATGCTAGAAAAGCCTGTCCATGCACATTTAGGCGATTTGGCTTTACCATGCTTCCCATTCGCAAAGGAACTTAGAAAATCGCCTGTTGTCATTGCCAATGAAATCGCCCTGGCAATCGAACATCCGCTAATTCGTAAAGCAGAAGCCGTCAACGGATATGTGAATATCTTTCTGAACCGTACTACAATTACCAGTGCCCTACTGCAGAAAATTCTGGATCCATCCGTTTCCTATGGGTCATCTAATGAAGGAAATGGCGGGATTGTCACAATCGATTTATCTTCCCCCAACATTGCCAAACCATTTTCCATGGGGCATTTGCGCTCCACCGTCATCGGAAATTCGATTGCACTACTACTCGAAAAGAATGGTTTTAAGACCGTAAAAATCAATTACATCGGAGATTGGGGCACACAGTTTGGCAAGCTACTGACAGCCTACCGGAAATGGGGCAACGAACAAGAGGTCCAGCAAGCTCCAATCCAGACGTTGTTAAAACTGTACATCCGATTCCATGAAGAAGCAGAGCACAATGATTCGCTTAACGCTGAAGGCAGAGCAGCATTCAAATCCCTGGAAGACGGTGATAAGGAAGCACTGGCTTTATGGAAGTGGTTCAAAACGGAATCCCTCAAGGAATTTCAACGCATTTATGATTTGCTGGGTATTACCTTTGATTCCTATAACGGCGAGGCCTACTATAATGACAAGATGGAACCCATCGTTAAGGAAATAGCAGATAAAGGACTCTTAATAGAATCAAATGGTGCACTCGTGGTTGAACTGGGTGAGGATATGCCACCTTGTTTGATTATGAAATCAGATGGCGCGACGTTATACGCCACACGCGATTTAACCGCTGCAATCGATAGAAAAGAAACGTATGATTTCGTGAAATCTCTCTATGTCGTTGGAAATGAACAAAGTCTCCACTTCACACAATTCAAGAAAGTACTCGGTAAAGTGGGCTACGAGTGGGCAGACGATATCCAGCACATTCCTTTCGGTCTCATATTAAAAGCCGGAAAAAAGATGTCCACCCGCAAAGGGAAAATTGTTTTGCTAGAGCAAGTTTTGAATGAGGCGATTTCACTTGCACAGTCGACAATTGAAACGAAGAATCCAAACTTAGCGAATAAAGCGCAAGTCGCTGAAGAAGTTGGCGTCGGTGCCATCATTTTCGGTGACCTGAAACAACATCGCAAACACGATATCGAATTTAACTTAGAAACAATGCTCCAGACAGAAGGTGAAACCGGTCCCTACGTCCAATATGCTTTCGCACGGGCCAAATCAGTGTTAAGAAAAGCTGGTGACATACAGCCGTATAGCGTGGATGACGTCAATGATTTCGAATGGGCAATCATTCGAGCATTGGAGCAATTCCCACAAACAGTCAAGCGCGCTGCGGATGATTTAGATCCTTCCATCATCGCAAAATATGCAATCGATCTCGCTCAAACGTTTAGCTCGTTTTACGGGAATGTCAAAGTGCTTTCCGATGCTGATCATCTGCCATACAGAATTGCGCTGATCACGAGTACGGCGATTGTCTTGAAAGAGGCGTTACGATTGTTAGGTATGAAGGCACCTGAGGAAATGTGATTGGAAATAAATCATACCGAAGTCAACAGGTCCGTTCAGCGGTAAAAAAAACAGCAAAAAGCGCTAGTGAAAACGCCAAACATTTACGTTTGGCGTTTTCACTAGCGCGATCCATTAAATCCTCTTGTTGAATTCTTGTTCTTTGTTCAACTAACTATCATTAATTGAGCTAGAATGGATTTATTCCTTTAATAAAAGGAATAAAGACGACATAAGCCGAGACAATAAAAAGTACCCAAAAAACCTTGGATTTCATACGTTTTTTAAACAATTGGTTATTTTCATTTGTAAATAGTACACGGATTGTTGTATAGAAAAAATACAAAAGATACGACAACCCGAACCAATTAACCCATACGTTCCCCATAAAACTAATCCCGAATTTCTCATAAATTACTCCTAATACATTTTCAGTTAGGATGAAACCAATAGCCAAATAAATTAACACTTTAAAAAATTTAATAGCATCCCTTTTCAAAGCTGACAATTTTATTCCTCCTTACTCATCTATTATATTAGGCCAAAATACGAATCTCTTTTCCAACTCTTTTTCTCCTATTGTTCAAAAACTTATTTGGTATATTCTTTGTAGCACAGTATCTGTTTTTTGAACTCTAAGTATTTGTACCCTATCAAACCTCTCCTACTTCTTAATCGAATCTTATATATGTTGAACTAATGATTCTATATAATCTCCAGCGAAGGTGCCTCATAGGGGTAGCCGAAGCAATAAGACTAACAGCGGTTTTCTGTCTGGCTTATTGTGGGAGGCATCCTCAAGCGCCAAGCGTTGTTGAGAGGATTCTCTATGTCAATATTTATAGTCATTGGAACGTATCACTAACCACAAATTATACCACTTTCTTCCAACACGAACCTGTACAAAATTAAAAAACCACCTGAGTAGACTGACATAGCGATATGAGACACATATAAAACACCTTTATTAGGCTGCCGTGACACCATACTTTATGGGTGTTAGGTAGCCTAATTTTTCTTGGATACGTTCTTCATTATAATAATTTAAATAGGTAATTACCCGCTCAGTTACGTCTTGATTACGTAATGGATTAAATTTAACATATTGAAATTCCTCAGACTTCAAGTTCGAATGAAAAGATTCAATCACCGCATTATCCCAACAGTTTCCTCTACGCGACATACTGCTGGCGAGGTCGTTATCCTTAATGCAGGCCTGGTACGCATATGACGTGTAGACACTTCCTTGATCTGAATGCACAATCACGCCTTGAGGGTGATTACGGACAGCTATCGCCGCCTTTAACGTGTCAATCACGAGCGAGGTTTGTTGATGATCGTATAATTTGTAAGCGACAATTTCGTTCTTGAATAAATCCATAATAGTCGAAAGATATTTTGTAGTACTGCCATATTGGATATATGTGATGTCTGTCACCCACTTCTTGTTCGGTTTACTAGCCGTGAAATCGCGAAGAAGGTTAGGGGCAATTATGATACTTTCACCTTGGGATTTCCACTTCCGTTTTGGCTTGATTCGACACTGTAAGTTATGCTTTTGCATGAGGTTCTGAACTGTATTGCGATTCAATTCTATATTATATTTCTGCTTCATTCTGCTTCATCATAGCCTTTATTTTTCGATGACCATCCCGATACCTAGTGCTTTTATACAGTTCCATAATGGCTTCCTCTTCTACTGAAAGCGGCTTATTGATAGCTTGAAGACACCATCTATAATAGTTCTCCCGTGGTACTCCTAACGCGGACAAAATGGCTGTAATCGTGTACTTCTTTTTAAGTTTCTCTACACTCTGTAGTACTATTTCTTTTTTAACTCCCTTTCGATCTCCATGTACTTTTTCAAGATTTCGTTCTCCATCTTCAAATGAGATAATTGACGTTCCCGCTTGTCGTCTTCACTGGCTAACTCGGGACCGTGACCAAATGTATATTGTTTACCGATTGGCTGATCAAATCGATAAATTTCATTCGCACGGTACCATTTCATCCAAGTTTCAACCTGTGATTTATTTTTGATTCCGTGTTTTTCCATAATTTCATTAGTTGTCAATTCACCACTTAGTTTATCTTTAACAACTGCCCATTTAACTTCGCTTGAATATACGTTTTTGCCCATGCAAAAACACCTTCGGAGTGGTACATTTTACAAATGTACCACTCCGAAGGTGTTTTATATTGTCTCAATAATTTAGGTTAGTCCACTTTCGCTTTGCGCAAAAAGGATTTTTTTCATGCTGCTAATCTTTTGAAGATCCCGTATCGGTTCAACGAATTTCATGCTTTCAGTACACTTCCTCACGTATTTTAACGTACAAACCTCAATCTAACTTAAGATAATATTAACATGCATTAAGTTAGATTCAAATTGACGACGAAAAAAATACAAGGATAAAAAACATCCTAAACCCTTTTGTATCAAGGGTTTAGGATGTTTTTATGAATCTAACATATTTACATTGTGTTAGATTTGAAAGTATCTAACTCATCACTCAATAAGATAAAACTGCCATGTAAAAGGCAACCGATTGTTCTACTAAAGCCCCCGACAGTAAAGTAGTTTAATAATCCGGCTTATGTAATTTTAAAAGCCCTAAAAATTCTCCTTTTGTATAGACATATACTGTTGGCTTAGGAGTATTTTCTGTCGCAACTTCGTTTTCTAACTGTACGTGATTTACATTTAATTTTCTAATAACATACATAATACCTTCGTACTCACCCTGTCAGAAATTATCCAATGCAACAAAATTATAAATCACGTTAAATGTTTCAATGTCCATTATTTCACTGTCAATAAAATCACCAAATTTATTTATACTGAAATCATCCTCATTCATTACTTTACCCCCTAATTTAACAAAGGCATTTCTTAAAGCTCTGTAATTTCTGACACCACAATAGATTAAAAAGTACCCCTTTTGAAATATAAGAGAGTTTTATTACAAATCGAACATATTTCCATTGTGTTAGATTCATTTTGTTTTCTTGAGCAGAATTTAATAAACCTATTGTTCTAATTCAAAAAGTCTACCATTTAATTTAATTAAAAATACCGATTTCATTATTCTTAATCTTCTAGTTTATTATGTAATTCCTCGTATTCTTTGCTATCAATCATTGGAGGTTCGGAATCATTTTCCTTTAATTCCCGACTAATAATCCCACTTATCAGAGCAAATAATAATGCGCCCTGCCAAGAAATCATGATAGTTTCCATGAAATGATCAATAGTTGCAATTAATATAAAAGCTAATCCTATATCTAATATAAATGACAACCATCCCTTACTCGATTCAATAACTCCAACAGTTTTTAGAGCTCTTGGTATATTATCTGCAATAAGCGAAAGTGGTACTTCTAGGAATAAGTAAATTAAAAAGAAAATTACTAAAGCACCAAATGAATCATATTGCAATCCTAGTAATTTTAATAATACAAATTCAAACAAGACAATTCCCAATAAAATAAAGGCTACTATAAGCCCACAAATCACAATTGTTTTGACCTTGTTCACATGTCTCCCCAAAATAACATACTCCTTCTTGGTTAATTATTTACCTAACAAACATGCCGAACATTTGTCGAACGTGACAAAAACCGCTCCCCCCCCAAGTTCAAAAGCAAAAAAATCTCCGCCTGCAGCCGTTATTTTTTCCTAATGCTTTTTCATGATAAAGGACACTTCTACTATTAATTAGAAATCCCTTTATAAATTAGTCCATTAGGTTAATTCACCCTTGGTTCAGGTGATATAATCAAATCTTATGGAAAAATTAAGTAAAAGGGAGGCTATTCATTGAGTTGGAGAGATATTAAAATTGATCACATTGATTATGTAGAGAAGTGTGTAGGTGAGTTCGAAATTACTGCTCTACGTTTTTTTAAAAAGGTATACGAAGGAGATACTATCCATTACGGTGCTTTTAAAGTGAAGGTTTATGAGAACCAAAATATTCAACTTAGACCTTATGAGAGTAATGGATTTACAGGGTTTACGAATCTTAGATTAAAGGATCCAATGGGATTAGGTGGCTATGAAGGTGGAATAGGATTTGGGATGACTGTAGAACAAGCTCTGGATGAAACAGTACGTAAATTTTTGGGGAATATAATGGATTATAAGGCTGAGAAGAAAATGGGTCTCTGTAAAGAGGATTTTGTTCTAATAGATTATAATGAATTTTAAAGGAAAAAAAGTCCTTGGAGAGCTTCAGAATTCGTCCTGTGCGCTTTAAGGGCTTTTTGCTTAGAATTTTATATGTGATTTTTCTTGAAAGGACTTCAAAAGGCTTGTAGACACTTTTGAAGGTTTGATTTTCGGATTTTAGAATGAGTTCTGTTTCTCTTGATTTCCTCCACTTGTTAGTTAATTCGATTTATTTGAGTTAACTATTAAAAATCGCAGTTTACCAGTGGTTATCGAGGTTTACTGTCAAGTTCAGAAATTTTTAGGCTCATATATCCTGATCCTCGTTCTTGTACTTGGCATGGATGTATGAAGAATGCACCATCGGTTGACATAACACTCGTTCACGGAAGTAGTTACCTCCATTACACAATAAAAAAATGCCCTGTAAAGGCAGCTGAATCTTAAACTAAATCACCTCGTTAGTTTAATAAAAACAGAGACGCTTAATTAAACAATCGCGGCCGTTAGCTGCATAGTAGTTTATAATTTCGAACTACACCACGGACAGAAATCAATACTTATACTTGAAGAGCCACCATCATGGATTATCAAACCGTAGTCGTTATCTTTATCATCGAAAATCATTATTTTATCAGGACATTCAAATGGATCGCTATACATATCACATTTGAAATTTGCATGGTAATCCATATCTTCACAACAGTGTTTTTTCATATGTTGCTCCTCCTAAATGGCTCCTTTTACTGAACAGGCGCAAATCCTTTTTCAAGAATTGCGCCCGATTGCGCTACAAGCTATACAATATCCTTTATATGATTTCCTTCCTCGTCTATTTGGAAAAGGCCACCACCGAAATACCATCCTTTTTCTTCAATAAATTCAATAAAAGCATTAGAAAACTCTTCCTCACTTAAATCTTCACCATTGCTAGTATAAATACAACCATCTAGTCTAATTCCAATTGGTCTTTTCAATATCAAGCACCTCGACAGTCAGAATTCTATTTAGCAATTCTTGTATTATTTAGCCCGACAGAAGCACGAATTTTGTACGACAATCGCGCCCGTTAGCTGAAAAAAATTAACATATTAATTTTTTTTGTTTTTCAACTCTAAAAGTATAGGAGTAATATTTAATAAAATCGATATAATCGTCAAAACCCATAAGGCTGTTTCCATCGTAGGTACTACATCTAATAATGCAGCCCAATCTTTCACCTCTACCCAATCGGACACCATACTGTAATCTGCAACAATTGTTAGTGCCGTAAATGATAATCCCATCGCCATTGCCAATTTATAATCTTTGCCTGTTCCATACATATAAAGATTTATACAAGTTGCTATTATTGCGATAAGACCGAATATTACCCACATAATTATACCTCCATTCACACTGAAAATTCTTATTAATCCAGACGTAGCGAGGTAGTAAATGGTTCCATAATTGCAACTAAATGGCCCATTAGTTTAATAAGATCACTGCTATTTTACTGAATCCACGATTTTCTTTGCATCTATCAAGGACAAACCGTACTTCTCTCTCAATGATTTAACGGTTTTTACTTCTGATAAATTTTTTAATATTTCCTTTGCTTCATTTTTCATATCTCCATATTCTCCGGTCTTTTCCAAAAGTCTAGCGTTTTCCCTTTTTAATGCACTTTTTTGACGCATTAAACTAACACACCAACCTAAAAGCAAGAGCATAATAATTATTATTGATCTTAATTCTGACCACGGCATTTAAAATACCTCCTTATGATTTGATTGCTGAACAGGCTTGTATAGTCTATACACGACAGGTTAACATAACGCCAGTTCACGGAAGTAGTTAACTTCTTTACGCAATAAGAATTCTCGGAAGTTGATCATACGCCATAACCCCTTATAAACCCTCATTTCATCTCCAACGGTCCTTTGTTTTCTGTATGCATCAAATATACATTGTTGAGTTAACGGGCTTTCTGGTGAACGTCAGGCCTGTCTACCTGAATAATTATGCAGATTTACCTCAATGAGGGGCATTCGAATTTATCCATAAAATCAACCAACGCTAAATGTAAAATGTCCGATTTATTGAGGCGTTCCGCTTCGCAAAACACATCAAAGCGCTCCCCAATAGTTTGATCAATCACAATGGTCTTTCGCGTTCTCTCTTCTTGTGGAAGTTGTTTAATACGTTCATGAAGCGTTGGCTCCCTTTTAATTACTGGAGCTGATTCTTGCCATGATTTTAACATCTCTTTGATGGCTCGCATTTCGTCATCGGTGAATTGTCGATGAATAGCATGTGAATCTGTTGTAACTATCTTGGGAACCGGTTGTGAATGAGGTTTCTTGGCCGATGATTTGGGTTTCACAAAGTCGAAAATGCTTTGATCAAGTGGTTCATCGCTGTCTCCAATGAAGGTCCACCCCCTCGGAGTGGCACTACTGTATTTATAGCCTGCTGCATTCAATGCGCTCGCAAGAGGATCCTTGCTAATGCCATCGATTTGCTTAGCTACATCCGTATGTACGTCCATATAAAATCATTCGCTAGACCAACCATTAGCGCATCCATAAACATAGTGATACCCCACTTTCTCATTAAGTTTTTTAGTTGTTTATCATTCTCTACCCCAAAACAGAAATAATCCACCTTATTTTGTTCGCTAACTATTAGCCTTTCGCGACAAGCACCTAAACAAACGTGAGTAATAAAATAAACATTTCGCTATGAAAAAGCGAATAATTAAAATTCGAAAACCTCTGTCTGATACTTCTTTTATCGACAGGCAGAATTTATATTTCTCACATTCCTTCTATTTTTAATATCCGAAAAAAGTAAAATTGCATCTTAAAGATGGAGGGAATATCAAAATAAAAAGAATGCTTGTATTATTTAAGCCTTGTTGGGAAGCTTTGGACTTTCACCTCACAAATTTCATCTTTCTGTAAAGAGTAACCCAATTTCCAATCGCTAGTAAAAACACCGAATTCCTAATTGGAATCCGGTGTTTTTATAGTCTGATGCTTTCCTATTCTGCTAATTCAAGGAATTTCAAATAACTAATCCGTTTACACTTGATTGTCGCCATTTTGTTCGACTAACTTTCCAGTGAAATGTTTACTACTTTTTCCGTATATAGTTGATACAGTGATACCGAAGATAACGATATCGATGTCGTTTTCGAAATAGAAACCCAATACTCATACTTTAACCTTTAACGCGATTATCAAAGTTGCTATAGCAATTATCTGTATAATATTCATGATTTAATAAATATTAATCACCTTAGAATTCATCTTTCATTCAATTCAGCATGTCCTTTGCCTTTGCGGGAATCTCTTCCTTTTTCACTTCTTGATAGGAAGTTACTCCCTTTCCTTTCTTTATAAACAACTCCAAATATGCATCTTTACGCAATTCATGATCACCTGTAAACGTAAACTCTTTTTCATTTCCTTTTTTATCAAATGCAGGCAGTGTGTATTCGTATCGAACATATAGCTCTCCGCTAGGTGATTTGTCCTCGAGTTTAGTACTACTTTCCGTGATTTGAACATAATAACTTTCTGCGCCTAATCGATTGAATCCCACTGATCTCAAGGCTATTAGGAAACCAATGATAACAACTATGATTGCAATTGCTGCGAATACTTTCTTCATGATTTTGCTCCTTTTCTATTCGTAGTTGAATTTTTTCTTCCATAGGTCATAAGACGCCATACTTTCTCCAAAGGCCCCATCTTGAAAAATTTAAACCATAGGACACTAAAAAGTATTTGGATAATGAAAATAACACTGGCAATCAAGACGGTCTGACTTGAAGATGCAAATTTGATGCCCATTAGTGACATGATTGTCAATGCAATGAAACTTTGAGCAACATAGTTAGTCAAAGCCATTTGACCAACGCGGGCAACAGGTTGAAGTAAATGTACAATGGTTTTATTTTCTAGCAATAAGAACATCGTTGCCAGATAAAACAGCACGGTAGGAATTGTGCCAAGAGAAATGATTAACTCCACACTATCTACACCTTGTTGCTTTGCTATCCAAATCCATACAGAAAAACCAATGACGATTGGCAGTGTCACAATCTGAATCCATCTGACTTGCTTTTGCAATCGGCCAATTTGTCGTGGCCAGTCCGCTTTTGCAACTAAGAAACCTGCCAAAAACATAATGTAGACCAGCACTGTATCATTTCCGATTGAAGCCATGGAACTGGCCATTGTCGGAATGACTAACGCCATAATCAGCGCAATCAGGTAAACGCAAGTGAAGCCTGCCAGCCATTTTTTGATGGTCGAGATTTGTACCCTGTAAAATGGGAGGAGAAGAAATCCGATAACAGCATAGGCCGCTAAAATAGATCCCCAAAATATGATTGCGTGAATGATACCGAGTACCAATAAGCTAAGCAAACGGCGAACAAAACGCCATCTTGGCTTATCTCCACGCTGCTGGGCACGTGATGTAAAAATGTAGAAACCGATACCGAACAGGAAGGAGAATATGGAGAAGAATTTCTTTTCCACCAGGATATGAATGAGCATATCTACATAATGATTCATACCACTATTTACGGGGAGAATATCACCTTCCATAACAACTTGATAAGCAGGTATGTTAATAAGCATAATACCAAACAATGCGATTCCACGGATAATATCCAATGAAATAATTCGTTCTTTTTTTGCGATTGATGGGTTCATCCAACATTCCTCTTTCTTACAGGTAGAATAAGAATTCCGCCTTCTTTATTCATTTAATTTTTTGTATGTCTTCTTAAAGAAATTATATTGCTATACTCATTAAAATAAAGTGGCTTGTCTTTTTTTATCCAACGAATTAGTATATGTCCGATTACAGTCATCCATAAAAGCACTGATAAAAAAACAAGTCCGATTGAGAAAAGGAGTAACAGTAATTCTGCTTGACTTGCAAACTGATTTGCTACACCTGCAAGTCCACTGAAGAAATAAGGCAAGTAAATCGCAAGGTATCGTCTGCTTAAACTTGTAAACCATTTGGTCGTGTCGGGCTGTAATTTCATCCGAACAATTCTTGAACCTAGTGTATAGCCCTTCCAAATCATCGGTACAATTACAATTCCCACAAATAGGACAACCGTAAAGAGCGCAAATTCGGTAAACGTACCTGTCCATTTCATCACATTCATAACAACACCCGTGATGAACCTAACTAGAATAATATCCAAAACAAGTCCAAAAAGTTGTGCACCTATGGTCGATTGTTCTTCATTCATATGCGTTTCATCCTCTTCATTTAACTTATCTCTTGAAGGAATAAACGCTAAAAACAGGGGTGCAAAAAGAAAGCCAAGAAAGGTGCCAAGTGTATTCGCCATTAGATCATCGACATCAAACAGCCGGTATGGACATGTAAAAATCCCAAAAACACCCGTTAACTGCGTAATTTCAAAAAACAAAGACACGCCGAATCCAATGGAAATCACATAAAACCATTTGTCCTTCGTTTTGAATAAATAACGTAAAAACACGCCAGCTGGAAATAATAGGAGTACATTAAATACGACTTGATACACCGAGAGAGCCCCAACCAATGATTTATATGAAGAGGGCCTTGACCAAACTACACCTGTATCATGTGCTATATCCTGGATGAATTGAAACGGTCGTAATTGCATATACGACATTATCGGATCTGCAAATTGACAATTATTCCGTACTATAGGTAAGGGTAAAATCACAAGAAAAAAGGCACTTAAACTGTAAAACAGGAAACTAATTATCAAAAACGTACGCCAAAAACTAATGTACCCATATTTTCGGTATTGGTAGATTGCCCAAGGCAAAGTCAAAAATGATGCGAGCATAAAACAGACAATAAATGCGATGAAAATTGGCATTATATGAGTTTGCAATTAATCCCCCCCTTCCTAACCATTACCTCTAACGTATTCTTGAAATGAATCCCTTTTATCGGAAATGGCACCCAATCCACTTTTACATGAAAGAGTGCCACTTCGAAATTAGAACTATTCGTAAAGTTAAAATCAATTATAGTGCGGCTTTCACCGTTTTCCGATAATAGCCGACAGTCAAGAATGCGAATACGAGGTAAATCAATGCATAAAGGCCCATAGCAATCGTTGTAGGTACTGTAATATCGGACATGAATAGGAACGACGCCGCTTTTATCGCAAAGATAGAATGCAATAGACCAATCAGTAGCGGCAAGCCAAAGACAAATACTTGTTTGCGGATAATTCCGCGCATAATATCTTTAACCGTAAAGCCAAGTTGACGAAGTGTTGCATAACTTTTTTTCTCTTGTTCAGCTTCCGTCATTTGTTTGAAATACAAAATACTCCCTGTAGAAATTAAGAACACCAACCCTAAAAAACCGGCGATAAAGATGAGAAGTCCATTACTTTGCATGGATTTTACATACGTCAAATAATAATCGGTGCCGTATGACGACACGGTGTCTTGATTTGGGTTGCGGATAGAAGATGCAATGGCAAGTTGGTCTTTGTCTACTACATTAAAAACGCGGACATTCCTTACTATACTCTCTGGGGTCATCTCTACTATTTTTTCTGGTTTCATCGTTCTTTTATACTTTTCAAAATCGGCATCACTCACTACAAGTTGAGATCCCCAAACTGCGTTCACAACGTCCCCTTCACCATATTTCACAGCGGTAAATATGCTTTCTGTTTCACCGCTTGTAATATACATCTCGAATGGTATCTTTATATCTTTTGCCATAGCCACCATGGAAGCATTATGAAAAATGACAGATCCATCTTTTGGTGATTCAACTTCGAGACCTGCTTGTTGTAATTGCTTAGCATTTACAAAATAGGCATTAAAAGTTTCTTCCCTCATATCAAGAAAAGAAGGAAAGACATCTTTTTCATGAGTTCCTTCCACTCCGAGTAATTCGATTGTCCCAGTTGTATAATCAATTCCATTTTCTTTTAACTCAACCTCAAAGTCCACTGCAGATATTTCGTTGTCTGAAAGCGGTGTTGCCGCTCCTTCTTCAAACGCAAAATCGAATGGCATCATGTAGCGCGTTTCTTTTTCCGTTGAATAATAAAGCGAATAAGAACCTGCAAGCATCGCTAATGTCATTGCAGATAAAACTGTAATAATGGTGAGCGAGTTCGCATTCCCTTTTAGACGGTGCATGAGTGAGGCAAGTGACAAACTATTGGAAAGTCCTAAATGTCCTTGCTTTCTCTTTCGTACTTGATAGAACAACCAACTGATTGTCACGCGGAATAGAAGATAGGTTCCTAATATCGTTGAGAATAAAACGCCAAGCATATTAAAGAATAACAATTCATTCAACATATGTGCCGATAACCAATAACCAAAGACAATCAATCCGATACCAAGAAAAGCAAGTATTGCCGATAGCCCACTTTTCGGCTTCTTCGGCTGTTCCCCTTGTTTGTCTGCATTGAATAGGCTAAGCAATGTATTACGATACACTTTAAACACCATTTGAATCGATGTAAGCGCAATGATAACCACGAATACAAGTGCTGTCTGTAAAACGGCCCCCATCGAAAACGATAGCTCTACAATGTCATTAAAGCCGACCAATTTCATAAGTATCAATAAAAATACTCTGGATAAAAGCATCCCGACACCGATTCCGATAACGAGCGCTCCGGCTCCAAGAAGTGTGTTTTCAATAATAAGGAGCCGTGCAACTGCCCCTTTCGTTAATCCAATCAATTGATACAGTCCTATTTCACTACTTCTTCTCCGAAGGAAAATCGAATTGGCGTAGATAACGAATATGCCAGCAATGAATAGAACCAAAATGCCCGCCACCTTGAATGCGGAATCCATCTTCATGGAGCTATTTGCCTGCTCAATAACTGCAGAATCATATTGCAACGTCGCGAATACAAAGTAAAGGACAACACTGAAAATCAGTGCAAAGAAATACAAATAATAATGCTTGATATTTTTCCGCATACTGCGGATGACAAGATCAAATAGTGTCAACGCTGTCACCCCCGAGAACGCCTTGAACTTTCAGGATTTCCTGGAAGAAGACTTGTCTCGTTTTATCGCCACGGTACAATTCCGAGTAAATGGTGCCGTCTTTCAAAAAGACAACGCGGCTGCAATAGCTCGAAGCAAGTGGGTCATGCGTCACCATCATGATTGTGACGTCCCGCTTTTTATTGACATCCTCTAATGTGCCTAATAGGGAAGATGCTGACTTGGAATCGAGGGCCCCTGTTGGTTCGTCTGCAAATACCATGGAGGGTCTATTAATAAGAGCACGTGCAGCAGATGTCCGCTGTTTTTGACCACCTGAAATTTCGTGCGGGTATTTGTGTGCGAGGTCTTTAATGCCAAGGATGTCTGCGATTGCCGTGAACTCTGCTTCCGCTTCTTTTTTATTCATCTTACCAAGTGATACAGGTAGCAAGATGTTTTCTTTTACAGTTAATGTATCTAGTAAATTATAGTCTTGGAAAATGAATCCTAATTTTTCACGACGAAACGCGGAAAGTTCCCGATCTTTCATCTTCGAAATATCGGAATTACCGATGAGGATAGACCCCTCTGTCGTACGGTCAATCGTTGCAAGGACGTTGAGCAATGTTGTCTTTCCTGCTCCCGAAGAACCCATAATGCCGACAAATTCACCTTCATGGACACGAAGTTCGATGCCTTTTAGTACTTGTTGGACATTGCTGCGTGATCCATAGGACTTTCGAATATTCTGCGCATGCAGAACTGTTTTTTTTGTTGTATGTGTTTTATTCATATAAAATGGCCTCCCTGTTTGCTATGTCCCTATCTTATCCTGCTTAGTTCCTTGGGTCGTTTGATTTGCATGACAAACAGGTCGTCCAACGTTACATAAACGTCACGTTAGTACAGAGTCGAATTCATTCTCAGTCATGAATGTCAGTCGCATCGTCGTTCCTTGCCCCGCTTCGGATTGTGCAGTAAGTGTGATGCCAATCTTGATAGCAACGGTTTGTGCGAGGTAAAGTCCTAGACCTGTTGCTGCATTATGTAGTCTTCCTGTACCGCCAGTGAATCCTTTATCGAATAACCGAGGCAAGTCATGCGATGGAATACCAGGTCCTTCGTCTCTTATAGTTAGAACCACATTGCCACTTTCTACAACGTTTGTTGTGATCCAAATTGTTCCGCCTGACGGACTATACTTCACTGCATTCGTCAACACTTGACGGATTATGAACCGACACCATTTACTATCCGTTACAACTTCAATCGCTTCATCTTCAAATTCGATAGCCATATTTTTTTGCCTGCACCACGATGCAAGCTCGCGCACTTCCGCAGCTACAAGCTGGTGGATGCCGCTTTTCCCGACAACATAATCCGATTCCAAAGAAGGCAAACGGGAAATGTATAACTGCTGGTCGATGAGCAAATGAACACGTAGCCACTCCGTTTCGATTTTCTGCAATGCCGGTTCACTTCGATTGGCTTCAATCACCAATTTCATGGCAGTCAGCGGTGCTTTCACTTCATGTACCCAAGCTGCCGTATAATCACTTTCAATCACGTTAGTTGCTTTTAAATCGTACAATCTTTTCGTATAATCATCCGCAACTTGCCGCAACATCTTATTCGTTATTGTGTCACGTATTGATAACGGCTCCGGCAGCGCTTCTTGCCAATCTTCTTCAATTATTCCATTGGGCGGGATTAATGCTTTCATAAACTTCATTTCCTTGAAATAGCGCCATATGAAAAAAGTGAAGAACACACTCAGCAGTAAAACGTTAAAATACAAAACAGATGAAAATGCCGCATCGATTCCAGCGTCCAGCCAAATAACTATATCCGCAAACCCGAGTGCCGCTATAAAAAAGAGAATCCAACTTTTCATATCCATCAGATAACTTATAAACAAAAAAATAGCCCCTTCCTACAGCGTAGTCGCCATATAGCCCAGTCCTTTTTTCGTGACGATTGCTTCACCGAGGCCCAGTTCCGTGAGCTTTTGACGGAGGCGCGTAACATTCACCGTCAATGTATTATCGTTAACAAAACGTTCATCATCCCATAACTTACGGATTAACTCATCCCGTGAAACAATCTCGTCATTTGATTGAACAAGCACCGCTAATATGAAAAATTCGTTTTTCGTCAATTCGACCTCATTGCCACCTAAACGGATGACACCGCGCTTCATGTCAATCATCGCTCCATTCCATTCGAGTACATCCGGCGCTTCTTCACCGTATGCGTATGTCCTTCTTAAGAGTGCCTGAATTTTTGCAAGCAATACATCTGAATGGAATGGTTTCTGAACATAATCATCCGCTCCCATATTCATCGCCATAACCATATCCATCGGGTGATCCCGCGATGATAGAAAGATAATAGGTACCTTCGAAATTGCACGAATTTCGCGGCACCAATGAAAGCCGTCATAGGAAGGCAACTGAATATCCATAATAACAAGATGCGGTTTTTCATTAATAAAATCGACCATGACATCATGAAAGTCATTCGGTCCAGTTACATTAAAAGACCATTGCCCCAGTCGCTCTTTCAGTGAATCAAATATTGCTTTATCGTCCTCTACGACGAAAATTGTCATATCCATTGCCGATGCACTTCCCTTCTATTATCCATTCTAAAGGAACATACAACAGACAGGCAATTTGGACACTTCCGGGATATCATGCAAAAAAAACTCAAAACCCGCTCCGAATATGATATACTAAAGGAGTGAGACATCACTCTGAACGTTATCTGGAGTGCAAAGTGTCTGCTTTTTTTTAACTCCGAATGATTTTTTCATCTACTATTCGGAAATAAATTCGTTGTGAAAAACTACAGGGAGGTACACATGCTCAAATTTGAAAATGTAAGCAAAGTGTTCGATGGTGGATTTCAAGCAGTAAAATCTGTCAGTTTCGATATTCCAACAGGAGAGTTTCTTGTCCTCATTGGACCAAGTGGTTCCGGAAAGTCGACAACAATGAAAATGATTAACAGAATGGAGCCCCACACAAGCGGTAAAATCACAATTAACGGTAAGGATACCAACTCCTACAACGCCTCTGAACTACGCCGGAACATCGGGTATGTCATTCAGCAAATCGGGCTTTTCCCCCACTATACAATTGAAAAAAACATTGCAATAGTACCCCAGCTAAAAGGTTGGAACGACAAAGAAATTAAGGCGCGCGTTAACGAACTTCTTGAATTAGTTGGTCTTGATCCTGAAATTTATGCAACTCGCTATCCAAAGGAACTTTCAGGCGGACAACAGCAGCGTATCGGTATCGCAAGAGCGCTTGCAGCAGATCCTGATGTTATTCTGATGGATGAACCCTTTAGTGCACTCGATCCACTGACACGTGAACAACTTCAAAATGAATTTCTCTCCTTGCACAAGAAGTTGAAAAAAACGATTGTTTTTGTTACACATGATATGGATGAAGCGCTAAAAATGGGCGATCGCATCGCCATTATGAAAGATGGTAAGCTGCTACAGTTGGACACCCCAGAGAAATTACTTCACGAACCAGCCCACGGCTTTGTAGAGGAGTTCATAGGGAAACATCGGATTATCCAAAACCCTGAACTCATGCCCGTTATCGACATCATGTCAGAATCGGTTTACACCGCTCTCCCTCAATGGTCACCTGAGAAAGCACTTTCATTCATCCGTCAGCGAAAAATTACGAATCTTATCGTTGTCGATGATGACAATATATTAGTTGGAATTGTATCCGCACATGATCTTATTAAAAAATTAGACGACATTAAAATAATTGAAGAGATCATGGTTTCGCGAGAGCCATTTTTATATGACACTTCGACGGCTAAAGACGCTATTATCATGATGAATGAAGCACCTTACGGCATTCTTCCAGTCATCGATAAAACGCAAAAATTAGTAGGCGTTGTTACACGAGGTTCGCTGTTGTCCGCCATGTCCAGCCAGTGGACAGAAACGGGGGATATCCAATGAATAAATTAACTATTTGGCAACAACTTGTTGAACAATCTCAAATGCGATGGAAAGAAGTACTTGAGGCGACATCAGTCCATATTCAACTTGTTTTCTTCTCGATGCTTATTGCCATTGTCCTCGGTATTACACTTGGTATTCTTATTACACGCGTTCCGAAGCTCACGACAATCGTACTTGGCGGTGCGGGCGTTATGCAGACAATTCCAAGTCTTGCATTGCTCGGTTTCATGATCCCGATTTTCGGAATCGGCGTAAAAACAGCAATCGCTGCCCTATTCCTCTATTCCTTATTGCCGATTATCCGAAACACGTACACTGGTATTAAAGATGTCGACAAAGCAACAACCGAGGCTGCAAAAGGGATGGGTATGACAAGCATGCAAGTCTTGTTAAAAGTGGAACTACCACTTGCGATCCCCGTTATCATGGCTGGTATCCGTACAGCAGCAGTCATTAACGTCGGAACAGCAACACTTGCCGCTTTCATCGGAGCAGGTGGACTCGGTGATTTCATCTTCCTAGGTATTACTCGTGGAATTGATGGTTTGATTTTACTTGGGGCAATCCCGGCAGCAATCCTTGCGATTATCCTAGAAACACTCTTTAGTGGGATTGAACGCTGGACAACGCCGAAAGGATTGAAGTAACTATGAAAAAGAAATTCCTAGTTCTATTCTCGACAGTGCTCATTGTGAGTATGCTGTCGGGCTGTATTTTCATCGAAAAAGAGTCACTAACACTCGGTTCACGGAACAATACAGAAAGTATCATTTTGTCACATGTCATGGGGCAATTAATTGAAGATAAAACAGATATTGAAGTCATTTATAAAGAAAACCTTGGCGGCTCCAACGTTGTTTGGAACGCTATGTTAAACGGCCTTATCGACGTTATTCCTGACTATACAGGGACAATCGTCGTCAACTATTACCATGAAGATCCCGGCACAGCCGAAGAAACATTGGAAGCAACGAAACGACTCGTTGATGGCGACGGTATGATTGCGTTCAATACGTTTGGTTTCAACAATACGTATACACTCGCCCTTGATGAATCAAGAGCCGAAGAACTCGGTGTTGTGACATTCAGTGACTTCGCTAAAGTTTCAGAGGACTTCATACTAGGTGCAGTCTTCGAATTCATCGACCGCCCGGATGGTTTACCAGGCTTTCAAGAAGAATACGGACTGAAATTCAAAGACGTCAAAGGCATGGACCATGGTATCATGTACCGTTCCATTGGCGCGAAAGAAGTGGATGTTATCAACTCATATACGACAGACGGTCAGCTACAAGATTATGACTTACGTGTACTAGAGGATGATAAATCCTATTTCCCACCATACCATGCACTTCCAATCGTACGGAAAGAGACGTTAGTGGAGTACCCCGAAATTGAAGAGGTGCTCATTATGCTTGAAGGAATGATTGATGAAGAAGCAATGCAGAAAATGAATGCGAAAGTCGACAATGACGGTATGATGGTCGAACAAGTTGCGGAAAATTTCCTTATTGAGTCAGGATTAATAAAAGAAAAATAAGCCGTGGGTTCGAACACACGGTTGAAAATAAGTACCTTCATGGTGCTTATTTTTTTTGCCTAAAAGCTTAGATGACATGGACTTTTCCGAATACTTCTTCTGGTTCGCAAAACACTCACTATCAAAATAGTGTTAGAATAGTAAATATGAGAATTTTAAGGAGATGAATAAAATGAATGAAAGACTTAACAGACCAAAAGGATTTGGAGAAATCCTTGATCTAACATTTAGTTTGAGCAAAAGCAGGTTTCGGGATTTTTTCATTATTTCCCTTATTTTTATGGGTCCAATTTACTTGATTCAAGCATTGATTAGTCTCAGTTCTGGAGTAGGCTTTTTCAGGGAAATGGGTGCTACTGGAGCTTGGTATGAAAAGATAATTTCAAGCTTCGAGGGGGCGGAATCCACGGGTCTAGGAGCCGATCTCGGAACTGCTCTTGTAGGAATTACTAGTTTCTTCTTATTTCCAGTCGCTACAGCAGCCATTTTATTAGTCGTTAATCGGATAAGAAAAAATGAAACATACACCATTGGTTCAGTCATTAAACAAGCTTTTTCACGATACGGTCCTATTATTGGTAGTACCATCTTATTTTCTTTAATAACAATTGGCTTGATCCTTATTCCAGTGTTTATTTTAGTGTTTTTACTAATAAGCTCCCTTGCCACTTCTTCAACTGTTGGAATAGTTGTAGGGATTATCCTATTCATAGCACTTGCTATCGGTAGTGGCTACCTGTTAACTCGTTGGAGCTTTTATCTTGGATCTGCTGTACTCGGTGAAGGTTCTCCGGGTTTCACAAGAAGTTGGAGGCTAACTCGTAAGCGCGGTTGGTTTTTAATCGGCCTCTATATTATCTTTTCTTTAATTATCGGTGTTATTAGTACCGTAATTGAATTGGCTTTCGGTCTATTTTTAGGAAATAGTGTACTCCTTTCACTGATTGTATCCCTAGCGACTATATTTACGACAATGATTTTCTCTGTTGGTTATGCAGTCATGTACCTAGATTTAAAAGTCAGGCATGATGCAGACGATTTAAAAGAAATGATTGATGATTATAACGTGGTTCAATAATGAAACAATTAAAGGTGATAATCTATGGATAATGTAGATGACGCAAGAGATGAACTCGAAAAGATTTTAAACGAAACTGAGTATACGAATTATAGTGATCAGTCCAGTACTATATTTTCGATTTGGTTGGAAAAAGCTAAAAACTGGATTGCAGATCAATTAGACCAGTTGTTTCCTGCATTAAAAACAACGAGTATGTTAGCTGGACCGATTTTGACGATTATTATTGTCATTACGCTTCTATTAATGGTAACCGTACTATTTTTTGTTATACGTAATCGTAGTCGAAAAAGGAAGTTCCGTGAGACACCTCCCCTGCAATCAACGCAGGAAATTGATTGGTCATATCAAATGCATGTAACTGAAGCAATGAAACAGGAGGACTTGGAAAAGTTCTCTTCCGCTACTCGTCATCTATTTATAGCATTGCTCCTGTATTTCCATGAAAAAGAATGGTTAGAAGCAAGGATTTGGAAAACTAACTGGGAGTATTATGAAGAATTAAAGAAAGTAAATCAACAATCAGCCGATCAATTTCAACATCTCGCCTATTTTTTCGATGAAGCCACATATGGAGAGCGAGAAGTACAAAAAGAGGACTACGTTCAATTTCAGAAGGAAGTAATGAAATACCTAAGTGAAGCGGATGAATAAGCAAAGTGTTCAGGAGAAAGGAGGAAGGAAGATAGATTGCAGAACCCAATAGCGAATAAAAAAATATGGGTATGGCTAGTAATTCTTTTGACTGTGCTACTGTTTTCACGGTATATCTTAATCCAAGGACAACTAAAAGAGTATCCAATGTATGCTTCTGATTCTCCTTCTCCTACAGGTGTGAAGGCATTTTATACATACGCACTGAATCATCAGGATGTTGTCAAAAGATGGTCCGATTCTCCAAGCCAATTACCAAACAAGCCAGCAAATCAACTACTCATTATGATCGAACCATACTTTACACCGAACAGTGCAGAACTGGACAGCTACAACCGCTTTATGGAAGCAGGAAATACAATCCTGTTATTCAAAGAAAATCCGAAAGGGATGTTTGGACTAGAAACAGAAGTCGTGGAAACTGACGCAGTAAATCTGTTTGACCCAGCAGGCGCTAGTTATCGTACTAAAACTGACGTGACTAGCCAAGTGAGGCTTCTAGAAAATGCTCAAGACGAAATCTTACTATCTGATGATGCAGGCACAATTGCGTTAAAGCGAGTAGTTGGTGAGGGTCAATTGATTGTAACTAATTCTCCGAAATGGATTATGAACGGAGAAATAGTAACGGATGATCATCTTGCACTCATTTTAGCACTTCTAAAAGACGTGGATAGCAAAGTCATTTTATTTGATGAATACATCCATGATGTGAAAAATGCCACAACCATTTTGAACATCTATCCACGCTGGTTTTTGTTATTAATGATTCAAGGTGCCCTTTTGACAATTCTTTGGCTGTGGCACCATGGAAAGCGATTCGGACCTGTTTTCATTTCGAGAAAAGAAACAGTTCGCTTCAGTGATGAAGGGATTAAAGCTTTAGCTGCCTGGTATATTAGAGGGCATCGTTATCATGATTCGTTAGTTATTCAAGCTAATTATGTCATGACTTTGCTACAAGAACATTGGAGAATTCCTTATCATCAGGAATGGAAGGATCTCACCGCACAATTCGAACGAAAGTGGCCACATTTGGAAAAAGGAGAGATTCACTCCCTATTAAGTGGTTTGGCAGATATGTTAGAAAAGAGCACAGTGAGCAAGCAGGAATACTTGTTATGGTCTAAAAGACTAGAGAAGATCAGGAAAGAGGTTGAAGAAGGATGAGAGCACAAGTTTTAACCTTATTAGAAAAATATGAAGAACGTATTTTAGGTCAAAGCACTAACCTCAAGCTTCTATTATCTGCAATTTTATCAGGAGGACATGTTCTACTCGAAGGAGTTCCGGGTACTGGAAAAACACAAATGGTTAGATCGCTCGCAGAACTTCTTGGCGGAAGTTTTCGCCGAATCCAGTTTACACCAGACTTACTTCCAAGTGATATTACCGGAAGTATGATCTACAATATGAAAGAAGGCACGTTTGAAACGCTAAAAGGACCTGTATTTACCAACATCCTTTTGGCAGATGAAATTAACCGAACGCCAGCAAAAACGCAAGCAGCACTTTTAGAAGCGATGGAAGAACAACAAGTTACCATTCAAGGAAACACGTATCCATTACCAGATGTGTTTTTTGTTGTGGCGACACAAAACCCGATTGAATTCGAAGGAACGTATCCCTTGCCCGAAGCTCAGCAAGATCGTTTCCTATTTAAGTTAAAAATTGATTTCCCTTCATTTGCAGAAGAAAAAAATGTACTTAAACAAGTGATTGAAAAAACTTTTGATACAAGCCTGGTTACTCCCGTACTAGATATGGAGGCTTTCTTGACAATTAGAGAAGAAATTCAGCGTGTGACGATTGAGGATGGCGTGCTAGATTACATTATGCAGATTGTCAGAAAGACCCGGGAAACAGATTCAATCCGCTTTGGTGCGAGTACAAGAGCAGCGATTTCGATTGGTAAGGCATGCCAAGCATGGGCCTACTTAGCGGGTCGAGACTATGTGACGCCAGATGATATTAAAATAGTAGCGAAACCTTCATTAAGGCATCGGATTCAATTAGCGCCACATGTAGAAATGGAGGGAGCGGCCGTTGACCAAATCATTGAAGAACTTGTGGGCTCGGTTCCTGTTCCAAGGTAGAGGAATTTTACCGACGAAACGATTACTCAGTGCTTACCTAGTCTTTTCGTTGCTTGTCATTTTACTTGGAAGCCTACTCGAGATTACTTGGTCCTTGATCATTACCTTGAACGTCGGTGTTATTTTAGTAAGTTTACTGGATTTAATTTATTCACCTAAGAAAAGTCAACTGAGCTTTCGGCGTACAATCACTACAGAGCTAGAGCGTAATCTCAGCTATACAGTAGAGATTGAAGTAAGTAATACTTCCGAATTTGATCTTCGCTTTTTCTTAGTGGATGATATTCCCCAGTCATTTAAGCGGCCTTTTCCGCTCCGTGGGGAGGCTCCGAGGGTATCCGCAAGTATAGTTACTTACGAAACAAATGCACCCGTTAGAGGTAAGTATGACATTGAGCGGCTTTACTTTCGTTATACAAGTCGTTTTGGGTTGTGGGCAAAGCAACAGACGATTGAATTAGTCGATTCTGTAAAAGTGATCCCCGATTTAACAGAGACGAAACACTATTTAGGGAACGCTCAGCGTTTTTTATTATATGATGGCTCGAAAATTCGTAAGCAACAACGCGGTGTAGGAGATTTCGCACAGATTAGAAACTATGCTGTAGGTGATGATCCACGGATGATCAACTGGCGGCAAACTGCAAAGCTTCAAGAAGTGATGACTAATGAATATGAACCTGAGCATGGAAAGTATGTAACCATTCTAATTGATTGCGGGCGAATGATGGGCTCGGAACTAGCGATAGGCAATCGCCTTGAGAAAGCGCTGGAAGCCGCATTAACAGTGACCGCGGCGGCTTTACAAAAAGGAGATTATGTCTCTATAGTAGCATTTTCAAAAGAAGTGAAAGTATTTATACCACCCGCAAAAGGCATGACACATTTACAGACAATCCTTCAGGCAGTCTACAACCTTAAAGTCGATACAGCAGAGTCAAATTATGCGGCTGTGCTCACTTATTTGGAAACGATGCAAAAGAAACGAAGCTTGCTACTCTTATTTAGTGATGTACGCACATTTCTTCATGAGGAAAGCGCGCTAGTATATTTACAGCGTCTAAGACAAAGACATGTGTTTTTGATGATCGGAATTGAAGATGTGGCGATATTGAAGAAAGCCAATGAGGTACCCGTAGACGTTCGAAGCGCGATGGAAAAAAGCATTGCCCAGCAGCAAGTTTTGATCAAGAAAAAAGAAAAATTAAAATGGGAAAAGCAAGGCCTACAAATGATTGAGGCCCGCGAGGACAAACTTGCAGTAGCTGCAGTTTCCCATTATATCGATATTATGAATCGTAATCTTATATAAGCTGTCTTTTTGCTAGTAATACCCTGCCAATCACTATATACAGAACTAAGCCAAACACGGTTATGCATGCAACACTATACTTCGCTGCCAAGGGAATCGCTGCTGGGGTGATGAAACCTTCGATCAATCCAGCAATTACAAATAAAGGAATTGTCCCTATCAAAAGTTGGACAGAACGTTGTGCCTGTTTCTTTAACTGATAGCCTCTGGAAAATTGTCCTGGAACAAAGAGCTTATAGCCCATTAACAGACCGGCACCACCTGCGATAAAAATAGCTGTAAGCTCAATCATTCCATGGGGAACGATGTATGCCCAAAACTCATATGATTTCCCATAATGAAAGAACAAGCCAGCGAGGGCCCCCACTACAATACCATTATAAATGAGTACATAGACTGTTAATAAACCAAATGTGACCCCGCCGGCAAATGCCAAGATCGCCACATTAATATTATTTGTCATGATACTGGCGGACATCACCGAAGAATTAACCTGACCATCTGCACTACCTAGTTGTTCAGGATTCACACCTTGAGCTATTTCTGCTGGTAAGATCCCATGCATCGTTTGCGGATCATTGACAACCGCGAAAAAGCTTCCTACCCCACCTAATGTAAACAACAGCATTGCAGCAACGATAAACTTCCATTGTTCTAAAAATAGGCGAATAAATGTTGTGCTCAAAAAATGCCCAATTTGTTTCATACTCGATATTTGGTCTTTATATAAGAGATTATGCGATTTCGAAACAAGTCCATTTAAGTAAAGTGTTACTTCGTCCTCGGGAAAATACGTTTGTGAATAGGATAGATTCTGGGTTGCCTTTTGATAGAACCGATAAAATTTATCAATCGTGGCACCCGTCATAACGGATTTCCTTTTATGCATGATTGATACTAGATCTTCAAGCTGATTCCAATCATCACGATGCAACTTTACAAATTGCTTTATATTCATCTAGTCACCTTCTTGTTTTTTATTGATTGAAAGAGTTTCCAAAATACCTCTGTCTAGTTATGTTGAACTAATGATTCTATATAATCTCTAGCGTATGCGCCTCATAGGGGTAGCCTAGCGTTGTTGAGGGGATTCTTTATATCAACATATATAGATAGTAACAAATGTATATAAATACAAGTATAGCAGATGAACTTGAACAACTTGTAATAAAATGAAAACTCCACCAGAAATGAGGAAATCATTGTGAAACAAGAGCAAGTAGGAATTAAAACGCCGGAATTCGTATCTCTTCAATTTCAGCTTGCGGGTCTTGGTAGTAGAGCCACAGGGTTTATAATCGACCAACTTATTCTACTCGTCGTGAATGCGTTAATCATTATTTCTCTTATTATCCTTTTTACTGGCGAGATGGACCTATTGGCTTATGCAGGTACAGACTCCCTTCTATTAGGACTTACAATCGTTGGCCTCTTTATTATTAACTCAGGGTATTTTATCGCTCTCGAATACTTTTCAGGCGGGAGAACAATTGGAAAGCGAATCGTCGGGATTCGAGCCATTCAGGAAAATGGCCATAGTCTGACACTCTTATCTAGTTTTATTCGTAACTTTCTTCGGATTGTTGATAATTTACCGGCAGGTTACTTTCTGGGCATCATAATGATTTACTTCCATCCAACACATAAAAGAATTGGGGACCTTGTGGCAGGGACAATCGTCGTCCATGAGAGAAAAGCGAAACGAAAGAAGAAGCTTTCACCGATTGAAAAAGAAATCATAGAAAAAGGCCTAACGAAAGACGATTTCACCATTGATGAGTGGGCTTTACAATCACTCAGCCAGAAAGATTGGAACCTCATTAACACCTATAGTAATCGTCTTATGCAGTTGCCAACAAACGAAAGATCTGAACTTACCCTACAAATGGCCGGATTATTATTCCCTAAATTAGGATTAGAAATAGCAGGAAAAAGCCACCTTGATCTTGAAAACACTTTGCTTGTCTTATATTTGATCTTGAAAGAGGAATGGGCGTACGAATTGTGACCAGCTTCGCGGTTGATGTTAGGGTTATCACCGACGTGAGACGAGTTATCACCGACTCCAACGAGGTTATCACCGCCATGGGACACTTTACCACCGACTCAAACAAGTTTATCACCGTCATGGCCAAAATAACTCAAAATGAAAAAGCGCACTTGAATTAGGTGCGCTTTTCACATTTCAATCTGAGATTCATCGAGTAACTTCGATTTCGATTCGCCCCTTCCGTTTGTAAATTCATGCTGTTTAAAATCCGATTAGCTGTTTGTTGGCGATCAATGTGTAAAAATTCCCGGCAGTCTTTGTTTTTCATTGCCCCTCCGAATAAAAGAAACCAATCACGGATTGCTTTTTTATGGGCATCTGGACTTGTCCCATCACATGCTGTACAACGCCAACCTTTCATATATTTTTTCATTCCAAAAAGACCGCATGATGGGCATGCAACGCCTGTTATAATTTTGTTCTGAATATCAGGGTAGGTGAAGCTGATTGGGGGTGGAATAAATTCGCGATGGCTGGCAACAAGTTCATGCCCTAGCCTTTTGAAGCTTGCATCGTCCAACAGTGGGGGTTCTGCGGAAAGACTGCGAATGTAAGTGGGAACTGCCTTTGGGAATAGGAATGGAATTTCCGTGTCAAATAGTTCAATACGTTGTGTTGAATAAGCCAAAACGATTGCACCGTAAATCGGTAAATAGACATCGCGTGCTTGAAACCAGTCCCGCAGTAGCTCACAATTACTCTGCACTTGGGTAATAGGGCTGTTGAAACCCTTCACTTCCCCGTTGTCCAGTGTACGGATTAATTGTGGTGGATTATTAATTACTTTAAGTTTTCCAGCAATGTTCTTTACTTCAAAAATTATTGCATACGACGGTGTGATGAATAATGTATCCATTTGAAAATGAGTACTCGATGTAAGAGATAAATCGTACAGGACTTGGTGTTTCATTGGAAAAGAATAGCTTTCAAATATCCTGTCTAGTTGCTGTTCTCCGCCGAACCCAGCTTTTACTGATGCGTATCTAGCCTTCAATAGAGGAAGAATTGTTCCTTGTTCCGGCGCTATACGCTCGATAGCCGCGTTTACCCCCTCAAGTAGCAATGGTTCCTTTCTTCGTTTACTGATGAATTTCCTCAACCTCCTCGCTAGTTTTTGACGTCTGCTTAAGGAAATCGTACCATATTCTGATCACAGAAACCATCATTAAAAAGAATATTCAATTTATTATCTTTTTTTGACCAGCAAGTGGCATGCTATGCTCACCTTCCCATTACTTGCACCTTCCCATCGCCTAGTTGAATTGCTGGTTTTATCACCGCCTTAAAGCATTTTATCACCGGCATGAACTTGGTTATCACCGCCTTGAAGCACTTTATCACCGACTCGAACGGATTTATCACCGCCTATCTCGATATCGTAATTTACAAGACACAAAAAAAGCATCCCGAATAACCGGAATGCCCTTGATTATTTATCACATATCTCCAGTACGGAACGAACTGATTCAACCGACTTGTCTAGCGCGGCCTTCTCTTCAATCGTTAACGGAAGCTCAATAATGCTCTCTATACCGTTCCCGCCAATCACAGCTGGAACACCTAAATATAAATCAGTATAGCCGTACTCTCCCTCTAGATAAGCAATTGACGGTAAAATCCTTTTCTTATCACGAATAATTGATTCGGCCATTTCGACAAGTGAAGCAGCTGGCGCATAGTATGCACTTCCGTTTCCAAGTAAGGAAACAATTTCACCGCCGCCTTTTCTCGTTCGCTCTACGATTTGATCCATGCGATCTTGAGGAATGATTTTCTCAAGGGGTATACCACCTGCGTAGGAATACCTAACAAGAGGCACCATATCATCCCCGTGCCCCCCTAAAACAAACCCGGAAATATCCTCCACTGAAATATTCAGCTCTTCAGCGACAAACGTATTAAAGCGGGCTGTATCAAGTACACCCGATTGACCAATGACTCTATTTTTAGGGAACCCCGTCGTTTTATAACAGACATATGTCATTGCATCTACAGGATTACTTAAAATTAAAATAGTGCTTTCGGGTGCATATTTTTTCACTTGCTCCGATACAGCACGCATAATTTTTGCATTCGTATTGACAAGATCATCTCTACTCATACCAGGTTTTCTTGCAATACCTGCAGTAATGATGACCATATCCGCGTCTTGAATATGCTCGTAATTGGAAGTCCCCATTACTTTTGCATTGAAACCTTGAACAGGACCTGTTTGTAGTATATCAAGCGCTTTCCCTTTTACAGGGTTTTCTTGTTCAGGGATATCGAGCAATACAATATCACCCAACTCTTTTTGCGCTAGCATTAAAGCTACTGTGGCACCGGTATAACCCGCACCAATTACGGCGATTTTATTTCTCCGAAAAGCCAAATATGCTCACCCTTCCATAACCATTAACTATCAGTCTTTTTTGTTACCTGCTCTTTAGTAGTAGGTGCAGGTGTAAGTTTCACTTGTTTTTTCTGTTGTTCAAACTCATTATAGTCAAGGGGTTTAACCATTTTATAAACAGATTCGTCTGGACGCGGAATAACGTGAGCTCCTAAAAGTTCACCTACACGCTTCGCAGCTTCACGGCCGGCGTCGACAGCTGCTTGCACAGCGCCAACATCACCTTGAACAATAACCGTCACGATTCCTCCGTCAATAAATTCTTGTTTTATCAATCTAACGTTAGCCGCTTTAATCATTGCATCTGCCGCTTCCATGGAACCGACTAATCCTTTTGTTTCAATCATTCCGATTGATTGACTCATCGATTTCACCTCTCTTCACTTCTGTTGAATCGATTATTCCAATCACAACCGCATCAATTGGAATGGGGTTATCTTTATCTATAAAACGCGATGAACCGCCACTTGTTACAATGACTTGATCACCAATTCCGGCGCCAAGTCGATCTGCGGCAACAAAATGTGTTCTCACCGGGTTACCATACGCATCTTCAGGTTGGATGATCAGTAATTTCACACCTTGTAATCCTTCTTCTTTGCGTGTTGCCCAAACGTTTCCAATCACTTTTCCTAAACGCATGACTATCACCTTTTTCTATTTTCTAACGGAAATAGATTTACCTAAATCTCTTGCTGTATCACGCGCAAGTGCTGTGACGATTGTTCCTTTTTCAACGATAATCTCAGTTGCCGTAATTTCTCTGACATCATCATTTGACAGCAATTTCTTTTTAAAATCATGCTGGTTTTTAACAATAATCTCTGACGTTTTATTGTCGACAAGTACGCTTGAACGAACTTCGCCAGAGCGAATAACATGCCCAACCGTTCCCTGCGTGATTAAACCCGCATTTGCCTCATCTGTATCGATATGCATTTCTAAACGATACCGCTCAGAAACTCTAATCTTCACGTTACGATAAGCAATCGGTCGTATTCCAGCTACTTCTACCGTTACATACTCGCCATTTTGTACGCCCAATTGCATTGCGTCCTCGGGCTGCATATGAATATGAGCTTGGGCAATGATTAACCCTTCATCGAGATATAGACTTGCTTTTGTCCCGATTAACGTAAATGCTCCTGAACCTGCAATATTACCTGATTCACGAAGTGGCGGCTTAACGCCAAGCTTCATAGCATCTGTCCAGCTGACTTCTGCTTGCGTCAACGAGCGCGCAGGGCCAAGTACACGAACACGTTCAATGCTCCCTCTTGGACCTGCAATGACTACTGTCTCATTCGCTGCAAATTGATTTGGTTGGGATAAATCAGCTTTCTTCGTTAATTCATACCCTTTACCAAATAGTATCTCAACATGTTCTTGCGACAAATGGACGTGACGAGCAGAAACAGCGATTGGTATTGTATTTGGAGGAAGTACAGGTGCTTGTTTTGGTTCAATTTCTGCTTTTGTTAATTGGCCAAGTACTTCCCCCACAATTTTTTCAATCAATTGCTGATCCATGTCGTTACCGCCTTCCTGTTAAAAACATGCGAGTATTAGTTATCTGATTTAGGTAATAGCATTTCAAGCTCATCATGCGGTCTTGGAATTACATGAACAGATAGCAATTCGCCTACACGTTGTGCCGCTGCAGCTCCTGCATCTGTCGCCGCTTTAACTGCACCTACATCTCCACGTACTAAAACAGTTACAATTCCTCCACCTACATGTACTTTACCAACTAGATGTACACTTGCTGCTTTCACCATTGCGTCTGCTGCTTCGATTGCACCGATTAATCCTTTAGTTTCTACCATTCCTAATGCTGTACCTTCTCTATTCATGTCTGTTTCCTCCTAGTAATTTTTAGTTTGGTATGTTGAAATGAAGCATTTCATTGAATCCGCTGCGGCGCTTGGGGAAGCCTCTTTTAAGGCACCTTCGCTAGTTTGCAGAGGTATTGAAGTATTCTTATTTAGATAATTGTTTCACGATTTCGTTGACTAAGTCTTTCACCATTTCAGGATTGACATTGTCACTTGAACTCATAGATTTCAATACTTGTGAGACTACTTGTTCTGTTACGTCTTCACTTGAATCAGCTGTATTTTTCGGAAGCTGTACTTCTTTAATGCCATAAGCCATTCGTTTAATGTTTAACAAATGCTTAGCTGTTACATTGTCGGATGTAATATTTCCCCCGAATGTCCCACAACCTAATGTCATCGAAGGCATTAAACCTGTTGTGCCCCCAACCGCTCCAACGGATGACATCGTGTTTACTAAAATACGTGAGACAGGCATATCCATCGCAAATTCACGTGCGATAGCGTCTGTTTCTGTATGAATGGACAGCGAATGCCCACGGCCGCCTAGGTTTAATAATGATAAACAAAGTTCTTTTGCATGATTCAGATCAGATGCTACATACATTGCGAAAACAGGGGATAACTTTTCAAGTGAGAAAGGAATTTCTTTTCCTACTTTTGTTTCCATCCCAACGATGACACGTGTCCCTTCGGGTAGTGTAATGCCTGCCAATTTCGCAATGACTTGCGGGCTTTTTCCAACAATTTTAGGATTCACTTTTCCCGGAACAGGTGAAACTACTTTTTCCATGATGAGTTTTTCTTCATCTGATAAAATATACGCACCGTTTTTCTTTAATTCGCGGTTAACTAGCTCTAAAATGTTGCGGTCTACCACTATCGCTTGCTCTGTTGCACAGATTGTTCCATAGTCGAAAGATTTACTGTCGATGATATCTTTAACAGCTTTCTCGATTTTGGCAGAACGTTCAATATAAACGGGAACATTTCCGGGACCGACTCCATATGCAGGTTTCCCTGAACTGTATGCCGCTTTTACCAATGCACTGCCACCCGTTGCAAGAATTAAGTTCACATCGGGATGCTTCATCAATTGTTGTGTTGCATCCATCGAAGCCATCGTTAAGCACTGGATCAACCCTTTTGGTGCTCCCGCCGCCACAGCCGCTTCGTCACAAACCTTTAACGCTTCGTTTGTACATTGAATTGCATAGGGATGGGGGCTTACGACAATTGAGTTTCTCGTTTTCAAAGCAATTAATGTTTTAAAAAACGCGGTTGACGTTGGATTTGTTGTTGGAATGATTGCTGCCACCACTCCAAAAGGAGCAGCTATCTCAACAACCTTTTTAACTTTATCCTCACCGACTACACCGACTGTTTTTAAATCTTTAATACTTTCGTAAACATCTCTTGAACCAACTTCATTTTTAATGGTTTTATGAGCGGCTACACCCATTCCTGTTTCTTCTACTGCCATCTTACCTAGTCTTGCAGACTGTTCGTACGCCGCATCAGCAACCGCCTTAACGATACGATCCACTTGCTCTTGTGTAAAACTCATATAAGCTAATTGTGCTTCCTTAGCGATTTGCACTGCTGTACGCATTTCCTGGAGAGCTAATAAATCAGCATCTATTGCTATTACCACTGCACTCTCTCCTTTCCTAATATTCTAAAGGCCTCTTCGCCATATTCAAAATGGCTTCTCTAAACGCATCCGCCGCTGCTTGGCAAGAAGATTGACTGCCTGTTAGTAACCCTCCACCAAAGTTCGTTTCAGAAGGCGGAGCGAAAAATTCACACACACTAACGTCTGCCGCCTTTAACGCCGCATCCAGTCCTACAATTGCTTCGATTGGCGGAGCGATTAAGTAAGCAAGCGATTGGCCGGGTGAAATCCCAGCAACCTCTGCCAAATAACTTCCACAGCTTGAAATTGTATGCGCATATAACGCATGATTTTCATCATCATTGATGGCTTCAAAGTAAGCCGTATTTTCGATTGTGGTACGAATCGAATCAAGGCCGCTTTTCACTTCATCCGGAGATGAACCTGCTATGATGCCGATAAATTCTCCTGAAAGAGGACCCGATGCATGTGCCGATCCTGCGTAAAAACTTTTTGCATAGACCACTTCGACGTCCGAATCTTTCGTTGCCTGATCGGCAGCCGTATAACCCACGTCATCAATCGTTGTTGTAAATAACCCCAAACTCCGTTGGTAAGGCTTTAAATTAAACTTCGTAGCTAGCCCAGCATCTACATTAGGAATAACTTGCATAGACAACACTTCTGCATGAACTTTCTTCATGACATCTACACACCTCCTATCCTTCCTTCTTAACAAGTGAAACGCCACTTGCTTCATACTTCAATATCTTTTGGATAACAGTTCCAAGATACGCTCCTGCTTCCACCGGTGGAATTCCACCTTTGTGAATATTTGAAACGACCATGCGTTCCGCTTCAATCGTTCCAATGCGGGGTTTGTAACAAATATAGGCGCTTAATGATTCTGCCGAGACAAGTCCTGGACGCTCCCCAATTAAAATGATGACGACATCAGGCTGCAGGATTTCACCTATTTCATCCATTAAAGCAACTCTGCCTTTATCAACATAAATAGTGGTACCCATCTCAATATTTAAATTGTTTAACGACTGCTCCAATGATAAGTAGACATCTTCTAAATTCACTTCAAGTGCTTTGGCACTTAGTCCGTTAGAAGCAACAATTTGTACCCTTGGAGCGCGCTGGCATTTTTCCGCAACCATTTTTTTAGAGTCATCCGATAATCTTCTTCCTAAATCAGGTCGTCGGATATACTCTTCTTTGTCCAACACTTTTGAATGCAATTGGAGGAAGCCCAATCGTTCCAATATTTCTTGCGGAACTTCACCGTAAACAGCGTCTACAGCTGCTGCATGGTCAAATCTGAATTGGAGCCAGGTAGCTGTTTTCGGTCTAGTACCAGCTCTTCCCACTACAATCCGTGCAGGTGTTTTCTTACGAAGATCAGCTAAGTACGCTTCCTTATTTGATTCCTCTATTACAGGCTTACTTTTGCTTGCTTGCAGATTTACGCTTTTCGGCTTTTTATCCTCTAGCGCCGTATCGAAGAATTTCACATTTCCATCAGGAGTTGCACGCACTGTTTCCTCTGTAAAATGATTTCCTACTAAAGTCTCTTGAAACAACATAACAGGCATCTGTTTGTTGTCATTATCACGATCATCTGTTTTCAAGTTACTTGTTTGGAGTTTTTCAACGACCATCTTCGTAATCTTTTCAATGAGTTGTTCATTCACAGATGTCATCTCCTAACGTGTAAATATAGTAGGGTCGCCTGCTCGAGCACTTAAGCGACCATTTTCATAAATCCCCATTTTTTCAAGCCATTTTAAGTATTCCGGCGCCGGTGTTTTACCAAACGTTTGTAAAAGCGTTGCTACATCATGGAAGCTCATCGACTGGTAATTCAGCATTACATCGTCTCCCATAGGAGTAGCGATGATGAAGTTGACACCCGCAGCAGATAATAAGACACCTAAATCTTCAATGTCATTTTGGTCTGCTTTTATATGATTTGTGTAACAGATGTCCACACCCATCGGAATGCCGTGCATTTTACCCATGAAGTGATCTTCGAGACCAGCACGTATGACTTGTTTGTTGTTATACAAGTACTCAGGTCCGATAAAACCGACCACCGTATTTACGATGAACGGATCGAAGTGTCTTGCGAATCCGTAATTTCTAGATTCTAGCGTTAATTGATCAATTCCATGATGCGCTTCTGCCGACAGCTCTGACCCTTGACCCGTTTCAAAATACATAACTTGTGGGCCTGAACCCGTTCCCTGTTTCATAGCGAGATCTTTTGCTTCTGCAATCAGTTCTGCAGTAATACCAAATGAGCGATTTGCTACTTCGGTTCCTGCAATACTTTGGAAAATCATATCTGCGGGAGCACCTTGTTCAATTGCTTTCATCTGCGTATTTACATGAGCTAACACACAGTTTTGAGTAGGAATTTCCCATTCTTGCATGAAATCTTTTGTCGCATGCAATAGCCGTTTAACACTTTCAACGGAGTCGTCAACAGGGTTAATCCCAATTACTGCATCGCCAATTCCATATGACAATCCATCTTTCAGAGACGCAATCATTCCATCCACGTTGTCTGTCGGATGATTTGGCTGTAACCGAGATGAAATCGTTCCTTTTTGACCAATCGTAATATTACATGTTGTTAATATTTCAACTTTATTGGCCGCATGTACTAAATCAAGATTAGACATTAACTTCGCAACTGCAGCAATCATTTCGGAAGTTAAGCCCCGGCTAATACGTTTCAGTTCACGGTCGCCCACTTTATTACTTAAAATGTATTCCCGTAATTCAGCGACACTCCAATTTTTTAATTCTGCATAAATCCGTTCATTTATATCGCCTTCAATAATTCTGGAAACTTCGTCCGTTTCGATTGGTATTAAAGGATTGTTACGAATATCACTTAATAAGATTTCACTGAGGACCGTTTTTGCAGCAATTCGTTCTTGTACAGTTTCCGCTGCAACACCCGCCAGCCGATCTCCCGACTTTTCTTCATTTGCTTTTGCCATTACTTCTTTCAGATCGGCGAAATTATAACTTATGCCGCCTAAAGTTGTTTTTAATATCAAAAGTAGACACCCTCCTTCACGATGAGTGAAATGTTAATGTTTTGACGACGACAGGGACAACTCCGGATTCAAGTGCTCTTCCGATGTCCATATAATCACCATGTTCGACAGTAATTTGATCGATACATATAACGCTTTGCCTGACTTGCATAGCAATCAAAGTTTGACCTAACACTTTTGCATGATCAGTTTGTAAAATTAGAACAATCGGTTGATCGGGATCAGGTCGTTGTTCCATCACCTGAATAATGGCGGCCGCTAACTTTTGAATATCTCTAAAGCCCATATAAGGCAGTTCGGAAATGTATAATGCAAAGTTCTGTCCTTCTCTGGCCGCATCATATATATCGATTGCATTTTTAACGGCTATTTCAAAGTTTTCTAATCCAGTTTGGAGATTCTCACCAAACGCATAATTGTAAACTGGTATATTCTTAAGCGGTAATTCATCCGATGCCACCTGGATTGTTGCTCCGCTAATTTCTGTTGTTTGCGTGCCCGCCCCAAGAACTGTTGCCCGTACTGTTTCAACAGGCTCCAACCATGAATAGCTTTGCAATGCTTCATTCCTTTGAAGAGCTTTTGCCAACTGTACACCTATATCATCGTAATTCGATTTCTGCCCCTTATCCGGTTCATGATTATACATGCACTCAGAAATACCACCCGAAAAAACAAGTGTGTCAATCTTTTCGTGCCAGTTGGGATGATGTCCTAGCAAAAGCACTTCATCCTTTTCTTGGACATCATTTTTCAGTATTCTTCCCAACGACTCCGCCATGAAATCGGTTACAAATTTAATATTCCTTGATTCTGGATTATCGCCCACATGTAATAACACATTTTGCTCCGTTAAAAGCTTTTGTACAGGCGGAGAAATAGAATTTACTTTCCCCTCATGAAATTCTATGAGTCGCCCTCCAATATGCAATGTACATGTGCCAAGAAGTACCTTATCTTTGTAAACAGCAATGTTCGCCGTTCCTCCGCCTATATCGATATTGGCAATTACTTTTCCGCTACGACTAGAATAGTCATATGCTCCGGAACCTTTAGCAGCTATAATTCCTTCTAAATCCGGTCCTGCTGTAGCTACTAAGAAATCACCAACTTCACCTGACAAATAGTGAAGCATCTCGCTCGCATTTTGCTTTGTCGCCGTTTCACCGGTAATAATGACTGCACCGGTTGCAATTTGCGAAGCAACGATACCGGCCTTTGCATATTCTGAACGAACAATTTTTTCAATCTCCACAACATTTATCGTCGAAGGATTGGTTAAAGGTGTTCTGAAAATAGGACTCTTGTATAGAACTTCTTTATCTACAATTTCAATTTTGGGAACATGAGTGGTACCTGCTACATTCATCAATGAAAATCGGCTAATAATTAGCTTTGTTGTGCTCGTGCCAATGTCAATCCCCGCACTAATCATCGTCTCCGGTTCGCGATTGGAACCACCCATACTCACACCTCATTTAAGTGATATAAAAGCGCAAGGCGCCTGGACTCTAGACAAAAAATAAAAGCGCCTCTACAGACCCGAAGAAAACTCTCCGAGTAGTAAAGGCGCCTTTGCCGTGTTCATTAACTTTTAATAGTATTAATATATCAAACATTACGTGAAGTGTAAAGGTAGTCGTTGAATAAAAGCTTATCGTCCATAGCGGCGATTACGAAGTTTTTCATTGAATTCATATCATTTAACTTCACTAATTCTTTCAGGTACTCAATGCCAATTCCTTCAACTGATGAAGTAATGACAATGGGCCCACTCGAAACAACAGACTTTATCATGTCAATTGACCGCGCTATGTCTGCATTGGGATGATCACTTTTGGTAATCACTCCAATCGGCAATTTCGTAATCCCCATACTAAATCCAGGCGGAAAAATCATTTTCCCGTTTGTTGCATCCTGCAAGTAAAACACATGGGTTACTTCTAAAGCAGTAGCCATAATGCTTTTATAAAACATTGGATTCTCTGTATATTCACCGGGTGTATCTACAATCCAATCGTAATAGGTCAATGTCTGTGTTTTAAATGCCTCGACTGTTTTTCCTAATAACGCATTCGTTAACGTAGATTTTCCAGCGCCAATTGAACCAATAAGCATCGCCCTGTTTTTCATCTTCTCAAACACGTCCTTACGACTTTGTAATGAGTGCTGGCGTATATCCTAATCTTTCAGATAAAAATCGATTAATTTCACTCATAGCCATGTCGACTTCTGAAACACTACCAACAATAACAAGACTTCCCGTAAATCGATCTAAGAAACCAATCGATACATTCGCTGCTTTTGTTGCCAAATCACCCGCGATTATTACTGTTTCACTTGGTGTGCATGTCATAATTCCTAACGCACCTGCTTGTTGAATACCAAGTTTTTGAAACATATCAGGATTCGGATTAGCGATTAAATGACTTAATGTGATTTGCTTACCGGGTACAAATTCTTGGATAAACCTTTTTTTCTCTTCACTCACTTTATTTGCCCCTTTCTGCTGGATATATATCGAAAATATTTATACATGTAAAACTTAGCTTAGGCGCCTTACAAGGGAATCTTTATTTCAACTTATATAGTTAAAAGGTTAGTACAATCAGGCTTAATCTTACTTCTCGGCTTTTTCATCTTCTAAGTACTCGCCTGGAAGAATGGTTCCATCTGCACGGTCTTTCTCTTCAAGTTTCAGAGCTGTTGGAACAGATAACCAGTACGCTATCCCAATTGCACAGATACCGGCTGTTAATTTACCAATAATTACTGGCAAAATAATATTTGGTTGGAAGTTTGCCGTAAAGGACAAGTGATCTCCTAGCAAGAATGCTGCACAGACTGCAAATGCGATGTTAATGACCTTATCTTTCGGCCTCATGTATCTAACTAGCGAGAACATCGCCAAAATATTAGCCATTGTCGCTAAGATACCAGCACTCCCTGTGGAAGATAGTCCAATCCTACGTCCACCTGCTTCCAATGGTTTCGCTGCATATTTACGTAGTAAGTAAACCATTGGGAATGCCCCTGCTAACATGATACCAATATAACCAGCCGTTTCAAGTGCGCGGAATTGATCTGCTTCATCCGCCATAATTGGATCGAAGCCCCATGCACCAAAAATAGTTGTGAATAAACCCGTGAATATTTCAACGATCGAGAAGACTAACACTAGTTTGATAGCCGCATCCATTACACGTCCAAAAATCATAAACCCTGCAATCATGCCACGTGGGAAGAACTTCAACCCTGCCGCGATTAAAAGTACGAATATGAGTAACGGTAATAGGTTAATTAGTATTTGTCCATAACTGATGACAAATTCATACGTAGAATCGGATGTTGTGCTTATGACATCACGAATTTCAGTATTAAACAATACGACCAATACAGAAGCAATAAATGCACCGATCGGAATTGTTAGAACACCAGACATTACGCCAAGTGCCATGTATTTATGATCTCTTTTATCAAGCATTGCAAGTCCCATAGGTATCGAGAATACAATTGTTGCCCCCGCCATGTATCCTACAATTAATGCCATTACCCAGCCTTCATAGGATGTTTTCAATGCATTTGCTAACTGATACCCGCCCATATCCGATGCTAAGATTGTCGTCGCGGCAATTGCCGGATCCGCCCCAATAGCATCAAAAATAGGTCCGATAAACTTACTGATAAACCATGTTAAATAAGGTATGGATGCCATGATACCAGCTGCCGGTACAAAGATATGACCAACCGCATGAAGACCAGACATAAATTCCTTACCAAGCCCATCTTCCGGGTTTTTAATTGCCGCAAACGCCCCCAAAACTGCACAAAACATAATAATATATACAATTACTGTGCCTATCATCGCCATTAGTATTCCCCCTATTATGTAGTAATTTAATAAAAACGTTATCATTTTGTTCTTTATTTAGTAGTCAATTAGCAATCACCCCCCCAAAGAAATACAAAAAGGCCCTTAAAGAACAATCTCTTTAAGCGCCTTTGCTTGTTGTTATTCACTTTTGTTGTGCAATAATTTCCTTAGCCAATGACTCCATTGTCATTTGTCTGGTCATACTAGAATCTCTCATTCGTTTAAACGCTTCTTCTTCCGTTATTTGTTCCATTTGCATTAGAATTCCTTTGGCTCGTTCAATCAGTTTTCTTTTTTCTACTTCTTGTTTCGCGTTTTTAATATCCTCTTTCAGTCTTTTTGCTTTACCCGACTGATGGAGAGCGATTTCAACTGCTGGTATTAAATTTGATTCTGCAATAGGTTTGACCAAATAACCTACAATATTATCCTGTTGTGCTTTCTTGATAAATTCTTTTTGACTATAAGCCGTGATGATTAAAATCGGTAAGTCTAACTGATTGGCAATAATTTGACTGGCTTGTAGTCCGTTAATCTTGGGCATTTTAATATCCATCAAAATTAGGTCCGGTTTATGTAAAAATGCGAGTTCAATCGCTCGATCACCGTCCCCTGCCTCACCGACAACATCGTAGCCATGGTCTTCTAACATCATCTTGATATCCATACGAATTAAGGATTCATCTTCAGCTATCAATATTTTCTTTCTCATAATAAATAATAACCTCCGGACTTACTGGAAACATAATTGCTGCGTGTGTTCCTATGTCTTCCGGCATATAACTAAATTCGCCATTCAAGTCATTCACAACTAAATTACGTACAATTTCTAAACCAAGTGAAGACTTCGTTTGTTTAATCCCAACACCGTTGTCGGAAATATGAAGCTCCAAAGAGTCTGCCTTCGAATAAAAGTTAACAATAATCTCACCGCGAGTGTCTCCTGGAAATGCGTGTTTCAAGGAGTTTTGAACGAGTTCATTAACAATTAGTGCAATTGAAACCGCTTTCCTTGATGATGTTAATATTCTATTGCCATTTGACCTAATAATCAAGCCCACTTTTTTATTGGGGCCATTTATTGTCATTGTTGAACAAACCTTTTTTGTAAGCTCAATGATATCCACATCATCATCTTCTGCATCTTCATTAGCCAAAATCAATTCGTAAACGGAGGAAATACTAAATACTCTGTTTAGCGTATCTTCAAAGTAGGATTTACTTTCTTCGGAAATCCCCTTCCTCATTTGTAGCCTAAGTAAGCTTGCCACGGTTTGAAGATTATTCTTCACTCTATGGTGAATTTCTTGAATAACAACGGATTTCATCATAAGTTCTTTTTCTTTCGTACGGAGCTCAGTTAAGTCTTGGATAACGAGTAAGGTCCCTCTCATTTCATCCTTTTTCCGCAATCGAATTTTTTTGACAACGAGATTCTTACGGTCTAATGTTAATTCAGATACAAAAACGTCATCTTGCTGATCATATACAGGTTTAAGAAAAGGCAATAACTCTACTAAGTTTACATTTTGTATTTCTTCCGTATGACTCATCTCTGTTATGAATTTAACACCTACTGGATTTGCATAAGTCAACTTATTTTCATGGTCAGTCAACAGGAAAATTTCCATTAATAAGTCCGAAACTATCGGCATTTCACTATTCTTATCCCCCAAGACATAGCCGATTGACTCCTGTCCAAATGGAAGATCTTCAAGATTATTAGTGTAAGGCATGGCATGATAGACTTCTTTCTCTTGTATAAGTACAGCTATTACTTGATGCATATTATTTTTAATAGGAACTACACTTTGCTCCACAGATCTTCCTTCTTGTGTTACCGCCTGACGAATTAGTGACTTCTTCCCTTTACGATAACTATAAAACACACCCGGCTCAAAGGAATCAAACACTATCTTTCCAATAACCGAATTTTCATAAACAGCATTAATAGACTTTGGAAAAGCCTCGGCAACAACAATTGCCTGTTCATTGTCTTTCATCTTACAATCAATGAACATGTAAGCATCCGATAAATCCGCATACATTTGTAATGTAGAAGCAACACTTTTTAATTGTTGAATATCATCAGCTGACAGGTCCGTATATATAGTACACAATTGCTCGAGTGTAGATTCTGCCACTGTTAGTTAATACCCACCTTTATTTGAATTCTTTGAATACATTATAGTATTTATATCCTACAGGGTCAATATTATTCTACACTTCCTACTTTCAATTGACTCCGTTTCAAGGTACACTTTTTTCACTTGCAATGGAATTGGAGGAATTCATAATGAAAATAACACCAATCGGTATCTGGGGTGGATACCCGAAAGCAAATAGTGCCACTTCGTCTTTTTTGATCGAACACGATAACTTCCATTGTCTCATTGATTGCGGCAGTGGCGTACTTTCCTCATTGCAAAATTATTTACCTTTAGAAAAAATTGACGCCGTTGTCATCAGTCATTATCACGCAGACCATATTGCTGATGTCGGGAGTCTCCAATTCAGCAGGATCATTAATTTTTATCTAGGTCATCAAGCTCCTCCATTACCGATTTATGGGCACACTAAAGATCAAGAGAATTTCGCAAAACTCTCGTACCAAGATCAAACAATAGGCATTGGCATTTCAGAAGATGATGTCATTCAAATAGGTCCATTTAAAGTGAGCTTTTGCCGTACGGTACATCCCGTCTATTGCTTGGCAATGAAATTCAAGGTCGGTGGCCAGTCCATTGTACTCACCGCAGATACAGAATGGCGAGATGAACTGATTGATTTCGCACGCGGCGCTGATCTTTTAATTAGCGAGGCCAATTTATATGAAGAACACATCGGGAAAGCACCAGGTCATATGGGCGGAAGCGAAGCTGGAAGAATGGCGAAATTGGCGGGAGTAAAACAACTTGTGTTAACCCACTTGCCGTTGCACGGAAATATTGAAGAAATTCTTGATGCAGCTGTCGTCGTATATGATGGGCCTACTGAACTTGCTGAAGTTGGGAAAGTATACGAAGTGTAAATTATTTTTCCCCATAAAAATAGGGCTGTTCAGGAACAGCCCCTTTACTTCAATCGTTATCGTTATCTTTATCACTATCTTTTTCAAATTTCAGAACTTCACCTGAAATTGCATCAATATCAAAGTCGTAGTCATATTTTCCATCTCGAATTTCGATTTCATAGACTACTCGGCCATCATCTTCGTCTAATTTCACTTCTGTCACAGTGCCTTTTGCTTGTTTCATCGCAATATTGACAGCAGCCTTTTCTGTTATGAATTTACCATTTTGAACAATCATTTTATCGTCTGAATCGTCGTTATCAAAGTCGTCATCATTATCATCATTTTCTTTATCTGTGCGCAATACTTTTCCAGTTTTCGCATCGATATCGAGATCATATTCAAAGCCGTTTGTTTTAACTTCAACCTCATAAATATCACCCACTAGTTCACGGTCCAATTCAATTCCAGTCACTGTTCCACCTACTGATTTTACAGCAATTGCTTCCGCTTCTTCCATCGTCAATAAACCTTTTGGCGTCGCCGCGAAACTATGTCCCGCGTTCCCAGCCACCGCAACTCCACCTATTACAAGCACGCCAGCCAATGCTGGAATCATCATCCATTTCTTCATCTTGTATCTCCTCCTTTTGTTGTTACCTTCATATTACTCGGCGAACATGAGAGGACATTGTGAGGAGTATTAGAATTTGATGAGAGATTAGTCATCCCATGTGACAGACATTATTTTTCCTGAAATTGCATGAATCTGGAAGGTACCTTCCCGGTCATCAGCTGCTTCGATTTCGATTAGGTAGTAGCCTCCATCGCTTGTTTTTTCATACGAAAAGTCATCTACATCACCTTTTAGTTGAGTTTGCGCAATTGCAATTGCCTGTTCCTTGGTAATAAGCGCATTTTCCCCTGTCGTTTCCTTCACGGTTTCAGTGATTATTTTCCCCGTCATGGCGTCGACTGTCACCTTTGTAAACTTCGTGTCTTTCGACAGCTTCACCTCGTAAATCGGCGCTTCGCCGCCTGTAATCAATGAAATCCGTTCCGTTTCACCGCTATATTTCCCCGCTATAATTTCTTTCACCTTAGACTCAGAAAGCACGTCCGGAATCTCTTCCTTCATTTCACCAGTCTGGGTAAGCGATAAAACACTTCCTGTCGTTGCGTCAACTTCAGCCGAATAAACCGCTTCACCTCGGCTCAGTTCTGCTTGATAAACGCCGTTCGTTATTGAGAGGCGGTCAACAGTTCCGCCGTACATGCTCTCCAACTGAGTTCGGATCGTATCAGCCGCCATCGGTTCCTGCTTATTGATCAAGCTTCCTATATAAAATCCGCCCACTGTTAGAAGTACTAAGGTTAACAGGGACGGAATAAACCATGATTTTTTCAAAAAATGCATACTCCTCGCCTCCTTTCATTCATCATACGATTCCAACATTAAAAATCGGTGAGAATCTGTTTTTTCGGCATGATGATCCGGAAGCTGGTTCCTACGCCAACGCTACTTTCTATATTCAATTCTGCCCCAAGACCGTCTGCAAGTTCCTTAGCAATTGCCAGCCCAAGGCCCGTTCCACCTGTTTTACGGTTTCGGTCTTCATGGACTCGATAGAATCGGTCAAAAATGTGCGGTAAGGCTTCTTTAGGGATTCCGTTTCCATAGTCAGTAACAGCAATGGAAATAGCAGTTTCATTTTCCGAAATAGTCGTTTTAATTTCTCGTTCGCTATATTTTCGTGCATTATCAAGGAGGATGAATAATAATTGTCTAAGTTTTTCAGCATCCGTTACCACAACCACAGAACCGTTCCCTTCTAGAATGAAATCTCTTGCGTGTGCTTGACGCATTGGTTGTAAGGTCTTTTCAACCAAAGAATTAATATCCGTTTCCTCAAACTTAAACGCAACATGTTCTTGATTTCTTGCAAGATGGAGCATTTGCTCAATCATATCCTTCATCCGAATGGATTCCCCAAGAATTGCTCCGACTGCCTCTTTTGCCACCGAAAGGTCATCAAATCCGCGGCGTGAGAGAAGCCGCGCGTAGCTTTCTATAACAGTGAGCGGCGTTTTTAATTCATGCGAGGCATTGGAAACGAACTGTTCTTGTTTTTTAAAATTGCTCTCGAGTTGCCCCATCATATCGTTGAATTCATGGCCCATCTGCGCCATTTCGTCTTTCCCTTCGGCTGGGACCTCAATCTTCTCGTATGTTCCCGTTTGCCGGCTTTGTGACATCGTTTTAATGAGATTATCAATTGGTTGGATCACGATGCGACCAAGCGCAACGCTTGAAATCGTTATGGGAATCATCGCGATAAGGGTCACTCCGAAGAGGATAAGCTTGAGCAAGCTCAAATTATGTTTTACATCACTTAGCAGTTGAATCGTTTGCAGTTCAACCACTTTTCCGTCTGTCCAAATAACATGCTCGCGTATCGTAAGTATCGGTGTATTGTCAAATTCACCGATTGAATAGCGTTCGCCTGGTTTTATTTCAGGATGGTAACTCCTAATTCCTTCCGCCGATTCGGACTCCACTTTCACCTTGCCCGTTGGATCCAAAATACGGACCGCACCATTCGGTGGTCTATAGGCATGGAGAACCGTCGCTGGATTCGTTTTTTCGGTCATCTGGCTGAGCGAAGCAATCAAGTCCTGCGATTGCGTCTTTAGCTGATTATACTCCGTGTCATATGCCAATTTCCCGTACACAAAATAGATGCCCGTGTTCGTCAACGTTAAGATAACGAGCATCAGCAACGTAGAAAAAAGGTGGATCTTTGTTTTAAGCTTCATTAACCTGTTGCTCCTTTAAAACATAACCAACACCCCGTATCGTTTGGATAAGCGTGCTTTTTTCCCCTTGTTCGATTTTCTTCCGGACATATCGAATGTACACATCCACGACGTTTGTATCACCGTAATAGTCGAATCCCCAAACAGCATCTAGTAACTGTTCACGTGACAACACTTGGTTTGGGTGTTTCAACAGATGAAGTAAAAGATCGTACTCCCGTGGTGTTAGCTCAATGGAGCGGCCATTTCTTGTTACGTCACGTGTTTGCTCATGAAGAGACAAACCCGCAAATTCAAGGAGATGTTCGTCTTTAGTCTCTACAGACGCCACAGGTTTAGAGAATCTAAGCGCCGAACGAATCCTTGCGAGTAATTCATCGATTTCAAAAGGTTTCGTCACATAATCATTCGCCCCGAGGTCAAGCCCCGCCACCTTATCTTCCACATCACTTTTCGCCGTCAATAATATGACTGGCGTGTCTGCTTCTGTTGCTCGAATCCGTCGCAATACGTCTAATCCATTCAATCCAGGTAACATAAGATCTAATAGAACAAGATCCCATTGTTGTTCACGGTATTTGATAAGCCCGTCTGGTCCTGTATGTGCAATGCCCGTTTCATAGCCCTCAAACTCAAGCTCAAGCTGAAGGACACGTGCGATATTTTCTTCGTCTTCGATGATTAAGATTTGCTCTTTCATTCGATTCACCTGCCACTTTTTCTTTCATCTTAACAGATGCAGACAATAAATAGAGACCTTCACTATTTCCGAAGGTCTCCACATTTCAGTTATATTAGCCTGTACATGTTTCCAAACTTTCATTCGTGACATACATGCTCTTCACGAGCGTTTCCAGCATAACAGGCATTTCCACAAAAGCACTGTCGACATGTAAACGCTCCGTCCGTTGATGTGCATCTTTCCCAAACGGACCTACATTGAACACGGGCGCTTTCAACTGGGCCATCTCAGTGAATGGAATGCTATACGTTTCGCCCCATACCGGCGTATTGCTTTCGAATGCAGCCCAGCCATTTGTGTCGTCATCGTAGTTAACATAACTTAGGTCACAGATACCGTTGAAGTAATGAATCTGTTCGACTGTATTATTAAATGTTTCCGCTGTTTTCTTCATCAATTCAATCGACTGGATGACAAGCGGGTTATCCGACGAGTTAATGGCTGGATAGTAAGGTGGTGCATAAAGAAGGACAGTTGCCGGCGCAAGTTCCTGGCATTGGATCATCAAGTTATCGACGATACGAAGCGATTTTTCACGATCATCCCACTCTTCGTTATGGAGTACTTCTTGCTTCAAGCGATCCACTTCTTTTTCCCCTAATTTTAGCAAAGCATGTTCAAGGAGCTGTTCATAACGCAAAACGTTCACTTCCCCTACGCCTTTCACTTGCTCTCGTTCACAAATAACCTTGTAGCTATCGTTGCACGCTGCCATTGCCTCAAGTGCCACTTGTTCGAACAAATCCATCACTTCCGATGCCGTACGCTTCATCAGGAAAACATTATATAATGCTACTGCGCGGTAAGGCGTTTGCGTCGAGTATTGAAGCTTTAAATCTTTTTGTTGCAATGAAACCGGCAACGGCGTACTTTCTCCAAGATCCGTCTCGCGGAATAATTCGTTCCATTCCATCCGTTGTGTCAGATATGAAGCAATATAGTTCGCAGTCATACCTTTCATTGGCTCGCCGACATGCGTTTCTTTGCCATAGAACAATGCAGCGGGCATGATTTTCCCGATGGTACCCGAGTAAACATATTCAGCAATATCCGTTGGGTTTTGGGAAAACGATGGCTCGCTATTTAAAAATAGTTTATACGTTAACCCTTGCTCCTCACGAATACGGACAAGCTCCTTCACTACAGCACGCATCCCTGCTGAGTTAACTTCCTCATCAGGAACGGTAGCTAATAATAGATTGATTGGCCATTTTTCAACACTGGCTTTTTCAATGAGTTGCATATGAAGCGCAAGCCCCATTTTCATATCCATTGTGCCTCGACCAAACAAGTAATTTCCGGTCTCCAAGTCGATGCATGCATCCTCCGGAAGATCAGCATTATGCTGGGGTTCAGACAACATTTTCGTCAGCATTTCCGGATAAAATGCAAACGGCTCCAACACACCATATTCTTCAGTCCATACGGTATCGAAGTGACTTATAAGAACAATCGTTTCTGTTGCTTCGGGATGCTTGTACAAAGCAGTGACAGCTTGACGACCAAGCCCTGCATCGTGAAGTGCCAACTGATTCGGGTTATTTATGAAATACGCTAGTTCATTTAATTTCGCCTCTAATTTGGGAGAAAATGTATTCTCCCCTTCAGTTAACGTACGGCTGTCCCAGCTAACGAGTTCACATAACAGTGACCGAAGTGTAGAGGGTGTGCCCCATAAATAGTCATTCATAGTAAATACCTCCTTTTCCAGTTACCGAAAATCTGTTATCATTTCTAATTCTTTACGTTCAGAATAGTGTTGGCCATCTTCTTAGCCCAAGCCGTTCGTAAAATTTTCTGCAATTTTAACAAAATAATTCACACCATATTTCAACGCACTTTCGTCAATTTTAAACTTAGGATGGTGGAGTGGATAGGCTTCTCCAAAACTTTCATTATGAACACCAATAAATTGCATCGACGCTGGCACAACTTCGGAATACGCTGCAAAATCTTCAGCACCAAATAATGGATCTTCCATTTCCACCACATTTTCTACACCAACAAGGCCTTGTGCCACAGCTCTAGTAATAGCCGTTGCTTCTTTATTATTATGAACTGCGGCACATCCAATATCCCATTTAATCTCAGTTTCCGCACCGTGTGCCCTCGCAATTCCCTCCACAACTTGCTCCAAGTATTCTCTTGCCTGTACGCGAACAACTGGATCATGTGAACGGATTGTTCCCCCAAGCTCAGCATGTCCAGCAATGACGTTCAACGAATTCCCACAATTGAATTTTGTCACCGTTATGACTGGAGCTTTCAAGATTGGTAATTTGCGAGACACAATTTGTTGAATATTGGTTGCAATTTCGGCACCAATAATTAGCGGATCGATTGTTAGCTCGGGTGTAGAAGCATGGCCTCCGCTACCAATGACCTTTATTTCAAAGTCATCTCCGGCCGCATTCAATTTCCCTTCTTTCATCGTAAACTTTCCCGCATTTTCATAAGGATAGACATGAAGGGCAAAAACATAATCTACGCCATCCATAACACCTTTTTCTACAAGTTCAACGGCACCTCCCGGCGTTACTTCTTCAGCATGCTGGAAGATGAACCGAATTTCACCGCTTATTTTGTCTCTTTTCTCTGACAGAGCTTTTGCTGCGCCCAGCAACATAGCTGCGTGAGCGTCATGGCCACATGCATGCATAACACCAGTCGTTTTAGATTTAAAATCAACGTCTGCTTCTTCTACAATGGGCAATGCATCGATATCAGCCCGAAATGCAATTGTATATGTTTTCAATTCCGACTTTTTAGTCCCCTCAAGCACCGCGTAAACGCTTGTCCTTGTCGGTCTTGTCACAGTTAATCCGGGAAAAGTTTTTACGAGATTATAAATGTACTCTGAAGTTTTATATTCTTGATGTGATAACTCTGCATTTTCATGTAAATGACGTCTCCAACTAACCACTTCTTCTAGTAATGCATCTTGTTTTATGACCATTTCCCTAGCCCCCATACTGGTCTCTTAAAATGGACCGTAGTTTGTCGCCTGAGCGATAATCAAGAAGATAATCGCAATTCCAACCTGAATCAAGAAATATGGAAATACCCATTTTACCCATTTAGTAAATGGAATTCCGGCAATTGCGAGTCCCGCTAACAGCACACCACTTGTCGGGATAACCATATTTGAAATCCCGTCACCCATTTGGAATGCAAATACTGCTGTTTGTCTTGTAACCCCTATTAAGTCTGCCAACGGTGTCATTATTGGCATTGTCAATGCAGCCTGTCCACTGCCCGATGGAACTATGAAGTTTAGAAATAATTGCATGATGAACATGCCTACAGCATTAATAGATGTCGGTAATTGACCGACTAACGATGAAGAATAATATAAAATTGTATCGAGCAAACCACCATTCGTTGTTATAACCAAAATTGTCTGCGCAATCCCAATAATTAAAGCGCCCGCTACCATGTCACGGGCTCCCTCAACAAAACCATCTGCCATTTTGTTTGGCGAGATTTTTCCGATGAACCCCATGATAATCGCACTAAAGAGGAATATACCGCCAATTTCACTTATATACCATTGGAATTTAATGACTCCAACGACTAATGCAATGAAATTGAACAATAATACAAATAATGCAAGCTTATGTCGTGTGCCCATTTTGAAACTGAGATCAATCTCCGCCTGGTCATTCGGGTCAAACTTTCCATATACCCCCAACTCAGGATTCTTTTTAACTTTCGCCGCATGGAAATAAATATAGAGCACTGTAACAATGTAAAAGACAATGAAAATTGCAATGCGCAATCCCATTCCGGAATAGATTGGAAGTTCGGCAATGCTTTGCGCAACACCAACGTTAAAGGGATTGGTAATTCCCGTAACAAATCCGGTAGCTAATGTACCAAGCATTACAATTGCAAACCCTGTAAGCGCATCCATTTTCAAAGCCATAGTCATCGGCACAATGATTGCAATGTAAACGAGTGTATCCTCAGCAGAACCAATTAATGTCCCCAATAATGAAAAGATTAATATCAACAGTGGAATTAGTATCTTTTCCCTTTTTCCGAAGCGTGCAGCAATAAACTTAATAAACGAGTCAATTGCCCCAGTCTTCTGCATAATTCCAAGTGCTCCACCAAACAAGAATACAAACAAAATAATGGAAGCACCACCCACTAATCCGGCATGAACACTGTTGAACATTTCTAATATTCCTACTGGAGATGATTCAATGAATTTGAATGAAGTCGGATCCACTATAGTTCGACCGTCTTTTTCGATTCTATCATACTGACCGGCTGGCAAAATATAAGTCAATATTGTCATAATGACGATAACTATGAACATGAGAACAAAAGCACTAATACCCTTTTCTGGTGTTTCTTGTTGCTGAACTTTTACCTTTTCCTTAGGCAATTCCCCCATACTACACCCCCTATTTTGAATACTTAAGAATCAAAATCGTAACGAAAGACAACTCAAACCACCGTCATGCTTTTGCACTTCAGACATTTCCAGTTCGATTGTTTCATAACCCGCTTCATTAAATTTACGTTTTGTTTCTTCATATCCTGACGGAATAATGACATAATCATTCACACGGATACAGTTGGCTGAATACTCGTCTTCCTTACCTATAACAATTTTTTCATATGAATCAAATGCTGGATGATCCACAAATTCTCCCGCAACGACCATCCGGTTATCTCCTAGGTAAGCAATTCCTGTTTTCAAATGGAAAAACTCTTTTAACGGAATAACCGTAACTTCATAACCTTGTTGTTCTAATATTCCTTTCAATTGAAGAGCTCCTTCTTCATTCGTCCGTTCAGAAATCCCAATATAGAAATGGTCTTCCGCTTGGAGAATATCGCCACCATCTAGTGTTCCTGGCGATTTTATATAGTAAAATTTCTCATAAAATCCTTTTAGAGTAGCTTCGATTTCCTTGATTTCTCCATTACGTGATTCCGCTCCTGGATTTGTAATAACCGCGAAATCAGATGTCAATACGGCTGCATCTTCTACAAATGTCGAGTCCGGGAATTCTTCACTTGCTGGAAGATGTGTAACAGTCACGCCGCATTTTTCCAACGCTTCAATATACTCTTTATGCTGATCTAGTAACTTTTCAACTACGGGCTTTCCTAAATCAGAAGTCGTCAATCCATTCAAATAGCTTTCCCCAGGTGTTTTTACAATTACGTTTGAATACATATCCATTCCACTCCTCATTTTTAGTTTCTTACTACGGGAGAAGTCAAACACGTTGGCCCCCCCGTCCCTTTTATACTTATTTCTTCACCTTTATATTCATAAACTGTGGCTCCAGCATCGAGCAATTGTTTTTTCGTGGAAGCGTTTCCAGAAACAATTACACAAACCCGTGGTGCCAGTGCCAACACGTTGCAACCAAGTGTGTCATATTCATCTTTCGGAACTTCAATTAGCTGGATTTTTCGTTCAATCAACAACTGCCGGAAAAAAACAGGCATTAGTGGTGAATGCACGACTGCCAAATCACGATCGACCATACTGATGAACGACATAAGATGCAGACATTCCGCTTCTCCTTGATCATGTGGTAGTTGAACGACGATGAATTCGTCGACGAAAGACGCTGTCATTTCTTTCAATTGCCGGATTGCTTCATCATTCGTACGGTATCCACGGCCTACAACAAGTGTCTTGTCGTCCAACCATACGATATCACCGCCATCTGACACTGCGTCTCCTGTCAACTCACCAACAATAGCAATTTCTCTTTCTGCAAGAAACTTTTTATATACTACCGCTTCCGGTTGTCTCAGTTTTTTACCTGATTTCAAAATGATTGCTCCTGCTGGCGTAAACTTCACCGGATCATGTGCATACAACGAATCCATACCAACTTCAGGCGATGCAGGTAAATAATCAATCTGTGGGACATATTTTTCAAGAATCCCTATAAAATTCGAATACTCGCGAACCGCCTCTTTAAAATTCGGTTCTTCAAGGTAATTGAATGTTTTCCATTGATCCGCGAGATGATTTTGATTTTGAAAAGCTACATTTGGATGCTTTACAATCACCCGTTCTAATGGACTGTACATTGATGAACAATAAGTCAATTTACATCACCCTTTTCCGCATAGTGGAAAACGTTTCCGAATAACGGAAAGTTTATATATAAAATATATTCTCTTCATGGTACAATGTCAATGTATTTCAAATACTTTTAATTCTTTTTTTCAGAGTAATGAATTTTACTTAGTTATTTATATGATAGGTGGTGCTTTAAATGCAATCAATTGACCGCGCTATGATCGTAGCCAAAACTCTTGCTACACACACTTCAGAAAACGGAGTGTCTATTTCAGACCTTTCCAAGCAATGCGAATTACCACTCAGTACAATGCATAGATTGCTGAAAGCGATGATTAAACAAGGTATGGTGGAGCAGGATGAGCGTACGAAATGCTATCGGCTCGGAACGATTTGGTTAGAATACGGTTTGCAAGTGTATGATTCGATGGATTATGTCACTAAAATAAGGCCAGAGCTAGAACGTTTGAGCCATGAAGTAGATGAAAGTGTCTATCTAAGCCGCCCCGCAGGATTAGAAGCAATTATTTTAGAGAGAATAGATAGTGAAAATAATACAATCCGGATTTATGACCAACTCGGTTTGCGCATTCCAATGAATATCGGTGCGGCTAATAAAGCGATGCTTGCCAATATGCCTTCTTTTAAGTCCACGGACATTTTGAAGAAACTGTTGCCTATCGAACAATTGGCTCCAGTAGAAGTAACGCTAAAACAGATAAAAAAACTAGGATATGCTACGAGTCACGGTGAAAGGACGGAAGGTACTTCTTCTGTCGCGGTGGCCATTGTTGATGGATTAGGAGAAGTTGTCGGGGCAATCAGTATAGGCTTCGTCAGTTTCAATCTGACTGAAAATCGGATGGATTTCCTTATTGAAAAAGTTATGGAAACAGGTAGACGGATTTCGGAAAAACTAGGTTCGAACAGTAATTAATCACCAATTTATAAGTAGATCAGATATTTTCAGACTGCATTGCAAAGACAAAAAAACGACTCCCGCGCACCAATGTGCAGGAGTCGTTTCAGATTCTTATAAAAACACAATAACCGCTAGCACAGCTGCTAATATAAGTCGGTAAATTGCGAACGGTACAAGCTTGACGCGTGAGATGAGCTTCAAGAAGAAGCGAATCGAGATAAGCGCAAAGATGAATGCACTGATGAATCCGACGATATAAAACGACAGATTATCCATTGATAAGTACTCCCAGTTTTTCAAAACCGATACAAGACTTGCACCCATCATAATTGGAACAGCCATTATGAACGTGAAATCTGCCGCCGTTCTATGGTTCATGCCGAACAGTACACCACCCGAAATCGTGGCGCCTGAGCGCGAAAATCCTGGCCATAATGACAGACATTGGACAAGACCAACCGAGAATGCCTGTTTGTATGTGATTTGATCCAACGTTTGTACTTTCGGTTTTTTTGGACCAAATTTATCAGCCACAATCATAAGAATAGCCCCTGCCACCAAGGCAAAAATAACCGTTTCCACTCCGAATAAATAATCATCAATCAGATCTTTAAACGCAAATCCAAGAATGACTGCCGGAAGCATACCGATAATGACATGCCCTAAATTGAAACGTGAATTCATCTTTTTACCATCAATCTTATAAAGTCCGACTAGGCTAAAAAGACGTTTCCAAAATACGACGACAACCGCTAAAATCGATCCTAGCTGGATAACAATCTTAAATGTAATCGCGGGATATTTACCTAAAAACTCTTCTGTCTTCAGCCACATATCATCGACAATGATCAAGTGACCCGTCGATGATACAGGTGCAAACTCCGTCATACCTTCAACAAATCCAAGTATTAACGCTTTAATCAAATCAAATAATTCCATAAGTTAGTTACACTCTCTTTCTACGGAAGCGAATATACCAAAAGCAACTCACAATTCCGCCAATTGCTAGCAGTGCGTACGCAACGTTCGAATAGATGTCCATATAATGAACAATCGATTGCCAATTGTCGCCGACTGCTGCGCCGATCATAACAAGTGCCGTATTCCAGATCAGACTACCGATTGTTGTAAGTAAAATGAATAGCGGGAAGTTCATATTCGACATACCTGCTGGAATCGAGATTAGGCTCCGTATTAGTGGAACTAGGCGACAGAGTAGCACTGTCCACGGACCATATTTGTCGAACCATGCATCGGCCTTACGGATATCTTTTCGAGTAAGACGTAAAACGCCACCCCACCGATCAACAATTTTCTCAAGGCGTGCCACATCGAGAAATAACCCGATACTATACAAAATCATCGCCCCAATAATTGATCCGACCGTTGCTGCAATGATTACTCCCATTCGAGTCATATCCGAATACGTCGTCATGAATCCACCGAATGTCAAAATAACTTCAGATGGTATTGGTGGAAACACATTCTCAATCATGATTAATAAAAACACACCAAAATAGCCAAACTGGTCCATAAATTCAGTAATCCAATTTTCCACGCTTCGCCCCCACCAACTATTACTTTACTAAATACCGAATGCAAGTGCAAACTGACTTCGTGAAATGAATAGACGTTCCTTTATAAGAAGAAGTTGCCTTTCTTATCAATTATTTTATGCAAAAGAGTCCATTCCTATGATTCTACGTCGGTATTACCCGCTTGAATCATTCTAGAGGATTGTTCATTTTTTGTTGATAACTTCATAAAGTGCCTAGTTATCAACAGTCATCAGTTGATAACTCGAAAAAATGTTTATAGTTTCAGAATTTTCTATCGAAAATCATCTTTTTGGGTTATTAATCAAATTCTAATGATAGATATCCACAATTTCCTCCCCAGTTAACAATTCCTCCACAATGATCAATGAAGTTATACACTACCCACCAAGCTATATATAATCCATAGTCTGGTAAGTTATATTTATACTGAATATCAGGAATACGATTCACTAAAGTACTAACTATCTGGTTGATTATTCAAGTACTAAAACCATACTATATATGCTGCACAAATGAATACGGCATATGCGCTTTACAAAGGCTTTTTTGAGGCCGCTGAAAAGTACTGATACTTGGAATGAAATAGAACTCCTACAAATACCGCTTCGACGCTTTGTGGATGCCTCCCGCGATAAGCCAGAAAGAAGACCGCTTTCAGTCTTATCACTCCGGCTACCACGAAGACGCGCCTTCGCTAGATGGTCTATGTGAGAAAGAGCATTTCATTATCTGTGATGAAGTCTGCAAGCTAAGGCACGTCTTTCTTGAATATAAGTAGTATCAACTAGTAATCACCTTATAACCTCGCAAATACATCTTAAAATCACATTTCTCTCGATAATAAACAAGCCTAGCGCAGGGCATCCGCAAAGCACCAAGCGTTCTACAATCCACACCTCGAATTAAAACTCTCTCCTTATTAAGCGCCACAGTAAATTCAATGGGATTCTTTAATTCAACACATATAGGTTAATTAATCACGTCTGTTGATTAACCATTTCCTCACATAATATTCTTCTAAGGTAGGCGCGATTTTTTTCATTTGGACTAGTACTTTTCCGGCTCGCTTTCGGCTAAAATAATCACGATAGTTTTTCCGTGAGACAGGTGTGGCTAGTTACGACTTATACAAACCGAACCCTTTGCTGTTCGGTTGACTGCCTTTATCCAGGTAACAAGCCCACTATTCTTTCGTCTCAAAAAAGCTTTCGCACTTCATGTACTTGCACCTTTAGAGAGCGACAGATGAACGACCACCATACGATTACCGAAAAAATCTATAGGGATGCGACGAAGTAGCATCCTATAGATTAAGATACCCCGGTAAAGATATAGGAGTCGTTCGATCCAAAGCAATCTAAGCAACTGTACGGGGGATGCTTAGTATTTGATTAAGTTATTTTCTGGTTATTTCTAGTAAATCAACACGTGTGTTAATTTACTATACTGTTCTCATTGCGGAGCTTATTAAGGCCTGAAACGAATCTATATACGTTGAAATGAAAAAAAGACCAAACCAGTGTGGTTACGGCCCCTTTTTGTGTGTTTTACACTTGCTGATAATGTTCCGTCAATTGATTACGTAATGAGGCTTTCAGGAATTTACCGACGGATGTTTTCGGGATTTCATCCAAGAAGACAACATCGTCCGGTACCCATAATTTAGCGAACTGGCCTGCCAAATAGGTTAGCAACCGCTGTTTCATCTCTTCGTCAGCAACCTTCCCTTCTTTCAAGACAACACACGCCAGTGGACGTTCAATCCATTGCTCATGCGGTATTGCTATCACTGCCGCTTCAAAAACATCTTCATGCGTCATCAGCGCATTCTCCAAGTCAACAGACGAAATCCATTCGCCTCCACTCTTGATCAAATCTTTTGTGCGGTCCATCAATTTAAGATAGCCAAACTCTGTCATAACTGCGATATCGCCTGTGAATAGCCAGCCATCACGGAAGGCTTCTGCTGTACGCTCATCATTGTAATATTCGCTTGCAATCCAAGGTCCCCGAATAGCTAATTCGCCCATTGTTTTACCATCCCAAGGCGCATCTCCGGCTTCATTAACAATACGGACTTCAAGACCCGGCATCGGCATCCCTTGAAGTGCACGGACATCGATTTTCTCATCCATTGTTAAATCGGTCATCCCTGACGAATAGACAGATAGACTGACTAGTGGCGATGTTTCAGTCATGCCATAGCCAACGATGAACGGTACACCAAGTTTTTCTTCGAATGCACGGATCAATCCTTTTGGTGAAGCTGAACCACCGCTTACAACGGCTCTAAGTGATGACAAGTCTCTCGGACTCTCCTCCTGCTCCTTCAGCACTGCTAGCCAAATTGTCGGAACTCCCGCTGTTACAGTCACCTTCTCCTGCTCGATCAAGTCCAGCAACAGCTTCGGATTTAAGCCTGGCCCCGGCAGGACTTGTGTTGTACCAAAAAAGACCGCGGCGAATGGCATTCCCCATGCATTGACGTGGAACATTGGCACGACTGGCAGAATTACATCTCTCTCCGATAAGCCCATAGCATCAGCTAGTCCTAGCGCATAACTATGCAGAACAAGTCCGCGATGGGTATAGACGACTCCTTTCGGATTGCCCGTCGTAGCGGATGTATAGCACATGCCAGCTGGCGTATTCTCATCGAGATCCTCTGGGAATACAAAGTCTTCAGATGCTTCAGCTAGAAGTGCTTCATACGAATGGACATTTTCGAGAGATGTTTCAGGTATTTCAGTGCTGTCTCCCATGATGATATAATGTTTCACCGTTTTCAGATAAGGCGCAAGTTTTTCAAGATGCGGAAACAGATTATCATCGACAAGCAGGATTTCATCCCCGGCATGGTTGATAACGTATGCAATATGTTCCGGAGATAATCGTATATTGATCATATGAAGGATGGCACCTGTTCCCGGCACACCGAAATACGCTTCTAAATGTCGATGGTGATTCCAAGCAAACGATCCAACTTTCGTTCCGTGCTCCATCCCGAGTTTCGTCAGGGCATCTGCCAGTTTGCGTGTTCTTTTTGCGAACTCACGATATGGAATCCGGTGAATCGAGTTTTCTCCTGTTCGTGAAATAATTAATTTGTTAGGGAAATATTGCTCTGCTCGTTTAATAAAGGAAGATAATAATAGTGGTGTTTGCATCATACTAATCTCGCCCCTTTTCATGTAGAATATTTTTTACGTAAACAGTGCATTATAATAGTAGGTATACGTCACATATGGTCCCGAAAGATAATATGCCCTACGAAACCAAGTTATTCCTACTTATTTATATAGTTTGCAGTATTGAATACGGTGTACAAACTGAGCGTATGTGCCTTAAAAGGTTAGCCGAGCGCCAAGACAGATTCAATGGCGTTCTTTATATCAACTTATTAAGCAACCCTAATTTCTACAAGCCCATATTCTTCGCGATGATGACTTTCATGATTTCATTCGTCCCTGCGTAAATCGATGCCACAGGGATATCCCTGTAACGTCTCGCAATTTTATATTCTTCCATATAACCGTACCCACCGTGCAACTGCATACATTCTGCCGAAATTTCTCGCGCCGTATCGGTCAGCCAATATTTCGCCATCGATACTTTTGTGACGACATCTTTTCCTGCTAGATGATCTTCGATAAGTGATTCTAGAAACACTTTTCCAATCTCCACTTTCGTTGCAATTTCAGCAAGTTTAAACTGCGTGTTTTGAAACGAACCAATCGGCTTATCAAATGCTTTCCGCGATTTTACATACTCAAGTGTCATTTCTAGCATATCCTCTGATGCCGTTTGTGCGGCAATCGCAACAACAAGCCGTTCCTGCTGTAGTTTCTCCATTAGATAGCTAAATCCTTTTCCTTCTTCGCCAATTAAGTTCGTTACAGGTACACGGCAATCTTCAAAGAACAATTCCGCCGTGTCTTGCGAATGCAGCCCTACTTTATCGAGTTTTCGACCTTTTGTGAAACCTGGCGTACCTTCTTCTATAATAAGCAAACTGACGCCACGATGTTTCGGTTCGGCATATGGGTCAGTTTTTACAGCAACGAGTATAAGATTCCCATTAATACCGTTTGTGATAAACGTCTTTTGACCATTCACGACGTAATGGTCCCCATCTTTAATTGCCGTCGTCCAGATATTAGCCAAGTCCGATCCTGTTCCTGGCTCTGTCATTGCAATAGCGGTAATATTGTTAGCGCTTACACAACCAGGTAGCCAGCGCGCTTTCTGCTCCATTGTGCCGAACGATTCAATATATGGAACAACGATGTCATTGTGCAAGCCTACCCCTGTGAGACCCGCGCCTACACGCTCAAGTTCTTCCCCGATGATTACACTAAAGCTGAAATCCAGACCAAGCCCTCCGTATTTTTCATCCACTTGCGGGCAGAGGAACCCCATCTCCCCAAGTTTTTTCCAAAATGCGATTGGTATAAGCCGATCTTTTTCCCATTTATCGTAGTGCGGAACTGCTTCTTTCTGAAGAAACTTCCGAAGTGAATCTCGAAACATGACGTGCTCATCCATTTCAAATCTGTATCTCGCCAACCGCCTAGCCCCTCCTTTTGTAACATGTGCTTTGGAACCTGTTTGAGTTGCCATGTTTATCGGCGAACCATTGTTTCCAACTCACTTTGGTTGCATCCGAATCGCACCATCCAACCGAATTACTTCACCGTTGAGCAGTGTATTAGTAAATATATTTTCAACAAGCTTTGCATATTCATCTGGTCGCCCAAGTCGTTTCGGGAACGGTATCATTGAAGCAAGTGAATTACGTGCGGCTTCCGGTAGCTCGTCGAATAACGGTGTTTCTACAAGACCTGGTGCAATTGTCATCACTCGGATACCGAATGCCGCGAGTTCACGTGCAATCGGTAATGTCATTCCAACAACGCCGCCCTTTGAAGCACTGTATGCAACCTGTCCAATTTGTCCCTCGAAAGCAGCAACGGAAGCAGTATTTACAATAACCCCACGTTCCCCTTCTTCGTTTGGCTCATTTCCTTGCATTGCGGCCGCCGCCACACGAATTACATTAAATGTGCCTATCAGGTTTACTCGAATGACTTGTTCAAACTGGTCAAGCACCATCGGACCGCTACGCGACAATACTTTCCCCGGCGTCGCAATACCTGCGCAATTAACAACGGCTGTTACTTCTCCAAACTTCTCCTTTACGGAAGCAACGTTTACTTCCACTTCTTCCGCATCCGCAACATCCGTTTTGAAGAATAAAACACTTTCCTCTCCAAGCTCTCTTGCAAGCGCTTGTCCACGCTCTTCATTCCTGTCGAAGATAACTGCCTTCCCTCCGGCGTTTACTATCCTCCTTACAGTGGCCTCCCCAAGACCGGATGCTCCACCTGTCACGATTGCCGTTACTTTTTCCATTTCCACACCTAAATCCCCCTAATCGAATACAACTAAATTTCATTTAGCAGGGGTTTGGCCCCTCACTGGATGAAATTAAATACGTTCAATAATTGTCGCGTTCGCCATACCCATTCCTTCGCAAATTGCGAGTAGCCCATAACGTCCGCCAGTCCGTTTTAATTCGTGAATCATCGACACCAGTAATCGCGTGCCTGTCGCGCCAAGTGGATGACCGAGTGCGATGGCGCCGCCGTTCGGGTTCAATTTCGTAGAATCAGCACCCGTTTCTTTCAGCCAAGCAAGCGGCACTGGTGCAAATGCTTCGTTCACTTCATACGTATCCATGTCTTCTATTGTAAGACCGGCCTTTTCAAGTACTTTCCGTGTTGCTTCAATTGGACCAGTTAGCATTAACGTCGGATCAGAGCCAACAACAGCTCGTGCAACAATGCGTGCGATCGGCCTCACGCCAAGTTCGTCCGCTTTGTCGCGTGACATAAGGAGTACAGCAGATGCCCCGTCACTCATTTGACTTGCATTACCCGCTGTAATTACGCCATTTTCATCAAAGACCGTCCGTAATCCTGCCAACACTGCTGTTGTCGATTCGGGACGAGGGCCTTCATCTTTAGAAAATAGTTCTGTTGTGCCATCTTCTTTCGTGATTTCAACAGAAACAATTTCTTCTTCAAATTTCCCTTCATTAATTGCGTGAATCGCCTTTTGGTGACTTTCGAATGAAAAGCGATCTAGTTCTTCCCGCGACAGTTCCCACTTCTCAGCAATTCGTTCAGCTGATAGTCCTTGATTAATGATTTCATATTTTTCTAGGAGCTTTGTACTTGGTTTTGCATCTCCCATATTGGACATCATTGGTGCACGCGTCATACTTTCAACTCCACCTGCAATGACGATATCCATATCCCCAGACAGAATAGCTTGTGACGCAAAATGAACAGCTTGCTGACTCGATCCGCATTGCCGGTCAATTGTCACACCAGGTACATGTATTGGGAATCCGGCGATGAGCGCTGCTGTCCTAGCAATATTCCCACCTTGTTCACCTGATTGGGTAACACAACCAAGAATGACGTCTTCCACGTCTTCTTTATTTATCCCTGCGCGTTTCATAAGTTCCTCAAGTACCACAGCCGCAAGTTCATCAGGTCTGTAGACCGAAAAGCTCCCTTTTCTCCTACCTACCGCAGTTCTAACCCCCTGAACAATAACAACCTCTTTCATACCTACACCCCGTTATCCGAATTAATTAACTTTTCTTATAATAATAGAATACATGAAAACACTTACAAAATCTAGTATGACTTAGATCGAATCAGCCTCAAGTCCTAGGTGGAAATCCGCTTAGCGCCCGTTTGGACGAGCCGGAAATCGTTATAAGATTAAGCTACAAACGAAAGGAGGAACAACAAATGAAAAAACTAGGTCTTGCAGCACTTGGTATTACAGCAGCAATCGTTGCCCTTGCGAATCTCGGATCACTTCTCGCACTTGCATTTTCAGCATTGATTGCATACGCGGGGTTCCATTACTTCAGAAAGAGCACTTCCACAATCTCGAAATTGTTCTGGGGAGGCGTACTTGTCATTGGCTTGTTAACAGCAATAGCAAATGTACCGGCATTCATCGGAATCATTGCTTTAGTCGGTGTTCTGTATGTTTGGCGTAAATGGCATGGCTCAGAAAACAGTAACATCATCAATAACCCTACTGACGATCCATTCGTAAACTTCGAACGTCAGTGGAATGAAATTACAAAATAATGAGGAGGAACTAACTATGAACTCACTTTGGAATAGATTTAAATACTCGGTACAAGCAGATCTTCACACGGTGCTTGACAAAAAGGAAAGCAAAAATCCAATTGCCATGTTAAATCAATACATCCGCGAGGCAGAAAAACAGACCGAATCAATTGGGAAATTGCTTGAACGTCAAAGCAAACTAAAAACAGAACTGCAGAAAGAGTTGGCAGAAGCTGAAAAAATGTCAGAAAAACGTCGTAGTCAGCTTGAACTTGCACAAACTGCTGGTGAAGAAGACTTAATCGCATTTGCCGAGGAGGAAATCGCTGCGTACGATACGCGTGCAGCAGAACTTTCGGAAAGCGTTATGGAAACGGCTTATGAATTAATTTCACTGGAGCGTAAATTCGAGGAAATGAAACATAAAGTGAAAGATATGAAAGTTCGTCAGCTGCAATTGATGGGGAAAGAGAATGTGACCCGCGCCCATCACCGGATGGATCAAATCATCTCTCCTGAAAATGCAGACAGTAAAATGGCATCAGTTGGCGATATGAAAAAGTATATCGAAAACCTTGGCGGAAAGATTGAACGTGAGTACGAAACGTCATCAATGGACCGTCGCCTTGAGACATTAGAGAAAGAATCCGCAAAAGAAGTAGAAATTGTGTAAAATAGACTGTAGGATGCAGGTATGCAACCATCGCCGCAGGAATCGGTGTACTTAGGTTGTGTACCTTTTTTCTTATTTACAGATAATCTGACCTCAAGAAGGGAGAATAACAAAATGAAACGAATCGATACAAGCAAAATCACATTTTGGGGGCTAACTTTCCTGCTACTCATTTTTGTCGAGGCAGCTTTCTTTCATAACGGCAATATCGTGTTCGTCCTTCTTGGTGCCGGACTAATTTATTACGGTTTGCGGAAACGATCGAAGCTGCTATTTTTACCAGGCCTGTTTTTTATCGCAATGGCACTTTTCACTTTGTGGAGTTTACGGATGCTCATTTTCACCGTCATCATCTACGTCCTCGTAAAACTATGGAAGGGCGTACCGTCGGAAGAAATAATGCGTCCTCTCAAAGATCTTCAACGAGAAACGCCCAACGGAATTTGGAAAAACAAACTATTTTCCGTCCAGTCATCCCCCTTTGCGTCTTATGAATGGGAGGACATCCATATCCACGGACTCTTTGGTGATATTCACATCGATGTAACGGATACAGTACTGCCAAAAGGAACTTCTTTAATTTCTGTTAGGCAAGGTATTGGAAAAATAAAAATTGACTTACCTTACGAAATCCCCGTACGCATTCATTACACGACATTAATCGGTGATGCTAAGCTTTTCAATATTTATCGGAAACGGCTCATTAATGAATCGCTCCATATGAAAGATAGCTATGAAGGGAAATCTGCTGATTCCCCTGAACTTATCATTACGCTTTCCACTTGGGGCGGAGATGTCGAGGTGACACGAAAATGAAGGCAGTCATCGGACGCGGACTTGTTTTATCAATTTTATTTATTGCGATTGCAGCGGTGTACATCTATTTCCTTCTTGGTTTGCCAATAGAAGAAAGTTGGTTTGCGTTTTATGAATTGCAATTTGCGAATGTTTCGCTTGGCTTGTGGATTTTGACTACTATTTTCTTGCTTGCCTGGGGAATCGCTATATGGACAGGTTTTTTAGGAAGTTCAAAAGAGAAAGCAATCGAGCAAAGAATAACAGGGTTGATCGACACTGAGCTAGAAACTGATTCAATCGAGAAGTTCTCTCCCCGTATGGACCGGGCAATCGGGACCGTATCAACGGTCATTCATACGCAGCGAAAAAGTCTGCAACGGATCATAGATGAGCGTGCGGAGGAGCAAGACAAACTTATCCAAGAACGAATTATACAAGAACGACAGCGACTCGCGCGCGAGTTACATGATTCTGTATCCCAGCAACTGTTCGCCGCATCGATGCTATTATCCGCTATTACGGAAAATAACGAAGTTGCTATCGCACAAAAACCGGTACTCCAAGTCGAGCGAATCGTCCAACAGGCGCAACTGGAAATGCGCGCCTTGCTACTCCATTTACGACCGGCACCCTTGAATAACAAATCACTTGCCGAAGGACTTGAAGAGCTATTAATTGAATTAAGGGAAAAAGTGCTATTCGATATCCGATTCCGTTTGGAAGAAGTGACATTATCAAAAGGTGCGGAAGATCAGTTATTCCGAATCGCGCAGGAGACGCTGTCCAATACACTGCGCCATGCACAAGCCACGGAAGTCGATGTGCTATTTGTGGAACGAGACGGGCTCGCAATTTTCCGGGTGCAAGATAATGGTATCGGATTCAAAGATAGTGATGGAAAAGGCGGCTCATATGGCCTGCAAAACGTTAAAGAACGTGCAATTGAAATCGGTGGAACATGCAAAATCGTTTCCGTTCCCTCACAAGGGACGATTGTGGAAGTGAAATTACCTGCTCGAAAAGGAGATGGACCGAATGATCAAGATCCTGTTAGTGGATGACCATGAAATGGTGAGAATCGGTGTTTCTGCCTATCTACAGATTCAGCCGGATATGGAAGTCATCGGCGAAGCGGTAAATGGGCGCGAAGCCGTAGGAAAAGCACTTGAGTTACGCCCCGATATTATATTGATGGATATGGTGATGCCGGAAATGAACGGTGCCGAAGCAACTGCTGCCATCATTAAGGAGTGGCCGGAAGCAAAAATCGTTATCGTGACAAGTTTTTTAGATGATGACAAAGTATATCCAGCACTTGAAGCAGGCGCAATCAGCTATATATTAAAAACATCGAATGCGAAGCGAATTGCAGAGGCCATCCGTGAAACATTAAAAGGACAAACAGTATTGGAACCTGAAGTCACAACAAAAATGATGCGCAAAATGCGAGCAGGCAATGAACGGCAGCCCCATGATGAGTTGACGGAACGTGAACTTGAAGTATTATTGCACCTTGCGAAAGGTAAAACGAACCAGGAAATCGCAGATGATTTATTTATTGCACTGAAAACAGTGAAAACACATGTTAGCAATCTATTATCTAAACTAGAAGTGCAAGACCGGACACAAGCAGTCATTTATGCATTTAAGCATGAATTAGTAAATTGAAAAGCAGTCATCTTACGTCAGATTAAAACGGACGTGTGATGACTGCTTTTTTTAATGCAGGAAATTATATAATTATCGGCCCGAGGATAACCTGAGAAAGGCGATATTTCACGCCCAGACTCTAGCGCCTAGAGGCTTACGCTTTTGCTCCAGAATTATTCTGAAGCCAAACGGTTCAAAGCATTAATCATGCCTGCATGAACGCCTTCATGCCACACTGCAAATTGAACGACTGCCTCAACTGTCACCATTGTATGCAAGGGTCCAATTGACATCGGTTCCTGTAACGTATTGCTTAGTTTACCTTCGAGCGCTTTAACGACACGTTCTGGTTGTTCCTCTAATGCCGCGAGGAGCTCGTCTGTTGATGGAGCATTTCCTTCCCAGTCGTTAGGGCCTGATCCCGACACAAAAAGAGAGATCCATTCGGGATGGACAGGTTCATAACCTTCCACCGCTTTTTGAATGAGTGTTTCCATCGTTACAAAAATATGACCCGCATTCCAACGAATCGTGTTATTGAATCCTGTTGGTTGTGCATCCCAAGCTTCTGCTTTTGACTTTACAAGACGGCCAAGTGTATAAATACGTGTGAATTTTAACTGATTCATTGTTTCGATGACAATCATCCCTTTCTTTGCTTCTCTTCTACTCTACCGCATCTTATCTACAAATCAAAACGGTCGCTCCACAAAGGGACGACCGCTACTAAGTTATGGTTTAAATGGATCTTCGTTCGGTTTCTCTTTATTCCATTTTTCGTGTGTTTCTTGATCAAACTTGTTATCTTCTTGATGTTTTTCACCAAAAGGGTATTGTTCGCCCGACCTTGGCTTATTATAACCCGTGTCCGTTTTGTATGTTCCGTATGCTGACTGTTCATTCTCACCAGTCTTGTCCAAGGTGTTTTTTCTAAAGACATCCGATGTATTCGAATCGGATGGATCCGCGAGTGGAAGCTCATCGGAATTAGCTACCCCTTTCACTTTCGGTTCAAGATCTTCTTTGTTTGGGTACTTACCATCTGATTTTGTCATAGTATCTATTGATCCTCCTTCTTCGAATAGTGATTCTATTCCCATATTTTAAACTAATGATACAACACATTTCATTAAACAAGCAAGTAGAATCCCATACTAGACAGCAGGATGGCCACTCCAATTACCACGTCTATCCATCTACTTGTCAGCTAAACTATTCTTCTAAATAACCAAAAGCAATTATTTCTTTGGCAGTCGTAAAGGCGTTTGTACTTAGTGCCTAGTAATCTATTTGCATAAGCTAAATTAGACCATTCATGAAAGGAGTGTTGACAATGGGTCAATACGGAGGATATGAGAGCGGAAGTTCATTTGCGTTAATTATTGTGCTTTTCATCCTGTTAATTATTATCGGTGCTTGCTTCATTGGTTAATTAAGGATGTTGTGCATCTAGTACCAGCATACTTGCTATATATGTTGAAATAAAGAAACCACTGAATTTGCTACTGCGCTAGGGGATGCTGCCAGTCTTATGACTTTGGCTCCCCCTTAAAAGGCGCCTTCGCTCAATTTATATGGGTATTTATTTGGTCAACATATATAGTATTATTTTTTTCTTAGGGAGCGCTTGATAAGCGCTCCCTTTCCATATTTCCATTTTATTAATTTTAATGAAACTTTAGACATTATTTGGTCGTCCAATACTGAATCAATGATTGGAGGATCTACTATGATACGGGGAATTATTTTATCGTTATTCAGCATCACTTTTCTACTGTGGATTGAACAATCAGTAGAAGTTACATACATCTGGAAAACGGCGGCGAAAGTGACTCTATTCCTGCTCGTCCCACTCCTATTATTCCGCAAGACGGGATTCCCATTCTTACGCTTGGTCCAAACTGATCGAAAAAGCATGTTGTTTGCGATTGGTTCTGGAGTTGCGATTATGGGGATTATCTTTGCGGCGTTCATCATCTTACAGCCTTTCATAGATATTGCTGCACTTCTAGTTGACCTTGCTAGTGCAGGTATAACGACTACAACATTCCCGTTCATCGCTCTCTATATACTGTTCGGCAATTCGATGTTAGAGGAATTTTACTTCCGCGGTCTGTTGCCAAATCTTGTTGGCAAGTCTCGGATTCGGTTTATTTTACCGTCATTCCTGTTTGCCATTTATCATATTTCAATTTTTCTTCCATGGTTCAGCTCAGCTCTTCTTATACTCGCTGTGACAGGGCTCTGGGTTGGTGGAGTTATCTTTCAACTTGCCAATGAAAAAAGCGGAACAATTTTGCCCTCTTGGACGATTCACATGTGTGCAGATATTGGTGTACTACTTATCGGTGTCTATATCATGTACTTCTATTGAATAAGGCCGCATGACAAAAAAAGCTGTACACATTCCCCTTCTATAAGGGCTTTGCATACAGCTTATTATTTGTATATCTATTTGTTAAACCGCCGCCACGACGACCGTTACTTTGAATAAATCCCCATCTACTTCGATTTTCATATTCCCATTATGCAAATCAACGATGGATTGCGCAATCGCAAGACCAAGTCCTGAACCATCTGTATGGCGTGATGTATCCGCCCGTTTAAAGCGTTCATATAATTCGTCGATATTTTCACCGAGCTCATACTTCGTCACATTTTTCACGACGAATTCGGCCGTATCCCCTACTTTTCGAAGCGTAATATAGACACGGGTACCCGGCAATGTGTACTTGATGGCATTAACAATCAAGTTATCCAATACGCGCCACCATCTTTTCCCGTCCACATAGGCAACGAGTGCAGCTTCAGGGAAATTCACCCTAAAATCCAGTCCTGATTTCGAGATTTCTTCTTCGTGCTCTGCAAGGGCTTGTTGGAGTAATTGCGTCATATCAACACGCTGCTTGTTAAGCTCCAAGTTACCACTTGCCATTTTCGATACTTCGAATAAATCCTCGATTAACGTCTTCAAACGCTGTGACTTTTTGTCTAAAATGTCTACATATTTTGTACGTTCTTCAGCTGTAATGTCTTCCTTTTTCAAGAGATCCGTGTAGGTAATAATTGATGTCAATGGAGTCCTGAGATCATGACTGACATTCGTAATTAGTTCTGTTTTCAGGCGTTCGCTTTTCGCTTGTTCAGTCACAGAAATATGGACACCTTCACGAAGATTATTCAAATTCTTAGCGTGTTCCGCTAGTGGCGATTTCCCCTCAATATCAATTTCTTTGTGCAATCTCCCATTCGCCATCGCTTCCGTAGCAACCATAATGCGATTCAAATACGCTGTTCTTCTCACAAAGATATAGAGGAATGGCAATCCAGCAAACAAGACAAGCGGAATATAAATCATAATTAATATAGGTTGGATGAGGACAATGCAAAGTCCGATACCTGCTAGGAAAAAGCCAATTAACAGTAGGAACATTTGAATACCAATGGATCGATTCAAGAACATCCCTTGCCACGCAAGTATGAACCTCATACTGTAACTCTCTTTAATATCCTGTATTAGCGCTCCCCTAACTTTTACACGCTCTACAAGTAAGACCAATTGGAATACTATCGCCCATAGGAAGACCATTAAAATGACAAGCGTCATTCCGAGAATGACTCCGGATTCTAATCTATAATGAGTAAAAAATGTAACATAGCGGCCTACAGCATTTCCTAATAAAACCCAAAAAGCACTAGCTGAAAGCAATAGCAATGCTGCTTTCAGGTCAATTTTCTGCCGTTGGTATCTCACTACAAAATAGCTTGTCGTGACCCATTCCCTGTTGAAACGTATAATTGTCAGCAAAGCCGCTAAAGCAAGTATACCAAGCGTCCAAAGGACATATAAAATTAACTGCTTTTGATTATATTGTTTTACATTTTTACCTAGAGAACCTTTCTGCAATGCACTTTGCGGTACAACTATAGTCCCCTCAAACTTCTTCACAGTTTGTGGCTGACTAGACTCCAAAGCGGCGTCTTGTGCATGCTCTGACACAGTCTCTTCCGTTACGGTTGAAACAGTATCTCTGAACGCAGAAACTCCCCTTTCATAGGCCTCTGACGAATAACTATCATAATAAAAGTCATCCATCTGATCAGGCGCCGCAAAGAAATAACCTTCCTCCGCACTGAAAGTCTCTTTATAGCCCGTCGTTACATGGATATCTCCTGAAGTGAACTTTTCTCCCGTTTGACTATCCGTTAACTCATAAACAACAGGAAAATAAAGATTTTCCTCGGTATTCTGAATGCGTCGCTGCAACTCTTCTTCTAGCTGTTTTTCCTTACTTGCACGGATCTTTGCTTCTACATGCGCGTCCGATTCAAAGTTCTTCCGAATGTCATCGATTTTCGCATCGCGCTCTTCTATCAATGTCGCTTTCAGCTTTTCACTTTTCCCTGCTTCCGCATCGGTGATTCGTTGCGTATATTGCACTTCAATATTACCAATCTGCTCAGATAGCGTGCCATAGTAATTACGATGCTCTTCGATTTCGGATTTAGTAACTGTAATCTGTTTTTTCTCCGCTTCTATATCAATCGGATTCAAAACAGCTTGAGTAAGATTTCCATAAAAGTTATTCATTTCCCATTGAAAATCATTCGACTCTACATAGCTCTTACCAATATAACGTAAGTTGCCACCTGTCACTGAAAGCAATGCCGTTAAAAATAATACCGCTAATGAAGTCCACACAACAATTTGTATACCATATTTCTTTTTCACCATCATACACTCCCTTTCATCAGCCGTGTGAGATAAGCGATGGCCCGACTAGAACGCTCCACACCATTGCCTACCAAGTCGATGATATAGGAGAAACAGTAACCAATACTCAGTGCCGCTATAACAATTGCAAGAATCGACCAGAAAGTAGTATAATCATTTTTCGATTTTGTAACCAATGCCCCATACCACCTTTACATACCTTGGATTTTTCGGATCTGCTTCGATTTTCTCACGAATTTTACGAATATGAACTGCGACAATATTTTCAGCATTGTACGCCGCCTCGTTCCAAACCCGTTCATAGATTTCACTGATAGAAAACACACGTCCTGCATTCTTCATCAGTAATTCTGTGATTTTGTATTCGATAGGAGTCAGCTTTACTACATCACCATCGACGGTTATTTCCTTCGCCTCTTCATCAAGAACAAGTCCGTCGATTTCTACTTTTTTCTGACCGTCATATGTACCAAATTGAATATATCGACGTAATTGAGACTTCACACGTGCCATCAATTCCATTGGATGGAACGGTTTGGTCACATAGTCATCGGCTCCCACAGACAAACCGTGAATTTTATCTGAATCCTCCGCTTTTGCACTTAACATGATAATCGGGATATTGCGCACTTCCCGAATTTTGAATGTCGCCGTAATACCATCCATATTCGGCATCATAATGTCGAGAATGAGAAGATGGACGTCGTTCGACTCCAATAACTCGATCGCCTCTTTGCCATCCGCCGCCTTTAGTACGTCGTATCCTTCATTTTTTAAATAAATTTCAATCCCGTCACGGATATCCTGATCGTCATCCGCTACCAACACCGTGAACTTCGCCATCTTCCGCACCTCGCTTTTCTTAACTCTATGATACCAATTGTACCCGCCAAATCTTAACATTTACCAATTGTAATTATGAAGAAAGTCTTAAGATGTGTTTTTAGCTTAACTTTCTTTACCAGAAAAAATATGATTGTTAAACTTTCATATTTGAATGAATGCCAATATCGCCTAAGTAACTTAGAGGATATATTATCCATTTGATATACTAGATGGAAGGGGGCGAGTTCATGAAAGAACGATTTTTCTGGGTGGCGCTAAGTTTAATCGGCATAAGCTGGATGTTGAATTCCATTTATGCTTACTCAAAGCAACTCGATGAGCCCATATTCTTGGACCACTATATCGATGCGGAGTATCAGGATGATTTTTATATGACATTTTATTATTTAACGAACAAAAATAACTCATCAGTTGTCTCATCTGTTTCTACCGGCGAACTAATCGGTTATCCAGAAGACTCTTATTTTTTCGATGAACAAGTTCAAAACAACCAGGTATTCAATCACCATGTTTTACGTAGTACCAACGTGAGGTTTAACTTTGACCCAACCACTCATACAGAAAATTATTCTTTTACAGAAATAGATGTCTCATTTTCTGATGGAAATAGGATAACTGTTCCTATTGGTATCGTGACGATTCGACCGCGTGTAATTGAAGAATCCCCTCTCGAACAAGTAAGTTCAAGTGGGGATGGCTATCATTATCGGGCTCTAGAACCACTGACAATCGAAATGATTAAAAGCTCATTTCAAGACGTTTTGCAGGATAATTTCTTTATTAAAATAAATTCGTCCTCCACTCCTTCACTACCTGAACGAACCTATGAAAAGTTTCTTGACCAAGAATGGAGCAGGTTACCCGGACTAGATTTGCAAAATATACAATTCCCACTGAACTTAAAGAAAAGTAAAAGAATAAGTGTCTACAGCCAGTTCGCCGCAGACTTTAAAGCTGTGTTAGATGTGAACATCTATATTTCGGGAACAACCGAGTCAGGTAAGCCTTTTTCTACAGTAGGCGGTCTTATTGTGCGTCCTTATTTGGAACAAAAAGATGTCAATGCAATTATCAAGGAGAAAACAAAGGGGGATACCAATGGATAAAGCATTAAGGTATATGTTCTGGGGGTATCTTTTCATTTTTTTCCGGGTCCATATTGGTTTTGATTGGCTAGCTGACCCTGTCGGATATTATTTGATTTGCTCCGGATGCTTCATGCTTATCGATAAATATCCTCATGCAAAAAAAGCAGGAATCGTAGCTGGACTAGGCATAGTCATTTCTTTCCCGGCAATTTTCGTTAATCTTTCTGCGCATTATCTCGGTATTTGGGAAGTCTATTCACTTGCTTTACTCGTCCTAAAACTGATTGTCGCCTATTTTCTTTTCGCTGTTCTAAAAAGTATTGTCAATGACTATGCTAATCAAGCATTGATAAACCAGACGAAAAGTGTCTATACATTTTATATAGCTATCCACTTATCCGTGCTTATGCTCATGTCATTTTCCATGAATATAGCTGAGGACCAATGGATCACACTTACATTCATGCTGACAATGGGCGCCTTAGTTATGGATATCATGTTTCTTCTACTACTTGCAGCCATTCGGCAAGCACAACCGCGACAGACAGCTCACGACTATTCGGTATGAAAACAGTGGAAATTGGGAGGGATAAGATGTTTAAAAACCAATCAGGTCAAGTAAGGGCTGGCTGGCTTATTTTACTAACCTTTATAGCCATGCTAATTGTTCAACAGTTATTCTCACTTCCTGGGATTCTTTTATTGATGTTCACTGAAGCACCTTTTAGTGAGGGATTTAGTTATCTCGATATGCAAACTGCTTTCGATTCACACCCTTGGATTTCCCTTTTAATGCAAGGCGGTGGTACAGTCGGTGGAATAGTGATTACTTTTTTACTATGGCGTTTTATAAATAAGGGTTCCATGAAAGAGCTCGGCTTTAGAGGTTCGTTGAAAGACTTATGGTTTGGACTGTTTCTTGGTGCATTATCGATTATCTTTATTTTTATTGTATTGATGGCGACCGGCAATGTGACACTCCTTAATTCATTGTCAAACCCTCATTTCTCAATATTTACGATTACTTTTCTAGTTCTATTTATTCTTGTCGGAATCTTTGAAGAGATGTTCTTTAGAGGATATGTCATGTCCACCATGGCAAGTAGGGGAAATAAAAAGTGGGTTATCTACGTAGCATCCGCTTTAATTTTCAGCATCGCCCATGGTGCAAATCCAAATGTAAGTCTTTTAGGATTAATGAATATTGCACTGGTCGGGCTTTTATTCGCTTATATGTTTGACGCCACAAAAAGTTTGTGGCTACCGATTGGTTATCATATTACGTGGAACTACTTCCAAGGGAATATTTTTGGATTTGCGGTAAGCGGTACAGCACCAAATGGCATCTATAGCGTTGAACTAGCCGAGGGACATGATTGGCTGACTGGTGGTGCATTCGGCCTAGAAGGTGGAATCCTAGCAACGATGCTAATCTTGGTCGGTTTTATCGCTACAAAGCTTTATTCCAAATCGAAAAATCAAAAAAATACAGGAAGCCTTTAAAGCTTCCTGTATTTTGAATTTCAAAAACAAAAAGACTGTTCAAACCTTCACTTTCCTACCACTCAACGTCAACACAAGAATTCCACCAAGCAACATCGCAATACCCATCCACGACGTTCCTGTCAGTCGTTCACCTACAACAATCACACTCAATATAGCAGCAGTAAGTGGTTCAGCAAGTGACAGGGTGACTGCTGACGATGAAGGTATCCGTTTCAATCCGGCAGAAAACAGGATATATGCCACACTGGTTGTGACGATCCCAAGATACAACACAACAGAAATTCCACGCCCCGTCATAAGCCCTTCCGTTTCGAATAAAAACAAGAATGGCATGAGCATTATCGCACTCATCGAAAAGATAACCGCAACAGCAGGCACAGGATCTACCTTGTCTAGTAAGTCTTTATTGACAAGTGTATAAAAGGCAAACAACAATCCAGCCCCAAGTGACATCGCGATTCCCACTGGATTTACAACGATTCCATCTTTATTTAAAAAGAGCAGTGCACAGCCTATAATTGCAAGTGCTGTCGCCATGATCCACACCCGAGTCGGACGGCGTTTTGCTAGTAACCATTCAATGATTCCAGAAAAAACTGGAGCACTTCCGATTGTGACGACCGTGCCTATAGCAACCCCCGTTAATCTGACAGAAGAAAAAAATAAATACTGAAAAATGGCCATCGAAATAGCTGCATACAGGGTAGATCTCCAAGGCCAATTTCGAAAATCGATTTTACGCATAATGAGCAAAATAACTAGTAACGAAAAACCCCCTATAGCAAGCCTCGATGCCCCAACTGCCAACGGATGAATCGTTTGCGGCATGAATGTTTGGGCTGTGCCAGTCGTCCCCCAAAGTATCGCACCTACCAGCACGACTAGATATGAAATACGTTGTGACAAAGTGATCCCCCCTTACTCTCTCTACAGTAGAAGATACCACATAAATCAAATTTTCCAATACCTTAATTCTACTTAATTGAATCTCTAGGTGATTATACGAACCTAGCTTAAATTGCGTGCAATAAAATCAAACGTATTCTTCGTTCCTTTTTTCCAATGCATCGCGATTTTCTATTATCTCCTCAATATCCCCAAATGTATTTCTATTCACTTCATCAAACCAAGAGAAACATACATTTTTACACGTCTGTTGATTAACCATCTTCTTGCAGAAAGAGCAGGTAAGAAAGGCTTGAAAAATCCTATTTTCACTGGATCATTTCCAACCCGCTTTCGGCAAACTATTCATGGTATCTTTACCGATGAGCAAGTCTGCTACGAATAGTTGCCTGTCGCGTTCCTACAACGTTCAAGTGAAAAATACAGCTACTTTAGAAAAAAGAATAGATGATTTTTTTTATAGGTTATAAGTGCCCGAAGATACAATTTCGGGCACTCAAGTACTTTGTACAAGGTGTTCCTTGCTTACTTTTAGTAAAGATTACTCGTGTTATCATGCGATGGACTATAAGAAAGTGACTCTTTCTTAACTAAAAAAGACAAGCCTATGGAGAAGACATCAGCCGCCAAAATTGTATCTTTGGTGGCTATTATCCAGCTAAGAAGCCCCGCTATTCTTTCGTCCCAAAAAGATTTAGCACTTTGTGTATGTATGCATTTGGAGCGTGACGGATGAATAAGCACCATACGATTACCGAAAAAAAGTGTAGGGATGCGACGAAGTCGCATCCCTACACTTCAAGACATCTCGGTAATCGTATAGAGGTCGTTCAATCCAAAGCAATCCAAAAGTAACTGCACATGAAGCGCCTAGTGTTTGATTAAGTGATTTTCAGGTTGTTTTTGGTTAATCAACACATGTGACATTTTTACTGACTAAAACTCTGTATACACATCATCTCAACTAGCGAGTTAAGATGATGGTATACAAAAAGCCCGAAATGCATGTAGCATCCCGGGCAAGAAATTTCTTATATAAAACGCACAACTTCATCTAAAGGCAAGCGGGAAGACCCGTATGCCGGGGCAGCGGCCTTTCCTAAGGCAATCAGTACAATTGGGAATTGATCACTAGGAAGGTCGAATCTCTCAGCAAATTTCACTTTGTCAAAGCCACCTATTGTTGAAGTATCATAGCCTTTTTCTTTGGCAATCAACAGCAATTGCATAGAAACTAGCCCCGCATCGAAAGAAGCGATATTCATTCTTGCCTCTCTTGGAATAGTTGGATAGACCGCATTCGTACTGGCAATCGTACGATCTTTAATCGACTCATCCATATGACCTTCTGCAACATTTTGTGTATAGATTTGCTCCACTTTTTTATACGCATCGATATTACCTAAGACAGCGATAACGGCAGATGAATCCCCCACCTGGACTTGATTGTTCGCGATTACTTGCAGTTCTTTCTTCACCTCGGGGTCCTGGATAACTATAAAACTCCAAGATTGCAGGTTGCTAGATGAAGGAGCTATTGTTGCCAGCTTCAGCATTTCTGCAATTTCCTCTTTTGCGATTGTAGCGTTCGGATCGAACACCCTTACCGATTTTCTTTCCTTCATTACACTATATAAATGTGAGTTCAATGTTGTAGTCATTGTATTGCCTCCCTTTCTAAAACTTACTAATAGTAAGTACCCGTATTCAACTTACCATTAGTAAGTTTGTTATGTCAACCCTAACGATACATGTTAAGATAGATGAAAGATAAAGCAGAATGGAGGTTCGACTAGTGAATCAACCGAAAAATTGTGGGAATTCATCACATGTCTGCAACAACTTTCACGATACAATTGAATTTATTGGTAAGAGATGGATGGGGGTAATTATTTATACACTGATGTCCGGACCCAAGCGCTTTCATGAAATCACTGAGGGTATTCCAGGGATATCAGATCGACTTTTAACAGAACGGCTGAATGAATTAATCAAAGAAGGCCTCGTTACAAAAAAACAACTTGAGCCTTCTTCTACTATAGTTGGATATGAGCTAACGGATAGCGGGATGGAATTAAAAGAAGTTATTACTGCCATACGGAACTGGATGAAAAAGCGAACAAACCTTTAGATCCTAAAGGTTAGAAAATTCATTAAACTCCCAAAGAAGAGCTATTTCCCCTAGAGGTTGATAGCTCTTTTCCCTCGCCTTGATTAACCACATTCATCTTTCCTACACTTTGCTCGATCATTTATACCGAGCTGTTTCATGGCCCCAACAAGACTTCGAACATCGATATTTATCCTATCCAAATTCTTACTTCTTCATTTTTCACATGTATTGACATGTACGAATCAAAAACACTATGATACACTGGATTGCAGGCTTTTTAACACGTGGTTCGTCAACCATCCCACGCTAAAAAAACTAGGAGGAAATGAATAATGAAAATAAAAACAATGGCCATTAGCGGGATTATCGCCGCTTTATATGTAGCTGTATCCCTATTAATAGCACCATTAGCATACTCAGCTATCCAATTTAGAATCCCTGAGATGTTCAACCATCTCGTCGTGTTCAATAAGAAGCTCATATTTGGAATTGTGCTTGGCGTATTTGTGACAAACTTATTTTCCCCACTTGGCATGTATGACTTATTTTTCGGGGTAAGCCAATCAATCCTAGCTCTTTCAATCACGATTTTTTCTGCTAAATTCATATCCGGAATATTCAAGCGAATGGTCTTCAACACGCTTGTCTTCACCTTTACAATGTTCATCATTGCTTTCGAGTTGAACCTAGCATTAGAACTTCCTTTCCTACTTACATGGTTAACAGTCGCAATTGGTGAATTCGTCGTTATGGCTATCGGGATTCCGATTATGATGATTTTAAATAAACGTTTGAAATTCGAAAAACTTATTTAACATAACCCATCCCCTCCATTTCACTGTTAGCGATTGAAATAGAGGGGATTTTTTAAGGAGATGGATCCTATGTACATAACAATCCAAGAAACCGCTGAACATCTAGGTATGCCTGTCGAACAAGTAGAAAAGTACGTGCGGGAAGGTCGCATCCGTTCCGTCCATGATGGTGAAAAATTCCTTATTAACAAAGATCAGTTTGGACTCTATTTAGAACAGCTCGAAATGTTAAAACACCAAATCGATGAATGGCGGAACGAACCTATTCCACCCGATCGTGACATTAAAGATGAAGATTGAAAAACCGGTTGAAAATCTACGGATTTTCAGCCGGTTTTGTTTTATTTAAGATAGGGTATCGTTCCGTTAAAGGTATGGAAATCGCTATAAGAGAAAATACTAAATACATCGATTGGTTGCTTTCAATATGCTTTGCTAGTATAGTAAGAAGCTGTTTCCAAATTACCAGCTCCACGAGGGGGAATTATGAAGAAAATTTCAAATGTCTTTTACATCACAATTGGTCTGATTATTTTGACCGTCGGATATGGCGCGTTTGCACCTGAAAGTTTTGAGGCTGTTACAACGAATGTCCGAAACTTTGTTGCGTCGTCTTTCGGTTGGTACTATATGCTGCTCATGTCATTTATGTTAGCGCTCAGTTTCTTTTTCATCGTCAGTCCATACGGAAAAATCCGGCTTGGAAAAGATACGGACCGTCCGCAGTTTTCAACAGTTACATGGGTTGCCATGCTGTTTTCCGCCGGGATGGGTATCGGCCTAGTCTTTTATGGTGCCGCTGAACCATTATCACACTTTGCAATCAGTCCTGCTTCGGAAGATCCAAATACGGATGCTGCTTTCAAAGAAGCCTTACGTCAATCTTTCTTTCACTGGGGGATTCACATATGGGCCATGTACGGAGTCATTGCGCTATCTTTAGCCTTCTTCCAGTTCCGCAAAGGGGAACCGGGATTAATTTCAGCAACATTGAAGCCGATATTCGGTGAAAAAATGGTTGGACCATGGGGTACTCTCGTCGATGTACTCGCCGTTTTCGCAACAGCATTCGGCGTTGCTACATCACTCGGCTTCGGCGCTGTTCAAATTAATGCAGGCCTAAACTACTTATTTGGTGTTGAGATCAATATCTTTTCACAATTTGTCATCATCGCAATCGTCACGGTCCTGTTCGTTGCATCTGCATGGTCAGGATTAAGTAAGGGCATAAAATATTTATCGAATACAAATTTAGTCCTTGCTCTTGCACTGCTTGGATTTATCGTCGTTCTTGGACCGACATTACTCATTTTCAATATGTTCACTGATTCATTTGGCGGCTACTTTTCAAACCTTGTCCAAATGAGTTTCGGTACAGCACCATTGGACTCTACCGACCGGAAATGGCTTGACGACTGGACAATATTCTACTGGGCATGGTGGATTTCATGGGCACCGTTTGTCAGTATGTTCATTGCCCGTGTTTCAAAAGGCCGTACAATCAGGGAGTTCATGATTGGCGTACTTGCTGCACCTACTTTGCTGGTTACATTCTGGTTCTCAGCGTTTGGAACGACAGCGATTGATATCCAGAAAAAAGGGCTTGTCGACTTGACGCAATCCAGTACAGAACTGACGATTTTCGAAATGTTCAATGTTATGCCAATGTCGTTCATGATATCAGTCTTCGCAATTTTATTGATTGTATCGTTCTTCGTTACTTCAGCCGATTCAGCAACATTTGTCCTTGGCATGCAGTCAACGAATGGTTCGTTGACACCGCCGAATAATGTGAAGCTCATTTGGGGCGTTATCCAATCGACAATTGCGCTCATTTTGCTATCTGTCAACGGCCTCACCGCTTTGCAAAACACGATCATCATCGCTGCATTGCCCTTCTCTTTCGTCATGCTGCTCATGGTTGTCGCGTTGCTCAAAGCGTTGAAAGCCGAATTAAAGTTGATGAAATTAAAATAATAACTAGAAAAAGCGATTCCATAAATGGAATCGCTTTTTCTTAACTATTAACAAGAACCTTTTCACGTTTTCCAATCATTTGAAGGAAGTCTCCGACCATTGCGCTTGCCGTTGGGTACATACCTGCACCCGGACCGACAAGTGTTAAGGCACCGAGATAGTCAGTTTCAACGATGATTGCGTTGTCCACACCTTCGACACCATATAGCGAATGATGAGTTCCGATAAGTACCGGGCCAACACTTCCGTGCAATGTCCCCTTTTCGTCAATCAAAATATCAGCGACATGCCGATAACGAAGCTTAGCCTTAGATGCATCCGCCACATCTTCAATAGTAATCTTGTCGATTCCAACAACCGAAACGTCTTGCCAATTTGGTTGCGTACCGAATGCAAGTGCACTCAAAATCATCAGTTTCCGAAAGGCATCTTTGCCACTTATATCGTCCGTCGGATCCGCTTCCGCATAGCCAAGCGTCTGTGCTTCGTGAAGCGCGGCTTTAAATGGAATTCCCTCTTCCCGCATCTTCGTTAAGATGAAGTTGGAAGTGCCATTCAAAATACCTCTAATTCGTAACACCCGGTCTGTCGGTAACAAGTTTGTCACCGTACGGATAATCGGTATGCCACCCGCCGTCGTTGCTTCATACCCAACGTAAACTCCACGGAACTCCGCATGTTTTAGTAACGCCGGACCATGTTTCGCAAACATGGTCTTATTCGCAGTTATTATATGAAAACCTTTTTCTATTGCATCCGAAAGAAACGTATAAGCGGGTTCTTCTCCAACAATCGCCTCAAATATGAGGTCAATGTCCGGATTTAACAGGATTTCTTGAATGTCATCCGTTATCTTCGTTCCAGGTGTCGCTAGACGTTCTTTCTCCTTATCCCGGACCAAAATGGAAACAATGTCGATTGTACAGCCCATTTCCCGCTTAATCTCTTCTTTCCTTTCATTCAAAATCCTATAAATCCCTTCACCTACAGTGCCGAAGCCAAGTAGAGCGACTTTGATTGACGCCATAACGCCACCTCCATGGACTGTTTGATGATGAGTCCCCATTTTTCAAATTCCGTTAAAAAACTTTCATAGCCATGTTTTGTATTGACCAAACAATATATAGAGTTGGGAATCATATAGGCGAACGTTCGAATTTCATCCGTCGGATACATCGGATCGTGTGTAAACGCAAACGCCACCACTTTTGCAGATATCAGGCGGGAAGCTAGTTCAATGCCTCCTCGACCACGGCCGATGTCATGCGTATTCATGGCACGGATTAAGGGGTAGAAGCTCTCCATGTCATTTCTGCTATTCCCAAAAGGAGATTCCATGTTCCCAATTTTAGTTGATTGTGGTGTCACCGCCATCGGGAAAAGAATATCCATACCCTCGGGATACATAATGCCCCATTCCAGTACACGCATGCCACCGAGCGAACCCCCGATGACCGCCCTTAATCGATTGACACCTAATACCGTCAGCGCTCTCCGTTCTGCATGCACCATATCTCGAATCGTTACTTCTGGAAATAAATTTCTATACAGCTCGCCTGTGTCCGGATTTACAGTTAACGGTCCTGTTGATCCGTCACTTCCGCCAAGTGCGTTAAAAGAGATAACGGATAATTCATTTGTATCGATACTTTTTCCTTTGCCGACAAGACCGCTCCACCAACCCGGATAGTCATCCGTTCCAACTGTCACGTGACTTCCTGTCAAGGCATGACAAACAAGTACATGGGGTGCATCCAACCTGCCCGTTCTTTCATAGGCAAGCTGTACATTTACCAAGACGACTCCTGATTCCAATACCAGATGCCCGATTTCCACTATCCCCGTCTCCACGATTGTCACGCCCTTTCTTGTCACCAAAAAATTATACTGTTACTGGTACCGCTAGTTCGATTGCTTGTGCAAGGTCTGCAATAATATCTTCCGCGGATTCAAGGCCCACCGATAGTCTAATCAATTCTTCAGTCACACCTGATTTTTTCAAGTCCTCAGGCCCAAGCTGCTGATGCGTCGTTGAAGCTGGATGGATAATTAGTGATTTTGCATCCCCAACATTCGCAACATGCGACCAGATTTTGACGTTATCAATCACGTTCCGGCCTGCATCCCGTCCACCTTTAATACCAAATACAATAATGGAACCGAAGCCGTTTTTCAAGTACTTTTTCGCAAGGTCATAAGATGGGTGATCTTCGTTGCCTGTATATGTTACCCATTCGACAGATGGATGTTTTTTCAAGAACTCCGCTACTTTAACGGCATTTTCATTATGTCTTGTCACACGCAAATGCAGTGTTTCAAGTCCTTGGAGGAAATTAAATGCACTATCTGGATCTAAGCAAGGTCCGAAGTCACGCAATAGTTGAACGCGTAGTTTAGTCGCAAATGCCGCCGCTGCTGTATCAATTCCGTAACGGAGACCATGATATGACGCATCAGGCTCTGTGAAGCCAGGAAACCTCCCTTGCGTCCAGTCAAATGTACCCGCATCAACAGCAACTCCACCGATCGTGGTACCGTGTCCGCCAATCCATTTTGTAGCGGAATGGATGACAACATCCGCACCAAATTCGATAGGATTCGAACCATATGGCGAAGCAAATGTACTATCAATAAGAAGCGGTAGACCGTTTTCATGCGCAATGTCCGCAACCGCTTCAATATCGAGTACATGAAGACTCGGGTTACCGATTGTTTCTGCGAATATTGCTTTTGTTTTATCTGTAATTGCTGCACGGAAGTTTTCAGGATCTGTTGCATCGACAAACTTTACATTGATACCGTAGCGCGGAAGTGTAGCGGCGAATAAATTATAAGTACCGCCATATAAGTTGCTTGCTGCGACAATTTCATCTCCAGCACCAGCTACGTTCAAGATAGAGAAAGCGATAGCTGCCATACCTGAGGAGAATGCAACTGCCGCCGTACCACCTTCAAGAAGCGCAATACGCTCTTCAAAAACTGCAACAGTTGGATTTGTAATTCGTGTATAGATGTTGCCTGCTTCTTGTAGTGCAAATAGTTTTTGAGCATGTTCTGTATCACGGAATACAAAAGATGAGGTTCTATGAATTGGAACTGCGCGTGAACCTGTTACAGGATCCGGTTTTTGTCCACCGTGCAGAAGAAGTGTTTCGGGTTGAAGTTTTGTCATCGTCATTACCTCCAGAGTTTTTTTAGATGGATGTGATTGTAATGGGCGGAGACGTTAGGGGTATTTTTGGAATGAAAAATAACCCCCTTCGCTTAAGAAGAGGGTTACGCTTTCGCTTATTCCTCCCCTTATCTTTCAGACCGTTCGCACGAATCTGTAGGAAGTAGCACCTTTGCAAGTTAGTCACTTGCTGGTTGCCGGGCATCGCAGGGCCTATTCCCTCCGCCGCTCTTGATAAGAGTTTGTGATATTCAGTTTTCCATCTTGTGACATAGTATAGTAGATATCTCAATACTTTGTCAATAGTTTACCGAATAATATTTCTGAAACTTGTGTCTATGTGGAATGTTACACTTAGACTACCGTTATTTTAGGAGGAACTTGATATGTGGTTATGGATTGTAGGCGTGCTCTTATGGGGATATGCAGTTGGTTGCCTGCATGGATCAGTTGTTGCGCAGAAAATATCCGGCGTTAACTTGAAAGAAACCGGTGTGAAAAATGCCGGTGCCTCGAATGCGACCATTGTTCTCGGGAAGAAGTTCGGCGCATTAGTTGCAGTAATCGATATCAGTAAAGGTGCAGGAGCTGTCTTACTTGTGCACTATTTCGCAGAAAACGCAGGATTTTCAGAAGCCTTTGTGGCTTTACTTTTATTTCTTACAGCCGCCGCAGCCGTTATTGGCCATAACTTTCCATTTTATATGAACTTTAACGGCGGAAAAGGAACAGCGACAATAATTGGTGTACTGCTTGCAATCGACTGGCAGATCGGGCTCATTGGTTTTGCATTATTTGTCGTCGTAGCGCTAGTAACAGACTTTCTCGTGTTTGGTGTGCTGATGCTCTACGTCACGCTCATCGCGATGGCAGTATTGGCAGACGGATACTGGCCAGTCGTAATAGCAACTTTGTTATTTGCAATCGCCATTTGGAAACATCTCGAGAATTTTCAGCGTATGAAAGAGCGTAGCGAGAAGCGCGTTTCAATGGTCTTTAGAAAAAATAAAACCAAAAACTGAGGACCCCTATAATTGGAGGTTCTCCGTTTTTGGTTTAGCAAGATTAAAAATCTCATCCTAACTCATGCATTTTCATTGAACACTTTCTTCATAACCGCAATAATAAAGTCCACGTCTTCATCGGTACAAGACAGCGGTGGGCTTAGCGCTAGAATATTGTTATAGCCAGCAACTGTATCGCCGTTCCTTCCAATAATAAGTCCATTCGCCTTACATTCGCCAATGATTTTCGCAACACGGGCGTTTGCAGCAGGTTCTTTCGTTTCTTTGTTCTCTACAAGTTCAATGCCTAACAAGAATCCGAGCCCGCGAATATCGCCAACAAAAGGATGATCCAATAAGCAAGCCAACTCTTTTAGAAGGCGCTCGCCAAGCTCAGTCGACCGTTCAACAAGATTTTCTCTCTCAATGATTTCAAGATTCTTCAACGCGACTGCACAAGCCGCAGGATTCCCGCCAAATGTATTAACATGGCGGAAATGACTGTTATCTTCTCCTGTATCGAACTTTTCATAAATATCTTTTCGAATAGCCGTAACCGAAAGTGGCAAGTAAGCGCTCGTTAGTCCCTTTGCCATCGTAATAATGTCCGGTTTCAACTTAAAATGCTGATGACCAAAGTCTTTCCCAGTTCTGCCAAATCCACAAATGACTTCATCAACAATTAGCAGTACACCGTGGCGTGTACAGATTTCCTGAACCTTTTCCAAGTAGATTGGATGTGGGATGAGTATACCGCCTCCTGTAATAAGCGGTTCCATAATAATCCCAGCGATTGTTTCCTTCTGTTCCCAAATGATTTTCTCTTCAAACTCTTGGGCACGTTGTATGTTGTACTCCTCAATTGACTGTCCCGCAGGTCTGCGGTAATTGTCCGGAGGGGCGATGTGCAAGAACCCCGGTGCAAGTGCCTCATACTTGTATTTCCGCAGTGCTTGCCCTGTTGCTGCCAGTGCCCCCATGGAGCTCCCATGATACGCACGATAGCGGGAAATGAATTTGTAGCGTGACGGTTCCCCATTTTGCTGATGGTATTGACGCGCAAGTTTAAACGCTACTTCGTTCGCATCGGATCCGCTGTTTGAGTAAAATATTTTATAGTCACCACCAAGCATTTCATTCAACTTTTCTGCAAGCAGAATAGCAGGCTCATGACTTTGGGTCATCGGTGCATAGGCCATCTTTTTCATCTGATCATAGGCAGCTTGCGCTAGCTCCTCACGACCATAACCGACATTCACACACCATAGTCCAGACATTCCATCTAGATAACGATTGCCATTATGATCTGTAATCCAAGCTCCTTCCCCACTCTCCACTACCATTGGTGGGTTCTTTTCATTATAGGAAGAAATATGGTGCCAAACGTTCTCCCGGTCCTTTTCAACTAATAACCCTGTAGTCTCTTTTGCTGTAGTCATCTTCTCTACCCCCTCCTAATTTCACGATTAATTTCTGGTATTAGTGACGCGCAGTCAACATTTTCTTCCGTGTGTAAAACTCAATTCCGTCGCGACCATTCGCATGCAAGTCACCATAGAATGATTTTTTATAACCAGAAAACGGGAAGAACGCCATCGGAGCTGGAACACCAAGATTCACACCAAGCATCCCCGCATCAATTTCTTCTCTAAACTTCCGGATTGCACTTGCACTATCTGTAAATAAACAAGCCCCGTTTGCAAACTCTGATTTATTCGCAAGTTCGATTGCTTCATCCAATGTATCCACTCTTACAATAGATAGCACAGGAGCAAAAATCTCTTCTTTCCAAATTTTCATTTCCTGAGTGACATTATCAAAAATTGTCGGACCGACGAAATAACCGCCTTCGGAAGTAGACTTGTCTTCACGGCCATCCCGTAATAGTTTGGCGCCTTCCTCAATACCTGATTCGATGTAACCCAGTGTCTTGTCTTTATGTGAATTCCTAATAACAGGTCCAAGGAAAATCCCTTCTTCTAGTCCATTACCAATCGTCAGTTTATTCGACTCGTCTACTAATCTCTCGACAAGTTCATCTGCAATATCACCAACTGCAACGACAACCGCACAAGCCATACATCTTTCTCCAGCGGATCCGAAAGCTGCGTTAATAATATTTGTGATCGTCAAATCCATATCCGCGTCCGGCATAACGATTGTATGGTTTTTCGCGCCCGCTAATGCTTGGACACGCTTACCATTTGAAGTTCCTGTTTTATACACATACTCAGCAACCGGCTGTGAACCTACGAACGACACGGCCGGAATATCTGGATGATTGAGAATGCCATTTACGACTTCATGCGCACCATGGACGATATTGAAAACACCGTCAGGCAGACCCGCTTCATGCAATAATTCTGCAAGACGGTTCGCCAAAAGTGGCGTACGCTCTGATGGTTTTAGGATGAATGTATTTCCACTAGCGATTGCAAGTGGGAACATCCAGCAAGGGACCATCATCGGAAAGTTGAACGGTGTAATTCCACCAATTACGCCTATTGGATAACGATACATACCCGATTCAATGTTCGTTGCGATATCAGGAAGCTGATACCCCATCATTAACGTCGGGGCTCCTGCAGCAAATTCAACACACTCAATCCCGCGCTGTACTTCGCCATACGCTTCAGCATAGTTTTTACCGTTTTCAATCGTAATGATTTTCGCTAGTGCTTCCCAGTTCTCTATTAACAATTGCTGGTATTTAAATAAGATCCTTGACCGTTGAGGAACAGCAACCTTCTTCCACTTCGCAAATGCTGTTTTCGCCGCCTCTACCGCTTTATTCAAATCTTCAAGTGTGGAGATAGGAACTTCGGCCAATATTTCTCCTGTCGCTGGATTTGGTACCTCTTCATATTTATCTGTCGTTGATTTTACCCATTGTCCATTGATGAAGTTTGTAAGCGTCTTCTTTTCTACCTGCGTTAAAATCATTTTCATTCCCCCGTTCTATTGTTCTTGCTACTTTACGCTATCTTCGCTAGACTTCATATTATACTTTACAAATAATTTAGATTACTTTCAATTTACACTTTGTCTAATCATTAGGCGATTATTTTAACGTTATGGAGGTCTATACCTATAATGAATACCTTAAAACTTACTGTCCGCGATGTTCTTTCACGAAGCTCATTCAAACACGCCAAAGTCGTTGCAGGAAAAGAAGGATTGGACCGTCAAGTAAAATGGTCTCATGTATTAGAGGTAAAAGAATTCGATGCCTTAATAAATGGAGGAGAGATGATTCTTACGACAGGCGTTGGCTTACAACTCGATCTTCCAAGCCAGCTAATGTATGTATCGAGGCTGATAGAAAAAGATGTGGCATGTATATGTATAGAAGTAGGACCTTACTTTAAGCTAATTCCACCTGAAATTATTGAACTCGCAGACAAACACGCATTTCCATTCATCGTCTTCGAAAAAACTGTGAAATTTGTCGATATAACTCAAGACCTTCATACATTTATCATTAATCAACATCATCAGATGCTTTCACAACTCGATATCTTATCAAGGAAATTCATTACACTTTCTCTTGCACCCAACGGTATTTTAAAAATCCTACAAGAACTAAATCAATTTTTCCGACATAATATCCTGTTCATTAGTGATGATACGAAGCCTTATTACTATCCGTCTGAGATCAAAGAGTTGGAAATAACCATCCGAGTCCATCTTGAAAGATCCCCATCGATCAATACAGGACAGAAATTCCTCATGCTGAAGGATCAGAAATTTGCACAAATGCCTGTTAGTGGGCTAGGACAAATTTGGGGGTATCTATTCCTCGAGGTGACAGAACAACTGTCGGATGAATTTCCATTTCTCATATTAGACCGCGCTGCACTTGCAATCGCTCAAATTTTGTTACGTAACCGAACAATAGAAGAGCGCAAACAGAATAACGAAGATGAATTCGTTCGGAATTTATTGAGCGGCAGATCCTTTGAACAGGAAGACCTTCATGCCTATTTGCCCTCCAAAAGCCGCAATACATACTTCAGAGTGTTCATCATACAAATGAAGACATTCGAAACGAATCTTGGTGAAGAAGAATGGGAAGAGATTAAACTGCAACGCTCGATGATGATACGGTCACTCTTTAAACGTAATGGGTTCTTCCCCGCAGTTGCATCCAGCAAAAGTGAGATTGTCATCATTGCATCCTTCATCGCTGCAGATCACTTGATAGATGAGACTAATCGTTTTTCTCAAATTATTGAACATATTGTTAACATAAAAGACAACACTTTCATTGACGGAACCAGATGTACATTTGGAGTAAGTACAGTCTACAAAGAAATTACGGATGCAAAAAAAGGATACAAAGAAGCTGAAGATGTTTTAAAAATGCGCGAGTCTGGCATTACAAAATCATATTTCTATGAAGACTTAGGCATTTATAGGCTTCTTCTATTAGTGGAGAACAACGGTTACCTTGAAACATATGTCCAAGATTACTTATCAACAGTTTTCGACTACGATCTGAAGATGGAAAGCAACCTCTTTGAAACACTTTGTGTTTATCTCGAATGCGGTGGATCGAAAAAAGAGACTGCAGACCGTCTTTTCATAGTTAGACAAACACTGTACCACCGTCTTGAAAAGTTGGAATTACTTCTAGGCGAAGACTTTATGGAGCCATCTAAGCGTCTAGCGCTTGAGGGTGCTATCATGACCTCTCGATTGTTAGGTAATAAGTAAGTTAAACCGGTTGCGCTACTAAACGCAAACCGGTTTTCATGTTCAATGACCGGACCAAAATAGTGCAGCAAGTCCTTATTTTACACTCCGTAAAATTTAAATTCATTTCATCTTACAACTTGTCTACAAATTTTCAGATTTATTTCTGTATGATTGACTTAACAACTTAAAAGAATATTATAACAAATGATTGGAAACGCTTACATCTTAAAAAATTCACTATTTACACAAGGGGGAATGTATATGTCTAATCAACAGGGACAGTTAAATCCAGATTTAAAGATCCGACACATTAGTATGATTTCAATTGCAGGTGTTATCGGAGCAGGTTTGTTTATCGGAAGTGGAGCAGTTATTAATGCGTCTGGACCAGGTGCGATTCTATCCTACGCTTTTGCAGGAACAATTGTCGTCTTGGTTATGCGCATGCTTGGTGAAATGGCGGCCGCCCATCCGACAAGCGGATCCTTCTCTACATATGCAACCGAGTCGATTGGACCATGGGCAGGTTTTACAATCGGATGGTTATATTGGTTCTTCTGGGTTGTCGTTATAGCAATTGAAGCAATTGCCGGTGCTGCTATTATGCAATACTGGATTCCAGAATTCCCACTTTGGTTAATGGCATTAATCTTAACCATTTTGTTAACACTGACAAATCTTTTTTCAGTAAAATCTTTCGGGGAATTTGAATATTGGTTTTCACTCATAAAAGTTGTAAGTATTGGTTTATTCCTTGTCCTCGGTCTTTGCGTGATTTTCGGATGGTATCCAGGTGTTGTTGCACCTGGAACAGTAAACCTCTTAGGGACAGGTGGATTCATGCCAACAGGATTCGGTTCCGTCTTGTTAGGAATTACAGTAGTCATTTTCTCATTCATGGGTACCGAGATTGTTACGATTGCTGCTGGCGAATCAGATCATCCGGCGAAAGCGGTCCGAATTGCGACAAACAGTGTCATTTGGCGGATTCTTATCTTCTATATCGGTTCTATTGCGATCGTGGTCACTTTGTTGCCATGGAACTCTGCAAATCTGCTGGTCAGTCCATTTGTTGCCGTTCTCGATTATATCGGAATACCTGCCGCAGCCCAGATCATGAACTTTGTTGTATTAACGGCGGTTCTCTCTTGTTTAAATTCAGCATTATATGCCAACTCACGCATGTTATTTGGAATGGCACAGAAAGGCGAAGCGCCAAAAGCCTTTTTAAAATTGAGTAAGAAGGGCGTTCCTGTTCGAGCAATCTTATTCAGCACGGTTTTTTCCTATATAGCGGTCATATTCAGTTACGTATCACCCGATAAACTATTTTTATTTCTCATCAATTCATCAGGGGCTGTCGCACTTTTAGTGTATCTTGTCATCGCCTTCACACATCTAAGAATGCGCAGAAGATTAGAACGTGAAAACCCTGAAGCACTTCAAATTAGAATGTGGTTGTTCCCTTATCTAACGTATGCGACTATTTTCGTTATTACAGGAATCTTTATCGCAATGCTCGTCATTGAATCGTTACGTGTGCAGGCAGTACTTACCTTGCTCATTGCTGGGTTGACCATCGCTTGTTATTTCATCTTTGTTCGAAAGAAAGAAGGTATCAAAGAATTGAAGAAGGGAATTATACAAGCTTCTTCAAGAACGCTTCGCTAATAAATCTAAAAGTCCGGTATCGCCCATTCCATGAGCGATACCGGATGTTTTTATTCCGCTACATACCTATCCATTTCTTAATTGCTGAGCCAACGCATTCATCTTCATTTATTATTTATTATTTATTATTTATTATTTATTATTTATTAACGATTATACTTCTTCATCACTTCCATCAGTCGTTCATGATCAATAGCTTCAACTACTTTCCCGCTTGGTTTAAGAGCGGACATACTTTCCGCTGCAATCATAGCGTTAATAATCGCCTCATCAATCGCATGACAAGCTTGCTCATAAATCGGGTCAAACTGTTGATCATTTGTGACTTTCATAGTTAGGATTGGGTCTTCCTTTTGATGAATAGACATTTCATTTGCGGTTGAAAATGCAAGAAATATATCACCGGAATCATTTCCCCCCGGACTACCACTCCGTCCAATCCCAATGGATGCACGTTTCGCAAGTCTTTTTAGTTGATGAGGTAACATTGGAATATCAGTCCCGATAATTACAATGATTGAGCCCATTTCCTTTGTGTGTACTATATTCTCAGTCAAGTGTTCTCCAACTGGGACACCTGAAACTTTTAGCCATTCCCTTTTACCGTAGTTTGCTTGCACAAGTACTCCGATGTGGTATTCCTCTCCATCGATATCTAGTTTACGAGAAGAAGTACCCGTTCCCCCTTTAAACCCGTAACAAATCATCCCAGTTCCTCCGCCGACATTGCCCTCCTTCAATTCGCCTGATTGGGCAGATTGTATTGCAGCCAAAACATGCTCTTCTTTAACATGAAGCCCATTAATATCATTTAAAACACCGTCATATGTTTCAGCAACGACAGGCATAGCCCATAAATGTTCATTTAAGAATTGATCTTGATAATTATCTATCATCCATTTGACTACCGCCTGGTGGACAGTACCAACTGAATGCGTATTTGTAATACATATCGGGCTTAAAAAGTATCCGCCGTCGTTTATCCAATGTGTACCTGTCATTTCACCATTGCCATTAAACGAAAATGTTCCAGCCCAGATCGGCTTCATTTCATTTTGTTTACCACGTGGCAATATGGCAGTTACTCCGGTGCGAATTGGACCCTTTCCCACCTCTAATGGACCTTCCCCTTCAATGATTGTTGAATACCCAACGGTAACCCCTGGAACGTCAGTAATTGCGTTATGTAATCCCGTTTCTCCTTCAAATTTCAACCCTAAATCTCGTGCTCGCATCTAAGTCACCCCTTAAATTATATTATTTAAGCCCTTTTTAAAAAATATCGCTATCACATTCACTATACTTCATTTTTTTCAATACTCATTAAACAAATGGTGCATGTAAAGACTTGAATCCCTTACATATTGTCCACCTTGTATCCAATTACAAATAAAATCCGTTATCGCCTACGTAATGAGTGATAACGGATTTTATTACTTGCTAAAAGTCCAACCATATTTTAATAGCAGTTCCTAAAATAAGAAGTGCCAATAACCATTGAAGTACTTTCGTGTTCATTTTTTGACCAATTTTCGCCCCAATGGGTGCCGCTATAATACTTGCAACAATCATAACCATCGCAGGACCGTACAGCACTTGATCCGTTGTGATCTTACCTATTGTCGAGCCGATTGAGGATATAAATGTAATCGCAAGAGAAGTTGCAATCGTCATTCGCGTAGGTATCTTCAAAACAACTAACATGATTGGTACAAGAATAAAGGCTCCTGCAGCCCCTACAATTCCTGCCGCAATACCAACAATGAACGCTAACAACGTTGCTAGCCACTTATTGAATGTAACTTTATCAACAGGAATGTCATCCAGTCCTTTTTTCGGAATGAACATCATAATCGCAGCGATTGTTGCCAATATACCGTAGACCAGGTTGATAGCACCTTCAGATAACAAATTCGAGCCGTATCCTCCAATAAAACTACCTACTAAAATACTCGAGCCCATGTAAAGAACCAACGTTTTATTAATATAACCGCTTTTACGGTACGCCCATACACCTGAAATTGTTGCGAAAAAGACCTGAATTGCACTTATTCCGGATACTTCGTGAGCGGTGAAGACTGCAACACCAAGTAGGGGCGGGATATACAACAACATCGGATATTTTATAATTGATCCGCCTATACCAACCATTCCTGAAATAAAGGAACCAACAAATCCAATTAAAAATATTGTCACAATAAACGCGAAATCCACCACTTTTTCCTCCTTTCAAAAGGAGAAAGGGCATCTACTATGCAGACACCCTTCCGTTTCAAATTAACCTTTTCGGATCCAAAACGTAAATACGCCAGCCTCTTCTGTATGCTTCACTAAGTCATGCCCACCGGATTTCGACCATGCAGCTAAATCAGCGACGGAACCCTTATCTGTCGCAAGAATCTCCAACACTTCACCCGTTTCCATTTCCTTCATGACTTTCCTTGCACGTACAACCGGCATTGGACAAGCCAACCCTTTAGCGTCTAATACTTTGTTTGATTCCATCACTAATCTCTCCTTAGTTTTCAATAAATTATCTAACCGCACAACGATTTGGTCCGATTTCCATTTCACGCTGGGTTTCTTCATCAGGTGATATTTTCCCCATATTTGTTTCACGTATTTGCTGGTAGGCATTCGGTTGTGGAGGTAAATTCCCAGTCACCATGTCCCTGAATTCCGCTTCGTCTTGAATATTCAAACCGTGATTTTCAGCAAACAATGTACCAAGTTTCTCAGATACACTACCGTCCCTATTCAATTCTTCAATAATCATGAAGTGCGCAGGAAGAACAATCAATTCCTCTGACAACTCTTTATATCGTTTGTACAACGACTCCCGTAAATCTCCAACCCAATCTTCAGCCAAACCAGCAAGGTCAGGGCGTCCGATTGAATCGATGAATAAGATGTCGCCTGAAAGTAAATACGTGTCATCTACTATGAATGATGTAGAACCAATCGTATGCCCAGGTGAGTACAAAGGTTGAATGGCAATCGTCGTATCACCGATTATAATCGTTCGCCCCTCTTCTAATGACTCATAGGCAAACGTTACTTCACTAGCGTCTTTTGGAGGCAACCAGTACGTTCCATTGACGGCTTCTGCAATTTTTCGTCCCCCGGAAATATGATCTGCATGGAGATGTGTATCTAAAATATGCGTAATTTTAACATCCAACGTTTTCGCGAAATCAAGAAATACATCAGTCATTCGTGTCGCATCGACAATTGCCGCTTCTCCATTTGAAACGATCATGTATGACAAACAACCTTTGCCAATTCGTACGAACTGATACAGCTCTCCGCCGTCTTTCAAGTCACCAATTTTCACTGGCTCCAAATGTTCACTCCAGGCCTTCATGCCACCTTGTAAGTAATGAACTGCACGCCCTTCTTCCGCAATCATTTCCGCAATCATAATGGAAGATCCTTCTTTCGCGCAGACAACGACGATATCTTGATCCGCAGGAAGCTGATGCAGGATTTCTTCAACCCCATCGAGTAAATCGAAATAAGGGATATTAAGATACTGAATGTTCTCCCCTTCAATTTTCCAATCCACAAATGCATCTTCATTACGAACGTCTAGAATGAAAAACGTTTCTTTGCTCACTACTTTTTTCGCTATTGTACTCGCAGTCATTGATTGAACTATCATTTATATACCCCCCTAGTAATTACATTCATTTATCACAAAAAGTTTTCTGTAGGTCCGTTCCATTCACTCATACCAGGCACAACGTTTTTCACTCTTGAAAAGCCCGATTCAGCAAGTTTTTGCGAAGCCATATCACTACGATTTCCAGTTCGGCATACGACATAAATTTCCGCCTCTTTATCAAGATTCATGGATTCACTTTCAAGGTCCCCAAGCGGTAAAGACTTGGCCCCTAGAATATGATTAAATGCGTATTCTGCCGATTCACGAACGTCGAGCACAAGCACTTCACGATGCCCCTCTAAAATGGCTTTCAGTTGTTCATTCGACACGACATGTGGGTGCTTTCTCTCAACTTGTTCTTCTTCGCTTGATTTCCGAACATAATGTGTAAGAACTCCTGCTTCTTCAGTCGTGCCAAGGTAATAATGTCCAGAACCCTCAGCCCATGCTTTTAAATCCGCCGTAGATCCTTTATCAGTTGCCTGTACTTCCAACACATTTCCTGGTTCCATTTCTTTCATGATCTTTCTCGTTTTGACGATTGGCATTGGACAAGCCAGCCCCTTTGCATCGAGTACGAAATCCGTTTCTATCATGTCATCTTCTCCTTCTACCAATGCCCGTATGGGTATTTTTTAATGTAAAAAAATAATGTTATTCCACTGGACCTTCCCAGTCATTCATACCGCCAACCATGTTTACCACTTTAAAACCGTGCGCCTCAAGCAATTGCACCGCTCTTCCACTACGTCCACCTGAGCGGCATACCATTGTGTACTCAATGTCTTTATCCAATTCATGCATACGGAATTCCAATAATCCGAGCGGAATATGAATTGCTTGTGCTATTTTCCTTTCTTTCACTTCATCTACTTCACGCACGTCAATTAGGCTAATCGTTTTGTTCATTTTTAACTTTTCTTGAACTTCTATTGGTGTTATTTCAATCATCTAAAAACCTCCAATTTAAATAAATAAGTTTACATTGCCTTCCTGTGCATCACCAAGATACGCCGCTACTCCGGCATACTCAATACCATCCAACAGTTCATCCTGTTGAAGTCCAAGAAGATCCATCGTCATCGTACAAGCAACAAGCTTTATATCTTGTTCTTCAGCTAGTTCAATCAGTTGCGGAAGTGTCATCGCATTGTGCTTTTTAATAACATGTTTAATCATTTTAGGACCCATTCCAGCAAAGTTCATTTTGGAAATACCCATCTTATCTGCACCTCGCGGCATCATTTTGCCAAATACTTTTTCTAGCAAGCCTTTTTTTACTGGGACTAGTTCTTCTTTTCGTAGTGCATTCAATCCCCAAAATGTATGAAAAATCGTTACTTGGTGATCATAAGCTGCAGCACCATTCGCAATGATGTATGCCGCCATTGCTTTATCATAATCTCCACTGAATAATACAATGGTAGTTCTTTTCGTCTCAGACAATCAAATCTCCCTTTCCTTTTTGTACCCAGCGGGGTATATTATTTGTTAAAAAGAAAAGAGTCCACTGTTTCATCGACTCTTTACTAGTAGTTCTACTGCTTCTTTTACAATATCCTCTTGTGTTCTTGGATCGCTGTCATCCATTTGTTGTATACATTCAATTAGATTGGAGCTGACAATAACGCCAATCGTTCTATCTATAGCTGAACGTGAGGCTGACAATTGTGTAATTACTTCTTTACAGTCTTTATTGTCATCCATCATTTTTAAAATCCCTTTGATTTGACCCTCAATTCGTTTTAACCTGTTTTTTACTTTGTCATCGTATTCCATACCTATCACTTCCTTTTATTTAAGCTATACACACACATTATACCCCTACAGGTATAATGTCAACCCCTTTGCTTTTATTAAGATAAAAGTTTCTGAACTTAAGCATAGCTATTAAAGTCTGCATTCCTGCAAATTTCGTTGAAATATGGTATACTAATAGTAGACAGCATGTGTGTTATCGTTTACGATTAGTTGTTTTCCATCTTCATCTACTTGTTGCTGCGGGTTTCCCCGAAGCACTCTTTAATTAGATGGCAAGATGAGAATGGATAATAGGGGGAATTCGAATGGCTTTTCCACGTAGGGAAAAAGAAGTGTCGGATTTTGTCGCAGCGCGCAAAATCGATGAAGAAATTTCATTTGTCCGTAATGAACATGAAGTAAATGGTACTATTTTTAAAATACTTGAGAATTCCGTCATCGTTGAAATCTCATCGAAGGACGCCGAACTTATTGGCGCCGCGTCAAATCTGACTGTTGTTTCACATAAGAATTACTCAATTGTTTAATAAATATAAGAAAAAGGCATCTGCTTCAATAGCGATGCCTTTTTTCCATGCCTCTATATTGTTTAAAATACAAAACGTGCATACATATAACCGACAAGTACAAGAATAACCGTTCCTCCTAGTCCTGCAACAAATGGCTTCATCCCCGCACTACGGAATGCCTCGAACTTCACATTCAGACCTAACCCAGCCATTGACATCGCCATTAATAGATAAGCGAGTGTGACAAATACTGATGCGACCGCTTCCGGTACAATCCCCGTGGTATACAGCGCACTCACTGCAAGGAAACCGAAAATGAACCATGGAATTGGAAGTGTCTTCAATTTGAATTTTTCTGCCGACTGTTTATTCTTCCGTGACATCCAGATTCCTACTCCTCCTGCAACAAAGACGAGTAACATGACACGAGTCAATTTCACGACAAGCGCAAAATCAAGTGCTTCAGTCCCCCCAACATCCCCTGCTGCAACAACATGTGCAATCTCATGAAGTGTCCCACCTGCAAACATGCCAAATGCCTCACTTGAAAGTTCTAACACTGGATATACTAAAGTATAGACAAATGTGAATAACGTTCCAAGAATAGCGATGATGGCAACACTAATTGCGGTCTGCTCGGGTTTTGCCTTTACTTGTGAAGCCACTGCAACAATGGCAGCTGCACCGCAGATCCCCGTTCCGCAAGCAGTTAGAAAACTGATTGTTTTATCAGCCCCAATTGCACGAGCTATACCGTATACAGCTCCAATACCGATTAGAACACTGCCCACTGCCCATAAAAATGCTGGCCATCCTGCAGATGCAATATCGCCCAGATTCAATCGCATGCCGAGAAGGATAATACCAGCACGCAATAATTTTTTTGACGCGAACTCAATACCACCTTCCCACTCTGCGCGAACAGGAAAAAACGTATTCCATAACATTCCGATTAGTATTGCAAAAACAAGTGGACCAATTAACGAAATATAAGGGAGTAGTGTTGCCAATTTTGCGATGACTGCGATGAAAAACGTCAGTCCAATTCCAAGCCAGAATCCTTTTTTCATAGCCATACCTTCTTCCATTTCTTATAGTATAATCTCATCTTATCGATCAGTAAAATGAGGATATATGATAAAATCGATTAAGATTACTAATAGAGGGGAGCTTATCATCATGCTACTTGAAGAATTGAAAACGTTTGTTGCGGTAATTGAAAAAAAGAATTTCACCAGGGCCGGTGAATCACTAAACATATCTCAACCAACTGTCAGTCTCCATATCAAACATTTGGAAGACGAACTAAAAGCCTCATTGCTCGTACGTGCAAATAAAACATTTCACATTACACCCGCCGGAGTGGTTTTGTATGAACGTGCGATACAATTACTTCATCTCGCAGAGCAAACAAAAGAAGAAATTTTATGGCAACATAATGAGGTTAGCGGAATTCTTCGCATCGCTGCAAGTTACACAATTGGGGAGTCCGTATTGCCGGAGATACTAACGAGGCTACATTATAAATATCCTGATTTGCATGTAGAAGTTGCAATTGCAAATACCGAGGACGTCGAAATTGCGGTCCGCGAATTCCGGTCGGATATCGGTTGTATCGAAGGTAGTGTGCAAACAAAAGGGCTTATCATCCAGCCATTCATGGAAGACGAACTCATCCTTGTCGCAGCAAGCGGACATCCTTTGACAAATATTCGCCACCCTAAAGGAGCTGACCTCCAAACTTCTCACTGGGTCATGCGAGAAGTTGGTTCTGGTACACGGGAGTATACAGATTATTTACTTCAGTCAATCGGTAATGTCAAGCCCTCGAAAACAGTTATCGGTTCGAATGAAGGTGTGAAAAAAGCGATTCTATGTGGGCTCGGTATCGCGGCCGTTTCCATTCATACAGTGAAAGCTGAACTTGATAGTGGAAAGCTTGTACAATTGAAAGTCGATGTCCCTTTACAAAAGCGTATTTTCTCAACCTTGTACTCCCCCCTGATGGCTGCCAAAAAGCATGTCACCGTTTTTTTAGAAGAGCTTCGGTCCAAGTAAAAAAGGGTAAAGACGCTCGACCTAACCCAAAAACTGCATGACCGAAAAAGGGTTTCTCCTGTCATTCCTAGAAAAGTAGTAGAAAAGGGGGTTTTCCTTGTGGTTCGAAATCTAGTGCTCACTGCAATTATTGTAATGGGTATCGTTTATATTTTCTTTATCCCAGCGGATCCGGTCGGCTTCAAAATTTTAATGAAACTGATTCCGATGGCACTTATTATCCTATTTGCATTAATGACAAGACCTCTATTTTCCCGTACATACAAACGGATTATAATCGGTGGACTGTTCGTTTGCATGATTGCGGATGGCGTCATCTATTGGTTCTTACCCGGACTTATCACCTTCTTCATTGGTCATATTTTTTATATTTTTGCTTTTCGTCATGGCGCGAAGAAACCCATGCCAATCTGGGTTGCCGCCCCTCTCCTCCTTTACGGTGCAGGTATGGCTATTTGGGTTGCCGGTTCACAATTTTCTGCTGGCCAAACCGTGCTTGGTATCGCCATCATCGCCTACATCGGCGTTATTTTAACGATGGGCTGGATGGCTATTCGCACACGAATGACGCTCGCAATTATCGGCGCACTGCTGTTCATTTTCTCTGATTCAGTTCTTGCAATCGATCGATTCGTTCTGGAAATCCCATACCGGGATGCATTCGTTATGGTGACATATTATGCGGCGCAAGTTTTCATAGCAGCTAGCATTGGAAGTCGGGTTGTAAAGTATTCCGTAAACCGGAACAATCTGATAAGATAGATGAATCAGTACTTCATTATTAGGAGGAATTTTTAAAAATGAAAGAAAAATTAATCGAACGTCTTGTACGTTATGCAAAAATCGATACACAATCAGATGCAGGAAGCAATTTTACGCCGACTACACCAGGCCAATGGGACCTTCTGCACGAATTACAAAAAGAACTAGCGAATATCGGTCTAGAAGACATTACTCTCGACGATAACGGGTATTTATTTGCAACGCTTCCCGCCAATACGGACCGGGATGTGCCAGTCATCGGCTTTCTTGCACACGTCGACACGACCACGGATTTTACCGGGAAAAACGTTAAGCCACAGCGTATCGACAACTATGATGGCAAAGACATACAACTGAACGACAGCATCGTCATGACAGTGAACGCTTTTCCCGAGCTGAAAAATTATGCCGGCCATACCCTTATTACGACTGACGGGACAACACTTCTTGGAGCGGACGATAAAGCGGGGATTGCTGAAATCGTAACAGCGATGGAGTATTTGATTGCGAATCCAGACTTAAAACATGGTAAACTGCGAATTGCCTTCACACCTGACGAAGAAATTGGGCGTGGACCACAAAAGTTTGATGTCGAAAAATTCGGAGCAAAATTTGCCTATACAATGGACGGTGGCCCTCTTGGGGAACTACAATATGAAAGCTTCAATGCCGCAAGTGCAAAAGTAACATTCCACGGGACTAGTGTTCACCCAGGTACCGCGAAAGGTAAAATGGTCAACTCAATTTTAATAGCCAACCAATTTCAGGCTAAAATGCCGGTAGATGAGATACCTGAGAAAACGGATGGTTACGGGGGATTTGTTCATCTCATGCAGTCCAACGGGTCCATTGAAGAATCAACCCTCGGCTATATTATCCGTTATTTCGACCGTGAAACATTCGAAGCAAGAAAACAGCTAATGATTGAAACAGCTGACAATCTAAGAAACGACTATGGCGAAAATGCGGTCACACTCGAAATCCAAGACCAATACTTCAATATGGGTGAAAAAATTGAACCCGTCATGGAAATAGTTGAGATCATGTCCGATGCATTTAAAAATCTCAATATCGAACCAAATATCGTACCTGTACGCGGCGGTACAGATGGGTCCCAATTGTCGTACATGGGCTTACCAACGCCTAACATTTTCACAGGCGGAGAAAATTATCACGGGAAATACGAGTATGTTTCAGTCGATAACATGGTAAAAGCGACTAAAGTCATCATCGAAGCAGTGAAACTTTTTGAAGAACGTGCATAAGTAAGAGGGAGGTAGCTTATGAAAGAAATTTGGATTGGTGTCCTTTCCTCCGTTTTTTTCGCAGTGACCTTCATTTTGAACAGATCTATGGAACTGTCGGGGGGAAGTTGGCTATGGAGTGCTTCCTTACGCTATTTATTTATGGTACCTTTTTTATTCGCTATCGTCGCTTACCGCAAAGGGCTTGGTGACGTGAAGAAGGAATTCGTCCATAAACCCGCCCCGTTTTTCATTTGGAGCGTAACGGCCTTTGTCTTATTCTACGCACCACTTACATACGCGGCAGCTTACAGTCCGGGATGGCTTCTTGCCGGCACTTGGCAATTGACAATCGTGGCGGGCGTCCTGCTCGCCCCTTTCTTTACGTTGATTGTGAAAACCTCGGATGGCGAAAAAAAGATTCGACAAAAGATCCCGCTTGTTTCACTTGGAATTACACTTATTATTTTTGCCGGTGTCGTACTTATCCAAATTCCGCACGCACAAAGTGTTGAACCACGTACGTTGCTGCTCGGTATCATTCCAGTTGTTTTAGCAGCATTTGCCTACCCGCTTGGTAACCGCAAAATGATGGAGCTTCTTGGCGGCAGGCTTGATACGTTTCAACGTGTGCTCGGTATGACGCTTATGACAATTCCAGTCTGGATTGGGTTTTCCATCTATGCGTTATGGACGGTCGGTCCCCCTTCTATGAGCCAGTTAGGCCAGTCTTTCATCGTTGGTGTCAGTTCTGGCGTCATTGCTACAACTTTGTTTTTCATGGCCACTGACCGCGTAAGGGGAGATCAGGGAAAACTCGCCGCTGTAGAAGCAACACAGTCCACACAGCTTATTTTTGTTATGCTGGGCGAAATGCTGATTCTCGGCATTGCACTCCCTGGTGCCCTTTCACTCTTTGGGATCGCAGTAATTATTGTTGGTATGGGATTACATAGTTTCCAAACTGCACTTGGTAGAAAGAAACAATTAAAAGTACACTGATAATAAGTTAAGATGACCTCCATTTGGATTGGAGGTCATTTTTCTTTCGTAAATAATCAAACTATTCTAATATCTAGTTGACTCTCGTTTCCCAAAGTGATATATTGGTTTACAAGTTCACTTTACTATGAAAAGGGAGGATTTTGAGTATGAACACAACTACACCTATTAAACAAGATTTCCAAGTCCATGACGTCACCGCATTGAATAAGGCAAAAAGTATCATTGAAAATAATACTTCCGCTCAAATACAACAAGAAGTTATAGACGCAGTGGAAAGAAATGCTGTTTGGCGGGGAGAGGAGTGCTTGAATTTATTAGCCCCCGAAGCTCCTACAAGTCAAACCGTACGTGATTTACTAGCGTCTGAAGTCGGTACCCGTGCAGCAGAAGGTCATATCGGACCCGAACAAAGATGGTTTGCCGGTACGAAGCATATTGACGAAATTGAAGCTCTTTGCGTAGAGTTATTGAAAAAAGTATTCAAATCGAATTATGCGGATCATCGTCTAGTTGCAAGTATGATTGGAAATATGGCCGTTTATGCAGCTCTGACCGAACCTGGGGATCAAATCATGACGATTGCACAGCCATTAGGCGGACATTCTAGTAACAGACATGATGGACCTGCCGGAATTCGTGGATTGAAGATCGCTGATATTCCTATGAATACAGAAGAACTCACCGTTGATTTAATAGAATTCGAACGAGTTGCAAAGGAATTAAAACCAAAGCTTGTAACACTTGGAGCGTCAATGACACTATTCCCATTTCCGATTAAAGAAATGTCCGAAATCGTGAAAGAGTGGGGTGGGAAGATATTCTTTGACGGCGCCCACCAACTCGGATTAATCGGCGGAGGACAATTCCAAGATCCTTTAAAAGAAGGAGCAAGCGTGATGACTGGGTCAGCGGGGAAAACATTCAGTGGACCTCAAAGTGGAATTATCGTTTGGAATGATCCTGAACTGACAAAACCACTAACAGATGCTATATTCCCTACCCTTGCCGCGACTCATCAAGTGAATCGTGTAGCTGCTCTTGCTGCATCTGCAGCCGAGTTCTTGGAGTTTGGAGAAGCATACATGGAACAAATCGTTAAAAACGCAAAAGCGCTAGGTCAAGCATTCCACGACCGTGGAATCACTGTACTTGGTGCACATAAAGGATTCACTGAAACGCATCAAGTGATTCTGGATGTGAAAGAATTTGGTGGGGGTCTTCATGTTGGGCATGAACTTGCGAAGGCAAACATCATTACGAATAAGAACTTAATTCCAAGTGATCGTACTGAAGATTGGGATCGGCCGAGCGGACTCAGAATCGGAACAATCGAAGTGACACGATTAGGCATGAAAGAAAAGGACATGGCGACGATTGCAAATCTGATCGCCGATATTCTCATATCGAATAAAGACTTGGACGTTGCCAAGAAAGAAGCACTTGAAATGCGTAAATCATTCAAAAAACTTCATTACTGCTTCGAATGAATCAATATAAAAAAGCGTTACAACAATGCTTGAATTGTTGTAACGCCTTTTTTATATTATATAATTAACTTTCAACTTCGGAAAGTAGTCGACCAAGGGTAAGCCAATTATCTTCAACAAGATGTGCGGCTTTTTCTTTGTCGGCCTTTTTACAAGCAGTAATAATTTCTTCATGCTGATTGATTGAAGTCCAACTATCCACCGAATCAAACTTTTTTAACGTTAGCCGATGAATTTTCGGCACAATTCTTTCAAGAGCTTTGTCAATTTCAATATTGCCCGCAACCGCAAGAAAAACTTGGTGGAAATGCTCATCAGCATTAATTGCTCGGTTACTATCTTTACTGTCAAGCGCTTCGGCTAATGAGTGGTTAATTTTCTCCAACTTTGCAAAGTCTATATCCGTCATCTTCGGCACTGCCAATTTTGTAGCTAAAGCATGAAGCGCAGCTACAACGGTAAATGCGTGTTTTGCTTCCTCTTCAACCAATTCCGTCACACGCGTCGAAGAGCCCGGGAATGCTTCGACGAGTCCTTCATCTTCCAGTCGTTTCAATGCCTCTCTCACCGGAGTCCTACTTACTGCAAATTGTTCCGCAAGTTTATTGTCATTCAATCGCTGTCCTGGTTGCAATTCTAAATTGACAATTGCATTTTTGAGCGACTCGTATATTTGGTCTTTTAATGTCGGTCGAATAATTTGTTTTATATTATTTTTTTCCATAAAACCAGTATATCGCATTTTAAATTAACTGACAAACTAAGGTTGCGTTTACGCCCTCCCAAGCATCTATAAAAACCACATCGTTTCAAGACTTACATTCGTGAAAAAGAAATAGCCCGCAACCAATGAAGTTGTGAGCTATTCCATATTTGCTAACGATTCAGCAAACCTAATTACCGTACATATTCTCCAATCGTCTCGACCGCTTTTTCCGTTACCGAGGTATCTATCGCTTTATCAAAATCAATATCACCGCGGATAGCACCATTTGCTTTGTACGCATCATATTGCTTTTTAATATCATCGATGAACATCTTGCCATCAGGATCAAGGCCAGTGACGTTCACTTTCTCCCAAAGAGCCGGGTCTTTTAATGCTGTATGCTTCGTCATGATGTCGATAATTTCATCTTTTCCCTCATTTTTGATAAACGCATCGTTGTAATCGCGGACGCCTTTCAAATAAGCCGCCATGAAGCGTAACGAAACATCTTGTTCTTTATTCATGAAGTCTGGTGATCCAAGAACCAATGCAATTTGAGATTCCGGCGCATAATCAGTTGCATCCCCAAATCGGACGTGGAACCCTTTTTCAACACCTTGTGTGATAAGCGGTTCGATATTTACGGCAGCATCGATTGTTCCACTGCTAATTGCGCCAAGCATACTACCAAAATCACCCATAAGGACAAATTCAACGTCATCTTCGGTTAATCCAGCGTATTTAAGCATTTCATCGTAGATATACCAATCAATTGAGTTAAGTGATGACACTGCAATTTTCTTGCCTTTTAAATCTTTATAGTCTTTTATTACGTCAACCATATGATTACCTATGACGAGAGTAAAATACGACTTCCCTGGCACGTTATGTCCTTTATCTGCAATAATTTTCACGTCAATTCCCTGTGCAATCGCGTTGAAGAAAGATGCAGTCGAAACGCCTCCCGCAATATCCACCTCGCCAGCCGCTAATGCCGGAAGCATGTCATCACTGTTTGCAAACTGAGCAAATTCTACTTCGATATTATAGTCTTCAAAGTATCCTCTCTCTTTTGCAATATAGAAACCTGCACCAGAGGCCGCCCCATCTTCCGCTATGACAACTTTTTCACGTTTTTCAAGCGGTGCCAAATCACCAGAAGGATTAACTGTAGCTACTTCTTCAGGTTTTTCATCTTCTACTACCGGTTTCGCCGTCTCTTTAGGAGAACAGGCACCAACGATTAGCACTATCGCGAATAACGACAACAACCATCCGTTTTTCATCCACTTTGCCATCGAACCTCTCCCTTTCTATCCATCTTCTCGTCTTGAACGCTGTACTTCTTCCTGCAAGTGCTTCCATATTTCCACGAATTGCCCTGCCATAACTGGGTTTTCTCGTATGTCTTCAATTTTGCGCGGACGTGGCATATCGACAATAATTTCTTGAATAATTTTACCCGGCTGCGAACTCATCAGTAAAATACGATCACTTAGCAATAACGCTTCATCAATACTATGGGTAATGAATAGAATCGTCTTCCCCGTTTCCGACCAAATCGACAGCAACTCTTCCTGCAAGATAAATTTATTTTGCTCATCAAGTGCACCAAACGGTTCATCCATCAACAGGATCTCCGGATCATTGGCAAATGCACGCGCAATACTCACCCGTTGTTTCATGCCCCCTGATAGCTCTTTCGGATAAAGGGTTGAAAATTTTTCTAGACCGGTCTTTTTCAAATAATACGTAGTACGCTCTTTTATAAGTTTTTTCGGCAAATGACGCATTTTGAGTCCGAACGCTACATTCTTCTCGACAGTGAGCCATGGAATGATACCCTTTTCCTGAAACACCATCGATTGCAATGGTCGATCCTCTCCATCCGTCGCGGTTGCAATCGTAAACTCACCAATACTCGGGGTTTCAAGCCCTGCCAAGATTCGAAGTAACGTTGATTTACCGCAACCACTCGGTCCAACAATACAAACGAATTCCCCATCATTGATTGTTACATTAATATCGTCTAGCGCCGTAACACTGCCTTGTTTTTTATAAAATGCCTTTGTTAAATTACGAATGATGATTTTTGCTTTCCTACTCATCTACTCACCTCCACGGTAACATCTTTTTCTGAATTCCTCGTAGCAATAGCGAGAACAGATAACCGAAAAACGAAATGAGGATGAGCCCAACGTACATTTCTTGCAGTAAGAACGCTTTGTACGAAACCCAGATTAGATAGCCAATCCCTGATGTAGCACCCATCATTTCCGCAGCGACAATTGTCAGAAGCGCAATCGCCTGCCCCATCTGAATCCCTTCCAACATAACCGGCATCGCACCGGGCAAAGCAATTTTCGTAAAAAAGTCTAGTTTACTAGCTCCATAATTTTTTGCCACATCCAAATAGATTGAATCGATATTAATGACTCCAGCTGCCGTATTAATGACAACAGGAAAAAAAACACTCCCAGCAATTGTTACAACTTTCGATAAATCACCAATTCCAAAAATAATAATAATGATTGGAAGCAAAGCAAGTGTAGGAATCGGCATGAGCGCCATGACAATTGGCGAAACAAAATGTCGAATTGGCGTATAAAGCCCCATTAACAAACCGATGATGATTCCGGGTATGACGCCTAGCAAAAATCCGACAAGAATCCTGTACAATGAAACGCCGATATGACCCGCCATTTCACCACTTGAAATCATTCCGAAAAATGTCCCCACAATTGCAGATGGAGGCGGAAAGAAGCGGATATCAATCATTCCCGTTCTCGACAAGAATTCCCACATAAAGAGCAGGAATAGGGGCGAGGCAATCGTCAACAGCTGTTTTAACCGTTCTTTCGTTTGTCTTTGTTTCCATTCACGCTGTTCGATTTCAAACGGATCGTATCGGACAGCCTTATCATCTCTCTTCAACGTCCACCACCTCTTCATTCAAATAGTATGTATCTGCCTAAAAATGTGTGTTGGGCATATGCTGATAAACGAGCATCTTTCACCTTTTTTCCACACAAAAACTACGTAGACTAATACTCTACGTAGTTTTTTGAGGGAATCCTCTAATTTCCCGCTTGTTCTCTAGCTGCTTGTTGGACTGAAAGATAGACATCCACGAGCGGAACTTCATATTGTACAGCGGCTTTTTTTACATCTTCATACTCAGGAGAGATTTTCATAATTTCTCCTTCAAGTTTACCTATTTTAACGGTTACTTTTCCATAAGCCGTTTCAACCGACTTAAACTCTCGCTCTAAAATTTTACGTGACCATTCTGATCTACGAACACCGAAAGTACTGGTTTCACGTAATAAAAGATTCTCTAATGCAAGAGATTTTTCTGGCTTTGTTAAAACGGTTATTAATGTTCCAGGTCTGCTTTTTTTCATCGTCACAGGTGTGAAATAAACATCTAGAGCTCCTTCCGCCAATACCTTTTCCATAGTATAGCCAAGAGCCTCACCAGTTAAATCGTCTAGTTGGCACTCCAGAACGATTATTTTTTCACGTTGCGGAGCCTTCTCTTCATTAAAAAGGACGGCTCTTAAGACGTTTGGATGTTCAAAATTCTTTTTACCTGCTCCGTAACCAATATTCTCTATTGTAAGGGCGGGCATATAACCGTATTCATCCGATAATGCCTTAATAAACCCTGCTCCTGTTGGGGTCGTTAACTCCCCTTTTACATGAAAGTCCGCTAGGGGTACACCTTTTAGTATTTCAGCGGTTGCTGGAGCGGGAATCGGATAAAGTCCATGTGCGATCATTACTTTTCCATATCCCGTTGGTACTGGAGAAGCAATTATTTTACTGACATCTAAACTTTCTAGTGCCAAACAAACACCGATTACATCAATTATTGAATCCATGGCGCCTACTTCGTGAAAGTGAACGTCTTTCGGATCCATCCCATGTACTTTCCCTTCAGCTTCTGCAATCACTTGAAATACAGCTAAACTTCTTTCCTTCACCCGAACTGGCAGTTCACTGTTCTTAATCATATCTAAAATAGTAGATGCTTTTCGGTGAAAATGATGTTGATGGTCATCGTGCGTGTGTTCATGTCCATGCGTATGTAAATGATCATGTGAATGGTCTTCTTGATCATGACTATGACTATGACTATGACTATGACTATGACTATGACTATGAGCATTATCGAGTTCCACTGAAGCTGATTCAACAAACTGAAGATCCAACAGTTTGGATGATATCCCTCTCTTATCCACTTGTTTTACATCTAACGAAAAGGGATCAATCGGCAGCGCCTTTAGCTGTTCTCTAATATAATTTATGTTCGCTCCCAAATCAATTAATGCTGAAAGTGTCATATCACCTGAAATTCCCGATTGACAATCAAGATACAGGATTTTCATGGTTTACCCCCTCTGAAACAAGTTTAAGGATAAGTGCAGCCTGATAACCTGCACCAAATCCATTATCGATGTTCACTACGCTCATTCCTGAAGCACAGGAAGCTAGCATGGCTAGTAATGGTGTTACTCCTTGCAAATGAGCTCCGTATCCGACTGAAGTTGGTACAGCTATAACTGGTCGTTGAACAAGTCCACCTACGACACTTGGAAGAGCCCCTTCCATTCCCGCTACAACAATCAACACACTGGCCTTGTTGATGTCATCGCGATACGCCAATAATCGATCAATCCCAGCTACGCCAACATCATATAATCTAGTCACCTTGCAACCCATCCAAGCTGCCGTAATCGCTGCTTCTTCGGCAACAAAAAGATCTGAAGTGCCTGCACACAATACCATTACCTCTCCACCAAATTGTTGTGTTGAAGTACCATATAATAAAATTCGAGATGTAGTGTCATATTGAGCTAAAGGAAATGCTTTTACAAGAGTTGCTCCTTTCTCCTTGTCCACTCTTGTAACCATTACTTTTCCATGTTTTTCAATTAGCTTACTCATAATTGCTTGAATCTGCTCAACCGTTTTCCCTTCACCATAAATGACCTCTGGAAAACCCTGACGTTTTTCTCGATCAAAATCTACTTTACAAAATCCTAAGTCTTCAAAACTCTCCATATCATCACCTACTTCTTCATCATAATAATAGCTGTTATACACCGTTCTTACATTTCCTATTTATAAAGAGAAACGAACCCATACTGTACTTCAGGTTCGTTTCTCTCTATATAATTCCATCTCTTTAAAAACTAATCAATTAACTTCTACCTTCAATAAATCAGCCGGCAATACTTCATTCATGCTACCAGTACGGTAGCCGCGCAGATCCAGTGATACATAATTAAAGCCAAGTGACGTTAACTTCAGCTGGATTTTTTCCCGGTGCTTCAGTAGTTCAGTAATTTCATCTGGAGTAACTTCGATACGAGCTACATTGTCATGGTAGCGTACACGCACCATATCGAATCCAAGTTTTGCAATGAATTTTTCTGCTTGATCGACTTGTTCAATTTTACGTTTATCTAGTTTTGTTCCATAGGGAATTCTCGATGCAAGACTACATGATGCGGGTTTATTCCATACTGGCAGCTCAAGTTCTTTAGAAAGCTGTCGGACTTCTTGTTTGTATAAGTCGGCTTCTTGTAATACACTACGAGCCCCTGCCTCTGTTCTTGCCTTCATGCCAGGGCGGAAATCGGCTACATCATCCATGATCATACCGTCTAACACATAATCATAACCCAATTCTTTAGCAAGCTGATTTAAATGAGAATAGAGCAGCTTCTTACTGTAATACCAGCTATCAGGAGTATTTGCTACAATTCCTTCATCTTCTAATTCTTTTATTTCAGTCTGATGGACGTTGACACCCATTTTTTCTGCTAGTTTAACCGCACTCTCAAATTCTTCTTCACGGAATAACTCAGATGCAACGACAACTGCAAGAACATTCGCAGAGCCTAATTCTTGCTGTGCTCTTTTTAAGACTAATGTGCTATCGACTCCACCTGAAAATGCTACGAGAACACGATTCATGCCGGAAAGGATTTTGCCTAGATGCTGATTTTTTTCAACTGTTTTGTTCATAATTTTAGCCCCGTTTCATTTTGATATTTTATCTATACACTAGATAGTATTAAACGTATGCATTTTCTTCAACATATGGAATCGTTAAAGGACCCAGAGGGAGAACAGCTATTGTCATATTTGCACCATACTTCTGTTTTAACTCTTCTATTGTCTTTTCAATATCATGCGTTGGTTTCAACATAGTTCCTTCGACTTGCTCATCTGTAAGCTCGGAATATACATAAACGTCCGCCCAGACTTGGATTACTGCCTGTTTTTGTACTTGCCACTGGTCGAATAATTTAAAGTCAGGATTATTGATCATATCGAGTAATCCCTGCGGTGTATCTGCCATTTCAAAAATCTTGGAATAGTTTCCGTGATCAGGAAGTCCATCTGAACATTCAGATGCAATAATGATAGAGCCACCTTCTTTAACAATTTTATGTGCCGCACTCATTCCTTTGACAGCTTGATAAAGATTTTGATCAAGTGGGTAGCCGGAATTCGAGGCAATTACAACATCAAATCGTTCATCACAGCGGAACATTGTATGTTCTTTAGCAAACGCACAGCCCAAGTCATGCGCTTTATAAAGCTCTCCAGCAAAAACTGCTGTAATACCTTTTTCACGATTAAGCGTAACATTTAACATGAAATCGGGTTTGCACATGCCGTTTATTTCACGGGTCATATCCTGGACGGGATTATTTACCATGTTTCCCCAAGTAGCAAGGGGATCGCCAATCATTCTTGCATTATGAAAGGTCATGATTGTCTCAATTCCCGCTATTCCAGGCATTATTCCTTTTGGCCCTCCGGAAAATCCTGCAAAAAAGTGTGGTTCAATAAAACCTGTTACAATACGGAAATCTGATTCTACATACTCTTTATTCAGATAAACATCACAGCCGAATTTACTTTGACCAAGGTTTACGAGTGTTTCTTTATCATGGCAATTATTATTGATAATCCGAATGTTATCGACGATCCACTCACCTAGCATTCCAACAAACTCTTCCCTCGTTTGATCGCGATGTGTTCCTGTTCCATTAATAATCACGAAATTCTCCAAAGGCACATGGCCTAACTCTTCAATTAATAAAGGTATTAAAATATGATTCGGAGTTGGTCTAGTAATATCACTAATTACAATAGATACAATGTCCGTAGATTTTACTGATTCTTTTAAGGGCGATGAGCCAATTGGACTTCCTAATGCTTGTCGAATTGCATCTTTGTCGTTCTCTAATGTAGACAACTTTTTCGGTTCGATGATAAAAGAATTATCCGGTAAATCTAATGAAATACCTTCTTTTCCATAGAGTATTTCCGTAATCATTCTGAATACACCACTTTTCTGATAATTTGTAATTCTATTCTTACGATAACACTTCTCCCCTATAAAATGATAGCGGGAGAAGCATCTTATTGACTAATTAATCTACTAATTATTTAATGCTTCTTTGGTTTTTTTCGTTTTTTTCTTTGCCTTTATTCCAGGGTATTCCTCAGTGCCATATATCCCTCGTTTCTTTTGATATCTATCCATCAAAATAACACCAAGTGGACAGAGCAGAGAGGTTGCAATTGTTGATATAGAAATTTGTGCAGTAGCAATGGGCACAATACTCTGTATCATTTCGAAATCTGCCATACTCATCGCACCTGAACCTAATGCTACTGAGGCTGCCGCCAATACTGCGGCAGGTGTTGCTGCGGCATTTCCTGCTGTAGAAGCTTCCGCAATTGGCGCAATAAAACTTTTTTCTCCAGCTATTTTAAATGCGATGATAGCCATTCCTCCAGTGAGAACGAAAGTTAGGATAGCAATAGCTAACCCTCCCGCGAGGACAGATGGATTAAAGAAATTCGCCAAGTTCATGCCAGCACCTAGTGCAAAGGCAAAAAATGGTATCGTTAACGACTCCCCTGGCTTTAAGAATTCACGTATTTTGGGATCTAAATTCCCTAGAATCATCCCAATACCAATTGGTAATAAAACGGCAATGAATGCAATCATCGGGAGGGTAGTTCCTAAAAGCCCTAAAGATACCAGTGTTAAAAAAGGACCATCATTAATAGCAAGAATAGATAGCCCACCTACATCGGATCGATTCCCATATTGCCCAGTTAAAGCAGCATACATTCCGCTGTTACTATTTGTCATCCCAGCTATAATCGCTAAAGTAGAAAGCCCCAATACTCCAGTCCATGGATCAAAGAAGAAACCGAAAGCTACACCTACCGCCAAACCCGTAAAGTACTTCGTACTAGTTAATATAACGCCTTTTTTCAGGGCTCTACCACCTATTTTTAAATTCATCTGGCTCCCTACGCAGAATAAAAATAAAGCAATAAGTACTAATGCACTATCTTTAAATAATTCCTGCGAAAATCCGCCTATTCTCAAAAACTCATAATAACCAGCATCTGTTGGTGCTGTCCCTAAAGACTTCAAAATGTTCATTACTACAGGAATATGCAATTGATCAATCGTATTCAGTGTAGCCCCTAGTAAGAGCGGAACTACCATCATGCCCCCAGGTACTTTTTCTATAGCTTCTTTTATCCTCAAATAGATAACCTCCCTTTTTCTTTTACACTTTGATGGAAATAAGATCGAATAACTTGTTCTGCACTCGATGCTAATAATTCCTCCGCATTATCAATTGCTTCTTTTAAAGACATCGGACTATTAATAATGCTATTTATACTTACGACACCAAAGTCATGCAGTACCTCAATTCCCTCCCCAATAGATCCTGCTAAAATAACGGTTGGAACATTTCTACTTTTTGCCATCTGAGCGACTCCAAGTGGGGTTTTTCCAAATGCTGTTTGACTATCAACTTGTCCTTCTCCTGTAATTACAAGATCGGCATTTATCAATTCAGCTTCAAGTTTAATATAATCAAGAACTACATCTACTCCTCGCTTCATTTCAACTGGGAAAAATGCTTGAAAGGCTCCTCCGATGCCACCTGCTGCACCAGCTCCTGGTTGATTGTGAAGTTTGATTCCTGTTTCCTTCGCAACCACATCTGCCCAATTGGTGAGGTTACTATCCAACAGGTCAACTTCTTCAGCTGTAGCTCCTTTTTGGGGACCAAAAACATGAGAAGCCCCATTTGGACCAATGAGTGGGTTTTGAACATCGGAAGCAATAATAAATTTGCTATCTTTAATTCGTTTATCAAAAGAATCCAATTCGAGTCGATTCACTTTATTTAATTCGCCCCCCCCTTGGTCGATTTCATTTCCTAGTTCATCCAAAATTCGAAGTCCTAGTGCCTGAAGCATTCCTGCTCCTCCATCGTTTGTTGCAGATCCTCCCAAACCAATAATGAAGGATGAAAAACCGTCATTGAGAGCCTGTTGAATCAACTGTCCAGTGCCATAGGTTGTTGCTTTAAGGGGAACAAAATTATCTTCTGGTACCAGGTGCAGTCCGGATGCAGATGCCATTTCGATGACACATGTTTCACCATCTCCCAATACTCCATACGCTGCTTCTATCTGATTTCCTAAGGGTCCTATAACGGAAACAGTTAGTATTTTTCCACCAGTTGCCGCGACTAAAGTTTCCATCGTCCCTTCGCCGCCATCACCGATAGGAAGCAGTACGGTTTCAGCTTCACTAAATACTTTTTTAATCCCCCTATTTATGGCATTTGCCGCTTCAACGGCACTTAAACTTCCTTTAAATGAGTCTGGTGCTATAATAATTTTCATGAAATCCTCCTGTCGTAAGCGCTTTCAATTACTTAATCTAAATTATATGAATCTTGACTCAACTAGTCTATAGCTATACCATATGAAAGTAAGATCATATTCTATCTATTTTTTGTCTACTTCGACTAAAGGATGAGAAAACCTATGCATATGCTTACGAGGAAAATTGCAAATGAGATTGTAAAAGAGACCTCTCTACGCCTTCATCGCAACGTTAATATTATGAATACGGATGGGATAATCATTGCCACACAAGATAAATCTAGAATTGGTTCAATTCATAACGGAGCAATAGAAGTTCTTAAAAGTGGAAAAGCACTTACTATTCATGCTAATGAAAACAACAACTGGGAAGGTTCCCAGCCTGGGGTGAATCTCCCAATTGTTTTTCTTGAAAAAACTATAGGTGTTATTGGAATTACTGGGGATCCCGATGAAATGGGTAGTATTGGAGAGCTGGTTAAAATGACTACAGAACTTATGATTCGGCAGGAATTTATGGATTCACAGATGGAGTGGAAGCAGCGAACAAAAGAGACAATAATTGAACAATTGTTAAAAAGTGATGCTTCTGTTACCAGTATTGATCAAAGCCTCAGTTTGCTTGGCTTACACCTTAGGCCACCTTTTACAACGATGATTATCCAAATAACAGAGAGATCTGTGCCCAACCGCACATTAATTCAAAAAATAGAAGAAATAATTGGCTCTAAAAATGGAATTGTTAGTTTTGTAAATGTTAACCGTATATTTATCACTATTTTTGGCATTGAGGAAAAAGAAAGTGTTGTAAAAATAGAAGCCATTTACATGCTATTAAAATCACTGAATGTTATCTCTCGAATGGCTTATAGCCTACCTTTTAGTACATTAGATACATTCAGCCAATCGTATAAAGACTGTGACATTACAATGAAGATAAGCAACCCCGAGAGAGATATTGTTTCATTTGCTCAAATTGAAGCAAAGGCATTGATCTATCAAGTTGATGAACGAGTGTCCGAACGTTTTTCTCATCGCGTATTGAAAAGTTTCGATGAAAACAAAGCAAGAACATTGGAAGCTTTCTTTGTTAATGATTTAAATATCCAAAAAACGGCGAACGATTTATATGTGCATAGAAATACATTGATCTATCGTTTGAATAAAATTATAGAAGAAACGGGGTATGATCCTAGAAAGTTCAAGGATGCTTTGATCTTACAGGTGGCTCTGTGGCTGTTTCAAAAAGCGGAGAAAAATAATAGTTGATACTACAGGCATACTCACTTCTAGCCACATGGAATTAACAGCCTCGCCCTTGTGAAAAAGCTTAAAAAGGGCTGGCTGAAGTTGCGTGGTTTTAGCAAACAATATAAAAAAACAGCGCTCCCTGTAAAGGACGCTGCTTCACTATTAATAAAGTATGCCGTTTTTCTTCGCCTCAAACACTAACTCTTCTCGGAACGCCGGGTGGGCAATGTCGATAAGCGCTTTTGCACGTTCAGATAACGATTTGCCATACAGACTAGCGATGCCGTATTCCGTGACGATGTTATCGACGTCATTTTTCGACGTCGTTACGACAGAACCTGGCGACAATTGCAGTTTAATGCGCGAAATGGTGTCGTTTTTCACTGTTGAATGCATGCAGATGAACCCTTTACCATGCTTTGCAAAACGTGCTCCGCGTGCAAAATCTGCTTGTCCACCGGTTGATGAATAATAGCGTCCTCCAATTGTTTCAGAAGCACATTGTCCATAAAGGTCAACTTCCGTCGTCGCATTGATGGATACAATTCTTTCTTCTTTCGCAATCTCACGTGGATCATTCACCATACTCACAGGTAAAAATTCAACCGCAGGGTTTTCATGGAGGAAATCGTACAAACGCTGTGATCCGAATGCAAATGTCGCGACAATCTTCCCTTTATGTGTGAATTTCTGTGTCCCATCGATAGCTCCTGCTTGCACAAGGTCAACGATTCCGTCTGTCAGCATTTCAGTGTGGATACCAAGATGACGGTGGTCTTTCAACATGCTCATAACCGCATTCGGAATGGCTCCAATACCAATTTGGAGTGAATCCCCATTTTCAATAACATTCGTTACAAATTCAGCAATTTTAAGATCTTTCTCACCAATTAATGGAGAGCTTTCTTCTGATAAAGGCGCATCATTTTCAATGTATCCCGCAACTTGGCTAATATGAATTTGGTTTTCACCGTATGTACGTGGCATATGCTTATTCACTTCCAAGACAAACGGAACATGACCGATGAATTCGGAAATATAGTCTGCCTGTGTGCCCAATGAAAAATAACCGTGTTCATCCATTGGAGAAGCAACTGTGATTATCATCGACATGTTCGTAACTTTTTTCAACATGCGCGGGACTTCATGGAAAACGTTAGGAACTAATTCTATTTTGCCCTCTTGATAAGCCTTCCGTGTTGCACCACTTAAAAAGTAGGAGACATGTGAAAGATGACCTTTCATTTTACCTATTATATAATCCCGCTCCCGAAGAGCCAGCATTTGATGAATCTTAACGTTCTGTAATTCCGAATGGTTCTCTTCCAATATATCAAGTAGACGATGAGGTTCCCCATTGGCAATCGGGATAATAATATCAGCCTCTACGTCAATCAAATCAATAAACTGTTCTGCACTCAATCGTTTTTCCACGTCGTTTTTTCACTCCTATAAAAGTCCGCCTATTCAATTAGTATACAGCAGACTGAGCGCTTGCTCAACTTGATGATTGACTAGTAAGAACGCTATAATCGATCTATGACAAACTTAACCACGGACCAGCTCAGACAACTGAATATGTACAGCATTTATGTAGATTCGCCCGAACGGAATTTATTCACATTGAAAATGCTACTCGATAGTCAAAAAACGGAAGATATACTAAATGTCGTCCAAGCAGTGAGCGGAAGCCCCAACCGAACTGTAGCAGCATCGTATTTCATGCGCCGTTTCGGTATGTTTACCGCGATGCAATTTTATAACCTGGCGGCATACGATGAAGTATGGGATGGAAACAATGAACAACTTCATTTTGGTGCAAAAGAAGAATACGGAAAACTGGCTGTTAGTACGTTTGCATCCGCGAAGGATTGGCGATATGTAGAAGACGCGGAACGGCGAGATGTCATTAAGCGGATTCTGCAGGATGAATGCGGAGCTGTCATCCGACAAATCCGCACCGTCACATCTATTTCTCCATTGACGTTATGGGAAAATATCTTTGGTTTTCTCCTTTGGCAGTACCATGTTCTTTTGGCAAATCCAGGTACCTCCGTAGAAGCACGCGCGGACCTCAACATATTGAAAGACGACACGCTTTGGGAAGGAATCGCACCTCGTTCTTTATTTGCCACCTACTTAAAAGGATGCGAGCCGTCCGCACTTTTGAATACAGAAGTCCGTACCACATGTTGTTTCTCAAAGGATGTACCCGGTCTCATGCAGTGTGGATTTTGTCCATTGAAATAACATGATTCAGTTACTTTTTGCGATAGCTATTGTACCAGACCTTCATCGAATAAATAGTTCCACTGACCGCTCCACCATAGAAAAAACCCATGAAGATACCCGCGGGTAAGTTACCTGGATGACTGATGAAAATAGACAAGATAAGTCCAATAATTGTTGCCGCGGTTGAAAACCAACTTTCAGGGAGTTTAAATAAAAGTTTCAACAGGAATATTCCTAGAAGAATAGCGGGTATTGCCCAAAAAGCATCCCAGACGTTTGTATGGATAATCGGGAACTCATTCCACATGAAATCAATCCTTTTTCACATTAGCCTTCCCACAACACTTATAATTCAATACACTTTTTGAAGATGAAGGGCAGGAATTGAACATGCAAATCAAAGGCCATACAGTTCGAGGAAAAGTTCTTGATGAAGAAACTCGGTGTGCACATTATCATTCCGAAATCGACCGGATTGCGATAAAGTTTTATTGTTGTGGCACCTACTATCCCTGCTATGAATGTCATGAAGAAGACGGTTGTGGCAATCCTGACGTTTGGCCAACTGAGATGTTTGGTGAAAAAGCAGTTCTTTGTGGAGCATGTGGTTATGAACTAACTGTTTCGGAGTATTTGACCTGTGGATCGAAGTGCCTTACTTGTTCAGCACTGTTTAATCCCGGATGTAGTTTACATAAAAATCTTTATTTCCAAACTTAAAACAGGAAAAAAGCAGCATTTGAAATATGCTGCTTTTGTTATATTTGATAACCTATTTAGGTTTTTTCATTCTATTAACGCCAAAATAAATCCCTATACCTACGAGTAGTAGAAGTAGAAGTACTGGTAAGTTTCCGATGAAAAAGACAATCAGGCCCGAACCCGTCGCAAAGATAAAATTTGTACTTGTAGCAAGTTGTTTTTTAGTTTTATCCCACGTGTCTAAATTTTTACTGTCTAGTCCTGGAACAATAACACTATTTTCATACATTGTTATTTCAATAGTAGAAAATGACGTCTGATTTTCTAGATACTTCATCTTTCCTACAATTAATTCGATTTCCTCTTGGACTTTGGATAAATCAGACGATATTTTCAATAAATCCTCTGTTTTTTCTGCCTTCCCCATAAACTCGAGCAGCCTTTCCTCTACTGTTCGTTTTGATTTCACCCTGGACTCTAGATCAATATATTGTTCGGTTACATCTTCCCCGGTCACATTACGATTCAAAACTTCAGCCGCTTCCCCTTCGGCATCCGTTAAAAACTTTTGAAAGTGCTGCTCTGGGATTCGAACAGTGAGCCGAGCACTTATACTTTCCTCGCTTTCCCGATGCACATTCGATTCAACGATATAACCTCCATAGTCACTCACCTTTTTCTCTATTATAAGCTGAGTATTTTCAAGTTTTTTCACATTGAGCTGTAATTCCGCCCTGTGGATGATTTTCCTATTCGTTGGGATCACTTTAGATTGTTCGTTGGCTAACTCTTCTGTTTCAGCTTTATTCTCTTGCTCTGTAGTTGCCATATCTTGCGATGTTGATGAGCTCTCCATCTGAATGTCTTTCTTTGATTCACTTGAACTGCAGGACGCCATAAATACAAGTAAGCCTGATAATAGTAGAGCCAAAACCACATTTCGCTTCATAGAATCCCCCCTATCTATTTAATCAATGAGACGGTGTAATCCAAAAAAGGTTACATCTTCCAATTAAACGGTATGAAAAAACGCTAGATTTTATCTAGCGTTTTTTTAGTCTTCTATTTCTTTTTTAAACAGTCTTCGTCGCAGCGCTTTTGATTTCCTTCCGCCTTGCATAAATATTCTTAACGATGGCTTTACCAACTGCATACGCCGGAACAGCAACGATGATACCGAGAAAACCTGCAATATTACCTGCTGCCAATATAACAGTAATGACTGTAAGTGGATGAATATCCAGTGATTTACCCATTACATTTGGTGTAATAAGATTACTTTCAACTTGCTGGGCGATCACCATTACGACTGCAGCTAAAATACCAATCTTCGGATCCTGTATAAAACCGATGATGATTGCAGGAACAGCTGAAATCCATGGGCCAATGAAAGGAATGAGGTTCATGAACAATCCAAAAATGGCTAATAACAGTGCATACTCCAGTCCAATAATCATATAACCTGCAAACAACAGAATTGCTAATAGAAAACTGATTAACAACTGCCCTTGGATATAAGAACGGAGTACAGTATCGATATCATGTAAGGTCTTTTTGATCCATTCCCGACGTTTTCCCGAAAAGAAATTGTATATGAACGGAGCAAACTTTTCATGATCTTTCAGGATGAAAATGAAGAAAAACGGGACTAATATAAGCAGGAACATTGCTTGAAAGAAGGATTGTAAAAATTGAACAACCCATTTCCCAAAATTAACCGCTATGGATTGAAGTGATTCAACCGCACTATCAATTGAATCTTCAAGTTTTGGTGGTAAATCACTTTTTTGTTGAAGTAATGTGTATGTCAAGTCATTTATTTCTTGGGCGATAGTAGGCGTATTTTCGACTAATTTATTAATTTGATTCGTTACTGGAGGAGCAATAATTGCTACGAATATCCAAACGACTGCTACGAGAATCGCTATAACCGAAAGAATGCTTCCCCACCTTGGTACTTTACGTTTTTCCAGAAAACGTTGAACCGGTTCCGTAATATAATATAGAACTCCGCCAAGTAATAATGGTATAAATATTGCCTTTGCTATGATCACTAAAGGCGAAAAAATCCCTTGAATCTCTATAAAGTATTTAATAATTAGCATAGCAAGCAGTATTCCGACACCTACTTGAAACCATAACTTTTTCGTCACATATCCCACTTCCTTTTCAATTATGTATTGTTATTTTAAGTATACGTTGTTATACGCTTGGCGTCGAAGAAAGTTTCAACTTTTCCTTACGAAATGATAAACATATGGTCCTTCAAAAAAAGTCCAAGCTTTTAAACCAGTACCGCCACTTATACTTCCATACTACAATTTGGATACTATCTGTTTCACCTATACCCAAAGACCCACAAGTGAAAAAAGACTGCCCAATTCGGACAGCCCATTTACACACTGGTGATAGAAAAAATCACCCAACTCTAAGATTAATTTGAATACCGGAAGGATCTACCGTTACAAATCCACTACCATTCAATTCCACTTTTCCATCTAATGCTTCCACTTTCGTAATCGCTTCTTTCAATGTAGCCTCATTCGGATAAATAAGCGTGTACGATTGAAGTCCAACATTTCCCACAGTTGGACGTGATACACCTTCGCCATTCCATGTATTCAAGCCAATATGATGATGATACTTCCCGTTAGACATGAATAATGCTTGCGGATAGTCCGTAACGACTTCGAAGCCGAGTGCATTGTAGAATATTTCCGATTCAGGCAAATTGGCTACATGTAAATGTACATGGCCCATAACCGTTCCGACAGGAAGTCCATCCCACGTCTGCTCCCCACTTTCTGCAATAATACTTTCTCCGTCAAGCGCATCTGTACTCATTGCAACTGTTCCATTGTCCCAACTCCAAACAGCAGGATCACGATCTATATAAATTTCAATTCCGTTGCCATCCGGATCTGACAAATAGAGCGCCTCGCTCACAAGGTGATCCGCAGCCCCAATTCGTACATTCTGTTGGATGAAATGTTTAATAATTGCCCCTAAATCGGCTCTCTTCGGCAACAATAATGCAAAATGATACAATCCAGATTTATGCGCCTCTTTCGGCATAACATTTTCCGGTTGTTCAATAATCAGTAAAGGCGTCTTGCCATCTGCTGTCAGGACAACTTTAGCCGCGGCTTCTTCAAGTACTTTAAATCCAATTACCTCTTTATAAAATTGGACAGCTCTATTTATGTCCAAAACGTTGAGATGTACTTCCCCTGTATACGTATGCGGTGCTGTATGAAAATTCATTTTCATTCCCCCTTATCGATAATAGTAAGTTAATTACTTTATGTAACTAACTTTATATGTTATAATGACAGTTGTCAACACATTATGTTCGGCGAAAGGAGCTTCAATGATATGAATGAATTTGAACTTTGCCCGCGTTTCGAGAAGGCCGTATCTATTCTAAGCCAACGCTGGACCGCCCTTATTTTGTATCAATTAATGGCAGGACCACAGCGCTTTTGCACAATGACTGACAAACTTGGTGTCAGTGGAAAAACACTTTCAGAACGTTTAAAAGATCTTGATCAGCAAGGCTTTGTCATCCGCCACGTTTACCCTGAAACACCTGTGCGAATTGAGTATTCATTAACTGAAAAAGGAATGTCTCTTACGCCTATTATGAAAGAAATTGAGAATTGGTCACAGAAGTGGATTGAGCGTGAAGCAGTTTCTCCTAATGAAAAAGCATAAGAATTCACATGTTTTTCACACTCATCCGACTATCGTATTCCTAAACCCCTCGATTATAGAAAGAGTAGTTTCAACTAAATGAAAATGTATACTCTATAAATAGATGTTCTATTGTACTAGAAGGAGTGGGAGTTATGAGGACGCTGCTAATCGACAACTACGATTCATATACATTCAATCTTTATCAACTCATTGCCTCTATAAACGAAGAACTACCCATAGTAGTTCGGAATGATCAATATTCATGGAACGAATTACAATCCATTTCGTTTGATAATGTGATTATTTCTCCAGGACCAGGAACACCAACGAAAGAAAAAGATTTTGGTGTTTGTCGAGATGTTTTACGCCTATCAGAAGTGCCAATTTTAGGGGTCTGCTTAGGTCATCAGGGATTCGCCCATACTTTTGGCGCAAAAGTTGTGAAAGCACCTACGCCAATGCATGGAAGAATAAGTAAAGTCTTTCATAACGATTCTGAGTTATTTAAGGGAGTACCCCAAGAATTCGAAGTAGTTCGCTATCATTCACTTATTGTCGAGGATGATTTACCTACTTGTTTACAAAAAACAGCATGGACTGCTGATGGAATTATAATGGGCTTGCAGCATACTGAAAAACCAATATGCGGTGTACAGTTCCACCCTGAATCCATTTGCACTGAGTTCGGACATCAAATACTAGAAAATTTTTCGTTAATGAATAAAAAAACTACTATTTATGGATAAATCAGTATTTCCAAGGAGATGTTCTTGTTGACAAATATTCCAGAGATTTCGATAGTCCCACGGGGCATGTCTCGTGAAATGTCTACTGCATTACCCACTGTAAAGGTTTTGAGTAGAAAACTATTAAATTTTGTAGAACCAGAAGAAGTTTTTCAGCATTTTTTTGCTGAAGAAGCATATGCTTTTTGGCTTGATAGTAGTCGTGTCGAATCTGACCTATCTCGTTTTTCTTTTATGGGAGCAACTAATGGACCATTAAGTAAAGTGATTAAGTACGACTCAAAAACACAGCTTGTTCAAATTAGTGACGCACAGGGACAAACTGAGCTTACAGAAGATATTTTCAACTATATTGATTCTGAGATCCATAAAATGCAACAACATTCTAATGAATTACCGTTTGATTTTAATGGCGGATTTGTAGGTTATTTTGGATATGAATTGAAAGCTGAATGCGGTGCCAATGAACACCATGTATCCTCAAATCCTGATGCCTTGTTTATTCTAGCCGACCGATTAATTGCCTTTGACCACAAAGAGCGCTGCATATATTTAGTTAGTATTGTTCCATATAATGCCCCTACATCCGCTTCTGAATGGTTTGACGCTACGGAACAGCAACTACAAAACGTTCCATCTATAGCACCCGTGGAAGTAACAAACAATGATACCCGCACACCACTTAACTTTGAATTAAGTCAATCGTACGCTCAGTATGTAAAAAAGATAGAAGAATGTAAAAAGTATATTACTGAAGGTGAAACTTATGAGGTTTGCTTAACGAATAGAATTAATATTAATGAACATTTCAATCCATTAGTTACATATCGTATTCTTAGAAATATTAATCCAGCTCCATACTCGTCCTTTCTTAAGTTCGGGGAATTGAGTGTTCTATGTTCTTCTCCTGAACGTTTCCTGAAAATTGATCAAGATCGAGTGGTCGAAGCTAAACCAATTAAAGGGACGATTGCTCGTGGGAAAAATATCGAGGACGATCTCAGATTGGCTGAAATATTGCGTACTAGTGAAAAGGATAGAGCAGAAAATTTGATGATTGTTGATCTTCTTCGAAATGACTTGGGTTTAGTTTGTGATATTGGAAGTGTTCACGTACCGAAATTGATGGCTATTGAATCTTATCAAACAGTGCATCAACTCGTTTCAACAATTAAAGGGACGTTAAGAGCGGAATTAACAGCAATTGATTGTATACGATCAGCATTTCCTGGAGGATCGATGACTGGAGCTCCCAAAATACGAACCATGGATTATATTGACGAATTAGAGACGAATGCTCGTGGCATTTACTCGGGAGCAATTGGATTTTTGAGCTTAAATGGTACTACAGATTTAAATATTGTCATTCGAACGATTATAATGACTCCCGAACAGGCTACTGTAGGTGTGGGTGGAGCAATCACAATTTTATCTGATCCTGAACGAGAATTTGAAGAAACTCTTTTGAAAGGTCGCGCTTTAGTCAAAGCACTTACGATTTCTCAGTTTGGAAAATTCGATAAAAAATTATATACATTTAATGATCCCCATATGGATAGTTTGTTTAATAAGCTATTATAGTGAAACAGTTCGTATACAAATTCCCAAAGTTTCTAACCTTAATCAATTTCATAACTCTGAGCTGTTTATAACACGAGGGTTTTTGAACATTAAGAAAAGCGCAGGCGCCCTCTAAGATGCGACAGACATAAGACGGGACAGTGGAGCGACGTTCCTTTGCCCCAGAAGGATACAGTTCATTCTTTCCTAGCTAGATCGACTTTTGACTCCGAGCGCCTGGCGCCCGGAGCTAGACATTGTTCCGGGTCGAAAACTTATACTTTCTTATTTGTTGTTTTACTTTTTTATATACGTTTTTAAAAACCCTTCAATCTGCGCAGGTGTTTTCAAATAATGTACGTTCTTCCCTTCACCTGCATAGCGTTGTATTCGCTCTAGCATTTTCCTTTTTCGTGCCCCATATGTTGTGAGGATGAATTTCAGAAACGCCTTATCAATCTTCTCTTTACAACCTTCACCAATATCATTCCTCGTTTTCCCATGGAATTGTACTCTTCGCTTTAATACACGGTACAAACAGACACGGAGAGGGAGCTCCAAATAAATAACGGTATCTGCATGCGGCTCTCGAATATCGAATGTCCCTGAATAATTCCCCTCTACTATCCATTGCTCATTTTGGACAACTTGTTGTTGAGCTGCTGAAAATACTTCAGGCGGGGCTTCCACCCAATTCGGTTTCCAATACAAACAATCTAAATGTGTTACTTCGATTCCAGTCAATTCGCCCAATCGACGTGCAAACGTTGATTTTCCAGCACCCGCTGACACCCCGATGACCATAATTTTATTCATTCCGTAACTCCTCCTCATTGTCTGGGACTTGGTGAATCCCCTCCTACATATAAACTTCCATCCCCATGACCAAATAACCCAAAATATGTATTTAAACCTCTCAAAATCATTATACAGTATATATAGCTGAACTATTCCAAATTTACATCAGCCCTAAAAAGACGAACAATTGGTATTGAATTTTACCTAATGATAGGATATATTCTAACTAACGCAATAAAATCATATAAAATATAATGAAATATTTATATTTATTCACAAAACCCGAACAATGAACTTGATTCACTTTGGTTATCATAACGATTTAATTATACTATTATTAAATTGTGTCCATATTTTGAATCATTTTATCCATTCCCATATTTCAAGATTTGCGACATCATCAGGGATTATCTTTGTTTTACTTATGGTAAACGACTACTCAAGAGGTTGAAATATTGATACTACCTACAAGTCGCACAATTGGCAATCATTTTAAAATAAAAAAACCACGTTTTTCTTCTTCACCCCGCCGCTTTACTATGCTAAAGTAGTAAAACATTAAATTTTGATAGACGAGATAAAACTCTCACGAAAGCTGCTTTCTATTTTGAGGAGGAAGATCATGACCACAAGCTATCAAGGTACGAATAAAATGATTACAGGAATCGTGTTTGGTGTCATAACGTTTTGGCTTTTCGCGCAATCCATGGTCAATGTTGTTCCCGCAATCCAATCGGATCTAGGAATTTCACTGGGTGTACTTAATATTGCAATCAGTTTGACCGCTTTATTCTCAGGTATTTTCGTCGTGGCAGCAGGCGGGCTTGCTGATAAATTTGGTCGCAAGAAAATGACCTATTTTGGACTCATATTAAGTATCATTGGCTCACTTTGCCTCGTATTTACGAATGGGGCCGCGCTGTTAATTATCGGACGGATCATCCAAGGATTATCGGCTGCTTGTATTATGCCAGCAACGATTGCATTGATGAGAACGTACTATGAAGGGGCTGAAAGGCAACGTGCACTTAGTTATTGGTCTATCGGGTCTTGGGGTGGTTCGGGTGTTTGTTCATTTGCAGGAGGAGCTATCGCAACTTCTATGGGTTGGAGATGGATCTTTGTTTTCTCAATTATTTTCGCCATCTTGGCTATGATTTTGATCAAAGATACCCCCGAAAGCAAAGTTGAACAGCAAGGCTCTTCCCGTTTCGACTTTACCGGCTTAGTTGTATTTGTTTTAACGATGATTGCATTAAACGTGGTTATTACGCGCGGTGCAGATTTCGGGTGGACAAGCCCGCTCACATTAAGTTTAATTGTCGCTACGCTAGTTGGAATGCTATTCTTCATCAAAATAGAAATAGGTAAATTACATGCTTTGATTGATTTTAAATTATTTAAAAACAAACCGTATACGGGTGCTACCATCTCCAACTTCTTATTAAACGCGGTTGCTGGTACGCTCGTTGTAGCAAATACATATGTGCAAGTCGGAAGAGGCTTCACGGCGTTTCAATCAGGTATGCTATCAATTGGCTATTTAGTGGCAGTCCTTGTCATGATCCGTGTCGGTGAAAAAGTACTGCAACGAACCGGTGCTAGATTACCAATGATGGCAGGCTCTATCTTGGCGGCAATTGGCATCGGGTTAATGGCTTTGACATTTTTACCGGACACAGCTTATATCATCGTTGTCTTTTTCGGATTTATCCTGTTCGGTGTAGGACTTGGGCTGTATGCAACACCGTCCACTGACACAGCTGTATCAAGTGCCCCTGAAGACAAAGTCGGTTCAGCGTCAGGTATTTACAAAATGGCGAGTTCTCTCGGCAGCTCCTTTGGCGTTGCCATATCTGCCACCGTGTACGGTACAATGACGATGACGGGCAATATTGAAAAGGCAGCCTCTGCCGGAATTATTACCAACGTTATATTCGCAGTACTTGCGTTAATAGCAATCATGTTTTTGGTCCCTAAAGCGAGACAAGATGCTCCAAAACAAGTAGTCAGCAGACAAAATGAAAAATTTACAAATCCCGTTAATAATAGCGGTAGAATAGGATAGTATTTATATTAATACGCATAAAAACAGCCTTAAATCATAATCGATTTAAGGCTGTTTTATAAATTACTGTGTTTATTTCATAATTGTCTTGGTGACCGTCATCCACTAAAATTCAAACCTCCTGCTTTGCAGGTTTGTGCTGAATTGCCACTTGAAAGGTAGTCAGTTGTGAACTTATGATTGGATTATCCGCTGATTTTTGTTCATTTTTCTTATCATGCGTTTTTTGAGATGCTCTGCTACCCAACCATTCATCAAAAAACTTTCTTTCTTCCCATGTAGTGCAGATTTTCAACTCATCATATTCCGGACTATTTTCTTTTTTCAATACTTCCATTAAAACAAATCCCTCAAATGTATGAACAGATTTCGGTGTTTGAAAACGTGCAAGAACCTCTTCTACGTTTCCTTTTTTGATACGGATTGTATTTACTGCTTTCATCATAATTCAACTTCCTCCCTCAGTGTTAAAGACTCTAGATACTGATATACAGTCCGTGCAGGTTCTCCACCCATTTGCGCATGTCGAAGCAGTGCAATACCATGCGGACCTGGAGCCGCAATGACATTAGGCTGTATAGCAACAATTGCTTTCACGATACTTAGTTCGCCAAGCATCGCTGCCGCGAAGATATCCATTCGTGCACCACGTTCGAGTAGCCATTCTGCAATTTCACGATTACCTGTATGGGCTGCTGCCCCAAGCCCACTTTCCCAATCGTCACCTCCCCAGTTCGTAATGGAATGAAGAAGCGCTGGCTCTTGCTTTACTAATCTCTTTACCTCTTCAAAATCTCCATGTGCAGCAATAATAAACGCCCTTACCAACTCATTGCTAAGTGGCCCTTTTCTCATATAACTTCTTCCTTTCGTAACCTTATTGGTGTGAAAAATGGTTTTCCGTTGTCCTTATAGATATCTGCATCTATTTCAAAAATAGATTGAAACATTTCCCTACATAACACGCATTGCGGAATACCATCGTACTGAACCTTCCCATCCTTTAAAACGACAAGGCGATCACTATAACGTGCTGCTTGGTTGATGTCATGCAAGACCATTACAACAGTCATGCCAAACTTTGTATTTAACTCTTCGACAAGCTCCATCACTTCTAATTGGTGTGATATATCAAGAAATGTTGTTGGTTCATCTAACAGTAAAATCTTTGGGCGCTGGGCAACAGCCAGTGCAATCCACGCCCGTTGCCTTTCTCCACCAGAAAGTGATTGTAACGTCCGGTTTTTAAATCGAGTTAACCTGGTAACCTCCATCGCCCATTGAACGATTTCATCATCTTCTTTTGTCAACTTACCGTAAGCCCCCCGATGTGGATACCTTCCAAATTCGATGAGTTCGCCTACCGTCAAATCGAGTTGATGATCTTGCATTTGTGGTAGCATGGCAAGTTTTTTTGCGACATCCAGACTTTTCATTGAACCAATCATTTGTCCATCTAGGATTACTTCACCACTTTTCGGAGTTATAAGACGTGAAACAAGTCGGAGCAATGTCGATTTACCAGACCCATTTGGACCTATTAAGCTGACGATTTCACCTTCCTTTATGTGTAAGTCAATCGCTTGTAACTGAAAGGAAGGAGAATGTTCGAATGCGACATCTTTAGTTAGAAGCAAATGAGTCCCTCCTTCTCTGAATCATATATAAGAAAAATGGGCCGCCTAAGAATGCCAACAAAATCCCAACTGGCAACTCGATTGGATTAAAAGCACTCCGTGCAACTGTATCAGCCAATACAACGAGCAACCCTCCGCCAAGTGCGGATGCAGGCAGTAAATAGCGATAATCTCCACCAATCATAATTCTTAATATATGTGGCACAACAAGCCCAACAAAGCCTATTAAACCGGCTACACTTACAGCTATTCCCGCAAGAAGTGTACTAAGAACAATTAGGAAAAAACGACTTTTTTCAACATTGTGGCCAAGCAGTTTTGCAACTTCATCACCAAGTCTTAAAATGCGAATATGCCTGATTGCAAACAAAGATAATACAAGCGCTCCAACCGCGTAATAAATAATCATTTCGAATTGAATCCACCCCACGCCCCCAATGCCACCGGCTAGCCATGGAAGAACTGATTGCACGCGGTCACTATATAACAGCATGAGTGCACTCATGAACGCACCAATTACGGCATTAATGGCTACACCGACTAATATAATACGTACAGGTGAAGTGCCACCTTTCCAAGAGAATGCATAAATAATGAGCGCAGTGATGAGAGCCCCTATAAAAGCCGCTAAAGGCAAGAATAGGATATACGCCGGAAAGATAATCATAATAGTCGTTGCGGCGAGACCAGCTCCAGACGACACCCCTATAATTCCCGGATCAGCTAGTGGATTTTTCATTACGCCTTGTAAAATAGCACCAGATACCGTGAGACACATTCCGACAATCATTCCGATTAAAACCCGTGGGAAACGTAACTCCCATATAATTCGTCTAGCCAATGAATCATCTGAGTGAAAAAGACCACTCCAAACTTCACTGAATGTAAATGAAACAGGCCCAATCATTAAACTTACCGTACACGCAAGTACAAGAAGGATACTAAAAGAGATAACTACAATTGTTCGTTTTTTTGCGAGTGGATGAACATTTTTAGATACTTGAACTTCTACCGCTTCCATTTTATTTAACCGCCGCTAGATTTTCCTTCATCACCTCAAGTGCTTCTACCACTTTTGTACCTGGGTTTGAACCAAATAAATGTGAAGGTAAAATAAATACATTGCCATTTTTTACTGCATCAAGATTTTTCCAAGCTGTATTCTTTTCCATTTCACTTTCAAAAGCCGCTTTTACCCCTTCTGGATCGCCATGTGTAATCAGCATCACAACTTTTGGATTTCTTTCGATAATCTTTTCAACACTTAAACTCGCATACTGCGGATAATTCTCTTCTTGTGGAAAATCGGATGCAATATTTTCTCCACCCGCTTTTTCCAATAAATCACCTGTAAGTGAGTTTGGAAGAGCCGCTAGATACGTACCTGGCGCACCATATACCAATAGTGTTTTCACTGGATCAGAATTGGTTTTTCCGCTATTTTCTACTTCTTCCGTAATCGTTTTATTCATACTTTCAGCTTCTGTTTCTTTTTGAAATAGTTGTCCATATAGACGAATCGTTTCTTGAATATCAGCGATTGAATTTGCTTTAGTGTAAATAACCTTCGTTCCTTGTCGTTCTATATTTTCAGCATGTTGCTTGAAACTCATTGCTGCGGCTAAAACAGTTGGATGAACTTCCGCTAATTTCTCAAAGTTTGGCTGATGTGGATTACCGATTTCCGTAATACTTTCTACTTCTTTTGAAACAGGTCCACTTGCCGTTGGACGGCCAGTCACATTAGCACCTAATGCTAGTAAAATATCTAAGTCTCCTGAATTTAAAACTGCAATAGATTCTGGAGCACTTTCAAACGTAATACTTTCACCCGATGCATCTGTCACTTCAATAGCTGACGTGACCTCTTCTTTTTTCTCCTTATCTTTTGGTTCCTCTTCTTTCACTGCTGCTTTACCATTCTCCGTACCACATGCTGCTAAAACGAGTAACAACAGTACAGATAATAAAAGTAATGATACCTTCTTCATTTTCCACACTCCCAATTAATAATGATAATCATTCTCAGTGGTTTCCATTCTACTGATAACAATTCTCACTGTCAATGAATTATTTGAAAATAAAAAAACCAATCTAAGAGTTTCCCCCTAAATCGGCTCATTCATCATATTGAGTTTGATGGTTCTTTTAATTTAACTTTAATATTAAATTTCCCATATTTATTTAGGTGAATTTCACGGCTTTGATTAAAGTGAATAAAAACAGCCTTAAATCAAAAACAATTTAAGGCTGTTTTATTAATTTTCGAAACAATAATAATCATCGTACTTGTTACAAACAATTATCTTGATGACTGTCACCTATACAAGTGATCCGCCCTGTTTTAGGAACTTTTGAATTCCTTCTGCCGCTCTATATGATAGAGCGCCAAGTGTACCAGTTGGATTGAAAGAACTGTTATGAGGGAATGCAGAAGCACCCGCCACAAAAACGTTCTCGGCATCCCACATTTGCAAGTACGAGTTAACGGCTGAAGTTTCACGGTCAGCACCCATAATTACTCCGCCTGTATTATGCGTATTTGTATCTTTGTTTACATTGAATTCACCTTGTTCATCAGCGGTATCAATGATGTCAGCCCCCATTGCTTCTGCTACTGAACGTGTCACTTTCGACATATATTTCACCAATTCGCGATCTTGTTCTGTGTAATCATATGTCATGCGAAGTAACGGCATACCGTATGCATCTTTATAATCAGGGTCAAGATCAAGGTAGTTATTTTGATGAGGCATACTCGCACCTTGTGAAGCAACCTTCAAGTAGCTGTTCGCATATTTGATCGATTGTTTCTTGAATTCAGGCCCCCAAGTAGGCGTGCCGCTTGGTACAACATTGTTTGCAATTGGACGTGCACCATATTGGAACATACGGATTCCAGCACCATGAATAAAGTTCTCGTTCGAATGGTCAAAGTTATCGCCAACAAATTCAGGAATCTCCATGCCTAATGCCCCTGCTCCTGCATACAGATTGAATTCTTTATCTTCAAAGAATGCCATTGAAGAACCAGTACTTACTTGATAGCAATAGTTTTTCCCGATTGAACCTTTTCCAGTTTTCGGATTATAAGGTTGTCCGAGACCAGAATTGAGCAAAAGTCGTGCATTGTTAAATACATAACTTGCAACAACTACAACATCTGCCGGTTGTTCAAACTCTTCCCCAGTAATCGTATCCACGTAAACAACGCCTGTTGCTTTTTTTCCATCTTTTAAAATACGTACTACATTTGAGTGTGTGCGTAGGTCAAGTTTTCCTGTCTCTCTTGCAACAGGAATAACCGTTACGGCTGGATCCGCTTTCGCACCATACTCACAACCGAAGTTCTCACAATAAGCACAATATTGACAGGCCGCACGTGAAATACCATCTGGATTTTCGTAGAACTCCGACAAATTCCCAGAAGGAACCATATAAGGTGTATAGCCTAACTTTTTCGTTGCCTCCTCGAAGACTTTTAAAACAGGAGTTTTCAACATTGGACCTGTCGGATATGGATTCGAACGTTTTCCGTAAGCTTCCACTGTTTCGCCGGAAATACCCGCCATTTTTTCAAATGTATCGTAATAAGGCTCTATTTCGTCATATGTTATACCCCAGTCTTGGATAGGCATATCCGATTTAATTTTCCCTTTACCGTATCTTTTCTCTGTTAAAGTTTTGATTTCAAAGTCATATGGAAGGAAACGATAAGTTTGACCATTCCAGTGACTTCCCGCTCCACCAACTCCATCACCAACGATGAATGATCCATAATAACGCATTGGAAGTGCACGCATCTCAAGATTATTACGATGTGTAATCGTTTCTTTCGATAAGTCTTGCATTAGCTCCGTCCGATGTTGATAACGCAGTTCATCATGCCCCATTAAGTAATCTGCAGTTGATCGATCTTTTCCACGTTCTAGTCCCACGACTTGAATTCCTGCTTTTGTTAGTTCGGCTGCAATAATACCGCCAGCCCAGCCCATACCTACAATAACGACAGGTACTTTAGGTAATTTTGTACTCATTGTTGTCATTCATTCCTTCCTATAATCAATGTCCCATGTGGCTGTTTAAGCCTTGCGGTTCTAGTACGACGAAGTTTTCACTTTGAATTTCTTGGAGGTAAGTCATCCGTGAGCCAGGATATTTCCTCATTTTCCAACCAAGCATCTCTTTGTTACCGCCATATAATGGATCGGCATACACACCTTCCATCGTTAATGAACGTAATAAGTTAAAGAACTCAGTAGAAGAAACACCTTTATAAACAGTCGTTTTTCCTTCACTAAAATCGGTTAATACAGCATCTTGTTCCGCTATTTCCAATTCAGTAAATTTCTTTTCAAATTGTTTAACACTGTAGGTATTCAATGCTAGTAAACCTGCTGGGAACAAGTCTTTACGAAGCATTTTTGTTTGTCCGCCTTGTGTTGGTTCCGGTGTATGGAATGCCCCTAACCGATAATCCTTCACGTTTAATCCCCATGGGCTCGCAAGTTGATGGTCAATATAGATGGCAGCATTTAATTCTTTTGCTCCTGGACCATTTTCATCTTCTGGGAAAATTCGTTCGCTTGCTGCTTGTGTTAATTGATATTGTTCGGTTGTAAAGAATATTAATGCAACGTTCGGATTTGCAGTAGGAGTATGTACTTGTTTTACCGGTGCAGGTGTTTTAGGATCGTTCCCTAACAAACTCCCCAATGCGCCACCCAGTACTACACCGCCTACCGTCAATCCTGAATTTTTTAAAAACGTACGCCTTGAAGAACGTTTATCTACAAATGAATTCTTCTCTTGCTTCGACATGATAAAACCTCCAAATTCTAACTGTATTAATATACTCTAATTATTTATCTAGCTAAGTATCAGACAATAACAAAAACATTCTAGTTGTAAAGGCTAGAAAGAGCAGAATAGATAATTGCGCACATCAACAGGGATGTTATGAAAATTGCATACTTTTTTTCTGTCCATGAAACTATAATAATAGATAAGCCAATTGCGGCACCGATGAATGTATACCAAGGATAACCATCATTAAAAACGATAAGAAACGTAGCCAATCCACCGATTAACAAGATTGGTAAAAATACCTGGCTGATGATTTTAAACTCTTCAATGTAATACTGAGACACCTTCATTCTCCTTTCTTTCGATTCCGTGAATAAACGTCCTATTATTTAGTAAATCGATTTAGTAACGGATAGTATGTTGTGGTCCAAATCAACGCGTTCTTAATTCTACTACTTTTTTTTCTTTATTGATATGGATTAGAAATAACTTTCCCTTCATCCAAGAAAGTTATTATTTTCCGAATTTACTCTTCTTAATTATTGAGCGTCCTATTATTTACAATTCATTTTTGATGTGTATAATGTGTAGGGTAGTTAGATTACCTTTCTTAATTCTACTACATTTTTTCAATTTAGTATGAATTAAAGCTATTATTTTTGGTAAATAAGAAAGTTTATATCTTCTGAATTTACTTTTTAGCATTATAAGATAGTGGGTGGTAAGAAGCATGAAACTAGAACAAGAATATACTCTTGTCGAACATCTAACGGAGCTCAGAAAGCGGCTAATTATTGTAGCCGTGACTTTTATAATATCGCTAGCAATAGGTTTCGGTATTGCACCTAAAATATTAACGTTCATCAAAATGCAACCTACAGCCCGTCATGTGGAATGGAACGTATTCGGCTATACGGATGGGCTTATGATTTATGTAAAATGCGCTTTACTGTTGGCTATTCTGATTACATTACCCATTGCATTGTACCAGACGTGGTTATTTGTAAAACCGGGAATGTCCAGAGACGAATCAAAAGGAACAGTCATGTTTATTCCGGCCTCTTTTTTATTGTTTTTGGCGGGGGTCAGTTTTAGTTATTTTCTCCTCTTCCCTTTAATGTTGAACTTTATGTCAAATATCAATGAATCGATTGGTGCAGTTGAAACATATGGGATGAAGCAATACTTTACGTTCATGTTTAACTTAATCATTCCAATAGGTATTGTCTTCGAATTGCCGGTCGTCATCCTGTTTTTAACGAAGTTAGGTATTGTAACACCAGAAAAGTTGAGAAAAATGAGAAAGATCGCTTACTTCATGCTTGTAGTAGTCGGAGTTTCAATAACACCACCTGATTTCATTTCCGACTTTCTGATCATTATTCCTTTATTACTACTATTTGAGATCAGCATTCTGGTATCAAGCTGGTCACTGAAAAAAAAGCGTGCAAATGAAGTAAGACGAGAGAAGATGTCGAAGGATTAAGATCGAAGCATTCTTGTAATCAGGAATGTTATACTGATTCAAGTAGCTGTGAGCATGTACAATTCCCAAATAAATGTACATGAATTCAAAGGAGGAACAAATCATGCCATCAAGTATCGGTGTACCGGGTTTAATTATAATTCTAGTGATTGCTTTAATCATATTCGGACCATCCAAGTTGCCTCAATTAGGCAAAGCTGTTGGACAAACACTGAAAGAATTTAAGAATTCAACGAAAGACATCATGGACGATGTCACAGATGAGTTTAAATCAGACGATAAAGAATCAACAGAGAAAAAGAAAATTTAATAGGTAACTCAAAAAAGCCTGCATTAAATACAACTCTCAATTTAGAATTGTATTTGATGCTGGCTTTTTTTATTAAAATATAATACGATTCAATGTAATCTCGATACTCCGATATCAATCTGGCCAGTAATATTAGCAGTCTACTCACTTTCCCACCAATCATATGAAACATACAAATTACAAGGTAGTAAGTGTTTCATTTATGAATAGTAACAGTGGTTCCAATCGAGACCATAGACGCTAATTCTAGAACATCTTCATTATGCATTCGGATACATCCATGTGACACGCTTTTCCCAATAGATGAAGGATTATTTGTGCCATGTATCCCATAATGAGGTTTTGATAACCCCATCCAAAAAGCCCCGAAAGGTCCACCAGGATTGCTTTGTTTGTTTATAATTCTGTATGTCCCCATTGGCGTCGCTGTGACCATTTTCCCTACCGCAATCGGATATATTTTCATTAAGTGATGACCATCGTAAAGTTTTAATCGGTGTTTCCGTGTAGATATATCAATCCAAAGGTTGATAAGATCACCTCCATACAAAAGTGAGCGTTCATTTATTGTATGAGGATGGTTCCTAGTTAACTGGGTCCAAAATTATCTATATATGTTGAACAAATAAATACGGCGTATGCGCTTTACAAGGGCTTTTGGGAGGCCACTGAAAAAGCTCTTGTACTTGGAATGGTTTAGGATTCCAACTAATACCGCTTCGACGCTTTGTGGATGCCTCCCGCGATAAGCCAGGGCACTGAAAAAGTACAATTTTCTTCAATCCCGTTGATTTCCGTTCCGAGCGGACGCTTTCCGCGGGCACGGCTTCAGCCTCCTGGTCACTGCGTTCCTGCGGGGTCTTCAGCTCGCGCTGTTCCCGCTGGAGTCGCCGCTCTTCACTACAATCAACTAGTTCTTACTATAAAAAAGAACTTTTTCAGTGGCTTATCGCTCCGGCTACCACGAAGACGCGCCTTCGCTGGATGGTCTATGTGAGAAAGCGCATTTCATTAGCGGTGATGAAATCTGCAAACTGGAGTACGTCTTTCTTGACTATAAGTAGTATCAACTAGTAATCACCTTACAATCTCGCCATATACATCTAAAATGACATTTCTCTCGATAATGAACAACCTAGCGCAGGCGCGGCAAAGGCATGCCCAAAGCGCCAAGCGTTCTACAATCCACACCCCGAATTAAAACTCTCTCCTTATTGAGCGCCACAGTAAATTCAATGAAATTCTTTAATTCAACATATATAGCCCGTATTATCAGTCCTAAATTACGATATTCCCCCTAATTTTATTAACAAATAAGATTGAATTCTCTATTTACAATTCATCCCAAGAGTGTTATTATCTATAAAAATCAAATGCGTCGAAGAGAAGAGTAGCTAACGTTCATTCTTTGCAGAAAGCTCCGGTTGCTGAAAAGGAGTAAGAATGCGTTATCGAAACAAGTCTCTGAGCATCACTCCGGAACCAGCAATGGGGATAGAGTGACAGGAGCTCCTGTTATAGAGCCAGGGTATACGCATCTATTTGCCGTATCTGATAAGGTTACGATGGAAACATCGTAATAAACTGGGGTGGCACCACGATTGATACAATCTCGTCCTCAAGACTTAAGGTCTTGGGGGTGGGATTTTTTTATTGTCAAAAAATGAATGATAGAGGAGGAAAATCAAATGAGGCTTGGGAACGTAGTTGAATCTTGGAAATATCCTTTAATGTTGTTAGCTGGAATTGGCATTTCTAATGTGGGCGCCTGGATTTATTTAATTGCGCTTAATTTGATTATCCTTGAGAAAACAGGTTCTCCGCTTGCAGTGGCTGTCCTTTATATCCTTAAACCTTTGGCTACGTTATGTACAAATTTTTGGTCAGGCAGCGTCATAGACCGGTTAAATAAACGTAATTTAATGGTCACTCTTAACCTGGTTAGTGCGGTATTTATCGCTACCTTATCTTTTCTTTCTTCTCTTTGGTCGATCTATCTAGTCGTTTTTTTAATCAATATAGCACGCTCTATATTTGACCCGACATCTATGACTTATATTACAAAACTAATTCCCTCTAAGGATAGAAAACGGTTTAATTCATTACGCAGTTTAATCGATTCTGGAGGCTTTCTAATTGGGCCAGCTATAGCGGGATTGTTATTTATCATCGGCACACCCATTTTTGCCATTTACATGAACGCCATTGCTTTATTATTATCAGGATTAGTCACTATGATGATGCCCAACCTCGAAAAACACATACAGTTTAATAGTACAAATGAAAAAATATCTTTTGAAGTAGTGAAGCAAGATTGGACTGTTGTGTTGAATTTTAGTCGTCGCTACGCCTATATCATGTTCATTTACTTTCTTTTTGGCTGTGTAATGGTCATGGCTACAGCTATTGACTCACTTGAAGTGGCATTTGCTAAAGAGGTCCTTTCTTTATCGGATAGTGAATATAGTTTTTTAGTCAGCATAGCGGGAGCGGGGATCGTAATGGGCGCAATTATTAATACGATGATTGCCACTAAATCATCGACTTCTTTGTTAATTGGTTTAGGCTCCCTATTCGTTTCTATCGGCTATATTGTTTACGCTTTTTCCACTATCTTTTTCATGGCAGCTATTGGGTTTTTCATTCTTTCCTTTTCTCTGGCCTTTGCGAATACAGGCTTCCATACCTTTTACCAAAACAATATCCCAGTCGATGTGATGGGGAGAGTCGGAAGTATTTACGGATTAATTGAAGCTGTTTTAATCATACTTGCAACGACCATAGCTGGCGTGGCAGCTCAACTCATTTCTATTCAGTATGTTGTCATTGTAGGGACATTTGTGATGTTGGTGATTTCCATTACACTGTTTCTTTTTAACATCCGTCCTTCAAAGGCAAAACTATACTCGACTGCCTCTGTAGATTAAATATTAGATCCTTTGTTACAACGCCACTGGACATTCCTATCTCATCATTTAAGATCGATTGCACAACCTTTCATTTCTTTACAAACTATTAACACAAATTTACATGTCCTTCATGTTAGATTAACAACTTCACTTTATAGTTAAATTTGATAGTAGATTAAATAGGAGGTTTTATATTGATGAAAAAGCAGTTCTTTAAAAAAGTTATCCCCATCGCAGTTCTTTCTACTGTTTTGGTCGCAAGTTGGAGTGGTGCAATCACTAATCCAAGCGCCCAGGCAAATGAAGCAGAACTAAACAACAATGCAGAAATCAAAAATGTGATTTTCCTCATTGGTGATGGAATGGGCGTATCCTATACTTCCGCTTATCGTTACTTGAAAGATGATCCTACTACACCTATTGTTGAGAAGACAGCGTTTGACAACTACCTCGTTGGTCAGCAAATGACTTACCCAGAAGATCCTGAACAAACAATAACAGATTCTGCTTCCGCTGCAACTGCAATGTCTGCAGGTGTAAAAACATATAACGCCGCAATTGCTGTGGATAACGACAAATCTAACGTAAAAACTGTTTTAGAGGCTGCAAAAGAAACAGGCAAATCGACTGGACTTATTGCTACCTCAGAAATTACTCATGCAACGCCTGCTGCATTCGGTGCTCACAATGAAAACCGTAAAAACATGGATGCAATTGCCGATGATTATTACAATGAATTAATCAATGGTGAGCATAAAATTGATGTCCTCCTAGGCGGTGGGAAATCAAATTTTGAGCGCTCAGATGTGAATCTTACAGAATCCTTTAAAAAAGATGGATTTAGTTATGTAACCACTAAAGATGAACTGTTAAAAGATACTAATGATCAAATACTTGGGTTATTTGCTACTGGCGGTCTTCCAAAAATGATTGATCGTCCAGATGATATCCCTTCACTTGAAGAAATGACTACAACAGCAATCGATCGCTTAAGTAAAAATGACAATGGTTTCTTCCTTATGATTGAAGGTAGCCAAATTGACTGGGCTGGCCACGATAATGACATTGTTGGTGCAATGAGCGAAATGGAAGACTTTGAAAAAGCATTTAATGCAGCTATTGAATTTGCAAAAAAAGATAAGCATACGCTAGTCGTAGCAACTGCTGACCATTCTACAGGTGGATTTTCTATAGGTGCAGACGGTAATTATAACTGGCTCACTGATACAATCAAAGCCGCAAAACGGACACCGTCCTTCATGGCAGATGAAATTGCTAATGGTGCTGATGTCGAGAAAACCTTAAAAAGCTATATTGATCAAGAGTTATTACCTCTGACAGAAGTTGAAATCGAATCTGTTAAAACTGCTGGTGAAAAAGCAAGTGATATCAATAACGCAATCAAATCAATTTTTGACAAGCGTTCTTATACAGGTTGGACAACAGGTGGACATACTGGTGAAGACGTACCTGTGTATGCTTTCGGTCCATCTAAAGATCGTTTTGCCGGGTTACTCGATAATACAGACCATGCACAAATCATATTCAACATTTTAGATACGGATAAAAGTAAGTAATACTAGTCAGAACCCGTTGCTTCCATTGAAGCAACGGGTTTATTTCTTCATACAAAAAAAGCCCGAGTGAGCTATTCCCGAACCTTTCTTTAGTAAAATGAAATTACACCGTTCCCCACTTTTTTTATTCTCTCCTAAATTCCGCCCCAAAAAGTCTTACCGAATACGGATGTGTAAAATCGAATCTACCTTCCACTTTCACACTTTCATCGACAATCTCCCCGTTATTCATCACATATAGCCGGTCACACATATACGCAACAGCTTGCAAATCATGCGCTATGAAAAGTAAGGCCATACCGGTTTCACGGTTAAGTTCTATTAGTAAATCAATAATTTCTTTTTGAATCAATCGATCCAGACTGGAAATGATTTCATCACATACGAGTAGTTTAGGTTCCACGAGAATTGATCTGAGCAAGTTAACACGTTGCCTTTCTCCACCACTCAGTTCGGAAGGACGTCTATGTAAATGAGCTTCCGTTAACTTTACCTTGCCGAGCATGCGTCGAATATGAGCATCCCGGTCCCCTTTCTTATTACGAAGCGGTTCCATCAAGATTTCACGTACAGTCCATAATGGATTGAGGGCAGCCGATGCGTTTTGAAAGATGAGTTGGCACCCTTTGTAAAATGCTTTTCGGGACTGCCTCGTGACGAGCGAACCATTGAATAAAATTGTTCCGTCATCAGGCGCTTCAAGTTGCATAATTACACGTGTCAGCGTACTTTTCCCGCTTCCACTTTCCCCGACAAGCCCAACGATTTCACCTTCTCCAACTGTGAGATTGATTGCACGAAGGACTTCTTTCGCTTTAGTTCCACTACCATACCTTTTTGATACACTTTCCACCACTAACACCGTCACACCTCCATTCCTTTAAAACCTACTATCCAACAAAAGCTTCGTGTAAGGATGCTTAGGACAATCAAATACCTCCACCACACTGCCAGTTTCAATAACTTCACCATGACGCATAACAACCATGTCATGTGCCGCCTCTGCAACGATATCCAAGTCGTGCGTTATAAGAAGAATTGTTGTTCCATGCCGCTCGTTCAATCTCTTTAGCAGCCCAATGAATTCCTTTTGTAGCACCATATCGAGTGCAGAAGTGGGTTCATCTGCAATTAAAAGGGCCGGTTCCATATACAGTGCACACGCAATCATACATCGTTGCAACATACCGCCCGATAATTCGAATGGATACTGTTCCATGATTTCCGATGCAAGGCCAAGATCATCCAAAATGCACTCCATCTTCACTCGAAATTCTTCAATTGTATCGCCCGTTTTTCTTCCTGAAAACTCAAAAAGTTGATGCCTCATCTTCACAGAGGGATTAAAGCTGTTCGCCGCATCTTGGAAAATTGTAAATAGGTGTTTTTTTCTAATTTCCATCATTTCTCTATCCGAAACCGTAATCAAGTTTTTATCGTTAAATATAGCCTGTCCAGTTACCTTCGCTCCCGTTGGCACTATTCCGAGCAGTGCGGAAACCGTCATACTTTTCCCACTGCCGCTTTCACCAATAATGGAAGTAATCTTTCCGAGTGGAACAGAAAACGAACTATTACGCACAATCGATTTACCATCGATATCAATCGACAATTGATGTACCCTAAGCATTTAAACGCCTCCGTTCCGGATCTTTCAACGCTTCACCGATAAAGTTAATCGCAAGTATTGTAATGAAAATCATTATGCCTGGGAACAATCCAATCCACCAAGCCCCAATTAGGATATCATTTTGCGCATAGTACAACATATTGCCCCATGATGGAATCGCTGGTGGTACACCAATCCCCAGAAAACTAAGCGACACTTCGATGAATATAGCTCCTGCAAAGTTAAACAATGTAACAACGAAAATAGCGGGAATACTATTGCGAAGCATATGACTAAAAATAATCTTCCACATCGGTGTTCCAAACATTATCGCCATTTTCACAAATTCCGCATCCTTCAATCGAATAAATTCAGAGCGAACGATACGTGCGGTAACCAACCAACCCGTAACGCCAATAATGAGAGCCATACTCCACATTCCGCCTTGCATGAATGCTTGAAATGCTAAGATGATAATAAGCGAAGGAATCGTAATGAGCGCTTCTAAAAATCGCATCATAACAGTATCGACGAATCCACCGATATAGCCGCTAATCCCGCCGTATAGAACGCCAATAACAAGCGATACTAGTACAGAAATACTTGCAACAGTTAACGTTACTTTTCCGCCCTCCAAAAGACGTGAAAAGACATCGCGCCCGAGATGATCCGTCCCTAACAGATGGCCTTCGCCGGGAGAAACATATACTTCATCGAGATTCATATCATTTGGTTCATACGACGATAGGAAGCTTGCAAAAGTAGTTAGGATTATGATAACACCGAGGACAACGCACCAAAAAATCAATGCTTTTTTTGATTTCATTTATCGCACATCCCCTTTCCGTAGCCTCGGATTCAATAAATACGTAATGAGGTCAATAACGAAAAGGCTTATGACAACGATTAAACCCGTTAGTAAAATACCACCCATCAACAATGGGAAATCTTTCGTAACCACCGCTTTTACGGTTAGTTGACCAAGTCCCGACCATGAAAAGAGCGATTCTACGATAATCGACCCGCCAACAAATGAAGGAATGGTCATCCCGATATAATTCAAATAGGGAATAGATGCATTGCGCAAAATCCCTTTTCGAATGACTTGCTCCGCTACACCATTGGCACGTGCTACCGTTACATAATAGTTACGGCTTTCTACTTTGATGCTTTCTTGGAGAAAGCGTGCATAAATTCCAACGTGAGTCAAAATGATAACAGTTGCAGGCATGAGTAGATAACGCAATTTATCCAAAAATCCACCTTCACCGCCGATATCTCCTGTTCCAGATGACGGAAGGATGCCGAGTTTGACTGCAAAAAATGAAATAAATAAAATACCAAGCCAAAACGCTGGAATCGAAGAAGTCACAATACTGACTGTCGATAATCCTTTATCCCACACAGATCCAGCCTTCATGCCCGCTATCGTTCCAAGCCAGATTGAACCTATACTAATAAAAAATAGCGTCACGCCGAAAAGAAGTAATGTATTTGGCAGCCGTTCCATAAGAATTGTCGATACGGGCCGCCCTTCTTTATACGAAACACCTAAATTCCCTTTCACTGTTTCCGCTAACCACGTACCATACTGCGCAATGACAGGTCGGTCAAGCGAAAAAACACGGCTGATTCGTTCTTTTTCAGCCGCGTTCAATGTTTGTGCATTCCCTCCGTAAAAAGCCGCTGCCGGATCACCGGGAGCTGCATGCATGATGAAAAAAGAGAGGAAGCTCACGATGAGGAGGACAATTATCCCCATCATCATTCGCTTCCCAATCCATTTAACGGTCATTCCACGTCCACTCCTCAACATTCCAGAGGAAACCAGATCCATGATGGCCAAGTATTCGTTCTTTCACACCGCTTAGATTTTTATTAATCCCGTAAACCGCGTCTTCGTACGCGATATAAGCAAATGCAGGGTCCTTCGCAAGCTCAGCTTGGAACTCCATATAAATTGCTTTGCGTTCTTCAGCATCTGTCGAAAAACGGCCTTTTTCAAGTAGCTCATCTACTTTTGCATTCGAATAGCTACCGTAGTTATAACCAGAGCTCGTCAAAACCGACTGATCCGTATGGAACAAAATATGTGTATGATGATCCGCATCGTACGGACTACCCCACCCGACCATGAATGCTTCTGCATCTTCGATTGTAATGGCACTCCAGTCAAGCGCATCTACATTCACATCAGCGCCAATTTTCTTGAATCCTTCGGCAGCATAGTTCGCCATATTTACACGTACTGTATCCGATACAGGTGCCGTAATCGTAAACGCCAATTTTTCATCATTTTTATAACGGAAACCATCTTTTTCTTCTTTCCAGCCTGCTCCGTCTAGAAGCTCTTTTGCTTTTTCAATGTCGTATGCATACTTCTCTACATTTTCATTGTTAAATGCATGTTTTTGAAGTGGTGAATACGCTTCTGTCCCGTATCCTTTCAAAATACCTTTGACGATTTGAGCGCGATCAATCGCATAGCTAAATGCGCGCCTCACGTCGACATCTTTCCACAAGTCAATGGTCGTATTGAAAAGGATACCGCGATAATCCGCAGATTCAATATCGTAAATTTTAATATTCTTTTCTTTTTCCAACTCTTCAACTTGGACCGGGTCGAGTAGTGCAATATCGACTTCTCCAGACTTGAGTTGCAATGCACGGACATTACTATCCGGAATGAATTTAAAAATCACTTTTTCAATAGAAGGCTTTGTTCCATGAAAATTATTATAGGCTTTTAACGTTAAACTGTTGCCACGGTCCCACTTATCAAACATATATGGACCCGCGCCGATTGGATGACTATTGAATTCAGCTGTCCTCATCTCAACGCCTTCAAAAGCATGCTTGGGCAAAATTGGAGCCGTTAACTTATCAAGCATCGGCGTGAATGGGCGTTTTAGTTTCAATTCAAGTTTGTAGTCGTCAATTTTTGTCACCGAATCCACTTCCGTGAAATCCGACTTCAAAAACGAAGCATTATTATCGTCTAGTATGCTCTCAATTGTGAAAATCACATCGTCAGCAGTAAGTGGTTCGCCGTCGTGAAACGTAATGTCTTCTTTCAATTTAAACGTATACGTTAGCTTATCAGGTGATAGTTCATATGATTCAGCGATATCCATTGTTGGCTCATTGTTCTCATCGAACCGTATCAGACCGCGGAATAATAGCGCATCCAGGTTCGTTTCTTCCAGTAGCGGATTAAGCCCTTCAAATTCAGTTTCCGACGCATAGACAAGTCGGTTTTCTTTTGTTTTCGAAGTTTCTTTCTCCTTGTTTCCACAACCCGCAATAACGAGTAAAATAGCAATAAAAATAATATATGCATTTGTTTTCCTTCTAAACATAGTAACCTCCAAAAAAATGTAATTCTATACTTCCTAATTATAAAGAGCAGGATGTTCAATGTCTAACCTAACGCAGTTTGGAACAATCTTCTTGCAGACTTTCCGACTAAAATCCTGTAACTCGGGCATATTATCATGAACAAAAAAATAAGGAGGGTGATTATATGATGAACAAGATGGCCGTGACAGCACTTGGACTTGGCGCAGCATATTTAATGAGAAATAAAGATGCTAGGAACAAGCTGATGAAACAGGTTGAATCGTTCACAGGTACACTTTCCAAGAAAAGCGAATCGCAAAGTAATTCGTAAAATTGTTTTATAAACGATTAAGCGAAAAAACTTTTGCACAAAAACGGCAACCCTTAAATAGGTTGCCGTTTTTGTTGTGAAAATGTCGAATATAGCATTAGTTTACAACAGCATTTCGACGCTCCGTATACAGGACAATAAAGATACTCGCTTCGTAAAGCAACGCCATTGGAATCAGTACAATGAGTTGGCTCACAAAATCCGGCGGTGTAATCAAAGCCGAAATTATTGCGATGGCAAGATACGACCATTTACGCACTTTTTTCATTGATTCCGCTGTAAGTAACCCGATTGCCGCCAAAAACATCGCAACAATTGGTAACTCGAATAATATCCCGATTGGCATAGTCGTCATTAGCAAGAAACTGATGTATTCTTGCGCCGACACCATTACATTAAAATTCACGGCTCCCAATGAGACAAGAAACTTATAGCTAAGCGGATTGACGATAAAATAACCAAATGATACACCTATAAGGAAAAGCAGTAACATTACAGGCGAATACATGCTTAGAAACCGGCTTTCCCGTTCGTTAAGTCCCGGTTTAACAAATTGCCAGAGAAAATGACAGAGAAAAGGGATTGATAAACCCAATGCAAGTGCTGTGGAAATCGACATGTAAAACTTCACAACTTCGAGTGGTCCAAGAATGATTAGCTCATGGCCGCGGGTAATATACGGGAACCATAAATTAATACTTGAAAACACTGCGATTAGAAAAAAAAGGAAAACAGCTGCACTTTTGACGAGCTGTTTTCTTAGGTCTGTGAGATGGTCAACAAGAGACGGAGCAGCTTCAAAATTGCTTTCTACGACCTTGTCATCCCGAGTAATGTCAGATTCTATTTCCGGTTTAACGGGTATACCAATCTTCGTCTTTTCGACTTGGACTTTATCAAGCGGACTTAAAATTTTACGACTGTGATCTCCGTATGGATCCATACTTTCACCTGCTTATAGTTGATCCGTTTTCTTTATTTCCTTTGGGGTTACTGGTTCTTCATCCTCCATAATATCTTTCGCTGACCTTTTAAATTCAGCAAGTGTTTTCCCTACCGCGGCTCCCACTTCGGGTAACTTTTTCGGCCCGAACAAGATGAGAACAATAACAAGAATGATGATTAAACCCGGTACGCCAATACTCGCTAAACTCATTGCCAAAGTCTCCCTTCATTTTCAAACAAGTGACCCACCAGCTTTACTGTATTTAACAATTCCTTCTGCTGCGCGATAAGCGAGCGCGCCAACTGTCCCCGTAGGATTGTAGCCGCCGTTATGCGGGAAGTTTCCAGCTCCAAGAACAAATAGATTTTCTGCATCCCAGTGTTGTAATTGAGTATTGACGACACTATTATCCGGGCTTGCTCCCATAATTGTTCCGCCGGTATTATGCGTCGTCTGGTATGGCACAATATCATAGTTGGTAATTGGATTTCCAGCCATCACTGTCTTCGCACCCATCTCTTTCATTATGACTGCCGTCTTTTCAGTTAAGTACTTGTGCAAGTTCTTATCTTGTTCAGTAAAATTGTATGTCAATTGAAGCAATGGGACCCCATATGCATCCTTATAATTTGGGTCAAGTGACAAGAAATTCTCCTTATGAGGAAGTGAGGCACCCTGCCCGCCAATATTTAGCGTGCGCGTGTAATTATAAATCGATGATTTTTTGAAATCTTCACCCCACACAGGTGTATCTGGCGGAAGAGGATTGGTCGCAATCGGCCTTACACCCGTCTGTGTTATGGATAGGCTTGCCCCGTGAATGAAATCTAGATCCCCATGATCAAAATTGTCACCATTGAAATCATCAATTGACATCCCAAGCGACCCCGCACCCATGAAGACATTCATTTGTTCATCAAAAAAGCCTGTTGCACCCGGCAAAACCTGGTACGCATAGTTTTTACCAAGCGTCCCTTTTCCAGTATCCGGATCGTACATTTCTCCAATTCCCGATACCATAAGAAGCTTCGCATTATTCATCATATAGCTTGTAAGTACTACGACTTCGGCTGGTTGGATGAATTCTTCACCGGTTTGCGTATCGATATATCTAACTCCAGTCACTTTATTGCCTTTCTTCAACACTTCGACGACATTTGCATAGAAACGGACATCGTAGTTCCCCGTTTTTCTTGCAGTCGGAATGACAGTAATCTCCGGAGATGTTTTCGCACCGTATTCACAGCCAAACCGCTCGCAAAAACCGCAATATTGACACGCCATGATTGATTCTCCATCTGGATTTTCATACGACTCGGACAAATTTGCAGATGGTAACATGAAAGGACTATACCCAAGTTTGCTTGCTGCCTTTTCAAACTTTTTTAGAATCGGTGTCCGCTTCATAGGAGGCGTCGGAAACTCTGAGGAGCGTTTCCCCGCAAATGGATTTTTATTCTCTCCAGAGATGCCGGCTGTCTTTTCAAATTTATCGAAGTAAGGCTCTAGCTCGTCATATGTAACGCCCCAATCTTGAATCAGATAGTCGCTTGAGAGTTTATCTTTTCCATATTTCTTATCCGTCATCGATTTAATCTCAAAATCATACGGAAGAAATCGCCAAGTATGCCCGTTCCAATGCGTCCCCGAACCGCCGAGACCTTCCGCAAGAAGAAACGATCCCATCTGCCTCATAGGAAGCGCCCGCATCTTCCGGGAATTCCTAAACGTAATCGTTTCCTTTGAGAGATCCTGCATTAAATCGTAACGAATCGCGTAGCGAAACTCATCATGTACTAATGAGTAGTCTTTTGTACTTCTTTCCTTACCACGCTCTAGTCCAAGTACTTTCAAACCAGCTTTTGCACACTCTGCGCCAATGATACCACCGGCCCATCCAACACCAACTGTAATAACATCTACTTTCTCCAACGTTGTTGCCATACGCTATTTCCCCCCTTAATGTTCCATACTCGTAAGTGATACTGGTTCGTACTTCACAAATTTTTCATTTTCAATTTCGGCGATATAGGTCATTTGATTGCCCGGAAATTCCTTCATACGCCAAGCATCCATGTTCACGTTGCCGTTATAAATTGGATCCGCGTAGACACCTTCTAATGTTGCTTGTCGAAGAAGCTTGAAGAAAAATTCTGACGATACGCCCTTCATATCAATTTCATTTTTTTGGAATGCAGTAATGATTTCATCCATTTGCGCACCCTCGAGGTCGACAAACCCTTGTTTGAACCGCTTGTTTGCTTGCTCATCCATTATTGCGATACCTTGTCTAAAGATTTCTGCACGTGTCAACTTACTTTGGTAGCCTTGAGTCGCTTCACCCGCAAAAAACGGTCCTTGCATATATTCCTTCACATTGCTTCCATAATTGCCTGCAAGCTGATTGTCGATGAAATACGGAGCACCAAGTGCAATTGCTCCAGGTCCTAGGTCATCTTCAGGGAATATCCGTTCAACTGCTTGAGACAATACATTGAATTCAGCCATATTTGTAAAGTACATTAAGCCCCGATTGCTAACAGCTGTCGGTTCGCCGCCAGCTCCTTTATGGTCACCCGTGCCGGCAACTTGACCTTCCTTGTTGACGTTGTAACCGACAAGTCCCCCTATGAGCCCCCCTCCCACGAGAGCCCCTGTTGCAATTCCCGTTGTCTTCAGAAAGTCTCGTCTCGATAAGCCTTTTTTTTCCACTGCCATCCTTTATCCTCCTCAGTATGACTGTCGTCTATATAATGATTCCTAGCACAAAGCATGGCAGTCCTATCCATTTTTTATACAATACATGGATTTTTTTGATCAACTTAATTTTTACTCACACGCATAACGGGATATACTGAAAAAAACGAAATACGAAAGGAGTTTTCCGATGAAACGCCTTCTCCTCTTCTTTTTTCTATTTATACTAGCTGGGTGCACAGATCAAGCACGTCCTTCACCCCATGCGAATCCTGAACTCGCAGAAAAGGTCACAGTAAATCTCATCGCACCATGGTCCATTGATTTCGATGGAGAACATTTTTTCATCTCTGAGAAAGAAGGGTCAGTTGTTAAGGTATGGGGAAACGGTCAGACTTTACGCGAGGATGTCTTTCTTGCGAAGCCATTAGCAAATGTAGCTGAATCTGGTTTGCTTGGTTTCGTGTTAAAAAAGGATTTTCTGAAATCGCATGAAGCATATGCCTACTACACATATGATTTAGAAGGCACACCTGTAAATCGAATCGTAACATTACACTATGACGGAACTTCGTGGCATGAAAAAGACATACTGTTGGACGGAATCGTATCAGGTCCAGTCCATCATGGTGGGCGTCTTGCACTCTCTCCGAACGGCATTTTATATGCAACTATTGGCGATGGGGCAAATCCTGATTCAGCACAAGACACTGATTTATTCAACGGGAAAATAATCCGGTTAACTGATGACAACACATTCGAAATCGTGAGCATTGGACATCGAAATTCACAAGGGCTCGCGTGGGATGAAAGCGGAGTATTATATGCATCAGAACACGGTCAATCTGCGAATGATGAAATTAATAAAATTGAAGCCGGGAACAATTATGGATGGCCAATCATCGAGGGAACGGAATTAGGAGAAGGCATGGAAACACCACTTCTCACCTCTGGCACTGGTGATACATGGGCGCCATCAGCCATTACTTTTCACAAGGGATTGTTGTACGTTGCTGCACTCCGCGGCGAGGCGATTCTTGTCATTGACCCATTGGCTGGCAAACTCCTTGAGAAAATAGAAGGCTATGGCCGCATCCGTGATGTGTTCTCGGATGGCGAGTCATTATTTTTCATAACAAATAATACCGATGGTAGAGGGAACCCTACCGAAGATGATGATGTGCTATATCGCTTGAAATAGGTGTTAGAAAAACCGACCAAAAGTGCCAGCGCCTGGTCAGAGGCGCTGGAGTCTAGACTTGAATTAGCTTCTTTTGGAGGTTATCCACAGTACGAGATCTTATAGTTTCCTATGAAATGAGAAAAAGGCTCCCCGACACAGGCAGCCTCTTTCTATTTACTTCATAATCGCTTTCACCAATGCCTTACATCTTTCAAATCGCTCTTCATAATCCCCACTTACAATGACATAGTCAACGCCAGCTTCATCAAACATTTTCTTTAACTTACGGTTATTTTCTTCTCGAATGGACTGATCTCCGTGAACACGTATACCATCGTTCACCCAGGCCACATCGGGCTCCAAATAAATATGTAAATCGTACTCTTGTAACTTTGCCACCTCAGTTAGGATATCTAGCCTTTTCCCGACATATAGCTCCGAATAATACTGGGTAACAATCGCTTCAGTGTCGATAAAAAGTACTTTATTTGCCGTCCGTGTTTGCATACGTTCATGATATTTATGCTCAAACGCAATTTCATGGTAATCACTTTCTAGCGTAATCGACATGGAATCTTTGAATTTGTCATAATATGTACGACCGTATTCCTCAACATATGACGTATTATACACGCGTGCTAGATTTCGAACGAGCGTTGACTTCCCACTACTCTCCGTCCCAATGACAGCAACCTTTTTCACAAAATAGGGGCGAACTTCTTGGGGAATCATATGCCAATGAACGTAAGGCCCTTCATCCCTGATCTTTGTTGCCGAAATATCAAATAGCTCCCGATCATTATCAAGCACGATATGTTCAGCGTCTGGATACAACTCATTAAAGTATTCATTATAACTACTCTCAGAACTGAAGACCGTATCGATTACTTTCCCTACACACGCTTTAATCGCTTTCGCGCCTGCCGTCCAATCTTCAAATTTCCCTGTTTGCTTTTCTTCAACACTATGTACAAATACATGATCCAAATCAGCCGTAATTTCGCTCCACCAACGAAGTCGTTGAACCGCTGAAATTGGTTTCATTCCTGTCCCTTCAAAGACTTCTTTCTCATATTCTTCATCATATGAAACAACGACATGTAATTCGTCGACGATTGTTGAAGCCATCACCATCGCATTCACATGCCCTAAATGTACCGGTAAAAATTTTCCACCGTACATCCCAATTCTACGTTTCGCTGTCATCTTTCCTGCCCCCCAGAATACTTTCATATGAGTCCAATACTACAAGGTCTTGCACTAATAAGAAAAGCGCAAGCCCCTTGGTAGCCCCGACACTTGCTGGCCTACTTCGTGTGGGACCAGGGGCTATGCGTTCGAGTCTAGACACTGCTCCAGATGAAAAACTTATAGTTTTGTATCTTTAAAGAAAACCACCTAGTGATAGGCGGTATCTGAACAACTTCCGGTTCATTGTTCTTCCCATTCTCTTAAACGTTTTTTCACTTCAGCTTCCAGATCTTCAAGCTTCATTAAATGATTTTCCTGGTCAGGCTGCATTTGAAACCAGTTCACTTCCTCGTCTTTATAATGTCCTTGGTATTCTTTTCCGTCCAACGTCAACTCGAAATGTAACGTTTCGTATTGTGTATCTTCAAATATTTCTTTCCGCACATTAAAATTTTCGATCATAACATCGCCTCCATTTAGTTAATTCTTTTTACAGTTTGCCATTCCTATCATGCACATTTATCAGCGATTTCTTACTTGAATCATGAAATTCATTTCACATCGTAGCATTTGTCAGCTTTGCGATTGTCTTCGAAGATAACTTGACCCCTATCGAAACCTGTAGTCCGAAAATCGATAGCTAATAAAATGATGCTTCTTACTAAACTTGCTATAACGTTTACTATATTCGTTGTCAGGTATATAGTTGTATAATTAACCAAATGGGGGTTTTATTATGAGCAACAGTTTTTCCGACAAATTCAAAGGCGCTGTAAACAAAGTAAAAGGCGAAGTGAAAGACAAATTCGATACGGCAATGGATAACGACAAGGTCGATAAGTTTAAAGGGCAAGCACAGGATAAATTTGGCGAAGTGAAAAACAAAATCGGTACCGCAATGGACAATGACAAGGTTGACAAATTTAAAGGGCAAGCGCAGGACAAATTTGGCGAAGTGAAAAACAAAATCGGTACCGCAATGGACAGCGATAAGGTCGACAAGTTTAAAGGGCAAGCACAAGATAAGTTCGGTGAACTGAAAGACAAGTTTACTAATAAAAAGTAACATTGGAAGATCCACACTAAAAGTACGTTATCTAACGCAAAAAACTGATTCGTAAAAAGCAGTGCCTTTGTTCCCGTTACATGAAGTAAGGTACTTCTTTTTCGATCAATTTTTATCAGGTAAGAAAAGCCCTAGAGTCTAGACACTACTTCAATTGAAAAACGTATAATTTCTTATCTTTTCCCCAAAACCAGTAATCCTTCAGCCGTTAAAACCATAATAGGTAATCATGTGCACTGTCATTTCAGCGTACACGATTACCTTTTTATGTGTGCAAACCTTCAAAGTCACGTATCGGAATTCGATCTTCCTCTAATCGGATCTCGTCTAACGAAACTTCAATTATATATTCAAACTTCCCGTAAGCTTGCACGTCGACCTTCTCTTTGACAAAAGAATTATTTGTCACAAGCGCAACTTTACCAGTCTTTTCATTGTATCCTTCTAAAGAAAATCGATAGCCTGCGATCATTGCATACGGAACGATTTCATACGCATCCTCCAATTCCCTAATGGAAACTGGTTTAATGAAAATCTGTTTTTCCCCATTTTTCCTTACGAACCCATTCTCCATGTCTAAAGGATTTTCCGATTGTAAGTAGTATTGTCGTTGATAGGAAATTAGTTCAAACTCTTTGTTTCCCCATACAGCAAAACGTCCTTTTCTTATCACTTCATCTCCCCCACTAGTTATATTATATATCCATTATACATAATAGATTGAAAATTGTGTATACATTTTTCGTCATATTTCAACAAAAAAACCTGGTAGAATTACACATAAAAAAGCTGGTTTTTCACTATATATGTCGAATTAAAGAAAGACGCACTTCAGCTTGCAGATTCCATCACAGCTAATGAAATGCTCTTTCTCACATAAGACCATCCAGCGCAGGCGCGACTTCGTGGTAGCCGGAGCGATAAGACTAAGGAGGGATGCAGTTCAATCCCTCCCATGGGATCTTCTTTCTGGCTTATCGCGGGAGGCATCCACAAAGCGTCGAAGCGGTATTAGTGGGAATCCTAATTCATTCCAAGTACAACGGCTTTTTCAGTGGCCTCTCAAAAGCCCTTGTAAAGCGCATACGCCGTATTCATTTGTTCAACATATATAGTTTTTCATCGCACTGATTACTCCACTTTCATTCTAACGCTGTGAATTGGATTCGGAGTATCTATGAATGGCGCAATCCCTCCAACTTTTATCCCATCATAATAAACCCGTGATTACTGTTCTGAGAATGCCATACGAGTACAAGCAGCAAGAATCAGTTCTTCACCATTCAAAAATAACTTAAAATGAAAACATCAACAAAGAAACAACTGCCTATTACAGAAAACGCTATATCGAGCAAAGTAAATTCCCTCAATCCCTAAAAAAAGCAGTGTCCATTCACTTATTGTGAATGGGCACTGCTTTTTAATCTATTTTCATCAGATCCAGCGGTGTAATAATTCCAAGTAGTTTCTCTTCCGGTCTTCCACTTTCCGTAATGAGAAGTGCCTCAAGACGTTTTCCTTCAGCAACAGACTTTTTAAAATATTCCTCCGCTTCATAAACAGAAAGATCCATTCTTATAAATCGATACGTGTTTTTTTGTTTTTCATGGGAATAAATGTCGAGAAGCGTCGGCATTTCCCGGGAAATTATTTCATCTGTCATATTATCTGCAAGCCAATACGTAATGCCTGTCGCAGTAACAAGCCCAATGAATTTATTGCTCTGATAAATTGGTATCTGATTGAACTTTTTTTCCCGGATTAGTTTCAATCCGTAGGCAAGTGTATCAGTAGCTTGTAATATATGGACTTTTCGTAAAAACATATCACCGACTGTAACAGGTTTCGAAAGTTCTCGGTCAATGTATTCAATTAGTTCCACAATATCATCATGTGGTTCTGCAATTGCATATTCAATATCAGTCCGATTATGGACAATTGCATTGCGTAAATCACCACATTCCCGCAAATCCCGCTCAAATTTCCGAATAACCGCATTCAAATGCTTGGATTTATCAATCAATCGCTGGAAAGACATATAGCTGCTTAAGCCACTTATTTTTTCCAAAGATTTTTCAATACGGTTAAATGCGAATATGAAGCGATCTGAATTGCGTGTAGTCATCTAGAACCCCTCCCTTTCAGAATAATTCGTCTTTATACGAATTATACCACAAAGGGTTATTTACACTGTTGTTTTTGCCGCATTCCGTTTCGACATAAATACTCCGAATACGATTAAGATGACGATTAGTATCACTGTCAGACCCGAACTCATCCATAAATCCGACAGTTCAGAGTTCGAATCGAACCAATAGGATGCATACATCGACAATTTCCATGGTGATACTGTCCAATAGGTACCGATAAGCGAATCTATAATTTGGTAGACAAGTGTAATTAGAATCGCTAGGCCCGCCGCCCCACCTGTCGGAAGCCATGCGCTTAGCGCTAAAACAACAGTGACAACGAAGACGAGCCATAAACTATACGTCGCAACAAAAGCAAATATTGCCCCTGCATCTACATGGTTAAAAAGGATTTCAATATAATACCAGGCAGCCATAAAGCCGAGCCAGACGCTTCCAAGTACAATCCCATTAACGACCAGCCACTTACTTAAAAAGTAATTTCGAAATGACATTGGGCGAACATATAGTAATGTGGCCGTTCCATTTTTCCGCTCTCCTGAAATCGTCCCCATGAAAGCAAGAATTATAACGAGAATACCGATCATTTGATATTGCCCCAGCAATGACTGGAAGATATCCTCTCCTTTGAACTCTGGCCATAAGAATTCAGCTTCTTCTGGCATATTACCTACACTTCTCATAATTTCAGGCAAAAAATGATTCGTTACGGGCTCCAAAATACCGAATATAATAAAGACGAGAGGAATCCATAACATTTTGAAATTCCGTGTATGTTCACGCCATTCTTTCTGCAATAACACACTAAATCCATTCATTAGACCACCGCCACTTTCATGAAGATATCTTCAAGGCTCGCCGTCTGCAGTTCCACTTTTCTCACTAAGAACTTGCCTGCGGTTAACATGGATAGGACCGATGACATTTCAGCTTCTTCCAACCGAACGTCAATCGAAACAACCAACCCTTTTGATGTCACTTGCCATGCAGTTGCTTCCATAAAGCGCTGCAACTCTTGCATCCCTTCGAATTCAATGACGATTCGCGGTTCCGCATAGCGCGCACGTACTTCATCAAGTGAACCGTGTTCGACAAGTTTCCCATGCCGTAAGAACAGCAACTGGTCTGTCATTTCTTCAGCGTCATTTAAAATATGAGTTGAATATAAAATCGTCGTTTTTCTTTGCAAGTCTTTCAACAAATCCATCACTTGACGGCGCCCAACTGGATCAAGTGCAGATACCGGCTCATCGAGTAAAAGTAGTTTTGGTTTATGGACAATTGCCTGCGCAAGCCCCAGACGCTGTTTCATTCCTCCGGAAAAAGTGCCCGTCTTTTTGTTCATCGCTTCGCCTAGGCCTACAAATTCCAAGGTCTTTTTCGCTTCTATTCTTGCTTGTTTTGTTTCCACCCCACTTAGTCCTGCAGCCATTTCAGTAAATTCAAGTGCAGATAGCCAAGGAAAGAACTTTGGATATTGTGGAAGAAATCCGATAATCGAACGGATATCCTGCTTTGCAGCACCCTGGAACTGTATTGATCCGCTTGTTGGCGAGACTAACCCTGCAAGCATAGACAGTGTCGTAGTTTTTCCAGCTCCATTTGGCCCTATCAAAGCCGTTGCTGTATGTTCTTCAAGTTCGAACGAGACAGCATCCACTACATGATTATTGATATATTTCTTCGTCAAATTATCCACTTGAAGTAAATTTGTCATACTTGCCGCCTCCCAAAGATAAAGTACAGTATTGATCCAATCAAACTGCCAAGAACAATGATGAAAATCCACATGATAAATGGACCGTTCGTCCTTCTATGGCGAATAACATCAACGAGTGCAACAATCATCAAAATGAATTGAAGTACAATCAATGGCATAAGAAGATTCCAAGGAATACTCGTGAGCTCAGACATAAACTTCACACCCTTTCTAACTATTAATGGTAAATTCAGTATACCACGACTGTTATACGTTGTATATAACAGAAATACCGAAATATTTATGATGCTAAAGAAGCTTATCAGTGCCACTCGAAACAACTCACTTGACGGTATATAAAAAAAACTACCCAGTCACTAGGTAGTCTTCAATCAAATCTTGATTTAATTTAATCTTCTTTCCACTCTTTAATACGTTTTTTCACTTCAACTTCCAAATCTTCAAGCTTCATCTCATGATTTTCTTGATCAGGCTGCATTTGAAACCAGCTCACTTCATTCTCTTTATAATGACCTTGATATTCCTTACTGTCCAACGTCAATTCGAAGTGTAATGTTTCATTTGGCGTATCTTCAAATATTTCTTTCCTCACATTAAATTTACCAATCATCTCTTCATCTCCTCCATTTCGCTCATGTAGAACTTCTTCCTCCCCGCCCTAAGCACTTTCAGGCTTATATTCCCTCAAAGAAAAGGGGGGATTTCATGCCACTGTATTTGTAGATGTTGATTGTTTTGCTACTGCTTTTCTGTTTGCTGGAGATAAAACACGTTCCAGCCATCCCATAAAGAGGTCCGCGATGACCGCCATTAATGCGGTTGGAATTGCTCCGGCCAAAATAATGGATGCTCCATCTGTCACATTCGTCCCTCGAATAATAATGGAGCCGAGTCCTCCACCACCGATAAAAGCTCCAATTGTTGCCACACCAATTGCAATAACAAGAGCGGTCCGCAAACCTGCCATGATAACTGATAACGATAGCGGAAGTTCTACCATGAAGAGCATCTGCGTCCGTGTCATCCCCATTGCACGACCAGCTTCTAAAATAGGTTTTTCTACACTTTTTATACCTGTATACGTATTTTTTATAATAGGCAGCAGAGAGTACAAAAATAAACTCATAACAACTGTGTTCGGTCCAAGACCCATCGCAAGCATTAGAACAGCAAGCATTGCAAGGGCTGGAATAGTTTGAATAATATTCGTTACCGATAACACCCATCCACTCAATTTACCGTATCGGGCAATAAGAATACCCACTGGAATACCAACAAGCGCCGCGAACAGGACTCCGTATGCAGACATAAGGAAATGCCTGACAAACTGATCCCACACATACGTGCCATTCACTGTGTAGTATGACCAAAGTTCTTGTAACGTTTCCATTCATTCACCCCCGTAATTCAGTTGAAGTAATTGTTTTCTTCCAAAAATTCTTGCGCCACGATTGCAGGTTCTTTTTTATTAACATCCGCCTCGTAATTTAAACGTGTCATTGTTTCTCCGTCTATTTTACCTGCAAGTTTCTTCAGGATTATATCAATTTCTGGGTGCTGTTCGATTACATCTTTTCGCGTCACAGGTGAACATTCATAAGGCGGAAAAAACTTCTTGTCGTCTTCAAGCGTCTTCAAATTAAATGCTTTCAAACGTCCGTCAGTACTATAGGCCAAAACGACATCCATCTTACCACTATTCACCGCTTGGTAGACGAGCCCCAGAGACATGGGCAATGCTTCTCCGAATGTAAATCCATATGTATCAACGAATCCTTCATAGCCATCTCCTGCCCTGTTCAACCATGAGTTGTCTACACCCAGCGTTAAATCATCAGCTATCTTTTCTATATCCGAGACAGTTTCAAGTCCTTCTTTTTCAGCAAGGTCGGCTGTTACTGTGAGCGCATACGTATTTTGGAACCCGTATGAATCGTACCAAACCTGGTCAAATCGTTTATCAAACTCTTCCTGGACCAGCGTCATTGCCTCTTCTGGATCTGCTAGGGGCTCTACTTCTAAAATACTCGACATATCAGTACCCGTGTAGCGTGCAGCTGTAATATCTACTTGCCCGCTCGTCAACGCCTGGTGCTGGATGATTGAAGTTCCTAAATTTTCCACCATTTCAACATTCAAATCTGTTTCTTTTTCAATCATAAGTCGAATCATATGACCCAGTGTCGATGTTTCCGTACTTGTAAGTGTTGCAATTCGAATTGTGTCATTACCTCCTCCGAGGCCTGGAAGTGAACAACCCCCAATCAGCAGGCTGGTGGCCAATAATGGAAGTACTATTCTTTTCATACTTTTTCTGAACACTCTTTTTCCCTCCTTAAGAAACCACTTTTCTGCTTTCTTTAAGTCCTTTTGGCGTAGCGAAGGATTCAAAACGACCGAGCAGGAAATCGACTAGTAGCGCAAGCAACGTAACTGGTATCGCCCCACCAATAATCAAGTCTGTCCTAAATAGATTCAGACCATCAAAGATAAAGTCCCCAAGCCCACCTCCACCAATGAATGATGCAAGTGTTGCCCATCCAATAAGGTAGACTGCAGACAGCCTTACACCAGCCATAATAACAGGAATTGCCAGAGGAAGTTCAACGTTCATCGTACGTTCAAACGCCGTCATTCCCATTCCCCTACCTGCCTCCACGAGATCCTGATTGACCTCTTTCACACCGATAAACGTATTTCTAAGGATTGGCAACATCGAATAAAGGAATAAAGCAACAATTGCGGGTGTTTTCCCGATTCCCAGAAGTGGTATGAAGAACGCAAGAATCGCAAGACTAGGAAATGTCTGGATAACTCCAACTACCCCCAATACAAAACCAGCTATCTTCGGCACTTTTGTAAGCATTATTCCAATTGGTACTGCAACAAGGATTCCAAGAAAAAGTGCAATAAATGAGATGTACAAATGTTCCCAAGTCTTCGTTGCCAACTGGCTTCCATACTCCGAGAAAAAATCAATAAATCCGTTCATTCAAAAACCTCCTTTACACCTGACCAAGTGTCTGCTCTTCGCTTTCTCCCCAAATGGAATCATAGACGATATCCACAAGGTTCGTTCTTGTAATCAAGCCGACCAAACGCCGATCTTCATCGACAACAGCTACGTATTTTAATCCACGTATAAGAATATTTCGCGTTGCTTCACGAAGAAGCGTATCTTCCTGAACGACGGTCAATTCCGTAGACATGACTTCCTTGACCTGCGTTTCCATATTGCGGCCCCTGTCTATCATCTCGACATTGAGCAGACCTTTCAGTACATTGTTTTCATCAACGACAAGAAGCGAATCCACACGGCGCTCACGCATAAGCTGAACTGCTTGAGACAGTGTCCCTTCCGTTTTAAAGGAGACAGGGTTCGGGTTCATAATTTGTCCCACCGTCTGTATACGTTGTTGAGCTTGCAAAAGACGGTCTTTACCGATGAAATCCTCTACGAATTCATTGGCCGGATCTCTTAAAATTTCGTCTGGAGTTCCCATTTGCACAATTTTCCCATCTTTCATAATTACAATGCGATCTGCGAGCTTAATGGCTTCATCCATATCGTGCGTTACAAAAATAATTGTTTTACCAAGTGTCCTTTGAAGATGTTTGAATTCCGCCTGTAACGAATCGCGGGTAATCGGATCTAGCGCACCAAAAGGCTCGTCCATAAGGATAAGGGGAGGATCAGCTGCTAATGCACGAAGTACACCGATACGCTGTTGCTGACCTCCACTTAGTTCATGGGGGTAGCGATCAAGGAATTCTTTAGGCATATTGACAAGGTCGATTAACTCATCAGCCTTATTGTTTCGCTCATCAACCGACTTCTTCATAAGCCGCGGGACAAGTGCAATATTTTCTCGAATGGTCATGTGGGGGAAAAGACCAATTTGTTGAATGACATAGCCAATTGAACGTCGCAATTGCACGATGTTCTTTTCCATAATATTTTCTCCATTGATCAATATTTTACCCTCTGTGGGTTTAACTAATCGATTGATCATCTTCATAGTTGTCGTCTTTCCACAACCACTCGGACCGATAAAGACGATAAATTCACCTGCATTGATATGTAAATCTAAGTTATCTACAGCTTTTTTACCTCCAGCATAAATCTTTGACACATTTTTAAATTCAAGCACACATTTCGCCCCCTATGATTAAACTGTTCAACCATCTTTATACGTATTCTGAGCAGATACCTATTTCTATGGGCTACCCTTTTTCATCACTTTTCAAACATGATTATGACGGTTTGTTAATATCTCTCAATTATCACCGATATAACATTTAAAGAGGAGGTTGTGCCATGCTTGGAATATGGCAGGCGACAGGAATGAATGTCATCCGCAATATGACTATGCAAAACAATCAAGTAATGCGGTCGATGGAGCGATTGTCTTCAGGTATGCGCATAAACAGAGCTGCAGATGATCCAGCAGGCCTTGCAATTTCAGAGAAAATGCGTGCGCAAATCCGAGGTCTATCGATGGCGGGACGCAACATCCAAGACGGTATTTCCCTATTCCAAACAGCTGAAGGTGCTTTAAATGAAACACACGCTATACTGCAACGGATGCGTGAACTAAGCGTACAGGCTGCCAATGGAACAGTGACAGATTCCGATCGTGAAGCCCTCTCTCTAGAATTTGTAGAACTAAAAAAGGAAATCACTCGTATTTCAAAAGATACAGAGTTCAATACATTGACACTGTTAGACGGTTCACGCTCTTCCTTGAAGATTCAAGCTGGGGCGAATGCCGGCCAATCAATTGAATTTTTCATTGGTGATATGAGTGCAGAGACAATCGGTTTGTCTGACGCATCGATTTCAACCCAATCCAAGGCCAATGATGCAATTGGATTACTCGACAATGCAATTAAAAACGTATCCTCAGAACGCTCTAGAATAGGTGCCTATACAAACCGGCTTGAACATGCTTACAACAATACACTCGTCATGGAAGAAAACTTAATCGCAGCCGAATCCCGCATAAGAGATGTCGACATCGCAAAGGAAATGATGGCACTCACGAAAGCAAACATTCTACTTCAGGCCGGTCAATACGTACTCGCTATGCACATGCAACAAGCCCAGTCCGTACTACAGCTATTAAAACAATAAAAAGGCAATCGTGTTGTCTTATCGACATGCACAATTGCCTTTTTATGTGTATAAACCATCAAATCCAAGTATAGGAACCCGATCTTCCTCAATTACAATATCTTCAAGAAGTATTTCTATTATGTATTGAAATTCCCCATAAGGACGCACTTCGATCCGTTCTTTGACAAATGGATTGTTTGTTACCAATGCAACTTTCCCAGTCTTTTCATCATATCCTTCTACTGCAAAACGGTAGCCTTCAATCATCCCATATGGAATGACTTCATACGCATCCTCTAATTCCTCGACGGAAATAGTCTTAATATAAACATGGTTAGATCCATTCTTCACGAACCCGTTCCTCAAGTCTAAAGGATCCGCCGATTGCAAATAGTATTGTCGTTGATAAGAAGCCAGTTCAAACTCCCTTTTATCCCATAAAGCAAATCGACCTTTTCTAATCATCCCATCTCCTCCCACTATTTTGTATCTACCTATATTATATGTAATATATCGAAGGTTGGGTACATAAGTTTAGTCACCTTTTTATACAATAAATTAGACCTTTTGAACCTATTCTGAACAAATACCATTGAGTATTATTTTTTTCTCCCATGTTTAATGTTTTTTCATGCAGGGTATCTATTACCTAACAAGAATAAAAAGGAGGCTTTACAATGACAAACGGTAGTTTCTCAGACAAAGTCAAAGGGACAGTAAACAAAGTGAAAGGTGAAACAAAGGATCAGATAGGCAATGCCACAAATGATCCTTCACTACAAGCTGAAGGTAAGTTTGATAAGTTAAAAGGCGAAGCGCAAAAGAAAATCGGAGAACTAAAAGATAAAGTTTCCGATAATAACAATCGATAATCTTTAAAAAGTAAGTCATCTATCAAACAGTGATAGCTATAAGTCCATACCTGTTAAGAAATTGGAATAAGTGTATCAATATGCATCATTCTTTTGATTATATGACTGTATGTCCCCCTTTTTTAGACGGAGGGGGCTTTTTAATTTGTTGAGGTAGTGTGAAATTATTAAGGCGTGAATGTAAATTTTGCGAAACTAATAGGGTAACCGTAATAACAACAACTATTTAAGTTGAAATAAATATCCCCTTGTAAGGCGCCTCCGCTTAGTTTATTTAGGTATTCATTTGTTCAACATATATATAAAAAGTACGGCTGTTTGCAATGGGTTAACAGCCGTCTTCTGCCACTCATAAGTTTCTTGTATTGAGGCGTGGGACCGTACCGTCATTATCGATCATTTGTTGGTTTCCACCCTGACCATCCAATGGTTCTCCGCTCAGGCCACGTTCTGTACTACTATCCATCTCATCCAGTGCCTTACTTTTAACGAATAGAGCAACGCCACCATTTTTAACTTCATTGTAATAGCCCCTTGATTGCTGTTCTGAAAACCCCATGCGTGAAAAAGCATTCAGAATGGGTTCTTCACCGCCCAAAAACAGTTTAAAACGATCTAACCAATTATCATCTGCTGTACCGAGGAGTTCGGCATCGGTCTGTCCCCGAAGCATTGAAATATTATCTTCTTCATTGGTAACAACATACATATCACTTTCATCATAGCCTTGCGCTTTCAATTCTGTAATTTTATATAAAACTGTATCAATGGAATGAAATGTACCGATATACTTCTTGTTTTCCATTTTACAAAATTCCTCCTTTTCGATGATATTGCCTTTGTTTCTTATTGTACCCGTCCAAACCATTAAGAAACGCACTGCTCCATCAAATCGGATGTTTAGTTTCTGTAAAAGAGTGAATAACATAAGGACAAGAGAATATTCCACGGCAAACTCGAAGATGAAAGGAGTCTGTTTTTGATGACTAACAAAAAAGTATTTACTGAACGGGACCGAAAGGATGCTGAAGGACCATACATGGATAATCCCGAAAACCTCCGAACTGATAAGGAAAGCATTTACGATATGCATGAAGATATGAAAACTGTCGACTCTATTCCTCTGGAAGATTTAAAATTGGAAGAACGGGAAGAGAAACATCATCACGATTCCAAAAGTAATTCATCCAGCGAAGAGAAATTCCGCGGCTCTGGACTTAAAAAACAGTAAAAAACTGTACCCCATTCATATAATGTGATTGGGGTACAGTTTTGGTTTATGGACAATCGCCTACGTAATAATAGCTGTTTCATTCCCCCGGAAAAGTATCCGTCTTTTCGTTCATCGCTTCTCCTAGACCGACAAATTCCTATGTATTTTTTGCTTGCCTTATGACACCTGCTTAGCCACGCAACCATTTCTGTAAATTCAAATGCAGATAGCCGAGGAATACTTGAGAGTTCAACCGTTAATTTCACAATTTTTCTATTTGCTAATGATAAATATAGTATAGCAATTTCACACGTGTGTTGATTAACCAGAAAAGTACTGCTTATTTTTGTGATGAAACACTAGGCACTCTATGTACAGGTGCTTTTGAATTACTTTGGATTGAAAGTTCAACGCAAAAAAACGGCAACAAAAATCGTTACCGTCGATGTACTTCAAAATTATTAATGTCCTAGATAAGCCTTTTTTATCGTATCATCTTGCAGCAGCTCTTTCGCGTTACCACTCGCGACCACTTTACCTGTCTCAAGCACATAGCCATAGTCCGCAACTTTTAAAGCCTGACGTGCATTTTGTTCAACCAGTAAAACAGTCGTTCCTGCTTCATTAATCTCTTTAATAATTTTAAAGATATCTGCAACGTTTAACGGGGCCAGTCCCATCGATGGTTCATCAAGTAAAAGTAACTTGGGCTTAGACATAATTACTCGCGCGATTGCCAGCATTTGCTGTTGTCCACCAGAAAGTGTGCCACCTAGCTGAGATTGTCTTTCCCTTAGTATTGGGAATCGATTCATCGCCTTTTCAAGATCAGCATTCACTTCAGCGTCATTTCGATGATACGCTCCCATTTCCAAGTTTTCTAAAACAGTCATAGAAGCCAAAATACCTCTTCCTTCTGGAACTAAAGCTAACCCTTTTCTTAAAAGCTGATCAGGTCGTTGTCCAGTTACATCCTTACCTAAATAATGAATACTACCTTCTTTCGGTTTCAATAAACCTGCAATCGTATTCATCATCGTTGTTTTCCCCGCACCGTTTGCACCGAGGATGGTTACTATCGTCCCCTCCTCAACCGTTACATCAATGCTTTTCAATGCCTGAATCTTATCGTAAAAAGTACTGACATTCTGTAGTTTAAGCAAGCTCATCTTCCTCCTCAACCCCGAGGTAGGCTTCAATTACTTCTTTATTGTTTTGAATACTGCTCGGTGTACCTTCTGCAATTTTCTTTCCAAAGTTCAATACCACAATACGGCTACAAATCCGCATAACAAGTGGCATATCATGTTCAATTAATAAAATAGTTATATTTAGCGCTTGAATTTTCTTGATCAAATCAAACAAATCATTTGTCTCTTTTTCATTCATTCCAGCAGCTGGCTCGTCAAGAAGCAATAATTTAGGTCGACTTGCCAAAGCTCTTGCAATTTCTAATCTACGTTGTTGACCGTAAGCAAGGTTTTTCGCAATCGTTTGACTGTATTCTGACAATCCAACAATTTCTAGAATCTCATCCGATCTTTTCAGAACATTTTCCTCTTCTTGCTTTTGATATTTCGTCCGAAACACACTTTGCAAAACACCAGTAGTGAGACGACAGTGATTTCCTACCATTACATTTTCGCGAACAGTTAACTCTGAAAAGAGTCTGATGTTTTGGAATGTACGACAAATGCCCTGTTTCGTAATTTCATGCGGTTTCAAACCTGCAAGCGACTGTCCTGTAAATTCTATCTCACCAGAACTAGGAGGAAACATGGCGGTAATCATATTAAACATTGTTGTTTTTCCAGCACCATTTGGCCCTATCAAGCCAAGCACTTCTCCTTGTTCTATTGAAAAAGAAACATCTGTCAATGCTTGAATCCCACCAAAGTTTTTACTTATCTTTTTTATTTCCAGTACCATGTTTTCCCTCCTTCTTCTTTAATCTTGGACGTTTAATCCAATTGACGACATTCATATCAATGAGCCCCTGTGGCCGGAACGCCATCATCAATACAAGGAGTGCACCGTAAATCATGAAACGATACTCGCTGATAACACGCAAAAACTCTGGCATTGTTGAAAGGAAAATAGCACCGAATATCGGTCCCCAAATAACTTCACTTCCTCCAAATATAGCAAAGATCAGAATTTCAACAGCACGATGATAATCGAAATCTGATGGACTAATATAAGCCGTTAAATGTGCATATAATGCACCTGCAAATCCAGCAAGTAGCGCTCCTTGACCGAATGCTAGAATCTTATAGTATGTAATGTTAATACCCATTGCTTCCGATGCCTCTTCATCCATTTTAATAGAAGCAAATGCACGCCCAATTCTAGAATTGTTTTGTCTAATAAAGAACCAAATAACGCCAATGCTAATCATCAGTAATACAAGAAAAACTGCTAAACTTATAAATTGGTTATTTTTTAATCCAATCATTTCCGGACTAAAACCTAAACTGTTACTAAAACTCAAAATCTCTCGCCCAAGATGAGGGATACTACGAATCCCAATAGCACCGTTTGTTAAACCTTCCCAATTGATAAACAGTACTCGAATGACCTCCCCAAACCCAAGCGTCGCAATCGCAAGATATACGCCTTGTAACCTTAGGGCAGGAAAACCAATTAACACGCCGATAAAACCTGTAAACACAGCTGCAATAATAATACCGAGTATTAGAGGTACATTATAATTAAGCGTTAAAATAGCCGACGTGTATGCACCTATACTCATGAATCCTGCATGCCCCAGTGACAATTGCCCTGTTCCAAGTGTTATGTAAATACTAACACCAAGGATAATATTCAATAAAATAAAAGTTGCAACTTGCAAATAATATGGGTTTATTAATTCGCTTAACATATAATCACCCCCTTGATTTCGATGTTGCCGTACCGAAAAGTCCTTGTGGTCTCACAATTAAAATAATGATAATAGCTAAAAACGCTATCGCATCACGATAGCCTGAATTTCCATAAGCTACTAAAAACGTTTCAGAAAGCCCTAATATTAACCCGCCCACCATCGCACCACGAACGTTTCCTAAACCACCAAGAATGATAATAGCTAAACCTTTTAATCCGAATGATAAACCCATTTGTGGATTAACTGAGTTGAATGCAATTCCAACTAGAATTCCGGCAATTCCACCCATTGCAGATGCAATAATAACTGTTTGTGTAATCATCCTTTTCGTATTAACACCTAGTAGGCTTGCAACAGCTAAATTTTCCGCACTTGCACGTAATGCCTTGCCCGCCTTTGTTTTCGATAGCCAAAATGTGAGTCCAAACATTAATAGAATCGCAATAATGAAGATAAGAATTTGGACATAATAGACGGTTGTTGAACCAATCGTAATGTTCAACTCTGAAAAACTTGTCCGAAATGGATGATTTCCAGCTCCAAAAAAGTGATGAGCAGCATTTTCAAGAAAAATAGATACCCCAATCGTACTGATAAGCGGAGCAAGATGGGACACGCCCTCTTTACCTCTCAGTGGTCTTAATGCAAAACGCTCAAGGAAATAACCTAATATACCTGTAACAATAATTGCGACCAAAAAGGCCACATATAATGGTAAACCTAAACTATTCGTTACAATAACGCCCATAAATGCACCAAACATAAAAATTTCCCCATGCCCCATATTGACAATGTTAAGGACACCAAACACCAACGTATAACCGAGGGCAACAACAACATAAATACTACCCAATGTAAGACCATTTATTAATTGTTCAATTAGCAATGTGCACCCTCCTTATCCATTCTCAGCTTTTTTAAATAGTTAAAATAGAAATGCAATCAGGCTGCAAACATCTCAACCTGATTGCCGATCATTTATTCGAACACTACATACTCGTTACCTTCAATAATTAATACAGTTGGTTCCATGACAATATCTCCGTCTTCATCAAATGACATTGTGCCTAATACACCTTTAAAGTCCTTGAGTGTTGCTAACGCATCGCGAATTTCATCGCGGTCAGCTACACCTGCATTTTTAACCGCTTCAGCCATTAGATACAATCCATCATAAGCTTGTGCAGCAAACTGATCTGGTTCAACTCCATATGCTTCTGTATAGTTTTTAACAAAGTTCTTTACTTTTTCGTCATCCTTTTGAGCAAACCACGGTGTCGCAACGATTAAACCATTGGATGCATCTCCAGCAATTTTGATAACTTCCGGTGAGTTGAATCCATTCCCACCCACAAATGGAACATCAAGCCCCATTTTTCTAGCTTGGTCTAAAATTACCGCACCTTCATTATACAAAGCAGATGCAAGAATCAAATCCGGGTTCAAGTTCTTTATTTTCGTCAATTGTGCTTTATAATCGGATTGACCTAACTGGAATGTTTCTGTCGTAACGACCTCCAGATTTAAGTCTTCTGCTACTTTTTTCATTACATCGTAACCCGCTTTTGTAAATACATCGTCATTGCCATATAAAATCGCTACTTTTTTAACATCATATTTTTCAATTGCTTTTTGTACTGACGCTGGAATCGCTAGTGTCTCAGGGATTGAGTTTCTAAATACATAATCCCCAAGTTGAGGAATCCCCTCAGCCGTATTTGAAGTCCCCATGATTGGAACACCATTTAAATCTGCTTCAGGTCCAACTACAAACATTTCTGTACTAAGCGTAGGCCCAATAATTGCATCGACATTATCTGAGTTCATCAATTTCTGTGCAGCTGATAATGCTTCTTCTTGTTTACCAGCTGAGTCTTCAATCTTTAATTCCAGGTCAACTTCCCCTGCTTCTTTAAGTTCTTTATGGGCCAGTTTCAAGCCATTCGTAATTGCTTCTCCATAACCAGCTCCTGGTCCAGTTAAATAAGAAATGACACCTATTTTAGCCTTTACCGGGCCATCTGCTCCTGTTTCTTTGTCGCCCGCATCCTTCGTATCGGTTCCACAAGCTGTCAGCACAACTAGCGTGAACATCATCAAGACTGAAAATAGCAGTTTTATTCTCTTATTCATTTAATCCCATCCCCTTTAATAGTTAAAAATAGTGATAATTCTAAATATACACCACTATTTAGTTAATTGGAATATCAAATAAAAAATCCTCCCTATAAAAAAGGGAGGATTCCATTATTCATCTATTTCTTCAAGCCGAGGCATTGCCGACAATGCGCCCGATTTTGTTGCACAGAGTGCACCGAGTTTATTGCCAAAGGAAATATAGTCAATCCACTCATCGCGGGTTTTTGGTTTCCCTTTCAATTGGATTTGGCGAAGAATTCCTGCAATGAATGCATCGCCTGCTCCCGTCGTATCGACAGCTATGATGGGTTCAACGCCTACATGTGTTATGCTGCCGTCAATGACAGCAAACGTACCGAGCTCACCCGCGGTGACGAGTATTACAGGAATCCGATAAGGTGCTAACTTGAGGATTCCATCTTTCAACGTATCTGTCTCCGTTAGGAAAAAAAGCTCCTCTTCGGTCAGTTTCAGCAGATTGGTGTTCTCAACAAATGACATGATTGTCTCACGGCAAAGCGCTTCACTCTCCCACCTTAGCGGGCGGATATTTGCGTCTAATGACAAAGGCACTCCAAACTTATTAGCAAGACGTACCGCTTCCCGCGTCGTTTGTAGGGCTGTTAAATGAAACATTGTGCCCGAACAAATATGCAATACGGAAGCATCTTGAAATGCCTCTATAGACAAATCAGTAGTTTCTACTTGGATATCAGGCGTCTCATCGATATATGTATGAAAAATACGGTCGTTGTCATCCGTCAAATGGACATACACGCCACTCACCCGTTTGTCATTCTCCAGTTTAGCAAACGTCAAGTCGACGCCTTCTTTCCTCAATTCATTCCGAACAAACTGGGAAGTTTCGTCATCTCCTGTCACGGTGATGAATGCGGACGAAGCGCCAAGCCTAGAAATACCCGCTGCCACATTGACCGTTGCTCCGCCAAGAAACGTCGTGAATGTTGAATTGGACTGGTCTTCCGCTATATAATCGACGAATGCATCGCCGTAAATTAAAACATGTTTTTTATTCGCATCAATCATGAATGTACACCCTATCACTTTATTTTTCCCAATCGTATCATGGAACACGATTTACAGGAAGAGTACGGAAATATATAGTTTTAGATGTTGAAATAAAGAATTTCTTCCAATCCCCTTCGGCGCTTTCGTAACACGCCTGTTGATTAACCAAAAGTAACTAGTGAATAACATGATCACCTACTGGGCGCTACGTATATAATTTACTTTGGATTGAATGACTTCTATACGATTACCGAGATGTCTGGATATGTAGGGATGCGACAGGCAACTATTCGCAATAGGATTACTGAAAAGAGTGTCGTGATAATTTCGCCGAAAGCGAACCGGAAATGATCCAGTGAAAACGGATTTTTCCAAGCCCTACTCACCAGTATTTTATACAAACAAATAGTTATTCAACAGACGTGACTTTATAATCGAATCATTACACCCCACAATTTAAATTCATGTTAGTTGTCTGACCTCTGACCTGTAATTCTTTCCCTAATCGTGGTATACTGTTTGGATGGAACGGGAGGATTTTCTTATGAAACAATGGATTTATCCACTACTTATCGTCTTTGCAGCAAGCTGTTATGGTATTCTTTCAACAATTATTAAACTCGCGATTCAAGATGGTTACACTGCTGCTGAAGCAGTAACGAGCCAATACTTTGTCGGTTTTTTCATAGCTCTACTTATCTTCGTCTTTGTACGACGTAAAGTCCCAAAGTTTGGCGGTGGTGTGACACTCCTTCTTGCAGGGTTATTTACTGCAACGACTGGTACGGTATACGGCCAAGCCATTGAATACATGCCTGCTTCTCTTGCGGTTGTTATGCTATTCCAATTCACTTGGGTAGGAATGCTGTTCGACTGTATCGCGAAACGACGCCTTCCAAAACGGATTGAAGTCATTTCACTTCTTTTCCTTTTCGGCGGTACAATTCTTGCAGCCGGTATTATCGATGCAGATCTTAGCGGAATTCCTTGGCAAGGTTGGGCATGGGGAATGGCTTCAGCTGTCAGCTTTGCATCATTCGTTATGATTAATTCACGACAAGTTGAAGGAATGGATACGGAAACGCGTCTACTGTTCACATCGTTTTTCGCAGCAATTGCAATCTTCTTTTTCCAATCGCCCGAAATCGTCTGGAACGGTACGTTGTTTAACGAAAATTTATGGATATATGGTTTGATCCTAGGACTGTTCGGGATTGTCATTCCGATTTACCTCTTCTCAATTGCAGTGCCGAAAGTTGGGACTGCGATGACATCGATTTTAAGCGCAGCAGAACTTCCCGTTGCTGTCACCGCGTCCGTTATTTTATTGAGCGAAGCGCTGACAATTTTCCAAGTAATTGGTATTATTATTATCGTAATTGGTATGACGTTACCGACCATTGCGCAGAGAAGATTGAAATACAACTGATAGTTTCAACAGCCCACTGCACTTGCAGGTGGGTTGTTTTCTTTACAACAGTTAATATTTGATATAATAGAGGATGTAGAAGGAGGTTTTTAATAATGGACATAACAATTCGACAAGCACAACCGACTGATGCCGAACAGGCTGCACCGCTTATTATCGACGCAATCGGTGATATCGCTAAAAGAATGACAGGCGAAACAGAATGGGACAAGGTAGAGCAGGAACTATGCGTACTTTTCAAGCGTGAGGATAACCGACACTCCCATCTCTATACATATATTGCCGAGCTGGATGGAAAAGTAGCAGGTATTATGGTGTTGTATGCAGGCGCAGATGCCCCTGAACTCGATCGAAATTTAAGTGAGTGGCTTGCTAAAAAAGGTGCTACTAACTCTGAAGTCGAAGCGGAATCGTTAGCTGACGAACTTTACATCGATACAGTTTGTATTGATCCTGCATTTCGCGGTAAAGGAATCGGTACGGAGTTGTTTGAGTACGCAGAAGAAGTCGCGAAACAAAAATACAGTGCAAAGCTTTCTTTAAACGTCGAAACACAAAAAGAACCAGCTATTCGTCTATACAAACGGCTGGGTTATGAAATCGTCTCACCCTGGACAATCATTGGTGAACCTTTTCATCATATGGTGAAAATTGTTTAACTAAGAACAGCGCTGGAGTCTAGACACCACTCCAGATAAAAACTTATACTTTCTTTCACATGTGTTGATTAACCAAAAACAATCAGTAAATAACTAAATCCAACACTAGGCGCTTCGTGTACAATTACTTTGGATCGCTTTGGATTGAACGACCTCTATACGATTAACGAGATATCTTGATGTGTAGGAATACGACTTCGTCGCATCCCTACACATTTTTTTCGGTAATCGTATGGTGCTTATTCATCCGTCGCTCTCCAAATGTATACGTACACGAAGTGCTAAAACTTTTTGGGACGAAAGAATAGCGGGGCTTCTTAGCTGGATAATAGCCACCAAAGATTCAATTTTGGCGGCTGAAGCCTTCTCCATAGTCTTGTCTTTTTTAGTTAAGAAAGAGTCACTTTCTTATAGTCCATCGCATGATAAGGTGCATACTCTTTACTAATAGTAAGCAAGGAACACCTTGTACAAAGTACTAAAGTGCCCGAAATTGTATCTTCGGGCACTTACAACCTTTCTAAAGAGTCATCTAATCTTTTTTTCAAAAGTAGCTGTATTTTTCACTTAAACGTTGTAGGAACGCGACAGGCAACTAATCGTAACAGAATTACTGAAAAGAGTGTGGCTAGGAATGACGAAGTCATTTCTAGCCACACTCTCCCCTCGGTAAAGTTGTCATGACTATTTCGCTGAAAGCGGACCGGAAATGATCAAGTGAAAATGGTGTTTTTCAAGCCTTTCTTACCTGCTCTTAATGCAAGAAAGTGGTTAATCAACAGACGTGACTTTCTTTTACTATACAAACCGCCCTTTCGTTTTCTATCCATTAGAAATCAAAAAGGCGGTTTTCTTTATTTACTTTCTTGCTCTTTTACGAAAGTAACAAACTTATCAACGACTAAATCCAAAAACTTGAGTGTGCCTTCGTCTGTCAGATAACCATCTTGGAACTTTTGTCCGGCTGAGCCAATGAATATTTCATTTCCCGCAGGAGGCAGTGTAGTTGCTTGGATACTCCCTAATACTTGTCGCAAGTGCAATTGTGCTCTAACCGTCCCTAACACTCCTTGAGAAACTCCCATCGGCAATACCGGTTGACCTGCTATCGGCTTGTCCACTCTGGATAGCCATTCCAATGCATTTTTCAAAACGCCCGACATGGACCAGTTGAATTCAGGTGTGCTAATGAGTACAGCATCCGCATCAGCAACCATTTTCTTGTAGTTTTGTACTTTCTCAGAAGGTGACTTTTCCTCATCCTCATTGTAGAACGGCAAATTTCCGATATCCGCAATTTCTATTTCGAAAAGGTGACTGTATCTCTTTTCAACCGTTTTTACTAACTGCATGTTGAATGAATCTTTTCGTAAACTCCCGACAATCGCTACAATTTTCATCAAGTTCTCTCCTCTTTTTTACATATTCCATTCTTTAACATGTATTCTACACGATACCCACGATTCACATCTATCATTCGACTCAACTTTGCAAATTAAATTTCTTCCCTGAAAACTTTTTAGTGTTTCTAAGGGTAAGTATAGTAAGAGCAACAAAATACCGTTGTTTTGGAAGGAGTGAAACCCGAGTGGAGATAGAAAAATTGATACGAAACATACAGACCGGTGACAAAGACTCGTTTCGCGAATTTTACGAAGCATATGCAGACTACGCAATTCGAACGGCTTCTGCTATTACGCGCAACCGTGAAATGGCCAAAGATGCGGTACAAGAAACGTTCATCCGCGTCTATCGGCAAATCGGTAGCTACAACCCTGAATTGCCCTTTGACCCGTGGTTTTACCGGATTTTAATGAATGAATGTCTTCGTTACCTAAAGAAAGAGTCCCCTCTTTCAAAATTTGAACATCCCGACTTGGAAAATGACCCATCTCTTGCCGAAGAATCTTTCAATCAGCTATCCGATTTATACGATACGATTCAATCGCTTGATGACATACACCGAATTCCAATCATATTAAAGTATGTGAAGGGCTTTACCGAAAAAGAAATTGCGGACATTCTAGGGTTAAATCACAATACAGTAAAGTCACGGTTGTTTAAAGGTAGAAAACGACTAAAAGAACAGTTAGACCCGACGAATAAGGAGGAGGGATCACAATGAGTAACTTCGACGAACGAGCAAAAGAGGCTCTCGATAAACGGACTGAACAAGAAACGCTTGGTCTAAAAGATGAAATATGGAACGGTCTAGAAAAAGAACTATTCAGCGAAGAGAACGTTAACAGAGGAGATGTGAAGAAAATGAAAAAGAAAAATCGTGTAATTCCAATTATCATTACAACTGCCGCCGCCCTTGTCATCGCATTCAGTTTACAAACGGATACAGGAATGGCATTCATGAAAGGTATTAAAGACATGTTCGTCCCAGAAAAGGAAATTACTCAAAGCATTGAAGGACAGGACGAAAAAACCGACGTTAATTTAAATGAAGGTGGAAACTCCGAGTACATCATCTATGTCGATGAAACACGCTATAAAATGATCAACGGCGATAAAGCAGACGTCATTACAACAATTGAACCCCTTCCAGAAAAGTACCCGGAAGTGACAATGGAAATTAAACAAGTAGCTGATCAGAAACCCGAAGATCTCGTTAAAAAGTTTGAAGCCGAGTTAAAGAAAGTCTTCCCGGAGCTAAGAGCAGTCGAAACAGTGACAGAACCAGTTGAAGGTTATTTATTACACGGATTGAACGGTAGCGATTGGGATGCTAAAGTTGTTCATGCCTATGTCATCAGCAACGGCAAAGACGGTAGCTATGTCATTACAGAAAACTATTTCCTCGAAGCTGCGGAAGGCCACGGAGCAAGGTTCCACCATATGTTGGAGAGCTTTGAGATCGTAGAATAATACCTTTTTTGAGCGGGCCGTCAAGAGACGGTCTTTTTTTTTTGAACGCTTGCATATATTTCACCATACCGTTTTGTCGGTAGGCCCCCTCTGAATTCCGAAATAGATATTGCATCGATATATTTTTCATGCTAAGCTAACTATCAAATCGTAATGATTACGATTTGGTGAGGGAATCTGCAATACAAAAACTAAAGGGAGACTATGCTTTGAAAAACAAAAAAAGTTATTCTATATTCCTACTCATACTAACTGTAATTTTACTCTCGGCTTGCTTCGATAAAAAGGACGGCAATGTCCCGACCTCCAAAGCTAAGTCTACTAATGACCTTGTCTTTGCAAGTACAAAAGATATTCGAGACATTAACCCGCATCTCTATGCAGGTGAAATGCCAGCCCAAAACATTGTATTTGAATCTCTGGTAATTAATACGGATGAAGGGATAAAACCTGCCTTAGCTGAAAACTGGGATATTTCGGAGGATGGTTTAACATATACTTTCTATCTAAGGCAAGGAGTTGTCTTTACAGATGGTGAGCCATTTAATGCGGAAGTTGTAAAGATGAATGTAGATGCTGTAGTAGAAAATATTGAAAAAAATGCATGGCTGAATCTTGTGGCTGAAATCCAAGAAACAAAAGCTGTGGATAGGTATACATTCCAGTTAACACTGAAGAATCCTTATTATCCTACACTAGAAGAACTCGGCCTGACTCGCCCCTTTCGGTTTATTTCACCCAAAAGTTTTATCGCCGGAACAACAGCTAATGGAGTTAGTAGCTATGCAGGTACAGGTCCTTATGTGTTGACAGAGCATAAAAAAAATCAATATGCCGTATTTACGGAGAATGACAACTACTGGGGCGATAAGCCGAAAATCAAATCCATTAAATGGAAAGTGATGCCCGATCACCAAACCATACTTCTAGCCTTGGAAAAAGGTGAAATCGACCTACTATTTGGTTCCGATGGAGATATGGTAGATAACGATTCTTTCAAGGCGCTTTCTGAGCAAGACAAATACAGCACCGCTGTTAGCCGTCCAGTCGGTTCTCGAGCAATTGTCTTAAATTCACAAAAACCGATTACAAAAGATCCAATAGTTCGCGAAGCATTCCAATCTGCGATTAACAAACAAATGATTGCAGAGGGAATTCTAAATGGGGCTGAGCAAGTAGCTGATACCCTTCTTGCACCATCTGTCCCCTATGCAGATGTGAACTTAATAAAACAAGAATATAGTGAAGACAGAGCAAATGAATTGCTAACAAAAGCCGGCTGGAAAATAGGTAAAGATGGGTATCGATATAAAGATGGAAATAAACTTGAGATTACAATTTACTATAACTCCGATAACGCTCAGGAACGTACAATCAGTGAATCAATGCAGAATGATTTAAAACAAGTTGGTGCCAGTCTTAAAATCATTGGAGAAGAGAAACAAGCCTATTTTGACCGACAAAAAACAGGAGATTTCGATTTAATGTATTCTCTATCATGGGGACTGCCTTATGATCCACAAACTTATGTATCGTCTTGGCGAGTGCCTTCTCATGCCGATTATCAAGCACAAGTAGGGCTTGAGAAAAAGGAATGGCTGGATCAAGTCATCACTGATCTTATGAGTGAACAAAGCGAAGATAATCGTAAGCAAATGTATAAGGATATCTTAACGTATATTCACTCCGAGAATATTTATATACCATTAACCTATTCTGTAACAAAGGCCGTTCATACTAAGGCGCTAAAAGGAGTTGATTTTAATGTCTCACAGTACGAAATTCCTTTTGAAAAAATGTACTTCGAAGAATAAAATCAAACGATCCTTTGATAGATAAATGTATTGAAATAAAGTATCCCATTTAAGGCGCTACAGCGCTCTGGGATGCCTCCCGCCCTAAGCCAAGCACTTTCGCTCAGTTTATATAGATATAGAATTCTCACCGATTATGCTTTTATAGACAGAGAATTGGCCGGGGATTTTACTTGATAAAATATCTTGTTAGGAGAAATATCCTTGAAAATATATCTATTAAAACGTGTGCTAGTTATCATTCCAATTATCCTTGGCATTTCGTTTTTAGCATTTGTACTGATCAACTTACGAACTAGCGATCCGGCAGAAATTGCAATGCGAGTAAACCAAGTTACACCGACAGAAGACATGATAGAGGCAATGAGAATTGAACTGGGTCTTGATAAACCCTATTTAGTCCGGTATTTTTCATGGCTCGGAAATAACCTTCAAGGGGACTTTGGTAACAGTTATGTAACGCATGAGCCTGTTGCTGATCAACTGGCAACTGCACTGCCGGCAACTCTCCAGCTCGCGTTCATTGCGTTAGTTATTATTCTTTCCTTCAGTATTATAATCGGCATGCTGTGCGCCATTTACGAAGGAAGCATCGGTGATAAAGTGATGCGCGCATTGATTTTCATCTCCACAGCAATGCCAAGTTTTTGGATAGGAATTCTTCTTATCTGGCTCTTTTCTGTCAAGCTGAATTGGTTCGACACTAGCGGTATGGAAAGGCCAAGTTCTGTTATTCTCCCTGCTGTCACGCTGTCTTTAGGATTTATTTCAACTTATGTCCGCCTTATTCGAAACAATATGATTAAAAACAAAAGTGAAAACTTTGTACTTTATGCTAGGGTTCGTGGCTTAAAGGAAGGCACAATCACCAGAAAAGTCTTTAAAAACTCTCTTCAAATTTCCATGACCGCCATAGGAATGTCGATTCCTAAGCTGATTGCTGGAACGGTTATTGTCGAAAATGTTTTTGCTTGGCCAGGTATTGGACGATTATGCGTTACTGCAATCTTTAATTCGGATTTCCCAATTATCCAAGCTTACATATTAATTATGGGCGTGCTGTTCGTTATATGTAATCTTCTAGTTGATATTCTTAATACAATGCTTGATCCACGCATGAGAAAGGAATTATAGTATGAATGTTTGGAGACGTTTAAAGACTGATAAATTGGCCATTCTTTGCTTATCATTGTTACTTTTGGTTATTACTGCCGGTATTTTCGCTCCCATTCTTGCACCTCATAATCCGTTAGAAATGAATATCCTTCAGAAATATGCAGGAGTCAGCCAAACCTACCCATTAGGAACAGACCAATTAGGACGATGCATTTTATCCAGACTTTTATTTGGAATTCGCACAACCGTCTTTTTCGCTTTGGTTACAATGTGCATTACGATTACGATTGGAACATTGCTTGGAATTATTTCAGGGTTCTTCCGTGGGAAAGTAGACGAAATTATTATGAGATTTTGTGATATTATGCTGTCTTTTCCATCAGAAGTCATGATTTTAGCGATTGTAGGGGTCCTTGGACCAGGCTTGTTAAATGTGGTAATCGCCAACATCCTTGCCAAATGGGCTTGGTATACACGTATGATCCGATCTGTGGTTATTCAATATATAGACAAAGATTATATTCGCTTCGCTAAGGTATCCGGTTGTAGCACAGGACATATTATGAGAAAACATTTACTTCCTGGTGTATCAGGCGAAGTAGCGGTATTTGCGACCCTTGATACGGGATGGGTTGTTTTAAATATCTCTGCACTCTCCTTCCTAGGTTTAGGTGTACAGGCACCGACACCAGAATGGGGCATGATGTTAAATGAAGCGAGAAACGTAATGATTACCCACCCAGCACACATGCTTGCTCCAGGACTTGCAATTGTAATTGTCGTTGCTGCGTTCAACTTCCTCGGCGACAGCTTACATTCAGCCATAAATCCTATACACTTTCAGATGAAAAAGAAAAGGAGTCGCTTGAATGTCTTTACTAGAAGTAAAAAAGCTATCCGTTATTGACACGAGAAGTGGGCAGCAGATTGTACAAGATTTAAATTTCACTCTTAAAGAGAACAGCTGCCTCGGTATTGTAGGTGAAAGCGGAAGTGGAAAATCAATAACCGCAAGAGCAATCCTCGGTTTAACTTCCCCATGGCTGGATGTTACGGGTGAAGCCATTTTTAATGGAATGAACTTAATCGGACAATCAAATGGGGTGATGAGAAAAATCCGGGGACAACAAGTCTGTATGATTCTTCAAGATGCAATGACAGCTTTTAATCCACTCAATACTATCGGCAGACAAATGAGTGAGACATTTCGCGAAAACTTAGGGGTTAAAAAGAAGCTCGCTATAGACATGGCAAAAGTTGCGTTGCATCGTGTACATATCCATCATCCCGAGCAAGTTTTGAAGATGTATCCACATCAACTGTCGGGAGGGATGCTACAGAGAGTAATGATTTCTATTGTGATTATGATGGAGCCGGATATCATAATAGCCGATGAGCCCACAACAGCAATCGACTTCATAAATCAACGTGATATTGTAGAGCAATTCAAGTTGCTACGCGAACTCACAGGCACTTCGATTATCTTCATTTCCCACGATTTAGGGGTTGTTCAATATTTGTCAGATGAATTGCTCGTTATGCAAAATGGAAAATGTCTAGAATACGGAAAGACCAAGGAAGTCTTTTCCTTCCCGAAGCATGATTTCACGAAGTATTTAATCAATACCCGATTGAGCCTAACAGAGCCGTTTCAGCAATCTATGACGTCGGGATTATTATCATGTTTGTAAACGTTGAGAACGTATCAAAAAGCTATAATAAATACGGCGGTTTTTTTATTAAGTCTAAAACCGAGGTTTTGAGCGATATTAGCCTTCAGATTAAAAAAGGCGAGTGTCTAGGGTTAATTGGTGAAAGTGGAAGCGGTAAGAGCACGCTGAGCAAAATCATTCTTGGTCTAGAGAAACCAGGTCGCGGCAGAGTAATGATTGAGGGAGAACCTTTTTCGATATGGATTAAGAAGAATAAAGGGAAAATGAGTGTAGTATTTCAAGATTACACCTCGTCTGTAAATCCACAATTTACAACCCGAAGTATAATTGCAGAACCACTGATTGCTCTAGGAGATAATAAAAATCTCGATGAACGGATCGCTGAGCTCTTATCTAGAGTCGGGCTCCCACATACAATGATCCATAAATATCCGCATGAGTTGAGCGGAGGACAACTTCAGCGTGTTTGTATTGCACGTGCCATTGCAACTAAGCCTAAATTTATTGTTCTTGACGAGGCCATCAGTTCCCTGGATGTTTCGAGTCAGGCGGAAATTCTTCAACTACTACGTGATATTAAGGATGACATGAATATGACTTACCTCTTTATAACTCATGATCTTCAGGTCGTCGCTAATATTTGCGATAGAATTCTTTTTCTATATCAAGGAGAAATTGTTGAGGAATTAGAAAGCTCCAATCTACTACTTGCAAAAAATGATTATGCGAAGAGGTTACTAAATTCAGTAATGCTCTTTAATGTTCCGTGATTGCATCGCTTAAAAAGCCTGTATTAAAAAGCCAGGGGTAATAGAATAACGACAGCGTAACGAGGATGGGTGATACACCATCCTCTTTTTTATGTTCATTGCAAAGAAATAGCGTGTTTCGATGCATAATCGCAGGGTTCAAAGGGTATAGTTTAACTATATAGCCTTTTCTAAGAGGGTCATTCTATAGGTGGGTTTGATAAGGGGGTTGAAACGAGATGGACTTATTCTTAGTCGTAATAGACGTACTCGTCGTTATGTCCTATATCTTACTTATTGCTTTAATTTCCCCGACTATGATGCGATTTATCAAGAAACGAAACTACGACATATTTTTTCAATTGTTACCTGTTGTATCAATAGTTTTTGCGAGTAGCGTTATCATTTGCATTGGTTATGGTGGTTTTAAAGAAACTCTTTTTTTCCAGTTAACAAGTATCATCTCTTTTTTATTTTTGTTATCTCTGCTGTTCTTGACTTTGATAATGAAAAAACTATGGAAAGAGAACTATGAAAGATTAATAACTTGGTTAGTCTCTATTCGTATAAAAGAGATACGTTTTCTGAAAGCCAAGTAAGGCAAAGGAGTAAGTAGTCTATTATCGGTTTCTAATTGTAATCAGATAAATAATTATACGTTTGTCTACAATCTTAGATACGACTATTAATTAGTCGTATCTATTTTGGTGTTTATATATTCATCTCTTACTATACTCATTCTCAAATGTATGAATCACAAAATCTTTTCTGCAAAAAGTATTGCTTAAACCCTTTTGGATGATCTTCAATTACACCGAAAACTTCATAGCCATTTTTCTGATAAAATTCAGGAGCTTGAAAGCTGAATGTATCTAAGTGAATAAGCCTACATCCTTTTGCCTTTGCGAGACTTTCAATTTTTCCCAATAAAATACTCCCATAACCTTCTTTCCTAACACTTTCATCAACCCACAAAAAGTCAATATGCATATGATGCCAAAATATATCTCCAGTAATTCCACCCATTACTTCTCCTTTGTCATCCTTTATAACGAAGCTAATACTTTCCCTTGAGGTTTTAAGTTCGTTCGGGAGCTGTTCCATATTATGTTCTATGACCTTACTTCTTATATAGTCGCTATCGTCTTGATTCCATTGTTCAATTATCTTCATACTATTCCCTCCTAGTTCCATTCCTTTTATTCGAAAAACAAACACCGAAACTCAACCGTTCACTTATTAGTTAAATAATCTACTAATAACTCCCGTGCTTTTTCATGATTCATATACTCAGCGTAAAACGTTGGATAATTTATCATGCTTTCTTGTAAAAAATAATATTGATGAAAAATATCATAAAAAGTCAATTGAAGCCAATCTATTTGACCTTGAGGAATTGCTTCCGATTTTCCTCTTTCAATGTACCCAAGACTTCCGGCAATATTCGCCCAGTAGGCGCTCAAATCAGCTGTTAAGATATCATTTGGGTTTATTTCTTTTATAAAATCCTCCTGTATTTTATAAATATCACTATAAGGAAAGGGGATATGTAGGCTATCTTTTATAACTTGCAGTTCTTTATAAATAAGTTCTTTTTCTATTTTTAACACCGCCACTTTAATTTTTTTCTTAAACTTCTGCTAACCTTTACTTACTGCATGCAAATACTAAAAATAATGGGATTCTCATTCTTCTTCTATACTCTTCCTCACTTTTGAAGTTTTCAAGACGCGGGCGACATTCATTTATTTCCTCTAGTTTAAATCCTGCACGTTTCAATTCCTTAAAATATTCTTCTATATGTACAATGATATTTAACGACTTCTTTTTCAATCCAAGGCTCTACACGTTTTCCAGTATGAAAATAATCATCTACCTTCCAATCTGTAGGTGCCGATTTTGTTGCACTTTGTACTGAAGAAGTTTAAAACTGGATGTTGAACACTAAAAACAAATTGCCCATCTACTTTTTCTAGATAATGCAGTGCTAGTCGAGAAACAACCAGGTCATATTGTTCTTGTGGAAAATCCCAGGTTTCCATTGACGAGTGTTGAATTTTACTAGCAGTATAATCTAAGACGCTTACTGCCTTTTGGACCATGTTGAGTGGACCTTCCACACCTTCATAAAATGAACATCCCTGTTTTATCAGCTCTAATCCAAATTCGGCATCGCCATAGCCTAAATCCAGCACCTTTTCCCACTAACATCTCCAATTAGCTCCATTAACAACGGCTTTTCGATGATATTGTTTGGACTTTCCGCTCTATGTCTTCTTGTTAAATAATTTCCAAATGATTCATCATCGTCATAAACTGCATTGCCTTTATATTCCAAAAGAATCCCCTTATCTACGAAATGAAAATTGCTAGTCTATTCCCCAATTTATTAATTTAATCCACTATATATCCTACTTTTTGCAAGATTTTTAAAGTTGTATAGTTCAAACTTGGTAATGAATTTAAAGGAAAATACGATAGCTCTATACTCTCCTCGTCTTTTGTAAGTGTTCCAGTAACTTCTGTTGCTTTGTAAACAGCAGTTGCATTATATATCTCGTCACCATGTGGAAATTTAAAATATAATTCTTTTCCAGAAACTACTCCCAAAAGTTCTAATTGATTTGCTACAAGACCAGTTTCTTCAAATAACTCCCTTTTGGCGGTCTCTTCAAATGTGTCGCCCATCTCCATACCTCCACCAGGAATACCCCAATCTTTTGTATCTGAACGTAATTGCAATAACAATTCATTTTCCAGATTCATTATGATTATTGCTGATCCCGGGGCAATAATAGGTTTTGTTCCTATGAATCCCCTTAAATACTTTATGTAATTCATGACATTCTCCCTTTTGCATAAATTTCGGATCTATATATGTGAAATAAAGAACCCCATTTAATTCGCTAGGCCGCCTTAACACAGTTTAAATAGGCTTTCATTTGTTTAACATATCTAAGTCAATTTCATGTTTATTTATTTTTAATTAGAATGATCAATCTTCAAAATGATCCCCCTATATTATTTACTTTTTCATTCAAAAGTCGGCAAAAATGTTTCGCTTAATTCTCTCCGAACACGCGTAATATGCTCTTCCATTAGTTTCTTCGCTTCCTGAGCATTGCCCGATGCGATTGCTATATAAATCTCCTTATGTTCCTCGAATGTATCCTCATAGCGATCATCATCTAAAAACCGGTGTTTCCGTGTCGCACGAATTGTATCCTCCATTCGTTCAGTCAGCGTTTGGACCAAATTAATAAGTAATTTATTATGAGTAGCATAGACAATTTGCAAATGAAAATGCAGATCAGCCTGTACCCCCGCTTCTGCATCTTGCCCCGATACAGCCATTTGTTCTAGTGACTGACGAATCTTTTCCAAGTCTGCTGAAGTTGCTCGTTGTGCGGCAAGAGATACCGATTCAACTTCCAACGCACGGCGCAGCTCCAACATTTCATAGACCAAATTGTTTTCGGCTTGAATAATTGTAGTTGAAAGTGCATCACTTACTAACTGAACTTCAGACGTTTTGATGAAACTTCCCCCGCCTTGTCTGATTTCAATAGCACCGCTAATCTCTAATGCCTGAAGTGCCTCTCTCACAGACGTCCTACTCACACCAAACCGACTTGCCAATTCTCTTTCCGGCGGCAATTTATCACCCGATTTTAGTTTTCCATTTAAAAAGAACTTTTCTATCTTTTCAACAATAACTTCGTAGGTCTTTTTCTTCTGCAGATTCAACGATTTCCCCCCTTACATCGAACCTCTTTCGTGACTTTAACGATATCAATTAAATTTGGAATAATCAATATCCCGAAATAATCGTTGCACTGTTCAGATTATTAGGTATAATGAAAAGTGGTTGGACCAAAATTTAAAATTTCGAATTACATAAAATATTGGTATGACAAATTAGTTAATTAAGGAGAGAAAATATAATGAAAATTTCTACAGTAAATATAGTTGAAGCGTTAACAAAAGTACTTAAGGACGAGCAGGTAACCATCAATGAAACCGTAAGAGAGCTTCATGGCAGGGATGAATCGTATCACGCGGCAAGACTTCCGGACATTGTTGTTTTTCCAGAATCAACTGAAGACGTAAGTAAAGTAATGATAGTATCAAAAGAATACCAAGTTCCGGTCATTCCATTCGGTCTCGGTTCAAGCCTGGAAGGACATGTAATCCCTTCAAAAGGAGGAATCACGATTGACTTCTCGCTGATGAACAAGATTATTGAAGTTCGAGAGAATGACTTTCTCGTTAAAGTACAGCCTGGTGTAACCCGTACACAGTTAAATAAAGAACTGAAAAAGCACGGGCTGTTTTTCACTGTCGATCCGGGAGCGGATGCAACACTTGGTGGAATGGCGGCAACAAATGCAAGTGGAACAACGACCGTCAAATACGGCGTCATGCGTGATCAAGTCCGTGATTTGGAAGTTGTGATGGCCGATGGAACAATCATTCATACTGGGAATATGGCCGCGAAGTCTGCATCTGGCCTTCATCTGAACGGTCTGTTCGTAGGATCTGAGGGCACGCTTGGTTGCTTTACGGAATTAACACTACGCGTATACGGAATTCCAGAACACGTCACGGCGGCCCGAGCTTCCTTTGCTACTGTCAATGACGCGGTCGAAGCTGTTGTGTCCATTCTACAGGCTGGTATTCCGATCGCACGGGTTGAGTTAGTCGATGAACCATCTATAAAACAGGCGAATCTTTACAGTGAAACCAACTACAAAGAAAAACCAACACTATTCTTAGAATTTCATGGGAATGAAGCAGGATTAAAACAAGACGTTGACTTCACAAAAGAAATTGTTAAAGACCATCATTGTGAAGACATCGAATTTGAAACGGACAACGCGGGACGCAACAGACTATGGGAGGCGCGGCATAATTTAGCCTATGCCTTCATCCACGGCTATCCGGGGAAAAAGATGATGGTAACGGATGTTTGTCTCCCGATTTCAGAGTTAGCAGGTGCCGTTGAACATGCACGTGAAACGGTCGAGTCACTTGATTTGACTGGCGGAATTGTCGGCCACGTAGGCGATGGTAATTTCCATGTACTACTAATGATGGACATGAACAATGCCGAAGAACTTGCGAAAGCCGATGAGTTGAATGAACGAATCGTCATGTATGCGCTTGAGCGTGGTGGCACATGTACTGGAGAACACGGGGTTGGGATTGGTAAACAGAAATATCAGGAACGGGAGCACGGTGCTGCACTCCTCGTTATGGAAAAAATAAAAAAAGCACTTGATCCAGACAATTTATTGAATCCAAATAAAAACGTGAAGATGGACTAGGGAGGATATCTACTATGAAAATACTTGAAACCCTTAGCACAATTGCAGGGAAATATTTTGCCTTTTGGGTTATCGCGATTGCCGTAATTGCCTTTATGGTCCCAACACCCTTTTTAGGGTTGGGCGGCTATATTACAATTTTACTAGGTGTCGTCATGTTCGGAATGGGACTGACGTTAAAGCCCGTTGATTTCAAAATTGTCCTGACAAAACCGCTACCTGTAATTGTCGGTGTCGGTGCCCAGTTCATCATCATGCCCCTAGTTGCATTCGCATTAGCTCACTTGCTCAAGTTGCCCCCTGAATTGGCGGCGGGCTTAGTGCTTCTCGGGTGTGTTCCAGGCGGTACGGCCTCCAATGTTATGGTCTATCTTGCGAAAGGAAATCTTGCGTTGTCAGTAGCAATGACTTCCCTTTCCACTTTATTGGCTCCAGTCGTCACACCACTTTTGTTGCTTTTACTTGCGGGACAATGGCTACCCGTTGATCCAGTTTCGATGTTCAAGTCAATCGTCCAAGTGATTATCATCCCAATTATATTAGGGTTTGCCGTCCAAAAGCTTTTCCCGAAAGCTGTCGAAAAAAGCATTTCGATTGTACCACTCATTTCAGTAGCGGCGATTTTAATCATCGTATCAGCCGTCACTGCCGCCAATGCGGATAATGTTGCAAGTTCAGGACTCGTTGTTTTCATCGCCGTTTTCCTTCATAACGGATTCGGTCTACTACTTGGCTATTTGACAGCGGTAATGCTCGGCCTGAACGAAAATGATCGACGAGCCATTTCAATTGAAGTTGGCATGCAAAACTCTGGATTAGGCGTGGCTTTGGCGACTGCTCACTTTAGCCCGCTTGCAGCACTGCCGAGCGTTTGGGGCGCGATCTGGCATAATATTTCGGGCCCAATCCTCGCCACGATCTGGTCAAAGAAACCGATTGTTGAAGAGAAAGATGAACCCGATGATGCACCGGAAGTTACGGTTTTAACTCCTTCCGAGAAATTGTAAGAATGAACATAGGACTTGTTTTGACTTAATATCTTTATTATAAATTTGTTATCACCGTCTCCATGGTTGTTATCACCGCTATAGGATAAGTTATCACCGCCTTGGAGCAGTTTATCACCGCTACGAACGGGGTTATCACCGCCATGGTTAAAAAACACCGCAAGAAGAGGGGGTTTCTCAAAAGTCGAGTTTTCGACCAACGAGAAACCCCCTTCTTTTCTGTATAATGTTAATATATACAAAACAAAGAGTGGGAGTCGATTGTCTATGTTAAAAGAACGTGTGTATTATGCAGATCCATATTGCAAATTGTTTACGGCTCAGATTATTAAAGCGGCACAAGATGCAGAAGGAAATCACTATGTCGTGTTAGACAATACAGCGTTTTATCCGACAGGCGGCGGCCAACCGCATGACATGGGGACATTGAATGGGATTCAAGTACTCAATGTAGAAGAAGTAGAAGATGAAATTCGCCATACATTGGCTGAAAGTCTTGGTTCTGCAACCGAAGTAGAGGGCGCTATCGACTGGAAGCGACGCTTTGATCATATGCAACAACATGCAGGACAGCATATTTTATCAGCAGCGTTTGTTGAATTGTTCGGTTATCCGACGGTAAGTTTCCATTTAGGTAAAGAAATTGTGTCGATTGATTTGGATATGGAGGATGTATCTCCAGAGCAATTGGACACGGTGGAAAAATTAGCGAATGACATTATTTTAGAAAATAGACTGATTGAAATAAAATGGATAACTGAAGATGAGCTTCATCACTACCCCCTTCGTAAGCAACTGGCAGTGACAGACGAAATTCGACTTGTCATTATCCCTGATTTTGACTATAACGGCTGTGGTGGTACACATCCTAGTACAACTGGACAAGTAAGTGTACTGAAGATTTTATCGACTGAGAAGCATCGAGGCAAAGTGCGCGTACATTTCGTATGCGGTGGACGTGTGTTACAGCAATTGCAACGAAAAAATCAGGTGTTAGCGGAAACATCCAGACTATTAAGTGCCCCGGACGTTGGTGTTGCGGATGCAGTACAAAAGTTATTAGAAATGAATCATTCACTCGAGAAATCGTTGGCGGATACGCAAGAAGCACTGTTAGCATTTGAAGCGCAAGCATTGTTAAGGCAACAGGAAAATGGCGTTGTGAAAGCACTCTTTACAGATAGAACTGTCCAGCAATTACAGAAACTTGCCCGACTTCTTGTGACTGAAGCAGATGAAGTAATTGTACTTCTCGTTGCTGAAAGTGATAATCGATTACAGTTTGTCGCGGCTCGAGGAGCTTCTGTAGAAACAAGCATGAAACAAGTCGCATCTGCTACACTTCCCCTGATTAACGGAAAAGGCGGCGGGAATGATGCGTTTGTCCAAGGTGGCGGTGAACGATTGGTATCCGCAGAGGAGTTACTGACTGTGATGGAAGACTCATGTGACGAAAACTAAGGTATATGAAACTTTGGTTAAATTGAAACGTAAATAGAGAAAGGGGTGATTATTTTGAAAAAGTATCTGATCTTTATCATTAGTTTTGCAGCGTTGTATACGCTATTCCAACTTTCATCAGGAGCAATTCTTACCGCTCTCTATAAGCCGGATATATTTTTAATGCAATCTACATCGAATCAAGAAGCCATATATGGAGGGAGTTCTACTATTCCCTTATTATTCATCCTCCTATCATCAACAATTGCCTACTTCCTTTCGCAGAAACTAGGTAGAACTTCAAAAGCATCTGATGAACTTGCGAATCCTTGAGTTGGTACCAACCTACAATGAACCATTCTTGATTCTTTTTAGTACAAGCACTAAACTATGAAAGCATCGCTATTAATAAACAATTCCATAGAAATAACAGGAGGTACTATTAATGCATAAAACAGAAGAAATTTTAGAAGCTAAAAATTACATTCTTAGTAAAACAAAAGAAGTTCCCGAAATCGGAATTATCCTAGGTTCTGGATTGGGCGGCCTTGCCGATGAGATAGAAAACGGAGTTGTCATTCCATACGAGGATATTCCTTTTTTCTCGAAATCAGCTGCAGTTGGTCACGCAAATGAATTAGTTATCGGGCGTTTAGAAGGTAAAACAGTCGTGGCTATGAAAGGACGTTATCACTTCTACGAAGGGTATTCTTTAGACGAAGTTACCTTCCCTGTCAGAGTGATGAAAGCATTAGGTATAGAAAAACTAATTATCACGAATGCGTGTGGAGCGGTAAATACTGACTTTAATCCGGGCGAGTTAATGCTAATTACAGATCATCTTAATTTAGTTGGCATAAATCCATTGATTGGTAAAAACAACGATGATTTAGGAACGCGCTTCCCAGACGTTTCTGAGGTTTATAATCGCGAAATGAGAGAAATAGCGTTAAAAGTAGCGCGTGAGAATGACATTACATTAAGAGAAGGCGTCTATGGTTGGTGGAGTGGCCCTATTTACGAAACACCTGCTGAAATCCGTATGATTCGCATTTTAGGTGGAGATGCAATTGGCATGTCAACAGTGCCTGAAGCAGTTGTTGCGATTCATTCAGGGCTGAAGGTATTAGGAATATCTTGCTTAACGAATATGGCGTGTGGGATTCTAGATGAACCATTAAGTCATGAGGATGTCATAAAAGTTGCTGCTCAATCTCGAAGTGCATTTGTACATTTAATTAAAAACGTCTTGCAAGAGATTTAAAGAAATTAATAAATACGAAAAGCCTTCTGAGAAACACTCCCAGAGGGCTTTTCACATGCTTATTAATAGACTTCAAAGTTCTGACCAGTTTGTAGGCCAAAGACACTTTTTTCAAAAGCAAGAACTACACGCCTTACAGGTACTGCATCAAACCCTTGGAAAAGGGTGCCGAATTTGTGTATCGACTCTTGTAACACATTTGGACTTACGCTATTAATGCGAATTCCTCTTGGCATTTCAATAGCCGCAGCTTTAACGAATGCCCTGACGCCGCCGTTTGCCAGAGCCGCTGATGCTCCTTTCGCGATTGGGTCATCCATCATAACCCCCGTCGTTAACGTGTAACTCCCACCATCGTTCATATTATCAAAACCTAAAAGCACTAGATTGACTTGCCCTTTCAGTTTGCTATCAATCCCGATGTCATTCAACTCGGGTGTCATATCCGTAACTGCGTCGAAATGAGCACGACCTGCTGCATTAATCACCGCGTCAACTTTGCCAACCTGTTCATACATCTTTTTAATGCTCTCTACTGACGTAATATCAACAGATACATCGGCACCATTTCGTCCCGCACGAATGACCTCGTGATTTTTCTCCAGTTCTTTAGTAACCGCATTACCAATCGTTCCACTTGCACCTACGACAAGTATTTTAATATGTAGCCCCCCTTTTTAAAGTATCTAGCTTCAATTAGTTATTGTTCCATCATACTTATCAAATGCACTACTTATGAAAAATACCCCAAATGAATTTTCTTTGTTCTTAAAAGTACCTCATCCAAAATACTTCACACCAATCTGTATAATCAGGAGCACGGTTACGATACGTAGTAGTGGTTTAACATGCTCTGTTTTCAATTTACGTGCGAGACGAACACCAAGTTGTGCACCACTTATCGAACCAAGCATTAATGCAATTGTGAGTGGCCATATTATTTTCCCCGTCGAAATATAACTGATTGAGGCGCCGAAACAGCTTGAAAAAATCATGATACGAGACAAGCCGACTGCCCTCAAGTAAGAAACTTTCAATCGAGCAAATAAATATAACGCTAACGTTCCGCTACCCGGTCCAAAAACGCCGTCGTAAATACCAATTCCATACAATGAAGTGGCACTTTTTTTAGTTGCACGAAAGGATTTATTACCGTCAAAATCCGCTTTTCCAAGAAATGATGAGATGAATGCGAACGTTAATAGTATAATCGCGATAACAATCATCCATTCTTCTTTCAAAAAGGAAGCGATAACTCCGCCTGTAATTCCTCCAGCAAGACTGATTGGAACAACCGTAAATGCTTCTTTGACCGTTACTTCTTTATTTTTATAAATCACAAGAAAACTTGAAAATGAGCTCACTGTGTTTGATACTTTATTGGCCCCAATTGCTGAGTGAACTGGCAATCCCATCAGCAGCATGGCCGGCAAACTGATAAGTCCTCCACCTCCTGCTAATGTACCAAGTGTTGTTGCAGCAAATCCGATGAAATAAAGCAAGATGTATTCCATATAGCATCCTTCTTTCAGTGAAAACCTCTATATGACTAGCATATTCAACCTTAGTCCATAAGTAAATTCAATTGTATGAATGAAAGTACATTCGAAAAATGAATGAGCCAATCCATATATAGTACTCAAAATGCGCGCTGGGGCTGTTGCTCCATAATAACAATGAATGTACATGGAATAAAAAATGCTCCTTCCGATTTATTCGGGGGAGCATTTTTCATTCTAGTTAGTTAATCAATAAGCTCGACTGAACCACACAGTATATTTTGCTTCTGTTCCACAATTGATGCATGTTGACTTCGTAGCGGGTGGATTGAATGGGATATTACGCGTCGTGAATTTTGTTTTTTCTTTCACTTGTTTTTCACAGGCGTCATCTCCACACCAACCCGCAAGGATCCAACCTGGGATTTCTCCATTTTCTGTTGAATCCGTAATATGTTGCGTTAATTGCTCGAGTGAATCGACATGCGTATGGGAATGCTTTTCACGGAATGCACGTGCTTTGTCCAATAAGCGAGTTTGCATCGTGTTAAGCGCGCCTTCGATGCAGTCAGCTATAGTTGGAAGATCAACAGAAATTTTTTCTTCTTCATCGCGAGCTTTTATTATTGCTTGGTTATTCTCCAAGTCACGTGGCCCTAATTCAACTCGAACCGGCACACCTTTCAGTTCCCATTCATTGAATTTATAACCCGGTGATTGATCAGAATCATCCAAGCGCACGCGAATTCCTTTTGCCTTTAATTCCGCATAAATCTTATCAAGTCTTTCCATAATTTCAGGATTCTTCTTCCAAGGTCCTACTGGAATTAATACAACCTGCGTCGGTGCGACACGTGGCGGCAATACAAGCCCTTGTTCATCGCCATGCACCATAATAACAGAACCTATCAATCGGGTAGAAGTCCCCCAAGATGTCGTATGGACAAATTCATGCTTATTTTCTTTATTTAAATACTTAATATCAAATGCTTGCGCGAATTTTGTTCCTAAATAATGTGAAGTTCCTGCTTGAACTGCTTTTCCATCCTTCATCATTGCTTCAATGGAGTACGTATCTACAGCACCTGCGAAACGCTCGGAAGGTGTCTTTTGACCATCATATACTGGAATCGCCAGCAACTCTTCGACAACTTCTTTATAAATGTTGAGCATTTGCATCGTTTCAGCACGTGCTTCTTCTTCATCCACGTGAGCTGTATGCCCTTCTTGCCATAAAAACTCAGACGTCCGAATGAACGGCAATGTTTTCTTTTCCCAACGGAAGACGTTCGCCCATTGGTTAATTAACACAGGAAGATCTCGATAGCTTTTAATCCAATCCGAATAAAGATGCCCAACCATCGTTTCAGACGTTGGTCGAAGCGCTAAACGCTCTTCTAGCTTTTCACCTGCAGCTTCGGTAACCCAAGGGAGTTCTGGTGAGAACCCTTCGATATGATCCTTCTCTTTTTCAAAAAACGACTCTGGAATAAGCATTGGAAAATAGGCATTACGATGCCCCGTTTCTTTAAAACGTCTATCCATCTCGGCTTGGATATGCTCCCAAATTTCATAGCCATCCGGTTTGAATGCAATGCACCCGCGAACTGGCGTGTAATCCATTAAATCCGCCTTTTGAATCGTGTCGATATACCAGCTTGTAAAATCATTTTTCTGTTGATTGGTCATTAATTTCCCCTCCTAAAATAATAAAGAAATCCTTCGGTTGCCTGAAGTCTAGACATCAAAAAAGCACAAAGTTGTCCTTATAATAAGGACGTCTTTGTGCTGAATGGACGTGGTACCACCTTAGTTTAGCCTAAATCAATTGCACCCCGGTGTAATTGCGTCCAGATTTCGAATTGCATGTGCGCAATTCAAAATCTGTGACATCCGCCGGAGGCTTTAACTTAATTCAGCTGAATTAAGTTAAATTCAAGCCCTCTAAAACGTTTGATAACGAAAACGACTCGGTTATGTTGTCATAACATCTCAGTGGTAGGTTTCGACAAGAAGCGGTGATATAGCTCTCAGTAAGTCGCTATACTTTCTGGTTCACAATTCTTGTCTACTTGGTCACATCAAAGATTTCATATTACTTTTAATATATCAAATACTCACGGTTCATACAACTTCAATGAATGTCGACAGGCACTGGAAAATTATTTGGGCAAATACGGTCGTAATTTTTGCATATGATTCCCATCGAAGTTGCCTCTTACGATGTAGATGAAGTCTGTTCTAATTTAAGATTAGATTTATTGAGCTATTATTACTTGTCATGCTATACTAAATGGGCATTTAATTGAGAATGATTTTCATTTGAAGTTCAAAAACTTCATATACTATCTAAACATAAAGGGGATTATCAGATGAGTCAGCAAGAAGGGAAAAATGTGGTTGAACAAAACATTATAGACCGAAGAACAATCAAATCTTTTAAAAAAGATCCGATTAGTGCTGAAGTAATCATCGAGCTGCTAAATGTCGCGAAATGGGCACCGAACCACAAGTTGACGGAACCGTGGCGCTTTCAGTTGTACGTGGGTGAAGGAAAAGAACAATTTGTTCAGGCCTACATTGACTCGCAGCCGAAAGTAGATGGCGAAGTTTCAGAAAAAGTGAATAGAAAAGCACAATACTTCCGAGATATACCCGTTCATCTTGTAGTCATTATGCCTGAAGATCCCCGTCAAAGAAGATGGGATGAGGATTACGGGGCAATTTCCTCTCTAATTCAAAACTTCCAACTTGCGGCATGGGAAAGGGAAATTGGAATGATTTGGCGTACTAACGATTGGGTATACGACCCGGCATTCAGGGAGGCCATCGATGTCCTACCTGGCGAAAAAGTCGTAGCGACGTTAATGATCGGCTATCCTAAACATATACCAGAAGCTCAACCACGCACGGATATTCGCGAACTTGTTACGATCATTAATAAGTAGTTTTTCGAATTAGAGACTATATATGTTGAATTAAAGAATCCCATTGAATCTGCAGTAGTACTCAAGAATGAGAAAGTTTTAATTCGGGGTGTGGATTGTAGAACACTTGGCGCTTTGGTGTTCATTATCGAGAGAAATGTGATTTTGAGATGTATATGGAGAAATTGTAAGGTGATTACTAGTTGATACTATATAAATTGAAATAAAGAATTCCATTGAACCGCTACGGCGCTAGGGGATGGCTTCGGCTACCCCTGTTAAGGTGCCTCCGCTCAGTATATATACCGGATTCAACATATATAATTATAGTCAAGAAAGACGCAATCTAGGTTGCAGATTTCATCGTAGATAATGAAAAGCTCTTTTTCACACAGACCATCCAGCGAAGGCGCGACTTCGTGGTAGCCGGAGCGATAAGACTGAAAGCGGTCTTCTTTCTGGCTTATCGCGGGAGGCATCCACAAAGCGCCAAAGCGGTATTGGTAGGAGTTCTATTTCATCCTTTTCAGCGGCCTCCCAAATGCCCTTGTAAAGCGCATACGCCATATTCATTTGTTCAACATATATAAGTAGTGCTTGTAAGCGGTTATCCGAATTAATTTATACATCTACTCATGAACTCCTATCATTAGCCATATAGTTAGGCTATATAAGTTGATATATGGAGGAGGATATCATGCAGACGAAAGAAGTACGCTTACGTCGAATCCAGCAACTAGCTCATGAAATCATGCATGAAATGAATAGAGGGAATGAGCCAAGACAGTTTGAGACGCTAAATCTCGCGGTTGATAATCTATCTCGGGCACTTGGAGACTTAGCAGATCCATCCGGTAACTATTCACTCGACTATATAGAAGAAAAATTAGGAAAAGCACATTATCTATTATTTAAAAACGAAAAAAAGATAAAGCTTCATTCTTAATAAGTGACAGTCACTACTAGCCAAAATCCCCACAATCTCGTCGTAAACTTCTACGAGATTGTGGGGATTTTTGTAACGCCCTAGATTTTCACTTTAAGCAGTACCACCTTTTTTCTTTCTAAGTTCCAGTCGCACAATGTGGACTACTGCCTTGAACTAGTTAAAAACCATATTCCTCATCTTTCGCTTTTCGAATCCCTACATAAGCATCGACAAGAAGCACGGTATCTTCCACTAAGCGCTCCAGACGGAAGAGAACATCATCATTAACGATTTCTTTGCGATGGAAATCCTTTTCTTCTATAAACACATAAGTAGGTACAATATGTGCCTTCATATACGCTAAAATTGGCTTTAACTGTTGTTCCACCATCAAATAATGCTTAGCTGTACCTGCTGTTACGAGCATACTCACCACTTTATCTCGGAACGCATTGACTGGTAATAAATCAAATATATTTTTGAGCGTAGCCGGAATAGAAGCCTGGAACGTTGGTGTTCCAATAATGAGGGCATCCGCGGCCATAAGCATTTCCGTTACATATTTGGTATCGCCCTCGTAGTCCAAATAATTTCGCCCGTCACTAAAGACCATTTCAAATTCAGCTAGATCCAGTAATGTAATTTCTGTATCCGGGTATTTTTCATTCGCTATTTTGAGCGTATAATCCATTGCCGTTCTTGTTTTAGACCCTACATTGGAACCCGATAGTAAGACGATTTTCATGATAGCATCTCCTTATTTTCCAGCTGTATATTTCTTAACTGCTGGCAGAATTTCTGTCGCGATCAGCTCAATATTTTTCATGATTTTATCAAACGGTACACCACCAAAGTCAATTTGTGCCATGAATCGCTGTTGACCAAATAGCTCATATTGGTAGAGCATTTTTTCAATAATTTGCTGTGGACTACCAATCATTAATGCATCGCGCGTATCCGTTGATTGTGCAAATTGTTGTTTCGGATAGCCGCCGCCTCTTAACGCCTGCATACCTGCATTGGCATGTGGATAATATTCACGAAGCGCATCCTGTGAAGTTTCTGCTGTATAGAATAGGCTCGTTGTTGCAATTGGCAACGCCGCTGGATCAAAACCACTACGCTGCGCCGCCTCACGATAGGCATCCACCGACGCCTTAAAGTTAATCGCTGGTCCACCAAGAGTTGTCAGCATCATCGGGACTCCTGCATACCCCGCCTTAATCGCACTCGCGGGTGGTCCTCCTACTGCACGCCATATTGGCAGATGACCATTCTGCGGTTGTGGTAAAATCGTTGCATTTTCCAATGGTGCCCGAAATTGCCCCTGCCATGTCACCGTTTCTTCATTATTTATCTTCAACAGAAGTTCTAACTTTTCTTCAAATAACTCTTCGTAATCATGTACGTCAAATCCAAGTAAACTATAGGCCCCAATCCGTGAACCACGCCCTGCAACAATTTCAGCTCGACCTTTTGAAATTAAATCAATCGTGGCAAAATCCTCATAGATACGCACAGGATCAGATACACTTAACACCGTTGCAGAACTTGCAATTTTAATATTTTTTGTTGCCTGTGCGATAGCGCCTAAAATGACAGTATGCGCTTGTGTTGTAAAATGCGTTTGATGACTCTCCCCTACTGCAAAAACATCTAGTCCCGCCTCATCTGCCAACTTACTTGCTTCAATCAATTCATGAATACGCTGCTCTGCGCTAATACGGCTTCCTGTTAACGGATTTAGTAAATGATCCCCAATCGAATATAAACCAAATTCAAGTCCTTTAGTTGTGTCAATACGGTATTTCTCCATTTAAATTCTCCCCTTTTTAATCGATTGGTTGTAATTTCTCTTCAATTTCTGCACGTTTTGATTCTAAAAATGGTGGTAAATCTAATTCTTTACCTAACGCTTCAATCGTCGAATCTACTGTAAATCCAGGTCCATCTGTAGCAATCTCAAATAAAATGCCATTTGAATCACGGAAGTATAAGCTTTGGAAATAAAAACGATCGATAACGCCAGATGAATCGAAGCCACGTTCTTTCACTACTTCGTCCCAGTAGCGTAGCTCCTCCTCGTTCTTCACACGAATCGCTAAATGATGAATACTGCCTCGGCCCGGTTTTTCACTCGGTCCTTCCAACTGCTTCACAACAATTTCGCCAAATGCTTGCCCAGCAACAGACTGATAAATAGCTTCTTTCTCAGAATGAGCTACTTCCACATAGCCAAACATCTCTTGCAACATTTTAGCCGTCCGTTCCAAATAACGTACTGTTATTTCCGTAGTTCCCATTCCTAAAATACGATGCTCTTGCTCCACAACTGAATCTTCCCAAGGCGACCAAAATTCAGGTATCGCTTCGCCATTATTATTTAGCAAGATCATTCGTAACCCCTCTGTATCCTCAAATGGCAGCGCTGCTCGATCTGCATACGTTGTAATGTCTCCGTGCTCTACATCCAATTGCTCAAAGCGCTTTTTCCAATACGTTAAACTTTCAAGTGATGGCACGAGTAAGCCGATTTGTGTTATGGCATTTGTTCCACGGACGGTTTTTCCAGCGTTCGTCATTTCAAAAAAGGATAACTCCGTTCCTGCACTTCCCGTTAAATCCCCATAAAACAAGTGATACATGGATGGGCTATCTTGGTTAACCGTCTTTTTCACACGGCGCAAGCCTAATACATCTCGGTAAAAGTGATTAGTCGCTTGAGCGCTTTTTGTAATCATTGAAATGTGGTGATGTCCTGGTATTTTATACATGCTAGTTCCTCCTTGGTTTTTAAATTGATTAGTCAAGTGATAGTGCAAAAAAAATCACTCCAGCGGCAATTCTTTTTTTTGACTATGTTTATGGATGCGTGTCATTAATTTGTAAAGTATTTTCTCTTCTTCCTCGTTTAATACATCAGCAAAAAATGACGTTTGAAACGCCAGTTGAGCTGGCATCGCCTCTTCTAAAATCGCTTCAGCCTTGTCAGTTAAGCTAATCATTTTCGTTTTCCAGTCTTGCTTACGTACAATATAGTCTTCTTTTTCAAGTCGTGCGAGCATGCGGGAAATACCGCCTTGCGTAACGGTCACTTTTTCAGCTAATTCACTTTGTGTAAGTGGCTGGTATATCTGAATTTGAACAAGTACATCAAATTGGGCAGTTGTTAAATCGAAACGCTTTAAAAACTCATTCGACAGTTGGTTACTTTGGTTTGTAAAACGCATTAAACGTAACCAAATCAACGAGCCAATCGTATTATTACGCATCTTGTTTCGCCTCCTCATCACTAACCTTAATATCACTTTACCACGCAAGTGATATTAAAACAAATTATAAATCTCGAATTCAAGACTTAATTATTTAAAATTTATACTTGCTAATAGGCAGCAGGAAACTAGTATTAAAAATTCCCACCTCGCCCATTGACTATTACTAGTTTGTTCATTCTTACTCAAGTTCAAATCAACTCGGTAAAAGACTATGCAAACAAAAAGCTACCGCACTTGCTCTCTCACCCAACACACTCGTCTGCATTTTAAGCAATAAAAAAAGGGAACAACCCCATTAAGAGTTGTTCCCTTTGTTGCGATTATTTTAGGAGTTCAACAGTAAAACTGGATGTTTTAAACAGTTTCGGTAATCGGTCTTGAGATGCAAAAGCTTGGTTACCAGCAACTCCACTGAAGATTACAACAAGTATAAGTATAGATAATAGTTTTTTCATTATAAATCCTCCCATGTCTTTTTTTTTCTATAAATATAATCATATCTAATTGCTTCTTGATAACAAATAGATGATAATTTATATTTTCTATTATTGTAATACCATTCAGCTAGAGCTATCGAATATTTACGAACATACTGGTAATTCTGTTTTTCCTTAAAGTATTCGATCGCTTCTTTAGTAATTCTTTCAGATAAGCCTTGTTCACTATGAAGTGATTTGAAAATATTAAAATGATGGTAATACGATGTGAAATTATTATCTTTTAACTGTAAAAGTAGTGAAATCCCCTTATCACACCAATCATTAACAAGCCTCTGATTATTCATTTTTGAATACTCAATCACTAAACAAAATATCGAAATTAGGGCGCTATCTTCATTTTTTTCAAATGCAACGCTTTCTTTATAGTAACGAATTGCTTCCTCACTATTGCCCATTATACTAGATAACGAACCAAGGTTATGGTAAACAATCCCTTTTTCGTGATGCAAGTTAAACTCATCGCATATTTGCATTGCTTTTAAATAGGATTCAAACGCATCTTGAAATTGTTCACTTTTCTTGCGAGTTATCCCAATAAGTATGTAGCAATCTAACACTCTCTTCATTAAAAAATTTTCTCTGTAATAACCAAGAGCACTTCTTATATAATCAATAGTAGTAAAGATTCGGCTATCTGCTGTGTAAACTACGCCTATCATATAATTCAATTCCGCTTTTTCCCAAGCTTCTAATGCAATGTCATCGACTAATAATAACACGTCTTCTAAATATTCAATCGATTTATTGCGTTTTTCTGTTGAATAATAGTAAAATGCCTTATTTACTTTATATAAATAGGTTTGCCGTGGGTTAAAATCTTTGCTTAATTCTTCAAGATCTTTTATTTCCTTTTTTATTTCATCCATTTTCCCGCCTGAAATAATGCGAAACCTTAATACAATCAGCAGATAAGTGTAGTAGAGCGTTCGGTTTTCAAATAAGGGACTGTGTTGTTCTAAATACTCCAGTTTTTGTTTAGTAAAATTTACATTTTGATTTGTAATTACTTCCTTGTAAGTAGCTTCCAGCATCTTTTCGAAATCAATTTCAGTTTGCTGATTATTTTTCTGTAACTTCGATGGATCTATTCCTAAACGATTAAATAATAATGTGACTATGTCTTCACTAGGAAAAATTAAATTCCGTTCAATTTTAGATAAGTAAGATGGCGTACAGATTCCTTTTGCTAATACTAATTGCTTCATTTCTTGTCTAATTCGTTCTGCCCTTATTAAATGACCAACTTTCATTAGTGAATCCCTCTCTTTTACAGCATAATACATACCTAACATTAATCATACCATTTAAATGTGAGAAATTAATTACCAAAAGGCTTAAATAATGCGTAATTCTAAATAAAATGTCCCAACCTAATTCAATGTTACTTTAGTCTTGTGGGTGGTATGTTTAACTTAGCAATAAATAAGGGGTAGTACGCATGCGAATTGAAGACATTCATCCCCATAAAACCGTTAAGATAATTAAAATAGATAAAGGCACTAGTCAATGTATAGATAATAATGGATCGGTTCGAGATTCTAAAGCAATTTCCAATATGTTAAATCTAGTGGATAAATTCATACCATTCTTTCGAAGGGAGTGAGATTATGCCTACGGAAACGACAAACGAGCAATTTGATGGTGAATATAAAGATCTGCAATTATATCAAATGAAAATTGAACTGATTGAGTTTTTGGATAAGATGAAGTCTAATGGATTCTTAGAATCAGTAGAATTTCGCGATATTTCAAATGAAATCAAGCAGATTTAACTCAAGGAGTTATTCATTCAATTCTATCATTGAAAAGTTTTTCAGTTTAATTTTGGTGAAACAAAACATGTGCTATTGCAGTTCTGAGTGAGTTAGCTTGATAGTTGGAAATCATTAAACCACTAGAGGGTAGTATACAATACCAAAATACAGCCTACGCTAATACCAAAAAAATCGTATACAACAAAAAACTCAGTCAAATTGTATATGACTGAGTTTTTATTATGAGATTGTAGTTCGCTCGAATAGATAGCACTCATTTGCTCCAAACCACTAACACAAAACGATAACTTTATTGGGTGTAGTTTGGGCTGGGATACTTCTAGTAGTAGCGCCATAGGTAACAATTAGATTTCGATTTGCAATACTTCCGGTAAAGGCTTGCCCGTTTTCCAATAAGATTTTAGTATGCGAAGATATATTTAATCTTAATGCGCCGTCGCTACTCTCTAATTGACTGTTAAAAAAGGATACTTTCACATTTTGATAGGGAGTGTCTTTGGCAATTACAAGCGCTCGAAATTGTGGTGGGAATATGAGAGGGACTAACGCGTTCGCATCATAAAATCCAGTTATCCTATCGCCTACTGCCACCATTACATGATCTACAAAGTAAGTAGTGGGTGCCACTACGAAATTGACTAACGTCCCGTTCCCATTTTCCACGGCTATTAATTTATAGCAACCGGCTTCGTTATTTTGCCCTATCGAAAAATCATCAATCGTCGTTATCGTACCATTAAAAGCTTTAAAGTTTATCATCCCTTTACCTCCGTTGCTAATCGAACTTATATCTATATAGATTATGCTATCTTAATATCGATTGTTCGCTAGACACGGAAATTTGTGTAGGCAAATGTAAAGCCAGAAATGATATAGATCTCTGGCTTTAGTGCTTCTATTGAAAGTTGATGCACTATTAATGAAAAACTGTAACCATGCATAAAAAACATCTTTATCTACTAGATTTCATTGTAGACAAAGATGTTTTTCACTATTTATATGATGTGCCCTCTAACAGAAGTAACCGATTAGTTACTCATCTCTCAAAGTAGCTCATTAAAATTACCCAAAAAGATTTTCTCTTTTTCTTTTCCATGCTCATGCAGCGACGTACTAATTCATGAGCTCTTGCTTCTTTCTGTAATTCACGCATCCGTTCACGGACGTATTCTATATCATGTTCAAACATTCTATTACTCCCTTAGGAGCACTTCCAAGTTTATTGTAAAGGTATGGCAAACACCATTCTTGTTATATATTTACCACCTAAATATACTGTTGGTGACTCCAATTTATTTTCTCCGTATCGCTTATTCAATCTGTTATTAACAATTTTGTTGATCATCTTTTATTCTCCTCCTCAATCTTATTTTTAATTAATTCTTAAAGTATTATAATCTTTCACTATCCGCTCTCTGTAGATTCTTTCCTCAATACTTTTCTTTGCTGAATTACGTAAAACATAGTCAACACTCCTTTTCTTCTTATTTATGCAACACGCAATGCGTGGAAACACCAATTTATATTTAAATTGAACTCAAAAAGGCACACGCCTATTAAAATAAGCGTGTGCTCATTATAAAGAACGGCAGAATATATGCCATTCCGATACTAATTAGTTAAAAGAAAGATTGTTTAAGCACGGAATGACTATAAAGTTATAGGTAGAATATACACGTTTAATCATTTTTTCCGTGCCTCCCTCTTTTTGTAAATCTAACTACTTTAGGATACCATTTCCATTTTATAATTGTCAATACATTTAGATAATAAAGTTTCTTCGCATTCTAACTGCTTATGGATACCTTATACAGTTATTCGATGCATTGTTTTCCCTTTGCAAACAGAAAAAGTCCTTTAGCTGATTTCAACTAAGGGACTTTATTCTTCATTTTTGTCTTTCACTAATATAACTGACACCAAAAAAGGAGGGTTCCTTCAAGTAATTCGTGAGGAACTTTTCGTCTAAACCTACTATTTTAGCAATTAACTTTTCATTATAATTTGTGATTTTGATAAGATCTTCAAGTGCTATAATTTCTTTTTCAAATAAAAACTGCAAAGAACTTTTGACTTTACCAGGTCTAATTATTTTTATCTTATCATCCAATGGTTCAATCTGTGTATAGTTTTGACGACTTAATGACGCATAGAAATATCTGTGCTGTTCATAAGTTAGATAGCCTAACTTCCTTGCATAGTAGGCCATTGCAGCAATAGATACCAGCCATTTTTCTTTTAAATCAATATACGCGTTTGGATTGGAGACTCTTTGAATTTGTTTGATGTCCTCAATAAACTCTTTTTTAGGCATTAAAAAATAGGATGCGAAATCATGGGCTTCTGCTTCGACTTTTTTGTATTCAGCCTTCGTTAGCTCGCTTAAATCCATTTTGTAATGCAACAAAAGATGACCAAGTTCATGAGCAAGATCAAAGTTTCTCCTTACTGATGATTTCTTTGCAGTTCCTAAAATAAGGATAGGTTTATCCTTATTACTCCAAGTACTATAGGCATCAATATCTTCACCTAAAAATTTCTCAAAAACAAAAACTCCATTTTTCTCTAAAAAAAACAAGAGTTTCTGGTTATCTTCTCCAATTTGTAACTCTTTCCTAGCATATTCAGCTATATGTTGAATGATTTCTGTTCGGTCAAGGCGTCCGGAAGCCTCTACTATAAATTGGACACAATAATCCCGAGTTTTGACAAGCCTGTTTTCAGGATAAGCGATATAGCCCTCTAATAGATTGATGAATCCTTCTATAAACTCTAAATGTGTGGCTTCATATTTGGTTTTTACAACGCTGTTTATTTCTTTTGATCGATACGCTAATAAACTTGGATCGAATTTTGTTTTATAAGACTTCTCTTCATAAAAATACTTCGTTTTCACATTAAACAAATCTTTTAGCTTGTTAACAATTTCAAGTCTAGGTCCGTTATAATTATTTTCATACTGCCAAATAGATTGCTCACTGACATCTACTAACTTCGCTAATTCATTGCGTGAATAGCCGTGGAGTAATCGAATGTCGGTTAACTTTTCCCCAACAAACATGATACGCCCTCTTTTCTACTAAAATTTACACTTCTTCTTCATTCTCTTCTTCATTTTCTTCGATACCATGATCTACTGGAGTTCCTGAAGTTTCTTCCTCTACATCTTCTAATGAAGAAAATTCAAATTCCTTAGCAGTTCCTGAAAATTCTTCGTCGGAAACATGAACTAGTTCATGAATAGCCTCTAAGTTAATATCAGCATCAGTCTGCCCTATATACTCAGACAAAGAATCAATTTTAACCATTTCAACCCGACTACTAGAAATAAATTCAGGCATCCATAAATCAATATCCATTAACATTCGACTTCCCGGATCAATCGTATACGTTAAAATATAAAAATGGTTATACTGCTTTTTAAGTTTCTCTAGCTCTTCATCTTCAGTCGATAGCGAAGGCATTTGTAAATCTAAGAACGTAAGAGTCCCTTGCTTGGGACCTTTAACTTCATCAAAATCAATACTAGAATTTATTTTTGACAGCTTTACCAAATAGTTATCGGAATTAGGGATATCCAGTATAGGTTTCGTTGATTTCCCCTTAATCACAGTGGCATTTTTTATTAAAATTAGATGATTTTTCTTAGGCTCATTGAAACTCAGGTATTCCCATGCATACCCGGCTTTTTCTCTTTTACATTCAATCCCTAGTACTTTAAGCTCTCTAGCCACTTGATCTTCAATATGATTTCCTTTCACCCAGGCATAAGCACTACTAACGAGTAATTCACTTCGTTTTTCTCTTCTTACTTCAGCATAGTCACTATAGCCTTGTTCTATTCCTCTTACTAATCGGATATTCAGTTCTTCACTAAATTTATAAACGGTCATATGATTCCCTCGCTTCTATAAATTTACTAAGCACTCTTTCCTCTATAATAACCTTTTACCAAAGAAAGTCCACAATTTATAGTGTTTTTTTAAAGTAATTTAATGAATAAGGATTTACACAGTCTCCTATACTAACCCGAATGTTACATTGTAATAAATAATCTATAATTTACGCCCCTAACCACTGCGTCAATCAAATTAATATCGAATTAAGTAACGTCATAGATTTATGCGACAATACAATTACAAGAACTAGCATTTTTATTATTGAAATAAACTAGGTTTTGCCATGAAACCCGTCATCTTAGCTGAAAAATCAACCCCGACGAATGCATACAATGACACTTTTTCTGTGCGATGGCATGAAGGTTTATTTAGAGTTATTGCCATCCCTACTTTTCCTTAAAGTTCATATATTACATGGGGAAATCAACATTCTTGTTAAATTGAAAGAACCAAAACAATACAATCCAAAATGAACCAAGTGGTCACTTGTGACATCGTTTAATCCCCATAAAAACCCTAAAAAAGTACCTGTTTCTGAAAAAATTCAGAACTAGGTACCTTTTTTCATATCTATTCATTAATACTAGATTTCATGCCTTTACAATTATCCGACCAAACACCTTTACATTGACAATGATTTTCGTCGACCAATGGGCCAGGACATATAAAATAATAAATACAACGACAAGTGGCTTAAATAAAATCCAGGCCACAATCCAAATTAGGAATGCATATATCGGTTTTACTCTTGTTAACAGTTTAGACGGCACCAAGAACAATCGGTACACTTTATATTGCTTTTGTAAAATTTCCAAGTACTCTTCTCTTAATTGGCGATTATCAGGTTTTATTCGGACTGCATTTTCCAAGTAATGCAATGACTTTAAATGATCTCCCCTTTGATCAGCTGCCCAAGCTAAATACATAAAGACAGTTGAATTTTCTGGCTCTAGTTCCAATGCTTGTTCTTCCGCTTGAAGAGCAAGATCTTGATTCCCCAAAATACTTTCAACATAACTGTAATTTGCAAGATAGAGTGCATTAGAAGTCTCAAATTTTAAAGCAACGAGAAAGCTTTCTTTCGCTTTCTTATAATTACCGCGCTGATTATAAATATTCCCTTTCAAAAAATAATAATGGCCTTCTTCGGGGTAAATCGTTAAAGCCTCTTTAATCGCGGTCATCGCTTCATCATATTTACCTTCTGTGTAAAGCGTCGATACCCTAACCTCCCACGCGACCTCATTTTCCGGTTCTTTCTTTAATGCTTCTTGTGACCAATGCCAAGATTTTTCAAAGTCATCTAACATTAAATAGACTTTACTGAGCAGCGCATAACCATCCGCATCTTCGGGGTATTGTTGAATGTAGTTTTCCGTCTCTTTAATGGCGTCTTTAAAACGACTCCACTCACACAATTGTTCAATCCGCATGAGTTGTGCATATTGTTTTTCTTCGTCCATCGCAACTCACAACCTATCTAATTCTATTCTCTTTTATATAATCAAGCACATGTTGATAATCCTTATTCACATCACTGAAGGTGGCGTAATTTTTAGCCGTGGAAAACCACTCCAAAGTCGTCGGCTTCCTTTGCTTCAATGCTCCACTTAAATCATCATTCGTTAACGGTTGTAGTTCACCCGTTTCCAACGAACGGTGTAATGCAGACTCGATTGCATCCCCGACAAGTTGGCCAAGATCAGCCCCAGAGAAATGTTCAGTTTTACTAGCAATTTTTTTATGATTTAGCGAAGACTGAGGTTTGTCTTTCAGTTTTAACTGTAGGATGACTTCTCTTTCCGTTTCACTTGGCGGGGGGATGAACAGCAACTGATTGAAACGGCCAGGTCTCCGTAATGCAGAATCCAAATACCACGGCGTATTCGTTGCGCCAATAACATAGATACCATGATTATGAGAATTTAGACCATCCAACTCAAGGAGCAACTGATTGACAAGCATTCTCTCATGATGTTGTCTCATGTTTTGCCGATTTCCACCAATTGCATCCAACTCATCAATAAATAAGACGCATGGTTTATTTTCTCGCGCTGCTTCAAATACATCATGGAGATTATGCTCGCTTTCCCCTACGTACATCGACAAAATTGCTTGTAATTCCAAATGTAGAAAACTGGCATTTATTTCACCCGCAATCGCTTTTGCCAAAAACGTTTTTCCACAACCTGGTGGTCCGTATAGCAGTAAACTTCCCCCGGCTTCTTTGCCATATGCTTTAAAAAACTCTGGATTCTTAAGTGGAAGGATGAAGTTCATCTGAATTTTCTTTTTAACATCCTCCAAACCGCCAACATCCGCAAACGTCTCCTTCGGCTCTGTCTTTTCAATTAGCGTATTTTTCGCTTTGTCAAATTGAATAACTTTTAGTTGTTTTCGTTTTCCTTCATAGTCATTCGTCATAATAGGCCCCTTTGCACAAATTCATCCTAGTTTCTGAAATGTAAATACTCAAATATTTCCATATGTTAATTTTAGAATAAAGCTTAAAAAACGTCTATGAGTACAAAGCACAAGGGTATAAAGTTTTGTTACAGTGAAAATTGCCTGGCAATCAAATTCCAAACTAGAATCCAGAAAACCCGACTCAATTTGTACCAAACGTAAATACAGACAGCTGGGATGAATGTCTTTGTAATTCTTTATTTAGCGGCTTCCTCTTCACCCTACTGATGTGCACAACCGATAAAACAGCAGCCTCCTCCAATTTATCATTCTTTTAAAGTTATAAGTTGCGAGGTTTTATTGGGAATTCTTTTGCAATCCGGTGTTAAACTTCAAACGAGTTTGCTATTTCTCTCTATGATAAAGTCAATAAAATATCTACTTGCTATCGGCAATACCTTTTTATCCTTGTATGCCAAACTGATTGTACGAAAAACAGCTGGAGAGATCGTTTTCGTCACAATGTTATACGGGCACCTATTTAAGACAAGCTTAGGTAAAATAGTAAGCCCAAGCCCTTGTTCAACCATGGCCATAATCGAATAATCATCATGCACCCGGTATTGTATATTGGGTTCTAAGTTATTTTGTTTAAAAATGGTTAACGGTTCGCTTAGTTCGCCCTCATCCAAAAGAATATAGGGTTCATTCGTTAATTCTTTCAAGGAAACATTGCGGTGCTTAGCTAAAGGATGGTCCATTGGCAATACAGCAAGCATTTCATCTTCTTGCAGCGGAATGGTTATCAGATTCGTGACAGCAGTTGGATTGACAAAGCCAAAGTCAACGCTTCCCTCTTTAATCCAATTGGAGATATTCGTATATTCGCCTTGATGTAATTCAAAATGAACAGCTGGATACTGTTCCTTGAAATCCTTCATCAATCCTGGCAACCAATTGCATGAAACACTCGAAAACGTTCCAATTCTGATAAGTCCACTATGCAGTCCTTGCATCTCGTTATGCTTTTCTATTAATTCCTGATGTGAATTTCGTATATTCTTAATATAAGGTAAAAACTCCTCGCCATCTGGTGTCAACGTAATCCCTTTGCGGGAGCGCAAAATCAGCGTGGTCGAAAGCTCCTTCTCTAATGAATGGACCATTTGGCTAATAGCAGATTGCGTATAGCGAAGCTCTTCAGCTGCTTTGGTAAAACTGCCTGTTTCAATGATTTTGACAAAAGCATCATACGGATTCATCTTCTCTCACTCCCTTACATTAGCTAATCTAATAGTTACATTATAAATATTAATTATATTAATACAAGTACCGGTGATACGATATAGATAAACAGATGGAAGGGGGTGAATTCCGAGCATGATACAGCGTCAAGCAAACTTGATTTTAGCTACGGTTTCATTGGCTTGGGGAGCATCATATATTTTCATGAAAATCACTGTGGATGTAATTCCTCCAATAACGATTGTCGCTTTACGATTCGGCATTGCATTTATCGTTATGGTACTGATATTCTTCAAAAAAATAATCCGTGTAGACGCTAAAACGTTAAAGTATAGTGCGATTGTAGGCGCTCTGCTATGTGGGATTTTCATTGCATTAATGTACGGCGTAAAAAACACGACTGCTTCTACAGCCGGTTTTCTGACGAGTACAACAGTTATCCTCGTTCCCGTTTTACAAATATTCATTACACGTAAACTCCCCAGTAGAAAAATTGTATGCGGCGTTCTAATTGTCTCTACCGGTTTAGCACTATTACTGATTGGAGATGATTTTACTATTGCATCCGGCGCATACTATTGTTTAGTAGCTGCCTTCCTTTATGCAGTCCATATTATCGTGACAAACCGCTTTGTGCGCGAGGTTGATGCCTTGCAGCTAGGTATTTATCAACTGGGATTCACTACCCTGTTTGCAACCGTTGGAACCTTTCTATTTGAGACTCCTGTTTTGCCGGCTAGTGCGATTCATTGGTTTTCTATACTCGGTCTAGCACTCATCTGCTCTGCTTATGGCTTTGTTATGCAGCCAATTGCTCAAAAGTACACAACACCTGAAAGCACCGGTTTTCTCTTTTCGCTTGAACCCATTTTTTCAGCTATATTTGCATTCATCTTCATAAATGAAAATATGGGGCTACAAGGCTATTTTGCTGCGATGCTCATTTTAGCTGGTGTACTGATAGCAAACTCTACATCTAAAAAACAACTGGAAATCGACTTTTAATGAATATAGGATTTTTTTCCTTCGTGAATAATGTATTTAAACTATAGGAGCTGAGATCATGAATATATTAATTATTTACGCACATCCAGAACCAAAATCATTCAATAGTGCTTTAAAAGACCTTGCCGTTTCAGAATTAACATCTCTAGGTCATCAAGTCAAAGTGTCAGATTTATATGCTATGAATTTCAAAGCTGTCGCTGACCGTGATGACTTTCAATCACTTCAAAACGAGAACTTTTTAAAATATGCAGTTGAACAAAAACATGCAACGAAGACGAGTAGTTTCTCTCCAGATATTCAAGAAGAACAAGATAAACTTCTTTGGGCGGATTTTGTCATTTTCCAATTTCCTATATGGTGGTATTCTGTTCCTGCCATTTTAAAAGGCTGGTTTGATCGAGTATTTGCTTCTGGTTTTATTTATTCGAGAGGTAATAGATATGATACTGGCGGTCTCAAAGGTAGAAAAGCGATGTTGTCCGCTACAACAGGCTCTCCTAAAGGTGCGTATACGCCGTATGGAATGGACGGTGATATGAATGAAAAGATACTTTATCCTATTAATCACGGAATGCTTTACTTTGCTGGCTTTGAACCCGTCGAACCATTCATCTCTTGGACTCCATCACATGATGAAGAAGAGCGAAAACAATACCTAGAAGAATATAAAAAGCGTTTACACAATCTCGAAGAAATTCCATCTATCCCATATCACCCTACTTCTCATTATGATGAAAATCATCAATTAAAGATGGAGTATAGATAACTCTTACTAACCCGATTACCGTTATAATCAGACCATATATAAAAAGGTCAACCAGGAATATCTGGTTGACTTTTTATTACGAATGGGTACTTTAATTGAATATCATTGCGGCAATTACGACGTGAACACTTTTCCGTAAAATACTAACATATGTGATCGACAACAATAAAGTCATTTAAATCCAAAGGGTCTCCCTGCAATTGTACCCGCCTGCGGATTTCTTTATAGCTGTATGGCTTCACACTATGAACAAAAATTCACTTGATATTTTTATAAGACTTTGCCGAACAATGATGCTAAGACTTGTAGTAATAGAATGCCGAATACAACAGGCATTGCAAATTTTGCAGGGAAACATTTGATCATGGATTAGTAATTCAATTAAAAGATTGTCCATATCTGTATAGTTCCACGAGTGGGTACCTAAAAAATTAATAAGTTGTTAAAAACCTTAATTTTCCAATGGTTTCAGACTTGCCTCATCTGTTTCTTTAACTTTTTCAGATCTTTTGCTCCACTATGTTGCGAGTAGTGAGCCGGAAATATTATGCCATACACTAAAGATGGCACTCGGCACAGTTGCAAGTGGTGAGAAGTGTGCTGCTGCCAATGCGGCACCGAGCCCAGATTTCTGCATTCCCACCTCAATGGAAATAGCTTTCCGGTCAGCATAATCCAATTTCATTAAGCGAGCAACCCCATAGCCTAGCAAATAGCCAAGAGAATTATGCAAAATAACAACATGTAAGATGAGCAGTCCTGTTTCAGCAATTTTCTGCTGACTTGCACTGACAACCGCCACGACAATGGCAAACAATCGCTATAACAGAAACAAGCGGCATAGCCTTTACACTTTGTTCTACTTGCTTGCGGAACAGCATTTTCGCAATGAGTCCTAGGACAATCGGAATGAGAACAATATTTATGACCGACAAAAACATATCTCCTACTGAAACCGGCAGCCATTTTCTGGCAAGCAATAGGATCAATGCAGGTGTCACAAAAGGTGCCAACAAAGTAGTACAAGATGTGATTCCTCGAGGCGAAGTCTTTTTCAAATCGTTTTAAAAAATCACTTTTCATTTTATACGATAAAGTTTATCGTATTTCTTGAAATAACACATATCGTTGCTACTATTGTAACAATCTGGATGGGGTCATCGCCTAGACTTTCCTGAATAACAGAGGATTGTGGCAAAGAAGGAGAACTGATTTATCTCCCAGGACCCGCTTCCTCTTTTCGAATAAAGAGTGAACGAAACAGCAAATATCCAGTAGAAATGCTAAAATAGCTAGAACTCAAGTAAAGTTTTTTTGTATTCGTGCTATCATTCAATTGGCGATAAGTAGATGCACAAACAAGAACGTTCCCAAAGTAAGTGAACAGCTTTATTTGAGAGTAAATGCATTCTTTTTATTGAAAAAGGATATGAAAATACGAAGGCAAAGAAGATTACATCGCATGGTATTTCTACCGGACGTCACCATTCAATTGCAAGAGAGAAGCTAAAGTAAAAGCCAACTATAGAACATCTTAGTCATAGTGAGCGTAAAGAAAAGAGGAATTTATTTTGAAACTGACAAATGAACTAGACTATAGCCGATTGAATCATCTAAAAAAAGAAATGACGAGATTCATGCTGGCCTATAAATTTGCGTTAGACGAAGTGAGCACCAAAATCAATATCTTGGAAGAAGAATTTCAATTAATACATGAATACAACCCCATCGAACATATTAATACCCGCTTGAAAACACCAGAAAGCATTATCAAAAAGGCACATCGTAAAAATGTTGAACTGTCCCTGTCTTCCATAAAGGAAAATATGCGGGATATCGCAGGCATTCGTATTAACTGCTCCTTTAACTCCGACATTTATAAACTAAGTGAAATGATTCAAAAGCAAAGGGATATTGAAGTGATTGAGTACAAAGATTACATACAAAATCCCAAACCCAATGGTTATCGTAGTCTTCATTTGATATTAAAAATTCCTGTGTTTATGACAGATCGGGTAGAGCACGTCTTTGTGGAAATGCAAATCAGGACAATTGCTATGGATTTTTGGGCAAGTCTGGAACATAAAATCTTTTATAAATTCAACAAATCTGTCCCTGAAAAAATTACGAAAGAGTTGAAAGAGGCCGCGGAATCTGCCAACGAATTGGATCAAAAGATGGAGAATCTTCAAAAAGAAGTCAATGAAATTAAACGAATGGATGAAGAGTTTACTACACCTCTTTTTAATGAAAAGAATGACTTCAATATCCCGCTTAAATTCTTAGAAATGATGAATGAAAGTAGCAAAATTAGCCTGACTGAAGTATAGCTAGTATTTTGGTTCCCAATTAATTCGCAAACCATTCATTTTCAACCTGGAAAGGGAGATGAGTTTGAAAGAGAACTGTTTTAAGATGCTGTTTGTTCCCGAGTATGGGGCAAACAGCTTTTTCTATTTATGCATGGATTAAAAAGCTTTCCCCAAGTGAATTTGAAGATGGACCTTCTGTGACTCCAGATACTAGGAATCGAAGTTAGAAATAGCGGGTTATGGTTTAACTTTTTAAGAAGTAATAATTATTTATAGATTGTATTGCACTCGTTATTTTACTGAATGTTCCAACACTGATATGCTAGTTTTAGCTAAAACCACAGCTGATAAGGAGAAACTTAAGAATGTGATTAATGCAATATTGAGCGTCTTAGACTGACATTTTTAGAATGACCGTTCTAAAAAGGATTTTACTTTTATAAGGATGGTGGCTAATCGATGAATTTTTTAGAAGTATTACAGAAGGTTGCTAAGGGCGAATTGCCTGAATCACCTGCTGCTGATTTAATTGGATTTAGAGTGACCAAAGCGGAGGATGCAAAGGTGATCATTGAACTCAACGTGACGGAAAAACTACACAATCCGATGGGAACACTTCATGGTGGAATAATATGTGATATCGCAGATGCCGCGATGGGCTATGCGTTTGCGACCACACTCAAGAAAGACGAACTGTTTTCAACGGTAGAAATAAAAACGAATTTCCTCAAACCAGTTTTCAGAGGTAAGTTACGTGCTGAGGGGAAGTTAATGAAAAAAGGCTCTTCAATAGGTTTATTAACGTGTAATATCTTTGATGAAAAGGATGAGCTAGTCGCCTATTCGACAAGCACATGTATGGTATTAAAAGGGCAGTCTAATCAGAAGCGAATTCAGGTAGAGTGAGCCATGGATAAATAAGTAGTTGCACAAGTTATAAATTGAATAGTTTAAAGTTATGGAGCATTTCCCTGTAATGAGAAATGCTTTTTATCTTTGCCTAAAATTAAAAAGATGTTTTTATAAAATAAGGTACAACCAAAAACGATAAACATTTATTGCGAATCGATAAAAAACGTGCTAAAATGAAATTACTAATAAATAAGTGAGGTGCTTTTTTTTGAAACGAGGTTCAACAAACTTTTTAAAAATAGCCGTTATTCTTCTTGGAATCCCTATTGTTGCTTTATGTATATTTGGGTTGCCCCTGCTAGCTAAAGAAGCAGCAGAAAGTAATTCGGAGTTCTCATATGTACTATATGGTATTGTAATAATTATGTATATTTCGGCGATACCATTTTTCGTTGCATTGTATCAGGCTTTTAAACTTTTAAATTATATTGATAAGAGCAAAGCGTTCTCGGAAATATCTGTAAAAGCTTTGAAAAATATAAAACATTGTGCAATCACAATCAGTGGCTTATATGTGGTTGGTATGCCCTTCTTCTTTATCTTTGCGGAGTTAGACGACGCCCCGGGTGTCATATTGGTTGGAATGCTCTTTATTTTTGCTCCAATGGTAATCGCAGTCTTTGCTGCCGTTCTCCAAAAACTTTTGCAAGAAGCTATTAATATAAAATCAGAAAATGATTTAACAGTCTGAGGTGAAAACAATGGGAATAATAATCAATATTGATGTGATGTTGGCTAAAAGGAAAATGAGCGTGACAGAACTCTCAGAGAGGGTTGGAATAACAATGGCTAACATTTCTATATTGAAAAATGGAAAGGCAAAAGCGATTCGATTATCAACTTTAGAAGCGATTTGTAAAGCTTTGGACTGTCAGCCTGGAGATATTTTGGAATACCGAAGTGATGAAGACAACCAAGGTTAACAAAGTGGAGGTATTTAACATTGAAAGAAAAAGGACATCTTTTTACGTTATTTCATAAAAAGGGAGTTACTCATGAATTTAACCATCCAAAAATGGAGACACAAATCATGAGAGCATCAAAACAACTCGTTCGTTTTGGCCGGGAGCAGGCCCTATCATGTTTGTTTCCTGTCGTCATTTTCGCCTCTTTGGCTTTTACACAATTCATCCCACTTCCGTTCCTACCACGTTATGACTGGCTGCTCATTATCTTCCTTCTGATGCAATGGTGGATGGTGCGTTCTGGGCTTGAAACACGGGATGAACTAAAGGTTATCACATTGTTCCACCTTATTGGACTTGCTCTTGAAATTTTCAAAGTACATATGGGCTCCTGGGCTTATCCAGAGGATGGCTATTTCAAAATCTTTGGAGTGCCTTTATATAGTGGATTCATGTACGCGAGTGTAGCGAGTTATCTTTGCCAGGCATGGAGGAGGTTAAAGGTTGAACTGGTTAAGTGGCCACCGTTTTTGATAGTTGTGCCTCTTGCAGCTGCAATTTATTTAAACTTTTTCACTCACCATTATTGGATCGATGTTCGGTGGTGGCTATCTGGACTTGTAATTATCGTCTTTTGGCAATCATGGGTCACATACGAGGTTGATGGAACTCGTTACCGCATGCCACTCGCACTTTCTTTTGTGCTCATCGGATTTTTTATATGGATAGCTGAAAATATTGCAACGTTCTTTGGTGCATGGAAATACCCAAACCAAACCGATGCATGGAGTCTCGTTCATCTAGGAAAGGTAAGTTCATGGCTCTTATTAGTAATTGTTAGCTTTCTTATAGTAGCGACGTTAAAACAGGTTAAGGGGAAAAATTCCACTAAGATAGATGCTAGTCAATTATAATGACAGTTAAGAATACGTAAGACGACTAGTGTTTTAACACAAAACTAAGCAGTCATTTACTGGTTTCCTTTGGTTAATCAACACATGTGTAATTCCACGTTTCTATGTCCGATAGATATAACGCAAATGAACTTTAAATTACCAAAAGGTCATCCTCAAACGTATACCTTTTTGACGTTATAAAAAAACGTGCCAAGTACCAACAAAATTACAAGTTGTGGAGTGGCACTTGGCACAAAATTGTTAATTTATCGTACAGTTTTCAATGCACCGCTCCAAGAAAGGACTTGGTCAAGCATTGTGTTCGCGTTGGCTGCATGGTAGTCAGCAGGTTTGAACACGCTCATGTTTTCAAAGTCAGACATAAGTGAGAACGTAACTGCCGTACGTACGTCAGCAACTTGTAGCTCACCCAAAATCAGGCGCAGGTTTTCATGTGCACGCGTACCGCCCAAGCTACCATATCCAACAAAACCAGCCGCTTTATTGTTTAATTCTGGGTTTAAGAAGTCAAGTGCATTTTTTAGCGCTCCACCGATTGCATGGTTATATTCAGGTGTGATGAAAATATAACCATCGAAAGAAGCCATTTTTTCTGACCAAGCTTTTATTTGTCCTTCAGCACCAGGTTGTGCATTTGCTGAACCCAAGAATGGAAGATTGTAATTTGCAAGATCTACGATTTCATACTCCGCGTCATTACGTTTTTCCGCAAAATCAACCATCCATTTTGCTACAGCATCACCGTTTCGCCCTTCACGCACACTACCTTGAACAATACCTATTTTCAATTTTTCATTTGTCATTGTTTTTTCCTCCTCATTAGATCTACCTAATAGTCTATCTAAAAACCCCACATAATAACCACCTATACGATTTATTTATCTCGGCTTCAATACTCTACTTTTATAAATCGCCCCCTTAAATCCCTAGATAAATACGATTCCCAGAAGGATCATAGGATACAAAAGAACCGTTTTCTTCTGTCACAGCTACACCAATATTCTTCAACTGGGCGATAACATTATTCCTTGCTACCTCATCTGCTAAAACTATAGTAAACGACTCCAGCCCAACACTATTTAAAGGTGGTGTTGGAGCCCCAACTCCGGCCCAAGTGTTTAAGGCAATTTGATGATGGTATTTACCCGTAGAGATGAAAAGCGCCTGATTGCCATACCGGTTAACCACTTCAAAACCGAGGCCCTTAGTATAAAACTCTTCGGTCTTTTTCAATTCAGATACATGTAAATGAATATGCCCCATGACGGTCCCAGCCGGTAAACCTTTCCATGACTGCGGTCTCCCTTCGGATAGAAGATCTTCAAAATTCAATGGATCCACTGTCATTGCCACTTCACCGTTACTCCAAGTCCATTCGGAAGGTTCGCGGTCTATATAAATTTCAATTCCATTTCCATCTGGGTCTGCTAAATATAAAGCTTCACTTACAAGATGATCTGATGATCCATACCGCAAACCGATTTCCATAAAATGATGCACGATTTCAGCTAAGTCTGAGCGTTTAGGTAGAAGAAGGGCAAAGTGATATAGACCCGTAGTTTTTTCATACTGCGGTACTACATTTTCTGGTTGTTCGATTGATAGTACACTCGTTTTACCATCCGTTGTTAGTTTAGCCGTTTTTTCAGTTTGTTCTAGAATTTGAAAACCAAGAATCTCCTGATAAAACGTAAGTGATCGATTTAAATCTTGTACCTTAATGTTTACATGACCTACAAAAGTGTTTGGTTTGCTATGAAACTCCATATTTATTACCTCCATTTTTTATTTTTGTCCCTCAGAACGAAAGATTTTATTACCTAATGAGAAACGAGAGCTGTTTGCAAAAACGATAAAAATGGACATAGCGAGTAGTGCCAATTCCAATTCGTACCCCGCCATTTCATCATTGCCAAGAAACCCTGCAGAAATTTTTACCGTGAAAATTGCCCCCAGCATAATAACAGCAAACAATACAGAAATAATTCGTGTTCCAATACCAAGTATCAGCAGAATACCGCCAATTAACTCTATAACTGCAACGGCATAAGCTAAAAATCCTGGAATACTAAGGCTTTCGAAAAAACCAGCAGTGTTAGCTAAGCCCCCTTGAAACTTAGATAATCCATGAATGAAAAAAGTAAGACCTAAAACCAAACGCAAAATAACCGTACCCACATCATTTTTATTCATTTTCTCTATTCCCCTTTATAGTTAGTTACTTTATGTAATTAACTATATTATAGAGCATTATAGTTGTCAAGTAAGTTAATTACTTACGAAATAAACCCGCCATGTTATATACTGCATACAAAGGAGTGAAAGAAAAAATGAAGCAATCTATTATTTGTCCCCGATTTGAAAAAGCCATCTCGCTTTTAAGTCAGCGCTGGATGGCTTTGATTATCAATCAAATATTGTCGGGCTCAAACCGATTTAGTACAATTCAATCTTCTATCGGAATCAGTGGCAAAGTTTTGTCAGAACGCTTAAAAGATTTAGAACAACAAGGGATTGTAAAGCGTGATGTTATACCTGAAACACCTGTTATTATTGAGTACTCCTTAACGGAAAAAGGGCTTTCATTAGAGCCGGTTTTGAAAGAAATAGAAAATTGGTCACAGTCATGGGTGGAAATTGAGAGTGAAGAAACATAAAATCATATCCTTACCTATCCACAAAAGGAAAATATGAAATTAACAAAATGATTTCTAAGAAAACGTCAACTAGGAATAATTATAGGTTTTTGAATCTTTCCGATTTGCGGGAAGGTGAATATATTCAATATTGGCATTTTCATGACCGTTCTTATTTTGGTACAGGCTAGTCATTCCTTTTTCTTAATCTTCTGCTGTAATTTAGATTTAGAAACCGTATTGAAAATATAGATTGTACTAGTTGTCTTCACAAAATCAATAATCACAAAACTCATTTTCATTCAATGACATGCAATGTAGAGAAGCGCTCCCTTTTTTGAACTTTTGGTGCTTTTATTTTTTCTAAATTCTGAATAAACAAGAAAAAAGATTAGACATCCGCGTACATGTCCAATCTTCATTTTATTATTGTTCAATTGTATTTTTTGAGTAGTGTATTGTACATGTACCTAAATTCGAAAAATTCATAATAAGGTTTGATCATTTTAGTGAAAGTTATCGAATTAACCCTTTGTCTGTGTCTTAATTTGTCGGACAACCCGTTCTCCCATTTCCGGCGATGCATTGTACAGATACGTCAAAACAATGCGTCGTGTCTCATCGGATATGCCGGCAAGATCAGCAGAAAGATTATTTACTAGGTGATTTTGTTGCTCAGGGGGAAGAGCATGATAATATTGCCCGGCCTGCGTAAAATCATCCGGTTTTGCCAAATCGGATCGTTCAAGATGCCCCTCCACAAATCTGCCGTTGCCGCTTGTCACTTGTGTTGCTGGAGTCCAGTCTTCCTGATGATTGATAGGTATTTTGCGAAAATCTGGTCCAAGCCGCCGCCGCTGGGAATCCGAGTAAATATTGGCGCGTCCCTGCAGCATCTTATCATCTGATAATTCGGCCCCTTCCAAAAGATTGGACGGTGAATATGCCAGTTTCTCCACTTGTTCCATATAGTTATCCGGGTTGCGGTTCAACGTCAAGCGGCCAACCGGCATCAGAGGGTACTGCTGTTTATCCCAAACTTTTGTATCATCCAATGGATCATAAGGAAGAGTGGCTTCATCTTTCGGATTCATAAGCTGCACATAAAGCCCATATACAACAGGCTCTCCCTTTGCTAGGGTATCATACAAATCCTGACCTGCAATATCTGGGTTCTCGCCATTCCATCGGGCGGCTTCTTGAGCATCTATATACTGCTCCCCAGCATAAGGAACCCAGTGATATTTTACATAACTGCGTACCCCCTCCCCGTTCTTCCAAACGTAGGTATTCACACCATAACCCGGCATGTGGCGAAAGCTTTTTACTGTGCCTGCATCAGAGTAAAGCCGAACAACAAAATGGGTTGATTCTGGTGCTCTGGCTATGAAGCTCCAGAACCGTTCGGGATCCATCAAGTTATTTACGGGCGAGGGTAAAAAAGCTTGAATGGTCTCTGGAAAACGTATAGCATCTCGTACTAAAAATACAGGAATATGGTTGAAGACCAAATCAAAAATACCCTCTTCAGTATAAAACTTAGTAGAAAATCCACGCACATTTCGTGAGGTATCCGGAGTACCTTTATTACTTACAGCAAGCGAAAACCTCACAGTAACTGGAACTTGCTGCCCAGGATTTTGTAAAAAGCACAGCTTTGTGTATTTTGCCATAGAATACACAGTCTCAAAGTAACCAAAAGCACCAAAGCCTTTAACATGCACTGGTCTTTCTAAAATTGTTGAATGGACAAAGGTCTCCAATGTTTCATGTAAAATACTGTCCTGCTCCAGTACAGGACCTCTTTCACCTACAGTCTGTGAATGCATTTCCTCAGCCCAAAATTTTGATACATTTCTGTTTAGATGCGTGGAAGAACCTGATTCCCCTCCATTGTTTTCTCTCATAGTTATTCCTGCCTCCTGTACCCATAAGTTAATTCCCTAAGATACACTATTATTTATGTGAGGCACCATACAATTATGAATGTAGTTAGCTGAATAACCATGCAAAAAAGAACGGACATCCGCAGGACGCGGCGACCTTAGCCAGAGTTCCGCTAATCAGCAGAGCAGGGAGTTTGTGCTGATTCAAGTCAATATAAATAAATCGTCATTTGTTGCTTTTCACATGCATCTCTTCTATACTTTTAACCACTAATAGGAGGAGATCCAAAAATGTTAAAGACAATCGTATTCGAACATCTAAAGAATGCCATGAGGGAAAAAGATGTGCTTGCAAAAGGAGTACTAACATTAGTAAAAGCAGCACTCGATAGCGCTGAAAAGGAAAAAGGTGCAGTTCTTTCAACTGATGAGGAAGTTGCCATCGTCAACCGCGAAATCAAACAGACCAATCAAGCGCTGGAAGGCGCACAAAAAGCACAGCGTGAAGACTTAATTGCACAAGAAGAAGCAAAATTAGTTCTGCTCAAAAAATTCTTACCTAAACAACTTAGCGAAGACGAAATTGTAACAATGTTGACAGAGGCAGGAATCACCAAAGGTATGAACATGGGTGATGCCATGAAAATCGCAAAACCATTACTTACTGGGAAAACAGACGGAGGAACGATGTCAAAAGTCGTGAAAAACTTAATCTGATATTAGTGTGGGGTTTCCGTGCAAGATAATTGTTGCACGGAAACCCCATATTCATTTGTAGATCGACAATCCCTTTATGTGGATGCTGGATACACTTCCCGTTAAGTAGTAATAGGTAAGAGCTGATACTATTCGAATAATATCAGCTCTTTTTCCTATTCACTCAAAAGAAATTGTGGTTGTAAAAGACCCATTTCACAAAAATCCCCTTGTAGAAATGAAGATCCTACCTGTTAGCTATCCAATCTTATATATCAAGAAATTAAATTGAATAAAAAAATAAGACCTCCGATTTGATAGATCGGACGGTCAAATAGCTGATCCCTCAAGGGGGCCGGCTAGATACTAATACAATTCTCAAGAGTATCCTGAACTTTCTTTACAGAAAGAGTTTCTACTCAAGCACTGATGTACTACTTTTCGTTTGATAAGAGACGATATAAAATCCGTGAATTTTAACAATAAATTTACAGGTTTTTTATTTACTTTATCGACCCTTTAGTAATTTCGGTAAGTTTAGAATTAATCGCAAAGATTTTTGCGTTGACGGCTGTGACTCCAAATCCGGCTAATCTTTTAGTGTGCATATCTAGATATTTTTCAGCTGTTTCTTTTGTTTCGAAAATGTAAATTCCACCGGCTTCATTTGTTTCTGGGCTTTCTGTCCAAACTTTCGACTTGAATCCTTCTTCTTCATTGATGCTTTTTGCTAAATCAGTAAACGCTTCCGCCATTTCATCTCCGAATGGTCCATCCATTTTAAAATCCACTTGTAATAGGTACGCCATAGTCATTCTCCTCCGATTATTTAGTAGTTGTAAAATAAATTTTTCCTGCGCTTGATAATGATCTCGTGTAAGCTATTTTTTAATAAATGAGTTAATGACTGATTGTTCAACAATGTACATGACTTCAATTTCTTTATGAAATAGAAGTTTTTCTGTTTAATGCAAGCTAAAAAGGGATGGTTGTAGTGCTTCCAGATTTAGAACTTATTTTCATCCTTCAAATAGTATTCATGGATGTCAATACCTTAATTATAAAGACTCTTATGTTAATTAGCTAACTAGCCGCATTTGTTCATATGTATTATACCTAAAAGTTAAGAATGAGTTTTAAAAGCGTGTCCTTTTTGTATGATTTGATCTCCCTCGAAGACTCTCATGAATGTATAAACATGTTGTTTCCTCCCCTTTTCATTTTTACCCTGTAATATTTAAACCTGTCAATCATAATATGTAATTAACAGCTACAGTATCCGCCTGCTATCATTTTTCCCCATAAGTCCAATCGGGATCGAGTATTTCCATTTGGATTCAGTGTACAATTTCCGTCAGTTTGTCCAGTTTGATAGTTACGTTAAAATAATATGTATTAGTTCGGATTGGGCTGTAATCCATTAGAAAATTGTAATACAAGAAGAGACTTACTTAGATGGGCTGCATCATTTTAACCAATCCCCTGCTTTCCAATATAACTTTGGAAAGAATTCTCACCACCATAGATATTTTTTTGTATACCTCTTCTTTCTCCCAATACGCAGAATATATCCCATAAAATTATATATACACGACTAGTTAATTTCCCCTTATTTACATACTATAAAAGTTCCTACAAAAAATTAGCTGCAATGTTCAAAGAATGACAGAAACGAACTCATTTGCGAATAATCCTTGATGATCCCTGTTAAAGCTAACACTTTTGTAGACTTAAAATCAGAGTCAACTTTTTAGAGGAGTTAGACTATTCCCAAAAAACATTGCTGATTTATACTCGTTCAGATATGATTGTCGAAAGGGGAGGAGAACATTCAATGACTAATAATAATGAAGATTTATTTGATAAAGAAAAACAAAATGCCCCAAAAATGAAAATAAAAAGAAAAGATGGAGAACCAACTCCGGTTTTCAAAGGAGCTTCATGGGCAGCACTGGTAATAGGAGTATCAGCTTATCTCTTTGGCCTGTATAATGCAGCTATGGAACTGAATGAACAAGGATATTACTTTGCAATTTTAGTATTCGGACTCTATTCATCTGTCTCTTTACAAAAAGCTGTAAGAGATAAAGAAGAAGGAATACCAGTCACGAACATTTATTATGGTATTAGTTGGTTAGCACTTATTATATCTATTTTATTAATGGCCATCGGTTTATACAACGCAGGAAGTATTGTCTTAAGTGAAAAAGGGTTCTATGGTATGGCTTTCGTTCTTAGTATATTTGCAGCGATAACCGTTCAGAAAAATGTTAGGGATACACAGAGAGCAAGAGAAATAGATTGAGTTACTTCCCGTTAATTTGACAGTCTGGACTTATTCAACAAGTAGAATATAACTAAGCGAGTCACCCCTTTTTCTTACCGGAGTGTGACTCGCTTTTTTTGAATAAACGCCACTACATTTAGGATGTCAGTCACCCACATACTCTATCTTATTAAATCAAATTCTCCCGCTCTTCAGCTTGGAAAGGACTTTTTTCAAGCTCTGGTCACTTTCCCCCTCGGTACCATCTTTCAATTGCTTCGCCTGAAGATAGTATTCATCCGTAGCGAGTCTAAAGGAAGGGTCGCTCTGACTGTCACCTTAGATTCAATTATCAATCAAAAAAAGAACCCTTATTCATCAAGAGCTCAAACCGCATTTCATTTTATGGTGCATACTGGGTGCGAAACGTCGACCTTCAAACCGTCAGCGTGACGCTCTCCCATCTCAGGTTATTATACTACCCAAAATTCAAATCAGAATCTCAATTTATTAAGCCCATCAGTCGGTTTTATATAGCCTTTAATCAATATCGAATGAAAAGTTATGCACGATATACCTTAGTATTTACTTTTGTTAACATCATTGCTTTCAATGATGTTAACAAAAGTTTCAACTCATCGTGACTACCATCAAACTAAGCCTGGTATGGAGGAAGTTCCATCATTTTCAGCTTGCCATCGACTCGTTTAACTGTGTAAGTAAACTTTTCAGTGGTCGTGTCAAACTCCCTCGTATGGAACAAGGTTCCGTCTTCCAACTTTAACGTAATCACGAATATATATTCGTCCTTGCTTACTACGGTCTGTTCAAGAATTTCATTCAGTGAAATCCTTGGCAGTAGCTTCAGATACTGATCAATTAATTTCAACTTGTCACTAGTGTCTGTTTCGGGAAATAAGTTAATGAGTCCTTGGTAACTACCCCCGTATAACTCGACCAACTTTGCAGCATCCTGATTAGCAATAGCCTGCATATATTGCTCTAACGCATCTTGCGGAATCTCAATGGCATTTTCATTCTTACCCCCCTCCTGAGAGTTTGCTGACGGACTCAACGTTAATTTCTTTTTCCAAGTTAACTCATTGCCTTCGGAATCTTTGAATAGAAATACAACCTGACCTTCCTCACCCTTCATCGTATCCGGATATATGAAACCCGAGAATTGTCCGTCACCACTAATGTAAAATCCATCTTCCCCATTAGCTCCGTGTTCAATGGCATCTTGAACCGAATTTACAATCAGATTATCCTTGGAAATCCACTGTATTTCGGCTAGCGCGAATCCTTCCGGTACCTGTTTCACTACGAAATCGAAACTATTTCCCTCTATCGGTTTTGGGGTCTGATCTATTACAATTAATATTTCATTCCCGGAATCCGCTAAAGCGTCCTCTACTTTGGTGGTATTGTCTTGATTTGTTTCAGATGGCTGCGCGTCCGGTGCTTCAGACTCAGATTTCATAGCACAACCACTAGTTAAAAGAAGCATGCACAGAGCTGAAATGATATAGCTGTATTTTTTGTTATTCATGGGATTCTCCTCTACTTTCATATAAGGTAAAAGAAAATGCGACGCCTTGATTTGTATTCGCTACACCAAACTCGCTATCATGAAGCTCCAGGATATGTTTGACAATCGCGAGTCCCAGACCGGTCCCTCCAGATTTACGATCCCGAGAACGCTCAATCCGGTAGAATTGATCCCACACCCGGTTCAAATCGTCCTCCGCAATGGGCGGTCCAGCGTTCTCGATTACCGTGACTACCTTTCCAGAATATGTCCGCTCGATACTAATGGAAATGACACTGTTCTCCACAGCATGTCGAATGGCATTACTCAATAAATTTAGAACGACCTGTTCAATCCGTCTAGAATCTGCCTTTACAAATAGTTCTTCTACTTTGTTCAACTTGTATTGAAGGTGCTTTTCCTCTAATTGATGAGAAAACGAATCAGCTACATTTTGAACAAGGTTTGTCATGGATACGCTTCTAAGCGTTAAATGAATGGCTTTGACTTCGAATTTGGAGAGCTCCAGCATATCCATTATTAAAGCATTCATCCGATCTGTTTCATTCACGATGTGATTCAGGTAACGGTCTTTTTTGTCGCTCGCTACTCCATCCTGCAACCCTTCTGCGAAACCTTTTACAATGCCTAAAGGGGTTTTCAATTCATGCGATATGTTCGCGATTAGCTCTTTACGAAGTTGCTCGGATCGCCGCTTTTCTTCCATCTCCACTTGTAATTTCACATTCATATTAGTAAGTTCCTTTAAGGTCGTATCTAAATTCTGAGACAACGCATTTAGATTGCGCGACAGCTCCCCGAATTCATCCTTCGAATGAATTTCAGGCTCCATGGTAAAATCTAACTTGGCGAGTCGCGCGGCAGCACGGTTTAGCGTAACTAACGGACGGGATACAATTCTCGAGTAAATCAAAGATAGAATAATGGTGAGCATAATAATTACCGGCGTCAAATATACAAAATACTTCTTGAGTATCTCGACTGCTTCCCCAACTGGTTGTAGAGAAGTTATGACGAATAAATAACGTTCTGTATTTTCACTATGTGCTAGCGATTTAATCAGAATAGCGTATTGGACACCACTCCAATTATCTATCCATTCCGCCTGAACAAGCGAACCGTCCTGCAAACGAGATTCATATTGTTCCAGCTTCGGCATCCAGTCCTGGAGGGCTTCATCGATCAGGGTATCTTGATATAGAGGGTTATACGAGCGTTGTTCGGGTAGCATCAAATCCGTTATTTTACCCTTCACTCGTGTTAACCCATTTACGAGATCTTCGTTTTTCTGCTGTATGGCAACAAGTTGCATGACAGTATCATCCTCATCCATGAAAATACCGTCTATCACTGTTGTATCACCGATCTGAATCCCATTCGGAATAGCACCTAGTTCCATACCATCCGCGGGCACACGAATGGTAATGGCCTGTCTATCTGTTTGCAACTCCAGAAAATAAGGATTTATGCTAATCCGTTCAAACCGATGATTTAAGATGGAAGTACTGGTATCATTATCATTCATAAACGCACCGAGTAGCCGTGAAACTTGCTGATTATTGGATCCAACCTGTTCGTATTGATCCTCGAAATGGCTCATATTCTGCTCTAGTGCATGGATCTTGGACATTCGATAAAACCGCTCGAAAAACAAGCCCTCCGCAAGCATCACAAGGGAAAAAACAGTCATAATCAGAATAGATGTTACCACAAAAAGTTTAAGGACTACCCCCTGCCTTCTCATGCTTCCAACTCAAATTTATAACCTACGCGGATGACGGTACCTATATATCGACCTTCGGCACTAAGCTTGGCTCTTAATTTTTTGACGTGGGTATCTACTGTCCGCAAATCCCCTAAATAATCGTATCCCCATACAGCGTCCAGAATATAATCACGGGATAAAACTTTACCGTAGTGCTTGATAAGAAAGATAAGCAAATCATATTCCTTTGGTGACAAAGAAATCATATTTCCCGCCACGGAAATAGTATGAGCCATTCTGTTTACTACTAGATCGCCAAAGGTATGTATATCTCCTTCACGACCAATTGTACCTTCCGTTCTTTTCATTAATGCGGTAGCACGAGCCACTAATACCCTCGGACTAAAAGGCTTCGTCACATATTCATCGGCACCCAACTCGAACCCCATCAATTGATCATCGTCTTCCACCCTAGCTGTAATCATGATAATCGGTATGTCTGACTCCTTGCGAATGCGCCTGCATACCGACCACCCATCCATTTCCGGCATCATAATATCCAAAACAATCAGGTCAATGGAATTTTGTTCAAAAATCTCCAGTGCGAGCATTCCGTTCTCCGCTTCGTATACTTCCCATTGCTCCTTTTTGAAATAATCCGTTATAAACTCACGCATCAGCGTATCATCTTCGACTAACAATATCTTTCTTTTCATAGCTGCACTCTCCACATCTATCCACGTCACCCTTTAACTATGGACATGATTCTAGTATATTTTCACGTACCCTACACCTCCGATAGTACTTTCTAGACCTAGTATAGAGGACTCCTGTGTACGTCGTGTGTACGTTGTATGGATTTCATAAACCAGTAAAGTCAAAACTTTTAAAGGACTTCTTCTAGCAATTACTAATTCACAACAAACAATTGTCTTAACTGAATCATACTCTTGTTTTCTACAGTGTTACAATGTCACCGAGTTCTCAAGGTTTGTTTGACATTAACAGCCGCCTTCACACCAACTATGAATTTGGAAACCTCTCCATTATATGCGATATTCACAGAACAAGCGTTTCTATTACGGACCGAAAGATATGCAGTCATGAAACCCGTCATCCTATTATGTGGGTGATAAGGGTCAAGCAATATTTAAATTTTAATAAAGGCTATTGAATCTCTTGTTATGCAAGGTAAATAGACCATATACGCGTTCGACTTTTTTTAAAAGATTGTCGACCATAAAAAGTCCGCACCAATGAAAAGTGCGAGTTACGCGGTCTTGGAAGAACTTCGTTCACATATGTAAAAGGGAATGAGTCATCATTGTATTACTTGAGTGTGTATCCGACAATACAGAATTACTTGCAGAAATGTCAGTTTGGTTTGCTTTTAAAGCACATGTGAAACATCGTACATCTAAATTAAATATACTTGATGATGGAATATTAGAAGGTAGGCAAAAGCTCATTAGTTATTTGTATACGATGGATTTACTAAAAAAATCTCAATCTTGATCTGGAAGTTGAGCGGCTCTTTGCATTAATTGATGGTATCGCCATGCACGTAAATATAAAAATGCACATAACCCGATTAACAACCAGGATTTATGTGCATTTTCCCACTATACAATTGAGACTTTAATTAATGTGAAGCACCTAATAATGGGTTCTTGCTATTCAGCTTCGCCTTTCATTTTAGAATATCCTGATTATAGTTAGCCGCCATACAAATAAATACCGTGTATGTAGCTAGTAAAGGAATCAAAGCAAGTAACGGCGAAAGATAAATGACAATCAATAAAACCAAAATAATTCCGACCGTTGATAAAATTAATACAAGATCAGCTCTAGAAAACAAGCTTAGGGTGTCAATAACAATTCCTGCAGGACCAGTCATATAAACCGTCATACCAATTTGATCTTGTACCATTACTTTTATCTTCTTTATACTTACCTCTAATTCTTTGGAATCTAATGATCTTTATTTTCCGAGAAAAAGCTTGTGTGGGCCTGTGGCGGTAAAATACTGAAAGGTAGCATCTCTTTTAATCTATTGACTTCAGCAGCACTCACATTATCAAGTACCTCACCAATAACTTCCGTTTCACCTCACTACTTAATTGCCTGTGTCATGCGGGGCGGTTGATATCATCGCTACTCGCAAATATCGCGGTTCGGTATCTCCCTTTAGGAAACCTTGAATCACCCACATATACAATAAAAACGCTACTTTTAATGAATACGATACATCAATAGTAGATGGACCACTCAAAGGCCGAGTTCTAACACATCTCTAAATGTGTTAGAACTCGGCCTTCTACTATTCTTGTGCTTTTATCTAGCATTTCTTGTTGACTAGTCGCTCAAAGCAACAGACTGATGGATAAATTCTTCATTGACAATGGCCTGGTATAAGAAGTCGGCGACATCCGCACGAGAAATTGCACGGCCGCCTTTAGGAACCCCAATCGCTTCTTTACGATATGTCCCTGTAAACGGTTTGTCGTTGAGTCCTAGGGGTCTTGCAATCGTCCATTGTAAATTATTATCTTTTAATACAGCCACTGCATTATGATGATCGTCTAGCACATTTCCAAGCAATTTTATCGTAATTTTCCCGATAACACCTGGTATTTCCTTGTCGATTCCTGCCGAAGCCATGTAAGCGATCCGCGACACTTGCTGTTCCTTCATACCTTGAGCGATGTTTTGCGTCATTTCATGAAGTATTGTCGTTTTTCGTAATCCAGTGTTCGTTCCAAGTGTTGAAATAACTGCATCATGCCCAAGAATAGCTTTTTTTACATCAGATGCATCTGTTGCATCCCCCTGTACAATCACAAGGTTCGGATTGGAAATGTTTAAGTTACTTGGGTTTCTTACGAATGCTGTGACCCTATGGTTGTCAGAAAGCGCTTGCTCAACAAGCAACTTCCCTGTTTTTCCAGAAGCTCCAAAAATGATGATTTTCATAAGTTCCCTCCAAGCTGAATTGGTTTACCATTATTTAACTCGTAAACTAATTCTAACATAACTATTAAAGTACGACCTCCTTCGAATTGGAATACTAAAAATCACTTTCCAGCATTGAGTAATTATTGCTAACAAATCCCCCGCCAACTTGTTCGGAATGAAAACATCACTTTTTCTAATCGATGTAAGCGTGGTTGTTTAATTAACAACTTCAATCTTTTGATTGTAAAAAACAGGTCTTAACTTAAGTCGATTAATCATCTTAAACCACCGATTACAATAAAGCTAGAACAAAAATAGGTAGTTAAAAAGGACTCAACAAATCTAAGGAAAGCTGCTCTTACTTAAGGTATATCACTTATCATTATTGAAAATGGATCAGCTTCAAGCAAACATGGCATAGCGCTTGGAAGCGTTTGAACTCATTTGGTCTATTGGATTAATCGTTTTGGAGTGCACCCACTACTGGTGGGGACCTCTCCTTATCCAAGATGAATGGTTCAATGGTTCCCTTGTTAAATTCCTCAATGTTTATATTTCAGCTATAGTTGGTCCTCGTCGTTCAGAGAAGTGAATTTAGACATATACATCAACAATATACTTTTCATTTTTCTCTCTGTACATCTCATTGCTTTAAAAAGTACTGATTGTTACACTGATCTTCATTTCTATATTCTATAAGATCGATAAAATCCCTATATTACATTGAATTGAGTAACCCATGAAGAAATAAAATATGGTGCCGTCATACATTAGATAACCTCCCCCATTTGGGCGATAATACAACTATCAGAACTAACGTTTCATCGTAAAAAGAAAAGAGGTGTGGTCATGAAACCGGTCATCCCATTATGTGGATGATATGGGTCAAGCAACCTCTATACTTGAATAACATTTGTTGAATCCCTTACTTGATAAGAACTGTAGACCATATTTACGATAGACTTTTCCGAGTAAATAGTCTAACAATAACGAGGATTAGAAGATCAATCATTTTGGGTGAATTTATTACTGACTCCGTTAATATTTAACACTGACACAAATAAAGGGAAGAAAAACGCCTTAAATTAAGGCGTTTTTCTTCCCTTTATTCAATTATTACTGCCCTGTTACACCTTCTCATTTGGCTATAAACAATCCGGTGGTTCAATAAGAGTACTATGAAAGTTCATTTACTAGTTGTTCTGTTGTAATTATTTTCGCGAACTCCTCATGCAAAGTTGCAATAGAAACATTGTGTATCACTTCTGCATCGTAATATGTACCATTTTGATCCGTCATACCAAAGGCTGCTGTTGCATCTGAAATAAGGTATGTATTGAATCCTAAATTACCGCTCATTCTTGTAGTCGTAGAAACACAATGAGGCGTGGTCAATCCTGCGATTACAACCGTTGAGATATCATTTTGTTTTAGATATTCTTCTAAATTTGTACCAATAAAACCGCTATTTACTTTCTTTGTGATCACTACTTCTTCAGCAGTAGGTTCAACCAATTTTTTAATTGCAAATCCAACATTCTTAGGATGAAATACGGAATCTGGATTATCTGACATATGTTGAATATGGATTACTTTCCACCCTTTTTCCCTCCATAATGTCAGGATCTCACTAATATTTTCTTCGGCATGAAGATTATTTCGTTCTCCCCATTTTTTATCATCGAAAGCTTTTTGCACATCTATGATAATTAAAGCTTGGTTTCTTTTATCCATCACTAATCCTCCTAATTTCCCATACAATTAAAACATACAGACTAATCACGATTTAATCAATCATTTGTAGCTTGTATCCTCCACTAATTAAATGATTACTTCACCGCATTGATTAATGGTAAAAAAAGAATAGAGGAATATTAATGACTTTATCAAAACTTTATCAAAGCTTTATAAAATTACTATCTAGTCATTACGAACACATTAACTTCCTCTTGTACGATTAATAAAAAGAGGGAGGAATTTTTATGGTGAATATCAGGTTACGCAAAAACGAAACTTTTATAATAAGTAAACCAGGTGAAAGAGGATGACCGAAACCAGAAATGTACCTATCAGAAAAATAATTATTTTTGCACTTACTTATTGTCTTATTTTTGCAATTCGTTTCTTCCAGCATCTGTATACGGTCGAAGTAAGGTCAGCCATGACACTCATGTTATATACCGTGCTTTTTATCGCAGGAATCTTTTTATTTCGCCAGCATCTGGCTGATAGTTGGCAACTTCTGAAGAAATCCATTTCTCGTAGCTTATTGTTACTGATTGGCTTCTACTTCATTTTCATCTTATTTTCTGTTTTGGCTTACTACTTGTTACCTATCGGTGATGCAACCAATGATCAAAATGTTTATCAGATCGCAATGGCATTTCCTACAATTCTCATTCTCGCTATTCTAGGTATTATGGGGCCGATAGTAGAAGAATTTGTATACCGGCATTTGCTGATCTACAGATTATCAAGTCGTATACCCGTATGGGGTTGTGTGTTGCTATCAAGCATTTTGTTTGGATTACTGCATATGCACAGTTTCTCTGACCTCACAAACATCGTGCCTTATTTAACAATTAGCCTTATACTTGGCACATTGTACGTCGTTTCTAAATACAACTTGCTTGTTCCAATTATTTTTCATACATTTAACAATCTAAGCGCCTTGATCCCACTAGTCCTGTATACGTAAAATGACATTTTAGTTTAAATCAAGCAGTAAAATCTACACCAGAGGAGGCCTGACGTTGAATAAGAAAGTCTTAATAATTGAGGATGAGACTGAACTAGCAGATATAATTAGGGATTATCTCAAGAAGGATAACTTTGAAGTTATCATCTGCAACTCAGGGAATGAAGCGTTAACCATTTTCAATAAAGTGCAGCCTGATATTATTTTGCTAGATTTAATGTTGCCAGGAATTGATGGGCTAGAAATTTTGAGGAATATTCGGCTACAGTCTACACTGCCTGTCATTATTATCAGTGCAAAGGAAACAGAACTAGATCGTATCTTAGGGTTAGGATTAGGTGCGGATGATTACGTGGTGAAGCCGTTTTCTATAAAGGAACTTGTAGCAAGGGTAAAAGCCCAACTAAGAAGAGCAACGACATTTACAAACTTACAAACTGATGAAAAGTCAATCTTAAAATTTTGCGATATACAAGTAAATAGGATATCCAGAGTAGTCAAAAAATCCGGAGTTGAAATTCAATTTACCGCAAAAGAGTTTGATATCCTTTCATTCCTGTTGTCCCATCCAAATCAAGTTTTTTCAAAACAGCATCTGTATGATCAAGTATGGGGATTTGATGAATACGGGGACTTAAACACTGTGGTTATCCATATTCAAAAAATTAGAGATAAACTCGCGTTGGCAAATTGCATCGTCACTGTTCGTAGTGTAGGTTATCGGTTTAACGGTGATTTACAATGAAACGAGGATTAATATCGACATTAAAATCTATTCTCATCCTGCTCATAATTTCGCCTTTGCTTATGGGCCTATTACTGGTGGGATTTAGTTCGTCAAGAGAACAATTACTTTTCATTATTTCTATAAGCCTCTTTTTTGCTATTCCTTATATTCTTGTAACAATGGTGCTAACCCGTTTTATAAAAATAAGAGTGGTTAAGCCTTTAGAGGAATTAACACAAGTATCGAACGAAATTCTTTCAGGAAACCTCGATTTCCCCATTAATTATGATCGAAATGATGAGATTGGTAGATTTGCTACTCATTTTGAAAAAATGCGATTGAGTTTAAAGAAAAACAAGGCGGAACAAATGGTCTTTGAACAAAAACGTAGACAGTTTATCACAAACATTACCCATGATTTAAAGACACCCTTAGCCTCTATCAGTGGTTATGTTGAGGGGTTAGGAGATGGGATGGCTGTTGACGAAGAAGACTTTCAAAAATACCTAAAAGTGATTGATAAAAAAGTGAAAGAACTGGATACTTTGATTGGTCAATTAAAGGTATTCAATGAATCCGAGGGAGATCAGCTACCTACAAAGGGTGAAGTGCTCTATGCAAAGGACCTTCTAGAAGATTTATACGAAACGTGTGGGGTGGATGTAGCCTTACAGGGAATACCTTGTGTTTTGATCAATGAAATAGAGAATGATTGTCGAATTAAAGTGGATAAGGACCATATGCAAAGGGTGGTTAGTAATTTAGTCAATAACGCTACCAGGTATGCAATGAATACATTTGAAATGAAAGGCTGGAATAATCATCAAACGATTTACATTTCGGTTGCAAATGATGGACATCACTTGCAACCGGAAGAGTTATCTAAACTATTTGATAGATATTATTCTGGTGAATATAGAAATGGAAACCCTAAAGGACATCTAGGGATTGGGTTGAGTATATCAAAGAATCTAGTTCATTTAATGCAAGGTGAAATAAAAGCTTCTATAAATAAGAATAGATTTATCATAACGATTGAATTGCCGATTTATGATGAAGGAATTTAAAAAGAATTACAACTCTTTATATATCATATTGCTGAAGAAAATAATTACAGTATCTTGTCTTTATAAAGTACCTTGTTCACATCATGTCTTACTGTTTTATGACCGGCTGTAGTTCCTTTACCAATCGCTATAAGCAAAACGTCTAAATACCTTTCAGATATATTTAAAGTCGCCTTTAATTGTTTAGAATCATAACCTGACATAGTGATTGTTTCAAAACCAGCTTCATTTGCTAATAAAATTAAGGACATTGAAGCAAGACTTACATCTCTAGTTAATTCTAACTTTAAATCTTCAGCTGATTTATTTGCATAGTAATTAATTGCAGCGTTCGCTAGGTGGTCCCTTAATGATTCATCAAAATAGCCTGCTTGAAAGCCCTCCTCATGTATCTTAATGATACTATCCTTATCAAAAGCTTGATAATCACCAAGAATGACAATACGGTATCAACAATATTAATTCTACTTGTCACTTCTCAACTATTTGTTGAGTATTGTCTTTTCTACTTGAAAACCAAATAAACTTCCACATAGCTTAGCACTAATTTTCACCCTAACTATTGATTAGAAAACCTTCTCAATCTATGAGATAATAGGAGAACTAACGTTTTTTCCTTATCAGTGAAAGAGGTCTTGTCATGAAACCAGTAATTTTAGCCGAAAAGCCAAGCCAAGCGAAGGCATACGCAGACGCTTTTTCTGTACGGCGACATGAAGGCTATTTAGAGTTATTGCCCTCCCCTATTTTTTCTGAAGGTGCATATATTACATGGGGAATCGGCCATCTTGTCGAACTAAAAGAACCTAAAGAGTACGATCCGAAATGGGCCAAGTGGTCGCTTGCCAGTTTGCCAATATTGCCGGAACGCTATGAGTTTCAGGTCGCAAAGGATAAAACCAAGCAGTTCGCCATTGTAAAAAAGCTGATTAAAGCTACTGATACTGTCATTAATGCTTGTGATGTGGACCGTGAAGGATCGAATATCTTCTATAGTATTTATTATCAAACAGGCGCCAAAAACCAAACGATAAAGCGGCTTTGGATTAATTCGCTGGAAGTCGATGAAGTGCGCAAAGGATTCGCGAATTTACAAGACAATCGCAAAGATCTTCTGATGTATGAGGAGGCGAAAGCCCGACAAATTAGTGACTGGCTTGTCGGGATGAATGGTTCTCGGCTCTATTCCCTTCTGTTGCAAGCACGCGGCATTCGAGATGTGTTTTCAATCGGACGTGTGCAATCGCCGACTGTTTACCTTATTTATCAGCGGCAAATAGAAATTGAAGCATTCGTTTCTGAACCATTTTATGAAATCGAAGCGACGTTTACTGCCGCAAACGGGACATATAAAGGTAAGGCCAAAGCAAAGGATTCGAAAAGAGAAATTATCCGGGACCTTCTCGCAAAACATAATATCCATCCGAAATCACCTGGTGTAGTTACTTCGGTAGAAACGGTCGATAAACGGACGCCGCCTCCACAGCTACATGCACTGTCTACACTACAGGCAACGGCAAACCGCCTATGGAAAATAAGTCCTGCGAATGTATTGAAGACAATGCAAGGGCTCTATGAAAAGAAGCTCGTGACGTATCCAAGGACGGATTCCAGGTATATCACACCAAGTGAATTCACCTATCTCGCTGGACAAGTAACCGAGTATCAGCAGCTTATCGGTCATACTTTCCCTGTCGCATCACTCGCTCCGAAAAAGCGCTATGTCGACAGTTCAAAAGTACAGGAGCATTATGCAATCATTCCAACGAAGAAAATTCCTTCACAAGGGGTACTTGCTGGGCTCTCGACCATCGAGCGTAACTTATATGAAGAAGTTGTCCGCACCACACTCGCTATGTTCCATACTGATTATCTGTACACTGAAACGAAAGTGACGACAGAAGTCAACAAGCTCCCATTCTTCACAATCGGGAAGACGGAACGCGATAAGGGCTGGAAAGCATTGTTCATCCGTTCGGCGAAAGAAAATGACAAAGACAAGGACGAGCCAACGCTACCGCCACTTGTGATGCACGAACCTGTGGAAAGTGATATCGGCATTAAAGAAGGCAAAACGATGCCGCCGAAACCGTATACAGAAGGCCAACTTATCGCGATGATGAAAACATGCGGAAAACTTGTCGAGGATAAAAAAGAGACCGATATTTTAAAAGAAATTGAAGGACTCGGTACAGAAGCTACCCGAAGTGGAATCATCGAAACGATCAAACGGCATGCTTATATCGACGTAACAAAAAACATCGTTTCCATTACGGATAAAGGGCGCATTCTCTGCCAAGCAATCGAAGGGAATCTTCTCGCAAGCCCGTCCATGACTGCTAAATGGGAAGCGTATTTACGAAAGATCGGCAATGGTGAAGGAACACAGGAACGTTTTCTCGGCAGCATTGCGAAGTTCATCAACAGCTTATTGGAAGAAGTACCGGGCCAATTAAACGCCAAGCCCATTGATGCAAAACTAGCCGCCAATGTAGTGAGCAAGATGCCTCAACGGACCTCCTATCAACAAGTCGAAGTCGCTCCATGCCCTGCTTGTAAAGAAGGTATGATTATTGCACGCAAAGAATTCTACGGTTGCAGTGCCTACGCAAGTGGTTGCAAGCAGACTTTTCCTGCTGTCTTTTTGAAAAAAAAGCTCACGCCTACTCAAGTTAAACTTCTCTGCACGAAAGGAAAAACGAATGTTATAAAAGGTTTCGTCTCCAATTCTGATAAGAAGTTTGATGCGAGCTTAACGCTCGTTAACGGGAAAATAAATATTGAGTTTTAATTTCACACAAAAAAGTCACCTCCTTTTTAAATCAAGGAAGTGACTTTTTGTGTTGAATTAATCTATCATATTGTAATCGCTTATCGTTTACTTTCTTTTTCAGTTAAAAATGTAATAATAACAAACAATGCAAAGCTAATGAGTAAAATTGTTCCACCAACGATGTACAGAATAAGTGACAGTGTTTCATTCACCCCAAACGGTCGCATGAATTGTAGCCACATACCTGACGTCAGACCGATTGCTCCGATAATTCCCGTCCATCCATGAATCGCAATCAGTTTTTTTGCTCGGACTTTGTAAATTCGATAGAAGACGCCCCAAGCAAATAGAGACAACCAACCAACTAATAAAATGTGCGCGTGAATTGGACGGAATGCAGGTGATCCTGCTCCGGCCATATGTGAACCTAATACTGTACCGATCAAACCAAAAATTGCTGCTATACGAATCAATCGTAGACTCCATTTTGCTTCCATATTTAATTCCTCCTGTAATGTTAATGTTATACCCATATCTTAAACATCCTATATGAACGCAAGATGAACAGGACATTACAACTTCGGAAACACCACAGTAAAAGTCGTACCCTGCCCTTTACGACTAACAGCGTTAATTGTTCCACCATGCAGTTTAACAACCTGCATGACGATCGATAAGCCAAGTCCTGTTCCGCCTGTTTCCTGTGTTCTCGAGTCATCTGCTCGGTAAAAACGGTCAAAAATGCGCTCAAGTCCCTCTTCATCAATGCCAATTCCATTGTCTTGGATAAGAACTGTAACATGATCCGGCTGTTCGGTTAACACGACTTCAATCGCACCGCCAATCTCTGTATACTTTAGTGCATTCGATAGCAGGTTTTCCCAAACTTTCTCAAGAAATGCAGGGTCTCCGGTGAAACGAACTTCTTCAAGATCCATTTCTAACGTCATTTCTTTCACTTCAAGCAACCATCTAAACTTGCGGACCGTCTCCTTCAACTGCATGTCCAAGTCAAAGGTCTTCTTTTCGAGTGGGGATGATAACTGATCGAGTGATGTGAGAAGCAGCAACTGTTTCGTCAATGAAGACAATCGTTCCGTTTCGGATTGGATAACGTTAGCATAACTTTTCCGTGAATCTTCCGTGAGTTTATCGTCCAACAACAGCTCTGCATATCCTTTTATATTAAGCAACGGTGACTGGAAATCATGCGACACATCGCTTATGAATTCTTTGCGTATCCGATCATTTTCACTAAGTTTCCTCGTCATCAGCTGAAAGCTTTTCGCCAGTTGCCCAATTTCATCTTTTCGATTAATATCGAGCGTTCCAGAGAACTGTTCTTCGCCAACTTTTTTCGTCGCGGCAGTTAACTCTGTAATGGGATCAATCAACATTTTAGCCACAATCAGCATCGCCAGCAAACTGATAATTGCCATGATCAGCACCATCCCACCAAGGATATAGTGCACTTCCGTAAAGAGCATCTTAATGTCTGGGCGTAGAAAAAGGGCGTATGTTTCCCCACTATATTCAAAGGGCACCCCCACGGTGTTTGCTAATTCATTCGAGAAAAATCCGGTTACGAACGTTTCGCCTGGGAGATCTCTCATCCCGTGATACACGTCACCATTCAATACCTGTTCTACAACGTTGTTTGAAAGATTTTCTACCCGAAATGCTTCCCCATACATCGTGGCTTCTTGGTTTTCATTGACAACGTAGAGCTTATACCCGACCGCAGACTGCGTTTCAAGGTAATTTACCAGATCTAATTCCTTATCCGATTCAATGAATGACGCAATGCTTTTCGCAATGCTCATATTCTTCTCGTCGTTTTGCCCTTTCAGCTGTTGATGGTAATATGTATTGACCGCTAGAAATGCAATCAGCGCACTTGCTATCATGATAACGGTTGTCATCGCGATAAATTTTCCGTACAGCGATCTCATGATGGTGACACTTCAAGCTTATACCCAACACCTCGCACTGTTAAGATGGTCACTTCCCCTGTCAGCTTCACCAATTTGTCTCGAATTCGCTTGATATGAACGTTTAACGTCTGTTCATCGCCCTCATAGTCATAACCCCATACCCGTTCAATTAGTATTTCCCTTGTAAATACATGATTTGACCGTGATGCCAAAACCGAAAGTAATTCAAACTCCTTTAACGGCAGAAGAAGCACTTTCTTGCCAACAGAGACTTCATAGCTCTGCCGATTTATTTTCATCGGTCCAGCTTGAATGAACACATCAACTGCTTTATCGTATCTGCGCAAAATTGCATTTATCCGAAATAACAATTCTCTCGGCTCGAACGGTTTTACAACATAATCATCGGAACCCGCAAGGAACCCTTTTTCCTTATCTTCTAGCTCCCCTTTGGCCGTCAGCAATAAAACCGATATATCCGCCTCTGCCCTAAGCTTCTTCGTCAACTTATAGCCGTCCATTCTTGGCATCATCACGTCCACGACTGCCAAATCAGGTAAGTCCTTTTCCAATAACTCCAGCGCCTCAAAACCATCCGATGCTTTCATAACTGTATACCCGGCCTGTGTCAGCTGAATGCTCACAAGCTCCAAAATATTAGGATCATCGTCTACCACCAATATCTTCATCATGTTACGCGCCTCCTCTTTCTACCGGATGGCCTACGCCATTCCGCATTTAACAAACCTGACAGCAAAATAATAACCGCCGTCAAATAAAACCAAATAACAAGTAGGATAATACCCGACAATTGTCCATATAAGCGAGTATAGTCAACGTTCGAAACATAGCTCCCAAACACAAGTGAAAATAACTGCCAACCAATAGCAGAAAAGAGTGCTCCCGGAAGTGCTTCTTTAAACTTCATCTTACCTGTTGGCACCACTTTATAAAACAATAAGAAGAATAGAAACAGAAATAACGTTCCCAAACCCCATTTAACATTCGGCCAAATATAAAACCAACCTTGCCATTCCTCAATCGTATCGTAATAAGTCACAACTCTATATAAAGCCTTTTCGATAATTGGAAGAAACAATGATAACGGAATGACTAACATAAAAAGAAGCGTTACTCCAAGATCACGTATCAGTACTTTCCAATATGCATAGCGACGTACATAGCCATTCGCCAGGTCAAGTGAACGCGCAAGCGACTGTACAGCCATGGAAGTAATCCAGAACGCTGCTACAAGGCTTGCATATAGCACCTTCCCATGCCCTTTATTGAGAACCGCACGAACATTTTCCTCTATTACAGTAAACGCTTCATCAGGCGTGAAAGGCCTGAGAAATGTCAAAAGCATCTCTTCATCAACGGGAAACAAACTGAGTAAGGAAAGGATGAAAAGAAAAAATGGAAACATGGACAATAAAAGATAGTATGCAGTCTGTGCTGCCTGATCAAAAAAGCGTTCATTAAAAAAACGAACCACTACATTTTTAATAATTGTCATTTGCAACCCCCTCTACTTCAATATACCCTATTCTAAAGAATGCCATAGGATAACTATAAAGGGATATAGAATATTTATAGAGGTGAATTGTATTAAGTTATTGGTTGAGAGTAGGTGCCTCGGACCGATCAGATAATCCTGGTAACGATCATATCCCATTGCAAACCAATCACATAATCATGGTAACGATCATAACCCATTGCTAACCAATCACATAACACTGGTAACGATCATATCCCATTGCTAACCAATCACATAACACTGGCAACGATCAGATCCCATCGCTAACCAATCACATAACACTGGCAACGATCAGATCCCATCGCTAACCGATCACATAACACTGGCAACGATCAGATCCCATCGCTAACCAATCATATAACACTGGTAACGATCATATCCCATTGCTAATCAATCACATATCTCATCCCTAACCAATTATATAACCAGTAGGATTAATTCCAAATGCAGATTTCCGACAATAAAGAACCATTCCTTTTTCCGACCACATACCCATAAACTCTCCAAATAGTTAACATTAAAAATAAACACAAAAAAAACCACTACCTATAAGGTAATGGTCTTTCAATGAGACCGGCGGCGTCCTACTCTCGCAGGGGGAAACCCCCAACTACCATCGGCGCTGAAGAGCTTAACTTCCGTGTTCGGGATGGGAACGGGTGTGACCTCTTCGCAATCGTCACCAGACTCTTTGAGCTTGTTCGCTCAAAACTGAATAAAACAGACATTGTGCTACACAGAATCAGGGTAATCAAGCCCTTTTCAAAATTGGTTAAGTCCTCGATCGATTAGTATCCGTCAGCTCCACACGTCGCCGTGCTTCCACCCCAGACCTATCAACCTCATCTTCTTTGAGGGATCTTACTTACTTGCGTAATGGGAAATCTCATCTCGAGGGGGGCTTCATGCTTAGATGCTTTCAGCATTTATCCCGTCCATACATAGCTACCCAGCGATGCCTTTGGCAAGACAACTGGTACACCAGAGGTATGTCCATCCCGGTCCTCTCGTACTAAGGACAGCTCCTCTCAAATTTCCTGCGCCCGCGACGGATAGGGACCGAACTGTCTCACGACGTTCTGAACCCAGCTCGCGTACCGCTTTAATGGGCGAACAGCCCAACCCTTGGGACCGACTACAGCCCCAGGATGCGATGAGCCGACATCGAGGTGCCAAACCTCCCCGTCGATGTGGACTCTTGGGGGAGATAAGCCTGTTATCCCCGGGGTAGCTTTTATCCGTTGAGCGATGGCCCTTCCATGCGGAACCACCGGATCACTAAGCCCGTCTTTCGACCCTGCTCGACTTGTAGGTCTCGCAGTCAAGCTCCCTTATGCCTTTGCACTCTACGAATGATGTCCAACCATTCTGAGGGAACCTTTGGGCGCCTCCGTTACTCTTTAGGAGGCGACCGCCCCAGTCAAACTGCCCGCCTGACACTGTCTCCTGCCCCGATAAGGGGCATGGGTTAGAAGTCCAATACAGCCAGGGTAGTATCCCACCAACGCCTCATCCGAAGCTAGCGCTCCGGAATCCAAGGCTCCTACCTATCCTGTACAGGCTGCACCGGAATTCAATATCAGGTTACAGTAAAGCTCCACGGGGTCTTTCCGTCCTGTCGCGGGTAACCTGCATCTTCACAGGTATTATAATTTCACCGAGTCTCTCGTTGAGACAGTGCCCAGATCGTTACGCCTTTCGTGCGGGTCGGAACTTACCCGACAAGGAATTTCGCTACCTTAGGACCGTTATAGTTACGGCCGCCGTTTACTGGGGCTTCAATTCGAAGCTTCGCTTGCGCTGACCTCTCCTCTTAACCTTCCAGCACCGGGCAGGCGTCAGCCCCTATACTTCACCTTGCGGTTTTGCAGAGACCTGTGTTTTTGCTAAACAGTCGCCTGGGCCTATTCACTGCGGCTCTCTCGGGCTTTAACACCCTACCAGAGCACCCCTTCTCCCGAAGTTACGGGGTCATTTTGCCGAGTTCCTTAACGAGAGTTCTCTCGATCACCTTAGGATTCTCTCCTCGCCTACCTGTGTCGGTTTGCGGTACAGGCACCTCCCGCCTCGCTAGAGGCTTTTCTTGGCAGCGTGAAATCAGGGACTCAGGGATAAATCCCCTTGCTGTAACAGCTCAATGTTATAGGAACGGGATTTGCCTCATTCCACACCTCACTGCTTAGACGCGCATAACCAACAGCGCGCTCACCCTATCCTACTGCGTCACCCCATTGCTCAAACGGCGGGGAGGTGGTACAGGAATATCAACCTGTTGTCCATCGTCTACGCCTTTCGGCCTCAACTTAGGTCCTGACTAACCCTGAGCGGACGAGCCTTCCTCAGGAAACCTTGGGCATTCGGTGGAAGGGATTCTCACCCTTCTTTCGCTACTCATACCGGCATTCTCACTTCCAAGCGCTCCACCAGTCCTTACGGTCTAGCTTCGACGCCCTTGGAACGCTCTCCTACCACTGACATCTAAGATGTCAATCCACAGTTTCGGTGATTCGTTTAGCCCCGGTACATTTTCGGCGCAGCGCCACTCGACCAGTGAGCTATTACGCACTCTTTAAATGATGGCTGCTTCTAAGCCAACATCCTGGTTGTCTGGGCAACGCCACATCCTTTTCCACTTAACGAATACTTGGGGACCTTAACTGGTGGTCTGGGCTGTTTCCCTCTCGACTACGGATCTTATCACCCGCAGTCTGACTCCCAAACATAAATCATCGGCATTCGGAGTTTGTCTGAATTCGGTAACCCGGGATGGGCCCCTAGTCCAAACAGTGCTCTACCTCCGAGATTCTTAAGTTTGAGGCTAGCCCTAAAGCTATTTCGGAGAGAACCAGCTATCTCCAGGTTCGATTGGAATTTCACCGCTACCCACACCTCATCCCCGCACTTTTCAACGTACGTGGGTTCGGGCCTCCAGTAAGTGTTACCTTACCTTCACCCTGGACATGGGTAGATCACCTGGTTTCGGGTCTACGACCCCATACTCTATCGCCCTATTCAGACTCGCTTTCGCTGCGGCTCCGCATTCACTGCTTAACCTTGCATGGAATCGTAACTCGCCGGTTCATTCTACAAAAGGCACGCCATCACCCATTAACGGGCTCTGACAACTTGTAGGCACATGGTTTCAGGATCTATTTCACTCCCCTTCCGGGGTGCTTTTCACCTTTCCCTCACGGTACTGGTTCACTATCGGTCACTAGGGAGTATTTAGCCTTGGGAGATGGTCCTCCCGGATTCCGACGGAATTTCACGTGTTCCGCCGTACTCAGGATACACTCTGGAGAGAATGGACTTTCAACTACGGGGCTTTTACCCGCTACGGCGGACCTTTCCAGGTCGCTTCGTCTAATCCATTCCTTTGTAACTCCGTATAGAGTGTCCTACAACCCCAAGAAGCAAGCTTCTTGGTTTGGGCTCTTCCCGTTTCGCTCGCCGCTACTCAGGGAATCGAT